>CAVZEH010000001.1:0-43800 GCA_963774255.1 uncultured Acidobacteriaceae bacterium
GCGGCATCATCGAAGCCACCGGAGTCAAGATCGACGTTGATGACACGGGACGCGTGAATGTCGCGTCGAGCGATGAAGATGGTCTGAAAAAGGCCCTGGAAATGATCAGCAATCTGACCGCGGTGCCGGAGGCGGGCAAGACCTACCTGGGCAAAGTGGTTGCCGGGTCGAGTTCGGCGCCTTCGTCGAGATCTTCGCCGGAACATGACGGACTGCTCCACGTCGGCGAAATTGCCGGCATGCGTCAACGACGTCAAGGACGGTTGCGCGAAGGCGATCAGGTTCTGGTGAAGGTGCTGGGCATCAGGCCGATCGCTCGGGCTCTCGAGAGAAGCGCTGCTCCGGGAGCGCCTGGAGAAAACTCGGCCTTCCCGGGCGCTGGCCGGCCCACCCGGCGGGCGGACCCGCCAACGGAGATGCGCCGCGAGCGCCTCGAACCCAGCCCGACGGCGAGCGTCAGCCGCTTTCCAACGCCAGCACCATCACCATTGAAGGCGGCGACGACTTCGACGACAACGCGCCGTTACCGAAGGTGACGACGAGCCTAACTTCAATCGCGCCGAAGGCCAGGTGGAAGGCCAGCCGGAGACGCGCCGGCCGGAAGGCGCCGGGGCGGGCGCGGGGCAGGCGGGCAGCGCCGCCGCCGTAGCCGCAGCCGGGGACGTGGACCAGGCGGCGGGGGCGGACGTGGACCGGGCAGCGGCGGCCGTTGACCTCGATCTAAAGAAGGTGAAAAAAAAGGGGCTGCGCGGTGAGCGCAGCCCCTTTTTCATCTGTGCATTGCCGTTGAGACATCGGGTAACCGGCCGCTCAACAAGCCGGGTTACGCGAGAACAGAATTGCGAATTTGCGGTAAACTTCAGGCGATGAGCGCCTCTTTATACATCGTCGTCGAGGGAGAAGATCCGGGCTTCGATATCTTCGTCAACGGTAGGGCACTGGCGCGCAATGAAGATGCTCTGGAGAAGATGGCGCAGCGCATCGGAGTTCAGCCGCTCTTGGAATTCTTTTCAGCGGATGAAAATTCCATGGCGCTCCTCCTGGAAGAGGGGGCCGGCGATCCCGAGTGGGCCAAGACCTTGCCTCCGCCACAGTGGTTCTCGCCGCAAGATGGCCTGATTACTATCTGCGCCCTGCTCGATCATTTGAGGGCATCGCCCTCCGCCCTGGGAACCGATACTTCGGCGGTGATCCGGGAGATCGAGGAGTTTGAGCGCGTCCTGCGCAAGACGGCCGAACGCCAATTGCGTTGGCAGTTGGCCGTGAGTTGGAAATGAGAGAGTAGCGGTCTTTCTATGTTTGGGCGTGGTGAACAGATGCGAACACTGCGACGACTATCCGGGCAGCGGCAAGTGTTCCAAATGCTACGGCACGGGAAAGAACATCCACCTGAATGCGGATCGCTCCGAGTGCGAAGAGTGCACCGGCACCGCGGTCTGCCAGTATTGCAAGGGTAGGGAAGCGCTCGGGCCCCCGCTCTCCCGCCGTCTCCGCGGCCGCGCGGCAGAATTGCTAAGCCGGCTCTTCGGCTAAGTTTTCCTTTGAAGCCCCTTCTTCAACCATTCTCGGACGTGTAAATCTCGATGGAAAGCGTCTAGATCATGCAAAGGATTGCCTCAAAAGGCCCGGGCTACGGCATTTTCGGAAATACTGTGAACTCTTGAGAGACGTGGAGGTGGATTTTTCTTGAGGAAAAATCCACTCAGCAGTTGCGGCTTCGGTCTACACCTTTTCCGAAAATGCTATAGCTGCGCGAGCCTGGGGCACCGGTTCTGTATGAGTCCCGTAGGGACGGCTGAAAATAGCCCAGCACGCCAGTGCTGGGGAGACTCTGTTTATCAGGGAAGTCCCGTTGGGACGACTGAATCGATTTCTCAGCCATGTTAGACAGCGGAATCTACACTGTGTCAGTCGTCCCTACGGGACTAGGCTTGCTTTCCTACCGGACCCCAGCACTGACGTGCTGGGCTATTTTCAGTCGTCCCTGCGGGACTTGAGGACTGATCTTCACCGTTCCGAGTCTTGAAACAGTATTCCTGGAAATGCGGGTGCCCCCGGCTTGCGCAGCTAGCCTGGGTCTTTTTCTCCGAACTCGAGACACTCCGTTACCCGCCAGGCGTCACGACGACGCTGTTCATCGAGATTTGCGGAATCCCCCCTCCGCTCTAATTCCTCCAGGCGCCGAGTATGCGGCGAAGCAGCACAAGCTCCCCTGTGTGATAACTGGTGTGATCGATGGCCAGCAGGATTTCGTGGAGCAGGGTCTGGTGGTCTTTGCCCCAGGGAATCTCCGCGTAAAGATTGCTGTTTGGATTTCCAGCCAGACGCTCGAAGGCATTCAGATCTTGCTTGAATGCTTCGATCGAGATGCGCCAGGCATCTTGAGATGGAGGAGCGGGAGACGCGGGCCAGTAATCGTCCGGCCAGGTCTGCTCAACATATTCGGGGTTGGTGGAGAAGTCGAGCAGGTCATGAAGTGCGATGCGCATGTGCTCGAGCAGCTCCCAGGCGGAGTGGGGAGACTGACTCGGCTTGACGCCATAAAGCTCGGGAGGGAAGTTCTCCAAAGCGGAGATCACGCCGGTATGCGCGCTCCCGCCGCGTAGGCATTCGACTAGTTGCTCGCGAAGCGCCCGATCCTGATTTGGAGTTGCGTTATTGGCCATTGAGATCCTCTCGTCTTGCTGAGATGCATGCCCAAAAGAAACGAAAATGAGATGAGACAGGTTGCGAATGCTTCATCGGCAACTGCACCTTAAATTTGTCATCTCGACCGAAGCGAAGCGGAGTGGAGAAATCTGCGGTTGCAGCACCGCCGTTGCCTCTTCTTTTCTTTCTGTCATTCCCGAAGGGAATCTGCTTCTCTAAGTACGCAGCGTCCGAGAGACCAGAAGCAGATTCCCTGCGGGAATGACAGAAGGAAGGCAACTCGGAACGGGAGAGCTCTGCGTTTAAGGGCCAGACTCTTTCAGTCCCTTTTTCCATTATTAAACAGATCGCCCATGCGGCGTATCTGCGCGCCCACGCCGCGGAGCTTCTCCTCGATGCGTTCGTAGCCGCGATCTACGTGGTAAACGCGGTCGAGAATGGATTCTCCATCGGCAACCAGCGCGGCCAGAATCAGCGAAGCCGAGGCACGCAAATCGGAGCACATGACAGCCGCGGCTGAGAGCGGCGTCTTCCCGCGCACGATGGCGGTGCGTCCGTCCACCTTGACATTTGCGCCCATGCGGACCAGCTCGCCGGCGTGCATAAACCGATTCTCAAAGATGTTTTCCTTTACCATGGAGGTGCCTTCCGACTGGGTCGCCAAGGCCATGTACTGGGCCTGCATGTCGGTAGGAAATCCGGGATACTCCTCGGTCGAGACATCGTTGGCGCAAAGCTTTCCTTCGCTGCGCACCCGCAGCGATTCCGGTCCCAGCGGATCGATGCGAACGCCTGAAGCCTCAAGCTTCGCGATCAACGCCGAAAGATGCGCGGGCTGGCAGTTAGCCACCACCAGATCGCCGCTGGTTATAGCTCCGGCAATCAGAAAGGTTCCCGCCTCGATCCGGTCGGGGTTGATGCGGTGTCTGGCGCCGTGCAGCTTTTCCACTCCCTGCACGCGGATGGTTGCCGAACCGGCGCCTTCAATCTGTGCTCCCATGGCATTCAGCAGTGCGGCAAGGTCGGAAACCTCGGGCTCGCGGGCGCAGTTCTCCATCAGCGTTTCGCCCTCGGCCAAGGTTGCGGCCATCATCAGAATCTTCGGTCCCGGTGACGGTGATCTTGTCAAAGACGATGTGCGCGCCCTTGAGCCGTTTGGCTCGCGCTTCAAGATATCCATGTTCCTGCAGGATGCTGGCGCCCATGGCTTCAAGACCCTTCAGGTGCAGATCGATGGGACGGTCACCGATGGCACAGCCTCCCGGCTGCGCCACCCGGGCGAAACCGCAGCGGGCAACCAGGGGACCAAGAACCAGCGAAGAAGCGCGCATGGTCCTGACGATCTCGTATTTGGCGGTGGGGTCGGAGAGGCTCCGGCAGTTGATCGTGGTGCGGTGCTGGGCGCGTCCGTAGCCGAGTTCGACTTCAGCTCCCATCGATGCCAGCAGCTTGCGCTCGGTTTCGATGTCGCGCACCTGGGGAACGTTTTCCAGCACCACGTCCTCTTCGGTGAGGATGGCAGCCGACATGCACGGCAGGGCCGAATTCTTGGCCCCGCTGACACGGATAGTTCCCAGCAGCGGATTGCCGCCGCGGATGACAAATTTGTCCATAGATTGCTTGGCAGTTACTTTCTGTGGGACGGCTGCGGAGTTCTACAATTCCAGCGTCGTATCCTCAATCGCCAGGCGGACGTTGCCGTCGGACTTGGCTAAGCGGCGTACCGCTTCAGGCTTGTCTACTCCGGCCTTGAGCATCACCAGGGCGACGGGCACGCTGCGGCCCGCGGACTTGATCGCGTGCACGGCTTCCTCACGATCGACTTTGCAGGCGCGCATCAGGATGTTGATGCCCCGCTCCATCAGCTTGGTGTTCTGCATATGAACGTTGACCATCAGGTTGTCATACACATATCCAAGCCGGGTCATTGCGCCGGTGGTGATCATGTTCAACACCATCTTCTGGGCGCTCGCAGCTTTCATGCGGGTGGAGCCGGAGACAACTTCCGGTCCAACTTCGGCCACGATGCCGATCTCCGCTACGGCGGCAAGAGGAGTGTTGTGGTTGCAACTGACTGCAGCCGTCTTGGCGCCGCGCGCGCGGGCATATTCCACCGCCGCGACCACGTAGGGAGTGCGTCCGCTGGAAGAGAGTCCGATCACCACATCCTTGCGCGTGGGGCGGCGGCGGGCCATGTCGCGTTGACCGAGCTCGGGCGAATCCTCGTTGACTTCCACCGCCGTAGCCAGCGCCTTCGGTCCTCCGGCCATAATGTATTGCACCGAGAGAGGCGGGGTGGAAAAGGTGGGAGGGCATTCCGAGGAATCGAGAGCGGCGATGCGTCCGCTTGAACCGGCGCCCACGTAGATCAGGCGGCCGCCATCGCGCAGGCTGCGCGCCACCATGTCGATCACCAGCGCGATCTCGGGCAGGGATTTCTTGACCGCCGCGGCAATCTTCGAATCTTCGTGGTTGATGATGCGTGCAATATCGAGGGCGGATTTAGTGTCAAAACCGATGGAGGCGTCGTTGGAACTCTCTGTAGTGAGCTCGTGCAACTCTGCTACGTGCTCGCTGTGGGGTTCGCTGCTATTGACACTCTCTCCAGGTTGGGTTGTCGTCGTGGCCATAGTCTTCGTCCCATCTGAACGATTCAATTTTATCCCCAACTCACGCGGAATGGACCAACATTCAGGAGTGCCTTCGATGGCACAACCATGTTCTCAGAGAAATTCTGCTCATCCGCTTAGACTTTGGGTTGGATGCACCTTTTGCGCCAGATGTGGGATTCCACAAACGTGGGATTTCACAAAATCCCGATATGAGCGTCAGATCACTTCTACGATAGCGTCGTGAAAGGCGGGACGGACTTGGCGGATGGCCTCGTTCTCTCGATGCGGCCAGGTCCGGTTGGTGAGCAGCAGGATGGCGATCCGGCGCTCGAAGTCTATCCACAACGAAGTGCCCGCATAACCCAGATGTCCGGCGGAGTGCGGGCTGAAGAAATGGCCCGAAGAAGAGGGAGGGGAAGGCGTGTCCCAGCCCAATGCGCGTGAGCTTCCCTGGGGAACTTCCGAGCGGGTGGTGAACAGTTGGATCGTCTGCGGATGAAAGAGTCCTCCGCCTCCGCTCAACAGGCATCGCGCATAGCGCAACGGGTCTATGGCGTTTGAGAAAAGTCCGGCGTGGCCGCTCACTCCACCCAGGACGAAGCAGTTCTCATCCTGCACCTCTCCCTGAATGATGCGATGACGGAAGGTCAAGTCTTCTTCCGTGGGCGCGATCGAGCGAATCCAACTTGGCGGAGGGCGGAAGCAGGTGCTGTTCATGCCTAGCGGAGCAAAGATCTCACGCCTGCAAAAGATGTCCAGAGGTTCTCCTGCGATCGTCTCCAGAACTCTGCCCAGGAGAATGAATCCCATATCGGAATATTCGGCGCGCGCGCCGGGCTCTGCTGTAAGCGGCAGCCGCAGGCAGGCCGCGAAGAGCGCATCGCCATCAGGGCAGCTTTCGAAGAGCCGGACATAACCGGGCAGCCCGGAGGAGTGCGCCAGCAACATGCGGGGAGTCACCCGGTAGCGCTGGCTCCCCGGCCGCTCGCCCCCGGCGAAGGCGGGCAGCCAGTCAACGATGGCACGATCGAGCGGTAACTGTCCGCGTTCATAGAGCAGCATCGCCATGGAGGTGGTGGCAAGCACCTTGGTAACGCTGGCCAAATCGTAGATCGTCGCTCTGTCGGCCGCCGCTGCGGAGGGCTCATAGGTCAGCCGGCCTACGCCATCGATGGCGATTATCTCCTTGTCTACCAGTACGCTAAAGGCGGCGCCGGGGAAAACTCGCTGATCGATGGAGCGCTCCAGGATGGAGTAGGCGGCGGCGAAGCGCAGGCGCTGGTTCTCAGCCGGGTGAGGTGAGGGTACTTCCGGCGGAGCTAGCGGAATGGGTACCGGCGGGCAGGACATGGGTGATTGCCAACTACCAATACAAGTGAAACGCGCTACCATTAAGAGGAGTAGTTGGGTCTATCATTTCACGGTTCGGGTCCGGAGGTTTTATGCGTGCAAAGTTGCTCGTCGCAGCACTAGCGGCTGGGATGATCGGTCATGCGCCGGCGCAAAACGCGCCTGCCGCTCAACCCGCGGCTGCAGCGCCTGACGCTGCAGCCGCCGCCCCCGCAGAGACTGCTGCACCAACCGCCGCTCAGCCCGCTGCACCCGCCTCCGCGCAGCCGCAAAAATATCTCGTTCCTGCGGGTACCAGGGTTTTGCTGTCACTGAAGAGCGCGGTCAATACCCGCACCGCCCGGCCGGGCGACGGTGTCTATCTGGTTTCCACCTTTCCTGTCGTGATCGACGGGCACGTTCTGATTCCCGACGGAGTCTACGTGCAAGGCGTGGTGGACCGTGTTGAGCGCCCGGGCCGGATCAAAGGCCGGGCAAAGATCACATTTCACTTCAATACGCTGATCTTTCCCAACGGCCAGGTGGTATCGATTCCCGGAGTTGTGAACAGCCTTCCCGGGTCGACAGGTCCGAATGTGAAGGGTGATGAAGGCACGGTGGAGCAGGCGAGCCAAAAGGGCCGCGACGCGGGCACCGTGATCAAGGGAGCTGGGGCCGGAGCCGGCCTGGGCGCGATCGGCGGCATAGCAAGCGGCAGCCCCGTTCAGGGTATGGCGTACGGCGGGGCGGCTGGAGCGGCTGCCGGAGCTCTCTACACCATGTTTACTCGCGGCGACGATATCAACATCCCTCCCGGCTCGCCGATAGAAATGGTTTTGCAAAGACCGCTGTCGCTCCAAGCTCAGCAGTTTGCCGCGGTCGACATCCAGCCAGCGCAATTGCAGCAGAATTACAATCCCGCGGATCAGCAGAAGCCGATGAAGAAGCCGCAGCGGGTCTGCGAGCAGGGCCAAACGACTTGCAATTAATTTGGCTCTGGATGTGGGATGAAATCGATGGAGAGACCGGGAGAAGATGAACCCTCAGCAGTACCGTAGCGGGCCTGAGCCCGCCAGCCAGGAAGAGCAGACCTCTGCCGCCAAAAAACCCGGGCCACCGAGAAAACCCGGCATCTGGGCGCGCGACATTCTCTTCTCCCTTTTGGTCTCGATCTTCATCATCACTTTTCTCTATCAGCCGGTGAAGGTGGAAGGCACCAGCATGCTGCCCCGCCTGGAAGACCAGGACCGTCTGTTCATCAACAAATTCGCCTATCATTTCGAGAAGATCGAACGCGGAGATGTGGTGGTCTTCTATTACCCGCGCGATCCGCAAAAAAGCTATATCAAACGCGTGATTGGCTTGCCCGGTGACGACCTGCGTATCGACGATGGACGTGTCTACATCAACGGAGAGCTGCTGGGAGAGCCGTACGTGCCCCGCCGCTATCGCGACGGCCGGTCCCAGCCCGAGACCGTCATTCCCAAGGGCGAGTATTTTGTCATGGGCGATCATCGTTCGATCTCAAGCGACAGCCGCGACTTTGGACCCGTGCCCCGCGATCTGATCTACGGCAAGGCCGCCTTTATCTACTGGCCGACGGTGGACATCGGAGTCGTACACTAGTCCGCGCGCGCTTCCGCAAATCGTTATAAAATTAGGAAAATCACACTACGGAGAAGCGATGCCGGCAATTCTCGCGCTCGAAGACGGGCGCATCTTCCGCGGTGAGGGCCACGGCGCCAAAGGGGAATGTTTTGGCGAAGTGGTTTTCAATACTTCTTTAACCGGCTACCAGGAAATCTTTACCGATCCTTCCTATGCGGGACAGATCGTTGTCCTGACCAATCCGCAGATCGGGAACTACGGCACCAACGCAGCCGACAATGAGGCGGCTAAGCCCTATATCGAAGGCTTGGCGGTGCGCGAATTTTCTCCCATCAGTTCCAACTGGCGCTCGCAGCGAGTGACGGATGAATACCTGGAGCGCTTTAATGTTCCGGCGATCTCCGAGATCGATACACGCGCGCTGGTGCGCCATTTGCGCGCGCGCGGCATCATGCGCGGCGTGATTTCTTCGATCGAGACCGATGCGGAGAAACTGGTCGACAAGGCTCGCGGCATCGCCAAGATCGACGGCATGGACCTGGCCAAGGTGGTTAGCACCAAGTCTCTTTACGAATGGGACCTGGAAAACTCGGGTAACCAAGGTGGCGAGCCGCAGGAGCAGGATGCGGAAAGTAAGCAGTTGCCCCCGCCGCGGCTGCATGTGGTGGCCTACGACTTCGGCATCAAGCGCAATATCTTGCGTATGCTGGCGAGCGAGGGCTGCCGGGTCACCGTGGTGCCGGCGGAGACAACGGCGGCGGATGTACTGGCGCTCAATCCTGACGGTATTTTTCTCTCCAACGGGCCCGGCGATCCCGAGCCGGTGACCTATGCCCAGGAAAATATCCGCAAGCTCGCCGGGCGCAAGCCCATTTTTGGCATCTGCCTGGGGCATCAGTTGATCGGCCTCGCTCTGGGCGGCAAAACCTACAAGCTCAAATTCGGCCATCACGGCGGCAATCACCCGGTACAGCAAACGCAAACCGGCAAAGTCGAGATCACCGCGCACAATCACAATTTCGCCGTCGATCCCGATTCGATGAAGCAGAGCGACGTGGATCTGACGCACGTCGATTTAAACGACAATACCCTGGAGGGCTTGCGCCATCGTTCACTGCCGCTCTTTAGCGTGCAGTACCACCCGGAAGCCAGCCCCGGCCCCCACGACTCGCATTACCTCTTCCGCGACTTCCGTAAAATGATGGAAGAGTTCAAGCAGTGACCAACGTTTCGCTACGGGTTTCAGCTTTGTTGAAAGGTGCAGGCTTGACGCTGTTGAAGAGTAGGGCCAGTAGGCTTGAAGGGTACGGCCTTCAGGCCGTACTCACTGTTTGAAAAGTTCACCGGCTTTAGCCGCTGAGGGTCGGGATCTAGAACCACTATGGGCTTTTTAGCCCTAGGGGAGACCGAAGTGAGGCCAGCAAGAGAAGCAATCAAGACCACTGGGCACACTTACTTCGTGAGCACACAGACGGCGGAGCGTAGGCCATTCTTCCGCCACGACCGTTGGGCAGCGTTGATGCAAGGGGTCTTGGAGCACTATCGGGCGAGCTCCTATCACCTGCATGCTTTCGTCATCATGCCAGACCATCTTCACATTCTGTTGACGCCGCGGGAGAGTTTAGAAAGGTCCATACAAAACATTAAGGGTGGATTTTCGTTTCGCGCCAAGAGGAGCTTCGACTGGAAACACGATATCTGGCAACCCGGATTCTCTGACCATCGCATACGGGATGTTGAAGATTTGGGTCGTCATCTAACCTATATCGAGCACAACCCGGCCGAAGCCGGGATTTGTCAGCACTCAGAGTCTTATCCGTATCTGGCGCGCGATCTTGATCCGTTCCCTCAGCGGCTAAAGCCGCATTTGGAGGATGCATCGGGCGGCGGGGCTGAAGCCCCGCCCCTTCAAAAAACCTCTATTCCGCGGAGAGAGCAGAATGAATGAACAAGATGTAGTGGTGATGATAGAGGATGGCTGTGCAGAAGGGGGACCGCTGCGCCGCAGAGGAGTCGGGCCTTGCGCCGCAGAGGAGTCGGGCCTTGCGCCGCAGAGGAGTCGGGCCTTGCGCCGCAGAGGAGTCGGGCCTTGCGCCGCAGAGGAGTCGGGCCTTGCGCCGCAGAGGAGTCGGGCCTTGCGCCGCAGAGGAGTCGGGCCTTGCGCCGCAGAGGAGTCGGGCCTTGCGCCGCAGAGGAGTCGGGCCTTGCGCCGCAGAGGAGTCGGGCCTTGCGCCGCAGAGGAGTCGGGCCTTGCGCCGCAGAGGAGTCGGGCCTTGCGCCGCAGAGGAGTCGGGCCTTGCGCCGCAGAGGAGTCGGGCCTTGCGCCGCAGAGGAGTCCGGCCTTGCGCCGCAGAGGAGTCCGGCCTTGCGCCGCAGAGGAGTCCGGCCTTGCGCAGCAGAGGAGTCCGGCCTTGCGCCGTTGAAGGGTACGGCCTTCAGGCCGTACGTAACTGGTTGAAAAGTTCAACGGCTTTAGCCGCTGAGGGCCGACATTAAACCATCTTTAACATAAAGGTGCGGAAATGCTTGGAGCAAAGGCTAAAAGCGAAAAGTGAAGCTTGGTTGAGCAATTAGCTTTCTTAGCGCTTAAAAAGAAATTTACAAATTAAGGAAACAAATGCCACGCAGGAACGACATAAACAAGGTTCTGGTAATCGGTTCCGGACCGATCGTGATCGGTCAGTCAGCGGAGTTCGACTACTCCGGCACGCAAGCGTGTAAGGCGCTCAAGGCCGAAGGCTATGAAGTCGTGCTGGTGAATTCCAATCCTGCCACCATCATGACCGACCCTGAGCTTGCCGACCGCACCTATATCGAGCCGCTGACCCGGGAATACCTCGAGGAGATCATCCGCCAGGAATGTGAAGCGATGACCGGCGTCGATGGGCGCCGCAGCGGCGTATTTGCGTTGCTGCCTACGGTTGGTGGGCAGACGGCGCTGAACCTCGCCGTCGATTTAGCCGATGCCGGCATCCTCGATAAATACGGGGTGGAACTGATCGGCGCCAAGCTGGGAGCGATCAAGAAGGCCGAAGACCGGCTCCTGTTCAAGGATGCAATGACCCGCATCGGGCTGGATGTGCCGCGTTCCGCCCTGGTGAACAATATCCGCGATGGGCTGGAGTTTGCCGCCAAGATCGGCTTCCCGGTCATTATCCGCCCGTCCTTCACGCTGGGCGGCTCCGGCGGAGGCATCGCCTACAACCGCGAAGAGCTGATGGATATTCTGGCCCGGGGATTGGATCTCTCTCCCGTGCATGAATGCCTGATTGAAGAGTCGGTGCTGGGCTGGAAGGAATACGAGCTCGAGGTGATGCGCGACCTGGCTGACAACGTGATCGTCATCTGTTCGATCGAGAACGTCGATCCCATGGGCGTGCACACAGGCGATTCGATTACCGTAGCCCCGGCGCAGACTCTCACCGACCGCGAATACCAGATCATGCGCGATGCGGCCATTCGCGTCATGCGCGAGGTAGGCGTCGAAACCGGTGGATCGAATGTGCAGTTCGCGGTCAACCCGTTAACCGGGCGCATGACCGTGATCGAGATGAATCCGCGGGTATCGCGCTCCTCGGCGCTGGCCTCCAAGGCTACAGGATTTCCCATCGCCAAGATCGCGGCGAAATTGGCCGTGGGCTACACGCTCGACGAAATTCCCAACGATATTACGCGCAAGACGCCTGCTTGTTTCGAGCCGACCATTGACTACGTCGTCGTAAAGATCCCCAAGTGGCAGTTTGAGAAATTCCCCGGAGCGGATGAAAGCCTGGGGCCGCAGATGAAATCCGTCGGCGAAGTAATGGCCATTGGGCGGACCTTTAAAGAGGCCCTGATGAAGGCGCTTCGCTCGCTCGAAACCGGCAAGCGCACGGGCGCGGAGGTGATCGAGCCCCGGCGCTTGACGCAGCGGCTGGTGACCCCGCAGCCGGAGCGCATGGACTACATCCGTTATGCCTTTCGCAGCGGGCTCTCCGTTCGCGAAGTGGCCCGCATGACCTCGATCGATCCATGGTTTCTCTATCAGATCAAGGAAGTCACGGAGATGATCGCGACGCTGGCGGCCCAGTCGCCGGATTCAATCTCTCCCGAGTTGCTATACAAGGCCAAGCGGATGGGCATCTCCGATTCCCGGCTGGAGGAAGTTTGGGGATTGCAGGGCGCGGAGCCACCGAACCAGATCCTGCACCTGCGGCGCCGGCATGGCGTCAAACCGGTCTTCAAGAAGGTAGATACCTGCGCCGCCGAGTTCGAGAGCGACACCCCTTATCTCTATTCCACTTACGACGAAGAGGATGAGGCCCCTCCAACTGCCAAGCGTAAAGTCATCATCCTGGGCAGCGGGCCCAATCGGATAGGGCAGGGAATTGAATTCGATTATTGCTGCTGCCACGCGGCCTTCGCCTTGCGCGAGGATGCATTTGAAACCATCATGGTGAACTGCAACCCGGAGACGGTATCGACGGATTACGACACCAGCGACCGCCTGTATTTCGAACCGCTGACGCTCGAAGACGTATTGGCCGTTTACGAGCACGAGTCCTCCTCGGGCGCAGAGGTCGGCATGATCGTTCAATTTGGCGGTCAGACGCCGCTCAATCTGGCGCTCTCTCTGAAGGCCGCGGGCGTGCCCATCCTGGGAACCTCGCCCGATTCGATCGATCTTGCCGAAGACCGTAAGCGCTTTGGCAAGCTGCTCGAGGGGTTGGGGATTCCGCAGCCGCCAGGCGCGATGGTCACCAGCATTGAAGAAGCTCTTGCAGGCGCGGAGCGAGTCGGATACCCGGTGCTGGTGCGGCCCTCCTATGTATTGGGAGGCCGGGCGATGGTAATCGCCTATGACGCTGACGCGGTCGGCCGCTACATGAAAGAAGCCGTCGAGTATTCGCAGGAGCGGCCGGTGCTGGTCGACCACTTTCTTGAAGATGCGGTGGAGGTCGATGTGGACGCGCTGTGCGACGGCAGGGATGTCTTGATCGCCGGCATCATGCAGCACATCGAGGAGGCGGGCATCCATTCGGGCGATTCCTCCTGCGTGCTCCCCGCTGTCGATCTGGCTCCCTCGACCCTTGACACTATCCGCGCTTATACCCGCAAGCTGGCCTTGGCGCTCAATGTGGTGGGATTGGTTAACCTGCAGTTTGCCATTCAGCGCAGAGCCGGCGAGCCGGACAAGGTCTTCGTCATTGAAGTCAATCCCCGCGCCTCGCGCACCGTGCCCTATGTTTCCAAGGCTACCGGCGTGCCTTTAGCCAAGATTGCCGCTCGCTTGATGACCGGCCGCACTCTGCGGGAACTGCTGCCCGAGCAGCTCGCCGAGCACAGGGACCTGGCTACCGGAACCCATTTCTTCGTCAAGTCGCCGGTCTTCCCCTGGAACAAGTTTCCTGGCGTGGATACGGTACTGGGGCCGGAGATGAAGTCCACCGGAGAAGTGATGGGAGTGGCCGACAACTTCGGCGAGGCCTTCGCCAAAGCGCAGCTCTCCGCCGGGCAGATACTTCCCGTGAAGGGCAACGTCTTCTTCAGTGTCAACGATAGGGATAAAGTGCTGGTGGTCGAATTGGCGCGGCAATATGTAGAACTGGGCTTCCATTTGGTCGCCACCCATGGCACCGCGGAAGTGCTCGAAAAAGCTGGAATGATTGTCGAGCGGGTTCACAAAGTGAAAGAAGGCCGGCCGAACGTCGTCGATCTGATCAAGGGCGAGCGCATCCATCTGATCGTCAACACCCCGCACGGGCAGGACACCTTCTTCGATGAGAAGGCGATCCGGCGCGCCGCGGTGACCAACGGAATTCCGACCATCACCACCATTGCGGCAGCCAGAGCGGCGGCTGAAGGAATAGCAGCCACGCAGCGTCGCCGCATCACCGTCAAAGCCCTGCAACAATTGCACCGCGAAGCCGTTTCGAGCCTCTAGAAGGCAATTACACCTTATTTGTCATCTCGACCGAAGCGAAGCGCAGTGGAGAGATCTGCGGTTTCCCACATCTGGCGCAAAGAGCGCGCCAGATATGGGGCACCCAGGCACCGCGAAGCCGTTTCCAGCCTCTAGACAAGAAACCAGAAGCAGATTCCCTACGGGAATGACAGAAAGAAAAGCAAGTGCAAATACAGAAGCCTAGGTTGGCAACTACACCTAACTTTGTCATCTCGACCGGAGCGAAGCGAAGTGGAGAGATTTGCGGTTTCCCACATCTGGCGCAAAGAGCGCGCCAGATATGGGCACCCAGGCACCGTGAAGCCGTTTCCAGCCTCTAGACAAGAAACCAGAAGCAGATTCCCTACGGGAATGACAGAAAGAAAAGCAAGCGCAAATACAGAAGCCTAGGTTGGCAACTACACCTAACTTTGTCATCTCGACCGGAGCGAAGCGAAGTGGAGAGATCTGCGGTTGGGATTCCAAAACCAGCAAGTACGGTGGGTGCCCCAGGTCCCGATTTTGGGACCTGGGATCCAACCTACCTCACCTCAACAAGCTGCTTCTCGTCCTTACCCGCGCCATAGCGCGAGCGGACATACTCATCGAGAATCTTCTGGAACTCGGTCACGATATGGTTGCCACGCAGAGTGGTGAGCAGCCGTCCATCCACATAGACGGGAGCCTTGGGTTCCTCGAATGTTCCCGGCAGTGAAATACCGATATTGGCATGCTTGGACTCGCCCGGTCCGTTGACCACGCATCCCATGACCGCCAGCTTCAGCTCCTCGACTCCGGGATAGATCTCCCGCCAGGCCGGCATGCTCTCGCGAACGTAGCCCTGAATCTGCTGAGCCAGCTCCTGAAAGAAGGTGCTGGTGGTGCGTCCGCATCCGGGGCAGGCCGTGACTTGTGGAGTAAAGCTGCGAATGCCCAGCGACTGCAGCACCTGCTGCGCTACCTGCACCTCCTCGGTGCGGTCGCCGTTGGGCTTGGGTGTGAGCGAGACGCGAATCGTGTCGCCGATTCCTTGGAGCAGCAGCGGAGCCAATCCGGCGGTCGAGGCTACGATGCCCTTCATGCTCATCCCGGCTTCGGTCAATCCCAGGTGCAGCGGATAATCGCAGCGGGCTGCCAGCATCTGATACACATCGATCAGGTCGCGCACCCCGCTGACCTTCGCGCTTAAGAGTATTTGATCGTGCCCCAGGCCGTAGCGTTCCGCCGCCGCCGCCGACTCGAGCGCGCTCGCGATCATCGCTTCCATCATCACGTCCCGCGCGTCCAGGGGCTGCGATCGCTTGGCGTTCTCGTCCATCATGCGCGTGAGCAGGCTCTGGTCGAGCGATCCCCAGTTGACTCCGATGCGTACCGGCTTTCCGTTTTCGATCGCGCACTCAATCATGGTGCGAAAATTGTCGTCGCCGTGGGCGCCGATCGAAGCGTTCCCGGGATTGATGCGGTACTTAGCCAGGGCTCGCGCGCACTCCGGATATTTCTTCAGCAGGACGTGCCCGTTGTAATGGAAGTCCCCGATAATGGGAACATCGATTCCCAGCTTGCTCAGGCCCTCGACGATGAGGGGCAGCGCCTTGGCCGCGGCATCGTTGTTCACCGTTACCCGGACCAGCTCCGATCCGGCGGCAGCCAGCGCCGCGGTTTGCTGGATCGTTCCCGGCACGTCGGCGGTGTCGGTATTGGTCATCGACTGGACGACTACCGGGAACTCCGAGCCTACATGCACTTTGCCAATCTTGACTGCAACCGTCTTTCTACGCTGAATCTCGGGCATAAGTCCTCTCCTATAGTTTACAGGGACTCCCTGCGTCTAGCGGCGAAAGCTGTCTCCCGCCAGTGTAAACTCGACTTCAGTGGCCCCGTAGCTCAGGTGGATAGAGCAGCGGTTTCCTAAACCGTTTGTCGGAAGTTCGAGTCTTGGTCCCGGGGTCACCATGCGGTTCCGGAATTAAAAGGATCTTCATGGTTGTTGGTTCATGGCGGGGCCGCTTGCTCGCGGGATTCTGCTTCTTGATCGGCCTGCTCCTGGCTTCTTCGCTGCCCACCGGCGCGGCGGTCGTGCGCGGAACCGTCACCGACACTTTAGGCGCCCCGATTGCGCATGCCAATGTGGCCCTGCTCAAGAATGGCAGCGTCATTGCCCAGACCGTTTCGCAGGGCGATGGGAGCTATCAGCTTACGACCGGCGTCAGCGGGCGATTCTACGTGCTGGCGTCGGCGGGAACCTTCAAGCAGGTCACCACCCAGAGCTTTTTCGCCGGGCCGGCGGATAGTCGCAATGAAAACCTGGTTATGGAGCCGGCCGTGGTTCGCCAGGAGATTGTCGTCTCCGAGCACGGGAACGCCCACGCCCCAGGCCCAGGTGAGCTCTTCAGTCAGTGTGCAGCGTAATGCCGATTTTCGCAGCCGCATCGATCTCGTCGATCCCTTGCGGCAGGTTCCCGGCGTTTTCGTGGTGCAGCAAGGGCAATATGGCGGCCTCGCCTCTCTCTTTGTCCGCGGCGGAAACTCGAGCTCGAATCAGGTCACATTGGACGGAGTTCCCATCGACGATATCGGCGGCGTCTTCGACTTCGCCAATGTGGCCACCATGGGAATCGAAAAGTTTGAACTCTACCGTGGGCCCAACAGTGTGCTCTACGGCTCGGATGCGGCATCCGGTGTGGTAGCCCTGACCACTCCGCGCGGCAGCACTTCGTTTCCTTCGCTCTTTTATGAAGGCGACTATGGAAACCTCTCCACCTTTCGCAACCAGTTGCAGCTTGGGGGGACGCATAACAAGATCGACTACTATGGCGGATTCTCCGCTTTTCAGAGCGCCAACAATCTCCCCCTGGACGAGTACCACGACTACACTCCGAGCGCTAATCTGGGCTATTCCTTCAGCGGCGCTACCCAGTTTCGCGTGACTGCCCGCAACAGCGTTTCGGCGGTGGGCACGCCCGGCCCGTTCAACTTTTATGGAATTCCCAACGCCGGCAAGCAATCGGATCAGGACACTTATCTGAGCGCGTCCGTTGACAACCAGACCTCACCCTCTTGGCATAACATGGCTCGCTACGGACTGACGCGCAAGCGCGAGGAAGCCACCAATTTCTATCCCGCCGGCATTCCCATTCCCACTACGGTGAACGGTTTCACCTCGACCAATTACTACGGCTTCGCGGTCACTATCGCCGGGGCCAACGGCTACTCCACCAGCGGCCAGGCGGTTCTAAACTTTCCCGGCGTCTATCCCAACACTCTGGAGCTGGTCTCCAACCGAGATCAACTCTACTTTCAGAGCGATTACCAATTTACCCAGCACATCACCGGACTCTTAGGCTTTCGCTTTGAGGATGAGCGGGGAGCGGAGAAGTCCCCGGCGTATGCCATCCATCAAACGCTGGAGCGCGCCAACTACGACTACACCGGGCAAATTCAAGGAGACTTTCACAACCGCGTGTATTACACGCTAGGCGGAGGAGTGGAAAAAAACCAGCTCTTCGGCACTGTAGGCACGCCGCGCATCGGGCTGGCCTACTATCCGGTGCGTCCCGGTCAGGGGATCTTCCACGGGACAAAGATCAAGTTCAATTTTGCCAATGGCTATCAGGAGCCTTCACTCGAGGATCAGTTCGGCTCGCTCTATGACTTCCTCTTGAACCAGCCGGGCGGCGTGCAGGCCATCCAACAGTTCCACATATCGCCGATCGGCGCGCAGGATTCGCGCACCTACGAGGGCGGAGTCGATCAGAACTTTCTCAGCGAGCGGGGGGTTCTGCGCATCGCCTATTTTCATAACCAGTTCCGCAATCAAATCGAATCCGTGCCTGCGACCGAGGTGCCAATCCTGCTTCCCAACCTGACTCCAAGCCAGCAGCAGGCGCTCAAAAGCTACCTCATCAACGGGCCGGGCATCGACTTGAATTCGCAGTCCTTCCGCGCGCAGGGAGTGGAGACTGAGATTGAATACAGCCTGCTGCACAATCTCTTTCTGCGCGGCGGCTATACCTATCTGGACGCGGTAGTGCAGCGCTCCTTTACCTCCGATTCGCTTCAGCCTTCGTATAACACCGGACCTCCGGGCGGTCCGGTGCCCTCCTTCTCCAATATTCCCATTGGCGCTTTTGGGCCTCTGCGCGGCGCACGGCCCTTTCGCCGTCCGCCGCATACCGGCTTTACCACCGTGAGCTATAACGGCACGCGATGGGCAGCCCAGTTCACCGGAGCCTTTGTCAGCCGCAGTGACGACTCGACCTTTCTGCCTGGTTATGATTTCTGGGGAGGAAACTCCCTGCTGCTGCCCAACCGCAATCTCGACCATGGTTATGCCAAACTCGATGTGGGCGGCAGCTTTCAGTTGACCTCGTCGATTGGAGTCTACGCGCAGCTCAATAACTTGACCGACAATCGGCAAATTGGCCCCATCGGCTACCCCGCGCTCCCCTTCAATTATCGTATCGGTCTCCGCTTCGCCTTAGGACATCAAGGCAAGCAGTAAGGCGTTTGCAGAGCCACGGGCTTGCTTCCGTTGGGGGAAAGGAGCGCTTTAGCGCTCCGGTCGAGATGGGGCGGTTGCGGCACTGCCTTTGCCTTTCTTTCTGTCATTCCCGGAGGGAATCTGCTTGGCTTCAAACTCCAAGTGCCGCGCAACAACCCCTACTGCTGGAGCTTGGTATCCGCCTTGGGAGGATTGG
The DNA here is from genome assembly GCA_963774255.1 of uncultured Acidobacteriaceae bacterium. Lineage (GTDB taxonomy): Bacteria > Acidobacteriota > Terriglobia > Terriglobales > Acidobacteriaceae > PALSA-350. The sequence continues at coordinate 18,819 of CAVZEH010000001.1, forward strand.
CCGTTACCTGTGCCGGAGTCGGCAACTGCGTTCGATCCCAACCGCCGCCCAGGGCCTCAACCAGTTGCACCGCGCTCAGCATCTCCGTCACCTGCAGACTGGTCAAAGTCTGCTGATTAGTTAGCAGAGTGTTCTGCAATGTGACCACATCGATATATGGATCAACGCCAGTCTGATACCGCCCCAGCTCTAACTCGAGCGCCCTCTGCGAAGAGCTGACCACGCGCTGCTGCTGCTGAATCTGGATTGACGACAGATGGGTGGCCGACAACTCATCCTCTACCTGCTGAAAGGCGGTAAGAACCGTCTGCCGGTAGGTGGCGAGATCCGCGTTGTAAACGGCAACAAACTGATGGAGAGTCGCGGAAAGGCCTGCATGGAAGATCGGCTGCGAAATAGACGGTCCGATCGACCAGAACCGGCTGGGCCAGTCCAGCAAATGCGTGAAGGCCGAGCTTTCCGTGCCGCCCGCGGCGGAAAGCGTCAGGTTGGGATAATAGGCGGTATAGGCGACCCCGAGATTGGCGTTCGCCGACGCCATGGCTCGTTCCGCGGCGGCTATGTCCGGGCGGCGCTCCAGCAACTGCGAGGGCAATCCGATAGGAATTGGAGGAGGCGCCGTAGTGAGGGGCCGTACGGGAATAGAGAAATCCGGCGCCGCCTTGCCAATCAACATGGCGATGGCGTGTTCATACTGGGCGCGCAAAATACCCAGATTGGTCGCAGTCGCCTGCACGCTCTGCAGAGTGTTCTGTGCTTCCACGACGGAAATGGAATCGTTAATGCCGGTTTCGTAAAGAGCCTGGGCAAGTTGGAGCGCCTTCAGGTCGGCGGCATAGGTGTCCGCATAGAGCTTGATGAGAGCATCCTGGCCGCGGATCTCAAAAAAGAATTGCGCCAGGCTTGCCTGCTCGATGAGCCGCTCATTTTCGAGATCCGCCGCGCTGATCTGTGCGTTATATTGAGCCGCGTGAACCGCACTGCGAACTCTGCCCCACAGATCGGGCGCCCAGGAGATTTCGAACGGAAGCGAATAGATAGTCGATTCTTTTCCGGTATTGGCGGATGGAGTATTGCTGAGGTTGCCCGAGCTTCTTGCCCGGGTGTAGGAAGGAGTCGCCGTCAGGGTAGGGAAGTATTGCGCCCGCGCTTCACCCACCAGGGCGCGCGCCTCCATGAAATTTTCAAAGGACACTTTGATGTTCTGGTTGTTGATATTGAGCTGGTCTTCCAGAGCATTCAGCTCCGGCTCGTTGAAGATCTCCCACCAGTCTCCGCGTATTTTGGCGTCCTGCGGCTGGGCGATCGTCCAGGTGCCTTTGTCCTGAGCTGCCTCCGGGGAGAGAGCGACAGCAGGCGGCTCTTTGTAGGCCGCAGGTGGCTGAGTGACAGGCGGATGATACTTGGGCCCAACCGTGCACCCGGTCATGGCGCAGCTCAGGAGTACCCCGCAAATGGCGACTTTCTTTTGCATAACCAGTTCTCTCAACCCATCCAACTCAAGCATTCTCACACTTGATATAGAGTCGCCGGCCGCGGCTCTATATCGAAATCTAACCAACATTCTTTTCCACTCTCTCAAAAACTCCTAAACGGCCTGAATTGGTTCATTTCCTTTATCTTTGCCTTTGCCCAGCGCGCGCAGCCGCAGCCGGTCCATATACAAATAGATGACCGGCGTGGTGTAGAGCGTCAACATCTGGCTGACAATCAGGCCGCCCACGATGGTGATGCCCAGGGGCTGGCGCAGCTCCGATCCGGTTCCCGCGCCGAAGGCTAGAGGCAGCGCGCCAAACAGCGCCGCCATGGTAGTCATCATAATGGGACGAAAGCGCAGCATGCAGGCTTCAAAAATAGCGTCCGATGTGCTTTTGCCTTCTTGCCGCTCGGCTGCCAAAGCGAAGTCGATCATCATGATCGCATTCTTCTTCACAATACCGATGAGCAGGACAATCCCGATAATCGAGATGACGTTGAGGTCGGTGTTGAAAGCGAGCAGGGCAAGCATCGCGCCGACGCTGGCCGAGGGCAGCGTGGAAATAATGGTCAAAGGATGGACCAGGCTCTCATAGAGAATGCCGAGCACGATGTAGACCGCTAGCAACGCCGTGATTATCAAGACCGGCTCGGTGCTGAGCGACTGCTGATACGCCTGCAGCGTTCCGGCAAAGAAGCCCTGAATGGTTGACGGCATTCCCAACCGCGCCTGCATCTCCCCGACCTCACGGGTCGCGTCGCTTAGAGCCACAGCAGGGGCAAGATTGAAAGAGACAGTGACCGAAGGAAAGCCGGCAGTGTGGTTCACCGTGAGCGGAGTTGTGTTGGCCTCGGCTGTGCTTACTGCCCTGAGGGGAACGACTCCACCGGCCGAGGCCGCCGGGTAAGTAAAATTCAGGCCCTCCGGTGATTGCCAGAACTGGGGCGCTACTTCCAGGACCACGTAATACTGATTCAGCTGCGTATAGATGACCGAGGCCAGGGACTCGCCGAAAGCTTCATAGAGAGACGAGTCGAGGGATTGCGAGGTCAATCCGAGCCTGGCTGCGGTGGCGCGATCGTAGTGCACGAACTCTTCCAGTCCGCCGTTCTGCTGATCCGTGTTGACATCCTGAAAGCCGGGGAGCTTTTTCATATTGGCCAGTAAGATAGGCCCCCACTTCGCCAAATCGGTAACGTTGTCCGCTTGCAACGTGTATTGGTAGAGCGCGTTGCTGTTCCGGCCGCCGATGCGCAGATCCTGCGCCGCTTGCAGGAAAGCCGAGGCGACCGGCAGCCGGTTCAGCTTGGGCCGAAGGCGGTTGATAATCTCGGCTGCGCTCACTTTGCGCTCATTGAGCGGTTTGAGCGACATGTAAATGAACGCGGTATTGCCGCCGCCTCTCCCGCCGGTGTACGCATTCACGTTCGCTACCCCCGGATCGGCCTTGATCACGTTTACCAGCGCCCGGGTCGAGGCATCCATCACCTCAAACGAGGCATCTTGCGGCCCCTGCACACCGCCCACAATGGCCCCGGTGTCCTGCTGCGGAAAAAACCCTTTGGGTATCTTGATCGCCACCACTACATTGAGAGCGATAACCAACAGCAGCACCACCAGCGTCAATCCAGGATTGTCCAGGATCCAAAGCAGGGAGTGACGATAGGTCGCCAACATCCAATCAAAGAATTTTTCGCTGGCGCGGAAGAGAGCTCCGTGCCGCTCCTCGCCGGGCGTTTTTAAAATATGCGCGCACATCATCGGCGTGGTGGTAAGCGAAACCAACATGGAAACGACGATGGTGGTTGAAAGGGTGATAGCGAATTCCCGAAAGAGGCGTCCTACGATGCCCCCCATCAGCAGGATGGGAATGAAGACCGCAATCAGCGACATGCTGATGGTGAAAACGGTAGACCCTATTTCCTGGGAACCCTTGAGAGCGGCGGCCATGGGACGCATTCCCTGCTCCAGATGGCGCGAAATGTTCTCCATTACCACGATGGCGTCGTCTACCACGAATCCGGTGGAGATGGTGAGCGCCATCAGCGAGAGGTTATCCAGGCTAAAGCCGAAGAGATACATAACCGCGAAGGTGCCGATCAAGGAGACCGGAACCGCCACGAATGGAATGAGAGTGGCGCGCCAGTTGCGCAGGAAAACGAAGACGACGAGGATCACCAGGACAACAGAAAAAGTTAGTGTCTGCTCGACGTTTGTTACCGAGGCGCGGATGGTTGTAGTCCGGTCGAGAACAATGGTGGCATCGATGCCCTGGGGAAGGACCGCCTTGAGAAAGGGAAGTTGGGCGCGGATGCGCTGGTTGGTCTCGATGATGTTGGCCCCAGGCTGGCGGAAAATGATGACCGTAACCGAAGGCTGGCCATTCAGATATCCGGAGGAGCGAATTTCTTGAACCGAGTCGGTGACATTGGCGACGTCCGAGAGGTGGACCGCGAGACCGTTGTGCGTGCCCACCACCAATGGCTTGTATTGACTCGCGCGGGAAAGCTGGCCGTTGGTGACAATATTCGCCGTTACCAGTCCGTTCGAGATCTGGCCGCGCGCACTGTTGGTGTTCTCCCCCCTCAAGAGAGATTGCAGATTCGCCATGGTGAACCCATAGCTATGGAGTTGCGTGGGGTTTACGTCCACGCGCACCGCGGGCAGCGACGCTCCGCCGACCGACACCTGGCCTACGCCCTGAATTTGCGAGAGCTTCTGCTCCATGACGGTGGAGGCTTGGTCATAGAGCGTGCCTCTGTCGTATTTACTCGAAGTGAGGCCGAGAATCATGATCGGCGAATCGGCGGGATTCACTTTGCGGTAGCTGGGATTGGATGGAAGGTTGGCCGGCAGGTAGGTGCGAGCTGCGTTGATACCCGCCTCGACGTCCCGAGCCGCGGCGTCGATGTTGCGGCTGAGGTCGAATTGCAGGGTGATGTTGGTGCTCCCCAGTGAACTGGATGAGGTCATCTCAGTCAGGGCGGCGATATGGCTGAATTGGCGCTCCAAAGGCGTGGCGACCGAGGACGCCATGATTTGTGCGCTGGCGCCCGGCAAGCTGGCCGAGACCGAGATGGTGGGAAAGTCAACCTGCGGCAGAGGGGAAACAGGTAAGACTGTGTAGGCGATGGCCCCGGCAAGAGCCACCGCGGCTGTCAGCAGGGTAGTGGCTACCGGCCGTCCGATGAATGGCCGCGAAAGGTTCATGCTTCGCCCGCCGGAACCGGCTCGTTGACGCTGTTCTCGCGCTTGGCCGAACGGGAAAATCTATGCGCCAGGCTGTCAAAAAAGATGTAAATAACAGGCGTGGTGTAGAGCGTGAGCACCTGGCTGAGCAACAGTCCGCCGACCACGACAATGCCCAGGGGCTTGCGCAGCTCCGAGCCGTACCCCGTGCCCAGCGCCAGAGGCAGACCGCCGAGCATGGCGGCCATGGTAGTCATTACAATCGGCCGGAAGCGCAGCAGGCATGCCTCGAAAATAGCGTCGGTCGAGTTCAGTCCGCGTTGCCGCTCTCCTTCCAGAGCGAAGTCCACCATCATGATGCCGTTCTTTTCGACGATGCCGATCAGCAGGATGATGCCAATGATGGCCACCACGCTCAGATCCTGCCTGAAGAGGATCAGCGACAGCAACGCGCCTACGCCGGCCGAGGGCAGCGTGGAGAGGATAGTGACCGGGTGAATGAAGCTTTCATAAAGAACGCCGAGAACGATATAGACGGTCACTAAGGCCGCGAGGATGAGCAGGGCCTCATTCGAAAGAGAGCTTTGGAATGCGGCGGCCGTGCCCTGGAATCCGTATTGCAGGCTGGCGGGAAAATGGAGATCGTTTTGTACTTTTTCTATAGCCGTGATGGCGTTGCCCAAGGCGGCGTTGGGAGCGAGGTTGAAGGATACCGTCACCGAAGGGAACTGCCCCTGGCGGTTGATCGAGAGATCCGCGGTTCCCATGCTGGCATGGGTAAAGGCGCCCAAAGGCACGGCGTTGCTCGGACTCGACCTGACCGCGAGATTGGGCGCGGCCGAAGTGGCCGAGTTGCTCTGAGACAGACTATTCGCCGGCGGGGTTAGAACGGCGGAAGAGGGAGTATAGAGCACGCTGCTGGTGGCTGCATTGGAGCCTGCCGCGGAGCCTGGGGTCACGACCGGGGCTGTCGTTCCGTTGGCCTGGATGTACAGTTTGTTCAGTCTCCCGGGATCGCTCTGAAACTGCGGCTGGGCTTCCAGAATCACGTGATACTGATTGAGCTGCGTATACATCGTGTTGATCTGCCGCTGGCCAAAAGCATCGTACAACGTGTTATCGATGGTAGAAGGAGAGATGCCCAGGCGCGATGCAGTGACCCGGTCAATGGCCAGGGTGACGGCCAAGCCTCCGGTCTGCTGGTCGGTGGCGACGTCCTCCAGTTCGGGCAACTGCTCGAGCTTGTCGACAAATCGATTGCTCCACAGTTGCAATTCCTCCACGTTGGGATCCTGCAGGGTGTACTGATACTGCGTCCGGCTCACACGATCGTCGACCGTGATGTTCTGGATCGGCTGCATGAACAGCGAGATCCCCTGCACCTTGGCCAAGCTTCCCTTGAGCCGCCGGATCACATCTGAGGCGCTCAGGCTACGCTGATTAAGCGGCTTTAAATTGATGGAGATGCGGCCGCTATTTAAAGTCGTGTTGGTGCCATCCGCGCCAATGAAGGAAGACAGGCTTTCCACCGCCGGATCCTTGAGAATAACTTTCGCTAGCTCCTGCTGCTCCTTTGCCATCTGGCGGAAGGAGATGGTTTCCGGCGCCTGCGAAATGCCCTGAATGACCCCGGTATCCTGTACCGGGAAAAAGCCTTTGGGAATAGCAATATAGAGAAAAACAGTGAGCACCAGCGTGCCCAGGGCAACCAGGAGAGTTAGCACCCGATAGCGGAGGACCACTTTGAGTGTGCGGCCGTAAAACGCAATCATGCGCTCAAAGACACGTTCCGACGCTCGATAGAACCTCCCTTGTTTCTCTTCTGGAATGTGCCGCAGGATGCGCGAGCACATCATCGGAGTCAAGGTGAGGGAGACCACGGCGGAGATGATGATGGTGACCGCCAGCGTGACCGCGAACTCGCGGAAGAGCCTACCCACTACGCCGCCCATGAAGAGCAGCGGAATCAGCACGGCAATGAGAGAGAAGGTCAGCGAAACAATGGTGAAGCCGATCTGCTCGGCGCCTTCCAGCGCGGCTTGCATCGGCGTTTTGCCCTGCTCGAGATAGCGCGAGATGTTCTCGATCATCACGATGGCGTCGTCCACGACGAAGCCGGTAGAGATGGTCAGAGCCATGAGCGAGAGGTTGTCCAAGCTGTAGCCCAGCGCATACATGGCGCCGAAGGTGCCTACGATCGACAATGGAACAGCGACGCTGGGGATGATGGTCGCGTACAGATTGCGCAGAAAGAGGAAGATGACCATCACCACCAGGCCGACAGTCAGCATGAGCTCGAATTCAACATCGGCGACCGATGCTTTGATGTCGGTGGTGAGGTCGGTGAGCGTAGTGATGGTGATTCCGGCGGGGAGATTCGCCTTGAGCTGGGGCATGAGCATCTCGATGCTCTTGACCACATTGATGGTGTTGGCCCCTGGCTGGCGCTGCACGTTGAGGATGATGGCAGGCGTCTGGTTCATCCAGGCTGCCTGGGTGTTGTTTTCCACCCCGTTCACCACTCTGGCTACGTCCTTGAGCAGCACCGGGGCGTTGTTGCGGTAGGCGATTACTACATCCTCGTAATCCGGGGCGCTCTCCAGTTGATCGTTGGCGTCGATCTGGTAAGCCTGCCGCGGTCCGTCAAAGCTGCCTTTGGCGGCGTTTACGCTGGCCGCGGTAAGGGCGGTGCGCACACTTTCCAGATCGATTCCATAGGATTGAAGCTGGGCCGGGTTGGCCTGGATGCGCACCGCCGGCTTCTGGCCGCCGCTGATACTTACCAAACCCACGCCGCTCAACTGCGACAGCTTGGGCGCCAGGCGCGTGTCCACCATGTCCTCTACCTGCGAGAGCGGCATGGAATCGGAAGTAATTCCCAAGGTAAGCACAGGAGCGTCCGCAGGATTGGTCTTGCTGTAGATCGGCGGCGTGGGCAGATCCGCGGGCAGGAAAGTCAGCGAGGCGTTGATCGCCGATTGCACCTCTTCTTCCGCGATGTCGATATTAAGGTCGAGATTGAATTGCAACACGATTACGGAAGTCGCGCCGGAGCTGGTGGAGGTCATTTGGCTGAGCCCTTGCATCTCGCCAAACTGCCGCTCCAGGGGGGCGGTCACGCTGGTTGCCACCACGTCCGGGCTCGCTCCGGGATAGAACGTCAATACCTGAATAGTCGGGTAGTCCACCTCGGGTAAGGCGGAGACCGGCAATTGCGTGTAGGCCACAATCCCCACAAGCATGATGGCGGCCATGAGTAAAGAGGTGGCGACCGGCCGCAGAATAAATGGACGCGATGGACTCACGGGGCATTGCTCTCGCTTGCGGGTGCAAGAATTGGCTGCTTGGAAATCACGACTCTGGAGCCATCCTGCAGCTTTTCAAAGCTGCTGGTGGCGACCATGTCTCCCGGATTCAGGCCCTTCACCTCCTGCAGGCCGGCATTCGTCACTCCCGGCGTGATGTTGTGGATGTGGGCGACTTCATCTTGGATCAGGTAAACGAATGAAACATCCCCGTTGTGCTGGATGGCGGAGCTTGGAATCAGCGTCACTCCGTTGAGCGTGTTCACCAGCAGGCTGGCATTGACAAACAGGTTCGGAAACAGCACGTTGTTCCGATTGTCAAAGATCGCCCGCAGCTTCAAGGTGCCGGTTGTGGTATCGATTTGATTATCCAGGGTCAGCAATTTGCCGCTGGCCAACTGGTGCTGATCGGAACGATCCAGGGCATTTACCGTGAGTTGTTTTCCATGCCGTATCTGGTCTTCTACCTGGCCGACGTTGTCTTCGGGGATGGTGAACACAACCGTGATCGGCTGCAACTGCGTGATCACTACCAAGGGAGTGGTGCTGCCCGCCTGCACCACATTTCCCGGATCGACCAGGCGCAATCCCACGCGGCCGGAGATGGGTGCGGTAATGTCGCAGTAGGAGAGGTTCACCTGGTCCAGCTGCAGCGTGCCCTGGTCGGCTTTTACTGTGCCTTCAAACTGCTGGACGATCTTTTCCTGGTCGTCCAATTGCTGTTTGGCGATGGCGTTCCGCGCCCACGCCGCCTGATAGCGCGCCAGGTCCATCTTAGCTTGCGCCAGCAAGCCCATGTCTCGTTCCAGAGCCCCCTGGGCCGCCAACACCTGGGCGCTATAAACACGCGGGTCGATCTGAACCAGGCGCTGGCCCCTGCTTACCAACTGCCCTTCCTGGTAATTGACCTGGGTGATCAGGCCCGATGCCTGGCTGGTGATGGTATCCGTGTGCACCGGGGTGACCGTGCCGATGGCCTGCAGGTAAACTCCGATATCGCCCTTGGTCGCAGTCGCGGTGGTAAGCGTGACCGTGGCTCCGGCCATGGCGCGCCGCCCTCGTGGGGCCGCCGGCGCGGTCTTATGATTCAGGACGAGCCAGAAAAGGATGCCGAAGCCGAGCAGGATCAGCACCCAGACTAATACGCGAACTCCCCGGGACCGGGCCCGGGCTGGTGGAGGCAACTGGTGGTCTGGGCCAATATGCGAAGGCTTTGCTTCGAGTGTCTCTTCTGGCATTCGTCTAACCTAACGTTCCTCTACGATCCTTCAGGGTGGCTGCGGGTTGAAAGGCAGATCGGAGCCCGGCGTGGTTGGTTGCGGACATCATCCGAGGTGAGATCTCAAAACAGCGGCTCGGCCGCTCCCCAAACCACAGGGCCGCGACGGCCAATACCGGCTGCGTATGGGCCTGTCATTAATGGATTAATTCTAGTCTAGGCGGCACAACTGAACTCAGGCAATCGATCGCACTCCATGGCCATACCAGCGCCGCGACGGTGCGGCAAAAAAGAAGCAGGTCTCTTCTTAACGATAGACGAAAGAGCTTCCCTCCGGGACGCATAGGTGCAGTAGATACTGTGGGTTGCCCCGTAAAACCGCATCTCTGCTCGTAAAACCGCACCTCTCAGCTAGGCGGCCGCGCCTCCGGGCTTTTCCGCTTCGGGGGGCGCGGATTTTTCCCGGCTCTTCAACTTTGCCCAGCGGTTCCGTTGCGCCGCCGCGATTGCATTGCGTGCTTTTCGGCTCAGCCTCCGCCGGGGAGCGGCGGCGCGCTTGACGGTGGGAGCGACCTGCTGCCTGGATGGGGAGACTCTGCCGCTTCCGCCCAGCATCGTCCGCGCCTTCTGCAGCCTGGCGATTTCGTCGTCGATGGCTTGAATAATTTTTTCAATCACTCTCGTTTTCCTTCCGGAGTCATTCCCTCAAATTCCGTTTTCCGCCTGGGAGAAGCCCACAGGAAAATCATATCTGGAAAAGCGCAGGCTGTGGGAAAACCGTTTCCCCCAGTACCTGAGTGCTGAAAAGTAATAGTTCGAAAGTGACAGCGCCGCCCGCCACAGTACCGATGTGCGCCCGGGTAATGCTCCCAAAGTGACAGCCATCTGCCCGCCTCCTACCCAATTCGTAAGCTTTTCCCGCGCGCGATTTGCCGGTACGCTCTTTTTAGAACAATGACTGTTCTGTTCAAGGAAGTTCAAATTGCCTGGGGGAACAATGAAACGACGTACGAGGCCTTTTCGGTTGGCGGCGCTAGCGGGAGCGATCGGTATTCTGGCGGGTTGCGGCGATCAGAGGGTGGCGAATAAACGGAGTCTGGAACACGCGCTCAATCGCGACTACTCTGTCAATGCCGATTGCCTTTTCTCGAAGGCGCTGCCCTTTCCTTTTGAAGTCTCGGTAAAGGACAAGCTCCTTGCACAGACGCGCAGCCGCCTCGACGCGCTGGTCGAGGCCGGTTTGCTGACCAGGGAAGAGTCCATTCGCAAAAATGAAGTAGTCAATCGCTATTCCATCACCGCCAGCGGCGCTCAGGTGGAAGGCCACGGGCGGTTCTGCTATGGACGCCGGCAAGTCACCAGTGTCGAGAAGTTCACCCCGCCGGTGGACTATCAGGGCATGCCCCTCACCAAGGTCGAGTACCACTTCGTCCTGAAAGATAGCGCCGGTTGGGCCAAACAGGAGGAGGTGCGCAACGCCTTTCCCGATGTGGCTAAATCGCTGCAGCAATCTCCGGTCGATGAAGCCACGCTGGTCCTCACCAACAACGGCTGGGTCCTGACCTATTAAGCCTGAATTTCCCATATCCGGCGCGCCCTTTGCGCCGGATATGGGAAACCGCAGATCTCTCCATTCCGATTCAGCTTGGCGCTTCCCATTTTCATACCTGTCGTCTTTGCTTTTCTTTCTGTCATTCCCGAAGGGAATCTGCTTTTTGCCACATCACCCGTGAAAATACGTGGACCGGGCAAACGGCGTTCGCCGCCGCCGTGTTACGATTCCGCCTAAATGGAACATCCTGCCCTATCCGGGAAGCAATCTGCGTCTAAAAGAACTCCCCGGCATATCAATCGCAATCTCATCTTCAATTTGATACGGGCGAGGCAGCCGCTCTCCCGCGCCGAGCTTTCCCGCCGGACGGGGCTGCAGCGGAGTACGGTTTCCATCATTGTCGAGGAATTAATAGGCAAACATTGGATCGTTGAGGGAGAGATTGGCCGTCTTCCTCGTGGCCGCCGTCCAACCATGATCCAACTCAACAATCAGCGCGGCGTTTTGGCCTTGGATATTCATCCCTCGGAGATGACTATCGCGGTCGCGGATTTGAGCGGCGGCATTGTCGCACAGAGCGTCTTCTCTCTTCCCCGGGATTCCACCAAGGCTCTCGCTGCTGTCCTTGCCGGCATCCGAAAAGTGATGCGCGCCAACAAAACCAGGCATTTCGACGGAGTGGGCATCTGTCTGCCCGGGCGCACCGATCGCAATCTGCAGAAGTTCATCTTCGCTCCGCGCTTGCACTGGCCCATTGCCCGCCTGAAATCGCGAATCCAGCGCATTACCGGGCTCTCGGTCGAAATGGACAATGTCGCCAACGCCTGCGCGCTCGCCGAGGTCTGGTTTGGAGACAGCGACGGCGCTCAAGACATGATTGTCGTCAATGTCTCGGAGGGAATTGGGACCGGAATCTTCGCCAACGGTAGAATTCTGCGCGGCAACAACGGCATGGCGGGGGAGTTCGGACATGTACAGCTTTTCTCAGAAGGCGGTGTTCTTTGCGAATGCGGAAACTACGGCTGCTGGGAGACCCTGGCGTCGAATACCGCCGCACTCCGCTATTTTCGAGAGTCCGGCGCATCGCAGAGGGCGCCCACCTTCGATCGCCTGCTGAAGCTTGCCCTGAGCGGAGATAAGGCTGCCCTCGACGCCTTGACCAAAATGGCCATGTGCCTGGGGCGTGGAATTCGCATGCTCATTTCCGGCCTCGATCCTAGGGAGATCGTGGTTGTGGGCGATGTAACCGCCGCATGGCGATTGCTGCAACCGGTAATCGACGCTGAAATAAAACAAAACTCTCTGTCCCAATCGCCGATTCTTCGCCCTACGAACCATGGCAACAACGCTCGTCTGCGAGGTGCTGTCGCATTGATCCTAAGCAAAATCTCCGCCTAGATTTCTATCAATCGCCATGAATGCGGATGCCCAGGTCCTGAATTTGGGACCTGGGCATCCCCGCTGAACATCTAAAACGAAAGGCAACTCATTTGCTAACTGAGATCGTTACCCGCAAAGCCGGCCAGTGGATTCAACTTACCTTCCTTGCCTCGAGCCTTCTCTTGAGCGGCGCGCTTTCAGCGCAAACGCCGCAGCGGCCGCGGATCGTCGGGATCTCGCATATCGCCATTTATGCTCACGACTACGAGAAGTCGCGTGCCTTCTATGGCGAGTTTCTCGGTTTTCAGGAGCCGTATTCGCTCAAGAAGCCTGACGGATCGGCGGCCATGACTTTCTTCAAGATCAACGACCGCCAGGTCATCGAACTTTTTCCCGAGCGCACAGCCGGTTCCGACAGGTTGAATCACATCTCTTTGGAGACCAGCGATATCGAGGCGCTTAGAGTCTATCTCGCGTCCAAGGGGGTCAAAGTTCCTCCGCAAGCGCACCTCGCCAGAATTGGAAATCTTGGCTTCGACATTACCGATCCGGCCGGCCACACGGTAGAGATGGTCCAGTACATGCCCGAGGGCAAGACCATTCTTGCCAAAGGGAAGTACATGAGCGACAACGCCATCTCCAACCGGATGACGCACGTTGGACTCATCGTCACCAACTTGGATCCGGAGTACAAGTTTTATACCGGTGTGCTGGGATTCAAAGAGACTTGGCGTGGAAGTCACTCAGGAAAAGTGCTTTCCTGGGTCAACTTAAAAGTTCCCGATGGAAGCGACTATCTGGAATTCATGCTCTTCAAAGAACCGCCCGATCTGGAGCACAGCGGCACTGCACACCATATGTGCTTGCAGGTTCCCGATGTCGCGGCGGCTGTAGCCAAGCTCAAAGCTAAGCCTTACTACAAGCAGTACGGCCGCCCGATAGAAATCCACATTGGAGTCAATCGTAAGCGTCAGGCGAATCTCTTCGATCCCGACGGAACCCGTATAGAACTGATGGAGCCTGACACCATCGATGGAAAACCGGCGCCTTCCTCAACCGCGCCCCCTCCCCAATAGACAACTCTCCGCCACGGCGCGTGCCCCAGGTCCCGATTCTGGAACCTGGGATTCCACAAATCTCGAAAAAGCCCCAGGTTAGCTTCGCGAACGAGGGGCACCCGCATCCATGGCGATGGATAGAATGCGTCCTATTTGTCATCTCGACCGGAGCGAAGCGAAGCGGAGAGATCTGCGGTTTCCCAAAAAACAAACCACAAATCCCGGGTGCCTCAGGTCCCGATTCTGGGACCTGGGATTCTTGGAATATTCACGCATCAAGGGCGATGGAACCGGCCAACCAGCACGCCCTTGCCCAGAACATGCCCGTCCATGGCCTTGAGAGCGTCGGCGCGAGTTGCATCAGGCCCCAGCGAGAGCTTGGTGTCCAATGCGAAAAGCTGGAAGGTGTAGTGATGATACGGACCCGCCGCGCTCGCGCCCATTCCCAAATATCCGGAGGCGCCGTGAGTATTCATTGCCTGTATGGATCCGTCGGGCAAATTCGGGGTGCCGGGAACGCCTTGCGGAAGGCTACGCGCCGTTCCCGGAATATTGAAGATCATCCAATGCAGAACCTCCTCCGTGGTCTTGTGGAGCGAGGTGTCCGGATCGTCGACTATCAATGCGAAACTCACCGTGCCCTCCGGGACATGGGTCCATTCCAGCGCCGGAGAAACCGGAGTTCCATCCGCCGCCTGGGTGTACTTGTCGGGAATGATGCCGCCGTCCGGAAAGGCCGTCGTGGTAAGGGTTAATCCAGGCTTGGCGGCAGGTTTCCCGGCTTGCCCATTAGCCTGGCCTGCCATCAGGGCCGGCAATAACAACATGCAGAGCACAAATCGTCCCATGCGTTTTGTCCTTTCGCCTTTTCAGGTAACGCTCTATTTTCCGCCACTATAAAAAACGTGCCAGATCTTTCCCTTTTGACTGTCGGTGATGTAGAGGGAGCCATCCGGGGCCTGCGCAATCCCATCCGGGCGAGCCACGGCATCGCTGGGACTCATCAGCGGGGTCTTGCCCTGGAATCCGCTGGCGAAGACCTCAAACTTCCCCGACGGTTTCTGGCCGTCGAACGGCTGGAAGGTCACGTTGTAGCCCGCCTGAGGCATCGGAGCGCGGTTCCAGGAGCCGTGGAATGCGATGAACGCTCCTCCTTTGTAACGGGAGGGGAACTGGCTTCCGCTATAGAACATCACATCCACCGGAGCCCAGTGCGCGGGAAAGGAGGCGATTGGGAGGTCGAATTGGCTACAGCGGCCTACGGTTTTGCCGTCTCCGCCATACTCCGGGTTGAGCACCAGCTTCTGCTGGGTGTAGTCGAAGAAGCAGAACGGCCAGCCGAAATTTTTGCCCTGGACGGCGCGATACATCGGCTCGGCTGGCCGGGTCGCATTATCCTCTGCGGTGAATTTTCCCGGCCAGAGCGTGTCCAGTTGATCGCGGTTGTTCATCACGATGTAGATCGCGCCGTCATGCCAGGTGATGGCCGGTTCCTGACGCAGGCCGGTGACCAAGCGCGTGCCGTCACTCTCTGTCTGGCCCAATTTATCTGCATCGAACTTCCAGATGCCGCCATGCTTTTCCAGGATCGGGCAGGGGTCCATGCCGGGAACGCCCTTCTGGCGGTCGCGCGACTGGCAGGCGTTTGAGGGCGATCCGATATTGATGTACAACGATCCCTTGCCGTCGAAGGCTAGCCCTTTGTCGCGATGCTCACGTTCGGAGGGCAGGCCGGAAATGACGACCTCGGCGGAGCCGGAGGGCTTCAGTTGTCCCGGAGTCATCTTGTACCGCTCCACCGACTGAGGCTTGGCAATATAAAGATACCCGTTGATAGAAGCCGATGCCGGTAACGCTCCCGTCGCTAAAGTTTTCTTTGATGTCCAGACGGCCGTCATGCTTGGAGGAGCGCAGCGCAACCACTCCGCCCCCCTGTCCTCCTCCGCCTTGCAAGGCAACATAAACATCGCCGTTCGGCGCAACCACGGCGTGCCGCGCCGCTCCCAGGTTATCTGCCGCCACCAGCGCGCAGAACCCGGCCGGAAGCGTAATTCCTCCATTGTCGCTATCGCAGGCAGGCGCGGCGGCCGCCAACGAACTGAGGGTTGCCATGTAGAGGGCGGCTACGCCGCATCCAAGTACCCAGCGCTTCAGAGCGATCACAAATATCCCCCGGTTGTTCATCTATGACACACTTCATCTTATAGGTCGCAAATAAAACATTGAGGAGATCTTACGGTGTTAGGGAGAAAAATTCTCATAACCTGGCTGGGCTCTGGCCCTGGGGTTCCCGTATTATGGTACGGGACTTCACGCCCAAACCAAGAGTTCATCGACGTCGGACGGAGTCTACACCGCCAGCCAGGCGCAGCAAAGCCTTCCCGTATATCACCAGCAATGTGCGTCGTGCCATGGCGAAGATCTGGAGGGCAGCGGGCAGACCCCTCCCTTGGTCGGCGATGATTTCATCCAAAATTGGCAAGGGCTGACCCTGGACGCCCTGTTTGACAAGATTCAGGTGCAGATGCCTGCCGATCATCCCGGAACCCTAAGCAGGGAACAAGCGGCCGGCATCCTGGCTTACATCCTGAGCGCCAATAAGTACGCGGCTGGAAAAACCGAGCTTCCGACCGATGCCGCCGCCCTGAAACAGATTCACATCGACAAACCCCCGGCCGCCGCCCCAAAGAACTAGCGAGCTAACCCGGCAGAAGCAGATTTGTCTGTTGGGACTGACGATAGCCAGGCAAGGCGAGTGCATCGAGATTCGCTGGCTTCATCTTTCTGTCATTCCCGAAGGATTAGCTGCGCGAACCTGGGTGCATCCAGATCTGGCGCGCTCTTTGCGGCAGACGGTGAAGCGACATCTCTACGCGCTTCGCTCCGGTCGAGATGACCAAGCAGGTGGAGCTGCGGATCAAGCGTTCACAGTGCGATGCCACATCCAGCTTGGGAACCTCAGCGTCTAAAGCCTTTCTTTCTGTCATTCCCGAAGGGAATCTGCTTCTGCTGTTGCCTGGGTGCCCCATATCTGGCGCGATCTTTGCGCCGCTATGCGGGAAACCGCGATCTCGCACTGCGCTTCGCTCCGGTCGAGATGACAAAGTACGTGGAGTTCTGCAGATCAAGCCTGCTACAGTCCCATGTCACATCCAGCTATGGGAACGGTCGTGCTGTGCTTTTCTTTCTGTCATTCCCGAAGGGAATCTGCTGGCCGCCTTCGCGGGGTTGTCCATGCCCCGATGCCGTTGCGCGCCAGAGGCTCTCCGTCTTTGATATCACCGCTCCTTCAGCAGCTCAGCAGAATGCGCAAATCGCGAAGGTTATTATTCGTCGGCCCCGTGACCACAGCATCGCCGAGGGCATCGAAAAGTGGATAGGAGTCGAAGCGGCGGAGCGCCTCGGCAGGGTCCAAGCCGAGCGCCCGGGCGCGGGCAACAGTGGTCGAGTCAACTACGGCTCCCGCCGCCGGGCTCAATCCGTCCACGCCATCGCTGCCTGCGCTCAGAATAGCCAACTCCGCCGCATCGCCTGCCACTTCCAGCGCGCAGGCAAGCGCGAATTGCTGGTTGCGTCCTCCCGCGCCGGGATCGCCTTCCAGGCGAACCGTCACCTCGCCGCCGGAGAGCAGGCAAACACGGGGATGCTCCCGGCGAAGCTGATGCAGGCGCTGCAAGAGATAATGCGCGGCCTCGCGGTAATCCCAATCGTCACAGCTATTGTCCACAACAACCTTCCAGCCTCGCGCTTCGGCACACTCGCGCGCCGCCGCCAGCAGATCGTCATTCGAGAGCAGGATTTCCATGGGTGAATCGCCCAGCTCCGGCGTTTCCGGCAGATCGGGCCTCGCGAAAAACTTCCGTACTCGCAGCGGGAAGCGCTCCAGAAGCTTATAGCGATCGATGATCTCCCGGCACTCCTCGACCGTGGAGCGGTCGGGCAGAGTGGGGCCCGAGGCCAAGGCGTCGAGATGCTGCGCGGGCACGTCGGAGAGCAGCAGGGTAAACTTGGCCGCCGCCCCTGCAGCCGCGGCAAGCCGGCCGCCCTTGACCGCGGAGAAGTGTTTGCGCACCGCATTGATCTCCGCAATCGTCGCCCCACAGCCTACCAGCGCGCGGTGAAACGCGATCGTATCCTGAAGCGGGATCCGTTTATCCAAAGGCGCCTCGAACAGAGAGGAGCCGCCGCCGCTGATAAGGAAAAAGACGAAGGTGTTTTCATCAGCGCGATTGAGCAGCCGCAGCGCGGCGCGCGCCGAGAGCAAGGAGTCCCGGTTGGGCGAAGGGTGGCCCCCGGCATAGTACCGGATGCCGCTATGCTTGTGCGCGGGAAGGGAAGGCGCGCAGCAGATGCCGCGCACCGCGAGTTCGCCCGGCAATCGGTTGAGCAGCGTCTCCAGCATGGGCAACGCGGCTTTGCCCAATGCGGCCACATAGATTTCCTTATACCCGGCAAGTCTTCCCAGGTCGAAATGGCAATGGCTCTCCCACGCAGCCGGGATGCTCGATGCTTGAAGGGCATGGGCGAAGATCTCTCTCGCCTCGGCGTGCATGGAAGTGGAAATCATTCATCCTCGCTTGCGGAGAAATGTATTTTTACCCAATGGCGAATAGCACTCTGCATCTGGGCGAGTTTACCGGTAAAGAAGTGGTCCGCGCCGTCAACGAATACCAGCTCCGCCGGGGGCGCCGCTGCTGCTACGACCGCCTCGACCGCTGCCCTTGGACCATAAATGTCTTTGCTGCCGCTGACAAAGAGTTTTGGCTGCGTACAGCGGGGAAGAAAATCATAGTGATAATCCCGCCCTTCGGCATGAATAGGAAGACCCAGGGTAACGATTCCCTTGACCCGCGTCTCTCCACAACAGGCGCGCAAGCCGACATTCGAGCCGAACGAGAAGCCGGCGAAGAGGATGGGCAAGCCATACCTGCGATCCAGCCAGTCCAGGGCCGCGAGCACGTCGTCTACCTCTCCGCGGCCATAGTCGTGCTCGCCTTCGCTTAACCCTGTCCCGCGAAAGTTGAAGCGCAGCACGGGAAACCCGAGAGGCTGAAAAACCTTCATCGCGTGATAGACCACCTTGTTGTGCATGGTTCCCCCGCCCAGCGGGTGCGGATGGCAGATCAGGACCGCGTAATGCACGCGGCCGCCGCCTCCTTCATTGAGGAGTGCCTCAAGCCGCCCTGCGGGACCGGCAAGATCGTCGATGCTGCGCACGGCGGTTGAGGGGAATTCCCGAAAGGGCGTCATGTGTATAAGGTATGCTGAAAAGTCATGATAAGGCTCGATCCCGTTCAATTGACGCGGCGCTTGGTGGATATCGAATCGGTCACCTTCAACGAAGGCGCGGTCGGCCGCTTTCTTGCCGGTTTTCTTGAAGAGCGGGGATTTTGCGTGGAACGGACGCCTGTGGAGCAATCGGCTTCTTCCCAGCGACGGCCCGCTGCTACCGGAGAGCGCTTCAACGTATACGCCGGGCTGGGAGAGCGGCCCGACATCGTGCTCTCTACCCACATGGATACGGTGCCGCCTTTCATCGCCAGCAGCGAGGACGATCGCTTCGTCTATGGCCGGGGCTCCTGCGATGCCAAAGGCATTATCGCCGCCCAGATAGCCGCGGCGGAACAACTGCGCGAGGCCGGAGTCAAGGTTGCGCTGCTTTTTCTCGTGGGCGAGGAGCGCGATTCCGCAGGAGCACGCGTCGCCAACGAGCAACCCAAGGGTAGCCGCTTTTTGATCAACGGCGAGCCTACCGACAATCGGCTCGCGCTCGCCTCCAAGGGAGCCTTGCGCGCCGAGATTCGCGCTCACGGAAAAATGGCCCACTCGGCTTATCCCGAGCTGGGCGAGAGCGCCATCGACAAGCTGGTGCATGCGCTCCATCGCCTGCTTTCGATCGATTTGCCGGCAACCGAAGGCATCGGGTCGAGCACGCTGAATATCGGCATCATCGAAGGCGGCCGGGCGCCGAATGTGGTTGCCGACTCTGCCGAAGCCCATGTGTTGGTGCGCCTGGTGGGACCCTCGGAAGAGACGCGGCGCAATATTGAGCAAGCGGTCGCAGGCCTGGCGGATGTCGAGTTCACTCTCGAGATTCCATTCATCCGCATGAGACAACTGGAAGGCCTCGAGACCATGGTCGCTGCTTTCACCACCGACGTTCCCACGCTCTCCAATTGGGGCGAGCCGCTGCTGCTGGGACCAGGTTCCATTCATGTGGCCCACACGCCGCACGAAAAACTCGCAAAAAGCGAGCTTCTCGAAGCTGTGGATCTCTACGTCGAAGTGGCCGCGCAATTGGTGAAATGAAGTCTTTCGGTTGGCAGACTCGCTTGCTCTATGCTGCGCTGGCCGGCTTAGCGGGCTGGCTTGCGGGCATTGTGCTGACCATTCCCTTTGAAGCCGGCGTGGCTTGGCGCTATGTGAATGGGCATTCCCGCGAGTTGCCGCTGGTTTTTGTGGAGGGCATGGTGGTGTGGTCCTGCTTCACGCTTTTGATGGCGTCGCTGGCATGGCTGCCGCTGGTGGTCCCGGTCGCCTTGCTCATCCCTCCCCGCTGGATCGTGCGTTGGCGCCGCATTCTTATTCCGTTGAGCGGCGTGGCCGGCATCTACGCCATCGGCCACCGCCTGCTCCTCTTCCGCGCGGAAAGTTTCACCAGCTTTGATGTCGCCTATCGTCTCTTTTGGACGTCGCCCAACCTCTTCGCCGTCGTCTTTGCCTGCGTCCTCACATACGTCTACGCAAAGCTTGCCCAGCGAAATTTGTCAGGCGGATAGTGAAACAAATCGAGGGTTTCCCATGCCTTCGCACGGTGCTGTTTCGTGCGAAGGGTGGGAAATCCGCAGATCTGGAATGCAGACCATTTCGTGGCATCCCACCCTTGCTTCGCAAGGATGGGCGCATCCCTGCGATTTGCTCTAAGTACGGATTCTAAAATCATGCAAAAATCCCGGGGTGCCCCAGGTCCCGATTCTGGACCTGGGATTCCACAACACCAAATCCTTCCTAGCCCGTCACGCTAAACTTGAAGAGATGAGCGAATCTGCCAACTCTCTAGCCCTTTCCGCATCTTCTTATCTGCGCTCCGCCATGCACCAGCCGGTTGAATGGCATGAGTGGGGCGCGGACGCTTTCGCTCGCGCACAGGCGGAAGACAAGCCCATCCTTCTGGACATTGGCGCGGTGTGGTGTCATTGGTGCCACGTCATGGACCGCGAGAGTTATGAAGACCCATCGCTGGCCCAGGTTATCAACCGTCATTTCATCGCCGTGAAGGTGGACCGCGATGAGAGGCCGGATGTGGACAGCCGCTACCAGGCTGCGGTCTCCTCGATCAGCGGCCAGGGAGGCTGGCCATTGACGGCAGTGCTTACCCCTGAAGGCAAGCCGTTCTTCGGCGGCACTTATTTTCCCCGCGAGGATCGCTATGGCCGTCCCGGCTTCGACCGTGTCTTGCTGACCATGGCCGATGCCTGGAAGACGCGCCGCGGCGAGGTGTTGGAGTCGGCGGCCAGCGTCCTTGAGGCCATCGAATACAACGAGAGTTTTGCCGGACGCGGCGGTACTCTTAGCCTGGACATGGTCGATAAGATGGTAGCCTCCGCGGTGAGCCAGTTCGACCGCCGCCATGGCGGCTTCGGCTCCCAACCGAAGTTTCCCCATCCCTCCGCCCTGGATCTGCTATTGGACGTGGCCGCGCGCACCGGCAATCAAGCTGCCCGGGAGGCGGCCATGGTCACTCTGGAGCGAATGGCGCGGGGTGGAATCTATGACCACCTGGGTGGCGGCTTTCACCGTTATTCGGTCGATGAGCAATGGATAGTCCCGCACTTTGAGAAGATGCTCTACGACAACTCCGAGCTATTGAAGAACTATGTGCACGCCTTCCAGAGCTTCGCCGACCCGCAAGCGGCCCGCGTAGCCAGGGACATTCTTCGCTGGATGGATACCTGGCTTACGGATCGCGAGCGCGGCGGCTTCTATGCCTCGCAGGATGCGGATATCAACCTGGACGACGACGGCGATTACTTTACCTGGACGCGGGCCGAAGCCGAGGCAGTGCTCAACCAGGATGAGATGGCCATCGCCGGCGCGTACTACGACATCGGCGACCTTGGCGATATGCACCACAATCCGCTGAAGAATGTGTTGCACGTCAAGCAGACGCTCGGGGAAGTAGCTGCCCGCGCAGGCAAGACTCAGGAACAGGCCGAGGCGCTGCTGGCATCGGCCGAGGCCAAGCTGTATAAGGCTCGCGGGGAGCGCCCGGAACCGTTTATCGATAAGACGGTGTACACCAACTGGAACGCCTTGGCCGTCTCCGCCTATCTTGAGGCCGCGCAGGTGTTGCGCCTGCCCGAGGCACGCGCCTTCGCGCTGCTCACCTTGGATCGTCTGCTCGCCGAAGGCTGGGATAGCGAGCGCGGTCTGGCCCATGTGATTGCGTACTCCGAGCAAGGTCTGGGCGCAGGCCGCAAGCGAGTGCCTGGGATGTTGGATGATTACGCCTTCCTGGCAAATGCTGGGCTCGATGGCTGGCTGGCCACGGGCGATATCAAGTACTACCGCGCGGCCCAGGCCATCGCGGAGAGCATGGTCGCGAAATTCTACGACACCACCGGCGGAGGATTTTTCGATGCGGCTGTTCCTGAGCAAGCCTCGGGGGAAACCGTGCTGGGCGCTTTGACAGCACGGCGCAAGCCGCTGCAGGATTCGCCCACACCCGCGGGAAATCCCGCGGCAGCCGCCGTTCTGCTGCGTCTCGAATCGCTGGGCGGGAACCCCGATTTCCGCGCCAAGGCCGAAGACACGTTAGAAGCTTTTGCCGGAATCGTCGAGCACTTCGGCCTCTACGCCGGGACCTACGGATTGGCGCTGGAGCGTTTTCTGCTGCCGCCCCTGCAGATCGTCGTCGTAGGAGAGGATGAGCAGGCCGACAGCTTGGATCTCGCTGCAACCTTCCGTTTCGCTGCCAACAAGAGCGTGATCCATTTAACCCGCGCCCAGGTAAAGGGCGATCTACCGCCGCTTTTGGCCGAGACCTTGCCCCTGATGCCTCAGCTCAATGCAAATGCCAGCTTCGCCATGGTGTGCAAAGGCGCCTCCTGCCTGCCCCCAGTCACTGCCCCGGAGGAACTCCTGAATCTGCTAAGGGAGTAAATGCGTCTCGCGCCCGCTCTGAAGGTTGGGTGGAGGAAGGCTTGGTTGGCAGTTACACCTGATTTGTCATCCCGACCGGAGCGACAAGCAGATTCCCTCCGGGAATGACAGAAAGAAAGGCCAAGGCGTTGCTGCAACCGCGGCTGAATGCATTCGCTCCGATGAAGGCCCGGCCCATTCTCCGGCTCTTTGTATTGGCAGTTGCTTTCTTTCTGTCATTCCCGGAGGGAATCTGCTTGTCGCTCCGGTCGGGATGACAGCATTCTTCTATTCGGCTCCACGCCTAACCTGAAAGCGTTTTAGATCCGTAAAGTGCGATCCCGTCGAACAAGAATTTCAACTGAGCTTCTGCCCAGTTCAGAGTGAGATGCCTCGATCTTGATTCGCCCGCTACGGCCGGGCAGCGTTTTGATCCATACAGCGCCCACGCCACCGCTGTCCGACAGGTGAAAAGGGTTGTCGCCTACAATTGCTCCCGGCCCTTCAAGATGAAGGATGACATCGCCTCCTGCGAACGGGCGAGATGCGCCAAACTTGTCGATGGCGCCGAAGGCCAGACGTGTGGCATCCGATCCGTCTCCCTGGATCTCCACATCGTCGGCATGCAGCCAAAGCCGGTCGGTGGAAGGATCGGCTGAAAACGATCGCGACAACACCTGGCCGTTGCCTACATATCCATCAATGCGAAGCTCCGGCTTGTTTGCGCCGTCCATCTTTAGATCGGCAAAGAAGGGCGGATATTTCAGATGAGGAAATCCGGCGCGATCGGGATGGAGAACCGCGCGCCGCTTGCCCTCGATCGATAATTCGAGCCGGTCGCAGTTGGAGAAGATAGCCGCCCTCTCTCCCGGCCCGGAGGGAGTATGAGGACCGAAATCCCAGTAGAAAGCCGGTTCAATAACAGGCCTTATCTTTGGATCGACCTGCGCCAGGTAAAACGCCGCACCCAGCTTGGGGATGCGGAAAACATCGGCTACGCCGGGACACTTCACTCCGGCATACGCATTCTTCAGGCTGGCATAGTCGAACCCGCACCATGCGATAACTCCGGCATTGCGCGGGTTGATCGCGCCCTTGCTATGCGCCTGGGCATGCAAGAGCGCCTGCTGCGCCTGGAGGGCGGGGTCGCCCGCCCTCCGGTATGTCCGGTGGAAGCCTTTCCCTGCGCTGTAGTCGAACTGTCCCACTGCTTCGGTGACCATATACGGCACCCCGGGCAACGGTTCTCGTATGCCCACGCTGCCGTCGGGAGCCGCATGATAATCGTCGAATGCAAACACGTCCTGATGCCATTCCTCGCGCCAGCTCTTGAGCGAAGAAGGTGTCATGCTTCCGGATGTGGGGCGGGAATCATCCAGCGACTTTGCGATCTGCCGTGTGCGGCGGTAAAGAGCGGGATCGTTGCGGGACTCGTTGACCCGGACGCCCCAAATGACGATCGACGGGTGATTGCGGTCGCGGCGCACAATCTCCCCGACATTGCGCAGCGTCAGGTCCTGCCAGCTTTGGTCGCCTAGATACTGCCAGCCCGGGGTTTCTTCCCAGACCAGCAACCCCAGTTCGTCGCATGCATCCAGAAATGCTTCGGATTGCGGGTAGTGGGAGCAACGGACAATATTGCAGTTGAATTGGCGGCGAAGAATCTCCGCGTCCCGGGATAACATGCGGCGGGGCGCCGCGAAACCGGCATACGGGTACAGTTCATGCCGGTTCAATCCAAAAAGCTGGAGCCGCCGGCCATTCAGAAAGAAGCCGTCAAGATCGAAGCGCGCTTCGCGAAATCCTACCCGCGTCCGGTAATCGTGCAACGGCTTATCATTCACAAAAAGTGTCACCACCAGCTCGTAGAGATAAGGCTTCTCCACATCCCACAGGGTTATGTTCCCAAGGTTGCTCAAACTCAGGCCAACTTCGCCGTCAGCCTTCTCCGGTTCCACATTTTTCGAAACGCTGGCGACGGTGCGGCCTTTATCCCGGAGAATTGCCGCAAGGCGGACGGAGGCGGGCGCAGTTGTCCCGGCATCGATGCGGCAGGCAATTTCCAGCCGCCGCTTCGAGTTGAGAACGTCGATCGGTTTGGCGAAGACATCACGGATGAAGATACTGGGAACCGCGCGCAGACTGGCTGATCCGCATATGCCCCCGGGAAGCAGATAGTCAACGGACTCAGGGCCCTGGGGAGAGCCGGCAGGCGGAACATTCAGCCACCGGGAATCCACTGCGACTGAAAGAATGTTGTCTTGTTCCTTGACCAAGCCGGTGATTTCATACTCGAAGGGCAGGAAGCCGCCGAGATGCTGGGGCAGAGCGCGGCCATTCACCGACGGAGTGGCGCCGGCCATGATCCTGTCGAAATGCAGAAAGAGCCGCAACCGTTTAAGCTCCGGCCGCAGGGCGAGATGGCGGCGGTAGATCCAGACATTTTCCCAGGACGCCGGATTCCAATTCTGCCAGGAGAGTGTAGCCACGCAATGCGGCAGCGCGATTCGGGAAAATGCACCTTCATCGGAACCCGACCGCAAGGTCGCGGAGTCTACTCCCCCAAACAGCCAGTCTTGATCCAATGAGAAGATGCGGTGGGCGGGACCGTGATCTCCGGCGGACGGTTGCCGGTTCGTGCCCCAGGTTTTGAGCAGTGCG
>CAVZEH010000002.1:0-814238 GCA_963774255.1 uncultured Acidobacteriaceae bacterium
CTTCCCTGGAATATCCTTAATAGCACAAGCCGGGGAGGATGAAATGCGCACGCTGCTTTCTGAAATGGACCACCAGTCGATTGTGGACCGGATTGCGAAGTTGACGCCTCAGGACCGGCACCGCTGGGGAAAGATGAAGGTGGGAGAGATGGTCTGCCATCTTACGGATTCCTTCCGCATGGCGCTGGCCGAAACCGAAGTGGAGCTGGCGACCGGACCGGTGCGGCGGAAAGTGGTGAAGTGGGTTGCGTTGAAGTCTCCAACCAAGTGGCCCAAGGGAGTTCCGACACGTCCGGAGGTAAGAGCGGAGTTGGCGGGACACCGCCGTCCGATTTTGAAGACGACCGCGCCCGGCTGCTAGCCGCCCTCGAACGCTTTTGCGACGCGCCGCCGGATGCGAAGTGTCCCCGTCCGCTTTTTGGCGTGCTGGACAGGGAAGAGTGGATGCGCTGGGGATGGCTGCACACCGACCATCACCTTCGCCAATTCGGGCGATAGCTCTGGTAGTCTGAACAGGCCGCTGATAGAACTCAGGCCACACATGTCCAATTCGAGTACTCCGGAATCTCAGCCCTCCTCCGGGGATCCCAGCCCCGAGAGTAGTGAGTCCTTTGGCGATCTTCTGTCCCAATACGAGCAAAGCCATTCACGCCATGACGAGGATGGCGGAAAGCAAGTGCAGGGGGTCGTAGTCGCCGTCTCCGCGGAGCAGGTTTTCCTCGACATCGGCTTCAAGACCGAGGGCGTGCTTCCGCTGGCGGCGTTTACCAGCGCCGGCGAGGCAGTCAAGCCGGGCGACACGCTCCCGGTAACCGTGAAAGGTAGAGATGCGGAGGGCTACTACGAGCTTTCCCGGCTGAAGATAGCGCAGCCGAAGGACTGGTCTTCGCTCGAGCGGCGCCTTCCTCGATAAAGAGACAATTGCGGGCACGGTGACCGGAGTAGTGAAAGGCGGTTTGAGCGTCGATGTCGGCGTGCGGGCTTTCATGCCGGCGTCGCGCAGCGGGGCCCGCGATGCCGCTGCGATGGAGAACATGGTGGGGCAGGAGAGATCCGCTGCCGCATCCTCAAGCTGGAAGTGAGCGAAGAAGACGTGGTGGTGGATCGCCGCGCGGTGATGGAAGAGGAGGAGCGATCCACCAAGGAGCGGCGATATTCGGAGATCAAAGAAGGCGATACCGTGCGCGGCGAGATCCGCAGCTTGACGGATTATGGCGCGTTCGTCGATATCGGAGGAGTGGACGGCCTGCTGCATGTCGGGGACATAGCCTGGGGCCGCGTCAACAAACCGGAAGACGTTCTCTCGCCCGGCCAGCAGATCGAAGCCAAGGTGCTCAAGATCGATGCGGAGAAGCAGCGCATCTCACTCGGACTGAAGCAGATGCAGCCGCATCCCTGGGATTCGGCAGGGGGGAAATACAAGGCCGGTGAGCGGGTGTCGGGAACGGTGACTCGTTTGGCCGATTTTGGCGCTTTTGTAGAGCTGGAGCCGGGAATCGAAGGGCTGATCCATGTCTCGGAGATGTCGTGGGTAAAGAAGGTTCGCAAGCCCAGCGATTTGTTGAAACAGGGTGACGCCGTGGAGGCGGTGATTCTGGCGGTGAATGCGGATGAGCGACGCATTTCGCTCGGGCTCAAGCAGGCGCTCGGTGATCCCTGGGCGGAGGCCGCGCAGAAATTCCCGGCGGGCTCGGTGGTGGAAGGGCCGGTGACCAGCTTTACCAAGTTCGGCGCATTCGTGCAGGTCTCGGAAGGCGTTGAGGGCATGATTCACATCAGCGAAATCACTGCGGAAAAGCGCATCAACCATCCCCAGGATGTGCTCAAGCCCGGTCAACAGGTCAAGGCCCAGGTGCTGGAAGTGGATACGCAGAAGCGGCAGTTGCGGCTGAGCATCAAGAAGCTGATTCCGGTGAGTGTGGACGAATATATGGCCGAACACAAGCCGGGTGACGTGGTTACCGGGCGCTTGATCGAGGTTGCGGAATCCACTGCCCGGGTGGAGCTGGGCGAAGGGATTGAAGGGACATGCAGGTTGGCCGTCCAGGGCGGGGTAACGCAAGCGCCGGCGGCTGCGGGAAAAGCGGACTTGTCTTCATTGAGCTCGATGCTCCAAGCGCGATGGAGGGGTGGCGCGGCGAGCAGCGCAGCGAAGCCGGAAGCGGCTCGCGCCGGGCAGATTCGCAGTTTTCGCATCGCGAAGCTTGATTTGGCGGCCAAGAAGATTGAGTTGGATTTGGCCTGATTGTCCGTCGAGATTTGTGGAATCCCAGGTCCCAGAATCGGGACCTGGGGCACCCGGCGGAAGAATCTGCTTGCGGCGATTTTCCTGGTGGCGGGCATGGGCCGGCGAGCCGAAGCTATACAGGAGTTGCAAGCTGCCGAAGGCATGGCTCCGGCTAGGGTATCTCTATTACGCCCAGCGGGACTACGACCGGGCGGTCCCCGAATTCAATCTGGAACTGAAGAACAATCCAGGGTACGCCTAACTTTGTCATCTCGACCGGAGCGCAGCGAAGTGGGGAGATCTGCGGTTTCTCACATCTGATTGAGACTAAAGCGGAGTGATCCGGGGATCCGCGGTGACACACACAAACCGCAGATCTCTCCACTTCGCTGCGCTCCGGTCGAGATGACAAAGTTAGGTGTAGTTGCCAACCAAGCCTTCCTCAACCCTGATTTTCATCGCCTTGGGTGGGCCGCAGGCCCATGTACGCTCCGGTCGAGATGAATAAGGTGGAGTTGTGGATGTGAAACGTTCGCTCTAAACAGGCCGTGGAAAAAGGTGGAAGCCCCCTGCTTTAGCAGGGGGAAGCTGGACTTTAGTCCAGCGCTGAAGCGTTCCTACCCCCCGCAATTGTCGGCGTAGCCTGTGTCCACGTGTTGAAACTGCGTGTAGTTGAAGGTGTTGAATGATTCAGCCCGGAATTCGAAACGCGGCGCGTTGTCGCTCCTGCCCAGGGGGAAGGTTTTATAGAGCGAGGTGCTGAAGTTCACGCGTCCGGGTCCGACGACCGCGTCCTTGCCGGAATTGCCTTTTGCACGACTGCTTAGGAGAAAAGCAGATTCCCTTCGGGAATGACAGAAAGAAAAGCAAAGACCAAGAACAGCGACGTTCGAGGGGTGGGGCACGCTCGATTGGGCGGTCAAACGCATTTGCTTTTCTGGTTTGTCATTCCCGCAGGGAATCTGCTTTTGGTCTTCTTGGCATACTTGCGAAAAGCAGAAGACCACAGCACTAATCTAGATCGCGCGCAGGAGGCGCACCGGCAGGAAGATCAGCGCCGCTATAAGCTCCAACACGTCGTGAACGGCGATCCCAACCAGCCGGAAGGGCAACAGGAGCAGCCACACCATGGGGTAGGCGACGGCTGCAAGCAGAGCCAGCGGCCAGCAAAGGACGAGGAGTAGGCACCATAGAAGAAACTTAGTCATGCTTTCCGATACGCTATCGTTCGGCTGGTTGTTCCCTAAGGAGGCGGCGGCGTATACTTAATCCGTTTTGATCGGGCAGCATCCCAGCCCCGGGAGTTGCACTGGAGCCAGCATGAGCCTCACGCATTTCCGTATCGCCGACCGGCCTTCGCCGGCCGCTCTTTCCGGCAAGATCACTCTACAAACCCTGCAAGAGAAAAAAGCCGAGAGGAAGCCGATCGCGGCCCTGACTGCCTACGACTACTCGACCGCGCGCCTGGTCGATGAAGCCGGCATTGACATCATCCTGGTGGGCGACTCGCTGGCCATGGTGGTGATGGGCTACGACAGCACTCTCCCGGTGACCGTGGAGGAGATGCTGCATCACACCCGAGCCACGCGGCGGGCGGTGAAGCGGGCGCTGCTGGTTGCCGACATGCCGTTCGGCTCCTACCACTCCACTGTGCCCGAAGGCGTGGCCAACGCCATGCGCTTTGTAAAAGAAGCCGGGGCGGAAGCGGTCAAGATCGAGGGCGGCGCCAACCGGATAGCCCTGGTCGAGGCGCTTAGCAACGCCGAGATTCCCGTCATGGCGCACCTCGGCCTGACTCCGCAATCGGTGCACAAGATGGGAGGGTACAGGGTTCAAGCGAAGTCGGTCGCCGCTATCCACCGTTTGTTGAAAGACGCGATGGAACTCGAAGCGGCCGGTGCGTTCGCCCTGGTGCTGGAAGGTATCCCGCGCGAAGTCGCGCAACGCGTCACCGCCGCGCTGCGCATTCCGGTGATCGGCATCGGGGCGGGGCCGGATTGTGACGGGCAAATTCTGGTGTTGCACGATCTGGTCAACCTGACCTTTTCCCCAGCAGCGAAATTCGTCCGGCGCTACGGAGATGCCGCTGCGCTGATTACCAGCGCGGTCGAGGGCTACCGCAAGGACGTGGAGCAGCGGCAATTCCCCGGCGAAGAAGAGAGCTACCACCTGTCCAAGGACACCATGGCTGCGCTTGAGATCGAGGAATCGAGAATCCGCAAGGCCTGGTGACGTGCGCATACTGACTGCCATTGCCGAAACCAGGCGGGCGTGCGCCGCAATCCGCGCCGGCAAGACGCTCGGGGTTGGTACCCACGATGGGGGCCTTGCACGAGGGGCATCTGTCCCTGGTTCGCGCCGCGCGCGAGAGCTGCGATGCAGTCGCGGTCTCCATCTTCGTCAATCCCACCCAGTTCGCGCCTAACGAGGACTTCTCCAGATATCCCAGGAGATTGGAGGAAGACTGCGGGTTGCTTGAAGAGGCGGGCGTGGATTTGGTCTTTACTCCAGTTGTGGCGGAGATGTATCCGCCGGGCGCGAGCACCTTTGTCGAGGTCGGCGGTCTGAGCGACCGGCTGGATGGGGCAAGCCGCCCCGGTCACTTCCGCGGCGTGGCCACTGTGGTTTCGAAGCTGCTGCACATTGTGCATCCGGACCGGGTCTTTTTCGGTCAGAAGGATGCGGTCCAGGTCGCGGTACTCAAGAAGATGGTCCGGGACCTGGGATTCGACGTTGAACTGGTGGTGTGTCCTATCGTTCGCGGGCCGGATGGGCTGGCGCTAAGCTCGCGCAACCGCTACTTGACTGACGACGAGCATCGCCGCGCATTGGTGCTGTGGCGCTCGCTCAAAGAGGTGCGGCGGCGGATCGAGGCCGGAGAATATCAGTCGCAGCCGCTGATTGCCGCCGCTCTGCGCGTCTTTGAGCAGGAGCCTTCGGTGCGGTTGGATTATTTTGCCATCGTCGATCCGGCGACGCTCGAGGATCTGCCGGATGTGCGTCAAGGCGGATTGATTGCCGTGGCCGCATTCGTGGGTACGACGCGGCTTCTCGACAACCTTTTGCTGTGAGGGTGGGTGGAGTCCGTCGTTGCTTTTCTTCAGGTGGAATCTTGTCTTTGCCTTTCTTTCTGTCATTCCCGAAGGGAATCTGCTTCTATCTCTCGGGCATATTCGGTTTCTAGAAGATTGGCAGGTCGGCGCTGCGTAGGTAGTGAAGCAGATTCCCTGCGGGAATGACAGAAAGAAAGGCAAAGACAGAAGACCAAAGACCAGATTCCCTGCGGGAATGACCGACGAGAAAAGCGCTACCGTTTGGAGACGTAGGGATTTCCGGTGAGAAAGAAGCGGGCGGGCGTGTCCGCAGCTTTGGTGATGCCGATCCGAGGGGTGACCGAGACTTCGCTTGCGACAAAGCCGTCGTCCCGGATCTGCAGCAGAGATTGCTCCGAGGTGAAATCGGCGCCGTTGTCCTCGGCTCTGGTGATGGCGAAGGCTTGGCATAGGCGTCCCGGACCTGAAGTAAGCAGGCGAAGATTCTGCCCCACCTGGCGGCGCTCCGCCATCACTTCCAATCCGAAGAGCGGTTGGAGCGCGCGGATGAGAACGCCGCCAGCCTCGCCCTCAGGCTCGCAGGAGACGTTCAGGCAGGAGTGCATGCCATAGATAAAGTAGACGTAGGCGTGCCCGGGCGGTCCGAAGAGAACGGCGTTCCTCGCCGTCTTGCCGGCAAAAGCGTGAGCGGCGGGATCGGTCCCCGCCAAGTAAGCTTCCACCTCGACGATACGGCCGACAAGGTCGGGGGCGCCCGGACGGACCAGAAGTTTGCCCAAAAGCAGGCGCGCGACGGTCATGGGAGCTGAGGAGTAGAAGCTCCGGGGGAGCAGCGCGGGAGCCTTTACGCTCTTCAGCTCAGGCATGTTTTTCTTTAATGAAGGCAAGAACCTCCTCGGCGTGACCTTCCGGCTTGACCTTAGGGAATATTTTCACGAGCGTCCGGTCCGGTCCTATAAGAAACGTAGTCCGCTCGATCCCCATGACTTTTTTGCCGTACATATTCTTTTCCTTGAGGACGCCAAACTGTTTGCAAACCGTTTCGTCTACATCAGCAAGGAGGGTATAGGGAAGGTCATATTTTTCCTTGAACTTCTTTTGCGCTTTGGGAGTGTCGCGGGAGATCCCCAGAACCACTGCGCCTGCCGCCTGAATTTTCTTGAACACGTCGCGAAAACCACATGCCTCGATGGTGCATCCCGGGGTATCGGCCTTGGGATAAAAGAAGAGCACCACCGGCTTGCCGGAGAAATCCTTAAGGTGGACGGTCTTATCCTCTTCGGTTTGCAGTGAGAAATCGGCTACCTTGTCGTTCACTTCCATGGAAAGAATCCCTTCAAGCGATGAAATTTGGGCAGGACCAGGCCAAAACAAGCTCTAGACAAGATTACTTCCTGACTGTGGAATGGATGGTATGGAATTGGCGGGAAAGATGCGCGAGAGGATTTGGAGACGGCCCTCCCCGGCAATTTGGCTTAGCGCGAGCTTGCTGGCGGCGGTGCTCTCCGCAGCCTACGCGCAATATCCGGGGCACGTCGACACCAGGAAGAGAGCCGGGCCGTCCCCCCGAGCCATCGCTGTGCTCGAATGGACCGGCGAACCGGGCAAACCGAGCGCAAGCCGGTTGATCCCCATCTCGGTCTTCGACGGCGAAACCTACCAGCCGGGTGGCTTATACCTGGCGCGCCCGGCGCCGCTGGCGCTTGATCCGGGGACGGAGTATGTGCTCCAGCAGGCCGGAATGGCCAAGGGTCTTTTCGACGTAAACAGCGCGCAGGATATGCAGGGCTATTGGTTTGGCTACGGTTCGTGGCATCCGATGGCTCCCGCGCCCAAGCCGCACACATTGCACGCGGCCAAAGTGATGCCGGAGGTCGTAGACGATGGCAGGCCGCACTTCAAGAACGGGAGCAGTTCTACGCGGCCGGACTCGCCTTCGACAACGGATTCCAGCAAGCAAGCCCCGGACGACCCTGACCGGCCGGTTTTGCGGCGGCGGTCGGCATCTTCAGCATCTTCGGGGGAGAGCGGCCCCAGCTTTGCTCCGGCTGGGCCGGAGACAGCGATCGGGGGCGCCGATCCCGACCGGCCGCACCTGAACTATGGAAGCAACAACCCGACGGGAGCCAAGTTTGAAGCGACTAAGTTGACGGGGACTCCTCTGGGACTGGAGCAAATGATCGCGGTTTCCGATGCCGTCGATCGCGATCCGCATCCCTTCGCCTATTCCTGGGCGGACCCCGGGAACGCCGCCAAGATGCAGGCGCAGATGGAGGCGTTAGCCCAGAAAGCGCTGGCTCCGCCCGCGCCCCCACCGGGCAAGACCGTCACCGCGAATGCCCATGCCGCGAAGCCCGGTGCGGGAACGGCAGCGGCTCGGCGCAGGCGCAAAGCGACGGCTCCTGCGGCTCCTCTGGCTGTGCTCACCGATGAGCATTTCAAGGCCTTTGAATTGACTTATGGGGGAGGAGCGACACTGGTCTTTTCCGCGCAGAGCACCGGGGCGGGGGGCAAGACGAGATACGTCACGCTGATTGCTCAGCCCGATTTCTATGCTGTGGCGCACGTGATCTTCCAGTCGGTAACCGACGACAATCATCTTGATGAGACGCCTAGAATGCGGCTGATAGACGCGGTGGACGCGAGAGCAAACAACCGCGGCGATTTGGTTTTTGAGCTGCGCGGCCGCCATGACCGCCAGTTCGCCATCTATCGAGTTGCGGAAGGACAGGTGGAGCAGGTTTTCACCACCGGATCGCTTCCGGATACGAAGGTTGGTTGAGGTTGCGGGTTTTGCTCCCCGCTTTTCCGGAGCGCTGAAACGCTCTAAAAAGACCCAGGCTAGCTACGCGAGCCTGGGGCACCCGGCTTAGCTTCCTCTCTGAATTCCCTGTAAACAACAAATTTGTCATCTCGACCGGAGAGAGATTTGCGGAATTCCACATCTGTCGCAAAAGCGCGCCAGATATGGGGCACCCAGGCCTAAGTTGTCGCCTCGGATAGGAAAAGCAGATTCCCTTCGGGAATGACAGAAAGAAAAGCAAAGGCAGAAAAGAAGTGTAGCGGAACTGCAAAGGCTTGATTCGCAGCAATACCTAATTTGTCATCTCTCCACTCCGCTTCGCTCGAGATGACAACTTAGAGGCGGCTCAGTGGCCTTTGTAGGGGACGAAGAGGTCGGGGAATTCCTTTTTCAGCGCCTCGATCTTGGGGCGGTCGCAGACCATGATGTAAGGATTGTCGGGATTCTTCAGCGCGTAGTCCTGGTGGTAGTCCTCGGCGCGATAAAAACCTTGGAGCGGGACTAGCTGGGTGACAATCGGCTTCTTGAAGACCTTGGCCGCGTCCAATTGCGCAATGTAGGCCGCCGCGATGCGCTTCTGATCCTGGTTCGTGTAGAAGATCACCGAGCGATAGGAAGAGCCGACGTCCGGTCCCTGGCGGTTGAGCTGGGTAGGATCGTGAGCGACGGAGAAAAAGATGCGCAGCAGTTGACCGTAAGTGATACGCGAGGGATCGTAGACCACCTCGACCGATTCCGCATGGCCGGTGGTTTCCGTAGTGACCTGATCGTAGGTCGCGGTGGATGCGGAGCCTCCGGAATAGCCGGCGGTGGTCTTGACCACTCCTTTCAGCCGCTCGAAGACGCCTTGCGTCCCCCAAAAGCATCCGCCTGCGAAGACGGCGGTTTCCTTCCCGCTGGAGGAGGCCAGCGGCACGTCGTTTTGCGGAGGAGGAATCGGGCCCTTTGCGGCCGCGTTTGCCATCATAGGAATAGCCAGTACCAAGGTTAGAAGCGAAGAAGCTAAATGGGAAGCCATGGTTTCTCCATTCGGTGCATCCGCTTTTAGGACGCCCGGATGTCTCCTATAGTTACAGCAAAGGGCAATTTTTTTGAGGAGATCATCATGCAACCGCAGATCATCGGCACGACGATGCCGGTTCTGGAAGTCATCTTGCAGCCGAACGAATCCGTTATCTCCGAGTCCGGAGAACTCTCCTGGATGAGCAGCTCGATCCAGATGACGACGCATACGCAAATGGGCGGCGGCGGAGGGCTGTTTGGCGTATTGCGCAGGGTGGCCGGGGGCGGAAGCATATTCATGACGGAGTACCGCGCCATTGGAAGCGCCGGGGAAGTGGCCTTCGCCACCAAGCTCCCAGGCCACATTCTCCCGGTGGAGATCGGCGCGGGAGAAGAGTACATGGTGCACCGCCATGGATTTCTGTGCGCGACTCCGCAGGTGCAGATCGGCGTCGGGTTCCAGCAATCGCTGGGCGCGGGCATCTTCAGCGGAGACGGATTCCTGCTGCAGCGAGTACATGGGCAGGGGATGGCATGGCTGGAATTGTCAGGGGAGTTGATTCAGCGGGAGCTGCGCGCGGGGGAGACGTTGTTCGTCCATCCGGGCCACGTGGGCGCCTTCCAGTCGAGCGTGTCATTTCAGATCACGCGTGTGCCGGGAATCAAGAACCTGATCTTCGGCGGAGATGGAATTTTTCTGGCGGCGCTGACCGGTCCGGGAAAGATCTGGCTGCAGACTCTGCCCATCGCCCAATTGGCACACCAACTGGTGCAATATATGCCTAGGCCGTCGGGCGAGTCGGTGCAGGGAGGGATTGTGGGTGGAGTGATCGGCGATATTCTCGGGGGGATGAAGTAGGGGATAGGGAAGGACAAAAGCAGATTCCCTTCGGGAATGACAGAGCGAAGTGTTACAAATTTGCAAATTGGAAAGACCCAGGTTAGCGTCGCGAAGCTGGGGCACCCGGATTCGTTGCGCGCAGAGACTGTGCCAACTCGTTTCCTCAGAGTAATTACACAGCGGCGGCTTTAGCTAGCAGGCTCTCTTCTCAAAGCTGCCGATGGCGAAATGTGGAAGAGGCGTTTGTCGTAGTCGATCCACTGGCGCCATTCAATGGTGAGGCCATTGGCTTGCGGGTGGAGTGGGTTCAACAAGTAGTTCAACGACTCCGGGCAGGGCGCCGAAGGGACAGCCAGCAAGGTGGAATTGCCCGTAGCCAGCCATGAGTCTCCCACTGCCCGGGTTTCGCCGCTGTTCTCTCTCCAACCGCTCGAAAGCAGCTCCGGCGCGAGAACATCCACCAGGACGCCATCGGCGACGTTCACCTTGATGAGCTGGTATGTATCGGGAAAGAGCTTTGGGTTGCCCATCAGGTTGGCCAGCACTTCAATCAAGGCCAAGGCGGGATGCTCCGACAGATAGACAATGCGCTTGCCTCTGGACGCGGTGTGCCAGCGGCCATCTGTCCTCTCTCCGCCCAGCCCATCGAGATCGTTATGATTACTGATCCGCCAGAGCGGTCTCACGTATAAACGCCTTCACCGATCTGCCACAGCATGTTCTCGACCAGGCGGCCGCCGGATTCGGTGTGGAGCATACTCAACGGGCTGCGGCTATCGATACGATCGTCGGGGGAGCGGAGCCAGCGTAATGCCTTCTCGTGGCTACCGAAGACATTCTCGGCGAGAGCGACGATGCGGGCCACGCGCACCACGCGGTCGGTTTCTTCCTGGGAGAGGTGCTCGCCCCGCGCTTTGCGGTGCTTGAGGGTTCGAGGAGAGATGACGATCTCGGAAAGCTCGGAAAAAGTCAGGCCCTTCTCCTTGAGGAGAGAGAGACTGTCTGTGGGGAGACCGTTTTCGACGATCAGGGCCAGGTCGAACCCGGACTTCGATCGAATGTATTCGATGATGTTGGGATTACCGGCCATAAAGCCCTCTAGGGACATTATGCCACAGGTGGGGAGCGCAAAGTGTCCGCGCCCGATGTTTAGATTGCACCCCTATTAGGCTGTGCCCTCGGCGCCTAACGGCAGAAAGTATTGCGTGCCCTTGATGGGCTCGGTGAGTCGCTTCAGCAACAGCTGCAAATCCTGGTTGCGGTTGACGAAATCCATCTGCGAGGTGTCGACCACCAGCAGGTCGCTGGCGGTGTAGTGAAAGAAGAAGTGTTCATAGGCCTGGACCACCTGAGCGATGTAGGCATCGCTCATGGCCCGCTCCTGGGTTACTCCTTTGCGCTTGAGACGCTGCTTCAGGATACCTCGGGCGAGGCTTGCAGATAGATCACCAGGTCCGGAGCAGGGGCCTCGGCGCGGAACATCTGATAATAGCGGTTGTAGAGATCGAGCTCCGCGTCGGAGAGGTTGATGTAGGCAAAGAGCTTGTCTTTTTCGAAGATGTAGTCGGCCACGACCGATTCCGGCTTGGAGTCTTCCTGCCGCATCTCCGCTCCTGACGCATTTGCTCATGGCGCTCTTTCAGGAACCACATCTGGGTGGGGAAAGCCATGCCTGGCTCGCCTTGGTAGAAGCGCTCAAGAAAAGGATTGTTCTCCGGCTCGACGATGCGGCGGGCGTCAAGCTTTTCCGCCAAATCACTGGCCAGCGAGGACTTACCCGACGCGTAGTCGGTCCTTCGACCGCGATAAACTTGGGTGCCTCGAAGAGATTCGCCATCTGGCCTCGTGCCTAAAAGCGAAGAAAAGTCGAAGATATCATGAGCGAAGCCGCTTTCCAAGGAAAGCGACTCAGCGAGTCAGCAGATCAGCGAGTCAGCAAGTCAGCGACTCGGCACGTCCAAACCTCTGCGGTTTCCCATATCTGGCGCAAAGAGAGCGCAAAGAGAGCGCCAGATATGGGGTACCCGGCGTTTCTTGCGCTCTAGGCCATTTGGAAGCCGAGCATTTCGCTGACTTGCTGACTTGCTGACTTGCTGACTTGCTGACTCGCTGACTTGCTCTACTCTCATTACATGCTTAGCGGGCTTGTATCGGCGGGGCCTGGGGCTCTCCTTGGGAGGCGTATGCCTACGCGGCCAACTGGCCGACCTCGCAGATTTTTGGGCGCACGTGGTGGCCGGGCAAGCGATCCCCGGGAAATTGCCCTCACCTACGATGATGGTCCTAACGATCCTTATACCCTACGATTGCTGGAGATTCTGGCCCGACACAATGTCCGCGCCACCTTTCTTCCTTATCGGGCGCTTTGTTCGCCAACGTCCGCAGATCGCACGGGCGATTCTTGCCGCCGGGCATGTGGTGGGCAACCATACGATGACCCATCCAGTGCTGCTTTGGCAGGGGTCCGCGCGAGTGCGAGAGGAGTTGGCCGGCTGCAATGCCGCGATCGAAGACGCGATCGGAGCAAGCGGTGCGGTTCTTCCGTCCGCCGCACGGCGCCCGCCGTCCGGATGTGCTGCGCACCGCGCGCGAGCTCGGGCTCACGCCGGTGATGTGGAATATAACCGGCCACGATTGGACGGCACCGGCGCCGGAGCGGATCGTCCGCCGCGTGGAGAGCGGAGTTAGCCGGAACCAGCGCTGGGGCCGGGCGAGTAACGTGTTGCTGCACGATGGCGGACAGGCTCGGTTGGGGATAGACCGCGGTCCGACTCTGACTGCTAGCGCGAAGCTTATCGGAGGGTGGATGGAGAGTGGTCATCGCATGGTCACGGTAGCCGATTGGGTTTTTGAAACGCTCGCCGCGCCGCTTCCACGGTGAAGTCTATGTCGCCGTCGGTATGGGCCGTGCTGAGGAAGCAGGCTTCGAATTGCGAGGGCGGCAGCCAGACACCTTGGTCGAGCATGTCGCGGTGAAAGCGGGCAAAGGCGGTGGTGTCGGAGGCCGCCGCGGTGGCGAAGTCGGTGACCGGTCCACAGGTAAAAAACCAGGTAAACATGGAGCCGACGCGGTTGGCGGTAAGCGGGATCCCGGCCTCGCGGGCGGCTTGCGCGACCCCATCGACCACCATTTGGCTGTGCCGTTCGAGCGCGGGATAGATTTCCTGCCGATGTGCTGCAAGATGACTCAGGGTGGCGATGCCCGCCGCCATGGCCAGCGGGTTGCCGCTCAGAGTGCCGGCCTGATAGACCGGACCGAGAGGAGCGAGCAGGTTCATGATCTCCGCTTTGCCGCCGAAGGCTGCGCAGGGCAGACCGCCGCCGATGATCTTTCCCAGGCAGGTCATCTCCGGGTCGATGGCGTAAGAGCTCCTGAGCTCCGCCGTAGGCGACACGGAAGCCGGTCATCACTTCATCGAAGATGAGCACGGCTCCCGCACGCCGGGTGATCTCGCGCAGCGCCTGCAGGTATCCGGGGCGGGGAGGAACGCAACCCATGTTGCCCACCATCGGTTCCACGATCGACGCATGCGATTTCCCCAGGATGCGCGGCAGAAAGCCGCCTCCAAGTTGCGGGATATCGTTGAAGGGCAGCGCCAGGGTCCAGTGCGCGATCTCTTCCGGCACGCCGGCGGAGCCGGGAATGCCGAAGGTGGCGACGCCCGATCCGGCTTTCACCAGCAGCCCGTCGGAATGCCCGTGATAGCAGCCCTCGAATTTGATCACGTACTTGCGCCGGTATAGGCCCGCGCCAAGCGGATGGCGGACATGGCCGCCTCGGTGCCGGAATTCACGAATCGCAGCTTTTCAATGGAGGGAAAGGCGGCGACGACCAATTCCGCCAGATCCGCTTCCGCGGGTGAGGAAGCGCCGAAGCTCGTGCTCCGCTCCGCAGCCTGTCGGATGGCCTCGACCACCGGCGGGAAGGCATGGCCGAGGATCATCGGACCCCAGGAGCCGAAATAGTCCAGATAGCGGTTGCCGTCGGCGTCCCACAGGGAGCGCCCTGGGCGCGCACCAGGAAGGGCGGCTCGCCGCCAACGGCGCGAAAGGCGCGTACCGGGCGAGTTCACGCCGCCGGGCAGGTAACGCTCGGCGCGTTGCTGCAGTTCTTTCGATCGGGTGAGGACTCGGTCCATGGCTCAGACGTACAAAGGCGGCATTGCCTCAGATCTGTGGAAACGCGGTCCGAGAATCGGGACCTGGGGCAGCCCAGGTTCATCTTGGGCGCTCAAGGTGCTGTGGGCAGCTTCCCTGAAAATTGGATAAACTGTCTGCTCCCGGTCTTCATGCAGCTTCGCGTTTGCTGCCTTAGACCGGTATCCCATTTCCAAGTTGGAAATGTGTCGCAAGAAGGTAAGAGCACGCCGGCCAAATCACCGTTAACCTATGCCTCGGCAGGCGTCGATATCTCGCGCGGCGACCGCACCAAGCAGCGCATCAAGTATCTCGCGCAGAAGACCTTCAACAAGCAGGTGCTCAGCGAGATTGGCGGATTCGGCGGTCTTTTTCGCCTGGACGCGGCCAAATATTCCGACCCGGTTCTGGTTTCGAGCGCCGATGGCGTCGGCACCAAGCTCAAAGTCGCCTTCGAGCTTGGCTCCCATCACACTGTCGGCGCCGACCTGGTGAACCATTGCGTGAACGACATTGCCGTGCAGGGAGCGACGCCGCTCTTCTTCCTGGATTACCTGGCCACCGGCCAGTTGGAGGCCGAGGTCACAGAAACCGTGGTCAGCCGGCATCGCGGAGGCCTGCAAGGCGAACGGCTGCGCGCTCATCGGCGGCGAGACGGCGCAGATGCCGGGCTTCTATGCCGACGGGGAATACGATCTGGCCGGGCTTTATCGTCGGCGTTGTCGACCGGGAAAAGCTGGTTACCGGGAGCGCGATTCAGCCGGGAGATGTGCTCATCGGCTTTCCCTCTACCGGTTTGCACACCAATGGCTATTCGCTGGCGCGCAAGCTCTTTTTCGAGGTTGCGCAGCTACGCTCCCAAGCAATATGTCAACGAGTTGAAGGACAAGGCCGGCGCGGCGCTGCTGAAGGTGCATCGCAGCTACCTGCCGGTGATCAAGAAACTCACCGCCGCGGAGATGGTCGTGGGCATGGCGCACATCACCGGCGGCGGCATTACGGAGAACCTGCCCCGCATCCTGCCCAAGACCGTCTCCGCGGTGGTTGAGACCGGCTCTTGGAGCGCCGCCGCCGATCTTTGAGCATCTGCGGCAATTGGGCAACGTCGAGCAGGAGGAGATGCTGCGCACCTTCAACATGGGCATCGGCCTGATCGTGGTGGTTCCCGGCGGACAAGTTCAAGCGGACGAAGACCATGCTCGACCGCGCGGGGGAGAAATTCTGCGTGATCGGCCGCACGGTGAAGGGCGACCGCAAGGTCATTTACTCGTGAGCTCCGTCTGCTCGCGCCCAGGCATCGATTGGGGATTCTGCTTTCCGGCCGGGGATCGAACTTTCTCGCCATCGCCGGCGCGATTGCGGCCGGAAAGATTCCTCAGGCCGAGATCGCAGTCGTGGTGTCGAACCGCGCGGATGCCCCGGGAATTGCGGCCGCGCGGAGCGCGTGGGTTCGAGCATGCCGTGATCGAAGCGCGCGGACGAACGCGCGCCGAGCACGATGCCGAGATCGATCGCGTTGCCTCCAGGCGCACAAAGTCGACCTGGTCTGCCTGGCCGGCTACATGCGGATGCTCTCGCCCGGGTTCGTCCAGGCCTTTCCGCAACGCATTCTCAATATTCATCCTTCGTTGCTTCCCGCCTTTGCCGGTCTGGATGCGCAGCGCCAGGCGTTGGAGTATGGGGTCGCGGTTTCCGGCTGCACGGTTCACTTTGTCGACGAGCAACTCGATCATGGAGTGATCGTTCTGCAGCGGGCGGTGGAGGTGCTTCGCCGGGGATGACGAGCCAGCTTGGCGGCGCGCATTCTCGAGCAGGAACATCGGGCGTATCCCGAAGCGATTGTTCGCGTGCTCTCGGGAAAATACGAGGTCGAGGGACGGCGATATGTGCTCTTGGGGAACTCCGGCTCGCTGACAGTCGCGTTTTCCCACATCTGACGCAAAATAGCGCGCCAGATATGGGGCATCCGGGATTTGTTGCCCTGCGGAACTTTTAAAAACTGATTCTTATGCCGACCAGGGTTCGATCGTATTCAAAGATTAATGTGGGATTGGCTATCGGGCCGCGCCGCCCCGATGGCTTCCACTCTCTGACCACGCTGTACCAGACCCTGGCGCTCCATGACACGGTTACCGTTCAGGCGGCGCCTGCCCGGAGCACGTCGATCAGGCTTACCAGCAACCATCCGCGGGTGCCAACGGACTCGACCAACACCGCTTGGCGCATGGTTGAGCTGCTGCTGGCCGAGATTGGGCATGCAGGCCGAGGTCAGCATTCATATCGAAAAACGTCTGCCGGTGCAGGGCGGGCTGGGCGGCGGCTCGGGCAATGCCGCAGCGGCGCTGATCGGACTGGAGCGGGAGTTGGAACAGGAGATGGGGAGGCAGATTCCCGCGGCTGAGCGGTTGCGCCTGGCGGCCGCAGTCGGTTCCGATGTGCCTCTTTTTCTGCTGGGCGGAGCGGTCCTCGGCATCGGGCGCGGCGAGGAGGTGTATCCGCTGGCGGAGATGCCGTCGATACCCTGTGTACTCGCGTTGCCGGAGACAGCCGTCTCCACCCCGCAGGCCTATCGCGACTGGGATGCCTTGCACCCGAATTCGTTGACCGCGCCCTCCCCCTCGGCTACAATCGAAAAGTTGAGCCGGTCGATCGCTGTTGCATTTAGCGAGCCGTGCTCCTCCGGTGTCTTCTCCAAGAGAGAAGACCAGCCCGAGACTCCGCTTCTCGCGCTTGTCCGAACCGGGATCGAAAACGACTTCGAACAGGTCGTGTTTCCTCAGCATCCCTTTCTCGGTGAAATCAAGCGTGTGCTTTCAGGGGGGTCCAACCCGGAGGAGGCGGCTGTCTATGCGAG
Organism: uncultured Acidobacteriaceae bacterium; assembly: GCA_963774255.1. Taxonomy (GTDB): domain Bacteria; phylum Acidobacteriota; class Terriglobia; order Terriglobales; family Acidobacteriaceae; genus PALSA-350. Next base: position 16,918 of record CAVZEH010000002.1, read on the forward strand.
CCTTTCCGGATCGGGTTCCGCTCTCTTTGGACTTTACCTCACGCTCGAGGCGGCGGAGTCGGCCTTGGAACGGCTTCGGGCGCAGGGCGTGGCAGGTCTGCTGACCCGCACGTTGCCCCGGGATGAGTACTGGCGAGGGATGGTGGACTCGCCGGAGTCAACTCCGGAGTAATGGAGTAGATTTGGATAGACAGACCGCAAGGGATTGGGCGATCGACTAATGGTAGGTCAAGTGCCTTTGGAGCACTTTGTCTAGGTTCGAATCCTAGTCGCCCAGCCAGTTGGAGTGGGCTGTTGCTGCAACACAAGGGGCCGTTTACCGGAGCATTATGGGAGTGGTTGTGGCGGCATGTGCAGCCGTTCTTTGATGGAACGGCTGCGTAAAGGGAGGTCTGCGAGCTCGCACTAACTCGATAAGCTCTAAACGGAACAAACCATAGCAAACCAGCATGGGAGGTTCGTGTGAAAGTTGACGTTTCGGTGATGTCTCCGGCCGCGCAACAAGTGGCGGAGGTGAGGGAAGAGGAAGCACAACAGGCAGCAGCGGTCAAAGCGAAGCCGGCAGCGGAGCGTAAGCGGGCAGCGCGCTTGAGCGAGGACAAGCGCTTTAAGATCTTCGCCGGCTCGGCTAACCGCAAACTGGCTGAGGATATTTGTACTCACGTCGGCGTGCGCGTGGGAGAAGCCAAGCTGCAGCGCTTCGCCGATGGCGAGATTTATTTTCAGCTGCTGGAGAACGTCCGCGGGGTGGACGTTTTTGTCGTGCAGCCGACATGTTACCCGGTGGATCAGCATTTAGTGGAGCTGCTGATCATGATCGACGCTTTGAAGCGGGCGTCGGCCGGGCGGATTACAGTGGTGGCTCCGTATTACGGGTATGCCCGGCAGGACCGCAAGGACCGGCCGAGGGTGGCTATCTCCGCCAAGCTGGTGGCGGATCTTTTAACCACGGCTGGAGCCAACCGGGCCTTGTTCATGGACCTGCATGCGGCGCAGATACCGGGGTTCTTCAATATTCCGGTGGATCACATGTTCGCCAGTCCGGTGATGGTGAGCTACTTCCGGGATCTCAAGCTGCCCGATCTCACGGTGGTGTCGCCGGATGCCGGAGGGGTGGAGCGGGCGCGGTTTTTCGCGAGCAAGATGCAGGTCCCGCTGGCGATCGTGGACAAGCGGCGCACCGATCTGAACGTAACCGAAGTGATGCACGTGATTGGAGACGTGCACGGGAGAACATGTTTGATCGTCGATGACATCATCGATACGGCGGGCACTCTGGTGAAGACGGCGCAGGCATTGCTGGCTGCCGGGGCGACCAAGGTGTATGCGGCGGCTTCGCATGCCGTGCTCTCCGGGCCGGCGATCGAACGGATCGCCCAATCGGAGCTGGAAGAGCTGGTGGTCACCGACTCAATCCCGCTGCGCGAAGAGGCGCAGGGCCTGGAGAGACAGGGAAAGATCAAGGTGCTCTCGGTCGCCGGCCTGCTGGGAGCGGCGATTGAGAGCATTCACATGGAGACCAGCGTGAGCTTGCTTTTCTCATAGCTGGGAGAGAGTTCGCAAGGGAAGTTCTGTAGGGAGTTTAGGAGAGATATGGCTGAGCAAGAAGTTGTCGCAGCAAAGCCCCGCGAGGGCAAATTCAACAAGAACGCGGCCCGCCGGGTAAGGGTGCGGGGCATGATTCCGGGCGTGATCTATGGGGCTAAGGAGCCGTCGGTGGCGGTGGAGCTCGATCCCAAGCAGATCGCGCGCATCCTGCACTCCGGCGCCGGCCACAATACGATCTTCGATCTCGAGATCGACGGCGCCGCCAGCTCCAGCGTCAAGACCAAGGCCATGATCGTCGATTGGCAATACGAGCCCATCAAGGGCGCGCTGATGCACATCGACCTCAAGCGCATTGCCATGGACAAGCCAATCCGGGTTGAGGTTCCGGTGCAGTTTGTCGGTGTCGCGATTGGAGTCAAGACCCAGGGCGGTATTCTCGACCAGGTGCTGCGCGAGGTGGAAATTGAGTGCCTGCCGGCGGATATTCCCAGCTACATCACGGTGGATTCGAGCAATCTGGCCCTGGGGGCCGTGGTCCGGGTGGCGGACCTCGACGGCGGCGGCAAGGTCAAATTCCTCACCGACCCGAACACAACCGTAGCTCACATCGTCTCCATCAAGGAGGAGGTTGCTCCAGTGGTCGAGGCGGCAGTGGAAACGGCGGCGGCTCGAGCCGGAAGTGGCCAAGAAGGGCAAGCAGGAAACCGCGGAAGCGCCGGCGGCTGAGGCCAAGGGCACAAAGAAGTAAGTCTTGGCCGAGAACGGAAGTGAAGCGGAAGCAAGCGGCGTGGTGCTGGTGGTCGGCCTGGGAAACCCCGGCATCGAGTACCAGTTCACGCCGCACAATGCGGGGTTTCTGGCCATTGACCGCTTGGCGGAACAGGCTGGCGTAGCGGTTGCGAACCGCCGCTGCCGGTCTTTGACGGCCACGGCGCGAATCGCCGGCAGGCAAGTGATTTTGGCCAAGCCGGAGACCTACATGAACCTGAGCGGCATTGCGATCGAGGCTCTGCTGCGGGAGTTCGATGTGGACTCCAAGCGCGATCTGATCGTGATCTACGATGAGATCGATCTTCCGCTGGGCACGCTGCGCATCCGGGAGCGGGGCGCCTCCGCCGGGCACAACGGAGTCAAGTCCATCTCCGCGGCGGTGGGAGGCGACCAGTGGCTGCGCATCCGCATCGGCGTTGCCCCGGCAGGGGAGGAAGCGGCGGAGAGCGCGCGGCGGGGGCGAAAGGATTATGTGCTGACGCCCTGGCGGAAGGCGCAGCTGCCTTTGCTGGACGAGGTGCTGGACCGCACGGCGCGGGCGGTCGAAACAGTTCTGGTGAAGGGCGCGGGCGCCGCGATGAATGAATTCAACCGGCGCGACCTGGATGAGTCCACCGATCAGGATAGGTAAAACGGTTCCACAGACGAATTGGAGAAGGAAGAAGCTATGCAACGCACTTACGAGATCATGTTCATTGTCCGGCCTGATATTCAGGAGGAAGAGCTCGACAAGCTTATCGCCGGGTTCGAGTCCCACGTCACCAACGGAGGAGGCACGGTCAAGTCGACGGAGAAGCTCGGCCGCCGTAAGCTCGCCTACCTGGTGAAGAAGTTCAACGACGGCAACTACGTGCTGCTGACCATTGACGCCGATGGGTCGCTGGTGGGCGAACTGGAGCGGCGCTTGCGGGTTGCCGAGCCGGTGATCAAATTCATCACGGTCCGCATGGATGAGGAAGAGAAGCGCCGGGCTAAGGTAAGAGCTCTGCGCGCCTCGCGCAAGAAGCTCAGCGCCCAACCCGCGGCGCCCGCTCCTTCCCCGGTCGCCGAGCCGATGGCTCCGGCGCCGGAGGTAGCAAGCGCTCCGGCGGAAGCCGCGAGCGCCAGCGCCTAGACTAGCAGCGGCTCTGGAAAATCCCAGGTCCAAAAATCGGGACCTGGGGCACCCGGCACTTGGTTTCTACCTCTACACGAGATAGTTTTAAAGAATAGGAAAAAACATGGCTGACGAAACCAGCACACATGCTCCCAGCAGTTCCCGGCCCGAGGGCTCGGGTCCTTCCTCATCAGCAGGCGGCCGCGCTCCCGGCGCCCGCCCGGCGGGCCCTGGCGGCGGCCGCAAGTTCTTCCGCCGCAAGAAGGTCTGCAAATTCTGCGTGGAGAAGATCGACGTGGTCCACTATCGCGACGTGCGGCTGTTGCAGCAGTTCGTAGCCGAGCGGGGCAAGATTGTGCCTCGCCGTCTAACCGGAGTTTGCACCACCCACCAGCGTTCGCTCGCGCGCGCCATCAAGCAGGCCAGGAACATCGCCCTGCTGCCGTTTGCCGCGCGCTACTGATTTCTTACGGCTTTACCGGAGACTGGAACATGGAAGTTATTTTGAAAGAAGATGTCAACAATCTTGGTCACCGCGGCGAAGTGGTGAAGGTGGCCGAAGGCTACGGGCGCAATTTTCTGCTGCCCAAGCGGCTGGCCATCGAAGCCACTGAGGCGAACAAGGTGGTGATCGAGCAGATGAAGCAGTCGTGCCGTTCGCCGTTCGGCGCGGGAAAAGTCCGATGCCGAATCGCAGGTAGGCCAGCTCGATAAGGCCGCGCTGGTATTCAAGCGCAAGGTGGGCGAGAACGAGCATCTCTTCGGCTCCGTTACTTCGGTCGATATTGCGCAGCAACTGGAGCAGCAGGGCTTTGCCATCGATCGCCGGAAGATCCAACTGGAGGAGCCGCTGCGCCAGTTGGGCGAGTTCCACGTCCCGGTCAAGCTGCATCGCGAAGTTACCGCGCTGGTCAAAGTCACGATCGAGGCCGAGGGAGGGGAGGCGTAGGGAGTGAAGACTCTTCCCTCAGGGGCTAAAGCCCAATTGTTTTTGCGCTGGTTTTGTACGGCCTGAAGGCCGTACTCTTCACACCCTCGTCCCTCCGCCATCCTTTGTGGTTTCCCACCCTTGCTTCGCAAGGATGGGGCACCCAAGATCCCTTTGAAATATGGATCTTGAGATTGCCACGAATTGAGGGCGGGAAACCACGAAAGCCCTTTCGACCTAATCCCAGGCGCAAAAAAGCCCGGCTTCGAGCCGGGCTTTTTTGCTTGCCTTGGTGCGGACTACCTTCTGCTGGTCTTCTTGGCCGCAGTTTTCTTGGCCGCCTTTTTAGCCATTTTCTTGGCCGGCGCTTTTTTAGCCACGGTTTTCTTGACTGCGGTTTTCTTGGCTGCCGCTTTCTTTGCCGGAGCCTTCTTGGTTGCCGTCTTCTTTACTGCCAAAGGTGTACCTCGTTGGGTAGATTTTTTACTGCTGGCGCTTCGCTTGTTGCCGGCCGCTTTCGTGGCCTTACCGCCGCCCTTCGCGCCCTTCTTGGCGGCAGATTTCGTAGAGGCCTTTTTGGCCGAAGTTTGTTTCGCCGCGGTTTTGGGCAGCGGCGGCTGTTTAGGCGCTGCGGCTTTCTTTGCCGGAGTGGTCTTCTTAGCTGAGGCACGCTTGGCCGGCGCGGGCTTCAAGTCTTGTCTCGGGATGCTCCGATGTCGAAATATCCGGGTGGACGAGCTTCTTTTCAGCTTCCTCGGCTTCATCGACGTCCTCGTCGTCGTCGGAAGAGACAGAGATGCTTACCTCTTCTTCTTCTTCGTCGTCACCGAAGCCGTCTTCCAAGTCTTCCGAGTACTCATCCCGCCTCGGGCTCCGACTCGCTATCGTTGTATGCGAAAAGTTTGCGTTCATCCTGCATTCTGATGCCTCCAGGGCTTCGGTTCCTTCGAGATTTGGCGTCCAGACGACCGCCCATAACCATACTTACCCGCGGCGCGGATTATAGCAACAGCATGCAACGGGATGCCAGCGAACGCAAGTGCGAATTCAAATTTCTCTCAGCGTTCATTGCGGCTGTCTCATTGCTTGCGCAGCGCGGCTGTGGCGCTGTCGCCGGCCGCCGCCGTATGCGATGCTGCTGCGCGCGACGGTTTCCTGCCTTTACGCGAGCGCCTGGAGCGGCTGATATGCGCGGGTTCAGCGACGTAGAGGCTGCGTCCTGGTTGTAATGTATTCGAGCGCAGGTGATTCCAGCGGCGCAACTGGCTGACGGTAACGTTGAACCGATCGGCCACTGTCACCAGAGTGTCCCCTCTCTGGACTCGATAGCCGGTGGGACGTGTTCCATATCTAAGCGAGGGAGCAGGCGGCACCGGGATGATGAGCGTGTCCGCCGCTGATAGATCGTCCTCCGGCTTGATCTGGTTGACGAAGGCGATCTCAGACGGGCCGACATGATAATCGTGAGCTAACGAAGCGACGGTTTCACCGGCGACGATCTTATGCAGCCGCCATAGGTTCCGCTTGTCGGGGGGAACCTCCGCGATGAGCTTCTCATAGAGGTCCTTGCTCCCGACGGGAAGATGGAGGTCGAAGGGAGTGTCAGCCGGAGTGCTCATGCGCAATAGGCTGGGATTGAGCGCGAGGATCTCCTGCACGGGTGCGTTCACGATATCGGAGACCAGGCGCATATCGACGCTGTAGTTGGTAGTGACCACGTCGGTAACCAGCGGCGGGTCGGGGGTGAGGGACTCTAATCCATACTGCTGGGGATTCTTGGCCATGATGGCGGCCGCGATGATGATGGGAACGTAATTCTTGGTTTCCTTGCGGCAGCACATTGCGGCGGTAGAGCTCCCAGAAATCGGCATAGCCGGTGCGCTGCACCGCGCGCTGCACGTTGCCCGGTCCCCAATCATAGGCGGCCATGGCCAGGTACCAATCGCCTAACTGGGCTGTAGAGGGTTTTCATATAGCGGGCATAGGCAATGGTGGATTTCTCGGGATCGAAGCGCTCGTCATACCAGCCGTTGCGCTCCAGCCCGTAGGGACCGTAAGGCATGAACTGCCACATTCCCCCGGCTCCGGAGCGGGAGTTTACCGCCTGCGGCTGGAAGCCGGATTCCGCAACTGCCTGGTAGATCAGATCCTGAGGAACCCCTTCCTGCGCCAGAATGCGGGAGATCATGCCGTGGTAACGGCCCGCCCGCTCCAGCGAATGCTCGAGAGTCCCGCGTCCGCGCGAGGAGAAATAATTGATGTAGCCGGCCACGGGATCGTTGATCATCAGCGGAAGGTCGGATTGCGTGGTCTTGAGCTCGGCGATGGCTTGCGCCTTGATGTTGGGATCCACGGGAAAGGTGACGTCATTGGCGATGTCGACCGGGGCGGGCTCGATCTTGGGCGCAAAGCCATTGCCCTGCTTGAGAGCTTCCATCTCCAGGGTGTTGACGCCCTCGACGATACGATTGAATTCGGCATTGAGCGCCGGATCGTTCTTGACGTCGAAGTTGCTGGTGACCATGAGATCCACCGCGCGATCGAAATCCGACTTGGCGGCTTCGAGCTTGCCCGCGTGGTAGTTCTGGGCGCCGCTGGAATAGGCAGCCTCGACGGCGCGGATCAGATCCTGCTCCCCCGCGGTTGCAGCGGCGGGCGCTGCGGCCGGTGCGGTGGGGGCTTGATTGGCCGCAGTTGTTGCAGCAGCCTTGACCGGAGCTTTTGCCGGAGTTTGGGCCTTGGCCGGTTGTATGGCTGGAGCCGCCGCTTGAGGCTGCTTGCCCGGTGTCGAAACTGGGGGGTCATCGAGGGCGCAGCCGGCAAGCGCCAGAACGGTCAGGGTAAGCACGGCGTTGGGAAGGAAAGCTTTGCGAATGCCCATGCGAAAAAACGTATGTTGCCCGGAGCTGGCGCCCCGGAGCCGGCGCCTTTGACCAATTGTATTGCCCCGAGAGCGTCCGGAACGGGTGATAAGATCGGGAATTAGAACCGATAACGGCTCCTATGGAGATGAAAGACCTTCCCTCAGCGGTTGAGGCCGCATCCCTTCAAGGTTTGTCGAAGGCTCCTTTTGGCATAAGACCCGGGGCCGGTCTTGAAAGAGTCCCGCAGGGACGGCCCGAAAATAGCCCAGCCCGTGAGTGCTGGGTGGCTTGGAAGGAACAGACTCCAGTCCCGTAGGGACGACTGAAAAGACGGAATTGAGGGATGATTCAGCCGTCCCTGCGGGACTCTTCCCCTGTTTAATTTCTACCCAGCACTTCGTGCTGGGCTATTTTCAGGCGTCCCTCGCGGGACTCAACAGAATCCGGAGCTCCACGGCAACACCTCAAAGCAATTCCGCATGGATAACAAGCACATTCGTAATTTCGCGATCATCGCGCATATCGATCACGGTAAATCTACGCTCTCCGACCGTCTGCTGGAGCTGACCGGCTCGCTGACGGCGCGGGAGATGCAGGCCCAGGTGCTGGACGCAATGGATCTGGAACGCGAGCGAGGCATCACCATCAAGGCGCATGCGGTGCGCATGAACTATCTCGCCCAGGATGGCGAGATGTACCAGTTGAACCTGATCGACACGCCCGGCCACGTGGATTTTTCCTACGAGGTGTCGCGGGCCCTGGCCTCCTGCGAAGGCGCTCTGCTGGTGGTGGACGCCTCGCAGGGCGTGGAAGCGCAGACCTTGGCGAATGCTTATCTGGCGATCACCAATGGTCTGGATATGATTCCGGTAATCAATAAGATCGATCTGCCCAGCGCAGACGTGCTGCGCACGCAGGAGATGATCGAGTCGGCGCTAGGCATCGATGCCACCGACGCCATCCCGGTCAGCGCCAAAACCGGGTTGGGCGTGCCCGAGGTACTGGAGGCGATCGTGAAGCGTCTGCCTCCACCCAGCGGAGACCAGGAAGCCGCCTTGCAGGCGCTCATCTTCGATTCCTGGTTTGATCCCTATCGTGGAGTGATCGTGCTGGTGCGGGTGATGGCTGGACGCCTGCACAAGAACGCAAGGATCAGGCTGATGTCGAATGGCCGGGTATTCGATGTGGAGTCCCTGGGCGTGCTGACGCCGAAGCCGGTCGAGATCGCGGAACTCTCGGCAGGCGAGGTGGGATTCTTTTCCGCCACCATCAAGAATGTCGCCGACACCAAGATTGGGGATACGGTGACCGAGGAAGCGCGGCCTGCCGCGGCGGCGCTGCCCGGCTTTGAAGATATCAAGCCGATGGTATTCGCCGGGCTATACACCATCGATGCCCACGAGCACACACTGTTGCGCGATGCCCTGGAGAAGCTGCGGTTGAACGACTCCTCGTTTTTCTTCGAGCCGGAGAGCTCGGTTGCGCTGGGTTTCGGATTCCGCTGCGGATTTCTGGGGCTGCTGCACATGGAGATCATCCAGGAGCGGCTGGAGCGCGAGTTCAATCTCGATCTCATCACCACGGCGCCCGGCGTGCGCTATCGCATTACCCTGACCGACGGGACTATTACTGAAGTAGACAATCCTTCACGCTGGCCCAATCCGAGCGAGATCGCGAAGGTGGAGGAGCCGGTGATTACGGCAACCATCCTGACCAATGAAGAGTATGTGGGCGGAATTCTCAAGCTGGTCGAGGAGAAGCGCGGGCGGCAGAAAAATTTCGAGTACGTGACTCCGGTACGGGTGATGCTGACCTATGAGCTGCCGCTGAATGAGATCGTTCTGGATTTCTACGACCGCTTGAAATCGGTCTCGCGCGGCTACGCCTCTCTCGATTATCAGTTGTCGGGAGCTTGGGAGTCTCCAATGGTCAAGTTGGACATTCTGGTTTCCGGCGAGCCGGTCGATGCGCTGTCGATTATTGTCCACCGTGACTTCGCCTACGAGCGAGGCCGGGCGCTGGTATCCAAAATGCGCGAGCTGATTCCCCGGCAGATGTTTGAGGTTGCCATTCAGGCGGCCATTGGGGCCAAGATCGTGGCCCGGGAGACGGTGGTTGCGCTGCGTAAGAACGTTCTGGCCAAGTGCTATGGGGGCGATATCAGCCGCAAGCGCAAGCTGCTGGAGAAGCAAAAGGAAGGCAAGAAGCGGATGAAGCGTATAGGCAAGGTGGATATTCCGCAGGAGGCTTTCCTGGCTGTTCTCAAGGTGGGCGAGGATGCGGGGAAATGACGGATCTGGGCCGCGAGGTGGGATTCCACCAGGGCTAAAGCCCAAGATGGAGTGATGGTCTTTGTTCCCGCGGGCTTAAAAGCCCGCTACCCCGGACTAAAGTCCGGGGCTTCCACCCTCTCCTATCGGGGACTGAAATCTGGGGGACCTCTCGTATGAGTGACTAAGTTCCGGGGCTTCCATGCTTTCGTATGAGGGACTAAGGTCCGGGGTTTGCAGCAGGGCGGTTAGAGTTTTTGGGCGCGTTGTACGTCGCGTACTCCGGAGACGCGGCGTAGGCCGGTGACAATGCGGTTCAGGTGGGGCATGTCTTCGGCTTCGAGCACGAATTCCACTATCGCTTCGCCGCGGCCGGGGAAGGATTTGGTATCCACTCCGCGGATATTCGAGCCGTCGTCGCTGATGACTGCTGTCAGCTCCTTGAGCATGCCGGTACGGTCGTCGCAATAGACCGTCAGCTTTACCGGGTAGGTGATCTTTTGGCCGCCGGCCTGCTCTGCCTGCCGTGCCCACTCGACGGAAATGCGGCGATCGCTTTCATAGAGCAGGTTCTGCACATTGGAGCAGCTTCGCGCATGGACGGCGACTCCTTTTCCGCGAGTGACATAGCCAACGATTTCTTCACCGCGGATCGGATTGCAACATCGCGCGCGATAGACCAGAAGCTCGTCCTGCCCTTCCACCTGCAAGGAGTCGGAGCCGTGCATGTGGACGCGCCTCACCGTATCCGACATGCCGTTCTTGCTTTCGGCGCCTGGCTCGGTTTCGGCTGGGCCGGGCAGCGTGATTCCCGGGGCTAGCCTTTTGAGCACCTGCCGCGCGGAGCATTTGCCGAAGCCGATGGCCGCCATCAGGTCGCTGGAGGTGGCCATGCCGGACTCCGCGGCGGCGCGCGCGTAGTCGGCATCCGTAATCTTGCTTAGCGGCGCTTTATACTTCCGGGCTTCGCGCTCCAGCAGCTTCTTGCCTATTTCAATCGCGCTGGCGCGCTGGTGCTCGTGCAGCCAATGCTTGATCTTATTGCGGGCGCGCGAGCTTTTGGCGAAGGTCAGCCAATCCCTGCTGGGGGTATGTCCATTCTGCGTAATGACTTCGACAATGTCCCCATTGCGCAGCTTGGTGCGCAATGGCGCCATCCTTCCGTTCACCTTGACGCCTACACAGGTGTTTCCCACCTCGGTGTGAATGGAATAGGCGAAGTCGACCGGCGTTCCATCCTGGGGGAGCACGACCACCCTGCCCTTGGGGGTAAAGGTGTAGACCTCTTCCGGGTAGAGATCGATTTTGAGCGTGGAGAGGAACTCATTCGGATCGCTCATCTCCCTCTGCCACTCCACCAGCTGCCGCACCCAGGCCAGGCGCTGCTCGTCGCGCGCGCTGATGGGGGAGCCGCTGGCTTTGTATTTCCAATGCGCCGCGATTCCTTCTTCCGCTATGCGGTGCATCTCATCGGTGCGGATCTGCACCTCGAATTGATGTCCAGCCTCGCCCATGACAGTCGTATGCAGCGACTGATACAAGTTGGGACGGGGCATGGCGATAAAGTCCTTAATGCGCCCGGGAACGGGGCGCCAGATCGAGTGGATCAGCCCGAAGACCGCGTAGCAATCCTGCACGGTCGAGGTAATCACCCGGATGGCCAGCAGGTCGAATACCTGGTCCAACCCTACCCGCTGGTTTTGGATCTTCTGGTAGATGCTATAGAGGCGCTTGATACGCCATTCGACACGGGCGCTGATATTGTTTTCGCGCAGCTTTTCATTGAGCAGGGCTTCGACGCCGCTCAGAAAATGCTCGCCCTCTTCGCGCCTGGCCTCGACCGCGCTTCTCACCTGCTCGTAGGCAAATGGATCGACATAGCGGAAGGCCAGGTCTTCGAGCTCGCCGCGCACTTTGCCCATGCCCAGGCGATGGGCCAGAGGCGCATAAATATCCAGGGTCTCTCGCGCGATCGCCTCCTGCCGGTCGGGGGGCAAATGTTCCAGAGTGCGCATGTTGTGCAGGCGGTCGGCCAGCTTGATCAGCACCACGCGCACATCGCTGACCATAGCCAGCAGCATTTTGCGCACATTTTCCGCTTGGCGGTCCTCGCGATTGGCGAACTGGATCTTGTCGATCTTGGTTACGCCCTCGACAATGTGGGCCACCTGCTCGCCAAATTGCTCGGTGATGTTCTCGGTGGTGACCGGGGTGTCTTCGACGGCATCGTGCAGGAGCCCGGCGGCGATTGCGGTCGAGTCCAGCTTCATCTCGGCCAGGACTTGGGCGACTTCGAGCGGATGCAGGACGTATGGTTCCCCGGAGGCGCGAAGTTGTCCTTCATGATGCTGGAGGCAGAACTCCCAGGCTTTGCGAATAATCTCAGGATCGTCGCTGGGACGGTTCTCGCGGACGGTGGCGAGAAGATCGCGGAACTTGGCCGTAAGTATTCCCGGGCCGGTCGCAAGCTTCAGTGGCGCGGAGTGCGCGGTCGCCATAATTGATTATAAGCTGCTTCACAGATGCTGGCAGGCGCGGCCTTGACCGTTGAGGTTTGTGGAATCCCACATCTGACGCAAAGGGCCGCGTCAGATATGGGGCACCCGGGATTGGTTGCAAGGAGGGGTTTCTACCCAGCACTTCGTGCTGGGCTATTCTCGGGAGCCGCCCCTTCGGGAGTCTTTCCCAAACCTGGAGATCCGATGGACTACTCAAAAGAACTGCCGATGCCAGCGCTAAAGCGCATCATGTTCACGATGGAATTTCCCGGAGCGCTGAAGCGCTCCTACCCCCCGCATAAATGCGGGGGCTTCCACCCAAAGGCTCCGCACCGAAATTTAGTCGCTCTCAGGGCTTTCCGGCGACGTGAGAAGATCGAAAGATGGTGTCTCACGGTCGATCCACTCCCGCCGGCAATCCCCGGGCGAGACCCGCTCCGCTTGGGCCAGGGCCGGTTGCCGCCGTCTCCCGCAGGGCGGCGGAGCGGCTTCGCGCGGGCCACGTCTGGGTATACAGGTCGGAGATCGAGCAGCTTATCGCGGAGGGCGAGAATCTCGTCGCGGTGGTCGATCATCGCGGCCTTCCCCTGGGAACCGCGCTGTTGAGCCCTAACTCCCAGATTCCGCTGCGGATGGTGAGCCCGGATCTGGTGGTGAGCCGGGAAGAGTGGCTACCTCTGCTCGACGAGCGTCTGCGGCGGGCGATTCAACTTCGCCGAGGCATGCTGGACGAAGAGGGCACGGACGCATGCCGGCTGGTCTTCAGCGAGGCGGACCAACTTCCCGGCCTCATCGTCGATCGCTATGGCGACTTGATCCTGTTTGAGATTCTCTCGAAAGCTCTGGATGAGGAGGAGGTTCGGGCCAGGATCGTCCAGGTACTCAAGGCCGAATTGGACCCTTCGATCATCATCGAGCGCGCGGACCCGCGGATTCGCGAACTGGAGGGGATCGGTCAGCCGCCCGATGGGCCGCTTTACTCCAAGGACCCGGTGGCGGACCCAGCGGCGCAACTGAGGACAATTTTCCGGTTGAACGGGCTGGCATTCCATTACGACGCTCGCGCCGGACAAAAGACCGGAGCCTTTCTCGATCAGCGATTGAACTATGCCGTGGCGGAGCGGCATGCCCATGGCGAGGCTCTGGACGTTTGCACCTACCAAGGGGGTTTCGCGCTGCACCTGGCCAGGGTCTGCGGCCGGGTCACCGGAGTGGATGCCTCCCGGTCGGCGCTGGAGGTGGCTGAGGATAATTTAGAGGTCAACCGGCACCGCATTACGGCTGCAGTGGATTGGATGGAGGCCAACGCTTTCGATCTGCTGCGCGATTGGAGCAGCTCGGGCAACTTGTATGACACCATCGTGCTCGATCCGCCGGCCTTCGCCAAATCGAAGCGCGCGGTGGAGGGCGCCCTGCGCGGCTACAAGGAACTCAACTTGCGGGCACTCAAGATGCTGCGTCCGGGGGGACTGCTAGTGACCTGTTCCTGCTCCCACCACATCCCGGCGGACGAGTTCCAAGCTGTTGTCGCCGCGGCCACCGGGGACGCCCGGCGCCGCGTCCGCCTGCTCGAGCGCCGCGGGGCGGCACCCGACCACCCGGTGGTGCTCAACATTCCGGAGACGGAATACCTCAAATGCCTGATCTTGTCAGTTGAATAGGAGTAACGCCTTAGGATGGGATTTCATCAGGGTTGGCCGGGCGTGTGGCTGGTTGCTGCCGCGTTCATAGCGGGCACGCTCAACGCGGTGGCCGGTGGCGGCTCATTTCTCTCTTTCCCGGCGCTGCTTGGCGTGGGGGTTCTCCCCATTCAAGCGAACGCCACTAATACTGTGGCGCTTTGGCCGGGTCAGCTCACCTCGATCGCAGGATTTTTCGCCGATCTCAAGTCTCACCGCAGGCTGCTTTTCCCGGTGTGTTCAGCGGCCTTAGTGGGCGGCTTGTGCGGAGCTGTCGTGCTGCTCCACACCGGGCAGGCGGCCTTTATGGCGCTAGTGCCGTGGCTGTTGTTATTCGCTACTGTGCTGTTTGCCGTCAGTGGTCCGGTCTCGCGATGGCTGCGGGAGAGGGTCTCGCACCTTCCGGTAAAAGAGACAGCGATCGCGCCGCTGGTAATCGGGTTGGCCGCGGTATGCTTTTACATCGGCTATTTCGGAGCTGGCGCCGGCTTTCTGGTCATGTCCGTTCTCGCGCTTCTCGGCATCCAGGAGGTCAACCAGATCAATGCCCTGAAAGTCGTCGCCACCACAGTGGCAAACGGAATTGCGGTGGCGACTTTTATCGTGGAAAACCAGATTGTGTGGCGTTATTGCCTGCTGATGATGATTGCGGCGGCAATCGGCGGTTTTTTGGGAGCGCATTACTCACGCGGGCTCAACCCCCGCGTTTTGCGCGGGATGATCGTATCGATCGGGCTAGCGATGTCGATTTATTTCTTTGTCAAATGAGGCAAAGACGGACAAGAAGGGCAGAAGCAGATTCCCTTCGGGAATGACAGAAAGAAAAGCAAAGACAGATACGTCCCATAGCTACTGGGGCTGCCGGTCTTGCTGACGCTGGGGCGCGGGCCGTGTTTGCGGCCGTGGCTGGGGCGCGGGCCGTGTTTGCGGCGATGACGGCGCCGGCCGCGCCTTGGTGGGTATGGGAGCGGGCCGCACTCCATTCGTGGGCCGTCCTTGAACGGGCCTGGAAGGCTGGCCAGGCCTAGGGCGTGTAGGCTGTGGCCGCGATGTCGGCCTGGACGGCTGCTGGCCTGGTCTCGTTTTGCATGGTCACCTGCCCTCCCGAAAGATATACCACTCATGGGTACTTCTTAGGTTGCTGCAACATTTTTTCAGGGCCAGGTCCGTTCACTTTTCTTAACAGAAAATCTGCTTTAACAGTTCTCCCTGGAGTACTCTACTCCATCTCGAAAGCCACATACTGCAAGACCGACTGACGTTCTACTTGGAGCACGACTGCATCCCCGAGGTTAAATTTTCCGAGCTCCCGCCGCAATTGCTCGGAGCTGACGAGCGGCTTGCCATTGATGGAGCGGATCACGTCGCCAACTTCGAGATTTGCCGAAGTGGCCGGTTCTTCTCCCAACAAGCCGGCGACCACGACTCCGCTCTTGGAACGGAGATTGGGCATGACTTCGGCCAGATTGCTACTCAGATCGATCACGAAGATCCCGAGAGAGGCGACCAGGTCTCTTCTGGGATGGATAAGGTCGGATAAGTTGTCGATCACCGGCAGCGCGTCCGCGGGGGTAATTGAAACTGTGCTCGTTCGGCCGCCGCGAAGCAACTGCAGGCGGATGGGCGTACCGCGCTTGTGCACGTAAAGAAGTGCGGTGTACTTAGGCAGAGAGTCGACCGGAGCGCCATCAATCGCAGTTACGATATCTTGCGGTTTCAATCCTGCTTGCGCGGCGGGACCTCCCTCATCGATATCGGAGAGGATGACTCCGAAGTCCCGGGGCAGCTTGAGGCCGGCGGCCAGGGCGGGCGTAATGGTCTGAGCATGGGCTCCGATGGTGACGGCGGAGATGACTCCGTGGGCCTTCAATTCCTGATACGCAAACCTGACAATGGGCTCGGGGATGGCGAATCCCAGGCCTTCACTGCCGCCGCCCGCGCTGAGGATGAAGGTATTGATGCCGACAAGATTGCCGTCGCGATCCACCAGCGGGCCTCCGCTGTTGCCGGGATTGATGGGCGCGTCGGTCTGCACGTAGACCATGGGGCGGTCAATCTCCGGCTGTCTTCCGACCGCGCTCACAATTCCCTTGGTGACGGTATGATCCAGGCCTTCCGGGGAGCCGATGGCAATGACTGTTTGTCCCAGATGCACGCGGAAGTTCTCGGGCAGGGGAATGTAGGGGAGCGGAGCTTTTTCCTCGATTTTGATGACCGCAAGGTCGGCATAGCGATTGGTTCCGATGAGCCTGGCTTCATAAACGCGCTGCGGATTGGCCAGGTGAACGCCGTGCGAAACCAGCTCGACTGTGGCCGGCGCGAGAATCACGCGGATGCGCAAAGCGCCCGCGACGACATGGTTGTTGGTGACGATATATCCGTCGGGATCGACGATCACGCCGGAGCCGATAGCGCGCTGGCGCTCAAGGTTTTGTTGATTCTGATTTTGCGATTGATCGTGCTCGGGCACGCCGAAGCCGGTGACGTCAATCTCAACGACCGACTGCATCGCCCGCTCGGCGACCTGGTCGAGGGCCTGATCGTATTGTTGCAGAATAGGCGGACCTGCAGCTTGGCTGTAGAGGGGGACGGAAAGAAGAGTTGAGAGGAGCGCGAGTACGAGGGTTCTGGTTGTGTGGTTTCGTACGCGATGATTGAGGGCCAGAGGATCCGAGGTCCCGGAATCGGGACCTCGGGCACCCGGTTTTGCCGCGAGGGTGGCACGTGCGAGCGTTCTAGGTTTCATCCTGTTTGCCTAACTGTACGAAGGATTCTGAAGCTCTTGGCCGTCTTGGGCGAGAGTGTCCCACTTCAAGATTTTGAAATCCAGCACAAAGATCGCGTACATCACCGGGACCTGCAGCTTGGTTACCACGGTGGCCACAAGCAGGCCGCCAATCTGCGCATAGCAGAGCGGCTTCCACAGCGGGCCCCCATGCAGGGCGAGAGGAAACAGCGCAAGCACGGTGGCGAAGACAGTGATCAAGACCGGACGAAGGCGCAGGATGCCGGCGTCAATGAGCGCATTCTCGAAATCATCGCCCTCGATGTGGCGCTCCTCGATGAAGTCGAAGAGAACGATGGAGTGGCTTACGATGACGCCGACCAGGCTGGCTACTCCAAGAAAGGCCATAAAGCCGAAGGGTTCATGCATGATCCAAAGTGCGGCGAAGGCGCCCACCATACCGTAAGGAGCGGCGGCCAGCACAAGCAGCGGCTTGATCGCATTCTTGAATTGAAAAACCAGCGCCAGAAAGACGGCGACGGTTGAGACCAGCATAACCAAGGCCATATTCTTGAAGCCGTTCCTGGTTTTGTCATACTCGCCTCCAATCTGCATGCGGTATCCCGGAGGCAGGGAGGCCTGCAGAGCACGCAGCCTGGGCATGGCCGCGTTCAACACTTCGGAGCTCAAGTGCCCGGAGATGGGGAAGCTGCGAACATTGATAGTGCGGAACTGCTCCAGGCGAACAATGCGGCCGGTCACCAGGTCGTGATCGATATTGGAAATTTGCACCAGCGGAATCTTCGAATTGTCCTGTGAGCCGTAGACATACATGTTCTGGATATCGGAGAGCTGGGCGCGTTCATCCATGCGCAGCCGGGCAACCACGGGGATCTGCTTTTGGCCCTCCTGGAGCGCAGTAACCGTGGTTCCGCTCAGGCCGGCGGTCGAGGAGTTAGCGACATCCATATTGGTAATGCCGGCCAGATTCGCGCGGTCCGGATCGATGGTAAGCGCGACCTGAGCATTCTCGTCTCCCCATTCGTTGCGGGTGCGCTCGGCCAGGGGGATGGAACGGAATATCTCTTCCGCCTTGGCGGCGATGGCGCGCAGTCCTCGAATGTCTTCCCCTTCCTTTTGGGCGCTTACATCGGCGGTGCTGGAAATGCGAATCTCAATCGGGTAGTCGAGAGGATTGGTGAGCAGTTGGCGGGCGTCCAAACGCGCTCCGGGAATGGATGCGGTTAAAGCCGGTTGCAGTTCCTTGATGAACTGCGGAGTGAGCTCCTTGTCGGTGACCTCGATCAACACCTGGGCATAGTTCAATTGCTGCAGCTGGGGAGAGGCGGAAAACCAGAAGCGCGGTCCGCCGCCGCCCACGAAAGTAGTGATGTAGCGTAACACGCTGCCGGGCTGTCCATGCTGGGGCTGGTGTTCCCGGGAAAACCGCGCAGCCTGTTCACGGACGATCTGCTCCGCCTCCCGCGCCGTCTGATTGGTGGCGTCGAGATTGACGTCATTCGGCAGCCAGACGTCGATGTAGGACCAATATTGAACATCCTCGGGAAAAAAGGCCGAATTCAACCGGGAGAAGATGAAGAAGCCGATGGCGAAAAAGACCAGCGAGCCCACGAAAAACTTCCAGCGATGCTCGATTGAATACTTGGCCGCCCGGGCGTAATAGCCGTAAAACCCGCTGTTGCGGCGCTCCTCGAGCGTCTTCTGAATTTTCTTTTCCGGACGCAGGAGGTAATAGCCAAGCAAGGGAAGGAATGTCATCGAGACCAGGCGGGAGGCGACCAAGGAGACGGTCATGACGATGGGCAGGCTATGCAGGAACTCGCCTGTGCTGCCGGTCAACATCAGAAACGGCAGGTAGGCAACGATATTGGTGATGGTGGCATAGAGGATGGCGGTGGCGAGCTTGGTGGGGCCGAGCCAGGCGGCAATAATGCTGGGGCGTCCTTCGGCGAGCGTCCGCTTGATGGAATCCCCCGCGATCACCGGGTCATCAACCAGAAGTCCCAGGGCAATGATCAATGTGGCCACGGAGACCTGCTGAAGATCGATGCCCAGCAGACACAAGGCGCCGAAGGTCATGGCCAAGGTGATGGGAATGGAGATGGCCATGAGCACCGCCGAGCGCCATTCCCAGAAACCGATCCAGGAGACGAGCACGACCAGGGCGATGGCCTCATAGAGCGCATCCATGAAAAGACTGATGTTCTCGTTTACCTGCAGTGGCTGATCAGAGGTGCGGGCGACGATCAGATCTTCGGGAAGATACTGCTTTACCGCGGCGAGCTTTGCGTCCACACTGCTGCCGAATGCGTCAATCTGCTCGCCATCCTTCATCTGAACCGCGATGGTCACCGCGCGGCTGCGATGCCAATGTCCTTCTTTATCGATCCAGGTAAGGTAATTCAAGTAGCGCGCCGGGCTTTGATAGCCGCGGGAGATATCCACCAGATCGCGCAAGTAGACGGGGCTTTGCGCGGCGGAGGAGGATGAGCCGATAATCACATCGCCAATCTGTTGCGGGCTGGTGAATTTGCCCGAGGGATCGATCTGGATGTTCTTGGGGCCGGTCTCGATCTGCCCCCCGGGAAGGGTGATATTGCGGGCGCCCAGAATGTCTTTCAGGTTGGAGGGCTTCATGCCGTAGGCGGCGAGGCGCTCCTGTGAGTAGTCCAGGTAAATCTGCTCCGGCAGAACCCCTTTGCGATCGATCTTGGCAACTCCCGGCGCTCCCTGAAGGGTTCTTCCGATCAGATCGGTGTAGTCGTCCAACTCGCGATAGGAATACTTGTCTCCGGCCACGGTGGCCAAGCGGGCTTCAGTATCCGCGGGATCGCGGATGAAAGCCGCAGCCCAGGCATCGGGATGAATCTCGGAGCGATGCAGATTCTCCTTCACCAGGCGATCGCCCAGGATGCGCAGCTCATCGTCGCTCAAGGGCGAGCTGACATCCACGCCGATAAAGCCGCTGCCTTCGAAGAAGCGGAGATCGGAGATGAACTTGCTTTCTCCCGCGAGGCGCATGACGGATGTGAAGGAATCGCGAACCAGGCCGGTGGAGACCGACAAGGGAAAAGCGTAAACGATGCTGATACGCGGCCGAGGGGAATTCGCTTTTTCCGATGCGCGGGTTGTTTCAATGGCGCGGCGGATGGCCCGGGCGCGCAAAGCTATATCCACCTCGGCCGCCGGGGGACTGGCCACGGTGAGCATCAGGGCGGCGGTATCTCCAAAATCGCTGTTGAACTGGATCGGTCCGGCGCCCTGGGGCAGTCTGTCGTTCAGCGCGTTGAGTTTCAGGTTAATGTCGCTGAACTGTTTCTTAGGATCGTTCACCGTGTCGTCGAGCTGAACGTAAACCAGGGAGAGTCCGGGAAAGCTTATCGAGCGGATGGCAAAGTCGGATGCGGAGGGTGGCTTGAGAAACGCATTCTGTGCCATCATCTGCTCGACCGGCCGGGTTACCAGTTGTTCGACCTCCTGTGCGGTTGCTCCCGGCCATTGCGTGGATGCAACCGCGACGCGCACGGGAATGCTCGGGTCTTTGCGCTTGGGCATGTGCTCGAAGCCGTACCAGCCCCACAGGCAGACCGCGATCAGCAGAACGATCGAGACCTGGCGGTGCTCGGTGAAGAAACGCGCCGTGTTGTGGGTCGAGGCGATGTATTCGGCTTCAGATTTGTGGCTCATGATAGTTGTGTGCGCTCCAGAAGCCGGCTATGCCCGAGAGACCAGAAGCAGATTCCCTGCGGGAATGACAGAAAGAAAAGCAACCGCCAGCACCGCCTCTGCTTTTCGGGGCGTTATGGGATGGGGCGAACCCGATCGCCATTCTTGATCAAAGTCACTCCGGTTGTGATCACCCTTTCTCCAAAGTTGAGGCCGCCCTGGGCAGCGATCATGTTGCCGTAGGTATCACCTAATTCCACCGGGCGCAGCCGCGCGGAGGCCACGTCTCCATCTCCTTCTACGGTCATGACGGCGAAGCCGTTGGTGCGCCCGGGATCTCGAATCACCGCCGACAAGGGAACCGCCAATACGGAACGAGGCAACTGCTCGCCGCTCAAAGTGAGGGAGGCGATCATTCCAGATTTCAACTCGTTTTTTCGATTGGGAATGGTGACTTCGACAGAGAAGACGCGGCTCTTGGGATCGGCGGCGGGCGAAATAGCGCTCACGCGCCCGTCCAGCTGCTGGGGAAGGGCGTCGGTCGAGATGGCCAGATGCTGGCCCAGCTTTACCCGGTTCATGGAGGTATCGGGAACGCCGAAGACCGCTTTCACCGATTGCGTATCGGCGATGGTAAAGCCGTTGGTTGCCGGTCCCACCAGGCTGCCAAGATCGACATTGCGCTTGACCACCCAGCCATCGAATGGCGCCTGCAGGGAACAATATGCCAGCGCCACTTGGGCCTCGCCGATCTGCGCCTGCGCTCCGGATACGGAAGCGCTGGTGCTCTCCAGTTGCGCCTTGGCGGAGTCATAGTCGGGCTTGGTCGCGCTCTCCGCCGAATACAGAGCGGAGACCCGGTCGAAGCTCAGCTTGGCTTTTTCGTATTCCGCCTGGGCGCGCGCC
Source organism: uncultured Acidobacteriaceae bacterium (assembly GCA_963774255.1). Taxonomy (GTDB): domain Bacteria; phylum Acidobacteriota; class Terriglobia; order Terriglobales; family Acidobacteriaceae; genus PALSA-350. The sequence goes on from CAVZEH010000002.1 coordinate 37,890, forward strand.
AATTGCGCCTTAGCCTGGTCGAGCTTGTCCACATAACTCTCTTGGCGAACGACGGCCAGCACTGTTCCCTTGCGCACCCAGTCGCCTTGATCGATGTTCCGCATGCCTCCGCTGGGATTCTTCACCTGGAGCAACCGATCGACATAACCGGCCGATTGGAATGAGAGGTCAACCTGAGCGTAGGGAACAATGCTGGCCGAGTATCTGGCCTGGTTGCCTATGGCGATGGTCTGCGCCATTGCCGTGTGCACGGGCAGAGGCAGAGTGGCGGCCAGGTTCTCCTGTTTGCAGGCTGTTGCCGCAAGCAGGAGAGCACCGGCAAGGGCGGCAGCCCAGATGGATTTCAGCAGCGCCAGGCGATTCATATTTCTCACTCTTCCCCAAGAGCTTTCTCAAACTCCGCCTTCGCATTCCAGAAGGAGAGCAGGCTTTGCTCATAGTTACTGTCGGCATTGACCATCGCGGCTTGTTGTTGCAGCAGGTCGCGCATGAGCACGGCCGATTGCTGGAATTGATTGCTGACTTCGCGCATTTTCTCCTTGGCCGCCTGGCTCGCGGCCTCAGCCACGCTAAGCAGCAAGCGGCTCTCGGCGAGCTTCCGGAAGCTATTGTCCACGTCCAGCAGAACCTGGGAACGGGTTTCCTGTAACTGATATTGGCTTTGCTTGAGGGTGATGTCTTTTTGCTGGACTTCGTCTCTTCGCCGTCCCCATTCGAAGGGCTCCCAACTCATTTCCACTCCCGCGGAGAGAATGTTTTCAGGCAGGATCTGAGTATTGATCGGGCTGAAGTACTTGAGCGCCGCGCCCACGGCCGGAATGTACTGGGAGCGGGCCAGCTTGCGATCATAGCCGGCACGGCTTACATCGATTTCGGCTTCCTTGATCTCCGGGCGCTGATCGAGGGCCTTCTGCCGGGCCAGCTTCAGGTCCATCTCTTCCAGGGAGACAGGCGGCACGGGCTCGGTGCGGAAGGGAATATCTAGATCGCGGCCTAGAAGCTCGTTAAGGTGCTCTTTCTGGGTGTCGAGATTATTGTGTAGCTGGACGATCTGATACATTGCCTGGGCAAGCTTGGCCTTCACCTCCAGGCTGTCCGATTTGAGTACGGATCGCTGCGCAACATACTGTAAAGCCACCCGGTCGGTTTCCTGATACTGCTTAACCATGGCCTCGGCGGCCTCGGTGGCGCTTTGCGTCTGCAATAAGGCGTAGTAGGCCTGCTTTACGTCGGCTACGACCGACTGCCGCTGGGCTATGTATTTCTGCCCGGAGAGATCGGCGGCCAGTTCCTGCTCCCGGATGGCCAGATGGATTTGATAAAGCTGGGAGATAGGCTGAGCTATTTTCGCTACCGCGTATCCGGTTACCCCTTGCGAGAGTTTGATCTTTGTATTGTCCGAGGGGACCGGGCTGTTATTGACGTTTCCAAAGATATTCTTCGGGAAGTTGAACTCAGGCGAGGTGAGGTTTTCCGAGGCGAAGAGATAGCTGCTCATCTTCGGAAGGCGGTTGGTCTTGGTCTCGGTGACTAGCCACTTGGATTTGGCAACGTCGAGCTTGGCGATCTCGACCAGCCGGTTGTTCGCAAGAGCTATCTCGATTGCTTGCGAGAGTGAGAGCACCGGGAGGCTGTTCGCGGGCTCCTGCGCGGGCAGGGAGAGTCCGCCGGCCAACGCGGCCACAATCAAGATGCGGCTGAGTGTCCTCACAAGCTTCATTTTGAGAGCCGTTTTCACTGGTGGTTCCAAGGGGTCAGTTTAGGTTTGTGGTTTCCCACATCTGGCGCAAAGTGCGCGCCAGATATGGGGCACCCGGTTTGGTGTCGGTTTCAGGATCCAGGAGAATCCCAGGTCCCAGAATCGGGACCTGGGGCACCCGGCTTCGCTCGTAAAGAGAAGTCCCGCAGGGACGGCTGAATCAATCTCGACTTTGTGCCAATTCTGTGGCATATCTCAGCCGTCCCTACGGGACTGGAGTCTTCTCTCACCGTTGACCCAGCACTGACGTGCTGGGCTATTTTCGTGCCGCCCCTGCGGGACTCATTTCGCTGCGAATTTTTACCCGTAGTACCAGAGTTTTTCCGCAGCCTGCTCTGACTCTTGAGAATCCCCGGAGTGGTGGTTTGGTTAAGAGCGGCCTCTTCTCAGACCGCCGCCGCCTTGCGGTCCAATGTTGTTCAAGTCGTCGAGCACCGCCTGCCGGTCCTGGGGACGGAATGCGCCGGCGTTCATGGTTTCCTCAATTTGAGACTTTGATTTCTTGAGGGTCATGAAGGCCGCCAGTTTCCCTCCTTGATCTGTCTTGAGGCTTTGCAGGGAGTTCAAACTGTCTTGCAGTTGCTTTACCTGGGCCTCGGTCGGATTGCCGTGCATGACGGCGGAGAAGATATCCTTTCCGAGCTTCGCGCCGGCGGTGGGCGGATCGGCGGAAGCAGGTTTTCTGCTGGCCATGACCGCCTGGAGATCTTGCTGCAGGGTTTCGCGGTCCGGCTGCTTTACCGTTGCCATGACCGCCTTCATCCTGGAGACCGCGCCATAGGGTGTCAGCAGATCGACAGGCGCGCCCGGCTGTTGCTCCGCCTTGGCGTTCTTCAATATCTGAACATTCGCCTGCAGCTCCTTAAGCTGGGGAATAGTTATGCTGCCGTTCAGCACCGCCGCCTTCATATCCTGCTGCAGCTTTTCGGTGGCGGGGTTGGAGCCAAGTGTGTCCGCAATGGCGTCGGTAACCGTGACTTGCGCCAGCCCTACGAGGGTGAAAGATATCAAGAGTGCGTGTAGAAGACTTTTCATAGTTCCTGCTTCCTGATCTAGATTTCAGAGCGAGCTTGTTACTGAAGCACTTTGCCGTTGCCGTCTGTCTTGATCCAACCTTGGCCGGCCATCGCCTTGGTAATTTCCTTCGCGGCCGCGTCGGCGGTCTTCGAGGCGTAGCTGTTCAGGGTTTTCTTGCGGTCGGTCACCGTCGACTTGGTGACCGCCACGGCAGGGTTTAAGCCGACGGCCACGGGCACTCCGGCGCCGAGATTCTTGGCCCCTCGGGTTTCGGTTTGGAATTGGGAGAGCACCACGTTTTCTGTGGATGTCTTCAGGCGCACATCGACCTTTGCCTTGAAATCCGCCGAACCAGTTCCCATGCCGATAGCGACGCGTTCCGTCTTATGGCCTTCTTTGAGCGCGACAAACGATACTTGAACGACAAGGTAATGGTCCGAGGGCACGGTGTCCGGGGCGGCTTGCTCCACAGGAATGCCGGTCTCGGCCAGCGCTTTGACAAGTTCCCCGGAGAAGGTCTTGTTCGCGCTTTTGGCGATTGCATCCGCGCTCTTATCTCCTGTAATAAGGTGCCGGGGACGAAGAGCTTGAACCTTGTCCACTTGCACATCGTCGGGATTGGCGGCGAAGTCATAGACGAGAATCTTTTCCGGCTTCGGCAGAGAGTTGCTGCCGCTGTAACTCGCCAACGGAGTGACCGTCACCTTGGCGGCGAGCGGACCCTGAGCTTGAGCCGCAAGAGAAGCCAGACCGCCTGCGATGGCCCACAGCAGAGGAGTTCCCAGAGAACGCAGGAACGGGGCCGAACTGCGTCGCTTGTTCATAAAGTATCTTTCTCTCAGCGGCAAGAGTGGGGATGCGGATGTCATAGTAAGAGGAGCCGGCTGGCCCCGGTCAATGCAGGCGATCTAAAGCTTCCGTCAATCGATCTAAATTCCATCTAAAGCCGTAAGTGGCGCTAACTCTGAGAGATGGGCTAATTTTCAACTTGTGTATTGATCGCCCGACGCTATAATGAGTTCCGTTATCGGGGCCGCGCGGGGCGCCCTTCCCTTCCAAGGAGCCACGAAAAACGCACAGTTACTACACTGTGGTGATTGACTTTCTTTCCCCTGAGCACTTGAGGTCATCCGTGGCCGAAGTACCCATCTGCTTTGAAGAATTCGAGTTGGATCTCGAGAGCTATGAGTTGCGCCGCTCCGGCCGGCCGGTAAAGCTGGAACGGATTCCCATGGAGCTGCTCATTCTGCTGCTGGAAAACACCGGGAAATTGGTGCGCAGAGACGTTATTCAACAAAGGTTGTGGGGGGAGAATGTCTTCGTTGAAACGGAGCATAGCGTCAATACTGCAGTTAATAAGCTGCGGGCCACCCTGCGCGACGATCCCAGAGAACCGCGCTTTGTCCAGACGGTAGTTGGGCAAGGCTATCGCTTTATAGCGAAAACCACAGTCATCCATACTTCTAAGGACCTGCCCGCGCCAGCGCTCGTCCCTTGCATTCCTTCCGCTGGACCGTACGTGGAGGAGAGCCGGCCGCCGGTCGACGGAGATGGAGGGGCGTCATCGCACAATGGACATCGCACTACCGGCGAAACATCGGGTGCTCCCATGCAATTGTCTTCAGTGCCTCTGCCGGCTTCTCCGCAGGGTACGGGAGATGAGCCGGTTTCGCGGAAGAGGCGCTGGGTTATCCTCGCCGGGCTGGCAGTGGTAGGGATCCTGCTCGTGGCAGCCGCCGCAGTCTACCTGCTGCACGGTTGGCAGCGGTCTGAGCAGACAAGCAGCGCCGAGGAAGAATTTCGTTCCGTCGCGGTATTGCCGTTCGTTAATCTGGCGCAAAACTCAGACCAGGATTACCTGGTGGATGGAATGACCGACCAGTTGATTACCGACCTGGCCGGCAACGCCTCTCTTCGCGTCATATCCCGCACCTCCGTAATGCAATACAAAGGAGTGCACGCGCCCTTGCAGGAGATAGCCCGCATGCTCAACGTGGGCGCAGTGCTCGAAGGTTCCTTCTTCCACAACGGAAAGCAGATGCGCATCACGGCGCAGTTGCTGGACGCAAAGACCGACCGGCACCTCTGGGCGCAGGTTTATGAAGAGAGCGGCGACGACCTTCTTACAATGCAGGAGCAGGTGACCAAGGACATCGTGCGCGAGGTGGCTCTCGCCCTGGGGACCAGCCTCAAGAGTTCTCAGTTGCAGCCTATTAATGAGAGTGCCCGCGAGGCTTATCTCCGGGGCAGCTATCTGTGGAACAGGCGGACGCTGAATAGCCTGAATAAATCGATTCGATATTACAATCAGGCGATCCAGGCCGATCCTGGTTACGCGGAGGCCTACGCTGCTCTGGGACGGGCTTATATGCTCTTGAGTAGTTATGGCGGATCGGGCCCTTCCGATTCACTGGTGAAAGCGCAGGCTGCCGCGGAGCACGCCCTGCGGCTGGATAGCGGTCTGGCGGAGGCGCATACCGTATTGGGTGCGGTGAAGACCGAGCAGGATTGGGACTGGCCTGGCGCCGAAATCGAGTACCGGCAGGCTTTGCAATTGAATCCTTCCGACCCGACGGCCCACCACTGGTATAGTCTTCATCTTTCGCGCATGGGCAGGCGGCGGGAGGCTGAGGCGGAGATCGAGACCGCGCTGGCCCTCGATCCCTTGTCCCCGATCATCGATACAGATGCGGCGGAAACGGCGTATTGGGCGAGGAAACCATCTCAGGCCGAGGAGCGCGTCCAAGAGGTTCTGGCGCTCAATCCCGATTTTGCCGAAGCTCATCTGGTTCTAGGGAAGATTCGGGAGCAGCAGGGGCAATATGAGCAGGCGTTAGCCGAATTCAAGATCGCGCACGGACTTTTCGGCGGGGGCGCAAATGTGGAAGCATTACGCGGCCACGCGCTGGCCTTGGCCGGAGCCAGGGAGCAGGCGCTGGAGATTGCAAAGGAGCTGGAAGCCGAGTCGACTCGCGGGTATGTCTCCGGGGTCGATATCGCGGAGGTTTATTGCGGACTTCATCAGACGAATGATGCGATGCGTTGGTTGAATCAAGCCTATCAACGCCACGATAAGGGAATAAACATGCTGGGGGTGGATCCGATTTTTGATGGGTGTCGCGGAGATGCGCGCTTTCAGGATTTGCTTCGACAGCTGAGGCTCGTTTCGTAAGCGGAAATCGAGCTATTGGTGGGCTTTAGCAGGGGAAGCTGGACTTGAAGTCCAGTGCCAGCGCTAAAGCGCATCATGATCTGAGTCGAACTTTCCGGAGCGCTGAAGAAAGACAAGAAGCAGATTCCCTTCGGGAATGACAGAAAGAAAAGCAACTGCGAATACGAAACGACCGAAGGGCCGCAGGCATTCTTGTCTGTCTTTGCTTTTCTTTCTGTCATTCCTGAAGGGAATCTGCTTGGGCGCTTCCACCCAAAGGCTCCGCGGCAGCCTGATGAGTCCCTCCGGGACTTTCCAAATCTGGAACCTTGGGCAGAGGTCGGGTTGGACAGGTCTGCACTATAAAATTTGTCATCTCGACCGGAGCGAAGCGGAGTGGAGAGATTTGCGGTTTGTGGGTACCAACCGCGGATCACCTTCACTCCGCTTTACTCTCACTCGGATGTGGGAAACCGCAGATCTCTCCACTCCGCTTCGCTCCGGTCGAGATGACAAAGTTAGGTGTAGCTGCCAACCAAGCCTTCCTCAACCCGATTTTCATCCCCTCGGGTGGGCCGCAGGCCCATGAACGCTCCGGTCGGGATGACAAAGTTCGGTGTAGTTGCCAACCAGGCTTTCCTCAAACCCATTTTCATCCCTCGGGCTGGCTGAATCACCTTGCTTCTAATGAGTAGGGGAAGGTGAAGCGTCCGAGCTGGATGAGCGGCTTGGTTTGAGGGGGCCAGATGCGGAACTGTTCCACCCGGGTGATGGAAGGGTTGCGCACCGCCTCCACCTCGGCTAGCGGCTTTCCGGTGAGGGCTTCGTAGAACGTAACGTTGAGGCTATCTTGGCCGCGAGTCCAGCCAATGAGATATTGCCCGGGCTCGAGTAGAGTGTCTCCGATCTTGAGCGGCGCCTGAGAGATGAAATAGTGGGAGTACTTACCTTCGGCCGAGTAGCCCGCAGTGATCAGGACCACGCCGGCGATGGAATGGCCCTGGCCATCGGTGATGCCGGAGGCGGTGCGCAATTCGGTTTCAATGCGCTCGCTGACGACCGGGGCCCGGGGAGGGATCAGGGACTTCAGTTCGCCGGCGGTTGCGCTGCGCCAGCCGCTGCTCGGGGTTAATTGCGCGCGCAGGAAAGGGATTGCGGTAAGAAGGAGCGCCGCGACGAGAACCGGCCTAAATTGGCGGTCAATCAAGGTGGGCAAGCCCTCTTTGTAACGCGGTAGTGGCGGCCTGGGTGCGGTCGCTCACTCCGAGTTTGCCAAACAGGCTGTTGATGTGGGTCTTGACCGTGGCCTCGGAGATGTAGAGCGCGGCCGCGATCTCTTTATTGCTGTTGCCGCCGACGATGAGTTTCAGCACCTCGGTTTCGCGCTCGGTGAGGGCCGTGCCGCTGACGCGCTCCGCGAGACGTTCAGCCACCGGCGCCGGAATACGAGATTTGCCGGCATACACCGCGCGAATGGCGGCCATCAGCTCATCCGCCTCCATCCCCTTGAGCAGATACCCCCGCGCGCCTGCCTGTAAGGCGCGGTAGATATCTTCGTCACCGTCGAAGGTGGTCAGCACGATGATGCGGGCGCCGGGCGAGTCTTTGCGAATCCTGGCAATAGCTTCGACGCCGTTAACCTTCGGCAGCCGTAGGTCCATCAAGGTGATGTCAGGCTGATGGGTGCGATAGAGATCGACTGCTTGCTGGCCGTCGGCGGCTTCGGCGACGATGAGAAATTCGGGCACAGTCTTGAGCAGCGCCGCCAAGCCCTGGCGGACGATGTTGTGATCCTCGACGATCATGATCCGGATGGGATCGCTCATGTTGTTATCTCTCCTGGGGAAGCTCGACCGATATCCGCGCGCCTTCTCCCGGCGTGCTTTCGACTGAGAAAGCGGCGCCGATCTCGGCGGCTCGCTCGCGCATGCCTTGCAATCCAAAATGCCCTAGCGGGGCGGAGGCGTTCCCGGTAAAGCCGCGGCCGTTGTCCTTAATCTTCAGGCAAACGCGCGCGCCATCATAGCTCAACTCTACGTCGATACGGGTGGCTTCGGCATGGCGAATTGCGTTGGTAACCGCTTCCTGGCCGATGCGCAGAAGTTGGTCTTCAATCGTGCGCTCAAATGGATGGAATGTGCCCTTTACCTGAAGGTACACCTTGGCCGGGGAGGAAACGGCGGCGGAGCCGCAAAACCTGGCAAGGCGGTTGGGCAAATCCTCGGAATCGCTTTGCGAACGCAGTTGCCAGATCGAAGTGCGCGCCTCGGCGAGCGAGGAGCGAACCAGCTCCCGGGCGCGGTCGAGCTGCTCCCTGGCGGATTCCTCCGAGGTTGCGAGCAGACGCGAGATCAGTTCCAGTTGCACCGAGACTCCGACGAATCCCTGGGCCAGGGTATCGTGAATCTCGCGGGCCAGACGGGTGCGCTCCGCCAGAACGGCGTTCCATTGCGACTCCACCTGGCGCGCACGCCAGCGGTAGACGCAATAGGCAAAAAGCAGGCCGGCAAGGGCAAGCGTGGAGTAAAACCAGAAGGTTTGGTAGAAATGCGGCTGGATGCGGAAGTCGAGGGAGGCGCCGGACTGATTCCAAACACCGTCGTTGTTGGCGGCAAGAACCTGGAAGCGGTACCCGCCGGGCGGCAAATTGGTATAAAACGCGGTACGGCGAGTTTCAGCATCGATCCAGCCGCGGTCGAAGCCGGCAAGCCTATAGCGGTAGCGCACCTTTTGCGGGGCTACGAAGCTCAGGCCGGCATAGTGAAATTCCAGGCGAGCGGCTCCGGGCTTGACCGCCCAGCTCGATGGGGAACGGGTGGATGCTCCGTTCAGCGAATGGACGTTCCCATCGACGGCGAACGATTCAATGACCACCGGCGGAGGCAGCCGATTTTCGGGAGCCTGGGCGGGATTGATCGAGCTGACACCTTCAAGGGTGGCGAACCATAGAGTGCCATCGGTCATCTTCCATGCGGCGGGATGGCCGCCGCGGCTGCATTCGCGAATTTTCATGCCGTCCGCGGTTCCATAGGACAGGACCGGGATGGACTGCGCTGAGCCGCCGGCGTAGGCATTGAGCGCAACCCTCGAGACAGTGAAAATGCCGGTTCGCGAGCTGAGCCAAAGATTGCCGCTTGCATCTTCCAGGATGCCGTAGATGTCGCCGGGCAGGGTTCTCGAGTTGGAAGGGAAGGACTGGATCGAGGCTTTGGAGCCGCTGCCGGGGAACAGACGATTGAGGCCGCCGCCGTTGGTTCCCAGCCAAAGTGCCCCCTGCGCATCCTGATGGATGGCGGTGACGACGCTGTTGGAGAGGCCGTCCTTGACGGTGTAGTTAGTGAAGGCGCCGTGGTGAAGGCGGGAGAGGCCGCCTGAGGTGCCGATCCAAGTATCTCCTTGAGAAGCATTCAGGATGGCCCCGACCAGGTCGCCGCCCAGGCCGTCCAAGGTCGAATAGGAGACAAATTTGCGTCCAATCATGTGCGCCAGGCCGTGGCGCGTGCCGATCCAAAGGGTGCCGTCACGGCCGGTATAGAGAGAACGGATGAAGTCGTCGGGCAGCCCGTCGGCAGAGGTGAATTTTTCGATATGTCCCCGATGGAGATGGTCGAGTCCATCGGGGGTGCCAATCCAGAGGTCGGAGCCGGAGCCGCCGGCCAAGGCGAGAATGATGTTGCTGGAGAGGCCATCCCGAGTGGTGAGCACGGCAAAGCCATTCTGGGTGCGGCGATCCAGCCCATTGCCGTTGGTGCCAATCCAAATATCTCCTGCGGCGCTTTCAAAGACGCAGCGAACCAGGTCGCCCGACAAGCCGTTGGCAACGGTATAGGTGGTAAATTTCTGGTCGCGCAGCACATTGAGGCCACTTGCATCCGTGCCCAGCCAGATATCGCCTTCGCGATCTTCGAAGATTGTGAGCACGCTGGCGCCGGCCAGCTTGGATCCCGGTGGGAAAGACTCAAGCTTGTTGCCGGCCAGCCGAGCGGCTCCCTGGGCGGTAGCGATCCAAAGCGCGCCCTGCCGATCTCGAAAAAGACTCTCGATTCTCGGAGCGGGAAGGGCTTCGCGGGTGTTGACGATCGCCTTGTTGCTCTCATGGGCCAAGCCGGCGGCAGTGCCTACCCACAACCCGCCTTTTGCATCCGAAGCGAGCGAGGTCACCTCTGTGTTTGGGGGCATGCCGGCGAGGGCAACGGCGGTGAGAACTCCGTGCGAGTAGCGCTCCAGGCCCTGGCGAGTCCCAATCCAGATATCGCCCGCGGGGCCGATGACGAGGGCGTCGCAGGCAATTCCATCCAGCAGGCGGAGGCTGAGTCGGGGATCGGCGTTGTTGCCGCGCGCGGAAGCGTCCAGGGCAAACAATCCGCTGGCGCCGGCCAGCCAGATGGTTCCGTTGGCATCTTCAACCAGAGCGCGGCGGCTCTCCGGGGCCGCTGTCTGCATTCGCGGCACAGGATGAAATTGCTCTCCGCGAAGGTAGGCCGGTCCGGCGGCGGTGATCGCCCATATGCGGCCAGAGTGGTCCTGATAGCTGAACCAGACCGCATCCGCAGGCAATCCGCCGGCGGTAGTGAATGCCTGGAATGAGCCGGATTGATAACGCACCAGGCCCGCGGATGTGCTGATCCATAGGGCTCCGGAGCGGTCCTGCAGCAGATCATAGACGATGTCGCTTTTGAGCTGGGGAGTGTTTTCCGAGTCGAAGGTGACAAAGGCGACGCCATCGAAGCGGACCAGCCCGCCCTCCGTTCCCAACCAAATGTATCCGTCGCCGGTCTGGAGGATGGAGTGGATAGTGTTTTGCGGGAGGCCGGTGTCGGTCTGCCATACCTGGTGGCCATACTGGTCGAGGGCGCGATGGGGATCCAGACCCATGGCTGCGTGGCTCAAGGCCAGCAGCAAAATCCACAAACGCCATGCGCAGGCAGACCGGATCATTGGCTTGCCTGCCATTAAAGCACGCGTCAGATTTGTGGAATCCCAGGTCCCAGAATCGGGACATGGGGCACCCAGGATCTGTGGCTTATTTTTTTGGCGAAAACCGCAGATCTCTCCACTTCGCTCTCTCGAAAATCATTTGGAAAGCTCTTGGTCATGTTCAGTCTGGCTCGCTCAACCCTTGAAGGGTACGGCCTGAAAGGCCGTACCCTTCAAGGGCAATATTCAATTTTCCCCTTGGGTGGGCCGCAGGCCCATAAAGACTTCGGCCGAGACGACAAACGCTGGTGATTCATTTCGTCCCTTCGGGACTCTTTTCTACTGCTTTTCCCAGAGTGAGGTTTGGGAAGAGTCGCCGGGAGAGTTGCCGTCTTCGGTCATGGTTTTTCCATCATCGGAGACGGTGTAGCGGGAGGAGTAGATTACCGCGCCATTGACCTCCTGCACCATGCGAAAGCTGGCCGGGCCGATGCGCAGCAGCGCGATGGTGAGTCCGGGAGGGATGTCAGGACCGACGGGAGCGACAGCCTTGCCGTCGAAGTTGGCCAAGAGAGAGGCTTGGAGAGAGGCAATCTTCATGGAGAGTCCGCTCAGGCCGTATGCCGCAATGGTAAGCTCGCCGGGCGAGCTGAACTGAACCTTGGTGCTCTTCCATGAGCCGATAAGGCCGGTCGTGCCCGCGGTTCGAGTGTAGGTCGCGGAATCGGTAAAGTTTCCCCCGTCCGGCCTGGTCCCGGTGGTCACCACGGTCAATGTATTGCCGACGTCCAAGAGCTTCAATGTATCGATCGTATCGATCGCGAGCGGCTTGCCATCCGGCTTGCGATATTCAGTACTCCAGGTAGAGGGGTCAACCTGCTTCCATATGGCCAGATCGCCCGCGGCCATTCTGTAGGCCTTTCCGTCGATACGAAAGGAGTAGGTGGTGCCACCGGCCTTGAGTTCGATTGCATCGCCAGTGGCTGGACCGAAGGTCATTGTGTCACCGGCAAGGTGGCTTTTTTCCTGATCGAGCTTCCAGACACCGACGAAGGGATTTTGCGCAGCGGCAAAGCTCGCCATACCCAAAAGCATCAACGACCAGATCAAAAGGCGTCTGAAGTTCATCTCGAAATTCTACGCTGTTTCACTTAGGTGTTCGTGAACGGGAGCCGAAGGGCGATTTACTGCTTGAACGCAGGGGCGTGTTTCAGATGGAGCGCCCGCTCAAGATCGGAGCCGAACTCCTGAACAATGTTGCCGAGGAAGACCTCGCCCATTTCTTCGTGACCGAACTGGATACCCTGCACCAGCGGGCTGTAGGACCGGTGCGGGTACCAGAAGGTGGAGACCATTCCGGAACCATAGGCGCCGGCGATCTGGGGTACGTCGAGCGTCGTCCGGCCGGTGCGGCTATAGGTGGTGAAGGTCATCTTGAGCGCGTGTCTGGTGCGCTTGGCCGCTCCGCTGCAGTTGCAGGGGATATAACGCGGGTCCAGGCCGGTGGCGCCGGCCAAGCCCTCGTGAACGATGTTGCGAGCGGCTAACTGGCCGTAACTGCTGGCAAAACGCCGGGTATAGCCGTTGCCGTCCGTGCTCCAAACAGCGGGCGTGTTAGTGATCTGGGCAGTCATCGCGCTAATTGAAAGCGCCAGGAAAGCTCCCGGAGAGTTATAGGTGTCATCCCAGAAGAGCAGGAGCCGCTGGCTGCCGGTAAGGGGCTGCCAAGCGGGCGAGCCAGAGGCCGGATCCGGAGCCGCCATGGGTAGAGGATTTGCCGGAAGAACTTCGTTTCGCGATCCAGCTATAGCCTGACCACGTATTGCGGTCTCTGCGGTCAAGCAGAGCGTTACCAGGAGAAAACCTCGGCAAAAGTATTTCATAGGGCCCTTAGTTACGACTGTTTCTCTGTTCAGCATGCACAGGATGACAGCGGCGCTGGGGCGATGCAAGCAAACATTGCGTCTGACCCCTTACTAAAGCAACGCCGGGTAGCACGAAGAGCCTGGTGGATACCACTTATCAGGGATCAGAGATCAGGGGTCAAACAGATTTGTGGTTTCCCACCCTTCGCACGGAAAAGCGCCGTGCGAAGGATGGGGCACCCTCGATTGTGGTGGATTGGAAATGGACGGAACAGGCCGCGTTCCCTTCAACTCCTCGACTGATACAGTCTGACCCCTGGCCCCTGGTTAAGGGAGTAGTCTGATGGTCGCGTGGTACATGCGGTACTTCGAATAAGCATGCTGCTCTTCAAAATTGAGGCCGGCGTTTTCTACGCTGACATCGACTCCTACGGGCAGCCACAGTTTGAGATTGAGCTGCGATATGTCGACCGGGCCGAATAGAATCATCGCCGTCTGTTTTTGTAATCCGACCTCCAGTTGCGGGGCAAGGATGTCGGTCCTGAGTTGGAGGATGCGGAAATCCTCCTGGTCAACCCATGCAATCCCCTGGAATAGGATTGGGATGGTCCTGCCACCATTGATCATTAATCCCGGCAGGTTCACCGCGCCGGGAATTTGAGCGAAGGCAATCACGAAGGTTTTTTTCTTGCCAAGTTTTTGTTCTCCCAGGTAGCGGAAACGTGATTCGCCCTTATTGTAGGGAGAGAAGGCGATCCACGAGCCTACGAAGCCCTGGAAGCTGGGCGCTCCCGCGCCCTGCGATTCAACCGGTTGATCCTGCTCGTTGGTCCGGGACTCTTCCAAGACGCGTCCGTCGTCGGTATGGCGCGACAGAATGATGTAGTGATATAGCTTTTGAGTGCGCGAGCCGGAGGTGGGCGCGCAGCCGCTGTGCGATGCGCAAGCAGCCTGAAGGCCGGTTTGCTGGATCTGGACGACTTTCTCGTCCGAGGTCAGGTCGGGCACCTTATCGATCAACTCGTCAACCTTGGAACCGACCTTGAGCAGGAGCGCGGATACATCCTCATCGCCGGAAGAGTCCAGGCCTTTGAGCTCCGGGATTCTCTTTTCCAGATCGAACTCGGAGTCATCCAGGTAGGGCTGTGCGTCGGAGTAAAGCCTGGTTTCCTCATCGCGAATGGCGGCATGCCGGCTGGACGATGGCGCAACCTGCGAAACAGCAGCGGAAAGGGCACCCAAAGTAAGCCACAGGAGAATGAGGCGGCGAAGGAGTTTGCTTGAGGGCATGGCTGCAGCCTCCTGGCGGCCGAACTCCGGCCGCGTTGGAGCCTTTGCTGAGCGGCGCCCGGGCGCTCTACCAGTTGGTGATCGAACCATCCGGCCGGAAGTAGGTTTGGGCGCGAGCCGTGACTGGTTCTGTAATTTCCGCGATCTGGGTCAGCTGCTTGAAGTCGACCTCAACACCCAAACCCGGACGTTCATTGGGATATAGCTTTCCATTCTTAAAGTCAAGGCACTGGGGTAAATAGGATAACGTACGTCCCTGATAGTTGTACTCCATGAGCAGCGGTCCTGAGAACGTGCCCAGGCTATTGACCAGCGCGGCGGTCGCGATCGGTCCGGTGAAGTGGGGAACGATGCCCACGAAATGGGTCTCACAGAGGGCGGCTATCTTCATCATTTCAGTAATTCCGCCGACATTGGGCAAGGTGGCGCGGACGAAATCTATATCGTGATCTTCAACCAGCTTGTTGAAATCCCAGCGGTTGCCCCATTCCTCTCCGGCGGCCAAAGGAACGTTGACTTTGCTGCGCAGGATAGGGAGATCCTGCTGAAAGGCTTCGGTACGAACCGGATCTTCGACAAAGAATGGAGCCAGGTCCTCGATCTCCTTGCAGCCGCGAATGGCGTCGGGAAGGTCGAAGCGCTGGTGGAAATCGATAACCCAGTCGGCGTCCTGGCCAACTCCCTCGCGCACCTGGGCGCATTCCTCGTGGAGGTGGGTGATTACGTTTCTGGTGTTGTAAGTGGAGTAGATGGGCGCATCCATGGGAGTGAAGCGAAAGGCGCGATAGCCGGCTTCAATGGTGAGCCGGGCACGGTCCTTGAGGCCCATTCCCTTGGTGACTCCGGGGATGACGCCAGCGGTATTATAGCACTCGCAATAGTTGCGCACCATTCCGCCCAGTAATTCGTGCACGGGCAGCTTCTGCACCTTTCCTTTGATGTCCCATAGAGCGAGATCCAGGGCGCCGATGGCGTCGGTCCTCTCCCGGCCGGCCGGATAAAAGAAGGCCCGGTTCATGTCCTGCCACAGGCGCTCGATATATTGCGGATCGCGGCCGATCAACCGTCCCGCGGAGACGGAAAGAGTATCCTTCGCCCCTCCCTCGCCAATGCCGGTAATTCCCGCATCGGTTTCGACGGTGACCACGACATCGCTCTGGTTGAAGAGCGGATTCGGATGCGGTGGCAGGTAGGCTCGCACCCTGGTGATCTTCATCTTGGGAAGAGAAGCGAAGGCAGGCAGAGCGCCGGCAGCGCCGGCGATTGCGGTGGCCGCCAGGGAACGGAGGAAGGCTCTTCTTTTCATGAATTCGATATCTCCTTTTGCACATTTGTAAAGGTATGCTTGTTTTTGGCCGGAAAAGGAATATTTTCGCTTCCTTCCGTCGATTCGCGAAGTCCCGCCTCCTGTATTCGCCGTTGCTTTTCTGGTTTGTCATTCCCGAAGGGAATCTGCTTCTGACCTCTCGGGCATACCCGGGTCGGTATAGTAACGGCGCTGCGAACGCGAAAAGCAGATTCCCTGCGGGAATGACAGAAAGAAAAGCAAAAGACCGATTCCCTTCCATGACTGCATCGCTACGCCGCTTTCCTTGCTTTGTCTATTGCGGCTACGAGAGATTGCGCCTTGGCGGCTACGATGCGGGCATCGTCGCCGGGCTTGTAGATGGCTGAGCCGATGCCGAAACCCAGGGCGCCCGCGGCCATCCATGGAGCGATCTGCCCCGAGTCGATTCCTCCCACGGGAATGACGATTGTTTTTGGGGGAAGGACGGCGCGCATTGCCTTCAGCATGGGCGGCCCCAGAACCTCCGCCGGGAAAAGCTTGATGGCGTCGGCGCCTGCCTGCAGCAAAGCGAAAGCTTCGGTGGGATTGAAGAAGCCGGGAGTAGCGATCAGGCCGGCTGCCTTGGCCGCGCGGACGATCGCGGTATCCGCGTGCGGAGTGACAATCAGACGGCCTCCAGCCTGGGATACTTCCGACACTTGCGAGGGCTCGGTCAGGGTTCCGGCTCCGATGAGCATACGATCGCCGAAACTCCGTGCCAGGACGGATACGCTGTTGAGAGGCTGGGGGGAGTTGAGCGGTACCTCAACAATGCGAATGCCGGCCTCCTCTAAAGCGGCGCAGATGGACTCGACTTCGGCCGGCTGGACACCGCGCAAGATGGCGATCAAGGGGCAGCGTTCGAGCCAGGTGCTTAGCATGCTCAACTCCATCTCAACTCCATCTCAGTTCCATGCCAGTCTCCGGCCGATCGCGGCAAGCCCGCGGGCTGCCGCATCCTCATCCTCCAGGATGGAGGAGCCTGCACAGGCGGCGATAGCTTGCGCGTAGAGAGAACAAAGCGCAGAGGCGCCGGCCAGATGGACAAGGCTTCCGTGGGGCATCGCAGCGCGAATCTCATGCCCTAGCAGCAGTCCCGAGAGATACGAGGGCGAAGCTTCCGGAGTGAGCTGGTCCATCAAAGCGAGAGTGCGCACTCCGAAGAGATGGTGCAGCAGGCCGCCGGAATCAGCCGAACGCGCTACTCCGCGAAGGAACGCGGCATTGTCTGTAGGGGAGGCGGTTTTCATGGTGCGCTCCAGGATGGTGCATTTCGATAAGGCCTCATAGAGTTCGCCGGTCATGCAGGTGATGAAACTCGCGATCTTGCCATCGCTCAGATGAATCCATTTGGAGTGCGTCCCGGGAAAACATACCACCGCTGCGTCTCCGCAGGTATCGAGAATGCCTATGGCCTGGGTCTCTTCCCCGCGCATTACCTCAGGCGTCCCGCAGGCATCTTGTCCTTTGACCCCGGGAACCAATCTTACCTCGGCGCCGGAGAAAGGGACTGGAATTACGGAATTCGCCAGATCGGATATCTCAACCGGGCAGGGAAGATACGCGGCTTCTATCCAACCCTGCCGGCTGCCGATCATGCCGCAGAGCAGAATGTGCTTTTCACCCTCCGCCAACCAGGGGCCAACCTCGCGGCGCAAGGCATCGGCGAAGCGTCCGCTGTCGACGCGTAGAATGCCGCAGGATGAGGATCGCCTGGCCAGGATAACGCCATCCGCATCGAGGCGAAATGCGCGGAAGTTGCTAGTGCCCCAATCAACGGCTATCAACGTTCATGCTCCCAGGGAGTATTGTGCTGTTGTTTTGTGGTTAGTTGAGATTTGTGGTCTCCCACATCTGGCGCAAAGAGCGCGCCAGATATGGGGCACGCAAGCAGACTCACTTGGCGGGGTAGCTTTTTGCTTGCTTGGTGCGTGAGTTGAATATCTTGAAGCTGCCCTTCGGGCTTGCCGTCAGCAGGAAGTAGTTCCCCGGATCCGTGCCTTGGAGGTTGGCGACGTATTCGGCCGCTGTATTGTGCTCCGCGCCGCCTTTGGCGGAGTAGTGAAGCTGCCACAGGGTCTCCAGGCCGGGCGCGTGTTGGATAGTGTCGATGACCTGTGGCATTCCTCCCTTAGTTTCTCCGTTGTCCATGATCGCAACCCTGGCCTGGATGGCATCCACCAACGCATGGCTGGAGCTCGGATTCATGCCGTGATGGGAGACGATCAGGATGTCAACCCTGCCCAGCCGGTTCACCGGACACATGAACTGCATCTCCTTGTCCCAGGTGAGATCTCCCAGATCGAGAATCTTGAGTCTTCCAAAGTCGATAAGGATACCCATCGAACGCGAGTTTTCGCTGCGGTCCATGGGCTTGGTTTCGGGAATATTGCAGTACTTGTTGGTTTCGGCGCCTCCCGGCAGGGAATGATCGATTACGTCGCCGTTGCCGCTGATGACGGTGACCTTCATGCCGGTAATGGGCAGAACTTCGCCCGCGTGGGCGACGATGTGCTTGTACTTTCCCGTAGCCAGGACCTTTTGGTACGCTTCCCAGACTTGCTCGGTGACCCCGGGTTTCGTCTCGGTGTTGGGTCCGTGGTCGATGAAGGTCCCTACGGGAATGCGCTCGACCAACTGGGGGACGCCGCCGCTATGGTCGACGTGATAATGCGTCAACAGAACATAGTCAATTTTGCTTACGCCCGCGTCTTTGGCCGCGGCGGCGATGCGGTTGGCATCGCGGCCGGCGTTCTCCGACCAGCCGGTATCGATCAATAACGATTGTCCCGAGGGGGTCACGAACAAGGTGGACTGGCCGCCCTCAACGTCGATGATGTAGGCCTGGAGCACGCCTTTGGCCGCCCATGCCCGGGGCAGTCCGGCGACCGCCGCGAATCCCAACAATAGAGCGAGCAAAAAGAATATCCGCCGGGGCGTTTGTGCGAGAAGAGTCATGGTTATTCCTTATAAGTGTGGGATCCCAGGTCCCAGAATCGGGACCTGGGGCACCCGGGATCTCTTTGAAGTATGGATTTTAAAACCACCACTACGCTCCATAGCCAACTTCGATATCTTAGTCTAGAAGTCGATGCGGGCTGAGGCTTGCAGATTGCGCGCATTGCCGACAATGCTGCTGATCTGTCCCGCCTGCGCGGTTCCTATCGTCGAGTTGGGATATCCGAACTGGGGATGGTTGAAGACGTTGAAGGCCTCCACCCGGAACTGCAACACGATCTGTTCGCGAATGGGGAAATCCTTAAACATCGAGACGTCGAAGTTGGTTCGTCCGGGAGCCACCAGCGAGTTGCGGCCTGCATTGCCATACGTGTATTGAGCCGGAGTGCCGAACGCCGATGGGCTGAACCACAGATTCAGGGTCTTAGGATAGCTGACGGGGCCGATTTTATTGGGACGGCTTGAGGTACCGGTGTTGGTCGTGGATGTGCCTAGAACCGGGGAGAACCACAGGCCGCTCTGGGTGAAGAGGATTCCATTGGTCTGCCATCCGCCGAGAATCAGGTTCTTTACCCCGCCGGTATTGAGGAACGCCTGTCCCTTGCCGAAGGGCAACGCCCACAGATAGCTCAGGGTCAGACGCTGGCGCTGGTCGATGATCGAATTGCTGGTTTCGTGCGGGAAGCGAGGATCCTGGGGGTTCGGCCCCGCATCGCCGCCGCCGAACTCCAGTGGAACATCGTCTATAGCATGAGAGAAGGTGTAACCCAGGAGCGCGCTGACCCCTTGGCTCAAGCGTTTGTCCGCGGTGAACTGGAAGGCAAAGTATTCACCGAAGCCGTCGGAGATGTAGTAGTTCACATCACTCAAATTGGGGTCGATGGCATAGAGAGGACGGCGTGTCTGGGTCGCCGTCGAGCCTGGTATGGGCTGGTTGGCGTTCCAACTGTCTTGTAACTTGCGGGCTAAGTTGCCTACTCCGGCGAACTTTAACACCATCTCGAGCGGAGTAATCTCGTGCTCGACTACCGCGTTGAACTGCTCAGCGTAGGACGGGCGGAAGTTCGGACTGACCGCGGTAAACACGCCGTTCACCGGAGGAGGAACGACGATGGGCGGCAGGGCGGGAAAGCCTTGGCTCACTGTCGGACCCACAGTGACATCTCCGGGCGAGATTTGTTCGGTCAAGCCGAAGGGAAGGTTACGGGCCAGGCGCATATTGCCGGCCTCGCTGCCCGAGGCGTTATAGAAGAGGCCGATACCGCCGCGAAGCACGGTGTGGGCAAAGGCTTGGTAAGCGAAGCCGAAACGGGGACCGAAGTTGGGCCAATAGCGCAGCACGCCGGCGGTGATGCCAACTCCGTTTACGCCCGCGATCTCAACCGCGCCGGTAGCTACATTGAAATTCGACCAGCGGTTCTCCACTTCGCTGGGAGGGCTGAAGTAGTCCCAGCGTAAGCCATAGTTGAGAGTAAGCTTTCTGGTGGCTCGCCAATCGTCGGCAAAGTAGAGGCCAGCCTCATTGAGCCTGATGCCCGGAAATTGATAGTTATAGTCGTGCGCATCCAGAGTCGGGAAGCCAAGCAGAAAGCTGGCTGCGCTGTCCCCACCCTTGCCTGCGGGATTGCGCGAGTCGGTGAAGGCGGGCGAGAAATTAAAGCGGCCGTTGCCCTCGTTGGTTTGATAAATGGTTAACTGCCGCCGCCGGAAGTCCACGCCTATCTTCAGCGTGTGCAGGCCCTTGGTCCAGGTCAGGTTGTCGAGCTCTTCAAAGGTGTTCTCGCGGCGGTAGAGGGGAAGAGAGCGCGTCTGGCCGACGCCCAGATAAGTGGAGGGTGAAAAGATAGGCAGGTTCTGCTCGCGCGGAGTTACGTTGGAGTTGGGAACGCCGAGCTGGTTTCCCAGACCTGCGCCTGGGGCAAAGTCGGCGGGCACGTAATCCAGGCGGTAACGGTTGAAGCCTACGCGAAAGTCGTTGACCATTGTGGGAGAAATCACCCTGACATAACTCGTCGCCACGTGCTGGGCCGGCTGCAATGAGGTTCCAGCGAAGGAAGCTTCGTCACTTAGGTCCACTGGCTGCGAGATTCCAGGAATTGTGGTCGTAGGGTAAGTGCTGGGAGAAATGGTAATGGTGTTCTGAATTGAATAACGGGCAAAAAACGAATCCTTGGGCGAGATTTGTTCGTCCACCCGGATATCACCCTGGTCCCAGTTCTGGGTTTGGATTCTGGCCGCGGTGTAGTTTAGGAAGCGGCCCGAACTGGTCGGGACCGGGTAAGCGTTGATCATCTTATAAGAGATCGGATCGAAGCGGCCCACGGGAATCTGGTTGTTAGGGAACGGCGTGCGTAGAAACGCGCCGGGAATCGCAGGGTTGGGACGGGTTGTCAGCGGATCGTAGATGAGAGTGGCAGGGAGAAGTTCGCCGAAATCTCCGTGGCGCTCCCGCATAGTCGGGATGTTGGCGTTTATGAAGGTTTGCGTGCTGCTGCGGAAGCCTTCGTAATCCATGAAGAAGAACGTTCGATTTCTGCCGTTATAGATCCTGGGCAGGACCACGGGTCCGCCGAGCGAACCGCCAAACTGGTTCAAGCGGAATGCGGGGAAGCTAGTGCCCGCATTGTTGAAATAGGTGCGCGCGTCCACATCCGAGTTGCGCAGGAACTCAAATACACTGCCGTGCAATTGGTTGGTTCCCGATTTTGTGATCACATCCACCACCGCGCCTGAGTTGCGTCCGATGTCGGCGCTGTAGACACTGGTCTGAATCTTGAACTCGCGCACCGCGTCCACCGCGGGACGGAGGGTGATGGATAGAGTAAGCCGCTCGTTGTTATCTATGCCGTCGTAAAGAAAATTGTTATCTCCTTCGCGATTGCCGTTGGAGAAGATCTCGGAGCCAGGACGGCGGTCGTCCGGCCGCGTGCCCCCCAAAATGGTTCCCGAAGCGGATTGTCCCACGCCGTTCACGCCGGGGCTGAGGGTCGCCAGCTGCACGAAATTGCGTCCGTTCAGCGGTAATTGATTCACCATGTGCTGATTGATCACCGTGCCCAGGGAGGAGGACTCGGCCTCGAGCAGGGGCGCATGCCCGGTGACCTGGACCGTCTCCGTCGCCTGCCCTACCTGGAGCGTCAGGTTCACCTTGGCTTGCTGGTTGATCTGAAGACTCACGCCGCTCTGTACCAGCTTGCGAAATCCGGAGGCGTCCACGCTGACTGTATAGTCGCCCGGAGGAAGATTGGAGAGCACGTAGTCTCCGCTCGCCTCGCTGACCGTACTGTGCGATTCGTTGGTTGCGTTGTTGGTGGCTGTCACTTTCGCTTTGGAAACGGCGGCGCCGGAGCTGTCGAGAATGGTGCCGGTTAACTCCGCCGAGGTGACTTGCGCGGAAGACCGCGGGCAGGTCGACACTATCATCGACGCCATTGCGGCCAGCAGGCAGAGTGTCCTGGACACTCGCACTATCTGAAGCATCCTTTTCTTAGTCACTGAACTAACCTCCAAAATTCGTGCGAGAAGAGCTATATCATCGCCAAGCAGCCTCGCGCAATGTCTTTTGCGGGAGCTGGTTGCTCAGATTCCATCTGGAACTTTTTGAGATTCGACTTAAGAAACGTTTGACGCAATGGGCCTTGGGCTATATGCTTCCGCGTGCGAGGAAACGAGATGATTCGACGCGCTTGCCTGCTCCCGATGCTCCTGGTTTTTTTCTTTCCTGCCCCACCCCCGGCTACGGCGCAAGAGCCCCTGGCGCAGCGAATCGGCCACACCGACCCGAGTAAGTACACGCGCAGCCGCTCCCACAACAGCGCCGGAGATATGGCGTGCGAGCTGCTGGTTCCTCCCACCGCGATGGACGTAAACCTCAATTTCATGCATCGCTGCGAGATCATGCCGGGCGGCGGCGTGGGCGCTCATTTCCATAACACCAACGAAGAGATGTTCATCGTCTTCGACGGCCAGGCGGAGTTCACCATTGACGGTCGAACCTCAGTGCTCAAAGGAACAGCCGTCGGCGCTCCCTGCCGCATGGGGCACTCGCACGCCATCTATAACCCTTCCGATAAGCCGGTGGAATTCATGAACATCAATGTGGCGGAGATCAAAGGCCACTATGATGCTTTCAATTTGAATGACGCCCGCATCGGAGTGGCGAAAGATCCGATTCCCGTGTTCATGACTATGAACCTGGATAAGAGTCTGCTTCGCCCTATCGCCAACTATCACGGCGGAAAAGGGAGTGTCGAGTACCGGCGCGCTCTCGATTCGGATGTGTTTCTGACCAATTGGGCGTATGTGGATCATCTTCTGATTCCGCCCGGCGCCTCGGACGGAATGCACTACCACAAGGGTGTCGAAGAGATTTACTACGTGCTCAATGGCAGTGGGCAGGTCGAGGTGAACGGCGAGGCAGCGGCTATACACAAAGGAGACGCAGTCCCGGTGCGATTCAATGAGGCTCACTCATTCATGAATGACGGGCCGGCGGATTTGGAGCTCATGGTGGTTGGAATTTCAGCACAAAAGAATGTGCTTGATACGGAGTTAGGGCAATTTCCGCAGCATCGTTGATGGGATAGTGGAGTGGCTCGATGAAGCCTTTGCTTTTCTTTCTGTCGTTCCCGAAGGGAATCTGCTTGCGCTATCCGAGAGAGTAGAAGCAGATTCCCTTCGGGAACGACAGAAAGAAAAGCAAAGGCGAATACAGAAGGCCGTAAGTGGAGTGGCTCGGTGAGCCGAAGGCAACAGGGACCAGAAGCAGATTCCCTTCGGGAATGACAGAAAGAAAAGCAAAGACAACAGGGGGCAGAAGCCGGTTAAGGGGAGGGGTCGGACTGTGCTCCGCTTTTGGGTAGAGAGTGCAGGGAGTCCGGCGCGTTGAGAAGTTTCTCGAGAAACTGAATGGGGACGGTGGCGGTGGCGATGGCGCGGTCCTTGCTGCGCTCCACCTTGGCGGAGTTAAGCAGGTTGCGAAGATCGGCGTTGGTCATGGCTGAAGGCAGGTTGTTCTCCGCCACCCGGCCAAGGGTGAGGAAGGCATTTAAGGCATCGGCCGAGGCCGTGGCGGCCATTTCGGTGGGAGCGATTTCCTCGATTCTCAGATGGAGGGCGCCTGCCCAACGCAAGGAAGCAATGAAGGTGGTGTCCAGAGCCAGAGGAAAATGGAAGCCCAGCAGATTGATTCCGCCCTGCTTGAGGGGGAAGCTGAGTTTTCCAATGCCCCAGGCCAGGGAGAGAAGGGGAACCTGGGAATAATGCTGAGATAAGAGCGAGGAGCCGGAGAAGGGCAGCGCCGCGGTGCGATAGCGGTCGAGCATGGAATGGATCTGCTCGGGAGTAGGTGTGTTCGATGCGGCGACGATGTCATAGCCGAGCAGGGCGACGCGAACGGTGCGGCCTTGGCTGGGAATCTCGTAGATGGTGTGCCCGGCGTAATTCTCCCTGGCGGCGGCGATGGAGGCCAAATAGCTATTCAGGCGTTTTCCGTCGAGGTGGCCGATAAAGACTTCGGAGAAGGCCACCGGCCCGTTGGGGCCAAGGGGATTCGGCATGCGATGAAGGGCGAAGGCCGCCTGATCGAGGTCGCGTTCGAACTCGAATCCGGTGGCGTCAATGAAGCGCTGATAGACGGGATCGTGGGGAACCGGGCGGCGGTCGAAGTGGGTATAGGCGCGCAGCGGCCGTAAGGTTGAAATAGAGGATGCCGTCGGATTCCGGCAGCAGGCGGGCTGCTTCAGGTGGGGCCTTCTGGCGGAGCAGGGCAGCCAGCGCGAGCAGCAGGAGGATGACGAGAACGGTGAGGACGGTAGCCTGGGTGCGCCTTCGCATGAGTATCGATCGACCACGAGCCTTTCGCGGGGGCATGGGCTGCGGCAGGCTTCTGAAGTCCATTGTGCGTTGAGCCGGAAGGCCCGCAGGATCTAAGGAGAATGATAGCATCCGCTTCTCGGGAGCAATTGCCTGGGGTTTCCCGCTTGTGATACTCTCGATTCTCGTGACCGCGGCGCGAAGCTGACCCCTTCGTCTCTTTTCGGCGGGAAAACAAGAGTGTTTTGGGCTGGCGTAGCTCAGCTGGTAGAGCATCTGATTTGTAATCAGACGGTCGGGGGTTCAAGTCCCTCCGCCAGCTCCAGTAGCCGAGCCAACTGGAAGTCTTCCCGGTATTTCTTCACCGCAACGACTCCAAACTTAACCTCTCGTTCTTATCCGCGTATGCGCGGGAGAGTGTCCGCGGAGAAGAGGCCGGAAGAGAAGGCGGTTTTCGATTGTGCACAGGTGGCCGAGCGGTTAATGGCAGCAGACTGTAAATCTGCCGCTCCTTGGAGCTACGGAGGTTCGAATCCTCCCCTGTGCACCAGTTATCTGGCCTCTGGCCGCGCGATATGCAGAATCCCGGGTCCCGAAATCGGGACCTGGGCCACCCCGCCGTAGGTACCACCGTAGACGTAGGCGAGGACAGTGGAGTTGGACGAGGAAAGAAGCCCGGCGCGGAAGTGGATTGCGCTGGCATTGCTGGCGGTGCTGGCTGGGCTGGCGTGGAAGACGATTGAGGCGGGAAGGATCCGCACCGCCGTCCTGGTGATATTAGGGGCGTTTGGGCTGCGAATTATACTGACTGCTTCGGCTTCGCGGTAGCATATAAGTAAGTGTATGAGTTGGGCTGATGTAGCTCAGTCGGTAGAGCACTCCCTTGGTAAGGGAGAGGTCACCGGTTCAATCCCGGTCATCAGCTCCAGAAGATTTAGTGTCACAGTTTAGGGCGGTTGGGGAGATCCCCGGCGGATGTGCCGGGCGGGAGTAACTCAGTGGTAGAGTCACAGCCTTCCAAGCTGTTGGTCGCGGGTTCGATTCCCGTCTCCCGCTCCAGAATTCCTGGTGAGTGCGAATCCTATGTTTGAGCAGGCAGTGTTAACGGTCGAGGACGGCATGCATTTCGGCCAGGCAAAGGCGGTCCTGGAGCAGGTATTCGCCCCCGGCAATATTGCCGGATACCTGGGGCGGCTGAGGAGCGCGAAGCTCCGGGTGCGGGACTTTGAAGGCGCGCTGAGGCGCGGTCTTCTGGGCAAAGAGATCGCCCCGGCGTATGAGGTGCTGGGGCAATCGGACCGGGGCCAGGTTCGCGAACTGTATCTGTCTCTGGTCGAACGGGTGGCTCCTGAACTGCGCGCCAAATTCCTGGACCTGTACGCGTATTACTGAGCTCGAGTTGTTGCTATAAGTTTGTACATTCGTTGAATTCAATTTTCAGAATAGGAAGCAGGCAATGGCGAAGGAGAAGTTTGACCGGTCGAAGCCGCACGTAAACGTAGGGACGATCGGGCATATCGATCATGGGAAGACGACCTTGACGGCGGCGATCACGAAGGTATTGTCGAAGCACAATCCGAAGATCGCGTTTCGCTCGTTCGATTCGATCGACAATGCGCCGGAGGAGCGGGAGCGCGGGATCACGATAGCGACGGCGCACGTGGAGTACGAGACGGCGAACCGGCATTATGCGCACGTGGATTGTCCCGGGCACGCGGACTACATCAAGAACATGATCACGGGGGCGGCGCAGATGGATGGGGCGATTCTGGTGGTGGCGGCGACCGATGGGCCGATGCCGCAGACCAAGGAGCATGTGCTGCTGGCGCGGCAGGTGGGCGTGCCCTATATTGTGGTGTTTTTGAACAAGTGCGATGCGGTGGAAGACGAAGAGCTGACCGACCTGGTGGAGATGGAAGTGCGGGAGTTGTTGTCCAAGTACAACTTTCCCGGGGACGATGTGCCGGTGGTCCGGGGCTCGGCGCTGGGCGCCTTGAACGGGGAGGCGCAGTGGGAAGCGAAGATCGATGAGCTGATGGACGCGGTGGATAAGAACGTGCCGTTGCCGGCGCGGGCGATCGACCAGCCGTTTCTGATGCCGATCGAGGATATTTTCTCGATCTCGGGGCGGGGCACGGTGGTGACGGGCAGGATCGAGCGGGGCAAGGTCAAGGTAGGAGAAGAGGCGGAGATCGTAGGCTTCCGGGACACGCGCAAGACGGTGGTGACCGGGGTCGAGATGTTCAAGAAGCAGTTGGACGAGGGATTGGCGGGAGACAATGCCGGGCTGCTGTTGCGCGGCATCGCCAAGGAAGATGTAGAGCGGGGAATGGTGCTGGCCAAGCCGGGATCGATCACGCCGCATACCAAGTTCAAGGGCGAGATTTACGTATTGAGCAAGGAAGAGGGCGGGCGGCACACGCCGTTCTTCAATGGGTACCGGCCGCAGTTTTATTTTCGGACGACGGATGTGACCGGGACGGCGAAGCTGCCGGAGGGCACGGAGATGGTGATGCCGGGAGACAATGTGTCGCTCGAGATCGAGCTGCACACGCCGGTGGCCATGGAGAAGGGGCTGCGCTTTGCCATCCGCGAAGGCGGACGGACGGTCGGCGCGGGAACTATTACCGACATATTGAAGTAGGAACTGCCGTCCAGGCGCACTTGCCCGGACGGCGAGACCGTTTTCACAGCGGCGCCCAGGTAAATTTTTCGGGAAATCGGTTAGGATAGAGGATACGATGCGAGAAATAGTGACATTGCAATGCCCCGAGTGTAAGGAGCGCAACTACTCTACGACGAAGAACAAGAAGACGACCACTGGCCGTCTGGAGTTCTCGAAGTTCTGCAGGCGCTGCCGCAAGCACACGGCGCACAAGGAAACGAAGTAGGGACTGGCCGTCCAGGCGGGCGCGTCTGTGGCGCAAATGCTTGGGGGCCGTTGAGATGGAGTGAATTGCCGGCACGCGCTGGCTGCGCGGGTTGACAAGAGGGCGGAAACAGTTCGACCGCGAAGCCCTCGAAGATTAAGGTGAATTGCGGAGCGAGCCCGGATTGGCGAGCGAAGCAAGAGGGCGAGAGCAGCTTTACCGCGAAGCCCTCGAATATTAGGGGCGTAAGCTCAACGGTTAAACTGTCGGTCTCCAAAACCGAACTTGGGGGTTCGAATCCCTCCGCCCCTGCCAGTTGAGATGCTTTAGATTGGGGCTGGACGAGGCGGCGGCAGTTCGACCGTGACGCCTGGAATGAGAAGGTAGCACAATGGCCAAGTCAGCAACGGTGATTCGCGACACGCAGCCCGTGACCGACAAGGCGGCTAAGCTGGTAAGCAAGGCCGCGAACAAGATCGAGAAACAGGGTGGCGCCGGGCCGGGAGGCCCTGGCGGAAACCAGCTCACTGGATTTTTTACCAGAACAGTAGATTTTTTGAAAGACGTGCGCAGTGAAATGCGCAAGGTGGTTACACCTTCGAAGGAAGAAGTGCGCACGACGACAACCGTGGTGATCCTGACGGTATTTGCCTTCGCCGCGTTTTTCTATGTAGTGGATGGGGTTCTTGGCCGGACGGTTCAGGCCTTGTTGCACTGGTTGGGCGGCACCCAATAAGCGCCCGAAAGAGACATCGATGACGCAAGAGAACAATCAAGCGGCTCCCGTACTCCCCCCTGGGGACCGACCGGGCCAACCTGTGCAGGAAGGGCTGACTCCGCCTGCCAACGAGAGCTTCAAGTGGTATATCATCCACGCCTATTCGGGATTCGAGCGCAAGGTGAAGGAGTCGATCGAGGGCCGGGTGCAGGCGTTCGGGCTGCAGAACAGGATTGGCCGGGTGATGATTCCGACCGAACCGGTGACTGAGATCTTCAACGGCAAGAAACGTACCGTGGAGCGGGTTTTTTTGCCCGGTTACGTTCTGGTCGAAATGGATCTGGACAATGATTTGTGGCATGTGATCAAGAACACGCCGCGGGTAACTGGCTTTTTGGGCACCGGGGACAAGCCGGTGGCCTTGAGCGAGGAAGAGGTAAGCTCGATTCTCTTCCGCAGCGACGTTTCCAAGGAAAAGCCGCGGCTCAAGATCAAGTTCGAGAAAAACGAGTCGGTGCGGATTACCGATGGACCGTTTGCCAACTTCAATGGCGTGGTCGATGAGGTCAATGAAGATCGCGAGACGCTGAAGGTGATGGTAACCATCTTTGGCCGGTCGACGCCGGTGGAGTTGGAATTCGGCAAGGTAGAGAAGGCGGTTTAGCGTTAACCCGCTAGTTGGTTGCGAAAGAGTCCCGCAGGGACGGAACGAAAATAGCCCAGCACAAAGTGCTGGGTTTTCTCAGAGACGTCTGAAAAGGCGCCATTGGGGGATTGTTCAGTCGTCCCTGCGGGACTTCATCATCTTAGGAAGATCTACCCAGCACCTTGTGCTGGGCTAATTTCAGACGCCCCTCGCGGGACTAGATTTTTTATCGGGACGGACTGAACTCCGTCCGTTTAAAGAAAAGGATATCGATGCCACCGATTAAGAAAGTACAGACCTCGGTCAAGTTGCAGATTGAAGCAGGTAAGGCGACACCGGCTCCGCCGGTTGGACCGGCGCTGGGCCAGGCCCAAGTCAACATCATGGAGTTCTGCAAGCAGTTCAATGCGCGCACGCAGAACAAGGAGATGGCCGGGCTGATCATCCCTGTGGTGATTACGGTATACGTGGACCGGACCTTTACCTTTGTCACCAAGACGCCGCCGGCGGCTGTGCTGTTGAAGAAGGCGGCCAACCTGGCCAAGGGCTCGGCTACGCCGAATAAAGAAAAGGTAGGCAAGGTGAGCGAGGCGCAGGTGCTCGAGATCGCCAGGCAAAAGATGCCGGACCTGAATGCGATCTCAGTCGAGGCGGCGGTCCGCAGCATCAAGGGGACGGCGCGGTCGATGGGGATTGAGATTACGGCCTAGGAGCGCTCTTCCATGGTATGTGCGGAAGGGAAGCCCCTCGTCACCGCCGATGCCCTTGGCGGCTATTTCGCTGTTGTGGCAATGCAACCGAGCGCAACGTTTTACAGCCACCTGCGCGAGGGCGGAGCAAATGGCAGAGATATCCTTTGGATATGGTTCTGTTTGGTCCTTTTTTTTGTGGATCTTGCGGTTCAGCGCCGCAACGAAGGTGCTGCCGATCTATCTGAACGAGCGAACGAAGTACTCGTTAGCCTGCTCCGAAATATTAAGGCGATTGAGATTAACTCGGATGATGATCTTGAGCAATTGGAAGCTGCGAATTCGCTTTTTTGGGGTTTGCTGAGCAATTTTATGTTGCGACACCCCGGTGGTTTGATCGAAATAGGTCAGCAGCTATCTAGATCGGCGGATTGTGAAATCACGAATCCAGCTACCCTCCTTGCGATAGGAAGTGAGTTCATGGAACTACACACCTCTGTTCTGCAGAAATTCTCAAACTTTGAGATCGTCTGAATTCATTTCCGAGCAATGTAGCAGTTTCGTCTCGAGCAGAAGGTGACCTCCAATTTACCTAGAAGATACACAGCAAGAGTGGAAATGCTAAGATTCGGCACGAGGGTGTGGAGTGTCCGCTAATCCAGTAATTCGGCCAGATACGGAGTTGGCCTCACGCGAACCCTCCCGGTCCGAATTGCTGCTGCGCGACGTTCCGCTGCCCGTCGTCATTCGTCCTGCTCAACCGCTCAGCGATGAGGATTTGCTGGCGTTTTGCGCGGCGAATAAGGGGCTGAAGATTGAAAGTGATGAGGATGGGAGCATTACTGTGATGACTCCTGCGGGCCCCGAAAGCAGCCGGCTGAATCAGCTGCTGGCCACGGAATTGACGCTCTGGTCAAGGCAGGCAGGAGGCATCGTATTTGGTCCCGATCTAGGCATGCGCTTCCCCGATCAGACAATGCGGGGACCCAATGCGGCGTGGCTGTCCGCGGAGCGCTGGAGCGAGTTGAGTCCGCGGGAGCGGGAGATTTTCCTCACTTTTTGCCCGGAGTTTGTCGCTGAGCTGCGATCCGCGAGCGACCGCGCATCGGCCAGCGAGGCGAAGATGGAATTCTGGATGGCCCGGGGAGCGGTAATTGGGTGGCTTATCGATCCCAGGCGAAAGCTGGCGATGATTTATCGTCCGGGACACGAGCCGGAGACACTGCTTCAGCCGGAGTTTCTGGATGGTGACGGTCCCATTATCGGTTTTCGTCTGGAAATGCGTCAGTTTTGGGAATGAGTAAAGAATCGTTGGAAAACGGCTGCACAATTTTTGAGCGCCCCCAACGCGATTTTCCTGGAAAATCTGTGCTACTATCGAAAATGTGTCTCAAACGCCCGAGACGCAAGTCAACGGTCCGCTTCAGCAGTTAAAAGGCGGCCAGCACCACGGCTGGACAGGTTAGCGTCCTAGAGCGGTGGGAGACGAGGAAGCATGTCAAAGAAGATCAGCAAGAATAGAGCGAAGGTGCGCGCGCAGGTTGAAGACCGCATGTACTCGCTCGCGGACGCAGTTCCACTTCTCAAAAAAGTAAAATTCGCCAAGTTCGACGAGACGGTTGATTTGACGCTGCGTTTGGGCGTCGATCCTAAGCACGCCGACCAGATGGTGCGCGGCACCGTGGTCTTGCCCCATGGTCTAGGTAAGACCAAGCGGGTTGCGGTTATCGCGTCGGGAGATAGGATGCGCGAGGCCGAGGCCGCAGGGGCGGATATAGTCGGCGGTGAGGACATGGTCGAGCGGATCCAAAAGGAGAGCTGGACGGACTTCGACGCGCTGATCGCCACGCCGGACATGATGAAATCGGTCGGCCGGCTGGGCAAGGTGCTCGGCCCCCGCGGGCTGATGCCAAACCCGAAGACAGGCACGGTTACCAATGACGTGGCCGCGGCCATCCGGGAGATCAAGGCCGGCAAAGTGGAGTTTCGCACGGATAAGACAGCCCTGGTGCACGTGCCGGTGGGCAAGCTGTCGTTTCCTCCGGAAAAGCTGATTGACAACGCGACCATGGTGATCACCAGCGTGGTGCGCGCCAAGCCTTCGGCAGCTAAGGGCAAGTACATCCGGGGCATCACCCTCAGCTCGACCATGGGTCCGGGGATCGCGCTTGACAGTGGTGTGGCGGAGAGCGCCGCGAAGGCGTAGAGCCTAATAGATCCTTAGATCCTGAATAGATACTGTCGATTCCTACCCCTTTGCGGGTTTGAGGATTTAGCTAAAGGTTGGTTGAATGGCACTGACGAAAGCAGATAAGGCGGAAAGGGTCGAGCGCCTGGCGCACGAGCTGGAGAGCTCAACCAGCGCCATTGTAGGCACCTTTCAAAAGCTCACGGTAGCGCAGGATTTTGAGCTGCGCAAGACGGTCAGGGGTGCTGGCGGCAGCTATCGCGTGCTCAAGAACAAGCTGGCGGCGCGGGCGTCCCAGGGCACCAAGGTGGAGCAGGCGCTCCAGGGACTCAAGGGCGTCTCCTCGGTGGCTTATACCAGCGGCGATCCGGTGGCCTTAGCCAAGGCGCTGGCTAAATGGGTGCAGGACAACGCCGAGTTCTCCTTCAAGATTGGCATCGTAGACGGCAAGCTGATTTCCGTCGAGGAAGTCAAGCAGTTGGCGACCATGCCGGGCAAGGAAGAGCTTTTCTCGAAGCTGCTCTTCCTGATCAATTCACCGGCCCAGCGGCTGGCGACGGTGATCAATGCGGTCGGGCGGGATATCGCGGTAGTGCTGAACCAGGGCGTGGAGAAAAAGAAGTTTACCGAGGCAGCTCCGGCTAGCGGCGCGGCACAGCCAGCTGAGGCTGCCAAGGCTGAACCTGCTAAGCCCGAACTTGTCGAAACCGAAGCTGCCAAGACCGAACCTGCCAAGACTGAGCCTGCCGAAACCGAAGCTGCTCAGTCTGAAGCTGCGGGGCCGGTAGCCGAAGCGCCGTCGCAGACGGAAGCAGCGGGAACCGAGCCTCCGGTTGAGGGGCCGGCCGAGGGAGAGAAGTAAAGAGAGATTTGGCCGTGATGCTGACGTATTCACAAAAGAGCTGGTGAAGTTTACAAAGTTTCGTGTTACCTGGAGAGAAAAATGGCGGATTTGCAGCAGTTGGAAGAGCAGATTGTGGGCTTGACGTTGCTGGACGCGGCAGCCCTGGTGAAGAAGTTAGAAGAGCGCCTGGGCGTCTCGGCGGCAGCGGCGGCTCCGGTCGCCGTGGCTGGCGGCGGGGGTGCGGCAGCGGCCGCTCCGGTTGAGGAGAAGACCGAGTTTACCGTGATCCTCAAGGATGCCGGCGCGAACAAGATCAACACCATCAAGGCGGTACGCGAGGTGACCTCACTGGGGCTGAAGGAAGCCAAAGACCTGGTTGACGGCGCTCCTAAGCCGCTCAAGGAAAACATCAGCAAGGAAGAAGCCGAGACCATCCGCAAGAAGTTCGACGGGGTTGCGGGCGTCGAAGTTAAGTAGCAAGTTGCATGCCAAAGCAAGACGCGCTATTATTATTTTTAGCGCGTCTCTGCCATCGGATATTACTTGAGTTTGGCGGAGCGGTTTTTGCATACGGCCGTTTTGTCAATTGAACCGTATGCGACTTATAATTTTTGGCCCCATCGGGGCCGGCACATCTGGACAAGCGGGCGGCGGGTTTCCAGGTGTGATGAACGATCTGCTGTAGGGCGGCGCACACGCGGCTTATTGGAACCGGCGGGATTCAGACATTCCTATCTATTGGTCAAGTGCACAATCCGTTTGTGGCGCTCGTAGGGCAGTTCGCTCTATCGGGCGTTTGCCGTTTTTCCGGTTGGACTGTACCCGTCTTCCGGCATTCGCAGGGCTTCCGTCCATCATCCGCCTGCTCAGGTTTTCAGCCTGTCGAGCAGGCGGCAGCACGTCCCTCTGACGCTTTCCTGTCAGCAGGAGTTGCTTAGGCACTAAAAAATGCGGTGTT
This sequence comes from uncultured Acidobacteriaceae bacterium, assembly GCA_963774255.1. Taxonomy (GTDB): domain Bacteria; phylum Acidobacteriota; class Terriglobia; order Terriglobales; family Acidobacteriaceae; genus PALSA-350. The sequence continues at coordinate 70,901 of CAVZEH010000002.1, forward strand.
TTTGCCGGGCGAGGCGGCGAAGACATGTCAGCGCATAAGGCCAAGCCGGAACCACCCAAAGAATGACTGCCAGACTCGGGCGGTCCTCTGTTTTTCCTCGAACTTCGCGTACACGAGTCCCAGGAGTGATGCATGCCGAACGAGAACCGCGCCATTCGCAGCCGTCTCGATTTTTCCAAGATTCCAACCTCTATTCAGATTCCGAACCTGATCGAAGTGCAGCGCCGCTCCTACGAGCGCTTTCTGCAGATGGACAAACTGCCGGCGGAGCGCGAAGACAACGGCTTGCAGTCGGTCTTCGTTTCGGTTTTTCCGATTACGGATTTTCGCAATATTTCGCAGTTGGATTTTGTGGATTACGCGATCGGCAACTGGGAGTGCAAGTGCGGCCACTTGAAGGGGCTGCATCATCTGCGCACCGCCTGCGTGAACTGCGGCGCCATGGTGATCACCGATCCTTTCCATCCCGGCGACGTGCTTTGCCAGAAGTGCGGAACCTACAACAAGAACACTCCGGACTTCTGCAACAAGTGCGGCGATCCGGTGGGCCTGCAGTTGAAGTACGACCAGGCGGAGTGTGAAGAGCGGGGCATGACCTACTCCGCGCCGTTCAAAGTGACGGTGCGCCTCACCATTTATGACAAGGATCCGGAGACCGGGGCAAAGACCATCCGCGACATCAAGGAGCAGGAGGTGTTCTTCGGCGACATACCGCTGATGACGCAGAACGGCACCTTTATCGTGAACGGCACCGAACGCGTGATCGTGAGCCAATTGCACCGCTCGCCCGGCGTCTTTTTCGAGACGGCCAACAACCGCACCTACTTCCTGGGCAAGATCATTCCCTATCGCGGCTCCTGGGTGGAGTTCGAATACGATCAGAAGAACACTCTCTACGTCCGCATCGACCGCAAGCGCAAGTTCCTGGGCACCATCTTCCTGCGCGCCCTGGGGCTGCGTTCCGATGAGGAGATTCTCAAGACCTTCTATCTGGTCGACACCATCGCGGTCAAGGACGACAAGCTGTTCTGGACGATCCCGGAAGGCGCGGAAAAGGGAACGCATCTGTTGGGAGCAAAGCCGGCGCATGCCGTGGTGGTGAAGGGCGAGGAGATTGCTCACTCCGGCCGCAAGGTGACGCCCAGCATCCTCAAGGCGCTGCGCAACCATAAGATCTCGGAGGTGGAAATCGAGACGGCGGAGCTGGATGGCGCGATGACGGCCGCCGATGTGGTGGATAAGGCGACCGGCGAAGTGCTGCTCGAAGCCAACCACGAGCTCACCGCCGACAAGCTGCACAAGATTACGGAGAGCGGCGTGACCTCGATCGAGGTCTTCTTCCCGGAGCGGGATGACGTCGGCAACATCATCACCAATACGCTGCGGCGCGATTCGGTGCGCAAGCCGGAAGAGGCTCTGATCGAGATCTACCGCAAGCTGCGTCCGGGCGACCCGCCGACCTTGGATACGGCCACGGCGCTGTTTGAGGGCATGTTCTTCGATCCCCGCAAGTACGACTTTTCGCGCGTGGGCCGGCTGAAGTTCAACATCAAGCTCTATGAGTCGGCGGACGAGACGCAGTTGGATCGCCGCACCCTGACCCCGGAGGATTTCTACGGCACCATCCGCTACCTGCTCAAGCTGCGCAAGAACATCGGCGTAGTGGACGACATCGATCACCTGGGCAACCGCCGGGTGCGCGCGGTGGGCGAGTTGATGGAGAACCAGTTCCGTATCGGGCTGGTTCGCATGGAGCGGGCGATCAAGGAAAAGATGAGCGTTTATCAGGAGATGTCGACGGCCATGCCGCACGACCTGATCAACGCCAAGCCGGTGATGGCGGCTATCCGGGAGTTTTTCGGTTCCTCGCAGTTGTCGCAGTTCATGGATCAGACCAATCCCTTGTCGGAGATTACGCACAAGCGGCGTCTCTCGGCGCTGGGGCCGGGCGGCTTGAGCCGGGAGCGCGCGGGCTTTGAGGTTCGCGACGTTCACCCGACGCATTACGGCCGCATCTGCCCGATCGAGACGCCGGAAGGTCCGAACATCGGCCTGATCAGCTCGCTGTCGTGCTTTGCGCGGATCAACGAGTACGGCTTTATCGAGTCGCCTTACCGGCGGGTGCGCAACGGCCACATTCTGGACTATGTGCAGATCGCCAATGCCGGGGACAGCGGTTTGCGGGTGGGCGAGCACCTGGAAAAGCAGGAGGCGCTCAAGCTCAACGGCCAGCTGCGCAAAGACAAGAAGCGGCCGGTCGAGTTCGATCCGTTTTCCTTCTATCTCTCGGCTTGGGAAGAGGACCGGCACACGATTGCCCAGGCCAACATCGAACTGGACGAGGCACGGCCGCATCGTCGAGGACCTGGTCAACGCCCGCCGCCAAGGCAACTTTGTCCTGGTGAATCGCGACGACGTGGACTACATCGACGTCAGCCCCAAGCAGCTGGTCTCGGTAGCCGCGTCGCTGGTGCCGTTCCTGGAGCACGATGACGCCAACCGCGCGCTCATGGGCGCCAACATGCAACGCCAGTCGGTGCCTTTGCTGGTGGCCGAAGCGCCCCTGGTGGGCACCGGCATGGAAGGGGTAACGGCGCGCGATTCAGGCGCTGTCATTCTGGCCAAGCGGAATGGGCTGGTGGATTCGGTCGACTCCGAGCGCATTATCGTGCGCGTCGAGGGCGAGCATCATCCCACGCAGCTTTCGCGTGAAGTTGGGTCGGACATCTATCAGTTGATCAAGTTCAAGCGTTCCAACCAGAACACTTGCATCAATCAGAAGCCGATCGTCCGCAAGGGCGACCGCGTGCTCAAGGGGCAGGTGATCGCCGACGGGCCGTGCACGGAGCAGGGCGAACTGGCCCTGGGCCGGAATGTGCTGGTGGCCTTCATGCCTTGGCGCGGGTACAACTTCGAGGACGCGATCCTGATCTCAGAGAAGCTGGTGCGGGACGATTACTACACCTCGGTCCACATCGAGGAGTTTGAAATCGAAGCGCGCGACACCAAGCTGGGTCCGGAAGAGATCACGCGCGATATTCCCAATGTCTCGGAGTCGGCGCTGCGCGACCTGGACGAGAGCGGCGTGATCCGCATCGGCGCCAAGATCAAGCACAACGACATCCTGGTGGGCAAAGTTACTCCCAAGGGCGAGACGCAGTTGACTCCCGAAGAGAAGCTGCTGCGCGCCATCTTCGGAGAGAAAGCAGGCGACGTGCGCGATGCTTCGCTGACCTGCCCTCCGGGGATTGAAGGCACGGTGGTCGACGTTCGCATCTTCTCGCGCAAGGGGCAGGAGAAGGACGAGCGCGCCAAGCTGATCGAGGGCGAGCAGGTGGCCAAGCTCGAAAAGAACCTGGCCGACGAGATCCGCATTCTGACCGATGAGCGGTTGAAGCGGCTGGAATCGATCCTGGGCGGCAAGGAAGTGCTGGCCGACCTGCACGACGAGCGCACCAACAAGCGCCTGATGGTGAAGGAGCAGATCATCGATCGCGACACCATCGAGCGCATCTCGACGCGCAACCTGAAGCGTATTCGCTACGCCGACAAGGACCCGCGCGTGAACGAGCAGATCGACGAGATCGAGGAGATGACCTCGCGGCAGATCGATGTGCTGCGCAAGATCACCAACGAGAAGATCGGCAAGCTGCAGAAGGGCGATGAGCTGTCACCGGGCGTCATCAAGCTGGTGAAGGTCTACGTCGCCATGAAGCGCAAGCTCTCGGTCGGCGACAAGATGGCAGGACGGCACGGGAACAAGGGCGTGATCGCGCGCATTCTTCCCGAGGAAGATATGCCTTACCTGCCCGACGGCACTCCGGTCGAGATCGTGCTCAACCCGTTGGGCGTACCTTCCCGTATGAACGTGGGGCAGATGCTGGAGACCCACCTCGGCTGGGCGGCGCACAAGCTGGGCGCGGCGATAGCCGAGATCGTCGAGCGCAACCGCGACGCCAACGAGGTTCGCGAGCTGGTTACCGAGCGCTTTGCCAATACGGCGGCCTTGCGCCAACTGCTGGAACTCGACGACGAGCACTTGCTTCGCGTAGCCGCGGGCATGAAGCGCGGCATCTGGTTTGGCACCGCGGTCTTCGACGGAGCTAAGGAGGCTGAGCTGAAGGCGCTGCTGGCCTCGGCGGATCTTCCCAGCTCGGGCAAGACCCACCTGTTCGACGGCATGACGGGCGAACAGTTCGAGCAGCCGGCGACGGTGGGCTATATCTACATGCTCAAGCTGTCGCACCTGGTCGACGACAAGATTCACGCGCGATCGATCGGACCGTATTCGCTTATCACTCAGCAGCCGCTGGGCGGCAAGGCGCAATTCGGCGGCCAGCGTTTCGGCGAGATGGAAGTGTGGGCGCTCGAAGCCTATGGCGCGGCTTACATTCTGCAGGAACTGCTCACCGCCAAGTCCGACGATGTCTATGGCCGCACCAAGATCTACGAGGCCATTGTGAAGGGCGAGGCGGCGATCGAGCCGGGCGTGCCGGAGTCGTTCAACGTGCTTATCCGCGAGTTGCAATCGCTTTGTCTCGACGTGGAACTGATCAAGCAAGAGCGGCGGATAAGAAGCAGGCGCTGCCCGCGGTCGCGGCTGCGGATTGAGCTTTGCTGTGCGGGCGCCTGGGTTCAAGGAACAGAAAGCTTGAACCCAGGCGCTCCGTACCGAAGATTGAGGTAAATAGGCCCTGTCCTTAAGAGCAAACGCTCCCGGAAAGGACAGGAAGCCCAAGCAGAATGAAGTCCGGGAACGTAGCCGGCATGCTTCAGAGCAACCGACTCTGAAGCGAGATGCCAAGGAGGGTCGTCTTGTACCGTTCCAGCCCATTTGAACTCACCAGCCCGATCACGGATTTTGACGCAATTCGCATTTCACTCGCCTCACCGGAGAAGATTCGCAGTTGGTCGCACGGCGAAGTGACCAAGCCGGAGACGATCAACTACCGCACCTTCAAGCCGGAGCGCGATGGACTTGTTCTGCGCCCGCATCTTCGGCCCGGTCACCGATTGGGAATGCCTCTGCGGCAAGTACAAGCGCATGAAGCATCGCGGCGTGATCTGCGATAAGTGCGGCGTCGAAGTTACTCTTTCCAAAGTGCGCCGCGAGCGCCTGGGTCACATTGAACTGGCCTCGCCCTGCTCTCACGTCTGGTTCTTCAAGGGTCTGCCGTCGCGCATCGGGCACCTGCTGGATATTTCGCTGCGCGATCTGGAAAGCGTGCTCTATTTCGAGAGCTACGTGGTGGTCGATCCCGGCGACGCGCCGGTGCGCGAGCGCGAAATCATCAAGGACGAGGCGCGCTTCCGCGAGCTCGACACGCAGTACCGCCCGAGCGGCTTCAAGGGCATGATGGGCGCCGAGGCGATCAAGGAATTGCTCAAGCGCGTGGTCGTCGACGAGCTGTCGGTCGAGCTGCGCGAGCGCATGAAGATCGAGACCTCGCTGCAGAAGCGGCTCAAGTATGCCAAGCGGCTCAAGGTGGTCGAGGCTTTCCGCAAGTCGGGCAACAAGCCGCAGTGGATGATTCTCGACGTCATTCCGGTCATCCCGCCGGAGCTGCGCCCGCTGGTGCCGCTGGATGGCGGACGCTTCGCCACCTCCGATCTCAATGACCTGTATCGCCGCGTCATCAACCGCAACAACCGCTTGAAGAAGCTGATGGACCTGCATGCGCCTGAAGTGATCGTGCGCAACGAGAAGCGCATGCTGCAGGAAGCGGTGGATGCGCTGTTTGACAACGGCCGCCGCGGCCGCGTGCTGCGCGGCGCCAACAACCGTCCGCTCAAGTCGCTCTCCGACACGCTCAAGGGCAAGCAGGGACGCTTCCGCCAGAACCTGCTGGGCAAGCGCGTGGATTACTCAGGCCGTTCGGTCATCGTCGTCGGTCCGGAGCTCAAGCTGCACCAGTGCGGCCTGCCCAAGAAGATGGCGCTCGAGCTCTTCAAGCCGTTTATCTACCACCGGCTGGAACAGACCGGGCACTGCACGACCATCAAGCAGGCCAAGGAGATGGTCGAGCTGCAGGAGCCGATCGTCTGGGACATTCTGGAAGAGGTCATCAAGGACCATCCGGTGCTGTTGAATCGCGCTCCCACTCTGCACCGCCTGGGCATCCAGGCCTTTGAGCCGGTGTTGGTGGAAGGCAAGGCGATCAAGATTCACCCGCTGGTCTGCACCGCGTTCAATGCGGACTTCGACGGCGACCAGATGGCCGTGCATATTCCGCTTTCTCCGGAAGCGCAGGTGGAAGCCAGCGTGCTGATGCTGGCCTCGCACAACATTCTGTCGCCCGCCTCAGGCCAGCCGATTACCGTGCCTACCCAGGACATGGTTCTCGGTCTCTACTACCTGACCAAGGAGAAGAAGGGCGGCAAGGGTGAAGGCCGGGTCTTTGCCAATACGGAAGAAGTGCTGATGGCGCTCGAAGCCAAGGAAGTCGAGACGCTTGACACCCATCCGCTTGCGCTACAGCGGCGCGGTGCTCGACATGACGACCGCCTACGACGATCAGGACCTGACGCACACCGAGCCGGTGCAGTACGACAAGCAGTACATCTCGACCACTGTCGGCCGCGCCATTCTGAACGAGTCGCTGCCTGAGGCCATGCCTTACGTGAACGGCCTGCTCAAGAAGAAGGGTATCGGGCAGCTGGTGCATTACTGCTACCTGAACCTGGGTCTCGAAGTGACGGTCAAGATGCTGGACCGGATCAAGGACCTCGGCTTCCAATATGCGACGCGCAGCGGACTCTCCGTGGGCCTGGACGACATGGTCATTCCGGACACCAAGTACACCCTGGTGCGCGACGCCGAAAAGCAGGTCTTCGCCGTGCAGCAGCAGTACCTGGACGGCGCGATCACCAACGGGGAGCGCAACAACAAGGTGATCCAGATCTGGTCGGCGGTAACCGAGAAGGTTGCCGATGAGATGTTCGACAACATGAAGAACGCCGATAAGGCGGGCGTCATGAACCCGATCTACATCATGGCCGACTCCGGCGCTCGCGGATCGAAACAGCAGATTCGCCAGCTCTCCGGGATGCGCGGCCTGATGGCCAAGCCTTCCGGCGAAATCATTGAAACACCGATCACCGCCAACTTCCGCGAAGGTCTCACCGTGCTGCAGTACTTCATTTCGACGCACGGCGCCCGCAAGGGACTGGCGGATACCGCGTTGAAGACGGCCGACTCCGGATACCTGACCCGCCGCTTGGTGGACGTGGCCCAGGACGTCATCGTCAGCGAGCAGAATTGCGGCACGGTGGAGGGCATTTACGTCGGTCCGATCGTCGATTCGGGCGAGATCATCGAGCCGCTGCGCGACCGTATCATCGGCCGCGTGTCGCTCGAAAAGATCAAGGACTATGAAGGCAGCGTGATCGTCGAAGTGAACCAGGAGATCACCGAGGATCTGGCGTCGGCCATTCAGGGCGCCGGCATCGAAAAGGTGAAGATCCGCTCGGTGCTGACCTGCGAATCCAAGCGCGGCGTCTGCATTCTGTGCTACGGGCGCAATCTCGCCTCCGGACGCATGGTGGAGTTGGGTGAAGCTGTCGGCGTAATCGCCGCGCAGTCGATCGGCGAGCCGGGCACCCAGTTGACGATGCGCACCTTCCACATCGGCGGCACGGCATCCCGCGTCTCCGATCAATCGCGGCTGGATGCCAAGAACAACGGAACGTTGCGCTACATCAATATGCTCACGGTGCGCGCCAAGGCAGGGCATCTGGTAGCGATGAATCGCTCGGGCGCAATCGCCGTAGTCGACGAGCGCGGCCGTGAAAAGGAGCGCTACCAGGTTGTTTACGGCGCCAAGCTCATGGTCGAAGACGGCGCTCCGGTCCATCTCGGCCAGACCCTGGTCGAGTGGGATCCGTACACCTTCGCGATTCTGACCGAAATCGGCGGCACGGTGCAGTTCAAGGATCTGCAGGAAGGCATCACGCTGAATGAGGAAGTCGATGAGGTAACCGGCCTGTCGCGTCTGGTGGTTGCGGATGCATCCGACGAGAAGCGCCAGCCGGCGATCATCATCAAGGGCAGCCAAGGGCAACAAGCGCTACCTGATGCCCAGCCGCGCCCACCTCATGATCCAGGACGGCGACGAGGTCTTTCCCGGCGACGTGCTGGCGAAGATCCCGCGTGAGACCACCCGCACCAAGGACATCACCGGCGGTCTGCCGCGCGTGGTCGAGCTCTTCGAGGCGCGTAAGCCGCGCGAAACCGCGATCATCAGCGAGATCGATGGCGTGGTCAAGTTCGGTGAAGTGGCCAAGGGTCAGCGCAAGATCTACGTGACCGCGGATAACGGCGAGGAGAAGGAATACTCGGTTCCGCGCGGCATCCACGTCAACGTGCAGGAGGGAGAACGCCTGCGCGCCGGCGAGCCGCTCATGGATGGACCGCTGAATCCGCACGACATCCTGGCGGTGCTTGGGCGAGAAGGAGCTTCAGGGCTATCTGGTCAACGAAATCCAGGAGGTCTACCGGCTGCAGGGCGTCGCCATCTCGGACAAGCACATCGAGACCATCGTGCGCCAGATGCTGCGCTGGGTGAAGATCGAGGAAGTCGGCGACACGTCGTTCCTGCTGGAACAGCAGATCGACAAGTTCCGCTTCCGCGAGGAGAACGAGCGCGTGATCGCCAACGGCGGCCGTCCGGCAGTAGGCCGTCCGCTGCTGCTCGGCATCACCAAGGCTTCGCTCTCGACCGATTCGTTCATCTCCGCCGCATCCTTCCAGGAGACGACGCGGGTTCTCACCGAAGCCAGCATCAACGGCTCGGTCGACACGCTGCGCGGCCTCAAGGAGAATGTCATCGTCGGCCGCCTGATCCCCGCAGGCACGGGCATGGAGTACTACCGCAACATTCAGCTCTCGCCGGAGCTCGAAGAAGCCGCTGTTCGCGTGCAGCAGGAAGTGACTGCGGCATACGAAGAAGCGGAGCGTGAGCTGGAGTTGATGCGGCAGGAAGGCGAAGCCGAGGAAATGGCTACCGAGTAACTGCCTGCAACTTATACTTAAGAAGGCCGCGAGCGATCGCGGCCTTTTTTTGTTGGGAACGCAGATCTCTCCACTTCGCTGCGCTCCGGTCGAGATGACAAATCGGGTGGAGTTGCCGATGAAGCCGTTGCAGGCCTTCTGTATTCGCCTTTGTTTTTCTTTCTGTCATTCCCGGAGGGAATCTGCTTCTGGTCTCTGCGGCATACTCAGTTTTAGAGCATTTTCAGGAATACTGTGAACTGTTTGAATAGGTAGCCAAAAGACGTGACTTGAAAGGGTGAAGATCAGTCTTCGAGTCCCGGAGGGACGGGAAGAAAATAGCCCAGCACGTCAGTGCTGGGGAGACTTTGGTTTATCAGGGAAGTCCCGCAGGGACGGCTGAATCATTGCTCAGCCATGTGAGACGGCGGAATTTATGGGGATTCGTATCAGTCGTCCCTACGGGACTCGGCTTGTTTTCCTGAACGGTCCCAGCACTGGCGTGCTGGGCTATTTTCTTGCCGTCCCTGCGGGACTCGTCATGCGCAGCCGTCTTTCGCTATGGCACGAAAACGTGTCCAGAACCCCGCTTCAACGCGATCAGTCTGGTCTACATCAACTATGAAAATGCTCTAGAGTCCAGAGTCATTAACTCGCCGACAATTTTGTCATCTCGACCGGAGCGAAGCGGAGTGGAGAGATCTGCGGTTTCAGCCATCTACGTTGCATCCCCGGTCTTTGAACTATGCCGCGAATTTCTGACTCAACACACCAGAGTAGGGAAAGCAGATTCCCTTCGGGAATGACAGAAAGAAAAACAAGGGCCGACAAGGATAGGGAGCGAGGGCGCCTTTGCATCAATGGCTGAGCGCGCGATTCCTGCGCGTGCAGCGATGAAAGTCGAGCCGGTTGTCGCTCTTCGCTATGAATGATTCCTACGCTACATATTGGTGTGGCCGGCGCGCATCTCCTCGTTGAAGGTGGGTTTGGTGAAGGCGAGAGCATTTTCCAGGCGGGTGCGAAATTCGGCTTCACGTGCCATAAGAGCCGGCGTAGCCGCGGCAAATTCGCCATTGTCGCTCATACTTAACAGCCCCGCCCGGGCCAACTCGGCGCCGGCAGCCGCGAGCGCTTCGGCGGTGGTGTTGAGGTATTGTGCATCGCGCGGATCGGCGATCCAGATCAGCTGATTCTCTCCGAGAACGCCGGAGAGCCAGAATGATTTCGATAATAGAAACTGCCGGCGGGTCTCGTCGTCGGTATCGGTGAAGAAGAACTTCTTCTGCCAGCGGCTGTAATACCGGGTGGTGACGGGAACAGGCTGGCGATTGCCGCTCTTGACCAACTCAAGCTGGCCTTGGTCCAACGTTTTGCGAATGGCGTTGTAAATGAAAGTCTCGGCGTAGGGCTGCTCAGGGGCAGGAACGATTTCGGCAAAGGTGACGGTCATGCTGGCCGAAATCTTAGCGTGCAGCGAGGAGCTGCTTCCATCCGCCAGGGTGAGCACTCCATGGACGATATACGTATCGGCTCCGGAGACGGAACGGTGAAAGGGCCACCTGAATTCAGCAAAGGTGACGGGGATACCGCCGAGGGTAACGTAAGCATCGGGCCTTGGATTGCGCAGGCGTTGACCCTCTTCACGCAAATACGCGGTCATCGCGGGCAATAACTCGGGCTTTTCGAAGTCCAGCGGATCGCTCAACTCCAGGCGCAGAGTGCGTTCCTGAGTCGCTCCGGTGGCGAGTCCAAGCTCGAAGATGGCGGTAGGCTGTCCGTCAAAACCGGCGCCCTGCTGGAATGAGAGTACGGAGAAGCCCGCTTGGCGGACGGCGGAGCTGACCGCAGTAGTGAGGGTAGTGGCCATGTTGGACGGCATAGGTCTGCTTTCCTGAAAAGTCTCAAGCTCGATTGTACCCAGAGCAGGGAAGGCGCGTGGTTACGCACGCAGGAAAACCGCGGTTCTCTTGTATCTAGATAGTAGCCGCGCGCCCCAGGTTCGCGAAGTAACCCGGCTCCTTTTCGAGATTTGTGGAATCCCAGGTCCCAGAATCGGGACCTGGGGCACCCAGGATTTGTGACCTATGTTTAGGGAAACCGCAGAGCTCTCTCCACGCCGCTTTGCGCAGTGCGAAGAGCGTTGACGATGGCTCGGATGTGCTCGGGGCCGGTGCGGCAGCAACCGCCGATCCAATCGGCGCCGGCGCGGCGCCAGAGGCTGGCCAGTTGGCCGAAGTTCCGCTCCTCGCCTGGTCCTACCCAGAGGCGGCGTTCCGCGTCCCAGTGCTCGCCGGAATTGGGATAGACCATGATTGGTTTGGCGGTAGAACGGATGAGCTCGCCGATGAGTCCCAGGATGAAGTCAGGATGAGAGCAATTTACCCCGAGGGCTACAATTTGGCCTTCCCGCTCCAGCAGCCGGGCGCACCTGCTCAGGCGCTCGCCGTGAGCGACATGCGATGCATCCTTACAGGTGAAGCTCAGGCTGGCGGGTAGCGTTGGATACTGGTGCAGCGCCTCGACGATCGCCCTTGCCTCTTCCAAGGAAGGGATGGTTTCAAAGGCCAGGAAATCGGCGCTTGTGTCGGCGAGCACAGCGAGCCGCCGGGCGTGAAAGCGGACCAGATCGTCAAATCCGCAAACATAGTTGCCATGGTACTCGGCCCCATTGTGCAGGGCGGCGCCATACGGTCCCAGCGAAGCCGCGATCCATATTTTGCGCCGGGTGCTTTGCTGGTAGTCGCGCCGGACGGTGTCGGCGATGGCCACGGCGGAGCGCAAGGCATCGGCTGCATCGCCGGGTCCGCGGCCGAGCTCCCGATAGCCTTCGACGGAGATCTGGTAGCCGGCAGTAAGCAGGCAATCCGCGCCGGCCTCGAGGTAGGCGCGATGCACGGCGGCAATGATCTCGGGCGAGCTCTCGAGGACATGCGCCGACCACAGCGGCCCGGCAAGGTCGCAACCTCTCGCCTCGAGCTCGGTGGCCATGCCGCCATCGAGAACGTGCAAGCCGCTGAGGTCGAGCTCCTGCACCGTCTTCATAGGATCCCATCCAGAATATCGCGAAGTGCAGGCGGCCATGGACGCAGAGAACTGGCCAGGCGGAAACCCCTCTTCTGATACACTCAGAAATAGCTTGTGGACGTTTAGAGGGGGCCCGCCAGGGAGCCTTTTGCTCACGAGCATCCATCCAACGTGACGTTCGGGGAGTGGCTCAGCCTGGTAGAGCACCTGGTTCGGGACCAGGGGGTCGGAGGTTCGAATCCTCTCTCCCCGACCAAGACCTTTATAATCAATAGCCTGGCGGGAGTGCGTGGGGAGACTCAACTATCCAAGGTGGATGGTCTGCGAACGCATGCCCTCAGTTCTCCTTTAGACTCTAAGCTGGAGGGTCCAGGAGAATGAGGACCTATTGGAAGTCGCTCGCTTTCTCTGCGCTCACGGTTGCCCTGGTGAGTAGTGTGTCTATAGCACCAGCTCAGGTGTCTATTAACATTGGTGTCGCGCCTGTGTGCCCATACGGGTACTTCGATTATGCCCCGTATAGCTGTGCTCCCTACGGCTACTATGGGCCTGACTGGTTCGATGGCGGGGTTTTCATTGGAGCCGGCCCATGGTTCCACGGTCCTCATGGTTTCTATGGCCACGTTGATAACCGCTACGATCCTCGTCACGGTTATAAAGGGCCGATGCCGGGACGCGGGGTGCAGCCATTCAACAACTTCCAAGCGAATGAAGCGCGGGACGGGAGAGGCCATGTTGGCAACGCTGGCCATGACGGAGGTGGCGAACACAGCGCCGGATTTACGGGAGGTGGCGGCCATCCCGGTGGTGGTCATCCCGGGGTATGGTGGTGGTGGCCATCGATAGGGGATGTTCATTTGAGAGGTTACAAGGCCTGTACTTTCGTAGGCGGGCCTTGGTCTTGTGAATAAAACCTGTCTCAAAACCTCAATGAGCGAAATGGCCTGAAGTCGGTCAAGACACTGGCAAGAAATTGCGGGCGCAAAGCCCTCGTCGTCTGTCGCGCCTCTTCCATGCGTACACAGGGATGGGTATTCCCGACTATCGAAATTTTCTCCGCATAGAGCTGCCGTGCGAGAATGAACCCCTTAGCCGAAGGTGAACGAATACGCTCGCACTCCTGGATCGAGGAATTCTATCTCGAAGGTACGATCTCGCACACCGTCTTTCAGCCGTATCAGTTGATACAGGCGATCTTCTATTACGGTGCCGTATCCATTCGCGTCGGTGTCGCCACCGTGGTCTGGGCCTGGGCGTTTCCCATCAAGCGTGACGCGGAAGTGGACTGGTTTCCCATCCCTTGCAGATCCCAGGACGAGGTGAAGGTCACGGGCATGAAAGCGATAGAGGATGCCGCCCGTCGGAGAGAGCAATGTAGCAATTTGGCCTTCGTCCTTCCACTTGCCGGCCAACGCCCACTGGTTAAGCTCGAGCTGCGCGGGAGCGCGATAGATCTGCGGGTGATCCCGGTTGAGTCCGCCAGGCGAGGCAAAATTCTGGGCGAGGTCGTAGCCAATGTAAGTTTCGGGCGACTGAATGTCACGTGAGTCAGCCAACGCTTCTGCGCCGGTAGCAGCGATCCGTGTGGGCGTCTCAGGGAGAGGGCGGTGACGGGCTTCTTCCAGAAGATTGCGAATCCAGGCCTCCGATTGATCGTACTGGCCCTCGCCAACGTGGCGATAACGGATCCTCCCCTCGGCGTCAATGAAGTAGTCGGTAGGCCAAGCTTGGTTATTGAAGCTGCTCCAGATGCGGTAGTTGTTCTCCATGGCGACAGGATATTGAATGCCGAGGTCGTGAACCGCTTTACGCACGTTGGCCTCGTCCTTTTCAAACGGAAACTCGGGAGTGTGGATCCCGATAATCACCAGTCCGCTGTCTTTGTACTTGGCGTACCAAGCCTTGATGTACGGTAGCGTACGCAGGCAGTTGATACAGGAGTAGGTCCAGAAGTCGACGAGAACAACCTTGCCGCGGAGCGATGCGGAGGTGAGCGGCGAAGAATTGATCCAGCCGGTGGCGCCGGAGAGATCAGGCAGAGTGGTTGGTTCGGAGCCGGAGCTGCTGTCGGTGATGTTAATAGTTTGGTTAAGGAAGATCTTCTTCTTCTCCTGTTTCGCTGGATGAAAGCTGTCAACCAGGCGTTGCTCAAGGTTTGAGGTGTCGGCCAGGGAGATCCGGGTGAGCACGCCGCGATCAAGACCAAAGGCGACAGCGGCGACGCCAGCCAGGACAGCGGCTCCAAGGATGCGGCGGATCCACTCCTCGGCAGCGAGAGATCGCTTCATAGCTGCGAAAACGCGACCTCCCGCCAACAGGGCAATCGTGAGGGAAGTAGCTGCACCGGCAGCGTAGGCAAGGAGGAGTATTGCGGTATGTACGCTTGGACCTCCCAGAGCGGCTCCCGTGAGTATGAGCCCAAGGATTGGGCCGGCGCATGGCACCCAGAGCAAACCTGTAGCGATGCCAAGGACAAAAGAGCTAGCTATGCTGGGGCTGGAATTGAAATGCTGCGAGAGGCTGCTGCCGATTCGGACGAGCGGACGAGAGAGACGTTCGGCGAATGAAGAAGAGAGCAGGGTGAGACCGAAGACCCCGAAAAGGATGAGAGCGCCGATACGGCCAAATTGATTGGCGTGGACGGCCCAGCCACCTCCAACTGCAGCGAGACTGGCAACCAACACAAACGTCACTGCCATACCGGCGAGCAGTGGAAGGCCACTCTTGCGGAAGGGTTGATCGGCACGCGCAAAGACGAACGGGAGGACCGGTAGGATACATGGGCTGATGATTGTGAGAATGCCGCCTAAATACGCCAGCAACAGCAGAAACATGGATTACACCTACTTCTTTAGACCTGCATTGTCGCTTGCTCCGGCAAGACCCCCCGCAGAAATGGAGCTGCACTCAATAGTCAGATGCGCCAAGGCCGACGCTCCGTAGACCGGCAACCGTGTAATTTGCACGACTATGAGACTACGGAAGACGTCATGAGGTTACGTGTTCTGAGACACACGTTGGCTTGGGACGTCCAATCCGCATGCCTTGGGATGCCAAGTGCTGAATGGCTGTGGCGCGATGCCTCCGGACCAGTGCACTTGACGCCTCGGTGAGTGCACCGTCCTCTTAAGGCAACAGAATGGATTAGGCTTCCCTTGACGTATGGGTTAGGGATCAGTAGGGGCCGACAATATGGAAGTTGGTGAACAGCCATAGATCGCGAGATGAGCGTGGCGGCTATTGTCGAGGTCTTCACATGTAGGCGGAGATTCTGGCTGCCGCACGCTTGGTGAGTGCAACTAGCTTGTCGATATCCTCGATGTGCATCTGATTTACCGTTCCGGTGACGCTGACCGCGGCGGAGACATTTCCTACGGAAAGAATCGGGACGGCAACGCAGCGAATCCCTAACTCCTCCTCTTCGTCATCCATGGAATAGCCTAGCTGACGGACGCGGGCGAGCTCGGCCAGGAAGGCCGATCGCGATGCTATCGTTTTCTTGGTAAAGCGGTTATAGGAGTAGCTCGATAGCAAAGCTTCAATGGAGCCTTCGGTTTGAAATGCAACTAACGACTTGCCCAGGCCGGTACAGTGCAGGTCAGAGCACTTCCCAATATAGGTGTCGAACTTTATGACTCCGGGGCCGTCTACTTTCTGCACAAAAACCACTTGAGTCTTTTCCAGGATTCCGACGTGAGCCGTAAATCCGGTCTCTTGCACCAGCCAGCGCAGATGAGGGAGGGCCACGTCGGGGAGCGGGTTAACGCTCAGTGCCTCCCGTCCCAAGCCGAACATTTTCGTGCTGAGCTGAAAGCGGCGCGAGGAGGGATGCTGCCGGATGTAGCCTAGCTGATCCAGAGTGGAAACCAGCACATGGGTAGTACTCTTGGCTATTTTGAGCTTCCTGCTCATTTCTGAAATGTTCCAGCCACGTTTGGAGGAGTCCAGCAATTCCAAGATCGAAAAAGCCCGCTCTACCGAGCCTACCGAATATTTCGTTGAAGTCCCCATTCTTGCCTCCTCATTACCACTCCTTGGGCCCTGTCAACTCAAAAAAAGACGTGGGCGACGTGGCCCTCCATTCCTTCGCGCTTCGGCTGTAACGCGCGTTGATGTTAATGGTAGGTTTACAAATCCAACCGTCAAGCCGGATTCCATAAATAGTCCAGCATTCTGGACGGTATTTGCAAGTTTCTGGTGCAGAGCCGGGTGCCCTAGGCTCGCACAGCTAGCCTGGGTCTTTTTCTCCGAACTCGAGGCAATCCTTGCACAGCAGGAGCGACGACACTGCCCATCGAGAATCTGTGGAATCCCAGGTCCCAGAATCGGGACCTGGGGCACCCGGCTTTCGCTGGCGGGGGAAAAACCACGGGCTGTGGGGCACGCTTTTTTCCAGCATGGTGGACGATGGAGTGGAAGACCTTGCCCGGCGGGGACGGTGAGCGATATATATTTCAAGGAATTCAGCGACGGAGAGCGGGCCGCCAAAAATGAAGCCGATCGCGTACGTATCAGATGAGAATTACCTTGCATTGGCGGATGTAAAAGCCGAGCTCGAGTCACTGGAGACGGAAGATCGATTCCTTCTGGTTTCGTCGCCGCGAGGCGCTCTCTATGGCGATATCCCGGCGGGCCGCTACCGCGTGATCCTTGTCAAAGAAGGCTATGGCTCTAAGTGGGTTGACTGCCGGCTTGGTGGCAACGAGCCGCACCAATTTCGCCTCCTGACCAACTGCGTATTGGGGTTCATGTGGCCTAAATGGGTTCGAGCCGGAGAGTGTTCGGAGATCCGAGGGCATAGCCCGGAACAATATCAACTTACCCTGTGGAGATACGGACTCGAGAAAGAATTCGTGCGCATCCTGAGCTGGTTCGACGAGCACGGACCGCTGGCCACACTGCAAATTACCCCGGATGGAGATTATTCACAGACTGGGGTCGATTGGAACCGTCACGGATATCCTTCTCCCCATGTTCAACAGTTTGTTCCCGCGCCGGAGCGTTCCGGGCTCTATTATCTCTGGGCGCGAACTCCTGCGGGGGACGCCTTCTCGTTTCCATGGGTGGTCGCGCCGAGGCAGCCACGCTCCAAAATAGCGGTGCTTGCCTCGACCAACTGCTGGAACGCTTATAACAATTTCGGCGGTCGATCGAACTATGTGAATCCTGGAGGGCTTCCGGCGAAGCCAACCGTCAACGCTCGTTTGGACTTGGCGCGCTATACCAGCGGCGATAGTCCATGGTCCATCGCCGATAGAGAGTTCAAGCCGCTTGCCTTCGAGCGTCCCGAACCAGGCAATCACATCTTTGACAACCCTCCTTGGACCGGCTCGTCGATTGCGGATCCGATTCAAGGGCGGATGCAATGCGGACAAGCGCCGGGAGAGTGGCGCCTGCTTGGTTGGCTGGAGCGGGAGGGTTTTGAGTATGACTATTATGCGGAAGCTCAACTCGACGATGGTACATTGCCACTCGACGCCTACAAGGTATTAGTGCTATCTGTTCATCCCGAGTATTGGACCCGGGAGATGTTTATCACGGTCGATAACTGGGTTCGAAACCAGGGAGGCCGCTTGATGTATCTCGGCGGTAACGGTGTAAATTGTGAGGTCACGCTCGATGCGAATGCGACTATGCGGTGCCTCTCCTACGACGATGCGAATGATTCGGCTTCAGGTCATGAGTCACGGATGCACCGCACCTTCAGGACCGAAGCTAGTCTTTTCGGAGTGGCCTTCAGTTACAGCGGCGTGATGACGGCGGCGCCTTATCGCACAATCGCCGCCGATCATTGGGTCTTTGAAGGCACCGGTCTCCGCGAAGGAGATCTCTTTGGCGAGAAGACTCTGCACGAGCGCGTCCCCGGGGGAGCATCCGGACATGAGACCGACAAGATTACCCCTAGCTCACCGGCGGGGCTTCAACATCTCGCCAAGGGCACCAATCCTGATGAGGGTGGAGCGGATATGGTCTATTTCGAACAAGGGAAGGGGGCGGTTTTCTCGGTCGGCTCCATTACCTGGGTGTCTTCTCTATTTCCGGATGCCCACGTCTCCCGGATTACAAGAAATGTGATCGAACGGTTTCTTAAGTGATTTCCTGATGTATAGGCAAAAGACCCAGGTTTGCTTCCCACCCCAGCAAGCTTCGCTTGCCGGGGACCCCGGTTTTCGCGAACCTGGGGCGCCCGGCTTATAAAAATGCGAGAATCGTAATCGATGTATCTAGCGGAAATGACATGGCAGGATGTGGATGCGCTCGACCGCGGGACGATAGTCCTGGCCAGTTTCGGTGCTATGGAGCAGCATGGCCGTTATCTGCCGCTGGAAACGGACGCACTCATCGGAGCGGAGCTCTCGCGCCGGCTCGATGAGGTTTGTGGAGGGCGCCTGCTGGTGCTTCCTACGCAGTGGCTCGGCCTGTCCACCCATCACATGGGTTTTGCCGGTACGATAAGTGCCTCCGTGGACACTTATTTGGCGCTGGCAAGTGAAATCATCGGATCGATCGCGCAGGCCGGCTTTACAAAAATCCTGGTATTGAACTCGCACGGAGGGAATGCCTCTGCTCTCGATGTGGTTCTTACTAAGTTACGCATATCGCATCCTGCTGCCCGCATCGTTCTGGTGACATATTGGAATATCGCCGCGGAGCAGTTGCGAGCTTTGCGGGGAAGCGCCGAGGGTGGAATGGGGCACGCCGGTGAGCTGGAGACGTCGCTCTTGTTGGCAGCTAAACCTGAGTGCGTGCATAGCGGCCGTTTGGAGGCGGACGGGCGCTGGGCTACCTCAGCATTCCTGGCCAAAGATATGCTGACTGCCGGCCCGGCCAGCGTTTCAAGAACATTCGCGGAGATCAGCACCCACGGCGGGGTTGGCGACCCGCGGACGGCATCCGCTGAGAAGGGGCAAATGTTTTTCAGCGCAATCCTCAGCCGGTTGCAGCGGCTTGTCCAGGATCTTGAGTCGGGGAAGATTGACGAGTTTCGCTCTGTGGGAGGGTAGAGCTGTCGATAGATAGATCCGGTTCCACTCCCAAGCCGGAACCTGGCGGTAATACCGCGCAGCCGTCGCGAAAGAGAATAGGAGTGCGGGTGAAATGCCGCTGGTAATAGAGAGGTCCGATGATGTCGTGATCGACAGAGCTTGCCAGCGCGGGAACGGCGATTGCCAGGTGCAACATTGCGGCCGTACCCAGATCCATTTCGAGATTGCTGCCGATCGTACACTCGAGCCCGGCAGCGGCCGCCATCTTGGCGATCTCTAACGACCTCAATATGCCGCCGTTCTTTCCCGGATAGATGCTGATCAGGTCGCATGCCTCTTCGTGGATCGCCTGCAAGGCATCCTGTGGGGTGAAGATAGATTCGTCCAGCATAATAGGGATTGCGGTGCGCATCCGCAAACGGGCACAACCCCTGAAATCCCCGCGGCGGAGGGGCTGTTCAAGGGCGTTTACTTTGAGCCGTTCGAGCGAGGGGATGGCTCTTCGAGCATCGGATTCCGTCCATCCTCCGTTGGCATCGACCGAGAGACGAAAATCTTCTCCAAGCGCGGAGCGCACCGATTCCACTCGAGCGATGTCTTCGGCGACATCCATGCCAACCTTTACTTTCACTGCCCTGAGGCCAAGGCCGACGGCGTGAAGCGCCACCCGCGCCGCTTCCTGAGGAGTGAACGCCCCGATAGAAAACCTGAGCCCGATCTCGGGGGCGCGCCGCGGCCCTCCGAGAAGGATATGAACAGGAACGCCGAGAGCTTTTGCCGCGACGTCCAGAAGCGCCATCTCGACGGCCGCCTTCACAAAAGGATTGCCAATCAAGATCCGATCCATCGATTGGGTTAAACGACCCAGGTGCAAGGGGTCTGCCCCGTGAAGCAACGGAGCGAAGATCTCACGAACCACTTGCTCGGCGCCAGCCTGATTTTCACCACTCCAAACGGGCACGACCGTAGCTTCACCGTAACCGGTCAGCCCTTCGTCGGTGCCAAGGGTTACAAGCAGGTAGTGAGATTCGGGATGCTTGCCGGCTGCGCTCACAATAGCGAGCTGAGGATTGACCGCTTGCCAAACGGGAACAGTGTCTAAGGAAACAATCTTCATTGATTCTCAGCTTTCTTTAACAACCGCGTTCACCGCATCGGTGCTCAGCGTAAGTCTGGACATAGCCATTTTGGCGAAGAGGTATCCGCTCGCGGCCGCCACAACGAATAAGAGAGCGCCGCGCTCAATATGCCCTCCCATCACGCTGAAGAGGACAACCGTAAGTGAGAAATAGAAAGCGATCCCCAGGCAGCAGATAATCAGGTCGCGACCGGTCTCAGCAGCGCGGCTCTTCATCGCCTCAGATCCGAGGCTGCGGCGCACCGGTCCCCAAAACCCGATTGGCTTGGCGGTCAGATAGAACTTCTGGAGAATCTCGAGTGGCTCCGGAGGTGTCAGCAGTGTAGCAAGTAAAATGCAAACCCACCCCAGCGCAAAGAGTATGGCAAAGCCCTCCCAGAATGGGTATCGATCGAGATTGCTGAAGGCTGGAACCATATTGTCCCATGAATGACCGGATACTCTGCCAAGCCAATTGCGCAAGCCCGAGGGTAAGATGGCATCGGATCCGAACCAGACGATGTAGCCTGCGGGAAAGCCGCCCAAAACGCCAATCATGTCTCCAATCGCGTTGGTTCGCCACCAGAACCATTTGAGCCATGCCAGAGGCAGCGAGAAAACAATCAGCGATGAATTGATGAACAGGATCCACTTTCCGAGCTGGGCGGGATTGATCATTGCGCCCCAGGCAAAGGCGGCAATGAGCAGCACGGCAGAGGAAATGCGGCTGGCGAGCACCAGCTCACTTTGAGATGCTTGCGGCCTGAGAGTTCGTTGGTAGACATCGTTGATGAGATAGCTTGATGCCCAGTTTCCGATCGATGAGATAGCTGCCATATAACCGGCCAGGCTGCTGACAAGTAGAAGGCCGAAGAGGCCGGGAGGCGCATACTTCTGAACCATCTCTCCCCACAGGGATGCGGGCACCGACACGCTTGCAGGCGGGTAGAGCGCGGCCGCCGCGAGCGCGATTAGAACAAACGGAATCAGGCGAACGACAAGAGCGAGGACGCCATTGGCGATCTGGCCGACAACCGCGTGCCATTCATCTTTCGCCGCCATGAAGCGCTGTGCCGTCCATCCTTCTCCGGCGAAGGGTGAGCCGGCAAAGAAGAGGCCCTGCACGATAAGCGCAATGAGCGAGACAAAGCTGAGCGAGCCTCCGGATGGCAAAGCAGCCAGGAAATGATCGCCGCGCGCGGCTGTGATTCGGGCCCAGACCTGGTCGATGCCGCCGGCTTTGGAGACAAGCAACCAGCCCAGGGCCAGATTTCCCGCCATGAGTATCACGAACTGGAAGACGTCATTGTAAGCGACAGCGAAGAGTCCGGCGATCAAACTGTAGGCGACGGTGAGCGCACCGAAGACGAGAAGCACGTGAACCGGCGTCCATCCCAGGATCGGAGTTGTTGTCGCCGCCATCCACGCGGCGGCGTAGGCGACCGAGGTTAATCCCCATACGCAGCAGGCATACACTGCATACACATTCCGGTAGGCCGCGGCGCGCCGGCCCGCGTATCGGCGCTCAATGAATTCTCCCGTGGTCACCACCCCGAGCCGTCTCCACATGGGCGCCCAGAGAATGGCTACAAGAGGCATCCAGATTACCCACGAGATCCAAGCCATCAACCAGAGCCCGGCGTATCCGGAGAGGAAAACCACCATCACGAATCCCTGACCGCCGCCGGTATAGCCTGCGACGTCGGCGAAGCCAATCACCCACCAGGGCAAATTTCGGCCGGCGACAAAGAAGCTCTCCAGGCTCTGGCTTGCCCGCGCGCGAAAATAGAGCGCGAGGCCCAGAACTCCTGCACAGTAGATCGCGAGAATGAGCCAGTCGAATGAGGACATGTCTTGCGTTCATTAAGGGTACGTGAAAACTTTCAAGGTTCCACGCACGGAGGGCTTTTATTGCCACCGTTTCTCTTGGGAAGCTGCGAAGCGATTGCATGTCAAGATAGCGAGCATAGGAAAGCCCGGTCAACAGCGCATAACTCTCAGCGGCTTGAAAACGTTCATTGGGCTGGACGTGCCGATGTGGGACCGCAAAGATTTCACCGGTAACTGTTCATAATTTCGTCATTTCGACCGGAGCGTTCATGGGCCTGCGGCCCATCCAAGGGGATGAAGGATGGGTTGAAGAAGTCTACGTTGGCAATTACACCTAATTTGTTATCTCGACCGAAGCGAAGCGCAGTGGAGAGATCTGCCTTTCCCACATCTGGCGCAAAGGGCGCGCCAGATATGGGGCATCCTCATGGCGCGTGGGACTGCAAAGGCTTCACCGGTAACCCGTGTTAATTTTGTCATCTCGACCGGAGCGTTCATGGGCCTGCGGCCCATCCAAGGGGATAAAGATGGGTTGAAGAAGTCTACGTTGGCAATTACACCTAATTTGTCATCTCGACCGAAGCGAAGCGCAGTTGAGAGATCTGCGTTTCCCACATCTGGCGCAAAGGGCGCGCCAGATATGGGGCATCCTCATGGCGCGTGGGACTGCAAAGGCTTCACCGGTAACCCCTGTTAATTTTGTCATCTCGACCGGAGCGAAGCGTAGTGGAGAGATCTGCGGTTTGTGGGTATAACCGCGGATCCTACTCTCGCGAGAATCACCCTGGGACGTATGGGAAACCGCAGATCTCTCCACTGCGCTTCGCTCCGGTCGAGATGACAAATTCATAGTAGTGGCCAGAAAGACGTCCCAGGACGATTTTGGACGTCGTGCTCATGGGTTCTGAGAATCACCCTGGGACGTATAGGAAACCGCAGATCTCTCCACTACACTACGCCCCGGTCGAGATGACAAACTTATAGTCCAGGATGATTTTGGATGGAGTGCCGATGGGTCTCCGGCTCTCACCCGAATCCGCACGGGGGGAGGCGAATGCGCTACGCAGGAAAAGTAAGATCCATCATGCTGGACGATTCCCGGATAGCGCTTGACCCTTGTAAGCCGGAACGTTACACCAGTGAAGGGAACTCGACTAAGAACCTTTGGTCCACTTCGATGACTCAACTATCCCGGCGCAGTCTAGTCAAGCTTGGCGCGGCCGCAGCGTGTGAGATAGGCGCCGCTGTGTCCCGGGCGAGCACGGTCAACGTGACCTCAACCGAAGACTGGATGGCAGAATCCGCCGATGCGGAGCTTCTAATTCCGGAGCCAACCTTTGCGCTGGCAGACTTGTGGTGGACGGAGCAACGCAATGTATGGACGCCAATCGGCTGGAAGGATCACTACTTCCGTTTCAATGTCCTCTACAACGGCACCATCATTTGTGAGCCTTGTCCCCACTTCGCGCCTCCACGTCCGCACGCTTTGCGCTGGCAGGGACAGAGCTTTCAGCTTAACTTCACTCCACTTGCCAGTGAGCCGCCCCGGTTACCTGCCGAGGTCGCCCAACTCTGGCGAACCGACGGAGGTGTTGGCATTCAAGGGTGGAACAACGATCATTCCACACCTGTGCTTTGGACAGAGTGGCGGCTTCAGGATGGCTTGGTCATCCGCCAGGAGATCTTCTCTCACATTGCGGGTGCGAAGTCTGTGGTCACGGCAGTCGAGCCGCAGTACGCCTGGGTTCGCCTCTCGGTGACGCACGTGGACGAGACGACTGCGGCCAAATCGGTGAGCTTCGCCGTTCAGCTAAGCAAGGTTTACTACCGTCACGCTGAGGTCTACCACTGGGAAGACGGAATTACGATAAACATCGAACCCAAGAGCGCTCCTTACCCGAAGGAGTTGCGCGCCGAGAGTTTTGAACAGGAGGGCAACACCGGCCTGCGGTTGATTGAGCCGGATGACAAGATCCGCCTGGTTGCACTCCCCCCCGCTTCGAGCCGAGTGGCATTCAGCGAAGTAGATTTCGCCAAAAATGTATACGCCTTGAATATCGACCTTGCCGGTAAGGTGGGAGAACATGTGGATCTGCTTGTGCCTTTCCTGCCTGAGGCTAGAAGCCTCGTAGCCGCCGAACAGCTTTTGGGGCCTAAAGCGGCGCTGGCTGAAAGCGATGCATATTGGTCCATCACGCCGGCCGGAGCCGCAGCCATCCATGTTCCTGAAGACTATATCAATCGTGTTGTCCGGCAGAATATCAAGTTCGCCCAAGTTATCGCGGAAAAGGACTATGTCAACGGGGACTATACCTTCCTGACGGGGTCGTGGGGCTACGACAATTTGTGGAGCGCTACTACTTCGATGACAACACACATGTTTCTTGATCTCCTGGGGTACAACCAATGCGTCGAGCAGCATATAGAGTTATTCCGGAAGCACCAAGGCTCCGTCAAACCCCCAGGTCCGGAATATGAATTGCACCCTGGCTACTTCAGTACTCCTAAATCCCTGACGGCGTTTAACTGGCTGACCGATCATGGCGCGATTCTGCACCAGGCAAGCACGCACGCTTTGCTTTCGAATGACGCTACGTTCATCTCCGCCTGGACTCCGGCCATCGTAAGAGCTTGCGACTTCATCAAGGATTCTTGCGCGAAGCCCGGTCCAGGCGGAGTAGAAGGGCTGCTTCCGCCGGCAGTGGCGACCGACGACCTCATTCCCACCCAGGCTGTCTACAGTTTGGCCTGGAACTACAAAGGGCTGACAACCGCTATCAAGCTGCTCAAGCGAATCAATCATCCCCGGAGCACCGAATTTGAAGTCTTCGCGGGCGAATATAAGGCTACCTTCAACAAGGCTTTTCGGGGGATTTCAGCTCTTGCGCCGCAATGGACGGATTCTGCCGGTACGCGGCATCCCAAGCCGCCCACCACGCTTTCCAGCACGCCGATGCCTCAGCATTCCTTTTCCGCCGCATTTTATCTGGATAGCGGCCCTATGGTTTTGGTCTGGGCGGGCTTACTGGATGCCCACGACGAACTTATGCGCTCTTCAGTTCTCTATTTCCGGGAAGGCCCAGACGTCAAGCTATATGGTTATCGCTCCAACCCGCTGAACCGGCCGGTGTTGATTCATGAAATATCAAGCTGCGAGCCTTGTTATAGCTGGAACATCTTTCACTCCTGGCAACTGGGGGACCGCCGCTATTTCCTGGAGGGTCTATATAGCCTTTTGGCCGGAAGTCTTTCCAAACAGACCTACAGCGCATGTGAGCATAGACATGGAATCCAGAGCATACAATGTTCGGCATATTTGGCCTTCTACTGCGCGCGCCTTTCGGTGATCGATGATGAGATCGTCCCGGGCGAACTGCATCTCCTAAGGCTCTGTCCGCAGGCATGGATTACGAGCGAAGAGCAGAGTGTTTTTGAAAACATGCCTACACTTCATGGAACGGTCAACTTGCGCTTCCGTCTCTCGCGGGATAAGCAGAGCCTGGACGTCGAATTTGATGCAAAGTGGCATGACGGCGCTCCGAAGGTCATTGTTCACGCTCCTACGATCCGGGAGCTCACTCACATTGCGATCAATGGAAGGCGCTACACGCCGAAGAGGGAGATTGTTCTTTAGCAGAAGGGAAGATTCGATCCGGCATTCCGGAGTTTGCACAGTACGAATTGCAGGTGACGCAGCAGCAATGGTTATGGCGAGTTTTTCTGTTTTTCTAACGATAGGAGCGATAGGAGCTAGCCTTGTCTAAACGCCTGCTAAGCATAATGGTTCTCCTGAGTTGTGTGCAGGCAGCCGCCGCCGGAGCAATGGCGCAGAAGGTGAGGATTAGTGCATGGTACTGGCTGAATTCAGCCCCGAGAGTAGCGTGGCAAGGCGATTTCGTGACCATGAAGAAGATGGGATTCACAGATGTCCTCTTGTGTTGGGGTATAGATCTCGCGGCAGTAGGCATCCGGATCGCGGATACCAAAACTGCAATCGAAGAGGCGCATCAAGCGGGGTTGGGAGCCTATCTTGTTATTTGGCAACCCACGGCAAATTCTCTTGAGAGGCATCCGCAGGTCCAACAGGTCGACTCCGCCGGAAATCAGCTCTTCTCCTTTGATGTTTTCAACCGCGAGTGGCGGCAGACCGAATGGAAGCAATATCTGCAGCGAGTTGCCAAGGCATACCATAATGAGCCGGGGATGGCCGGCTACGTTTTCGACGATTCCTTTACCGAGGGTCCTATAGGAAAGCCAGATGGCCCCTCCGGAACAGGCGTCGTCTCCTATGGAAAATATGAACAGAAACACTTTTGCGGCAACCTTCCGCGTAAGTCAACAGACCCGGGTTGGGACAAATGGGTACAGGCGCGCGCGAAGTGGTGGGAGGACTGGGCCAGAGATACGGTTGGATCGATTCGCCAGATTGATCCGGATAAGAGTCACGAGATCTATCTTGAGGATCCCGCAGGGGATGCTCTCAATCCCAATCTGCGCAATACGATCGGCCTTGACTTCTCCAGGGTGGCTAAATATTTCGATGCAGTAGGCGCATATTCCTCTTTCTCTTACAGCTCATCTCCCAACTCCGGCGCAAAGGCGGCTCAAGGAACACGGGAAATAATTACAAAGTTGAAGAAGGCCGTCGGTGGGACTAAAGCTACAACTTACACTTTTTGGGTTGCGAATCCAGCCGAGGAGTTTAAACCCGGCATGGCGAAGTACCCTACCGCTGAGCAGATCCGCGAGATTTCTGAGGCGGCTCTGCAGTCGGGCGTACATCACCTCGATATGTATGGATACCGGATCGGCGACTATCGGGTACGGGATGAAGATCTGGCAAAGGTGACTCCTGGCGATGGGGTTACCTATCCTTTAACCGGCCAATTCCCGCATAAGTTCCTTTGGGACAGGCCCCAGATCCAGGGTGAACTCAGTAATTATCTCCGCGGCCTAAATCAGAAATGAGGCAGCCAAGACGTAAGGAGATCTTAAGAAGCATACTTGCATCACGGGCAATAAGGAGATAGATGATGAAACACGGCGATGACAGTGGCAATGGCATAAGAAAGAAAGGCAAAGCTGCACGTGAATCTGACGTTGAGCTTTTCCGGAATATTGAGAGAACGTTCTATACCGCGGTCCTCGCCGATGCCTTGGACGAGCTGGGCCAGCATGATCGTGCAATGCGCGAATACCTGCGGCCTCTCTGGCCGGAGGTAACATTTGCCGGTTGGGCGCGCACCATCCAATGCCAGGATACCTTTTATCTGCCGGAGGACCCTTACGGCCTGGAGATAGAGGCTATCGACAGTATTCTGCCGGGGGAGATAGTCGCCGTATCGACAAGTGAATCCAAGCGCAACGCGCCTTGGGGCGAGCTCCTGTCCACTGCAGCGCGCGCGCGGGGGGCCCGGGGCGCAGTGATTGACGGGTTGGTGCGCGACGTTCGAGCCATCCAAAAGCTCGGGTTTCCTGTATTCACAGCGGGAATCAAGCCTGTTGATTCCAAAGGGCGGGGAGTGGTCGTGGACTACAACGTGCCTGTTCTATGTGGCGGTGTAATCGTCGCGCCCGGGGACTTGATTGTTGCTGACTTCGATGGCGTGGTGGTCATCCCTGCTGAGATCATCGACGACACCTTACAAATCGCCAAAGAAAAGATATCGAAGGAGAACCATAGTCGAAAGGATCTCCTCGAGGGCGCTTATCTGGCGGATGTATACGCAAAATATGGGGTTTTGTGATTGGTTTGCCGTACTTCAATGATTTCCCGATAGTTAAGCAAAAAGACCCCGGTTAGCTGCGCGAACCTGGGTCTTTTTCTCTCATCCACCTGCACAGCAAGCGTGACGACGACGCTCTACATCGAGATTTGCGGAATCCCATATCTGACGCAAAACGCGCGTCAGATATGGGGCACCCGGCAAGTGTGAGGGTGATAGCTCGTAGGTTTCGTCCAGCCTGATGGATAATCCGCAAAAGGATCTTGATCGGCGAGACGGGGCGACGTAAATATGGCTCATCAAGACCGGCAAGCAGGCACCAGTAATCGATTCGACAGATATTCCAGCCTGCCGGCGACCGGCCCGATTTAGAGAAATACCAGACTAACTCCCAGGAGGTTTCCATGACACGATTCAAAGGCCTCTTCGCCAGCTTCGCCTTGAGCTGTCTCTTCACAGTTGGTCTGTATGCGCAGTCCACGGCAACGATTGTAGGGACAGTGCGTGACTCGAGCGGGGCCCTGGTGGTGGGTGCAAACGTCACCGCCCAAAATCAGGACAATGGGTTCACCAGAGTTGCCACTACGAATGCCCAAGGCTCGTATGAAATGGATTCGGTGCCGATCGGACATTACACCTTGAAGGCCGAGCGCAGCGGGTTCAGCCAGTCCGAAGTACCGAATGTCGTATTGGATGTGGCTCAACAGGCGCTGGTCGATATAAAGCTTAATCCTGGAAATGTCGGGCAGACGGTAACCGTATCCT
Organism: uncultured Acidobacteriaceae bacterium; assembly: GCA_963774255.1. GTDB lineage: Bacteria > Acidobacteriota > Terriglobia > Terriglobales > Acidobacteriaceae > PALSA-350. The sequence goes on from CAVZEH010000002.1 coordinate 99,338, forward strand.
CGGCTCCCACCTTGATTCAGACCGAAGCGTCGTCGTTAGGGCAAGTTATCGACAACAAGAAGATCGTCGATCTCCCGCTGAATGGCCGTGATTTCACGCAGCTCGTATCTTTGACGCCGGGAGCTTTGACGAGCGCTACCCCCGGAGGGCCTGCCGCAGCCAGCAATACCGGATTCACGACTGTCTCTGTTAGCGGAGGCCAAAGTGAAAAGACCGAGTTCCTGCTGGATGGAATATCCAACCAGGAGCAGCTGTACAACGGCGTCCAGTTCAGCCCGTCGATTGATTTCCTCCAGGAATTCCGGGTACTGTCCAATTCTTTTTCTGCCGAGTACGGGCGCGGGTCCGCTATCGTTCTTATCGGCTCGCGTAGCGGAGGCAACCAGATCCACGGGACGGTATTTGAGTTTCTCCGCAATGACGCTCTGGATGCGGTGAACTACTTTTCCGTGGGAAAGCCGCCGCTGCGCCGGAATCAATTCGGGGCATCCGTCGGGGGTCCGATCATTAAGAACCATCTGTTCTATTTTCTTAATTATGAGGGAACGCGTCTGGACAACCCTGTGACCTCCACGGTGTTAGTCCCGACCCAGGCCGAGCGCAGCGGAAACTTATCCGACCTTGTCACCCCGGCCAAGCCTATTATCAACCCCCTTACGAATACCCCGTTTCCGGGGAACCAGATTCCCAAGAGTCAGTTGGATGGGGTAGCACAGTTCATGCTGAATTACGTGCCTACGCCAAATCTGTCCGGAGGTCTGTTCAGTTACAACTCCGCCGACACACGTAACGTAGATCAGGGAAATGTGCGGATTGATTATCAGGTATCGTCGAAGGACTCTCTCTTCGCGCGCTATTCGCTGAACGATATATCCATCGTCTCACCCGGCCCTGTTCCACAGAACGGCGGCCTCACGGTTACAGTAAATACAAGAAATCAAGGGTATAGCTATACCCGCATCTTCTCGCCTAATTTGCTGAATCAGGCCCGTTTCGGATATGCCCACCTGTACTTTGCGAATTCACCTCAAGGTCTGGGCACAAATTATACGACCCAGGCGGGCATTCTCGGTTTTAATCAGACGTCCAGCCTCTATCCTGGATTCCCTCAGTTCGACGTGGGCTCATACGTGGGCGGGACCCTGGTCAGCGGCAACTTATATGCGCCGCTCATCAATCCAACCACTACGTTCGAGCTAAGCGACACTCTCTCCTGGAACAAAGGCAAGCACTCTTTTACGATGGGCGTGGATGTGCGGCGTTTTCACCTTACATCGACGAACGCAGCCTTTTCCAGAGGCCGGTTCTCATTCAATGGCCAGTATAGCGGCAACGCGTTGGCGGATTTCCTGCTGGGCTATCCGGACCAAGGCTATCGGGATTACCCCAGGGATATTTTCGGAGAACGCGTCCTTAACTATCCCGTGTTCTTTCAGGATGACTGGAAAGTGAGCGCCAACCTTACGCTCAATCTTGGGCTCCGTTATGACCTTGCGTCGGCTAATAAGCAGGATCTAGGGCAAAATTCGTTCTTCGACATCAACCGGGGCGTGTGGGTTGTTTCCACCTACAAGAACGGACAGATCAACTTGTCTACGCAGCAGGTTGCGCAAGCGGCATACAGCGCCTATTCGCAATACATCATCACGGCGCAGCAGGCCGGCATCGATAATAACCTGCAAACCATGAGCAAGAAGAACGTTGCACCCCGGGTCGGCTTTGCCTTCCGGCCGTTGGGGAACGATACGACGGTGATACGCGGCGGCTATGGCATCTTCTATACACTTTCCCCGGGAAATCCAACCGTCTCACAGGCGATTATTAACCTGCCATTTATTACGGACGAGGTCGTGCCCAACCAAAAGACGGCCACGGGCGCACCCCTCTACAACACGGAAAACTTCTTTAATTCATCCTTCACCTCCGGACCGCCCTATTTGAGCGCCCAGGATCTGAAGATCCGGCCGCCATACGACCAGGAATGGAATCTGGCTGTTCAGCGTGAATTGAAAGCCGGCTTAGCCCTGCAAGTGGCCTATGTCGGCAACAAGGGCACGCGTCTGGAGAAGGATGTCCCGCTCAACTACGCTTCCGTCGGCGGATTGCCCAACTCGGGCACCAGGCAGAGCAGACGAAAGTATCCGCAGTTCGGGAACGGAGATTTGTTTACGATGGAGGGGCGCTCTATCTACAACGCGCTGCAGGTTACCCTGGAAAAGCGCTTGACCAGCGGTCTTACGTTCCTCTCCGCTTACACATATTCCAATTTCATGAACGATATGAATATCGACGACGAGATGACGGTTCAAAATCCGCTGAATCTCGAGTTGGATTACGGGTTAGGCTCGCAGGATGTGAAGCACAGATCGGTCACCAGCTTCAGCTATGCGCTTCCTATCGGCCGGGGGATGCAATTCCTCTCATCTATTCCGCGCCCGGTTGACCTGGTCGTAGGAGGATGGCGTGTGGGAGGAATCGCCCAATTTCAGACCGGCAGCCCGTTCACGCCGACGATGGAGGCCAATCCAACCGACACCGATTATGCAACTCGCCCCAATCGAATCGGTTCAGGATCGTTGGCGAACAAATCGATCAATAGGTACTTTGATGTATCAGCCTTCCAGGTGCCGGCCCCGGGTCAAATCGGCAATTCCGGAAGAAATATCCTGAGAGGCCCCGGATTAGACGACTGGGATCTCTCGCTGCTCAAGGATTTTCATTTCACCGAGCGGCTCTATGCGGAGTTTCGCGCCGAGGCGTTCAATACGTTCAACCACCCTCATTTCAACAGTCCGACAACTGATATCCAGTCTCCTGTTGCCGGCCAGATCCTCAGTGCCGGAGATCCTCGGGAGCTGCAGGTCGCTATGAAGGTCTACTTCTGAGAAGGGTATGCTTATCTTTGGCAAAAAGGGCAGAAGCAGATTCCCTTCGGGAATGACAGAAAGAAAAGCAAAGTCGCAAAATCAGGATCCATATTTCAAACAGGTTCAGGGTGCCCCATCCTTGCGTGGCAAGGGTGGGAGACCACGAATCCAGGAGGTCAAATTTAGTGCTGGTCGATTGCCATTCGCATGTTTGGGCTTATCCTGGCCATCTCTCCGATGAGTTCGTGAACGAAGCCAATGCTAGGTCGCGCGGACACCGGTTGGATCTTCACATTCCGCCTGAAAAGCATTTTCAGGCTATGGCCGCAGTCGATAAGGTCATCGTATTTGGCCTGCGGGCACATCACTCCGGATTGGCGGTTCCGAATACGTATATTGCCGAGTACGCCGCGAGCCATGCGGAGAAGGTCATCGGATTCGGCGCGATTGATCCTGTGGTGGATCCTATAGCTGAAACGCTCGATGAGATAGTCCGTCTCAAGCTACGAGGAGTCAAGCTGGGACCGATCTACCAAAACATCGATCCGACCGACCCTCGTATGATGACCGTATACGAGTTCTGTCAGGCGCACAGGCTCCCGATCATGATCCATCAGGGGGCCACGTTCGTCAGAACCGGGCCGTTGAAATATGCACTGCCGATTCAGTTGGAGGACGTGGCCATAGCGTTCCCCAAATTGAAAATGATCATCGCCCATCTGGGACATCCGTGGATCGCAGAAACACTTGTTCTGATCCGCAAGCAGCCCAACCTTTACTCAGACATTTCGGCGCTCCATTATCGTCCCTGGCAGTTTTATAACGCCCTTATTATGGCGAAGGAATATGGTGTGCTGGACAAGATTCTGTTCGGCTCCGACTATCCTTTCACCACTCCCGAAGCGCAGATCGAAGGGCTGCGCAACATCAATCACTTCACTGAAGGCACAAATCTGCCCCGCCTGACGAGCGAAGAGATCGAGGGCCTGATCTACAGTCCGACGCTGAAGTGCCTGGGACTGGAGAGTGCGTGAAGATTACAAACGTCAGCGTGATCGTGCTTGAATCGCCGGGCGCATATGAGGCGACGGCCGGCGGTGAAGAGGCATATGGAATCAAGCACCTCGGTATCGTCAAAGTAGAGACGGATGCGGGAATAACAGGTTATTCCGATCTTGAAACGCAGCCTCATGTGGCGCGTGCGATCGTCGACGCTCCTTCCGAAGGCGCCGTGCCCGGATTTCAGGGTCTCAGATCGGTACTCCTGGGAGAGGATCCCTTGGAGGTTGAACGGCTTTGGCACAAGATGTACATGGCTTCCGTCTACTATGGCAGGCGGGGCGCCGCCCTGCAGGTTATCTCAGGGATTGACATCGCTCTCTGGGATATCGTGGGGAAAAGAGTCGGGCAGCCGATCTACAAGCTGCTGGGCGCCGGCTATCGAGACAAGGTACGGGCCTATGCAAGTACTTTGTTTCGCGCGACTCCCGAGGGCATGGCCGAAGCGAGCCGCGGTTATCTCGATCAAGGCTTCACAGCCGTGAAGTTCGGCTGGGGCGTCTTTGGAGAAAACCAGGAACTGGACGTGCAGCTTGTAGCTGAAGCACGCCGCTCACTGGGAGAGCGCACAGAACTGCTGATCGATACAGGCTGGTACATCCATCGCACCGCCAAGGAAGCTATCCAGATGGTGCGGCGGCTCGAGCCATATCGCCCGTTCCTGATCGAGGAGCCACTCTCACCCGAGGACTACGACGGTTATGCGGAGCTTTCCGGAGCGGTGGATACACTTATTGCCTGCGGAGAGCAGGAGGCTACGGAGTGGGGCTTTCGCACGCTGATCGAGCGCGGCCATGTCGATGTGATCCAACCCGATCTCTCGCGATGCGGCGGGTTCACGGCAGCACGCAAGATTGTGCATCTGGCGGAGCTGCATAACCGGCTCTGTATCCCGCATGCATGGATCTCCGATCTTCTCACGGCGGCATCGCTGCACCTGAACGCTTTCATGCGCCGATCGGTTTTTCAGGAATTCAATGTCACCAGCGGCCCGCTCAGCCGCGAGCTCTGCCGTAATCCGATACAGCTCGAGGAAGGATGGCTACGCGTTCCGCAAGGGCCGGGCCTGGGCGTGGATGTAGATGAGGCGGCAATCGAGAAGTACAGGGTGGAGTAACGCGTGAACAGAATCAAAGACAAAGTGGCAATCGTGACCGGCGGCGCCAACGGAATAGGCAAGGCGATCTGTGAGTTATTTGCCGAGGAGGGCGCCTGGGTGCTGGTGGTTGACCTTGAGGAGAAGGCCGGGCAAGATGCCGTTGCGGCCATACGAGCTAACGGTGGAGAAGCCGAATTTTGCCGGGCGGACGTATCGAATCCCAAAGAGGTAGAGGACGCAGTTGCGACGGCTGCGGCGCATGACGGCCGCATCGACATACTCTGCAATAACGCCGCCTATATCTCTTCTAAATTCCACGCTGCCCTGGAATCGACCGATGAAGAATGGAAGAACTGCATCGATGTAGCGCTTCTGGGTACGCATTGCTTCACCAAGGCGGTGCTGCCATACATGATGGCGCAGAAGCAAGGATCGATCATCAACGTGGCCTCCATTCAAGCGATGGAAGGGATGATGACCTCGGCTGCTTACACCGCGACCAAAGCTGCGCTGCTGGGCTACACGATGAGTGTCTGCTACGACTATGGGCCGCAGAATATTCGAGTCAACTCACTCTGTCCCGGACCAATCCAGACACGCATTTCGGCCGGTGCGGACGATCCTCATTATGTTTGGCAATGCGACCAGACCACGCTTGGCCGGGTGGGATATCCCAGAGAGGTCGCATGGGCTGCGCTTTTTCTTGCCTCCGACGAGGCATCCTTCGTTACCGGAATCACGCTGCCGGTGGATGGGGGCTGGACCTCCAGTGCGGCCAGAAAGCGACCCTAACTTTCTGCAGGATCCCAGGTCCCAGAATCGGGACCTGGGGCACCCGTTTTTGTAGCGATGCTAGTACGTTTTCAACCTTAATTTAGATCAAGGACAATAAGTTTTGTCAGCTCGACCGGAGCGAAGCGAAGTGGAGAGATCTGCGGTTAGGCAGAAGCAGATTCCCTTCGGGAATGACAGAAAGAAAGGCAAAGGCGATGCATTCGCTCCGGTCGAGATGACAACATTGTTCTTCGGTCTACGCCTTCAATGCGACATGCCATTAGAACTGCGAGGTTGGACAGATGAGACACACTTGGCTCGTGATATTTGCTCTTACCGCCGGCATGGCTACGGTTGCTTGCGCACAAACACGCACGGCGACATTGACACTCGAGTTCAATAAGAATCTCGGCCCGATGGAGATGAACCATATCTCGCTGGGGCAGGGCGGCCTGTCTCCCTATCCGATGTGGGACGATCGCATAGCTGAGATTCGCGCGCTCCATCCTCGTCTGATACGGCTATTCATACAGGAATACTTCGACCTTTTGCCGGCCAGCGGACGATATCATTTCGAGACCCTCGACCAATCTGTGGACGAGATCGTGAAGGCCCAGGCTCTGCCACTGATGACCATTGCCATCAAGCCCAAGGCGCTATTTCCTAAGATCGATCAGGATATCGTTGATCCCAATGATTATGGCAAGTGGGAGGCTTTGATCTTCCACTTGGTGGCTCATTACAAGGAGCGAGGACTCAAGGGACTCTACTGGGAAGTGGGTAATGAAGGAGATATCGGAGAGTCCGGAGGATCTCCCTACCGCTTCACCCCCGAAGATTATGTGCGCTACTATCGCCACACCGCCGCAGCCATTCTGAGAGCCGATCCAAGCGCACGAGTCGGCGGTCCTGCTGTGGCCTCCTGGAAGTCGCCCATTCTCCCGGCGCTGATTGCGTTCTGCGATAAAGAGAAGGTGCCGCTTAGCTTTGTTTCATGGCACATCTATAACAACGATCCAAAGGCGATCCAGGCGACCATCGAGAGCGTACATGAGCTACTAGCAGCGCATCCTTCAATACATCCGGAGACCATTCTCGACGAATGGAACATGGCATTGACAGTGCCACCTAAAGACCCCAGCATACAGCCGGCATTCGTCGCAGAAACAGCTTGGCGCATGAAGCAATCCGGACTGACGTATTCCTGTTATTACCACATTCGCGATTACCATGTGGAGCGCGACGAGTTTACGCCTTATTTCTCACCGGGCGGAGCGTCGTTCATGGCGAGCTGGTGGAACCGCATGCCGCAATATTCGGGTTTGTTCGACTATCAAAACGTTATGCGGCCGGCGTACTTCGCTTTTGAGCTGCTCTCGCGGGTTACCGGAGACCGGCTGCAGGCCACTTCCGATGTCGATACCGTGCATGGATTTCTATCCCATGATCCGTCGTACCAAATCTATAGCCTAATGCTCTGGAATTTTTCGGCCACTCCTGTCTCGGTCACGCTGGATGCACACGATCTTCCCGAGGCTCTGGTTGCCAAGCGGCGGCTTCTCGATGCGGAGTCACCCTCTCAGGACGAGAATGTGCGTCTTCGTCCACTGAACGATTTGACGCTCACGCCAGGGTCTGCGCCGGTCGAAATTCGTCTGGATGCATACAGCGTAGAGTCCTGGACCCTTGAACCCCTCCACTGGCGGCGCCAGCTGATGGGGCGGTGATCGGGCGTCCTTTGCACCGCGGGTGTGATCATGACACTGTCGATCGAGAATTGTGGAATCCCACATCTGACGCAAAGAAGGCGTCAGATATGGGGCACCCAGGATTTGTTGAAAGGACGAGCTTGTCAATCGCAATTATTGGCTTGGCATATCGGTATGCTGGGCGATCACATAGAGCGTGGTCCCTTCCTGACAGCGCGCCGTTGCGCACATCATGATCATGACGCCGCTACGATGCGCATGAAGCGCCAGAGGCTCCACTGCGTGATCGGAGAAGTCGTGCAGGCGCCCGATCAACTGACCTTTCTCTACCTCTTGACCCAAGTCTACGAGCGGCTCCCAGACGCCGGAGTAAGGGCATGGAATGTAATCCTCGAGATTTCGGGCATCCACCAGGAGCGGGTGGGAAGGGCGGAGGGGATCGATCCTGGTTATTTCTCCGGTAAGCATTTCATAATGCCTGAGAACGTTTAGAACCCCTTCATAGGCATGTTGCACACCCTTGCGGCTCACTCCCTCTCCAAAGCCGAACTCTCCTCCCAGCGCGATTTTGCCTTCTATCTCAGCCTCATCCGTAAGCAGGCCCGAAGCCATCTGACTTGAGTAGATCAGCATGAAGGGCGGATCGAAGAGTGATGCGACGCGGATGATCTCGCTGAATTGCGCGGGGTCAGGCACGGGATGAAAGGAAGTGCAAAGCGCAAATCCTCCCTCGCGGCCTCCGGCATGTATGTCTATCACGATTCGAACCTGGGGGAAAACATGAGACTTTACGAAGTCTGCGATGCGATAGGAGATGGTTCCGCGCGGATCCCCGGGGAAGGCGCGGTTCATATTGACATTGTCGAGCGGAGAGGTTCTCTGGTTGGCGGCGCAGGCGCTCTGGCTCAATTGCGGCATGAGAATGATTCGTCCGCTGACTTGGTCGGGATCGAGTTGGAGGCACAGGCGCTTGACTGCGATCTGTCCCTCCCATTCATTTCCGTGCGTTCCTCCGAAGGCGGCCAGACCGGGAGGCTGAACGCCGGCGATGGGCTCGCGGCGGCCGTTGATTACGGTGAGGGGCACGAGGGAATACCCCCAACCCGAATCCAGATGAAACGCCAAGCGGTAATGGTGCTTTCCCGGTTTGTCGAAATCGATCTGCGCCGGATGATGGATGATGGTTTGCATATCCTCTTATTCTGCGCCTCAAAATCAGAATGCTTGACCCACTTTGCCCAGTGAGGCGCTTGTCCAGCGCAATGGACGCTTTCGATAACTGAGGCGCAAGTGGCGCCTCAAACAGGGAGAGATGGATGCTAGATTGACGTAGATGGAGGCGCCCTCCTGTTGGCGCGGTACCGAAACCAGCCTGGACGGGAAAGGCGAAGACATGACGTTAGGCTATCTCTACATGTTTCTTTCCCTGACGTGCTTTGGCATGATCGGGATTGTCGCCAAGTTTGCCGACACTCGAGGCTGCAAGCCGAGCGCAGTCTACACCCTTGCCTACGCCTGGTCACTCATCTTCGGAGTTTTATTTGTAGTGCTGTTCCGTGGCGCCGATTTCTACGTGCCGGCGGTGGTTTATGCGATCGCTCTGCCATTCGGGGTGGCGAGCGCGATTGGCGGAATCGCATTCATGGCCGGCATTCGTTATGGAAAGATATCAACAAGTTGGCTGATCATCAATCTGTCGGCTGCTATCCCGGCTATCGGCTCCGTCATTCTGTACCATGAGCCGGTGAATCCAAGAAAGATTGCCGTGCTTATACTGGCCGCGGTCTCGGTGCTATTGCTATGGAAGGATAAGCAGGATGACGAGGCGAAGCAATCCGTAACTTCAAAGGAAACGGCATGAACCGGTCATCAAGCTGGATGAGGCTCATGCTTATCGCCTTCGCCGCCAATGGCCTCGGACCCTTCGGGCTGAAAATGATAGCGGAAAAGGGTCTTGCGGAGAGATACCACTATCAATACCTATTGTGGTGGTACGCGGGTGGGTTGGCGTTCGGCCTCGCTGCCTTTATAGCAACGCGGGGACGGTTCCAGGGGAAAGAACTTCTCATGGCTTTTGGAATCGGAATGGGTAGCTTCGGAGGACAGCTTTTCAGCGTGGTGGCGCTCGAACACGGGGTGCCGGGATACATCGTGTTTCCGGTCACCACCGGCGGCAACCTGTTCCTGGTAGCGGCTGCGGGAGTTCTTCTGTTCAGGGAAAAGATCGGGCCCTATGGCGTGGCGGGTATATTGACGGGCATCTTATCTCTTCTACTCTTGAGTCTCGGCTGAGTTATAGCAATTATGGGAGAGCCCCGCTGTTTAGAGCGGGGCTCTTCTTTCAGGCGGCCTTCTTCAGCAGTCCGTTGGGATCGAGAACGAACTTTTTGGCGACGCCGGAGTCGAAATCGGCATAGCCCTTGGCTGCATCTTTAAGAGGGATGACGGTTGCGTTGACGATTTTTGCGATGGGCAGGCGGTCGTGCAGGATGGCCTGCATGAGCTGCCGGTTGTACTTCAGCACCGGAGTCTGGCCAGTGTAGAAGCGGTGCGACTTCGCCCATCCCAGGCCGAGGCGCATGCTCAGGTTGCCGGTCTTGGCCGCATCGTCTTTTGCTCCGGGATCTTCGGTGACATAAAGCCCGGGAATACCGATGGCGCCGCCGGCGCGGACCACGGACATCAGGGAGTTGAGCACGGTAGCCGGAGCTTCTTCGCCATTCTTGCCTTGCGCCTTGGCTTCGAAGCCTACGGCATCGACGGCGGAGTCAACCTCGGGCTCTCCAACCACATTAGCGATCAGCTCGCCCAGATTCTGGCTTTGCGTCAGGTCGATGGGCGTAAAGCCGACGCTGGCGGCGTGCTTCAGCCGATCCGCATTCATGTCGCCGATCATGATAACTGCGGCTCCGAGAATCTGCGCCGCGGCCGCGGCCGCGAGACCCACGGGGCCGGCGCCGGCAACATACACGATGGAGCCGACTCCTACCCCTGCGGTGACTGCGCCGTGATAGCCGGTAGGCAGGATGTCCGACAACATTGTCAGGTCCTTAATTTTGGACATGGCCTGGGCTTTATCGGGGAACTTGATCAGGTTGAAATCGGCGTAAGGAACGAAGACATATTGAGCCTGACCGCCAACCCATCCGCCCATATCGACATAGCCGTAGGCTCCGCCGGCACGGCCAGGATTGACGTTGAGACAGACTCCGGTCTCCTGCTCCCGGCAGTTGCGGCAACGCCCGCAGGCAACATTGAAGGGAACTGTAACCAGGTCGCCCTTCTGGAGAAATTCGACATCCGCACCGGCTTCGATTATCTCGCCGGTAATCTCATGCCCTAGAACCATTCCGGTGGGAGCCGTGGTCCGGCCGCGAACCATATGTTGATCGGAGCCGCAGATGTTGGTTGCGACGACCTCGAGGATTACACCGTGTTCGACTTTCTTTCCAGCGGGATTCTGCATTTTTGGGAAATCGATTGACTGCACCTCGACCTTGTTCCGGCCAAGAAAGACTACTCCGTGATTTTCTGCCATAACTCATTACCTCTCTGGGATGTTAGATGCAGCGCGTGCCAAACTCGGAGTACGTAGAGCGATTGCTGGAAGTGCAAGACTCGTAAGACGTTCCGGGAAAGGATGGGAGCAGCGCCCGATCGGTGACTGTCGGTGAAGTCCAGCTTCCCCTGCTAAAGCAGGGGGCTTCCACCAAAGTGCTATCAGGCGGAGCAAGGAGCGATTTAGCGCTGGTGACTGGTGCAGAAGCGGGTGCCCCAGGCTCGCGCAGCTAGCCTGGGTCTTTTTCATTGAACTACATAGCAAGAGTGACGACGCGGTCCATCGAGATTTGTGGAATCCCAGGTCCCAAAATCGGGACCTGGGGCACCCAGGCCGCAGACGTTTTAACCGGCACCGTCTTGGCCTTTCTTTCTGTCATTCCCGAAGGGAATCTGCTTCTCGCGTTCGCAGCACAAAAGGTAGTTGCCGATCGAGGCTTATGCTATTTTTCGCGGATCGATACCCATCTTTTTCATCCGCGTGAGCAAGGTGGTCCGTTTAACGCCCAAGAGGGCGGCGGCACCGTGCGGACCGCCGACCCGTCCCTTGGTCTCTCGTAGAACGCGCAGAATGCTATCTTGTCCATCGAGGCTACCGGCTGCCGATGGAGCCAAGGTCTCGCTGTGGAATGCCAATTCGGGCGGCGGGATCGCCAAGGTGCTGCTGCGCGACATGACCACAGCGCGTTCCACAGTGTTCTGAAGCTCACGAACGTTTCCCGGCCAATGCCACTGCGTGAGCCTGCGCATGGCCGCCGCGGGAATGCTTTCGATCCTCTTTTCCATACGGCGAGCGAACTTCTGGCTGAAGTATGTGACCAGCAGGGGAATATCTTCGGGCCGCTCGCGCAAGGGAGGAACGCGTATGGGGAAAACATTCAAGCGGTAGTAGAGATCGCTGCGAAATTGTCTCTCTTCGATCATCCGCTCCAGACCGCGGTTGGTCGCAGCTACCAACCGAACGGCGACCTTCTTTGTCCGGTTGCTTCCCAGGCGTTCGAATTCTCCGTCTTGCAAAACGCGCAGCAGCTTGGGTTGAAGCTCCAAGGGGATATCACCGACTTCGTCCAGAAACAACGTGCCCTGGTCGGCCATTTCCAGCCGGCCAATTTTCTGTGTGATGGCGCCGGTGAAGGCGCCCCGTTCGTGACCGAAGAGCTCACTCTCCAGCAGACCACTGGGAATCGCAGCACAGTTCAGCTTGACGAAGGCTCGGTCTTTCCGGCGGCTGCGGTCATGAATGGCGCGCGCGACAAGTTCCTTACCGGTGCCGGTCTCTCCCAGCAGCAGCACACTCGCATCACTCGCCGCCACCCTTTCCACCAGTTGCAACACCTGCCGCAGGGCCGCGCTCTGGCCCACGATTCCTGCAAACTCCGGCGAGGTGCGGCTCTCCCCATCCAAGCAAAGGTTTTCTTCGAGATCGTGCTTCGCCAACCTTCGACATGGCTGCTGCGGGGCATGATAACTGGCGATACCCTGACTGATCGCATGCAACAGATCTTCATCGTCGACCGGCTTGGTCAAAAACTCCAGCGCGCCTGCTTTGATCGCGCGCACTGTCATGGGGATGTCGCCGTGGCCGGTGAGGAAAATGATCGGGATCTGAGCCCCCTTCGTGGCAAGCTCTTGTTGCAGATCAAGTCCGCTCAACCCTGGGAGCTCCACATCCAACACCAAACAGCCGGGTACATCAGCGGGCAGGCTGGCTAAAAACTCCTGCGCCGAAGCGAAGGTTTCGGCCCTGTATCCGGCGGAGCGAATCAGGCTTTCTACCGCTTCGCGAACCGACGCATCATCATCCACAACGTAGACAGAAGCACCTGGGTTACTCATAGGACCCCCTTTTTCCAGTTGTGTGAGGAGTTTGAGAGGAAACTCGCCCTACCCTTTTCACTCAACTCCACACTTGCAGCGAATTCAGGCGTTTACCTTGGGACTCCCGTTCGGGTCTGATTGCCTTTAGATCGAATCATTCGAGCTCAGGGCCTTGTGCACCGCGCTGAGTAACACATCCTCACTGAAAGGCTTGATCAAGTAATCCACCACCCCGTCCCTTAAGGCTCTTGAATACAGCTCCTCATCCGATCCATGGGCGGTGACGAAGATAACCGGTATCTTGTAATGATTGGCCGCCAGGCGGCGCCGCAGTTCAATGCCATTCATCCCGGGCATCACGACATCCAGTATCAGGCAGTCCGTAGTGCGCAGACGATTGGAGCTCAAAAGCTCTTCGGCCGACGCAAATACCTCCACTGTGAAGCCGACAGACCTGAGCAAGCTCTGAAGAGATTCGCGCACCGAGTCGTCATCATCGACCACCGAAATGAGGGGACGAGGCGCCATCTAAACCTGTTTAGCAGGATTGCAGAAGGGAAATCTACTGCACCTTGGTATAGGTACAGGGCTATACAGGCTTCGGGAAAGGGTCGGAACACACGCGAAAATCAGCGGTCAAGTGTCAAGTCCCCCAGGGACGACCTGAAAATAGCCCAGCACGCCAGTGCCGGGGAAAGGTCGGTTTTAAGATAAGTCCCGCAGGGACGGCTGAACCATACCTCAAAACCGGCTTCCGGAGTTTTTCCGCAGCCTGTGAAGTCGTGCCCTGACACACAGCCATACTTTTCCGCAGCCTGCTTAGACAGCTCTGCGGCCCGGATACGCCCGAGGCTACAATTTATCGGCGCGCCGTATCCCCAGTCTCTCCGACATTGTCACCAGGTCGGCCAGGGAGTCGGCCCGCATCTTATGCATAACATGGCCGCGATGAAACTTGACCGTGAACTCGCTTGTGCCCAATGCACCGGCGACTTGTTTATTGAGCAGCCCGCTAGCCACCAGCTTCATCACCTCGCGCTCGCGCGGCGTCAGCGATTCATAGCGGCGGAACAGATCGCCGATCTCCATTCGCTGTTGGCGCGCATCCCGATCGCGTTCTATCGCCTGCTGAATCGCGTCCAATAGATCCTTGTCAGCGAAAGGCTTGGTAAGAAACTCCAGCGCTCCTGCTTTCATCGCCTGCACCGAGGTCGGAACATCGCCATGCCCGGTGATAAAAACGATAGGAATCTCAAGGTTGACTTCGGCCATCCGCTTCTGCAGGTCGAGACCGCTCAAGCCCGGCAGCCGTACATCCAGGACTAAGCAACTCGGCGCATCGGCCCGGGGGCGGGTCAGGAATTCCTGCGCAGAGGCAAAGGTCTCGACCCCCAACCCCGCTGACCGGATCAGGCTCGCCAATGCCTCTCGAACAGACACGTCGTCGTCCACGATCAAGACGATTGCGTCAAGCTCCGGCAAACGGACTCCTAGGGGTACTCAGGAACAGTAAACTGAAACGTTGCGCCGGGGCCTTCATTGGCTACGGCCCATAGCCGGCCGCCATGATTCTGGACAATGGAGCGGCTAATGGAGAGGCCCATGCCCATGCCCCCTTGTTTGGTGGTGTAGAAAGCTTCGAAGATCTTCTCCATGCTTTGAGTGTCAAGACCAATTCCCGAGTCTTGGACTGTAACCTGGACCTGGCCGGCTTTATCATTTTGCGTGCGGATGACCAGTTCCCGCTGCCGGTCCCGGAAGGTGCTCATGGCTTCGACCCCGTTCATGATCAGGTTAAGTAACACCTGCTGCAACTGCACTCGGTCACCCAGCACAGCCGAGAGGTCGTTGGCCAATTCCATCCGTAGTATCACATCGTTTGTCCGCATTTCGTCGCGGGCGAGAGCGACGACCTCCTGAATCGTCTGGTTCATGTCCAACTGTATTTTTATTGGGGCAGTTTTCGTCGCTAAGGCCCGAATCCGGGCGACCATGTCGCCCGCCCGCTTGCCATCGCGGACGATGCGGCGGGCAGCTTCCCGGGCCTCATCGAGGTTGGGCGGATCTGCCGCCAGCCAACGCACGCAGGCATTGCCGTTGGTCACTATACCCGTAATCGGCTGGTTGATCTCATGCGCCAGGGAGGCAGTCAGCTCTCCCATGGCGGTCACCCGGCCGACGTGTGCGAGTTCGGAGTGCGCTTTGTAATACGCTTCTTCCGCCCGCCTGCGTTCGCCCATTTCCGCGCGCAACTGCTCGTTGCTCTGTATGAGTTCGGCGGTTCGGTCCCTTACTCTTGATACCAGGCGGCTTATGATTAAGCTAACGCTCGAGAACGCAGCCAGTAAAACGATATCGCGCGGATCGCGCACCTTTAGATTGAAAATAGGCGGAGCAAAAAAGTAGTCAAAGCACAAAATGGCCAAGATACAGCTAAAAAGCGAGGTGGCGAACGTACTCCACAGAGAAACCAGCACGATGAAAAAGAAAAAATAGAGGGCGGCGGTCGCGGTAGTGGCATGGAGCCGAAAGGCAAAAAAGGTCAACGCTGCTAGAGCAGTGCCGGCTAATAGAGATTCGGAGGCTGTGCGCCAGAATCCAGGCAAGTTCTGTAACCGCCTTATGGCGAACGAGTTCATCCGCAAGAGTCTTTCTAATGGGGTGATGGCTCACTCCATTGTCAGACTCTAACTCTCGCATCCCACTGCGGACAATGCCGTTTTTAGATGAGCAGCGGCCCGGCAACAGGGACTCCCGTGATGCTCGGTCCGGAATCCCCTCGAAAGTGTGCCAGGATTTTGACACTTTGTCGGACAACTGTCGAGGTACGGCTTCTGTCCTCTTCTTGTCCGTCTTTGCCTTTCTTTCTGTCTGCTTCTCGTTTTGAATACTTTCGCTACGTCCCCAGCGCCATCGCACACGAGAAGCAGATTCCCTGCGGGAATGACAGAAAGAAAGACAACTGCAAATCCCACAACTGCTTAAACCGGGAGTTGCTCGCTGATGTACTCGTCGGTTGGCTCGCGGGCAAGGTCGGCGCTCGCCATACGTGTGAGGGCGAGCACGCGGGCAATCATG
This sequence comes from uncultured Acidobacteriaceae bacterium, assembly GCA_963774255.1. Classification (GTDB taxonomy): domain Bacteria; phylum Acidobacteriota; class Terriglobia; order Terriglobales; family Acidobacteriaceae; genus PALSA-350. The sequence goes on from CAVZEH010000002.1 coordinate 115,300, forward strand.
ACATCGCGCCGCGAGCATCGCAGAAGAATCGCGCAATCCTGCTCCGACTGCCCTTCGAGAATCGACATGACGAAGACAAAGCGCTCGAACGCATCCAGCGAAACAATCGTCGCGAAAGGGTTCTTGCTTGGCGATGTTGCCGGCGCCTCCGGACTGATGAAGGGCAAGCTATCCGCGTGCTCCGGCGCAGGCCTGATCATCTGGATTGCATGCTTAAAGACCGCGCGCCGGGCCCATGTGCCCGCCCACTCTGCGGAGACCCCGATCCCCTCGGCGCACTCGCTCATCGCGCTGACGAAACATTTCTCGGCTTTGTCATTGTCTGCGGTGAGCAGAAGTGAGAGCAGATATAGGCTATGCAGCTCTTCAGTAAAAACTCTACAGAAGTCAGTCGCCGTAGCGTATGATCTGGGACCTTCGTCGACGAAGTACATTGGCTGCAGCATATCCACCTCTTCGGTTTTTTAGTCTTTCCAGTATGCCGATCGCCTCGGCGTCGGGCTCAAGCCACGGATTGCTCTAACTCCGCGGAGAATGAATACGTTTCAGCTTGCACAGCGCGAGGGAACGGCCGCGGGTTGTTTGTCTCCGGCATGGCCGCCAGCGGGTTGGCACGACTGAACCGCACAAATACGTCATTCGTCGTTTCCGCGATGCGCGTATTTGGCCGGTGTAATTTGCGGGTTGCCTTAGCGGCGAGGTTGGTAAGCAGGAAGCGATTTGAAACATTGGTCATCGCGTCAAAGACTAGTTCAGAGCGCATCGTGAAACTCCGGAGGCATTGAAGGTTATCCAGCTCCTTCGTAACCTTAAGAACCCTTATTGCATTCGCGATGCCAAAGACGGCGCAAACGGAATATCCCGCGATATAACTGAATTAAAGGGAGTTCTTCTTCGTAGGTCTGAGGACGATTGAAAATCATGCGAAAGTGTCGTCGAAATCTCGACGGAAGTCGACAGATTTACGACACTGAGACGCGGGAACGGGGCGAGGCACCCCAGGTTCGCGAAGTTGCTGGAAAGCGCCGCCTGTCAGAGGCTATGATTTTCGTGGAGGGAGGTTCGCATGGCTACCGCTTCGCGGCCCATTACAGCTCAAGAATACCTGGGCACAAGCTATAGGCCCGATTGCGATCTTGTCGAGGGAGAACTTCAGGAGCGGAATTTGGGCGAACTTGAGCACTCCGAAATGCAGTTGGCGATAATCCAATGGTTTCTGGCGCACGCCGATGAGTGGGGGTTGATTCCCTATCCAGAGATCCGGATCCAGACTGGCCCGCAACGTTTCCGGGTCGCCGACATCGCTGTACTCCCTCGTAACGCGCCACGCGAACGAATTCTTTTGACCCCTCCGCTGATCGTGATTGAGATCCTATCTCCGGAGGACCGTGTCGGCAGGTACAGGGAACGGCTCGAAGACTACCGCGCCATGGGTATTCGCAACATATGGGTCGTCGATCCGATGACTCTGGAGGGATTTGATTGCTCTTCGGGCAGTTGGAACAAGACTGAAAGCTTCCATGCAAGCGGGTCTGAAGTGGAAATGCCGATTAAGGATCTAGTGATTCGGCGTTAAACCTAGAGCTGTGTAAAGATTGGCGGCGAAACGAGGTTCGAGGGGACGACGGAATCTCATCCTTTCAGCAAATTCCGGGTGCCCCAGGTCCCGATTCTGGGACCTGGGATTCCACAGATCTCGATGTACCAAAAATGAAGAGTCTTTAATTTGGCAACCTCTTCCCGGCCGAGGCTAGGAGAGCAGGAGCTCGAGATCTTCGGAGCGCAGGTTGCGGATCGTGCTATGGTCCGCGCCAATAATGCCGGCGGCAAGATCGCGCTTGCTCTTCTGCAATTCGAGAACCTTCTCTTCGACCGTATCGCGGGCGATCAAGCGATAGACGAAGACCTGGCGTGTCTGTCCGATACGGTGCGCGCGGTCCACCGCTTGCGCTTCCACAGCCGGATTCCACCATGGATCGAGAATGAAGACGTATTCGGCGGCAGTGAGGTTCAAGCCCAGACCGCCAGCCTTCAGGCTGACCAGGAAAAGCCGGCAGTCTTGGTCGCTTTGGAATCGCTCCACTCGCGCCTGGCGGTCGCTGGTAGCGCCGTCCAGATACTCGTACGCTATGCCATTGCTATCCAATCGGTCGCGAACGATCTTGAGAAAACTGGTGAATTGTGAGAAGACCAGCGCCTTATGCCCTTCATCGAGCACTTCCCGCAATTGTTCCAGCAGGACGTCCAGTTTGGCGGCAGGGTTGCCGAAGCGTTTCTTGTCGAGCAAACCTGGATGACAGGCGGCTTGGCGCAAGCGCAGCAGCGCCGCAAGCACTTGAATCTTTGACTGCGCCAGACCCTCGTTCTCGATCCGCTTGAGCAGCGAGTCCCGGTAGTGCTGACGCAGCTCGTCATAGAGCTTGCGTTGCCCAGCCTTCATTTCACAATAGATTGTCTGCTCGCTTTTGGAGGGCAATTCGCTGGCTACCTGCTCTTTTGTCCGGCGCAGGATGAACGGCCGCAGCGCCTGAGCCAGCAGACGGCGAGTCTCGTCGCTGGGATTGCGCATGGCGGCGGCCGCCGAGCTGAATGCGCTGGCAGCGCCAAGCATTCCGGGGTTGAGAAACTCAAACAGCGACCAGAGCTCACCTAAGTGATTCTCGATGGGAGTACCGCTCAGCGCCAAGCGGTGGGTTCCGCGCAGCAGCCGCACAGCCTTGGCAGATTCGGTGCTTGCATTTTTGACTGTCTGAGCCTCGTCGAGCACGACGTAGTCGAACTCAACATCCTTGAGCCGCAAGGCATCCTGGCGCAGCGTTCCGTACGTGGTCAGCACCACATCGTATTCGGCAAGGCAGCTATTATTACGCGCGAGGCCGGTGTAATCGAGCACGCGCAGTTGCGGAGTGAAGCGCTCCGCCTCCTGCTTCCAGTTGAAGATGAGGGACTTGGGAACCACCACCAGAGACGGACCCAGCAGTTCGCCGGCGGCTCGCAGTTCGCGCCGGGTCTCCAGCAGGGCCAATACCTGCGCGGTCTTGCCCACTCCCATGTCGTCGGCCAGACAGCCGCCGAAGGAGAAACGACGGAGGAAGTGCATCCAGCCCAGTCCTTCACGCTGATAATCGCGCAACCGGCCCACAAAACCCGCCGGCTGCCCAGCAGGCTCGACACCGTGAAATTGCTGCAGCTCCCGGCGAAGACGGGCAAAGGTTTCATCGCAGCGAGCCTCGGGTTGGGCGGCCAGCAGCGCGTCGAGCAAGCCTGCCTGCCGGCGGTGAAAGCGGATGTGGCTATTCTCGGGCGCGCCCATTCCGGCGAGAGGTCCCAGGCGCCGCAGCCACTCTTCGGGCAGGATGCCAAAAGCGCCATCGTCGAGCCGAACCATGTTTTGGCCGCGCCGCAAAGCTTCGAGCAGGTCCGGGAGCTGCGCCCTACTGTCTCCGTATTGCACCTCTGCGTGCAACTCGAACCAGTCCACACCGCTCGAAACCTCGATATGAAATTTCCCCGGACGGCGGAAGATTTTTCCCTCAGCTTCGACATGCCAACCGGCCTTCACCAGCGATTGCACGATAAGGAGCAGCTTACCCGCCGGGATATCCCTGGCGGAGTGCTGGCGCCAGTAACCTGGGCCGCGAAACTTGACACCAAGTTCGTCCAACAGCAAAGCCGCGGCTTTTTCCCCAGTGCTATCGCGGCGGAGAAAGCGGCGAGTTGCGCCATCACAGAAACCTCCAACAGGATCGAGTTCCGTCACCACGCGGCCCTCGTAATCGAACGACAACTCCGCCGGCAGGCGATTCGCTCCTCGCGAGTAACCGGCCTGGGAAATTCGCAGACTAGGACGAGGCTGTAACGTCACCTCCTGGTAGCGAAGTTCGTCGGGGATCGCCAAGGGAGGCAGCTTCGGAGCGCACAGCAGCGCGGCCAGGAATTCGTCCTGTTCTTTTTCGGGGGCCTCGATCGAGCCCATCTTGCGCAGGGAAGAGATCCATTCGAAGGGCGTATCCTCCGCAAGCGACGCGAAACGATCCGATGTAAAGACGAAACCGCCTGAGGTAACCAGAACCGGGACAGCCAGATCCATGCGTTCCTCTCCGCGCCGGAGAAGGCCCGCCACTGCCCATCCTGCTTGATCCCGCAGCCGAATCTCGAGCTCGAGTTTCCATTCGCCACCGTCGTCCCACTGCAGAGGGGTCAAGTTGCCTGGCCCGTTCACAAGACGCAGGAAGCAGCGCCCAGTCAGGGCCACCCGCCGCATGAGAGTGCTCGCCAGAGGGTGGGGCACGGCGAAGGACTGGGGAATCGGATCGTAGGAAGCAAGATAGCCATAGGTGTTGTACTGTTTGCCGCCAGCCAACGCCGAGATTATTTCGCGGTCTTCCGGCAGGGGTAACTGCGCAAGCTGATTGCGATTGAAATTGAGCGGACGCTCTTGTTTCCAGCTCCCATCCTGCTTGGGCTCTCGCGAGTGGAGCGCAAGGATCACATTTGTGCTGCTCAGGCTGGCGGGAACATCCACGATATAGAGGATTTCCCGATTCGCGGGCCATGCATCGCCGCGTCCGGCAACTTGGGCGTTAGTATTCAATATTGTGCCGAGCTGTTGCCGCCAGGCCGATGGCTTTTGAGCCGGTTGCTTCGGAGAAGGAGGTGTCAATTGAAACGCAATGGACGATGGATCGAGATCCAGGTCCCCAAAGTCTCCCGGCTCACTGTCGCAAGTCAAAGCGACGCTCTTGGCCGAGGCAGCTGCGGGAAAATAACCCTTCTCTTCGGCCGCCAGGATTGCCGCCCATAGATGCTTGCAGGGAATACCGGAATTCTGAGAGTGCGGGCAATCACAGCAGACGGAGAGCGTGCCGTCCTTCCAGGTCAGGCTTACATCATAAATTTCGGAGCCGCGCACCTGCGCTTCCACTTCGGATTCGGAGCCTTCCAGGATAACGACACGATTTTCCCGAAAATAGTCATGGCCTCGATTCTGAGCACTGGGAGTGAAGTATAGTGTCAGTCTTGTTGCAAGGCTCATGTATCTGCTCCCAACAAGGGCTTGTCTTTTTTAGATTAGAGCATTTTCACAGCTGCTGTGATCTCGAAATCGAACAGTGCGAAGTCCAGGTGAAAAGCGCCCAGTCTAAGGCAGTTTAGGAAATACCGTGGTCTTTTTCAATTTGCTCGAGGCCGCCGCTCCCTGCTGGTCGCGTCGGCTTGGCGATAGTGGCTTCGGTCTACACCATTTCCTAAACTGCCGTAGCTGCGCGAGGCTGGGGCGTTCGTGCTCCGGTCGAGACGGCAAATCGGGTGGACTCGCTACCCCGGAGGGAATTCTGAATAAGATTAGAAGCGTGAAGATTCTGGCGCGAGGCGCCAACACTTGAGGCTTGCTGAGCGTGGCTCTGTTCATACCGGCGTTTCTAGCAACTTTCTCCCAGGTCCGCAGTTCAGCCACAGCGCCGGCTGCGCAGCCCCCTGTCGTTGGAGGGACTGTGGAAGAGACCGTGCCACCCCAGTCCGATAACTACAGCCTGGGGCCGGACTCGCAACCCAACCCCGCGAATCCGGCAGGCAGCACCTTCAAGTTCGAGCTGACCGGCTCGAAGGTCTTCCCGGGAACGGTGAGGACCATCACGGTCTATGTGCCTGCCGCATACAAAGGTGATAAACCGGCATGTGTCTATGTCGGTCTGGACGCTCTCGGCTTCAACGCACCCACCGTTTTCGACAACCTGATTGCCCAGCGTGCGATGCCGGTCACGATCGGCATCGGAATTTCTCCGGGGATCGTTCCTTCGGCCGGCTCAGCCGACAATCCGCGGTTTGACCGGAGCTTCGAATTCGACAGCCTCAACGATCGGCTAGCCCGTTTCCTGCTCGAAGAAGTTATTCCCGAGGTGGAGAAGCATCGCGCCCCCGACGGGCGTCCCATCGTCCTCTCGTCAAGCCCCAATGACCGCGCCATCGGCGGGGGAAGCACCGGGGCGATCGGAGCTTTCACCGTGGCATGGCAACATCCGGATGCATTTCGCCGAGTCTTCAGCGCAATCGGCACCTACGTAGGAATGCGCGGGGGAGAGCAATATTATGTCCTGGTGCGCAAGACGGAGCCAAAGCCCTTACGCATTTTCATGCAGGATGGTGCGCACGATGAATGGGGCGGCGGTCCCGAGATGGGTGATTGGTGGATGTCGAACCAGACCATGAATCGCGCGCTGGAGTTTGCCGGCTATGATGTCCGGCATATCTGGGGTACCGGAACACACAACGGCAGCCATGCCGCGTCGATTTTCCCGGAGGCGATGCGCTGGCTGTGGAGAGATTGGCCGGCCCCGGTTCGCGCCGGAGAGTCTGGAAATCCTGTACTCAAGGCTATCCTGCAGCCGAACGAAGGCTGGCAGATCGCGGCAAACGGCTGCGCTCCAGTCATCAATCTGGCCTCGAATCCGCAGGGGCAGGTCTTCTATCAGGGAGCGGGTATTCAAGAGATCTCCGGGACCGCTATGCAAGAGAAGACAATTCCATGTGGAGAGAAAGACGATGCATTTGCCTTCGGAGCTGACGGCAAGCTCTACCGCGCGCGTTCTGATGGCGGTATAGAAGTATCGGCCTACCCGGCCGCAGGTCTACAGCCGAGGCTCCGAGCCGGGGATCTCCATGTACGCCAGTTCGTAGTTCGGAGCAACGGTGACATTTACGCCACCACCCGGGCCGCTGGCGGGGGTAGCGAAGTGTGGCTTATCCCATTCAAGGGAGAGAAGGTACGGCTAGATCAAAGTCTCAAGGGGGCATCGGGAGTTGCTCTATCGCCGGACGGACTTTGGCTGTTTGTCGCGCAGGGATTGTCGCGGAGCGGTTTGAGCTACCGTATCCGATCCGACGGCACGCTCGATGCACGAGAACCGTTCTATGACTTTTATGTTCCTTCCTGGGCGGACGACAGCGGTGCAGCCGCAATCAGCATGGATCGGGAAGGCCGAGCCTATGTCGCGACACGGATGGGAATTCAGGTCTTTGATCGCAACGGCCGGGTGACAGCCATTCTTCCTCTGCCCGGCAACGAACCTGTAACCGGCATCTGCTTCGGCGGCCATGATTTCGATACGCTCTATGCTGCGGGCGATGGCAAAGTCTACAAGAGGAAGCTTCGTGTCGCAGGTGCTCCGCCGTGGGCCGCCCCGATCAAACTTCCACCAGGGAATGCGGGTTAAGGAGCGGCGCCTGCTTTCATCGCCAATTCCACCCTATTTGTTTGGAGGTCAAAGGATCTTGAGCGATATTTCACGCCGCAATTTCATCGTTACCAGCAGCGCCTTGCTGGCGGCACAGTTGGCGAAGGCGCAAGGCGCGAAAGCACCATTGACGGCCCGAGAGGTCGTGGACCGTATTCGCAAGCAAGTTGGCATCCCCTGGCGAAGCCAGACCGTCGATCACATCGTGGCCGGGGACGAGAGTACGCCGGTGCATGGGATTGCTTCCACTATGATGGCTACGCTCGACGTGGTCGAGCGGGCCGCCGCCGCGGGCAGAAACATGATAGTCACCCATGAGACTCCCTTCTACCTGCACCAGGACCATACGGATGACATCAAGAACGATCCTGTCCTCGAGTACAAACTTGATTTCATTCGCAAAAATAATATGGCCATCTTCCACTTTCACGATCATTGGCATGCGCGGCGCCCGGATGGCATCGCAGTTGGGATGATGCAGGAGCTTGGCTGGGAAAAGAATGTCGACGCGGAAAATCCTAAGCGATTCACTTTTTCCGGAGAGCCGCTGGCGCACTTTTGCCAGAACATCCAGGCACGGCTAAAGGCTCGCACCATGCGAGTCGTTGGCGACCCGAAAATGCCGGTCCGGCAAGTACTCGCCAGTTGGGGATATGTCAGTAGGATTCCTGGCATTCCCCTGTTGGCGCGACCGGATGTAAACGTCCTTATCGCCGGAGAAACACGCGAATGGGAGCTTGTCGAATACGCACGAGACACGATCACAGCCGGCAATCAGAAGGCGCTCGTCTTACTCGGGCACGTACTCTCCGAACAAGGAGGCATGCAATATTGCACTGAATGGCTGAAGAGCTTCGTGACCGAGGTCCCGATCGAGTTCGTTCCCACACGGGAGCCTTTTTGGAATCCCAGCCATCCGGTTTTGATTTAAGGTCCGGCCGAGGTTGGAATCGTATCCCAGTGGATGCGACACCTTGCTTTAGGCCCTAAACGTGAAGGGATCGAAAACTTCCACCCTAAAGGGCTTGAAATCACGTACGTTGTGCGTGACCACGATGAGCCGCCGGACTCTTGCGGTGGCGGCAATCATGGCATCTTCAAGAAGCCGATCCGATTTGCCTTCCATTTTTCCTTCCATGAGACGAGCCCATTCGCGAAAGGTGCTTGCATCCATCGGTATTACTTCATAGGCTTGGGAAACCTGGTCAATCCATGCCTCTATGGAATCCGCTTTTTCTTTGTCCTGCCTTCTGGTTCGCTCTGCTCCAGCTTGCAACTCTGCAATGGTGAGCGCCGAAATCGATAGGTCATTGTCGGCTACACCTTGGAGCCACTCGACTACGGCACCGTGCGGCTTGAGCTTGCGCAACTCCGAGACGACATTGGTATCGAGCAGATACATTATTCGGGGCGAGATGGCTGGCGGCGGCGCAGGGCGCCGCGCTCAGGAACTGAGACCTCAAACCGATTAGCTGGATCCAGGAGAAGTTGCTTGAGCGTGAGGCGAGATGCATTCTTGAGGCGCCGCCATTCGTCGATCGGTACGAGAACAGCGGCTTCAACGCCGCGCCGGGTTACTATTTGCGGTCCTTCACGAAGGCTTGCATCAAGAAATTCGCTGAATCGCGCCTTCGCGTCCTGTAGCTGCCATGCCATACCCGGGGCTCTCCCCATCTGACTAGTCATATTACTAGTCAGATTAAATTTTATCAGGTTACCTGATAAAATAAGAGTGTTATGTTTGTTCGCGACGCCAACCCAGTTTGCTTTCGGCACGCTCTCGCCTAGCGGCGCCCAGCCGCGCACTTCTGCCTTCTCGCCTCATTTTCTTTCTTTCTACAATGAAATTTCCGCCCTATGCCGGCGGTAAAAGGAAATCTACCATGTTGGACCGTCTGGAGCAGATTGAATCGCGCTATGAAGAGCTTGGCCGCCAGCTCGCCGAACCTGAGATTGTGAATGACCAGCAGAAGTATCAAAAGACGGCCAAAGCGCATCGCGATATGGAAGAGGTAGTCGACAAATACCGCGAGTATAAGCGCGTCCAGCAGGGCATCGCGGATGCCAAGAGCATGCTTGGGGAAAGCGATGCAGAGCTTGTCGCCATGGCCCAGGAAGAGCTGGAGCAATACCAGCAGAAGCTGGGGCCAATCGAGGACTCGCTCAAAGTGCTGCTCCTGCCCCGCGATCCGAACGACGAGAAGAACGTGATTTTGGAGATTCGCGCCGGCACCGGCGGCGACGAGGCTTCGCTCTTTGTCGCCGAGGTCTTCCGCATGTATTCGCGTTTCGCCGAACAGCACCGCTGGAAGGTGGAGGTTCTTTCCCGGTCCGAATCCGGTGTAGGCGGCCTCAAAGAGATTATCGCCATCATCGAGGGCTCCGGCGTCTACTCGCAGCTCAAGTACGAGAGCGGAGTACACCGCGTGCAGCGTGTGCCTGCGACGGAAACTCAAGGGAGGGTTCACACCTCGGCGATAACCGTTGCGGTGCTGCCGGAGGCCGAGGACGTCGACGTCAAAATCGAAGCCAAGGACATTCGCGTCGACACCTTCTGCTCATCCGGTCCGGGAGGGCAGTCGGTCAACACGACCTATTCCGCCGTCCGCATCACCCATCTGCCTACCAATACGGTGGTCAGTTGCCAGGACGAGAAGTCGCAGATCAAGAATCGCGAGAAGGCGATGCGGGTTCTTCGCGCCCGGCTCTATGAGGTCGAAATGGAGCGCCAGCAGGAGGCACTGGCTAAGGAACGCAAGCAGCAGGTGGGGAGCGGCGACCGCAGCGAAAAGATCCGCACCTACAACTTTCCTCAGAATCGCCTCACCGACCACCGCATCGGACTGACGAATCATCAGCTCGCCGAAGTGATGGAGGGCAGGCTTCAGCCCACGATCGACGCTCTGACCGCTCACTTTCAGGCCGAGCTTCTCAAAGCCGATAGCATAACCGCGGCCTAAGATGGCGGCGACGGTTCGCCAGGCGCTGGATGCGGCTACAGCACGGATTCAGACCGCGGGCCATCTTTCTCCAGGCCGCGATGCCGAGTTGCTCCTGATGCACGTCCTGGGCTGCGGCCTGGCTTCGCTTCTCACCCATCCCGAGCGTGCGCTCTCTCAGGCTGAATCCGCTCAGTATGAATCGTTTGTCACCCGCCGCCTTGGGGCGGAGCCAGTCCAATACATACTCGGCGAGCAGGAGTTTTTCGGGCTGAATTTTCGCGTCACGCGAGATGTGCTGATTCCGCGGCCTGAAACCGAGCATCTGGTCGAAGCGCTGCTGGAGCTTGTGGGCCGCGATGCGGGGGCACACATCGTCGATGCGGGCACAGGCTCGGGCGCCATTGCGGTCGCGCTGGCGCATGCGCTGCCTCGATCGCAGGTGACGGCGGTGGATCTCTCCCAACCGGCCCTCGCCATCGCAAGGCAGAATGCGGAGCGGCACGGGGTCTCAGCGAGGATACGCTTTCTGCACTCCGACCTGCTGGCGGCCCTCAAAGGTGAAAGCTTCGACGCGGTGGTATCGAATCCTCCATATATCGCCGAGAACGAAGTGCTGGAGCCGCAGGTCCGCGATTACGAACCGCACTCGGCGCTCTATGCTGGACCAACCGGGCTGGAGGTATACGAGCGGCTGGTTCCCGAGGCGCGCGGCGTATTAAGGCCCGGCGGGTGGCTGCTCATGGAGATCGGCCATGGACAGCGAGGGGCGCTTTTGCGCTTGTTGAACGGTTGGAAGGATGTGCGTTTTGCCGAGGACCTTCAAGGGATTCCGCGAGTTGCGATCGCCACTCGATAACCATCCGCGCATTCGTTCATAATGGAGAGAAGAGGGTTTTATGGGTACTACTACACAGATTCAAGAGACATCGCTGAGCTTTGAGGAGAAACTCGATCGGCTGGCCGCGGTCGCGGTGAACGCGGGCTTGGGACTGGTACGCGGTCAGGAACTGGTAATGACTGCGACTCTCGATGCGCTGCCGCTGGCGCGCCTCATCACCGAGCATGCTTATAAGGCGGGTTGCTCGCTGGTGACTACTTTGTTTGCGGATGAGGAGTCGGTTCTGCTCCGCTACCGTTATGGGGCGGATGAGGGTTTCGACCGCGCGGCAGCATGGCTCTATGAGGGGATGGCGGCGGCGTTTCGCAATGGCGCGGCGCGGCTGGCGATCGCCGGGGGCAATCCCTCTCTGCTTTCCAAGGAAGATCCGGAGAAGGTTGGCCGGGCGAACAGAGCAGTCTCCAAAGCCTACCGGCCGGCGCTTGAGCTCATTACGCGGCATGACATCAACTGGACCATTGTTGCCTCCGCGACCCCGGCATGGGCCGCCGCGGTCTTTCCCGGCTTGGGACCCGAGCAGGCGCTCGACCGGCTTTGGGACGCGATCTTCGCCGCATCGCGGGCGGATGTGGACGATCCCATTGCTCATTGGAAGCGGCATGATGCCGGGCTGCACCGCCGCGCCGATCTGCTGAACCGGAAGCGATACTCCGCTTTGCATTTCCAAGGGCCGGGAACCGATCTGCGAGTGGGGCTGGCGGACGATCATCTATGGATGGGCGGCGGCACGGAAGCCGGCAACGGCGCTTATTGCATTCCCAACATGCCGACTGAAGAGGTCTTTACAACCCCGCACAAGGCCCGTGTCGATGGAACAGTTACCAGCAGCAAGCCGCTCTCACACCAGGGCACGCTGATTGAAAAGATCGCGGTCCGCTTTGAGGGTGGACGCATCGTCGATATAAAGGCCTCCAAGGGACAGGAGGTCCTGGAGCGGATGATCGATACCGATGAGGGCGCCCGCAGGCTGGGAGAGGTGGCCCTGGTGCCGCACTCTTCGCCTATCGCCCGGAGCGGGCTGCTTTTTCTGAATACGCTGTTCGATGAAAATGCCGCCAGCCACATTGCTTTGGGGCAGGCGTACAGCACCTGCCTGAAAGATGGAGATCAACTTACTCCGGAACAGCTCGCAGCCAAGGGCGCGAACGACAGCTTGATCCATGTGGATTGGATGATCGGATCGGGTGAGATGAATGTGGACGGGGTTACCGCGGGCGGAGATGCGGAGCCGTTGATGCGCAAAGGCGAGTGGGTGTAGCCGGCGCGTTCTTTGCGCCAGATATGGGGAAACCGCGAATCTCTCCACTCCGCTACGCTCCGGTCGAGATGACAAATAAGAAGTTGAGCCGGTTATGCTCGCCTCATCTAAGAAGTTGAGGCGGTTACGCTCGCCTCATTCTGTGTCTTTGTCTTTCTTTCTGTCATTCCCGAAGGGAATCTGCTTTTCCTATCGCAGTGCTGTTAACGTGCCGCCGTGCCACCCTGAGAGACCAGAAGCAGATTCCCTTCGGGAATGACAGAAAGAAAAGCAACTGCGAATGCGGGGTGCCCCACATCCGAAAATCCGGACGCGGGGCATGCAATGTTCTAGGCTGTTGCTTCGGCCGGCTCGGCGGCTCCGGCGACGCGATCCACCACTTCAAACCGCAGTTTGTTGTTGAGCGGATCGGCCTCGACGCGCAGCTTATCACCGTTGCGGACCTCACCATCCAGGAGTCTCCATAGCCAGGGGATCCTGGATCAGGCGTTGGATGGCTCGCTTGAGGGGCCGCGCTCCATACTGCCGGTCATAGCCGCTCAATGACAGTTGCTGACGCGCAGCGGGGGTGAGCTCAAGGGTAATCTTCCGTTCGGCCAACAGCTTGCGCAGATCGGCCAGACGAAGATCGACGATGCGCGAGAGTTGCTCCTCGCCGAGCGGGCGGAAGATTACGATATCGTCCACGCGATTGAGGAATTCAGGACGAAAACTCTGCCGCACCACGTCCATCACCTGCTCTTTCACGGCTTCGAACGCCGATTCGCTGCTCAGGTTTTCTCCCTGGAGCAGATGCGCTCCCAGATTGGAGGTCATGATCAGCACGGTGTTCTTGAAGTCCACGAGTGCGCCCCTTGGAATCGGTGAGACGCCCGTCGTCGAGCACCTGAAGCAGCACGTTGAAGACGTCCGGGTGCGCCTTCTCGATCTCGTCGAAGAGCACAACGGAGTAGGGACGCCGGCGCACCGCCTCGGTCAATTGGCCGCCTTCGTCGTAGCCCACGTATCCCGGAGGCGCTCCAATCAGCCTGCGCCACGGCGTGCTTCTCCATGTACTCCGACATGTCGATGCGAATCATCGCCTGCTCGTCGTCGAAGAGAAATTCGGCCAGAGCGCGGGCGGTTTCGGTCTTGCCCACGCCCGTCGGCCCGAGAAAGATAAAGGAGCCGATGGGGCGCTTGGGATCGCTGAGCCCGGCGCGCGAGCGGCGAAGCGCATTGGCTACGGTCGTCGATGGCCTCGTCCTGCCCGATCGACACGCTCGCGCAGACGGTCTTCCATCTCCGATCAGCTTGCGCACTTCGCTCTCCAGCATCTTGGCAACCGGGATGCCGGTCCACTTGCTCACGATTTTGGCGATGTCTTCTTCGTCTACCTCTTCCTTGAGCATGCGTCCGCCGCCGCCGCTCGTCCTGCTCGGCGTTCAGCCGCTTGAGTTCGGCTTCGAGCTTGGGCAAATCTCCATATTGAATGGCCGCGGAGCGCTCGAGATTGCCTTTCCGGGTTTGCTCCTCCATCTCGAAGCGCAGCGCTTCGATCTGCTTCTTCAAGTCGCTGATGCGGGTGATCGCGTCGCGTTCTTTCTGCCAGCGGGCGCGCAGAGCGGTGACCTCTTCCTTGATGCCGGCCAGATCGCGCTCAATGGTCCTGCAGGCGCTCTTTCGAGTTCGCGTCCTTCTCGCGCTTCAGCGCCGTGCTGCTCGATTTCGAGCGAGGTCATCTGCCGTTCCAGCTGATCGATCTCCGTCGGCACGGAGGAGATCTGGATGGCCAGCGATGCGGCCGCCTCGTCAATCAAGTCGATCGCCTTGTCGGGCAGAAAACGGTCGGTGATGTAGCGATGCGACAGGGTTGCCGCCGCCACGATGGCCGAGTCCTTGATGCGGACGTTGTGGTGCGCCTCGTACCGTTCCTTCAGGCCGCGCAGAATGGCGATCGTATCTTCGACGGAAGGCTCGTCGACCATAGACGGTCTGGAAGCGCCGTTCGAGGGCCGCGTCCTTCTCGATGTACTTGCGGTACTCGGTCAGAGTGGTGGCGCCGATGGCCCGCAACTCTCCGCGCGCCAGAGGCGGCTTGAGCATGTTCGAGGCATCGATCGCGCCCTCCGCGGCGCCGGCACCCACCAGCGTGTGCAGCTCATCGATGAACAGAATGATCTTTCCGTTCGACTCTTCAATTTCCTTGAGCACCGCTTTCAGGCGATCTTCAAACTCGCCGCGGTACTTCGCGCCGGCCAGCATCGATCCCAGATCGAGCGAGATGACGCGTTTGTCGCGCAGCAGATCGGGCACGTCGCCGGAGACGATGCGGCGAGCCAGCCCCTCGACGATGGCGGTTTTGCCTACGCCGGGCTCGCCTATCAGCACTGGATTGTTCTTGGTCCTGCGCGAAAGCACCTGCATCACGCGGCGAATCTCTTCATCACGCCCGATGACCGGATCGAGCTTGCCGCGCCGGGCCAGCTCTGTCAGGTCGGTCGGCATAGCGCTCCAACGCCTGGTACTTGGCTTCAGGGTTCTGGTCGGTCACCCGCTGATTTCCGCGGACCGAAGTCAAGCCCTTGAGAATTGCGTCATGCGTCGCCCCGAGCGAAGCCAGCAGCAACTGCGCCGGATCGTTCTTGCGCTGGGCGAGCGCGAGCAGCAGATGCTCGGTCGAGACGTATTCGTCCTTGAAGTTCTGCGCCTCTTTAAAGGCCTGGTCGACCACCCCTTGCAGGCTTGCGGAGAGCGCCGGCTGGGCGCTGGCGCCGGATACCTTAGGCAGGCCCGCGATAGCTTCATTGGCCCGGTTCAGCATCTGGCTCGGTAGAGATCCCGATCTTCTGCAGCAGGGGAACGATGATGCCTTCGGGATCCTCCAGTAAAGCGACTAACAAATGCATCGGAACCATTTCGGGATTGCCGTTTTCCGAAGCCAGCGAACCCGCTCTTTGTATCGCTTCCTGCGACTTTACCGTCAGCTTTTCCCATCGAATTGCCATAGTCTCTGTTTCCTATCAAAAAAATATTGCCAGGTAGAGATTGCGAAAATTGCTTCCCTGTGGCCTGAATCCGGACGTGGGGCACCCAAAGATTGGTTGAAGGAGGAGCGTCCCCGCGGGACTGCCTTTGAAACGTGTTGGGAGCAGCACCAGTTACGGGCTGCTCCCCATGAGAACTGCCCGTTCGTGACTATGCTACCTTGGAAGTTTCGCTTTTGGCCGGCTTGCCGCTTTCGGGCTGCTTGCCAGCTTCCACCTGCTTGTTCCCCGAGCCTACGTTGACCTGGATCTGCTTCGGTTTCGATTCCGCCCTCTTTTCAAGCGTCAGACGGAGAACGCCGTTCTCATAGTCCGCCTTTATGCGGTTGGGGTCTACAGTCGTGGGGAGGGTGAAGGCTCGATAAAAGCTGCCATAGCGCCGCTCCACACGATGGAAGTTTTCTTCCTTTTCGTCCTTTTCGAATTTGCGTTCGCCGCGAACGGCCAACGTGTTGTTCTCCACCTGGATGTCCAGGTCTTCCTTTTGCATACCGGGGATTTCAAGCTTCAAGACGACTTGGTGCTCGTCCTCGTAGATGTCTACGGGCGGGACAAACCCAGCCATCGGCAGTTCACTGTTTCCTTCTCCTTGGGTGCGGGAAAAATCCTGGAATAACGAGTTCATTCTATTTTGCAGCGTCAATACATCACGGAAAGGATCAAAACGGGTTATTGCCATACTTCCTCCAACAGGTTTGAGGGATTGACTTACCACCACTTGGATGGGAGATAGAGTGTATGGGATGCATGAAATATGAGTGTATTATTGTAACTGTTTAAATTGTTGTATATGAATGCTTTATCTATTTTTACGTCCGAATTTAGGCCTGTGGAAGCTCTGGAGTAGCCCTCAGAAGGGCCTGCGTATAGGGGTGCCGCGGAGCTCGGCAAAGGGCCTCGCACTCCCCTGTCTCGACCAGCTTGCCGGCACGCAGCACGGCGACGGTGGTGGCCAAATACCGCACCAGCGGCATGGAATGGGAGATGAACAGGTAGGTCAACTGGAGGCCCTGCTGCAGCTCCCGCAGCAGGTTCACGATCTGCGCGCCGACGCTGACATCGAGTGCGGAAACCGGCTCATCCAGCACCAACAACTCGGGTCTCAGAGCCAAGGCGCGCGCGATATTGATCCTCTGCCGCTGACCGCCGGAAAATTCGTGGGGGTAGCGGGGGAGAGCCGAATCATCCAGGCCGACCGCGGTTAGCAGCGAACGCACCTCATCCCGGGAGGAGTTTCCTGATGCTTCTGGTTGGTGTATCTCAAAAGGCTCCGCAAGGATCGAGGCGACGGTCATCCGGGGGTTGAGGGCAGCGAAGGGATCCTGAAAGACGGGCTGGAACCTGCGGCGCATCTTGCGCAAATCGCGAGCGGAAGCTCGGGTGACACTCTGGCCGTCAAAGAGCACCTCACCCGACGAAGGGGGAATCAGCCCCAGGACTATCCGCGCGACCGTGCTCTTTCCCGAGCCCGACTCACCTACCAGGCCCAGAGTCTCGCCCCGGCGGATGGCAAAGGAAACATCGTCAACGACGCGATTCTCATTCCAATGCGCCCCCAATGCTCCGCTGCGGTGAGGATAGCTCTTGCTAAGGTTACGGACTTCAAGCAACGCCATGGCGGGATGGTAGCCGAATATTCAGAGGCGTGCGGCGGCTAAATTACGGCGGATGATGGAAAATCCTGCTCGTTCAAGAATCTTGCGCGCCTGCCCGCGGGCATGGTTGGCCCACGGTCCGATGGGATCCAGCCGGACGTAGCTGGTCCAGTGACAGAGAGATTTGCGGGGTTCGCCCATGCGCTCGTAGGCGAGCGCGAGGTTGTAGTGGGCATCGGCATATCGGGGCACAAGCTGAATGGCCCGGCGGTAGGCTTCAATGGCTTCAGGCAGACGCTGAAGTTCATCGAGCACATTGCCCAAATCGAAGAAAGCGAGAGCGTACCTGGGATCGGCAAGAGTGGCGTGGCGATAGAGTTTTTCCGCGCGGGAGAATTGGCGCTGATTGTAGTAAATGGTGCCTAGATTGATGCAGGAAGGCGCATGCGACTCATCGATCGCGAGGATCTCCTCATAGAGGATGATCGCCTCGTCCACGCTTGCCCGCTCTTCCTTCTGCACCGCGGCGAGGAACAAAGCCGCAATTTGTGATCCGCGGGCCGCCTGGCTGCCGGCGGTGTCGCCGACCTGGGCGATCCGGCCGGGGCGCGAGGAATCGAAATCGAAGACCAGTTGACGTGTAATCGGCTCCACCATGGCGCCCCGGAGACGAAAGGCCAGCCGCGATCCATTACGCACCGTGCCGGTTTCGAGCAGGGGATTGGCGACGCCGGAGACGGCGCGCATGGCGTAGACCGAGGCGCGAATGCTGGCTGCGGAAAGGCGGTTGGCGCGCAGATCGCGAAGTTTGCGCAACTGCACCATGTCTTGAAAGGAATAATTTTCGCGGCAGGGGATCAGATCGAAGCGCTCCCAGGCGGAGAGCTGATTAGAGCGGATGCGAAGAATGCGGAGAACATCCTGACGGCTATATCGAGTCGCCGTACTTTGCTCATTCTCGACCGTCATGTGTGTACCTCAACTTCTGTGGCGATTATGCGGAGCCGGAGGCGCGACCGCAAGAGGATCAAGAAGAAAGTAGTGGATAAGGGGGTACCAAACTGGGTGCTTGACAGGCGCGAAAGAGGACTGGAGCCGACGATCGGACTTGAACCGATGACCTGCTGATTACGAATCAGCTGCTCTACCAACTGAGCTACGTCGGCCTGGTATTGATTCTAAACTAGAGCTTTCCAGGGGGATTTGTGGAATCCCAGGTTCCAAAATCGGGACCTGGGGCACCGGCAAATGCTCTAGACTTCACAAGAGTGGACTCGCGCATCAATAGCACCCTTGGTACGGTGATCATCGCCGATGACCTGACCGGCGCCTGCGATGCAGCGGTATATTTCGCCGAGGCGGGCGAGCGAACCTATATCGGCTTGCATTTCGACGATAGCCCTGAGGCGGATTGGGAAGTATGCGCCATCAACACCGATACGCGGTGCAGCAGCCCCGCCGAAGCAGCCGCGCGAACCGCACACGCATGTCAAAACGCCCTGAAATGGCGAGCGAGACTCATCCTTAAGAAGATCGATTCGACGATGCGAGGAAACATCGAGGCGGAGATTACCGCGGCGCGCGCAGTGCTTCAGCCGCGGATCACGCTTCTGACTCCGGCATTTCCCGCTCTGGGCAGGACCGTCCGCAACGGACAGGTCCATATCGCTGGCGGGGAGCCGCCGATCGCGATAGCGGAGCGTCTTAAAGGATTGCGCTGCGCCGCCATACCGGCTGTTTCAAGCGCGGAGCCCAGCCTGCGCCTGGCTCAAGCCATCGAAGAGGCAATCGCGAAGGGAATCGAGATTCTCATTCCGGATACGCTGAGCGAGAGCGGCTTGCGGATGGTGGTCGAGGCGTCGCTGGGGATCGATGGCGTGCTCTGGGCCGGTTCCGGCGGATTGGCGCAGGCGCTCGCCGACACAGGCCCGGGCCGCAGCCGCATCCCCATCGCGAGCACGGATAAGCCGTTCATGATTTGCGTCGGCTCCGATCACGGCGCCACCTCCCGGCAACTGGAGCATCTCGCGGCTCATGAGCACGCTGTATTCGTCGAGGCGGGAACCGATGGCTATTCCAGGGCAAACGCCGCGCTCAATGAGGACCGCAATGTCGTCCTCCTGCTGCAGAGGGCGCACCTGGGCTCGACAGTCCTACGAGAGTTCGCTGAATCGATCGAAATCGACCGGTGCGGCGGATTGATCCTGACGGGAGGGGACACGGCCATGCACATTCTCGATGCTTTTGAGGCCAGGGGCATCCGCTCCCGCGCCGAGGTTCTCGCCGGAATTCCTCAAGGTGAGATTCTTGGAGGAGCAGCCGGCGGTCTGCCTGTGATCACGAAGTCTGGAGCCTTTGGCGCGCCCGACGCGCTCTCGCGGTGTGTGGAGAGAATGAGAATTCCGTGGGAAAAGATCGGACAGGAAAACTTGCAGAGAGCAGAGAAGGGAAGGATTCAATGAAGCCAACCTTGGCCGTCACCATCGGAGATCCGGCAGGCATTGGGCCGGAAGTGGTTCTCAAAGCGCTGCAGCATCCGGCGATTCGCGCGCTTGCGGAGTGGAAGATCATCGGCAATTGCGGCGTGCTTGCGGCCACCCTCAAGCAGTGCGATTTGCAGCCGGATAGCTTGGACGGTCTCAAGATTATCGATCCCGTCGATCCGGCGCTATTCGCCGCGGGGCCGGTCGAAACAGGCGCCTTGCGGGCCGAGTATGGCCGGGCCGCGATGAACTATGTCCGCCTCGCTACGGAGATGTGCCTGGCAGGGAAAGCGGATGCAATGGTCACCGCTCCTCTGAACAAAGAGGCGGTCACTCTCTCCGGAGAACACTTCTCCGGGCATACCGAATACATCGCCGAGCTTTGCGGAGCAAAGGACTCGCGCATGCTGCTCTCGAATGAGCGGCTCTCGGTCATCCACGTCAGCACGCATATCCCGCTGCGCAAGGCGGTCGACCTGAACCGGGACCGTATCGTGAGGACAATTGAGCTGGGCTTCGAGGCCATGCAACTCATGGGGAGGCAGCGGCCGCGCATCGCGGTCTGCGGCCTGAATCCGCACGCCGGCGAAAATGGCCTCTTTGGTTCAGAGGATAACGACTTCATCCGTCCCGCGGTCGAGCGGGCAGTGAATCTAGGAATACTCTGCGAAGGGCCTGTCGCCCCCGACACAGTCTTCCTCAAAGGATCGCGCGGCGCTTATGACCTGATCGTGGCGATGTATCACGACCAGGGCCACATACCCATGAAGCTGATCGACTTTGAGGAGACGGTAAACATCTCCCTAGGAATCCCGATCATCCGTACCTCGGTCGACCATGGGACCGCCTTCGATATTGCCGGCAAGAACTTAGCGGATTCGCGCAACATGGCGGCAGCGATGAAGACGGCTGCTTCGATGGCGGTAGGCAAACTCACCCGCAGCGCGACTTAGGGCATTTTTGAAGCGGAAAAGGCCGCCCGGCAACAGGGCGGCCCTTTCACTAGGGAGAATAGTTCCAACGGAGGCAAAGCCATCAGAACTTTCTGGCGAAATCTTATGGTTGCCCCCGGAGGGTGTCAAGGCAAAATACCCCGGAACGTAAGTAGTTCATATCAAAGCATTTGCAGTAGATAGTTTTGCTGGTAATTGCGTCGTTTCTTCGCTCCCGGACAACCGAGCGTGAGCCGCAAGAGATTAATTATAAGCAACTTATGGCTACGTATGCACCATGCTTGGTTCAGATGCCCCGAGGTCGAGAGTTCTCTCCCGGATGTCACTCTTAAGGGAACCCTCTATGGAAATACCGGGGTCAGGGATCAGGTTTGCGGAAGGCTGAGGGAATAAGGTTCGCCAGGGATGGAGAAAGGAAACAGCAAATCTCTCCACTTCGCTTCCCACCCCAGCAAGCTTCGCTTGCCGGGGACCCCGGTTTCGCTCTCTCGAAAATCATCCTGGGAAGATCTCTTTCATAGGGGGTGCCCCCGGATTGGAGATATTTAGCTTAGAGGTTCAATGGTGACTTGATAGCCGAGCCTGTGCAGATTTTGTAGCAATTTGCGGGCGCGTTGCTGTTTCGCTCTGGGGTTGGGTTCGCTGCCATGCTCCACGTATGGAACTCGTTCATGCAAGATCTTCCAGACCAAGCGGCAGAGGCGGTGAGCCACAGCCCAAATGGCTCCCTTATAGCCCAGCCGTGGCAGAAGATGCCGGAAGGATTGCCTTTGGCCGAGTGGCTGTTGTGGTTCTGTTCCGCGCTTTCCTCCCGCCCTGGATTGGTTCCCACCCACGAGGTCAGCTTGGCGGCTGAATCAAAGGTGCTGGCCTCCACTCCTACTTCGGCGATTACCTGCTGGGCGGAGTCGACCCCGAAACCAGGAACCTGCGCCAGGCGCTCCACTGCTTGCTGATGCTTCTGCATGGATTCGGCGGCCATCTGATTGAGCTGCTCGATCTGTGTGGCGATGAGATCGTAACGGTCCAGATAGAGCCCCAGCAATTGCTGGTGGTAGGGCTGGACATTCCCGCTCAGGGCATCCACCAGTTGCTGCTCGCTCGCACGCAGCCGATCATCTTTGAGGGCAGCTAATTTCTTCGCGTCGGTTTCCCCTTTGGCCAAGGCGCGTAAGATACGGTATCCGCTGACTCCCAGCAGATCGCTGATTACACTGGACAACTTGATGCGCATCTCCTCCAGCAGACACTCGATTTGGGAATGCAGCCGCGATTGGTCCTGGGTGAGATGAGTCTTCATGCGCGTCATCGTGCGCCAACTGCGCTGTTCGCCACTAGGCACGAAGCTCAGGGTAAGCTCGTCGGCTAGCAACCGCCGCACCAGACGTTCGGCATCGCGAAAATCGTGCTTGCGTCCGCGCGGGGCGCGGTTAGAGTACGCCTGCGCCAGATGCAAACGCATCTGCGGCTCCAGCTCATACCACACCGGCCTCCAGTACTGGGCGGTCGATTCCATCACGGCTTCCTCCACCCCCTCTTCCCGCAGCCAGTCCGACATTAAACGCAACTCGCCGGCTAGGGTGCCGAACCGTTTGCGCTTCACTGTCCCACCCTGTTCGCTTACTTCAATTACCACCACCATCAGCACTTTCTTATGGACGTCAATCCCTGCTACCCTACCTAACATAGTTCCCTCCTTGACGCGGAAGGGTAGGACGCGCGGCGAAAGACTTACGCACTCTCACGAGCTACCACCCTTCCCGTTCAGGGACGGATAGCGCGACACTCATAGGTTCAAAACGCACATCCCAGACCAAACTCCGGTACGGTCTCAACTCACCCAGAGCGAAGAGGGTCTTTACCGTTTCACGCCACCTCCAGCTTAGCTAATTCACAGCCTGATTGCCGACCAAGCCGGGGCTCCGATTTTCATCCCCTTGGGTGGGACGCAGGCCCATGTACACTCCGGTCGAGATGACAAAATTAGTTGTAACTGCCAACCAGAAATCGAGTATGTCCGAGAGACCAGAAGCAGATTCCCTACGGGAATGACAGAAAGAAAGGCAAGGCCGTACCCATCAGGGTTGCGAAGGTTTCACCGGCGGTGGAGAGATCTGCGGTTAGGTTCGGTCGAAATGGGGCTTAGCCCTCTTTATCGGGGCCGCCGCTTAGATTGAGCCGGATGATCTCCGCCTCGTTGACCGCTGAAGCCGGCTTGCCGCGAAGCACGCGAATCAATGCTCGTCCGCCGCCGAAGAAGACTCCCAATATGAGCGCTGTGCCTCCCAAGACACCGACGATGGCAAAAATGCCCAGGAAGAGCTTCACCACCTTCGCAGCATCGGAGACATAGCCTTGAGGATTGTTCCAGACAACATTGGCCTCATAGTTGATCTGGTTCAGCAGCTTGCGTGCAGTGGCTGCGGGGAACGAGCCGGAGGTGATAGCGATGATTGGGCCGCTGCGCCGTGTAAGCAGCACGTCGGCATGGCTTTGCGACAGAGGCTGCGGCCAAGCGGCTTGAGGGGTGTTGCCGGCCTTGAGAAAATCCTCAATCGTTCGCAGCCGGGCTGCGGCCATTTGCGGTGTAGGGTACTCGATGAGCGTGAGATTGCCGTCTCCGTCGCGGGTGGAATAGCTGGCGGTCACAACCTCGGCGCTTAGATCGAAGCCGATCAAGGACGGTGGCAGCACTCCGCCGCTGCGAACATAGCCGGTGGATCCCAAGGCGTAACGGGTAAGGCCGGCGATAAGGTCAGGGTGCGGAAGGTAGGCCGGAAGCGACGGAGCGATGTTCGCGACTCCGGCCGGTTGGGGTATATCGCCGGCCAGCTCGCGGAGCTGGGCGGTGGACATGGCGGTGAGATGGTCGAAGGTGGCGTCGACCAGAGTATTTCCCGTCCAGAAGAGCGCGTGGCTTCCGTCCCAAGCGCCGGTGCGGCCGATCCGCTCCTCGAGACTGCCGGGGCGGCGATAAAACGTAAACGCGCAATATGCGCCGCTGGCGTCTTGAAAACCGATTGCGCGGATATCCAGCTTATTTCCGTCACTGATATAGTGCGCGGAGGCGAATTGCCGAAACCCGCACTCGTTGAGAACTTCGACGTTGGCCGCGTCGGCAATTTGCGGCTCAGTGCTCTGATGGACCGACCCCGTAACCTGCCATCCGGCGAACTCCTCAGGCAGCAAAGCGGGCGAAGAGGCTGGCGGGGCGCCGGCCTTGGCTCCCTTGGGCTTGGCGGCCGCCGGCATGGCCAAAAGCGGCAACACAAGAAGGAGCACGGAGAACGAGCCACGAGAAAGCATATGGAGAGGGCCCGGCACGCGGAACATACGCATTATTTATCAGACTACCACCCAAATCAGTTGCCGGAACGGTCCCCATTTTCCGCCAGGCGAATGCCGCTCAGGCCATTAATGTATTTGGCGATGCCGTGATAGAGCGACTCGGCGATGCGCTCGCGATAGGCGGGCTGGCGTAAGCTCGCGAGCATCGTCGGGATTGGTAAGGAATGAGATCTCGGCCAGGATCGAGGGCATGTTGGCGCCGATGAGAACAACAAAAGGAGCCTTCTTGACGCCCCGGTCCTTGAGCCCGGGGTTTCCCGCCTCCAAGCCGTCGTAGAGCGAGCTCTGCACATCAGTGGCGAACTCCCGCGATTCCTCGATCTTGCTGCGAAGAGCGATTTTTTTGACCAGATCGGAGAGCTCATGGATGGATGCGTCGGAGACGGCGTTTTCGCGGGCAGCCACTTCGAGCGCATCCGGGGAAGTGGTGAAGTTGAGATAATAGCTCTCCACTCCGCGTGCCGCCGGATCTGAGCTGGAGTTGGCGTGAATGGAGATGAAGAGGTCGGCCCGTGACTTATTGGCGATCGCGGTGCGCGTCTCCAGAGGAATAAAAGTATCGTCACCGCGAGTGTAGATGACATCGGCCCCCAGGCGCCGCCGCAACAACTTGCCCAGACGGAGGGTGACGTCAAGCACGATATCTTTCTCCTGAACTCCTCCAGGGCCGACCGTGCCGCAATCATGGCCGCCGTGGCCGGCGTCGAGCACAATGCGGCCGATCTTGAGGCCAAGGGTGCGCACCATCGAACGCTCGCCATCGGCGGTGGGCTCCGCCTCGCGTATCGCAGGCAAATCGATCGCGCTCGGCGGCTCGGATTTAAGACGCTTTACACTCCGCGGGCGGTCAGGCTGCAGAGTAAGCGCGGAGGTCTGCCGAACCATGGAGCTGGCGGGGGAGCTGGCGGGCCCAGGGGAAGGCGGCAGAGGAGAACTCAGGTTTTCCAAGCTCTCCAATTCGTTGCGCGATGGCGGGAGCGGACTAGGCGGCGAAAGCGGACGGTGTGGCGAAACCGGGCCGGAAACCGGGCCCGAGGACGGCCGCGATGAGCCTGAAGATAGGCTTGCCGATTCTTCCAAGGCGGGAGCGCCGTCTTTGCGTCCATGAATGTCGATGATCAGACGCCAGGGATTGGGAAGGAAGAAGGCGGAGTAGTCCGTCGCCGAACCGATGTCGAGCACGATGCGGGTCACGTCATTGGAGTATTGGGCGGCGCGAATCCGCTGAAGAAACCGGTCGCCGGTTACAGTCACCGATTTTCCCATCAGCTCCGGTGAAAGCCGGGTATTGCTCAGGTCGAAGTAAATGCGATCGGGGCCGGCAACACGGGCAGCCCGATAGGGCGCCTGATCGTCAAGATCGACGGCAATGCGTGTGTAGCCGCCGGTGACCCAATAGCGAATCCTGGTGACCCGAGGCAAGCGCCCGTGGCGCGGGATAGGGTTTTCGATTGCAGCCGCGGGGGAGGGCGCCGGCAAGGGCAGAGGTGATTCCGCGTTTCTCGAGTAGTCTGGCGCGCTCGAGTAATCCGACGCGGTAGATGGGAGCGTGGGGTCAGGCACAACAGGATGCTCTTTGCGTCTTCCCGCTATCTCCTCCTGGTGTATTCCCCTGATCTCAATGCGCGCCTGGGCGGCCAGCGGGTTCCTTGGATAGGAGATCAGAAATTGCTGAAACTTAGCTTTGGCCTGCCCGGGATCGTTGAGGTCCAGGCGATAGATCTCGCCTTCGGCAATCAGGGCGGAGAAGCGATAGGAGCTGCCGGGGTATTCACGGCGGAGGAACTCGTACTGGGCGACGGCGTCGCACAGAAGCGTTTCGGAGTGAAAAAGACGCCCTTCTTCGGCCAGCAAAACGGCTACCGTATCGATGCTTGCCGCGGCTTCGGGGGATGCTGGATTGTCATGATAGATGAGCCTGTAGGCGTCGAGCACACGCTCGTAGTCCCTGCGGGTGAGCGCCGCCCTTGGCTGCTCTTCCAGCTTTTTGCGCAGACGTTCGGCATGCTCAAAGGGAGAAGTTGGGCCGAAGCCAAAGAGGTGAGCGCCCTCGGCATAACTATGGATGCTCAGGGCGCCGAGCAGGCAGGCTGCCGCGCAGAAGAACGACAGGACACGACCGGGCAAGCGCAACGCACTGGGCGAACGCACGGCTGGAAGCATAGGTTCCTAAAGCGGGCCTAGATTCGCCAGAGTTAAGTCGATTATAGAAGGCGGGAAGGACCGGGCGAGCAAGGAAACGCCCGCGAAAGGGCAAAGAGAACCATGTCTCCCAACAAAAGGGATTGGGGAATTGGGTTCCCGACTTGTTCGCGAATGACAAGGGCATTCCGTCCGGAGTTGTGGAATCCCAGGTCCCAGAATCGGGACCTGGGGAATTCCAGGATCTACCTATCTAGTCTAGACTGCGGAGAGCCGGCTGAGCTTACCGTCTTTGAGCGAGAAGCGCTGGCCGCGCCAAGCGACGGTGTTTCCCGCATAGCTCCAGATCCAGATGCCGAGGGCGACGACGTCCCGCGCCGGCAGTATCCAAAAATCGCGCAGCACCTGGCCATCGCCCACAATGCCCACACCCACCGCCAAAGCGACGGCCACGCGCGCCAGCAAGCTGAGGCTGAACAAGGCGATGCTGCTCAGGCTGGCTCCCGAAGCGATGATATTACACAACGCCCAGGGCAAACCGTAGGTGAAGACCATTCCGGTGTAGCCCAGCTTTCTGGAGTCGCGGGTGCTGCGGCTCCAGCGAATCTGATGGGCAAGGAATTGCGAGAAACTGTAGGCGGGAACAAAGGTCTCCACGACCTCGGGGCTGAGGGCTACTTCAAAGCCCTGTCGCGATACGCGCGCGCCAAGCTGGTAATCGTCCGCCAGATAGTCCACCAGCGGCTCAAATCCGCCGATGGCTGTGAGCGCGGTGCGAGAAACAGCGAGGGTAGCGCCCAGCCCGAAGCGAATGCCGCCTTCGATTCTGCGCGCCGTCAGCACTCCGGCGATAAAATCGGTGGAGATGCCCAGGGCTTCCATGCGCGAGCCAATCGTGCCATGCGCTCTGCCCCGGTATAAGGATGTCACCATCCCCACCCGGCCGTTCTTCTGCCGGGGCAATTGAAACCAACCCATGATGCGCCGCAAGTAGCCGGGCGAGACCTTGATATCGCTGTCATTAATGAGCACATAGTCATAGGCTGCGTATTGCAGCATCTGCACCAGGTTGCTCACCTTGCCGTTGGCGCCCAGCAATTCCGGGCAGAGCACCAGCCGGATTGCGCGGTTGGGGAATTCAGCCTGCAGCTGCTCGATAGCCGCTACCGCCGGATCGTCCATGGCGCGGACGCCGAAGACGATCTCGTAAGGCCCCCCATACTCCTGCACACAGTGGCTTGCAAAGCTGGCATACATATCGGGGTCGAGACCTTTGACCGGCTTTAGAATGCTGACGCCCGGTTGAAAGTCCGGCAGCGGGCGGCGGGATTGGCGATCGAAGGCGCGGGCGCTCCACAGGGCAAGGAGGCAATAACCCAAACCGGCGAACGTGAGAATAGTCGTAAGCGCCGCTATCAGCGTTGGGAACATGTGGGAGATTTCAGTTTATGTGCTTTCGCGGCGTTTTCCCAGACGCGCAGCGAACAGGTACCGTCCTAAGAGCTATTTTCCAGTATGCGCCGCGAGCAGGCGCTCATTCGTAGCGGAGGGCTTCGATGGGATCGAGGGTTGCCGCTTTCCATGCGGGGTAGATACCGAAGAGAAGTCCGATCGCGCAGGAGACGGTGAAGGCAGCCGTAGACCATGCGGGGGACATGCGCGCCGGCAGGATGGAGCCGAGAAGAAGCTTGAGCAAGAGAGTAAGCAGGCCGCCGGTCATAATGCCGATCAGCCCGCCCACGGCGCAAAGTACAACCGCCTCAAGGGTGAATTGGAAAAGAATATCCCGCTTGGTCGCGCCGACAGCTTTGCGCACACCGATCTCCCGGGTGCGCTCGGTCACGCTCACCAGCATGATGTTCATAACTCCGACGCCGCCCACCATCAGGCCCAGGCTCGAAACCGCTACTAGAAAGACAAACAATCCGCTGGTCAACTGGTTCCAAAGTTGCAGCAAGGCGTCGGCGGTAAAGATGGCGAAGTTGTCCGGCTGGTCGGCGCGAAGTTTTCGCCGGCGGCGGAGAAGCTCCCGCAACTCGTCTTCGACAGCGATTTTGTTCTTCGAATCGTCGTATTTCACGCTGATCCAGTAGTCGAGGATTTCGGGATGGAGCTTGCGAAAGGTAAATAGCGGAAAATGCGCGGCATTGTCGTCGGGATTTGTGCCGCCGCCAAAGATCTGCTTCTCTTTGTCCAGGACCCCTACGACAGTAAATAAGTCTCCGCCGATGTCGACCTCCTTGCCCAGGGCCGATTCATCGCCAAAAAGCTGCTCCGCGGTATCGTGGCCCAGGACCACGACATTGGCGCGGCGGCGGGCTTCGGCTTCGGTGAAAAAGCGCCCTTCCTTCAGATCGATGTCGTAAACTCTCGGCTGATCCTCTGAATCGCCTTCGAGAATCGTGTTCTGGACTTTGTGGCCCTGATATTTGACTGAGAAGCTGCCGAGACGCCCGGCAGGGGTGCGGTACTGCTGGGAAGGATCAACCGCGATGACGTGGGGCAACTCCTTCATGGCCACAGCATCGTCGTAGCCAAGTTGCTTTCTCGACAGCATCTCGGTGGTTGGCCGCGCTCCGAAAGGCACGAACCGGAAGACCCAATAGACGTTCGATCCCAACGATTGGATGAGGCTGTCTACATTGCCGGTCAACCCGTTGATGACCGATGAGATGAGGATCACCGTCGTCACGCCGATCATGATGCCGAGCATGGTGAGGCCGGAGCGCAGTTTGTTCGAACGCAGGGTTTCCAGCGCCATGCGGATCGCTTCGTTGGTGTCGGTCAGCTTCATAACTCGGAGCGCAGGGCGACGATGGGATCGAGCCGGGCGGCTTTTCGCGCCGGGTAGACGCCGAAGAAAATGCCCACCGCGGTCGCGACAAACAGACCGAGGGCCACCGACCACATCTGAATGTCGGAGGGAAAACCGACCACAAGAGTAATCACCTTGGCAAAAACGACTCCTCCGATGACGCCAATGACGCCGCCAATCAGCGACATCATTGCGGACTCGATCAGGAACTGCAGCATCACATCGCTCCGCCGCGCGCCCAATGCCTTGCGCACGCCGATCTCGCGCGTCCTCTCGGTCACGCTCACCAGCATGATATTCATGATCACGATGCCGCCTATGATCAGAGAAATTGCCGCCAGCGAGACAAAGACAGCGGCAAAGCTGGAGCTGATCTTCTGCCATATCCCGACAAAAGTCGCGTTCGTGTCCAGAGAGAAACTATCGTCAGCCCCGGGCGCGTCATGCCGCCGGGAGCGCAGAATCGTCCGCATCTCGCCCACGGCCAATTCCAGTGGATCGCCCACCCCATTCGCCCGCCCGTAAATCGTCAGGCTGCGGTTGGAGCCGTAGGCGTTGAGAAAAGTGGTGAGGGGAATCGCCACCCAGTTGTCCTGGCTCTGACCCAGCGTTTTGCCTTTGCGCTCGCCTACCCCAATTACGGTGTATTGGGCGCCGTCCACCCGAATTTCCTTACCGACCGGGTCTTCCTGACCCATCTGGTTGTCCACGATGTCATAGCCGATGATGGCGGTGTGGCTGTGGTGCTCATCGTCGATGGGCACGAATCCGCGTCCCCGGTCGATGTTCATGTTGTAGATGGGGGGCATGGACCAGGTCCACCCGCGAACATCGGTGTCGGTGCTGGAGTGGTTGTTGTAAACCACTTTGCCGGTAACGTTGACCATGGCTCCGGTGGCCGCGCAGTCGGCGCATCTTGCCGCCACGGCGCGGTAGTCGTCTATGGTGATGTCCTTGCGCTTCTGGTATTTGGTATATTCCGCATCGCTAAATACCACGGCTGGCTGCTTGGATGCAGTGAAGACGTCGGCGCCGTAGCCGTAGACCTTGGTGGCGACGAACCTGTTCGCGCCATTTACCAGCGTGATCACCATGATCACCGCCGCTACGCCTATCATCACCCCCAGCAGCGTCAAAAACGAGCGCAGCTTGTTGGCCCAGAGCGACTGCAACGCTATTTTTACGGCTTCGGTGAATCCCATAAGCGTGACCAGTGAGAGCGCGAAGATTATTGGTGGAAGCCCCCGCATTTATGCGGGGGTTAGGAGCGCTTTAGCGCTGGCGTCGACAAATTCCAGGGCTAAAGCCCAGCGTTAGAATCGAACGATTTCCGCTGGACTGAAGTCCAGCCCCCCTGCTAAAGCATGGGGTTCCACCAAGGGTCATTCTCCGAGTGTCATGAGTGTAGACGGTTTTCGGAGAACGGCAGCAATAAAACGAGAAGCCCCACGGCTCTGGTGGGAGCCGCGGGGCCACGTTTGCAAGCGGCCTGTAAGCCGAATTCTGTCGTGGACGATCATTCCTCTAGGCGGCGCATTGCTGCACCGCTCAAGCGACCTACCCGGAGGTTTCACACCCGCGAAACGCGGGAGCCCGGTATGGCGCGCCGGACCGGCACGCATCCGCGGCCTGGGCTTGGCCATCGGATTCCCTCCCTATTTGGTCTTGCTCCGCGTGGGGTTTACCCTGCCACCGCCTTTACAGACGGCGCGGTGCGCTCTTACCGCACCTTTTCACCCTTACCCTCAAGCTCCCTAAGAAGCCGGGGGGCGGTATCTTTTCTGTGGCACTAGCCGTCTTTGAGCCTTGACGCTCAAAGCCCGGACGTTATCCGGCACGTTGTCCTGTGGAGTTCGGACTTTCCTCTCCCGAACCGCGTGAGCGCTCCGGCAGCGACCGCCCGGCCCGCCTGCACTTCTTATGCTAGTTCATTTAGAGCGGCCGCGCCCGCTTGTTTGGGGAATGGGCGGCGCAAAATCTTCCACCCGGCTACAATTACTTTGTCGCTAGCAGCCGTGAAGCAAAGTGAGGGCAGAGATCAGAAGGATGAATGTGCAGTTAAACGCAGGAGATGTGCTTAACCTCAGATGGTGGATGCGCGGCGGCGGATTACGCGTGATTTTTCTGGGCCTGGCGCTAGGAATCGGTTTTCTCATACCCGCCGGGGCAGCGGCGGCTAGCACAGCAGCGACTCAAACAGCGCTGACGGTCGCGACGGACAACAGCGGCGGCCGGACCATGGTGAGCCTTTCCGCGCACGTAACCGTGCCCGGCGGGAACGAGAATGCCGCGGGTGTGGTGAATTTCCGGTCCGGCAATAGCGACTTGGGTTCGGCGGTGATTGACGCCGACGGAAATGCAACCCTGACCACGAATAATCTGCCCGCCGGTAGTCAGCAGGTAGTGGCGATCTACCAAGGCGATCCGGCCCATCAGAGCTCAATCTCCTCTTCCGCGCAAGTCACCGCCCAAGCAGCCGGGGTGGCGGGATTTACCATCTCGGCGACGCCCACGTCATTGAGCATTCCTGCAGGCGCATTCGCCACCAGCGTGGTCGCGGTGACCCCGGTAAATGGCTTCAATGCCTACGTGAGTCTTTCCTGCAGCGGATTGCCCCCGGCGACAACCTGTTCTTTTTCCCCGGTCAACGTACTGGCCAGTTGCACAGCCGGAGCAGGAACGCAGGAGACCTGTACTCCAGGATTGAGCACGGTTCAACTGCAGACGATCGCGCCTTCGGGCACGCAAGCGAAAAATTCCGCCAAGCCGGGATCCGGTTTGCCGGTCTATGCCTTCGCCCTTCCGGCAATTTTTGCTCTCACCGGCAGCCTCGCCGGAGTGAAGGCGCGCAAGCACCGGGCCTTCTGGAACACGATTCTTGTGATATTCCTCCTGGCGGGAGCGCTGGGCATCACCGCTTGCAAGGAACGCTACAACTATCTGAATCACGGCCCAACGTCGAATCCCGGAACGCCTGCCGGCACGTATACCATCACCGTCAATTCGATATCGACGACAGGATCGCTGATTACGACGCCGCCGACTTCTCCACAGTTGGTGCTCACTGTCACTGCCGCCAAGTGATTTGGGGACGAGCGAAGGCGTGAGAATCGAATATTGCCTTTGAAGGGGACAGTCTTCAGGCCGTCCGCAACCATTGGAATATGACCCGGCTTTAGCCGCTGAGGGAATCTTTCCAGAACAGTCCCTCAGCGGCTAAAGCCGTAATTTTTTTTGTCCGCTTGCGTACGGCCTGAAGGCCGTACCCTTCAACTGTGGCAAGGGAGCTCAGTTGGGTATAGTTGCCGTTGAGGCCTTCGTAGTCCCCCCATTTTCTTCTTCATGGGTGGGCGCAGCCCCCATGAACGCTCTGGTCGAGATGACATTGCCTTAGGGCTGTTCGGAGATGGTGCGGCGGTGTACGCTGGCCACGGTTTCCGGAACGGTGCCGTCGTTGACGGCAACCTCGACCGGCTCGCCCGTGAGCAGGAAGCGGCGGGTTACGCTTGAATTGGCCGGCACCAGAAACCGCTCCGTAACCGTGGTCTGGTCGGAGCGCACGGAAACCGGGACCTCAGCCGCGGCGCCCCCGTTATTTGCAACGTCTACAGCGACGATAAACGAGCCTGGAGCATTGGCAGAATTGGGATGGACTCCGGCAATCGAAAGGTCGGGCAGACCGCGGTCGTGATAGACCCAGTCGGTGAAAAACCACTTCAGGTCCTTATGGCTGGCCTGTTCGAGTACCCGCTCAAACTCCGTCCCAGCCGCATCTCCGGCGGGGTCGTACTTGCGGAATGCTTCGGTCAACGCATTGTCGCCGGCCAGATCGCGCAGCATCCAGAAGACATAAGTCGCCTTGGTGCGGTAGTAGATGGAGTCTTTGGCGGCGATCAGGCTTTCCCCTGAGTTCTGCGAACTTTGCGCAGCGGCGGGCTCGACCAGGGAAAGCGCGCCGCGCGAATTGTCCAACTGCGCGATGGCCGCCTCCCGCCCGCTGTTTCGCTCCACCCAAAGCGTGCTCATGAAGAAGGCCACGCCTTCGCGCAGCCAGGGATAGGGCGATTGAAAATAAGCATGGGTCAATGCATGGACGAGGGCGCCGGTAAGGTTTTCCGGCCGGGTGCTCTGGACGCCGGTAAAGAGCACAGTATCAGCTTCAAAGGGAGTATCGCCCGGATCGGGCAGGTCGACGATGGTGAGAGGGCCCTTGGGCCGGGCGCCCAGCCATTGGCTGATAAGCGGCTCGACCATGCTGGCGGCGGTCATGTAAGCCTGTGCATTGGGGGTGTTCTCCGGCTGGGTAAAGATGCGCAGCCCGTTGCCCGCGCTTTCCGTGCGCGTCAGCAGAAACAGGCTCAGCGGGGCAAAGCCAAGGCGGGTCTTGGGCAGGGTACAGGTGGCGATTCCCGGCAGCGATGTGCTGGTGGGAAGCGACACCGGCACTATGGTTGAAACTCTTCCGTTCAACACCGCCAGGTTGGGCGTGGAGCCGAGAAACTCCTCGGTAATCTTCATCGAGACCATAGCCCCACTCTGGCGCCACTCCTGGTCCGCTACCTGGGTAAAGAATTTGTCTCCGTCGCCGAGCATCGCCGGGACCGAAGCCGCGGGATACCAGACCACGTTGCCAAAGCCGCGTAGTCCGACAAAATCGGAGCTGACACGGTCCCAATCGGAAAGTTCAGCCACGTCCGCGGGCGCGCCGATGTGCTCCAGCCTGTGGGAGGCGAGCTCAATGGTTCCTTGATACGTAGCGTCCACCGCGACGGTCTGCCTGGGGGCGACAGGCTGAGCGAGCGCGATTACCGCTTCATGAAGCGTTCCTGTGTGATCGGTATCGCTCGCGACCGTCTGCACGGAGAAATCTGCCGGCTGATCGGCTACGCGAACGGCGATCCAGTTCAGCGAAGAGGAAACCTGCAAAGGAAGCCTGCGCAGCGGCTGCTCCCCGTCATTGCGCAAGACCATGCGCGCCCTCACGGCTATGGCATGCCGATCGGGCTGAAGGCGCACATCGAGATCATAGGAGAGAAAGGTGATTGCCTGGCGTTCAGCATTCGTTGCCGGAGCCGCCGCTACCTGCTTGGCCGGCGCAGGGGAAGCGGCTGGGACATTGTTTGCTGTGGGGTCATCGATGGAACGGGAAAAGATCACGCGGGGGTTCGAGCCGGTCGCCGCCGGCGGCGCTGCCGGTGCGCCTGATTGCTGGCCGCCGGCTAAAGAAACGGCGGTAAATATCGCGCCGCCGCATGCCACCTGTAGCAGGTTGAGAAACCCTCTGCGACTCATGAACCTAAGCCCTTCTGCTGCCTGGCGCCGCTTGCCGGCGCCAGGCTCCTATCGTTGCCGTTCACTGTCCGCGCGATTTGGCGGCGCTGGCGCGCGGCCTCAAAGAGCACCACCGCTCCCGCCGCCGCCACGTTCAGAGAAGCTACCTTGCCCGCCATGGGAATTCGCAGCAAATGGTCGCAGGTGCGCTTGACCAGTTCGTGCAAGCCCGCCCCCTCACGTCCCAACACCAGGACGCATCCGCCCGAGTAGTCAAACTGGTCGTAATCCATGGTTGCCCGCTCGTCCAGCCCTATCGACCACAGGCCGTTGTGCTTCAATTCTTCGAGGGCGCGCACCAGATTGACTACTTTCGCGATTCTCATGTGCTCCGACGCGCCCGCCGAGGCTTTGACCGCAACCGGACTCAGCGGGGCCGATCGCCGCTCGGTCACGATTATTCCGTCCACGCCGGCGCCGTCAGCCGTGCGCAGCAAGGCTCCTAGATTCTGCGGGTCTTCCACCCCGTCCAATGCCAGCAAAAGCAGTCCGGTCCGCTCCCCGCCCAGCAGATCCGTGAGGCTGAGGAATTGCCGTTCCCGCACCACTGCGACTACGCCTTGATGGGCCGCGTTCCCGGCCAGTTTGGTGAGATGGGCGCGAGGCTCGAAGCGCATGCGCACGCCGGCCTCGCGGCAAGCCTCGGCCAGCCTCTTCAGGCGCAGGTCACTCCGTTCAGCGGCCAAGCAGACGTGGTCGAAGCGCCTGGCGCCGGAGCGCAGGGCCTCCTCGACAGGGTGCAGGCCGAACAAAATCTCCATGCAATCCAGTCTAGAGCTTGCCGCGTAGTTTCACAGGGGGAAGAGCTCCGGGATGCAGACTCCGGAAGCCGGTTTTGAAGTAAGTCCCGTAGGGACGACATGAAATCTATCCGATATAAATCAACAGGGTTCCCGGCGGCACAATGGCTGGAAGTATGATCAGCCGTCCCTGCGGGACTTATCTCAAAAGCGAACTTTCCCCAGCACCGGCGTGCTGGGCTATTTTCAGCTCGTCCCTACGGGACTTGGCCGCTGAATTCCCCCCTGCGTTTCAACCTTTCTCCGCAGCTTGTAAAGCCAATTTCGCGCTCAAACGCTTGCCGGTGGGTGGAAAGCAGTCTGGCTCCGGGGGCGCACAATCGTATAATCTGGTATATCCATTCGGACCTGATTGAGGTCACCAGATATGGCTTTTGCCGGAAAGCTCAAAAAAATTGTCCCAAAGAGCGTCTTTGGCGCGATACCGCCCGTCTCTGATGGTGGAATGGGAGCTGCTTCTCTTACACTCACCGGCCGTTCGCAGAGCGAGAATCTCCTTGTCGCCCAAGGCCTCAAGAGCCACGACCCGGAGATGCTGGATTCCCTGATCGTTCAGTATCAGCACCGCCTGCTGCGCTATCTTCTGTACCTCACAGGCGACCGCGAGATGGCCGAGGATCTCTTTCAAGAGACCTGGATGCGGGTACTGATGCGTGGCGCGCAGTTCAACGGCAATTCCCGTTTCGACACCTGGTTGTTCGCCATCGCGCGCAATCTGGTGATCGATATGCGGCGCAAACGAACCATGTGCAGCCTGGAAGACATGAACGATTCCGGAGAGGATCGTCCGTTTGAAGTGTCAGCCGACGACCCGTCGCCCTTCGATCTCTACGCCGCACGTGAAAATGGAAAACGGGTAGCCGAGGCTTTGCTCTCTTTGGAGCCCCTGCATCGGGAAGTGCTGGTCCTTCGCTTCCATGAAGAGCTGTCATTGGAGGAGATTGCCGGCGTTACCAATGCCCCGCTGTCTACCGTAAAATCTCGTCTCTACCGTGGGCTCGCCGCGTTGAAACCCCATATTTTAGCCGCTGAACTGGCTCCCACGCAGATTATGGAGGTGGAACCATGAGCTCCGGCAAAATGGTGGTCAGGACGGAGGCTTCGATCCGCGGGGATGCTGTGGATGCGATTGCCAACATCAACTGCGAATCGAACCTCGCCCGTGTGCAAAGGACACGCCGAGCCATCCGCGATGCGGCAATTGGGCTGCAGGAGGAGCGCGCCAGGCAGCGCCGCAATCTCGGGTGTGCGCTCGCAACCGTGCTCTGCATGTTGATTCTTTTGGGGCCGGCCATCTGGAACAGCGTCGAAGATCTTATGGGTGGCGAACATTTCACCGATTTCCCGCTGCAGGGCGCACTCTTTCTGCTGTTGCTCTTTCCCGCCATGATTGCCGCTCTGATCGCGGTGTGGAGAGGAGATCGCAGCCTGAATTACGATGAGCGCGGTTCCTAAAGTAGAGAGGGTCTAGGGCCGGAGATTCATGAGCAGATATCAACCCAATTCGTGGCGCAATGCCGAGACACCCACTTCGGTTACGGATGAAGTCAAGATCATTCCACGCTGGGGGGTCGCCCTGGCGGTCGTGGCATTTGTCTCTATGCAATACCTGTACTGGGTGATTTGGCCCGCGCACCGCCATCACCCCAGCGCCGTTCCCTTCGGCGTCCGCTTTTATTTTGCCTTCTCGGGAAGCGTTTTGATGGCGCTGTATGTCCTCATGGTCGGCTATGTGAGCCGGGACGCACCCCGGAGAAACATGGGCACGGGATTCTGGACGCTGGTCTGTCTTATTCCCGGAGGCATCGGCTCCGTTCTCTATTTTCTACTGCGTCTGCCGATCGTTTCGCTTTGCCCTTCCTGCGGCACGCGAATTCAGAGTGAATTTCACTTCTGCCCACAGTGCGCATTCCAGGTTGCCGCGGCCTGCGGCAAGTGTTATCGCGGTGTGCGCATCACCGATCTGTTCTGCGTGAACTGCGGACACGATCTGGCTACGGACAACACGCCGTCGCGGCTGCGCGCCTTCCACTCCTGATCTCTCTCTGCATTTACCCTATTATTGACCTTATCCGGCAGCCCTCCCTATACTCGCTTAACAATGCGCGTTACGGCGCTTGCGAGGTTATGCCGTTTGAGAAAAATCCCGTTGGCCAATGGAGAAAGCGGACGAGCCAATGTCCATTACTGCGCTCATCGTCGATGACGAGCAGCTTGCGCGCGACGAGCTGAAGTATCTGCTGGACAGCGCCGGCGGGGTTGAAGTTGTCGCCCAGGGGCAAAATGGCATCGAGGCGGTCGAGCTGATCCGCGCCCACCATCCGGATGTAGTCTTCCTGGATGTGCAAATGCCGGGTCTGGACGGATTCGCCGTGCTGAAGAAGCTGCTGGAAAAGAGCCGGGCCGCCATTCTGCCGCAGATTGTCTTCGCTACCGCCTTTGACCAATACGCGGTTCGCGCCTTCGATGTAAACGCGATTGATTATCTGCTCAAGCCGTTCGATCGCACGCGGGTGCTGCAGGCGCTCGAGCGTGTCCGGCACCGCCTCCAGGAAGCGCACCAGCTCGACTCCGATGGGATGGAGCAGGGATTGCACGGAGCTCCTCCCGCGGCCCCTCCGGCGCCGGGCCTCTCCGCCGATCTCCGTCTCGACGCCCTGCTTCGCCTCATTGAGCAGCAGCAGGCAGGACCACCTCCACGGAGCGGGAAGATCGTTCTTCAGGCGCAGAACCGGTTGCTGCTGATCGATCAAAAAGACGTCTGCTTCGCCTCGATTAACGAGGGTGTCATATCCGTCTTTACCTCCACCCTGGAGGGCCATTCCAAGTGCCGTACGCTGGAAGAACTGTTGGAGCTGCTGGATCCTTCTATGTTCTGGAGAGCCCACCGCTCCTTCGTGGTAAACATCAATCACATCAAGGAAGTCGTTCCCTGGTTTAAAAGCAGCTACCAGTTGCGCATGGCGGATCGCAAGCAAACCGAGATCCCGGTGAGCCGGGCGCAGACGCGCCGCCTCCGCGAGCTCTTCAAGTTGTAAATCAGCGAGTCAGCAAGGTCAGTTCCGGGACAGAGCTTTCCTGGGACGACGCGGAAAACGTTGTAGGATCAGAAGGGGCTAGGAAGAATCGGAGGAGGGTTCACGCTGTGAACCCTCCTCCGACAAAGCGTCCAAAGCGTCCTGCCGAACTGGAAAGCGCAGACACCCCTGAATGCTTGCTACCGCAAGAATACCAAGGACGATCACGCCGGGACGGTTGACCCCAGGCCGCTCCCGCAAACCATACCTCAATTCAGAGGATTGGTTCGTCATTTTGATTGGGCTCGCCTGCGCCCTTAGTTTCAATCTCGTCGGCTCCCTACCTCTTGCGGAAATTCTTACGGCTTTTGCGTTTCCCTTTATCCTGCAGAAGCATCCGGAGCTTCTCAAGCGCCCGGGTACCCGAGCCATTCTAGTCCTTATGGGGATTTGGCTTTTTAGCCAGATGACTTCGGATATGGTCAACGGATCTGTCCTCGCCGATCGCCTCAAAGGGATGGCTCGGGTTATCTTCTTTGCTATTAATTTCGTTGTCTTTTCCGCTCTCGTCGGCAAAAATGTCAAGCGCATCGTCTTGCTCGCGGTCGCATTGGCAATCTCGGAGGTGATACGGCTGCCGAGCTACGGCCTCTCGTCCTACGGGACCGCTTGGAAATACGGGGGGTCTCTCGCTGCAAGTATCTTTGTCATGGTCATGGGTTGCTATCTTTGCGCCAAACGCCGTTATGGCCTCTACATTCTGAGCGTTGCGGCGCTCGCGTTCATGAACCTACACTACGGCTATCGTTCCCAGATCGGAGTGGACCTGGTTACGCTCGTATTCACTCTGCCGATTTTCCCTATAGACAAAGGTATTCGTAACAATAATATTTTCAGAGCTACAGTTCTCCTAATCGGCAGTCTTGGAGCTCTGTGGCTGGCCCAAAAAATCATTCACGAGGCCGTCACGAGCGGCTATTTCGAAGAGAGCGTAGAACAGAAATTTCAATCGCAATCGAGCGGCACAATGGGCGTACTCTTCGGCGCGCGGCCCGAGATTCCGGTTGCCATAAGAGCTATCGAAGACGACCCTATCCTCGGGCATGGATCGTATGCCCTCGACGCGAAATATGTGGCCCTGCTGCAGGACTATCAATACAAGTATGGATATAGCAGCTCAGACGTGCCCTTGGAGCTAGCAATTCCAGGAATTCCAACCCACTCCCACCTCACTGCCAGTTGGGTTGAAGGAGGTGTGCTGGCGAGTTTTATTTGGTTTTATTTGCTGTGGCTCATCGTACGCGCGATGACCGTAGTTTCGAGCAGGAGACCGCTGTTGGCCCCACTTTACGCCTTCCTTTTTATAGGTTTCTTTTGGGACATTTTGTTCTCTCCGTTTGGGTACGATCGGCGCATTTTTGAGAGCTTTTTTATGGTGCTCCTCGTCAACTTAACGGCCGCGTCGGCAGCCCCTGCCGTCGGCAGGCGTGTGCGTCCCTATGTGAAGCGCATATACCGTGGAATACCGAACCGCGTTGCTTTCCCCAGACTGCCTCAACCGATACGCTGCGCCAAGACACCTTGTTAAGCGCTCTCATATGTACTCACGTTTATCCAAGAATCAAAAATGATGGGTAGCGGGTCAGTTTGAATCCACAGGGGGGTGTGGAAACTGTCTAATGTCCGGGCAATCTGGAGTCAGCGTAGGCAGTAGGTGACGGCAACATCGAGTATTTTTTTCAGGAAGACGAGGCCTATCGCTCCGATAACGCTGCATATTCCTCCTATAATCCAGGCGACCTTTTTAGCGCCATGCACTTCCTTGGCGAGATCATGAAGATCATTGCTAACATCATCCAACTTCGTGTCGTGCGCCTGATTGCGCTCATGCAGATGTTTGATAGAGCTTTCAATGCTGCCTACACATTTTTGAACTTCGCACATGGACTGGAGATAGAAATCGTATCCAGCCGATGTCCCCCGATAGACAGGGGGGGGCTTACGGCAATCTCAGGAGGGGTTTCTTCTCCCGATGGGTCTTTACCCTGTCTGGCTGGCATTCAGCGGTGCCCCCGTTTTAGCGGCTATCCATTCCCACGTAGACACGCTGCTGCGACCATAATAGCTGCCAATGCTGAAAACGATGGCGGTGCTTGAGGTCCCGTCAGTGATCTTGAGTTGGTTGGACAGTTCAATCGTGGTCGTCGTGCTAGGAGCAGCAATAAGCCACTGCCCTGGCCCAACTTTTAAGGCCCCATCAGGAAATTTTTCCAGGATTAGGGGTTCCAAAACGTCGGGTTTGGTGACAGCGATTATCGCGAATAATGTGCTGGGCGGCATTGACTATCCAATATCTACGATGCACTATTGTTTCCGCAAGTGTGGCCACGGTAAACAGTTTCGGATATTACGGCGGTTCTTACGCTGTCTGCTTTAAACCATCCAGAATAGACGTCGGCTCCATCAAGTTGACAAGCTCCTCAATTGTCCAGATGTGCCCAGCAAAACCAGCTTCCATCGTAGGAGTCACGCGCGACGTCTGATGCACGCGGCAGAAGTTGTAGTACATGAAGTAGACCGCCAGCATGTGCTCGTGGTTCTCCAAGCGTTGTGACCGTCCGTGGTTATCTGTATGCAAGTGGAAAGAGGCGACGCCAAATCCTCCATTAAAGACATTGCCCAGCTTGGGCGCTTTGGCAGACCTCTATCATGGCCGTCCTTATAAACCAATTCAACCCTCCTGTGGATTCAAATCGACCCACTGACAAATGATGACTGAACTATAGAATCCACATATGGCGTGTTAGAAATATAGATCGAATTCGGCAATGGGGGCCCCAATGCGATTCCTCCGATCGTTGCTGCGGTTGCGATTCCCGCACCGGCTGCAACTGACAATGGTTCCTAGATGCGCTTGGTGTGGCAAGGCTCTGCTTACACGTGAAGAGTATGAATCGGAGGTCTACTCGCCAGAATGTGGTGAATTAGAAACGTTTGCCCGGCAATGCGGGATTTGAATCAGGCATCTTGTTCCAACCTGAGAAATGGCCTGGCACCTATCGCTGCGCTTCGGTCGAGATGACAAAGCTTGTTTATTTTCCTTGGTTTACGTTAACAGTGAAAACCGTATACCCCGGCAAGCGCAGCTTCGGCGGTCGGTTACAATCCCTGCATGCCGCAGGCCAGCGCCGCGAAGGCTCAGATCCCCGAATTTCAGCAGTACATTCTGGCATGGTTTGACGCCAACGCGCGTGATTTGCCCTGGCGGCGCGGCGGCGAGCCGTACCCGATCTGGGTTTCCGAGATCATGCTGCAGCAAACCCGGGTAGCGGCCGTGCTCGACCACTATGCGCGCTTCATGGGACGGTTCCCATCGATTATCGCCTTGGCGCTCGCCCATGAAGAAGAGGTGTTGGCGGCCTGGAGCGGCCTGGGATACTACCGCCGGGCAAAGCTTTTGCATCGCGCCGCGCAATTCATCGTGCGCGAGCATCAGGGAAGTCTGCCGCGAACCGCGGAGGAGCTGCGCAAGCTGCCGGGGATCGGAGAATATACGGCGGCTGCGATCGCCAGCATAGCCTTCGGCCAGCCGGTGGCGGTAATCGATGGAAATGTGCAACGGGTGATCCGGCGCGTTTTCCAATCGGCGGCAACCGCGACCGCGCAAGGAATTCGCGGTCACGCCGACGCACTGCTCCACCACAAACGAGCGGGAGACTTCAACCAGTCGATGATGGAACTGGGGGCGACGGTATGCCTGCCGAAAAAACCCCGCTGCCCGGAATGTCCGGTGTATCGCATCTGCTCCACCCGCGGTGAGCATCCCACAGAGCCGCGCAAGCAGATGCGCAGCCGGCAAATTGCCTATGCGCTTTTGTGCCGCAGCACGGAGGGCGCAAAACAGGTTTTGCTGCAGCAGAGATCCACCTCGACCAGGCAAATGCCGGGAATGTGGGAGCTGCCGGAGGTTGCAGTCGAGGAGGGCGACCAAAAGCGGGTGGAGTTGACGCTGCGGCATGCCATCACGGTGACCAACTATTATGTTCGCGTCCTGCGCTTTCCGGAAAAGGAAGGCAAGCGGCGGCTCGCCGCGGTTGAAACCCGGCGCAAGTGGATCGCGGCCTCGGACCTGGACAGGCTTCCGCTGACCGGCTTGTCTCGCAAAGTACTGCAGCGGTTAAAAATCATGCCCATGGAGCGGATTGCAGGTCCCAATTTCCCGGCCGGCGGCGAGGATATGCTTTAACGCCGGAGCGCTTATGGGCGTGCGGGCTGCCCAGGGGGATAAAATAGGGTTGAGGAAGGCTAACTTTGTCATCTCGACCGGAGCGAAACCGGGGTGGGAGGCGAAGTGGAGAGATCTGCGGTTTCCCATATCTGGCGCAAAGAGCGCGCCAGATATGGGGCACCCAGGTTTTGCTGCAGTTAGGCAGAAGCAGAATTCCTTCGGGAATGACAGAAAGAAAGGCAAAGGCATGCATCCACTCCGGTCGAAATAACAAAGTTAAATTTGAGGTAGCAATCGAGATCAAAATTTCAACTATGTTTGGGTTAGAAATAGAGAAATGAAGCGTGCTATTCGTTATGCAGCATTCTGCGCCGGCCTTCTTCTGGCTTGCCTCCTGAGCCATGCTCAGGCCCCCGCCGTTCCCGCTTTGCCCGATGTTCCAGCCGCTGCCCGTCAGGCGGCGCAGAGTATCGAGCGGGGAGAGAATCCGCGCTCATGTGCGATTTCTTTCGAACGACCTGCTCGAAGGGCGCGGCCCGGGAAAGCGGAGGCGGACAGCTGGCCGCGGAATACATGGCTACCGAGTTCGCCCTCTCCGGGACTGCGAGCCCGCCGGGGACAACGGCACCTACTTTCAGAAGGTTCCTCTGGTGGCCGTGCACACAGTCGAAGATCAGACCAGCTTCTCTTTTGTTCCCGCAAGCGGCGCTCCCATCACGCTCAAATACGGCGTCGATTATGTCACCAAGGACCAGACCGGCGCAGACCTCGGCCGATATTGACGCGCCGATCGTCTTTGTCGGTTACGGCATCGACGCGCCGGAGTATCAGCTGGAATGACTTCGACGGCATCGATGTCAAGGGCAAAGTCTTGCTCGCGATCGTCAACGAGCCGCCCTCGGAGGACGAGTCCTTCTTCAAGGGCAAGGCGCTGACTTACTATGGACGATGGACGTATAAGTATGAAGAAGCGGCGCGCCGCGGCGCGGTTGGCGTGCTGGTGATTCATCGCGCGGATCTCGCGAGCTATGGCTGGGATGTGGTCCGGAACTCGCAATCGACGGAAACAGTCCTATCTGTAAGACGATCCGCTCTCGACGCTGCGGGCGGCCAGTTGGATACAGCTCGACGTCGCCGGAAAGCTGTCTCGCGCTCGCCGGAATGAATGTCGATCAGGCGATCGTGGCCGCAGGCAAGCGCGGATTCAAGCCGGTCGAATTGCCGGTGCGGCTACGACGCGCACATCACCAGCGCTGTGCGCAGAGTATGATTCCGACAATGTGGTCGCCATGGTTCGCGGAGCCGATCCCGACCCCCGGCAGCAACGTCATTTTTACCGCGCATTACGATCATCTGGGCATCGATCCCAATCTTGCCTGGCGACAAGATCTACAACGGAGCGGCGGACAATGCGACCGGCTGCGGCATTCTGCTGGAGATCGCGCGGCTTTTGCCCAGTCCGCCGCGCCCCCGCCGCGAAACGTGTACTTCGCGTCGGTGACGGCGGAGGAGCAGGGGTTGCTCGGCTCGAAATACCTGGGCATGCATCCGCCAGTGCCGGACAAGGATTTGTCGCTCGACCTGAACTTCGATGAGCTGCTTGCCCATCGGCATGCCCTCTCGCGACGCACGTCAGCGGGGCGGAGCGCACCAGCTTTCTATCCGGTGGTCGAGAAGACGGCGGCGGCATTCGACCTGAAGATTCGAGCCGGACGACGATCCGATGGCGGGCGTTACTACCGCTCGGATCACTTTAGCTTCGCCCGCGTCGGCAGTGCCGGCATTCTCCGTCGGGGAGGGCAACCTGTTCGCGGGGCATACGGCAGACTGGGGCAAGCAGCAGGAAGAGGATTACCGCGACCCGTTATCATCGGCCGACCGATGAATATCGCCCGGATATGGATTTCCGCGGCGATGCCGAAATGGCCCGGTTTGGGTTCATATTAGGATGGCAGGCATTGTCATCGGCGCCGGTAAAT
This sequence comes from uncultured Acidobacteriaceae bacterium, assembly GCA_963774255.1. Classification (GTDB taxonomy): domain Bacteria; phylum Acidobacteriota; class Terriglobia; order Terriglobales; family Acidobacteriaceae; genus PALSA-350. The sequence goes on from CAVZEH010000002.1 coordinate 159,347, forward strand.
TGGAAGGCGGGAGACGAGTTTGCCGCCGCCCGCAAACGGAGCCTGAGCGGCGGATCCTGAACAGGAGGCACTCGGGCCTCCGCCTGATGGTGCTCGGTATCTCTCTGCTCTTGAGCTTGGCGGACGCGCGGCTGATCGGCCAGACGCCGGCGCCGCTATTGCACCGCCGCGCCGACTCCGAAGCAGTGGATGCGGCGGACTCAATGCACTATCTCCAAAGGAAGAACGACTCTGCCGCCCGATGTCTCGGGTGCATATTCCCTGGGCGAAAAGGGAGAGCTGGTCGAAATCGATTTGCAGCCGGACCGGTTGACCGGCTACGTCTCCCGGCTGGGCGACAAGCTGAGTGACCAGGGCACACCGCTGACTTTCTTTTTCTCGACGCAGCTCGCTCCATGGCCGCGACCTGAGCTTTACCACCCGGCAGGTCCACGGCGTGTGGTTCTCGTTCACCGGAACCGTCGTGCGCGGAAGCGCTCCAACACGCTCCGAGGATGGATACTACAGGCTGGAAGGAAGGCTGGTGCTGCACGACTCGGCCAATGGGACGGAGCAGGAACGGCAGGTCTCCCTGCCGCAGGAGCGGCAGTATTCCGCCGGGTCGTCCTAGAGCATTTGTAGGTCTTTCGTCGAAGCCCGATTCTCGACCGAGTGAAGGACGGCTGCGCATAATAGTCCCGTAGGGACGGCAAGAAATAGCCCAGCACGTCAGTGCTGGGGTCCGTAGTAAAACCATCCGAGCCCCGTACGGACGACTGAGCATCAGTCTAAATTCCGCCGCCTCCAAGGCTGAGAATGATTCAGTCGTCCCTGCGGGACTTCCCAGTAAACCAAAGCCTCCCCAGCACTGACGTGCTGGGGTATCTTGCCGTCCCTACGGGACTCGACCCATTGAAACGGCTCACAGTATTGCTCAAATGCCCTAATAAAAATCGGCGCAGCTCAGGTAGTACCCGCAGCGGCGGCAGAGCATCTTGCAGCGCATCTCGACAAGGTGGAAGGAGCAGTTGGGGCAGTAGACGCTGTGATGTTCCGCTTGCAGCGGCGGGCCGCCGGCGGATTGCCTGCTAGTGGGGGCCGGGACTGATTCGTTTGCCACCAGAGAAGTCTATACCTTGTCGCTCACCGGCCAGGAAATGGCATCTTTATAAATGGCTACAATGAATTTGAATCAAACCTAAGGAGCTTCTATGGATCGCACAGCAAGCGCAGCGTGGCATGGCAACCTCAAAGAGGGCAAAGGCAAGATCTCGACGCAGAGTGGAGTGCTCAAGGACAGCCAATACTCCTTCGCAACTCGATTTGAAAACGGGATCGGCACCAATCCCGAGGAGCTTATAGCGGCCGCCCACGCCGGATGCTTCACCATGGCGCTGAGCGCCCAACTGACGACGGCGAACCTACCGCCGGAATCGATCGAAACCACGGCGAAGGTCACGTTGGACAAGACCGACGCAGGCCCCACGATTACTAAAATCCACCTGACCACCAAGGCCAAAGTACCGTCGGCGGACAAAGCGGCGTTTGACAAAGCGGCTGAGGAGGCAAAGAAGAACTGCCCGATTTCGCGTCTTTTCAAGAACAATGCGGAAGTTACGCTGGACGCCACCCTGGCTTAAGCTTTTAAGGCTAATCAATTCACGGTTCCCACAGCGGCGCTGAGAGAGCGTCCCCTGTGGGAACTAACTATTGGCGCGGATGTACTCGCGGAGATCGCGATTGATATCGGCGGCCTGCTGCACACCCTGATCAAGAAGCTGCGTCCATTGTTTCGCAGCATCGTCAAGCGCGGCCGTGCCCAGCAGGTAGTTGGCTTGCACAATGATCTCCAGAGCATTGCTCATATCGTGAGTCAGCCTTCGCAGCTTTGTCGCTTGTTCCAGCGGAATGAGTTGGGTGGTGGACATCGGTTGAACCTCGGCAGAACTTAGATGCTGAGCATAGGATGCACTCTGGGGATGCACTCTGGCGCTCAAATTCCCGGTCAATTGCGCTCCAGCAATCTTCGCACGTAGACCGCTCTTCGCAAAAGAAGTCTGCTTGGGGGCTGGGCGGTTGACACAACAGGGAAGTTTTGTAACGCTATAAGTCTCTGCCTATCCAATTAATTACATTGGATTGTACCCGTGCCGGAGTGGCGGAATTGGCAGACGCGCATGGTTCAGGTCCATGTACTCGCAAGGGTGTGGGGGTTCGAGTCCCTTCTTCGGCACCAAAGAGGTTGATTCAATCAATACGTTTTCGGGGCCTGTCTAAGGCTCCAAAGTCCTGGAATTTTTCACAAGACATTTGAAGAATTCCAGCGTACGATGACTTCCGCTCCTCCCCTTACAGTTTCTTCCCAGCGTTCGGCAGCTCAGGCCCTCGTCCGGAGTTTTGTGTCGCCTTTTGTCCGGTTGCGCTGAACCAACCCGAACGAAATCGTAAATCAGTAAATCAGTAAATCGACACAAGGGCTCTTGCAGAGATTGCAGTGAGGGCAAACCAGTCCCTTTAGCTATCGAACTAAGAATCCTCTCGCTGAAAGGTAAACGGAAGGATATGCGGCATCATCTCGAGGCTTTGGCCGTGTCTCTGCTGCTCGTGTGCTCCGCTACTGGCCCGGCCGGCGCACAATACATTGCCGACCCGGCAAACGTTCCGTCCGACATCAAGGCCGTCATGGATAAACCGTCTTACAAGGGCGCCATTTGGGGTCTGCGTGTGACCGACCTCGCGACCGGCCAACCGCTTATCGATCTCGAACCGCACCACCAGTTCTTTATCGGATCCGTGCGTAAGGTCTTCACGCTTGGCGAACTTTTGAACCAGATCGGCCCCAACCACACATTCAACACACCCATTTATCGCCATGGCCCCATCAGTGACCGCGGCACCTTGCGAGGTGATCTGATTCTCGTCGCTTCGGGCGACCTCACTATGGGTGGCCGCACCAACCCGGATGGTACCGTCGCCATCAGTAATTTCGATCACAACGAAGCGAATTCGCTCGGCAATGCCGAGCTGACCAAGCCAGACCCCCTGGCCGGTTACGCCGCTCTCGCCCGTCAAATTGCGGCCTCCGGAATTAAGGAAGTTGACGGCGACGTGGTCATCGACGACCGGCTCTTTAAGCCATACCTCTTCCGCGATCAGTTTGCGTTTACGCCCATCTTTGTCAACGACGATGTCGTTGACCTCATCATCAATCCCAGGGAAGTGGGTGACCGCGCCTCGGTGAAGTATCGCCCGCATTCTGCCGCTCTCGCCGTCGAAAATGATGTGCTCATGAGACCAGCCGGCTCCGATATCAATATTGAGCCTGGTCTGCCGACCTGCATAGGAAAGCCCGATTGCACGGTCACACTCAGTGGCGATCTCCCCGTCGGGTTCGACCCTCCGTTGACCAATCATTACCCTCTTATCCGTACCTTCCGCATCGCCGAGCCCGCGAGCTATGCGCGCACGGTTCTCATTGAAGAACTGCGCGCTGTCGGGGTTAAGGTCGATGCGCCGACCGTGGAACCGAATCCCATCCAGCTTCTTCCTGCGAAGAGCCGCTACGAACCAGAGATGCGCGTAGCTGAACTTCACGGCCTCCCTTACGCTGAAGACGCCAAGCTGATTGCCAAGGTCAGCTACAACATCGGGGCCGACACCAGCCTCCTGCTTTACGGCGTGACGCAGGGCGCCGACGACATGACATCAGCCCTCGCGGCGGAAAAGAAAAACCTGCAAACCAACTACGGCATCGATCCGAGCGAATACTTCTTTGTGAACGGCAGCGGCGGCGGGGAAACCACCGCCATCAACCGGGCGGTCACTCGCATGCTCGCCGAGATGAGCAGCCGTCCCGCGTTCCCTCAGTATTTCGCTGCTCTCCCCATCATGGGGGTCGATGGCTCGCTCGCATTCGTCACCGATTTCGAGTCCGACGGTACGCTCGCGCCCGCCAAAGGACAGATTCATGCCAAACCCGGCAGCTTCGTCGGAGAAACCCCTGAAGGTCTATTTATCAAGGGCCAGGCCTTTGCAGGCTACATCACGGCTAAGAGCGGTAGAAAGCTTGTCTACCATTTGGTCGTAAACAATGTGCCATTCGGGGGGATTAGCGACCTGCTTCAGATCTTCCAGGATCAGGGCACCATTTCCGCCATCCTGTGGCGCGACAACTAACGACAGAAAGGCCTTTGCTCAGATGACATGGTTAAACAAGATTCGGAGAAAAAACCATGAAAAATATCTATCGCGCTGTGGCGTTAAGCCTTGTGGCACTCAGCCTTGCCGGGGAGCAAGCTGCAATGGGCGAGGACGTCCCCCCACCCAACACCGATCCAGACCAGCTGCGAGCCATTGTCCAGGCCGAGGCGCAAAAGGACGGCACGAAGGCAGTCGAGTTTGGCATGTGGGTGGACGACCGCGAGGTGCTGACGACCGCGCTGGGCAACTCGATGACCACCGTGCCTGCCGCGACGAACATGCACTATCGCATCGGCGGGATCGCGGAAACCTTCATGTCCACGTTGCTGCTGATGCTGGAGGAGCAGGGGCGCATCAACCTGGACGAAAGGATCTCGCGCTGGTTCCCGCACCTGCTGGGCGCCGATCAGGTAACACCGCGTATGTTAGTGGCCAACACGGCCGGCTACATCGACTATGTGAGAGTGGAGGACTTCCTGAAGCTGGAACTGGTCCGAACCGTTTCGTACCTTCACTGATGAGGAGTTGATCAACTACTCGGTGCGCGACGGCGAGATGAACTTCCCGCCCGGCACAAGCCAGCAATACTCCCATACCGACAACGTCATCCTGGGCCAGGTCATTCAGCGAGCCACCAACGAGTCCATGAAGGAGCTCTACGAGAAGAATATCTTTGGACCGCTGGGCATGAAGGACACGCAGTTTCCGACCAATGAGGAGATTCAAAAGCCGGTGCTGCACGCATTCACCAAGGATCGCGGGTTTTACGAGGATTGCACCTACTGGAACCCGTTCTGGGGCTCGACGCCGGGGTTGCCCACTTCCAACCTTCACGACGTGGGCAAATGGGGCCCGATCCTGGGAACCGGCCGTCTGATCTCGCCGGACGCACTTCAAGGAGCAGATCGCTCCCACCTCGGTGGGTAAAGGCAAGAACCGGCCCGATCTCTATTTTGCCTATGGATTTGTCGTCGCCAACGGATGGATCGTCCAAAACCCCAGTATCAATGGCTACAGCGGCGCCTTCGGCTACAACTTGGCCACCGGCGTGACCATCGTGGTCGAGGCCACCAAGAGCGAAACCGCCACGACCGACGAATCCGCCTTCGACATTTTCCGCCAGGTCGTCAACTACGTCACCCCGAACTCGCCGATTAACTTTTGAGTGCCTCAGCTTGCATCTATCCGACATCTCCCAACAAAAAGCGTTGGGAGATATGGGGCACCCAGATCCGCACCTCAAAATTCTAAGACCGCCACCAATCGAGGTGCCCCATATCTGGCGCGCTCTTTGCGCCAGATGTGGGAAACCGCAGATCCACTGCGTTTCGCTCCACTTCGCTGCGCTCCGGTCGAGATGACAAAGTTAGGTGTAATTACCAACCAAGCCTTCCTCTCAACTTCTTCACGGTTCTCATTGGTCCGAGCAACTCGCTTCCCTGCGAACACCTCTGATTCATCGGGGATGCTGTGCCATCTTCAGGACGAAGCGGGTTTTTCAAACCTCGCATTTTCCAAGGCCCTCCCCGGGCATCTGCACTCTTATCTTCGAGATGCCTTGTTGCACTTGCTCCTTTAATCCACCCAATCGTAAACGCAGCATATCGATCTCATCTTTCACCGCAACGCCAGCCGCCGACGTCTCGCAAACTGAATTCCAGCACTGCCCTCATCCCGGGCTTTGAAAAGGATGCATCTTACACTGTGTGCCTTCGTCGCCCACAATTTCGGCAGCGGAATTCATTCCAAAAAAGCGTGATCTGGCGAGCTTGCGCGAGGCGGCGAAAGCATGCCGTGGATGTTCGTTATACCTGCACGCCACCCAGACCGTCTTCGGAGAGGGGCGAGAGGGCGCCGAGATTCTCATTATTGGGGAACAGCCTGGGTCGCGCGAGGATATCGAAGGGGAACCTTTTGTCGGGCCCGCGGGCCGGCTGCTGGATCAATGTTTAGCCGCGGCGGGTATCGAACGCAGCAAGGCATACGTAACCAATGCGGTAAAGCATTTCAAGTTTCAGGCGCGGGGAAAAATCCGTCTCCATAAGAAGCCGACACTGCAAGAGGTAGCCGCATGCAGGCCCTGGCTGGACAGCGAGGTGGAGGCGGTTAGACCGAAACTCATTTTCTGTCTTGGAGCGACAGCCGCGCAGGATCTGCTGGGCGGCAAGTTTCGCCTCACTCAACATCGCGGAGAGATCTTCGAGATGCCGAATGGTTCTGCCATCAGCGCGACCATTCACCCTTCCGCTATTCTGCGCGCGCCCGATCACGAGGCGCGGGAGCGGGAAACGATGTTGTTTGTGGAAGACTTGAAAGTGGCTGCTCGATTTATCGCCACCGGCGGACGCTAAAATTCCTCTATTTTTCGAGATTTGTGGAATCCCAGGTCCCAGAATCGGGACTTGGGGCACCCATGCTCTCAGTGAGAGATGGAAAAAAGAAACCTCAGATCTCTCCACTCCGCTGCGCTCCGGTCGAGATGACAAATGTAGGTGCGGTAGCCGATCAAGCCTTCGCAGTCCCGTGTCGCATCCCGGCGAGAACCCGTACCGCGGATTGTGGGTCGTCTGTGCGTTGATAGTCAAAGGGCTGCATTGTGTTCACCTGCAATGCTGCACATCCGGTAGGGGCGCTTCAGCGCTTCGGGAAGTCCGTAACTCGATCTCCCGCGTGTACGATGGCCAGCGAAGGACAGCTATTGATACGTTTTCCCTTGTGCCGTGAGGCCCCATCGGCGCACTCCCTTCTTTTTTCCTGGGATCACTTTGCTCCGGGAAGGGTTGCGTCTCCTGCGATTTGCAAATTCCCGGCGGAGTGATACAAATGGACACCGGCAGCGGTTTGATCCTGCATACGAGGTGACTGGAATGAAGAGAGTAATGTGTCTTGCGGCTTCCTTGGGCGCCATTGTGGTATTAGCCTCGGTTGCTCCCGATATCAGGCGTTATCTTCGAATTCGAGCTATGTAATCGTCCTTTTCCTCAGATATTGTCGCGCCACTTCCCAAGATGGCAGCCCGGGGTATTCCTCTGCGATTCTCGCCGCCAGCTTGCGTTAGCCCGCATTTCGAGCACAAGATGATCCATGCACCGCCAGGGGACTTGTGGCTAGCTGGGATCAACAATCGCCGATCGCTGAAATCGACGTGCTTTGGATTACCGCGGGGCTGGGTTGCGACGGGGACACCATCGCGATGACCGGCGCCACGCAGCCGAGTATCGAGGATATTGCCCTGGGGGCGATACCTTGGACTCCCAAGGTGAACTTCCATAATCCCTTTCTCTCCTCTGAAGTCGGCGACGACTTTCTCCGCCGCTTCCATCTGGCGGCGGAGGGCAAGGCGGGACCATTCATACTCGTGATCGAAGGTTCGATCCCCGACGAAACCAATAAGGCGGAAGGATACTGGGCCTCTCTGGGCACCGATTCATCGACCGGCCAGCCAATTACAACCTGTGAATGGATTGACCGGCTGGCCCCATACGCCTGGGCAGTAATCGCCGTGGGAACCTGCGCCACCTACGGCGGAATCCACGCCATGGAAGGAAACCCCACCGGGTGCATGGGCCTCGCGGACTATCTAGGCTGGCAATGGAAATCCCACTATTCGATTCCCATCGTTTGTGTTCCGGGTTGTCCCGTCCAGCCGGACAATTTCATGGAAACATTACTGTATTTGCTTTACATGGCAACGGGCCGCGCGCCTATGATTCCTCTGGATGAAGCATTGCGCCCGACATGGTTGTTCGGGAGCACGGTGCACGAGGGGTGCGACCGCGGCGGATATTACGAGCAGGCGCAGTTCGCGGAGCAGTATGGGTCTCCGCTGTGCATCGTAAAGCTGGGGTGCTGGGGACCGGTTGTGCAGTGCAATGTCGGCAAGCGGGGCTGGATGGGAGGGATTGGCGGCTGTCCCAACGTGGGTGGCATTTGCATCGGTTGCACCATGCCCGGGTTCCCGGATAAATTTATGCCGTTCATGAATCAGCCGCCCGGTTCATTGCTTTCCTCGGCGGCGGTTCAGACCTATGGACGGGCAATCCACGCACTGCGAAAGTTCACCCAGGCATCGCTCAACAAGCCGCCAAGCTGGAGGCAGCGACGCCTTCCATCCGGCGAAGAGTCTTGACGCCGGCGCCGAATTGGGGCGTGGAACTGGAGTGAGAGATGGCTCTAGCCGCACAAACCAACGGGAACCAAGGCAAACCGCAGATCGAGCAAACGCTGCCGGAGCTAGGTGAGGCGGAAGCGGTCCTGCTGGAGTTGGCCGGGCTGTTTAGAGGCTTGTCCGCGGGTGCGCCTTCCGATCCTCGTCAGCCGACGGAGGCGCCCAGTTCAAATATCGAGGCCAAGTACCGGGCGCTGCTGGAGCAGATTCCCGCCGTGGTATTCATGGTTTATCTCGATCGCGGCATCAGCGAGGCATACGTCAGCCCGCAGATCGAGGCGGCGCTGGGTTACTCCCGGGAAGAGTGGCTGGAAGACCCGGTCCGGTGGTATCAGCACATCCATCCCGATGACAAGGATCGTTGGAGCCTGGAGGCGGCGGCCATGTTTCTTTCCGGCACGCCTCTGCGATCGTCCTACCGGATGATCGCGCGCGACGGCCGGGTGATCTGGTTCCACTGCGACGCCAAGATGGTGCGCCGGGCGAACGGCGAACCCTGGTTCATCCACGGAGTCGCCTTCGATATCTCGAATCTGAAGCGCACCGAGGAGGCGCTGCACCAGGAACGCAACGTAGTCTCCGCCATCCTGGACACGGTTGGCGCCCTGGTGGTAGTCCTTGACCCCGAGGGGCGCATCATACGATTCAATCGCGCCTGCGAGCTGACCACCGGATATTCCCTGCAAGAGGTCCGGGGCAAGTTCATCTGGGATTTCTTTCTGTTGGCCGACGAGGTCGAGCGCTTCAAGTCCATTTTCGCGGAGATGAGCGCCGACCTGCTGCCTCAGGATTATCAAAGCTATTGGGTAACGCGGCACGGAACGCAACGGCTCATTGCCTGGTCCAGCACCATGCTGCCGGGCAGTAATGGAACACCTAACTACATCATCGCCACCGGCATCGACATCACCGAGCGGGAGCAACTGGAAAAGGCGCTTTTGAACATCAGCGCCAGGGAGCAGCGCCGTATCGGACAAGATCTTCACGACGGCTTAGGTCAGCATCTAACCGGCATCGCCTTCATGGCGAAGGTGCATGAAGCGAAATTGACGGAAAAGCGCATGGCCGATGCCGCGGACGCGGCCAAGATCGTGCGCCTAGTGAATGAGGCAATTCACAAGACGCGCGAATTGTCCCGGGGCTTGCTCCCGGTGGTCTCCGATGCGCAAGGGCTAATGTCCGCCTTGCAGCTCTGGGCCACGGAGGTGGAGGACCTGTTTGGGATATCCTGCCGTTTCCAGTGCGAGACCGCGGTCTTGATCCATGACGATACCGCGGCCACGCATCTTTACCATATCGCCCAGGAATCGGTGAACAATGCGCTCAAGCATGGGCAGGCGCGCAACATCCTGATCCGCTTGGTGGCGGAGGATGGACGGGGCACTCTGCTGATCAAGGACGACGGCGGCGGCATTGCAGAGGACCGGGGCAACGGTCAAGGCATGGGATTGCATATTATGAACTACCGCGCGAACATCATCGGCGGAACGCTTGAGGTGGCGCGCGACCCGGTCAAGGGAACGGCCGTGACCTGTATATTTCCCATCAAAACAGGTGGATGACTATGGCGGCGACGAGCATTGCAGAGAAGCTTGGCCATGACGGCAAGAAGACCGTCTTCGTGGTCGACGACCATCCTCTCCTGCGCCAAGGCCTGGCTCTGTTGATCAATCAACAAGAGGATTTAGAGGTTTGCGGCGAAGCCGAGGAGGCGCAGGCCGCGTTGCAGGCCATTGCCCAAAAAAGCCCCGACATCCTGATCGTAGACATCTCCCTCAGCGGTCCGGACGGATTGGACCTGCTCAAGAACATTCGCGCTTCTTACCCAAGCCTGCCGGTGCTGATTCTCTCCATGCATGATGAAGCCATCTACGCGGAGCGTGCGCTGCGCGCCCGGGCCAACGGCTACATCATGAAGCAGGAAGCAACGGAGAAGGTCCTGATAGCCGTGCGCCGGATCCTCAACGGCGACGTATATTTAAGCGACCGCATGGCCAACAAGATGCTTCAGCAGTACATTGGCGGCGCGTCGGCGATTCAATCCCGTATCTCTGCTCTATCCGATCGTGAGCTGGAGGTCTTTCGCCTGATCGGTGAAGGCCGCGGCACGCGCGAGATCGCCGAGGAGCTGCACCTTAGCATCAAGACGGTGGAAACCTACCAGGCGCATATCAAGGAGAAACTCTCCCTGCGCAGCGGACGCGAATTGATCCAGCACGCCATTCAGTGGAAGGTCAAAGAGCAGAGCGCCTGAGGAGGGACTTCATCTAACTTGTCATCTCGACCGAAGCGTTCGTGGGGGCCCTGCGTGCCCACCCAAGGAGATGAAACTCGGGTTGAGGAAGGCTTGGTTGGCAAGTACACCTACCTTTGTCATCTCGACCGGAGCGCAGCGGAGTGGAGAAATCTGCGGTTTTCCAACATGTTCCAGGGTGATTCTCGCCATATCAACGGATCCGCGGTTACTCATCCTGGGCGGCTTGCTCTGCCAGCGGTTGTGGTTTCACTCTTGCCACGCAACGATGGGGCACCCTAAATCTGCTTGAAGTATGGATCCAAAACGGTCACCAATCGAGGGCGCCCCATATCTGGCGCGCTCTTTGCGCCCAGATGTGGGAAACCGCAAATCTCCCCACTTCGCTTCGCTCTCTCGAAAATCATCCTGGGAAGATCTCTTTCATAGGGGGTGCCCCCGGATTGGAGATATTTAGCTTAGAGGTTCAATGGTGACTTGATAGCCGAGCCTGTGCAGATTTTGTAGCAATTTGCGGGCGCGTTGCTGTTTCGCTCTGGGGTTGGGTTCGCTGCCATGCTCCACGTATGGAACTCGTTCATGCAAGATCTTCCAGACCAAGCGGCAGAGGCGGTGAGCCACAGCCCAAATGGCTCCCTTATAGCCCAGCCGTGGCAGAAGATGCCGGAACACGGCTTGAAAGTGGCAGCCTTGTTTCTTCACTGCCGCATGTGCAGCTTGGTTGAGGATACGGCGCAGATAGCGATTGCCTTTGGCCGAGTGGCTGTTGTGGTTCTGTTCCGCGCTTTCCTCCCGCCCTGGATTGGTTCCCACCCACGAGGTCAGCTTGGCGGCTGAATCAAAGGTGCTGGCCTCCACTCCTACTTCGGCGATTACCTGCTGGGCGGAGTCGACCCCGAAACCAGGAACCTGCGCCAGGCGCTCCACTGCTTGCTGATGCTTCTGCATGGATTCGGCGGCCATCTGATTGAGCTGCTCGATCTGTGTGGCGATGAGATCGTAACGGTCCAGATAGAGCCCCAGCAATTGCTGGTGGTAGGGCTGGACATTCCCGCTCAGGGCATCCACCAGTTGCTGCTCGCTCGCACGCAGCCGATCATCTTTGAGGGCAGCTAATTTCTTCGCGTCGGTTTCCCCTTTGGCCAAGGCGCGTAAGATACGGTATCCGCTGACTCCCAGCAGATCGCTGATTACACTGGACAACTTGATGCGCATCTCCTCCAGCAGACACTCGATTTGGGAATGCAGCCGCGATTGGTCCTGGGTGAGATGAGTCTTCATGCGCGTCATCGTGCGCCAACTGCGCTGTTCGCCACTAGGCACGAAGCTCAGGGTAAGCTCGTCGGCTAGCAACCGCCGCACCAGACGTTCGGCATCGCGAAAATCGTGCTTGCGTCCGCGCGGGGCGCGGTTAGAGTACGCCTGCGCCAGATGCAAACGCATCTGCGGCTCCAGCTCATACCACACCGGCCTCCAGTACTGGGCGGTCGATTCCATCACGGCTTCCTCCACCCCCTCTTCCCGCAGCCAGTCCGACATTAAACGCAACTCGCCGGCTAGGGTGCCGAACCGTTTGCGCTTCACTGTCCCACCCTGTTCGCTTACTTCAATTACCACCACCATCAGCACTTTCTTATGGACGTCAATCCCTGCTACCCTACCTAACATAGTTCCCTCCTTGACGCGGAAGGGTAGGACGCGCGGCGAAAGACTTACGCACTCTCACGAGCTACCACCCTTCCCGTTCAGGGACGGATAGCGCGACACTCATAGGTTCAAAACGCACATCCCAGACCAAACTCCGGTACGGTCTCAACTCACCCAGAGCGAAGAGGGTCTTTACCGTTTCACGCCACCTCCAGCTTAGCTAATTCACAGCCTGATTGCCGACCAAGCCGGGGCTCCGATTTTCATCCCCTTGGGTGGGACGCAGGCCCATGTACACTCCGGTCGAGATGACAAATTAGGTGTAGTTGCCAATCAAACCTTCCTCAACCCAATTTTATCCCCTTGGGTGGGTCGCAGGACCCAGTTCCGGCCAGCCTCAGCTAAGTCTCGTCAGGGAATCCCTTATGTGGCCGGAGCACTAAGTCTGAAGAAAAAATAGGGTGCGTCCCTCTTGCCAGTCAGACTGGCGTCTGTTGGTATGAGTTGTTCGATTTCAGCCGTATTCCCGGGAGTTGTAATTGTTGGTTGGTGCGCAACCGTGGCGCGCCCGCGACCTTCCAAGCAAAGAACAGCCCGTATCCCAACGAGGAGAGCCCAGTTTATGACACCAGAAACAGCTCCTTATGGTCGAGTTACCCAGAAGAAACCCGCCGTCGCCGAAGTGCATATTCTGTGGATCACCGCGGGTCTGGGGTGTGACGGAGATTCGGTTTCTGTAACCGCGGCCATGCAGCCAAGCATCGAAGATGTTCTGCTGGGCGCTATCCCCGGCCTGCCTAAGGTCCACTTGCACAATCCCGTGCTGGCCTATGAAACCGGCGACGACTTCATGAAGTATTGGTATGAAGCGGAGGCGGGAAGGCTCGATCCCTTCGTGCTGGTGGTGGAGGGTTCCATCCCCAACGAGAAGATCAAGAAGGAGGGCTACTGGGCCGCGCTGGGAACCAATCCGCAGACCGGGCAGCCGATTACCACCAACGAGTGGATCGACCGTCTGGCTCCCAAGGCGCTGGCCATCGTCGGGGCCGGTACCTGCGCCACCTATGGCGGCATCCACGCGATGCAAGGCAATCCTACCGGGTGCATGGGGCTGGCGGACTATCTTGGCTGGAACTGGAAGTCCAAGGCCGGCCTGCCTATCGTGAATGTTCCCGGCTGCCCGGTGCAGCCGGATAATTTCATGGAGACCCTGCTCTATCTCCTCTATCAGGTGGCTGGACTGGCGCCAATGATCCCTCTGGATGACCAGCTAAGGCCGAAGTGGCTCTTCGGCAACACGGTACACGAAGGTTGTGACCGGGCGGGATATTACGAGCAGGGAGATTTCGCCCACTCCTATAGCTCGCCAAAGTGCATCGTCAAGCTGGGATGTTGGGGGCCGGTGGTGAACTGCAATGTTCCCAAGCGTGGCTGGATGGCCGGCATCGGCGGTTGTCCCAACGTGGGCGGCATCTGCATCGGTTGCACCATGCCCGGATTTCCCGACAAGTTCATGCCCTTCATGGACGAGCCGCCTGGGGCCAAACTGTCGAGCACCGTGGTCAGCGCATGGGGCAGCGCTCTTCGAGCTATGCGTAACCTGACGAATGAGACCGTGAACAAAGAGCCGAAATGGCGGCATGCTCGTCCCGAGCTGACTACCGGCTACCACAGTTCCTACTAAGCAAGCAGAGGAGACATTACGATGGCTACCATTACCGCAGCACACAAAGAAGATGCCGCCAAGGCCGGCCAGTTAGTAGAGATGAATTGGGATCCGATCACCAGGATCGTGGGTAGCTTGGGCATTTTTACAAAAATAGATTTCGGCAAGCGCAAGGTCGCCGAGTGCCACAGCACCTCATCGATTTTCCGGGGATACAGCGTCTTCATGAAAGGCAAGGATCCGCGGGATGCGCACTTTATCACCAGCCGCATCTGCGGCATCTGTGGCGACAATCATGCGACCTGCGCCACGTATGCGCAAAATATGGCTTTTGGTGTTCGCCCGCCTGCCATCGCCGAGTGGATCGTGAACCTGGGCGAAGCCGCCGAATATATGTTCGATCACAATATCTTTCAGGACAACCTGGTCGGAGTGGATTTTTGCGAGCAGATGGTCAAGGAGACCAACCCCGGGGTTTGGGACAAGGCGGAGAAGACCGCCGCGCCCCACGCCGACGTGCATGGCTACCGCACCATCGGCGAGATCATGAAAGCGCTCAATCCCTTCACCGGAAAGTTCTATCTCGAGGCTCTGCAAATGAGCCGCATGACACGCGAGATGTTCTGCCTCATGGAAGGCCGGCACGTGCATCCCTCTACCCTTTATCCCGGTGGAGTGGGTACAGTGCCCACGGTGCAGCTCTTTACCGACTATATTGTCCGCCTGATGAAGTATGTTGAATTTATGAAGAAGGTCGTGCCTTTCCATGACGATCTCTTTGATTTCTTCTATCAAGCCCTCCCCGGATATGAAGAAGTGGGTCGCAGACGTATCCTTTTGGGTTGTTGGGGATCGTTCAATAATCCCGACGTCTGCGACTATACCTACCAGAAGATGACGGACTGGGGCCGAGGTATGTATGTCACCCCCGGCGTAGTAGTTGATGGCAAGCTGGTCACAACCGACCTGGTGGATATCAACCTGAACATACGCATTCTGCTGGGCAGCTCCTATTACGACGACTGGCAAAATGCGCAGACCTTCGTCAAGAACGACCCGCTGGGCAATCCTGTGGATCAGCGCCACCCGTGGAACCAGACTACTTTCCCCAAGCCGCAAAAGCGCGACTTCAAGGAGAAGTACACCTGGGTCATGTCTCCGCGCTGGTATGACAAGCGGACGAAAGACTATCTGGCGCTCGATACCGGCGGCGGCCCGATTGCGCGCTTCTGGGCGACGGCGCTGGCCGGGCTGGTGGACTTCGGCTACGTCAAGGCGACCGGCCAAAGCGTCAAGATCTATCTGCCCAAAACGATGTCGATGCCCGAAGTCGAGCTGGAGTGGAAGATTCCTAAATGGAGCAACGCGATCGAGCGCGATCGTGCGCGTACTTACTTCCAGGCTTATGCCGCCGCGGCTGCGCTGCATTTCGCCGAAAAGGCGTTCGCCGAGCTGCATGCCGGTCGGACCAACACCTGGAACGATTTCAAAGTGCCGGAGGAGGCAATCGGTTGCGGCTTCCACGAAGCGGTGCGCGGAGTGTTGTCGCACCACGTCGTCATCCGTGATCACAAGATCGCCAATTATCATCCCTACCCGCCAACACCCTGGAATGCCAACCCACGCGATATCTACGGCACTCCGGGGCCGTATGAAGACGCGGTGCAAAACACGCCTATCTTCGAGGAGAATGGGCCGGAAAAATTCAAGGGAATCGATATCATGCGCGCGGTGCGCAGCTTCGATCCTTGTCTTCCTTGTGGAGTTCACATGTACCTGGGCAATGGAAAGGTGCTGGAGACTCATCACTCCCCAATGTTCGGCGTGCAGCAGCCGTAACTTTAATTCACGGAAGCTACGCTCGCACTAGGGCTCTCGCCGCGTGATTAGTATCTGACGGTTGAGGACCGGAGAATCCCAGGTCCCAGAATCGGGACTTGGGCGCCCGCCGTAGGTACAACGATAAGTGGTAGGAGACTTGGTGGCTACAAGGAGGGCGCGTGGCTAACGACGGCGAATTCCAGGAACAGGTCCGGCAGTTAGGCAAGTTGATTGCGGAGTTCGATCAACTGCCGGATAGCTCCGCGAAAATTGCGGGCAAAGAACTGGTGCAGCTGTTGATGGATGTTCACGGCGCGGGCCTGGAACGAATGATGGAGATCGTCTTCGATTCAGGTCCAGCCGATTCGGGCTCAGCCAACGCAGGGGCGGCAATTATCGACAAGCTAGGCCGGGATCCCATCGCCGGCAGTCTGCTGCTGCTGTATTCTCTCCATCCCGACGATCTGGAAACGCGGGTGCAAAGGGCGGTGGAAGGCCTGCGCTCGCGTCTGCGCAAGCTGGGGTGCGCGATCGAGCTGGCGGGCGTTCGTGAGGGCGCCGTCCAATTGCGCCTCGCGGTCTCCAGCCACAGTTGCGGCTCTTCGAGCAAAGACTTGCGATTACTGGTCGAAGATGGCGTCTATGAGTTAGCGCCGGATGTGGGGTCGCTCGAAATCCTGGGGCTGGAGGAGCCAACAGCGGCAGGCTTTGTCCCGCTGGAAAGATTGCTGGGGAACCGTCTCGTAGCGGCCGCCTCGATGGCGCAGCCGTTGGAGAGAGAGGGCGGCGGTTGAGGTTGCCATTGGCGGCAGGAGAAGGGGCTCGCAATGCCTGAAGAATCTACGCCTGCCTTCGAGCAGGCTTTTGCAGTCCTGCGGCAGTTCACGCGCGGGCGGCGTTCGGCCTCGCGCGCCGTGGAGCACTGCGAGTTGTGCAGCGCCGGCCTGGCGCAGGAGCATCCGCATTTGGTGGAACTCGCTTCACGGCAGATTCTGTGCGCCTGCGATGCCTGTGCCCTGCTCTTCGACGGAAGGGAGAATGCGAAGTACAAGCGCGTCTCCCGGCGGGCCCAGTGCCTGGTCGATTTCGCCATGACGGACAGTCAATGGGAGAGCCTGCTGATTCCCATCAACATGGCGTTCTTCTTTCATTCCAGCCTCGAGGGTAAGGTGGTCGCGCTCTATCCCAGTCCGGCAGGCGCAGTCGAATCCTTGCTGCCGTTGGACGCGTGGAACGAGATTGCGGAGAGCAATCGCTCGCTGCGCCGGCTCCAGCCCGATATCGAAGCGTTGCTAGTCAACCGGGTAGGCCATGCCCGCGGAATGTCGAAGGCGGAGTACTATATAGCTCCCATGGATGAGTGCTACAAGCTGGTCGGCCTGATCCGCGGCAACTGGAAAGGGCTCTCGGGAGGAACCGAGGTCTGGGAAGAGATTGGGCGCTTCTTCTCGCAGCTGCGATCGAAGTCGGACCTGGTAGGCGGAGAACCCAATGCCTGACTTGAGCTTTCAAATCGAAGGGGCGAGCGTGGTTCCGTTCGCGGCAACCCCAACGCTTGCCTTCAGGCTGCAGATCAAGAACGCCGCGGCGAATGAGAGCATCCACACCGTCGCTCTGCGCTGTCAGATTCAGATCGAGGTTACGCGCAGGCGCTATTCGCCCGAGGAACAGCAGCGCATGCTCGACCTGTTCGGCGAGCCCGACCGCTGGAGCCAGACCTTGCGCAGCCTGCTATGGACCCACTCTAACCTGGTGGTTCCCGGTTTTGCGGGCGCAAGTACGGCAGTCGATCTTCAGGTGCCCTGCAGCTTCGATTTCAATGTCGCGGCAACCAAGTATTTCGAAGGCCTCGAAAACGGAGAGATACCCCTGCTCGTCCTGTTCAGCGGGACTGTCTTTTATGCGCCGGAGGATAGCGCGCTCCAAGTGGCGCCCATCTCCTGGGAGCGGGAAGCGAGATTCAAGCTTCCGGTAAAGGTGTGGCGCGAGATGATGGATTCCTATTACCCCAACAATGTCTGGCTGAATCTGCGCCGCGACGTCTTTGAACGGCTCTATCGCTACAAGATGCAGCATGGCATTCCTACCTGGGAGCAGGCGTTGGAGCAAATGCTTCCCGCGGAAGCGGTGGAGGAGATGGTGAAGCCGTGAATCTGGAGCGGGTGGAAAAGATCGCGGAGGCCGTGCTCTACGAGGGATACATGCTGTATCCCTATCGGCCCTCCTCGGTAAAAAATCAGCAGCGCTGGAATTTCGGAGTGCTCTGCCCGCGGTCTTATTGCGAACAGCAGCAGAGCAGCGAAGCATGGACGATGCAGACGG
The DNA here is from genome assembly GCA_963774255.1 of uncultured Acidobacteriaceae bacterium. Classification (GTDB taxonomy): domain Bacteria; phylum Acidobacteriota; class Terriglobia; order Terriglobales; family Acidobacteriaceae; genus PALSA-350. Next base: position 177,404 of record CAVZEH010000002.1, read on the forward strand.
AGTGCCTGGTAAAGGCGGCCCCGTCTACGCGGCTGACGGTGAAGGTGCGCTTTCTACACCTGGTGCGGCGCTCCATCGGTAAGCTGCGCAAGCCGGGAGAAGAGCGGCCGGAGTTTGATTTAGTGGACCGTCTCGAAGTGGGGGGCCGTGTCTTTCAATGCTGGGAGGAAGCCGTCGAGCGGGAGGTGAGCTTGACCGAGCTTGATCCCGCCTCGCTTTCCTCGTTGCCCGCCACCCCATTCATCTTCCCTGCCGGGAGGCAGTTCGAGTATCTGCGCGACGCGCAAGGAGCGGCCGTAGGCGTGATTGTGCGCGAGTGGGAGACCCTGGCCGGTTCGATTGAATTTGCCGCGGAGCCCTGCCGCGACGGCGTGATCAAGCTGACGGTACGAGTTAGCAACCTCACCTCCTTTGAGCCTGCGCAGCTGGCGGCTCGCGAGGCCGCTCTCATGTTCTCGCTGGTGTCTGCCCACACCATCCTGGGAGTTGAGCAGGGAGAATTCCTCTCCTTGCTCGACCCTCCGGCCGGTTTCGCAGAGATCGCGGCGCAATGCAAAAATGTCGGCACTTGGCCGGTCCTGGTTGGAAAGCTGGCTGGAGAGCAGGCGGAGATGGTTTTATCGTCGCCCATCATTCTCTACGACTATCCGCAGATCGCTCCGGAGAGCGCGGGCAATCTCTTTGATTCAACCGAGATCGACGAGATTCTCTCCCTGCGCATCCTGACCCTGACCGACGACGAGAAGCGCGAGATGCGGCAATCCGACGAGCGCGCGCGGGAGATTCTGGAGCGCACCGAAAATATGCCGAGGGAGCAATTCATGAAGCTGCACGGCGTGTTGCGCGGTTTGACCCCGGTCAAGGAGGAGGCACGATGAACGAATGGGAATGGAACCTTCTCGAAGATAAGACGCCGCTCGATCACGTGGAGATTGCGGGAGTCGAAGTAAGGATCGGCGATCGCGTCCGCCTGCATCCCCGCAGCGGGGGAGATATTCTCGACATCGCGCTGCGCGGGCAGATCGCAACCGTGGAGAGCATGGAGCAGGATTACGAAGGCCAGCGGCACATCTGCGTGGTTCTGGAAGAGGATCCAGGGCGCGACCTGGGAATGATGCGCCAGCCGGGTCACCGCTTCTTTTTCGATCCGGGGGAGATCGAGCCGCTAGCCAAGGAGGAGCAGAGCCGGAAGCCTGCGGTGGCCAAGCCCCGCATTCTTATCGCCGGCATTGGCAACATCTTTCTCGGCGACGACGGTTTTGGCGTAGAGGTTGCCCGCCGCCTGGCCGGCCGCAATCTGTTTGACGAAGTGCAGGTGGTGGATTTTGGCATTCGCGGCCTGGATTTGGTCTACGCGTTGCAGGACGGCTACGAGACCACCATCCTGATTGATGCCTTTCCCCGGGGCCTGGCGCCAGGGACAGTTTCCGTCGTCGAGCCGAATGTAAACGAGATTACCGCTTTGCCGGGAAATTTTGTCGAGCCGCACAGCATGCATCCAATGAATGTCCTGCGCATGGCGATGGCGATGCACGGATCTCTCAAGCGGGTGCTGCTGGTGGGGTGCGAACCGGCTAATCTGGGCGGAGATGAAGGCCATATGGGGTTGAGCGAACCGGTCGAGGCCGCGGTCGAAGAGGCGGTAAAGGCGGCCGAGGCGCTGGTGAAGAGGATTCTGGAAGGTGAGCGGGTGTGACCGAAGCGTTCACGGGCCTGCGGCCCACCCGTGGGATGAAAATTGGGTTGAGGAAGGCTTGATTGGCAATTACACCTTAATTTGTCATCTCGACCGAAGTGAAGTGGAGAGATCTGCGGTTTCCCATGATGATTTTGGCGAGAGTAAAACGGAGTGAAGGGATCTGCGGTTACGCACGTAAACCACAGAATCTCTCCACTTCACTTCGGTCGAGATGACAAATTTATGGGGCTAGAAACCAATTAGGGGCACCCTGAATTTGTGGTGAGTTTCCCGAATTGTGCTTCCAGGAAGAGAGTCACGCAATGTGCCTAGCCATACCAGGAAAGATCGTCGAACTTGTCTCCGGCCAGGATCAGGTAGGCGTCGTTGAAGTAGCGGGAGTCCGGCGGAAAGTCCAACTGGGACTACTCGAAGACGACATGCCCAAGGCCGGCGAATGGGTCCTGATCCACGTCGGATTCGCCATGTCCAAAATCAGCGAGCAGGATGCGGCCGAGCAGATGCGCCTGTTGACGATGCTGGGCGAAACCGAGCAGGCCATCGAGGAAGTTCGCGGATACGGCCTGGAAGACGCTGCAGTTCACGACGGTAAGGCCAACGCGTAAGCGGGGGAGACTGACAATGCGATATGTCGATGAATTCCGCGACCCTGAACTGATCACCAAGGCCTCCGAAGAGATTCGCCGCCTGGCCGATCCCGCACGGCACTACCGCATCATGGAAGTCTGCGGCGGCCACACCCACGCAATCTACCGCTTCGGCTTAAAGGATATTCTCCCGTCGAATATCGAGCTCATCCATGGTCCAGGCTGCCCGGTGTGTGTCTTGCCTATGGGAAGAATCGACGATGGGCTGGCCATCGCGCAGGCGCCAAACACCATCTTCGCGGCTTTTGGCGATATGATGCGCGTGCCCGGGGCGCACGGCAGTCCGCTGGAGCATAAGGCCAGAGGAAGCGACGTGCGCATTGTGTACTCGCCGGCGGACGCGTTGGAGCTGGCCAGGAAGAATCCAGGGAAAGAAGTCATCTTTTTCGCTATCGGCTTCGAGACGACTGCGCCCTCCACGGCGCTGACAATCATGAGCGCCAAGGCCCAGGGCATCCAAAATTTCTCAGTCTTCTGCAATCACGTCACTATCGTTCCGGCCATCCGCGCCATTCTCGATTCCCCTGACATGCGTATCGATGGATTTATCGGGCCGGGACACGTATCCACGGTAATCGGCTGCAGGCCGTATGAATGGATCGCCAAGGCCGAGGGCAGGCCGGTCGTGACCTCGGGCTTCGAGCCGTTGGATTTGCTGCAATCCATTGTCATGCTGTTGCGGCAACTGCGGGCGGGCGAAGCCAAAGTAGAGAATCAATACACCAGAGTGGTGCCATGGGAAGGCAATCGCGCCGCGCTCAAAGTGATGGCCGAGGTTTTCGAGCTGCGGCCTTATTTTGAGTGGCGCGGGCTCGGGTTCATCTCTCAGTCGGCGTTGCGCATTCGCGAGAAATACGCCCAGTGGGACTCCGAGCAGCGCTACGCGGTCCCCGAGACGCGGGTGACGGACCCTAAGTCGGCGCAATGCGGGGAGGTGCTGAAGGGCGTCTTGAAACCCGCGCAATGCAAGTTGTTCGGCAAGGAATGCACTCCTGAGCATCCGATTGGCGCGCTCATGGTTTCCTCAGAGGGCTCATGCGCAGCATATTACAACTACGAGTACCGCAAGACGCTGGTGAGCAGGATCGAACCCAAGGTCGAGCCCGAGGTCGAACCGATGACCAGCTCGGTGGCTTGAAAGCCTTGGACGAAAATTCCCCGCCGCCGGCGATTCGCTTTCGCGATCCGCAGATCGAGATGGCGCATGGCGCCGGGGGCAAGGCTAGCCGCAGACTGGTTGAGGGCCTGTTTGCGCCGCTGCTCTTTCCCGGCTCTTCGGAGCCGCTCGGCGATGCTGCCCGGATAGAAGTGGCGGGGACGCCCATTGCTTTCACCACCGACAGCTTTGTGGTCAAGCCCCTGCGCTTTCCCGGCGGCTCCATTGGCGAGCTCGCCGTGAATGGCACAATGAATGACTTGGCCGTCTCCGGGGCCAAAGGCTGCGTCGATGGTGGTCACCTTCGTGCTCGAGGAAGGGCTGCCCACGGCCACGCTTGAGGCCGAAGTCCGTGCCATGTCCCAGGCTCTCAAATGCGCAGGCGTCGTCATGGCTGGCGGAGACACCAAGGTTGTGGAGCGGGGCAAGGCGGACGGCATGTACATTACCACCGCTGGGATCGGCATTCCGCTGCCTATGGTCAGAATCGATGCGCGTTCCGTGCGTCCGGGCGACAAAGTGCTGCTCTCCGGGCCTATCGGCGATCACGGAATAACCATTCTTCTAGCGCGCGGTGAACTCGATCTCGAGGCGGACCTTTGCTCCGATACCCGCTCGGTGCTGCCTCTGGTGGAGGCCATCGCAGCGGAGGCCGGCACGGGAATTCGCTGGATGCGCGATCCGACCCGCGGAGGCGTAGCTACCTCGCTCAATGAGCTGGCACGAGATTGCGGGCTGGGGATCGTATTGCTCGAAGAGGAAATTCCCATGCGCGATACGGTTCGCGGCGCCTGCGAGCTGCTTGGACTGGATCCCCTGCACATCGCCAACGAAGGTCAGTTTCTTGCAGTCGTCTCGCCGGAGTATGCCGACATGGCTTTGAACGCATTGCAGCAGACGGCAGGGGGTGAAGAGGCGCGGATTATCGGGGAGGTTCGAGAGCAGCCGGCCTGCGCCGTCCTGGTCAACACGCGTTACGGCGGCAGCCGGATCGTAGATATGCTGGTCGGCGATCCTCTGCCCAGGATTTGTTAGTGGGATAATCCCAGGTCCCAGAATCGGGACCTGGGGCACCCGGTTCCGCAACAAGGGAAAGAAACCGACGTTCCCATGGGTACGAATCCGGGTGCCCCAGGTTCGCGAAGCTAACCTGGGTCTTTTAGGCCATTTCACCAAAGAACGACGGAACTGGTATGGAAGCAACGTCCACGCTCGCGGCGCAAATAGAAGAGAGGTTGCTGCTGCGCAACGAGATCGTGGGCAGCTTCTTTTCGCGCGAAGCCCGGCCGCTGGCTGAGGCGTGCCGGGAGATGTCGGAGCGGTTTTTGCGCGGCGGGCGCTTGCTTGCTTTTGGGCGTGGGCCCTACTCGACCGATGCCCAGCACGTCTCTGTCGAATTCGTGCATCCGGTGATCGTCGGTAAGCGCGCCCTTCCCGCGCTCGATCTCTCGGCGCTCATGCGGCCGTGGCTCGATGCCATTCTTCGCCCTGAAGATATTGTGATGGGCTTCGGTCCTCCGGAAGGAGATCCGGAGGTGTGGGCAGCTTTGCAATCGGCTGAGGCGCGCGGCGCGATGACCTTTGCCCTGCCCGGGCCAAGCGGGTCCTACGCTCTCCGGGCGACGACCCAGGATCCGTTCATTCACCAGGAGCTGGTCGAAATCTTCTATCACACCCTGTGGGAGACGGTGCATGTTTTCCTGGAGCACCGCGAGCTTGGACAGGATGTGGGACAGACGGAATTTCTCTATCCGTTCCTCGGTCAAAAGAAGCAGGAAACGTTGAGTGTCGTGGATGATGTGGCTGCTTCGATTCAGATGAAGGTGCATGATGACGCGCTGCTGCGCACCCGCCTGGCCAAAGAGGAAGCGGCGCAGTTGGGCGCTGCCTCCGTCGCCATTCATGGGCGCCTGGCGCGCGGGGGCAAGCTCATCCTCTTCGGCAACGGCGGCTCGGCGACCGACGCCAATGACTGGGTTCTGGATTGTGCGCTTCCGCCGGCCGGGCATAGGCCCATCGCAGCAATCTCTCTCTCCATGGAGCCGGCCAACATTACCGCGCTGGCCAACGATGTTGGTGTCGAGGTGATTTTTTTGCGCCAGCTCATGGCCCAGGCGCGGCCGGAAGATGTGGCCATCGGCATTTCGACCAGCGGCGGCTCCCGCAACATCGTGATGGCTCTTGAAGAGGCCCGCAAACGCAAATTGTTGACTGTCGCTCTTCTGGGCAATGACGGCGGAGAGATCTATCGCCGCGGACTGGCGGAGTTCCCCATCATCGTGCGCAGCGACTACATCCCGCGCATTCAGGAGGTCCAGGCCTCCGCTTATCACGTTATCTTGGAAACCCTGGAGGTGCTCAACCGTGGCCATGCTTGAACTCTATGGCTCCGCGCATTGCCCATACACGCAGGAGCTGCGCGATTGGCTGGAATGGACCAGACGCGAGTTCCGCGAGTATGACGTCGAAGCCGATCCCGAGGCTCGCGCCCGTATGTTATCGCTAGGCAACGGCGGCCGCACCGTCCCGTTGCTGGTTGAGGATGGCAAGGTGATTCAGGTGGGCTGGCAGGGACGCGGCTGCATCGTGGCTCAGGAATAGATATGGCCAGCGCCTGCTCCATTCACGTGCGCGGAGTGGTCCAGGGCGTCGGCTTTCGTCCCTTTGTCTACCGTCTAGCTCATCGCAAGATGCTTTCAGGATGGGTGTTGAACGGCGAGCAGGGGGTTGAGATTCATCTGGAAGGCGCCGAGCCCGATCTCGACGAGTTTGTTCAAGAGATGCGCGCCCGGCCTCCGGCGGCCTCTAGTATCGCGGCCATCGAGGTCGAACAAGTTCCCGTCGAGGGGCTGAGCGGCTTCACCATCCGCGAGAGCCAGCGCGATGGCCGGCCCACCGTTCGCGTCTCGCCCGACCTGCCCGTATGCCAGGATTGCCTGAGGGAACTCTTCGACCCCTCCGACCGGCGGCACCTGTATCCATACATCAACTGCACCAACTGCGGACCGCGCTACAGCGTTATCCTCGCTCTGCCCTATGATCGCCCCAACACCACAATGCGGCATTGGCCTTTGGACGATATTTGTAACCGTGAGTATCACGATCCATCCGACCGCAGGTTTCATGCCCAGCCGGTAGCCTGTCCCCGGTGCGGCCCGAATTTCTTTCTGCGCGACGGAGCTATGGTCACGCATGCCGAGGAGGCGGTGCGCCGCGCCGCAAGACTGCTATGCGAAGGGAAGATTCTGGCGGTGAAGGGACTTGGCGGCTACCATTTAGCCTGCGACGCATTCAACCCATCCTCGAATGCCGCGCTGCGCGAAAGAAAATACCGCAAGGAGAAGCCCTTTGCGCTCATGGCCAGGGATCTCTGAGACGGCGCGCAGCCTGGTCGAGCTTTCGTCTGATGGGGAAGCGCTGATGACTTCGATCGCCCGGCCGATTGTTCTCGCCCAGGCCAGGCTCTCGCTCGCCGGAGTGGCTCCGGAGAATCGCGATCTGGGAGTCATGCTGCCTTATACGCCGCTGCAACATCTTCTCTTTGCCGCGGGCGCACCCGCTGCGCTGGTCATGACCTCCGCCAATCGCTCCAGCGAGCCGATTGCCTATGAGGATAGCGATGCGCAGGAACGCCTCACAGGAATTGCCGACGGATTTCTCGTGGGAGCGCGCCCAATCGCTCGCCGAGTGGATGACTCGGTTGCGCGCGCCGGCGCTTTTGGTCCGGTGATTCTGCGCCGCGCCCGAGGATATGCGCCCAGCGCGGTCGCGGTCTTGCCTGCCAAGCGCCCTATCCTCGCCTTGGGCGCGGATCTTAAAAACACCATCACCCTGGTGGTCGACGGTCAGGCCTTTGTCAGCCAGCACATCGGGGATCTGGAAAATTTCCAGTCCTTCCAGGCTTTTACCGAGACTGTCCGCGACCTGGCCGGCATGTACGGCGTACGCTGGGACGAGGTGCTGCTGGTGCATGATCGTCATCCGCAGTATCTTTCCACCAACCACGCTGCCCGTCTTCCTGCGGCGGAAACAGGTACGGTACAACACCATCGCGCGCATCTGGCGTCGGTTCTTGCCGAACACCAGGAGTGGGACAAGGTGGTAGCAGGAGTTAGCCTGGACGGGGCCGGCTTCGGCGATGACGGAAGCATTTGGGGCGGCGAGATCTTCACCGGCAGCCTGCGCCGCGGCTTCGAGCGCGCCGCTCGCTTGCGCAGCGCGGTCCTCGCCGGCGGCGACGCAGCGGCCCACTCTCCGGTTCAGGCCGCAGCCGGCTTTCTGAGCCAAGTTGACGATCTGCCCGATCTCAGTGCTCCGCCCTTCCAGTTCGGGCGGCGATATCAGGAGGCCATGCAATTGATACAGCGGCAGGTTCGTATTTTTCCTACAACCTCCGCGGGCCGGCTCTTCGATGCGGCGGCCGCTCTGCTCGGCTTCGTGCGGGAAACCAGTTTTGAGGGCCAGGCGGCGATTTGGCTGGAGCAGTTGGCCCGCAGCGCCGCGACCGAGGATGCTTATCCCTTCCCGTTCGTTGGCGAAGAACTCGATTTCCGTCCCTTGCTCGCATCTGTCGCCCGCGAACGCTTCCTCGGACGCCCCGTGCCGGAGATTGCGCGCGCCTTTCAGCGCGGTATTGCCCAGGGCCTTACCCAGGCCATTCGGAGTGTTTGCCGGACCCGGGGGTTGGATACGGTCGTACTCTCCGGAGGGGTCTTTCAAAACGAGCTGCTGCTCAAAGACCTGCAATCGCTTTTGGAGGGAATTCAAGTCTGGACCAACCATGTGGTTCCTCCCAATGACGGCGGTATCAGCCTGGGCCAGGCCGCGCTGGCTGCCTGCGGACAGTTTGATTCAGCAGAGAGGCCTCCGCATGCATGAGCTTTCGATCGCTATGAGCATCATCGAGATGGCGCAAGAAGAGGCCGAACGCCGCCAGGTGGAGATCGATGCGGTTCACCTCGAGCTGGGAATGCTCTCCGGGGTAGTCAAGGAGGCGCTGCTCTTCTCTTATGAGATTGCGTGCGACGGCACTCCGCTCCAAGGCTCCCGCCTGGTGGTCAAGGAAATACCCATCGAGGTTTACTGCCCGGCATGCGATAAGCAACAGACGCTGAGCTCAATGCAATGGTTCTGCTGTCCGGAGTGCGGCACGCCCGCATCTGAAGTCATCCACGGAAAAGAGCTGGCCATCACCGCTCTGGAGATTAGACAATGAGTCCCCAACCCCGCCTGGTGGAAGTGCGTAAGAACGTCTTAAAGCAGAATGACATGACCGCTCGCGCACTGCGGGAGCGCTTTCATGCGCATGGAACGCTTGTCGTAAGCCTGGTATCGAGCCCCGGATCGGGCAAAACGGCCTTTCTCGAAAAGACGCTTACGCGGTTGCAGCCGGACTATCGCGTGGCCGCGCTTGTAGGAGACCTGGCCACAGAGAACGATGCGCTGCGGCTGAGGCGCAGCCAAGCGCCAGTCAAGCAGATCACTACCGGCACCCTGTGCCACCTGGAGGCGGCCATGGTGGAGCGCGCGCTTGAGGATTGGGGCCTGGATACGCTCGACTTTCTCTTTGTGGAGAACGTCGGCAACCTGGTTTGCCCCGCTTCCTACGATCTGGGCGAGGAGCTTCGGCTGGTGCTGCTCTCGGTCACCGAGGGCGAAGACAAGCCGCTGAAATATCCCACGATCTTCAATAGCGCGGATGTGGCCGTAATTACCAAAATCGACTTGGCCGCGGCAGTCGATTTTGACCAAGCCGCGGTGGACGCCAACATTCAAGCCGTGCGCCCGGGGATGCAGATCTTCATGGTCTCGGCCAAAAGCGATGAGGGAATGGAGGAGTTTTTCGGGTTTATCAAGTCGCGCCTGGCAGAGTTGCGTAACCTGCCGGTTCAACTATAGCAATGGAATTTGAATTCTACAGAATGAGGTGAAGGGGATGATCAGGATACTGTTGGCGGCGGCGGGCATAGGCGCAGTGTTTGTTGGAATCGTTGCGTTTCCCAGTATCGCCCGCTATCTAAAAATTCGCTCCATGTAGCTCCTGCCACGAGGCTCGTGGAGTTAGTTTGCTTGTTATGCTGTGAACTGTTTCAAAAGGTTGCCGAAAACTCGGAACGGTGATGATCAGCCATCAGTCCCGTAGGGACGGCAAGAAAATAGCCCAGCACGTCAGTGCTGGGGAGGCTTTGGTTTATTGGGGAAGTCCCGTAGGGACGGCTGAACCATTCCTCAGGTCTGTGAGACGGCAGAGTTATAGTGATGGGTGTCAGTCGTCCCTCCGGGACTGGGTTTGTTTCCCTAACGGACCCCAGCACTGACGTGCTGGGCTATTTTCTTGCCGTCCCTACGGGACTCATTATGCGCAGGCGTCTTTCGCGAGCCCGGTGCACCCGCATTCACGCCGATGGATAGAAGGTCCATCCCGGAATCTGGCGGCGAAGCCGCGTCCCTTGGCGCGCGCACCATCCAATTAGCTGAACTGTGCGAGCAACTGGCGTCTACCAGCCGCAAGCTGGAGAAGCGGTCGCTGATTGCGCAATACCTGCGCTCGCTCGATCTTGAAGATGCACAGCGAGCGGCGTTATATCTTGCCGGCATGCCTTTTTCCGAGACAGACATTCGCCAGTTGAATGTGGGAGGCGCGCTTCTGTCGCGGGTGGTGGCTGAACTTACCCGGGCCAATCCCGCGGCCATGCACGCAGCCTATCTCCGTCACGGGGATCTGGGCGGAGCTGCTCTTGACCTGCTGAATGGGACCACGGAAAGGCGGCATGTTCCGCCTACACTCACTCTTGGCGACCTTGAATCCGAGTTCGCGTCTACTGCCGCAGCCTCGAAGCCGCTAATCAAGCAGCGTCTGGTTTTCAGCATGCTGGAGCGAGCGGCGCCGCTCGAAGCCAAGTACCTGATCAAGATTGTGTTGGGCGACATGCGCACAGGTGTCCAGGTGAGCCTGGTTGAAGAAGCGGTCGCCGCCGCCTTCGACACCACCGTAGCCCAGGTGAGACGGGCAATGATGCTGACCGGGAGCTTGCCGGAGGTGGTTGCGTTAGCGGCAAACCACGGCCTGGATGAGGCGCGAATGAAGCTCTTCCATCCTCTCGGATTCATGCTGGCCAGCCCTGTAGATACGGTGGAGGAGGCGCTGCAAAGGTTCTCCCAGGAGATTGGTTTGGCGGCCCTGTTGGAGGCGCAACTGGAAGACAAGTACGACGGCGTCAGGGCGCAAATTCACTGTGGCGATCCGGAGCAGCCGGGGCGGGTAACCCTGTTTTCACGCTCGCGCGACGACATGACCGCAAGCTTTCCCGAGATTGTGCAGGCATTCTCCGGATTCCCCGTATCGCTGATCCTTGACGGCGAAATCCTCGCCTGGGATCCAGGCGGGGTTGAGCAGCCGGAGGTCAATCCAGGCCGCGCCCTGGCTTTCACTTCTCTGCAGCCCAGGCTGGGGCGAAAGCGGGTGACAACCGCGATGCGCGAGGCAACGCCGGTGATTTTCATGGCATTCGACATGCTGTATTTCGCCGGCGAACTTATGCTGGAGTGGCCCTTGAGCCGGCGCCGGCAAGCACTCGAAGAGTTGGTGGCGCGGGAGCAGCGCCGAACCAGGGTATTTTCAGACGCATTTTCAGCTCGCCAGTCCAGCCTTCAGTTTGACCAGCCATCGGAGGACTCCTTTCCCCGCCTGTTGCTTGCTCCGGCGGTGCAACTGGAGAGCGTGGCCCAACTGGAGCAGGCATATTTTGACGCGCGGGAGCGGGGAAATGAAGGCGTCATGCTGAAGGATCGCCGCAGCAAGTATCAGCCGGGAAGGCGCGGTTTAGAGTGGTTGAAACTGAAGCGCGAGCTGGCAACTCTGGACGTGGTCGTGACCGCGGCCGAGTATGGGCACGGCAAGCGAGCGGGCCTGCTGAGCGACTACACCTTCGCGGTGCGCGACGGCAATAAGCTAAGGAACGTCGGCAAAGCCTATTCCGGCGTTACCGATGCCGAAATCGCAACCTTGACTGAGTTCTTTATGGGGCATACCGTGGAAGACTTTGGCAGCGTCCGCTCGGTCGAGCCGCGGATTGTCCTTGAAGTGGCCTTCAACAATGTGATGCGCTCGACCCGGCACGACAGCGGCTTCGCATTGCGCTTTCCGCGCATAGTGCGTATCCGCGACGACAAGCCTGTCGGTGAGATCGACACGCTGGAACGGGTTGCCGAGATATACCGCTCACAGGAGCATTCGCCACCAAGCAAGACGCCGCGGGGCGGCGATTTGCCAGATTGACGCCGTGGAATTTCGCGATCAAACACTATCTTCGAGACGCTTTGCCAATTCGCGCAGCGCTGTCCATTGCGAGACCCAGTCGAGATTTATTGCCAATCCTGCGCACCGTGATAGATGTGCAGGATCTCGACAACTTCACTTTTCACAGCGTAGACGACGACACAGGGGAGTGGCGTAAGTGCAAGCTCTTTTGTACCGCTGCGGTGGCCAAGCCTGCCCCGGTTGGGCGAGGTTTTCAACGAAAGGATGCGCTGGTAGATTGCCCGCACCGTCGGTTCTGCAAAATTTGGGTAGTTCTGCTGAAGATAATTCTTGATGTTCTCTAAATCTTCTGCGGCAGGGACGGCCCAGCGAATGCGCATCAGCCTTTAAACATGGCTTCAAGGCGGGCTTCCATTTCTTCTTCTTCGAGAAACTCGCCGCGCTCGACTGCCGCTATTCCTTTTTCGACGGCCGCACGAAAACGAGCATCCTTTTCAAGCAGGCGCAAAGTAGCGTCCTTCACCAGTCGCTCGGCGTCAGTGCCTTCGTAACTGGCGATTTGTGCAAGCTGCGCTTCCTGCTCGGGCGTGAAGTGTACTTCCATGGCCTTAGGGTACGGGAAAGCTTTGCTTCGGGCAAGTTGCAAAAAGGACCTTTCAATGTAACCAGATGTCGAAAATATCGAGGTTGGCAAGAGGCGTGAGGACGTAACCGCTCATCGGTTTGAGCAGACGCCAATCGTCTTTCATCTCCTGAATTTCCAGGCGTGCCTGTGCGCTGTTGATCAGTTCGCCGCGCTCGGCCTGTAGATAGCCTTCCTCGATATGAGCCGACGACACCTGCATGGCCGATTCTCCATTCTCCTTTTCAGCATAGCCTTTAAGCACAGTCCGGCTCTAGTTAACTGTAGTCATTCCCAGCTTGGAACGCGAGTAGTCCGCATCGGTATCCCATGTGGATGCAAAACTGTCATGCGCCTGATGCCACAGCTCATCCAGTTCTTGCGCTCGCCCCTACCGAATAACTCCAGGACCGGCAAGACATTCGCAACCGATCCTACAGGAGCGCGAGTTTAGCTGCCTTATTTAATAGCGGTTCTACTCTTCACAGAGGCGAAAGCGCTCGCGAATCTCGTACTCGGATCCAGTAGGTCTGATGAAGCTTTCGTAGAGAAGGAATACTTCAGCGGTAAAGCCGGTGAAGCCTGGTTGGCGGTGGGTCTGGATTGGGTCCTGGACTTCAACGCAGTCAAGGCGTGTCCTCCGGCTTTGCCTTTGGTGCGCGCGAGCGTGATGTGGGGATGGTAGGGACGGGTCTCGGGGACGAATCCGCAGACGCCTGTCGCCGCGGTGACAGCTTGCTGAAGGGAAAGCAGCTCCGGCGTAGGGCTGACACCGGCAAAGAAGATTCCGGCGCGATCGAAGAATCCCATCGCATCAAGCCTGATAGGAACGGGCGGCAAGCGCAATCGGCAAAGCCGCGCAACGATGCATTCGTATTGTTCCTGGTTGACGCTGCCCAGGAATTGCAGAGTGACGTGCCATGATTCCGGCGTGGACCAGCGCAGGCCGTCTCCAGGGGCGCGAAGCCTCAGCGAGATCGCCGAGAGCTCGTCGACCACCGGAGCCGCGAGGGGAATGCCGGCAAAAAGGCGCATAGCAAAACGTGTAGTGTACTACTCGTCAGCCGCAGCAAAGCTCAATTTTTGGGAGAGCATATCGAGAAAAGGCGCCTGGCTCTTGAGAATGTGTTTGCGCGCGGTGCTGATTGAAAACCAAGCTCCACGATCTACCTCGGGAATCTCGATTTGGCGGCCGGAGCGCGGCGGCCACTCCACCTGGCAGCGATTACTGGTCAGGTTGTCCGGATCGCCGTCGCCTTCGAAGGCCCACACGGAGACGGTCTTGCCGCCTTTCTGCTTCACCAGGCCGAGTTCGAGGAAATTCGCCGGCAGGGCAAACCCCGTTTCTTCCTGGAATTCACGCTTGGCAGCTTCCAGAGGCGGCTCGCCTTCGGCATACTCTCCCTTGGGAACAGTCCATGCTCCAAGATCCTTCTTGGCCCAAAATGGGCCGCCGGGATGCACCAGAAAAACTTCGAGATGACGATTGCCCCGCCGATACATCAGCAGACCCGCGCTATTTTTCGGCATGACGATCCACCGGCCTCGGAATAGAGCATTATCAGAGTTGGTGTAAGGCTTGCAAATTGCTCCGCCCGGAGCCCGGGGAGGCGCTATGATGTAGAAACGTTTCTATCTTAAGGATGGAGAAGATGGCTATCACGACACTTTCCAGCCGGAAGTTCAACCAGGACACCAGCCGGGCAAAGAAAGCCGCAAAGAGCGGGCCGGTTTTCATTACAGACCGGGGTCGGCCAGCCCATGTTCTGCTCACGATCGAGGAGTATCGGAAGATTGCGGATAAGCACGAGAGCATTGTCGACTTGCTGGCGATGCCGGACGCGAATGAAGTTGAATTCGAGCCGCCTCGCTTGAAGGGACGTCTTCATCGTGTCGTGGATTTGTCTTGATGTACCTGCTGGAACTAACGTCGTCTTCGAGCTGCGCAAGGCGAGTGGGCTAGATTGACCGTCATGTCAAAGCTTGGGCGAAACGTGTTTCCCCCGCAGCCTTGTTCCTATCGGCCATCTCTATTCTGGAACTCGAGATCGGAATCCTCCTGGTCGAGAGCCGCGATCGCTTGCAGGGGACGCTGCTTCGTTCTTGGATGGAAGAACATGTACTGCCGACGTTCGATAATCGTATTCTCGCTGTGGATGCAGCCGTCGTCCAGAGATGTGCAGCTCTGCATGTGCCGAATCCGCGCTCCGATCGAGATGCTTTAATCGCCGCGACAGCTTTCGTACGGGAATGACCGTCGTAACCAGAAAGTGGGCGACTACGACCGACAGGCGTTGCGGTATTCAATCTGTGGCAATCATAGCGGCCGCAGGGGTGCCAACCCAGCCTGGCAAGATCTATTCGCGAGAGACAAGAAACACATTCCCGTAGGGAATCTGCTTTTCCTATCCATTCCCGATCAGTGGCTGTGGCTGTGACTCTGGCCATGGTGGTGGTGCTCTTCTTTTTCTATGGGCGGCGCGCAACCGCTTTGCGCTACATGACACTCGACGTGTTCGAACTGGATGGTGGCGTGATAGATGCGGAAGCGCTGGCGAAGCGTACAGCAAATCTGGTCCAGGATGCGGCCGCTTTCCGAAGGTGGAATGTCGGCGATGGTGACGTGACTGGCCAACGCATGCGTCTGCGACCCGAGACTCCATACGTGGAGATCGTGCACGTCTTCCACTCCTTCAATCCCTTCGAGCGAACGGCGTATTTCACGTAATCGAGACCCCGCGCGGAGTGCCTTCGAGCAGGATGTTGAGGGTCTCGCGAACGATGGAAATGGAGCTCCACAGGATGAGCGCGGCGATCAGCATGGAGAGCAGCGGATCGATCCAGTTTTGTCCGGTGAGCAGGATGGCCGCGCCGCCTACAATAACCGCGGCGGTCGAGAGCGTGTCCCCCAGCATATGAATGAAGGTGCTGCGAATATTGACGTCGCGTGAAGTAGTCCATAGCAGCGCGGCGATGACGCCGTTCATCAGCACGCCGGCAGCGGCGACGATCATCATGATCCGGGGCTGCACATGAACCGGAGCGCTGAGGCGGTGGACTGCCTCGAGCGCGATCCAAATGGAGAGGACGATCAGCGTGAGCGCATTGAGAAACGCGGCAAGAACACCGGCCCGCTGATAGCCGAAGGTTTTCTTGTCGGTCGCCGGCCGGCTTTGAAAATAGACGGCGACGAAGGAGAGAAGCAGCGCCAGGAAGTCCGATACGTTGTGACCGGCCTCGGAGATGAGCGCCAACGAATGAGCATGCACGCCGGCAACAAAGGTCAATGCAACATACGCCAGCGTCGCAGCCAGGGAAAAGCGCAGCACGCGCTGTGTTTTCTGGGTTGTCGAGCCATGCATGTGCATGTAAACAGTGTACCGGGAGTGCCGTACGCCGGGCGAGATTGGCTTCCGGCGCCGTTTTCCACAAAGCTCAATGGCCGGACCCCGCGGCCGCGCTTACGCGGCTTTTCTGACGCAGCGAAATCCCATATTGGAGGTAGAGCTGTCCGGCGTATTCGACGTCCTGGCGGCAACACGGTAGCGATTGCAGTAAGACGCATGACACAGAAAAGAGCCGCCCTTGATCACCTTGCTCTGTCCGCTGGGAGGCCCCGTGGGTTCGTGCAATACCGGGGCGGAAGGAAAAGTGGTGTGGAACCAGTCCGCGCACCACTCCCATACATTGCCGGTGATGGAGTAAATTCCATAGCCGTTAGGAGGGAAGCTGTCTACAGGACAGGTCCCCGCATACCCATCTTCAGCGGTATCGATACGGGGGAATTCTCCCTGCCAGATATTGCACCTGTGTTCTCCATTCGGTGTAAGCTCATCTCCCCAGGGGTAGAGCTTTTGCTCCAGGCCGCCCCGCGCGGCATACTCCCACTGCGCCTCGGTGGGAAGCGCCTTCGATGCCCACGCGGCGTAGGCAGCTGCGTCATTCCAGGAGACATGGACGACGGGATGCCGCGACCGGTCCCCGGCGCCACTGCGCACGTTCGAGCCTGGACCTTCAGGATGCTTCCAGCAGGCGCCGGAGATCTTGCACCACCAGGGGGCAGCGGCAACCGTGTCTTCCACCAGTTCCTCGAAGCGGTCTTCGGGAATATGCGACCAGAAAACGAACGACCATCCGAACCGCTCGGCTTCCGTCAGATATCCCGTGGCGTCTACAAAGGCGGCAAAATCCTGGTTGGTGACGGGGAAGGCGTCGATTTGAAAGGGTGCGAGGGTCACAGCGCGAACCGGCCCTTCTCCGTCCGCGGGAAAGCGCCTTTGTAGTCGGTGCCCATAAGAAACCTGCCGCCCTCAAGAGGGACCATGGGGCGCGCCCGATCGGGATGCTCCGCGGCGGGATGAATGGGAGAAACTGCGGATGGCTCTCCCGTCTTCCTCAACGGAGAAGTCTCACGCTCGGCCGGAGGCGTGCAGCAGGCAGGGTGGTCGGTCATTTTCATTTCTCCTGCCGCACCTATCATTCTGCTACCGCACGATGGATGCGGGTGTGCGGCTGCTCGCGCCGTGCAGAGGAACGGAATTGGCGGTGTCGCGCAGCCCGCTCCATGTCTCCGCCACAATCAGGGAGTTGCCCGGATTATGCGGGTCATAACGGACGGATGCAGGGAAGCCAAGCCGGCAATCGTAGATATTAACCAGGTGGGCGAGCATGGTGACGTCCTGCGAGCACTCGTAGACGACGCCGGCTACGTCATATTTGTAGAGAATTAGTTTTAACCCATTGGAGCGGCCGCTCTCCTCGGGGCTGAGATCGGAGATGTCGATGACTGTCCCGTCGATGATGCGCCCTTGGCGAACCAGCATGTCTCTGCGCTTCCGCTCAAGTTCATCCGGGCTGGAGCGGCGGCGGAGCAACGAATATGCGGCGAATGCCCCGATGCAGATTCCGCCTACAACGAACGTGACGAACATCTGGGGGTCACGTGTAGTGAAGTTGTGCATTGCTGTCTCCGCCGGGATGGATCAGAGCTAACAGGTTAAAGCATAGCGCAGACCAGCACGCCGGGGGAGCACCAAGGCGGCATTGACAGGACTTGCTTGGTTCCTTCGAGCGGCGGAGGCCTCCGAGGGGTATACTTGGACAGGCATGTCGATTGATTCTTCTCTTAGGCGCGGCTCTCCGGCGGCGGCCGCTTCAGGACTTTCTCTTAGCTCCAAACCCGACTCCGCAGGCCACTCCCGGCGCATCCGATCTACCACCGTGCTCTGCGTGCGCAGAAACGCCAGTGTGGTGATGGCGGCGGATGGCCAGGTGACCCTGGGCGAGAGTGTGATCAAGCACTCGGCGCGCAAGATCCGGCGGCTCTACCAGGACAAGATACTGGCCGGCTTCGCGGGCTCGACCGCCGACGCTTTTTCCCTTTTCAGCCGCTTCGAAACCAAACTGGAGCAATACGCCGGCAATCTTGGACGGTCGGCGGTGGAGTTGGCCAAGGACTGGCGCACCGACAAGATGCTGCGCAATTTAGAGGCGCTGCTGGTAGTTTCAGACTTGCAGCAGATCTTCCTGATCAGCGGATCGGGAGACGTGATCGAACCGGACGAAGGCATTGCCGCCATCGGCAGCGGCGGAAGTTTCGCTCTGGCCGCGGCCCGGGCGCTGATGGAGAATACCGATCTGCCGGCACGCGCCGTGGCCGAGAAGTCCCTCCGCATCGCAGGCCAGATTTGCATCTATACCAACGATCAAATCACCATTGAAGAATTACACGCATAGTCCCAGCGCTTCGGCGTTGGGATTATCTGCCGCCCAAAAGGAGCAGGCATATGGCGATCTTTTTACCAGGAACAGCAGAAGAACAGGAACTGACTCTGGAAGACCTGACCCCGCGGGAGATTGTCGCGGAGTTGGACAAACATGTCGTAGGCCAGAGCGCCGCCAAGCGGGCCGTCGCCATCGCGCTCAGAAACCGCATGCGCAGGCAGAAGCTTCCGCCGGATATCGCCGAAGAGATCATGCCCAAGAACATCATCATGATCGGGCCGACGGGGGTGGGCAAGACGGAGATCGCGCGGCGGCTGGCGAAGCTGACCAATTCCCCGTTCTTGAAGGTCGAAGCCTCGAAATTCACTGAGGTTGGCTACGTCGGGCGCGATGTGGAATCGATGATCCGCGACCTGGTGGAGATCGCGATCGACATGGTGCGCGAAGAGAAGCTCGAAGAGGTGGAAGACCGCGCCGAGCTGAATGCCGAGGAGCGGCTGCTGGACCTGCTGCTGCCGCCGGCGCCGGCAGCGCCATCCTCTCCACGCGGCGTCTGGACCTCAAACCATCGATGGCGGCCCGATCAGCCTGCCCGCGTCCAGCCACGACAGTCATAACCGCACGCGGGAAAAGCTGCGGCAGCAGTTCCGCGAGGGCAAACTGGATGAACGCGTCGTTGAAATCGACGTGCGCGAGCGGAACACTCCGTCCTTTGAAATCATCTCCAACCAGGGCGTCGAGGAGATGGACATCAATCTCAAGGACGTGCTGCCCAACATCTTCGGCCAGCGCACCAAGAAGCGGAAGATGAATGTCAGCGAGGCCTTCGAGTACCTGGTGCAGGAAGAAGAGGGGCGGCTGGTCGATATGGACCAGGTCACGCGGATGGCGGTGGAGCGGGTGGAGAACTCCGGCATCGTCTTTCTCGATGAAATCGATAAAATTGCCGGACGCGAGGGCGGTCACGGACCCGATGTATCGCGCGAAGGCGTGCAGCGGGACATCCTTGCCCATCGTCGAAGGGACCACGGTGAATACGCGTTATGGGATGGTTCGCACCGACCATATTCTGTTCATCGCCGCCGGGGCATTCCATGTTTCCAAACCCAGCGATCTGATTCCTGAGTTGCAGGGGCGGTTTCCTATCCGGGTGGAGCTGCAAGTCGCTGACGGTGGAGGACTTTCATCAGGATTTTGACCGAGCCCAAGTCTTCCTTGACCAAGCAATATACTGCGCTGCTGGAGACCGAGGGGCTGAAACTCAAGTTCACCCAGGAGTCGCTGGAAGAGATGGCGCGCTTCGCCTTCCGGGTCAACGAGACGACGGAAAATATCGGCGCACGGCGGCTGCACACGATCATGGAACGGGTTCTGGACGAGATCAGCTTCATGGCTCCGGACCTGGTCAAGAGCCGCAACTCCGACGACGCGGACATGGCCGCATTCGCCGCAAAGAACGGCGCCACGGTTCCACTGCCGGTGAGCCAACAGGAGTCGGCGAATGGCATGGAACGCGTGGTGTTGATCGACCCTGAATATGTGCGGGCAATGGTGGCCTCGATCGTTAAGGACCAGGATCTGTCGCGCTATATCCTGTAGAGCTCGGTGCAGGGACGGCCTGAAAATCAGACTTGTCTAGATCCTGGGTGCCCCAGGTCCCAATTTTGGGACCTGGGATTCCACGAGATCTTCGATGGACAGTGCTCAGTCGTATAGAAGACCTAAAAGACCCAGGTTAGCTTCGCGAACCTGGGGTACCCGGATTTGTGGAAGGTCCTAGTTTGCCCACTCGACCGAGACCGTCAACCAGACTCCTGCCGGCGATGTTGTTGCTGCTCACCTTGCTCTGGGCTGCGCCGGCGCACGCCCATCTCGGCAGCCCGGACGTGTATGCAGAGGGCAACGCCGGACCTTACAAGCTGTTTGTCACGCTACAACCCCCGACCGTCATTCCCGGCGTCGCTCAGGTAGAAGTGCGTACCAGCTCCGCTCAGATCGATCAGATCCGGATTGCGCCTATGCCGCTGACAGGCGAGGCATCGAAGCACCCGCCGGTCTCCGACGTCATGAAGCGCTCCAGCGAAGACCCGGAGTTCTATAGCGGCAGTCTGTGGATCATGTCCAGCGGATCCTGGCAGATTCGCTTTCAGGTCAGCGGGCGGCAAGGCACGGGCGAGCTGGCTATTCCATTGGCGGCGACGCCCACGGCCACCCTGAAAATGCAGCCGATGCTGGGAACGGTTCTCGCCTTGCTCGGTCTCTTCCTGGTTATAGGGATGGTGGGTATCGTGGGCGCCGCGGTTCGCGACGCGCAACTCCCACCCGGCGCTCAACCGCCCCCAGCGCGGCGCAGGCGCGCTTACTTGGCCATGGCCGCCGCCTCTATGGTTCTATTGATGGCGGTTTGGCTGGGCGGCAAATGGTGGAATGCGGAGGCCGCCGGCTATTCCAGCAACGTCTATAAGCCGCTCGCCATGCAGGCCAGTCTGGACCCTGGCAATGTTCTGGATTTAAAGTTGTCCAATCCCGCATCAGGCGCGGCGGGCTGGATGCACCTGCGCAAGGTGAACGACTTCATCCTTGACCACGATCACCTGATGCACCTCTACCTGGTCCGTGAACCGCAGATGGATGTTGTTTACCATCTCCATCCGGCTCTTGCAGCCTCCGGCGATTTTCGGCTCCTTCTGCCTTCCATGCCGGCAGGCGCTTACCGGCTCTACGCCGACGTAGTTCATGCCGACGGCTTTCCTGAAACATTGGTCGCAAGCGTGGATCTACCAGCCATCACTGGACGTCCCCTCGCGGGCGACGATGCCCAGGGCGACGCGCCGCCGTTGAGCCAGGCGAAGTACAGCCAAAATGAGTTCCATTTGCCGGACGGCTGCGTGATGGTGTGGGCCCGCCCTCCCACACTCAGAGCGCACCGCCCGCAGCTCTTTGAGTTCTATTTGCTCGATCCGCAGGGAAGGCCGCCGGCCGACATGGCTCTCTATATGGGCATGCTGGGCCATGCGGCTTTTGTGAGGACCGATGGCGCCGTCTTTGCCCACATCCATCCCTCCGGCACTCCGGCGATGGCGGCGATGATGCTCGCCCAGCAGCACGGGAGCGCAGATACCAGGGATGACAATGCCGATGGACGATGGGGCAGGAC
Organism: uncultured Acidobacteriaceae bacterium; assembly: GCA_963774255.1. Classification (GTDB taxonomy): domain Bacteria; phylum Acidobacteriota; class Terriglobia; order Terriglobales; family Acidobacteriaceae; genus PALSA-350. The sequence goes on from CAVZEH010000002.1 coordinate 198,669, forward strand.
CGTCTGCCCAACCGTGTGACCTTTCCTTATGGCTTTCCAACCGCCGGAAAGTACCGCATCTTCGTTCAGATGAAGCACGGCGATACCATAGAAACCGCCAGCTTCGACGCCAATGTGCTTCAGTAGGCTTTTAGATTCAGGCAGCCGGGTGAGCACGCCGCAGTGTACGATTGCGCTCCGAAACTAAGGCTTGTAACCAACCCAACTTCTTTCTGGGATCGTTGAAATACCCGCTCGTTGTGCCCCGTAGTACAAGCGAGTCTTACTCGTCCACCAACTACCCCTAGTCTCCATTCAATCTCTGAGTACCCACCACTACCAGACCATTTTCACAACGTCTGGAGCAGGCGAGACGGGCGTAAAATCGTGCCGTCTTTGAAGTCAAGAAGTAGATTCCCGCTAAGGAATTTTTAGGAGACTTTTAGGAGAATCGAACAATGTATATAGCCAGCGCTGCCTCGCTTTCGCGGAAAGCGGCGGTTCTCGGACTAATCGCTCCCTGTCTGATGTTTAGCCTAATCCAGTCGGGAGCAGCGCAGATGAATATGTCCGGCCATACGATGGAGACGCGGGATGAAATGCCTCCGGGTGAACTGCCGGTACCGCAGAAGCTGACTGGCGTTGGGAACGTCCACATTCAGATTACGGCCACGCCAGAGGCGCAGATGTGGTTCGACCAGGGATTGAACCTGCTTCACGATTTTTGGGATTATGAATCGGCTCGCGCGTTCGAACAGAGCGTGCGCGTTGATCCGCAGTGCGCCATGTGTTACTGGGGATTGTACAAGGCGGAGTCGTTTTATCATGGCACCGCTCAAGGCTATGCTGGCCAGGCGCTGGCCAAAGCCGTTAGTCTCAAAAGCCACGCCAGCAATCACGAACGCTTTTACATCGAGGCGAGCGCCGCGTACGAAGATGCGTTAAAGAGCGCCCGGCCGGGTCCGAAGTCCTCGCAGGAATTACAACTCTGGCGCAAGCTCGTGAAGGAGTATCCGAAAGATACTCAGGCGCGGATTTTCCTGGCACAGGCGCTCGATGACGGCTTCGATAGCAACGGCGAGCCGCGTGCCGGTCAGAAGGAAGCTCTGGCGATCTTGCAGTCCGTTCTGAAGGACGACCCCGAAAATTCAGCCGCGAATCACTATTACATCCATGCGGTCGAGGCGGGCGCGCATCCTGAGCAGGCCTTGCATAGCGCGGAGGTGCTGGCCAGCCTGGCGCCGGCCTCGGGACATATAGTCCACATGCCAGGGCACATCTACTTTCGCATTGGAGATTACGCCAGGGCGGAACAGGCGTTCGCCGCGTCGATGCAGGTGGATGAGTCCTACATGCAGGAGCAGCACATTCAACCCGATAACGATTGGAACTACGTGCACAACCTCATGTATGCGATTGCGAATTTGATGGAGGAAGGCAAACTGAAAGAGGCGACCGCGCTTTCCATGAAGCTCGCCGGCGCGCGCGGCGAGCTGGAGTCCACGCTTTACATTTATCAGCCGCGCGATTCTATTTCGCGGCTCGATCCTCGCTTGCCGGTGGCATTGCGGATCGCTGATTGGGCGCAGGTTCTAGAACTATCGAAGGGGAGCGCGCCTCCCCTTACCCAGCCGAACCTTCACTTTCTTGCGCGACAGCTGGCCGTTTTTGCTGCCGGCATGGAGGCGGTCGAAGCCCGCGATCTCGGGACCGCGGAAAACTCATCCGCTCGATTCGATGCGGAGCTATGGCGGATGTCTCAGCAGTCGAAGGACTCCTCGGTAATGCGAGCCATGGCCGCGAACAACGCGCCTGCGGGACCGCCAAAGTTGCAAATTATGCCGGATGCGCTGCTGCAACCGATTCTGAGCACCTTATCGGTCATGTCACTGGAATTACGAGCCTCGCTGCTGACGGCTCAGAGAGAGACCGCCGCGGCAAAGAGCCTGTTCGCGCAGGCCGCGCAGGAAGAAAAGGCGCTCGGCTATCGCGAACCACCCGCCTACATTCGGCCGGTTGGCGAGGCGGAAGCGGCGGCGCTGATGGCTGTTGGGGATTGGACGGATGCCAGGACCGCTTACGAAAGGGCGTTATTGGAGCGGCCGCGATCCGGCTTCCCTCTCTACGGCATTGCGATGAGCAGCGAGAAGCTCGGCGATTCGGTCGCTGCCGCGAAGGAGTACGCAGACTTTCTCGCGGCCTGGAAGGACGCCGATTCGGAGCTTCCGCAAATGACACATGCGCGCACGTATATTGCTGAGCACACGCGTGGTGGCGGGCAAGCGGGTGGCTAGGCTTCGACGCTTCTGAATTCGCGGTTGCTTTTCTGGTCTGTCATTCCCGCAGGGAATCTGCTTTTAGTCTCTACGGCATACTCGGTTTCCGGAGCGTCGGGTTACTTGCTCGATGAATTCGTTCTTTTGCGCCCGAGTCCAATGCTTGAGTCGCATGACGGCATGGCAACAGCGCTGCGATAGGAAAAGCAGATTCCCTTCGGGAATGACAGAAAGAAAGGTAAAGACGGACAAGGAAGGCCGCGGTCACCCGCGTTGTCGATGAGACATGTGCGTGGCCGGACGTCCGCATCAGAAGGTGAGCTTGGCGGAGAACTGCAGTTCGCGAGCTGGCAGCTGGTTCGTAATGCCTGCAAGAGGAGCGCCTAGAGTCGCGGGCGCAGCCGCAGAGTTGCCGTAGGTGCTGTTAAATCCTACGAAGTTTGCGTGGTTGAGGACATTGAATGCCTCTGCGCGCAGGTTGAGATGAACGCGCTCGCCATAGAGCGGAAAGGTTCGTCCGATAAAAGGGTCGAGAGAATAGATGGGGGTGCCGCGGCCGGTATTTCTTCCCACGACTGCCCCGTTGATCACAGGCCGGTCTGTTGTGGCGCCGGTATCTCCGCTATTCGTCGTGCCCGTCACCAGGTTATAAGGCAAACCGCCGGCCAAGGTGGCGATGCCGCCGGCCTGGATCTTAAAAGGAGCGATGTAGTAGCCACTGAGAACGAAGCGGTTGCGCTGGTCGTAGATGGCATTGCCCTTTTCCTCGACTCCGGTGAAATTCGGGTCGTTGGGATTCTGGCTGGTTGTGTCGGGATCGACGTTGTCGATGGTGTGCGACCAGGTGTAGCTGGCGAGCATGACTCCCTTGTCGCCAAAGTTTTGGCGGAGGTTGACGTCGAGAGCGTTGTAATGGACGTAGCCGTCGTTCACATCGGACTGGATCACGCTGTAGGGCGGTTGCGGATTCGTCGCCGAGATCGTATTACATACGGCGCTGTTCTGGTGATACCAGTAGATCCAGTAAGGACGGGTGCAGTTGGCCGTCTGCGCAGAGCGCGTCTGGCCCTGAGCCGTCCGGATAAAAGGTGAGGGCGGGTCAACGTCCAGGGGACGGTTGATACGGACGGTGTGGGTTCCGACATAGTCTATGCTTAACACGGCGGCCGGCGCGAGGCGTTGCTCGAGGCTGAGAGTCCACTGCTCAGAATAGGGATTGAGCAGCTTAGCGGGATAGCCGATCAGAGTCGATGTGGGAAAGAACTGGTTGAGATATACGCTGTTACCCGGGCGGATGTAGAGATTGCGCAAAGGAATTACAGCCCCCGCAGGGAAGGCAGGCAGAGGAGCTGCGGCAATGCTGGCCGGGAAACCCACCTGGCCCGGAGCGGCTGTGTAGTTAAAGACGCCAGTGGGGCCGGTGAGCGCGTAGTTCGCTTCTGAGTTATCGACCACCTGCGAGTAGTAGATACCGAAGCCGCTGCGAATGACAGTGCGGCCGGCGCCGGATGGGTCGTAAACCACGCCCACACGCGGCGCGAAGCCGGTACGGGTATCGGCAAAAGTCTGCTGTTCGTAGCGCAGGCCGAGGTTGAGGGCCAGTTTCTGGCCGGCGCGATAGTCGTCCTGGACAAAGACAGCGAACAGGTTGTCATTGACGGTGTAGTTGGCATTGCCGTAACTCTGCTGATAGTTGGCGACGTTGGCGATGTTATCCAGATAGGCGGAGCTTTCGCAGGCAGCGGCGGATTGCATGCAGGTGTTGTAGGTGAACTTGCCGAGATAAATAGGGCCGCCGAATTCCTTGCTGTCGCCGCCATTGTGGGCGAAGATCCAGTCGCCTCCCGCAATGAGCTGGTGCTTGCCCAAGGCTGCGGAGAGTACCTCGCTGACTTCGTATTGCCGATTCATCAACAGCGCAGATTGTGAGGTCCCGGAGGTAAAGGTGGCGCCGCCGGCAATGGGCACCACGAACTGCGTTCCGTTGACGGCTGGATCGAACTCGGTGATGGGCGACGCGAGCTGGAACTGCAGCCTGAGGTTATTGACCAGACTCCGGCTCAGGACTGCCGTCTCGCCCAGTTCTCCGGTGTAGGTCCGCCGGCGGAAGGTACGCGCCACACTGGGCAGGGTTGCTCCGCCGACGATGCCGTTGGGGTTGGTGTCGTAGAATCCGTCCGCACTCCCGCGGAAGAAGGCATTATTGCTGGAGTTGAATTGGCGATCCAGGCGAAGGAAGCCGAGCAGGTCCCGGTAATGCCCGATGAAGTTGCCGGGCGCAAGGATCGATGTAACTGGCGAGGCGCGGTTCTGCTGGCTGAATTCCCCGGCAAGGAAAAAACGGGTGGCATCGCTCCCGGGCAGCTTTCCGGAGATCGATCCCGCTGTCTGCGACAGTGTGTCATTGGTAATCTCGTTGCCGCTTGTAGCATTGCCTGAGTTAAAGCCGGAGAGCTTTGCTTCCGGGGCCGACGGCCGGTAAAGTTCCAGAAGATCGCCATGTAGCTGATCGCCGCCGCTCCTAGTGACGATGTTTACGACACTGCCGGTGCTCGCTCCGTATTCGGCCGAGAAGCCATTGGTCAGAACGGTCATCTCCTCGACCGCTGCCTCGGGGATATTGGTAAAGATCGTCTGCCGTCCCCAGCTATCGTTGCCATTGGCTCCGTCTAATTCAAACCAGGTCTGGCGGCGGCCCGCGCCGTTGGTGGTGAAGAGATTCTGGTTCATAAAGATGTCGCCCTGGTTGATGGCCGGGCGGTTGGCTGCGTTGAGCAGCGGCAAGTAAGTAATTCGGCGGTTGAGCAGCGGCACCTGTTCGATCTGCCTGAAGCTGAGGAGTTCCCCCAGTTGCGGCTCATCGGTGCGGACATCGGCCGCTGTTCCTGTGGTAACGACCACAGTACTGCCTGGTGAGATGGCGAGAGTGAAGACCACGGTTGCGGTGCTGCCGCCTGCCAGCGACATGCCAGTCCTGTGCGCCGGCGCGAAGCCGGCCTTGATGGCCTCCATATCGTAGGCGCCGGCCACAGGCAGACCGGTGAGCGAAAACGTGCCCTGCGCATTCGTCTGTACTGTCCGGCGGAAACCTGTGAGTAGGTTGCTGACCGTGACCGATGCCCCCGTCATCGCGGCGTGAGTCTGGTCTTGTACTCTGCCGGTGAGGGTTGCCGTATCCGGCGTCTGCGCTGTTGCGCAAGCGCAGATGAGGGCCATCGAAAGCAGCAATACGTAGTGAAGCTTAGGCATCTTCCTCCACCTTAGCGGCTAAGTCTTGTTCTGAAGCGGCCTCCTTGAGAATACCGGGGCGGCCAGCGGGCCCTGTATTTCAGACGGTTTTGCGTATCTTACCTTGCTTCTCTGCTGTGCGGCTAGAGAAACCCCGATCCCGCTTCCTGATACTCTGCGGAGAGTTGCATGGAAAGAAACAGACCCAGGTTAGCTTCGCGAATCTGGGGCACCCGTTTTCTCAACTCTGGTGAGATACGCGGGCTAGTTGCGAATTGCTGGTGTGGTTGAAATGCCTACAGCCAATGGAATTATCCAAGTAAGGATGGAGGCTATCGCGCGGTATGTGATTGTAATTCGCAGTGACTCGCGGGGCGCCAATGCCAATTCTTAATTGCGGCTCAGATGGCCATTCGCGGAGAGAAGCTGCACATTGACTCCTGCCATCTCAATGACCGCAAAGCTGGCATCGAAAGCCTCTCCGTCGGCTTGGATGGCGAGCGGCGCCTTGTATTCCAAGCCGGCGATTGGTTTGCAGACTACGCGCACCACGTCCTCGTAGCGTGCCGGAGCATCTTCGGATTGGAGGCGGTCGCGCGCGCCCGCTCCGTGGAAAAAAGCATCGAAGCAGGCCTGCGCCAGACGCCACCGCGAATGGCCTTCCACAGTGGCCAGGCGGAGGAAGGGAAGAGCCAATCCGCCGCCGGGACGCCAGAAGTTCAATTCCGAGACGCGTACCGCGATGGCTTCCGAGGCCTGGCGGCGGAGCACCGTTCCATTGGGGGTTGTGATCTCAATCTCGAATGCCTCAATTGGATGCTCAACGAGCAATTTGAATCCCGCGGCAAAATACGCAGCCCGGCCGCCGGCGCGTTTCTGGGAATGGCGGACCGCGGCCATCAGCGCCGCATGCATGCCCATGCCTGCGGCCATGGCGAAGAACCAACTCTCTTTCCCGTCGCCCAGGGAGCGCGTGATCTTCCCTAAAGGCACGGAACGTGCTTGGCTGGAGAGAATCCAGCGCGCCGCCCCTATCGGGTCTTTGGGAATTTTCAGGTTCTGCGCCAGCACGTTCCCGGTTCCGAAGGGAACGATCCCCAGCGGCAGATTCGATCCGGCCAAGCCTTGAAGGACATCAAAAACCGTTCCGTCTCCACCGCAGACCACCACCGCGTCGAAGCCGTCAGCCGTCGCCTGCTTCGCCTTGCCGCCCGCGGAGCGGTTCTCTTCCGTTTCCAGCACTTCCACCTGAACGCCCGATTGTTTAAAGGTCCGGAGGATGGGTGGGAGATCGCGGCCATAGTGTTTCTCGAAGACTGGATTCACCAGCAGCAGGATCTTGCGCATTCAAACATCCTACTTTGCTTAGGACTGGGACTGGTCAAATTATTGGTTCATGAGTGAATGGTCCTGCCGTTTGAGGGGCTCAGCAGGTTGCGGAAAAGAGTACGGCTCTGTATCAGGGCACGATTCAGCCGTGCCCTGATACAACACCATACTGTAACTATGTGAAAAGTGGCGGTGAAAACGAGTCCCGCAGGGACGGCAAGAAAATAGCCCAGCACGGCAGTGCTGGGGAGAGTTCGGCAAAAGATAAAGTCCCGCAGGGACGGCTGAATCATCCCTCAAAACATATTTCAGTCGTCCCTGCGGGACTGGAGCTTGTTCCGCCGCAAACCCAGCACTGGCGTGCTGGGCTATTTTCTTGCCGTCCCTGCGGGACTTTACAACTTGTTCCATTGGGCTCCCACCCAACGCAGGCAGGCTCAAAACTGGGACGCGGATTCCCAGCAGGAGAAGACGAATTCTTCAAGCGGCTTGCGTGACCGGGGCGCTTCTTCTCTTTCGCGCAAAGTGTCGGGCAGCGTGGTTGGATCGCCAAGATAGCCGATGGCGGTGATACAGCCAATCTCGTAGTCCTCGGGAATGGCGAAGGACGCCCGCGCCCGTCCGGCGTCGAATCCGGCCATGTGGTGGGCATGGAGACCAAGCGCGGTTGCCTGCAGAGCCAGATTGGCGGTTGCGGCGCCGGTATCGTGCAGCGCGTGGTGATTCGGGTTTCCCTTCGGGAAGGTCTTTTTGCCGGCGGAGAGAACCAGCACGGGCGCGCTCTTGACCCACACCTGGTTGAATTCGACCAGCGAATCGAAGATTTTCCCGTAGGTTTCGTCGCCGCGACGGCCGAGCAAGAAGCGCCATGGCTGCTCGTTGTTGGAGGAGGCGGCCCAGCGGGCGCCTTCAAAGATGCGCTTGAGGTCGTCGGGAGAGACGTCCCTGGCGGAGAAGGCTCGCGGACTCCATCTCCGCAAAATAACGTCGAGCACTCCCGGCAACTTCGGGCGCACGCTTCAGTTTCTCTATGGCTTCAGGGGTAAGTGGCGGCACGATTTACTCCATTCAAAAGAAAGGCCTGCGCAAAACGCAGGCCGTGTGTAGGGAAAGCGGGACCGCTATTGTTCGCGGACTCCTTCGACAAAAGCCTTCAATTTGCGCGAGCGGGAAGGGTGGCGCAGCTTGCGCAGCGCCTTGGCCTCGATCTGCCGGATGCGCTCGCGGGTTACCTGGAAGCTTTGGCCGACTTCTTCGAGGGTATGCTCGGAGCCGTCTTCGAGACCGAAGCGCATCTTGATCACCCGCTCTTCGCGAGGGGTCAAGGTCCGCAGCACCTGCGAGGTGTACTCCTTCAGGTTCACGCTGATCACGGCTTCGGAAGGCGAGACAGCCTGGCGGTCTTCGATGAAATCGCCAAGATGGGAATCTTCTTCCTCGCCGATGGGGGTCTCGAGCGAGATAGGCTCCTGCGCGATCTTGAGCACCTTGCGCACCTTGGCCACGGGAATATCCATCCGGCGGGCAATCTCCTCCGAGGTAGGCTCGCGTCCCAGCTCCTGCACCAACTGCCGGGAGGTGCGGATCAGCTTATTGATGGTCTCGATCATGTGCACCGGAATACGGATCGTCCGGGCCTGGTCGGCGATAGCGCGGGTAATTGCCTGACGAATCCACCAGGTGGCATAGGTCGAGAACTTGTAACCTCGACGGTACTCGAACTTATCGACCGCCTTCATCAGCCCGATGTTGCCTTCCTGGATCAGATCGAGGAATTGCAATCCGCGGTTGGTGTATTTCTTGGCGATGGAGACGACCAGCCGCAGGTTGGCCTCGATCAGCTCCCGCTTGGCCTGCTCGGCATCCATGTCGCCCTGGATCATCTCGCGCTGCGTGCGCTTGAGTTCGGCGATGGAGACGCCGGCCTCCTGCTCCAGCTTTTCGAGATCGGTCTTGCAGTTCTTCTGCTGGCGGCGATATTCCTTGCGCAGCTCTTCGCTCTTGGACTGATCGTGCTTCTGTTCGAGCGACTTGATCTGGCGCTCGAGCATGCGCATGGCGTCCACGGTCTTGTTGACCTTGTCGAGCAGCCGCTTGCGCTCCCCGTTGGTGTACTTCAACTCGCGGACGATGCGCGAGACTTCCACCCGCTCCCGATTCATCATCCAGCGCGTTCTGCGATGCTCCCGCGCCTTGCTCTTGGAGTTGATTGTTTGCAGCTTTTCATCGAGCAGCGCGGCTTTCTTCTGATGCTTCACCAGCGTGTCGATGCGGCCGATTGTCTGGCGAATACGCGCCTGCAGAATCTCCTCAGTGATCTCCTCCTCGTCGAAGATGACCACTTCCTTGATGTTGCGCACACCCCGCTTGAGGTCTTCTCCCAGCGCGGTGATCTCGCGAATCACAATCGGTGAGCGGGAAATCGCCTTGAGCACGCGCAGTTGTCCGCGCTCGATGCGCTTGGCAATCTCCACTTCGCCCTCGCGCGTCAATAGCGGGACGGTTCCCATCTCGCGCAGGTACATGCGGACGGGATCATTGGTTTTTTCAAGTGTGCCCGGTGTCAGGTCGAGTTCGACGTCCTCGCCCTCTTCGCCTTCGCTCTCGAACTTGTCCGCGCCAAATTTCGGGCCGCCCTTCGAGCACATCAATGCCCTGGGTGCCGATGGTGGTCAGCAGATCGTCGAGATCGTCCGGTGAGTGCAGGTCGCCGGGAATCAGGTCATTGACCTCGTTGTAGGTCAAATAGCCCTTTTCCTTGCCTGCCTCAATCAGTTTCTGAATATCTTCCTCGTACTTGTCCTCAATAGCCAAGCGAGTCTCATCTCCCACAAGAATTCTTTATTGGATCGGTCCGCTCTCAGAGAAGGAACTAGGTGCGATGTAGGCCGCTAATGGGCGTTTTTCCCGAGTCGGTTAATGGACCGCTAGGCAAGTAGACGCACGTCCCCTATGGAATCAGAATAGCACAAAAAAGCGCGCTCTTGCGGCTTTTTGTAGCGAGGTTCAATCTGCTCGGAGCCCGGCCGCTTCCATCAAGGGTATCCTGGAACCAGGAACCCTCAGATTATTACCAAAAACGGCATCTGGGCTCGCCAACCTCTCCGCGGTTACCGATTCTCCTTTTTGTTAGATGTAAACCGGCGCCAAATCGGCTTCATTGCGGTCCCAAACCCAGTTCCCGCATCGCCCGATCTACCCTTAACTTTTCCGCCGCCCAGACGGCGACCTGGCCCCAGTCTCCGCGGCGCTCCGCCTCTGCAATCTCGGACCTCAGGCGGCGCTGCCGGCCTTCTAAATAGCGGTATCTCAGCGTCTCGACCGCGGCGTCTACCTGGTCCGGCCCAACTTCTTCCTGTTCCCGCATCAGCAGTTGCGCCAGCAGCGTGCGCCCGGATGCGTCCTCCATCGCTGCCAGTGGATCCTGCGCCTTCCGGTCGCGCAATATTCCCAGCATCCCGGTCACGGCCAGTCCGTCGAAGAGCTCAGGCTGGGTGTTCAGGGCGTCCCTTGCCTGGGAGAAGACCCGGCTCCCGAGCGGCGAAGAGAGCGCCCTCAGAAGCAGCCGCTCGGCCTCGTTCACGGCGTCGATGGGAGCTGAGTTTGCGCCGGAGGGAACCTGCTCCCGGCGCTTGCGCACTGCCTGTTTCAGTTCTTCCTCGACCAGGGCGGAATCGATGCCCAGCTTCTGCGCGGCATTCTTGGCGAACTCGTCGCGGACGAAGCGATCGGGAACCCGCCGGATGTGCGGCAGCAGGTAATTGATAGCCTTGCTCTTGCCCTCCGCCGTGCGCGCGGGAAAGAGCTGGAGGGCGCGGTCGATCAGGTATTCGGAGTGAGGCTTGGCCTTCTTGAGAGCCGCCTTGTATGCCAGTTGGCCTCGTTCGCGGATGAACCGGTCGGGATCGAGGCCGCCCTCCAGGCTGACCAGCTTGACCGAAAAACCCTCCTCGGTCAGCAGCGCAACCGACTTTTCCGCCGCATTGGCGCCAGCCGTATCCGGATCGAAATTTACCAGCACCCGCTGGGTGTAGCGGCTGAGCAGGCGCACCTGCATCTCGGTGAATGCGGTGCCGCTGGTGGCCAGCACCATGGGAAAGCCCGCCATATAGGCGGTAATGCAGTCCATCTGCCCTTCCACCAGAAGTGCGTAATCAAGCTGCCGGATATGCTGCCGCGCCTTATCCAGGTTGAACAGTACCTGCCCCTTGGAATAGAGCGGGGTCTCGGGTGAATTCAGGTATTTGGCGTCCTCGGTGGTATCGAGCGCTCGCGCCGTGAAAGCAATCACCCGTCCCGCCTCGTTATGAATAGGAAAGGTAATCCGCTTGCGAAAGCGCGCGTAGAGTTGACCCTGCGAGCCATCCGCCTGTTCCTTGGAGGAGCAGAGACCGGAGAGCCTTAGCAAGTCCGGGGCAGCCGCTCGGCTCAGCCGGTCGCGCAGGGCGTTGAAAGAATCCGGGGCATAGCCGATGCGGAATTTCTGGATTGTCTCGGCGGTAACCCCCCGCCCGGTCAGGTATTCTCGGGCCCCTGCAGCCTCCGGTGACCGCAGCTGCTCCTCGAACCAAGCCGCCGCTATCTCATGCAATTCGAGCAGCTTAGCGCGTTGGCGGCTCTGTTCCGCCTCCTCCGGCGAGGAAAACTCCCGCTTGGGCAGAGGGATGCCGCATTTTTGCGCTACCAACCTCACCGCTTCAGGGAAGCTGAGGTTTTCGATTTTTTGTATGAATGAAAAGACGTCCCCGGATCTCATGACAACCGAAGCAGTGGTAGTACTGCCGGGTGGCATGCACGGAAAAGGACCCGGTTTTCTCCTTGTGGAAAGGGCAGAGGCCCGAGAAATTCTGCGCGCCTGACTTTTTCAGCCGGATGTATTCGCCGATGATGCGAACGATGTCGGCCTGCTGCTTTACGGTTTGGGCGAAGTCTGCGGACACGGTCTAGTATGTATGATTGTCATCCGTTAGGCAGCTTAGTAACCGGGGCCTAGGGCAGAGGAAATTTAGCCGTCTATGTGGACATGTTAAGCTAGCTTAAGCCAGACTGTCACGTCGAAGGAGAGAATCGATGCGAGAAATAGGGGCCTTTGAGGCAAAAAACACCCTTGGCACTCTGCTCGACCGGGCAGAACACGGTGAGGAGATCATAATTACCCGTCACGGCAGGCCAGTCGCCCGGCTAATACCAGCCGCCGGAGGAACTGACTGGGAGCAGGCGCGCGTAGCTGTGCGGCGCATCCGCGCACGGTCCAAAAGCTTGACATTGGGTGGTTTCGATTGGGAGGCGTTCAAAGCCGATCGGGACCTGGACCGGCCGTGAGCCTGATCCTCGACGGTTCGGCCACTTTAGCGTGGATCTACAGCAATGAGACGACAGCGGCGATCCGTTATGTCTTCGATCTGGTCGGCGATAACGGCGCGTGGGTTCCCTCGCACTGGCGGCTCGAGGTTGCCAATGTTCTGGAGATGAGTGTCCGGCGGGGCCGCCATGACGCCAATTTCCGGGATGACACGCTTGCCGACCTTGCTCTCTTGCCGATCAATCTCGATCCTGAAACCCACCGGCATGCCTGGAGCGCTACGGCGCGGTTGGCGGAGCGCTACCGGCTGACTGTCTATGATGCGGCCTATCTCGAACTGGCGCAGCGGCGCGGTTTGCCTCTGGCGACTGTGGATGGCGATCTACGCGTTGCCGCGGCTGCGGCGGGCATTGCCCTTCTGGGAAGCGATTAGATTTGCGTGAAAGGACTGTGCGCCATGTTCCTGGTGATCCGCCCAGCGAACCGGGATTCCAGCGCCGCATAATTCCGCAGTTTTGTCGCACGCTTTATCGGATCCACTCCACCTAATTTGTCATCTCTCCACTTCGCTTCGCTTCGGTCGAGATGACACGGTAGGTGTAATTTCCAACCTAGACTTCCTCAACCCAATTTTCATCCCTTAGGGTGGGCCACAGCCCCTAAGTACTCCGTCGAAAATCATCCGGGACACCGCTCAGCGCTGCGGTTGAGCGTTCTTCGAAGCGGCTTTCCTGGTGACCTTCCCGAGCGGAGGCTCGGCTCGCACTTCGTTCATCCGGGAAAAGAAATCCACCACCGTCTTAAGCACGGCTTCCGGAGTGTTCTCCAGAATCGCGCCAAAGCGCTGATTGATCTCGCCATAGTAGGAATTCATCTTTTCGAACTTCTTGGGCTGGATGCGGACCAGCAGGCTGCGCCGGTCGTGGGGGTTCGGCTCCCGCTTGATGTACCCGCCCTTCTCCAGCCGATCCAACATAACAGTGATTCCTCCCGTAGTAAGCCCGGTTCGCCGCGCCAGCTCACCCGGCGTGGTGGGGCCAAGCAGTTCCAGGATATTGATGCACTGCATGTCGGTGAGGCGTAATCCGGCCTGGTCAGCCACTTTTTGGTTGAAGAGAATGGTAGCGGCGATAAAGTGTCGAATCTGGTGAACCATTGCCTGAGAGAGCGCTGCTCGATTTTCCGTTGACACAGATGCCTCGATTGCTTATTTTATAAGATATCTGATTTAGAAAGATACTTTCGGTTTAAGGAGATTCTATTATGACCGCCGCAACCTTGAAAGGATACAGGGGACTGGGAATGGAGGGTTCCGTAGCCCGCTGGTACGACAAGACGATGCGCAAGGACATGAACCAGTACCGCGAACTGGCAGAGCGCCTGTCGGCGGTTCTGCCTCCGGGCGATGTGCTCGAAGTCGCGCCCGGGCCGGGCTTTCTGGCAATCGAATTGGCGCGCACAGGCAAGTACACCGTAAGCGGGCTGGACGTGAGTAAGACGTTCGTCGATCTGGCCCGCAAAAATGCCGCGCAGGCAGGAGTGAACCCGGAGTTTCTCGAAGGCAATGTTTCCGCCATGCCGTTCAAAGACGACAGCTTCGATCTGCTGGTATGCCGGGCTGCGTTTAAGAACTTCTCCGAGCCGGAAAAGGCGCTGGCGGAGATGTATCGGGTCTTGCGTCCGGGTGGGACCGGGCTGATTATCGATTTGCGGCGGGACACGCCGATGCCGCAGATCAGGAAATACGTCAATAACATGCAAGCAGGCCTGCTGAGCCGCTGGTTTACGTTGTTTACCTTCCGATTTATGCTGCTGAAGCGCGCCTATACGAAGCCGGAATTAGAAGGCATGTTGGCTACGGTGCCTTTCCGCAAGCAAGAGATACGTCTCGCCGATCTCGGCTTCGAGGTCTGGCTGCAGAAATGATCCTGTCCTTGCCTGGAAGAGGGCCCGGTTTATTGAACGAACGGGCTTTCTCCCGGGCCGGCGTCCGTTTCATGTAGGATTTGGGATCATGCCGCCAACGCAAAAGGAGCTGGCCAAACTGGCTGGTGTGTCTTCGGGAACGGTATCCAATGTGATTACCGGCTCCACGGGAGTAAGTGAACGTTCCCGACAGAAAGTCCTTGAAGCGATTCGGATCCTCAATTACCAGCCAAATCTGATCGCGCGCAGCCTCAAGACCAACCGGACGCATACCTTCGGGATGGTGGTCCCGGATATAACCGTCCCATTCTTTCCCAAGATCATCCGTGGTGCCGAATGCGCCGCTCGTGAGCGAGGTTATTTCCTGAGCGTGCTCGATTCTGAGAGCAATCATGCGCGTGAGGTCGACATGATGGCATTGCTCCGCGCGCAGAGAGTTGAAGGAGTGCTGCTGGTCGCGGCGGGAGGCCATCGTTGGTCGGCCGAAGAGAGTGCGACTTTGCTGACTTCCACTTCGCCGGCCGTTTGCCTGGATCGATTGCCGGTGGGCTTGGATGTAGATTCCGTGTGCGTGGATGATTGTCAGGCCGCGGAGATGGCGATATCCCACCTCATGGCAATGGGACACACCGAGATTGCGATTATCACCGGCCCTCTCACTCTGCGCAATGAGCAGGAACGGCTCCGAGGATACCGCCAGGCGCTCGAACGAGGCGGCGTTCCCGTTCGCTCTTCCTTGGTCTGGGCCGGCAGTTTTGAGCAGGAAGATGTTTCCAGGATGTGTCAAAAGGGTCTGCTTCAGCCTTCCGGCAGACCCTCCGCACTCTTCGCGACCAATGGAGTTACCGGGCTGGCGGCTCTGAGGAGCATCTATGCTGCAGGCTTGAGCACCCCAAGGGATTTTGCCTTTGTCACCTTCGACGAACTTACGCCGGAGGGCTTTTTCCAGCCCGCAGTTACCTCTGTCGTGCAACCCACCTTCGAGATTGGGTACCGCGCTGTCGAAGTCCTGCTCAAGCGTATCGCAAAGGGAATGGGGGAGGGCCCGCGCGAGCAAGTCCGATTACCCGCAACGCTGATCGTCCGGGAGTCCTCAAGCACTCCCTATTGCGCAGGACCCAGGAAGGCTGCCTCCCGCAGGTGAAGAGCCTCGCTACCACCTGTCGTGATCCCCACCCTTGCAGCAAGGATAGGGCACCGCAGATTTCTCCACTTCGCTTCCCACGCGTCGAGATGACAAAGTTGGGTGCAGCACCGTCTTTGCCCCTTCTTTTCTGCGAGGATGCCGGAGAGACCAGAAGCAGATTCCCTGCGGGAATGACAGAAAGAAAGGCAACTGCGAAATACAAAAAGGCTGGAGCATCGCAAATCGACGAAGACGGTTTAACCGACAATCGGGGTTTGCGATTGCGGCACTGTCTTTGCTTTTCTTTCTGTCATTCCCGCAGGGAATCTGCTGGTAGTGGGTCAGTTTGAAGCTACAGACTGGACTGCACCCCTAAGCTGAGACACGCCGAGCGCCGTTAATTGGGGACACTTCGGCCTGTTTTCGTACGTTCGTTGTTGATCAGCAGTCGCGGAGCTCTGGGAAGTGTGGAAATCCTGAAGGGATTTCCAAGGCCTGTGGGAGCGGTGGTAAACCTGCATTTGGTTTTCCACCGCTTCCATCAGCGCCGTCACTTTCCAGAGCTTGGCTAGCCTGCTCAAACTCTTCCGGTGTTAGATATCGTAACGCGGAATGCAGCCTTTGCCGGTTGTACACTTGCTCCAAGAACTCGCGGATGCGACTGCGTGCGTCTTCTAAATCCCTATAGTCAGTTCTGTACACTTCCTCCTCTTTCAGCGTTCGCATAAATCGCTCTGCGCGTGCGTTCGCACGCATTGTCAACTGCACCGACACCGGGGAGTGCAGGAGGACGTTTCCGGGTTACTCATCCTTTTCATCCGTGGCTGGGACGAGAGTTTGAACTGGTTGTCCATCGCCGCACATGGGGCGAGGATCGAGTCTTTTTCTACGACGAGAGCGCGCGCCTAGTCGCTCTACCTGCCTCTTGGACAGACTTCGTTAGCCCTGATCCATTCGTAAAGATAGCAGCTGGTCGATCGCTATTTCGGGCGGAGGACCTGTGCCAGCTGGTCGAGCAGATTCGATCTTTGCACCAGAAGGATGCCCGACATGTGTAAAGGTAATTATGCGTTTCATGTAAAGGAAAAGATGTTCTGCAGCGTTATGGGAGGCATGGACCGGCAGGGTTTCCCTTCTTATTGTGTGTTTACTATCCATGACCATCCAGACGGACACGGACAAAAAGAGCTTGACGGCCTTTCCCTGGAGAACATAATTAATATTACACAACGGCATGCCTCGTTCTTCCCGAAAACGGCAACTGCTCCGCCAGGAAGGCGCACTGAACCCCAGATCCGACGCCGTTACGGACGAGTTGTTTCAGCAGAGCGAGTTTTTCGATCCCGCCGATGCGGTGCAAGTCAAGTACGAGATGCTGCGGCAAGTGCAACTCAAGGAACAGCCCGTGAGCCAAGCTGCTCGAGCCTTTGGTTTTTCCCGGCCTTCGTTTTATCAGGCACAAGCCGCTTTCGAAGAGGCTGGCTTGGTCGGATTACTGCCTCACAAACGAGGACCACGAGGCGGCCACAAGTTGACAACGGAAGTGATGGATTTCGTCAGCCGGATCCGGGAACGGGATACGTCTTTGTCCTGGGCAGAGATAGGCAGGCTCATTCAGCAGCGGTTTCCGATATCCATTCACCCGCGCAGTATCGCTCGCCAGTGGAGCCGTCAAAAAAAACGCAGTTGAGCGCGGATGAGGCTACGGATTGCGCCCTGCATGTGGAACTCTCTACGGCCTATGAGCAACTCCGCAGCCAGGTACTGGGAGTAAACGGAAAGCCGCCAAGAGGCCCGGGATTGGCCGTCTTTTTGGAGCGCGGCATGAAGGCCTGGATCAACGCCTATCGCCAGTGGTTAGCGCTTACTCCAGCCAGCAGAACAGCACGCTCTCCACTATCGACAACCTTGCGTGCGCCGGTGCAGAACGACGTGATCACTCTTCTCACCGGTATGTTGTTGGAGCGAACTGTTCAGGAGGGGAGATGAATCACGACGTCCATCAAAAAGTCAAAGCGAGTCATCTGAAGCGGACTGCCTACCTGTATGTGCGGCAATCGTCACTTCGACAAGTTTTCGAAAACACTGAAAGCACCCAACGACAGTACGGATTGCGCGAACAAGCGGTGGCGTTGGGATGGCCGCTCGATCGCATTATCGTCATCGACAGCGATCTCGGGCTGTCGGGCGCTTCGAGCGACCGCGAAGGATTTCGGCGTTTGGTGACAGAAGTAAGCCTGGCGCACGTGGGGATTGTCCTGGGACTGGAAGTGTCTCGTTTGGCTCGGAACTCAACAGATTGGCACCGACTGCTCGAGATCTGTGCTCTGACCGATACGCTCATCCTGGACGAGGACGGTATTTACGACCCATCGCATTTCAACGATCGTTTACTTCTCGGGTTGAAGGGAACGATGAGCGAAGCAGAACTGCACGTAATCCGGGCACGCCTGCAGGGCGGCATTCTTAATAAAGCCCGGCGCGGGGAACTCATGATGCGGCCGCCTATCGGCTATGCGTATGATGCCAACGCCCGCATGGTGTTCGATCCCGACCAGCAGATTCAACAAGCTGTACGTCTGGTGTTTGAGACGTTTCGACGAACCGGCTCCGCCCTGGGCACGGTGCGTGCCTTCCGTCAGGAAGGATTGCTGTTTCCACGGCGGCTCTACTCCGGTACCAGAAAAGGCGACGTCCTCTGGGGCAAACTGGAACACTGTCATGTACTCCGGTTGTTACACAACCCTCGTTACGCCGGCGTTTTTATCTACGGACGCACTCGTTGCCGCAAGACGATCGACGGTGAGACGCTTGTGCAACACCTCCCGCGCGAACAGTGGCATGCGTTTGTAACAGATGCTCATCCCGCTTATGTTAGCTGGGAAGAGTATGAGCGTAATCAGCGCCGCCTACTGGAAAATGCTCATGCCCAGGGCAGCGAACGAGACAAGAGTCCAGCCCGAGAAGGTCCTGCTCTCTTGCAGGGTCTGATCGTTTGCGGACGTTGTGGTCGGCGCATGACGGTCCGCTATCACTGGCGCCGCGGCGGTCTAGCACCGGACTATGTCTGTCAACGAAAAGGAATCGAAAATGCCGAACCGGTCTGCCAACGCGTCTCGGGGGCTGAAGTCGATCGGTTTGTAGCCGCCCTGCTGGTGGAGTTCATCAACCCCATCACCCTTGACGTAGCGTTGGCTGTACAGCAAGAACTGCAGGCGCAACTGGAGGAAGGCGATCGTCTTCGCGGGCAGCAGGTCGACCGGGCCCGCTATGAAACGGAACTGGCCCAGCGCCGATACATGCGCGTCGATCCAGATAATCGCCTGGTGGCTGATTCACTCGAAGCCGATTGGAACCAGAAACTAAAACTTCTGGCGGATACCCAACAGGAATGTGAGAGGCTGCGGGAACGGGATCGCAAGAGGATCAGTGAAGAGCAGCGGCAAGCCGTTTTGCAACTGGCTGAGGACTTTCCCCGTGTGTGGCGCGATCCATCCATTACCCATCGAGATCGGAAGAGAATGGCCCGTTTGCTGATTGAAGACATCACTCTGCTCTACGGTGATGTGATCACGCTTCACCTTCGTTGCCGTGGCGGCGCGACAAAGACACTCAGCATGCGTAAACCACAACTTTCCTGGGAGACATGGACCACCCCAGCCGAGATCGTTGCCGAGGTGGACCGTCTGCTGGACCATCACACCTACGCTGAGATCGCCACGCTCCTGAACGAACGCAAACTACGGCCCGGGCGCGGAGAACGATTTAGCTCCCGGATCATCGCCCGCATTCAGACGTGCTACTCCTTGCGCCCTCGCTATGACCGCTTGCGCCAGGCAGGTATGCTGACCGTAACAGAGATGGCCGAGCGCCTGCGGGTCAATCCCAAAACAGTAAAGGTCTGGTGCGCACACGGTCTGTTGAAAGGATTTCGCTATACAGATAAGGGCGAGTCGCTCTATGAACCACTCGACAACCCACCTCGGAAACAGCAAGGCATCAAGCTCCAGCTTCGAGCAGCTTCAAAGCGATTCTTCCCGCAATCGTCCAAAGAGGTGCAGTATGCCACGTAAGGGTTGTCGTACGGATTGCCGCGCCGGCTCATGCTGATCTGAATCTCGCCCTGCTCCAGCAGATCGGTGTAATCACTGGAGGCGTACTGCACACCTTGATCGGAGTGATGGATCAGCACCTCAGCTTTCCAGCTACGCCCGTTGAGTGCCATCTGTAAAGCCCGAGTCGCCAGTTCCGCGTGCAACGTGCGTCCCAGATCCCAACCGATGACACGCCGTGAGTAGGCATCCAAAACCACCGCCAGGTAGACGAACTCATTGCATAGTCGAATGAAAGTAATGTCGGCCACCCACAGTTGGTTTACCGTCGTCAGCGTCGCATGTCGCGCCAGGTTCGGGTATATCGGCAAATTATGCCGCGAATCGGTCGTAAATACATACTTCTTTCGTCGCAAGCTAAGCAGGTTGTCTTCGCGCATCAAGCGAAGTACACGCTTGTGATTGACTACCTGCCCTTCACGACGCAGTAAAGCAGTTAACATCCGGTAGCCACGGAGACGATGGTGCGCGACCGCTAATTCCTGCAAGCGCGCGCGCAGCAACATGTCGGCCTGTATTGGCGCAGTCTGCTGCAAATAGCGATAGAAGCCCGCTCGGCTCACCTCGGCTACTTGGCATTGCTGTTCCACAGTCAGTTCTACCCCTTCGAACGAGAGCGAGACTTCGATGCCGCGATAGACTCCTTGCCGCCATCGCTGGTACGATTCGACGCTGCTCCCCTGACTTGCTCGAAGGTTCGTTTTAAAAAATCCACCTCCAGTTGCTTGCGGCCGAGCAGTCGTTCCAGCTCAGCAATCCGCAATTCGGCGGCATCGGGTCGCGGCGGTGAAACAGCTTGCGACTTGCTCCCGGGCGGTCGGCCTCTGCGTCGCTCCAACCCAGCCCTGCCTCCTGCCCGCAACTGGTCGCGCCACTGATAAAGGAACTTCCGCCCAATACCCAACTCCTTGGCCAGACCGGTGATAGTCTTCGCCTGCGCCATCCGACGCACCGCTTCCTGCTTAAAATCTGCGCTGTAGCTCCTCGGTTTCTTACTCATCGGCCTGCTCCATTATGGCCGATAAGTGTCCCCTTTTTTCTCCGCCTGCCGTGTCTCACTTTTGGGGTGCATTACAGACCTCCATGTCACCCATCGCGTGTCCCGACTATTTTGTCGTGTACGATCCCAGAGCACCTACTCCGAAATCATCCCGATCGTCCTCAGCCATGTCTCCAC
Organism: uncultured Acidobacteriaceae bacterium; assembly: GCA_963774255.1. Lineage (GTDB taxonomy): Bacteria > Acidobacteriota > Terriglobia > Terriglobales > Acidobacteriaceae > PALSA-350. The sequence goes on from CAVZEH010000002.1 coordinate 219,124, forward strand.
CAACTGTGGCCATCCAGTTATCGGAAAGTTCGTGCGCCGGAGGCCAAACGCATGCCCGCCCTGCGCATACAGATGCATCTCAACGGGAACCCCAGCCTTCTTCAGCGCAATATAGTATGCCAGCGAGTCGTCTACGTTGTCCTCGTGGTCATTTTCAGCCTGCAGCAAAAACGTAGGCGGCGTCTGGCTGGTGACAGGAATCTCGGGATTCAACCCAAGATGTCTATCAGCAGTCCCCGGATGAGGGACCACGAACTTTCTGGTGCCTTGCTTAGCATCCCATTCCGCCGCGGAAAGCGACAGATGTCCCGGATAGATAACCACCGCAAAGTCCGGGCGGCAGTTTACTTTGTCGGCAGCATCGACAACCGGGTACAAACGCTTCGCGTCATGCGTGCTGATCGCTGCCGACAGATGCCCGCCTGACGAAAATCCAAGCACACCAACCTTGTCCGGATCGATGTGCCACTCCGCGGCGTGAAATCGCACCAGCCCCACCGTCCTCTGCGCATCTTCCAGCGCCATCGGTGATTCCGGATATGGCCCTGATTTTGGATACGGCCCCACATCCGTCACGCGGTATTTCAACAGCACACATGTAATCCCTTTCGGAGTCAGCCAATCACAGACCTCCGTGCCTTCAAGGTCAATGGCAAGAACCTGATAGCCCCCGCCGGGAAACACGACCACCGCGGCGCCCGTATTCTTTCCCATCGGCGAATAGACCGTCATCGTAGGCCGCGTCACGTTGCTCACGCCCACCGCCGGCCTGCCGGCAACAAGAAAGTCTTTCCCCGACGTCTCAGCGGCCTCCGGCCCAGCGACAGGCTGCGGATCAGGGGCTGCCCCGGGCCATATCGGTATCTGCATATGCCCCGGCGATGGATGCCACACAGGCTTCCGCGCACCCGAGCCGGCACATGCAAAGACAATACAGAAAGCAAAGATCGAAGGCTTCATCCAAATCCCCACAGCTTCGAACTTCTGACATCGGCTTCAACCGTCATCGTACGTGTGGCGGTCTGCACGCGGCCAGCAAAACGGTCATTCAGAAATTGTGGATTCAAACTGGCCCACTACCAGTCTGCTTCTCCCCTTGACAGTGGTCCGCACGTGTGATTAGAATCCCGACTGCTTGAGACGTCTCATCCCGGAGGGCCCCAATCCTGATGCTCGCCAGTCCCCCGCGAGGCGCAGAAAACATAAGGTTCTCAGGCGCAGGTGATCGAAGCATTTGGAGGCGATATGTGTTCTTCCGCGGCCGCAGGCAGGCAGAGAAGCATTGCTGCAAGCATCTTTGAATCCATAAAAACTGCGCTTCCCCTGGCAGTCTTGGCGCTGAGTATGGCAGCTCCGGCTCTCGCCCAATTGAGCAGTACGGGAACCATCAGCGGAACGGCCAAAGATACATCCGGCGCGATCGTCGTGGGAGCCAAAGTCTCGGTGCAAAATGAGGGAACTCGATTTGTGATCACCGGCACGAGCTCAGAAGACGGAGCCTTTGTGGTTCCCGGTTTGCAACCCGGCTTCTACACCGTGACAGTTGAGAAACAGGGCTTCCGGACCAGTTCGATCACGCACGTGGAAGTGCATCCTGCGCTGGTTGCGAATGTCGCCCCAACCTTGACAGTTGGGACAACCTCCGCACAAGTTACAGTTTCCGCAAGCAGCGCACAGCTTCAGACCTCCACGCCGGAAGTTTCGAGTGATTTGTCCGATCGTCAACTGGCGACCTTACCCATGAATGGACGCAACTATCAAACTCTGGCGGCTCTGATGCCGGGCGCGGTCAACACGTCGCCGGACACGCAGATGGGGCAAGGCGGTTTCAGCACGAACAATGTGATGTCGGCTAACGGAATGGGTCTGAGCGGTACTTTTTATACGGTGGATGGTATCTGGAACGAGAACACCGGCAACTTCACTCAAGCCTCGGTTACGCCCAATCCGGATTCCATACAAGAGGTACGTCTCCTGCAGAATAACTACAGTGCGCAATACAACCTGATGGGCGCGAATGTGGTTGTGGTTCAGACGCGAAGCGGTGAGAGTAAATTCCATGGGACCGCCTACGAGTTCTTCCGCAACAGCGCTTTGAATGCCAGAGACTACTTCAGTCCGACCGTGCCGACTCTCAAACAGAATATCTACGGATATACATTGAGCGGCCCCTTCTTTATTCCGCGTCTCTATAACACCGGTAGACAGAAGACTTTCTTCTTTTGGAGTCAACAGTGGAGTCCGGTACACATTGGGTCGGTCATCCGCGGCGCTGACCCGACCGCCGAGGAGCGCGCCGGCAACTTCAGCTCAACCTCAACCCCCGTCATCGATCCAACGACGAAGAAGCCTTTCCCCGGCAACATCATTCCCGCCGGCAGGCTCTCCCCTCAGGCGGTTGCGCTCATCAATGCCGCCGCTCCGCTACCTAACGACATTGCGGGTGGATTTTTGAATTACCTCAATTCCGATCCGCAAATCAATGCGCAGCGCAACGATCAGATCAAAGTAGATCAATACTTCACCGAGAAGTACCGTCTAACCGGAGAGTATATTGCGGAACATGCGACCACCCTCTACTCCAACAATGCCTATCTCGCTCTCGGCACTGTCGTCTCCCCGTTCAACACCAACAAAGAGAAAGTAAACTGGCCGGATTATCTGGCGCAGGTTCAGTTCACCGCATCCATCTCGCCATCCATGGTCAATGAGGCGAGCGTCGCAATGAACCACCGCGTGGTCAGCCTTACACAACAAGGCACTACTTTATTGAATCAGGTCGCGGGATACTCTCAAGCCGTGCCCTATACGACGGGCCTCGGAACAGATCGTCTTCCGGAAATCAATCTTTCCGGCGGATGGGCCCCCTTCGGCGCCGCCAACGGACTGCCGCTCATCAATAACAGCAATCTCGATCTGACCGTCTCCGATGACTGGAGCTGGTTGCACGGCAAGCATTACTGGCAGCTTGGCATCAACGACTACTATGGACTGAAGCGGCAGACCAACGCATCGCCCAGTAATGGCTTATGGACATTCACTGGCGCAGCTACCGGCAATCCTGTCGCCGACTATCTTCTAGGTTACGCGGCAACCTTGGCTCAGGCGAACACCGAGACCAGACCGTTCATGTACTATCCGATGATCTCGCCCTATGTGCAGGATACCTGGAAAGTGACTCCGCGCCTGACTTTGTCGGCCGGTCTTCGTTTCCTCTGGGAGCCTGTTCCACATACGACCAGAGGCACCGAGACCATCTTCGATCCCGCGGCTTACTCTTCGAGCAGAGCCCCTATCGTGAATACCAACGGCACTATCACGCCGACACCGAATTACAGTGCGACCAACGGTCTTGTCTATAACGGGATGAATGGTGTTCCCCTGAATTTCTCCAACGTCCATGCAAATTTCTGGGCTCCGACCGCCGGATTCGCCTTGGATGTTTTCGGCAACGGAACGACCTCGATACGAGGCGGATACGGAATCGCTTATACCCGGGTACCGACCGGATACGACTGCAGCTATTCCTGCTCCAATAACCCGCCGGTGGTGCAAAGTCTCACCTTGGCCAATCCGTCATTTCCAAATGCGGTTGGCGCGCAACAGAAGCCTGCGGGAGCCCCGACGCTGGCGAGTCAGGATGTTGGCTTGCAACCGTCCCAGGTACAGAGTTTCAGCTTGAGCCTGCAGCATCAGTTTGCCAATAGCTGGCTGGCATCAGTCGCGGGCGCGGGAAATATTGCCCGTCACCTTTCCGCGACTCTCAATTACAACCAGCCTCTGCCCGAGGGCGGCTATGATTACAACCCGATCATCAATAGCGGCGCGGTGTATACCTATTTTTATGCGCCGAATCAAGGTTATGGAGCGATCAACACCAAGACCTCCCTGGGAGTCGCCTATTGGGATGCTCTGGAAGCGAGCCTGGGCCATGCCGCAGGCAAGAACCTGTACCTCAGCGCAGCATATACATGGCAGCACGACCTTTCCAATGTAACGGGAACCTCGCTTTTCAGCGGCAACGCCACAGCGCAAGACGCATATAACTTGGCGCGCAACTACGGAAATTCGCAGCTCAACGTTCCGCAGGTGTTTTCATTGAGCACGATCTGGACACTGCCCGGAATCCAGGGCGCTTCTAAAATCAAGCAGCTCGCCTTAGACGGCTGGCAGTATTCGGATATCACCACGGTACAAACCGGATTCTCCCTGGATCCCGGACTGAGTGTGTCCACGCAGGGATTGACAACGCGGCCGAATACTACCGGTTCGTCCATTCAAGGGCCTAAGAAGGTCGCTGAATGGTTCAACACGGCGGCCTTTTCTCAACCCGCCGCCGGCCATTTTGGAAACGCGTCCTCCGGTTCTATCCGCGGACCCGGCACCATCGACTTCGATATGGCCTTATATAAAACATTTGTGATCAAGGAGCAGCACGGTATCCAATTTAGGGGAGAGTTATTCGATATATTCAATCATACGAACTTTGCGAATGTCTCGACTAACTTCGGCGCAGGCAACTACGGCCAGGTAACCAGTGCTCGCGACCCCCGGATTGCGGAGTTCGCTCTGCGATATGAATTCTAGGAGAGGAGCAACGCGCTGATGGATCGGCGAAAATTTATCCAGGCAGCCGCCGGGACACTGGCAAGTGTCGGTTTGCGGCATAGCGCCGGAGAGTCTCAAAGAAGCGGGAATCGTCCTCCAAATATCCTGTTTATTTTGCCCGATGAGTGGAGAGGGCAGGCGCTGGGATGCATGGGAAATCCCGATGTCCAGACCCCGCATCTGGACGGGCTCGCCTCCGGGGGCACGCTCTTTCGCCACACACTGGCAAACACTCCGGTCTGCTGTCCCGCGAGAGCCAATATCCTTACCGGTACTTACACCAATCGCAATGGGATGATCGCCAACGACCTTCGACTGAAGGAGACTGCGGTTACCATGGCGCATCTCTTCGGCCACGCGGGATATAGGACCGGGTATATAGGTAAGTGGCATCTGGATGGAGGTCCGCGTATGCCCGGCTTTATACCTCCCGGTCCAAGGCGGCATGGTTTTGAATATTGGGCGGCGAACCAGTGTAACCACAACTACTTTCACAACTGGTATTTCCGCGATGAGAATGTCCCCATCGTCAGCGACCAGTACGAGCCGGAGTTTTGGACCGAACAGGCTATCGAATTTCTTTACGAATCGCAGGAGAAGCCGTTCTTCCTGCTGCTTGCGTTGGGCGCTCCGCATGATCCGTATCTCGCTCCGGAAAAGTACATGAATCTCTACGATCCTCAGAAGCTGAGAATGGAGCCCAACTGGGTAGAAGGCACGCGGGGAGGAGGCCGCAAAGATATCGCCGGCTATTATGCGGCGATTACGGCGATCGACGATCAAGTAGGCAGGCTATTGGGCGTGCTGCAGGAGTTGAATCTCGACCAGAACACGATAGTACTTTTTTCCTCCGATCACGGAAACATGCTCGGCTCTCAGGGCAAGATTCTGAAGCGGAAGCCGTGGGAAGAATCGATTCGTGTGCCTGGAATTATGCGTTATCCGGGGGTGATTCCCTCCGGCCGCAAATCGGACGCCTTGTTTTCTCACCTGGATTTCGCCCCCACGCTGCTCTCGCTTTGTGGTTTGCCCGTTCCCGAAGAGATGCAGGGCACCGACCTCTCCCGCCTCGTTCTGGGAAAGACGGAGCAAGGTCCGGAGTCGGCATACTTCCAGATTTTCGGACCTTACCATGCCGGAGGCGTAGAGCGCGCTTGGCGCGGGGTGAGGACCGAGCGCTACATGTATGCCCGATGGGAATCCGGCCCGTGGCTTCTCTACGACCTTGAAAAGGATCCATACGAGCTGAACAATCTGGTCAAGGACGGCGGCTTCTCGTCACAGTTGCAGGAACTGGATAAGAGCCTCCTCGACTGGATGCATCGGGTGGGCGATTCGTGGAGCCTCGATTGGACGGCACCAATAGAGGATGACGGCAGGCTCTATGAGTACAGAACCTTCTCGACTGTCCAAGATTACTTCGCATGGGCGAGAAAGCACCCTTACCTTGCTCCGGGAATCTCATGAGCCTCGAAATCATCAGTTTTCTAGCCGTACCACAAATTTGTCATCTCGACCGAAGTGTTCATGGGTCTGCGGTCCCACCCAAGGAGATGAAAATCGGGTTGAGGAAGGCTTGGTTGGCAATCACACCTAACTTTGTCATTTCTCCACTTCGCTTCGCTCCGGTCGAGATGACAAGGTCATGGTAGTGGCTAGAAACTGATCCTCGGGAGTCCCCAAGGCGATTTTCGAGAGAGCGGAGTGGAGAGATGACAAGTTGAATGTGATTGCCAACCCAGCCTTCCTCGTCCCATTCATCCTGACGCGTGGGCTGCGGGCCCAAATTATCAATGCTATCGAGGCGCTTGACAGGCCTCTTCTACGATGGATACCATTCTTCTCGGCTGAGACGTCTCATGTAGGAAGGGGCTTAATCTTGATCTTCATGGATGGATATCGACGGTGATACCAAAGGCGCTCAGTTTGCTCGCTATCGTTTGTTTCGGCTGTGCATTCCCGTGGGCGGCTCGAGCGCAGTCTCAGTCTGCCGGGCCGGCGGAGTGGACCACGGACAGCTTCAGCCCGCAGCGCGACGCCTGGCAGAGGAATGAAACAAAACTCACGGTTGAGAATGCCAAGGACATCCGGCTCCTCTGGAAGGTGAAGACCGATAACAAGACGATGGGCATGCAGTCCTTCAGGCAACCGCTGATTCTCGCCGGCGTGCATACGGCGAGCGGCGTCAAAACGATGGCCATTCTGGCCGGTAGTTCGAATGGGGTCTACGCTATCGATGCCGACAGCGGCGCGATCGTCTGGCAGAAGCAGTTGAAATGGTCGTCGGATACGCCGCCGGAGCCGGGGGAAGGCCGGGGGTTCATTTGCAACAACGGCCTAACCGCAACGCCGGTAGCCACACCGGCCGGGGCCGCGGAGCGATTTGTCTATGTGCTCTCGAGCGATGGTTATCTTCACTCATTGGATCTGGCGACAGGCGAGGAAAAAGATGGGCCCATTCAAATGCTCCCGGAAGTCTACGGGAAGGCGTACGGCCTGAACCTGAGAAATAACATTGTCTACACCACTACCGGACAACGCTGCGGCGGCGTTCCGAATAAGTTGTATGCGGTGGACCTCACCAACCGGAAGGCGTTTTCCTCCTCGGCCCCGCAGGGAGGAATATTCGGAACGGCCGGCCCGGCGATCGGAAATGACGGAACGCTCTACCTTGAAACCGGCGATGGCCCCTACGATCCCGCAACTGAGACGTTATCGACAAGCGTGCTGGCCTATACCTCTTCGAACGACAGCCTGACGCTCAAGGACTATTACACGCCGAGCAACCACGAATGGCTGACGAATCGAGACTTGGATATGGGCGTCACGCCGGTCGTGTTTCCGTACCAGGGACGGGATCTCCTGGTGGCCTCCGGCAAGGAGGGCCGCTATTTTCTGATGGATAGTCGGTCGCTCGGCGGAGCAAACCACGAGACTCCCCTGTTTCGAACCCCTTTGATTTCCAATACCGACGCAAATTTTCAAACCGAAGGCACCTGGGGAAGCCTTGCCAGTTGGGAAGGCAGCGACGGTACACGATGGGTCCTGGCGCCGATTGGCGGAGAGACAGCGGTCAAATTTCCCATCACATACGGTGCGACGCCACATGGCGGTGTGATCGCATTCAAGCTGACTGACCAGAGTGGAAAGCCGGAGTTGACTCCTGCCTGGCTCTCGCGCGACATGATAACCGCCGAGCCTCCGGTAATCGCCGATGGGATTGTGTTTGTACTGGCCGCCGGCGAATTCACCGGGCAGACGAACGATGCCGAAGGCGGGCTCTACAGCGCCGAAGACAGGATAAAACGTTCGGTCCCCGCCAAGCTGTATGCGCTCAATGCAGAGACCGGGAAAGAGCTGTATTCCAGCGGGGACCAAGTCGCGTCGTTTTTGCATCAATCCGGCATTGCAGTGGCTGGTGGGCGTGTCATCTTTGGCACGTTCGACGGAACCATTTACTGCTTTGGCCTAGAGTGAAAATTTTATGAGAACTCGGAATCGAATCGAGGAGAGTCCATTGATGCGAAGCTTTCTGGGCCGGTGGCTGGCGCTTTGTTTCGCCGGCTTGCTGCTCCTGCCCGGCACGGCGCAAGCTCAAGGCCGCGGTTATTGGACTGTAGCGGGCAACGACCCGGCGCACAACAGTTGGCAGAAGGCGGAGACGAAGATCACCCCGGAGACTGTGCCCGCAAAATTCAAGTTTCTGTGGAAGATCAAACTCGGAAACGAGACCGCGAAGCCGCAATCGTTCAGTGAACCGCTTCTCTTTCCCTTTTTGATTACCGGCCGCGGCTTCAAGGATATGGCGCTCTGGGGCGACTCAAATACTCTGTACTCGGTGGATTCCGAACTGGGCACGCTGATTTGGCAAAAGAAGTTCGACCTTCAATCTTCAAGCGCGCGCGGGGCATGCGGCGGGTCCAACATTCAGATTGTCATGGAGGCGCCCCCGGTTATTCATTTCGGCGCCCGGCCTCCCGCTCCGGCTCATCATGGTCCATCGGCTCTGCCTCCCTCTCCTCCTCCCCCACTGGCTCCCTCTGCTCACCGCGTCGGGGCTGCCGCTGGAGGCGGTAATTTTGGCCTGAAGGGGATCTATGTTCTAACCAGCGACGGCTATCTGCATGAGCAGATCCTAGCTACCGGCCTGGATTATGCTCCTGCGGTAAAGTTTCTGCCCGCGCCGGATGGAGATGTTTCCGGGTTGAACATGAACGGCCAGCTAGTCTATACCGCGACCGGAGATCGCTGCCGAAGCCTGGCAAATGCAGCTTGGGCTATCGACTTAAGCACTCCCGATTACACAGTGAGCAGTTATAAGACACAGAAGCTGAGCGTCTCCGGTTTTGGCGGACCGGCAGTTGGAGCGGACGGGACAGTCTATGTCGAGACCGGGAGCGGACCGGCTGATGCATCCGCGGGTGTTTACCCGAATAGCGTAGCCGCTCTAACGGCAAAGGACCTGAAGGTGAAGGACTGGTATGCCCCCTCCGATAGCGGCAAGGACAAGGCCCTGAACGCTTCTCCGGTGGTGTTTACCTATAAGGATAAGGAACTGATCGCCGCTCCGGGTAAAGACGGAAGTATCGTCTTATTGGACAGCAAGACTCTAGGCGGAGCCGATCATCACACTCCGTTAGCCGAGAGCGATAGGATCTCCAAGGCCACTAAGAGCGGCGCTTGGGAAGGGCTGGCCACTTGGCGAGACAAGCCCGGAGTGGTCTGGGTCTACGTGTCTATCTCAGGGCCGGTGGAAGGCGATGTGAAATTTGCCAACACGAACGGCTCTGCTCCGCACGGGAGCATCATCGCATTCAAGGTCGAAGAGCAAAACGGAAAGACAGTGCTGACCCCAAGCTGGATCTCGCGCGACTTGACCAACCCGGCGCCGCCCGCGATCGCCAACGGGGTTGTGTTTGCGCTTGCCGGCGGTGAGACTTCATCGCATGCCACCCTGTACGCTCTCGATGCCGCTACCGGCAAGGAACTGTATTCAAGCGGGGATGCAATCCAGACTTACACTCACCTTTCCGGTATGTCGGTTGGCAGTGGCCATGTGTTCTTTACCACTCACGACAACACGCTCTACTCCTTCGGAATTCCCATGGAGCATTAGAAGGTGGAGGGGTTAGGATCCTTAAATCCCGGCCTTTTGTGTTCGCAGTTGCCTTTCTTTCTGTCATTCCCGTAGGGAATCTGCTTCTGGTCGGTTTCTGGAGCGAAGGGCATGGTAACAGCGCCGAGATAGGGAAGGCAGATTCCCTTCGGGAATGACAGAAAGAAAAGCAAAGACGGACAAGAAGCGCAGAAGCAGATTGATAAACAAGCCGGGTAATTCGGCAGAAAGCAGGGTCAAGCATGCGGAATCGTTCCCAGCTGCAGGAAGTGATCGACGCGGGCGCGGGCATTTTAAGGTTGGAACCGTGTTGGGTGCCGCGTTCGTTTATGATCCCGGGTAGAAGATTGAAGTTGCATCCGGACGATCTTTACGCCTTCGGCGGCCATCGGGGCGGCATCAACGAGCGCTGGTTTTCCTCGACCACCAAGGCTTCCAACGGACCGCACACTTTGCCCGATGAGGGACTGAGCTACGTTCGCCCCGGCAGAGGCGACAAATTCCTTTTGAAAGAGGCAGTCGAAACCGCAGGAGACCTGCTGCTTGGCGCGGATGTCATGGAGCGCGAAGGGGGATGGAATCTGCTCTGCAAATTCTTCGACGACACGGGACCGATCCCTCACCACATGCACCAGAGCGATGCCTTCGCGAAACTGGTGGGGCAAAAGGGAAAGCCGGAGGCATATTACTTTCCTCCGCAATACAACCAGGTGCAGAATAATTTTCCGCACACCTACATGGGCCTCGAGCCGGGCACGACCAAGGAGGACATCCGGAGGTGCCTGGAGAGATGGAACCAGGGTGACAACGGAATTCTCTTTTACTCTCGAGCCTATCGCCTGGAACCCGGCACAGGATGGCAGATCGATCCTGGAATCCTGCATGCTCCGGGATCGCTTGTGACCTACGAGCCGCAGGTGAACAGCGATGTCTTTGCTATGTTTCAATCCGAAGTCGAAGGGCGCATGGTCGACTGGAGCTTGTTGACCAAGGACGTCAAACCTGAATTCCATAAGGATCTGGATTACCTGGTCAGCATGCTTGACTGGGAAGCCAACGTGAATCCCGAATTCGCAAAGACGAACAAAACGTTCCCGCGCCCCGTCAAACCGGTGGAGGAGATGGAAGCGGAGGGTTACCGCGAGATGTGGGTCACCTATGGCACGCCCTTCTATTCGGCAAAGGAGTTGACCGTGCTGCCCAAGCGTAGTGTGACCATCAAAGACAGCGCGGCCTACGGCGCGATCCTGACGCAGGGTCAGGGGACGCTGGGAAAACAGCCGGTGGGGACTCCGTCCATGATTCGCTTCGGTCAGATGACCGAAGATGAGGTCTTCGTCACCGCTGCTGCCGCCAAAGAAGGCGTGCGCATTGAAAATCCAAGCGCGTCCGACCCGCTCGTCCTGCTCAAGCATTTCGGACCGGGAAATCCGGAAGCGGAGCCGCTGCGCAAGAAATAAATCGAGGGACCGTGAGCACCGTAAGTCAGCACAAGCACCCGGCGATCCATAATGCGATGTGGCCCGGAATCGTAGGCAAAGGACCGGACTCCGAGCCGCCGATTGATCTTGAAACAATGCTGAACCTGACGGCGGCGGCCGAGGTGGACGGCATCCGGTTCGATGGCGTCGATCTGTTTTTGTCGTTGCCGCATACGGATATCGATTCCACCGATGACGATCTGAAGCGTCTTGCCGACAGCCTTGCAACGCGCAATCTGGTTGCCGGCTCTCTGGTCGCTCCGGTTTGGCCGCCCACAGGAGGCGGCTCGGCCATGGGCTCGGAGCAGGAGCGGAAGAACTTCCTGACCCAGGTCCGCAAGGCCTGCTCTATCGGTAAGAAGCTGCGTGAGATCGGTATTCGCCCCTATGGGGTGGTGCGAATCGATTCCGCCGCCAGCCCGGCGGATTGGGCCAAAGATCCTGCGGGAAATACCAAGCGAATCGCCGAAACCTTCCGCGAAGCCTGCATCATTGCCGAAGGTTACGGCGAGCGCCTGGCCGCTGAGGGAGAGATCTGCTGGGGCGGGATGCATAGCTGGAAGCGAATGGTCGAATTGCTGGAGATGGTGGGCCGCCCCAAGACGATCGGCTTCCAGGCTGATATGGCGCACTCCCTTCTCTACACCCTCGGCTACAACGCCCCAGAAGACCGGCTTCTGCCGGAGAATTTCGATTGGAGCCAGCAGGGAGTGTTGATGGAGGCGCTCGGAACGGTGACCCGTGCGCTGCGGCCGTGGACGATCGACTTCCACGTAGCCCAGAACGACGGCACGGTGAGAGGATCGGGCTCGCACGATAAGACCGGGCGCCACTGCCCGGCGAAGGATCCGAATGGCAGGATGGATATCGTCAAGGTCGCCGGCCTATGGATGCGCGATGAAGACGGGGCGCCAACCCGCGCATATCAACATATCTGCTGGGACGGCTGTATGTTTCCCAATGCGACCATGATGGCTGCGGAGACATGGCGCGATGTTCTGGGGACAATGATTGCAGTACGAAACGCCCACGGCTGGGATTGAGTGAGGAGAATCGCGAATCGTCATGGCAAGGAAGAACCTGAACATCGGTCTGGTTGGATACGGTTTCATGGGACGCACGCATTCCAATGCGTTTCTTCAGGCGCCGCACTTCTTCGACGTACCTTACCAGCCGGTGTTGAAAGCTGTTTGCGCGCGTAACCCGGAGCGGGTAAAAACATTCGCTGAAAATTGGGGCTACCAGTCTGTGGAGACGGATTGGCGGGCACTCGTCCAACGCAGCGATATCGACCTGATCGATATCGCCAGTCCCAACGATACCCATGCTGAGATCGCCATTGCCGCCGCGAAGGCGGGAAAAATGGTGCTCTGCGAAAAGCCTCTGGGCCGTACTGCGGCCGAAGCGAAGGCGATGGCCGATGCGGTTGAATCCGCCGGTGTTCCCAACATGGTTTGGTATAACTACCGCCGCGTTCCCGCCGTGGTGCTGCTGAAGCAGTTGCTCGATGAAGGACGCTTCGGCCGCATCTTCCACTATCGCACGCAATTCCTGCAGGATTGGACAATCTCCCAGGATCTGCCGCAAGGCGGTGAGGGCCTGTGGCGTCTGGATGCTGCCGTCTCGGGCAGCGGCGTTACAGGCGATTTGCTCGCCCATAACATCGACATGGCGCTTTGGTTGAATGGCCCCATCGTCGAAGTAACGGCGATGACGGAGACATTCATCAAAGAGCGCAAGCACAATCTTACCGGCAAAGTTGAGCCGGTCGGCATCGACGATGCAAGCATGTTCATGGGCCGTTTTGAGAATGGCTCGATGGCTTTATTCGAAGCCACACGCTATGCCCGCGGCCACAAGGCGCTTTTTACCCTGGAGATCAACGGGGAGCAGGCCTCGGCTGCCTGGGATCTCCACGATCTCCACCGGCTGGAGTATTTCGATTACGGCGAAGAGGGGCGGCTGCGAGGTTGGACGAATGTTCACATCACGGATAGCGAGCATCCCTACATGAAGCATTGGTGGGTGCCGGGACTGCAAATCGGCTATGAGCATACCTTCATTCATCAGGCTGCCGATTTCCTTCAGGCCATCGGCGCAAACAAATCAGTGTCGCCTACCTTTCGGGATGGATTGGCCACCGAGTATGTGACGGACGCGGTTTTGCGATCAGCGAAGACAAGGCAGTGGGAGAAGGCAGGATCTCATGAAGGCAACTAACCCAGGTTGGCTTCGCGAACCTGGGGCCCCCGGCTCTATGGCAACGTGAACACGCTTTAGTTCCCCGGGTATTTCCGGAGGAGAAGAAATGTCAGCTAAAGTTATTCGTCGATTTTTTCATCGGGAGCTGCCTGGCGCGCTTTTGGCGTTCGCGGTATTTGCGCTGGCATTGCTCTCCTTATTTACCTTGCCTCATTCCGCCGCACAACAAAGCCATCCTGCGGCCCGCACCGCAGCCCGCAGCTTCGGCAGCCCCTTCACCCAGCCTCAACCCATCGACTTCAACGATCATGACGGCTGGACGCAGATCTTCGACGGTAAGACTTTGAAAGGCTGGGATGGACCGCCCGATATCTGGCACGTGGAAGATGGCGCCATTGTGGGCGAATCCAGCCCCGAGCATCCCTCGGGCACGACGAATATTATTTGGCGGGGCGGCGAGCCGGCCAACTTCGAACTCAAAGCGGAGATGAAACTCGAGGGCTCCGGCGCCAATGGCGGTATCCAATATCGCAGCCTCAATGTTCCGCCACTGCTGCGGATGCCCGCGCAGAGGCTGACGCAGATGACGCTTGAGCAAAAGCACCAATTTCAGAACAGGCAGGAGCTGGCGCGAAAGTATGCTAAGTGGAATATGAAGGGCTACCAGGCCGATTTCGACTATGCGAATAAATATACCGGGCAGCTCTACGAGCAAGGCACTAGCCGTGGGATTATCGCCTGGCGTGGACAGATGGTGGAAACCGATCCGCAAAAGAAGCCACGGCTGCTGGCTACTTTGGGGAGTTCCGACGAACTGAAGTCGTTTATCAAGCCTGGCGAGTGGAATCAGGTAGAAGTTATCGCAGACGGCAACACACTCATACATATCGTCAATGGACATGTTATGGCAATCCTGGTTGACATCGACCCGGCATTCAGCCAGAAAAAGGGATTGATAGGCTTCGAGATTGAAGGTGGCGGCAACGTGAAAATCTCGCAGCGAAACGTCTGGTTAAAGAGGCTGCCATAGAGCGGGCGACCATGTCTGCAACCATCTTCAAAGGCCGCCGCGCAGCCGTAATCCAAAACGCCGATCTCCGCGTTACCCTGCTCGAAGAAGGCGGCCACATCGCCGAGATTTTCGACAAACAGACCGGCGTGAACCCTCTCTGGATTCCACCCTGGCCTTCGATCGAGCCATCCAAGTACGGCTCTGCCGAGGACGGTAACTTCGGAGCCGGTTCGGAGGCCAAGCTTCTGGCCGGAATCATGGGGCATAACCTGTGCCTGGATATCTTCGGCGACCCATCCCCGGAAGAGGCCGCGGCGGGAATCTCGACGCATGGCGAGGCCTCGATTGCCAGGTATAAGATCGCCGAGACGGATGGCCAGCTTCTATCGCGGGTACATCTACCCCTCGCCCAGCTTCACTTTGAGCGGCGTATTGCACTCCACGGCCGCGGAGTGAGGATTCGGGAATCGGTGGAGAATCTCACCGCCGGAGATCGTCCTATTGCGTGGACGCAGCATGTAACACTAGGACCACCATTTCTCGAAAAGGGAAGTACTCAATTTCGAGCTTCACTTACCCGGTCGATGGTCTATGAGACCGATTTCGGTGCGCATCCGTATCTCAAAAGAGGCGCAAAGTTTGACTGGCCGATGGCTCCGCGTTCCGACGGAGGTATCGCCGACCTTCGGGTGATGAATCCAGCCCCGGTTTCGAGCGGCTACACCGCTCATCTCACGGATGCGGAACACGAGCATGCTTTCTTCATCGCTTTCTCACCCGCGCTCCATCTGGCGTTCGGATATTTATGGAGGCGCGCGGAGTTTCCCTGGCTGGGAATCTGGGAGGAAAACCATAGCCGCGGAAACTCTCCCTGGAGCGGCCGCACTCTCGCCCGCGGAATGGAATTTGGAGTTTCTCCCCTGCCGGAATCGCGCCGCGAGATGGTGGATCGAGGCAGGTTGTTCGACACACCTACTTATCGCTGGCTTCCCGCCAACGGACGTTTGCAGGCTGAATATTGGGTACTGATGCAAAGCGCCGGCGATATTCCGGAATCGCTCGCATGGCCGTCCCTTCCGGTGTAGTTTTAGCCGCTACCATAAGTTTGTCATCTCGACCGGAGTGCTCATGGGCCTGCGGCTCACCCAAGGGGATGAAAATCGGATTGAGGAAGGCTTGGCTGGCAATTACACTAACTTTGTCATCTCGACCGGAGCGAAGCGGAGTGGAGAGATCTGCGGTTTCCCACATCTGGCGCAAAGGCGCAAAGGGCGCGCCAGATATGGGGCACCCTCGATTGGTGGCCATTTTGGATCCATACTTCAAGCAGATTTAGGGTGCCCCATCCTTGCGTAGCAAGGGTGGGAGACCACAACCGCTGGCAGTGCAGGCCTCACCGGATGACTTTCGACCGGAGCGAAGGGGAGAGGGGAGATCTGTCGCGGTTATGCATATAAACCACCAAGATCTCTCCACTCCCCTTCGCTCCGGTCGAGATGACGAATTGGGAGCGATTGCCGACCAAGCAGACGCGCTTCCAGCAGGTGCTAAAAAGCAAGCTGGTTCTTTTTCGCATCTAGCTTCGCTGTATCCAGGCCTGGAACTTTTTTGAGGTCGTCGATCGACTTAAAATCTCCGTTTTTTGCTCGATATTGAACGATCGCATCGGCGTCCTTTGCAGAAAGGGCCAATCCGGTTTCGAGCTGCGCGGTTGTCGCCTTATTCACGTTGGTCTTATTCGCCGATGGCGGAAAATTTTTCGCCAGATAGTCCAGAATTGCGGTGAACTCGTCGTCGGTGCCATCGGCCCCCAGGTCCGCCATCTTGCTGATGGTATTTTCCCAGCCTTGGCGATCCTGTCCACTCGCTAACACGTTATCCGGAGAATGGCACTTGCTGCACACGCGAAGAAAAGTATCCCGCCCCGCGCCGGCAGGGAACTCCGGGTACTGCTGTTGATGCGCCGGTTGCTGCTGCGGAGGCGTTTGCTGCTGAGCTGAAGCCGTCACCCCAGATAGAGTGAAGGCGGCCCAAAACACAACCCCCCGGAGCACGATTTTTCCGGGGCAAAGAAAATTGACGGAGGCGACTACCCATTTCACCAACACTCCCTCAGGATACAACATGCCAAGGACGGGAGAACGAGCCGAAGCTCTGCTACCTATTTCAGCTTCCTGAGCCAGACATTCCGCACTGACACCTTGCACGGGGTCCCCTCTATTTCAATGCCGATCAGTCCGGAAGCGTTATTCGACGATGTGGGATCGTCATCGATGTAAACTGCCATCAACTGGCCGTTGATGATGTGGAGGAATGTCCCCCCGCGAGCGATGATCTCGTATTGGTTCCAGTCGTTAATCTTGACATAACCGCCGAGGGCATCGCGGTTTCCAATATTGCCAATCAGCCGCTGCGTTTTACCGGGCTCGGATTCGGTGACCTGTCCGCGCCAGGCGAGAATGCCCAGGTTTGTGTTCTCAGAATAGAACTGGCCGGTGTAGACAAAGCTCCTGGGATTGACAGGGAACCAGAAATCCGCCTGCGGTCCTGTCATCATCCAGGCCAGATTCGGAGGAGGCTCTCCCGGAGGTGTCCCTCGAATCCAAGGCAATCCTACCGAGCTGCGGTATTGGATGCCGCTTCCGCCGCCGTCCTCCACCTTGATCTCGAGCTTGAGATCAAAGTCCTTTGCCTCATCGCCATGGTAGGAGATATAGCTGTTATGGCGTGGGTGTGCCTGGGTGGATTCGCCTACGATTGCGCCATCCTCCACGCGCCAGATCGCCGGATCGCCGTCCCAATGATTCAGCGTGGATCCGTCGAAGATCTGAACGAAGCCACTGTGTTCATTGAAATCCAGGGGATCGGGCTCGCGGAAGCGGCTGGGCGGATGAGCCTGGTTTTGAGCAGGCTGCTGCGCCGCTGCGCTTGAGAGACAAACCATTACGGCAAATCCAATAGAAAGGCTGGTTAGAGTTATAGCTCTGGCAATTCTTTCGGACCTGATCATAGATACTCTCCGGGAGGTAGATAGATGGTTTGTAGCAGACGGCATACCATGCGCGTGCCAGGGAGGACGAAACTCGGGGCGTATTGATTTGCGATCTCCCACCCTTGCTGCGCAAGGATGGGGCACCCTAGAGTCTGTTTGAATATATATGGGTCCAAAACTACCACGAATCTAGGGTCTCCCTATCGCGGTCCTCGACGCTACCAGAGCAATTTCAAGGCGAATTGAATGTCCCTGTTATCCGCCGATGTCCCGGAGATCTGGCCGACATTCGTCGGAGTAATATTGTTTGCCGGATTGCCAAAGTTGGGATGGTTGATGATATTGAAGGCCTCGGCGCGGAACTGGGCTGTGAGACGCTCGACGATGGCAAAGTTCTTGATTGCTGAGAAATCCACCTGTGCAGTTCCGGGCCCGGTGAGGGTATTGCGTGTTACCACGCCCTGAGGACCTACGCCCAAGATTGCTGTTTGGCACCGGGTTAACATAGGCACTTCGGATCAAACCAGTGAATTGGGCCGGGATGAGCGATCTTACCCGAGCTCCGGCCTGGAGCGAGGCTTACCCGCTGCGGGACGTAGGTGCCACAGGCACAGGAGCCCGATCCGCTAGTGACAGAAAAGGGAAAGCCGGTGCGCAATTGAACAATGGGCTGAATCTGCCAACCGCCTGCGATGGCCCTGCCAATGCCGGTTTGCAAGTACCGCTTTCCGGTGCCGAAGGGGAGCTCATATCCGAAACTGCCTACCGCCCGGTTACGAGTATCGAAGTTCGAATACGAGTGATCGAAGTTGAAATGCGTTGAGTAAGAAGTATCGTTAGCGTCGGCTTCGCCTGAGTTATTGTCCAGGTTCTTGGAGAATTGATAATTGACGAGATAAAAAAGCCCGGAGCGGTAGCGCTGTTCGAGCTTCACCGACAAGCCGTTGAAATTGGCGTTGCCGACATTGCTACTGGTCAACATTCCGTGCAGGAACTGTGGATAGGGACGCGTCGTTGACGGACCGCCAATGTTAGCGATGCTGTCTTCGTTCTGGTCGTACCGTTTCCAGAGTTTATGGGTCGCGCTCCCGGTGTAACTGATCTCGAGCAAAACCTCGTGGCCTAAGTCCTGCTGCACGCTCGCGGTCCATTCCTGAGTATAAGGAATACGGTTTTTTGGGTTCAGGGTGAAGGGAGCGGGGATGGAAGTAAGTTGGTCCAGCGGCGGAATCATCTGCTGTACCAACTGGTTATTGAGTGTGGCGTTGAAGTAGAACGGAGGGAGATTGCGCTGGAACTGCAGCTCGTTGGTATTGGTATTCTCGTAGTAAATGCCGTAGCCGGCGCGCACGACTGTTCTGGGGCTTGCCTGGTACGCGAGGCCAACACGCGGGCCAAAGCCTTTTTTGAAGGGTTGCACAATGCCGGCGGGGAAGAAGTTGGGAGTTAGATTGGCAACGGGGAGCACCGCCGGAGGAATATTGGCCGGTACTTTATGAAAGGCGATCTTTTGCGAGGCAGGATCAAACGACCCCGCCAGTCCGTTCTTTTCGACAAAGGGCGCGACATACTCCCAGCGAATGCCGTAGTTGACAGTCAGACTTATGGCCTACTTGCCAGACGTCATTCATGAAAATTCCATAAGTGTTGTCGGTGTAGTGGCCTAGCGAGCTGCCGGCACCGGCCTGGCAGATGGTGCAAATCCCGTTTTGCCAATTCTGTAATGCGGTGGCAGTAACTACTCCAGCGGCGTTGGTTGTGGCGCCAAAGGTGAAGCTGCCGCGCGCGGGAGTATCTTCAAGCTGAGTAATCTGGCGATACTGGAACTGGGCCCCCGCTCGCAGGGTATGTTTTCCGATCACGTCGCTCACCGTATCGCCGGTGCTGTAAATGTTTTCCGTATCGCCCTGAGAGTTGCCGCCCTCGCCTAGTCCCGTAAATCCACTGATGGTGATGGTGGGTCTGCCATACTCGCTGGGATTGACTCCTCCGCCGACATTTTGCAGGCCAGCCAAGGCAACCCAGTTCTTTCCGGGCACGGGATTTACCTCGTTGGTAAAGCCATACGCCCGGTTGTAACCGATGCGGACCTCGTTCACCAGGCTTGAGGTGATCAGGTAAGTATCCCCGAGGCTTAGGTTCTGGCCGCGCTGGGGATAACTCACCGCGGTCTGTACCGAGGGGACACTTTCCGTGGCGGTGTAGTAGATATAGCGTTCAAAGAGGCTATGTTTCGCGGAGAGCGTCTGGTCGGAGCGGATGACAGCCTGATCGTAGTTATTAGGCTGTACCTGGACCACGGAATAGTTGTTCGAACCGCAGGTCGTGCAATTCGGCACTCGGAAAGGACGGCTGAAGCACCTGGGCAAACTGGTAAGTCGGGGTTCCTAACTGGGCTGGGGTGGGAAACAATCCCTGAAAGGGGAGGGCCTGCGCCGAGCGTAAGCCCTCGTAGCCGCCGAAGATAAAGACCTTATCTTTTACGATTGGGCCGCCGAGTGTTGCGCCAAATTGATTGCGCTTGAATACCGGCTTATGAGGAGTCGTCGAGTAGGTCGAGAAATAGTTGCGGGCATCGAAGATCTCACTGCGAGTGAATTCATAAGCCGTTCCGTGGAACTGATTGCTGCCCGACTTCGTGACCATCGAGACCACTGCTTGACCCTGGCCGTACTCGGCCGAGAAGCTGTTGCGCAGAAGGTTAAACTCCTGAAGGGTATCGACTGAGGGCTGCATGGAGAGAACGTTGAAACGCAACGAACGAACGTAAACGCCGTCGAGAACGTAGTTGGTCGAGCTGGCACGGCCGCCGTCCACAGTGATGTAGAGGCTGCGGGTGCCGAACTGTCCTGGAGTTCCGGTATTTGCGAACTGCGCCGGAGATACTCCGGCGGCGAGAGTCGCGAGCTGCAGAACGTTCCTGCCATTGAGGGGCAAATCGGATATCTGCCTCTGGCCGATGACCTGGCCAACCGTTGCGTCGGCGGTCTGTAGCTGTGGCGCCACCGTGGTTACTTCAATCGTCTCGCTGGCCGAACCGACATTGAGTACAACCGATTCATTGGCAACTTTGCCTACCAGCAAATCGAACGAGGGAATTGAAACCGATTTAAACCCGGATTTTTCAACGCGCAATTCATAGTTAGCGGG
This sequence comes from uncultured Acidobacteriaceae bacterium, assembly GCA_963774255.1. GTDB lineage: Bacteria > Acidobacteriota > Terriglobia > Terriglobales > Acidobacteriaceae > PALSA-350. Next base: position 239,685 of record CAVZEH010000002.1, read on the forward strand.
CGGCAGATTGGGGACGGAAAAGTCGCCGCTTCCATTGGTGGTGGTGGTGCGCTCCGCGCTGGTCGCGGTATTCACGACATGGACGGTGGCACCGGGCACGACGGCTCCCGAGGTATCGGTGACCCGCCCGACGACACCGGAAATTGAGCTTTCCTGGGCAAATGCCGAGGGCAATAACAGGAAAACGGCCACGAGAGTCGCTGCCGCCATAGCGGATGCTTGCTGAATTTTGCTCAGCTCTTGCATATCGATCCTCCTGAATGTTGATTGCCGAGACGTCTTGGATCACGGCCTAAACAAACCGGGTTAGTCGAAGCATGGATAAATCATGCCGCCAATTCATGAGACGTCTCAGTCCGGAGGATGATATTTACCCCGTTACACGACTGTCAAGTCTCAGCGATAAACAAGCTGCGGGAAAAGGCCGGTGTTTGGCTGGAAGCCACGCATTCATGCCGGGGTAGGAGCGCTTCAGCGCCCTGTCGAAAATCATTGAGGGACGCCCGATCATCAGCTTCTAGCCATTCCATAAATTTGTCATCTCGACCGGAGTGTTCGGATGGAGGCCAGCGCCCGGTCGAAAATCATTGAGGGACGCCGATATCAGCTTCTGGCAATTACATTACTTTGTCATCTCGACCGGAGCGAAGCGAAGTGGAGAGATCTGCGTTTTCCCACATCTGGCGCAAAGAGCGCGCCAGATATGGGCTACCCTCGATTGGTGGCGGTTTTGGATCCTCACTTCAAGCAGATCTCAGGGTGCCCCATCCTTGCGTAGCAAGGGTGGGAGACCACAGCCGTTGGCAGAACGGCCTCCAGGATGATTTTCGACAGAGCGAAGCGCAGTGGGGTCCCTGATGGCCGATGCGAACATCCAGAGAATTCAGCGAAACATCCACTCCACAAATCATGCGATTCGCTCCACAATAAAAGAAGTAGGTTGCTGGGTCACGGTAACCTGCCTTGTGCGTACGACTGTGCGTCAGGCGACTGTTCGGTTGTACGTGACAGCGGCGGCGGTCCCAAAGCTCCACTGCGGTTGTTGCCGGAGAGATTGCGGGCGCCGTCCACCGCGCGAGAGGGCCGATGGCCATCGGCCCTCTCACTACGACATTTTCCACCAAAAATGCCGCTACCATCTAGATACAAGAAATCTGCGGTTTCCCAAAAGATGACCACAAATCCTGGGTGTCCCAGCTCCCGACTCTGGGACCTGGGATTCCACAAATCGCGAAAAAGACCCGGGTTATTAGTAGCTTCGCGAACCTGGGGCACCCGGCTACCATCCACATACAAGGTGCACGGCTACACAACGTAAACCGCAGATGTCTCCATTCCGCTGCGCTCCGGTCGAGATGACAAATTAGGTGCAATTACCAACCAAGCCTTCCTCACCCAATTCTCATCCCGTTGAGTGGGCCGCAGGTCGATGAACACTCCGGTAAAAGTTCGGCTCTGATCGTGATGCGCTTTAGCGCTGGCATCGGGAAATCCAGACTACAGCCATTTCAAATCCTCCTGCTAAAGCAGGGAGCCGCTTCGGGGAATGAGCTCCGCCGGCTGTTTGCCTTGGCGGCGCAACGTGCGGAGGCTCAACCCGTCATGCCGCTTGGCCAGCCTCCGGCCTTGCGCGTCGAGTAACAAATCGCAGTGATACCAAGCCGGCGAAGGGAAGCCGAGCGCCCGAGCCAATAGGATTTGCCGGGCAGTCGAGCGCAGCAGATCGGCGCCACGCACCACCTCGGTGATCCGCATGGCCGCATCGTCAACCACTACGGCAAGCTGGTAGGCAGGGACATCGTCGCGGCGCCAGACAAGGAAATCGCCAAAGTCCTGGCCGGCTAGAAATCGCTGCGGACCGAGGCGGCCATCCACAAATTCGACTGCCTCGCCTGCGGGGACGCGGAAGCGCCAGTTGACGCCGGCGGGCGCAGCAGCGGAAGAGGCAAGGGGCGAGCCCGGACGGCAAGTTCCAGGATAGATCGCTTCGTCGTCGTGCGGAGCTTGCGCCGCCTGGGCGAGGTCCTTGCGGGAGCAGCGGCAGGGATAGAGCCAGCCCGCATGCAGCAGCCGGCGCCACGCCTGCAGGTAGAAGCTGCGCCGCTCGCTTTGCGTATAGGGCGCAAAAGGGCCGCCGACATCCGGCCCTTCCTGCCAATCGATCCCCAGCCAGCGGAGATCTTCGAGCATGGCTTCAACGAATTCCGGTCGCGAACGCTCCGGATCGAGATCTTCGTTGCGCAGCACCAGAGTGCCTCCGGCAGCCGCCGCCCTCTGATACGCCACCCAGAATGTATGCGCATGTCCAAGGTGAAGAAGCCCGGTAGGCGAGGGCGCAAGCCGCCCTCTGTACTCGCACAACCTCATCTACCTCACCTGCTCGGAAGTCTGCACGGCTTGGGGCAAAAATATCCAGCGCCTTGGAATTGTCTGTGCGGCCGCAGGCTCAGCCAGAGCTTGTGGACGTTGGAAAGGAGCAAGTGTCTTCATCGACGAGTCAGGGCTTGCCACCCACCCCATTTCAGAATGGGGGACGGGTCACTCAACTCTCACCCCATCGTCTAGTGTCACGAGGTCATAGTTGAATCCGTCAAGTCTCGTTTCTAAGGTAGAGCAAACCATATCAATCAACGGAAAGTCTTCGGATTTATAGTTGCGCGCGTCCGATGGATGAGCCGCAATCCGTCTCAACTCGTTGATACGATCCATCCACTCTAAATTTTTGGCTTGCCCTCTCACGCCAGGCATTGGGATGTCCATCACCGATTTGAAGAGCTTCCAGCGATCCTTTCCTTCAATGATTTTCTTCAGTTCGATGAAGTCTAAGTAATTCTCAAGTGGAGCCCGGTCTTCCGGCTCGTATTCGACGGACTTCTTATAGGCGTTGATTTTGAAGTCCCGGTTGGTAATGCCTTTTTCGAAATAAGCATCCTTCTCTTCGCCGTAAAGCCCTTTAAAGACAGTAAAGATATGCCTTTGAACCATAAGGCTAATCTGCCGTATTTGGTCATCAGCTGCTGCCTTTAGGTCATCGCGTTGTTCTGTTTCCCACTTTTCAAAATCCTCTGGGCCGAAGTCCGGAAAATGGGATCTCACGATCCTTACCAAACGGTATAGATATTCTCTCGGTCCGCCGCTTCCGAACGGAACAGCTAGGGTAGTATCGACCTGCCCCCCTCCGCTTTTTACGAACTGTAGGATGGGTTCGAGCAGTGGTGCCATGTCTGAAAGAAGTTGTTGTTCGGTACGTTTTAGGAACTTTTCTACGTTGCCCTTATACAAATAGGTGGCGAACTCTCCGAGCAATAGCGTGAAAGCTTGAACTCCTTCGTTAGTGCAAATACGTCCCTCTCGGCCTTTATCCCATCGCACTATGTCAGCATTTGCAATTGCACCAAAATAGCCATTAAACAGCTTTTGCGCTCGCAAGAGCGTAGCGTTGTCGGTTGATCCGCAGAGTAGTCCTTTTTCATAAGAATCCTTAGCCATTGCGAAGCCGACTAGCCGAGACCGCCGAATGGCAGACTTCACTTGGGGTACTGTTAGGCAAGCCTTGTCAGTTGATTTCAATCCTTCTGCGGTAAAGCGGTTATAAAAGGGGCTGCTTAAATCCCTGTTCAATTGCTGGAGAAGTCGTGCGGCAAGGGCCCCCACCCGCTCCCTTGGATCTTCTGAACCCCATTTGAGTTGCCCTTCGAGGTCATCGAGTAAGTTCTTTGGGACCGAGCGCTGCTCGTGATTAATAGTCACGAACAAATCAGCTTCCTCGTTTTTCTTAAGGCCACTGAATGCGAGAACAATCAGTTTCTCGTCTAGGTACTGATCAGGTAAATTCGCGTAACCATACAGTCGATGCTGCCCATCTATTATCCACGCGGACTTGTAGGTACTGGGAAGATAGAGCTGCCCATAATGAACACCTGTCGTGATGTCCTTTTCGAGGATTTCGAATCGCGGCTCTTTAATAAAATTGATTAGGAGATTGTTTGGAAAGAAGCCGCCTGCGGTAATAAAGGCCCCGATGTCTCGTAGCCGCGATTTCTGAATTAGTCGTTGGTATGTAGGATGTCCTTCGGGGTCATCCAGTGTTCGATGATTGACGAAGGCAACCTTGAGTAAGTGCCTTGGCGTGGTCACAAATGAGTAGAAGTGATTTCCACCCAGCTTCCCACGCGTAGCCGGAACCTTCATATTTTCCAGTCCAGGAACAAGCTGATCCTTAAGAAATTCTGCCAGAAACTGAAAACGTGCTGCTCGCCCTAAATGTTCGACAAGCTGCGTGTAATATGGCAGTTCGTTCTCTGTAACTCGTTTAATGTTCTGCACGCGAGCTCTATTTATGTCTTCTTCTGACCAAATGATATTTTCAGTGACAAAGAACCAAAGAATCTTGGGTCTAAACTCCACCCCATAAAATTTCTTGATCGCATTTGAAAGGTCCCCTTTAAGAGATCCAAATTCTTCGATGTCTTTTTGGAGACTTCGCGATCTTAACGTATCGCAGGCTTTGCATTCTGTGATGAGGACAGTCTCGTCATCTCTAGCGAATACATCTATCTGCTTTTTTCCTTCCACGTCGCCGCGCCGCTTCATCAAGATGCGGAATTGGCGACCAGCGTTCATCTCGTGGTAGCCCATCTTGTACAAAAGCGTCCACCATTTGTTTTCTAGACGCTCGTCTAATTGGCGCTCTTTTTGTAGCTTGACTGTTGTCTTGAGTCGCCTATGCAAGGCCCAACCTTGCTGCAGATACAGTTCCTCTTCAGCATGCGAAACGGACTTAAGCTCCCAGATGCTGTTACGGCGACGATATTCACGGCGCAGACCGTGTTCTGTATCAAGAAGCGGTGTCAACGGAGACTCGGACTCTTGCACGTCACCTCCTCAGCGATTCATATCGGAGCATAGTTCGGAGATTCCCCCGAAAGTCAGGATGTGTTTGCTGGGTATAAAGCCGGAAACCATCGCTCTACCACATCGATAGGAAATCCAAGCCGCACTGATGCTTTCGGGCTAGGTGAGACCAGCAATCCCAACTCTAGCAATCGTGAAAGAACATTCCGGGCCATGCGCTCCTTGTAGCCCGTGAGAGCGGGGGACTGGCCGCGCTCGAACTCTCCGGCAAGCAGTGCTTCACGCAGCAGAGGGAAACTATCCTTTGGCAAACGGCTTGCGCGCACTTCTTCTTCGACATAGATCTCCATCCTGCGCAGCAGCTCTGACGGCTCGAGAATCGAGCGCATATACTCCACCTGGTCTACGCAGATGTTCAGAAAGAACTGACAGAACTCAATGAGCGCAGCCTGCGACAGATTCCCGCGCCCGTCCAGATCGTTGTGGCGTGGCTCGTCCGCAGCCATCAGGAGAGCCTTGTAGCGGTTGACGTTGTGCGCCAACCCCCGCGAAGCCGACCACAGGCTACTGCCTATGCCTAGTCTCTTCAGCGTAGCGTGCGACATCAATCTAGCCACGCGTCCATTTCCGTCGTAGAACGGATGAATCCAGAGAAAGCGATGATGCGCAGCGGCAACCGCTACGATCTGGCGCACCTTGGAGAGATTCTGGGGAGCATAAACGCGCTCGAATCGTGTAAGGAATCTAGGCAGGGCTGCCGCTGCCGGTGGAAGATGACGGCCGACAATGACCCCCCCGTCACGGAGAACACCTGGTTTTACGCGAATCCGGCGTTTCGATTCCGGGTCTTCCACCCAAAGAAGCTCGTCAGGCAAACGGCTACAGAATTCCCGATGCAGCCAAAGAGTGTATGCCATCGATTCAGGGAACGAGTCGCCATCTTTGTATTCATCAATGGCCTGTTGAACCTCGATGTGAGCTACAGCTTCCAATTGTAGTGCCCGCCGCTTCGGTTCCGTGGAATAGTCATGATGCAGGGCTCGGTCGATGTCGCGCGGATGCGTATTGTGTCCTTCGATGAGATTGGAGTAGTAGCAATTCATCGAACGCACCAAGGCTCCAACCGCCTCAGTGACGATGGGATTGATCTGCCCGGCAAGCCCACTTGCCTTCTTGATGAGATCGAAAGCGGCGTCTTCAATCTCCCGCTGCCCATCGGGCGGGAGCATCGGTTCCATCCACGTTGGTTCTGCAATCAGGCTGTCTTGCGGCGCTTTTTTTGCCGGTTTCATTGCCGGATTAAATATAACATAAATAATGCTGTTATGTCGAAACAAAGGCCAATCTTTGCCGGTTGGAATGCCGTGCATGCGGAACGACAGATGTGATGAGGGTGATACGGTGCCGGGATCGCGTTGTTCGCTCCGGAATACCTCAGATAAGAGGGCGTGCAAGGACATCGCTACAGTCTTTGCATCAATTTGTCAAAAGTTCAACAAGCCGGGTTTTGGCTACACCCTGGATCATGCATTGCAATTCTTCCATGCCATCGAAGAAATACGACGTTTGTCTTCGATGTAGGTGAGGTCAGCCCTTGGAGCAATTTTGGGTTCCTTAGTGGGACCACCGGGACTTGAACCTGGAACCAACGGATTATGAGGCCGCTGCTCTAACCAATTGAGCTATAGGCCCGCGACCTTCATGATTGCAGCCGCCGCACAAGCAACTTCGCAGTACGCGCTGCTCCGATTTGGGTCCTGGAAGTGGAAGGCTGCAGGAATGTTCACTTCAACTCGTAGTCGAAGTGCTTTACTGCCTGGCGCAGCGCCTTGAGGTGAAAGGCTTGAGGTGGAACGACGCTTCTCTGAAGATTTGGGTAATCTTTGCGAAACTTCCCATAGATGAGATACGACAGGTTCTTCTCCACTTCGGCATTCTCCATCGCTATATAGAACATCCGCGATTTGAGGCCGGTTTTTGTCAACACCACCCGTGAGTTCGCCGGGACCGTCTTAGCGATCAGCCCAGGGTGAATATGTTCCCTACTTATCAGCTGCCCGTTGGTGCTCTGGAACTCGATGAACCCGCCATTCCAGGTGCTGCCTACGGGAACGTGGAAGGTGCAAACAGTGCGGGCGGCGTTGACATGGAAACCACGCGGCCAGAGATACACCGGATTTGAAACCGCGAGATACTTCACATGGTCGGGATCGCGAATCGGGTCGTCGCCCGCGCCGAAAGCCCGAACTACTACATAATCGGGCTCTCTTCCCCCGGGAAGCTCATACTCCAGGACGCCGCCAGTGAAATCGTTCTTAGTAGCCAGAACAGCGCCGTGTTTCCCGATTATCTCAATCCTGCCCAGGCTGCTGTTCTTTGGAGGGTAAACTTCGATCCGCAGCTTGTGATGCATGTGCGGAGCTGTTCGACAGACCGAACCCATGGGTACGCCGTCCACTGAAATGTTGACGAAGCCACCATTGCCAAAAAACACGTCGCCTGTTCTGGCCACATCGCGAATAGATGTCTCGGTGAGCGGCCGATCTCTAATATGCGGATAGTTTAGGAATGTATCTAGATCCGTGTGTTGGCTGGCTTTGTTCAAAAAGAAATCAGTCTCCGCGAAGCCGGGCGTTTTAGCTCCTGTGTCCAGAAATGAAAACCACAGATCCTGGTAAGACTTGTTGTAGACCCGATCGCCCATGACGGCCATGCCATCGATGTAACCATCCACAGTAAGAAACAAGCCGGCCATTGCGGCGATGTTGGTTACGAATTTCCCATTGCTGATCCACCAGCGTGTTGGGTGCGCGAAGACTCCGAGGGCTCCAGCTTGCCTCTGGATGGCCATGATCTCGAAGAGATTACGCCGGGTTTGGGGCTCACCCGTCAACGGGTTTATTTCCACTGACGGGTCGTTCTCGAAGTACTTGATAGGCCGATCCTGCGAGTAGTCGTGCCACGCCGGATAATCGTATAAATAGCCGAACCACCACACATGCCCCATGCGGCCCTTCGGAGTTTCATTATCTAAATAAAAGAGCGTTGCGCCGTCTGATTGCGTGTTGAGGTACTGCAGGGTCTGGTTCACCCCGGTAACATCCATCACCGACTTCTGATCGAAATGACCGGAATAATACAGATCGCGAGCGGGTCCTTCGAAGCGTTGGAAATTGGCCTCGACCGCGGGATTCCAGGCGCTTCCTACGCCGATGGCTCGGATACCGAGCTTCCGGGACCAGTCAACGAGTTGCTGTTCGGCCACCGGAAAGCTACCTGGCTTTTCTCCGGCCGGAAATCTCCAATTATGCGTGTGTGTCATGACCGCGGGCCAACTGCGATCTAGCTCCGGTGGCCGTGATCCTGGATGCTCGGACAGCAGCCGCAGTTGTGCTGTCGCGCTGACGCCCAGACACGCGCTTAAGCCTAGATAGATGAGAAGCACCAAACGTTTCACCAGCCGACACGTTTTCATCAAACTCCTTTCCGCATATGTTGCCGCAGGCAGCGAAAGCGCGATTCCGGATGAAATCGCTTGGCCAATTTCATTAGTGATTTTTCTCCCAGGTGCATCAGGTTGCATCTCGCATCTCGAATTTGAACAAGATTTGACTCAGCGTCTTTCTGATATCCTCGTAAGTAGACCAATCCAAAAGTGACGGAAGCCGCATATCGAGCGTTGAGCTGAGCAAAGTAGGCGTATCGGTGAAGATGCTCTTGATCGCGGTTTCGCATCCCGGAGCTCGGACACGAATGCGTGCCGTGGCAGGCGCGCTGATGGTCGCGTGGCCACCTGTGAACTCACCCGTGTTTAGGACTTTAGGCTCTCTCCCAATCATCTCGATGACTTCGTAGCTGCCATCCAGCGGCTTGCCGGTACCGGCGGCTACTACCTGCAACTCGACATTCGCTCTCGCGGCTTCAGGTGCGCGAAATCCGGGAGCCTCGAAGTAGATTGGATTGGAGACGGCGTACTGACTCCAGACGGAGCCATAGCACTTTATGATGTACCACGACGTCTGATCCTCCTCGATCGCGAAGTTCATTTTGTATGTCTTCGGTTTTTCAATTAGTTCAACGCTCTTGTAGATTTTGCCGTTTCGAATGACCTCGATCTTTGTCAAGTACTCCCCGGGCGCGCCGCTGGCCCACGCTTGTATGCCGGCGTCAAGCTTGACGGGCTTCGAAACGGGAACGATGTCTCCGATGCCGTTTCCGCCCACTGTGAACTTCAGCAGCGGGCCGCTGGTAACAAAATTTCGACCGGCCTTCATGGCTGCGGCCAATTTAGCTGGCATCGGTTCTCCCTCGATCCGGGTATAGACGCGCACGGCGCCGGGAACTGCTCCACCGGGCCTGTCGAAGGTAGCATCGCTGGATGCCGTAGCCGGCATCCGGTATCCCTGATTGAGCAGCATGAACCAGAGCTGCTCCCCATGCTGGTTGACCAGCCTCTCCTCAGTCCGCATCATGATGTCGATCGCGTCATAGGTAGGGCCGGCCACAGTATCGAACGGCAACTCTTGCGCTATGTTGGATATGAATTTGTCGTGCTCGAACGGAAACCCATTCTTTGCCGGCCAGTCGCTGTGCCAGAAGCGACAAGGGTGAGTGTAGGAGACAATACCATCTGCTGAATGAATATATGCATGGCTCTCAAAATTCGGGGTAGGCACTTTGTCTTTTTCGTAATCCCCGGCGCTCATCGCGAATAACTCGGTGATTGGGTTTGTCCCGTCTGCGGGCGCATCTGGAATACCCAGGTTCCAGCAATGACCCATGCAGTGGGAGACGTCGCCTTTCCAGCAATTCTTGGGTGCCTCCATATTCCAATGGAGCGTACAGTCTGGCGTTGAGACCTGAGCGCAGTCTCCGGAGAGAATTTTCGGCGTGACCACCGGTACGTTCCACTGTTGCGCCACGGACATGTAGTCAAGCGCTTCAGCTCGTGCGGTAAGCGCGAGAAATGAGAAGTCATCGATGACCTTCGCTTCGCCGTGCTTCATGTGGACGTGGTTGTCACCGCAGACCCAGCCTTCTGTTCGTAATGGTGATACGCGAGCGAGACGAATCACGCACTCGCTCGTTGTGCCTGCTGCCAGGTCTAGTTCCCGAGTCTGTGCCCGACAGTCGAAACCACGAGTCACAACTACCTGGGTTTTCCCCGGAGGCAGCGCCGCACGAAACTCTCCAGGGCATCGGAAGCCATCGCTGTAACCGAGATTCTGTTGAAGCAACGTTCCAGTTGAGGTCCGCAGCGCGACCGAGCAGGGGACGATCTGTCCGGTCGCGTCATCATAGATCTTCAAACTCAGCCCTGCGGTGTCCTCCGCTTCCTCCGGGAATGCCGGATAGAGGTAGAAGGTGTTAAGCGCAAGAAAGGACTTCCAGAGAAAGGCTCTTCGCGTGGGCCGTAGCCTTGCGAGTTCTGCCGTCATTTAGATTTCTCCCGTAGGCCATTGCTGGTGGACAGAGAGTGCTATGGGCCCCATGCAAAAGCGGGTCTACTCAAAAGCTGAATCGAGCCCAGAAGTTGACTTGACGCGCCGTGGACACCGCTGACTCGCTATAGGACGACGTGATATTCCCAGCCGTCGGAGAGTTGATGTCGACGTTCGAAGGTGGTGCAAAATTTTCGCGATTCAGGACATTTTGCGCCGAGATCCGCAATTGCATGCGCACCCCTTCCCACAGTGGAAATTCCCTGCTAAGCGCCGTATCGAGATCAACATAGTCCGGACCTTCCAATGTGCCGACTCGCGCATTCCCAAAGCGGCCGATATTAGCAGGCTTGGAGCAAAGCGGCTGACTGTCAGGGCAGCCAGGGATTTTAAAGGCCGCGGGGTTGAACCATTCCGTTACCTTGTGGCCTCCAGGCGGCGTCTTGCTTACTCCCGCGACGACATCGGGCCTGCCGCCGAAGTTATTCGTATTCGATGAATCAAAACCGGTAAATTGCGGCGTGTAGTATGGGCCTGTCTCTCCCACAAAAGTAAGCGCCAAGCCCCAGTTGGCAAATACATCGTGCAGCACAGTATTCCATTCATCGCCCTCGCGCTTTCCATTTCCAATGGGAAGATTGTAAAGCGCGTTGAGAAAGACCCGATGCCGGCTGATTTGCGCTGCATCTCCATATTCCGCAGCGCGGTCATAAGCGTTCTGGATAACTTGACCTGTGTAACTCGTTTGATCCTGTGTATCGGTCAGGTCCTTCGCCCAAGTCCACGCAGTTTTGAAGAACAGCCCTCGACCGAAGGTCTTACGAGCTGAGATCTGCAGGGAATTATAGTTCTCGTTCCCGCCATTGTCCGACCAGATGACTGAATTGAATAGAGGATATGTATATCGACTGGTGGCGAACGGAATGGTGCTGGGCGGAGGCTGATTAAGATTGCGACTGTATACCAGATTTGTCGCTTTGCTCCCTATGTAAGAAGCAGTGAGGGCATAAGTGCCGAAAGCCTTGTCGATTGACAGGTTCCACTGCTGCAGATAAGGCACTCGCAAATTCGGGTTCACGCCGTTCACATTTTGCGTTGGGATCGTTCCGGATACCAGGAACGGGTTTGGAAAGCTGAAGGAAGGGGTGCCCTTGACAATCTGGTTGGTAAAGGACTCGTTGCCGGCAAATGGGCCGCCAGTGAGACTAAGGGCGCCATACAACGAGTTACCGTAAACGCCGTAAGCTCCCCGAACAACCATATTTTGTTTGGCGAAGGGCGTGAATGCGAATCCGAAGCGCGGATAGAAATACATCTTCCTGAAAGCGAGGAGTGTACGGCTAGGGTAGTGCGCCTGCGAAGCGGTTTCGATAGGCAGGTTTTTGGGGTAGAGAGGATTTATTTCGCTGACGGAATCATCCGGCACAACAATGCTTCCGGTTGTTGGATCGAAACTCGACAGGAGATCGTGCTTTTCGGAATACGGAGCTTGCGCTTCCCAGCGTAAGCCGTAGTCCAGGGTGAGCTTCGAGGTAACCTTCCACTGGTCCTCCGCGTAGGCGTTCCACCAATTTCCAAATCGATGACTTTCTGGTGTGAGCGTCGACAGCGCTGTTGTCTGGGGTAGACCTAAGAGGAAGTCAGCATACGGAAAACCAGTGAACGCGCCCGTAAAATTATATGTTCCATAGACACTGCCGGTGGCATATAGGTTTGTATTCTGATCGTGAACCAGAGTAAAACCAAATCGAGGAGTATGGGAGTTTTTGCTCCACGTCAAGTTATCAACCACCTGAAAACTTGTCTCTGGAAAGAAAAAGTATGGAATTTGATTTGCGGTCGTAAGTCCGGACACTTCCATAATGGGGACAGTAGGAATGCCCACTGTACTAACACCCTGAATGCCCACCTGATCTAAGATGTCGTTTCCAACAAAGGTCGATTTTATTGAGTTTTTCTGCCGCGTGAAACCAGCCCGCGCCTCGTTAACCAGCGATGGGGAGAATGTGTGCGTCCATGTGACTTGCCCGCTACGGGCGAGCCGAAACGAATGCCGCAGGCCGAATGGTGGAAGACTGCCTGATGTCCAGGACTTGAACGGCATATTAGTGAAGTTGAAGCTCGCATATGCAAAGTCGTTCGCGCCAAACTGGTGATCGAGTCGAGCGTCGAAGCTATCGAAATCAGTAAGATCACTTTGGCCGGGCTTCATAAGATTGCGGTAGTTTCCGGATTGCAGTGCCGCTGACCCGTAGTTCGGAAGAGGGTAATAAAGGTTTTGGACGTTCTGAGATACAGAATTGATGAGGTTTTTTGGAATCTGATTATTTTGAAATGGGCGCCCGGTATAAGGGTTGATGATCTGTTGTGAGATTCCACTGAAGTCGCCACTTCTCCAAGGCGCGAGCGCCGTGTCGCTGGCGATGACAACATCGATGCTTTCTCGAGAGCGCTCCCAATCCACAAAGAAGAATGTTTTGTTTTTTTGGATGGGTCCTCCAATGCTGAGGCCAAAGTTGTTGTAGACGCGAGTAGGAACGCGGGTCGCGAAATAGTCTTTCGCATTGATCCAGCTTCCGTTGTAGTTTTCAAAGGCGCTCCCGTGGAAGTCGTTTGTGCCCGCCTTAGTAATTGTGCTGTACTGAGCGGGCCTGGGGTACTCCGCCGGACTGCCTGCGAGTTCGACGGCCACCTGTTGCGTCCCCTCCATACCCGAGGACACAACAGAACCGCCTCCGCTATCGACCTGCGACATTACGATCATGCCGTCGACAGTGGGCGTGCTGTCTAGTTTTCGGCCGCCATCCACGGCAACCCACCCCGATCGGTAGGATACGCCGGGGTTAGCTAGAACGAACGTCTGTGTGCGTTGATTACCGTCTTCACGGCTGATCAACGGCAGGGTTTTAAGTTCAAGCTCGGTTGTGAGGCTTGAAAGGGCTCCGCTGTCGTTGACCAACTGCCCCTCAGCCGAGACAGTCACTGACTGGTTGGCGCCCCCCGCCTCAAGTCGAACCTGAACCGCGCGATTATCGCCGACGTTGAGGATGATGTTCTGGACCTGATAAGGGACAAAACCGTCACGATCAATCTGCAGGGTATAGTGCCCTGGCAGGACGGGAGGCAACGCAAAGCTACCATCGTTGTTTGTCGTGGCGCTCATCTTAGCACCCGTATCGGTGCTAACAAGTGTGACCCGGGCGTTCGGGATGACCGCGCCTTGTACATCCTGCACGACCCCGCTGATGGTTGCAGTATCTAGCTGGGCCATGGCAGTGACCCCAGCGGTGAGGCACAGAGCCAGTGATAAAAAACACTTCAGGCATACTCGATAAGTCCGTCGAGACATTTGGATTCTCCAAATTGCTTATTTCGTGAACCGGGCTAGTGTGGATTAGGGGAGAGACTTAGCTACTCCGGTATTTTGCTGATTTATCTGAACTGTCCGGGCTGAGGCATTCAACCGGACAGCAAAGCGTGCGATTTCCTCCGCTTCCGTTACCGGAATAGCGCTTCGGACCGATGCCAGCGCGGAGTCGGGATTAGGATGTGTATTGTCGCTTCCGTGAATAGCAAATGTGTTGCTGATCTGCTGATTCGCTGCCTGGGTGTCGCGCAGCAGTTGCGCGGCCGCGCCCATAAACTGCGCTGGAGAATCAATTGTTATGCTCTGAGGAATGTCTGCTCTAGGCGGAGGCTTATTGGCCGGTGCGAGTTGAGCCAGTTGGCCCTGAAGTGCCCGCAACTCCACTTGTAGGGCAGCAGAGTATTTGGCTACCATCTCCACCCATTGCTGCTGGGAAAGGTGGCTAACGGAAGCGAGTTCCGCTGCGGAAAAACTATTTCCCAATCTCTCTAGCGCCGACGCTTGTTCGAGCGCTCGCTGCGCATGTTCAAGCGCCTCGTGAGAGAAAGCTGCCACAGCCGCATCTAATGCTTCCTCTGAGAGTCCTTGTGCCTGGAAGTGCCTGCGCAAGGCGGCGTCTGCCGGTGCTCTGGTTTCGCGCATGTCGTAGACATTCGCCGGCTCATAGATCGTTTGTCGCCCCGGGGCGGAATGTGTCTGGATATCGCGTGGAGTTACCAGCCGAACTTTGAGAAGCCGGCGGTCTTTCAGCAAGTTCAGAGTCGAGACAATGGTTTTCTTGCGGTTATCGTTTGCGACAATGCCCGATACCTGAACGTATCCATTCCGCGTCCGCTTGGCTTCTATCTGCTCGCTTGGCTCTGCGGCTAGATTGCTGAGCTGATATAACACCGCTATTTGTAGTTCAGACAACTGGATATCTGTGGCAACGCTGACTGGAGCTATCGAGCGACGCCCTACGGAGGACTGAATACCCTCATTTTGCGGTTCGAAAATTGCATCCGGAACAGATGATGAGAACCGGAGCTCATAGTCAGCCTGTAGGAAGCGAACCACCCGGATACCGGCTCCGGTATGTAATTGCATGGTTTCTCGTATCGGGCGGAGTCGGCGATCAAGGACGAGTGTGGCCGATATCAACTGCGGATGCTCGCTGGTCGGACCGCTGGTTGACAATTCGTATTCGTCTGCTGAAGAACGAATCCGTACATTTTGCCGTGCCGACTCGCTAAAGGCACTCGATGAGGTATCCTGTTTCCACAGATTCTCCTGCAGAAACTCTTTATCGGTCGCTGACGATCTTCCCGCGCCGGATCTCAGATATTGCCCCTGCTTGCCGTTTTTCTGTTGCCATTCCGCCGCTATTAAGCGATGCTGCGGGTCATAGAGACGGCGCATGTACCTGGCGCCGCTTCCGTCTTTCCATAGATCGATCATCCCATGCTGGCGAACAGCACCATCTTCATCAGCAACCTCCATCCGTAACACCTGATGCTCCGTCTCGTTTTTCAGGCTTGCTTGTTCAGCCTCAACTGACCGTCTCAGCATCACGATCGCATTGAGTCTCGACCGATGCGATTCGTAGCGATATGCGAAATAACCGGCGGTGCTGAAGATACAGACAAGCGCAAGCGCCCAGCCAAAAACCGGGTTAGGCATCCAAGCACGGAGTATACGAGCGGTTAGAGCGAACGGATGACGTTGAGACCAGGGTAAGACACTCTTCGATGGCGGCTCAGGCTGCAAGGGGACAAGCATTTCCAGCTCATACTCTTCGTTTGTATCTGCTGCTAACGCAGGATCGAGGTAGGTGAGCTCTGTATTCAATCCCAGCCCATCGAAGGTGAGCTTCAATTCAAGCCACCGATCATCATTCAGAAGCACCCGTTGGGCTTGCTCATGGGGACCCTCTGGAGGCATTGCACCTATCGGCATGAGTGCCAGGCGGAAACCCTGTTCGCTAAACACTTCGACAAAACTAACCTGATCTGGACGGTCGATTCTAACGGACAACGTATTCCTCTGCGCCTGCACCTCGTGAGAGGCAAGAATCTTTCCATCGACAGCGATGGAAAGATTTCTCGGGCGATGATCGCGCGTTTCATCCCAATCCCTGCGGACCGAACGGAGCATTCCATCGAGGCTCGTCTTCAATTCCTGCGGCGCTCCGATATCTTTGTAATTGTCCGTACTATCAAGTGGTTCACGGCTCTGTAATGTTGGCCGGCCGAAATGCTGGTCGATGAGGTCAAGGCAGCGCTCACAACTTACAATGTGAGAAAGCAGTGAGCATGAGATTGATCGAGAGCTTTCAGCTCGATAGTGAGAAAGCAGGCGCTCTTCAGGCAAGCAGTTTCCGTTACGCGCCCTCAGGATAGTGTGGCGCAACTCCCTGAACATGGCTATGGACGACAATGGACTCCAAACGGGAACCGGCGTGGGAGGGAGCGCCCGGTTTGCAAACTGCAGCTTGCCGGGCTGCTGAAGGTGCAATTTCACCTCGGATCGGGCCATCTTAAGATGGTTGTATATAGCCGAGAGTGAATGATGACCGAGATCGGCTATTTCCTGGTAATGGTAGCCATGGAAAAAGCGGAGAATAAAGTAGCTCGCACTCTTTGTGTACTCTTTGCGCCACGCCGAATAACAACAGATGCGACGAAGATCGTTTTGCTTCTGAAGAAGATCGCCAGAGCGGCTTGGTATGAGGGCTAGCTTGACAGAATCGAAGTCTTCAGTACTGACGAGCGATAATGCCTCACGAGAAGAGCGGTTGATCGTCGACAGATAGACATGACGAAGGCAGGTGTACAGGTAGTTATCGAGGTTGGTGATTCCGCTGAGGTCAGGACTCGTAAGGGTAAAGTGAAGGCAGAAGTCATGGACGATGTCCTGCGCCATGCCGACATCGGCGCGGGTCAAAATAGTGCCCCACTTCAGAAGCTGGCCGTAGTAAATTTCAAGAAGCTTGGTTGGCTGGACATCCGCCCCGATTACAGGCAGTTTGGATTCAGGCTGATTCATTCATATATAAAGAGAGTTTTTCCTCATCGATCTATGATCCTGTGCCGTTAATATTCGGTAAAAGCACACAAAGCAGACACGAGTGCTTTATTTGCCACAGCGATCCAATTACACCCGCAGTCGGAAGAGGCTACATCCTGAACTGTCGCGCAATCCAGAGAACCTCAAGTGCGCACTTCCAACCTACAAATCACTGGCAGCCAATGGGGCCTTTTCCCAATGGGCCTCTTCTGCGCTTGAAGTGATGCTCCACCCGCACAGAACGGTATCGAAAATACAACTCCTTCCTGGACGGGTAGGAATACAGCGATGAGCATCCAACTCCGACGTCCCGATTTCCGCAGATCCGTTTACTACCACCACAACAATTCCTCTAAGGCAGTCCAATAAAATTGTAGGCGGCAAACTTTACAAGGAGATGAGCGCCCTCAGGCCACAGGCGGCCAAAGATGGACGGCGAACCAATTTTCAGTTGCCTGGTCGTCGACGGGTCCTCCTAACCAGTACGGCACATACGCAACCGCGTCGCAGCCGAGCGCGTCGGAAACCCGACCTATCTACCGATTTCCCTTTGAATTGTGATTCTTTGCGGATGTAGCGCCCTGACCATCGCTTCTGATTTCTGCCAGGTGTGTTGCGCGTCCCCCTTGTTTGCACCAGTCGCCGCGGCCGAAGTAGCAGAAAACGGCCCGCAGGGAATGCCCACGAATCTCCTCTGGTTCGAAACCCCGCGTGCCGAACGCACGCCTTCAGGATCAGGGCGACACTGTGCTGCCAAAAGGATGAGCGCCGGCTTAAGAATGCCCCAAATCGTGAATAAACAGTGATTTAGGACGGCTTGATGCGACTTGGTTCTCGGCGATCGCCGCAAGGAGCGACATTCGTCAGAATTGGCTACGGGTAGACTGCTCTTCTTGAGCAAAGTCGAGTCGTAGCTAGCCGGAAAGAAACCAGCTTCGAAGAAGCGCCTTGAGTTCGTCTAAAAATCGGTGGGCCCACCAGGACTTGAACCTGGAACCAACGGATTATGAGTCCGCTGCTCTAACCAATTGAGCTATAGGCCCGTGACCTTCATGATTGTAAACGGAGCTGGCCAGCTTCGCGCCTTCCCCCAAACACCCTGCGCGGAGAAAGTGTATTTAACAAAACTTCAAATTGACGGCCTCGCTTTCCGGGTACAAGATGTTTGAGAAGCAGGCACTCCGCTCTTCCTTGAAACTGCCATCTGCGCGTTTCCAAGTTGATCCTGCTTCCAACTGGGCAACCCAGTGGCAACTACCCGTCCGGAGGTGGAAAATGACGGGTCGACTCTATGCAGCAATCCTCTGCACAACCGCCCTTGTAACGTCCGCAGCCCTCCGAGGTCAAGAAGTCATTGTCCCGGCGGGAACCATCCTGCAATGCACACTCAGCGAGTCCAATCTTTCCTCCAAGACAGCCGCGACCGGAGATCCCGTCTTATGCGATGCCGGGCCGCTCTTCGAGTTCGGAGTCTCCGTCCTGCCACGGGGCGCCTATCTGGAGGGCCACTTCACCGACTTCCGCAACCCCGGACATTTCTGGGGAAAAGGCTGGATGCAGCTTGATTTTGACCGGGTTCTATTGCCCGGTGCGGAGATTCCTCTGTCCACCAAGGTGACCGCGGTGCCGCATCTGACGGTCGACTCCGAGGGAAAGATCCATGGCAAAGGCCACGCCGGCCGCGACGTAGTGGAATGGATGGTTCCGGTCTTATGGCCGGAAAAGGTTATTACCCTTCCCATGCGTGGTCCCAGGCCAACGCTCAAAAGCGAGGCTCGCATCAGCATGAAGCTGATGCAGGATCTCTCCATTCCGGAGGATGCCACGGGGATGGCTCCTGAGCGCCGGCTATTGAAGCCGGGAGCTTTCCGGCCGGCTCCGGGCAGCACAGCGTCGGGTCTGCAGGAGGCGATGTCCACCCCGCCAGCGGGCGCGACGCTGCCTTCAGAGCCGTCCCGGGCTGTGAACGCCGAAGGCACGGCGCTGATACTAAAGAATGGCGGAGGTGTGCTGGTTAGGAATTACTGGTTCGAAGACGGCAGGCAGATCCGTTATTGGGCCTTCGACGGAACCGAAGGGCTTCTTCCCATTCAAGCGCTCGACGTTGGGCGGACAGTGAGGATCAATCAGCAGCGGGGCGTGGACTTTGTAATCCGCTCCAGTTATACGACGAATTAGACGAGGTTTCCGCGCAGACGTCGCTAACGGGTGTGGCCGGGGTTAGTGCCGGCCTACGGGTTGGCGGCGTCCGTGCCGGATGTGCAGAATTGTAACTGTGTCGCCTTCGATTTGTGTCGATTTGCGACGCTGCGGGCCTCTGTGCGCGCAGTTGCTTTTCCGAGGACAGAAGCAGATTCCCTTCGGGAATGACAGAAAGAAAGGCAAAGATTTGGGTTAAAACTGCGCTAAATGCCCACGCCGTAATCGGCCGCCGAAGGCCATGCTTCTCGGGCCGTTCGTCAAAAGCATCCTCTGCGGATTGGGTATGCCCGGCTTCTGTACGCGCAGTTGCCTTTCTTTCTGTCATTCCCGAAGGGAATCTGCTTCTGGTCCCTCGGGCATATCCGGGTTCTGCTGCGTCGAAAGGCAAAGGCGACAAGAAGAGTATAAAGGTTTGGATTAAAAATGCTAAATGCCCATGCCGTAATCGGCCGCCGGGATGCCTTCTCCGGCATGGGCGAAGATCTCATACGGAGTGCGGCGCCTGAATTTGTAGCGGGAGCGCAGCTCGTGGCCGACGTACAACCCGATAGCGGCAATACCGAGCGCGACGGAGGTCCAGCCGACCACCCGTAGGGCGGCGCCTTCTTGATGGGTTTCCAGAAACTCCGCCACTTTTTTGGTGCCTCTCAGACCTATCCGGCCGAACATGGGCGCAAGCTGCATGCGGTCATGATAAAACATTTTGCCCCTTGCCATGAGTGGCCGATCGCCGATCGCCGGCCGCACATCCCTCTCATTTGATGAGACTCTAGAACCAGGGAGAAGGCAACTGCCGGGGAAAGAATTATTTGAGGCGGTCAATGCGTCGCAGCAGCTCTACCTTGCGCTCGGCGGGCAGAAAGCTGGCCTCGATGGAGTTGGCGGCCAACTCCCGAAGGTGCTCGGCGCTAAAGCCAAACTCCACATAGGCCAAGCGGTATTCATCCTCCAAATCACTCTCAAACATTGCCGGATCGTCGGAATTGACGGTGATCATCAGGCCGGAGTCGAAATAGCGCCGCACGGGATGCTCCTCCAATCGCAGACAGCAGCCGGTACGAAGGTTGGAGGAGATGCATATCTCTAGCGGGACCTGCCGCTCCGCCAGCACTTCGATCAACTCCCCATCGAATTGGGCGGAGAGGGCATGCCCGATGCGCTCGGCTCCGATATTGAGCGCCGCCCAAATCCCCTCCGGCCCTACTGTCTCCCCGGCATGAGCGGTTAAGCGGAGTCCCGCATCGCGCGCCTTGAGATAGAGATCGCGAAACGGCTCGGCTCCGGTCTGCCTCTCGTCGCCGCCAATGCCGATTCCCACGATGCTGGGAAACTCTCTCTTGAGCTGAGCGGCCCGGTCAAAGACCCGCGCCGCCTGCTCCGGCCCGAAATGGCGGACCGCATCGAAGATCCAATAGACTGTGATCCCGAATTGCTCCTCGGCGCGCAGGCGGCCTTGTTCCATTCCATGAAAGAGCGGCTCGAAGTCGACGCGCTTCCAGTAATAGATGACGCCGACGGAAACATATACCTCCGCATGGACGACTCCCTGCATCGCCAGGCGCTCCAGCATGCGATAGGCGATCAGCTCATAGTCTTGCGCATCCCGCAGGCGTTCGGTGACCGCCTTGAAGGCCATCAGGAAGCCGGTGAAATCCTTGTACCGGTAGAGCGCCTTGGCCTCTTCGAGAGTAAGCGCATTCTGGTCATGGCGGCGGCTCAATTCGACCAATGTTTCCGGAGAAACCGTGCCCTCGAGATGCAGATGCAGTTCCGCTTTGGGCAAATTGCGTAGCCAATAAGCGGGAATCTCTCGTCGCGCGGTTAACGGTGCCATGGTTTAGGTCCGGGCATCTCTAAGGACTCTCTCATTAAACAACGCGAACGCAAAGGGAAACAACGCGTGGCAAAGTGTGGGCGTCCCGGTATGTTGCGCGCGCAATTTGAAGAGCCGAAGGCTATACTCTCGGCGAATGGCTACACGGGATGGATCAGCATTGAAGACGGGATGAAAAGGATGGACGAGGATGAGGAAAGTGCGTACCGCGCTGATCGGCTGCGGGAAGGTTGGCCAGATTCATGCGGCGGCGCTGCACTCGCTGCCACAGTCGGAATTTACGGCCGTCTGCGATAACAACGCGGACCGCTCCCGGGCTTTTGCCGGGGAATACGGAGTAGCGGCATATACGGATATTCGGGAGATGATTTCGGCCTCGGGCGTGGAGGCGGTTTGCCTGTGCACGCCGCATCCCCTGCATGCCGAGGCGGCGATCCAGGCGGTCGAAGCGGGGGCGCACGTACTCATAGAAAAGCCCATGGCTGCCAGCCTCAGAGACTGCGACGCCATGCTCGAAGCGGCGCGGAAAAGCGATGTGCAGCTCGGGGTGGTGAGTCAGAGGCGTTTCTTCCCTCCGGTGTTGCGCATGAAATCGGCCATCGACGCGGGTAAGATCGGCACCCCGGTGCTGGGTACGTTTACCATGCTGAGCTGGCGGGACGAGGCCTATTACCGCTCCGACCCATGGCGAGGCAAATGGAGCACGGAGGGTGGCGGTGTTCTGGTGAACCAATCGGCCCACCAACTGGATCTGCTCCAATGGTTTATGGGACAGGTCGAGGAGATCAGCGGCTTCACCGGCAATTTGAATCATCCTTATATCGAGGTGGAAGATACAGCCGTGGCTACAATTCGCTTTAGAAGCGGCGGCTTGGGCGCAATTGTCACCAGCCTCTCTCAAAAGCCGGGGATTTATACGAAGGTGCATATTCATGGATCGAATGGCGCCTCCGTAGGGGTACAGACCGACACTGGAGCCACCTTCGTTGCCGGAATGTCAGAAATCATCGAGCCGCCATTCAATGACCTGTGGACAGTATCCGGCGAAGAAGATCTGCTGAGCGAGTTTCAATTTGAAGACCGGGCAAGCTTCAGCAAAGTAGACAGCACACGTTATTATCACCAACTTCAGATTCAGGATTTCCTCGATGCAATTCGCAGCGGACACCCTCCCTCGGTCACAGGCGAGGAGGGACGGAAGGTGGTGGAGATGTTTACAGGTATTTATCGGTCCCAAATCAAGCGCCACTTCATCGCATTCCCCCTTGTCTAACCGTAGGTGTTTGGCGCACGGTGGGTTATTCATGTCTGCGTTAACGGTGAGAATACTCTCAACAGATCCTGGGTGCCCCAGGTCCCGATTTCGGGACCTGGGATTCCATAGACACTTGCAACCAAAGGGACACTTGCAATGATCAGATTCAATCGCCGTGAATTCATACGCGCATCTACCGCGTCGCTCATGCTGGATAGATTCCAGGCTTTCGCGTTGAACGGCAATTCGCACCAGAAGAACGCCGCCGCTACAGCATTTGTGCGCACGAACGGCGGGGGGAAAGCCTGGACGATAGGCAACTCCCTGGTGGAAAGGGAGATTCTCTTCGATCAGAAGCTGGGCCTCTACACCGCCAGTTGGCGGCATAAGGTAACAGGAAGCGATTTTATGGAGACGGCTCGGAAGCGGGGAGCCAGAGGAGACGAATTTTCTGTCGTGGCAGATTCGCATCGTCTTGTTGGATCGAACGGATCTGCCTGGGAGCCGATCGGAGCCAAAGCTCAGAGAACGTCAACTGGAGAAGCGCTGGCAATCCAGTTGCGTGCGAAGGCCGCGCCAATCGATGTAACTGTCTCTTACGCCATCGCCGATAGTCATCCGGTGATTCAAAAATGGATCGCCATTTCCAACCGGGGCGCAGAGACGGTGACACTTTCGCATTTGAGTTTTGAAAACGTGTGCATTGCTCCGGGTCCTCCTGATGTATTGCAGGCGTCGGCGTTTTACGGAACACAGCCGCGGGAAATATTCTTGACCGGGAGGGTTGACGACGCCGCCGTGGTGGAAAGGAACTCCCTGACAGGGGAAGGATTCGTTGCCATGAATGGGGCGCCTGGTTGGACCAAGCGGACTGAACTCTGGGGATGGGGCGCTGGAGTCCAGTTAATGTATGACACGGATCTGTTTCCCTTTGAGCGCAGCTTGCAGCCTGGAGAGACGTTCACCAGCGCGAAGAGCTCGATAGCCTTTTTCGCCGATGGAAAGGGATTCGGCGATCCGCGATGGGTCATGCCGTCATACACCTCGCAGGTCTTGATGAAGAAGGGCCCCGGGTATCAGCCGCCCTGGATTTACAACACCTGGGAGCCGTTCGAGCGCTCTATTACCCGAAGCACCACCATGGAATTGATCGCAGCCGCAGGGCGCATGGGGATGGACGTCTTCACAATTGACGACGGCTGGCAGGCCGCCTACGGCGACAACGCGATTAATCGCAAACTTTTTCCCGATGGTCTGGACGAGATCCAGGCTGCCGTTGAAGAAAAGGGAATGGGTTTGGGTCTGTGGTCGCCACTGGCCGCCATCGACACCAGTACTGCGGCCTATCGGGAACATCCCGAATGGATCTGCAAGGACCGGAATGGGATTCCCAAGTTCACCGGAACCATGGCAGGTTCGCAGGCGGTGATGTGCCTTGCCAGTCCCTACCGGGAGGTAGCTGCGAAGCGCATCAGCGAATTGATCGGCCGCTATCACCTGCGTTACGTCAAAATGGATCTCACCACAGTCTTTAATGCTTACGGTGAATCTCCCGGCTGCTATGCCCAGGGCCACGACCACCGCTCCTGGGCCGAATCGCTGGGGCGCATCTATGAAGGCATTCAGTATGTGACCGACTATATTTACCGGGAGCATCCCGCGATGTTGCTTGACCTCACATTCGAACTCTGGGGAGAGAAGCACATTATCGATTATGGTCTGCTCGGCGCAGGCGATTTGGATTGGCTTAGCAACGTGCATGATAAGGAGCCGGAGTCTGCAGGTCCGCGCCAGGCCAGAACCTTGCTCTATCAGCGGTCGTTGGCCATTCCCAGCGAAACAATGCTGATCGGTAATCTTGAGGCTGAAATGGCGCCGATCGACGAGCGCCTGGCGACCGCGATGGGATCGGGGCCACTTTTCCTCGGTGATTTACGAAAGCTGACGCCGGAGCAGCAGGCCTGGTACCACGAAAAAATCCAATGGTTCAAGGCCCTGCGCAAGCAGGTTCCAATGCTGGAAGGATTCTTCGCGCTCGGCGAGTGGAGGCAGCCCGGGGCGGCAGCTTGGGATGGCTTCGCGCGGCTCAGCCGCAAGGGCGAAGGGATGATCGCTCTGTTCAAGAACGAATCGCATCTCGATCAAGTTGAAGTCATACTGCCGGTCTTTCCGGATGGAAGCTTCCACCTTCGCTCCGCAATGACCGGGCGCGTCCTGGGCACTCATACAGGTGAGCAGTTCCGCCGCGGGATCCAGATTCATCTTCCGCCAGACCACAAGGTGGAAATATTGGAGATTCGCATAGGAGCGGTTTCACCTTCGGCATAGACGAATTAGCAAGAGTGTTGTCATCTACCATAACTTTGTCATCTCGACCGGAGCGAAGCGGAGTGGAGGGATCTGTGGTTTGTGTGTGTCACCGCGGATCCCCGTCACTCCGCTTTCCTCTCACTCAGATGTGGAAAACCGCAGATCTCTCCACTACGCTTCGCTCCGGTCGAGATGACAAAGTTAGGTGTAATTGCCAATCAAGCTTCCTCAACCCGATTTTCATCCTCTTGGGTGGGCCGCAGGTCCATGAATACTTCGGTCGAGATGACAAATTGGGTGCAATTGGTGATGAAGTCTTTGCAGGCAACGCTACAGCCGCTTGCCTGCATTTCTCATCTCTGGTCAGAAATGCAGATTAGTCGGCGCATTCTCTGCTCCGGGCACGTCCGGAGAGGCGGCGGGTAGCTGCAGCTCCTTGGTGCCTGCCTCGAGCGGATAATGGAGTCCATTCCAGACCAAATCTCCCGAGAGATTTTCCGGCAGCGTGAAGACAAAGTCCGCCGTTTTCACCTGGCGTGTGTACCGGACACGGATCGCGCCATTCTGGTGGGGCATGGAAACATCGAAGCTCTTTAGATTTCCAGGACAGGGAGCGATCCTTACCCGCGCGAACCCCGGGGCGCTGGGGTGAATTCCCGCGACAATCGTCAGCAGATCGTAGATCGGGTGCGCGCTCCATGCGTGTGTATCGGAGCGGGTGGGGTCGGCGTATTCCGGAGTCGTCGTCAGTCCAAGCGCGAGCATCGTATGCCAGGGGACCAGAGTGCTCAAATATTGTTCTCCCAGGCCGGCCTTGTCGATCGCACGGGAGAGATAGAACTGATAGTGGTAGCTCACCTCGGCCATGGGCGGAGTCACGGTGGCGCCTTCGCCGAAATGCGAGGCGATGAGTTTCCGGATCACGCCGGCCTGATCGTGCGCGGGAATTGTATCTGTCAGAACTGCAAAAATATTTGTATGCTCACTGTAACTGTTCTGATCAGGGGTGTCGGCAAGAAGGCCCAACCGGGCGTTCCAGCAGCTTTTATATACCGCCTCTGAGGCCTCGTCCGCGGCTTCGCGCTCCTTTGCGGCAATGTCTTTCTCTCCGAATGCATCTTCCATCTCCGCCGCGTCCTTCAGAGCATCTACGAAGAGCAGCGTTACCAGCGCCGACCTTCCATCGCGATCCAATCTAGGGAAATCCTTCACTCCAAGTGGACTATCAATCGCAACCCAATAGGGCAGTTTTTTTAAGAAGCCGTCGGAAAGCTGCCGCTCATAAAACCATTCGAGAATGGATCGCGTGCCCGGCAACAGCTCCCTCAGGATGGCGTCATCAGGTTGGTACATCCAATAGTCGTGCAGCATGTTGATGTAACTGAGCGAGAAATTTGGGATGAACTGGGGAAGGAGACTTGGATAGCGGCTCTGGGTGATGCCATCCGGTATGCGTGAACTGTCGAATGCCCGCAGGGCCTGGCGCGCCAAACGGGTGTCCCCGGCAACCGTATAAGAGATCAGTGTCTGAATGCGGGTGTCGTCGATATATTGCAACTGCTCCCAGAAGGGAGTGTCCATGTAGGTCTCGTGCGCACCCAGCCTCGCGCCGCGCCAGCAGATGTTCCAAATCTTTTCGAGCTCAGGATCGCTGGATGAAAATTGTGCCCGCTCGATAAAAGGAAAGGCGCTGAAGTTCGCCTTCAAGCTGCGGAGTTCAAGTGGAGCGGCGCCTGTCTCGAC
Source organism: uncultured Acidobacteriaceae bacterium (assembly GCA_963774255.1). Classification (GTDB taxonomy): domain Bacteria; phylum Acidobacteriota; class Terriglobia; order Terriglobales; family Acidobacteriaceae; genus PALSA-350. Next base: position 265,736 of record CAVZEH010000002.1, read on the forward strand.
CTTCAATTCGAGATAACGCCAGGTGCGAAACCAGAGCGGCTGAAAGACACGGTTGTTTCCGCCATCGGGCATGAACTCGTCAAAGAGACCGAGAACTCGCCGGTTGCCCACAAGATTCCGATTGCCTCTTTTCAAATGGGCATCGTATAACGCTTCCGTATAGCCGATGCGGATACGCGCGCCCCGGCCGCCGCTGACGGCAAGCGCCGGATAGCCGGTGATCATCGTCTGCCGGTCGAGCAGAATCTCGACCTTGTGGTGCGGAGGAATCGTAACCGGATTACCGGGAAACACGGCGCCGCGGGCAAGATTCGTCCGCACCACGCGGCCCGCGGATACTGGCTGGAACTCCATTTGCGGTAAGGTGTCGGGAACCATCGCCCATCTGGTGAACCCCTGATCTCCGCGCGAGCTCGGCCGCGCCGCATTAGAGTAGATCGACTCCCGGACCGCGGTCGCGGCCGCCACCCAGTGGGAGCGGGAAGAGTTGCCCAGCCGCTGCCAATTCCAGTCATAGAGACGCGCATCGAGTTTTTCGCCGGGGTCGGCTGCCCAATAGAAGAAGAATCCGTTGGGCAAGCGAGGAAGAAAGCTGAATCCAGGCTCTTGCTCGACCTGCCACGCAGGTCCTGTATTCACGGCGGCTTCCGCGCTGCTCTCCCCTTGCATGAGGAACGCCGTCCGATCGGTGAATTGCGCTAACGGGGTATAGATGCCGAAGTTCCAGACGATCGCGGTAAGAACGTTCTTGCCTGGGTGGAGTGAAGGCGCAAGGTCGAATGTCTCATATCGCCAATGCGCAAGATCTCCTTTAGCTGGTCCTCTGCCGATGCGGATTCCGTTGACAAACAGGATGAAGCGATTGTCCGCGCTTACCAGTACGTTGAAATGTGCGGGTTTTGTGTCGAGGCGCAGAATCTTCTTGAAATGGAAGACCGCCGGCTCGCGCAGGGGAGCCGTGGGATGCGAGATCCATTCCGCAGTCCATTCCTGGCGTGGTGTAGGCTCGGAAGCCTCGCTCTGCGCATTTGCAAACAGGCCCCAGATCGCCAAGGCCGCAAGCGGAAGCAGAAGAATGGTGTGCCACCCGCCTCTCTTCAGGTTGCGCGAGCCGCTTCTCCAGCGCCGCACACGAAATCGCGCTTCTGTGCTGCGCACCGACCACTGCTTGAGCAGGGAGAGACTGGGCTTTACAGGCTGCGGAAAAACTCCTCGATAGGACAAGAAATGGTCCCTCAGCGGCTAAACCGGCCGCGGTAAAAGGCCGGTGCAGAGCCTTTGGGTGAAAGCCCCCGCATTTATGCGGGGGCAGGAGCGCTTCAAAACTCGAGAAGCAGATTCCCTTCAGGAATGACAGAAAGAAAAGCAACTGCGAATACGAAACGACCGAAGGGCCGCGGGCATTCTTGTCTGTCTTTGCTTTTCTTTCTGTCATTCCCGAAGGGAATCTGCTTCTTGTCTTTCTTCGGCGCTCCGGGAAGTTCGACTCTGAACATGATGCGCTTTAGCGTTGGCATGGGTAAATCCAGGGCTAAAAAGCCCATCTTAAGATCAACCGCCTTCCGCTGGACTGGAGTCCAGCTTCCCCCCTGCTAAATGCGGGGGCTTCCACCCAAAGCGCTGCGCGACTCCCATTCGTAAACTATGAAGATATAAATTGCAATAGAGTTATTTGCACAGTCAATTTAGAGGAGACGCGCAACATGGTGTGCATAAGCCGTCGAGCATTTGTCAAAGCAACTGCAGCCTCCTGCGTCGCGTTTGCGGCCATCGAGGCGAAAGGATTCGACCGCGCCAGCGGCGCCGGGCTGCCAAATCCAATCTTTGCGTATGAGTTTGGCGATATCACTCCGGAGCAGCAGGCCGGCTTGGCGCGCCAATATGGATTTGAGGGAACCGTCTTTGATCATGCGCAGCAGATCTCCGAGCGGTTGCAGGCCATGGACGAGGCGCATCTCCAGTTGTTCTTTCTTTGGTTGACCGTGGATATCGGCAATGGCCAGATAAGATACGAGCCGGATATCGAAGCCGCGATCCAGGCATTGAAAGGGCGCGGAACCGTCGTGTGGCTTGCCATTCAGGGGAACGAGGCGAAAGGCGGCGCCGGAGCGGAAGAACGGGCAATCCAAGCCGTCGATCGCATTTCCGATCTCGCCTCTCAAGCCAATCTTCGCGTCGCGCTCTATCCACATTATGGCTTTTATCTGGCCCGCTTCAGAGACGTTGTGCAGATTGCAGAGCGGGTCCACCGCAGCAATGTGGGCGTCACCTTCAATCTCTGCCATGAATTGCGCTCCGGGTTCGATCCGGAGTTTGACCGCTTGCTCGAAAGAGCGATGCCGCGCCTGTATGGGGTCACGATCAACGGCGCGGACAGAGAGGGCCGGGATTGGAGCACGCTGATTCAGCCTCTCGGCCGCGGCGACTACGATGTCACTGGTTTGGTCCGCACCATCACAAGAGCGGGGTACCGCGGGCCTATCGGCATCCAGTGCTACGGACTCAAAGGCGATCCTGGAATATATCTGAAACAATCGATGAGTGCATGGCGCCTGCTTTCCCAGCAGGCAGCCCGAGGTTAACCCGTAAGCAGGCTGAGGAAAGGTATGGCCTTCAGGCTCTGCGTAGTGATTGAGAATTTGCAATCATCAATGTATTCGGGATCCCGCCGAAATCTACCCGAATCATAGTGTTCACTGATAGGGCGTGCTTCAATTCGAAACTCTTCTTGACACACATTGCTTCTCCCATCTATCCTCCGACCCAATCAGAAAGTTCAAACCGGTCCACGCAAGCCGGGCCGCGCCGACAAGGTGCAATGCTATGCCATTTGGGAGGCACGATGCTTAGAAACTTGAAGAAGAGCCTAAGTTCCGCTGTGCTGCTGCTGCTGCTCTGCAGCTGTTTTACTCTCTGCTACGCGCAGTTCAGCAGCAATGTGCAAGGCACAGTCACGGATGCCAATGGCGCCGCAGTCCCAAACGCCCGAGTCACACTGCACAATGCAGCCACCGGAATTGACGATACGGGAGCGACAAATGGTGACGGGTTATATCGCTTCACCAGCGTTGCTCCTGGCCAGTATCAGGTGGTTGTTGAGGCTCCGGGGTTTGACAGGTCGCAAACTGCCGCGAATGTACTCAGCGAAGTAACTACAGGTGTGGACGTTAGGCTGCAGGTGGCGAGGGTAAACACAAATGTCACGGTCCATTCGATCGCCCAGGCGCTCAATCCCGACGAGACACGGCTCCAAACCACCATCGGCGCGGGAGAATTATCGAAGCTGCCTCTTCCCAACCGGAATCCGTTGACCATCCAGCAGTTGGCTCCGGGAGTCACCGGGATCATCGATAGCGGCCCCAGTTCCGGGTATGGCGGGGCCACGATCTTCGCTCAGAGCGTCCAGCCCGTAATCAGCGCAAATGGATTGTCCAGTGCCTCCAATATTTTCATAGTGGACGATCTGCCCATGGATTCCAGCGCCACCAAGGGCGATGCGCTCATTATTCCCAATCCGGATATGATTCAGGAAGCATCGCTGCAAACGACCACATTCTCCGTGGAGTACGGCCAAAGCGCTTCGATGCAAACCGCGTATACCACCAAGTCGGGAACCAACCAATTCCATGGTGATCTGGACTACAGCAATACCGGAAAATGGCTGTCGGCGGTGCCCGACTTCAGCACCGGCAACTATCCATTTCACCGCAATATCTTTACCGCCGCGCTAGGCGGCCCGATATGGAAGGATCGGACATTCTTCTTCGGAAGCGTCGAGCGGCTGAATTCGGTAGGGACAGGAAGCCAATCGAACACCTGGATATCTCCGGAATTCGGCACCTGGGCCTATCAAAAATTTCCTAACAATGGAGGGGCCAAAGAACTGTATTTGGCCCCTCCGACTCGCGATCAGTTCGTCAGCACTACAGCGTATGCCACGGATGTCTTTGGAACGGGTCCAAGCGGTTGCGGCACCGCAGCAACCTTCTTTATTCCGTGCAGCCTGCCGATTCAGGATACCGGCTACTTTCCGCAAAGCAATCCTTACAATGGCCAGCAGTGGAGCATCCGGCTTGACCAATATTTCCGCGATGGAAAGGATCGTATCTCCGCAAGCTACATCGCACTTACTCAAAATCAAGGCTATCTCTCCGACCGAAGCGCCCTGGACGCCTCCAGCCCCTCGCAGAACAGTTATATTGCCGGCAGTTACACTCACATCTTTTCGTCGAACTTGATCAATGAAGCTCACTTCGGCAACGTTCGCTCCTGGGGCGGTACTGTAGGGAATACCATTCTCGATTCCACGCCTTACGGCACTATCATCTGCTGCCAAGGGGGGTTCTTCGGCATTTTCACACCCTTTGCGAGTAGCATCTCCAAGGCGCACACCTACGAGTTTCGCGACAATGTAACCTGGACTAAAGGCCAGCACTCATTCCGTTTCGGTTTCGAATGGGATCGCCTGGACAATTGGTTGGATGACTCATCCATTTATAGCCGGCCATTCTTCCCGGCTTACAACGGCTTGCTGCAGTTCGTGCAGGATCAAACTACGGGGTGGTCGACTTACACGATTGGCGGCAACGGCAAATATCAGCCGCAGATTTTTGGCTCTCAGGTCGAGCGCTTCAGCGGGTACGCCCAGGATGAGTGGAAGATCCGCCCCGGTCTCCTCTTGTCGCTCGGTATCCGCTATGACGACTTTGGCAATCCCTCGGCTTATGGCAACAATGCGCTGCCTTTCGTCCCGCTTTTTCCGGGAAGCGGGAGCACCCTGCAGGCAAGAGTCCTCGATCTCTCGACAGGATTTCAGAACAATGCCTTCAGTGGAAGCGAGAACCTCAACTTCATGCCCCGGGCAGGCTTTAACTGGACTCCGGTACAGAGCAGAAACGTCTCCATCCGCGGGGGTATAGGCCTCTTCGAGGACGCGGTAACTCCTTATCAGGTCTCTAACACTTTGCCTACCCAGCCACCCAACCGTCTTTCCCTATCCCCGAGTATCTATAGCTCGGACCCGGCCCTGGCAAACCCAAGTCCTACTCCTTTTGGAGACTTTCATTCCACTGCTCCACCCTATGGGTTCAACTATCCTTCATATCCAACCTATGGGATATCGCCTCACGGCGGCGTATATCAGAATGCCGCCCAGACACAGGTCTATCAGGCCAATCTCAATGGCTACGACCGCAATCTGAAGCCGGATAAAGCTCTGATCTATAACTTCGGTCTGAATTGGCAGAGCCTTGGACAGGTGGTCTTCGGTCTCAACTATTCCGGATCGCACTCCTGGGACGGTCTTGCGAATACCGCTGACTGGAATACCAATGTCGGCGCCTTCCAGTGCAGTGACGCGGCTTGCGACAATGGAACATTCGTTCGTCCCACCAATAATTGGGGAGAGATTCAGTACGGAACAAATGCTCTGGTCGGCAATTACAACGCGCTCATTGCTACAGCACAGCAGAATTACAAATCATGGTCCTGGCAGGCATCCTATACCTGGTCGCACACCCTCGCCGATACTTATATTCTAGCCACGGCTCCGCACCAGTTTTACTCAGATGCATCATACGATCGCCGCAACGCATTTTCATTCGGCGGCTCTTATACGGTGCCCCGGATGTTTGACAGTTATTGGAAAAACCAAGCTTTGGCTGGCTGGCAGTTGAGTGAGATTGCCGTCGCCCAGAGCGGTCCCCCGTTCACGGTGACCACCGGCGGCGGCTACAGTCCAGCCAATGACTATAACCTGGACGGCGAAGTCAACGATTATCCCGATTACATAGGAAAACAGCACAGTGGCTGGACGCGCGCGCAGTATAAAGCCGGCATCTTCGGGAAGGGTGCTGCAGCGACAGCTTTGTTCCCGGCGCCGTCGGGCTTCCAGACGAATCCGCGTGAGGGCAATGTGGGTAACAACACATTTCGCGATCCGGGGTACTTTAATATGGACACCGCCCTGCAGAAGGGTTTGTCGCTGCCATGGTTTGGGGGAGAGAAGAGCACGCTGTTTCTGCGTTTCGAAGCGCTCAATACGTTGAACCGCGCCAATCTCGGAAGCGTGACTCTTAGCAACGATAATCAGCTTTTTGGGGCGAGCCAGACATTCGGCGCAGTCACCAGCGCTTTATCTCCGCGTTATATGCAACTCGGCGGCCGCTTCGAGTTCTAACGAATTTTCCCAGTTAGTGTGGCCTGGGTTTCCCATATCTGGCGTGTTCTTTGCGCCAGATATGGGAAACCGCAGAGTGAAAAGCTGGAATAACCGGAAGATGCGGGTGCCCCACGTCCGGATTCTTGGACGTGGGGCACCCGCAGGGGCACGTTTTCTCCGCACTCCGGTTCCGCTCGCAGCGCTTCAGACAGGCTTTCGCGTGGCCTTGCGTCATCGCCTCATCAGACACCCACGTCCGAAAATCCGGACATGGGGCACCCTAGATCTGCTTGAAGAATGGATTCGAAACCGCCACCAATCGAAGGGATCCTATATCTGACGCGTTCTTTGCGTTGTTCAGTCTCACCACATACTTTACAGAATGTCCCGTCACATCCTTTACACTGCCGAGCGAGCAAAGCGCGCAGGGGGTGGGGAGGAAATGGCGTGGGGGACGATGGATATACAAGAGCAACGGGTGAGATTTGTGGTGGCTGCCAACCGGCGGGAGAAGCCGCTGCAAGCCTTGTGCAAGGAGTTCGAGATTTCTCGCCCCACGGGTTATCTGTGGCTGAAGCGATATCGGGAGCAGGGTCTGGCGGGGGTCGCGGAGCGTAGCCGCCGGCCACACCGGCAGGGGCAGCAAACGGACCCGGAACTGGAGCAAGAGGTGGAGCAGCTGCATCAGAGGTATCCGGATTGGGGGGCGCGGAAGTTGCAGAAAGTGCTCGCCGAGCAGGGAGTAGAAATGACGCGCAGCACGGTTCACCGCACCCTGTTGCGCCGCGGACTAGTCGAGCGGCAGAGCGGGGGAAAGCGGAGTTGGCGGCGTTTCCAGCGGGAGCAGCCCAACCAGTTGTGGCAAATGGATTTCAAAGGACCGAAGAAATGGCCGCAAGCCGTGGGTCCGCTCTCCGTGCTGGATGACCACAGCCGCTATCTGATTGTCTTGCATGCCGGGCAGAATACGCGCGGAGAGATGGTGCGGGAGCAACTGGAAAACGCCTTCCTGCAATGCGGGGTACCGGAGGGGATGCTGATGGATCATGGCTCGCCTTGGTGGGGAATGCAATCGCCTTGCGGGCTGACACAGCTATCGGTATGGTTGATGCGCCAAGGCATCGGCTTGCATTACAGCGGAGTAGGCCATCCTCAGACCCAGGGTAAGGTGGAGCGCTTCCATGGCAGTCTGCAGCGTGCCGCGGAGCTGCGCCAGGCTCCTGCGCAGCATCTGCAGAAATGGCTGGATGACTATCGCTGGGAATACAACCATGTCCGTCCCCACGAGGCACTGGGGATGAAAACTCCGGCTAGCTTGTGGCGGCCCAGCACGCGCCGTTACGATCCTAATCCTGCGCGCTGGGAGTATGCTCCAGGTGCTTGGGTGCGCAAACTAGATGGCGAAGGTTCGCTGGAGATCCAAGGCCAGAAGTGGCATATCAGCGCAGCGCTGCGCGGCGAGCATATTGCAATCGTGCCGGTCGAGCAGCGTCTGATGATCTATTACTGCTCCACACTGCTCCGCGAACTCGACCCAGCTAGTCAGCAATCCACGGTGGTAGAACGCTGGGTTCCCCAACACGGAGGCATGAGTTTTCTGAGGCATGGCGATCTATCACCCGATGTCTCTCCCCAGCACCACCAAAATAAACGGGAACCCTCAGCGGAGTTCCCGTGGTGACGCATCGGTACGATGAGTCGGGCCGAGTATTCCTGGCAGGTTGCTCTCCAGCAGAGCCTGCTTCCGCTTCCTCGACTCTTCTCAGGCTAACAAAGACGGTCCACTTTCCGGTCACCGATCGTTGGGGCAGAACCCCTCGAAGGTGGCAAACCGAGAACGATTTTTTCACCTTTTCTTCACTCCCGGCCGAGGCCAAAGTGTAAAGGATGTGACGGGACATTCTGTAAAGGATGTGGCGGGACTTGACAGCGCGTTCTTTGCGTCAGATATAGGATTCCAGCGTAAAGACGGCGAAGGCTTGATCGGCAACCGCACCTGATTTGTCATCTCGACCGGAGCGAAGCGGAGCGGAGAGATCTGCGGTTTCCCGCATCCTACACACCAGAGGCGAAGAAGCGCTGTGTGGATTCTCTCGAGATGCGCGAGTTCAGCTTGCCGGATGCTGCACCGGTCTAGCTACTTTATGCGGGCCCTGCGGGGCAATTTTCCAGGCTCTCGCCTGGGCGATGCAAATCAGATGAAAGATCAGGAGCAAGGGCACGAAGAATGTAGGAACCAGGCTGAGCGGCAGCACCGTCATTGGGGTCATTGAAGCCGCGCTCGGGTCTAGCAAGGGGCCGGTCGTGCCCAGGCTCACAGCCGTGATCAGATCCGTGATTCCCAGCACTTGCCAGAGAATGAAGCTATTGCGATGAGCGGGATTGGCAACCTTCCAAGCTATGAAAACGGCGGTCGCCCCGATGGCCATGTCGCCATATCCCGCGGGCAAGGCAAAGATTGCCGGGAGCAAGCCATGAGCCTCCAGGAGGACAAAGGTGAATGCGAGAATTCTCCAGGCCTGGATAGAAGTCAAAACCCTGGGGTTCAAAGATAAGGCGAACCGCCGAAATCCCTCAGAAGCCGCATACCATAACGAGAAGACGACAATCGGGATCAGAGCCGCGATCCCGACCGCAATGCCGAGTCTATTCGAAGCGTTGTTGAACAAGTGCAGGGCCGAAAGGGACAAAACGATGACGAACCAGCCCGATATCAAAGCAATAGTGACCTTTCGATAACCGTTCATAGCGAGTCTCCTTGAGTCGCAACTAGCTCTGTTACTTGGTGGTTGAGCTGCAGCAGGCTATTCCAAGTCTGCTCGCCCAATTGCCGGCGCAGGCGCGATTGAACTTTTTCCCAGACCGGCAAAGCGCGGTTAAGCTGTATTTCTCCGGCGGGGGACAGATGTAGCCATCGCTCCCGCCGGTCTTTGCCCCGGCGCTCTGTGATCCAGCCCTGCCGGAGCATGATTGCGAGGGTTCGAGTCAGACTTGTGCTGTCCATGGCGAGCATTTCGCCCAGCCGTCCCTGTGACAGTTCTCCGGCACGGGAGAGTATCTGCAGGATGGTCAACTGGGTGGCCCGCAGTCCAAGCGGACGGAGCGCCTTCTCGTAGAGCTGGGTGAGCCCCCGCGAGGTCCGCCGGAAACTGCCACACATGCACGGCAACGCTGGTAAAAGAGATTGGCCCATTGCAAAATGGATGTATATACATATATTGTGGTTGCAAAGAATTCCTCCCGAGATGCGAGGGCTAGCAGATTCCCTTCAGGAATGACAGAAAGAAAGGCAAAGACTTACAAGAAGAGGTAGCGTCTCAAACCAGCTTAGGCTTGGAATCCGTGCAGAACTCGCTGTGCCTGCGGCTGTAGAGGAAATAAATGCAGAGCCCGATGATCAGCCAGGCAAAGAAGCGCAGCCATGTAATCACCGGAAGGCCGCACATCAGCAGCCCGCAGAAGAAGATGCTCAGCAGGGGGATGGTGAATCCGCCGGGAGCGCGGAAGCCGCGCAGCCGTTCCGGTTCGCGAATGCGCAGAATCATGACTCCGACGGAAACCAGGACAAAAGCGAAGAGCGTCCCGATATTGGAGAGATCGGCGAGGGTGCCAATGTCCAGGAGCCCGGCGGGAATGGCCACCACAATGCCTGCAATCCAGGTGGCTGCCGCGGGCGTGCGAAAGCGTGGGTGTACGGTGCCGAACCATTTTGGAAAAAGCCGGTCCCGGGACATGGCGAACCAGATGCGGGCCTGGCCGAGTTGAAAGACCAGAATGGAAGAGATCATGCCGATCATGGCGCCGCAGAGCACAACCAGCCGCACCCATTGCACGGTTACCGATCCGGTGGCATGAGACAGCTTCTTCAGCGTGTTGACGACCGGGGCGGCATCGTCGCGCAGCGTCTGCCAAGGCACCAAACCGGTAAGGACCACGGCGACACCAATATAGAGCAGAGTGCAGATAATCAGGGTGGCAATGATGCCTATGGGAATATCGCGCTGCGGCGTGCAGCATTCTTCAGCTGTAGTCGAGATGGAGTCGAAGCCGATGTAGGTAAAGAAGATGATGCTGCCCCCGGTGAGCACGCCGGACCAGCCGTTGGGAGAAAACGGATGCCAGTGAGCAGGGTGGATAAAATGCGCGCCGGCGATCAGGAAGATCAGAATCGCTCCGATCTTCAGCAGCACCATCACATTGTTGGTGCGGGCGGATTCGCGGATCCCGCGCACCAGCACCACGGTCAAGAGCATCACGATGAGAAAGGCTGGCAGGTTGAAGCCCGGGTGCCAGCCCGATGCGTAGATGGTGTTGCCGGCGAAGTCCTGAAGTCCGGAAGGCAGAAAGGCGGGAGAAATCCAGCGCGCTCCGGGATGAACGCCGAACCAATCCAGAAAGTCGACAACGTGGGCGGCAAAGCCGACACACACCGCCATGTTGCTTACCGCATATTCCAGAATCAGATCCCAACCGATGATCCAGGCGACCAGCTCGCCCATGGTGGCGTAGGTATAGGTGTAGGCGCTGCCGGCGATGGGAATCATCGACGCCAGTTCGGCGTAGCAGAGCCCGGTGAAGGCGCAGACGATAGCCACCAGGAAGATCGAAACCGCCAATGCCGGACCCGCGCCCGGCCGTCCGGCTAGGGCGTGGTGGCGCACCAGGTAGTCAAGCAAAGGGGTGTTCAGGATAGATGAGGTATCGAATTTTTCGCCCGCGATGGCGGTGCCGATCACGGTGAAAATGCCCGAACCGATGACCGCGCCGATGCCGAGCGCGGTGAGCGAGACCGGGCCCAGCGTCTTTTTCAGCCTTTGCTCCGGCAGCTCCGAATCGCCGATTAGCTTGTCGATCGATTTGGTTGCGAATAATTGCTTGCGCAGTATGTAGGCTCCAACGGGCTGATGAAAAAAGACCCGGGCCGGAGAATCAGGTTCCGGAATTGGGATCTGATTCTCCGGTTTCTCAACCATGTGAGAAAAATACTGCTAGCGCTTGCTTTGACCCCGGCCCAGCTTTTTGACCTTTTTCTTGTTGGAACCTCTTGGCGTGGTGCGTGCTGCCTTGGGCGCGGCTTTCTTGCGAGCCGCGCGCTTGATCTTCTTTCGTTCCAACTTGTCTTCCACTGTTTTCGTGTTCGCCATCCTGCTCCTGTCTACACCCTCTCCAACTGCGCGAATTTCTCTACCAGTTTTTTCACACCGAATTCTCGAAATTGTACCGTAATCTTCGCGTCGTCGCCGTCTCCTTCACGGCGGAAGACGACACCGTCGCCATATTTCGGGTGGCGAACATGCTGTCCGCTGCGGAAGCCGGTCACTCCCGTGGGCTGGGGCAGGTCAAGCTTGGGACGGCGGATTTTCCCCCCGTGCGGGGAGAAGAATTGCGCGATATTTTCGAGCGACGTCTCCCTGGGGGCCGATCGGCTTGGCGAACGGACGCTCTGATCTTCATCCTCATAGCGGTAATGCGGGGAGGAGTCGAAGTCATTGTCATTGCTCCTGCCATGGCGGCGGCTCGAGCCCAGACTAGGGTTCAGATCGGTAAGCAGATGTTGAGGAATCTCTTCCAGGAAGCGGGAAGCCATGCTGGCCTCGGGCATATCGCTTCCATAGCGGCGGCGATAGCGGGCCCGCGTGGTCACCAGCGCGTCCATGGCGCGCGTCATTCCGACGTAGCAGAGCCGGCGCTCCTCTTCAAGCTCCACCGGGTTGTTCAGGGTGCGCGAGTGTGGGAACAATCCTTCTTCCATCCCGGTCAGGAGCACTAAGGGAAACTCCAGGCCCTTGGCCGCATGCAGGCTCATCAGGGTGACGCGGGATGCGGGATCGTAGCGGTCGGTATCGCTGACCAGGGCGGCGTGATCGAGAAACTCCGAAAGTGTTTCGCCGCGCTCTTCGGCGTCCTGCGCGGCATTGGCCAATTCCTTCAGATTTTCGATGCGCGAGGAGGCTTCAGGCGTCCCTTCCAGTTCGAGAGCACGAATATAGCCGGTTCGATCGATCAGGAAGCGGATGAGCTCGGGGAGTGTTGCCGCATCTCCAGGCTTTCGAAAACCGGTGTCGTGAGAATCCGGCTCGCCGGAATCCTCGTCGTCGAAAGCGGCATCAGGGTAGCTGCCATTCAGGGAATCCTCGAGCGGACTCGATTGCAAATCCGGCGCGTGCGCGTCTTCGAGCTCTCCAAAATCAAAGTGGATATTACCTGATTCCCCGCGCTCGGCGCTCTCGGCCGGTGCATCGCCTGTCCGAGCGAGGTCCTGGGATAGCTTCCCGGCAAAATCCGGCGCCAGCATCGCTCGCGCATCCTCGATCAAGCGGCGAAAGGCATCCAGAGCCATGCAGGCCCGTTGCGGAAGTAGGCGTTCTTCAAGAGCACGCCCGATTACGTTCCAGGTGCTCGCCCCGGTCTCCAGGCTCAAGCGTTCCAGAACGTCCATGGTAGTCTTGCCGATTCCCCGCGCCGGGGTGTTGATCACCCGTGCCAAGGCAATCGAGTCGTCCGGGTTCTGCACCAGCTTGAGATAGCTCAACAGGTCTTTGATCTCGGCGCGTTCATAGAATGAGAAGCCGCCGACCATGGTGTATTGGATACCATAGCGGCGCAGCGCCTCTTCAATCAGGCGCGATTGTGCGTTGGTTCGATAGAGGACTGCGACCCGGACCGACTCCGGCTCGCCGCCTGCCGCGCGCATGTATTTCTGAATGTAGTCGGCGACAAAGAGCGCCTCATTCTCTCCGTCCGGCGCTTCGTAGTAGCCGATCTTGGCTCCGCCCTCGCGCGAAGTCCACAGGTTCTTGCCCTTGCGCTGCTGGTTGCGCGCCACCACCGCGGATGCGCCTTCCAGAATCACCTGGGTAGAACGGTAGTTCTGCTCCAGGCGGATGGTTTTGGCTTCAGGGAAATCCTTTTCGAATTCAAGAATGTTGCGGATATCCGCGCCCCGCCAGGAATAGATGCTCTGGTCCTCGTCGCCCACCACGCAGACGTTGTGCTCGGCGCCGGTCAGCAGCTTCATCAGTTCGTATTGCGGCCGGTTCGTATCCTGATATTCATCGATCATCAGGTAACGATAGCGGCGGTTATAGCTCTCCCGGACCTCGGAGGAGGCGCGCAGCAGGCGCACGGTCTCGAGCAGAAGGTCGTCGAAGTCGAGCGCATTTGCCGAGCGCAGCTCTTTGCGGTAGCTCTCATAGATGTGCGCGATACGCTCGCTGACCGGATCTGTGGATTGGAGATAGATCTCCTGCGGATCGAGCATGTGATTTTTCGCCCAGGAGATGCGGGAAAGAACCACGCGCGGGGTCAGTTGCTTGTGATCGATGCCCATACGGCGCATCGCTTGCTTGACTACCGCTTGCTGGTCGGCTTCGTCGTAAATAGCGAAATTGCGGGTGAGGCCCTCGCCGCCGATGCGCAACGCCTCGATGTCACGGCGGAGAACGCGCACGCAGAAGGAATGGAAGGTGGCCAGCAGCGGTTTAGCCAGGCTGCGATGGCCGAGCAAGCGCTCGACCCTCTCCGCCATCTCCGCCGAGGCCTTGTTGGTGAAGGTCACAGCCAGGATGGCATCTGCCGGAACGCCTCGCTCCTCAATGAGATAGGCGATTCGATGGGTGATGACACGCGTCTTGCCTGAGCCGGCTCCGGCCAGGATCAGCAGCGGACCGTCCACGGTCTCGACTGCGGCGCGCTGCGGGGGGTTCAATTTATCGAGTAGATGCTGCACTGAGGGGTCCCAAGCGATTCAAATGGAGGTCTCTTCTCTAGTGTATCGTCCGCGAGCGGCGGCGGGCAGTATCCTGGAGGTAGCCATGAGTCATGAAGGAATTCGTTTTATCCGCGAGGATGAAGCACGCAAGATCTCCGAGCAGAGTGAATTCGCCGATCGCGATCTGCCCCGCGAAGCGACCGAGCCGGCCCACGTGCGGGTGAACAAGACGGCGGGCACTGGGGTCGAGATCGACTGGAAAGACGGCCACACCAGCAGCTGGAACTTCGCCTGGCTGCGTCTTGCCTGCCCTTGCGCCACCTGCCGTGAGGAGCGTGCGGCGGCAGGCCGGCAGCCGGGGGAACCGGTGCGCCAGCCGGCAACGCTGCTGCCCATGTACAAGGCTCCGGTTCGTCCCGATTCGGTTGTGCCGGTGGGCCGTTACGCCATCAGCTTCCACTGGAACGATGGACACAAGACCGGGATCTACTCCTGGGACTATCTGCGCCGCCATTGCTTGTGTGACGAATGCCGGGCCGGAGGCTCGGGATCCTAACCCGCATTTCTCACCGAAGTTGAAAAACCGGGTGCCCCTCGATAAGGAAAAAGGTTTTGTCAAGGACAAAAATATCCTGAGCGGTGCGGAGCAGCGCTTGGTATAGCCAGAGAAGGTTGTTGGGACCGAAACTCTGGGATATCACCGCTGCATCACCAACGGGTAAGATCGCTCCACCCAACCATCGATACGACCGCAACTACGATCCATGATGTTTCTATGCGGACATCCAGCCGCCGCCGGGCCTGTGCGGAAGTGGGAAACGCCGGAGGCGTTTTCCAAGGCGCTTGCGCCGTCTTCTGCATAGGCCCAACAACCTGGATGCGAGAGCACCCAATCAAAGTTACGGGCTAAGCTTCGCCCAGGGGCACCCGCGGGTTGCTCTCGACATGAGCGATCTCCGGATAGCCAACCTTGGTGCGTAGCATCCAGTAGAGTCGCACAGCCAATTTCCGTGTCGCCGCCACCTTGGCCACTCCCTTGGGCCGGCGATGGCAACGGTGTTGATACTCTTTGCGAAAACCTTCATCTCGGCGTACAGCGGTTTGCGCTGCCTCCACCAGCAGCATGCGCAGAAAGCGGTTGCCTTGTTTGCTGATGGCCCCCAATCTGCGCTTGTTCCCGGAGGTGTATTCGCTGGGAATTAAGCCCAGGTAACTGGTCAGTTGCTTGCTCCCTTCAAAGCGCGACACCTCCCCGATGGTCAGCACGAAGGCCAGGGCAGTCACTGCTCCTACTCCAGGCTGAGTCATCAGCAGCTTGGCTTGGGGATTTTGCCCGGCGGCCAGCTTCACTGCTTTATCCAATTCCTCGATCTGGCTGTCCAATTCTTGCAGCAAGTGCAACAGGTCTTGCCGCCGCTCTCCCGCCCAGCCCGGCAAAGCCAACTGCTGGAACTCCGCCAGACCTTTCGAAGTCCACAGCCGGCTCTTCTGCTGCATCCCCCGGTTCATCGCCAGGTGCTGCAAACTGTTCTTCACTCGCGTCCGCATCTCCACCAGCTTGTGCCGGTGGATGAGCAATTGCCGCTGATCCCGGTTCGCCGCGTTTGGCGTCCACAACTGCGGAAATCGCTCCTCCAACAGCAGCTTCAGAATATGGCCTGCATCCCGCCGGTCCGTCTTTTGCTTGCGCACATAGCTGGCCCGGATCTTGGCCGCATCTCCTACCTTGATCTCATGGCCCAACCGCTGCACCAGATCGATGAACCACTGGCTGTTGCCACACGTCTCGATCCCGATTAAGGCCGGCTCCAGCAGCTCGCGGTAGAACCGCTCCGCCTGTCCGTCTGTGTGACTCAGTTTGCGCTCCTCGATCTCTCCTGTCTCGCTCTCAAAAATTGCTACCTGTTGCCAGCTCGGATGAAAATCACAACCTATAATCTTCATAAGGCTTCTCCTGGTCCTCAGGGTTTTCGGGTCCCAACAACCTTCAAAAACTCTACCGGATCGCTGAAGCCTTTTTCCTTATCCCATCAAGGTTCGCGAAGCTAACCTGGGGCTTTTTTTGAGAGTTGTGGAATCCCAGGTCCCAGAATCGGGACCTGGGGCACCCAGGATTTGTGGGTTGTGTTTGAGGAAGCCTGCCCTGCCAGCGGTTGTGGTCTCCCACCCTCCCTACGCAAGGATGGGAGACCACAAATGTATGCGTACCTGATTTCTCATCCCCTTGGGTGGGCGGCAGGGCCACTTCGCCTGGTCTATTCCGGCAGCACCGGCAGAAAGGTTACATTGACCACCGTTGGATCGTCCCTCAACTTGATGTAGAGCAACGTCCCATTGGGACGGGGCACATTGATCGATGAGTTGGCAAAGCCCACGGGAACGGTTGTCGAGGACTTGAAATCTGTGGAGGATGCAATCGAGTCCAGCAGGAAAAGGTTCGATCCGGTGAGGGTGCATTGCTTGTCCGCATTCATTGGACAGTGAATCTCTTTGAGCGTTGGGATGCGGACCAGATTTCCCAGCGGCTGCCAATCGCCTTGAACACCGTCGGCGTCGACGGCGCGAAAATGCAGCGGGCCAAAAGCGGAAGGGCCAAAGCTCTTGAGCGGGTTCAAGGTCGCCAGCACCGTCTTCGAATCCTGCAGGGTCAGGGTGCCGTCTTCCACGCTCAACATGACGTGAAAGGAATCGTCCGCGGTCGCCACTTCGATCTTCTGCATGCGCGGCCAGGTCTCAGCAGTTTGCAGTACAAAGCTCAAGGTACTGTCCTGCGGCAGCTCATCCTGATTGGCCAGCCGGATAGGCGAAGGAGACGCTTGCCCGGTATCTACGTTCTTGCTCAGTAGAGTCACCTTGGGCCTCGGCGGCCGGATCGTGACCGGCAGATTCATCTCCCGGCCATCATTCAGCATGACGCGCGCCGTTGCCTTCTCTCCCGCCTTCAGGGCTCGCCGCCGCCATGGAGGACGTCATAGTCAATTCATCCTCTTTGCCGCTCTGCTTCAGCCCGGCAGGCGTGAATGCCATGCCCTTCAATTCAAGCTTCAAAACCTCGTCAAGCCTCGATCCCTCAAGCTGGCCGCTCGAATCTCCGGCATAAAACAGGAACTTATCCAGGTGCGCCGCCTCGGAATAAGCTTGCATCTTCACCTGGTCGGGCGCTAGACATCCCCGCCTGCTTCAGCAGCAGCGTTACTGCTCCCGGAGCCGCGTCTTTGAGCGGAACCTCGACCTCGAGCTCACCGGGTTTCACTAGCTTGTAGGTCGCCTTGACCACCTGGCCTTGCTGCTCTTTTACCGAGACATCGTCTACGCAAGCCGCGCTGGGAGCTTCGAGATGCAGCGTATCCTGGCGTCCTACGATCAGCGCATTCTTGTCCGCTTCGGGTAATTTCCAGTTCGCCGGGCGGGCGCTGGCCAGGTGAAAGCTGGGCCCATCGAAGGACTGAAATCCCCAATGGCCGCGCAGAACTCCGGTGCACGTCGGGATCGAGGCTGGCGACCTTCAGGCGTGAGTGTCGATGACGAATCCGCCGCGCACAGCCTCCGGCCGCGCCGGCAGGTCGAGCGACGTTCCCTTCGCTCCCTGGATATGAAGCACGAAATCGTGACCCAGGCTGCTTGAATAGACCAGCGGCGCGCCTTCCACAGGCAATACCAGCGACGACGTCTCCGCGCAGTAGACATGCTCCGGATCGACCGCCCGCAGCGGCGGCAACTGCGGCTCGCCGATGGTTGGCAGGCCTATAGTCAGCACCGATTTGGGATTGCTGAAGGACGGCGGGTTGTTCAGCTTGAGCAGAAACTGGTCTTGCTTCGGCTCGACCAACGCCGGAA
Source organism: uncultured Acidobacteriaceae bacterium (assembly GCA_963774255.1). Taxonomy (GTDB): domain Bacteria; phylum Acidobacteriota; class Terriglobia; order Terriglobales; family Acidobacteriaceae; genus PALSA-350. The sequence continues at coordinate 283,444 of CAVZEH010000002.1, forward strand.
TGTACTGATACTGCGCCGTATGAATGCCATCCATGATCCTGACCACATCGACGATGGCGCCGACGTAGGGGCTGTAGGCTCCGGCGCCGGCCATCGATGTCGCGCTCAGTTGTCCGATCAGGTCCGCGGAGGCCCCGGTGGTCAATGCCGCGACCATCGATTGGGTATGGCCGTCGTCCAGCACCATCGCGTTCTGGTCCTTGGTTAGGCAGGCGAGTTGCTCGGCCTCCGGCTTCTGAAAGCAATCGTTGTCGACTTTGATGCTGAGGCTGCGGGCCAGCAGCTTGCTCGCGTTCTTAAGCTCATCGGGGTTGGCCAGGGAAACCTGTGTGACCGCGGCGATGTAGGTATTCAACCGCGAGCGGTCCAGGCTGGCCTGGTTGAGATCCTGCGATGCGCGAACGAAGGAACCCGGCCTCGAGCGCACGTTGGTCCGCAGCGTACTAAAGTCCCCATTAGTCTCCGGCGCCAGGAAAACTATGGCCTGCTGGGCATCCGATGGAACCGTAATCGTAATTCCTTGTTCGCGTACATCGCGGCTCCAGGAATTCGCATGGCTAAACCAATTGTCGGGCGGGGGATTGGTCGATCCCCGGAGGAACGCCACTACCAGCAGATAGCGCGCGGACTGCTCCTGAGGAAGGTCGGGGCGCAGCCATAGGCGGTCGCCCGCCTCCAGATTCGGCACCTGCGCGATCGGCAGAGTGCTCCCGTTTCGCGTGACCCGCGCATCCAGCGATGGGCCTGTGAGATCGAAATTCGATTCGGAATGCGCAACCGCGCCCAAGCAGAGAAAAACCAACAGTAAATTCAGGCGACCCAATCGCTTCATGACTTCCATTCTAAGAAATTTAGACGGTTTGTTCGATATTATGAAATCTGAGCGTTCCTGGGAATAGGGTGAAAACGGGCTTCTATCCTCGCGGAGAAATGCGGCTTAATACGGAGCCAGGCGCAACATAATGTATAAACCAGGATACTGCACCCCAAGTCATAGATGGTGAACTGGCGCGAACCTGTTTTTTCCCCTAGCCTGGGGCGCCATGAATTAGCATCCAAGATGAGTACAACCTTCGGGGTACCTATGCGCGCACGCCGCAGTCGATGGACGCTCTTTGCGCTTAGCGCGGTCATTCTCGCCGCCGGGATTGCTCTGGTCACGCTTGTGCCCAGAGGGGAACACGCCGGCGGAGGGGACAACGTGCCTGGGAGTGAAAGCGTGGATCCGCTCCGCGGCGATATTTATCCCGACAGCGGGAGCGCGGCAAGCGATCTTGAAACCGCTCTCGCCCAGGCTGCTCGCGAGCACAAGCGGATCATTGTGGATTTCGGCGGGAACTGGTGCCCGGAATGCCGCGTTCTCAACATTTACCTGCATGATCCGGTGAATTTGGCTCTGCTCAAAACCAATTACGTGCTGGTGCACATCAATGTGGGCGAACTGGACCAGAACCTGGACCTCGCGGCCAGATTCGGTGTTCCTATCCAAAGAGGAGTTCCGGCACTGGTCGTGCTCAACTCAGGCGGGGGCCTCATTTACAGGCAGCACAATGGCGAAGCCGAGGCAATGAGCCGGACGAACAGCCCTGCCGCCGTCAACGAGTTTCTCAGGAAATGGAGAGGGTGAACGCGGATTCACGGGTCGGGGAGCGGATACCGGAGCCCTGAACCCTGACCCTTGATCTCGTATGGTGAGAGTGCTCGGGAAACTCAAGCGCGCTTTACTGGCCGCACTAGCGCACGATGTGTTAGGCACGGCCAAGGCCGCGGCCTACTCCGCGATCCTCTGCCTCTTTCCGACTATTCTGGTGGTCACCACCGCGCTCGCCCTGGCGCCGCAGTCGGCAACGCTTCGCGGAGAGCTGCGGGTTTCATTCACCGAACTGCTGCCCTCCGATACCATCGTGCTGCTGCACTCCTACTTCAACAATCAGAAGGTCCGCTCCGGGCAGGTGATTCTATCCTCCGCCATAATTAGCCTGCTCGCGGCCATGGGAGTGATGCTCTCCTTGATGGAAGGCTTCCGCAAGGCCTACGACCTGCCCCGCCGGGAGTGGCCTTTCTGGATGGAACGGGTGGTGGCGTTCGCTCTCATCCCATCGTGTCTGGCCCCGTTGGCGTTCGCGACTCTGATTGTCGCGTTTGGACATCAGATCGAAATGTGGGTCCTCACCAACACCGACCATGTGGTTGGAGCTTATGTGCTACTGGTTTGGCGCATAGTTCGCTGGAGCATCGGCATACTCACCACCGTTTTTCTGCTGGCCGTGATCTACCATTTCGGTACGCCCCGCCGGCAGGCGTGGAGGCATGTCATCCCCGGCGCTTCGGGAGCCGCCTTCATTTGGTTTGTCTCTACCCTGCTCTATGGCTTTTACATCACCCGCTTTTCCAATTACTCCGTGGTCTATGGATCGCTGGGCACCCTGATCGCCACGCTGGTGTGGCTCTACATCACTTCCTTCAGCGTGCTGATGGGCGCGGAATTCAATGCCCAGTTCTATCCCAAGCCGCCGCGGTTGCGACCGGCGGGGAGTCTTCGCGAGCAGGAGGATGGCGTTCCAGTCCAGCACGCCGGCCGCCTGAATTGAAATTTTCCAGGATTCCCTGAGGGCACCCGGCTCTGCACCAGAAACGAAGAGCCTCTAATTTGGACACCTGAAGAATCTAAACAGCACAGTAACTGTGAACCCGCCTGACTAAGTGTTAACAAACCCAAGTGCAAAGCTGCGAGTAAAATGGGTTGAGTCAGTTTGAATTTTTGGGGGATAAATGAGCTTTGCCTTGGTCGACCCGAGTTCCACTACCATTCCGGAACGCCTCCGCCGCGCGAAAATCGTGGCGACGCTCGGTCCGGCTTGTAATCAGGAGCCGGTATTTCGTGAGTTGGTGCGCGCCGGTGTGGATGTGGCGCGTCTGAACTTCTCCCACGGCGCGCATGCCGAAAAGTTGAAGCTCATCGAGATGGTCCGCAAAGTCGCTCGCGAAGAAGACAAGCCGATCTGCATCCTGGCGGATTTGCAAGGACCCAAGATTCGCACCGGACGGCTGAAGAACCGCCTTCCCGTGCAGCTCAAGACCGGACAGCGGCTGACCATTACACCCCGCGATGTGGCCGGAACATCCACTCTGATCGCCACCACCTTTCCTACCCTGGCGGAGAATCTGGAGCCTGGAGCGCGCATCCTGCTCTCCGACGGCTTGATCGAGCTGCGTGTCGTTGCTCTGCATGTATTGGACGTCGAATGCGAGGTGGTGAACGGCGGCATGCTTGGTGAGCATAAGGGCATCAATCTTCCCGGCATCCCGGTGCGCGTTCCGTCGCTCACAGAGAAGGATGAAGAGGATTTGCAGTTCGCCATCAAGAGCGGAGTCGATGCTATTGCCGTCTCCTTCGTGCGCACCGCCGAGGACGTTCGCCTGGTCAAGGAGCGGGTCGCGGCTATGGGCGCGGAAACCTGGATTGTCGCTAAGCTGGAGAAGCCGCAAGCCATTGAGCATCTGGAGAGCATCCTGGAAACCGCGGACGGCGTCATGGTCGCGCGTGGAGATCTGGGGGTCGAGATGCCGCCGGAGAAGGTGCCGGCGATTCAAAAGCACGTGATCCGCCGCGCCAGCGAGCACCGAAAGCCGGTGATCACCGCCACCCAGATGCTTGAATCCATGATTGAGAATCCGCGGCCGACGCGCGCCGAAGCCAGTGACGTGGCCAACGCCATCTACGACGGCACCGACGCTGTGATGCTCTCCGCGGAGACTGCTGCCGGCAAATATCCGATCGAGGCGGTCAAGATGATGGCCAAGATCGTGCTCGAGACCGAAGGCCAGGAGCTCCTTCCCACCCACCGGCTGAACGACGCCGGGCCGAATCATTTGCGGCTTTCGATAGCCGAGACGATTTGCGAGTCCATGGCCCACGCGGCCGAGGACCTGGACATCAGCGCCATTGCGGTTTTCACCGAGAGCGGCGCCACCGCGCGCCAGCTCTCAAAATATCGGCCCAGGTCGCCCATCTTCGGCCTGAGCAGCGTGGACGCGGTGATCAATCGAATGACGCTGCTCTGGGGGGTTCGCCCCATTCCCTGCAACAAGCTCGCGACCACCGAGCAGATGGTCGAAACGGCCGAACGCCTGCTGGAGGAAAAAGGTCACGTCCAGCCTAGGGAGATCCTAGGCATCGTCGCCGGTACGCGCACAAAATCCGGTTCGACGAATTTTCTTCGTCTGCATGTCCTGGGCGACAGCTTGTCAGAGGCTACCCATGCCCGCAGTGCAAACGAGCCTGCGCATGCGCGTCCGCAGCGCAGGGCCAAGGGAGAGACCGCCCGGCGCTCCCTACGCTCCAGTTCCCGTACTTAATGCTGCATTCTTTTCTCATATCTGGTGCAAAAGCGGCGCCAGATATGGGGCACTCAGGCATATACATTTGTGGTCTCCCACCCTTCGCACGGAACAGCATCGTGCGAAGGATGGGGCACCCGGCTTGATCGCCAACTCCAGCTTATTTGTCATCTCGACCGGAGCGAAGCGGAGTGGAGAGATTTGCGGTTTCCCATATTGGTGGTGGTTTTGGATCCATCGTTCGAGCAGATTTAGGGTGCCCCATCCTTGCGTAACCGGGGTCCCCGGCAAGCTCCGGTCGAGATGACAAATTTATAAATTTATGGAATGTCTCGTTACAAGCGGGGAGAGGCTTGCGATTTGCGTTGGAGCTCTTCCATCACACTCTGAATGAGTTCCTTGGCTCCGCCGATCTCGCTTAATACCGTTTGCAGATCAAGAGCAGGAAGAGACGGGTTGCGGCTGGAGGCGCAGTAGACTCCGTGCTGTCCGATCAGGATCAAGGCATCGGTGAGCATGTCGAGCGAAATCGCAAGCCGGCCGCGTTCTGCTCCCATCATGAATTCGAAGCGCTCCAAATCGTCGCGCCGTTGGGTAATTGCGGAGTTTTCCGGCACTTACTTTTCTCCGGCCGGCGGGGTGTAGCGCAGCACCGGCTTGCGCGCCGCTCTTACCTCATCCAGGCGGGAGATGCGCGTCGAGTGCGGCGCCCCGAGGACGATCTCAGGGTTTTCTTCACTCTCCCGGGCGATCTGTCGCATGGCGTCGATAAACAGATCGAGCTCCTCTCTCGATTCGCTTTCAGTAGGCTCAATCATCAAGGCCCCGGGAACGATCAAGGGAAAAGACGTGGTATAGGGATGAAAGCCATAGTCGATCAGGCGCTTGGCGATGTCGCCAGTCCTCACGCCGCTTTGCGCCTGGCGGCGATCGCTGAAGACGACTTCATGCAGCGTCGGCGTCTTGTAAGGCAGCTCGTAGAGGTCGTCAAGTTTGTTGCGGATGTAGTTGGCGTTGAGGACCGCATCTTCCGTGGTCTGGCGCAGACCGTCGGGGCCGTTGGCCATGATGTAGGCCAAGGCGCGAACGAACATGCCGAAGTTGCCATAGAACATGCGCACGCGCCCGATCGAGTGGGGCCGGTTATATTCCAGGCGCAGAGCGCCGCGGCCATTCTTGTCCTGTGGTGCTTGGACAATGATCGGGGTGGGCAGAAAGGGTTCCAGGATCTTTTTTGCCGCCACCGGACCCGACCCAGGTCCGCCGCCGCCGTGCGGAGTGGAAAAGGTCTTGTGCAAATTGAGGTGCATCACGTCGACGCCGAAGTCTCCGGGGCGGGTCTTTCCCACCAGAGCGTTCATGTTGGCGCCGTCCATGTAGAGCAGCGCGCCTTTGGCGTGCAGGATGTCGGCGATCTTATGTATCTCGCTCTCGAAGACCCCGATGGTGCTGGGATTGGTGAGCATCAATGCGGCCGTGTCCTCATTGACGATTTGTTCAAGCTGCGCGACGTCCACCATACCCAGGGAGTTGGAGCGGAGATTTTCAACCTGATAACCGCAGATGGCTGCGGTGGCGGGGTTGGTGCCGTGGGCAGAATCGGGGATGAGGATTTTCCGGCGCGGGTTCCCTTTCGACTGATGGTAGGCACGGGCAAGCAGGATGCCGGTAAATTCTCCATGGGCGCCCGCCGCCGGCTGGAGCGTAATCGTATCCATTCCGGTGATATCGAGCAGGCAGGACTGGAGCAGGCGCATGATCTCGAGCACGCCTTGGGAGAGAAATTCGGGCTGATAGGGATGCGCGTCCGCGATGCCTTCCAGGCGGGAGACGAATTCATTGACCCGCGGATTGTATTTCATGGTGCAACTTCCCAAGGGATACATGCCGAGATCGATGGCGTAGTTCCAGGTTGAGAGGCGGGTGAAGTGGCGAATGATTTCGATTTCGCTCAACTCCGGCAGCAAGCCGCTATCCTGGCGCGCGGCTTGGCCAAGCAGCGCCTTCGGGTCCACCTCGGGCACATCGAGCGGAGGCAGCTTATAAGCTTTCTTGCCCGGCGAGGATTTCTCGAAAACCAGAGCCTCGTTTTGCGTCAGGTGAGCTCTGACCTTGCGCCGCTCGCCTTCAAATAAGGGGCGTGCCGTACTATCGGTGATTTCCTGCTGGGGTGATTCCATTGGCGCGGCCTTTCCTATGCCCTGGTGAGAGTCTCTTCAGAGGCGGCTTTGAGCAAAGAAGCTGCCTGGTCGATCTGTTCCCGCTTATTGAGCTCGGTGACGCACCACAGGCTGGCATTGCCCAGCTCCGGGTACCAGCGGGCAAGGGGCAAGCCGCCGATCACCTTCTGTTCCAGGAGCTGCGCGTTTACCTGCTCCGCGCTCTCGGTGGTTTTGAGCACAAACTCGTTGAAGCGCGGTGAGGCGGAGAAGAGCACCTCGGCTCCGGCGCTCGAAAATTGCTGGGCTGCATACCGCGCCTTGGCCAAATTCTGCAAAGCGAGCTCGCGCATGCCTTCACGGCCATAGATAGTAAGAAAGATGGTGGCCATAAGCGCGACCAGACCCTGGTTGGTGCAAATGTTGGAAGTCGCTTTCTCCCGGCGAATATGCTGTTCGCGGGTGGAGAGCGTGAGCACAAAGCCGCGGCGCCCCTGTCGATCTACGGTCTCACCCACCAGCCGCCCGGGCATTTGCCGGAGATACTTTTCCTTGGCGGCGATCACGCCGCAATAGGGGCCGCCATAGCTGAGCGCGACGCCGAGGGATTGTGCTTCGAGCGAAACGATATCCGCTTCCCTGGGAGGCTCGACTATGCCGAGCGAAATCGCCTCGGCAATGGAGACAACCAGCAGCGCGCCGTGCTTGTGGACGATCGAGGCGATGGCGGGAATGTCTTCGATGACGCCGAAGAAGTTTGGCGATTGCACCAGGACGCAGGCTGTCTGATCTGAAAGGGCGCGGTCGAGCGCCTCCAGATCGAGCTGGCCGCCGACATCGTAGCCCAGCGTCTGAGCGGAGAGATCCTGATGCTGAGCATAGGTCTGCATCACCTCGCGGTACTCCGGATGCACGGTTTTCGCGGTGATGATGCCGGGGCGGCCGGTGAGGCGAACCGCCATCGAACACGCTTCGGCCGCGCCCGTCGAGCCGTCATACATGGAGGCGTTCGCGATATCCATCCCAGTCAACTCGCAGATCATCGTCTGAAACTCGAAGATAGCTTGCAGAGTGCCCTGGGTGATCTCCGCCTGGTAGGGGGTATAAGAGGTAAGGAATTCGCCTCGCTGCACCAGTGAATCGATGACCACGGGACGGTAATGGCGATAGGCGCCGGCCCCGAGGAAACTGGTGTAGCCGGCGGCATTCCGCGCCGCCTCATGGCGAAAGTACTCGACGATCTCCGGCTCGCCCATCTGGGCGGGAACATCGAGGTCGCGCTCCAGCCGGTATTCTGCCGGTATGGTCGAAAACAGATCGTCAATCGAGTTGACGCCGATGTCTTGCAACATTTCCCTTCGTTCGGCGGGTGATTTCGGCAAATAGCGCATCGCGAGTCCTTCTTATTCTTCAGCTTGTTTACCGTGAAGCGGTTTAGTGCGTTTCCTCATTGACGTACTTCTCGTAGTCGGCGGCGCTCAATAGCTTCTCCGCTTCGGATGGATTGGAGAGCTCGACTTTGAGAATCCAGGATTCGTGCGGGATGGGTGTTGATCTTCTCCGGAGCGGTGGCCAGATCCTGGTTGACCTCGGTGACGGTCCCGCTCACCGGAGAGTAGAGATCGGATACGGCCTTGACGGATTCCACGCTGCCGAAGACCTTGCCCTGTTCGAGGCTGGAGCCGATTTTGGGGAGATCGACAAAGACTATATCCCCCAGGGATTCCTGAGCATAATCGGTAATGCCGACTTTGCCCGTCTTGCCGTCGGTCGAGAGCCACTCATGCTCTCGGGTGTAGCGGTACGTCGCTGGATAAGTCATTGATTTTTAACCTTCGTAGATCAGCTTTTGTTCGGTCGTGCGAGGGAACGCTTGAAAGAAGTCCGGCATAACCCGCCGGGTAGATCTCCATAGACGGACGCCCGTCCCTGATTTTAAAGGATTGATGTGAGTGATGTTGTTTCGTTTTGGCTACGCAGCCGTGAGATTGTTCTTAGACCTTTTTCTTAGGACGGCGGTAAAAGGGCGTCGAGACTACCTTGGCTCTCACCCTATTATTGCGCACCTCAACATCCACTTCCGTGCCAAGATCGCTCGAAGCGACGGGGACATATGCCAATGCAATGTTTTTCTTGAGGAAGGGGGATGGCGACCCGCTGGTTATGTAGCCGATCTCCTGTCCCTCAAGGGAAAATACCTTATAGCCGTCGCGCGCAATGCCGCGACCGGTCATTTCCAGACCCACTAGCTTGCGATTGGCGCCGCCCGCCTGTTGAATCTCTCTGAGCGCCTGCGAGCCGAGGAAGCTGCCCTTGTCAAGCTTGCAATATCGCTCCAGGCCGGCTTCAAAGACATTGGTCTCTTCAGAGATTTCGTGACCGTAGAGGGCCATCGCCGACTCCAGGCGAAGTGTATTGCGCGCTCCCAGGCCGCAGGGCAGGAGTCCAAACTCCTGGCCTGCTTCGAGCACCGCATCCCACACCAGAGCGCTCGAAGCTTCATCAGAGGGAATGTAGATTTCAAAACCGTCTTCACCGGTATAGCCGGTGCGCGCGATGAGCACGTTGGGAAGGCCGCAGACCGTGCCCCAGGTAAACCAGTAGTTCTTAATGGCCCCGAGATCCGTTTCGGTCAGCTTGGCCAATGTCTCCTGAGCGCGAGGACCCTGGATAGCAAGCTGGGTGAAGTAGTCGCTGTAGTCGCTGACATGCACTCCGGGAAAGGCGCCGACCTGGGTGCGAATCCACTTAAAGTCCTTTTCGCGCGTGCCCGCGTTAATGACCAGGAGATAGTCGTTGTCGCCGAATTTATGGACCAGGAGGTCGTCGACAAAGGTGCCCTGAGGGTACAGCATGGCCGAATAGTGCGCCTGGCCGCTCGCTAGTTTAGAGGCGTCGTTCATGGAGATGGCTTGCACCGCGGCGAGCGAGCCGGGGCCGCGGAACTGAATGTCGCCCATGTGGCTGACGTCGAAAACTCCGACCCCAGTGCGCACCGCCATATGCTCGGCGGTGATTCCCGAGTATTCGACCGGCATGTCCCAGCCGCCGAAGTCGATCATCTTAGCTCCGAGCCGCCGGTGAACAGCGTTCAGCGCGGTCTTGCGAAGAACGGGGACAGGAGTAGAAGTGGCAGACACGGCAAAATCCTCGTGCGCGCAGTGGCGTTATTCATCACGGTAGCACGGACCGGGCCAAAGCCGTGAACGGTTAAGCAACTGTATTGGCAAATGCAAGACAGAAAAAAAGGCAACGACGGACGACCACAGAGCAGCGGGCGCGATTCTATCGCTGGATGCGGCGCATCCAGCTCCCGAAGCTAAGGCCTAGCCAGCTTCCTATGGCTGCGTAGATGGTAGCCTCGGTCAATCCCGACCAGAGGGATGTTCCGTGGCTGGTCATGAAGAAACGCCGCGCCTGATCGTAGTTCCCGGGGCGGGAATGGTAGTCGAAATACATGGTGCCGAAGAAGCGGTTAGCCGACCACTTCGACATCAGGAAATTCGCGAAAGGCCATTCCACGATTACCAGCACGGCGACAAAAATCACTCCGCTGGCGATCGCCGTCAGCCAGAGTTTTCGCGGGCGGCCCCGCCACAAGAGGTCGAGCGCCAGGGCCGGCGCGATAAGCAGAATGGGAAATTTTGTCGGGACCATATGGGTGACCTGGGTATAGACAGGTCCAAGCTTCGGCTGGGCAGGGAAGAGAGGGAGAATGAGAATCTCGCTGATGGCGAAGATCATATAGACGGCGGTCATCCAAGTCGCGGCCCAAGGATGCCGGGAGGCTCGGGAGAAAGCGGAGAGCACCAGCGGCAAAGCGATCGCCATCGCGATATAGGGTCCGGTCGAATGCAGGTAGATATCCGACGTGTATTCGAGCAGAAAGAACATTTGTCCCCCGACCACCAGGCCGCCGAGGTAGAGGAAGAGGATTTGCAGGCCCCTGAAATTGGGTGAGCCATCGGCGGCGGCGCGGTTCATTGCGGCCAACAGCAGGAAGAGGATCCCGACATCAACTGCTCGGATGCCCAGAATCAGCAAGGTGTGCGGAGGGCTGACAATCTTAACGTCGAGCCCGTAGGCGGCATGCCACCAGTTGTCGAAGGGCGCCGAGGTGAGCATGGCGATGCCGCCCCAGGCGGCGATGAACGCTCCCAGAGGCGCACGGAAGCCGAGAACTTTGACTGAGGCGGCTCGGAGAGTGGTGGAGGAACCGAAGGTGGCGGCCAGGATGAGGTAACCGCAGACCACCGCGGCCAGGACGCCGCAGGCGTAAATCGCCATATGTGCCGGGGTCCAAAAAGTATCCCGGCCAATCGAGCGATGCCAGGAGACATCCCAGGCACCTCCGATGGAGGCGGAGGTCGCCGCCACAACGCCGCACCACACATACCATGCAACGCCCAAAGCAGGCGGCGACGTTTTAGGATGCTCGGCTGTTGCGGTGCTCATGAGTCAAATGCCTGCTATCAAAATAGCCTATCCCATACGTAACAACGCGGCCAGCGGCTCTAACCTACTAGAACGTGTGGTTCGGGGATCGTAGCGGGAACCAGTCGTTCCCGCAAGCGCAGAAACGGCAGCTCAACCAGCTTGGTGGCCAGGATTCCCAGCGGAATCGCCAGCAGATACGGCAAAAAGGTCGATGTTGCAGGCCCTGCGGCTGGCGGCAGATGTTGAACCGCCCAGTCTACCGGCCGAAGTACGCTGACATGCCACAGATAGATGCCGTAGGAGAAGCCTCCCATGCGAGCTACCAGGCGATAAGCTCTCCCATGCTGCTTTCCCGGACTATAGAGCAGCAATAGGAGAGCGGCGCTGGCGTAGTCCACCAGCGTAATGAGAAAGGGAGAGGTCATCGATTGCGGTTCGGGTATGGCCTCCGTATCGAAATAAAGCGCGCAGAGCGCTGCCGCCACCACCAGGTAGAGGAGAATGCGCTGTTGCTGCAGAATAGCGAGCCGCTCAGGATAGAAGTAACGCAGAATAGCCAGCGCAACGCCCAACAGCAGGGCATCAATGCGGGTGTGCGTATAGAAGAAGAAAGACCTATGCCTCAGGATGAGGACGGAGCGGAGTATCTCAACCGATAGAGCGCCCGCTATGCATCCGATCAACAATGTCGAAGGTCGCCATCGCCGCGAGCTGCATAGAGCCATGATCGCCGCCAGAGAAAGATAGAAGTGTTCCTCTACCGCCAGGCTCCAGGTATGCGACAAAGTTGTGGGAATGTAGTTCTGGATGTTCAGTAGATTTTGCCAGAGAAAATCCTTGAGAGGCCGCACATGAATTACCGCCGCCACCAGGAGAAACAGGTAGTAGGCAGGCCAAATTTTGAAGGCGCGGCGTTTCAGAAAGCGCAGAGAGTCGACTTCTCCGGTGGTTTGCCATTCTTTCAACATCAGCCCACCCACCAAAAAGCCGCTCAGGACGAAGAAGATGTCGACTCCGGTCCAACCGAAGGACTGAATGCGATCGAGCAAAGGCGAAGAAAGGATCCGGTCGCGGGTCCGGTAATGGAAGACCAGCACCAAAAGAATCGCAATCCCGCGGATGAAATCGAGTTCGATCTCACGCCTGGGGGCCATCCGCTTTGTTGGCATGAAAAGCGAATCTTAGCAGGCAAAACTTCTCCGCGAGACCAAACCTTCGTGCCATACGGAATGACACATTGGTTGTAGCCGTGGCTGCGGAAAAACTCCCGGTACGGGTTGACGGCCGGCTTTTGAAAGAGTCCCGCAGGGGCGGCAAGAAAATAGTCCAGCACTTCGTGCTGGGCTATTTTCAGCCGTCCCTGGCGGGACTTACCACGCCCGTAACTCTGCGACATGACTTAAAGCACATTTTAATGATCAGCCGCTTTACGCTGGACTAAAGTCCAGCTTCCCCCTGCTAAAGCAGGGGCTTCCACCAAAGCTCAGATCGCTACCGTCTCCTGGTACTCGCCGAAGACCGCCCGCATGGCCCCCGCAATTTCGCCGACGGTCGCGCTGCTCTCGACCGCTTCGAGGATGCTGGGCATCAGGTTCTCAGCGCACCGGGCGTGCTCCTGGACCCGATCCAAAGAGGCCTGCCAGCGGAGCGGATCGCGCCGCTGGCGGAGGGCGCGCAGCCGTTCGATCTGTTTGCGTTCCAGTGCCTCGTCGATTCGTTGAATGGGAATCGAGAGCGCATCGTTCTCCACAAATCGATTGACGCCCACCACCACGGAGGTTCCCTGGTCGATGGCCCGCTGCTGCTCGTAGGCCGCGTTTTGAATCTCCCGCTGCACCCAGCCGCGCTCCACGGCTGCGAGCATTCCGCCCATGGCGGCGATACGCTCCAGGTATGCGGCGGCGCCTTGCTCGATGTTGTTGGTGAGCGACTCGACGTAGTAGGAGCCGGCAAGCGGGTCGATGGTCTGGGCAACACCGGATTCGCAGGCGAGAATCTGTTGCGTGCGCAGAGCGATACGGGCGGCCTCCTCGGTGGGCAGGGCGAGGGCTTCATCGTATCCATTCGTGTGCAGGGACTGCGTGCCCCCTAGAATGGCGGAGAGCGCCTGCAGGACGGTGCGCGCGATATTGTTCTCCGGTTGCTGCGCGGTGAGCGTGGAGCCGGCGGTCTGTGTATGGAAGCGCAGCATCCAGGAGCGGGGATTCCTGGCTCCGAAGCGCTCGCGCATGATGCGCGCCCACAGGCGCCGGGCGGCACGGAACTTGGCCGCCTCCTCGAAGAAATCATTGTGCGCGTTGAAGAAGAAGGAGAGCCGCGGAGCCAAGCCGTCGATGTCCGCACCGCTGTCAATCGCCGCCTGCACATAGGCGCTTCCGTTGGCCAGGGTGAAGGCGACCTCCTGGATCGCGGTCGAACCGGCCTCGCGCATGTGATAGCCGGAGATAGAGATGCAGTTCCACTCCGGCATCCAGCGATTGGTCCAGGCGAACATGTCGGTAACGATGCGCAGAGCGTGCGCGATCGGATAGATATAAGCGCCCCGGGCAATATATTCCTTCAGGATATCGTTCTGCACCGTGCCCGAGAGTGCGCTTACCTCGGCCCCCGAACGGCGCGCCGCCGCCACGTAAAGAGCGAGCAGGATAGAGGCCGTGGCATTAATGGTCATCGAGGTGGAGATAGTGGCGAGACGAATGCCGGCAAAGAGCTGCTCCATGTCTTCAATCGAATCGATCGCCACTCCGACCTTGCCTACTTCCCCCAACGCCCAGGGTGAGTCGGAGTCATAGCCGATTTGCGTGGGTAGATCGAAGGCGACCGAGAGGCCGGCGGCGCCGTTGGCCAGCAGGAATTTATAGCGCCGGTTCGATTCTTCGGCATCTCCCATGCCGGAATACTGGCGCATGGTCCAGGGCCGGCCGCGGTACATGGTGGGATGGATGCCGCGGGTGAAGGGATAGCGGCCGGGGTAGCCCAGATCGCGCTCAGGATCGAAGCCGGCGAGATCCTCCGCCGTATAGAGGGGCTTGACTGCTGCAGGCTGCTCCGGTGGCTGCTTTCGACTCTCCGCCATCAAACGCTCCTCCAAGAATGAATCTATAGGGAAATTGAATGCGGGTGCCCCAGGTTCGCGAAGCTAACCCGGGTCTTTTTCGACGTTTGTGGATCCCAGGTCCCAGAATCGGGACCTGGGGCACCCATGATCTGCGAGTATGGGAGACCAGAAATCTCTATCTCTAACGCGCTTTCCTGCCCTTTTTGCGGGCCCGGAGGAAGGAGCTGGCTGAAAACCAGATAAAGATCGCGGTGAGTGCTATGTAGAGAAGAAAATGGGTGTGCTCGGAGCCTTGCCTCCACGCTCCATGCACGCGATAGACGTTTTGACCGAAGAAAAGCGCAAACAGGGCAAAAAACAGCCCGGTGACTTCCAGCCACAAGACGCTGCCGGCATGGTAAAACGGCCCCCAAACGGCCTCGCCGAATTTCTTGGCTCCGCGGCCGGCGGCCCGGGTTTTTTCCACTCCCAGAGCCGGGGCACGGCTCAAAACGGGGCCTCTCTCGGTGGCAGGACGGCCGGGATTTGCCGGGGAAGGGGGAGCTACCCGGCTGGCGCGGTCGCGTAGAATATTCGATGCGACGCGCATGCCGATGCCGATCGTCCGCCCAAATCTCTCCGGCCTCATAGGGAAAATTTTAACAGCGTGGATTGATTCAGTTTGCTCTCTCTCGCTCATCGGAAGTAAGGTAAGGGAATCTTGTCTTTTTTCTCCTCGTCACCGGGGCGAATGGGGGTACTCCTTGAACCAAAGACTCCGCAGTCTCATCCAGCAACTGGGGGAGGCCATTCACGAATCGGTTTCCGAGTCCGAGCAGATTTCCGGAGTGGTGCAAGACATTCGCAAGCAGGGATTCGATGTGCTTCTGATGCTAGAGGCGACCATCGGGTTGAATGAGGTCGAACAAACACCCACATCCGGGATAGCAGCCTTAAAGAAAGAGAACGCGGATAAAAACGATCACTTCAGCGCCCAGGATGTAACCTTTCTTCGATCGCTCCGCATTTCGGTTGAGGGCGACGAGGACCGGGGCACTGAATAGACCTGCGAACGGTCCGGGTGGATCTTTTTTTCGTCCGCGTGCTGCAAGACCATTTCTCCTGATACTGTGGTGTGGCGGGAGCAGGCTTGGGGACACTTGCAAACAGGATGAAAGATACACTGGGCGTATTGCTGGCAGGCGGAGCGGGGGAGCGGCTCTTTCCGCTCACGCGGGATAGGGCTAAACCGGCCGTTCCCTTCGGCTGTAACTACCGCATTATCGATATCACCCTGTCCAACTGCATCAACTCCGACCTGAGACGCGTTTACATCCTCACCCAATACAAGGCCTTATCGCTCAACCGCCACATCCGCGAGGGCTGGACGGGAATCGTGGCCCAGGAGTTGGGAGAGTTCATCGAGATTCTTCCTCCCATGCAGCGGGTGAGCGCGAATTGGTACATGGGCACGGCGGATGCGGTGTACCAAAACATCTACTCCATAGGCGCCGAGCAGCCCAAGCATGTGCTCATTCTTTCCGGCGATCACATCTACAAGATGAACTACGGCCGGATGCTGCAGCAGCACGTGGATTCCGGCGCCGATGTGACGTTGGCTACGCTGCCTATCCATCCCTCTGAAGTTTCGCGTTTTGGTGTGGTCGAAGTGGGACGCATGGGCGAGGTCATCGCCTTTCAGGAGAAGCCGGCCTCGACCGAGCTGCGTTCGCCCTTCGATCCGGAGATGGTGGATGCCTCTATGGGCATTTACCTCTTCAATACCGATGTGCTCCTGCCCGCGCTCATGAAAGACGCCGAAGATCCCTCATCGACCCATGACTTCGGTCATGACATCCTGCCCGGCATTCTCGGCAAATACAAGATCTCCGCCTTCAACTTCGTCGATGAGAATAAGCAACAGGCTCTTTACTGGCGTGACGTGGGGACGCTTGACGCCTATTTTGACGCCAACATGGACGTCGCCTCGGTTTCGCCGATCTTCAATCTGTACGATAAGGCGTGGCCGATGCGCACCCGGCAGCGGCAATATCCCCCGGCAAAGTTTGTCTTCGGCGAACCGGGCCGCACCGGGATTGCCATCAACTCGATTATCGGCGCGGGGAGCATCGTTTCCGGAGCAGTCGTGCGCGACAGCGTCGTTTCCCAGGACGTCCGCGTAAACTCCTATGCCGAAGTGGAATCGAGCATCATTTTTACCCATGTCAATGTTGGCCGGCACTGCCACATCCGGCGGGCGATTATCGACCGCGATGTTCATCTGCCGGAAGGCACGGTGATCGGTTACGACCAGAATGAGGATCGCCGCAATTATTTTGTGACCCCGTCCGGCCTGACTATCGTGACCCGTGATTACTCGCTCTATGAAAATCCGGTCTCCCCGGATTTCATGCAGACCTGAATCCATTGCGTTCGACACGATTCTTATAGGTATGCCGCAAGGTTACGGGCGCTCCTTCGTACCCGGATGAGTCAAGCTGGATGCGGCATGGGATCGCGAAAGCCTGATCGGCGACTGCACCTGATTTGTCATCTCGACCGAAGCGAAGCGCGGCGGAGAGATTTGTGGTTTCCCATATCTGGCGCAAAGAGCGCGCCAGATATGGGAAACCCGGCGGGGGCTTCCACCAACAAAAAGCCCGAGGTTCGCGAAGCGAACCTCGGGCACCCGCATTTACTCCCTATGGAAAGGCGCTGCTTCCGGTAATAGAATTGCATCAATTATGAAGCGGGTGGTCCTGCGGATTCTTCTGTCCTCGCTCGGATTTCTTTTGATCTTTTATATCGGCGATTGGGGACTGTTTGAGATCAGGATGGCGCGCCAGACTGGCGTGGGCGCCGTCCAGGTGGAGCAATTTTTAACCACCCGGCTCAAAGGCCAGAAAGAAGAATTCGACTATCTGGGAACAGCGGCCCAGCCTTGCGCCCGATCGGTTTTTCCCCATGCCAGCCACCCTCCCTGCTGGTGGCTGGAGGGGCATAAGACCCGGTGGGAACAGTGAGCGCATATGGTATTGGAATTGGGCAAATTCGCCTCGTTGCTGCTCGGCATTCTCTGCTTGTGCGCGTTGCTGCACTCGGCGTTCTTTATTCCGGCGAGCGGCTTTGAAGACCGCATTTTCGAGTCGCTCAAGACGCTTGCCGTGGCCGCCTGCGCCTGCTGGGCGAGCGGATGGATTTTCTCCCGTTGGGCGCGGCGGATGGGCATAGGGAATCCAAGGGTGGCGACCACTTTTCCAATGATGATGTTCTGGTGGACCTCGGCAATTGTCGGCTTGCTCTTTGTGGTTTCCTGGTATTTCGAGGTGTACTATCTGCCATTGCGGAATACTCCCCTCTGGTAGGGTGTCCGCGAAGATTTTCCTGGGGCACGACAATCGATCTTATGGATCGGAACCATTCGTCGCCGGCATACGTATCCAGGAAGGTATGAGCGCAAGCATGAGCCTGGCTGTCGCATTTGCGCCCGCCCCATCCCGAAGCCGGGGAGAATGTGCTACTGGCCGGGAGGCTTCCCGATTGAATCTCTCGTCAAATTATCCTTCCGGCTCGCGCGCCCGGAGGCTCGCTGGCCCGGAGATGGATTGGCCGGCGCTGGTCAGGCGCTGCCTTGATGGGGACAACGTGGCTTGGGTGGAGCTGGTGAACGCGCAGTACAAGCGGGTATATGCTCTGTGCTACCGGTTTACCGGATCGCCGCACGATGCCGAGGACCTGACGCAGGACGTCTTCATCAAGCTGCATGGCAACCTGCACAGCTTCGATTTGGCGAAAGGGAGCTTCCCGACCTGGCTGACCACTCTTACCCGCAATCTCCTGGTGGATCACTTTCGCCGCACCCGGCAGCTTCGGCTGACGGATTCAATCGACGCCGGTTGGGACCAGGCGCAGGAGCAAAGGCAGCCCCCGCCGGTCCTCGACCGGCGCCGCTCGCCGCACGACGAGGCGGTTCGCAGGGAATTGGAAGGCCTGGTGCAGGCGGCGCTCGCCAAAGTCTCGCCGGAGCTGCGCGAAGCGGTAATCTTACGGGACTTACAGGACCTGGACTACAAGGAAATCGCTCAGGTGCTGCACATTCCCGAGGGTACGGTAAAGTCTCGTATCAGCCGCGGCCGGGCGGAACTCGCGCGGCTGCTGGAACGTAATAGAACGCAGGTGGTGTAAATGTCAGAGCGCAATCCAAGCCAACAGAGTAGCCCGCGGGGGCGGACGCTGCCCTGCGAGGAATGGGAATGCTTGCTAGCCGATGCGCTGGATGGGAGCCTTGCGGAAGCCGATACCGCTCTCTTTGAGCAGCATCGCAGGGAATGCGCCGCTTGCGCCCGCATGTTTGAAGAAGCTCGCCAAGGCGTGGAGTGGCTGGAATTCCTCGCGCCTGAACCCGAAGTTCCAAGGGACTTGGCGATTAAAATCCTTGCCCGCACCCGGGAAGCTGTGGCGAAATCGCCTTTTGCCGTTGGCGCCCCCTCTGCACCCGCATTTCCGGGTTGGCGCCGTACGGCTGTGCCCATGGCCCGGCGGGTGTTGGATCCGCGGCGGCTCATGACTGCAGCCATGGCCTTCTTCTCGATCGCGCTCACGCTGCACCTGACCGGCATCAAGCCTTATGAAGTGCATCTTTCCGACCTGCGGCCTTCGGCTGTGAGCGCAACCGTGATGCGGCAATACTATTCAGTCAAAGAACAAGGAGTGAAGTATTACGACAATCTGCGATTCGTCTACGAAATGGAGGCTCGAGTGCGCGAGCTAAGACAATCCTCCGAGCCGGCGTCCAGCCAGCAATCCATCCGGCGAACGCAACCGCCAAGATCTCGCAACGGCAATCCCTGGCTGCCCAAACCCGGGCAATCTCAAGCCACAGCGGGCAGGAGCTTGGCATGACCTGTGCCAACCATCCAACCGCCGAGGCTGCAGCGTATTGCCAGCAGTGCGGAAAGCCTTTGTGCAGCGAGTGCGTGCGCTCGGTGGGCGGCATGATTTATTGCGAGCCATGTCTGGCGGCGCGGATGGGAATTCCCATACCGGGCCAGGTTCCTCCGCCAATGCCGGTCACCCGTCCGAATCCCATGCTGGCCGGCCTGCTCGGATTTATTCCCGGAGTGGGCGCGATGTACAACGGCCAGCTTGCCAAAGCTCTTGCCCATGTTCTCATCTTCGCGGTTTTCGTCAGCCTGGCGCATAGCAGCTCCATCTTCGGCATACTGCTCCTCGGGTGGATCTTTTATCAGGTCTTCGATGCCTATCACACCGCGAAAGCAAGGCTTTACGGCCATCCGCTCCCCAATCCTTTCGGCCTGAACGACTTGGGAACACGCCTGGGCATCCCACCCGTGCCCCCTCCGCATGGCTATGGTGGAATTGTCGGCGAAGCCATCCCGCCGGCTCCAGCGGAGCCTGGCGGACCAGCTTCTCCATATGTGCCGCCTTCTGCTTACGCGGGGCCGGTCTTTCCCCCAGCTCCCGCCAGTCATGGGAACGGATCGACAGTGCCCGTGGGAGCGGTCGTGCTCATCGTGATTGGACTCTTTCTGCTGTTTCAGACGCTGGGTATCTTTCGCGCAGATTGGATAGATCGCGGTTGGCCATTGCTGATAGTGGGATTGGGAGTCTGGCTCTTGTATCGCCGCACACGCGATACAACCAGAGGAGGCTCCTAAGTGAACCGCTGGCTTCTCATCCGCCGCATGCGCTGGCCTGCCTTCTTGATCCTGTTCGGGATTACGGCGCTCTTGAACCAGTGGAGAATTCTCGCCTTTCACCGCAGTTGGCCGCTGTACATCATCCTGGCGGGAGTGATGCTGTTGGCCGAACGGACAGCGTTACCCGCCGATCCTCCGTTGCCTCCTCCACCTCTATCCCCGACTCCATTTTCCGGCCAGCCTTATGGCTGGACCCCTGTCCAGCCACCATCTTCCGCAGCCGAGGACAAGCCCTCCGGCGAGAAGGGAAGAGCGTGATGGCAACCCTTCCTCCTCCCCCCTCTCCGCGGGATCAAATGCGCGCGCAACGCCATTACTGGCGCTCGCTGCGCCGCTCATCGATCGTCAGTCCACTGCTGCTGATTGCCTTCGGAGTGCTTGCGCTGTTGGTCGAACTGGGAAAATTGAGCGCGCTCGCAGTCTGGGCCTGGTACGTGCGCTGGTGGCCCGCCCTGCTGATCGCCATCGGGATAATCTCGCTTGGGGAGTGGTGGCTGGACCGGGAAAATCCTTACGGCCGCCGCCGCGGATATGGCGGGATAGTGGCGCTGCTGATCCTGTTGGCCATTATTGGCTATGCGAATCCTCGCGTGCGAGGTGGGGGCGTCTTCGGCCGCAAAGACGGCGATGACTGGATCTTCCAGTTTTGGGGCCGCCAACACGACTCTGTTCACAATCTGAACCAGGAGATTCCCTCTGCCGCGTGGGTTGAGATCCAGGCGCCGCACGGCGACGTCACCGTAACGGCCTCTGCGGACTCCCAGATGCACGTGCAATCGCATGAGGTGGTCTATGCCAGCAACGACGACGATGCGCAGAGCGCTCTTGCGGCATTGCAGCCTCAACTGACAGTCAGCGGCAAGACCGTTACTCTGCGCTCCGCCTCCAGAGAGAATGGCCGGGTCGATTTGATCGTCGAGATACCCGCCGACGCCACGCCGACGATCAACGCCGGTCATGGAGACGTTACTGTCCAGGACCTGAGTACGCCGCTGACCTTGAACGCCGGCCGGGGAAACGTAAAACTCAATAATCTGAAGGCGGCGGCCGAGGCCAGGTTGGGCAGGGGTGACTTCAGCGCGCGCGCAATTACCGGAGACCTATCCCTCCGCGGCCGGCTGAACGATATTTCCATATCCGATGTGGATGGCCGCGCGATATTGGACGGAGATTTCTTCGGCGACACGCACATAGCGCACGTGACCTCCCAGGTAAGCGTTCATTCCAGCCGCACGGTTATCGAATTGGCTCACCTCCCGGGCGCCTTTTCGCGCGAGTCCGGGGACATCCAGGTGAACAATGCAGCCGGCCCTATCCTCATCGCCACCAGGGCCAAGGACGTGGCTTGTACCGGGATCACGGGCGACGCGCGCATCGAAGACGCGGATGGCGAGATTTCCTTGGGGCTAGCCGGGCAGCCGGGAGAGATCCAGGTGCATAGCCGCAACGGAGCCATTCGATTGACCGTACCCCGGGATGCGAGCTTCGCGCTGCAGGCTTCGGCGAGGCACGGCGAGATCCATTCGGATTTCGGCCTGCCGATCGAAAGCATGGGTTCGGGGCACAGCGTTTCGAGCAACGTAGGGACTGGGGGCGCCAGGATCGAGTTGGTTGCCGATCACGGCGATATCCGGATCAGCCGGTCGGATGTAGCCGCTGCTCCGGCGAATCCGGTGAGTCCCACGGTAAACGCGCCGGCCCTCCACCTGCGGGTGCCGCAGGGAACGGTTCCCGTTCTCAAGACCCAGTAAACCGGAATTCCGCATCTTACCGAGGCAGCAAGGGTGGGAATGCTCATGGGCCTGCGTCCCATAAGCGCTTCGATGCTCCGCAGTTGCTTTTCTGGTCTGTCATTCCCGGAGGGAATCTGTTTCTGCTCCCTCGGGCATACCCTATTTCTGGAGCCACCGGTAAGAGCGCTGCGATCGGGAAAAGCAGATTCCCTTCGGGAATGACAGAAAGAAAGGCAAAGACGGAAGCTAGATACAGGATGGTTTTCCGGTACACTCCCAGGCTGCCTTTAGAAAGGTATCCATGACAGTTCTGATTCTTTGTTTTTTCCTGGGGTGGGTCACGGGATTGCGCTCGCTTACCGCGCCGGCGGTCGTCTGCTGGGGCGCCCACCTGGGCTGGCTGCATTTTGCGGGAACCAAGCTGGGGTTTATCGACCATCCCGCGACCCTGGCTATTTTCACATTGTTGGCTCTGGCCGAGCTGATCGCGGATAAGCTGCCGAAGACGCCCTCGCGCATCGCGCCCCAGGGCTTGATCCCGCGAATCTTTTTCGGCGCTTTCGCCGGTGTGGCGCTTGCCGTAAGCGGCGGAGCCGTCCTGACGGTTGCCGCCCTGGTGGGAATGATCGGGGCTATTGCCGGAGCTTTCGCCGGCTATCACGCTCGCCATGCGCTGGTAACGCGGCTTCATTGGCCCGACCTTCCCGTGGCGTTGGCCGAAGATCTGGTCGCCATCGTGGGCGGCTTTCTAATCGTCTCTCAACTCTAAACACGAAACTCTAAACACGTGCAAAGGAGCTTTCATGGCTGAAGAGGCGCACTAACTCACATTGGATTGCGGCACGGAAGCAAACAGACCCAGGTTAGCTTCGCGAACCTGGGGTACCCGGTTTCTCAACTCTGGTGATAGATTGCTCTCCGCCGCGCAGGCGTTCCGTGATGACGGATTCCACCCGGGCCAGCACCTCTTCAAGGGAGAGGGAGGTTGAGTCGATCACCACTGCGTCCGGCGCGGGCACCAGGGGAGACTGGGCTCGCGTTCGATCGCGTCTATCGCGCTCGCGAAGCTCCGCCAGAACGGATTCTGGAGGCTGTGTGCTCGCCGCCCCGTTCTGCTGAAAGCGTCGTTGGCCGCGAACTTCGGCCGCGGCGTCGAGGAAGATCTTGACATCCGCATCGGGGAAAACGGAAGTACCTATATCCCGGCCCTCCATCACAACGCCGCCCCCCATGCCCAGCTGGCGCTGCATGGCGACCAACCATTGGCGAATTCCCGGGTGGATGCTCACCCGCGAGGCGGCGACGGTAACGTCCGGCTCGCGAATTCGCCGCGTGACTTCGACACCATCGAGATAAACTCCATTGCCGGCGCGAGCGGGGGCGAGCTGGATCTGCGTCGTCTCTGCCAGGTGATTGAGCTCCTCGGCGTTATCAAAGTCAGCGTCGCTTTCGATTGCCTTTAACGCGAAGGCGCGATACATTGCGCCGGTTTCAAGATTGATCAAACCGAAGCGTTCGGCGATGCGGGCGGCAATTGTGCTCTTGCCTGCGCCGGCAGGCCCATCGATGGCAACGATCAGATGCGAGCGAGCGTTCTCGGTCATGCCTCAGGTTTCTTCTTCCCCAAATTTCTATCACGGAAGCTCCGCTTCCCAATCCCTTTCCCACTTTGCGGATTTCGACCGGAGCCGGCAAACCTGGGACGGAAGGGACGCGATCCGGAATCCCGAGCCTTGAATCCCCTGGGCTTCGGACCTGCAGGTCTGGTGTTTCCCGGCGAGGCGCTTCCAGGTTTGGAGATACCCGCCTTGTAGGCGCCAGGCTTAAATCCCGGTGGTTTGCCAGATGGGCGCATGGGCGCGCCGCCGCGAGACCCAGGACGAGGACCTGCGCTTCTGCCGAGCCCGGGACGGCGATTCGACGGACCGCCTCCGGGCACCGAAGCGGTCCGCTCTTGTCCCGTTCGCTGGTTCGAGGGACCGTCATGCTTGGGAGGAAATCTGGAAGGGAAGGCACTTCGCTTGGGCCGGTCGAAGCCTTGCCTCCCTGGTTTCCGGTCCGGGGTCATGGAAGCTTTTCTCGGACCCTTTCTTTGGTCGTCTCCTCCGTACGGTCTTTGATACGGTTTTGGCGAAAATGGCGCTCCCGGGGTTGGGCCCCTCCGCTCTGGGCGACTTTCCGGGCGATCGCTCGTCCCCGGCCTTTGCGGAAACTTGCGCCATCTCTCCTTCGTGCCGCCGGGGCCGGCAGTTTTACGCTTCCAGCCTCCCTCTCCGCCTGGCCTTGCGCTTGTGCCGGATTCCCGTTGCTTGCTGGACCAGCGAGGTCTCTCTCCAGTTGGCGGGCGTCTATCCGTGCCGCGAGCCGGGGGAAAGCCTGAACCTGGAGGCGGAGCCGGCCTTGCGTCTCTCCTCTTCGGTGCGCCTCTGAATTGTTGCCGGCCTTGCCCGGCATCGCGGGCAGCCATAGGTGGCGGGATTCTGGCTGGGACCTGGCGCGGAAGCTCCGGCGGGAGCTTATCCCGTCTTTCGTGCATTTCCGGCCGTTTCCTCCGTATTGGTTCCGGCCGTTGCGCTTCCGGCTGGGATGCGAACTCCGGTAAGCCGCCTTCCAGGAAGTAATACGTCTGCGCATCCATGGAAAGGGATTGGATCTGCCGTGTCGCCGACAAGCCGCGCACCGCTTCACGGACCCGCGAGCGCGATACCAGGGGAGAGAGAAAAACCTCAATCTGCTCGCCGGTCGCCGCGTACACCGATTGCAGATACATCGATACCAGCAATGAGATTGCCGTCACCTGCGAGGTGGCGCTTCCCGTGGTGAGCGCCGCGCGATGATGGTTTTGGAGTAGCTCCCATTGCGCCGGCTGGCCTGCTGCCTCGAGCGCCGGGACCACGCGCATGGATTGCCATAGCTCGCTCAAGGCGCGCAACACGGCTGCCTCTGTGATCTCCCGGCCAAGCTTCTCCCGAGCCTCCGTGGCGGTGAGCGGACCCTCCCGCTCCAGAACCTTCCACAATTCGAGCACCAGAGGCGATATCTTGTGGCCGCCGGATTTGTCCGGAGCCTGCTTCCAATCGCGATCCCCGCGCAGCGAGATGACAAAGGGCAGGATCTCCGCCTGGGCGATAAAGTCCGGCTGCTCACCTAAGCTCCCGAATAAATTGAGCGCGGCCACCGTGCCTGAAGCGATGAGTCTGACCAGCAGCTCGCGCGCTTGCTCCGTCGCCTCGTGCGGCGGGGTGGAGCTGGACTCTCCGCGGCAAGCTTCTACGAAAGAGGGCGCCGGCGCCGGCAATTGCGCCTGGCGGGGAAGAAAAAGGCTCAAGGGGTGCTGCTCAAACCAGCTCTGCGCATCCTCGAGGGTGAGAATGGGGTTCTGGCTTTGGCGCCAGTGCACTGCCCGCGCTGTTCTAAGTTGATCTGCTGTCAAGTGGGATCCTTCTAGACGAATTGTTTCAAGAGATTGTTTTGCTGGAAGCCCCCGCATTTACGCGGGGGTAGGAGCGCTTCAGCGCTCCGGGAAAGGGTTCAATTTCGATCATGCGCTTTAGCGCCGGGATCGCAAAATCCAGGGCTACGGCAGTTTAGGAAATGCTGTAGCCCGAAGCCACTATCGCCAAGCCGACGCGACCAGCAGGGAGCGGCGGCCTCAAGCAAAGTGGAAAAGACCACAGTATTTCCTAAACTGCCTTAAAAGCCCATTTCAAGGTCGAACGCCTTTCCGCTGGACTTCAAGTCCAGCTTCCCCCAGCTAAAGCAGGGGGCTTCCACCAAACTTCTGCCATCGAGTTTTTTTGGCAGCCCAGCACGTCAGTGCTGTTAGTAGATCAGCTTGAGTGAAAATTGTATCTGGCGGGAGGTGCCTGCGGTTCGGCTGATAATCCCGAAGCCTGAGCCTTGAATGATGTTGTCCGGCAATCCCATGTTCACAATATTAAACAAGTTGAAAAACTCGGAGCGAAACTGCAGATCGACGAGCTCAATACCGCTGGAGCGCCTGCCGAAGGGCGTGTCTTTGATCAGGGCAAAGTCGTAATCGTAGTAAGCGGGCCCACGGAAGGTATTGCGTCCAAGCGTGCCGAAGAAACCCTGATTGGGGCCGGTGCCTCCGGGCAGATGGATGGGGATCGAGAAAAAAGAAGCATTCTCGCCGCCCCGGCCAAAGTAGTCATCCCGTGTCTTGCGGGCGGTCGAGAGCCGCGGGGTGGCTATTTGATCGGGGCGGTCTACGGCATAGGAACCGGCTCCCGTCTGTTGGATTCCTGAATAGACGGTAAAGGGCGATCCACTGGTGATAGTGGAGATGCTGAGCAGTTCCCATCCGCCGGTGACCTTCCTGCCCATGGAGCGAAGAAACGCTGCATCCTCCAGATGAAGATCCTGGGCCAGGCTGAGCGTGAACGCGTGCGCAACATCGAAAGCTGAAGCGCCCTTCTCCGCGTGGGTATTGAAGGGATTCTGGGGAAAGCTCTGAACCACCGCGCCCGTGGCCCCGGTGATAAATCCGCCGCTCACGGAGCTGGTGTCGTCCAGGGACTTCGACCAGGTATAACTGGCTTGGATCCCAGGGCCGCCGTGAGGCAGAGTTCCCTGCAGGGAAGTTTGCAAGGCGTGATAGGAGGAGTGAGATGTGCCGGTAATCAACTGCTCAGTTCCGAAACCGCCGGTCACATTGCCTGAGCTGTCGAATCGGGTATAGGGAGCAAACGCGGGATCGGCGCCCGGATACCCATTCGGGAAGCTGACGCGGGGCAGCTTGGCTGCGGCAGTGCCGATGTAGGCGGCATCGGCCGTAACTTGACCGAAACTGCGCTCCAGGCCAAGGGTCCAGGTCTGCAGATAGCCATTGCCGAAGTTGCGGTCGATGGCGCTGAGATTGAGTGGCGTGATCTGGTGGCTGGGCGCAAGAGCCGCCATATCCTGCTCGTAGCGTTCCAGATCCATTACGGTATTGGCGGGCACGTCTTTGGTTTTGCCGTTGGCAAAAATGTCTTCACCCGAAGGCGTGTAGGCGCGGGGCAGCTCCGCCGGCGTGATTTGGAAGCCGTAGGACAATGGCGCGCCCTTGGCCGCGGTCAGGCGCGGGTTGATTACAAACGGTGTAGAACCGGTGAGGAAATTGTCCTGCCAGATGTTCGGCGGAATCGTCGTGATGCCTCCGCCGGCTCGGATGTGCAGTTTGCCGGTGGCGCGCCAGTCCAACTGAACCCGAGGTCCCAAACCGTCCCAGTTGAATCGGTATCCCGGTTGGGGGTTGACCAGAAACTCCTGCCCCGGACCGGAGGGGGTATTCACAAAGATGAACCCTGAGGTCCGTTTGGCTCTTTCGCTGATCGGGGAATAGATCTCGTAGCGCAGCCCATAGTCGAGCGTGAAACGGCCCGAGATCCTCCAGGTGTCTTGCGCGTAAATTGCGACTGCATTGCGATTGATGGCCGCGGCGCCAATATGCGGGCCGTTGGAGAAGTATGGAGGCGCCACCGCGGCGGTATAAACGAATGGGCTTCCGCTAAGCAGACCGCTGAGCGTATCGGGCAACGGGTCACCCGCGCGGATGTTATGTTTACCGCTCTGGGATGGGATATCGACCGGAGAGTAGGCCGTACCCCCGCCGAAGTCGTACTCACCGTTCGGGCTGATGCCGAAATAGGTCGAATCGCGATTCAGCCGAATCTCGCCGCCGGCTTTCCAGGTGTGCTTGCCGTGAATCAAGGAAAAGCCCTGCCGGGCAACAAAGAGATTGCCGAACGAGCTCATCACCGAGCCCGCGGGTTGATTGAAAGGCTCAAACAATCCGTCGTTGAACTTGACCGCCGGATCGGTAAAGTTGGTCGTGGGAAACGATGGCGTGGTCCGGGTGATGCTGATCGAAGAGTCTAAAGTAAGGCGAGGCGATGGCGTGCGCGTATAGGTAAAGATCAGGTTGCGCTGGTGGTCGACATATTGAATTCCGAAGCTGGGGTTGATGGCAGTTTGATCGGGATTGGTTGTGGGTCCGGTGAGATTGTCCAGTGTAAAGCGCGCTAAGACCTGTGACTTGCTGCTCAGCCTTTGATCGATACGAATGGAAAACTGGTCGGCATTCGTCGCCACTTTGGATGATGTGGAGAATGTGTTTACGCCATAAGCGCCATTTGGGTTGTTAGGTAGAGGGTAGCGCGCGAGAACACTGGCTATTTGCGGGTTCACCGGCACCAGCAGAGTATCACCGGGAAAGGCAGTCGTATCCAAACCGGCCCGCTGGCTCAGCGTTGGCACTGGTAATACCTGGGTAGTGCCCAATACCTGCCGAAAGCCTTGGTACTCGCCAAAGTAGAAGGTTTTTCCGCGGCCGTCATACACATGCGGAAGAATAACCGGTCCGCCATTGGTGAAACCGAACTCATTGCGGCGAAACGGAGGCAGCCGCCCGGGATTACCGATGGAAGAGTAATCGAAGTAGTTGCGTGCGTCCAAAGCTGAGTTGCGCAGGAACTCGAAGATAGAACCGTGAAACCCGCTGCTCCCCGAGCGAGTGACGATATTGGTAAAACCGGCCGCTCCCCGGCCGATCTCCGCCGGCATCCATCCGGAGCGCGATTGGATCTCCTGGACCGCATCCACGTTGAAGTTGGTAAAGGTTGCGCCGCCCATCTCCGGATCACTGATATCCGCGCCGTCCATGGCGAAAACGGCCTCCACGCCACGCTGGCCGTCGATCGCGAACTGTTGAGTGAAGTTGGTCGCGCCGTTTGCGTCAGTCATGGTTCCCGCTGCAAGCAATAGCAACTGGCTGAAGTCTCGTTTGTTCAAGGGCAGTTCGCTGACCGCCCGGCTCGACAGATCTTCGCCGCCGGTCTTTGCCGTTTGGCTCTCGGCGAATAGCAGCGAGAGTTCGCCTTGGCTGGAAAGGTTCAACGTTACAGGGGCCACATTCGGGGATAACTCAACCGGCTGCGCGTAACGAGTGAGGCGGCCCTGAATTTCGACCGAAAGCCGGTAGGAGCCGGCGGGAATATTCCTGAAAGTGAAACTGCCTTGGGCGTTGGTCAATGAAGAATACTGCCGGGTTTGCGCGCGGAGTCCCACCTTCGCTCCTTGCAGCGGCTGCCCGGCCGCGCCATGAAAGACGCCCCCCCAGGAAGCAATGGTGGTCGATTGACCCGGTAGAGAGCAAGGGAGGATGAGGAAAGCGAGAAGCAAGAGGAACAATCGTGTTCTACGCTCGAATGTATCTGGGTCTAGCAGAGGAGAGATGCTGAAGGTCTCCGGATTGCCGCTGGTCAGGGTGCTTTTTCCTGCCCCGTTTGCGCCGGCAATAAGCGTGAAGACGGTAGGGCTCACCGTTCCGAAGTTGGCGTTTCGGTTGCCCTCGCCCCTCGCGCAAGCTTTTGAGCGAATTCCAGCCAATTCATAGATATGGGCATAGTTTACTCCTTCCCGTTCCGCCACCATCCTTTGTGGTTTCCCACCCTTGCTTCGCAAGGATGGGAAACCCAAGATCCTTTTTATATGGATCTGAAACCGTCACGAATCGGGGGTGCCCCATCCTTCGCACGGCTTCTTTCGTGCGAAGGATGGGAAACTACGAAACCTTACCGGTATTTTCCCAGTGGCGCCCGGAAGGGAATGTGCCCTGATACAGAACCATACTTTCTCCGCAGCCTGTTCAGCCGAGAATCCAGGAAAGCAGCTCTCCTAGATCGGCTGTCGAATCCGATTCTGTTCCTCGCGGCATGGACGGCGCAATTGCAAGCGCCTGGCCATGGCCTTCAAACCACACCAGGAACGAAGATTGTTCCGATCCCGGCAGCCTTTGCTGGTTTATCCAGTGATAGTAAGCGCCCATGTCTGCGTCGACTAAGGAGCCGTTGAAATCGAGCTCGGGATTGCTGCCGGTGCCGGAGAGTAATTCATTCATTGGCTTCTGCTGCTGCCTTGGGGCAAACCGCACCAATAAGGTCAGGGGTTGAGCCCGGCGCAAAGCCTCGCGCGCTGCCCACTGGGCGAACGTGGTCGAGAAAATCTGCGTCCCCGAACCCTCGGTGAGGAGCTTGACCTGAAAGGGGTCGAGCACCGCGTCGCCCGGCTGGCGCATGCCGAGATCCACAGGAGATAGCCGCGCCAAATACCTGCGCAATTGTTCCGGTCCCATACCGGGCTCTTCGATTTCCGTCTGCATCTTGCGCAGCAACGCGGCGCGTACCGGTTCGAGCGCCTGATACGACACGCAGGTCAGCAGCGGGTTATGACCGGCTGGCTGTCCTCCATCAATGTACCAATGGCCATAAGGGATAGGATGTGCTTCCGCCCGCGTGGCGGCCGCGTTCAGCAGAAGCTCAAGTCCGTTGCCGGGCTTGACGCGCCCAAAATAGGCGCCATGCGGACGCAGGTTGCGGAAGAGCGGCGCTTCATATGCGGTAACTCCCTGCCCGATAACCGCAATTCCGAGTCTGCGCACGGGAATAGGCTCTGGGGGCGCCGCGGACCGCAAACGATCCCCATAAACCGTCGCAGCCTTGCGAAATGCATCCACCTGGCCGGTGGTCCAGAGATATGCCGATAGTTGTTCGACAAACTGGGCCGGCTGATCGATCCAATCCAAATGTTCAAACTTCGAGGAGAGCGAAATTTGCTCGAATCCTTGAAACCACTCTTTGACCTGCTGCGGAGAGAGGGAACTGAGGTTGGCGAGTTCCTTATCGATTCGCGCGCGCTCGGCGGGAAACTTGAAATCGTAATCGATGACCTCAAGCAGCAGGCTCGGCGCGAAGCTGAGCGGCAATTGCTGTAGCCCGCCCAGATGGGCCACCGCCAGCCTCCTTGCCTGGGGAGGATACCCGGCGAACTGCCCGGCTTTGAGATCGCGTGGAAGCATAAACCAGTTCCCAGACCGATTTCTTAGACCAGTTCTTCGATCGGCCGCCCTTGTGAAAGTGCAGCAGAGAATCCCATCATGGCTCCAAGCGTGGGTACGAGGTCGATTGATTGCATCCTCCGGTCATAGACCACGCCCTCTCGCACACCGGCGCCCAGGGCCATCATCCAGGTTGTCCGCGAGGCTGCGTCGCCGGTGCGATGATGCTGAAATCCGTTGCCGCCGGAATCGCCATCGGCATCCCGGCCAAAATCGGGGAGAATGAACAAGGTCGTGTTGCCCGCGTACTCAGGCTCGCTCTCTACCGCCTTCCAAAGCTCCGCGCAGAGCCGGTCCGTGCGCTGGATTCCTTCGATGTAGAGCGAGTAGGCCCCGGAGTGTGCGATATCGATGTCGTGCATGGTGATCCAAAGCAGACTGGGAGCCTCCTGCTGCATCAGCCGCCGTGCAATATACATCGAGAGCTCGTCTGGGCTGGAGAGCGTCCGCGCGTGCGCCTTGAAGTCATCGACGGAAAGCTTCAGGATCTTTTCCAGTTGCCGCAACTCGAATTCGCTGCCTGCAAGTTGCGGCGTGTACAGGGGAGTCTCGTAATTGTCACGCAGCAAATGTCCATAATCCGCGCCGCTCCCGGCCGCGGTCAGCAGATGCTTGGGCAGGATCACCGTGGCCCCCAGGCCCGAGCCATAGGAGCGGTAATCGCTCTCGCCAATCCGGTTGAACCCATTGCTGGGCGCGACAACCCATGCATCGGAGGGCGGCCGGTTCAGGTCCTTGCGGAAGTACTCGAATACTGTGGGATGGTCCGGGGGCACCGCGGAAAAGTTATTCAGCGTCTCGTAGACTCCTGTCGCCAGGCTTGCCGTGGCCACGTAGTGGCCCAGGATGCCTTGATTCACCACTTGGGTGAAGAAGCTCGACTGCGGGATCAGCTCATGCAGCAGGTGGGGAATATTTTCCTGCCCTTCAGGCGCGAATGTTTCCTGGTCACGCGCGCCTCCGCCGAAGGTTATGACGATAACCTTCCGCTTCTTTGCCGCGGCCACTCCGCGCACAAAGGGGCTGGCGCTCATCAGTCCGGTCGCCAACGCCAGGCCTGCCGCACTCCGCAAAAAATCGCGCCTGCTGCGGCCAAGATCCCGAGCCAGCTCCTGAGGAGTGGATGCTAGCCCTCCGCTGAATGATGATCGGGCCGTCAAGTGGTGATCCCTCCCGCAATCATAGTGCGCGCCATGAAATGTTTTGCTCACGGCTTGGAAGAAGGGGTGGCCTTGGCTGAATAGATGAATTGCTGGACTGCCGCCCGTTCTTTGTCGACTTCAGCCATATGCTGCGCCCGAAGACGCTGATAGACCTCAAATTCCCCCTGCGCGCGGTCCTTTTGCCCGAGGTGAACATAGCCCTGGCCCAGCCGGTAATGCGCGTCGGGAAGATTTGGATTCAGTTCCAGGGCGCGCTGATACTCCGGAATGGACTTGGCATACTCATGCCGGCCGGCGTAGAGATTGCCCAGTTGCAGGTGCGTTTCGGGCAGCGTCTGATCGAGCGCTATCGATTTTTGCAGCAAGGACTCCACTTCCCCAAGGTCCGCGCCGGCAGCCTCCGCCCGCTTTCCCTTCCACAAACTCATGGCGTAATAATAGAGCGCCAGAGCATTGCCTGGCTGAAGCTGCGAAAAACGGCGGAAGGCCTGGATGACCTCTTCCGCCTGGTTGGGAGAGCTGTCATAGGCCTTGGAGAGAAAGAGATAACAGCGAGGGTCGGAAGGATCGAGATCCGCTGCCGCGAGCAGGGCCTTGACCGCCTCGTCATACCTGCCCCGCGAGTACAGCGCCATACCCAGGCCGATCATCAACCGGGGTGAATTGGGATAACGCCGGGTAGCCTGCTCGAAGACCTCGATCGCCGGTTCATAAGTCCGGTGGAGAAGAAGCTCG
The DNA here is from genome assembly GCA_963774255.1 of uncultured Acidobacteriaceae bacterium. Lineage (GTDB taxonomy): Bacteria > Acidobacteriota > Terriglobia > Terriglobales > Acidobacteriaceae > PALSA-350. Next base: position 315,668 of record CAVZEH010000002.1, read on the forward strand.
CTTCCCCAGTCGAACAGGTTATCCTCGCTTGGATCCAGGTGGGCGGCAGTCTCGAATTCATTTGCGGCCGCCAGAAACCTTCCATCCTTTTCTTCGATTTGGGCAAGCAGGTCGTGCAGTTCTCCGGTGTTGTTTGTCTGGAGCAGATTCTGGACAAGCTGCCTTGCCTGGCTAAGCCGTCCGGTAACCAGGTAAGCCAGCGCCAAATCGTAGCCATTGTCATAAGCAGTAGGATGAATTCGCTGAGCCTTTTCGAGAAGTGGACAGGCGGCCGCAATCTTTCCCGATTGGATGTAGAACTCACCCAGATTATGGTTGGCGTCAAAGTTCCCGGGTTCGAGCTCGAGCGCCTTACGGAGCTCCAGCCCGGCCAATTCGGATTTTCCCGAGTGGGAGAGGCTCACGGCCAGATTGGTTCTGGCAGCCGCTGAATCCGGCTTCAGGCGGACCGCCGCCTGGAGGTGTTCTATGGCTTTCGCGTCCAGCGATTGCGCAGCGTAGTCCAGCCCCAAGAGCTCATGAGCTTCAAAGCTGTTCGGTACGTTAGGCAAAAGCACTTCAAGCTGGGCAGCGGACTCGGCGAACTGTCCCGCGTTGTATTCAGCCACTGCGGACTGAAACTGGCGGTTCAGCTCCTGATTCTGGTTCTCCTCGGCTGCCGCAAAGGCGGCGCAACCGAGAAGAGAACAAAGAATGACCACTTGAAACCGAGGCTTTTTGCTCACAGCCCCACCTATGAAGTCGCCCCGTGCGATTGTTGTCCGCCTTTGTCTTTCTTTCTGTCATTCCCGAAGGGAATCTGCTTCTGGTCTCTCGGGCATACTCGGTGACATGGCGGCATGGCAACAGCGCTGCGAGACAAAAAGCAGATTCCCTTCGGGAATGACAGAAAGAAAGACAAAGACGGACTGACTCCGATTATGTTCAGTAATACAGCTTCAGAGCAAATTGAATCTGCCTCGGATCATACGGAGCAAAGCGAGTCGATCCGATTTCGCCGAAGTTAGAGCTGGTGAAGTTGGCCGAATTGGAAATTGCAACCACGCCGTTGCCGCCAAAATTAGGAGCATTGAAGGTCGGATGATTGAGGATGTTGAAGAATTCCGCCCGGAACTCCATATTGAAGCGCTCGTTGAGTGGAATTTGCTTAAATGTTGAGAAATTGAAGGTGGCGACTCCCGGCCCTGCGACTGTCGCTGCAGCGTCGCCCAGAAGCGCGCTCCCGGTCGCAGGTATGCATCCAGCTGTTGGAGCTGCGCCCAACGGGCAAGGCTGCTGGAAGGCATTTGGGTTCCCAAACCAATTCAACACGCCCTTACTGTCCCTGTGAAACCCAAGCTTTTGGCTTTGCCCAGGAACCCTTACATCAAAGCAGTTCGTCCCCGATGTAGTCGTAGTTGGACAAGGTAGACTGACAGGCTGGCCATCCTGAAGCCCGGCGATGGTGATGAGGCTCCATCCTCCGGCAATTGCATTGACGACCTTCCCATTGGCGCCGAGGAAACGCTTGCCTTTGCCGAAGGGCAACTGGTACTCGCCGCTCAGGTGGAATACCTGGGGGACGTTGAAATCCGCCAAAGTCCAATCGAAGCGGGGACCAAGTCCGGGCACCTGTGGCGCGCGGAACCCGTTGGGGAAGAGACTCCCTCCATTCAATAAGTCGCCGGAATCGGAAAGCGTCTTGGAGAAGGTATAGGTCGCCAGGAAATCCAGGCCGTTTGCGAACCGTTGTTGCAGTGAGGTCTGCAAACCGTTGTAATTGCTTCGTCCTATGGTTTGATTGTAGCTCCCATTCTGCGAGAAATCGGGAAATGGTCTCGTGCCTGTCGTGCCTCCGCCGACCACGCCTGATGTACTTACACCGGCCGGCAAAAGCGCGGTCACATTGTTGTTGCCCAAACCGATCTGAATATTTTGTCCCTGGGTAAAGACATAAGCAACTTCCGCTGTTAATGAGGATGTCACCGCATACTGGACAGAGAGGTTGGCGGCCAGTGTGCGTGGCGTCCGGTACGCGAACTGAAGTCCCTGCAGCCCCAGGCCCTGAGCGTTCACGATAGACGGAGTAAACGCGATGCACGAAAACCCGGACGAAAGCGTTCCCGTTCCGCCCGGACCAGCGGTCGCGCAGCCAGCATAGGGACTGCCGGCGCTAATTGGCGTGACGCTCGGGATGCCGAGGTTCTGTTGCGCATAGGTGAAGTTGTAGACGAAGGGATAATTCTCGCCGATATTGGGTCCATAACCCTGGTTTTCAAATGAGTTGAAAAAGAACCCGAATCCGCCGCGCGTCACCAGCTTGTCGCTCACCTGATAGGCAAAGCCTAGCCGCGGCGCAAAATTGTTCTGTTGCGTTTGCACCAGCGCTTGGCCATATTTATTCGTGAATTCAAGCGCAATTCCGTCCTTTTGCAACAGATCGACAAAGCCATTGCCGTTGAGGCTCGGCGTATTAGCGGTTGATGACAGCGTTCTATTGTCCTTGCCGCTCGCCGGGATCAGGAACGTCGGAACGCCGTTTGGAGGGCCGCTTTGCACGAAATTAGCCTGGCCGCCATTCGTCTCGCTGATCGGGCTGAAGTAGTCCCAGCGCAGGCCGAGGTTGAGCGTGAGCTTGGGAGTTATCTTCCAGTCGTCTTGGAAATAGACCGCGGTGTAGATCCTATGATCGTAGGTTTTGTTGATGTTCGAGGCCTGTATCTGGTCGGAACCCCCTACATAAGAGATGCCGTTGGGCACGGTGGCCGCTTCGGGGGTGAGCAGGAATTGGGCGCGTCCCGTCAGGCCCGTGGTATTCCCCGGAATATCGGTAAAACTATAGTTGCTGGAGTTAGCGGAGTTATAAGAGTAAGTGCCCCGAGAATACGCCGGCTGCAGAGTCGAAAACCTCACGCGTTGGTATTCGATGCCCATCTTGAAGCTGTGCTTGCCGTATACCTTGGAAAAATCGTCGGTGAACTGGATGGTCTGACTGATTTCGTCCGAGGGCAGGAAAGAATTGCTACCCAGGGTCGAGAGGCCGCTGAACGAAATAGCAGGAAGGCCGCCGTTCTCCGACACCTGCGGGATGCCTTGAATCCCATATTGCGCCGGGATACCCATCGTGCCGCCCTCCGGGCCGTAGCGCGTGGTGTGCAGGTGATTGAATCCGATGCGCGCCACGTTGACCGTGCTCGGCGTAAACACGTGGGTCCATGCGCCGACCGACTGGTCGGTACGAGCGGTTTGGACGCCGTCCTGGAAGCCTCCGCCGTCCGCTATGCCTTCAAATGGGCCGGGAATGAAGATCGGGTCATCGACCCAGCTTAAGCGGTAGAAGATCTGGTCGGATTGGGTGGGATTAAAGTCAAACCGGGTATCGAAAGCATTGCGATGCTCGAAGAGTTTGGGACTCGATATGAAATTGGAAGTGAGCAAGCCGTTGGTTGGCAGCGGGTAGAGGTTCAGCAGTTTGATGGCGTTTGCATCCAGCCGGTTGGCGGGAAGCTGGTTCAAGTCAGGGCAGCCGGCGAGAGTATAAGACCTGGTCGAGGGGGAGCACGTCTTGGTGAACGGATCGCGAACATAAACGGTTGTGCCGCTGCTATTGGTCAACCCGGAGACGGGATCCGTCGCGTGCGCCGCAACCGCTCTGGTAGTAGCGGGGTCCAGGACGGCGCCGAACGGTATCTGCCGTCCCAAGGCGTCGGGCCTCGAACTCGTGCCTTGCCCGGTGATCAGGTCGGCGAGATTGGTGAAATTGCTGTTGCGTTCCGCCACTGTGGGCACGGAGAGTCCGCTGAAGGTATTGCCTTGGACGCGCCGCAGGCCTTCGTAATCGCCGAAAAAGAAAATCTTGTTCTTGATGATCGGGCCGCCAATCGTGCCTCCAAATTGATTCTGGCGCAGCTCGCTCTTGCCCTGGGTCTCGAAATAATCGGCTGCGTCAAGCTTGTCGTTGCGGAAAAATTCCCAAACGTCGCCATGGATACTATTGGTGCCGGACTTGATGGTGGCATTCAAAACCGCGCCGGCGGCGCGGCCTTGTTCGGCGCTGTAATTCGCGGTCTGAACCTTGAACTCCGAAATCGCGTCCACCGGCGGAAGAACGATGAAATTTGTTCCATTCAGAAAGTCGACGGCGTTGGAGTTGTTGTCGATGCCGTCAAGCAGGTAATTGTTTTGCGCTGGACGCAGACCATTGGCGGAAAAAGCGCCGGAAGCGGCGTTGCCCCGCGTATCGGCTTGCGGGGTGTTCGCTCCGGCGACAAGCTGCGCCAGGAAGGTGAAATTGCGCCCATTCAGAGGCAGGTTGTTCACGGTTCGTCCGCTTACCACTTGCCCTACCGACGATTCCTGGGTTTGCAACTCCGGCGGCGCGGTCGTCACGGTAACAGTTTGCGTCGCGGCCCCAGGCGTCAACCGCAGGTTGACTTGCAGGATCTGCATCACGTTTACCTGCAAATTTTTCTGGGTCGTCGTGGAGAAACCGCTGGCCGTGGCGGAGACGGTGTAGTTCCCGATCCTGACCGGCGAGAAGGTATAGGAGCCGCTGCCGTTCGTTACCGTTTGCAGGGACAACCCCTGGTCCGTATTCAGGACGGTCACTTTGGCCCCGGGAATAACCGCGCCCGAGGGATCTACAACCGTTCCGGTAATCGACCCTTCATCCACCTGGCCGAATGCGCGCTGGTTTGGAAGCAGAAGACAGCACAAAGATGTAAGGGCTATGTAGCCCAGGGCTTTCCAGTTGAAGGCATTGCGATCACTGTCCATCTGAAGCACCTCCACATTTCTTACGCCATGGTCTTTGCGCGGTGAGCGCTGTTTTGGTTTAAGTAACCGGTTACATCATGGCGCCGGGTAAACGATTACATCCCCGTCGCACGGAGAGTAGGCCAATGAAATAGCCCTTGTCAATCAAAAAGTGGAGATTATTCTCAACCAAAAGGTGGGGCATCCAGCGTCTTTGCCTTTCTTTCCGTCATTCCCGAAGGGAATCTGCTTCTGGTCTCTCGGGCCTACCGGGTGCGATGGTTTCCCCGCAACTGCACCTGATTTGTCATCTCGACCGGAGTGGTTTTGGATCCATACCTTGAAGGGATTCAGGGTGTAAGACCACAACCGCTGGCAGAGCAGGCCTCCCGGGATGATTTTCGAGAGAGTGTTCATGGGCCTGCGGCCCACCCACAGGATGAAAATCGGGTTGAGGAAGGCTTGGTTGGCGATTACACCTAACTTTGTCATCTCGACCGGAGCGAAGCGCAGTGGAGAGATCTGCGGTTTCCCATATCTGGCGCAAAGAGCGCGCCAGATATGGGGCACCCTCGATTGGCGGCAGTTTTGGATCCATACTTCAAGCAGATCTAGGGTGCCCCATCCTTGCGTAGCAAGGGTGGGAGATCACAACCGCTGGCAGAGTAGGCTTCCCGGGATGATTTTCGAGAGAGCGAAGTGGGTGTATACCCAAGGGAGTAGTCCTCTAGGCGGAGCCCTTAAGGATGTCGCGTCACAAAAACCAGAACCAAATTTTTTCCCGGCGGGCAATCCTTAAGAACATGGGGTTGGCGCCCCTGCTGCTTCGTCCTGCGCCCTTCCATGGATACTCGTTATTGTGGAGACCCAATCGGAACCTTGATATTCCATTCTCCGACGGCCGTCTCACGCCCCACTATCCGGCCAAATCTCCTCTGGAAGATCTTCTCCGCCTGGTCCCTCCGGGTTCAGATGAGTACGTTACAGAGAAACACGCCTTTGAAATCGACTTACTCCTCAAACAGTGGAGCCGGGCCCTCAAGAGACCGGTGCGCGACCTCTCAGCCTTGGCGAATTCACTCGATCCCTCGATCGAAGCTTCCTCGTTCGTTCCGGTGAAGGAAATCACGCTGCGGACTGGAGAGGGGATCGATATTGTGAGAAGGCAGTTTGCCGCCAGTGTCATTCCCGGACGGGAGCAATTTCTCCGCCAGATCCATGCTTACCTGGGGCAGCTCTCGCAGGTGGAAACAGCGGAATTCGAGATTGTCCGCATCGAAGAGATCGCGAGCGCACCATTAACGGTTCGCCTGGACATCCGGTATGACCTTGTCGCTGTGCGCAACGATGAGCGGCGTGAGGAGCGGGTTGGATATTGGCGTACCGAGTGGTCGCGGGATCAGTCGGAAACATGGAAAGCACGCAGATGGGAGGCCGGGGAGGAGACAGTTAGCCTCGCGCGCCAGCCTGTATTCATCGACGTCACCTCCCAGGCTCTGGGCGGAACGAAGTCATACGCCGGCCAGATTCTTCGCGGCGCCGATTACTGGCGCACGGTGCTCGATGGCGCTTGCGGGATCGATGTCTACGGCAACAATGGTGTGGCGGCGGGGGACTTCGACAACGACGGCTTCGACGACCTTTATGTCTGCCAGCCGGCCGGCCTCCCCAACCGGCTCTACCACAACCGGGGCGATGGGAGCTTTGAGGATGTAACGGAGAAAGCGGGAGTGGGCGTACTCGACGGGACTGCGTGCGCGCTCTTCGCCGATTTTGAGAACAAGGGACTGCAGGACTTATTAGTTGTCTGTGGCGACGGCCCCCTGCTCTTTCTGAATCAAGGAGAAGGAAGATTCTCGCTCAAGCGCGACGCTTTCAAATTTAACAGCCCTCCCCAGGGAACATTTACCCATGCGGCCCTGGCCGATTACGATGGCGACGGACGGCTGGATATTTACTTTTGCCTCTATAGCTACTATCTGGGTCTGGACCAGTATCACTATCCTGTGCCCTATTACGATGCCCGCAATGGTCCGCCGAACTTTCTCCTGCACAATGAAGGCAACGCGACCTTCGAAGACCGGACCGACGCGGCGGGACTGAATGTAGATAACAACCGTTACAGCTTCGCCTGCGCCTGGGGCGTCCCCGATTCCAAGGGGCTGCCCAGCCTTTATGTCGCCAACGATTTCGGCTGCGGTAATCTGTACCGCAACAACGGCGATGGAAGCTTCACCGCCGTCTCCAGCCAGGCACACGTCGACGACGTAGGGGCGGGGATGAGCGCCTGCTGGTCCGATTTCGATAACGACGGAAGGCAGGATATTTACGTTGCCGACATGTGGTCGGCTGCCGGCCAAAGAGTCTCAGGACAAAAGCAATTTCAGCAAAAGGCTTCGGAAGATATCCGCGCCCTGTACCGGCGGCATGCGCGAGGCAATGCGCTCTATCGGAACCAGGGAGATGGGACCTTTCAAAACATCAGCCGGCAAGCCGGAGTTGAGATGGGACGCTGGTCCTGGTCATCGGATCTCTGGGACTTCGACCATGATGGCTATCCTGATCTCTATGTCACCAACGGATACATCTCCGGGCCGGAGCGCAACGACCTGGCAAGCTTTTTCTGGCGCCAGGTGGTAGGCAAATCGCCCGGCGACGCTACACCCTCGTTGGCTTACGAGCATGGCTGGAACGCCCTCAATGAATTGATCCGATCGGACAGTTCCTGGAACGGCTATGAGAGGAATGTCTTCTTCGCCAACAACCGCGATGGCACGTTTTCCGAGGTCTCGGGTGCGGTGGGGTTGGACTTTCCCGAGGACAGCCGCTCCTTCGTGCTCGCCGATCTCGACCATGACGGGCGGTTGGAGGTCATCCTTAAAAATCGCAATGCCCCCCAGCTGCGGATTTTGCACAACGCGATGAAGGATATTGGCCAATCGATCGCGTTTCGCTTACGCGGGCAAAAAAGCAATCGCGATGCCATCGGAGCTGCAATCACGGTCGAAGCGGGCGCCCTTCGCCAGACAAAGTATCTGCAGGCAGGATCGGGGTTTCTATCCCAGCACTCCAAGGAGATCTTTTTTGGAGTGGGAAAGCCGGAAGGATCAATCCGGGCCACCATCCGCTGGCCAAGCGGGCTCTCTCAGGCCTTCGATCATCTGCCGGTCAATCACCGGATTGAAATAGAGGAGGGGTCGGCTACGTTCGCGGCCAAACCCTTCGCCGCGCCGGTTCCTGCCTACACGCATGCGGGACCACCGCCGGAGTTAGAACCGCTGCCGTCCCAGATAGGCACCTGGTTGATTGAACCTTTCAAGGCGCCGGAGTTTTCCCTGCCCGATCTCGGCGGCAACGCGCAAGAACTGCGAAGTTTGCGGGGAAGCTTCGTGCTGCTCAACTTCTGGGCGGCCTCGGCGCCGCCCTGCCGCGACCAACTGAGAGTTCTTGACCGGCATCGGGTGGCGCTGGCCGCAAGCCGACTGAGAGTGGTAGCCGTAAACCTTGACGGCGCGAGCGATACTCAAACGGCGCGCTCGTTCGCAGCACAGGAAAGATTTTCTTTTCCCGTCCTTTTTGCAACCGAAGATGTTGCTGGCATCTATAACATCATTTACCGTTACCTGTTCGATCGCCGCAGGGACCTCGCAATTCCTGCCTCCTTCCTGCTCGATCGAGATGGCATGATCGTTAAGCTCTATCAGGGGACAATCGATCCTCAGCGCGTGCTCGAAGATGTGAGGTCGGCCCCGAACACGGCAGCCGAGCGCATGCAAAAAGCGCTTCCATTCAAGGGAGAGATTTACCAAGGCGCGTTTCTGCGCAATGACTTCACCTATGGGGTGGCCCTCTTACAGCACGGCTACCTGGAGCAGGCGGAGGAGTCCTTTCAACAGGTCATCGCCGCCAAGCCCAACGACGCCGACGGCTATTACAACCTGGGCACCCTGAATCTCAAGAAGAATGATTTCGAGCAGGCGCGCCGTTATCTCGAGCAGACGTTAAAGCTGCGTCCCGACTACCCGGAGGCGTGGAACAATCTGGGAATGATTTCCGCCCAACAAGGTCGTGCGGAGGAAGCAGTCGGAGACTTTCAGCAATCACTGCGCTTGAGACCGGGCTACGCCATTGCGCTGCTGAACCTGGGAAATCTCTACCGCCGGATGGGGTCCTTTGAGAAGGCGCAGGAAAGCCTGACTCAAGCTCTCGAAATTCAGCCCGACGATCCTGAAGTCAACTACAGTCTGGGAATGCTGTACGCCCGGCAAAACCAGATGCAGCGTGCGGCGGAGTATTTGCAAAAAGCGGTTGACCTGCGTCCCGACTATCCCGAGGCGTTGACCAACCTCGGAGTTCTCTTCGCCCGGGGACAGGATTACTCGAAGGCGGAAGAGCAATTCAAGACCTGCATCCGCGTTGCCCCGAATTTCGACCAGTCCTATCTCAGTCTTGCCCGTCTGTACGCCGTCGAAGGCGACCGGGAAAAAGCAAGAGAAGTCTTGCTGGAACTGCTGCGCATACAACCCCAGAATCCGGGCGCCAGGCAGGCGCTGGAAATGCTACAGTGACAGGTTTAATGGGCTCCCGTCTTTGCCTTTCTTTCTGTCATTCCCGCAGGGAATCTGCTTCTGGTCTTTCGCGCCATACGATGTACGAAAAGCAGATTCCCTGCGGGAATGACAGAAAGAAAGGCAAAGGCAGAAGCAGATTCTCTTCCGGAATAAAAGAAAGGCAAAATGAATTTTCCGCGGCGGCGCTTCCTCGGCTCATCTCTCTTCCTGCTCGGCGATAGACTGGCGGAGGCTCTGGCGACTCCTCTCTGGAGATGGAGAGATCCGGCCCTCATCAAAACCGCGTTGTCGAATTCCACTGCGTCTCCTGTCCAGTTCGTGGATGTCGCTCAGCAAGCGGGGCTGAACGTCCCCAACGTGTGGGGCGGCATAGACCACAAGCGGTCGATCATCGAGGCTAAAGGAAGCGGATTGGCCTTTTTCGATTACGACAATGACGGATGGCTGGATATCTATCTCACGAATGGAAATCGGCTGGATGCGCATTGGCCGCCGGGAAAAGCGCCAACCTCTCATCTCTACAAGAACAACCGCGACGGCACGTTTACCGATGTCACGGAAAAATCAGGACTAGGGCGTACCGGTTGGCAGACCGGCGTCTGCGTGGGCGATTACGACAACGATGGATGGGATGATCTGTTTTGCTGCTTCTGGGGACATAACATTCTTTTCCATAACAACGGAGATGGAACCTTTACCGATGTCACTCATAAGGCCGGCCTTTATCAGGAAGAAGTTCGTTGGGGAGCGGGCTGTACTTTCCTCGATTACGACCGCGACGGCCATCTCGATCTCTTCGTATGCAATTACGTCAAGCTGGATCCGGACAAAAATTCCCTCCGACAAAGATACGAGCTACTGCCAGTGGAAGGGCGTTCCCACGATGTGCGGTCCGCGCGGCCTTCCGGGGGACACGAACATTCTCTACCACAACAATGGGGACGGCACTTTTACCGACGTTTCTGAGAAGTCGGGAATTCTGAAGCCCGGGCCACGCTACTCAATTACCGCCGTCTCCTATGATTTCGACAATGACGGGTGGCCGGACATCTATGTCGCGGTGGACTCCGAGCCCAGCATTCTGTTTCAGAACAACCATGACGGCACGTTCACTGATATCGCCGTCATGGCCGGATGCGCCTATAGCGATAACGGTCATGAACAGGCGGGAATGGGCGTTGCCGTGGCCGACTACGACTGCGATGGCTGGTTCGACATTTTCAAGACCAACTTCGCGGACGACACCTGCAATCTATACCACAACAATGGCGACGGGACCTTCAGCGACCTTACCTTTGCCTCCGGCATCGGAGTCAACAACGGTTATGTGGCCTGGGGCTGCGGCTTTCATCGATTACGACAATGATGGCTGGCAGGACATTATTCAGGTCAATGGACACGTCTACCCTGAGATCGACAAATACAATTTCGGCGAGAACTTTCAAGAATCCGCGCCTGGTGTATAGAAACCTCGGCGATGGCCGTTTCAAGGACGTTTCTCGCAGAGATGGGTCCGGGCATCAGCGAGCATTTTTCCAGCCGCGGCGCCGCATTTGGAGACTACAACAATGATGGCGACATGGATGCGCTGATTTTGAATATGAACGATCTGCCGTCGCTGCTTCGCAATGACGGAGGCAACAAGCAGAACTGGATCAAGATCAAGCTGGTGGGAACCAAGATGCAATCGCACCGCCATTGGAGCGCGGGTGCGGGTTAGTGCACGGCAAGCATATCCAGATGGATGAAGTCCACAGCGGCGCAAGCGTTATGTCGCAGAGCGACCTGCGCCTGCACTTCGGTCTGGGGAAGCTTGAGACCGTGGATTCGATCGAAGTGAAGTGGCCGACTACGCAGAAGATCGAACGATTCGAGCAGGTCAAAGCGAATCAGATACTCACCATTCGCGAAGGCGACGGCATCGTCGCGACGTTCAAGCTGCCATCGCGGTAGAAAGTAGTTACAACAAGTGTATCGGAGTGCGCCAGGTCCCGATTCTGGGACCTGGGATTCTCGACTTCAGTGTGGTGTATTAGCTGTCTGGCCCTCAAGAACTACTAAGAACTGCTTAACCTCGCGCCGCTGGAGCTCGACCGCGGCCGCCTGCTGCTTCTCGATCTCTTCGTGCAGCGCAAATTCCTGCTTAGCCTTGGCTGACTCTCCGATTCGATCGTAGGCCACGCCTAACCGATAATGGGCCTCGCCGAGCTGGGAGTTTGCCTCGATTGCCTTGGTGTAACAGGCAATCGCTTTCCGGATGTTATTTTGGGCAAAGTAGAGAATCCCAAGTTGCAGATACGCGTCGCCATAGTTGGGATCGATGGTTACAGCTTTTTTAAGCAGCGTTTCGGCCTGCTGCGACGCCCCCTGATTCTCTTGCGGCGGATGGCGTTTCCAAACGGCTATCGCATAAAAATAGTTGGCCAGAGCATTTTCCGGCTGCTCTCGCACAAACCGCGCCAGCTTTGGCTCCACGCAAGCCAGTGGCGTGGGTGCGGCCTTCTCTATCTTACCTAGAAAGAGATAGGGAGCCGGGTCTTGCGGATTCAGGTCCGAAGCATCGCAGACGCGGAGAGCCGCCTGATCGTAAAGACCACTCGCAAACAGTGCTGTTCCCAGCGCGGTCAGCATCCTGGCTGATCTTGGATATGCCTCGGCGCCCTCGCTAAAGACCTCCTTTGCTTGCCACACGGCCCGGTGGAGCAGTAACTCAGAGCCCCACTGAAAATAGTTCTCTTCGCTGGGGTCCAGATGGACTGCCAGTTGATATTGGTGGACGGCGTCCAAAGGGTCGGCAAGTTTCTCGTCCAGCTCGCCTAAGAGGCGGTGTAAGTCAGCATTGTTCTCATGCTCCAGTATTTTCCTAACATCCTCACGCGCCTGGGAGAAATCGCCGGCTTCTTTCAAAGCTAGCGCCCGGTCGTACTCGGCTCCATGATTCGCGGGATTCGCGGGGATCTTCCGCTTTGAGGGTAGTAGTTTCACGAACGAGAGCTTCGCTGGTTCGCAGACGGGAATCCGATCCGTGGCCGCCCGCGGCAGTCCAATCAGTGACTCCCGCGACAGTGAAATTCGGCTTATCGGCGAATTCCATGGCTTGGGTCGATGACGGTGAGGCTTCGAGGACTAGAGCGACTTTCTTTGGGTCTCCGGGGGATGCAATGACGGCAGTGGCGTGGCTGTGCAGTCCTGCCTTCTCCGCGCTGAGCATATAGTTGCCGGTTCGCAGAGCCGAAAATGTGAAGACGCCTGCTGCGTTGGTTCTCGTCTCCACCACGACCGGAGTGCCCTTTTGTTCAAGCCGTACCGAGGCATCGTCCATCGGCTTATGGTCCGAGTTGAGCACAACCCCCTGGATCGTGGCTCCATCTGAATGTTGCCCAAAAGCGTGCTGCGCAACTGCCGCCGGGATTAACCGGCTCATCAGGGCCGCGATGACTACCAGAGTGCCTTGAAGCCGCCGGCAATTCATGGTTTCCGAGTTTACTATGCCAACCTGGGAGTGTCCCAGCGTGACCGTCCTTGCCTTTCTTTCTGTCATTCCCAAAGGGAATCTGCTTTTCAGGCTGCGGAAAAACTCCCGGAAAGAGTCCCTGCGGGACGGCAAGAAAATAGCCCAGCACGTCGGTGCTCGGTCTGCTTGGAGGAGTAGGATCCAGTCCCGTAGGGACGACTGAAAAGAAGCAGGAATGATTCAGCCGTCCCTGCGGGACTTTCTCTCTTATAGAACCCTACCCAGCACTTCGTGCTGGGCTATTTTCTTACCGTCCCTGCGGGAATGACAGAAAGAAAGGCAAATGCGCCGGAGCAACGCCTGAACGTAAGGTTAAATCCTTTGAAATGCCCGCTGGATCTCCTTCCAGGAATATCGCAGGACGATGGGGCGTCCATGCGGGCAACTGGTGGGATGCGCGGTCTTTGCCAGCTCCGTGAGCAGCCATTCCATTCGCGCGGTATCCAGCGGCGTATTGACCTTGATGGCGGCGTGGCAGGCAATGGAGGCGGCGATTCGCGTCCGCGCCGCTTCAAGATTCTGCGCCTGCTCCAGCCGCTCCGCCTGCTCTAGAACCTCGACCAGCATGCGCTCCAGTTCGCGCCCCTCCAATCCAACCGGCGCGGCTTTGACGGCGATGGTGCGCGGCCCGAAGGGCTCGACCTCGAACCCATTCTCCTTGAGCTCGTGGGCAATGCTTGAGAAAGCGACCATCTGCGCGGGAAGCAGATCGAGCAGCATAGGCATCAGCAGGCGCTGCTGCTGAACCTGCTCCACCTTGCGCTCGCGCAGCACTCGCTCGAACAGTATGCGCTCGTGGGCGACATGCTGATCGACAATCCAAAGCCCCTCATCGTTGACCGCCAGGATGAAAGACTCCCGCAATTGGCCAAGAGGCTTGAGCGACGCCAGGCCCTTGAGGGTTGGCTGTGCAGTTTCCTCCGTCTGCTGTGCAGCGTCAAATGCTGGTTCCGGGAAGCTGGAATGGGAGCAGCCGTTGCCTTCGAAGGGAGGAATTTCGCGGTCAAGTTGCGGCGCCTCCACCATAGGCTCGGAAAAAACGGCTGCGGGCGATGTGGCCATCCCCGATGTGGCCATCCCATTGATTGCGGGAAATTGAAGATCCCCGGCAACAGGCGTAACTGGGCGAGGAGTGAGGAAGAAAAGCTCCGCCTCATCCGCCATCGGCGGGTTATCCGAATCTTTTTCCTTGGCGCCCGGATTGGGGCTTGATTCCCGGTCGCTCAAAAACGGCGATAGATCCGGCACCAGGGCCGGCGTGGCGCTGGGGTGAGAGGTAAGTGCGTTTAGGAATGCCGCTGCCGGCCGCGCCACCGTCAGCTTGTTGCGTATGCTGTCGCGAACGAAGTCATGGACAAAGCTCGATTGGCGAAAGCGCACTTCGGTTTTCGCGGGATGGACGTTGACATCGACTTCCTCCGCGGGCAGCTCCAGAAATAGCAGGACAACGGGAAATGAGGTTGGAGGCAGAATGTTGCGATAGGCCTCGCTCACAGCATGCATCAGCACGCGGTCGCGCACCAGCCTGCGATTGACAAAGCAATAGACGGAGTTGCGGTTGAGCTTCTGCAGCTCGGGTTTGGAGACAAATCCGCTGATCCTCAAGAGCCCGGCGGCCGGCGGCTGGTAATCCTGATCGCGCTTCCACGGCGGCGGATCGGGCAAGCCGGCGTGCTCCAGGTTGAGCTCGGCGGCGAGGGGAAGAAGCTGATCCAAAGTATCTTTCCCGAAGATCTGAAAGATGCGCTCCGCCGCTCTTTCGACCGGAGGAGTGATGAGCAGAGCATGAGTTGCGGAGTGCAACTCGAAATGCTTGTCGGGGTGGGCCAGCGCGTAATGGGTGACCAGCGCGGTGATATGCGCCAGCTCGGTATTTTCCGATTTGAGAAATTTGCGGCGCGCGGGCGTGTTGAAGAAGAGGTCGCGCACGGTGATCGTGGTTCCGGCCGGGGCCCCCACGTCGTCATAGCGCAGGACTTTCCCGCCGGCGATCTCTACCTGAGTGCCCGAGGAATCCGGCGCGGAGCGGGTCTTCAGCTCCAGCCGGCAAACGGAGGCGATCGAAGGCAGCGCTTCGCCGCGAAAACCCAGAGTAGCGATGGAAAGCAGGTCGTCGCTCGAACGCAGCTTGGAGGTGGCATGGCGCTCAAAGGCGAGCAGGGCATCGTCGCGCACCATTCCGACGCCGTCGTCAGTGAGCCGGATCAGCTTGCGCCCTCCGCCCTCCACTTCGATGCGCACGCGTTTGGCGCCGGCGTCGAGTGCATTCTCGAGCAGCTCCTTGACCACGGACGCAGGCCGGTCGACCACCTCGCCGGCGGCGATCTGGTTGGCGACCTGATCGGAAAGGATGTGAATGCGCCCCATCAGGAATCTATCTTAGCCGGGATGCCGGAGGTAAGGGAGTATGTTGACCGTCCCTCCCAGCTTAGCTAAGATATGTTAGCAGGATTATTTGGAGACAAAATTATGATCACAGCGACCATCTTCGAAGCAAAGACGAATCTTTCGGATCTCGTTAAAAAAGCCCAGAAGGGTGAAATCGTGATCATTACCTCTGGACGGGACAAGAATCCCAGTAGCCAGGCTGGAAGCGATCCATGCAGTTGGGAAGAAGCGGCTCGGCGCCCGGGAGAATTCTGAGTTTGTCCTGACGGATGCATTCTTTGAGCCCCTTCCCGAGGAAGAACTGCGCCTCTGGAATGGGGACGAAGAGTGAAAGTTCTCCTCGATACCCACATTCTGCTATGGGCCACCCTCTCCCCCGCATCGCTCAGCCACAAGTCGTCAGCCATCATTGCAGACCAGGCAAACGTCATTCTCGTATCCGCGGCATCTGCCTGGGAGATTGCAACCAAAGTACGCTTAGGCAAACTTCCCGGAGCGGAGACAATCGAGAACGAGTTTTTGGAGGTGATGGATGATGCCGGATATACGCTTCTTCCCATCACTGTCGAAGCCGCTCTCCGGGCCGGGCGTCTTCCAGGCGAACATCGCGATCCCTTCGATCGAATGATCGCTGCGCAGGCGCTTGCCAGTGACATTCCCGTTCTCAGTAGCGATTCGAAATTGGATTTCTTCGGCATCCGCCGCATTTGGCAGTAAGCCCAAGAACTGCTCCGGGATCGGCGTCATTCGCAGCCTATGCGCCAAAAGAAACTATAACTGTGACTATTAGTTTCTCTTTCCGGTGGGCAGTTCACCGAATTTTAACTGCGTTGCCGTCAAAATTTAAACCAATCGATCGATACTCTAAAAAACATCTGCACTCTCGCCAGTTTTCTTACCCAGGTTACCAACCCCGGAATATTTCGCTTAGCTGCCGCTAAAATTCGATCCCCAGGAGAGCGCTGTGCTACGCAATTTTGTATTCAGTCTTGCAGTGCTGTGGATATTGTTCCCCGCCGCTTTGTCTGCGCAGGTCAACGCGGTCGACGCTGCCGCGAACGGCTATGTGCAGGACCCCGCGAAGAGCGCAATCGCCGGAGCGAGCGTCACGATCACCAACGTGAGCACGGGAATCTCGCAGCAGACTATTACCGACGGCAAGGGCTATTACCGCTTTCCGCTCATTCCTGTGGGCGTATATAAGCTGGTTGTGGTGGCGAACGGCTTTCAAACCAGCACTCAGCAGGGCATCGTCTTAAGCGTGGGCGAAGAAGCCCGCCTGGATGTGAGCCTGAGTATCGGAAACGTATCGCAAACCGTCGAGGTGCAGGCCGGTTCCGACATCCTGGACACAGGAACCGCAACCGTTGGAGCGGTACTCGGCCAGACGGAGATTGAGAATCTGCCGATTCCCTCGCGCAACCTTTATAACTATCTGCTGCTTTCGCCGGGGGTGATCGGAATACCTACCAGCACTTTTTCGACCACGGAGTTTACCTTCGGCGGAACAGAACGTTCGCAGTGGAATCTCGATGGTCTGGATGATACACAGCACGGCAGCAGCCGCCAGATCCGGCTGATCATCGTAACTCCTGAAGCCGTGGCCCAAACGCAAACACTATCCAATGGATACTCGGCGGAGTTCGGCAGAGCGGCCGGCGGCCAGATCAACGTGCTGCTAAAATCCGGCACGAATGAGTTTCATGGCTCCGCCCTGGGGCAGTACCGGCCGATCGACCTGCAGGCGATTCCCACTCTTTCTACTCTTCAGCCCAATCGTAGCTGGCATGACGAAGCCTTTACCCTGGGCGGCCCGATTCTCCGCGACAAGCTCTTCTTCTTCGGGCAGTTCGAGAACAACCCATATACGCTGCCCAACATCATCACCATCGCACCGGCAAATGCCACCGCGCTCGGCCTGCCCAGCAACCAGATCGGCACCGCCCCTTTCGGCGAGACCTACCGCACCCTGGTGGCGAAGGTCGATTATGCGATCAACCAGAACAATAGCGGATATGTCCGCTTCGCCCGCTTCACCAATCATCAACCCAACAATGCCGGCGGACTCAGCATCGTCGATCGCGGCTCCAGCTATCTCGACCACCAGAACGGCGGGGGCATTCAACTCGCCACCATACTTTCGCCCAAACTGCTCAACGAGCTGCGCTTTGGCGCCATTCAGCGCGATACGGCAGACTACCCGGTAGTCAGCAGCTCGCCGCAGGGAGATGTTTTGATCAACATCAGCAGCGTTGCGAATATCGGCTATAGCCCGCTTACCACTACCACCACCACCGAACGCAGCACCAGTGTGCTCGACAACCTGACCTGGACGCGGGGAAACAGCACCTTCAAGTTCGGCGGGGAGTTTGACCATGAACTGTTCGCCAACCTATCCTCGACCGCGCCGACGTTTACCTTCAGCGGCCTGCCTGCCCTCAATGGCCGTCCTGCGGTCAGCGCGCTCAATCAGTACCACAACACCGTCGCCGGCAAAACCGATACCGCGACCGGCCTGCCCTATACCTACACCAACCTCACCACCTACAGCGGCAATCCCGAGGTCCGTATCGCCTTTAACTTCGTGAACCTTTTCGCGCAGGATGAGATTCGGCTTACTCCAAATCTAAGCGCGAATGTAGGCGCGCGCTATGAGCTCATCCTTTTCCCCACCTTCGATCCGCTTGCGCCTTATCCGCTCTCGCGCAGCGTACCGAACGACTATGGCGATATCGCGCCCCGCATTGCTCTTACATGGTCCCCCGGCGAAAGTCATAAGACGGTGGTGCACGCCGCCTATGGCATGTACTATGACGTCCCCGGACTGAGCACCTTCTACAACGCGGCCCAAGTCAATGGCCATCGCCTGCTCAATTATCTGGTGACCGGCAACTCTCCGGGCGCACCGGTATTTCCCAATGTGCCCGACCTCACCGGCTCGAGCTTTCAAGTCAAGCCCAGCATCACCGCTTTTGCCACGAACTTTCACAACACCTACCAGCACCAGGCAAATCTCCAGATTCAGCAGCAGCTCGGCGCCAATTTCCAATTGACGCTGGGGTACCAGTTTTCCGTCATGATGCATGGCCTCTATAACACAGACATCAATCTAACCGAGACCGGAACTACATTGGCCGACGGCCGCCCGATCTTCACCGGAACTTCGCATCGGCCGAATCCAAGTTTCGGGGCTATCAACGTGATCCGCTCGGGCGCGACTACAAATTTCAACGGCCTCTTTCTCACGGTGCAAAAGCGCATGTCCCGGGGTCTGGAATTCACTGTCAACTACATGTACTCGCATGCTCTGGCCAACAATATCGGCGAGGGCGGCAGCGTGAGCGATCCTACCAATATTCAGCGTGACTACGGCAACGCGGATAACGATGCCCGGCACAATATCGTCATTCAAGGTCTCTACCAGCCGATAACCAGCGTTCACTCTTTGCGCTGGCTCAACGGATTCGAGTTTTCGTCGATGACCTTCATGAACTCCGGCTATCCCATCAATGAAATTGCCGGCACGGATCTTAACAATGACGGCGTAATCAACGACCGTCCGCTCTTTGTCAACCGCAACAGCTTGCGCGGGAGCGGGCTTTCGCAGGAAGATGCGCAACTCAAACGCTACTTCACCATAGCCGAACGCTATAGGCTAGGAGCATTTGTCGCGGCTGAGAATCTGCTCAACACCAACAACCTGAACTGCAACACCACTACCGGCTGCACCGGTTCGGTGATTAACACTACCAACTCGAGCGACTTTCTGCGCCAGACGTCGGCGCGGACATCGCGCAATGTTCAAGTCGGCCTGAAGCTGACGTTCTAGACGGTTCTTCATCGATGAGTTCGAAAAGCAGGTTCCCTTCGGGAATGACAGAAAGAAAGGCAAGGAAGGCTAGAAGGGCAGAAAGCGAAGCCCCAAGTCGTCACTACGGGACTGTATCTATTCCTCCAAGCGCACCCAGCACTGACGTGCTGGGCTATTCTCTTGCCGTCCCTGCGGGACTCTTTCCCGGAGCCTTTTCGCGGCCTGAAAAGCAGATTCCCTTCGGGAATGACAGAAAGAAAAGCAAAGACACGACAGAAAGAAAAGCAAAAGACGGATTTTGGAGAAATGATGTCTTCGAGAAGAATGCAGTTTGCAGTCGCCTCCACTCTCTTTTTCACTCTCCCCTATGTAGCCTGGGGCTGGGGACACCGGGCGCATTCGGTTATCGACCAGGCAGCGGTAGAAACGCTTCCCGCCGACGGACCCGTCTTTCTCAAGAAATATGAGGACTGGATCGAAGCGAGTGCGATCGTGCCCGATACGTGGCGGGGCCAGAATACCCCCTTCCTCAAAATCGAAGAAGATCCGAACCATGGATGGTTCCGGGAACAGTTTGCCTTCATGCGCACCATCCCACGCTCACGCTATGAATTTATACTCGCCCTCTACGATGAGAACCTGCGCATTCGCAGCAGCGACCCGGAGAACGCGGCGCGCATGAATGTGCGCTGGACCGGCACTCTTCCCTATGCCGCCATGGAATCTTATGGAAGGCTTGTCTCCGCCATGCGCCTGATGCGCAAGGCTCAACAACAACACCAGGACACGCGCTTTCTGGAGCAGGACTGCGCCTTTTACACCGCGTGGCTGGGCCACTACATCGGAGATGGAGCGCAGCCGCTGCATGACAGCATCCAGCACGACGGATGGGTAGGCCCGAACCCCAACAATTACACGCAGGATCCTCATATTCACGGCAGATTCGAGAGCGCCTATGTGGAAAAGATGGCGCTGGTAGCGACCGACATCGAACCGCGGATCAAAGCGCCTGCCTTGACCGGCGATATCTTCAACAACATACTTGTCTTCCTGAATCAATCGTCAACCCATGTCGAGCAGATCTACATCCTCGACAAGCGGCATGCCTTTGACGACGCGAACGACCCCGAAGCCAGGAACCTGATCTATGAGAGAACCGCGGCGGCAGGCCAAATGCTCCGCGATCTGCTCTATCGCGCGTGGCTTGAGAGCGGCACAGATCTCGCCAGGGAACCCAACCCCATCGATCCAAAAAATCCAGCATATAACCCAAGCACCGGTTCCGCGCCGCCGCCCCTGTCGCCGGACGTCGTACGGTAAGGGAGATCAAAGCGATGCGATTGCGTACCATCTTGTCGGTGTTCTTCATAGCAGCCACATCTCTGTCGTTCGGCGCTCAAGAATCTCTTCCGGCCAAGGCCCCGCTTTCCCTGCACGCTCCGCTGGAGGAGAAGAATTTTTATCTGCTCTCGGCGTTCGAAAAGGACGGAAAGGTTCGTGACCTGCTGATCGCGGACTCAACGCTGCGCCAAATCAGCGCGGAACGCGAAGATTTTCTTAAACTCGCGCTCCACACTTGCAAAAACGATGTCTCCTGCACTCTCAAGCCTCTCATCTGGACAGAGGAAGAGATCGGCGCCGTGTCGCTGGCCTTGCGCAGTCTCTATCAGCAGGATTCCGGGCTGCGGGCGATGCTCAAAGAGGATGTGCGGGCAAGTGGGGCGTATGTGCTGTTTGAGAAGCAGAGCGACGAAGACCTGTTGCTGAATGCGTGGGAGACTTCCGCACGCGGGCTCAACGATATTATTGCGGTGTACGGAGAGGGCGCTGCTCCTCGCTATCCGAAGATAGATTCCATTTCCTTCGATATCCAATCGCAGGAGTTTGAGCAGCGCATCACCGCTCTGGCCGGCGAAATATCGGCTGGCGCCTCTACCCCGGAGATCTTTTTTCAACCCTCCTTGAAGGCCGCGCTGGAGCTGCTGGCGATGAATCACCGGGATGAAGCCGGGCGCTTCGAGCCGATGCAAAACACCGAGAACAAAGCGGCTTTGAGAGAGATCGGGTCCATCGGATGGAGGAAGTACCGCTACTCCGTCATTGTTGTTCCAGGGGCCGGACCGAGCGATCCCAACGTCGCGCTATCGGACGCCGGCCGGAGGCGCACCGCCTTGGCGGCGCAACGCTACCATGAGGGCGCCGCGCCGTTGATTCTTGTCTCCGGCGGATACGTCCATCCTTCGCAGACACGCTTCTCCGAAGCGATGGAGATGAAGAGGGCGCTTCTCGATGACTATCATGTACCGGAGTCGGCCATCCTGGTCGATCCGCATGCCCGCCATACCACCACCAACATGCGCAATGCAGCCAGAGAGATCTATCGCTACAAGATTCCTATGGACAAGCCCGCGCTCGCCGTCAGCGATGCCGCCCAGATTCGTTATATCGAGAGTCAAGGCTTCGCCGATCGCTGCATGAAGGAGCTGGGCTATATGCCTTACCGGATTGTCAACCGGGTCTCCGATACGGATTTGGCTTTCTTCCCGCAAATCCAGTCGCTCGAAGAAGATCCGCTCGACCCTTTGGACCCGTAGATCAGAAGAGATCAGAAAAGATCAGAAGGGGCGGCCGCGGAATAGATAAACCAGCTCAATCAGCAGGATGATCACAACCGTAGCCTCCAGGAAGAAGGCCCGGCTCTGGTTGAATTGATCGACCATGTAGCGATACAGCTCTTCGGCGGTTCTCAGCTTCTGGGTTACAAAATCCTTGTAATCCGGCACTCCGACCTTGGATGCGGCCAGCTTGTACAGCCGGGCGGCAAACATATCGCTGAGAAACTTGATGGCATTGTCCGCGTGTTCCGTCAGCTCCGTCACATCGAGCAGCACGGTATGTAGATTGGTCGCGGAGCGCGCCAGCCGCCAGCGCGCCAGAATCCCCGTCTTCTCACCCAGGGAGTCATAAACGCTGTCCAGAACTCCGGTAAGAATCTCATCGTAGTGGCGAAACTCCAGAAGCTGAGAGTTTGCATATTCCAGAAGCTGAATTGCGGTCTCCGCTCCCGCAGTGCTGTCGTAGAGAAACGCTGCGTTCCAGCCAATCACCGCAAGATCGCTCGCATAATAGGAGATGCGCGAGTGCAGAACCTCAGTACACTCTCCCTCGGACAAAGGAAGCCTATCGCCGCGGACGACCTGAGCGATTTCAAGTCCGTGCTGTTGGGTCAGCTCAGCGGCGGTCGGCGATCCGGCAGCCTCGCGAATGTGAAAAATGAAGTAGTCTTCGCTGAGCCACTGGGGATAAGGTTTTACCAGCGCAGCCGCTGTCCGCTCCAGTTTCTGCCGGACGATGGGCTCGGCGTAGGAGGCGAAGTCTACATCCCACACCCAGCGGCTGGCCAAATGCACCAGGCTCTCCCAATCGCCGGAGAAGGGAAGTTGGAATACCACACTGACGACACCGTAATCGTAGTACTTGATCTCACCCTGGAGCCGCTCACCACTTTCCAGCAGAAGAGGTTCGAGCGGCTCGGCTACCGGCGGCCTTTGGTAGCGAACATAAGCCGGTGCAAGATGCTTTTGCGTCGGCTGCTGAAGCGTGCGCGCGCTGATCATCTGCTGCAAACGATCGAGCCTGAGCTCTTCGCAAACGTCGAATTGGATCAGCACCAGGACGGAGCCGTTGAGCCAAGACAGAGCCGGCGATAGAACGGGGGAGGTCACCTACTCTCGGATCTTACTGCGTCGCCAGCTCTTATGGCGTGGAGAGTCTCTGATGTGGAAACCCCCTTGGCAGTGAAAGCGGGACTTCAGTCCAGCGGAAAAGCGTTCGGATCTGAGATGGACTTTAGCCGAGCCCCAAATTACGGGCGTGGCAAGTCCCGTGAGGGACGGCTGAAAATAGCCCAGCACGAAGTGCTGGGTAGGCTTCTTATTTGAAAGAGCGGGTGCCCCACGTCCGGATTCTCGGACGTGGGTCCTCGCAATGGCTTGCGACAGCGGCCTCTTCAGCGGCTGAATGCCAGCACTCCATGCTCCAGATCGATGGCAACTCTGGTGATGCCCAGCGCTGCCGGACTCATCAGTCCATCCAAATCCGGCTCCGTATCACTGCGGTCATGGACCACGAATGCCGGTTCTTTCCCCAGCTCTGCTGCGCCGAATCTGAGGCTATGCAGCCACACCTGATTACGCTCGAAATCGCCGATCATATTGCTCGACTTTTGCACTGCGCTGACTTTCAAGCCCAAGACCTGCCTCGGCATTTTCGTCTGGAAGATGATGAGCGAAGAGGCTCCGGTATCGACAAGTAGACGTACCGGCAGGTGATCTACCTGGGCATCGACGACCGGCAGTCCATCCTGCATTCGCAAGGGAATGGAGACCGGCAGGGGTGGATGGGGACCGAACTGGATGGCGCGCGAACTATAGTCGATTACGAAGGCGCTTTGGCCCAGCACATCGAGGCCAATCATGGCGTCGATGCGAACCGGCAGAGCTCTTTCAAGGAATGACAGATCCTCGACCACGACGGGGAAATTCTCCCTGTGAATGGGGCCGAACTCCAGACTGGGCATGATTGCCGCTGCGCCTTGCGCTCTGCCTCCCAGAACTCCGATGCTGATGGGCCGTTCATCCAGATGAAGCTTACGCGCAAGCCGCGGGTCGAGAACGGTGGGGGCCGCCCCGGTATCCAATAGGAAATTAAGACCCTTGAGTGGACCCGCGGAGCCTCGAGCCACAATCAAATAGCCACGATAGAGATCGAACCTGACCGTAGCTCCGGCCGGCTGATCGGGCCCCCGCTCCCGATACCCCATTGCGGGTGGTTGAACCGCCGCCGTCAAAGCCAGCACAACGCTCAACAGACGATAATAGTGACCGCGCATAAGCCTCACCTCACCGAGAGGCCATGCTCGGATAGAAGGCCAGTGACCTCAATTCACTGGAGCTAGCTTGTGTGTCTAGAGCTGGTTACGCGCCGGGAGACAGGAGAGAGAGATTCGGGAGACAATGGTCTCCAGGCAAAAGAGTTGAAAAGATTAGTGGTCTGTGGCATCAAGAGAAGGCGGACGAACGATGCTCGACTCTTCCATAAACGGGGAATCACAGACGCGCAATAGGGGCGGGACGGTCCGCTTTGGGGCGTTTGAGGCTGATCTTCATTCCGGAGAGGTCCGTAAATCCGGAAGCCGGATCAAGCTCCAGGATCAGCCCTTCAAAGTGTTGCAGATTCTGTTGGAGCGCCCGGGCGGCCTGGTCACCCGCGAAGAGCTGCAATCCCGTATCTGGCCGGACGAAAGCTTTGGCGACTTCGACCACGCAGTGAATGTCGCCGTCGGCAAGCTGCGAACGGCGCTTGGGGATTCAGCCGACAATCCTGCCTTTATTGAGACCGTGCCACGCCGCGGCTATCGTTTTATTGCGGGGTTGCAGGGCGTCTCCGTCGAGGCCCCGTATCCGGCGAAGGCGCCGGCAGCCAGCCCTCCCCCGGCGAGAGTAAAGCCCCGCCGCAGCCGTGCGGTTGTAGCCGCTCTTGCCATCGCCGTCTCCGGAATTCTCCTTGGATTGGGAGTCTGGCTAGGACGCCGCACTTCCCGGCCACAGGCGCCGGATTTCCAGCGTCTGACCGTACGCCACGGCACGGTTTTTTCGGCCAGGTTCGCGCCTGACGGGCACAATGTAATCTATTCCGCCTCGTGGGACGGCGAGCCTGTCGAAATATTCTCAAGCGACCTGAAATTCCCCGGAACGCGCAAACTTGGATTGCTGTCCACCCGGCTGCTTGCGGTTTCTTCCTCCGGCCAAATGGCGGTGCAGCAGTCGATTGATTATCGTTTTCAGTGGGGCGCCCGGGGCACTCTTGGCGAGGTCCCTCTGACCGGAGGATCCGCCCGTCAGATCGCCGAGAATATCGAATGGGCGGATTGGGCTCCGGATGGCAAAACGCTTGCCGTTGTCCGCGACATCGCGGGAAAACAGCGTCTTGAGTTTCCGCTGGGCCATGTTCTCTACGAAACCGCGGGCTGGATCAGCCACCCCCGGATATCGCCCAAAGGTGACCTGGTCGCATTTCTCGACCACCCCAGCTACCCTGACGATCGGGGCGTGGTTTCGGTGGTCGATCTTGCGGGAAACAAGAGGGTTCTTTCCACCGGCTGGGAAAGCGAGGAAGGGCTGGCATGGTCGCCGGATGGACGCGAGATATGGTTTTCGGCCGCTCTAGCCGGCCTCGAAAGGCGCATTTATGCAGTCGATCTATCCGGCCGGCAGCGTCTGACTTTCCGCGCGCCCGGCGGAGTCACGCTGCAGGACATTGCCCCCGACGGCAGAATTCTTCTTACCCGCGATGAACAACGCGCCGGCATTATGGCTATGGCTCCGGGAATGACCAAGGAGCAGGACCTCTCCTGGCGGGACTGGTCACTTCCCGTGGACCTCTCTCGAGACGGCAACACGGTGGTTTTCGACGAGGAGGGGGAGGAGGGCGGAGCAACCTATACCGTCGCCATCCGCGACATGCGAGGATCGCCGCCGATTGCACTGGGCGAAGGCATGGCCGGAGGGCTTTCTCCCGACGGGAAATGGGCAGCCACGACTATTTCGAATAGCCAAATTCTGCTATTGCCGACCGGAGCCGGAACAGCCAAGCGGATTGAACGCGGCGATATTCAAGGATATGGGGAAGGAGTTCACTGGATGCCGGACGGCAAGCAAATCATCTTCTCCGCAAACCGGCCTGGACACGCGACCCGGTGTTTCGTTCAGAACGTAGATGGAGGCACACCGCGGCCGGTGACTCCGGAGGGCGTGAATAACTGTCAGATCTCTCCCGATGGAGAGTTGGTTCTTGGCACCGATCTTGCCGGCAATGGAGCGCTGTTGTATCCAATGGACGGTCAGCCGCCGAGACCCATCCCAGGTTTGCTGCCGGGAGAGACTCTTGTATGGACCTCCGATCCGCGCTTCCTGTACGCATATCAATGGAAACAGCCGCCGGTAAGGATTTATCACTTGAACCTGCAGAATGGACAAAGACAGTTTCTTAAAGAATTAAACCCCACCGACGTGACCGGACTTTGCGCCATGTCCCACATTCTTTTCAGCTCCGACGGCCGAACCTACATCTACGGTTACGTTCGTATGCTTTCCGAGCTCTATCTGGTCAAAGGGCTGCAATAGAAGCAGTTGATTGCGTCATACATATTAGTTGACATTGTCATCTATTCTGGACGACTATATTCCCCATGGCATCGCCTGAGACAACCCCTTCGTCGTTGGCCGGCGAAATCGCGGCTTTTCGCCGCTTCAACCGGATGTACACACGGTTCATAGGAACTTTGAACGAAGGGCTTCTGGACAGCGATTACAGCTTGGCGGAAGCCCGCACCCTCTATGAACTGGCAACTCGCACCGGGCCCAAAGCAAGCGAGATCGCCGGGGGGTTGGGAATCGATCCGGCATATCTCAGCCGTGTGTTGGGGAAGTTCGAGCGCGACGGGCTGTTGAAGAGAAAAACGTCAGAACAAGACGGGCGCTATGCCGAACTGATGCTGACGGCGCGCGGTAAGTCGTCATTCAAAAAGCTCAACGCTTTGGCTGACGAGCAGGCTCGCACCGTTCTTCACCAGCTGCCGCCCGCGTCTCAAACGGACCTCATTCGTTCCATGCAGGCGATCGAGGGCATTCTGCTCAAGAGCGGCCGCAGCCGGCCGCCGTACGTTCTGCGCCCGCATCGAGTGGGGGATATGGGATGGGTCGTTTACAGGGAAGGCGTCGGCTATGCGGAGCAGTACGGGTGGGACGAGACATTCGAAGCCCTGGTGGCCAAAATTGTAGGAGAATTTGTTACGAATTTCGATCCAAGCCGGGAACGTTGCTGGATCGCCGAGATGGATGGCCAGAGTGTGGGGCATGTTTTTCTCGTCAAGCACCCGAGCCGGCCGCAGACGGCGAAGCTTCGTCTTCTTTTTGTAGAGCCGTGTGCCCGCGGCATAGGCCTTGGAGATACCTTGGTGAAGGAATGCATTCGCTTCGCGCGCACAGCGGGTTATCGCAAGGTCACGCTTTGGACACAGAGCATTCTTACCGCTGCACATCGTATCTATGAAAGAGCGGGCTTCCACCTGGTCGGGGAAGAGCCTCACCATAGCTTCGGCCACGATCTCATCGCCCAGGAATGGGAATTGGAATTGACCTGAGGGGCCCACCCTTCGCACGGAAGAGCGCTGTGCGAAGGATGGAGCACCCTCGATTGGTTGTGGTTTTGGATCCACACTTCAAACAGATAAAGGGTGCCCCATCTGATAGACCTGCACTGACGGTCAAGACCATCTACGGAACGCTGAAGCCGCTCTTCTGAGCCAGGGAACGTAAGTCGCCCAAGACGGTGGTCTTTTTCGCGCTTGAGGATAACGTGCTCCCTTTACCGGCGACTTGGGAGCTGGTTTCCAAGCTGGATATGCCCTCGACCAGATTCGCGAAGCAGGGAAGGGCAATGAAGGGTGTCTGGGGCTTGGGCAGCGTCGGTACAGCGGTCTGCGGATGATTGAAGTCGAGGGCGTAGGCCAGATTGTTCACGTCGCTGCTGGCGTCACGAGGCGTGAGCGGCTGAAGCCCCCAGCGCCACTCGATGAGCTTGAGCACGGACGTGTGATCGAAGACCATGGAGTTGATCAGCGGACTGTTCGGATTGCCGGCCGAATAAGGGGAGGCGACGACAACCGGCACTCGCATCCCAAGCAGCGTCTTGCCGTTCACGATGTCGGTGTCGACAGCGTTTGCGGCTTGCGCCCGCGGAGGAGGGACGTGCTCGAAGAACCCTCCCCACTCGTCGAAATTGATAACCAACACTGTGCTTGACCAGCCGGGCCCTTTGCTGACCGCCTCAAAAACATCATAGAGAAATTTGTCGCCTTCACGGATGTCTGCGTGAGGATGATCGTCGTTTCCCGTTCCGTCGTCGAGGATGGTGTAGTTAGGGTCGAGAAAAGAGACGGATGGGAGCGTGCCGTTGGCAGCGTCCTGCTTGAATTGATTGTAGGTCTTGGTGATTCCCAGATACTTGATACCCCAGAGAGCCAGATAGGGCACGTTGTTGAAGTAGTATGCGTGGCTCACATTGGCGGCGCCCAGGCTGTCCCAAATGGTCGGGAGCGAAGTCAGAGTGACGCTATCCGTCAGGCGATCGGTTTGGGCGGAATGGATGAACATGCGGTTGGCGAAAGTAGGCCCGAGAATCGAAGCGAAGTAGCGGTTGCAGGTGGTGTAGTTCTGGGCCAAAGCGGCATAGAAGGGGATATCTTTCTGCCCGTAGTATCCGATGCAATAAGTATCGTTCGCAGGGTCGAGAAGGAAGCCGTTCATCTTGCCCCCGGCATACTCTATGCGGGCGCCGGAATAAGAGTGGTCGGGGTCGGCGGCGGGGCAGCCGGTGTTGTCGCCGGAGAGGGAGTGGGTCGCGTGCGTCACACCCTTGGTATCCACATAGGTCAGTCCGGCCTGCTGGCCATCCGCGTTCGGCATCCAGCCGAAGAAATGGTCGAAGCTGCGGTTCTCCATGGTGACTGAAACGATATGCTCAATCCCCGAGGATTCCGGACTGGGCAATGAGGGCAAGGACTGCGCCATGGTGTCAGATGGAGCGCTGAGACGGAAGGCTGCCCGGCCCAACACGGCTGCGCCACCCGCCAACAAAGTGGTCCGATTGAACTGTCTGCGATTCATAGGGAGATTCTCCGCAATCGATTTGCCGAGTGGCTGGAGGCTCAGCTTGGCAGGAAGGATTTTGAAGCGGAATCCCCTGCAGCGAAATCCGCCGGCTTCTCCGCGCCCACAATCATCACCCATCCGAGCGAGCCGATGGTGTAAAGAATCGATCAAAAATTAGGTTGGGGCCGGGTTGGTGCGCCCGGAGAGGTTCGAACTCCCGACCTAACGCTCCGGAGGCGTTCGCTCTATCCAGCTGAGCTACGGGCGCACTCTACCCAGCATACAATACCGCCGGAGAACGCCGCCACGGAGATCCTGGGTGCCCCAGGTCCCGATTCTGGGACCTGGGATTCCACAAATCTCGAAAAAGACCGCGATCAATCGTGAAACTGGGGCACCCAGCTAACCATCCAGATCTCTCTACCCCGGTTTCGCTCCGGTCGAGATGACAAAGTAAGTGCAGTAGCCGATTTTCTTTTCTTGCTGTCATTCCCGAAGGGAATCTGCTTTTCGTTTCTTGTCCTGTCCGGCCGCAAACAACTGAAACGCCTCAACCCAACATGCAAACTGTAAGATTGCAGAAACATCATGACGAACCACCTCATCTGGGCCGCTGGGCTGATTGGACATCTGCTTGTCGTCACCGCGCTCTTCGTGCGTCGACGGGCGCAGCGTTTTCCCTGCTTCACCCTGCTTATCGTCTTCGACATTCTGCGCGCTTTGGCGCTGGCGCTTTTTATTGCCCGTCTTGCCCCTCCAGCGCTGCGCGTAGCCAGCACCGCTTTTGAGATCACCGACCTGTTGTTGGAATTTGCCGTCTGGACGGAACTCGTGCTGACCGCGCTTTGGCCGCTAGGCATGCTGCGACGCATCACGCTGCCTTTGCTCTTGCTGGCCAGCGGCATCGTCATAGTCACTCATCTGGCGCCCGTCAAACATTACACCGGCCGAATCGCTCCGCTCTTGCTGCACTTCCTGCTCGGAGTGCTCTTCCTCGAGTGGGCCCTGGTGCTTACCTTTTTGTTGCGCTCATTGGGACTGCGCCGGCGCAGCGACGTAGCCGCCATCAGCTTTGGGTTCGGCATATACTCCGCCGCACTGCTCTTCGCCGGCGGATATTTCCGTGTCGGACGCGACCTGAGCGACTACATCTTTTTCTCCTACCTGCGAATCGGCGTGTACTTGCTGGTCGTGCTCTGGTGGGCCATCAGCTTGTGGAGCGCTCCGCGCCTGGAAAGATCTCAGCAACTGAGGGTAAAAGCAGATTCCCTTCGGGAATGACAGAAAGAAAGGCAAAGACGGAGTGTATTCGCAGTTGCTTTTCTTTCTGTCATTCCCGAAGGGAATCTGCTTTTACCGTTAGAGTCCTGCTACTTCTTCTTGCCCGTTCCCCTGGACAAGCGATAGAGAATGCCGACCGAGATGGCGAACTCGTGCTGCCTGCCGCTGCCGAAGTTGGTCAGCAGATAATCGGGCGAGATCCGCAGAGCCACCTTGGACGAACGGTTCAGGTCGAGCGATCCACCCAGGGCGGTAGCCAAGGCAAAGCCATTGCCAAACATTCCAAACTGCTGCGGGGTCTCTCCGGGATCGAGCGCCGAATTGAAGACGCCATAGGAGGCGCCCACCAGGGCATGGAAGTTCAACGCCGCGTGCTGGCTCTTCGGACCGCGAATGGAAACGCCGCCTAAAGCCTGGTGCTGGTAGATGAACGGTCCAGTAATGCGAAGGTCGTTCGGCACCACTGCTTGCGTTCCGTAGTAGCCTCGAAGGTTTACCGTCGCGCCCAGTCGGGGGGTGAACCAGCGGGTGCCCTGGACATCAAAGCCTCCCAGGTTGGTCCCGTTGACCAGGCTCGGGCCGCCGTTGAAGTGTGAGAAAGCCAAGCCCCCATAAATCTCATACTTATTGTCGTATGTGACGCCGGCGAGGGTCTCATTTTGCAGTTGAGGCGTCTCGTGTATGGTGGGGGATGGCGGACCCGCCTGCGCTTTGGCAGCGCTGCCCAGCAAAAAACTCCAAGTGATGAGGACCGCTGCGGCTCCCCACTTCCATTGAACAACACCAATTCCCTTCAACCAAAACCTCCGAGACTGGATGACTTACCGTGGAGGACCCTGCGCGCGGGCAGGTCCAAGACTGCGGGAGAAGCCAATTTCTAAGATACATGGCGCTTGGCTTCCTGTCAGAGGGGTGGCGTTTTGCGGCCATCATCCAAGAACCTGTTTTGAGCGTATTATGCTTAGACACGACGGCAGACCGCCGCTGTGCGACAATAGAAAGTAGCGCGGCTTTCCCGGGAAAGGATTCCTTCTCCGCCCGGAACAGCCCGGAGGAATTCCACATGGGCGAATTACTTACACCTACTCATCTCGTCGTCGTTCTGGTTGTCGCTCTTCTGCTCTTTGGTCCCCGCAAGCTGCCTGAATTGGGCAAGGGCCTGGGCGAAGGTCTGCGCGGTTTCAAGGATGGCATCAAGGGAACAACGGACGTAGCCAAGCAGGACGCTCCCGCGCCCAAGACTGAAGTCACGACGGAAGCAAAATAGCCGCTTGCCGGGCATGGAGCACCGCCACACGAGCCGGCGGCTTCTTTGTGGAATCGGCTTTGAAAGAGTCCCGCAGGGACGGCTGAAAGCGATTATTCAGCCGTCCCTGCGGGACTTTTCTCTCATAAAATGCTACCCAGCACTTCGTGCTGCGCTATTCTCAGCCAGACTTGTCCAAATTAACGGCGTCCACGAACTTTTGGTTTTTGAATCTCCTCCTTCAACCAATCTTGGGTGCCCCACGTCCGGATTCTCGGACGTGGGATTCCGCAAATCTCGACGGAGAGTGTGGTCATCAGGCAAGAGCGACGACGCTGTCCATCGAGATCCGTGGAATCCCAGGTCCCAGAATGGGGACCTAGGGCACCCGGTATTTGTTGACGGGACGAGATCCGGGAACCGAACGCCATCGGAAATTGATGTCGCGCCAATCCGCCGTTAATTTGGACAGATTTGATTCTCAAAGGCGGTATTCGATTTTATCCCCCAGGTGCATGAACGTGCGGTGACCGGGCTAGAGTGAAATAAGCACCACAGCTGTCAAGGCCAGCGCCATGCCCAAGGCTTTGCCGCGCGTCACCCTCTCTTTCAATAGCCACATTCCCAGCAGAATTGGTCCTGCCGGATAGAGCGATGAAAGAACCGCTGCGACATCGAGGCGGCCTTCCAGAGTGGCCAGCATATAAATCAGGTTGCCCACCGCCTCCAGGATGCCGGCGGAGCCGGCCAGCAACAGGACCAACAGAACATACCTGCTGCTCCGCTTAGGGCGCGAAGCCTCATTGCCGCGAAGATGTTTGCCTTGCCTCACACGCATCACCAGCAAAAGAGCTGCGGCCAGGCTGGCGCTCGCCATGCGTGAGTATGCCAGCGGCCACTCTATGGCTCCCTGGCTGGCGAATTTCGAGGTGATCAGGAAGACGCCGAATCCCAGGCCCGCCAGGGCAGCCAGCGCCAATCCCTTGGGATGCGGGCGGCCGTGGGGTTCATAGGCGATCAGGAAAATTGCTACTGCGGCGATTACGAAGCCAATGATCTGCGTGGTTTTCGGCCGTCCTTCCGCGACCCAGGAAAAGACCACCGGCGCGGCGGCGGACAGCAGACCGGCAAGCGCGGCTGCCAGGCCCATTTCTCCGAGGGCCAAGGCTTGATAGAAGACGATTACCGCGCCGCCGCCGCTCAATCCGGTGATCAGTCCCCACACCGCCGTACGCTCGCTGGGAAAGTTGGCGTGGGTTGCAGCCGCGGACACAACCAGGAGCACGACGCTCAGAGTATGGGCAATGGCGACAACCAGAACGGCCGGCGCTCGCCGGCTGGCCAAGCCCCCCAGGAAGTCGCTCACTCCCCAGAGCGCCGCGACCGTGAGACCCAAAACGGTCAAATTGACGGTGAGATTCGGGAGAATCAAATTTGAGCCCATGGCCGTAGGCCCGATCATGGGCGAAGGTTCACCGGTTCAGATTGGTTGCCGTCGGATAGTAGCCCCTCGGCGCCACCACGTCGAGATCAGGGCGCTTGACGCGCACATCGACAACACGGAATTTGCTATCCAGAAGAGGAACGTGGCTGTAGTAGCCAATGGTGTACTCAGTCCGCGCCAGGGCGGCAAGGGAAGCGAAGCTGCGCTCGATCCCGTTTTGCGAGAACTGCGCTTCCAGGTGGCCGCCGGTTTGATCGATGTAGCGGGGCAGGATGTTATCCGGCGAAAGCGGCAGCAAGGGTAATTTGAACTTGTCCAGGTAGCCGAGTCCCCATGTGGCGGAGTCGCCTACCAAGGTGCCATAGACGGAGACTTGGTTGGCCTGAAGATAACGCACGACTTCCCTGAAGCTGGCCTTGCTGCGCGATTCCTTGCCGTCACTGATCACGTAAATGATACGGCGCCTGCCGTGAGGCTGGGTGGAGAGCGCCTTGCCGGCCGCCAGGATGGCATCATTCAGCGTGTGTACTTCCTTGGGGATGATGGGCACAGGGCCGGAGACGCTACGCTGGGGCTCGAGGTTCGGATCTACCGGTATGTCATTGATCCTGGGGCCGCCGTAGAAGGGGCCGCTGCTGCGTGGAACATCCATGTAATCCCCGGACCGCTTGGAGGACTCTAGTACAGCCGGCAAGCGCGCTCCCTGGGCACCTGTAAAGGTAGTGGGATTGTTGACCCCATTGGAATACGTGAACAACGCGACCGAATCGGACGGAGTGAAGGCCCCCTGGATCGCACCCAGGCTGTCGTTGACCTTGCGCATCACATCCTGAGGCAGACTTTGGTCGATGACCAGGGCGACAGAGAGAGGAACGGTATCGGCGCTGAAAAACCAGATGTGT
The DNA here is from genome assembly GCA_963774255.1 of uncultured Acidobacteriaceae bacterium. Taxonomy (GTDB): domain Bacteria; phylum Acidobacteriota; class Terriglobia; order Terriglobales; family Acidobacteriaceae; genus PALSA-350. Next base: position 349,272 of record CAVZEH010000002.1, read on the forward strand.
TGGAGCTGATTGTTTTCGTACACCTGAAAGTCGCGCCACGTCAGGCCAGCTACTTGCTGGTGCTTCTTATCGAGCACGGTCACGGGAAGGACCACGGCGTTGACGCGGGTGACAAACGTCGTAATTCCTTGTTGCAAGCCGCCGGGCGCCGGAACTTCAGGGGGCGTCTGTTGCACCGTGTCCTGGGCCGGAGGCTGGCTGGAAGTGCTCTGCGGCGCCGGGTTTCCCCCATTTCCGGCTTGAGCCGGCTGGCTGCCCTCACCGGGCGTAACCTGCGAAGCCAGACCGCCCAGGCCGTTTGACGTCTGCGGCGTCGGTGCGTCCGGAACGCTTTGATTTTGCTGCTGTTGGCCGCTCACGAGAAACGGAAACGCCAACATCAATGCCAATGTTCCAAGCCTCACGATGGCGCTCTCCCAAAAACGCGTGAACTTGCCCGTCCATCACTGACGGACCGGACTTACTATTAATAAGACGCTCAAATCAGATACTGGGTGCATCTCCCCCTGTTACTCTGGCGGGGTAGAGGCGGGGGAGCCGTTCTTAAGCCCGCAGCCTTAGGCTGCGGTAAAAACATCCTGAATGCACCTTTGAAGACAAGCGTAGCAGATTGCACCGGGTCATGTTTTTACTCCCTTAGTGTGTTCCTGGGGTATCTTCCGTCATGTTCACTCGTCTAAGGTTTATGCGCTTTCGCTCTCCTGTCTGGTTGCTGGCGGCGTTGACCGGTTTTCTGTTGCTGCAGGTCTGCCCTTTGACTGCGCAGTTGGCGCCGTCTCCCGATGCGGCGCCCCAGGGCCCGGCGGGCGATCCCAACCAAGACAATCAAGAGAAGCCGCTTGAGACCCTCAAGGTCAACGTCAACCTGGTGAGTCTCTATTTCACCGTGCATGACAAGCATGGCGCGCTGATCCCGGCTCTCAGCAAGGACGATTTCACCATCTACGAGGACAAGGCTCCGCAGAAGATCAAGAATTTTGCCGCGGAATCCAACCTGCCGCTAACTTTGGGCATTCTGCTTGACACCAGCGGCAGCCAGCAGAATGTGCTGCCTCTGGAGCAGCAGGCCGGTAGCGCTTTTCTGGAGCGGATTCTGCGCTCGAAAGATGAGGCCTTCCTCATTTCCTTCGACATCAATGTGGATCTTTTGTCCGACTACACCAACAATGCTCACGCTCTGGAGCGGGGCATGAACAAGGCGCAGATCAACGTCGGAACCGGCGGCGGCGGCGTCCCAGGCATAGGTCAAGGACCCATGCCTACTTCGAACACTCCGCGGGGCACGCTTCTCTACGACGCGGTCTACCTGGCGGCGCACGACAAGCTTGCGCAGGAGACGGGGCGCAAGGCGTTGATCATTTTATCGGATGGAGAGGATCAAGGCAGCACGGAGAAGCTGGAAGGCGCTATCGAGGCCGCGCAGAGAGCCAACAGCCTTGTCTTCGTGATCCTGATCGCCGATCGGCCATTTTATGGCAGGGGTATGTATACGATGGGATACAGCGGCGATATGCAAATGAAGAAGCTAGCGGAGGCGACCGGCGGCCGGCTGATCGACGTGGGTAACAACGGCAAGAAGATGGAAGCCGCCTTCGATGCGATCGAGCAGGAGCTGCGGACGGAATATGTCGCCAGTTACACTCCAACCAACAGCAAGCTGGACGGAAGCTACCGCAAGATCGACATGGATGTAAAGGGAGACGGACTGAAAGCCCAGGTGCGCAAGGGTTATTATGCCGTCCCGCAAACGGAGTAGATTCCCTTCGGGAATGACAGAAAGAAAAGCAAAAGCAGATTTCCTTCGTGCCTCATTCATCTCCTCCCTTCAAATCCTGGGTACCCCACGTCCGGATTTTTGGACGTGGTTCTACTCACGTTACGTATGCGACAATTGAAGGTCGCAAATTGCGGCTTCGGCTGCTGAATTGCCGCAAAGATTCCCCCTAGGAAAAGTAAGGTTTTCAATTGAATTCGAACGCTACGCAACTCGACACGATCTGCTACCCCATTGGCCACTTTCAGCGGCCGCAAACATTGACCTCGGAGGAGCGAGCCGCGGCTCTGCGAACGCTCCACCAGCTACCCCAAAAGCTGCGCTCGGTGGTTGAGGATTTGTCCGGCGATCAACTGGGAACGTCCTATCGCGAGGGCGGTTGGACAGTGCGGCAATTGGTCCATCATCTCGCCGATAGCCATCTGAATGCCTATGCACGGATGCGCCTTGCGTTGACCGAAGATTGGCCTACCGTCAAGCCCTACAATGAAGCCCTTTGGGCGGAGCTCCCCGACGCTCGCCAGGCGCCTGTCGTGCTCTCGCTGGAGCTGCTGGGTTCCTTGCATGCCCGCTGGGTAACCCTGTTGACTTCGCTCAGCGAACCGGAGTGGAAGCGTGGGTATATGCATCCGGAGAGTGGCAGGCAGTCCCTGGACCAGGTGCTCGCCACCTACGATTGGCACAGCCGCCATCATTTGGCGCATATTACCGGGCTGCGCTCCCGGATGCACTGGTGATCTTTCCCTAATAAGAGCTATTGCTTTCCCTGTTCCGCTTGCGCACCATGGCCTTGGCATGCCCCCGCTGAAGGCCGAAACCAATCCACTGGAATTGTCGCGCTTGCTGGAAGCGTTTCTCGCCGAGCATCCCCGCGCCGCACTGCTCGACGACGGCCATGTGCTATTCGACATGCCGGTCTCCAACTACTCGCTTTCGGCCGAGCACGGCCGCTGCGTTCTGCACCTCTGGTCGGAGGAGCGGAACCTGATCCGCACCATCGTGGGCGTCGAGGAGCGTAAGGATACGCTGCGGCTTCTGGCGCGGCGGATGGGGTCGCAGCGGCCGCAGTCCTTGCAACTCGTGCCCGACCGCGATTACCGCACTCCGGCTACACGCACGCTGGCCAGAAGCAAATATTTGCGCCTCTTGGAGCGCGTGCTCGCCCGTTCCTTCAGCGATTACAAAATCCACAGCCTGCGCTCGGCCATGGATCTCGAAAACAGCTTTGGTCCGGCCTATGCGCGAGGCGTGCTGGCGCGCGGACAGCGGTCGTGGGCGGTCATCGCAACCGGGGCCGGGGAGACGCAGGCAACCATCGACGGAGCGCTTACCCTGGGGATTCTATGGCTTGCCTATTGCCGGCAACACAGCGGAGGCAAAAGCGTATGCCAGGGACTCAAGGTCATTGTGCCGGAAGGAACCAGCGGCGCCACCCAGGCTCGCATGGCGTGGCTCAATCGCAATCTGGGCGCATGGGATCTTTACGAACTATGCGAGGGAAGCGAGGAATTAGCGCGTATCGATACCTCGAGCGAGGGCAATCTGAAGATGCGCCTGGTGCACGCCTTCGATCCCAATGCGGCGGTCCGGAGGGCGCAGAGCGGAATCGATCTGCTGATGAGATTGTTGCCTGAAGGCATGAAGAGCATGGTGACTCTGCGGGTCAACAGCCCGCACGAAGTGGGTCTCTCTCTCCACGGTCTGGTATTCGCGCGAGTTCGCCACGGCTTTGCGGCGAACTCGTTTACCCGGCAGGACACGATTACCTTCGGCGCCGGGGTCAACGAGACTCCTTTGGAAGAGGCGTCGGAGGCCTGGTTTGTGGACTTGGCGGGGCGGCTCTTTACCCACCGCCATGCTCAAGGAAGCGCCCGCGATCCGCTCTTCAGATTGCAGCCCGAGGGCTGGCTTGAAGCGGTGCTGCGACGGGATCTGGGCGAGATCGAGCCGGCACTGCGATCTTCTCCAATCTACTCGCAGGTGCCTGCCTTTGCCGCGGGGGATCGCGCCATGCTCGATCTGCTCACGGTGACCGCCGGGGGCCGGCTGGCCGTTCTGGAACTGAAGGCCGACGAAGATTTGCAGCTTCCCCTGCAGGCGCTGGACTACTGGATTCGCGTGCGCGCGCTCAACCAGGAGCGCGCCGGCAGCGATGGTAAGAGCGAGATCGAGAGCAGTGGGTACTTCCCCGGCGTGGAGTTGCGGCGCGAGCCGCCGCTGCTCTTTTACATCGTGCCCGCGCTGCGCGTGCATCCATCCATGGAGACGGTCCTGGCGCATCTATCTCCGGAGATCGCCTGGACGTTGATTGCGCTCAACGAGGGCTGGCGGACGGAGCGAAAGGTAGTCTTTCGCAAACATGCGCATACTTGCAGATAGAAGAGCGTCCCTCCGGGACTTGACCGCTGATTCTCGCGTGCGTTCAGCCTTTTTCGGCAGCCGGCCTTAGCCGCTGAGCGTATGGCTACACCGGCGGTGCATAAGGAGCATATTATTTATCCGCGAAGGCGCTCTTCGCGCAGAGATGGGAGGTGCCGTGTGGGTTCGGAAACTGTAGACGTTGTGATAGGCCTCGTCTTCCTGTTCCTGCTCGTGAGCCTCATCTGTTCATCCATAAAGGAGGCGCTGGAAACAGTTTTAAAATACCGTGCGCGAGATTTGCAGCGCGGTATCCGAGAGATTCTGGGAGAACAGGACAATAGGGGTCTGGTTGCGGAGTTCTATCGCCATCCGCTGATCAGTGCTCTGTACCGGGGATCCTACAATCCAAACAAGTCCGGCAATCTTCCCGCGTATATCCCTTCGCGGACGTTTGCGCTCGCTCTGCTCGACCTTGTCCGCCGCTCGGCTGCGCCTGGACCCGGAAGCGACGGCGTATCTGCTCCGGCTTTTGTAAATCCGCTGCTGGAGCTTCGGTCCTCTGTGCTCAGGATTGACAACCAATCCGTCAGAGGGGCGCTTCTACCGCTGATAGATTCGGCCAACGGGGACATGGTCAGAGCGCGCAACAACGTCGAAGACTGGTACGACAGCGTAATGGACCGGGTTTCCGGGTGGTATAAGCAGAGGACGCAGCAGATTATCGCCGTAATAGGGCTTCTGATGGCGCTGTTCATGAATATCGATGCGATCTCGATCGCAAGGTATCTGAACACGAACCAGACCGCGCGAACGGCGCTTATCGTCCAGCTACAGGATCGCCGGGCAGTCAGAGATCTATCCGACCTTGAGTTGGTGAATCCGGGAGCATGGCTGCAGCGCCAGGGCGGCGTGCCCGTGGGATGGCTCTTCGCCGCTAAACGTGAACAAAGCAGAGAAGACTTCGAGCGTGATTGGCGCAGAGCTCCCGGCTCATTCGGAGGCTGGGTCATCAAGCTGAGTGGAATTCTGCTCACCACCTTCGCTGTCTCCCTGGGCGCTCCTTTCTGGTTCGACGTCCTAAACAGATTTATGGTCTTCCGCTCGACAATCAAGCCGCAAGAGAGGAGTCCCAACGAAAGAAGTGGAAGCCCCCTGCTTTAGCAGGGGAAAGCTGGACTTCAGTCCAGCGGAAAACGGCCGCTCTCGAAATGGGCTTTAGCCCTGGAATGACCGATGCCGGCGCTACGGCAGTTTAGGAAATGGTGTAGCCCGAAGCCGCTATCGCCAAGCCGACGCGACCAGCAGGGAGCGGCGGCCTCGAGCAGATTGGAAAAGACCAGTATTTCCTAAACTGCCTTAAGGCCCATGATCAAATTCAAGCCTTTCCCGGAGCGCTGAAGCGCTCCTTTCAGATGCATGCCAAGTGCCGTGAAAGCAAGCCCCAGAGCTGCCGCGCCGGGCTATTGCTGGGTAGATTTGAGCCATAAGTTACGCTACTGTAATAGGTTTTGTGGAAAGCTGCCCCGTTCCCGGTTCATCTCCGCTGGCGCCGCCCGGCGCCGCCACTCTCCAGGAGTTCCAGCATAAGTGTTTCATTGCAATAAGCTTATAGAGCGTGCAGTAATTTCTCGAACAAGCCAGAAGGAAGCTGTTAAGAACTCGGTTAACAAGTAACCAGAAGTATTCCACAAAATTTTCCACAGGAGAGCCGAAGCTCTCAGGTCCCGCCGGAGCGGAACCTGAGACGACTCCTACTGAGGCCTTGTAGTGCTGGGATGGGTGGTTCTGGGGGTTGTGGAGGAACGCGGCGCCACGGGTGCTCCCGTAGTAGCCGGTGGCGGAACGCCGGACTTGGTGTTGTAAGCATCGACCACCGCTTTGGTGATATCGGTCGACGGATTGAACCAAAGCACCGGAGACGGGCTGTTTTGTTGTGGGGTGTCATCCAGGACAAGCGTGTAGCCCTGCTGGCTGGCGTAGCTTTGCATGACCGCGTAGACCTTCTGCGCCAGGGCCTGGTAGGTGTCGTTCAACGCGGAGTTGAAGTCGTTCTGATCGTCCTCGGCGGTGCGTTGCAGCGCCTTGGTCTTCTCGTCGATGGTCCGCAAGCGGAGATTGCGCTCATCCTCGCTCAGGTTTGTGCCGGCAGTCTGGAGTTGCTTCTTGAGCGAATCGACTTCATCGCTTTGGGCCTTCAGTTGAGCCTGCTTCGGTCCAAACTTCTGCTGGAGCTCGGCGAAGTTGCGCTGCCCTTCGTTGGTTTGAGCAACGGCTTGCTGAAAGACGATGACGGCAATTTTGGGCGGACCGGCGTGCGCCAAGGACCCGGCAGGAGCCGGCGCAGACGGCGGTTCGGCAACCTGGGCCGCCGCCTGGTTAGTGAAGGCAATGGAACCCGCGCCAATCGCAGACGCGAGCATGCAAGCAACTGTAAGCGAACGCTTCATCGGAATAACAAACTCCTTCAATTCTTCGATCCGGATTGCCCGCACTTCTCGCGGAAAAGGGTCTTTGTTTCCGCTCTGCCTCGTCCTCGCCTCCGAAGAGTGCAGATACCCATGCAGGGATTTGGCAGGGGGCTTGCAAAAGAAAGGACGCCAGGCTTCTCAGGAACTGTGGGAATTATAGGTGCGCGCCGGAGCAGCGTCAACGACGGGTGGATTTAGCGGAGCCGCCTGCTTTAGCAAAGGGGAGAGGAGCGTTCCGCAATCACACCTGATTTTGTCATCCCGACCCGAGCGAAGCGAAGTGGAGAGATCTGCGGTTTTCACCCGAATGATTTTGTGGTCTCCCACCCTTCGCACGGAACAGCGCCGTGCGAAGGATGGGGCACCCTCGATTGGTGGTGGTCTTGGGTCCATGCTTCAAACAGATTCAGTTGCCCCACCCTTTCTACCCACCCCGGCAAGCGAAGCTTGCTGGGGTGGGTAGAAAGGGTGGGAGATGCAGCTTAGAAGGTTGTGCCCACACTCAGGCGGAAGGTTTTCCTGGGCTCACGGAATTGCAGCAGCGAGTCATACGCCTGGATAGCCTGGGCGTATGTGTAGTCGCCCGCGCCGCCCGCAGGGAACATGCTGCGCGTAATCAGGCTTTGTCCTTGTTGGGTCTCATACAGGCGCAGCGGATTGTACGCATAGTAGAGCCGGAAAGGCGCATTGACGACGGGCAGAATGACGTCAAACTCGGCGCCGGTCGACATGCGTGGCACCCAATTGGCGCCGGCGATGGGACGGATCTGATTGATGAACTTGATGGCCTGTCCACCTTGGCAGGCTCCGTTGAAATAAGAAGTGCAGCCGTATAAGGGCGAGTTGAGCTGGTCGGAGCCCTCCACGCTTTGCTTCAACTGCGACTGATGAACAGCCGGATCGATGCCAAAGTCGTTGAAGAGGGCGAAGGTGACCGGACCGGCGATGGGAATGCGGTACTCCAGATTAGACGTGATTTGCAGGTCGCCGCCCACCGAGACCGGCCGGTAAATGGGGATGGGAATCTGAAGACTTCCCAAGGTGAAGTTGGTGGGGTCGATGGGAACCGGCGTCCCGTCGGGGTTGGTCAGGGTGATGTTCTGACGCACTGGAATAAAGGCGTAAGGGGTGGCGGCGCGGGGATCAAAACCGCGCAGATCGCCGTCTCCTCCAGCGTACAGGCGGTTGAAGGGCGGCGCGACATCGCCTCCATAACCCTGGACGTACGCTCCCTGGAGGCGAATGCCCACGATGTTGCGGCCTTCCTTATCGGGATGAATTCCGCGGACCGCGAAAAATTCCTTGTACTGCACGACGGGGGAGAAGTAGCGCACGTTTCCGAAGAGCCCGGACATCTGGAACGCAGCCGAAAGATCATGGCCGTAGCGCGGCTTAAAGGGGCTCGGTCCCACCTTGTTTTCCAGATAACTGAGCGAGATGGCGCTGGTATAAATTCCCGCCAGAGCGTTGGGGCCTTGGATCTGTCCGCTGCGGAAGGCCAGTGTTTGAAAAAGGTTGGCCGAAGCCTGGCTGAACGTCTGCACCGACGATTTGCTCCAGTCATAGGTAAAGCCGATGCGTTTGAAGGAGTGGTGCAGTGGATAGCTGACGGAAAAATTCAATCCCGTGCTGGACTGGTTGTAATTCTGAGTGAGCGACTGTGCGGCCGCGGAGAGGTTGGCGGCCTGCCCGGTCACAGTCCCGTAATTGCGCGCGGAATTGTAATCGTACTTCCTGGAAAAGACCTGAAAACCCACGCTGATCGAGCGGTTTCTCAGGTATGGCTCCTGGAAACCGAAGAGCAACTGGCGCGACAGGTTGCCGAGGTTGCCCTGCAGGCTCAGCGTTTCACCCAGGCCGAGAAAGTTGTTGGTCTGGTAGTTGACTCCCAGGAACGAACCGGCCAAGCCGCTGACGCCGCCGTTCAGCCCGATGGAGTTCTTACCCTTCTCGTGCACCTTCAACAGCAGATCGACGGTGCCATCTTCAGGATGCTGATGAAGCTCGGTATCCTGATCGACTTTGAGGGGATCGAAGTAGTCGAGCTGGTTGAGGCGCAGAAGGCTGTTCTCCCACAGGTTGCTGTTGTAAACCTGGCCCTCTTCGAGCAGCAGCTCCCGGCGGATCACGCGATCGCGGGTAATCGTGTTGCCCTGGAATTCAATGCGGGAGACATAGAAAGGCTTACCCTCGTCGATATCGATGTCCAGAAAGACGAGGTGCTTGGCGTCGTCCACCCGGGGGCTGGGAACGGCAGTGAAATTGATGAAGCCGAGCGAGCCATACGCCTTGCGCAAATTGTCCAGACCTTTACCGATGGCGGTGGCGTTGACCCACTCTCCATCCTTAGTGGGGAACTGAGAGCGCAGCGCCTTGACGTTCTTGACTGCCTTATTGCCGGTGAAGGTGATGCCTCCCAGACGATAGCGCTCACCCTCATCGATCGGCAGCCGTATATCGATGCGCTTCCCCTTGCGCGGACGGAAGGTGATGAACGAAAGTCCGCCCTCGTTGCGGATACGAGTGACGGGCTCGCCCACCTCGGCGCGGAAGTAGCCCCGGTCCTGCATGGCCCGCCGCACGCGCTCGGTATCTTCTTCAAGCTTGCTGGCGTCGTAGGTGCGGGCGAAGAGATTTTCAAGGAAGATGGAGTGCGGAATCCCGATCGGCCTCAGGTTTTTCATGGCCTCTCGCAGGTCGCGCGATTTGATAGCCCGGTTGCCGGCAAAGGTAATATTGCCTACTTTGACCGTGGGGCCTTCCTTAACCAGGAAGTTGACGGAGACCGAAGCCGGAGGGATGGTCTTGATGTCGGTCTTGACGGTGGCGAATTGATGCCCGTGCTCGGACAACAGCTCCCGGATGACGTCGGTGGCATGCGCCAGACGCGCAGGGTCATACGAGCTCTCCACGGTGAGGCCGACATGCTGCTTCTTAAAAGCTTCCAGCACATCGGACTGGGAGACTGAATTCAGGCCTTTGTAGTTGATTTCCCGGATGGTCGGCTTTTCCCGGACGATGACGTCCAGAACGATGCCTTGGGGTGTGTCCTCACGCTCGATTCTGAGATCTTCGAAATATCCTGTGTTCCACAGCGAATTGAAGTCCCGTTCAATGGTCGCCGCATCATACTTATCTCCCGGATGGCTGAATAGACGGGCAAGAACTGTCTCCCTGGGGATGCGGCGGTTGCCAATTACGCGAATCTGGTTGATGACATCCTGCTGCGCCCAGGCGGCAAGGGAGATCGAGCAGATGAAAAGCAGCGTCACAGCTCGGCAAATGCGGAGAAAAAGCGGGCGCGCAGCTTTGTTCTTAAGAGACTGGGAGCAGAGGCTCCCTGAATTGACGGGAAGAATAGGCACACCCTCACTGCTGAAAATCAGATCCTGCTTGAGGAAAGAGCGATTATATGGGACGGACTGGGTAGTTCCCAACTTCCAACCCTTTCCCATGCCAGACGGTCTTGCCCAAGTCCACGGTTTTGACAGTCAATGCAGGCGAGAAGGAGATACCTGACAGAGGCATTCCAGCGAAAAATGCCTGCACATAACCAACTCTCACCACACCACAGTACGGCCGCGGCGCGCGCGCTAATTGCTCGAGATTGACGATACTTTTTCCTTGCATGCGCCTCACTGATACCGAATCCGCTTAGGCTCCCCTTAGTCTATCGGAGGGAAGGCGTTTTGCGCTTTGCCGGCAGTGAGCTTTTCAGCTTTGAATCTTTTCAACTTGGATCCTTTTCAACTTCAACCAGGGTGGAATAAAACGTGGGACCCCGGCCCATGTCCGTGAGCCGCTCCGAGGTGAGGACATTTACGTTGGCCCCGCCGCAGGAGAGCTTGTTCCAATTGAGGCTGGCCGCCACCACCCCGCGCGGCGTCCTGCCGTTGATCCGGGCGCGCAGGCGAATCCGTCCGCGGCCGTTATAGACTGCCACCCAATCGCCTTCCTTGATCTGCCGCTCGGCTGCGTCGCTGGCATGCATTTCGAGAGTGCCCCGGGTTTGCGACTCCATCTCCTGGTGGCCGGGCAGATTGGCAAAGGTTGAATTCATGTAGTTGTTCGCCTTGCGGGGCAGAAATTCGAGCGGATAGAGCCCCTTCCCGGCTCCATGGCGCGATTCCTCCGGCGGATAAAACGTGGGCAGGGGATCCAGCCCTTGTTGGGCCAGTGCATCGGAGTAGAACTCGACTTTGCCGCTGGGCGTGGCAAAGCCGCCCGCGGAGAAGGGCAAAAAAGGCTTGCCTTCGCGCTCGGAGTCGAATTGCAGGCGGACCCGCTTTTCCCGGCACAGGCGCTCCGGGGTGATGCCCTGCATCCATGGATTGATCGGGGAGTCAGCATCGCTCAGGAGCGCTTGCGCGATCAGCTCATCGGCGCCGTCGCGGAAGCAGGGCTCGTCCCAGTCCATGCGCTGCGCCAATTGACCAAACAGCCATACATTGGTGCGCGCCTCGCCCAGGGGAGCAATCGCCTGCTCGGATAGCTGCACGTAGTAGTGGCCGTAGGCGCCCTGGATATCCTTGTCTTCGAGAAACGTTGTAGCCGGCAGAACGATGTCGGCGTAGTCCGCCGTATCGGTGAAGAACTGTTCATGAACGACGGTGAAGAGATCGTCGCGCTTGAGGCCGCGAACCACTGCGTTCTGGTTGGGAGCGATGGCCGCCGGATTGGAGTTGTACACGAAGAGCGCCTTCACCGGGGGTTCATCCAATTCGGTGAGGGCGTGGCCCAGCCGTGACATGTTGACCACGCGGGCGGCGCGTCCGAGCGAGCTCTTCCACATGAGGCCGGGGCGTTCCAGCGCGTCTTTGTTGAAGGTGAAGGCTCCGCTGGTGGAAAGCTGCAGACCGCCGCCCAGATGCTTCCAAGCCCCGGTCAACGCCGGCAGCATGCACACCGCGCGCACCGCCGCTCCTCCGTTTTGCGAGCGCTGCATGCCATAGTTCAGGCGGATCATGGCGGGCGCGTTGGTTGCGTATTCTTGGGCCAACCGTTCGATATCCGCTGCTGGAATGCCGGTCGCGCCGGCTACACACTCCGGTGTGTAGCGCTCGACATGCTCCCGCAGCCGGTCGAAGCCATAGGTGTGTTCCTCTACATAAGCGTGGTCGTAAAGATCCTGGTTGACGATGACGCGCATCAGGCCCAGAGCCAGGGCGGCGTCGGTACCGGGCTGGATGCGGATGTGCCAATCGGCGACCTGAGCTGTGCGGGTCGCGTAGGGGTCGATGACGACCAGCTTGGCGCCGTTGCGGCGCGCCCGCTCGATCAATGGCCACAGATGGACGTTGTTGCCGTGAATGTTCGCCCCCCAGGCAAGGATGTAGCGCGCATGCTCGAAGTGCTCGGTATCGGCGGCCAGCTTCCTGCCATAGACCGAGACCAGTGCGTCTCCGCCGGTGGTCGAGCAGATGGTGCGATCCAGTTGCGAGGCGCCCAGCCGGTGAAAGAACCGGCGATCCATGGAGCCATAGCCCAGCACGCCCATGGTCCCGGCATAGGAGTAGGGCAGGATGGATTCAGGTCCGTGTTCCCGGGCAATGCCGGCTAGCTGTTCTGCAATGTGATCGAGCGCTTCATCCCAGCCGATACGCTCGAAGGCTTGCGTCTCCTGACCATTCGGCAACGGCCCTTTGGGGACGCCCGGTTTACGGCGCATAGGGTAGAGCAGGCGTTCCGGCGAGTAAACCCGGTCCAGATACTTGGCGACTTTGGCGCAAAGAAAGCCGCGGGTGACGGGGTGGGTTGGATCGCCGCGCAGCTTGGTGGCGCGCCCAAGCTCATCGACGGTCACCAGAACAGCGCAGGAGTCCGGACAATCGAGCGAACAGACGGTATGGACCGTGCGAACCGGCATAGCTCATTGTAAGGGAGCAGTCAGCTAAGTACCGGTCAGCTAGAAAGCTGTCAGCGGAAAAGCGGCGCCTGTCTTTGTTTCTGGCGCAGAATCGATCAAGATTTGTGGAATCCCACATCTGACGCAAAAGAACGCGTCAGATATGGGGCACCCGGGATTTGTTCCGGCAGGAGAAAATTCAAAAGCAAAGTCTCAATTCGAAGAGAAGGCCTGATCGGCAACCGCACCCAACTTTGTCATCTCGCCGGAGTGAAGCGAAGTGGAGAGATCTGCGGCTTCCCACATCTGACGCAAGACATCCTTAGACAAAGATCTTCACTCCTGCCGCTTTTGCTGCATTCCCGAGCTTTGCGTCTAGAGTCGCCAGGGGCAGGGCCTCGCGCATCGCGAGTTCCAAGTAAGCGGCGTCGTACGCGGACAGAACGTATGTTCGCGCGAGTTGCAGCGTATCGCTCAATGCTCTGGAGGCGGTCTGGGTGTCTGTCTCAATTGACAGACCCTTTAGGAGCTCGAAGAACCGCGCTATGTCCGATGGACTAAGCCGCCGCCGCCGCTCACCGGCGACCAACGCATTCGCCACTTCAACCGACCAAAGCGAGGGAACCAACGCTTGCCTATGCTCCAGCTTATCCAGGACCCGATATGCGAATTTGCTGTGCTCGTCCGGGTAGCACCAGGTCATAGTGATCGACGCGTCAACAACAAGACCGTCCATCAGAAGCGTCGTCCTTCTTCAATCAGGTCTCGCACAGTTGTTCCAGGGGGAAGAGAACGTCCGCGCCCGAACTCCTTCAGTTCAGCAATCACCTGCTTACGCTCTTTTCGCGGCTGCGATTGTGCCGGCATCAGCACCGCGACAGGCACACCACGCTTGGTAATCGTAATGTGCTCGCCGTTCCTTACCCGCTCCAGGAGTGCAGGAAGATGAGTCTTGGCTTCAAAAGCACCGACAGTAGACATGCAACTAGTTTACATCTAGTTGGTTGGCGGAACCGCTCCGCGCCTCAGTCCAGCGAGACCATGATCTTGGAGAATTGCGCGGGGTTGTCGCTCCAGGTTTTGACCATCTCCGGGGCGCGGGCCAGAGGCACAATCGCGCTTACCGCTTCATCGACAGGGAACCGGTGCTCCTCCAGCATGCGGATCACCTGGCGAAAATCTTCGGGCAGGGCATTTCTTGAACCAAGAATGTCCAGCTCTTTCTGCACGAAGAGCCGGGTTTCATACGCAACCGGCTCCTTGGCGTATCCGATGTAAACCACGCGGCCGGTGCAGGCGGCCTCTTCAACCGCAGCGCGAAAGGTCTGCGGCAGCCCGATGGCCTCGATGACCACATCCGGACCACGGCCGCCGGTCAACTCCAGGAGACGCGCATGGAGCGGTTCACGGTTGGTATTGATGGTGTCGGTTGCTCCGGCGCGGGCCGCGATTCCGAGTTTAGCGTCCTCGAGATCTACGGCGATGGTTCTTGCTCCGCGGAAGCCGGATGCGGCGATCGCGCCCAAGCCGACTCCACCGCACCCGAAGATCGCGACCGTGTCTTCAGGGGCCACCCGTCCGCGCGCCACCGCGTGGAAACCCACCGTCAAGGGCTCGACCAGGCACAACTCCTTGAGAGAGAGTTGAGCGGGATAGAGCTTTGCCGCCGGCACGGCGATGTATTCCGTCATGGCGCCGTCGCGCTGCACGCCCAGCGTCTGATTGAACTGGCAGGCATTTGGCCGGCCGCGAAGGCAGGACGGGCATTTGCCGCAACTGGTGTAAGGAGAGAGCGTGACGTCCAACCCGGCGGGGAACTCCGGATACGCTTTGTTGGCTTCAGCGATGGTAGCCGCTATTTCGTGGCCGGGAACCCGGGGAAAAGCGATCAGGGGATTCTTGCCGCGGTAGGAGTTCAGGTCGGTTCCGCAGAGTCCGACTCTCCGCACCTTGAGTAAAATTTCCCCTTCTTGAGCAACAGCATCGGTTACCGATTCGATGGAGGCGCGGCCGGGCGAGCGGAGGACCAGGGCTTTCATGGGCACACCTCAATCATTGATCTGCTGAGTCATAATTTTCCGCTCGTCCTGAGGGCCATATGCAGCCGGAGACGGGGGCCAGGATAGCGCGAACCTGGTCGAGAAGCTCGCGCTCGCCGTCCCCACTCGGCTCTTCGAGCGAATGCAGGTTCGCCTCCACCTGCTGAACCGTAGACATGCCGGCCAGAGTGCAAGAGACACAGGGATGATCGAGCGCAAAGCGCAAGGCCAGCGTAGAGAGATCAACTCCATGTTGCCGGCAATACTCGGCGGCTTTCCTTCCAGCCTCGAGTGCTGGGGAAGGCGCAGGATGCCAGGCGGGCGGCCCGGCCCCGGTCAACACGCCCATGTGCAATGGAGATGCATTGATCAGCCCGATTCCCCGCTGCTCGGCGAAGGGCGTCAGGAGATTGTCCATATCCTGGATCATCAGGTTATAGCGGCAATAGCTGAGGATGGTGTCGACCGGGAATGCTTCGGCGATGCGTATCAGAGTTTTCAGCGAATACCCTGTGATCCCGATGTAGCGAGCCTTGCCTTGCTCCTGAAGTCTGCGCATGGCGGGAAGAGTCTCGGCTATGATCTGTTGCACATCTCCGAACTCCACATCGTGTACCTGAAGCAAATCGAGATAATCGGTTTTGAGCCGGGCAAGCGATTCTTCAGTGCTGAGAGCGGTCCGTTGGGCGGAGAAATCGAATTCCATTTTGCCATAGCGCCCGCACTTGGTGGCCAGCAGGATCTCAGGCCGCCGGCCGGCGAGAGCTTCGCCCAGCCGCTCTTCAGCCAGTGTTCTGCCGTAATAGGGCGCAACGTCGAAAAAATTGATGCCGCGATCGATGGCCAGGTGGACGGCTCTCCGTCCTTCGCCCGCATCCACCGGACCGAAGACGTTACCCAGGGGCGAGCCGCCAAAGCCCAGCCGCGAGACGTTTAGATCCGTGCTGCCCAACCGCCGGTAGAGCGCCTGCTTTGCGAATGTGCTCAATGCTTACGCTTCCCCCGGTTAGGAATTCATTGGTTGACGCCGCTTGCAAGAAATCCGCCATCGACCACGATGATCTCGCCGGCCACGAAGGACGCGGCCGCGGAGGCGAGGTACACGGCCGCTCCGACCAATTCCTCTGTTTTACCCCAGCGGCCCATGGGAGTGCGGATCTTGAACTCTCGTCCACGTTCGGTGTTGTCCAGAAGGTTTTGATTCAAATCGGTGCGGAAGAGACCGGGCGCAATCGCATTCACCAGAACGCCATGCCGAGACCACTCAACCGCCAGGGACTTGGTCAAGGCTCCGACGGCTGCTTTGCTGGCGGCATAGGCGGCGACCTCGAAGAGTCCGACGAAGGTGGCGAGCGACGCGATATTGATGATGCGGCCGTAGCCTCTGGCCAGCATATGCTCTCCAAAAACCTGGCAGCCGCGCAGAGTGCCGGTCAGGTTGGTCTCCATAATCTCGTTCCATAGCGCCTCGGAAAAATCCACCGTGGGCGCGCGCCGGGTTATTCCCGCGCAATTGACCAGGATATCCACCTTGCCGAATTCCTTAAGCGCTCCGTCGCGCAGCCTGGTGAGGGATTTTCGATCGCTCACGTCGGAAGGCAGCCGCAGCGTTTTTCGGCCCTTAGCCTCGATCTCGGAGGCGATTCGATCTACCTGTTCCGCCCGCCGGGAAGAGGCGATAACATCGGCGCCGGCATCTGCCAGCCCCAGGGCAAGAGCATGCCCGATGCCAGTCGTGCCGCCGACCACGACAGCGGTCCTGCCGTGCAAGTCAAAGAGAGAATTAGTCATAGGCATCTATCTTCGCAGAACTCAAAAACACTCCTTAATAGCGACGCTACAGTAAACGATACAGGATCTTGCGGATGGAGAACGGCTTGGCGGCGCAAGAGGCGGCCATAGAGTAAAAATAGAGTATTCGAGTCTCGGAAGGGCGGACTTAAGGAAATGGATGTCGAGAAAGTTCTGAAGATCGATCCGCGCGACAATGTTGTCGTCGCCTTAACCAATCTGGCTGCGGGGCAGCCGGTGGCTTTTGCCGGCGAGGTCTTTGTTCCGGCTGTGAATATCCCGGCCAAACAAAAATTTGCCGTGGCCGACATGGCCGAAGGCGCCGAGGTCATCATGTACGGCGGTATGGTGGGACGCGTTCGAGAGCCGATTCCTCGCGGCGGCTTGCTGACAACGCGGAATGTGCAGCACGATTCTTCCGGCTTCGTATCGAAGAACGGCAGTATACAGTGGACACCGCCAGACTTCTCCCGCTGGTCCCGGCGGACCTTCGACGGCTACTTTCGCAAGGATGGGCAAGTGGGCACACGCAATTACTGGCTGGTGATCCCGCTGGTTTTTTGTGAAAACCGCAACGTGGAAGCCTTGCGCGACGCCTTCGAAGAGGAGCTGGGTTACGGACGCCCCAAGCGCTACAGCCAGCAGGTAAGAGCCCTGATCGAGGAGCATCTTCAAGCAGATGATGGGGCGGCTCAGGATTCGGCTGCTTCACGGCGGCGAGAGCGCATCTTTCCTAACGTCGATGGCATTCGTTTTCTGTTGCATACTGGAGGCTGCGGCGAGACGCGGCAGGATTCCAGGGACCTTTGCGGATTGCTGGCCGGCTATATCCATCACCCTAACGTGGCCGGCGCCACGGTATTAAGCCTGGGGTGCCAGAACGCTCAATCCTCGATCCTGCTCGAAGAGCTGGGTAAGCGGGATCCGGAGATGCAAAAGCCGGTTCTGATCTTCGATCAACAGAAGACAGGCCTTGAGTCGGATCTGCTTTCCCAGGCGATTCGAGCGACCTTCGACGGCCTTGTTCAAGCCAATCAGCTTCAGCGGCAACCCGCCTCCATTTCCAAGCTTACGCTGGGCTTGAAGTGCGGCGGCTCGGACGGCTTCTCCGGGATCTCAGCCAACCCGGCGTTGGGCCATGCCTCCGATATATTGGCGGCGGTGGGAGCCAGATCGGTCCTGTCGGAGTTCCCGGAGCTTTGCGGGGTGGAGCAGAATCTCATCAATCGCTGCCAGGATGCGGCCGATGGAGACCGCTTCATTCAGTTGATGCGCGACTATGCCGCCCGCGCCAAGGCGGTGCATTCCGGCTTTGAGATGAATCCCTCTCCGGGCAACATCGCCGACGGATTGATCACGGACGCGATGAAGTCCGCCGGGGCGGCGCGCAAGGGAGGAACATCGCCGGTGCGCGGCGTGCTTGATTATCCGGAATATGCAACCGCACCCGGGCTGAATCTCCTCTGTACTCCGGGAAGCGATATCGAAGCTGTGACCGCCCAGGTAGGGGCCGGCGCCAATGTCGTGATCTTTACCACCGGCCTTGGGACTCCCACAGGAAACGCGATTGCACCGGTCATCAAGGTTTCAACCAATAGCAAGCTTGCGGGAAAAATGTCCGACATCATCGATCTCGATGCCGGACCGATCATTCAAGGCGAGGCCACGGTCGAAGAGATTGGCGATTCCATACTGGAGTTGATCTTGAAAGTGGCCAGCGGCGAAGCGCAAACCAAGGCAGAACAACTCGGCCAGAACGACTTTATTCCGTGGAGACGGGGAATGTCGCTGTAGGGAAGAATTCTGTCGATTTACTACGCTCCGGCCTTCTGTGTTCGTAGTTGCCTTTCTTTCTGTCATTCCCGCAGGGAATCTGCTTCTGGTCTATCGGGGCGGAATGGCGGCATGGTAGGGCTGCGATAGGAAAAGCAGATTCCCTGCGGGAATGACAGAAAGACAAGCAAAGACAAGCAAAGACAAGCAAAGACAGAAAGAAAGCCTGGGTGCCCCATATCTGGGCGCTCTTTGCGCCAGATGTGGGAAACCGCAAATCTCTCCACTTCGCTTCGCTCCGGTCGAGATGACAAAGTTGAGGGTCACCGCAGCTTTGCTTTTCCCGAGCGCTGGGTAGAGAGGCGAGCCACGACTGTCGGCTCCAGGATGACGCTCTTGGGGGGCGGAGCGATCTTCGTCTCGACCAGGCGCAGAACAAGCTTTGCGGCGCGCCTGCCCATTTCAACGCTCTGCTGATCGATACTGGAAAGCGGCACGCGCAGCGAAGAGTTATAGTGCAGGTTGCCGCAGCCGATCACGGCAATGTCTTCTGGAACTCTTAATCCTGCCTCGAAGATGCCGTCGATCGCGCCCATAGCCAAAGGATCGTTGTAGCAAAAGACTCCATCCGGCGGAGACGCGAGACTCAACAACCGGGCCATCGCCGCTCTTCCCTTTTCACGGCTCTCTACGTCTACCCTGTCCTGGGTGACAACGTAATCCGCGTTCAAGCGCTGGCCGTGGGCTGCGAGAGCATGCTTGTATCCTTCGTGCCTCTGGTTGCCCACAGTGTTATCTCCGCCACGGATATGAGCAATTCGTTTGCACTTGGCCCGGATGAGATGTTCCGTCGCCAGCCTGCCCACTGATTCATTGTCGACGCCAACAAAACTTGCGGTGACGCCGGGGAATGGCCGGTCGATCAAGACATAAGGAGAGCCCTCTTTTTCAATGCGGTGGAGAATTTGGGGAGTGGGGGAAACGGAGGCCAGGATCAGGGCGTCCAAGCGGCGCCCCAGCAATTGATCAATCTCCCGCTCTTCCAACTCAGGGTCTTCTTCCGAGGAGGAAATGATAAGGTAATAGTCTTTCTTGCGCAGCGCGCTCGAAAGGGCCTTGGCGACTTCGGCGAAAAACGGGTGCAATAGGTCCGGAACCACCAGCCCGACCAGAAATGTACGGCCGGTCACCAGGCTTCGCGCGCTGAGATTCGGGTGATAGTTCAGCTCTTTGATTCGTTGGAGAACACGCTCGCGGGTCTTTTCACCGATGTCCGAGTGGTTGTGAAGCACCTTGGAGACGGTGACCACCGAGACGCCCAGATCCCGGGCGATGTCCTTCATGGTGACACTCATTAGGGAGCATTATTGCACGATGGCGGCGCATGAAGGCTGCTGGTGCGCGGACACCAATCGCACAGTGAATAGGGGATTAGGAAGCGGGATAGAATGGGCTTTCATAAAGGGAGAACATGCTCAAGACAGGAATTCTGAATCCCGCCATCAACTCACTGCTTTGCCGCATCCGCCATACCAACACGCTTGTGATCGCCGACCGCGGGTTCCCGTTCTGGCCCCAGATTGAGACTATCGATATCTCCCTGGTCGATGACATACCCCGGATTTTGCAGGTGTTGGAGGCGTTTAGCAAGAACTTCGCTATCGGCCAAGCCTTCATGGCGGCTGAATTCAAGGCCCATAACCGGGATCAGATTCAATCCGCATACGCCGCGGCGCTCGCCGGAGTGCCTACCGTCTTCGAGCCTCATATCGAGTTCAAAAAACGCGTGCCGCAGGCGATCGGCCTGATTCGCACCGCGGATACGACTCCCTACGGAAACCTCATTCTCGAATCAGCCTGAGCGGCGCTCCAATTCGAATCCAGCTAAAGATCGCGGCGTTCGAAGAGGATCGCCGCGAGCAGGAGCGCCAGGGCCGCGTAGAGAGCGGCATAAACCACCATGACATTGCTGGGCACAAGCGTGCTGGCGAAGGGCGAAGCGCCGGCGGCCCGCAGCAAGGGTGGTTGAATGTTGAAGGCTGCACGGCGCCACAGAGCGTCGCTGGGCATGATAAGGCTGGAGACGATGCCGAGATTGACGCACGTCTTAATGTGACGCAATGCGCCAAACTGTTCGATCCAACCTCCAACAAAGGCCAGGCCATAAAGTCCCAAGGTGATAGCGCCGCTGGTCAGGGCGGAGAAGGTAGTGCTGCACGCCATGGTGACGCCCAGCAGCAGCACGCCCTGCAACCAAAGCAGGCTGAGCACGGCTGCGGTATGCGGAACCAGATACCGTTCCCCAAAGCAGCTTAGCGCGATGCAGCCACCCTCCAGTAGCAGCACATAAAGCGTGAGCATACCGGCAAACCCGGTCCATTTACCCAGCACCAGGCCCCAGCGCCGTACCGGTTTGGTGGCGATTGCGTGAATGGCTCCGGAGGCGATCTCGCCGGAGAGGGTGTCGCAGGAGGTGAGCGCGGCCATCATAGAAGTGAGCATGCTGGCGGCGTATAGCGCCATCATGAGCATCATGGTGACGGCCTCGCGGCGAGCAATGAGCGGCAGATGCGCAGTGCTCTTCAGCATGGCGTGCAATCCCGCCCAGAAGAGGACGAGAAACAAAGCGCCGGCAATGGCGGCAATCCAAAGCAGCTTACGCCGCGCTGCTTCGCGGAAAGTGACGCGCGCCAGCAGGATCGTTGTACGCAAGACTCCTGGACCGCTTGGAGCACTTGGAACGTCGGAGACCGCGCCCGCTGCAGCATCGGGTTGAACCGTCTGCCCGTCGAGCGAGTCCATTGACGTCCGGGCGTCGATTGCGTTGTCGCTCATAGGCCGGGGTCCGGTCCCATGATCTTGAGAAACAGTTCTTCAAGGCTTACCCGCTGCGGAATCACAGAGAAGACTTCGG
This sequence comes from uncultured Acidobacteriaceae bacterium, assembly GCA_963774255.1. Taxonomy (GTDB): domain Bacteria; phylum Acidobacteriota; class Terriglobia; order Terriglobales; family Acidobacteriaceae; genus PALSA-350. Next base: position 370,237 of record CAVZEH010000002.1, read on the forward strand.
CCCCGCTTTCGACCAGACAGCGGACCACCTGGGGCAGACGGTCTTCACCATCGATGCGCAAGCGCAGCAACTGGCCGTCCATCCGGATCTCCTGTGCAACCGTCTCAAGACTCTTGAGGACCAAGGGACTCACCCGTGCGACCTTGATCTCGACTTCGGTCTGAGCGGTCTGCCAAGCTCCCATCTGGTATAGGCCGACGATATTGCCCTGTTGAATGAAGGCTACCCGGTCACAGCTCTGCTCAACTTCGCCCAACAGATGGGAGTTGAGAAAGACCGTTGCTCCACGATCGCGTTGTTCGCGGATGAGGCCGCGGACCAGTTTGCGCCCCGCGGGATCGAGGCCGGAGGCCGGTTCATCAAGGAAAAGAATTTCCGGGTCGTTGACAATGGCTTGGGCCAGACCTACGCGCTGCATCATGCCTTTGGAGAAACTGCGGATGGGCTTGGAGTACTGTGCGCCCAGGCCTACCCGTTCGAGCAACTGCGGGACTTTGCGCCGGAGTACGTCTTCAGCCACGCCGCAAAGCCGGCCGTGAAACAGGATCAGCTCAGAGGCGGAGAGCCAGTCGTAAAAGCGAAAATGCTCGGGCAAAAAGCCGATGCGCGCGCGCACCTCGCGATCGCCTAAAGGCCGGCCAAGCAGCAACGCGGAGCCGCTGGTGGGTTTGACCAGCCCCAGGAGCATTTTGATAGAGGTGCTCTTACCGGCGCCGTTAGGGCCGAGGAACCCGAAGGCCTCCCCGCGTTCGACCTGCAGGGTCAGATCGCGCACGGCAGTTCGAGTTCCGTACATCTTTCTTAACCCCGTTGCGTCGATGCTCAGTGTCGCCATGCACGTTCCAGGATATTCCGGTAAGGGCCGCGTTATTCCAGTTGCGAGGCCAGATTGATCGCGGTGGTGTCGTCTCCCGTGCCGTTCAGTGCGTGGACGATGCCGTTGTCCACCCACATAAGCGAGAAGTGGCTGGATTGTTGCGGTGCCTTAGGACGCAGCAGCGCTCCCTCATCGCCGTTGATGTGGACCTGCTCATAGGTCGAAGCGCCGCGGAACACGGGAAGTACGAGGGTCGAAGTCCAGTCCACCGTCTGGGTGAAGCTGGCCGCGTCGTTTAGGCTCATCCCGAGGAACTGCAGGACAATTTGCGCGATCTGTGCCGGATCGATCTCCGCGGGAGCAGAGACGGTGGGACTGGGCAACTCCATGAGCGCAATGCAAGTGGCATCGGCATTCTGGTTTGAGCCACCCGAGCCGCTGCCGGTCCCCACGACAATACTGCTCTGGCCGCCGTTACCTGAAGCCTGGCCTAGCAACCGTGACGGCTCCTGGCCGCAGTTCCCATAGAAAGCCAGGACGCCGGCCGGCACCCGCACCCCGATAGTAGCGCCATCGACGGATGTTGGAATATGCAGATCGTTGCGTCCTGCTTCATCGAGAATGGACTGCAGCCGGTCCTGATTGAGCTTCATTTGCACACTTGCTCCGGTCTCGACGATCAGGGCCGCCGGCGACGCGCTACTGAGCAGTTGCACCGGGAAGCCGGTGAGCTTCGAGGCGGCTGCCGCGTTTGCCACCAGCAGCGGCTTCTGCGGCTTTTGCGTAACCGTGACCTCGTCGGAAAACATACGGCTGATCGTTTGATTGAGCATCGGGTTGTCTTTGAGGCCATTATTTTTCAATGTGTCCGGGTTAAGCTCGAGCACAGTAAAATGCTCCACACGAAAAATAGCCAGCAGGCTCTCCGCCCACGCTCGAACCGGCGCCAGCGTCAATGCCGCGGCCAGCGCAGCGGCGGCGAGGCCGCCGCCTGCAAGCGACAGCTTCTTCCACAACGTCCAGCTGCTCTGTTCTTTTGCCATTGCCTCATCCCGCTTGCTCTGGAACGCCGCCCAGGCGATGGCCAACTCGCCCGACTGGAGAGACTGAGGCAACCGGTCTAATTGATTAAGTTGATTAAGGCCCTCACGCGCGCAAGCTGCATTTTCACCCAGAGCCTGCACTTCTCCCTGACATGCTGCGCAATTCTTAAGGTGTTCTTCGACTGCGGAAAGCTCTCCGGAATCGAGTTGGCCGTCGAGATAGGCGCGCAGGATTCCCTGATTTAGATCGCTGTTCAGGTCGTTGTGCCTCATCGTCTCTCCTTCGCTGTTTCCAATGGCGCCGTCTTCGCATTGAGTTGTTGCTGCCGTCCATAGAGCGTGGAGAATTCCGCCTCCGCCCGCGCCAGCATGGTTCCAACCGAGGTCACGCTGATCTGCATGGCTTGGGCGATCTCCTGATAGCTGAACCCGCTGTGGCGCAACAGCAAAATTTGCGCCTTCTCAACTCTGAGCCCGGCCAGCACGGCGCGCACTTCGGCAATGCGTTCGCCGCGGAGAAGCTGGCTGAGCGGTCCGTCGGTCCGGTCCTCGCTCCTGTCCTCGCCCTCGCCGGTGGTGCCGGCCTCCAGTTCCTCCTCAAGACCGCGGCGCTGGTTGGCGCGAAGGCGGTCGATCGAGGCACGGGTGGCTGCACGATAAAGCCATCCGCCAACCAGGCCACCCGCCGCCACGGCAGGGCCGCTGCGATACAGGCGAAGGAAGACCTCAGCGCAGACCTCTTCCGCCTCGGAGTCGCGGCGCAGTACCCGCCGGCTGACGCGGACCATGCGCTGATAGTGCTCCCGAAAGATCGCTTCGAACTCGGCTTCTATCCAGGCGGCCGTCATGCTCATAACTTCTACACCTCTACAACGGTGGGCGAAGAGAATTTGTGACAGCTAAGCGGCAGTCGACGGCAATACTTGCCGGAGCGTACGGAAAAGCGTACGCTTTAAGACATGAACACTATGAATGCCAGTGAGGCCCGGGAAAAACTTTATCGACTTCTCGACGAATCAGCGGCCGCACATGAGCCGGTGCTGATTACAGGGCCGCGCTCGAATGCTGTCCTAGTTGCGGAGGAGGATTGGAACGCCATCCAGGAGACGCTGCATCTGCTCTCGGTTCCTGGAATGCGTGAATCCATCCTTGAAGGACTGGCAACCCCAATCAATGAATGCGAGAAGGAACCTGGCTGGTGAAGCCATGGGAGATTGTCTTTACCAAGCAAGCCCAAAAAGATGCCCGCCGTCTCAGCTCGGCAGGTCTCCGACCAAAAGCCGAGCAACTCCTCGCGGTCCTGGCGCGCGATCCGTTCGAGAAAGCTCCACCTTTTGAAAAGCTTGTTGGGGATTTAAAAGGCGCATATTCCCGGCGCATCGCTATCCAGCGTCGACTGGTCTATCAGGTGCTGGAGGAGGCTGGTACCATCAAGGTGCTTCGCATGTGGACCCACTATGAATAGCTGACTGTTAAGCTGGCTGGCGACCGAGGGCCCGGCGTAAGACCAGCTCAAGAGCCGACTTCAGCTCCACGTACTCGGAGTCGGAGAGCTTTCCCTGCATCCGGTCGGTTTCTATGGCGAAGAGCTCATCTTTAAGCGCGGCCAGCAGAGAGTTTTCAGAGCCGGCAAAGGAAGAGCCGATAGCTGCCGCGGACGGCGCTGCCTGGGGGGAAAGCTCGGGCGCCGCATCGGACGATTTGCGCAGCAGAAAGCCCGCGCCAATGGCGAAGACCAGGGCAATTCCTCCCAGGATCCACCACTTGTATTTGTTCAACGGGTCGGGAGTATCGATAGGCGCGCCAAGGCCGATGCCGGGGCGGTTATCGGCGCTTGGCGCAGCTTGGGCCGCGTTTCCTTGGTTTCCCTCCCCTTGATCGCCGGCGGTTTGGGTGTCGCGAGGCAAGGAGCCGGAACCTGAGACCGTAAAGGTGAGGGTTTGCGAGGGCTCGACATTGCGCGAGAGGTAAGTCTGCGCTCCGGCAGGCTGATCCACGGTCTGGAACGACGATCCGTCTCCCGGCTTAAAGGTCATGCTCTTGGGTAGCATCACCACGAAATTGGTCTCGGCCGTAGCGAAGCGCGGAGTGAATGTGAGGCTGCCGGAATACGGCAGGTGATAGCTGAGCTGGAAGGTGGTTTCGCCGGGACGCAGAGGAAACAGGAAAGCGTAGTGGCCCTTTTCTCCCAGCGGAACAGGGGACGACTGCACAGGCATGCCACCGGGAGCCATGGCGGCAGAGCCTTCGATCTCGGCGTCGGGCGGAATATAAAGTTCGTAGGAACGCTTGCTGAATTGCGTGCGCGGCGGGTTGGAATCGTTCTTGATGAACAGGCTCTGGGTAACGTGGAGACCCTGCTGATCGGTCTCGACGCGCAGAACGTTGGCCTCGGTGCTCACGCCGGCAACGACCGGCTCCACATTGAAGACATCAACATTCACCACCGGCGTGTTCGGAGGAGCGGGTTGAAAATAGGCTGCGCCCTGGTGATCGACGCGAATCAGGTGCATGCCCGGATCGGGCGCATCGATGGAAAAGCGGCCTTTGGCATCGGTCTTGGCGTGTGCAATCTCCTGCATGCGCTGGGAGAGGGCGATAAGGACAACCTGGTCCCCCGCCGCCGGTTTGTGCGTCGTACCATTGGTGACGACGCCGGTGATGGTAGCCGCGGATGCGGAGAGCGCCGGAAGCAACGCCAGGCACGCGAAGAGCCCGGAGGCAATCAGCCGGCGCGAGCGTTGGAGATTCAGGGAAAAGTGCGGTTTCATCGTTAGTCTTTCTGTTCGGCGCGGAATCTAGGAGCGAAGGGTGGCGTGCCGCTCCAGTTGATCGATTTCAGCCAGAACCGCGGTGGCTTCGTCTTCCAAAGCGGCGCTCTGAGCGGCGTAGTCCTCTTCAGGATACTTGCCGGCGTGATATTCAAAATTCAAGTCGCGAAGGTTCTCGTAAAGCACGTCTTTTTGCTCGCGTAGAAAATCCAGGCGAGTTTTCGTTCTCTGCCGCTCGACATGGCGATCGGGGTAAAAGACATAAGCGAAGACGCCAAGAAGAAGAAGTCCACAGGCAATGGTGCTCATAGCTGAGTCTCGCGGCGAATGCGGTTACGGAGGGCCTCGCTGCCGGGTCCCCGCTTCTCTACCGGCACGGGCACGGTGCGAAACTTCCACTTGCGCACGATGAGCAAGGTGAGCGCGATGCCGAGAAAGAGCACCAGGGGCGGCATGATCCAGGCAACGTGATTGAATCGGGTAAACATGGGGGCGGCTAGAACCACAGGTCCGTACTGGTCCTCAAATTCATGGAAGATGGTATCGTCGCTCTTCCCCTGGGCGATGCTCGCCTGCAGTTGGACGAGCATTGGTCCGGAGGAGGGGCAGCCCACGTGATTGCACTCGCCCAGCAGTTCATTGCAGCCGCACATGCACATCATTTTGTGGCTGTCTCTGTCAAGACGCGCCGCGGAATCGCTTGCGCCCAGGCCGGCGAGGACGAAGATCGAGAGCAAAGCGATTTGGCCGGCGCGCACGATCTTACTGCGGGACATCAATCTCCACTCCCGCCGGCGGCCACGGCTTCCTTCTCTTCGAGCAGCCGCGGAGCCTTGCGGTTACGGCTCTGCGCCAAGGCTGCGCTGAGGTTAGGCGTGAGAGCGAGCAGGGTTCCAAAAGCTACCACGACAACCCCAATCCAAATCCAGGCAATGAGCGGGTTGAGAAAGACCTTGATAATCGGCAGCCCGTTGTCAGGATTCTTGCCCGCATAGATGACGTAGAGATCCCAGGCCAGCGTCGAGTGGTTGGCGACCAGCGTCAGGGGCTGTTGGGAGGCGGTATAGAAGCGCTTTTCCGGAGCCAGTTGGCCGATCTTCTTATTGCCGCGATATACGTCCAGCAAGGCAAACTCGGTGTCGTAATTGGCGTTCGAATCCTGGGTGAAGCTTCGGCAGACAAGCCGGTAAGGTCCGATGGTCACGCTCTGTCCATCGTTCATCTCCTGCTCATGGTTCTGATTGAAGGCGCCGCCGGCGATGCCGATGAAGATGATCACAATCCCCAAGTGGACGATATAGCCGCCGTAACGGCGCGTGTTCCGCCGCGTGAGCTGGACCATCGAGGCGAGAAGATTTTGGCCGGTGTGCTTACGAATGACATTCGCCCCGCGCAGGAACTCGGAGGAGATGGCGGTGGTGACTCCGGCCGCCAGCGAGAAGGCGACCAGCGAATATAGAGTGGCTTGGTCGCGCCAGGGCCGCAGGCCCACCGCGATGAGGATAATAGCGGTGGCGAGAACCGCCGCTCCGGGCAGGATAAAGTTGCGCCGGATGCTTTTGAGCGATGCGCTGCGCCATGCCAGCAGGGGGCCGATGCCGGTAAGCAGCAACAGGAAGAGCCCAATGGGCAGCTCCACGCGATTGTAAAATGGCGCGCCCACGGTGACCTTGTTGCCCTGCACGTACTCTGAGATCACAGGAAAGAGAGTGCCCCAAAGGATGGTGAAGCAGGCGGCGAGCAGCACCAGATTGTTGAACAGGAAACTGGACTCGCGCGAAACCAGGGATTCAAGCTTGTGCTCGGACTTGAGATGGTCCCGCTGCAGGATGAAGGTAAAGAGGCAGACCGCCAGGATGATCACCAGGAAAGCGGTGAACCACGTCCCAATCGAGGATTGGGCGAAGGCATGTACGGAGCTGACCAGACCGGAGCGCGTGAGGTCGGTGCCCAGGATGCAAAGCATGAATGTGCTGAAGATCAGCCAAACGTTCCAGGTCTTCATCATGCCGCGCTTTTCCTGCATCATTACCGAGTGCAGAAACGCGGTGCCCCCGAGCCAGGGCATGAGCGAGGCATTTTCAACCGGGTCCCAGCCCCAATACCCTCCCCAGCCAAGCACCGAATAGGCCCAGTGCGCGCCGAGAAAAATGCCGCAGGTGAGAAAGAGCCAGGTAACCATGGTCCAGCGGCGGGTGATGTGAATCCACTTTTCTCCGGGATAGCGCATCATCAACGCGCCCAGGGCGAAGGCGAAGGGCACGGAGAAGCCGACATATCCGAGATACAGCATCGGCGGATGGATCACCATTTCCGGATATTGCAGCAGAGGGTTGAGGCCGAAGCCGTCCGCCGGCACGTGTCCCTGCACCAGGGCAAACGGAGGCGCGGCAAAGTTCAGCAGGGAGAGAAAGAAGATCTGAATTCCGGCGAGGATGGTTGAAGCATACGCGGTAAGCTTTACGTCGACCTTGTGCCGCATACGCAGGACGAAGCCATAACCGGTAAGCAGCCACGCCCAGAGCAAGAGCGAGCCTTCCTGACCGGACCAGAGCGCGGCAAACTTGTAGGGCAGAGGCAGCGCGCGATTGGAGTGGTGCAGGATATAGGAGACAGAGAAATCATTGGTAAACGAGGCGTAGAGCAGCGCAATCCCGGCGCAGCAGACGGCGATAAAGCTGCCGATGCCGGCTCGCCGCGCTGTTTCAGCCAGACGCTCCGGGGAAATGCGGTAGCGGGAGCCGGTGGCAAGCTGCCGCAATGCCAGTGCCCCTGCAACTAGGGTGTACCCGCTCAAGGCCAGCGCAAGCAGGAGGGCGAAACTTCCAAATTCCGGCATAAGACTTTGCCACTCTCTTAAGGATTGTCGCAGAGGGCGGCGTCAGATCGCAATAAGCCAGCTTCAAAGGAGGGTTCATGGGCCTGCGGCCCACCCAAAGGGATGAAAATTGGGTTGAGAAAGGACTGGTTGGTAATTACATCTAATTTGTCATCTCGATCGGAGCGAAACCGGGGTCCCCGGCAAGCGAAGCTTGCTGGGGTGGGAAGCGGAGTGGAGAGATCTGCGGTTTCTCAAATAGGTAGACCACAGAGCCGACGGGTAAACCTTATCTCGCCTGAGAATTTAAGCGGTGCGAGGCATGCGGTGGCAGAGCAATTCGCGGGTCAACTGGATGAGAGAATCGGGCGGGAAGGGTTTAAGGCGAAAAACCACACCCATATCCTGGTATGCCGATTCGGCTTCCGGATGACCGCTGAGCACGATGATGGGAATCGCCAAACCGCGTTCCCTAAGCTCCGAGACAAGTTCAGGGCCGTTCATACGGGGCATCAGGTGGTCGGTGACGATCAAAGCAATATCGCGCGACCGCTCGAAGCCGGAAAGCAGATCGATAGCGGCTTGCCCGTCGGAAGCAACGAGCACTGGCCTGCCAGTTCGCTCAAGGATGGTCTTGCGCGTGGTCGCCTGAACTGCATTGTCGTCCACGAGCAATATGAATGAATTCATTCGCGCTTCCGAGACCCTCTTGTCTTGCTCTTATAAGATGAACCGGCCGTTAACAGGGTTGCTTCTTCAAATACTTCGAGAAACGTTTACAACTGTATATATAGAGGAGCCGATGTGGCAAGTTACCTTCGTCCATTGACACGCCGTCGCACAATCCGGTCGGGTGCCTTTATTTCCAAATAGATAAATAGAACTGCGATGGTTCTTAGGCGGGCGGACCAATAGTTTTTTCCGGCTAGACCTGAGGTCTCATGTTGTGCGGATTGCCGCCGATGAGGCAACTACACGTTGGTTCATGTCAGGGATTCCGCTCAAGAATCGATGTAGCCCATCCGGAGGTGTTAAATCATGAAGCGGCTTGTGCTGCTATCGTTTTGTCTTGCACTCTCTGCCTTTGCCGCGGACGATCCTTTCCAGGCGAATGTAAGCAATACCACCATGCTGAACCCGGAGTGTCCGGTAACCTTGACCGGCATTTACTCCGGACCCGAAGGCCATGGGGGCGCTCGCGTGGGCGTCCGTTTTGTGAACGCCGGCGAGCAGCGGATCATCGCCGTCAAGATGGGTCTGACGGGCTTCGACGCCACCCGGGATGCTCACGACTTTTCCGAGCCGTATGCCCTGGCCGTCAATCTGAAGCCGCACAAAGAGGCGCAGCCAATCTGGCGCGTTTCGGACGAGGATTTCGACGTCGACACGGCAAGCGGGGCGCGGGTTTACCTGATGAAGGTGGTCTACAGCAACGGGGCTACATGGGAGGACGACGGAACCAGGTCGTGCTCGCTCGCTATTGAGGGCATTGCCAAGCCCAGGCACGGCGATCGATAGCTTAGCGGGAAAGGACCCAGGTCCGTCGAATCATCCCATATAAAAGATCTCAGTCGTGCGGGGGCAACTCCTCAGGCATGGCGACGATGCTGATTTGTCCGTTGGCATTGCGCTCCAAGGTTGGGGCATAGAGCCCGAGAAGCTTTCGCCGCCACCAATCGCCGGTTGCGCGCTTTTCCTGGCGCGAAGTAAACCAATATTGCCAGAGCACGGCTCGAACCTGGATGGGCGGAGAGCCCGGAAAGGGGTTGCGCTTGAATAGCGCCAGCACCTGAGGGTCGTTGGTCAACAAGTGCACTTCGGTTTGGGGAACCAGGGGATTTTGCCGCCACGGTCCCAAGGACGCGAACCACAGATTCCACTCAAACCGCGGCTGATAGGGCGCATAGATTCCGGGAGCCTGTTCAAGCGCCTGCGGCTTGTAACGGAAGGGATACGGCGTCCAGGTCTGGCCGTCGCGCGAGCCCTGGAACTCGATCTCATAGCGGCCGTGGGTCATCACGGCAAAGAGGCCATATTGGTTGGCAATACGAAAGGGCTCAAGCGCGGAGACCGGCTGCATGGGCAGGGGAATTATTGGCAGCGCCATTCGAACCAGCTCCGCGGTCGTGGCATAGAAAATCCAGGTAAGAAAAAAAGCGCTGGCTGCTGTTCCCGCGAGGGCCAGCGCATCGCGGCGCAGTGAGGTCGTAGCTTCGGCAGTCTCCGCAGCTTCCTTCGGCAGCCAAGGCCCTAATCGCGGAATCCATCGCACGAAAAAGCGGTCGTCGAGGAGCAAGAAACCGAGGGCCAGGACCAGGTAATTCAAGAAGGTGTAGTTTGCCGTAAGGATCACGCCTATTTGCCAGGGCGTGACGATGAAGAAACAGATAATCCGCCAGCGGCGGGGCAGGAACAGCATCCATACAATGCCCAGCTCGAGGGCCAGAGTGGCAAATGCGGTGGATACCTGAAACCAGTGCGGCCAGTGCTGGACATACCATCCTATCCAGGTAGGCAGCGGGCCATTTTGATAGTACTCATCCATGGCGGTCAGGTGGCGCCATTCCTGGTCGCCGCTGAGCAGTTTGACCAAACCCGATTCGAAGTAGATGCGGAACCATTCCCATTGCAGTAGGAACAGGCTGGCGCGGGATGGAGGATGCCTTCCACCGAGACCGGGGCGGAACCCTGCTGGAGCAAAGAAGAGCGCGATGAATCCCGCTTCCAGAAGCATTCCATCCGATTGGTAGCCGGAAAAATCCTGGGCAGCGCTGACAAAGGAAAGAAAGCAGATCAAGCAAACCAGGAGCGCCGCGCGGGGCCAAAGGTTGAAGGTCGCCAGCAGCGCGGCAGCCATGCCCACCCAGCAGATCGCCATCAGCATGTGGGGGCCGCTTCCCAGCCAAAGCAGGGTGGGCGCAAACCAGATGCGGGTGAGCGGTCCGAACGACCTGGCGATGGCGTCTAAATACTCGCCCGCGGGCAAAATACCGAGCGGCCCGATCAGGCCGCGGATCTGAAAGACAAGCGAAAAGAATGCGGAGAAATAGATCAGGCTGAGGGCGCGCACCACGATCCAACGCGCAATCAGGCGGTCCGCCGCGCCTTGCTCGGAGCTGAACAGCCAGCGGATTCGAGCGAGCTGCCTCATAGGCGCTCCTCTCTTCACCAACAATTACCAACGATAGTGGACGAGCGGACGAATTTTCGAGTCGTAGATCTGGCGGATCCTGGCCATGGCCTCTGCGCTGAGCGGCGGCAGATCCGATGCGTGGGCGTTGTCGGCAACCTGCTCCGGGCGTTTACCGCCGGGGATGGCGCAGGTGACTGCGTCGAACATAAGGATCCAGCGAAGCGAGAACTGGCTCATGCTGACGCCGGGAGGGACCAGGGCCCGAATCTCCTCCACTGCGTCCAATGCAACCTTGTAATCGACCCCGGAGAAGGTCTCGCCAACATCGAAGGCCTGACCCTGGCGGTTGAAGTTGCGGTGGTCGTCGGCGGCGAATTGGCTATCCGCCTTGAACTTGCCGGTGAGCAGTCCGCTGGCCAGGGGCACGCGCGCCAGAATTCCAACCTTCTTAAGCTTGGCTTGATCGAAAAACAGATCGGCCGGGCGTTGGCGGAAGCAGTTGAAGATGATTTGAACGCTCTGCACGTTGGGATAGTCGATGGCCTTGAGGGCCTCTTCCACGCGTTCCACGCTGACACCGTAGTAGCGGATTTTGCCCGCCTTCATCAGGTCGTCGAGAATGGCGAAGAGCTCCGGGTGATAGTAGGCGTCGGTTGGAGGGCAATGGAGCTGCAGGAGGTCGAGCGCATCCACGTTCAGGTTACGCAGGCTGTCTTCGACAAAAGCGGTCAGGTTATCGTGGCTGTAACCTGCGACCGTCTGTTTGGGCAGACGCCGGCCGGCCTTAGTGGCGACAATGATCTCTTCCTTACGTGACTTCTTGAGCTGCGCGATCAGGCGCTCGCTTCGCCCGCTGCCGTAGACGTCGGCGGTATCGAGGAAATTGATGCCGCAATCGATCGCCTTGTTGAGGGCGGCGAGCGATTCCTCATCGCTGACCTGACCCCATGCGCCACCAATGGCCCAAGCGCCAAAACTAATCTCAGAGACGTTCCAGCCGGTTCGGCCCAGTGCACGATAATTCATAACGGTGATGCTACCCAAACAGCGGATCAATGCCAAGCGCGCCTGCCGCGATAGCTTTGGCCGGATGGCCCAGGTTTCGTCTGCAGCAAGAATCTGCAGCAAGAATCTGACGGGTGCCCCACATTCGCACCAGCGTACGTGGGCCTATGTAAGATGCCATCATGGCATCCGGCTTAAAGCGCCGGCAGCGTGGCTCCAGGGATATTCTGTGCAAAATCGCGAAACACCGCAGCCAGCAGGATACTGAATGGCCACCGGCAAGCTAATGAATGGCGTTGGAATACGGGGGAGAAATAACTATGAAAGCAATCATGTCTCTGGTCGTAGTAATGGCGCTTGCCGGTTTCCACTGCGTAGCACAAACGCCTATGAGCACAGGCGATGAAAATCCTGCCTCGATGAGTCCTGGTTACACGATCACCATAACTCAACCCACTAGCCCTTTCAGTTTAAACTCGCCGATCAGAGTGAAGATGACGATTAACAATATAACGGACAGGAACATTTTTTGGAGAGCAGTTTGGAGTACGGAAAAGGATTCGTGGTACAGAGGCTTCCGTTTTCTGCTCATTAAGAATGGAAAAGAGGTGAAAACGACATTTTTTCACCGGGAGATTTCAGGAAGGCAACAATCGGATGATCCCTCAGAGGTGTGGGCCGGAAGCACCGTTCTGCTCCCCAAACCACCCGGAGTCATATTCGTGATCACGGTTGACCTGAAACGCCTCTACGAGATCACGGAACCAAGCCAATACACATTGGAAATCTCTCGTATCGGGGAAGACTATAGAACGGTCGTTCGGTCGAACACCGTGACCTTGAACATTCTTCCGTGAGCGGTAGCAATGATTGGGCCGGTGCATGCTATTACTTCGATGGAGGGGGAGATTGCGATTCTCAATGAAGCAGAAGATCTTAGCCTTTCACAGTAAGCTGATCTTGTTTGCGACAGTTTTATTGTGCTCGGTGAGTGCCATTTCTCAGTGCTCAAATGTCACCAATTCCCAGCCGGCACTCTGGCTTACAATTCAGCAGGTCCACAACACAGCCAAACTCGGTAATCCTGTCTTGGTTAGCGCTGTCTTGACGAACAACTCCGAACACGATGTCTCCATTTGGCGTGCTCCTGGATTCGAATACGGCGTCGATGTTCGTGACGAAAAGAAAGATCTTGCCCCCGATACAGAGCTTGGCCGATATCGGAACGGCCACGTCGATTTCTCTAAGCTGCGGCCGGAGGATGTAAACGCCAAATACCTGAATGGGAGCGGCGCTTGCTTTACATTGAAATCTGGGAAATCTCTGAATGATGTGATCGACGTGAGCCGTCTCTATGAATTGGCGCCCGGAAAATATTCCATTCAGTTAAATCATGGAGACCCAACCGCGCACGAGAATGTGATGTCCAATGCCGTTACCATAACCGTTGTGCCGTAGGAACGATGCATGGATGCTGAACTGCGGAATACCATATCAATGCGGATTTGAGACGAGCAGTTCATTTCCTACATGCAGAAGACAGATGGATCTTAATAGTCTTTTGTGCGGCTACCGTTTAGAGGTTCAATCGATGACAAGACGTAGATTGCTTCTCATTATTCTCCAACTTGCCTTGGCATTCCCAGTAATGGCCCAAACCTATCTTTGCCCACCTGCTCCAGAGGATGCCCTCACACATCATCTTTCTGCAATGCACAGCCAGATCAAGGTCGGTGACAAGGTGCTCGTCCAGCTGGTGGTCAAAAATGTATCCGAACAGAGAGCTCCCCTCTGGGTTGAGAACGCCGCGGATCAAGGTGGCGTCCGCTATCAATTCGAGGTTCGAGATTCCCATGGTAACTTAGCGCCAGAAGGCCGTTTCAGCCTTGCGCTGAGAGGTGTAAACGATCCAAAGTTCTTTACCTCGGAGACTCCACTTAGAGGGTCTGGCGGATGTGTCCAATTGCGACCGGGAGAATCGCGCGCCTTTACGATGGACGTAGGCAGACTGTATCAGATGATGATTCCGGGAACCTACTCGATCGTCGCGGTAAACAAAGAAGATGCGGCGCATGTTGTCCCAATCTCGAACCCGGTAACTGTAACTGCGGTCGCCCCATAATGGCTGATCGGCCTTTGAGCACCATCGACCCGCAAGCGGCGGACTATCATCAGTCGGGAAAATGGTGGGCAAATGCCATGAGACTTGAGAGGGCAATGATAGCGGCAGTGCTGCTCGGCGCAATCGCATCCGGTAGTAGTGCCCAAATTACTAGCACAGACAACTCTGTTCATCCTGGAAGTAAGCCTGCGGTATCTCTGAGCCTTTCGGTCGTTCCAGCACAGGTGAAGGTGGGTGAGTCGATCACGTTATATATTTCCTTGAAAATATATCAACTAAAGAGATCTTTGTAGGCAATGACATTGGCAGCGCCGCGCCCGACTACGACGTGTTTGTCGTTGGTAATCAGGGAGCCGTGCCTCCCACAACTCCATACTATCGATTCGTCAAGGGAGGGCGCCTACCCAGCGATCCCAGGTTCTATTCAACTTATAGTCGTGCGACAGTGCTGGTCCAACCGGGAGGCACTCGGGAGCAGCATTGATCCCGCCAAACTATATGAACTCGACCACGCCGGCATTTATAAGATATGGGTCGAAAGATTCGACCAAATCTCGAACACAAAGATTAGGTCGAGCACAATCACTGTGACTATATCTCAGTGGATGGCTTGGCGTTTCTGGCCGCCGCCATCATTTCGGCACCGCGCCGTGCAAAGTACGGGACACCATTTGAGTAATCCTGGGGGATTTAGAATGCGTACTTGAAGCTTCAGGAGGAAGAGCATGGCAGAAGCCCGAGGCACAATCGGTAATGTGATAGAGAATGACACGCTCACCGCGATGGCGATGGGCTATGCCCGCAGCCGGGTCCTGTGCGCTGCCGCCCGTCTGGGCGTGGCGGACGCGCTCGGAGGCGATGATAAGAGCGTTGATGAGCTAGCCAGTCTCTGCCATGCCGATCCTGCTGCGCTCTACCGACTGTTGCGCGCTTTGGCTAGCTTTAGTGTGGTGGCGGAAATTCGACCGGCACGCTTTAGGCTGACGCCGCTGGGCGAACCGCTGCGCAAGGATGCTCCCAACTCGCAATGGGCTGCGGTTGTGTTCTGGGCGGATCTGCTGGCAGATAGCTGGTCGTATCTTACCGAGTGTGTCCGGAGCGGCAATAAGGCGATGGATATCATGGAGCGCGAAGGCATCGCGTCCCGCTGGTCCAAGGACCCGAACGCCGGAGCGATTTTTCGCGCTGTGATGGGCACGGCGTCCGCGGAAGACTATATGCGCATCGCGGAGGCGTGGGACTTCTCCCGTTTTCATATTGTCGCAGACCTTGGAGGAGGCGGAGGCTCATTGATTGCCGCGGTGCTCACCGCTTTTCCCAACCTGCAAGGAATGCTGGTCGACCGGCCGGATGCCATCGATAGCGCCAGATCGCGTTTCGAGGCCGAAGGTTTGGCCGCACGGTGCAAGCTGCTGGCCGCCGATCTGTGCGCTGACATTCCGGCGGGAGCCGATGTCTACATGATGAAACATGTTCTTCACGGCTATAGAGATGAACCGGCCATCGGCATCCTGCGCAATTGCCGGCGCGGCCTTACGCCGGATGGCCGCGTGCTGGTCATCGAATTTGTACTGCCGGATGTTGTCGATCGCGCCGATCCGGAGATGGAGCATCGCTTTATGAGCGACCTGAATATGCTGGCTGTCACCGGAGGCAAAGAGCGCAGCGCGGTCGAATGGAAGGCCTTGCTGAAAAGTGCCGGATTCGAGTGCCGAAATATCCTTCCGGTTTCGGGAGAATTAGTCTCGATCATCGAGGCCGCCCCGCAAGGCTAAGAGCAGCCCTCAAGTCCCGTAGGGACGCAAGAAAATAGCCCAGCACGTCAGTGCTGGGTAGACTTTGGTTCACTACGGAAGTCCCGCAGGGACGGCTGAATCATTCCTCAGCCATGTGAGGGCCCCAGCACTGGCGTGCTGGGCTATTTTCTTTCAGACCTGTCCAAATTAACGGCGTCCACGAACTTTTGGTTTTTAAATCTCCTCCTTCAACCGATCTTGGGTGCCCCACGTCCGGATTCTCGGACGTGGGATTCCGCAAATCTCGACGGAGAGTGTTGTGATCACGCAAGAGCGACGACGCTGTCCATCCGTGGAATCCCAGGTCCCAGAATCGGGACATGGGGCACCCGGTATTCGTTGACGGGACGAGACCCGTGTCTGCAGATCTGCGGTTTTGCCCAAAAGAAAAGCGCGCCTGGTTGGACGCGCTTTCCGCTCAGGTGCGCTTTGCTCTGCACCTTTCCCTGTGGGGGGACGTCTTATCAACTTCCTTGGTGAATCACGACCCGCTTGCGTTTTGCTCTGTGTTTAGGCGGAGCCGGGGGCGGAGCAGCGGGAGCCGGGGCCACCGTGCTGGCCACCAGCCAGGACTGCGCGGCAAGGATCACCGGGTCACTTGCCTCCTGGGGCATCGCATTCACCGACGGAAAAATCTCGTCCGGAGTGAGGCCCTCGGGAAAGGGCTTGCCGGTGCGGTCGGCATCGATGGCGGTGGTCAGGAAAAGTTCGGCGCCATCGGAAAGCTTGAAGGGCTGCACCGCGGTGGATTTGCCGGCGGTGCGCTGGCCAAAGAAGCGGGTCGCGTCGCGGCCGTGGAAGGCGATACTGACGGCCTCAGCAGAACTGGCCGTGCTGCTGTCCACAAGGACGGCGACGGGAGCCAGCGGCGTCACGCGCAAGGGCGAGTCCTGCAAGTTGAGCGAGACGGTTTCCAGGCCTGCCGTATTCTGCGTTCCGGTCTTGCCATCCTGATAGAACCAGGGAATCTTCCCATCCGCGGTTACAAACGAACCTACGATCCCTTCGCCCAGAATCGGGCCAATGCCGGTCAGCATGGGCCACATGTTGCCGCCCGTGTTACCCCGCATATCAATGATCCAGCCCTTGGGATTTTGCGCGGAAAGATCGGTCAAAATGCGGCGTACGTCCGCGGCATAGAGAAGCAGGCCATCGTTGTCTTGAGCGGAGCAGGTGGGCAGTACAACATAGCCAAAGTTTCTTCCCTGGACAGACGCAATATGGCCCTCGGGCAGGTGGCGCGCGGTAAATGGAGTAGGGGGCTCTACGGCGCGGGCGCTTGCCGGAGCTGAGTTCCTTGCATCTTTCTCCGCTTGTTCAAGCAGCGCGATCTGGTCGGGATAGAGGCCGGCCGGAAGGCGCAGGTGACTTCCCGCATCGTTCAGTTGGACCAGAGCCCAATAAATCGCAGGATAAGTATCGATGGGGTTGAAAGCGCCGGCTGCGTGCTGGACTGCCCCTTGCCGGACCTCGGTCCAGTCGACCGATTGGCCGCCCAAGGCGTGCTGCTGCATTAAGTCGATGGCGCTACTGAGGAAAGCTGCAGCATCCGGAGTCATGGCAGTGGGACTATTTTGCGGCCGAGGCTTAGCCTTTTTGCCAGCTAAGCCGATCACCGGGCTTAGAAAGAGGAGGGAGCAGGCGATTATGTGAGCGGAGTACTTCATGGCAGAGCAAGGCTAGCATCATGCAAGTTACCATTGGATCGCACAAAGGTTGCAGGATGGGGAGACGAGACGGCTTCACTTCGCCCAAAAGTTGTAGAGTAAAAGGGTGTGTAACTTCAACTGCCCGGATCGCCGGATACACTCTCGGCGAAGCGATAGCCGATATGGCTTTCCGTAAGCAGGTACCGGGGATGCGAATGATCGTCTTCGATCTTCTTGCGTATCTGCCGCATGAAGGTGCGCAGATATTCAAGCTCGCTGCCATACTCCGGACCCCAGACGGCCTTGAGTAACTGCGCATGAGTGATCGGCTGTCCGGCATGGCTCATCAGGAAGCGCAGCAATTCGAATTCTTTGGGCGTGAGATGGATATTGCGGCCTGCCTTTTGAACCAGCCGCCGTCCGGGATCGAGCAGGATATCTCCAATGCGCATGAGTTGATCACTGTCCTGCTCTTCCACATGCGTACGCCGCACCGCCGCCCTGATCCGTGCGGTTAGTTCTCGCAACTGAAAAGGTTTGGCGACATAGTCGTCCGCGCCTGCGTCGAGCGCCTCAACCTTATCGTCTTCGCTGTCGCGGATCGTCAACATGATGATGGGCAGGCGAGGACTAGCGATGCGAATTTGCTTGCACGCCTCGATGCCTCCTATTCCCGGCATATTGACGTCAAGGAGCACTGCATGGAATTTGGCGGTCCGGACCAACGAGACTGCCTCTTCGCCTCTCGCTGCCTCAACTGTTCGAAATCCAAGGTTCGACAGGGTCATGCAGAGCACTCGACGAATGGATACTTCGTCGTCAACGACCAGAATAATGGACTGCTCGGTGCTCATCTTTCCCTCCTCGGCGCCAACGGGAGGGAAAGAAAGAAGGTCGTTCCCTCCTTTTCTCCACTGATAACCCATACGTGACCCTTGTGGGCCTCCGCCGCTCTTCTTACGATCGATAGGCCTATACCTGAGCCCGGCGCCCTGGTCTTCACATCGGCTGCGCGATAGAAGCGCTCAAATATCCGGTCGCGATCCTTTAGCTCAATCGTAGAACCGTAGTTATGCACCCCGATGATAACTTCCGATCGGCTAGCTTGCGCCGAGATCTCGATCGGAGAGCCATATGAGGAGTACTTGGCGGCATTGCTCACATACTCCGACACGATCATCGCGATCAACTTCCGGTCTCCGTTTACAGACAAGTTATCGTCGGCAAGCGAGACCCGTATGGGGTGACTGCTGTGCTTAATCGCACACTCGGCAACAACCTCGTTGACAACCGCCGAGACGAGCAGGTTTTCTTTGGAAACGCCCAGGTCCTCAGGTTCGAGCTTCGATGTCTGTAAAAGGCGAGTGCAAAGGTCGTTCAGGCTAGCCGATTCATCGTCGATGAGGCTAACCAGGTCGGTTTGCACCAAGGTCAGATTCCCCGCCTCCAGCAGGCCGGAACTTGCCGTGCGGATCGCGGTGAGCGGGGTTTTGAATGCGTGCGCTAGAGAATCGAGAACAGCTCCACGAAGCTGCTCGCTGTGACGGGCCGCCTCGGCGCGGCTCTCTTTTTCGAACGAGCGATGACGTTCCAAGGCAATGGCGGCAAGCGAGGCGATGGAATTTACGGTCAGCGGGCCGCATTCCCCGCGAACGGCAAGAGATCCGATCGGCGTCACACCGAGCCTGAGCACCCGATGATATGTATGGGACTGAGCATCATCGTGATCGGCATCCATCAGGTAAGCCGCCTTGGCGAGATTGGCTTCTTCCCCGGTCCAGGAGCCGGCGCTCTCAAGTTGTCCTGAATTCACATCGTAGAGAGACACGCCATCGAGGGAAAAGCCTTGATGGATCATCTGCGCGAGTTGCGGACCGGGCGGAAGCTGAATGGGAAGCAGCAATACATTGCGGCTCAGTTCATAGAGCATTGCCATGCCGGTACGCTGGACCATGGCCTCGCGGGAATTGCGTTGGGCGCGCGAAGAGAGCCGGCTGACAATCAGAGCTGTGCTCTCGAAGGCTGCTAACAGGACCAAATCCTGTTTCTTGGCGACATGAAAGCTGAAAAGTGGCGGGGTAAAGAAATAATCAAGGCAGCCCGCTGCTGCAAAGGATGCAACCGTCGCCTCCCAGAATCCGAAGACAAGCGCGAGTGTCAAGACGATGAGCAGGTAGAAGTAGCCGGTTATGGCCACAGGCAGGTGCAGCGGGAATGCGCAAGAGGTGATTAACGCGATAGCCGATAATCCGGCAGGACTTCGGCCGCTCAAGCTGAAGAATTTCTTCAGGGGCTCATTTTCCCGGAGCGTTCGCATTCTCATCGCCCTAACAAGGCTCCGCTCATGCACAGCCCTCGGTTATGAGATTACTCCGGAACAAATAAGGAATTTATATGGAAGAGCCAGGGGAGCGGTCGGCTAACCATATCCGGCGCCTTGTTCGCGCCGAATATGGGAAACCTATCCTTATACAATCCTTATCTGGTCAGCGGCCCTGGGCGCTCTGAGGCGCCGCCGCGATCTCTTCGTATTCAGCCGCAAGAGCCCCCTTCTTGTTGGCCTCATAGGTGTAGTACTCATACAGATTGCGTGCCGAATCCGCAGGCCTCGGATACTTGGCGTAAAGGCTTGTGGTAATGCGGCTGCGCTGCTCCCAATCGCGTTTCTCCGCGGCAGCCTTCCTCCTCAAGACTTCTTCCTGCTGCCGTAGCCGCGTGGCGCGTGCTTTGTATTCTTCCGGTGATTGTGCGTGCGGCTTCCCATCTGCTGGGCTGCTCTGATACGTCTGGACGCCAGCGGGTGATGCGGCGACCTGCCCAAAGGTCAGAGTAGAAGCAGTGATTACAACCAACGCTGTCATGAAACGAAATGTTGTCATGGGATGAATCCTCCCATTGACCAGTATTGAATGGCGTCAATAAAGAAGGCATAAGTATTCAATAAAAGAAATGAATGGTTCTTCTTCTTATTTCTGACCAACTATAACTTCTTATTTCTGACCAATATAACTATGTGCATTGAAGCAGCACTACTTCTTTACCCTTCCTTTACATCTTCTTTATGCCTCGCCTTTTAGAGTCAATTACAGATCGGGATGCAGGTTGTTGAGTTGTTCGAACGAGCTAGCCTGCACAGACACAGGAGAGCTAAATGCATCTAAACGCATGCCGGTATCTCACGGCCATAACTGTTCTTTTTGGCTATGCGGCCCTATCAAGTGGAGCGACCTCCACACCACCTTCGGATAATGGGCCAGTGAAAACGGCGGCTTCGATCCACCACGTAAGGCGTCATGCAACCGCAACGCCTCCGGCCGGCGCAAAGGCCGACGCTCGCAGAGTTGTAGATGGAAAGACCGCGGCCGCCTCTGACGTCGAAGGCAGTCAGCCTGCCTCGGAGAAATATGAAGCAGCGGTGAACTTGCGAAGTGTAGGCATGGCGCCGGCGATCGACTTTGGGGCAAGCCAGGAGACGATAGACCTTCAACTCCAAGCTGCTGCTGTTGCCCAGACAGCGCCTACTGCAGACCATCCCGGGTTCTTCAGAAGGCTGGGAAGGGCCTACGTTGCAGATTGGAGCGGCAATGCGCCCGGCAACCCTAACACGCCCCAGCGCCGTAGCACGCCCGCCCCTATTGTCTCCCCACCGTTTCCCTCGTCGGACTGGCCGATCGGCGGTACACCTGTAATCGGCGTACCCGACACCTCGACCTATCCGCTGATGCAGGCTATCAACGAAAACAAGTCGCGTTCAAAACTGTATGGCTGGCTTGAAGTGGGCGCCAATGGATCCACGAACAACCGCGGCAATGCCGCCAAAGGAATTCCCGCTAACTTTCCTTCAGCCTACGATGAATATGCTAATACGGTCCAATTGGATCAATTGGCGGTATTTTATGAGCGAATTCCCGACACGGTCCAGACCTCCCATTTCGATTGGGGCTGGCGTTTGAACGCTCTGTATGGGGTTGATTATCGATTCACTACAGCGAAAGGAATGCTGAGCCAGCAATTTCTTGTCAAAAACGCGCAGTACGGATTCGATCCCGTGATGGTCTATATGGATCTCTACTTCCCAAAAGTAGCTCAGGGAATGGACGTGCGTATTGGACGCTATATCTCACTGCCGGATATTGAAGCCCAGTTAGCGCCGAACAATTACACATACTCGCATTCCATCCTGTACACCTTTGACTGCTACACCCAAACAGGCGTCAATGCGACCGTGAAAATCAATAACCACTGGACCGTTCAAGGTGGGCTTTCTCCGGGATGCGACGTCATGCCCTGGACTACGGACGCCAAGGTCACGGGTAATACCTGCGTGGTCTATACCTGGCACAATGGCGGAGATACGTCGAATACTTGCGACAATACAATTAACGACGGCAAATATGCCTACAACAATCTGACCGCCTTTTATGAGACCTGGTATCACCGCATTAATGCGCATTGGCACACAGACACGGAGGGTTGGTATCAGTACATGAAAGATACTCCTAATATGTATTGGTACTACGGTACTGACCCTGCGACCGGCGTGCAGTATACTTCGACAGCTGCGCACCCGTGGCCCGAAGCGACAAATTATATTCCCGGCAAAGGCGTGAACCTGAATTTCGGCGCGGTTTGCGCAGATCCCAGGCTGCCTGCCAGCTCTCAGCCTGCGCGTTGCTACGCGCCTGAGTGGGCCATCACCAACTACGTCGAGCATAATTTCTGGAACAATCAAGCGTCTCTTAATATCCGCAATGAGTATGTAGACGACATCAAGGGTCAGCGGACGGGCACGCCGGCCAGATACGAAGAGCACATGGTAGGGTTTAATTTCTGGGTCGGCTCTACTATTACTTTTCGTCCTGAGGTCAGCTATATCCACGCCTTCGGAAGATATGGCGCCAGGGCTCTAAATATAGCTCCCGGCTCCGCAATCTCGAACATCCAAAACGGCAATCCTCAAACCGGGAAAACACAGTCCCTGATCCTGGCCGCCGATTTGATCTGGCATTTCTAACTTCACTCCACTTTAGATAACGGATGCTCCGGGTTCGCTTCGCGAACCTGGAGCGGGTTCACCGAGACATAAGAACTGAGTGGAGAGCATTTGGCTTTGTATCAGGGCATGGCCTGGGTGCCCCATATCTGACGCGTCCTTTGCGTCAGATATGGGATTCCACAAATTCCTATGAACAGCCTGCCGTATAGAAGAAAAAGCCCCAAGCTGGCTGCGCGAGCCTGGGGCACCCGCCTCTGCACAACTCTGCCACAACAACTACAGACTAGCGGACAACCCGGATCAGATAACTGGTTGCAGGCTCCTCTCCAATGGGAATCTCCCAGCCGGCTTCGAGCAGCCGGCCGCGTACCTCACCCAAAGGCTTCAACGATCCATCGAGCGGAGTGACCAGGACGCCGACCGCTCCTTCGAGCCCCTTCAGCGTCAGCCATCCTCGAATCACTTCGATGCGGGTGGGCGCGGCGCCCCAGACGTCGTACATGGTGTGCCGCGCATTCCACACCGAGCCGGTGTTTTCGACCCGTCCGGTTGCGGTCAACAGTAACAGCGACGATCGGGAGAGTGGCTGCCCGTCCAAGGACGAGAGCGTGAGCGCGCAGAAGCTGTTCTTGACATCGGCGGCAAGATGCGAGGTTGCGATCTCATTGTCGCGGACAAAGCCGACTAAAGCCGTGGTTCTGTCCGTATCGATCGAAAACAGTCCGCCCTTTGATTTTGACGTCTGCCAGGCAAGCTGACCGGTATCCGAACGGATAGGGTTTTGCGGCTGATCGTTTTGGGGCTGATCATGGAAGGCTTCCGTCGGCTGGCAGTCCAGACAGCGGATGCGTGAACCATGTTCCAGCGGCAGAGACAAAAGAAATCCGGGAGTGTAGTAAGGGGACTCGGATTGAGCAAGGCGCATGCTCTCATCGATCTGTTCGCGGGAGTAAGTACGCTCGATGGTCTGACGGGCGCTCTCGACGTCATGGCGCGAGAACAGCAGGGCGCCCACGGGTATCTGCGCGATCTTCACCGGATCTTCCGCGAGGTCGAAGTGGTCGCCGATCACCGGCTGCCAAGATCCGCTAACCTTTGGCTCAAAAGTATAGATAAAGATGCCATCCCAGTCCTGAAAGGCACCATAGGCCGCCAGGATAGGAACCGTTGTTTGGCATTGCCACGATGGTGTTGGTAAGCGCGATCCTGTTTACGCGGGTGGATTGCACTCGCGGGTTGCGGGAATAGGTCGATCATTCGGCCCGTCCTTGCCGTGCGATCCTGAAAAAGTCTTCCGGGCCCATTTGTCCGCCCTTCAATACCAGCTCCAATCCGTCGAGGCCGCCAGCTTCGTCGGCATGCGCGCGGCAGAGGGGCGCTCCGGGTGTGAGCGCCCCGGCAAAAGTCAGTGCGGCGAGGTTGAGCTGTTGAACTGCATGCGAGGATGTGTCGCCGCCGCACAGGACCACACGGCGAATACCCGTCTGCTGCACAAGTTCAAGCAGAAGACGGCCCAGGGCCTTGCCCAGTTCTTCGCCCTGGGTGGCGCCGGAAGGCGGACCGAGCGCGGTGTAGAGCACCGCGTCGCAGCCGGCGCGCAGGTGATTGGCGGCCAGCTCCAGCCCAGCCTTCGCAGATTGAGATTCGCCGCCGGCGAGCTCCGCGGCATTGAGTTCTGCGCAGGCGTATCCGTGCCGCTTGGCCCAAAGGATCTGCCGCGCGGTGACCGCGGAGCAGCTTCCGCTGATGACCAAAATTCTATCGGCGTCCCCAGGCGCCGGAGGGGAAGCAGGGGCCGCTGCGATCTTGCCGGTGCTGCGCCAGGAGGCGATGAGGCTGGAGGTGAGCCCGGAGCTGCCGATGGTGAAGAGCGGTTGAGAGTGCTTTTTGCGACTGCAAATAAGCTGGCCCGCTTGCTCGAGCATTGCAGAGTCGAGCCCATCGAGAAGCACGGCCGCGGCGCCTGTATCCGCCTGCGCCGAAAATTCTTCTAAAACCGCGCCCGCCTGAAAAGCGCGAAGATCGACCAGGCCGATGGCGAGCTCCGTCTGCCCTGAGAGGTGGAAGCGGAGATCGGCTTCATGCATTGGAGTGGCAGGATGATGCGCCATGGTCGGATGGCGGTCGATGCGATAGACTTCCTTTCCGGCAGCGGCGAAGAGCTGGCCGAAGACGAGAAATCTTCCAAGATGCGGCGCTCCAACCACAATGGGAACCGTATTTGTGGCGAATACTTCACGGCCGATCTCAAGCGCCCGCCCGATACTGCCGCGATCGGGCGCCGAGTCGAAGGTAGAGCAGACCTTGTAGTGAATCGTCTCCGGAGCCAGCTCGCGCATGCGAGTGAAGATCGCCGGCAGATTGGCGGACATCCACTCCGGCGTGCGGGAGCGGGCATCGCCGGCGAAACCAATTGCCTGGCAATGCGCGAAGCGGGCCAGCTGCGCGGGCGACGGCTCGGCCAGGAAGAGAACGCTCGCAACTCCATTGACGGCAAGCTGTTCGAGTACATCTGTAGAGCCGGTGAAGTCGTCGCCGTAGTAGCAGTAGAGCAGTGGCATATGCGGGCCCTTCATTCGCAAAAAAAAAGATAACGTTCTCTCGGGAATGACAGAAAGAAAGGCAAAGTCAGATCCGGAGGGCAGAAATGTAGCATGGGATTGCAAAGCCTACATTCAGCCACTCCGCTTCGCTCCGGTCGAGATGACAAATAAGATGCAATTTCATTCTCCTGACCACAGGGCGAAAGTCCAGATCCAATCACTCTCTTCTTTTCATTTCTAACCGGAGAATTTTTCAAGTGCCGCGTGCAGCTCGGGATGGCTGGCGGCGAATTCCGTAACCGGGATGCCTTGGACTGCCGCCTGCCAGGCCAGCAGCAGGCTACGTACGCCCGCGGCCGGACCTTGCGGATGGGCCAAGATACCGCCGCCGGCGGCGACAATAAGGTCCGTCGATCCCAGTGCGCGATACGTATCGGCTGCCTGGCGCGCCGATTGACCGGAGGAGAAGACGGGCATCACCTCGCAGCCGGCGTACGGCGCCGGGAACATCGGCGTAAGGCAGGCTTGGGCCGAGCGAATGACGCTTTCATCCGCTTCGCAGAACTTATTGCTGAGGCCATTGACGTGGGTGTGATCGATGCCCGTGAGCCGCCAGAACTTCTGAAATGCAATAAAGCTCATGCCGATAGCGGGCGACCGGCCGAAGATTCCCCACCCATTGCGATGACCATGGATGCAGAGCTGCGAATGGGCGCGCAATACCTTCATCGCGGGCAAGCCGATGGAATTCATGCTGACCATCATGCAAATGCCCCCCTGCGCCAATAGATGATCGTGGCGGTGCAGCATTTCATCCAGATCGCCGGTGATGTTCGCTGCATACATGACCCGCTTTCCGGTCCGGGTGGCGTGATCCTGCAGTACACGCAGGACGGCAGCGGCGCGCTCGTCGAAGGGACAATGCGGCCCGTCCGACTGGAGCTCGTCATCCTTGATGAAGTCGATACCGGCTTCGGCTAGTGTGCGTACCTGTGCGGCAGTCTCTTCCGGGCTCATACCCACGCTTGGCTTGATGATCGTGCCGATGAGCGGACGATGCTCGACTCCGGTGAGCCGGCGAGTGCCGGCCACTCCGAACTGTGGGCCCTGGTAACGGTCGAGAAAGGCCGGGGGCAGGGCGATATCGAGCAGCTTGAGGCCGGAGAAAGGCTTGAGCTCGAAGAGATTGCCGGCCACGGTGGCCATCAGATTGGGCAGGGAAGGCCCGAGATTGTGTAGCGGCCAGGATAGACTAACCTCGGCGGTGCGGCGCACCGCGCTGCTTGAACCTTTGGGTGTTCCCGAACCGGGCAGAGAGGGCCGATCCGTTGCCGCCAACTCGGTGATTTGCTCCACCCGCGCGGCAAAGCGCTCCCGCAGCTCAGTTGTCTCGCCGGGCACGCGGATAAAGGTTCCGGTGGATTGTTCACCGGCCATGATGGCGGCAGCATCCTCCAGCGGGAAGGCGGTCTCGATCCAATAGCGCGCTTCGATGCGTGGTTGCGCGCCCGCTTGGGATCCGTTCGTGCTGGTCATGGTCGTTCGGGCTCCTGTGAGCACGCGGCTGAGCCTCAGGCGCGTGTGAAGTAGGTAGTGTATTGCTCGTTCTGCACCTGGTGGAAGGGTAGAAAGACGATCTGCCGGCCGCGCTCATTTCGTACCCAGGCGCCGGGATGTTCAGCTAGAAGATTAAAACCAGCATCCACTGTAAGCGGTCTTTTCTTCGAGCCCCTCCGGCGGGTTGATGGCGGCCAGCATAATCGGCCCGCGCATGACGGCGACGACTTGGGGGTGCAGCTCGTCGATGGCTTCGCCGCGGAACTGCTGTGGCAGCCGGAGATCCACCACATCTCCGCTTCTCCAATGCCTGCGCAGCGCGGCGAAGCTGCCGGGCTTACCGGCGGCGCTGCTGCGAACACCGTTGACGGCGATGTGCGCCGGTTGATCGAGCCACGCGGGAATACGCAGGCGCAGCGTCCAAAGCCGCGGAGCGCTGCTGTCGACGCGGATTGAGATTGTCTCCCCGGCGGGATAGTCCGTGGTTTGCGTGAGCCTGACACTCGCGCCGCTCTGCTGTGCGCGCAGCTCGCTGGGCACGTACATGTTCACCGTGATGCCGTCACCGGCCGCGAAGTAGAGGTTGAGCACATAGTCGGCAACGCCCTGCACCAGGGTCCCGGAGCAGCAGGGCCACTTATGCGGGTACCAAGCCTTAGTCGCATTAGGACTATAGGTGGAGTAGTAGGGATAGTCGCCGTCGGAGTCCGGCTGCTTGATGCCGAGTACCGTGTTGTAGACGACGCGCTCCAAGTGGTCGCCGTAGCGAGCGTCGCCGGTGGTGCGCAGCAGGTAGCGATCCAGTTTACTGGCCGCGTATGCACCGCAGGGAGTTTCAAAATGATCGACCGTGTTGCTGAGGCTCTCGTAAAGTTTGCCCTGGTGTGGCTCCACGAACTGTTCATTCGGTCCCCAACCGCCGGAGGCGAACTGTTGCTGGGTAGTCAGGTAGGTCCATCCGTTGACCATTGCGCGGTGGTATTTTTCATCGCCCAGCAGGAGGTAAGCCTGGCCCGCGGATGAAAACGCGATCGCGTGCGAGTAAGCGTGGCGGCCGGGCAGAACGTTTTCATTGCGCGCCAGGGGATCGAAAAAGTCGCTGTCCAGCATGTACTTCAGCGCGATCGCCTGGAATTCGCGCCTGCCGGTGAGCTGATAGGCGGTGAAGAGGTTTTCCGGCATGACGTAGGTCTCGTCGTAGGGCGGATTTTTCTTGCCGATACGATCGTGGCCTTGCTCCGGCATCAGCGATCGCGCGCCGTCGAGCACCCGTGGCAGCAGGTCGCACGCCTGCTCAACGTGAGCCAACGTATAGGCGTCGATCAGGCCGGCGAAGTGCTTGTCCAGGGTATAGCAGATCCAGAGGTTGGTCTGCGGCCGGATGATGGATTGGTTATCCGGGGCGAGCGTGGCGGCGAAGCACCGCACCAGCTCCCGTACTTTCAGTTGGCACGCCGGATCGCCGGTCGTGGCGGCGATGCGCGCCAGTCCGGAGATGTACTGCCCCAGGGAGTGGCCGGGGACAAAACCGTCGGCGTCATACCAGCCGCCCATATCCCGTCCCGGAGCAGGAAGACCGGCACGCTGCCGGTAAACCCTGAGAAGACGATCGTTATCGAGCGCGAGATAACTCGCGTGGATGCGGTCATATTGCTCTTTGAGCGGGCCGCCGGTCAGGGTGACGGCGCCGTAGGGGTATTCGCGCAGCGCTTCGCGGGAAGAAGCGCCGGCCATGTCGGCCGCCAAGGCGAGCTCCCCAGCGCCGCCCAGAACGCCGCTGCTCAGGAGCGCGGCAGAGCCTTGAAGGAACTCGCGGCGCGTTCGGCGGAAGGCCATTCTCGGGCAATCCTCCATTGGAAGGAATAGACAAGTCATTGGAACGAACGAATCGGCGGCCCGTCAACCCATCCGCCGGGTGTAGCGGAGGGGAGGCCAAAGTTCCGCATTGCGGAACCTATTCGCAAGCGGAGTGCGGTTCCCCACATCTTTTCGAAGTACGGGTGAAAAAGCACTACGAATCGATGCAGTTGCTTTTCTTTCTGTCATTCCCGCAGGGAATCTGCTTCTGGTCTCTCGGGTATACTCGGTTTCCGGCAATAAAGGAGTAACGGCGCTGCGAATACGAAAGCAGATTCCCTTCGGGAATGACAGAAAGAAAGGCAAAGACGGACAACTACATCCTAATTTGTCATCTCGACCGGAGCGCAGCGGAGTGGAGCGACTGTCTGTTTTGTCAAGTGAGAAAGGTGGAGATTGTGGAAAAGCCGGCGGCTCTGCCGCCTTGGAAAACGCTCATGCGTTTTCCACTTTCCCCCAATCCCGGCGGCTAGGGTCAACTGGTCACAAGAGGGCAAGCGATAGTAGCGGCAAATTGTTGGCGCACCTCGCGGGCCTTCGCATTGAGCCGCACCAGCAACTTGTGCGCCAGGGCAACGCGGATAACTTTTTTCGGCTTGCCCGCTCGAACCAAGCGCTCGCGGAAGGCGATAAAATCCGGATGATAACGGCCAACTACGCCAGCTACCACAAAGAGAATGTCGCGGATGCTTCTCCGTCCTCCACGCACCGGACGTTTGCCCTGAGTCTTGCCGCTGTCGCAGGCCAGCGGGGCCACGCCGGCCAGTTTGCCAATCTTCTTGTTGGAAAGCATACCTATCTCCGGCAGCTCGGCCATCAGACGGGCGACCGTACGATCGGCCACCCCCTTGATGGTGCGGAAGCTCTCATCTAGCTTGCGCCAGAGAGGATCGACGGCAAGCATCTGGGCGATGGCCACTTCCATGGCGCGGATCTGTGCCCCCAGAAAGGTGAGGGCCTGGCTAAAAGAATCCAACACTGTAGCCTCGGTGACCAGACGGCGCTGGTTGCGCTGCGTGGTCCGCAGGTCGGTGAGCTGGCGCAAGCGGATGACCAAAGCCTTCAGCCGTTGCTGCTCGGCCGAGGCCGGGTGACAGGCAACGCATTTTTTGGTCTCTGCAAAGCAAGCAATCACCCCGGCATCGATGGCGTCGGTCTTCTCCAAAAAGCCCATGGATTTGGCAAAATCGCGCACCGCCCGAGGGTTGAGGATGGCCACCGGGATGGCTCGCGCCCAGAGCAGGGCGAAGGGTTGTTTCTCGTATCCCCCGGTGGCCTCCATGGCGACCAGATGCACTTGCTGCGCCTGACAGAATTCGGCCAGCGCAGCAATGCCTTCCGGGGTATTGGCAAAGCAGGCGGCTGGTCCCTGATGGCCGATGCGAACATCCAGAGAATTCAGCGAAACATCCACTCCACAAATCATGCGATTCGCTCCACAATAAAAGAAGTAGGTTGCTGGGTCACGGTAACCTGCCTTGTGCGTACGACTGTGCGTCAGGCGACTGTTCGGTTGTACGTGACAGCGGCGGCGGTCCCAAAGCTCCACTGCGGTTGTTGCCGGAGAGATTGCGGGCGCCGTCCACCGCGCGAGAGGGCCGATGGCCATCGGCCCTCTCACTACGACATTTTCCACCAAAAATGCCGCTACCATCTAGATACAAGAGATCTGCGGTTCCCCACATCTGGGTGGTCTTGGATCCATACTTCAAACAGCTATAGGGTGCCCCATCCTTGCGCAGCAAGGGTGGGATTCCACAAATCTATACGCCAAGCCGTCCTGCGGGACTCTACAAATGTTTCTAAAAACCGACCTTGGCGTCGCACTGGTTGTCCAGTGGATAGATCAGATCGACGTTACGCGAGGTAATCAGTTGATGCTTCACGAATACGGCGGCGGGGGCGGGCTTTTTCTGCAGAATACTGAGAGCCAGAGGGATGAGCTCATCCCCATAGCGCTCGGGAAAGTAGGCGACGGTGCCGATCAAGCGGGTGCCGGGTTTGCGCAGCTCCATGCGGGCATCGCGAATGGCATTCTGCCCCATCACCGCGCAAAGATGACTGGCGCCTGCTTCCTCAAAGGCCCGCAGCGCCGCCAGCGCGCAGATGTCGTTGACGGTGCCGATAAGCGTCCGCCGCGGAGGAAACCGGCGAAGGCACTGACGCAGGATCTCGAGCACCTGCTCAAAGCTGCCCCGGCCGTTGAGGTGGGCCAAGGGAACGCCGCTGATCTGCGGCAGCTCGGCGCGCAGGCCATCCACCAGACCGGTCAGACGCAGCTCCAGCAGAGACCCCGCGATAGGCAGCTCCAACAATAGGATCTGATCGACCTTGCCGCCCCAGTTCTCCCGCGCCCAGCGGCCCAGCGCCTTGCCGCCAATCAGGCCCGCCTTGTAGTTGTTGGCCCCGAAGTAGCTGGCGCCGGGATGGGGAACTTCAATCGCGATGACCGGCGTATTCGACTCAAGAAACTTGGAGGCGAGCACCGGCGCCACCCGCTCGTAGGTCTGAAACTCAAGCACCAGATCGACGCGCTCCTTGATAAGCAGATCTGCGTTGCGCACTGCCTCGCGGGCGCTATAGCGATTGTTTACCGTGATGAGATGAACGTGCTCACGGGCGGCTGCCTTCTCCATGCTCTTCACCACTTCACGGGAGAACTCGGAATCGCCCTGGGCGGCAAAGCCGATGCGAAACGGCCGCGCGGTTATGGGTCCGAAACGATTACGGTAGATACCCGTTCCGGAGCGCTCCAGCAAACCGCCATGGATGAGTGTGCGCAGCAGGCGGAAGGCAGTTGTCTTGGGAAGTTGAGTGCGATGAACGATGTCGGCGAGCACCAGCTCTTCGCCGTGGTTGCGAAATGCCTTGAGGACGGCGCAGGCGCGGAGCACGGTCTGCGATTCATTGCGGTCACCCTTGCGCCCTTCGATAGCCCCGCACTCATTTTCTCCGGCTGCGGGGCCATCTTCGAGGACTGCCGGCGCCCGCCCCGGCGTGGCGGTAGTAAGAATTGTACGCATCTCGACCTTCAACGCAGTTGATCCTATATTCCGGTTAACGGAACCGGCAAGAGCGTTAGAGATGGAATGCGAGCGGGAAAGAGGCTTTTCCAAAATTCCGCATGCCGGAATCGAACGCCGGGCCTAAACGCAGTGCAGGCAAGCCACGGCATAGGGCCGGAGTTCGATGGCGGTAGGATTCCTGGAGCCTGGCGATCTCTCGAAGCTGACGCGCGGCTCAGGGAAGTTCTCTTCATCGAGAACGTGTACGGCTTCAATTCCTATGCTTTCCGGCAACGTGACCTTCTGATCTTTCGCGGTGAGGTTTGCCAGCCAGATCACGCGGGTGCCCTCCCCATCGGAGCCTGCCACGGCAGCCACGGATTCCGGCTGGCTGGAGCGGCAGCGGTATCGCGGACGCCCGGCCATTGCGGCAAGGCCGCGCGCTGTGTGAAAGGCAGGATGGCAGGCGATCTCCCCATGCGCGCTGGCTGCAGCTAAGCCGAGAGGTCCGGTCAACGCGCCTACCGTCAGCGCCTGCGGTTGCCCTTCGGCAGTCGCCGCTGCGTAGCCGATCATCCAGGCGGCGGCGAAGAGGCTGCTTTGCCTCGGATCGTGGTCGGTCATGGTGATCCGCCGGTTCTCAGGATTGTCCATCACTCGCGAACCGTAGGGATTCTGGCGCATGCCGATGGTCGAGGGACCGATCCAGTAGGGTTTGTCCCGGCCGATGATGGCGCGAGCCGAGCGGGTGATATACGGCACCGCTTCCAACGTCTCCATCACACTCAGATCGTCCGCGGCATGCACGATCGGGCAGGTGCAATGGGAGATGAAATCGAGATCGTCGACCGGCGGACGCTTGCGCGTGAGTTCGGTGAAATAGCATAAGGATCCGCCTCCGATTTCTAAGCCGGGAAAAGCCGCGCGGGTCGCGTGGTAGATTTCGCCAAGCGGCGGGCAGGGCGGCCAGGCGCTTCCGGGCAGAGTGGATTGCCGATCCGCCGCCGGCGAGACAAGCACCGCCGACAGCCGCAATCCGGATTCGGCAATCATCGCCGCTACTTCGCTCAACTCCTCTTCCACCCTGCGCTGCGCGGGAAGAACAAGCTCGAGGACACACCATGCCTCTCCGGCATGCGACGCGATCTCGCGAAAGCCGGAGAGATGACTGCGCCCATGGTTGCGTGAGGGATCGAAGTGCAACAGCAACATTTGCGGTTGCAATTGTTTTAGCGCAGCGGGATTATCGAGCACCGAGCCTGTCTGGCTGGGGTCGATAGCCACGCCAATTCGCGGAAAAATGCCCTCCGCCTCGCCCAGCTGCACGACGATTGACGATGACTCCGCCCCCGCGTCGTCGCCCGCCGGGATCGCCGCGGCGCTGCGGGCATCGATAATCTGCAACTCGACCGACTGGCGGTTGCGGACTCCTTGCTCCATGACGTACGGCCAAGGCAAGGCGAGTGGGCGAACGTAAGTTTTGTAAGAGGCGTCGGACCAGAGCCGCTGGTCCTCCATCTCAAATGTGTCTCCGGTGAACCGGCAGCGCGCGGTAATGCCCGGCTCCACCTGGTGCTGGATTGCACGGATCTCCTTGAATGGCTGCCAAGGCGCAATCAGCTCGGGGAACTTCGCGTCCTCGATCGAGCCGTCGACGTGCTCGATCGTAACCGGATGCCCGGCAACGCCGTCGAGCGGATGAAGTACCGTGAAGCCGCAACGTGCGGTGAGGAAGTCCGTCCGCGGTTCGGCGATCACGTCAAAGATCAGTTGCCCGTCGCTGTTCCCCGTGATCTGCGCCTCATATTCGAGAACTTCGCCGGTTTCCGAGCGGCTACAACGCCCTCGGAATGCCACCGTGAACCCGTCGGATCCTTGACGGCAAGTGTAATCACTGATGCCCGGGTTGTAGGTTCCCCAATCCTTATCGCGGACCACGTAGCTGATGGCGCGCAGGACCTCGCGATTCCCAAAGCGGATGGCGCGCAACCCTCCGTGCACGAAATCCGCCGTCAACGCGCCGGCCCGCAGAGTGATGTGTTGCGGCGTCTCTTCCTCCGTCCCGACACGCCGCCGAACGATGTTTGCTGCTATGGTTGCTTCCATGTGACTTATTCACCTTGAGCAGATATGTCTCTACTGCACAATCGCTTCGAGCTCCTGGCCCGGCGGGATCCGCCGCAGCAATAAGGTCAGCCACAGCCCGAGCGAGGCCGCGGTCCCAATAGTAAGCCAGGTGACGACAGGTTTCTGCAGGCCGGCGAGCACGATCCACAGAAAACTACCCAGCGCCAAACCGAGCACCTGCATTGCGCCCAGGAAGCCCACCGCGGTGCCGCGGATGCGAGTGGGAAAACTCTCGCCCTGATAAGCGTAACCCGCCCCCGACCAGGTGCCGTTGGTAGCCTGGAAGAGCAGGAAGTAGACGACCGCTACCAGCCAGGTTCGTTCGACCAGCAGAAAGGCCACGCTCAGCGGCGCGACCAGCACCCCGGAGACGATGATGACTTCGCGCCGGCCCCAGCGTTCTCCCAGCCAACCGCCGAGTATATAGAAGAAAAAGCCTATGCCGCCGCAGACCAGGAGCAGGGTACTGGCTGACGATTGGCTGAAGTGCTTGTACGTCGTCAGCCAATAAGCGATGTAGAAATTCGTAGCGATAAAACTTACGCCATAAAAAATCCAGACGATCGATAGCAGAGTCAGCTGGCGGCGGACCGGGCCACGCTCCGCGAAGAGCTCGCGAATCGTAACCCGTCCCTCCGGCTCGACCGTGACATCCTGCTGCTTGAGCAGCGCTTCAACCGCGGCCTGGTCGCCCTCGCGAACCGCCTTACGTACATTTTGTACATGTTCGAAGCGTTGCGACTCGCGCACAAAGAAGCGGCCTAGAATGACCGCGACAATGGGGAGCACGCCAAGCAGGAAGACGAAACGCCATCCCAGCCCGCCAAAGGCAAGATAGACCCCCGACGCCATGAACACACCCAGCGGCCAGCCGCCCTGCACGATGGAATAGAGCAGGCCGCGGCGCTCCGCGGGCATCTGCTCATTGACGATGGTGATCGAGACTGCAAGCTCCGCGTACGCCAGTCCGGAGGCAATGGTGCGCACAAAGACCAATTGCCAGAAATCCTGCACGAAATATGTGAGGCCGGTGAACAGCGCTGTTCCGGTCAGGCAGAGCATCCATACCCGCCGGCGCCCGAAGCGGTCCATTGCATAACCGGCACAGAGAGTGATGAAGAACTGCGCGCCATAGACCGAGAAGCCGAGAACTCCCAGACCTGCTTCGGAGATATTCAGGCTCTTGGCGATGCCGGGCATGGCAAGGACCAGCAGATTGATGTCGTAGGAGGCCAGCGCCCAACCCGCCAAGGCGACAATGATGAGATATTTCAGGTAATTGCGTGATCGAGGATGGAGGAAATCGGCCGGCTTCGTGCTGTCCGTGTCGGACGCGTTCGGCGATGCGCTGAATAGGGCTGTCCAGCTCAGTTTGCTATCCCTCGTGGTGAAGTCATTCAAGCTTGCGTCAGTTCTAAGTGATACGCGCGATGCTGGCTGCGATCTCTTCCGGCTCGAAGACGCGCTTCCAGTCAGCCCGCATCAAGGCCGGAGTACCGAATTCGATCGCCTTATTGCAGGCGTCGGAAAAGAGGCCCTCCCGCTCCTTAAAGATCACCGAGGCGAGAACGTTGATATGGCCGAGCAGGAAATCGCGCGCGGCCTCATGCGGCACGCCGCGTTGAACGACTTCGTCCATGGCATCGCGCATCACCACCAGTAAAGTCGCACATACGGTCTCCGAAAGACCCGGCTCCAGCAGCGCCATCTGCTCCAACGTTACACGATGCGCGCGCATCACCGGCGCCCAGATCGCTCTT
The DNA here is from genome assembly GCA_963774255.1 of uncultured Acidobacteriaceae bacterium. Lineage (GTDB taxonomy): Bacteria > Acidobacteriota > Terriglobia > Terriglobales > Acidobacteriaceae > PALSA-350. Next base: position 405,236 of record CAVZEH010000002.1, read on the forward strand.
GCGATCTGCTCGCCTAAGAGATAGGCATTTTCCGGCCCTTGCATGAGAGAGCAGACGATGTGTTGTTTGGCCGCAACGCCGCCAAAATAATCGCGCTTGGCCTCCGGATCCGTCTCATCGTTGAAAACCGGAGGGTGGCATGGGTGGGTTATGAAATAGGTCAGATCGTTGCGGTTGGGCAAGTGGCCGGCGAATGGAGCGGCGGCGTCCAGGGCCATGACCATGGTTCCGGGTCGGAGGCTGCCTTCGATTGAGGCCGCGACCTTGCGAATGGCGGTATCCGGAACCGCCAGGATGACGACCTGCGCGCCCTCCAGGGCCTCACGCTCGGGGACGCAATGCAAACCTAATCCAGCCCTCAGCCGCTCCTGACCGGCAGGACTGAGCTCGACGTGAGCAACCTCAAAGGATGAGCGCTTGAGGTTGCTGGCCAAGCGGAATCCCATTTTCCCGCCGGCTCCAAATAGCGCAATCTTGGTCATTCAATACTCCGAATACTCCGCAAAGTAAATTTGTCATCTCGACCGGAGCGAAGCGGAGTGGAGAGATCTGCGGTTGCTTTTCTTTCTGTCATTCCCGCAGGGAATCTGCTTCTGGTCTGGAAAGCAGATTCCCTGCGGGAATGACAGAAAGAAAGACAAAACGGACAAGGAGGACAGAAGCAGACTCCCTAGATAAGCACCCCGGTCGAGATGACAACTTGAAGCCTTCGCGGTCTCACTATACCATCGCTCGAAACCAGAATCGCTAGCACGACAGCCCGGCTCCCTTTGCGAATCCGCATGCCGGAATGGATTCCGCATCAATGCTCGATCTCCTCGTGCAAGTAGAGCACCTTCACCAGCACCAGTCCTGTCGCCGCCAAAGGAAAGGATGCTTAATCCTGGTGAACAATCCAGGCTAAAGCATGATCAGACTTGCTGGAGCGCCTGCTCGAAGTCGGCGATCAGATCGCTCTGCCCTTCGAGCCCGGCTGAAACGCGCACCAGGCCGGGAACAATCCCAATCTTTGCCGACTCCTCCAGGCTCATGTAGTGCAAAAAGTTGGAGGCGGGATGGACGGCCAGCGATTCGACTCCTCCCAGGCTGGCAGCCCTGGTCACCAGGCGCAAGCTGCTCAACAGCCGGTCGGCAGCGTCATAGCCTCCCTGGAGTTCCACGCTCAACATCCCGCCGAAGCCGGACATCTGCCTGCGCGCCAGCTCATGCTGAGGATGGCTCTTGAGGCCGGGATAAAAGACCCGCTTCACCGCCGGATGGCGCTCCAGGAAGCGCGCCAGGGCGAGGGCGTTTTCGTTATGCTGGCGCACGCGCATGGCCATGGTCCTAAGTCCGCGCAGCAGAAGCCAGGCGTCGAAAGGACCCAAGGCCGCGCCGATGATCACATGATTGCTCCAGATCTTCTTCACCAGCGAGGCCTCTCCCAGCACGACCCCGGCAACCAGATCCGAGTGGCCGCCTAAGTATTTTGTCGCGCTGTGAAAGACCAGATCGATTCCGACTTCAAGAGGACGTTGGTTGAGCGGAGTGGCGAAGGTGTTGTCGGCCAGAGTCACGATTCCGCGGGCCTTGGCCATCTCCGCCACCGCGCGCAGGTCGGTGAGGGTCATCAGCGGATTGCTGGGGCTCTCGACCAGTATGAGCTTGGTGTTGGCTTGAATGGCGCCTTCAAAGGCGGAGAGGTCGGTTTGATCCACCTGAGTTACTTCCACGCCGAAGCGGGGCAACAGGTCGCGCAGCAAATTCAAGGTTCCGCCGTAATGCTCCCGCTGAGCGACGATATGCGCGCCCTGGTGGACGAAAGTCAGCACCGAGGCGGTGACGGCGCCCATGCCCGACGCCGACATCAGAGCCGATTCTGCTCCCTCCAGCGAAGCCAGCACTGCTTCCGTCTGGCTCAACGTTGGATTGCCGTAACGAGTGTAAAACTCTGGGTGCCGCGGCTCCCCGGCGCGAGTGGCGAAGTCCTCCGCCGATTGGCCGCGAAAAGTGGAGGTTTGATAGATCGGCGGCGCCACCGCCGAGGTTGGATCCAGATGCGTAGCGGCATGAATCGCCCGGGTGTCCGGGGACGCTCCGGCGAGGTCAAGCTTATCCTTTTCCGCACTCATGACTGCTCCTCTGTTGCGTGCTCTAAGCGATGCCCAGCTTGCGCTGGAGCTGTTCGAGCGAGATGCCTTTCGTTTCCGGATAGACGAAAAGCACGACAAAGAACTGCACCATGGTCATGACCGCGAAAAACGCGAAAGGCATTCCGCCGGAATACTTTGCCAGCACGGGGAAGAGAAAGGATACGATCGCGTTCATAATCCAGTGCGAAGAAGATCCCAGGCTCTGCCCCTTGGCCCGGACGCGGTTGGGAAACACCTCCGCGATGTAGACCCAGATGACCGCCCCTTGGGAGATGGAGAAGAAACCAATGTAGGCCACCAGCAGCCAGACGAGCGCTTCGGGATGCGTATGGGTGAAGAAGATGGCTGCTACTCCCGAGAGGCAAAACACCATGCCCACGCTGCCGATCAGCAGCAGGGCCTTGCGGCCAAGTTTATCGATAAGCGACATGCCGATCAGGCTCGCGAATAGATTCATCGCTCCCACCAGCACCGTCTGGAAGGCGCTGGACAGTTGACTGAAGCCGGCCGAGGCGAAGATGTAATTGGAATAATAGAGGACCGCGTTGATTCCCGCGAGCTGGTTGAACATGCCGATGGTGATGGCGAGAAAGATCGGCAGGCGGTACTTGCGTTGAAAGAGCGGCTCGTCCGTCATGCCGCGCTCCAGGTGGACCGAATCGACAATGTCGCGCAGCTCCGCCTTGGGTTCCGGAGAGCCCATCATCTCGAGCACGGCAAGCGCCTCATCTTTTCTGTCCTTGGTTACCAGCCATCGTGAGCTTTGCGGTATCCCGTACAGCATGAGGAGGAATATGAAGGAGGGAATTGCCGCGACTCCAAGTTGCAACCGCCATTGCAGCGGACCCAGGTTGAGCAGCGTGATCAGGTAATTGGAGAGATACGCAAGCAGGACGCCGCTGACAACGTTGATTTGGAAGAGGCCGACCATCCGGCCGCGCCATTTCGCCGGGGCAAGCTCAGCGATATAAACCGGACCGAGCACCGAGGACCCGCCGATTCCAAGTCCGCCAATGAGGCGGAAGGCCATCAGTGAAGGCCAGTTCCAAGCGAAGGCGCAGCCCAGCGCGGAGATCGTATAGAGGAGCGCCATGATGCGCAGAGCCTCCCGGCCCCCGATGCGCTGGCCAAGTACGCCGGCGCTCATAGCCCCGATGACGGTGCCGATCAATCCTATAGAGACGGTAAGGCCGAGAGTGAAGGCTGAGAGGTGATAGAAGACCGTCAATTGTTGCGTCGTGCCCGCAATGACGGCGGTGTCAAAACCGAAGAGAAGGCCGCCAAGCGCCCCCACGATTGTACTTTTCAGCAGGCTTGAGGTCATCTTCATCCGTTGAGCGTCTCCTGGGTCTGTTCTCCTGGGTCTGTCCCATCCCGAGAAGCATACATGGTCTCTGCAACCCGGACGTGCTTCAACGGCGTTGCCGCCATTACAGCCCCTTCGTTTCTGGTCCAGAGCCGGGTGCCCAGGCTCGCGAAAGCTGGCCTGGGTTTTTTTTAGCTGCAACTGTCAATCGAGATTTGTGGAATCCAACGTCTGACGCAAAGAAGGCATCAGACATAGAACACCCACATTTGTTGAAAGCAGGGGGCTTCAGAAACCAAAGGTGTTCGGACACCGATGCCGTTCTAATTAATTCAGCAACTTAGACTGTCCCGTTTTAGCTCAAACAAATTTGTCAACTCGATCGGAATGGAGGGATTTGCGGTTTTCCGCAAATCACAATCTGCTTTCAACTTTGCTTAGGTCGAATAGATGCTACTCTCAAGATCTCCCCGGCATCTTCCTGGCCATCTAATCTCAATGCAAAACCAACACAAGCGAAACTTTGGGCTTGACTTCGCGAGAGCCATGGCCATATCCCTGGTGTTCTTCTCGCATGGAGTCACCGCGGCCAAACCATTGGGCGCGGGAGTGGACCTGTTCTTCGTGCTCTCCGGATTCCTGATCGGGCGCATCTATTTCCGATCTACCGCAGCGGCCGATTTTTCACTGTGGCGTTTTTGGCGGGCACGATGGTGGCGCACTCTGCCGCCGTACTATGCCGCGGTCGCTCTATTCGCCGCATTCTCGCTGAAATTTTCCGGCAATCCAATTCACTGGTATTACATTCTCTTTGCCCAAAATTATGTGGGAATGTCCGGATTCGAGCCATCCTGGAGTCTCTGCGTCGAAGAGCACTTCTACCTGCTGCTGCCCCTGCTCGGATGGCTGGCCGAACGAACGTTGGGCCGCCGAAGTTTTCTCTGGCTGCTCCCTATCGCGGCGTTTATCCCGCAATTGTTGCGCCTCTGGTATCTGATCGTACTGGGTAGATTTCCCAGCGACTGGTATTGGATGACTCACCTCCATTGTGAAGGGCTCATCCTGGGAGTTTTTCTGGCCTTTCTGTATGTGGATCACGAGGCGATCTGGAGGAAATTGCGGCCCATCGCGCTCCTGCTCACGCCAATTCCTCTCGTGCTCTTGCTGGTTATGATGATTCACCCGGCCGCGAGCATGGCTTCGCAGGTTTGGATCTGCCTTGCCTGGGCTCTGGGTTTCTCGGGATGGCTGCGCACTCTCTACGATCTGAAATGGGAGCCGGCGAGCAGAGCCGGAGATATGGTCAAGAATTCCATCCATGGGCTGGCGCTCTGCTCCTACAGCGTATACCTGGTCCATGTACTGTTCTTCACCGACATTCGCACCTTGATCGATGCCTGGCCGCGAGGGCCGGTGAAGTCGGGATTTATCCTCGCATCCACGTTCCTTCTCTCGCTGGTGTTCTACTTTCTAGTAGAGAGGCCGACCATTCGTATGCGGGACAGATACCTGGGACGCACCGCAGACAAGAGCACGGAACCGGAAACAGTCACCGCCTCCGAGGCGATGGCTTATGGCGCATCTCCGAGCCTGGATTGAAACTTGCGTTCCGCGCTTAGTTCCGCAGCCCGCGATCCGCAAAAATAAATTTGTCATCTCGACCGGAGCGAAGCGAAGTGGAGAGATCTGCGTTTCCCGCTTTCGGCTGCAAAGAAAATCGGTGAATCGCGAAGAAAAGTAGATAGAGAAAGAGAACCGCGCTAGGATAAGACGGTTTAACTGAAACCGGGCTTGATTGGAGCTTCTGCCTTTCTTTCTGTCATTCCCGAAGGGAATCTGCTTTACGTTTCGCAGCGCCGCCGGGGCTAATTGCAGAGCCGTGCGAGTTATTGGGATTTAAGCTTGGTTGCCTGCCTGATGGCGGGGTCTCTGGACACAGCCAGTACTAATAGCACGAGCATCGCCGGTAGCAGAGTTCGTACGCCGAAATGAGGCGTCGCCGTCCCCGCCAGCAGCGCGCCAAAAAGGAACGCGGTCCAGATAAAGGTCAGTATGGCAGCGCGCCGCCGATGTGTATCCCAAGGTCCCTGGGCATCGTGGGGCCGAGCATGCTTGAGGGCGAGCGCGAAGTGCCTTCCTATCGTGCCCAAAGTGCCGGTCACATAAGTGAGATTCACCTGTTCGGCTCCGACCTGGCCCAGCAAGGTGTTCATGGCGCCCATGGCCAAACAGAGCGTTGCAATCTGCAGGTTGCCGGGTATGGAGCTAACCTGGAGCACCGCCACAATCAGCCCCAGCAAGCTCGCGGCCAGCAGGAAGACCAGCTGCCGCGGCCGGCGCGGCCGGGAATGCGCCAGCAGAGTACCGGTGAAAGCGCCGAGCACGAAGAAGAGGATGGCTATGAGCGGAGGAATCGCCGCTGTAATTTTTCCCTCTCCCAAGTTGTAACCGGTCTGGGTGGTGTTCCCGCTCATGAAGGACAAATAAGTGCTGTAGCTGATGTAGCCGTAACTGTCCACGTATCCGGCGATCAGGGCAAGCAGCGCGTCCAACCTCTCCTGAACCCGCGTGGATGCCGGCGACGACGATGCCATCAAATCCTCCCACGGGGAATTGCAATTGTTGAGAAGCGGTTTTGGCCAGCCAAGCCTTCGCAGTCCGATGCCACGTCATCCATTGTTTACGATGCTGCGATGCTCCGGAATTCTGTATTCGCAGTTGCTTTTCTTTCTGTCATTCCCGCAGGGAATCTGCTTCCGGGAAAGACAAAGGCGGACAAGAAGGGCCTGGGTGCCCCATATCTGGCGCGCTTTTTGCGCCAGATGTGGGAAACCGCGAATCTCTCCACTCCGCTTCCCACCCCAGCAAGCTTCGCTTGCCGGGGACCCCGGTTCGCTACGGTCGAGATGACAAATTAGATGGAGTGGCCCCCCATCCCGGAATTCTGTATTCGCAGTTGCTTTTCTTTCTGTCATTCCCGCAGGGAATCTGTTTCTGGTTTCTCGGGAATACTAGGTTTCTAGCGTAGGGAAAGCAGATTCCCTTCGGGAACGACAGAAAGAAAGACAAAAGTCGAGATGACAAATTGGAACCCACATTCATGGCGAAGGAGAAGAGGTCTGGTGAGCGAGATTCCAGCAGTCTTGCGCGATCTGCCAATCTTCCTGTGCGCGGATGACCAGTACGCGGACCGTGGAATCCGCCGCAGCTATATCGTTGTCGGGAACAGAGCGCTCATTCTTCGCCGCATCGAGCCTGAGTCCGATATGCCGCATTCCTTCACAGGCTGCCGCGCGTACCTGGGGAGAGTTTTCTCCGATTCCCGCCGTGAAGACCAGCGCATCGGCCCCATCGAGCACGGCGGCCATCGCCCCAATCGCAGAACGCAGACGGTGAACATAGATGTCCAAGGCAAGGGCCGCGCGCTGGTTGCCGGCTTCAATAGCGGCGTTGATCTGGCGCATATCGTCCGATACTCCGGAGATGCCAAGCAGGCCAGACTGGTGGTTGAGAATCTCATCGAGTTGGTCGGCGGTGAGATGATTTTGCCGCATCAGGTAGATCAGAATCGCTGGATCCACGCTGCCTGAACGGGTGCCCATCATCAATCCTTCGAGCGGCGTGAAGCCCATGGTAGTGTCCACGCTCTTGCCGTTGAGGATCGCAGCCACAGAGCAACCGCTGCCTAAGTGGCAACTGACAATCTTCAGTGAGTCTTGGTTGCGGGCCAGCAGCCGGGCTGCCCGTCCTGCGCAATACTGGTGATTGATGCCGTGGAATCCGTAGCGGCGAATGCCGCGGGAGTACCACTCATATGGACCCGGATAAGTAGCAGCGGAAGCGGGCATGGTTCTATGAAAGCCTGTATCGAAGACGGCGCACTGGCGAACCGGCCCGAAGACTCGCCCCGCAATCTCCATCCCCCGAAGTTCTATCCGATTCTGTAGTGGAGCAAACGGCGCAGCCGCGGCGATGGCCGACCGTACCTGCGGCGTAAGAATGACCGGCTCCTGATAAGCCGGACCGCCATGCACTACGCGGTGCCCCACGATATCGATTTCAGATGGAGAGGCGGCCACGCTCATCTCGCCTTTCCACAGCGTGCCAAGCAGATCCTCGATCGCCTGCTCATGGGAGGGCGCCTTTGTCCGCTGCTTGAGGACAGCCCCGCGCGCGTTTTTGATCTCTACCGCCCCGCCGTCCCCATCCCATTCAATCGTCCCCTCCCACAAACACGCTGGAGGATTCTCCGGAATAGAGTCGCCAATCTCGTAGAGACTGTTCTTTTGGCTGCTGGAACCCGAATTGAGCACGAGGATCTTCATAGGCGCCGCCGCCGCATTGCTATTTTAGAGGAAGCATGGAGAAGAACATGTGAAGGCGAAGAATTCCCCCGTCTTCAATTCGCCCACCCGGGGTGCAAGGGCCGCCGGATCATCGCATAGCAGACCGGAATCCTTGGGACCAGAAGGACAGAAGCAGGCTGCGGAAAAAAGGCCAGTGCGGAGTCTTTGGGTGGAAGCCCCCGCATTTATGCGGGGGTAGGAGCGCTTCAGCGCTCCTGGAAGTTCGACTCTGAACATGATGCGCTTTAGCGCTGGTATGGGTAAATCCAGGGCTAAAAGCCCATCTTACAGAACAACCGCTTTCCGCTGGACTGGAGTCCAGTTTCCCCCTGCTAAAGCAGGGGCTTCCACCAAAACCCTTCCAGAGAGTTTTTCCGCAGCCTGTCAAGCAGATTCCCTTCGTTAAACCGTCTTACCTAAATGCTGAATCGACATCGAACGCGGGTGCCCCAGGTCCCGATTTTGGGACCTGGGATCCTCCGGAGTTATTTCAAGCTCGCGGGGGTGACCAGCTTATGGCTGACGAAATTGTAGGGCGGCACCGCGCTTCCTCTTAGCAATGCGAGACCCAACTGAATCAATCGCGGCCCATAGGTCTGGGCCTCGTGGGATACGGAGCCGATGATTGCGCTGCTGCCGGAACGCATCTCATCCAAAACCTCCGGGATGCAATCCTGGCCCACGATGGCCACCGTTTTTTCTAGCTCCGTTTCACGGACCGCTTGCAGGGCGCCCAAAGCGCTTGTATCTGTAGCCGCCGCGACCAGGATTTTCTGCTTCCTGTGATTGCGAAGAAAAGCGATCATCGCCTGGTAGCTGCGTTGGCGAAGCCCTCCGCCCTCCAAGCGCATGAACCGGTCCGCGGGAAGATGGGGAAGACGGGAGCGTACTCCTTGAAATGCCCCGGTGATCCGGCTCTGGACGAATGAGCCGGCCTCCACGATGTCCAATCCCACAATCCACTCCGGTTTGCCTTTCCATTCATCGATAGCGTGCTGCGCCAGATGTTCTCCAGCCTCAAAGCCGACCTGGAAGTTGTCCACGCCGAAATAAGTGGCGTGGGGATGCGGAATGTCGATCGCGATGAGTGGAATACCCCCGCTCGAGAGTGTATGGCCGATGAGAGGTGCGATGTTCTCATCGATCTGAAATTCAATCACCAGGTCGACGCTCTTGCCGACAAACTCCTGAGCATTGCGCATAGCCACATCGGCGTCGTATTTGTTGTCGAGCACGAGAAGTTCCACGCCGGAGCTGGTGGCGGCGCTACGCAGGCTTGCGGTGACCGCTTCAGAGAACGGCATGGTAACGCTTTGGCTGGCGAATCCAAAGCGGACTTTCTTGGGACGGGCGATGGAGCGGTAGCGTCCATCCTGGGTTTGCACCAGGTATCCGCGATGCACGAATGTCTTGAGGATGCGGTAGACGCTGGTCTTGGATATGTCCAGCCGCTGGAAGATATCTTCCAGCATGAGCGGCTTTTTCTCCGCTTCCAGCAGCTCCAAAATATCGAGAGATTTTGAAAGGATGGGAATGAGATAGAGTCTGCTCAGCTTGGACTTAGGCAAAACCGTATACCTCCCTATTGAAACTATAGGTATAGTATCGCGGCCGCCAAAGCCAGAACTTCTTGCGGTTTTTTATGCGTAGCTCGCCACCGCTCCCATGTTGCGCTCCTTGCGCTCGCGCGTAATACGCTCCAGATAGCCGCTTTCGCGAAAGGCGAGCAGAGGATCCTCGGGCAATCCCTTCGCTCTCCTCCACTCGCGGATGGCGGGGCGCACATCGAGCCAAAACGCTCCGCGGAAAATCTCTTCCGCCTCGACCAGGTTACAGGCGCTCTGCTCCCGGGCGAGCTGCTCGCGATCGATCAGCGCAGCGCGCGCATAGAGCTCCTGAGCAATCGAAACCGACTGAATGGTCGCTTCAATCTTGCCCTTCATGTTGTGGCTCTGGTCGATCATGTATGCGATCTCCGGGACCGAGCCTGTTTCCCACTGATAGTTGAGAATCTCGTGGAAGATACGAAACAACTGATAGGGATCGATCGAGCCAAGAGTCAGGTCGTCATCGGCATAGCGGCGGTCGTTGAAGTGGAAGCCGCCAAGGATATTGTGATGGAGCAGCCAGGCGACGATCTGCTCGATATTCTGGCTCTGATAGTGATGTCCCGTATCGACCAGCACCGATGCTTGAGGGCCGGCGGTTTTGGCCAGCAGGAGGGCCATGCCCCAATCGGCGACATCGGTGTGATAAAAGTACGGCTCAAAGGGTTTGTATTCGATCAAGAGACGCTGCGAGGGGGAGAGGCGCGCGTGCGTCTCTTTGACCGCTTCCTCGAACCAGGCGATGCGGCCGCGGATGTTCTGCGTGCCCGGATAGTTGGAACCGTCGGAAAACCAGGGCGAGATATCGCGGGACCCGAGAGCTTTGGCAATTTCAACGCAGTCGAGCATGTGGTCGACGGCGCGCCGGCGAATCGACGCCTCCGGGTGGCCGATCGAGCCATACTTGTATTCCTGATCTTGAAAGAAGTTGGGATTGATCGAGCCTGCTTGAACAGCGTGCTTCTGCACAAGTTTCTTAACTTCCGAAACATCCGAGATCCCGTTGGGAAGATCCCATAAGACGTGGAGAGCCATGGTAGGGCAGCTTCCGGTGAGCGCATTCACCAGCGCCGAGTCGCTGAACTTCTCCTCCACAGTGGCTGCTGCCGCCGGCTGCAGGAATTTGCCAAACCGGGTTCCGGTATTGGCAAAGCCCCAGGATGGAAGCTCAATCTTTAAGTTATCGAGCGCTTGCCAAATCACAGTAAGTTGCTTGTCTGTCATAGCCCCGCCTTAAGGAAACTCTCGTTCTGCCGGTTTATTATGCCCTGGAAATCTATCTGAGAAAGAACCTTTGCCCATGACGCCACTGAGTCCGCCTCGGCGCACACGGAATCGTTGCTACGTTCCATCGCCGCGAGTTGAATGGCGAAGTTGCCGATGGTCGAGCTCTCCGCGGAGCCCTGAATGACCTCTATTCCCGTGGCGACTTCCAGCAGCCGCTTGATCTCCAGGTTGCGCGCGCCCCCGCCGACGATGAACACCCGCGCGAATCGCTTTCCGGTGATCGCCGCGAGAGAGTCGAGTACCTCGGCGTATCGCGCCGCCAGGCTATGGAAGATGAGGCTCGCGTAACGTGGCGCATGCCAGGGATCGTCCTCGAGCGTAGGCCTGCCCCTGCGCCGCAATTGCGCATTGATGCGCGCCGGTATGTCGCCGGGCAGCAAGAGATCCGGCTGATCCACATCGATGAGGCACTCCGGCGCCGGCAGGGAGGCGCTCGCCTCCACCAGATCGGAGACACTCCAGTCGACGCCCTGCTCCTGCCAGCGGTCCATCGACTGGCGCAGCATCCACATGCCGTTCACGTTCTTGAGCAGGTAGATGGAGTCGCCAATGCCTCCCTGGTTGGTGAAGTTTTTGAGGAAAAGCTCTTCGCCCGTATAGGGACGATCGACAACAGTACCCACCAAAGACCATGTTCCCAGGCTGATGAAGGCCCAGTCCTGGCCTATGGCGGGAATGCCTGCCACGGCCGAGGCGGTATCGTGGCAGGCTGGAGCGATCAGGCGAGTCTTGCGGTACGCCGGCAGCTTCTGCAGCGGGCCGGAAAGCTGGCCCACATCGGTTCCCGGCCGGACAACGGGGGGAGCCGCCCCGAGATCCAGTTGGGCGGCGGTGAAAATCTCCGCTTCCCACTCTCGCGAGTGCACCCCCAGCATCTGGGTGTGGGTTGCATTGGTGTATTCAGAAACTGCCCGGCCGCCAAGGCAATAGAGTAGATACTCAGGGAGATTCAGCCAGGGATACGAAGCGGGCAGGCCGCGGAGGTTGTCGGCATAGAGCTGATAAAGCGTATTGAAGCGCAGCACTTGTGCGCCGGTAAGATCGTAAAGCCGCCGCGGCGAAATGCGGCCATGCAATTCGCGCATTGCCATTACCGTGCGCTCATCGCGATAGCAAAACGGCTTTGCGATGGCTTTGCCATCCTGCCCCAGACGGACATAGTCCACCGCCCAGCCGTCCACTCCGATTGAAGCAATGCCCTCCGGCGCGAGCGCGGCGCACTTCGTCAGCCCCTCTATCACTTCTGCAAACAGGCGATCGAAGTCCCACGCCAGACCCAGATCAGTTGCAACGGGAGCGTTGGGCGAGCGGTGCACCAGATCGAATTGGGGCGCGCCATCGAAGGCCCTGAGCAAGGAGACCCGGCAGCTCTCTGCGCCAAGGTCGATCGCCACCATTGCCGGTTTATTGAAAGAGTTCACCAGCTCCGCTCCCAACCCCACTCGACATTCCGGGAAATTCGCGAAAGAGTCTTGTCAGGGGCCCGTTCATCATACCGAAGTTTACGCAATAGAGGTATAGTTCCTAGTTGGAACATTAGTCGTCTTTTCCGCGATCCATCTCCGCCAGTCTCTCCCCATCCTGCGGTCCGCCCGCCAGCGTGCAGCTTAGAATGACCCGGCGATGGGCCGACATTCAATAGAATAATACTTTCCTATTGACATGACCGTACAGCAATTTAATAGTTTCTTGTGCGGGGAACTCTGGAGAAGAGTTTGATGGAAGCCCCCCTGCTTTACCAGGGGAGGAGCTGGACTTTAGTCCAGCGGAAAAGTTGTCCATCCTGAGATGGGGCTTACAGACTGCAGAAAAACCCGAGAGCAGCCCCGTAGGGGCGGCCTGAAGATAGCCCAGCACGTCAGTGCCGGGTTTGCGGCGGAACAAACTTCAGCCCCGTAGGGGCGGCCTGAAAGGAATGATTCAGCTATCCCTGCGGGACTTTATCCTATGCCGAACTCTTCCCAGCACTGACGTACCGGGCTATTTTCTTGTCGTCCCTGACGGAATTATCAGACCCGTAACTTGAAAACAGGCCTGGCTTCAGCCGCAGTAGAACAGGAAGATTATGCGATCGCGCGCAATTTGGACTCTAATCTGCAGGACGGCAGCCTTCGGGATTGCCTTAATCGTTCCACTTCATGCGTGCTTTTCCGCATCGCTCATGAAACCCGCGCACCTCAAGACCGACTCTCGCATCAATCCGCTGGGCATTGACTCCAAGCAGCCGGCATTCTCATGGCAACTCCAGGATTCTTCGGATGGCGCGCGGCAGACAGCTTACCAGATCGAGGTCTTCGAGCAAGCCTGCTCTGCTCGCCTCGGGTAAGCCGGACGTGTGGGACAGCGGCAAGGTCATCTCGGGAAAATCTGTAGGGGTCCTCTATGGAGGTCCGGCGCTCGCCGCCGCGCAGCGCTACTACTGGCGCGTCAAGGTGTGGAACGAGCAGGGGCAAGCCTATCCTGCGAGTGACATGAGCTGGTGGGAGACGGGGCTGCTGAACGGGCAGAACTGGCGGGCCCAGTGGATCGGATATGAGGACCCGGAGCACCGCAGCGTACGCCAATCCGGCGCCGTTTGGATCACCAACCCTGGCGTTTCCGGGCTGAACAGCAAGGCTGACACGGAGCATGATTTCCGTTTCAAATTTGCTCTTGAGAACCCGGTCAAGCGGGCCGATCTCTTCGTGACCGGAAAAGACACCGCGGCGGCATGGGTGAACGGCAAGCAGGTGCTGGAGGCGCAGCCGCTGCCGCCGTGGAAGCAATCATCCTGGCAAACCTATACGCGGAAGGATGTAACCGGGGAGTTGCAGACCGGCGCCAACCTGCTCGCGGTCGAGATTACACTCTTCGGGACACCGGCATCGAACGGGGTAACGAATGCCGACAGCAGCCGCACGCCCATGAGCGCCTGTCTGTATGTTGAGATGACGGACGGCTCGGTAAGGGTATTTGCCAGCGGAGCGAACGCAAGTTGGAAGACCGCTCTCAATGCGCCGGGGAATTGGCGTGAAGCGCAATTTGACGATTCGGCATGGCAGAATGGGGTTCCCTACATTGCGCCCGAGTCCGCCCTCGGCGGATCGAAAGTCGGACCTCCGTGGCCAACCGGCCCGGTGAAGATTCTGCGCCGCGCCTTTCGCCTGAACAACCCGATAGGTTCCGCCCGGCTCTATGCCACGGCGCTTGGCGCCTATCAGTTCCAAATCAATGGCCAACGCGTCGGCGATCAAGTCCTCGCCCCCGGCTGGACGGACTACCGCGCGCGCGTCTTTTATCAGGTCTACGACGTAACTGCCGACCTCAAGGCCGGGGACAATGCCATCGGCGCATATCTGGCGCCTGCCTGGTACACGACGCCGTTGATGTGGCTGGGCCAGGGTTATAACTACGGAGACACTCCGCCTGCGCTCAAGGCCCAGTTGCGGATCGAACACGCGGACGGCTCTGTCGAATGGATTGTCACGGATGGCTCGTGGAAGGCCGAAGACTCGCCAATCCTCAAGGCGGAAATCTATGCCGGCGAAACCTTCGATGCGCGGCGCGAGCAGCCCGGTTGGGATACGGCGCGGTTCTCCGATGCGCATTGGAAGCCGGTGGATCTCGTAAAGCCGGAGGAGCCCTCCATCCTGGCCCAGAATTTCCCGCCCATCCGTGTTGAAAGAGAGTTGACGGCGAAGCAGATTACCAGCCCCACAGCAGGCGTCTACATTTATGACTTTGGCCAGAACCTGGCTGGAGTAGCGCGGCTGCACGTTCAAGGACCCGCGGGCACGGACGTTCAATTGCGCTTCGGGGAGGTGCTCAATCCCGATGGCTCTTTGTATGTGGAGAACCTGCGAACCGCAAAAGCGACGGACCACTACATCCTGGCAGGAAACGGCGTCGAAGATTTCCAACCCGGCTTTACCTACCACGGCTTTCGCTATGTGGAGCTGAGCGGCCTGGCGGCCAAGCCGGATCTGGCCACCGTGCACGCGGTCGTCTTCCATACCGATGCCCCTTTCACCGCGCAGTTGCACACCGGCAATGCAATGATCAACCAGCTCTGGAGCAATATTCTGTGGGGCCAGCGATCTAATTTCATGAGCGTTCCTACGGATTGCCCACAGCGGGATGAGCGGCTGGGCTGGACGGCGGATGCCCAAGTCTTCTGGCGGACGGCTTCCTACAATATGGACCTGACGCAGTTCTCAAAGAAATTTTCCGGAGACCTGCGGGGGACGCAGGCCGGCACGCCAATGTACGGTATCTTCGCTCCGGGGACCATCGATCCCAATCCCGGTTACGCCGCCGGCTGGAGCGATGCGGGTGTGATCATTCCCTGGACGGCGTGGCTGCAATCGGGAGACACTCGCCTGATCGAACAGAACTGGGACGCTATGGAGAAGTATCTTGCAGCGATCCAGTCCAAGAACCCCGATTATCTTTGGTCCAAAGGATACGGCATTCCCTTTGGCGACTGGCTCTCCCCGGAGGGTCCTACGCGCCAGCCTCTGGTCGCCACCGCGTATTGGGCGTATGACGTTTCGCTTATGCAGCAGATGGCGCATGCCTTGGGAAAGACGGCCGACGAGAGCAGGTACTCCGCCCTCTTCGCCGACATCAAGGCGGCCTTTATCAAGGCGTACGTGCATCCCGACGGCTTTATACCCGGCGCCGACTATGGTCCTTCCCCCTTCGGACAGATCAACAATCCTGAGGCCAAGAGCAAAGGCGGAGACACGCAGACCGGCTATGTTCTCGCCTTGAAGATGAATCTGCTTCCCGGCTCGTTGCGGGAAGCCGCGGCCGGCAAACTGGTCGCCAAAATCCAGGCCAACAATTGGCGCCTGGGGACGGGCTTCCTGGGAACGCCCTATTTGCTGGGGGTGCTTGTGGATACCGGCCACAGCGATCTTGCTTATCGTCTCCTGCTCAACACCAGCTATCCTTCCTGGGGATATCTGGTCGACCACGGCGCGACCACCATGTGGGAGCGATGGAACGGCGACCAGATGCGGGGCGATCCCAGCATGAATTCCTATAATCACTACGCCTACGGCGCGGTAGCCGACTGGATCTACCGCTTTGCCGCCGGCATCGATGCGATGCCTTCCGACGCCGGCTTTCACACGGTTTATCTCCATCCCAACTTCGATTCGCGCCTCGGCTCGCTGGAGTTTTCCTATGAATCTCAGTACGGAGAAATCAAATCGCGCTGGTTGACGCAGGGCCAGAGTGTTGTATGGACGGTTACGATTCCGCCCAATGCCACAGCTCACCTGCCGCTGACCGCGGCCCAGGCGGCAGCCTTTACGCTCGACGGAAAGAAGCTGGCCAAGAGCCCCAAAATACGATTGCTGAGTAACGAGGATGGGCAAAGCACTTATGAGTTGCCATCCGGCACCTACTCCTTCAAAGTCGCGCAGTAGCGAGAAAAGGGATGAGATCGGTTGAGGAAGCCTAGGTTGGCAATTACACCTTCTTTGTCATCTCGACCGGAGCGAAGCGAAGTGGAGAGATCTGCGGTTTCCCACATCTGGCGCAAAGGGCGCGCCAGATATGGGGCACCCGCGATTGGTGGCGGTTTTGGATCCATACTTCAAGCAGATCTAGGGTGCCCCATCCTTGCGTAGCAAGGGTGGGAGACCACAACCGCTGGCAGAGCACGCCTCCCAGGATGAGGCAGAAGCAGATTCCCTTCGGGAATGACAGTAAGAAAGGCAGTCGAGATGACAAAGAAGGTGGGTCTACAGCGAATCGAGGGTGCCCCATATCTGGCGCGCCGTTTGCGCCAGATGTGGGAAACCACAAATCTGCACCCTCTTTTATCCTGCAACCAGACGGCTCTGCGCCGCGTCCCGGGGAGTCCAGCGATAGACCACGGTGGAATTCTTCCAAAAGAATTTTTCCGTGGCAGCCGGTCCTTTGGCAATGACATAGCGTTGAATGATTTCGAGATGCGTCGCAAAAGGCGCGATGGTGTCGCTGTTGGGCCAATCGCTGGCAAACAGAATACGATCGTCGCCGAATAGCTCCCAGATCCGGTCCAGCCAGGGACGATACACATCGAGATTGTCCGATAGAGGACCCTTAAAGCCGCGCAGCGCCTCCGAGCCTTTGACGAAGACGTTGGGATGCTTCCCCAGAGCCATGAGATCGTCCTCGTACAGCTTTCTCGCCGCCGGATCGGAAGGCGGCACCGCTTGCGGAAGATGATCGATAACGATACGCAGATCGGGCACCAGATCGGTCAATGCGCGAAGCTGCCTTATCAACGTGGGGTTAGGATTAGCGCTTTCGAGCAGCAGCCCAAGGCCCGGCAGCAGCTTCAAATTTTGCACGACGGAGGGATTCTTGAGCCCGGCTCCGAGGTCGCGTCCCCAAAGGTTTCCATAGCGGATTCCGCGAAACAGCGAATTCTGGTGAAGACGCTCCAGTTCTCCGGGAAAGCCGGAGGAAGCAGGGTCAAGATCGCCGATTACGCCGACAATGAGGGGGCTCTCCGCAGCAGTATGGAGTAGCCAATCGTTGTCGCTGGGCCATGGACTGGCTTCCACCGCGATCGCGCCGACGACGTCGAAAGGCTGGGAGAGCTTGGCATAACGTTCAGGCAGCGCGGGCCGGTAGATAGCGGTCGAGCTTTTCGGCGGCCAGGGGACACCTTGCGGGCGGCTTGTATCAAATAGGTGAATGTGGGTATCGATCTTCGGGATCTTCGCAGCCGCCGGGGTCGCCGATTGGGCATCCGCGATTGCCTCGAGCGCGCCGGTAGCCGCACCGGCTCCATTGAGCAAAGCAATAGAGGAAGCCGACTTCAAGAACTTTCTTCGAGTCGAATCTGGCATCGCATAAGCCTCAGATGTGGAGAGCCGCAGATCTCCGTCTCATAGCATAGCAAGGCGAGGCTGGGACAATGCTCTATGAAAGCAGCACAAGCTTCGTATTTGCCCGTATGATTTCGAAAGCGCCTGCGTAGCAAGTATGCCTGAAGGCGGGTTGCTTATGAGTGTGGAGGATATCGGCCTGTTAGCGAAGTCTGCGAATTTGTCGCGAGTGCCTGCACGGAAATATCGATTCAGTTTAGGCGCTTGCATAGGAATGGGGGTTCTACTGGGTCAAGTCTCCGTCAGGGCGCAGCAGGCAGCGCCGTCCTTGCCGCCCGTGAGCTCGACCGTAGTCGTCTTAGGCAGCCCGGAGCCGGTGACCGAAGGCGAGTCGGCGCGCTCGGTTGTGGTCATAGATACAAAGCTGCATCCGCTCCTGATCCAGACGCCGGAAGACTATCTGCGCACCGACAGCTCAGTCTTCCTGGAGCAGCGCGGAGCCGGCCTGGTGCAGGCGGATATCTCGCTGCGCGGCTCGTCATCGGCGCAGACCCTGGTGCTTTTGAACGGATTGCGCATCAACGATGCACAATCCTCGCACCACAACCTCGATCTGCCGGTGCCGCTGGATGCGATCGGCAATATCGAGGTGCTCCATGGCGCCGGTTCCACGCTCTACGGCGCCGATGCGCTGAGCGGCGTGGTGGATTTTGTAACAGCGAAGCCTACTCTGGACAGCTTACGGCTGCGCGCCGGGGTAGGCAGTTACGGCGAGAATGAACAAGGAGTTCTGGCTGAGGGCGTGGGGAGCAAATGGAGCGAATCCCTAGCCGGCCAAAGGGCATTCTCAACCGGATTTATCGCCGACAGAGACTACCGCAGCGAAAACGGGAGTTCGGAGAGCCGCTATGAGACGCCTCTGGGCGAGAGCGACATCCTGCTGGCGGGAAGCGATCAAGCCTTTGGCGCCAACCAGTTCTACGGAAATTACGCCTCTTGGGAACGCACCAAAGGATGGTTTGCGTCGGCGCGCCAGGAGCTGGGAACAAAGAGCGAGGCCGCCTTCGGCTATCGCAGGCACACGGACAATTACATCCTGCTGCGCGACGACCCTTCCTTGTATGCCAACAACCACATCGATACCAGTTGGCAGGCAATTGCGCGCCGCAAGGAGGTATTGAGCAGAGGCGCCGGGTTCTTTTACGGCCTGGAGGCGGACGGCGATGCGATTGACAGTAATAACCTCGGCCGCCATGCCAGGAATCGCGGTGCAGGCTATGTGGATTTCGATCTGCGCACAGACCGGCGGCAGACGCTCTCACTCGGACTGCGGGAAGAGGTGCTGAGCGGGGGCGCGCGCTCCGTGCTCAGTCCGGATCTTGCGGGTAGCCTTTGGATCGGACGCGCTTTCAAGCTGCGCGCTGCCGGAGGATACGGCTTTCGCCTGCCCACCTACACCGATCTTTACTATAGCGATCCGACGACTGTTGGCGATCCGCTGCTCAAGCCGGAGTCGGCCTGGTCCGGCGAGGCTGGAGTGGACTGGTATCCCGGCGACAAGGTCACGGCGTCGCTTACCGCTTTCTATGAGCGGCAGCACAACGCGATCGACTATGTACGCGCCAATGCCAACGAGCTATGGCAAGCGAGCAATCTAACCGGGGTGCGCTTCGCCGGCTTTGAAAGCGCGGTTGCCTGGCAGCCGAGGCGCAATCAGAGCTTCCATTTTTCCTGGACCCTGCTCTCTGGAGCGCAGGCCGCGCTCCACGGATTGCAGTCGGAGTATATCTTCAACTATCCGGTGAATAACGCCAACGCGGAGTGGACCGGCGTGGTGGGCGCGGGATTGGTCGTGCGCAATCGCGTGGGCATCACCCAGCGCTACCGGCAGACTCCTTACCCGGTATGGGATACCTCGGTGGCGCGGGAAAAAGGACGGCTGCGGCCCTATCTGCGCATCTCCAACCTGAGCAACACAGGGTACGAGGAGATCACCGGAGTGCGCATGCAGGGCCGCTCCCTGGTGGGCGGCATTGAACTGGTATTCGTCCGCAGATGACCGCAGTCATGGGCCAACTTTGCTCAGCATAAAGGCCGCAGCCGCAAAATCTCCGCGCAGGTTCACATCTACTCCGTGCCGCATCCAGTAAGCGCCGCTGGCCTGGTTTGGGTATCCAGGTGTCAGTTGGCCATCCAAGGTCGTTATCCGGTACTCAGAATCGGGATCCATGCCGCGGAGATATAGCCTGGGAAACGGATCTCTTGATTGGCTGGAATGCAAAAATGCAAAAACAACTGCCTGGCTGCGGTCCGCAGCGACGGATTCGGTTACGGAAAACTCGCTGCCATTGCGAGGTGAGATCAGCCTATAAAGTGAACCGTGCTGAACGGTCTCGCGAACCTGCTTATATTGGGTTATCAGCGCCTTGGCTGTGACGAAATCCTGCGGCTGCCATTGATTCAGATTTGCTCCCACGCCCAGGGATCCTTGCATCGCCGAGAGAAAACGGTACTCCAGTGAAGTGGATCGGCCATTCACCCAGTTGGGAGAGTCGGTTACCCAGGCCATCATAATGCCCGGAGTGTATGCATAGGTAAACCCGTCTTGTAGCCGCAAGCGGTCGAATGGGTCTGTATTATCCGATGGCCACACTTCATCGGTATAGCGAAGAATCCCAAGATCGACGCGGCCGCCGCCGCCGGAACAGGACTCAATCTCAACGCTTGGGTGCTTTGCCCGTAACTCACGCAGGATAGAGTACAGGTTGTCCGTGTAAGCAACGTAGACCTTCTTCTCATCTTCAGGAGCGACTGCCGGCCAGCCCGGCTCCGACCAGTTTCTGTTGTAGTCCCATTTGAGAAATGCAATATCGTTCTTACTCAGCAGTTGGTCCAAAAAGTTATATACATAGGCCCGCACATCGGGACGCGCCAAGTTAAGGACCAGTTGATTGCGTGCCTCGGTGCGTGGACGCCCGGCAAAGTTAAGCACCCAGTCGGGATGCTTGCGATAGAGATCGCTGTCGGGGTTGACCATTTCCGGCTCCACCCAGAGACCGAAATCCATGCCCAGGGAGTGGACTTTATCTATCAGCGGTTTCAGCCCATGGGGAAACTTCACCGGATTTACATACCAATCGCCCAGGCCGGCATGGTCGTCCTTTCTCTCTCCGAACCATCCATCGTCCATTACAAAGCGTTCCACTCCAATACTCGCGGCCTTTTCCGCAAGTGCTTCCTGCCCCGCCTCGTTCACATTGAATTCTGTTGCTTCCCAGGAGTTATACAGCACGGGCCGGGGGCGAGGATGCGGAGCCTGAGGAAGAATCACCGACACCTCAAAGCGATGTAACAGCCGGGAGGCTCCGCCGATGCCGTCCTGCGAATAGCCGCCGTAGAAGAAGGGCGTTTGCAGCTTCTCTCCCGGAGCAAGCCGGTATCCGAAGTCGAAGGGGTTGAAGCCCCCGGTCACGCGAACGTGTTGCGCCTGATCCTGCTCTATAGCGATTCGCCAGGATCCGCTCCAGCCCAGCGCGCCGAACCAAACATCCCCGGTATCTTCGTCCTGAGCGTTGCCGCGCTCGATGGCGAACCATGGATTGTTCTGATGGCCTGTCGACCCGCGCCGGCTCTCGAGTACAGTCATGCCGGGGCGAATTGTTTGTTGCTGAAGATTCCATTCGCCGGCCCATCGCCCGGTCAGGTAGCGCAGAGAGTAGCTTGGATCGCGCGGCAGATTCCAGGTCGCGGAGGAAGCCTGCTCGATGTTGAAAGAGGTGTCTGTCCTATTCTCAATGAGCGAAGAGCGCCGGATTATTCCCGTGGCGCTATCCACCTTGTATTCAAGATGAACGAAAACATTGCGGGAGATATCCTTAAGAACAATATCCAGTATGTCTCCCTGGATGCTGTGAGAAACATAGTGGAGCACGACGTCTCTGTTTCCATCGGGAAAAGTAATCTTTAGCGCCGGCTCGACATACAGGCCTCCGCCCCAAGCGACAAACTCCTGCGAGGTCGCGTTGACGGAGCCATCGAAGGATGCGGCTCCGGCGTCCGAATGGGTTGCCGCAAATGGATCATCCTCACCGAGGCGCCTGCCCCAGTAGATCGTCTGCAACTCCTGCTTTTCATTGATTCCGATGACATAAGATGTATCCGCGGCATCGATACGGAACACGCGTGACCGCGCATCATAGGTGATTCTGGATCTTCCGGCTTGGGCGTATGAAGCCATTGCAGATCCGAAAATCCCTAACACCAAAACGCAAATGGCCGCGCCAGCCCATACGCCATGACAATACGAGCGTCCCTTTTGGGTTGTGTTCAGCCGGCGGGTGAAGTTGGAATACTCAGTCGGTCCCCTCATTTAGGCAAACGCTGTTTGAGTCGTTCTTCCATGCCCCCAAGAGTAGGAATTGTAGCGGCTCATGTCAACTGAGTCACTCAGTTGAAGGTCGAGCGCTCCCTTGATGTATTCCCCGGGGACTAAACTAAGCTCGAGGAACGAGCCCATGACGACAACGAGTAACGCGATCTCCACGCAAATCGAGAAGGGGCGAATTTTTCGACAACTCCACCAGCGTGACAGTGCCTTCATCATTCCAAACCCTTGGGACGTGGGTACCGCGCGCCTTCTGGCGCACCTGGGATTCGAGGCGCTGGCTACTACCAGCATGGGCTATGCCTTCTCGATTGGGCGGCGGGACAATACGCTGAACCGTCAACAGACAATGGCATATGCGGCCGCAATTGCCTCCGCGGCCAGCTTGCCTGTCAGCGCCGATCTCGAGAATGGCTTTGGGGATTCACCTGAAGCGGTTGCCGAAACCATCCGGCAAGCGGCTGCCACTGGCATTATCGGCGGTTCAATCGAGGATGCGACTGGCCGCACAGACGATCCCATCTATGAGATGGAATATGCGGTCGACCGAGTGCAAGCGGCGGTAGCTGCGGCGCGCGCACTTGCCTTTCCCTTCACTTTGACTGCACGTGCGGAAAATTACTTGCACGGCCGGCCGGACCTGGGCGACACGATCAAGCGGCTCCAGGCATATCAAGGGGCGGGCGCCGATGTGCTCTATGCCCCGGGCCTGACCACCAAAGAGGATATTGCGGCTGTCGTCAGTTCTGTGGACCGTCCGGTGAACGTGGTGATGGGGCTGCAAGGAGTTCAATTGAGCCTCGCTGAACTCTCAGCGATTGGAGTCAAGCGCGTTAGCGTGGGCAGCGCACTCTCTCGTGCCGCACTGGGTGCGTTTCTTCGCGCTGCAAAGGAGATGCGAGAAGGCGGCACCTTTACCTTTGGCGCCGAAGCGGCGAGTCCACGGGAGATAAGCGCCATCTTCAAGGAGTTTGACTTCAAATGACCCGGTGCTATCTTCTGAAGCTCCTCCTTTCAACAAATCCTGGGTGCCCCATATCTGACGCGTTCTTTGCGTCAGATGTGGGATTCCACAATTCTCGATGGACCGATGTCCTGATCAGGCCCGCTGCGCAAAGGATTGCTTCTACTTCCGGGAAAAAAGACCCAGGCTAGCTGCGCGAGCCTTGGGGCACCCGGCTCTGCATCAGAAACGAAGAGCCTCTAATTTGGAGATATCATACGTGTCAGTCGTCCCCGGCCTGTTTCCTAAGTTAAGTCATCGGATGATTTCCCCCGCTTGAGCATCTTCCAGACTTTCAGTCAGCGCCCGCGTTGGGGATTGTGCTATGTTTTCTCGCATCTCGAAAAGAGGTCCATTCTGTGAAAGCCATCGTAACTACACGATACGGACCGCCTGAAGTTCTGCAGCTCAGAGAAATAGCAACTCCTGTGCCCGCGGATGACGAGGTCTTGATCAAGTTGTACGCCGCGTCTGTAAATCCGCTTGACAGTTTCGCGATGAGAGGACCGTTGTTCTTCTTACCGGCGATCGGGAGACTGCTAAAGCCAAGGCAACGGGTCATAGGCGCCGACGTCGCAGGCCGAGTTCAATCGATTGGCAAAGACGTAAAGCAGTTTCAGCCGGGTGACGAAGTGTTTGGGGCATCGTTCGGAAGACGAGGGCTCGGAGGGTTTGCCGAGTATGTTTGTACCGCCGAAGATCGTTTGGCGCCGAAGCCAGCCAACATTTCGTTCGACGGCGCAGCAGCGGTACCGGTGGCGGCAATTACTGCCCTCCAGGGTCTTCGCGATAAGGGACGAATCCAGCGAGGCCAAAGGGTTCTGGTCGATGGCGCCTCCGGCGGTGTGGGTACATTCGCGGTTCAGATTGCCAAATCGTTCGGGGCTGAAGTCACTGCCGTGTGCAGTCCAAGGAATGTAAACACTGCCCGATCAATCGGCGCAGATCATGTCATTGACTACACTCGAGAGGATTTCACCCGAAGTGAACAGCGTTACGATCTGATTCTCGGCGCAAATGCACACCATTCGATCTTCGATTACAGGCGTGCGCTGAATCCAGGCGGGATATTTGTCATGGTCGGAGGTGCTATGGTCCGAATTCTCCAAGCCATTTTACTGGAGCCATTTCTATCACGGATCGGAAGTAGGAAGATGCGTTTCTTCATTGCGAATATAACCACGAAGGATCTGCTTTTTCTGAAAGATCTTCTTGAAGCCGGAAGGATTGTTCCTGTAATTGATAGACGGTACCCGTTAAGCGAAGCAGCTGACGCTATCCGTTATCGCGAAGAGGGACATGCGCAAGGGAAGGTAGTAATCACCGTTGTACATCAGCCATCTGATGGCCAGCTCGAGTACCAAGCAGAAAAGCGGGCGGGCGCCAATTTCCGGATGACCGACAATCCGGGAGTTTTGAGGCGACAAGGGGAGTCTCGATACTAATTCTGTCGAGGGGCGCGGTGCTCGATGGTCCGATACAGGAACTCGCCTGCAATACACACGATCGCTCGAAGTGGTCGAAAGGCAACCACGCCAACCCAACTCGAAACCGGGTAAGAGCAGTCGGCTCCAACGGCCGATAAGAGGGAGAAATGAAGGCATTGGTCTTGACAGGCTTTGGCGGACTGGAGAACTTAGTTTTTACGAAACATACCGAAGCCAAAAAAACCGGGGATTGTACGAAAAAGACGAAGCCCAGATTTCGTGGTCGAGTTCCGGGCTTCGCAAATTGGGTGGAACTGTAAAGGGTTGGATTACTGGTCGTTACCCACGGTCAGATCGGTCGAGACGGGTTTGAGGTAACCAAAGAGGCCGCCTGTGCCGTGGTTTGGGCCGGCGGTGAAATAGAGTTCGGAGGCAGGCGAGCCAGCGGGGTCGTAGCTGCCGGCAACAGCGCTGTTGCCGGGGCTGAGGGCCCAGAGGCCGCTAATGGAGAGCGTGTTTCCGGTTGCGTCCTCGACCAGGCCGATGAACTTGCCAGTGGCGAGATCGTAGGCGGCAATGGTGCCGCTGCCATCAGAGGTTCCGGCGCCGGCGAACTGGCCTATGAGCAGGTCGTGGCTGAAGACGCCGAAGTCGAGAGGCGCGAGGGCTACGCCCCAGGGTGCATTGAGCCAGTCTCCGTGTTCGAGGCGTTTAAGGAGTTGACCATCGGAGGAGAAGATGTCGACGTACCCGAGGCCGGGGCCATCGGTTTCGAGGGGGTTGCCTTCCTGGTGGAGGACGAAGGTGACCACGATGTCGTTACCGATGGCCTGGACGTTGAAGGGCACAAAGTCCGGAGGAAGACGATCGTCCCTGAAGGACTGTTCGTTTTCGGACCCGTGGTCCCGATCGGGATCTCCGTTCCCGCTTGGCTGCAAAGTGACTTTGTTGAAGGCGTTGTCGTAGACGTCGACCGTGCCTTTGTTGAAGTTGGCGGCGTAGAGGTAGCGCTTGCCGTTGACGGTGGCGCTGGTGAGGCCGGTGTAGCTGGAGCCGTCGGTAGTCTTTACCACCACCACGGCGTGCGTGGACGGCGGCGCACCGCCGCTGGCTACTCCGACGGCTGGGTTCCATCCGGAGATGGTGCCGTCAATGGTGGAGAAAAGAAAATCCGCGGGCGCGCCTGCGGCCAGGAGGAAATCCGTGGGGCTACTATTGGCGATGGTGCCCGTGGGAGTGCCGGTGGGGAAGGTCTTGCTATTGGGGTCTGCTTTAGGAATGGTCACGACGAGTGGATTGATGGCCCCAGCGCCGTTGTAGAGGGTACTCAGGCCAGTGCCGTTGTCGGAGATCCACCAAGGGCTGCTGGAGCTGCGCGAGACTCCCCAGGGATTGACGAGATTGGGGTCGGTGACGGGGGCTACGCCTGACGTGTTGGCTACGAGATTAACCTGGGTGTAGTGTTGCGCGTAAGCAAATGATACTCCGGACAAGACCAGGGATGCAGCTGAGCCCACGGATAGGAACATCTTCATGATTTGAATCTCCTGAAGCTGTGAGGCCCCACTTCTTGGCGGCTGTCGCATTGGCCGACAGAGCTGGATGCAACGGAAGGATTTTTCATGCAAGCGGGGATGAGCAGAAAAAACCTTCACCGAGCCTAACCAGCCACCGCACCTTGGATGTCACGAAGATGTAATAACTTTGCCACTTGGATGTAAAAGCGGCTTCTCGGATAGCTGACTACCAAAGATGAAAGAGCGCAATTGGGAGTTGACGGCTACCAGTTCGTCCCGGATCAGGGGCAAACAGGAAGGAACCAGGACATCGCGTCTCAATGAGCGAATTGGCCTTGTTATCGCCAGTTGAGATCAAGCTGCCGATTGGTTGGTGATCGACGAGCAATGGAGTCTGTAATCAGTTTCCGCAGAAAGGGGGAATACAATTCCACCGAAGCGTCTCCCAAAGGGGGTATCGCAAATGATTCTTGCTAGGGCGCTTGACAGCATCTCTTTAGCGATTAAGACTATTGGTGGAAAATCGATCGCAGGTCTTTTAAGAAGTAAGATCCACATGCGTGGCACCGCCAAGGAGGAGCTCCAAATGAAGCTGAAAGGGGCGAAGATCGTCCTAGGAATGGGGTTTCTGGCGCTTTCTTTCCTGATCCCGAATCTGTCGCGAGCGCAGGTCGCCACCATGCTGTCTGGCATCATCACGGACCCAGCGGGCAGAATCGTGTCGAGTGCCAAAATCTCCGTCAAGAGTGTACAGACCGGCCAATCTATCGAAACTGAAAGCAACTCGACCGGTCTTTACAGCGTGCCCAACCTCGCGCCGGGGGATTACGAGGTTTCGGTCTCGGCCAAAGGCTTAGCCACGAAAGTAGCCAGAGTGACCATCACCGGGGATAAGCAACAGACGATGAATTTTGGCTTAAACACCGGTTCGGCTCAGCAGGAAATTCCGGCTAATAAACCAACGGCAGCACCCCCAGCCAATCTCCCGAACGCACCTTCCGGTACTACGGCGCCTCCTTCGCTGCAGGATCTCGGCTTCACTCCGCAACAGACGCAGGCGAATGCGCAGATGCAGGAGATGCTCGAAAAACGAACGCACATGCTCAAGGTCCATCAAACGCTCGGCTTGTTCACGGCGATTCCGATGGTCGCGAGCGTGATTACCGGGCCGCAGGCCAAGTCCAAGGGGAAAAACGGGCAAATAATTACCGAGCCGACCGCGGCCAATTTGGATTTCCATATCGCGCTGGGCGGCTTGACCACGGGGCTTTATTGGACAACCGCTTACTATTCCATATTTGCCCCGAAGGTCCCCGGGGTCAAACCCAAAGGCGCCATACGCCTCCATAGGGATCTGGAGTGGGTTCATGGTCCGGGTATGATCTTGACCCCCATTTTGGGGATCATGGCTTACAAGCAGGAAAACTCCGGGGAAAAGGTCCATGGGGTCGCCGCACAACATGGCACGGTTGCATATGTGACAGCTGCAGCATACGGGGCCTCTATTATATCGATAGCGTGGCCCATTCATTGGAAGTTTTGGGAGTGACCATGAAGAAGATGATCTTGATTGCTTGCCTGCTTGTGGCGCTCCCGATGCTTGCACAAACCGATACGCAATGGGCTCTGGAGCAATCGACCCTCACCTATCACACGACCCATCCCATGCATCAAGTCGATGGCGTCAGTCATGGGGCGAAAGGCAAAGGCGTTTGCCATTCTGGACAATGTGATTTCCTGATTGCGGTGCCGCTCAAGTCTTTCGACTCCGGAGACAGCAACCGCGATCTTCACATGATCGAAGACGTTCGGGGGGCGCAGTTTCCTATGGTTGTCGTACGGACACACTTTCCCGAGGCGGAGACCACATCCCCAACCATTTACGCCGATTTGGAGGTGCAGTTTGCCGGCCAGACCGCCGAGTACAAGCACTTGGCCTTCCAACGGGTGACTCAAGGCAACCAGGTGCAAATATCTGGAACCATCCCCGCCAAGTGCTCCGATTTTAAGATCGACCGGCCTTCGTTTCTGACAGTTCCAATCAAGAACGAAATTCCGGTGCGCATAGAAATGACTTGGCATCAAATGTGAGTGCGCTGGGCGTGTCTATCCTCCATAGCTGCGCTAGCTTTACGGGACGCGCCGTCGTCTTTCTTCTGTTGGCGCACTTTGTCGTGTGTACCAGCCTGCCGGCTCAGGTAAATCAGCCCATTCCCGCGATCGAAACGGTCAAACAGATGGTCCAGGCTGAAACCGCTGCCTGGAGGAACCGTCAGTACTTCCTGTACAGAAACCAGGAAAGATCAAACCGCACCAACGGCCGGCTTTGGGAGGAACTGGTAGTCGAAACCCCCGATGGCTCTCTCCCGCGTCTTATCTCTGAAGATGGTAAGCCTTTATCCAGCAGCCGGCAGAGGGAAGAAGATAAACGCATCGCATATCTGGCAAGCCATCCGAGCGAATTCCGCCGCGCCAGGCAGCGTCGTCAACAGGATGAAGCACGAATGCCGGAACTGCTCAGAGCAGTCCCAAACATCTTCCTGTTCAGGACCGTTAGCACTGAGGGTACATATACCCGCATTGCTTTTCAGCCGAATCCATCGTTTCATGAGAAGAGCTATCAGGACCGCGTGATCCATGCAATGTCGGGTATGCTGCTGATCCATACGACGGACATGCGCCTATGCGAGCTTGATGCGCAGCTCGAGCATAGAGTGGAGTTTGGCTATGGTATCCTCGGGCAGCTAAGTGACAAAACTCACTTCTTCCTCGTACGCGAGGAGGTTTCTCCCGCTCAATGGACAACGACCAAAATCCGCGTACACCTGGACGGAAGCATCCTGCTTTTGAAGAGCATCTCCCGTGACCTGGACGCTTCGCGTTACAGTTTCAAGCAAGTCGATCATGGTCTGACTGTGGCAGATGCGGCGGCCATTGTCCGTTCAAATACTTTCTAGGGAAGCTATTACCGGGCCACCGCCGGTGATCGTCCCTCCTAATCTCCCAATAGTTGCCCTTTTCGAAACCGAATATGCTCTTCAGTTCGAAGACGGGGATATACCCTAACCCGCTTGCCGCTGCCAACCGTGGCGGACATCGGCCCCGCTAACCCAAAAAATGACACCTTCCGCCATATTCGTCGCGTGATCGGCGATCCGTTCCAGGTTTCTCGCGATGAACAAAAGATTCACGGCCGCGTGCGCGGCCGCTGAATCCTGCGAGATGCACTGAAGAAGAATCTGCTTGAACCGTTGATTCATTTGGTCGACCGCATCGTCCATTACGAGCACAGTTGCCGCAAGCTCAGCGTCGCTCCGCGTTAAGGCTTCGAGCGCGGTGCGCAACATGGCGATGGAAAGCCTCGCCATACCGGGAATGTCCACTGGCAAGGTGAATCGCTGCTGTTGCGCCAGCTCTTCACCGAGCAGAGCAATCGCCATAGATTGATCGCCGATCCGCTCCAAGTCGGAGTTAATTTTGATGGCGGCAAGAATGAATCTAAGATCACGGGCCATCGGCTGCTCCATCGCCAAAAGGTCCATAGCCATCTCATCGATCTCGCGCTCGGCGAGGTTGATGGCTACTTCGTTGCGGCTCATTCTCAAGAGAGTTGCTCGCTCTGCGCCCGATTGCGCGTCAATGGCAAACTGAACCCCTTGTTCCACAAGACCCGCCATTTCGAGCAGGCGCTCGCGGAGTCTGTCGAGTTTTTGGTGAAAAGAAATTCGAGTCATCGCGAACCCCCTTTCCTTGCAATTTGGTTCGCAAGGGTTAGTTCTCACGGCCAAATTCTCGACGTCGCTGAGACCTGCTGCCCGCACGGAGTCTTGCCAGCTTTCTTCGTTTGCGTGCGCACGGTAAAGTTTTTGGGGCGGGTAAACAGGGCTCTACCCCATAGAAAGATCGAAGGTGTAAACAGAGAAGTTCGTGAGCTAGCAACAATGTATCGTGCATGGGTTGCCTCCTTTGCCCAGTCGCCTTTCGACACGCTGCGGAAGTCGGTTTCGGTGGCAATTGTTTCGAGTGTTCGCACTGCGTGGCGTCTACCAGGACCGGTCGAAGAGTACGGAATGCACTCATAAAGCCCTCAGTTGCGATTGGGAACCAATACCTCTATTAGAGGACCTTTGCAATAAGGAATGTGATTTGGAGTTGT
The DNA here is from genome assembly GCA_963774255.1 of uncultured Acidobacteriaceae bacterium. Lineage (GTDB taxonomy): Bacteria > Acidobacteriota > Terriglobia > Terriglobales > Acidobacteriaceae > PALSA-350. The sequence goes on from CAVZEH010000002.1 coordinate 435,210, forward strand.
TAGGGATTTGTAAAGGGGACGGCCAACTCGGCCAGCCAGTAGCCCGACATAGCACTGGCCTCGGCGACTTGCTGGCGACCCGCATCGTCCGCAGCTCCCTGACGTTGGCCACGATAACCTCGTGACCAAGCTCCTGAAGTTGCTCGCTGATCCAGATCGAATGGACTCCAGCTTCCGTGGCCACGGGTGCGTGAGGCACATCCGTGAACCACTTCTCGATCGCCTTCGGTGTGAATCGGTCTTTTCGAACTACCGATCAAGCATCCAGGCATTATTTGAGATGATCCGGTTCAAGAACGCCACGTGGTGCCCATTGGGCGAGGATACGGCCCAGCTTGAAATATCTCCTAATGCCCGGCTTTGACTGTCCGGCCACACATACAACAGCCGGTTCCCCACAGGCGTAGCACCCTGCCGCCGCGCCGCAGTTCATACCGTGCCACATCCAACTCATTGCGCTCGAAGCGGAAGACTCGGGAGGCGCTTTTCAAGTCGAGGCGGTTATATCTGAGGTCTTCCCATAGCGAGCCAAGCAATACTAACAGGCACTATCCGTTGAGTTATCAATCCCACACATTTTCATACCGATTTCATTTCTTTTCCCTTGTGCTTTCATTGCTTCTTTAGCGAGCTTGGGCTAATTTGCCCCTCAACCGAGATAAAAAGGAGACGGAAACAATGAGTGCAAAGAGACGTTCGATCGACGCGTGGCTGTGGTTTTTGATCTGGGGTCGCTGAAACCTGAAAGCGCGGAGCATCCAGGTGCATCTCCGCGCTTTTCTGGTCCCGGCAGACTAAGCATGACAGTCAGGTTTGTATTTGGTTAGAAAGTTTGGATTCTTGGCCGCCACGGCACCGGATAAGCGGATTGAAATAGGGAGATCTTTCTTTGTGGTTTGGAAAGGTGCGCTCTTGCTTCGCCACTGATTCGTGTGCGTCGATGAATGAGGCGTGCTGCGGCAGTCGCCTTAGTGATGACGCTTGCCTGTCTCGCGAATGCGGAATTGGCCCGCGCGTAACCGTTCGGGGGAGCACTCCTCCTCCCGTCCTCTCCCGATTGGAGCTCAATCAGAACTTAGCACCCCTGCGGAATCCAAACTTCCAGATACCCGATCGGCGGAAAGTTACTTGTCCGTAAAGGCGACTATTCGGCCAAGTGCTCTGCGTTCCATCTCGATGAGCGACTTGGCGGAGATAACCGGCCAACCATGCAAAACTGGCTGCTTGCGGAAACCCCTGATCTGGCGCGGAGTTCAGAGGTGTTTTATTATTTTTCAGCTGGGTTTCTTACCGTTTGGCAAGGTCAGCCCAGCACGCAATAACGGACTGATCAGTAGCGGCGGCAGACTGGAACTCATTTGGACAGAGCATCGGGCCTCCAGGAGCCGGGCTCGGCGCAAAAGCCACACCTGTAGCGGAGATCGCAACTCGAGTAACCCAGAGCTTTGGAACGGCCAATGATTATCTCGGCCAACCTAGAGCAACATCGCCTGCGACGAGCGCAATATTTTACACACCATCAGAACGGGAAGCGATTGGCCGGTTATGGCGATTACGCATAAACTGAATTAGGCGAATTCTCTATTTCTACGTTCGACGCCTTTTGAAAGGCCTGCTCAATTGCGTCGGCGGCTATGTCCAACCCGCGCGTTTTTGCAATTACTTCTCTGAAATAATGGGCGCGTTCAGCATACCTGCGGTTCGTGAGCACCTTTCGGATTAGCTCCAAGAGATTGTCTACGGACAGATTGTCGAGGTCTACAAATTCGCCTACACCGTGATGAGCGATTCGGGCAGAGATGCCGGGCTGGTCGAAGGCAATCGGGATCGCGACCATCGGCACGCCTTGCGCCAATGATTCGAGCGTGGTGTTTAGACCAGCGTGCGTGATGCAAAGTGCCGCTCGCTTGAGGAGCGCAATCTGCGGCGCTCTGCGTACGATGATTGTGCCCAGCGGTATCGGTTCGAGAAGGTCCGGGTCGATGTTCGTTCCGATCGACAGGACAACCTGGGCCTCGGGAAGTTTCTCGACCGCTTCGAGAATGATCTTGTAGACGTGAGCCAGCCCGTTCACGAGGGTTCCGAGAGAGGCGTAGATGAGAGGTTTGCCGTTCAGCTTCTCCCACGGGAATGGAATGGACGCATGGCCTTCGCTCTCATGAAAGGGGCCGGCGTAGTGGAACCGGGGAGGCCAGGGAATGCCTTGGAAGTCAAACTCCTTTGGCGTTTGTGTAATCACGCCAGCTTTGGGACGGCAGTTGCAGGATTAGTCCAATCGATCTGCAAACCAGCTTTTTCAGCATATGCTTTCGCGAGGTCCAGGGTTGATGATGCCAGGCCGCCGAGCTTCTTCAAGCCTTCAAGGTTTCTGGTGCGAGCTTCCGGCGTGTCTTCGTGCGGCCAATCGTAAATACAGGCAGGTGTCGTTCCGGTGCCATCGATGTGAAGGATGTTCCAGATGTGGACGCAAGGAATGTTGAGGCTCATGGGAATGAGTTCGAGAAATCGATGCAACGTATCGATGACCAGAGCTTCGACACCGATCTTTTTGATCAGCTGGGGCAGATGTTCAAAGGCTGCCTTCGCGAGGCCGGGAGTTAAGTGTAGATTCGTACTTTGCACCGCAGCCCATCCATGCAGTCTCGAGATGGGTGCGAGATATTTATCCAGTGAGCCCACTGGAAATTCCTCTTCACAATAAGGTATGAAGGTGAGGCCGGCGGCGCGAATCGTGGGCTCGATGTCAGGAATGCCAATAAATACAACCTCGTAACCGCGTGTCCGCATCTTGCGTGCTAGCGCGCGGCCATAGGGTTCAAATGCCCGGTAAAGGGCAGACTTACAAAGCCAAGTTTCATAGCGAATCCCTTTCTGTGCCAAGGCCCTTCCGAAGCTCACGACTCGATGAAAATCTTTCGGTATCGTCGCATTGGTAAGACCGTGCCTGCTTAGGAATGAACACGCGTACTATCGATTTATTCCCGTCACTTCTGGTGTCGTCGCCGTGGCTATGGTGCGAACTGATTTCTGGCGACACTCCGCTACGATTTCTGCAGGCGGAATTCCGTAGACGAAGCTGAGCACTGGAACGCCGGCGTCGATCACTGCCCGGACCTGTGTCTCGAAATCTTGAGGCTTGGCCTCGACCTTGGAAGGAGGCTCGATACCTAGTTCAGCGTAGTATCGCGCCAGAGCGCAAATTCTCTCCTCGATTATGCCCAAACCAACCTGCGATGCTTCGCGATTCGCGGTTCTAGTGTCCACGGTGCTCCTTTCTGATCAGCTCCGGTCGAGGGCGGCGAGCGAGTCGTACCCGGGGTTGGCGAGCATCGCGTGCAGACCCCGTCGACGCACGCCCATGTTGCTGCCGGCGAAGATCGGCAAGGCCAACGCGTCCTGCAGCAACCCGTTGAGCGGATCGTTCTCGTCGTCATAGCTGTCGGTCCCGACCACCCGCATCAGGTCGGTGATCACCCGCACCGCGGTCTCCGAGCCGAAGATCTTCGAGTGGTTGGCCAGTTCCGCGGCCGCCGGATGCCGGGCGTCGATCGCCGCGCTCGCCCGCCACGCCAGCGAGCGGGTGGCCTCGATCGCGGTCTTCGCGTCGACCAGGGCGTAGCCGACGGCCTGGTGCTCGATGATCGGCACGATGCCCCCACGACGTTCGGTCCGCGCGAAGTGCAGCGAATGCTCGAATGCGGCCCGCATCAGCGCCACCCCGAGGATGCCGACCAATGCGGCCGCGCCGACGAAGCTCGCCGCGGACAACGGCAGTCCGCCGCCCTCCTCGCCGAGCACGTTCTCGGCCGGAACGGTCACATCGCGGAAGCTGAACTCGGGCAGCAGGTGGGCGCGGTACCCGGGCGATGTGATCGCCCGCTCGAACACGACGCCCTCGTACGGCTTCTCCACCGCCAGGATCGAGATGCCCTTGTCGGGCGCCGCGTCGGGGTCGGTCCGGCACACGACGCAGAGCAGGTCGGCGCCGTCGCGGTTCCAGCCGGTGGCCGAGGACACCCACTTCTTGCACCCGTTGATGACCCAGGTCCCGTCCCGCCGCACGGCGCGGGTCCGCACACCCTCGCCCGGCGGAGGTGCCGCGGCGTTCGCGCTGCCGCCCGGCTCGCTGGAGCAGAACCCGGCCAGCGGTGCGCCGCTGGTCTCGAGGAACGGGGCCAGCATCTGCTTCTGTTGATCGGCGGACCCCCCGACCAGCAGCGGCTGCAGGCCCAGCATTGTGCCGAGCAGGGTCAGCGCGACGCTCGCGTTCTCCGTGTACAGCTCCTCGTACACCAGCGCCGTGTCCATCAACGACCGGCCGTCGCCACCGACCGATTCCGGGATGCACAGGCGCAGGTAGCCGTCCGCGATCATCCGCTCGTACGCCGGCTTGGTCGCCGCGAAGCGTTCCTCCGGGGTCGGCAGGTTCTCGGCGGTCTTCGCCTCCCGCAGGACGTCGACGGCGAACCGCCGGGCACGGGCCTGGAGTTCACGTTGCCGGTCGTCCAGGCTGCAATTCATGGGCATCGGGCCACCTCCACAGCTGAAACGTATGCGCACTTCAGGGTTCGACGGAACCGGCCGGCCCGCTTACGGGGCCGGGTTTTCCGCCCGCGGGCGGTCGACCCCGTCGCGGCGGGTCCCCAACGTTTTTCGGCAACCGACCCGCCCCGGCCAACGCCTGCCGCAGCAACATCTCGATGTGCGCGTTGACGCTGCGCAGTTCGTCCTAGACTGATGGCGAAGGGTTTGCTTGTCAGGCCGCGGATCTCAGCGATGACCTCGCTGATCGCTGAACTGCCAAGCGTGACCGCTCCCAGCGAGCCGAGCCCTCCCAAGTTGGATACGGTTGCAGTCAGAAGCTGCGACCGCAGTCCGCCAAATGGCGCTTGGATGATGGGGTAATCGATGCCGAGTTGTTGTGCGACTCTGGTGGACCCCCAGGATTTCCTTGCATCACCACTTGCCGGCATGCGCTCCACCATCCAGATGAACTACCTCGCCGTTGACAAAGTCAGCGGATTCCAGATAGAGCAACAGATCTGTAACTTCAGCAACCTTGGCCAGTCGCTTCAGTGGACTCAGCTGCCTAAGAAATTCATGTGCTTCGACGGGATTCATCGGTGTGTTTACAACACCGGGCGCAATGGCATTGAAGCGAATACCCTCGACCGCAAATTCAATCGCCAGGGCTCGTGTGACGGACTCCAAGCCTGCCTTGGTTAGGTTTGCAAGGCTTCCGGGAGCTCCTGCGATAGGCTGGCTTACCAACGACGTGGAGATGTTGACAACGTGTCCGAATTTCTGGAGACGCATTTGCGCCACCGCGAGTTGCGACACATAGAAGAATCCTGCCAGGTTCGTCTGCGTTGCCCTCCGAAAATCTTCGGCTGTGTACTCGGTAAAGGGTTTGGGAATAAAGACGCCCGCGTTGTTTACCAGCAAATCGACAGTTCCAAAATTCTGAATTGCGGTACGCACGACATGTTTGGCCGTTTCCTCGATACCAATGTCGCCGTCCACCAGTTTCAGATCGGCTGTGTTGTGGAGCGTCATAGCGGACGTAATGTTCCGAGAGTTCGCAACCACGCGATAACCCTTTTCGATCAGTTTCTTCACCATCTCAAGGCCAATTCCGCTCGACCCACCGGTAACGATCGCTGTCTTGGCTTTCCGTACGGGTAGTTCGTCTGGGATGGATTTGAAGTATGAGGACGTTGAATCAGTCATGATGAGTCACCCCTTGCCTCATCAAACAGTAGCGAACGTAGCCGTCGCCTGCTTGCCCAAAAGCGTCATGTTTACATAAAGAGATCAGGAACTCGTCGATACTGATTTGGGGCTACTCCAACGGCTTTACGGAAACTTTTGGACAGGTGAGCATGGCTCGAAAATCCGCAAGCAGCTGCGATCTCAATCAGCGAGATGGAACCGCGTCGCAGCATCTGTTTTGCCCGCTCAATGCGAAGTTGTATCAGCCATTGGTGCGGGGAACATCCCATACTGGCGCGAAACATACGTAGGAATTGACTCTTACTATAACCACTCTCGCGAGCCAGAGTGTGAAGGTCGAGGTCTTCGGCGGCTTCCAGCTCCATCCTTTCAAGTACCCGACTAAGCGCAAACGTCGGCAATTTGCTGCGCCTGACGAGTTTGAAGTCTCTTGTATCGCTGGCAAGTCCTAAGAAACGCAGGGCAAGTGCGCGCGTTAGAAGTTCGACGTATAGTCTTCCTGATGTACCTCCAGAGCGGGCTTCATCGGCCAGGAGTGTGATCAGGTTTCCTAAAGAGCTATCGCGGAGATTTGTTCTGCGACTGAATTCTGTTTTGTGCGGTAGGTCCGATTCGGCGCTGAGTTCACTTACCAACGAGGGGTCAATCGAGCAAATAATCATCTTTGTGTGAGTAACCGGTCTGCAAGCGGGAATCCACCCGGCCGGAAATACGTTGATGGCTCCTGGAGAGTAGGAATAGGGAGCAAAGCGGCCGGGCGAGATCTCATTCTCCCCTCGTGCCCGATGATTCGTGAACAACGTTATGAAGTGATCGGCGGACGAAGACTCAGATCTCTCGGTCGGGGAAGCATCATGAAATTCGAGACAGACACCGTTCCAGTCCAGATCTTGACTGGAGAAGAACCGAGTTGATGATCCACGCACCAAGGCATCGATTCCGGCGCGCTTGCGATTATATTGTCTCGATGAGCATGAGCTGATGCGCGCCTTTCCGCAGGCTTCTATTTGAGTAAAGCGATTCATCGGGAACCAGGTCTCCTTTCGCGCTTGGGAGTTAATGCTGACCCTCGTACCCATTAGATGTTGAGGCGTACAAATGGATACGGTTCAGAGCAACTTGCTGCGATAGGCGCATTCTTGCGTTGTGAATCATTCGAAAAGGCGTCTCGCCTTGAGCCAAAGCACCGGTGGTAGGAAAAGTGCTGGTCGAAGAGCCTGAAGAGACTCTCCAACGATGCATTCCTTTTCCAGATTTGAGGCGAGAGATGCAGCCTCGTACTGCAAAGGGAGGTGTGCAGCGACGAGACACGTCTGGCGTGGAGCTACTCGTTGACGGTGTCGGGGACGCACTCCTCGATGAGGCTGAGAAACCGGTTTCGCCCGGGGAATCTGGATCGGTTCAATCCAAGGAGATGGCATGAAGAGGGCGGCGGACCGGCACATCGAAGAAATGTGGCTTACCAAATCCACTGCTGACTTGCTCCCGAGGACGCTCTATTCAAAGGAGATTCACCTGGCCGATAAACGTCAGTACTCTATCGGAGCTGCTCCGCGGGAACAGCTGTGCGCAGCGAGGAGAAGATAGGGCGGAGCAGGTCGGATAGAGCGGTTTGAAGGAAGCCGTTGGTGCGGTGGGCAACGAATGTTTGCGCTATGGGTTTTGGATCGCCTGAGGGAGCAGAGCAGCCAGTTAGGTGGGATCGCAAGAGCGGCTGCTCGCTCTGGAAGGCGTGGGAGAGGATGCCAAAGAGGAGTTCACGTTAGACCGGACGAATGGAAAGCGGGCTGTCGGGAGGCTATGTTTGGTCTGGAGGCACAGGTGGAGTGGGTGTGCTGGGAAACACGCAAGCGTCGTGGTGCTGAGCCAGCTTTTAAGAGGAGTCAAAGGCGTGGAACTCCTTTCGTTCGATAAAGAAGAGCTGCGCGGACGAGAGCCTTTCTACAAGATGCATGAGTCCATGGCAGTGCGGGCAAGTCCATAGCGTGGGTTTTGCGATGGAAGGCATTTCGGCTGAAGGGGCTTGGTTGAGCCGGGCGCGGCAGAGCGGCAGTATCCGGGTTCGTCTGCGATTAGAGAGCCAGCCGAAGTAGCGGATGCGGGGGAAGCCTCGCGGCAAGATATGCTGCACGAAGCGGCGCAGGAACTCTTGGGAAGTAAGTGTCATGGTGCGCTGTTTGCTGCCGTGAGCATAGTCCTTCCAGCGAAAATGGACCTCGGAGGCAGAGACGGAAAGCAGCCGGTGGTTGGAAATGGCGACGCGGTGTGTGTAGCGAGCCAGATAATGCAGCACATGTTGGGGGCCGCCGAAAGGGGGCTTGGCATACACGACCCAGTCTTGCCGATAAAGCTTGCGCAGGAAACTGGCGAAGCGCTGCTCCTCATGAAGAGGGGTGCAGTCGCCAAAGAAGCGTAACTGACCGTGAGCAAAGAGCCGCCGCAATCCAGCGACGAACTTGCCTCGGAAGACGCGACTGAGCACTTTGACCGGTAGAAAGAAGCTGGAACGCGAAGCGATCCAGCGCGCGTGGTCCGGCGCGAGGCCGCCACCGGGTACCACGCAGTGGATGTGCGGATGTGGAGTGAGGGTCTGTCCCCAGGTGTGCAGAATCGAGAGGAATCCCAACTCGGCGCCGAGATGCTTCGGATCGGCAGCAACGTCGAGCAGCGTGGCAGCACTGGCCGCAAACAGCAAGGAAAATAGTTGCTTCTTGTTCTGCCACATCAACGGCACAAGCTCATGTGGGACGCTGAAGACCAAATGGTAATAGCCGACGTCCAGAAGTTCCTGTTGGCGCTTGGCCAGCCACTGGTCGCGCGCACCGGTCTGACACTTGGGGCCAATGTCGGTTGCGGCAGGAGTTATAGGAGATAGCCTCACGCCCGCAGCTTACGCACTGGTCACGGTGTCCACCGAGGGCAGCGGTGCGGCAGCGCACGATCGCGTCAAGTACCTTGCGTTGCGGCCATGTCAACGAAACCCCGTACTGTTCACGGAAGCTGTCGCCTGCGGTGCGAATTACGTCGGCCACCTCGAAGGGTGGCCGGCTCATCGCTTCCTGTCTTCCTGTCCTGGACGAAGCGCAATCTGCTCCAGCGGGTTAATAGCCGCATGCAGATGCCGTTGCGAGAGATGGAGGTAAACAGTCGTATCCTCGAGCCGCTCATGGCCCATCAGCAGCTGAATGGTGCGCAGGTCGGCACCGGCTTCGAGCAGATGGGTCGCGAAGCTATGGCGAAAGGCATCCTCGTACTACTCATGATCTGCATCCCACAAAGATCTGTTATCCATGTCATCCCTTCTACGGGGTTGAGGTGGAAGTTGTTCGACATTTGCGAAGGACGGAGTCGACGGTTCTCGTCGTCAGACTTCCGACAGGAACACAGATCGCATTACCGAAGTGGATGTTGACTCCCGAACTGTGCGATCGGTTGAGTTACGAAGATAGGCCCCGAATCGATATCACAGCTCTGCTTGAGCTCCGCCGGCTCATTGACGCCCAGCGCGTCGATCGTGGCTTCGAGAACCTGGGTTGTGCAGAATCTGCATCAGGAGGTCAGGATGCAGAACAACAAGGAAAGTCGCATCGTACTGCAGCGCAAACTGCGGTTCGAGGAAGAGGAGATTTGGACCGAGCTTCCGGAATCGACGCGGGAACACTGCCGCGGACTGTGGCGCCAACTGTTGGAAAGCGTGCTCAACGACGCAGACAGGAGGCCCAATGAACGAGAAAATTAAGGGGCATCAGTTGGAGCGAGGAGCCTACGTTTACGTGCGTCAATCGACACCCTATCAGGTGCGCAATCATCTGGAGAGTAAGGAACGGCAGTATGCCCTGGCTCAGCATGCATCCCAGTTGGGCTTTCACAAGGTCATCGTAATCGATGAGGACTTGGGACGCTCGGGCGCTGGCACCCAGGAGCGGCCGGGCTTCGGCCGACTGCTGGCATCTGTGTGCCAGGGCCTGGCGGGAGCGGTATTAGCCCTGGAGGCTTCGCGTCTGGCGCGCAACAACCGTGATTGGCATCATCTCGTGGATCTGTGCGCACTGACGGAAACGTTGCTTATCGACTGTGACGGGATCTACGACCCACGCCAGTTGAATGATCGCCTGGTCCTTGGTCTGAAGGGAACGATGTCGGAGTTCGAGCTTGGCCTGTTGAGACAACGGGCTCGCGAGTCTTTTGAACAGAAGGCGCGCCGTGGCTTTGCGATGTGGGAACTGCCGGTGGGGTTTATCCGCACCGATGAAGGACGGATCGAGAAGACGCCCGATCGTCAGGTGCAGCAGGCGGTGGCCAGCGTATTTCACAAATTCCAACAACTGGGCAGTGCTCGACAAGCTGCGATCTGGTTCCGTGAAGAGCAAATCCCCGTGCCCAAGGCCAAACCCGGAACCGCCGGAGAGGAGATCGTCTGGGGGTTGCCGAGCAGCGGAAGAATCCGTCAGATGCTGAACAACCCGTGCTATGCCGGGGCGTTCGCGTACGGTAAGTCTGGGGCGCGCACGGTGATCGAGCAGGGGCGAGCGCGGCAACTCTCACGTTACCGGAAACCACATGATGAGTGGAAGGTGTTGCTTGTCGACCATCATCCGGGGTACATCAGTTGGGAGGAGTATTTGGAAAACCGACGTCGACTGGAGGCCAATGTGGCATGGTCCGGCAGTGAAAGCAGCGGTGCGGTGAAGCGAGGCACAGCTCTGTTATCAGGCTTGCTGCGTTGCGGTCGATGCGGACGGAAAATGCAAGTTGCATATAGCGGCAACAGCGGCAGAGTCCCGCGATATGTCTGTCAGGGTGATCGGGGAGACCGCGGATCAGGCCACTGCTTTACGGTGGGCAGCTTGCGGCTGGATCGAGCCGTGGTGCAAAGCGTACTGACCGCTATTCGACCTGCCGGGATCGAGGCTGCAATCCAATTAGCAGCGTGCGCCAAAGTCGAAGGCGATGAGAAGCGAAAGGCACTCGAGCTGGCCCTGGAACGGGCTCGCTATGAGGAGAAGCGTGCGCGTCGGCAGTTTGATGCGGTGGAGCCAGAAAATCGTCTCGTGGCCGGTGAGTTAGAGGCTCGCTGGAATAGCGCATTGGTTCAGGTTGCGGAAGCCGAGGCACGCCTCGTTGCGGCAGATAAAACTGCCAAGCCTCTCAACGAGGAACAGAAGCAACGACTATCCATGTTGAGCGAAGATCTCTCCGCGTTGTGGAATCAGCCCGAAGCGCCGATCCCACTGAAGAAGCGCATTCTGCGGACAGTTCTGACAGAGATCATCGTCGATAGTGAACCTGATCCCTCAACTCATCGCCTGCGTCTGCACTGGGCTGGTGGAGTGCACTCGGAGCTGCGTATGGAACGAAACAAGCCAGGACACCACCGTCACAGTGCGGACCGTTCGGTGATCGATTTGGTTCGCGAGTTATCGAAGATATGCCAGGACAAGGTGATCGCGGCTATCTTGAATCGCCTCGGATACAAAACCGGTCAAGACAAAACTTGGAATGCATCTCGTGTAGCCGGACTGCGGGGATATCACAAGATCGCTCCCTTCCAAAACCAAGATGACTGGGTGACACAAGAAGCGGCGGCGCGAGAGCTGCAAGTAAGTAATACGGTGGTGAAGCGACTGATTCGGCAACGCACCCTCCCGGCAAGACAGGTCGTGGAATATGCGCCATGGATCATCGAAAAAAAGGATCTATTGCTTCCGGAGGTGCAACAAGCGGTGAGAGCAGCACGTCGTGGTGCCCATAAACTTCCGCAAATCCCCTTCGGTCAAGGCCGATTGTCTTTAGAATGAATGAACTCTGAAAGGTGGTGTAGTATGCCCAAGCCTGCCGCAGCATGTGCGGATGGCTCTCCTTGGTAAGTCCGGCGCGCGTAGCCGCGACGCGGCAGGCGTTCCAGATGGTCTTATCAGAGATGGACTGATCGACGCCGCGCTGGCCTGCGGTGCTGGGAAAGAGGTACCCACGTGGCTTCTTCCACGGCCAGTAACTGCGCAGTTCCTCGAGCAGCTTCGGCGAGAGCGGTACATCCCGGTCGCGCGCACCCTTGCCCTGGCGGATGTGGATCACCATGCGCTTGCTGTCGATGTCCTCGACCTTGATCCGTGCCGCTTCGGTTCTGCGTACTCCGGTCGCATAGAGCAGCACGACGATCATGCGGTACAGGCGGTTGGGTGCGGCATCGATCAGCCGCACCACCTCCTCCTGACTGAGCACGATTGGCAGCTTCTGAGGCACTTTCGGAAAAATGAGATCGTCATAGGTGAAATCACGCCGCCTCAGCGTGCGCTTGTACAAGAACCGCAGTGCCGAGATCCGAATCTCCACGGTGCTGGGCTCGAGCTTCTTATCCTGAAGCAGAAAGATCTGGTAGCGTCGCAGATGCTCGGGGCCTAGATGTTCGGGCGAGCAATGGAAATGTTCGGCAAACTGCTGGACTGCGCCCAGATAACTGCGGATCGTGGATGGTGCATAGTTGCGGCGCTGCAGCTCATGGAGCATGCGCTGGCGAAGTGGGGTCACGGGAATCTCCTCCTGTGACCGGAACCCTAATCCTTACCTACCTCGCTCGTCACACCACAACTCTCCATCCGCCGCGCCAGCGGCTTCGTTGTGTGCCGGGCATGTTCAACCGCTTGGAGGTGCAAGTCCTCTACCCGACCTGATGGAGGTAAGGGTTAGCAATGACGCAAGGGCTACCGTCGCGAGGCGGGGTCTGAAGGAAGCGTGGAGCAAATGCGCGAGTCGATGGACAAGAACCGGATACAAGGCGTGAGCGTAGGGCGAGCGGGCAACTTACCGCGAAGCCCATATCCATCAAGTACGCGGAGCGTAGATCCGGCGACTGTGCGCAGAAGGCGATTGAACTTACCCCGGGAGATCTGCTTCGTGTCGCTTCGGCGACTGAGAATGCCGCGAGGCATCCTGACCGCGGAGCAGAAGTCAGCAGAGGGCATATTAGGCCATGACGTCGGCAAGGCTAATGAGGCACTCCAAGGCCGAAAGGCGGAGTCAACAGATAGGTTGAGCCGGGAACGGTGGTTGAAGGCCCGAACGAGAGGAGAGGCAAGTAGGACATGAGTCTCAACAACGACATGCGGCAGAACATCCAGGGGAGTCTGGACTTCTCTTCTTCGCCAACGGGTGAAGCCCGGAGGACGGGAAGGGAAGAGTCCGAATCGTTGAGGACGACGAGTGCGCCCGAAAGCCCCGCTAGAACAGATCGAACGATGGAGGAGATAGCTGAACGAGAGAACCTGAAGGAAGCATTAAGACGGGTCAAGGCGAACAAAGGTGCTGCGGGCGTCGACGGAATGACGGTCGACCAACTCGATGATCACCTGAAACAGCACTGGCCAGCTATCCGGGAAGAACTGCTAAACGGAACATACAGACCAGAGCCGGTGAAGCGGGTAGAGATACCGAAGCCGGACGGCGGAGTGCGCAAGCTGGGTATTCCGACGGTGCTGGATCGGTTCGTCCAGCAAGCGGTCATGCAGGTTCTGCAACGGCGATGGGACCCGGAGTTTTCCGATCACAGCTACGGTTTTCGACCGAGGAGATCGGCTCATCAGGCAGTAGCGCAGGCCCAGCGGTATATTGCTGCAGGCTATGGCTGGGTGGTTGACCTCGACTTGGAGAAGTTCTTCGATCGAGTCAATCACGACAGACTGATGGCGCAAATCGCCAAACGTGTCGATGACAAGCGGCTGCTGAAACTCATCCGGGCGTTCCTGAATGCTGGGGTGATGGAAAACGGGCTGATCAGTCCAAGCGTGGAAGGGACTCCCCAGGGAGGTCCTCTTTCGCCTCTGCTCAGCAATGTCGTGCTCGACGAACTCGACCGCGAACTGGAGCGCCGGGGACACCGACATGTTCGTTACGCAGACGATTGCAATATCTACGTGTGTAGCGAACGTGCGGGTCAACGGGTGATGACGAGCATTACGCGTTTCATCACTCAGCGGCTCAAGCTCAAGGTAAACGAGACCAAGAGCGCGGTAGCGCGACCGCAGGAGCGAAAATTCCTCGGGTTTAGTTTTACAGATGGCCCAGAAATCAGGCGAGCGATTGCTCCGAAGGCTCTGGTGCGGTTCAAAGACAAAATCCGAGAGATCACGCGACAGGCCAAGGGCATAAGCATCGAGACGACAGTGAAGCGACTGGCCACCTATTTGGTGGGATGGCGCGGCTACTTCGGCTTCTGCGAAACCCCCGAGGTGCTGATCGGCCTTGTTCGTTGGGTGCGGCTCAGGCTGCGATGCGCACTCTGGCGACAGTGGAAAACTCCACGTCGTCGCAGGGCTGCGTTGCTGCAACTGGGGGTACGTCCTCGACTGGCCGCCAATACGGCCGGTAGCGGACGCGGGCCCTGGTACCTGGCCCGCTCAAAGGCTCTATCAGTTGGAGCTTCGAATGCATACTTCCGCTCGCTCGGACTACCTTCATTGTTCGAGAACTACTAGCCTAACTTCTCGAACCGCCGTGTACGGACCCGTTCGCACGGTGGTGTGGCAGGGGTCGGCAGGTGACTGCCGCCCCTATGCCGATCTAACCGGCTTGTCGGACACTTGCCTGCCCTGCTGGCCAGATGGGGAGCAACTTACCGAAAACCCCGTTTCACGGGAACGCGGCGTCAGTGCCGAATGGCCACCTGTCCGTATAGCCGACTTTTCGCCCATGTGACGAGAACGGCGTTTGAGCTAAGTCGCCGGGGCGAAGGACGCGGCGACGTCGTAGTGGCTTTGGACATGACATCCTCACGGTCCGGCGGCAGCGGAGGCGCAGTGCTCCCGTCATCGACGGCGCGTTCAATGAGGATTTTCGACCGTCACATATTTGCCGAAGATCGGCACACACGCCAGGAGGGCGGCCAGAAACCAGAATGCACTGTGCAAGCCGATCCCCTTGGACAAGAAGCCAATGACGGCCGGCCCCGTCAGCATGCCCGCGTAACCCGCCGTGGTGAGGGCAGCAACGGCTAATCCCTTAGGCATTGTGTGTTGCGTACCCGCGAGTCTGAACAAGATAGGCACGATGTTTGCGGCTCCAAGGCCCACAAAGACGAAACTGACAAGCCCGATCCATGCGACGGGTGCGAGGAGGAGGCCGCACAACCCGAGAAGCGCTGTCACCCCACCAAGTGTCAGCACAATTCGGTTCCCGAATCGCGCCACGTTGCCATCGCCGACGAAACGGCTTAACGTCATCGCGATGGAGAAAAGCATGTATCCCAGCCCCCCGTGCGCAGCAGAGACGAGGTGTTCGCCGACAAGCAAGAGCGCACTCCAGTCGAGGAGAGCCCCCTCAACCAAAAATGAGATTGCCGCGAAGATAGCGATGACGAGCACGACACCTCTCGGAATCGCAAAAAGAGGTTGTTTAGTTCTCTCTCGATTCGAGAGCATGCGCGGAAGGGCCACAAGAATCAGTGAGACAAGAATAGTGGAGCTAAGAATTGTGCTTGAGCTAGGTGCGATTCCTCGAGAAAGAAGAGCCGTCACGATCCCCGAACCCAGAAAGCCACCAATGCTGAAGAGTGCATGAAATCCAGACATCAACGGCTTCTCAGAAGCGCGCTCAACATCTATAGCGTGCAAGTTCATTGCAACATCTAGCGATCCCAGAAAAGCCCCGAAGGCGAACAGCGCAACTCCAAGTGCGATCGGCGACGAGACGATGCTCAAGAGCGGCAATATGACCGCCAGTCCTACACCGCCCGAAAGTACGATCGGCTTGCTACTGAAGCGCGCGCTCAGATTCGCCGCGAGCGGCATCGCCACGATGGAACCGGCGCCCAAGAGGAGCAGGACCAGCCCCAGAGTGTCGTCGCCGAGATGGCAGCGGGTCTTAGCAAAAGGCACTAAGGGTGCCCAGCAGGCTACACCGAACCCTGCGGCGACAAACGCCAGCCTGGTCGCCAGCTTCGCGCGTGATTGATACACATCCTCTGTCATGAAATCCCCGTGCGTTTGGCAACTTGGCTTGGCCCACTTCGGCGGTTTAATCTGGCCCACCCCTGGGACGTTAATGGTTGAGAGGATGTTCCGTTCTGCTGGAGCGTAGCCCGGAGGGCGAAGCGGAAGTAGAACGGAGCGGAGCCTCCGGGTTACAGTTTGGGTTTCTTCCGCAGCGTTCTACGGAAGCGGTACGACTCCGAACCTGTTTCGATGATGTGTGCCTGATCGGTGAGCCGATCGAGCACGGCCTTGCAAAGACGGGCGTTGGTGAAGACCTGCGGCCACTCGGAGAAGGGCAGGTTGGTGGTCACGATGAGGGCAGCCTTTTCCGCTCGCTCGGCGATGACCTGGAAGAGCAGTTCAGCAGCGACTTCCGCCAGCGGCACATAACCAAGTTCATCAATGACAATTAGTTCTACTCGCGACCAGCGGGCCAGCATGCGGCTCAGGCTCTGTTCGCGCTGTGCTTCGACCAGTTGGTTGACCAGCGCCGCAGCGGTGGTGAAGCGCACGCGCCGCCGTTGACGACAGGCGGCGATAGCCAGGCCGGTGGCAAGATGACTCTTGCCGGTGCCGGGTTCACCAACCAGCAGGACTGGTTCGGCACGTTCGAGATAGCCGCCCTCGGCCAGAGCGCGGATGCGTGAGGCAGGGATGTGCGGCGACTGCGCGAAGTCGAACTCTTCCAGGGTTTTTATCCGTGGCAAATGTGCGTCCTTCACACGCAACTCGATTGCGCGGCGCTCCCTGTCCTCTACCTCGGCCTGCAGCAGAGCTTCCAGATAATGCAGATGGGAGTGATTCTGTTGGCTGGCTTCTTCGGCCAGCGATGCGAACTGCGCACCGACGGCGGCCAGCCGCAGTACCTTACAGTGTTGGGCAATGATAGCGCTTCCGAGGCTCATGCCTGCACCGCCGGAATGGAGCTGGTGAACAGTTGGTCATACTCGATCACGGTGGGCAGTGGGCGTTCATAGGCTGCCAGAGCGCCGATCTCGATCCCCTCGGCAACCGGATGCTGCAGTTGATCGGTCATTAATAGATGACGGATCGCAGCCACATCCATGCATCCCAGTTCGAGTGCCCGTTCGACAGCCGCTTCCAGCTTGGCGTAGCTGAACTCGCGGCCCATGCGGATGAGTGTGACCATGGCCCGGGTTCCACCTTGGCGTCCATGCCGTGCGGTCATCAACTCCCAGATCCGGTCGTAACTCTGGGGCCATTTGCCCTGCGCCCTCCACTGCGCCAGAGGTTTCGATCCGCGCAAGGCGCCGGGCTTCCGCTCCAGAACCTCGAGATAGTGTTCAAGATCGAGGATCTGCTGCGAGCGGTTATAACAGCGTTCGTGGCTGGCGAAGCAAACACCCTCGCTCCATAACTGGATGACGCTGGAGTAGACGCGTGCCTCGACGATCGAGCCCGGCTTCAGCGGCACTGAATAGAAGTTGGTGCGCACCTTCGCGCATCCTGCCTGATCGACACGCGGGAAGCTGACTTCGGCCAGATCGAAATCCTCGGCGGGCAGCGGAAGCAGGTGTTCCTTCTCGGCCAGCAATGCCATGCCGACGTTCTCCGTGCGGCCCGATAACAGGCGGCCTTCATCCCGGCGGCAGGCTTCCAGCAGCTGGTTGTTCAACTCCGCGAGATCGTTCGCAACTGGCACCGGCGTCCAGTGGTTACGGCGGAAGTATCCTACCTCGCCTTCGACGCCGCCCTTCTCATGGCCCTCTGCGGGCGTGCAGAACTCGGCCTGGTACTGCCAGTGAGAGCGGAACGCGATGAAGCGTGCCGTCAACTCCCGCTCCTGGCCGCGAAGAATCTTCTTCACTGCGCTGGACAGGTTGTCATAGCGGCAGCGACGGAACACGCCACCGAAATAATGGAACGCCAACTGGTGCGCTTCCAGAAATGCCTGCTGCGTGGCCCTCAGATAGGCGCGATGAAACGCGGCCCCTGCAGCTTGATCTGCTCTCCGCCCAACTCGGCATAGGCTTCATACCAATCCGTCTGTGCTTCGACGCCCCAGGCATAGCTCTGCGGCACGAACGTCTCGTGATGGCTCAGTCCCAGCGCTTGCTTGCGCTGCTCCACATACTGCCGCACCGTGCGCTCTGCGGCCACGCAGCCCGGAATCTCGGCGCGGATGCGATCGTAAATGCGCCGCGCCGTGTGCCGCTGCTTTCGCGGCGCCTTGCGGTCCGACTCTAAAATCGCTTCGATCAACGCCACCGCTGGAGCCATCTTCAAATGCGGCCGCTCTGTCTTCTTCCGCCGTGCCGGCATCGCGCTCTGGATCGCTTCCCGCACCATGCGCCGATGCACCCCCAACTTCCGCGCTACGCTCTGGATCGTGCCCGCTCCAAACTCATACTCTCTGCGGATCTGCTCGTATAACTCCACCTTGGCTCTCCAGTCCAACTTCCCTCCGCACATCAGCTTCCGCTCATGTCCAGACTAGAAGTTCGCTCTGCCCAGGGTGGGCCAACTTAAACCGCCATAGTGGGCCAGTTCAGAATGCCAAAATCACCCCGCTCTCAGCTGTGTCGAACGAGACGCAAGCTAGGATTGCGCAATGATTACTTTGGGGCCAGCATTGGAAAAGGTCGAAACGATCTCTTCAGATGTACCGCCCTCAAGAACAACATGGTCAAGGACTGCGAGTGCGGCCACCTGAAACGGTGCGCGAGTCTCAACTTTGTCCATAGTGACCAGCGCTGCGGTGCGATCACTTCTTGCAATGAGTGTGCGTTTAAATTCGGCGTCCGCCAGCTGGAACGCGCCAATTCCCAGAGACACGGAAACGGCGCAAGCTCCGAGGAAACACAGATCAAAGCTCAATCGTTCTGCTTCACGGATCGCAGATAGCCCGATCGCCGCTCCGGTTTCACGTTCGATCTCTCCTCCCAGGACGATGACTTTGAAATTCTTCCGCTCGAGGAGGGCGCTTGCGATTGAGATCGAATTCGTGGCGATTGTAAGAGAGCGATCGGGCGGCATCTCTCTGGCCAAGGCCAAGTTGGTACTGCCGCTGTCGAGGAACACCGTCGATGCTTCAGAGAGTAAGGATAGGGCGGCCAAGGCCAAAGCGCGCTTCTCTTTCGAGTCGTTCAAGAGTCTGTGTTCAAGCGGAACTCCATCCGGCGATATCGGAAGCCCGCCCCCGTAAACCCGTTTGCACTTGCCCTCGGCAGCTAACGCTCGCAGATCTCGACGGATGGCGTCCTCAGACACCAAGAACTCCTTTGCAAGAGCGGTGGCATTGACTGACAGACCACGCTGTAGCCGACTTTCGATCTCGTTTTTTCTTATTGTTCCCGATAAACCGTGCATAAACAAGAAGTAACATGCACAATCAAGGAAGACAAGAAATTTTCTTTCGACCAGTCATCCGCCTTTCCTACAGGTCTTCACTTAGTTTGACCGGCTAGCGCCTGGCGACAAAACTCGACGGCGATTCGGGATCGGCGCCGGACGCTGCGCTACCGAAACCTGATGGTGCGGCAGATGGTTCAGATGAAGAATCGGGTATCAGGGCTGCTGATGGAAACCGGTGTGCCCTGCAACAAGAGAAGACTTCATAAGGTGGGCTATTTCGCTGAGTTGCTCGCGACCAACGAAGAGGTCAACGAAAGCATTCGGCAGTTGCTGAAGCTCAGCCGGGAGAACATCGTTCGATTAAAGAAACTTGATTATGCTTTGGTTAGTTCTCTTGAGCGCGACCCTCTGCTCACCGAGAGGCTCAAGCGGCAGCGGACGGTTCCTGGCGCAGGTCCGATCACCGCAGTGACCTGGGCTCTGGAGATCGGGGATGTTTCACGGTTCCAATCGATTAAGCAGGCCATCAGTTAATGCGGGCTCTGCGGGGACGAAAAGAGTTCGGCCGACAAGGTGCTGCGCGGGTTGGGTTGCGTTCGCAGTGCGATTAAAGTTCACGGTAGTTGAGAAGGATCAAGCCGACCACTGTCAGACACATTGGCGAGAGGTATCCGGCACAAGTAGCTATGCGGCTTCGGGGCAGTCGTAGCTCCAGCCATCGGCCCCAACCCGCCGTAACTCCAAAAAGAGCTATGAGTGTGTGGCTCATCTCCGCGAGCAGCGCGTCTTTCACGTCCGTGGCCGAATGCTCGTGCGTCAGTAACATTGCGGCACCGGCGAAACACGCTGCAGGAAAGACATAGGTAGCCCAACGAGCGCGCAACTTCCCTGCCCGCACGGCGCATTCGAAGACTGCGAAAACCATGATCAGGAGCGCAGCGAAACGATGTTGCAATACATCGGGGGCGGAGAAACTCTCCCAGAAAGGACGCGGCCCAAGCGGCCAGTTCTCCGGATCAGCGCGCAAAAGGATGAAGACAGCAAGGCCGATAAAGCTTAAGGGCCAAAAACGGGCCAAACGCATGGTGCGATGCCGGCTGATCAACGCCAGAAACCCTGCGATCAGCACGATAAGCCCTGCCCAGTGATGGTTGTACTCCGACCATTTTTTGTCGTTCGTGTCGCTACCGACGGTAGCAACGAACTGGCTCTCCTGAACGGCCACCGCCATCGAACTTGGAGGAGCCAGCGCGGTTATGGGAGGACTCGTCATACGCGGTAGTTCCGGGTGCAGCCGCGCGTAGATCTCGTGAGGCGTCAGTCGACCCTGGGCGGCAAGATCGACTGCTAGGGGCTGACCGGCTAGCGAAGCCGCGGTCAATATCGCGAGGAATCCCAGACCAATTTCCGCCTCCCCGACCCGGCGCAGCCGGGTCAGCAAGGGTCCGGGATCGCAGGCCAATCTTTGTACCAGGAGCCAGTTTCCTGTTCCGAGCGCAACCATCAGCAGCAAAATGCAGCTCTTGGCAACCACCATCACACCATATGCGGTGCCGTAGAGCCCACTCCACGATGCCACATAGAGCCGCGCCAAGCCCACTCCAGCCAATACCAGTAGCGCCGCACCGAGCAGCGCCATTCGTGAGTAGCGTTGGGTGAGACGCCGCGCCTCATCCACGCTTTCGGCGCGGCCTAAGGAGATCAACAAATACGGCATTGCACCAAGCCAAGCGGCTGTACCCACGTGATGTGCGGCGGTGAGACTCACTGACAGGACGCGATCGTCTATCCGTGCCGCAGCATGGCTGGTCGAAACCGCACAAGCGATCAACAGCGCGCTCAGCAGGAGCATGACCACTTTTACGTTGCTGCCTATGAACCGTGCCGAAATGCAAAGACCAATCGCAAACACTATTGCGAAGCAGTCGGCTCGGAAAAAGTTCGTTGTGAACACATCCTCGAGGGCCAAACCTGAGCCGCTCACCAGGACGGCAGCAGAAGCTGAAACCATCACGAGCTCGGCAGCGATCAACGCGACTGCCGTCATACGGATGCACTTGCGACAAGAGCTTTCCACGGCCCAACTTGCGCTCGCCGGTGTGGCCACCGCGGAAAGATAGCAGATGCCGCCGAGCAACAATGCCTCGCAGGCCAGTGTTGCCGCGCGGGTCAGGACAGTTAGCAGATCAATATCGCGCAGGAACCAGAGCAAAGGAATCGTCCTCGGGGGTTACTTAATTTGGAAGAGCACCTTGCCGCGAGTAACGTGCCCATCGATAGCCAAGACCTGCCAGCGCAGTTCGTAAGCTCCTTTGACCAGCCCAGTCAGCCTGGCAGACAGCACTCCAGGGACGGGCTGGCTCCCGATGGCAACCTTGGCGAGTTTCCCCGCGGGAGTAAGCAACATCAGCGTGGAATGCTCGATATCAACCCGTGAGTTGTATTTCAGGAGGACAGCGACGTCGGGACCGGCGATGGTACTATTCTCAGCGGGTTGTGCGCTCACCAAAATGGCATGCGCCCATGCGGTTCTGGGAGCCAAGGTCGCAATACCACAATTGATGATGACTCCGGCCAACAGCCAAGATGTAAATCGAAACTGCCGCTTGCGCATATCGATCCTTCGTGAAATCAGCTCGCGCGTCGCCGCCGAGCAAAGTCCTTCGTCTCATCAAAGAGGAGGGGGTAAGTAAGTATCTTTTCAACTCCTCCGCCTACAGGTTGCGCAAACCGCTCGATGGAAGTACAGGCGAGTGGCGGCTGCGTTCCTCTCGTTAACGCTTCTTCTCTGAGCTGAAAAGCTTGCCGCGCTGCGGCTTCTGTCTAGCTGCGATTGCCCAGAGACGCGAGGCAAACCGAGCGTACGCAGACCGTTCCAGGTAAAGGCCACCGTCACCCAGCGTTTGTCAGTATCGATAGAAGCGTGCATGGTTTCCGCGGAATGCACCTTGTCCAGGATGGCAGCGAGCCAAGCTCGTCCGCCGGCAGCGCTGCGAAGCGACAGAAACTCGTACCGCGCTGTCAGCGCCGGTGCGCAGACTAGCAGGATGTGTTGGATATCGTCAAAGGCGAGCATTGTCAACTCGCTGCATCTGGTCCAGCATGTTTGAGAACGCAACTTGTGTTTTCATCGAATCACCCTTTGGATTGTTAGTGTTGCCATCCAGCGCTCCTCAGGGTGGGAATAAATGCCGGTCAGGATTCAGGCTCCCGGCTGCGCGAGTTTCTGCAGTCCGAAGATTGGGCTCACCCTCGTTCTAGGCCGGCGGAGCGTTCAGTGCAACTAGGAAAATCCCTATCTTCACTCCCAGCTTGCTACGCTGATGCACGCGGAACGCCGTGAGAGCATCATGGCAAATTGATTCGGGAAGCAATCAAAGCGGCTCTTCTTGGTCGCACTTTTATATCTCCGTTGATTTCTCGATGATAAGCCGCCACCTGTCTAGACCATTCTGTTCGGAATCTCGAATAGGCGTCTTCGCCAGGTAAAAGAGGCTTCCGGCTAACTGACAAACCGTAAAAACCCGGTCCAGTCTCTGGAACTGGGGGAACCCCTAGCCGGGTGAGGTCGCTTGGCCAGTCTTCAGGAAGCTCCTTTACGGGAGAGCGGAGTTTCAGAAGGAATCGTGATCAGGTCGTGCTTGAGGGCAAACAGCACCAGTTCGGCATTGTTCTTCAGATCGAACGACTGCATGATGTGGTGCTTGTGGAATTCGATAGTCTTTTGGCTCAGGTTCAGCTGATCGGCGATTTGCTTGATGGAATAGCCCTCCGCGAACAATTGGATAACATCTCGCTGTCGGGGTGTTAATGCCTTGGAGAATTGCTGCGCCCTCGCCTTGCGCGCGACCCAATCCCCAGCTCTAAGGTGGGGCACTAAGTAAGACTCATTGCGCAGCACATGATCGATCGCTGTCTGCAGCTCTCGCACAGTCGAACTCTTGAGGACAAATCCCACGCTTCCCAATTCTAGGGCGGCTGCCGCGAGATTCGGGTCGTCCTTCATCGTCAAGAAGACAATTTTGATGTTTGGAGCTTGTTCTCTCACTCGCCGAGCAGCGTCCAGACCATTGAGTAGCGGCATAGCGACATCGACCACCAGAACATCCGGTTTGAGCCGGGTGGCTTCCGACATCAGCGCACGGCCGTCCGTTACGATGCCTACCACAGAATAGGTCTTTTCCAGCAGCATCCGGAGCGATTCTGCAAAGATGGCATGATCGTCGGCGATCAAAAGGCGCGGAGGACCAAACCTGTCTTTTACCGTCTCCATGTTCACTCCTCGTTACAGCCTGCAGACTTCCTGGCCACCTAAGACTTCCCTTTCCCTCTACATTGTGACGTGCCAAGACGGCCTTAAAGTTTCGGCTGCAAGAGGGCAGGCGTCTTCGAGCACAATAGGGTGGCGGTCGTTGACAGAGCGTCCTCCGATGCAACGAGTCGCCTCTCTATCGTGATTTCAGGCTTCGTCCGATGGCAGCGGTATGGTCACGAACGCCTGAAACGGAAGTCATCTCCCAAACGCTAAATGCCATCGCGACTGTGTGCAACTAGCAGAATTGATAGGTAGGTGTTGCTTTTGAGATTGAAGGGATTCAGGGGAGCGAGGTAGTTGGTCTGGCTGCAGTCACACACGTCGCGGTGGAACGTTGCAACCGGATCCTGGAGCACGGAAGGTCGGTTAGGTCAATCTTCACCCCTTGCTTCTTTCCTTCCGATCCTGCAACATTCCGGCAGCGCCGGCGCTTCTCAGTGCGTCAGGGCAGAATGATTAATTCCGGCTTGCTGCCGCCGCTCATTCCATAAACGGTCCCAGAACGGAATGCGCCCGCATCGTACTTGTAGCATCCCGGAGTACTTGCTGTTGTCCTCACCGGCTTCTTGCCGCCTCCGATGATCGGGCCGTCGGGTTCAAACGGCGAGTCGGTGCCGAATGAGACCATGAAGCCATTGTTCTTGTTCGAACTCATCCATATCACTGCCGTACCAGCCTTGATGCAGAACAATTCATTGTTCTGCGCGTCGGGAATGCCAGGTTTTACGTTAGCGTAGCTGGCTGACCTGGTGACGTCAACCTTGCACGGAGACGAAGACGAACCGCAGGTGTTAGCCCGATTGCACATGTTTTCGGGTTGCTCTTGATCACATATGTACTTGCTCTTCTTTTGCGCCTGCGCGGCTGCGCAGCTAAGTAGAACGAAGCAAGACAATAGAAGCAATTCATTCCAAATGTTGAACAGTTGTTGAGCTTTCATAGTCATAGACATATTCCTCGATGCCGCAGCTGTAAAACGTTCGCAGAGAACCCAGATCTCACCACGCAGCTCGTGCCCCGCTGAGAACGTCCGACCTGGCACGAACTATTCCTGCTCGCCTTTCCGGCGATGGAAGGTGCTCAGTCTCCAGCGGGGGCCTGTTCCCCCTTAGGGCAATAACGTCAGCGTCTGAGACCTGGCAATCTTCCGATGGCAGACGCCATTGCGCGATTTCACTTCCACTCGATTACGTTAGTCAGCCTCCAGGCATTCTGGTTAAGCTCGAACTGCAGCTCTCCTTCCTTATTGATGATGAGCTGCGCGGCAGGGAAAAGAACACCGTCACTCTTGCTCTTGTCGTTATCATTCAAGTTGATCTCACCGGCGGTCAGATTGAAACTCTTCGTCTGGGTATTCCAATAGGACTCCCCGAAAGCAATCTTGCGGTTGGTAACAAAACGGATGGTCCTGCCCGTCGGCGTCAAAATCTCCCGGATGTAGCTAAGATCGAATCCGAGCGTGCCAGGGATCGTTATCCGTCCCACGCTTTTCATCTTCTCAAGAGCGTTCACCAATCCGTCGTTTTGACCCCGCTGGAATGCCTGTACCAGAATGTCCCTGTCCTCAGGACTCGAGAACTCATAAATAATTACTTTTACTCCGAAGTTTCTTCCGAGTTGTGTGCTTGTGCCAAAGGCTGTGGCGTCGATGGTTTCGTTACTCCCCCGTTGTCCAAAGCCGGGGGCGATAGCGATCATAAGCAGCCCAATCAGAAGCGAGATTCGGCTCGCGAACCTTAGAATCTTGACATTATTGAGCAAGCAAGTGTCTCCTGTCACGCCGTGTGTCGGGCCTTTACAAGTCGCCATCCTCAGATGCGGTCGAATTCGTATTACCAGCCCGATCCTAAGGACCCAACCGGATCTTCGCAACTGGGGAAATCCCCAGTCGTGCGAGTCGGTCAGGGGCCTTCTTCAGGAGACATTTTGTGGAGCGCCGGACTCCCAGGAGGAATCGCTAACGGCGTGCGATTTGGGATCCTGTTGAGGTCACCCTATTGAGGGCTATTGCCGGGCAACGGACACATTCTGGCCACCAAACCGTATTTAGCTGCCGTTACTGTAGGCGACTTTGAGCGACTGGTGCTTAGTGATCGGGACCGCGGCGGTGCCTCCGAGATGAGAGTTCATCTGTTGGATAAGGGGGTTATCTATGCCGTACGGATCCAAACTTGTTCGCCCAAGTTGGGGATATCCCCAGTTGTAATGAAACAACAATGCATTTAGAAGCAAAGTGATTTTTCAATATCGATCGATTCACCGAGTTCTTTCCAGCATTGAGCGAGAGGATCTCAGCAGATAAGAGAAAAAGGCGTTCATTTGGCTTGGGAAGGTTATCCACTATCAATGTATTCGTTGCCTCAGTTGGGATTCGAATGGACCTGCTGGGTGTACAAGAGCAAGTCGTACAGCAGCCAGATATGCAGACAATTCTAGAAAACGTAAACGTTACTCTGTACAGCATTGAATCATGGGACAAAACTGAGCCTACGGTCGAATATCCGGAAGCCCAGGCGGACCAAGTGGACTGATGTTTTCTCGAAATGGGTTTTGAGATGACGAGACCTCGAGTCACTTGGCTGTCGCTAGGTCTGAAAGCAACAGAGATCGTGGTGACATGGATTCTCTATGGGTTTTGGGGTATTTTACTCTTGGCGGGCGCCGCTCTGCATGCGCAACAAACCGCCGAAAGTCTCGAAAAAATGGCGAGGAACCCAGTGGGTGACGCAGTCAAGATTCCCCTCGAGGAGGACATCAACTTTGACGCCGGGCCTTACGGTCGCACTTCAAATTCTCTTCAGTTTCAGCCAACCATTCCGCTTCGGATGGGCGAGGACTGGCTGCTGATAGCCCGCATCATAGGGACCATTGAGGCTTACGAGCCAGAGGTTTCTCAGGCCAATGGCGGCAGTACTGCCCTAGGAGACACGGTTGCGACATTCTTTCTTACACCCGCTCATACCGGGACGGTGGTCTGGGGTCTGGGACCGTCTTTGCTGATCCCCACCGCGACCGACAAAACTACTGGCGCGGGCAAATGGGGCTTGGGTCCTTCGCTCGCCTTTGTAGTACAGCCAAACTGGGGATCAATTACCACGGCGGTGCAAAATGTCTGGTCTCTTCCCGGGAGTTCGCAGCGAGCGTCGGTGAACCAGTTACAAATCGAGACCTCACTCTCCTATAACTTGCCGCATGGTTGGTATCTCCTAACGGCCCCAACGTTCAGCGCTGACTGGACTCAATCGAGCGGGGACCGTTGGCTGATCCCTTTTGGAGGTGGCGTAGGAAGAACTGTGGAAATTGCTAAAAATGCAGTGGACTGGAACATCGCGCTGTATTCCAATGCGATCCGTCCAGTTGGACAGGCCTCCCCGAAATGGCAAATGAGTTTGCAATGCACACTGCTGCATCCGCGCGGCAGGTAGTCGAGATCGTGCTGGTGAAATGTGCACACCAATAGCCACGAAAAAGGACACAGCCATGAACAGTGACGCCCGTTCCTCCTGTCCGATACCTCTGAGGTTGATCTGCGGCATTGGGCCGATGCGAAGGAGTTCACCGACTGTCCGGCGGTGTGACAATCGTGCGACTTAGAATTGGCACTTGAAATGAATTGCCTAAACGATCGTTGTACGTAATCGTATGCTCTCCGACCAAAACCGGAACCTGACGACCTCTTGCATATATGCCGATATCAGACCCGGGCCGCGGCGTGTTTAACACAACATAGACGGTGTTGCCGACTCTGACGGAAACTTTGTAGCTGGTAATGGAAGAATCGGCATTGGGGACCTTATAGGGCCGCACTTCAGTGACAGTTCCAACTTGCCATTTGGCTTGCGGTTTGCTAGCTGTCTTCTTCTTCTGCTCCGCATTAAATGTAGACGCAGCAAGAATTTCTGACACAAGCGAATCTGGATACAGCGCGATAAGTGCTACAAACGGCTGCAGTTGTCCCGCAGACCATTGCATATACCGCGGCGCCTGCTCGGTCCGCTTCATGAGTTGCACGTCTCGGTACGCCAACAGCTTCTGGGGCCAACTCTCGAACAACAGAGCCCACAATAACACGGGAACAACTATTTTCTTTTCCAACGGAATCCCTGAGAACGCTTCTTGCTCGATGACCTTAACTTGAGAAACCGATGGGGTCAGATACAAAGAGACGCCCGATGACGCAGTGACCACATCGGCGCTATTTAGAGAATAGGCTTGATCACACGCAGATCCCCGACGAGGGAGAGGCTAGCGTGGGAAGACTTGCGAAGCAACTAGGAAAAACCCTAGCGGTTGGAAAAGGTTAAGAAATTCAAACACAATGAGTTGAGAGTGTCGTGAACAAGCGACTAGGGTGAAGGTCACAGGAGGAGATCCCCCGTGACCCCACTTCGCCAGCGCATGCTGCACGAGCTTCAGCGCCGCAACTACTCACCATCCACGATCCGTAGCTATCTGGGCGCAGTCCAGCAGTTTGCCGAACACTTCCATTGCTCGCCCGAACAGCTATCCGGCATTAACGGACGATTTTAGTAGGGATTTCCCTAGTTGGCTGGAGGTGTGGGCAGGCCGAGAATTGTGTGGAATCAGAGGGAATCATTGTGCGATTGCGAGTCCGTCTAGTCACGCTAGGGCTGGCTTTACAAATATTGGGGTCCTGGCCGCTGTGATTGTGACCCGGATCTTCTTGAGCTGGTCTCTGGCGGTTGAGATGGAAGGCCGATGGCCTTGGCAGCCGCCACCAACGAGCCACCCCGAAGTGGTGGCATGAGAGGAGAAAACAGCGATGGACACCATGATTGCGCGTATTTCGCACAACCTCGTCGCTCGGGTAACTGGTCCAATGCATTTCCGGCTTCTTCTGCAGCCGGGGGTGGCCATCTTCTTTGCCATCCGCGATGGATTGAAAGACGCTCGCGAGTGCGAGCCACCTTATTTCTGGGGCCTTTTCACCGACAAGGCCGAACGCGAATCGATGGTGAAGAACGGTTGGAAGTCCGTAGGAAAAGTGTTCATCCTTGCGATGGTGCTCGACGTGGTCTATCAGCTCATCGAGCACCGGTGGACCGTTTATCCAGGCGAGGCCGTGTTAGTCGCGATCATTCTTGCCATCGTGCCCTATCTGCTGCTCCGCGGACCTATCAATCGAATCGCCTACCGTCAGCGCAAAGTAGGCAAGGAACGCTTGGCAGGAGACTAGAGGGTTCGTTTCGGGGGAACTTCGATGCCTAACTCCCAGCAAGTCATCTCCGTTACGCTTTCCGTCGCTCTTGTAGTCAGTTCGATGGGTCTCGACGGCTGCAAAAAGAAGGAATCGGCCGGGCAGCAGGCCCAGGCGCCCGCCACCACCTATGCCTTGCCTACGGCTGATCAGCTCTACCAACTCGTGGCTCCGATCGCCCTGTTCCCGGACAACCTGGTTGCCATAGTGCTTGCGAGCTCGACTTTCCCGGACCAAATCACCGCGTCCTGGCAGTGGATGCAGCAGAACGGGGGTCTCCAGGGCGCGCAGCTGATGCAGGCGGTGGACCAGCAGCCGTGGGACGCTAGCGTCAAAGGGCTGACCCAGTTCTCTGACGTATTGCAACAGATGGCCACGAACCTGTCGTGGACCTCGTCCCTAGGCGATGCGTATTTCAACGCGCCCCAAAACGTGATGAACGCCGTGCAAGTGATGCGCCAGAAGGCCTACCAGGCCGGAAATCTGAAATCGACTCCCCAGCAGCAAGTTCAGGTCGAGAATCAGCCTGCGGGAACAGAGCCCGTTGCGGCGTCCTCGGGCGAGGTGCAGCAGGTGACGGTGGTGCAGTCTCCGCCGCAAACCATCGTGATCGAGCCATCGCAGCCCGACGTTGTCTATGTGCCCAGCTACAATCCCACCGCAGTGTACGGCCAGCCGGTGCCGGCTTACCCCGGCTACTCGACCGGAGCCATGGTGACCACCGGCCTGATCTCCTTCGGAGTCGGCATGATGGTAGGCGCGGCAATCAACAACAACAACAATTGCTGCGGATGGGGCTATAACTCCTGGAACACCGGTTGGAATAACTCCAGCGTGAACTACAACAACAATGTGTACGTCTCCAACTCCAACAATTTCGTCAATCGCAACAATTACAACAACGCCAATTACAACAACGTGAATCGGAACAATGTCAATCGGAACAATGTCAACGCGAACAATGTCAATCGGAACAATGTCAACGCGAATAACGTCAATCGCAACGACCTGAACCGGGGGAACACTCCGCAGTTCGATCAGAGGCGCAACCAGGGCGTTGGCAACCGGAACCAGGGGGTCGGCGATCGCAACCAGGGCGTTGGCAACCGGAACCAGGGGGTCGGTGATCGCAACCAGGGCGTTGGCAACCGGAACCAGGGGGTCGGCGATCGCAACCAAGGCGTCGGCAACCGCAACCAGGGGGTCGGTGATCGCAACCAAGGCGTTGGCAACCGCAACCAGGGGGTCGGCAACCGGAACCAGGGCGTCGGTGATCGCAATCAAGGCGTCGGCGACCGGAACCAGGGCGTTGGCAACCGGAACCAGGGGGTCGGTGATCGCAATCAAGGCGTCGGCAACCGGAACCAGGGGCCCGGCAACCAGCGCACGGAGCAGCGGGGTTACGGCAATCAGCCGAACCGTGGAGCCAGTAACAACGCGATGGGGAATTACCAGCAGGGCGGCAACGCCCGCAACGCCAGCGCGCGGGGCAAGCAGAGCGTGAATGGGGGCGGCAACCGCGGCGGTGGCAACACAGCCCAGGCCCAAAATCGAGGCGGTGGTGGCGGGGGCGGCAACCGCGGCGGCGGCGGTGGTGGTGCCAACGGCGGCGGGGGCGGCAACCGCGGCGGCGGCGGTGCCAACGGCGGCGGGGGCGGAGCCAGGAGCGGTGGCCGTCCCAAAAGGTAACGCGGAGCCGGGGTTGGTGAGTCCCTGCGCTCCACGCACCTCGGTGGCAATCGGCAGGACGCGCCAGCTCCGGCCTCCCTCAAACCCGCAGTACCGGCTTGAGTCCTGGCTGTATCCACAACCCAAGAGTCAGGAGGATCTCAGTGAAACGCACATTGCATCTTTACGAAAGGCCATCGCCCCATCACCTGAGCGCAGTGGTGCTGTGTCTGGCCATCTTGATCCTGCTCTGTCTCGCTTGTCCTTCCGGTTCCCGTGCGCAGTCGGCGAATGAGAAGACTTTCTCTTCTCCCGGCGATGCGGCGCTGGCCCTTTACGTGGCGGCCAAGTCCGACGACTCCGGCAGCCTGAATGCGATCTTCGGCTCGAATGCGGACGAGGTCTTGCACACCGGCGATGAAGTAGCGGACAAGGATCTGCTGTCGAAGTTCTCCTCTCACTATGACCAGATGCATCGCGTCGTCATCGAGCCGGACCAGACTGCCACCCTTTATATCGGAGCCGACAACTGGCCCATGCCGATCTCGCTGGTGAAGAACATCTCTGGGGCGTGGTATTTCGACACGGAAGCCGGAATCCAGGAGATTCTTTACCGGCGCATCGGCAATAACGAGAACGGCGCCATCCAGGTCTTGGAAACGCTGATCGATGCCCAGAAGGAATATGCCTCCACCAAGCACGATGGCGAAAAGGTGAAGCACTACGCCAGCAAGGTGTTCAGCACCGAAGGGAAGCACGACGGGCTCTACTGGAAGACCGCCGACAACGAGCCGCCGAGTCCCATCGGGCCGCTTCTTGCAGACGCGTCGGACGAAGGCTATACCCGGAAGGCGGGCGCGCCGTTCCATGGCTACATCTTTCGCCCTCTTACCCGCCAGGGACCGGCCGCGAGGGGCGGCGCGCGCGACTACAAGGTGAATGGGGTTATGACCCGCGGGGTCGCGTTTGTGGCCTATCCCGCGGTGTACCGCACGTCGGGCGTGATGACCTTCATCATCAACCAGGATGGCAGGGCGTTTCAAAAGGACCTTGGCCAGGACACGGCAAAAGTGGCGGAGGCCATGTCGGAATACAACCCCGACAAGACCTGGATGCCCGCCGAGTAAAGTCCAGCAGGCAGGCGTCCGATGTGAGTGCCGTCGCGAAGTCGGCATTGCGGGTGGATCACCGGCTATCCGGAAGTTACTCATCGCATACTGTATTAGTACCGATACGCAATTGGCGTCATCAATGTCCGGCCCCTGGTTCCCCGAAAACGGGAATTGCGGTAACTTGCTTGCCATGACCCTCCGGAGCGGAGGGGAATTTACTGAAAACCATTTTCAGGCAGTTCACGGAAAGGCGATAAATCAGCACCAAGTGCTTTCGAGCCTCGGCAATATCGCAGTCCTCTCGTCAAATTTCTGTTCTGATCACTGCCCAAAGGGGTAATTTGTAGCCAGTGGGACTGTAAATCTCATAAGTGTCGTCCTGCATTCTTGGGCACATCCAAGCGCAATGATTCGCCGGCTACGTTGTGGACGAACAGTTTCAAGGACTCAGGGTCACGAAATATGTAGAGTTCTGCATCGGCCGCGTAGTTAGCGATCGCCTTCATGAGAGTCGGACGGCTTTGCCAGCCGTACGCCAAGACCCACCACCTGAAGTCGGCACGCTCGCGCGACCGCCGGATTGCTCGCCAAGTGCAGCGCACAAACGAGAAGTCCAAAAAAATAACTGTGTCCGCTGAACGAAGGCGGGCCTCGACGTTGTCAAATCGTCCCAGGTCACTATCCATGATCCATCGGTCTTTCGCGACAAGTTTCTCTTGGACGACTACCCACTTATCCCGGGATGTAGCGACGAGGCCGGCCCGCCAGAAAGCGTTGTCCAGCTCTACCACAGGAAGGCCGGTGATCTCGCTCAAGCGCTTGGCAAGAGTCGATTTGCATGACGCACGCTATCTGTGGCTTCGATCGATCGAATCAAGCTGCCCGACTGCATCTCCATTGCACGGTGACTAGCCTGAGATTTGCTCCCGATGCCCAGCATCGATCTCCAACCTTAGGGATGACCCTGCGTCGCATCGTCAACAACTAAGCAAGGTCATGGCCCTTCGCGCGGCAGTCACGCCTCTCGTCGGCTGACCAGATTGCGCCGGGAGCCCCATCATTGCAATCATCCTTGCTCTGGCGCAACGACCTTTGATCGTCTCGGTACTATATCTGCTTGTTTGCAGCTCCCTTTGAGCTGACTGAGCTATGCCGGGAGCGCTTGTCTGGAGAGACTCCCGCCAGCTTAGGAAGATGTGAATTGCGGGAGGAAGAACTTGGTATGGGTCATCACGCTTTTAGCATGTTTCTATACGGAATGATTGGATATGCCTTGATGGGTGCTATCGTTGCCGCCCTTTGGGGTATCGGGGCGCTTCGTTTCAGGCAGGCTGAGGTAACGCCCAACAATCTGGAGCCGATTATTCGAGGATGGCTCGCCGATTCTGATCTGAGCACGAAACCCGCCTCCAATCCGACGTGGAATTTTGGACTGCTAACTACGTTGCCGGACGGCGAGTCAATTCACATCATGCAGATGAAAGAGCATCCGGGCTTTATCACTTTTCAGGCCAATCTAGCCATATCCACCGAACATCAAGCAATCCTCAAAGCGATGCCAATAGTGTATTTCGAGAAACTGACGGAAGATATAGTCCTCGGGGTCTTCCTGGCTAACGTGGCGCTTGCAATTCGAACGCGGGTCAGCGGTGTCTCTTTCTTTTCCAAGCTCGCGATCACCACCGACCTCACGGAAGATGACCTTCTTAAGCATCTTTACGATTTAGACAACGCCATCACCTTGGCTCGGAAAGCTATTTTGCTTGGCGTGGAACGCGCGCCGTGGTTGGTAGTTCCCAGGAATATTCGAGTGAACAAGCTCCGCTGAAGACGATCGGCCGTTCCGCATTGGAGACCCTGGCATGTCTCCTATGGCCAGCGGACGTCCCCATGGCCCCCAGCAGGATGGTGTTGGGCTTCCTGGGGTTGAAAGTCTCGTAGGCCTTCCACTTTCTATCCCGAGAGACGGAGGAAGACCTATAAGTCCCAACGTCGGGACAACCTCCCCCGAAACGGGATTTTCGGTAAATCGCTCGTGTCTGACCCTCCAGCAGGGGAATTTACCGAAAACCCGACTCCTCAGGAAGTACGCTCCGAAAAAAGCACCTCGTTTCCGCACGCGAGCCAAGGAAGCCCGATCCTCGGGCGTTTTGAACCGTACTAGCTATGCCGACCATGGTTAAGCACTATTCCTCATCCGGCCGCTCAGGGCTCAATCAAGGCACTAGCAATTCTGCAGTTACGTCAGGTGTGTTGCCAGGCGCAGACTAGTGACGCGTTGGTCTACAACTCAAATGGGTCCACAAACCGACTGTAGTGTCGGAGAGGCAAATGAAAATCTCATTGGTGATGGTGTGTGTGTTTCTTTCGGCGAGTCTATGCCAAGCAAACTGCGTGAAGAATGCACGCGGTCAGACCGTTTGCAGCGACGGTCAATCTGCTGCTGGCTACAACAGGAATACGGACAAAGGTACTACCGCGACCAAGAACTCGAATGGGGTAACGACCACTCAAACCACTGGCGGCGGCAAGAGCAAGAGTAAGAACGGCAAGGGCCTTGCAACAGGACCCAATGGCACTACTTGCGCGAAGGGCGCCAACAATGCGGGCTGCACGCCTCCCAAGTAGATCCAGCGAGAAATGCCCAGCTCGGAGCACAATCGGAGCGCAATATGAGCCGGATCCTCGTTATTGGAAGTGACACCAAAGTGAGCCGCGAGATCGGCGATGCAGTCTCCGCCGCCGCTTTCCCCATGGAGTACTCGGCTGGGGACGCCGACGCCCTGCAGCGATTACGAATGCGATCCTTTGGAGTCGTAATTACCAGTCCAGACAGCACCGTCGATGAAGATTTGGCTCTGTTGGAAGAGATGCGCGTCATCAGACCTGGGGTAAAGTGCATCATCCTGGCTCATCACAGCAGTCCGGCCGAAGTCATCTCTGCCCTGCGCGCCCGAGTGTTCGCATGCTTCACACCTCCCTTTGATGCGGGTGATATCGCGAACCTGGCCTGTCGCGCAGCTTCCGACAGTCAATGGCGAGACGACATACAAGTTCTATCGGCCAAGCCCGGCTGGGTGTCCGTCCGCGTAAACTGCCGCCTGATTACTGCTGAGCGCCTCATGACGTTTGCGAACGAGCTTAGTGCTCAATTGCCTGATGACACACGGCAGGAAACAATGCAGGGGTTGCGAGAGATATTGCTGAATGCAATGGAGCACGGGGCGGCGTTTAATCCCGAACAGGTGGTTGAAGTCAGCGCCGTTCGCACTGGAAGAGCACTGGTGTTTTATGTACGTGATCCTGGGGCAGGCTTCCGCCGCGAATCGCTCACCCACGCGGCTATTGCAAATCCCCCCGATGATCCCGCTGCACATATTGTGCAGCGCCAAGAGCAGGGAATGCGAGCCGGGGGATTTGGTCTTCTTCTTGCGGGCGGCACTGTGCACGAGTTGATCTACAGTGAGATCGGTAACGAGGTGCTGCTTATTAAGTATGTGGATTCAACCTCGAGTATTAATACAGCATAGGCGGCGAACTCAAGCCGGCCGTCGTAGTTCCCGTGAAACGGGGTTTTCAGTAACTCCCCCTGGTGGGAGCGTCGTGCAATTTACCAAAGCTTGCTTCGCAGGAAATTCGAGATCAAATCTCCGAGAAGCCGGTTAGAACGAAGCCGCTGGCGCGGCGGCTGAAGAGTTGTGGTAGGACGACACACCTGGGGACAGACCCTCACTCCACATCCGCACATCCACTGCGTGGTACCCGGTGGCGGCCTCGCGCCGGACCACGGGCGCTGGATCGCTTCGCGTTCCAGCTTCCTTCTACCGGTCAAGGTGCTCAGTCGCGTCTTCCGAGGCAAGTTCGTCGCTGGACTGCGGCGGCTCTTTGCTCGCGGTCAGCTACGCTTCTTCGGGGAGTGCACCCCTCTTCATGAGGAGAAGCGCTTCGCCAGTTTCCTGCGCAAGCTTTATCGGCAAGACTGGGTCGTCTATGCCAAGCCTCCCTTCGGTGGCCCTGAACACGTGCTGCATTATCTGGCTCGCTACACGCACCGCGTCGCCATTTCCAACCACCGACTGCTTTCAGTCTCCGCCTCCGAGGTCCGTTTTCGCTGGAAGGACTATGCCCACGGCAGCAAACAGCGCACGATGACACTTACTTCCAAAGAGTTCCTGCGCCGCTTCGTGCAGCATATCTTGCCGCAAAGCCCACGCTATGGAATTGCCCCCACTGCCATGGACTCATGCATCTTGTCGAAAGACTCTCGACCGCGCAACTCTTCTTTACCGAACCAAAGGAGTTCCGCTCCCTTGACCCCTCATAAAGACTTGCTCAGCACAGCGACGCTTGCGTGTCTCCCGGCACGCCCACCCCACGTGTGCATCAAGTCCGAACATAACCTCCTGACAGGTCGTTTTCCATCTGTCCGGCCTAACCTGAGCCCCTCTTCGCCAAGGTCTTGCACCCCATCCAGACCGGTCGCCCGCCCTCGCCATCTCGCTTGACAGGCTTTTGCGCTCCCTCAGGTCATCCAAAACCCATAGCGTAAACATTCGTTGCCCTCCGCACCAACGCCTTCCTTCAAACCGCTCTATCCGACCCGCTCCGCCCGAATCTCATCTCACTCCACACAGCTGTTCTCGCGGAGCAGCTCCGATAAAGTACTGACGTTATACACCAACAATTCTCGGACGGGGATTCAGCCAACTTTCTGCAGGTCAGGCTAGGAGTTTTCCTAGTCGACCCGCGAAACGCAGCATGCATATTCTTAGATCGGGAATAAATGCTTCCCAAACCATGAGTGAACTTCGCGTCTGCAAATCAAGTGGTTGGTGCGAGTCTAAGTCAGAATTGACAAAAAGAGATTCCAGATGGAACAAGACGAAAAACTTGCCCAGCCGAAAAAAAGCTCATGCTGATGTGGCTCAAGGGTTGCACACGGCGGAAGGACGCAAGGTGAATTCACTTCCGAGGGTCTTCATGATCGGACGACGGCTGCCGGCCGTCGCGGCGCTACTCGTGTTTTGCAGCAGATGCGATCCCTACGCGGCCATGGCACAGGAACACCCTGCGCATGAATGGGGTTACAGCGGAAGTGAAGGCCCCGCGCACTGGGGCGAACTAAAACCCGAATTCGCCGCGTGCAAAACCGGCCATCGCCAGTCCCCGGTCAATATTGTAGGTGCTCAGAGTGCTGACCTGCCTGCAATTCAATTCGAATACAAACCCAGCGCGCTCCACATCATCAATAATGGCCACACGATTCAAATCAACTACGGTTCCGGCAGTTTTATCAGAATCGGAGACAAGCGGTACGAACTAAATCAATTCCATTTCCACCATCCCAGCGAGGAGACAATCAAGGGCAAGCGGTTTCCCATAGAGGTCCACCTGGTGCACTCAGATGCCGACGGGAATTTGGCCGTGGTAAGCGTGCTGTTGGAAAAGGGGTCTGCAAATCCGCTCGTTGAAACGCTGTGGGGTCTTGCGCCGAAGACGGCGGGTCCGGAGAAGACCGACGATAACCTGCAAATCAATGTCGCGGACTTGTTGCCTAGAAACCGTAGCTATCTCACTTTCGCTGGTTCGTTGACGACTCCGCCGTGTACCGAAGGCGTCAGTTGGTTCGTCCTCAAGACGCCTGTAACGATTTCGAGCAAACAAGTGGCGACGTTTGCCGAGATCTATCCATACGATGAACGGCCAACGCAGCCCCTGAACGGCCGCACGGTCCTCGAAAGTAAGTGATTGCCGACCGCCCAACCACGACTGACCTGGACGAACCACAGCCGCATCGCCAGAGAGCTAGTGCCTCTCGCTTCCGACAGCCCTTCTCATCTCTCTTTTGAAACGAAGGTACCGATAATGTGACCTGGCACGCTGCCCAGAGGTTTCGAACTTGCGAACATTTTCCACAAGCCTCGATGAGATAACTTCCCCATTCTTATCGGATTGAGCGGTTTGGTCGCTCTTATTCACAGGATCCAGGCTTCCGCCCTCCATTCAGCACTATAATCGAACCTTGCTCTTGGACAATGACCGAACTGGGGGCGAATGAAATACTAGCGTAGTTCAGAAACTATGCTCAATGAGTCGGGTTTTAAACAGTGGGGTAGAGGCTACTTGGAAGCGCCAACAGTGCGGGTTCTTGTTGTCGATGATTACGAACCATTCCGGCAATTCGTCTGTTCAAGGCTCGGTAAAAGGCAGGATTTGCAGATCATTGGCGAAGCGTCAGACGGATCAGAAGCGGTTCGCAAAGCCGAGGAACTCAAACCGGACATGATAGTGCTCGACATCGGCCTTCCCACACTCAATGGGATTGACGTGGCTCGACGAGTCCGCAAGCTCGTCCCTGAATGCAAAATACTGTTCTTGAGTCAGGAATCTTCTGTCGATCTGGCGCAAGAAGCCCTCAACTTGGGAGCAATGGGTTACGTTGTTAAAGCACATGCCAGAAGGGAACTAGTAGACGCCGTGGAAACGGTTTGTCAGGGTAGGCTGTTTCTGAGTAAGGGACTATCGGCTCACAATCCCACTGACGTTTCCGGTGCCCATGCTTCGTGCCGCCTCGTCCGCAAGGTTCTCCAATCGAGTCAGGGGAAGATTACCCACAGCCACGAAGTACAGTTCTATTCCGATGATGCGGCTCTTCTGTTGGGCCTTGCTGGTTTCATCGAAACTGCTCTAAACGCTGGCAATCCGGTTATCGTAGCGGCAACCGAGTCACACCGGAAGGGTCTTCTTCAGATCTTGCTGGCACATGGCATAGATACTGCTGCTGCCATGGAACAAGGCCTCTATCTTCCTTTGGATGTTGACGATGCGCTGTCGACGTTCATGGTGAATGATCTGCCTGACTCGGCTCGATTCCTGAAGCTGTTTGGTGATCTGCTGTCTTCAGTGAGCAAGGCGGCCAAGGCGAAGCATCCCCGAGTTGCGGCTTGTGGTGAATTGGCCCCTACGTTATTGGCGCAAGGTAACGTGGATGCGGCGATTCAGGTCGAACACCTCGCGGATGATCTGGCCAAGACTCGTGACATGCATATTCTGTGCGGGTATGTATTGAGAAGCTTCCAGCGCGAACAGGAGAGCCCAATGTACAAGAGAATCTGTGCAGAACACTCTTCCGTTCGTGCCTAACGAACGGGAAGGGCCTTGAAAAGCCGTGGGGAACCGGAAGAATGCGAGCTGCCGACGGATCATCGCTATTACAACAAACGCACCTGCGTGGCTGTTAATAGTCGGAGCGCAGCGTTGACCGCCAAGATCTTTCAGTGCTGCTGACGAACTGCTCATTGCGAAGAACCCCTTCCCCAGCAACTAGCAGGTCCCGGCCCGCGTGGGCTTTTATTACATAGCCGAGCGCGCCCATGGAGAGGGCCGCTTGCACCACATCTGCGGAGGATTCCTGGCTCAAGAAGAGTATTGTGGATTTGGGCGAGAGCTCGCGGATGCACCGAGCAGCTTTAAGTCCGTTCAGACTCGGCAGCCCAATATCGAGCACAATCAAAGCTAGTTTGAGTTCCTGGGCTTTCTGAACCGCTTGCAGCATGGTTCGATCTCTCGAAGATTTCGCAGACACGAAGCCTTTAGCTACATGCTGCTCTTCTCCACAGTCTTCAATGCAGCCTCGACTTGCGCCAGGATCTCATCGGCATCTTTTTCAAACCTTCCCAGCTGGAGCAGCTTGTAGGAATCCCGTAATCGCTCGAGTGCGGCCGCCAAAGCAATGTTGCTCTCCAGAGTCCACCGAATCCATTGTTCAATCTGCTGTTCTATGACGATCCGGGGCACCGTGGACGCCGGCATGTTAGCAGTCTTTTTTTTCGAGCTGAGTGCTGCTGGAGGCGGGAAGGGAGCCGCCCGCTGTGGCCAAATTTCCAACTTCTTATCCAGGAAAAATATCCTTCGAAAAGCCGGCCAGAAGAAGAGGAAAAACCAACTGCCCCCTCGCATGCCTTTCCTTCCTGTCGAACCATCCGTTAATGCAGCTATCTTCGAAGTCATCGTAGAGATGGCTCATTACCCATCTTCTTAAATACGTCGAGCGCGAATTCAAGGTGTGCTCGTGTGTGCGCCGCCGTAACGCAGAGCCGGAGCCGCGCCGAACCTTGCGCAACGGCTGGAAAGAGGACCGGGGTGGCCAGGATGCCGTAATCGGCATCGAAAAGACGGCTGGAGGATGAAGGGAAACTAGCCTTTGCCCCTTTCATGCCATTCATTTCGGTTGGAATGTACGTCGTTGCAGCTCTTTTGAAAGCCAAAATGTAGAGATCCCTCTGCTTCAACCAGTCTATGACTTCAAAGCATCACAGAGAGACGGGACCACGGTCGTTGCTGAGGAGCAACCAGGAGAGATTTTGTGCGGCAAAACGTCTGTGTCGGTCTTGTGGACTTGGATCTGCAAGAAAGGCTATCTAAATAATCAAATGAAGCGGACGTCGTAATCTCGTGCCGCAATAGCCGGCCACGGAAACGAAGCAGTACCTTCCCAGGCGCTTTATTGTTCTGGGCCGAAGGCGCATAAGCAGATAATGAGACCCCTTCTGGCCTTCATGCTCTCGTTTTCGATGTCAGGTGCAACATTCTCGCTAAGTCCGGTTTTGGATTACCTCCTCAAAACGCGCCATTCGATTAGCGGTTGCACCGCCGAAACTGCTGCTAGTTTGTTTAAACAAACCTGAGCGCCTTGTTGCGGAACAGAAGAGGGCCTGAAATCACGTTATCCGTGTTTGAACGCAACTCCACGAGTGCCCTATACC
Organism: uncultured Acidobacteriaceae bacterium; assembly: GCA_963774255.1. Lineage (GTDB taxonomy): Bacteria > Acidobacteriota > Terriglobia > Terriglobales > Acidobacteriaceae > PALSA-350. The sequence goes on from CAVZEH010000002.1 coordinate 475,301, forward strand.
ATCGAGCTAACCATCCCGGGCAGCTGGCAACTTTTGATTTTCCAGCTACTAGATTTGACAGTACCTATGCTCTCATCCGCCACCATGGCGACGAACTCGCCCCACGCGAGCAGCGTTTTGGGCAATACACGCGTTCGATTATGAAGGCTCTCGGCGTACCGGTTATAAATCAATTCGGGCTGCGCCCTGCGGTCTGCAAAGACAGTATGCGGATCATGCCACTTACGGTGAACAAGGACCTGGACGAACTCGGCCTGCTCAATGGAGTCACTACCTTCAATTTTCATCCCCACCTGCCCCACTATGCGTTGACCACCGATGATACAAGATGTGTCCATGTACTGACGCGTCAGTCAATTGACCTCGACCGGCCTCATCCGTTCACTGCGGCGGGGAACACGGAGTTCAACTCCTGCATATGGATGCCTCCGACGGACCAACGTGCCGGGGACATCTTACTGGCAGACTCCACGATCTTCACGACGTTGTTCGGTGGGACAGAAAGTCTGGGAAAGTTCTGGAAAAACCTTGCCACAATGTGTAGTTAACTCGTTCGAAGTACGTGAGTACGCGTCTAGCGCGGCACATCGCATCTCTCCAACTCAACTTAAGCAATCGCGTGCCGAGACTCCGGCTGACGGTATGCGCGTCTCTGAAGATCAACCTCAAGGGCTCGATAGACTAACTGCTAGTGCAGACGGATCTACGTGCTTAGGGGTTTCCCTAGTTGTTTCTGCCTGTTGCTCGGCGTAAGACTGAATGGCAGGAGACCCGTATGAGAATGAATCTTCGGATCCCCTGGAAAATAATCAGCTTCGCTGCGCTAGTGCTAATTCCCTTTTCCGACATTTGGATTGAGCGCGCTCGAGCGCAATTCCAGAACAGCTGGAAGCAGGACATATAACAGTCGAAAGAGAAGCTGATAGTGAATGCCAAGCATGTCCGAGCGGGCCATGAAGCGCACTTCAAGGATACTTACATTTGGGAGGAGCTTGCATATGTCAGTGAAAGGGAAAACAGTTCTCTTTATGGTCACGCTGCTCATGGGGGTCACCGCGTGGGCGCAAGAGTTTCCGCGACATGAACTTGCGGCGGGCTACTCTTATGCTTACTATTCGCCCAGCACAAGCTATAGCAAGGCAACGAACCAAAGCCTGAATGGCGGCGGCCTTGCGTACGTGTTCAACTTCGCCCCGCACTTAGGCTTCAAAATTGATCTCCAAGACTACGAAAGCTTCACCAATAGATTTGCGATTCCGGTAACGACGAACTTTCCCCTGGGTGGCCAAGTGAATGTGCACGGTGACCTATTCACCTACCTCTTTGGCCCACAGTTAAAACTTCGTACGCATTTTATGCAGCCGTTTGGCGACCTTCTGGTCGGTGGAGCACACTCCAACCTCTACAGCAACGCCTATAAGCAATGTGACGTTACGGTGGAGTGTAGTTTTCACAGAGCGCCCTCCGGAGACGCATTCGCTTTTGCCCTCGGTGCTGGGGTGGACATTCCGATGGGACACCATATCCAGATTCGACCAGCGAAGTTTGATTACTTGCTTACCGACTTTTCGAACCCGTTCAACCATGGTGCCCAGAGTAACTGGCGCTACTCAGCGGGACTGAATTTCACTTTCGGCGCGGTTGACACGAGCAAATAGTTGAACAGCCGCCTACTTGGTTCTCGCGTAGTACCCCTTCTTGTAGGAGGGCGTGAGCGGATGTTCGGCGGTGGACGAAAGTATCTGTACCTTGACTTTATGCCATTCGCCATTGGCAGCAGTATGGGTTGGGCTATAACCCAAGACATACTGCTGCCGCAGTTCGCGACTGATCTCAGCGGCCGCTTCGGGAAGTTCCTCGAGGCTATCCACTGGGACGGTGCGCCCGCCTGAGGGGTCGGTGATCTCACGAAGCCACCGTTTGCCCATGAACTCTTCATAGGGCTTGAACAGTGCACTATCGAACAGGCCAATGGCATACACTTGCGCGTCAGATTCTTGGACCAGGTTCTTGATGCTCCGGAGCGGATAGCGGCTGCTATTGTCACCGCCGTCCGAGATGATGATGAGTGCGCGGCGCTGATAACGCGTAGAACGCATCCTTGCCAATCCCATGGCGATCGAGTCCAGCAGTGCCGTACTGCCTTGCGGAGGCCTCTCCCCAATTTTCGACTGGAGCTGGTCGAGAGAATCAGTTGCGTCTGCGATCAACTGAGGTTTGCTTGAGACCGCAATGGCGAAATAGTCGTCTTCGGGATTGGCGTTGTTCAAGAACTGAACTACCGCCTCGCGCTCGCGCTCGATCTTATTTTCCATACTCTTGCTGAAATCGAGAATCAGGCCGATCGAAATCGGGGCAGCTTCAGCGAAGAAATACTTGATGTCTTGCCGCTTGCCAGAGTCGTACAGGCCGAAATCCCGTTTGGACAGTTCAAGCACAGGCCGATCCCTAGCATCGGCTACGGTAACAGGAATCAGCACGAGGTCCACATCGACCCGGAGAGGTCTCCCCGAATAGCGCCCCAGGCCGGCGCCAGTTGGAGACACCGACGTTGCTTCCTCGTGCCGGTCGGAAATCGCTGTATTCACATCGCCAGGGGATTGCGCCCGTGCAGGACTGCCTGCACCTGCGATAAGGAGCAAATCCAGAATAATGGAATAAGCAAGACCGAGGTTGACACAAGGGAGGCGAAAACTGTGATCAGAAACTGGACTCTGAGAAAACATGTTTACCTACGTGCAGCGCGGATCCACGACCTCTGGGAGCTGGGCCCGGCTTAGGTGCGGCAATTATAATGCGGGAGAGCTGCCTCTATCGATCGTCGTTTGGTATCCGCAAACAAGCGAACCAAACTTGCACAATCGATTGGCCTTCAAAGCGCAATCCAAGGACCGGGTCTGACCGGCAGTCCGATCGCGGGCTCTGCGGGTTAGCCTGCGTCCTACTGTCTTGGTCGGATTCACGGGTCATGCCTCTGTCGATCTGGTGGAGCAAATGGCCAAGTGCCTGAGCTAAACCTGGCGGGAGCACGGAAAGGCGTTTTTCGCTGGGTGGCAAAGCATGAGTCAGTGGACGAGAGGCTGGCCAATCGGGAGAACTAGTCACCGTCGCCAATGCCCGTTGAGGTCAGTGAGCGCATGACGCTGCCAGCTTTGAGTCGGGCCCTATCTCGGCTCAAGGACCCGTGCGAACTGAGTCGCCTCGTCGCTCACATGAATGAACGCGCCGGAAGATCCGCCGTGGGCAGAGTCACCGTCGCCCAGAATGCCCGAAACGATGGCAGCATTCGGCGTCGAATTCGAGACGCTCAGTCAGATGGCGTCGAGGTAGTCATAAACGAGCACCTTTTGGTTGGCAACAGCGTGGGCGCCGACTTCGATCAGGTCGACTTGGGCTAAGGAAGCAGACTTACGAGATCCGACGCCCGCGACCACGGCCGCGCCTTGAGTATCAAGCATGAAGCGCCGCAGCGAGAGAGCAGATCGATCATCGTGCTCTGGGTGCCGCTATCCAATAGGAAGTTGTAGGGTCCGGTGTGATTGATGGATACGGCCAAAACGATCTGCTGGCCATTGACGAAGCGGAAAGGTAGACTGGCGACATTTCCGGGCAATGGGTTTCTGCTGCAGGCGCGGGAACAATCGTTGCTGCGAGGACCAAGGAAGCGAACCACGTGCAGGCTGTCATTGTGAGAACTCCTTAGCCGGGTTGGCCGGACTGGAGATTCCTTACATTCGTTGTGGCGACGGTCCGTGACCTGCTTCCTGCTTGATGTCTTCGAGGTTCCGGTAACCCGCAGACGTGGCAACACGCGGCAGCGAATCAACAGCAGTCTACCGATCCGCAACAGGCACAGCGACAAGACGGTATGATCGCCGGGCCGCCACTCACGCATGCCGCGCGTGGAATCGATCCGTCACTCGCGACCACGGATGCCGTCGATTGACACGAGGTCAAGCTCTTTGCCGTCCGGCTTAGTTGGCTCACGCCGCAATTCTTGCGGAGACAAAGGCGGACCAGCGATTTGACTCAGTGGAGAGCGAAATTCCAACTGCGGGCGTCGATTTCAGCGTATCCAATTCCCTGATGAGCTCCTGCCAAGCCTTCGAGTTCCGTTTGGTTGCAAACGGCTCTTCCAGATCGGCGTAAAAGGAGAGAATGTCCCGCCGCAGAGCGTCGGAAACGGGTTTGCCGCTCGTTTCGCGAAGCAATTTGGCATAAGTTTGGTCAGCGAGTCTATATTTGGCTGCTCCGGTAGCTGCTCCTGTATCAAGGTTCTCGTTGGGCAATTGGAGCCGGTGTTCCTGTTGCGCCAGGAGCAGCGCTCGATAGTGGTCCAAGGCGTCGTTGAAGCTGTTCATATACAACTGTTCAACAGCCGGCGTGGGTGGATGAAACGCGAGCCCGCTGAACGGACCGATTTTGGGCACCACGCGCAAGAACAATGCCTGGGTGCGGGCGTAGACGCCCGGCTTTTCGTAGATGTGGCCCCACTCCTTGCGGTACCCTGACCTTGAGATGTTGTAGACGAATTTCTTCTTGGTCTCGTTGGGTTGGCTGTTCTGAATCTCATCTCTCTTGAGATGCCATGCCACTTTGGTCATGCTTGGAATGACCGTTGAAACAGCGTGGCGATAGCTGCCGATGGCCAGATCCACTCGGAAAATGATGCTCGACAGATCGAGCGAATAAGTTCTTGCGAACGCTCTTTCGAGGACCGCTTTTGAAACCTCAAAGCCAACAAAATCATGATAGGCTTTGGGCGCGTAGTTTCCTTCGGCCACTTGGTCCACATCGAAACCGTACTCCACCTTCATGTGTGCCGGCGGTTTGTCCTCATAGGTAACGATGGGACCATATTTCTTCTCCAGCCTGGGATACATGATTGCAACCCCTAGGTTGGTGGCAAGCTGGTGACCGGAGGCGTCGGCAGCGTAATGCGACAGCGCACCCAGCGCGAATGCGTACTCATTTAAATTCTCTGACTCTTCGATCAAGGCAAGGACAAAGTCACCGCTTCGCACATAGTGGGTAAGGTCACTGAAGAAGTGATTGCCGAACGGGTAGTAACCCAAATCCTGAATAATTGCGCCGCCGTAGGCATAGGAGTGGGCCTGGAGCAGTTCCTCCGGAGTCGCGTAGGGGAACCGGCTCAAGAGTACGGGCACAATGCTGTCCTCCCACGCGGCATCGATAATAGCCTCATGCGCAAGAACAGAATATCCCGCGCACCGGGGGGCGCAGGATATTCCCAGGAGAATTAACAAAATCAGAGGCGGGGACAGTGAGATCAACCATCCTCCGGGCGCTAGTTGCGTTTCGGGCCATTTGATCCTGTTAGATACCGCTACCGGCGATGCCCTTGTTGACCAGTACTTTAACCTCAACCCGACGGTTCTCGGCCCGCCCGGCCTCAGTCTCGTTCGTTGCAACTGCTCCGTATTCACCCATCGCGCCCGGGGCTACGATATGCCGTACCGGCACGTTACCTTGCTGCATCAAGAAAACGATCACCGCTTTAGCACGGTCCTCGCTCAGTTTCGTGTTCATCGCAGCGTCGCCGGTGGAGTCGGCATAGCCCGTCACCTCGATGATGTATCCAGTTAGGCTAGTGGCAGTTTCCGCCAGCTTCTTGAGTTCTTCCTGGTCCGCCGCCGAGATTTCGGAGCTACCGGTATTGAATTTAAGGGTTACTGCGCCCTTCACGTCATATTCGCTCAATGCGCTAAAGCGATTCGTGGTCTCCTCGATGGCCGAGATACTCTGCGGCTGTCTCCTGCGGGGTGCCTGGTTGGCTTTCCATGTGGGCTGCCAGTAACGCTTCTTGGGCGGCGATATCCCGCCGGTTGGCCTCGATGGCCTGCATGTTAGCCTCGACTTGCTGTGCGGTCGGATGCAAGCCGGACTGGACCATCTCGGCCGTTTCCAGGTCGTCGCCATCGGTGGTGATGGTTTTCGCTACAACCCGGCCCTGGGCATCAGACGTTCCCTCAACCAGCACCTTAAGTCCGGGTATAAGCACCGTATCGGACAGATGCTGCTTGTCCAGGCCCAAAATCCCCCTGTCGTCCTTCGTCGTCGTATCATCGGTGAGCACCACCGTCGTGGTTCCCGCCCCTGACTTCACCACCAAGGTGTCTCCGGTTCTGCTGATGATCATTCCTTTGACTTCGGCTATCGTCGTCGCCAAACGCAGGTATCACTGCCAGGACGACCAGTGCCATCAGACTTACTGCAATCTTTTTTCGGTGCATAGCTGCCTCTCTTTTCTCCCGTTCTTGAATTCAGTGAAAATACGCCGTCAAACAAACCCTACGTCTGGCTTCATGCGTGCACAACTGGGGAAATCCCTAAGAAGCTCTAACAAGACCTGTTTCAGTTCCCCAAAATCAAAACGGAAGACAGGAGAGCAGAGCGACCTGCGACACGCCTGGGTTTCAGAAGTTATCTATCATCCACACGTTACGATCGGAGTTTGCGGACTAACGGCGATCGAGCTAATGGCGCCCGTTTGATTAACGACCGACAAACTGGTCTCGGTCGTGTAGCATTCATAGGTCCCAGAAATGGTTACTGTTCCGTCAGCGATCGCTGTTGCCACGCCGGCACTGTCGATAGTAACGCGGGCAGGATTCGACGAGGTCCACTTCACAAGCGAGGTAATATCCCCTGTACCACCCAAGCCAAACGTTCCCGTAGCCGAGAACTTCTGTGTGTTTCCCGGTTGAATGCTCATATTCAGGGGACTGATCGTAAATGAGACAACATCGTCGGAACCGCGGAAGAACTGGCAACAACCGACGAGCAGCAAGAGCGAAAAAAGAGAGATGAGATTTTTAAGAGCCCATCGCGGTGGGATTCGCATGACTCCAGCCTCACGAGACACCCGCAAATTCATTCGGCGGCCTCATTTGAAGGAATCGTATTCTGTGTCAAGGGTAGCTCTCTGTGGGCTATGTCACGTCGAGGCAGCAGCATGGCATTCTTGAACGACCCGGAACGCGCCAGGGGACTATTGATGTGAGGCAAACCGTGGGCACTCAGCCTAAGATTAGCTATCGTGGATACGATCGCGTGTGCACGAACCATTGCCGGCTGGGGCGGGAGATCAGGAATCTGCCCCGCAATATCAATACACAGAACATCCCTTTGAGCCATTAAGCAACTTCTCAGGGAGCCTCCACGGCTCACCTCAGGTAAGATTTTGGAGTTGTTGTCATTCATAGCAGTCCATATCTGGTTACGTGTAAGATTGCTTTCGTTGTAAACGAAGGCTGATGACAGCTCGCAATTGCGGCACAATCTTCTCTGTTCGAACCGGGCCTTTCCGGCCAACAACTTATTCGCAGGCACTAGACCTGGGGCCATGCGTGGCCCGCTTTGTCTGCTTCTCTGATCATCTCCTTGACCTCGACCTGCTTCTCAGGTATAGACGAAGGTCCAAACCGGGAAAGGCTCTTGGCGGATTCAGAAAAATCAACCGCCCAAGGGTTGGCGCGGGTGGAGACGCAACAACGGACCGTCTTATAGAGGAGAGCCAAATCACTGGCGAGGGTGGCCTCACACATGTACTCCCAATCGATTTTAAACTTCAACGGCTTGATCATGCGGCAGTAGTAAACCTCAAGATCATCATCGGAAACGTCTTGCAGCATCTCCTCCTCGCGTCGAAAAGCGAGCGTTGCGGCTCCTGTCAGCCCGGGACGAAACGGGCATAGGCATCGCCTCCTGATGAGGCAGCTTAGGTCGCGGCCCAATTAAGCTCATTTGTCCACGCAGCACATTGAATAGCTGGGGAAGTTCATCCAGCTTGTACTCGCGCAGGAATCTCCCGATCCTTGTCACGCGCGGATCCCCCCGCTTGGTCACGGAGGGCCCTTCTTTCCGGCCCGCTATCGCCATAGTCCTGAACTTGAAGACGGTAAAGAGGACTCCATGCCGGCCGACACGTTTCTGGCGGAAGATCACCGGTCCCGGGGACTCGCAGCGGACTAAGAGGCCGGCAACCAGGAGCACGGGCCACAAGAGAAGAAGCGCCACAGCGGCAAAAAGCAAATCGACGCAGCGCTTCGCCAACGATACGCTCCAGCGGCTCGGCTCGACATCCGGCGGAGCGGCACAACATTAGCGGGAATAAGGTCGTAAAATCACCACCGGACCCGGAGACAATCATTAAACTGTGGCCACATTTGCGCCCATTCAACAGGTGTATTGTTTCCTGGATTCTGTGGCTCATCTGTCGGTTAGGTTCGAGCCTGGATGGCTTCCGCCCGCTGCGGATCATTGCCCTTAAACTTGACGACTCAGCTACGAGCCGATTTTGATCGTTAAAGTTGCCCTCTACCTTGACGGCCAGGCCGGGAATGAGGGCAGCCGTTGACGTCTCCTTCTTGCGGGCCTTGAAGACTCCCTGTACCCGGCCTACATCGGTGCTATCCGTCAATAGGACACCAAGGTTCGTGGCATCCGAAGTCTGCAGCATGATGGTATCTCCATTTCGTCCTTTAATAAGGCCTTGAACCTTCGCGGACCGGGCGGGCGACTGTGGTGCTGAACAAGGCGAGACTCATGAGCGAAAGAGCTACAACATATGGGATTTTAAGCCAGCATAATTGGGTCATAACCCTCTCTCCGATGACAAGCTCGATTTCCAACTCGGGATCAAAGCGAACTGTAAAGCACCCCCACCGTGCTAAGCGACCATAGGCAATCCGCGCGAGTGCTGAAGGCGGTTACCCGAGAGGTTGCGGATAAGTCCATACTTACTCTACAAAAGTCACGCAAGGCGCCACGCACTCATGGGTTAGCTAGCGCTGCGCCACCTCCTGGGGCCATTCGTCATTGGTCCGGCGCCAGCCTGGGTCTGGGTTGTACAGCTCCATGTTCTTCACAATATTGAGTGAGTCGGGCCCCAAGTCTTTCTGGTAGACAATTCCGTCATAGCTCACAATGAAGGTCTTCACCCCCGTCACCCGATATTCGGCGGGAACAGCGACCAGAGCAAATCCACCTATCATCACTCCCTCGATGACGTAGTCCAATCGTCCCAGCGGCGCGGCTGGACCTTGCCCCTTGAGGACTTTAAAGTAGTACCCGTGAAATCCCGGCTCGCCGACGGAGTAGCCCTCAGCCAATGCCTTTGCCACAGCCTCGCCGATAGGCCCAGCGGATGAGCCGTCAGCATTCTGCCAGTACAAACCGTCCTGCTTGCCGGGGCTGCTGAAGATTTTCTGGGCGTATTGGTTGATGCCCGAATGGTCATGAATTTGCGACGCGTATTCTTTCTGCGCTTCTACGAAACCGCGACAGACCTGAATAGCGTCCAGTTCATTGGCTCCGATTCGCCGAAACAGGATTTCCTGGCGGCCTGACTTAGCGTCGAAATACCATTTCCCATTCTTCTTGACCAAGGGCACCGGAAGAGGCCACTCTTCTTGACCAACGATGATGGTCGCTCGATTCGGATTAGACGGATCCGTCGTCACTGAATGAGCGGCTCGAGCTTCCTGGGCAAACGCAGCGGCGTTGTTCTTGTCCCGGACCGGGTCGGCAGAGGAGACAAAATCTTCTCCATCTGGACCAAAAATCGCCATCAACTCCGGCACGTTGTAGGCTGCGGCAGCTTTGATTAGTTCTTCCGCGGCTTGCTGTGGAGTCGCAAACGCTTTCGGTCCTTGCGCTACTGGTTGGTGTGCGGCCTGTGCTTGTGCAATGGTGTTCAACGGCACAATATGCAACCAGGCGACCACAACAAAAAGGACGAGTGGAGCCGCCGTCCGGTAGACAAATGGTTTCGATATCATGTTTTCCTCGCTCATTAGCTTGTAGCTATCTCCGCCGTCCGCCGCCGGAACGGCCTCCTCCACCACGGGACCCTCCCATGCTGGAAGAGCCGCGCGAGCTGCTTGCGCGAGCCTGGGACCTGTTACTGCCGGCAGACGCGCCACCGAAGGCGCTTCGGTTCGTTGCACTTGCGTTTCGCGATACTTGTCGATTGCCGACGCGGTCTGCTCCGCCTCCACGATTCAGATTTCCGGAGCCCGCGCCAGGACTCGTACCGCGATTCGACATACTGCGGCCTCCCGCAGGTTGCTGCCGACGCTTGCGCACCTAGCGTTCTGCCTTGCATTCGCCTGTCGGTTAGCCATGGAATCACCGCGGGTAGTACCACCGAACCTATTTGCGGTGGCTCGGTTGGAGTAAGGTGCGCCCCCGCGGTGTTGCGGGTTGTGCTGCCAAGTGCTGTTGCCCCGTGTGGATGCGAGATTGCGGTTGCTATTGTTAGTGTTTTGTCTGTTGTTAAGGTTCTGTCTATTACTATTGTTGACGAAGTTGTTGTTCTGATTGATGTTGATGTCATTGTTGCCACCCCAGCCGCAACCGTAACCCCAACCACCGCCCCAAGCCGCTCCCATGGCTATACCGACGCCAAATGAGATCGCCATGCCCGCCGCGTAATAGCCCGCCGGGGGATAGGCTATTGCGGGGTAAGGATAAACGGGCGCTCCGTATACTACAGCTGGGTTATAGCTTGGCACATATACAACCTGCGGATTTGCCTGTTCAACCACAATTACCTGTTTGCTCTCAACAACCCTGGTTTCAACTACCTGTTGTTCCGAAGACTTCAGTTTCCCTGCGTCGCTGGCCTTCTTGCGCATGCGCTGCACCGCGTCCATGACGTCGTTTTGCTGCGCAAGAAATGCATTCCCCAAATCTGTAGTCCACTTGATGTTGTCCGCCAATTGCTTGACTACATCGGGGAGTGCCGACATTGCCTGAATGCTGGGGTCCCAGTCTTGCTTCTGGACCGCATCAACGAGTGCTTTGTCTTTGAGATCCTTGTGCTGGTCCAGCCACTGCTTGAGCTGAATCACTTCCAGAGGATAGGTGGAAGCCACGAGTGTCTGGCTCAGCAGCGGATCAGGGTAGAGAGCGATCGGAGCCACCAGCGAGTCCAGTTGGTCCGGCGGTATCTTCGGCTCAGCTTGCTGCGTTGGAGCCGCAGGTTGCTGTGCTTGCACTGCTATCGCATTTCCGGGCACGAGCGCGGCAATGCAAATGATCGCTGATAATTGTCGAACGGTGCGGATAATTATGTCGCTGAAACTGTGCTTAGACTTCATAGCCGCTATCCCCTTGCTTTCTACAGACCACCGTCCCGTTTTCATTCGCCGCTCGATTCAGACTCAGCGAGCGCACAGACCTCTATGCTCTCGCATACTCAAGCTCCTCCGAATCGCAGCTAAAACACTGACATATGTCACCGAACAGATGACAAATCTGCGCATTGCGTACAAACCACGAAACTGGAGCCCAAGTGCTTCAGGTCGGCCGGGCACCCGAGCATTTTTGGCCCGACCCTATGCTGATTATCTGGGGCTCTCCGTAGGGGTTAGGCCCTGGGCCGTCTCCCAAGCTCTCACTTTGTGTCGACCCTCATCGAAAATGCGCTCATAGTTCCCTTTGAGCACTTTCTCGCGCGTTTTCTCGTCTAGAACCTTCCATAACGGCCCGTATTGGTAATAGACCCTTAGGTACTGCTCCTGATTCGAGGGCGCCACCTCGTCAGTGCCGAAGAGGAAACGGTCTGGGTAGCGATTGAGCAGGTCGGCAGTAATGCGAATCGACTCCGGAGTCGCGACCACGTACTTGGCCACCTCGTTCCAGGAAATATCAAAGTAGATGTGGCTGAACTGCGGGTCAGCCAGGATTTCTGACAGCTGAGCGGCATGATTGTTTATCGGCCGAACTACCCGGCCCATGCCTGTGTGAGCCCAGATAATGGTTGTGTTTGGGTGCCTCCTGAAAAGGGCCTTCATCTGGTTCAGGTAAGCTGGTTGCGAGCCTTCCTTCGCGAACGGCACGTCCATATCGTTGTGTATAAGCACGACAAGCCCGACCGCCTGGGCAAAGTCTAGAATACGGTCAAGCGCCGGGTTGAGCAGACTGGCTTTCTCGCCCGCCACTTTAGCTGACACGAACTCCTTGTGAATTGAGAACTCGCCGATACCCGAAAAGACACCCGGGAAAGTCTCGAGCACTCGGCGAATGTGATCGGCGGCGTACATATCGGCCGGGTTGAAACCGGTGATCATCGGATCGAAGCGCGCCCGCTGTTCCTTCGATAGCGACCGGTACTGCCATCGCAATGTAGGCATCGGTGAAGGAGTAGTAGTAGAGCGGTGCATCCGTCTGCAGGTAGTAGGTCGGAGCAAGGTCGCCGGAATTCTGGTACGACCACTCCTGTTGCAAGGGGATACCGAATATCGCCACGCGTCCGACTTTGGTACCCATGATCTTCAGAAAGTCGTGAATGTTTGTGCCTTCCTGAATGTAGTTCGTCAAATGAAAGTGTGAGTCGTTGAGTTCGAACTGGTCTGAAGAGTTGGATTGCGCGGGTACAAGGCCGCAACACATAAATAGGAACAGGCACAGACAGACCGCCAACGAAACCGCTCTATGGCGCCAAAGCTCGAAATTCCTCTTCATCGAAGTCCTCCCATTGAAGAGAAGTTTTGTGGTCATATTCGCAACATCGACTCTTGGGTCTTCAACTTCGCAACATTAAAACGCCATCTCAAGTGTTGTGTAGAAGATTGGTCCCGTGCCGCCGAGCGCGAACGGAACCGATGTGTAGCCGACCGGGGACCTGTACGTGTAGAGAAACTCGCTGTTCCAGCGGACAACTCTGTTTTTGAAAGGAAAGTAGTTGACGCCTGCGCGGAAGTCCCATGGGCGCCCATAATCCCCAATCACTTCAGATCCTCCGGCATAGCCCTGGAGCGTCTTGGGTATTACCATCGCTGAGACCTGAAGCTGGTAGCCGTAGTCAGTATTTGGTCGCAGGCCCGATGTGTTGGTGCCTTGGAAATTGCTTAACCGGTGCAGGGGGTAATACTCTCCCTCTAGTGCAAAGCCGTGATACTTAACACCCCAATCGATCGATGCCATCTTGTAAACCGCGTTCTTGATCACGATGCCGGGACCGAAGAGATTGGGCGAGAAGAGAAGGCTGCCGTCAGAGAGCCGAAGTTGGGTGTTCTCGAATGCCTCGGTGTTCGGCTGTTCTTGGGCGTCCTCCTTGCTATAGGTGAAATGACCAGCCAGGCGGGTGGCCACGTGTTGATGATCTTCGAAGTCGCCAAAACCCGCACCGAATTCACCTGTAGTTGGCATCCAGACGAGCGCAGTAGCATTGGTCTTGAAGAAATTTGGTAGTTGGGCTGCGCTCACTCCAAGTGTGCTGAGGTTATTGGCTTGCATTGTCTGATAAGTCAACCCTTTCCTGAGAGTGCCGCTGGCCCGGACGCCCGAGGAGTACGAGGGGCGGAAGAACTCGTCGGCGATCAGACGGCTATCCACCGGCAAGCCAAAACGGAAAGTTACCCTCGACGCTCCGCGTACCGGGCAACGACGCAATTCCTGACATAACGGTGAGATACTTGTTGAAGTTGTAACTGACATTCCCGGCAAGCACTACCTGCGCAGGCAAACCCATCGAAGCATTGGAAGTCCAAGCGTAGAGAAAGTAGGTGAACTTAGGATTCATCATCCAACCTATGAACTTGATTTGCAGCTTGTTCAGCTGGAAGTCCTGGCGCTGCTGAAGGTTACTGGTGACGCCGAATGCGTTCGTGTAGGTTGGCTCCAAAGCCCTTTGGTTCAGGTAGCGTGCGTAGGTATAGATGCTTAGATTCGCGACACCGCGTTCTGTGTCAGCTATCCTGAAGCCGAAATTCGGAGTGTAAGTGCCCCACCTCTTGCGCTCATCCGGGCCGGCCGCTGCAGCTTGAGAACCAACAGACGCTCCCCGGAATACCGATGGACTCTCCGTAAGATTGTCCGTGCCTTTTAACGCCGCGGTTTGAGCGGCAAGCCTGGCGGCGGCCAAACTCGTGTCAGACTCGGTTCCCACCGTCTCTGCTTCTGCTACCACCGGGGGCGCCTCTCCGAGGGCTTGACGCAAAACCTCAATCTGGTCGACCAGCTGTCGATTTTGCTTCTCAAGCTCCTTGTTCTGTTCGACCAGCCGGTCAATTTTATTTAATATTTCAAGTGTAACTTGGGCTTTCGTCCGGGGATCGTCCCGCTGCGGGATCGTGGGCTGCGGGATCGTGGGCTGCAGGTTCGTGGCCTGCAGGTTCGTGGCCTGGGCGTTCGTGGCCTGCGCGTTCGTGTCAGGCACACCAGTCAACAGCACAAGCAACACCGCAACCACGCTTGGTGTGGCAATCCGGTCACGGCCTTTCATCTCTTACTCTCCATGGACTCTTCCAAATCTGAGGTCGACGTGCCCATTCGGTGTGGACTGTCGGGTTCCTGATTTTCATACCACTTACATCAACCGAACATCCGGTACCTACTTCCACCCGACCGAGGCCGGCGAATAGAGGTTGTAGTTCAGCTTGTCAGAGACGTACTCGATGACTTCTTGCGCTTTGACACTGTTCCCAGCCTCATCCAGGGGAGGTGCAAATACGGCAATTGCACCCTTGCCAGGGACGATCGCTACTATTCCGCCGCCAACTCCGCTCTTCGCTGGGAGCCCCACATGCCAAGCCCAACCACCGGAGCCGTCGTACAGACCGGCCATTGTCATTGCGCTGAGGATGTAGGGAACATCTCTAGCCTTGATCACCTGTTCGCCCGTAGCAGGGTTGATCCCGTTGTTCGCGAGAGTCGCGCCCATCCGCGCAAGCTGAATTGCGTTTACGCCGACTGAGCACTGCTTTGTGTAGACGTCCACGGATTCAAACGGATTGGCGTAGATCCGGTCATACTTGGCCAAGAGCATTGAGAGCGCTTTGTTGCCGGTATTCGTGGCTGCTTCGGATTTGTAAACCTCATCAATCAAGGACAACTTTTCGCCGGCCACTCGGCCATAGAAACTTAAGATCTTGTTCCACTTTTCATTGGCATCCTTCCCGGAAATCAAACTGGCGGTGGCAATAGCACCTGCGTTGACAAAAGGATTGCCGGTGTGTGTCGGCATATCTACGACCGCTATAGGAGAGTTAAAGGGCGCGTCCGGTGGGTTCGGAGCCTATCTTTTCGAAGACCTTGTCAGGCCCCAACGCTTCCATGGCGAGCGCCAGCGTGTAAACTTTGGAGATCGACTGGATGGAGAAGGAATACTTGACATCACCCTTGGTGAGAACCTCGTTACCGGTAGTAACGACTGCGATACCGAATAACTTGGAATCCACGTGCGCGAGATAGGGAATGTAGTCGGCGTTCTTGCCACGGTTGTCGGTCTTGAATTTGTCGTAGGCCTGCTGAACCACTGACGCCACGACGTCGCGTCGGGGGGCCACCGGGCTCCTCGGCGCCTTTGCTGGCGCCGACATTATAAGCAAAGGCGGGACTATGATGGCCGCGACGAGAAGTAACCGTTAAACTCCATTTTTTGATCAACATTTAGGTTTCCTTTCAGGTCTTTCCCCTGCAGGCCCAAGATCAGAAGGTCGGGGATTTAAAACTCTTGTCCCAGTCAAATTTGAATGAGAACTGTAGGCGATAATCGTTTGCAGTAAATCCATTGCTAAAATTCGCCCGCCCGCCGTACTGAAACTCGGCACCGGCCGTTACCCTCGGAATCGGGTGATACAGCAGGTTCGCGATCGCATAGTCACCTTGGTGAAAGTCCGACGGTAGCTGTGCGTTCGAGTTTTGGATGTTCAGGAAGGAGTAGCCGGCTGAACTGGTAAAATGCTCGGACCAGGTGTGATCGAGAAACGCGACGACGCCCAAGACCGGCAAAGCAACCCCTTTAATGGGTACGCGGGAGTTCGGGGCGGTGTTCTGAATGCCGATATCCACTGGTGCGTCGTTCATGTAATTCTCAATACCAGTCGCCGTAAGAAAATGCCAGCTTTGCGACACTCGTCTTTGATAGGTTGAGATTCGAAGTCAGGTTTACGCCCCCGCCCACAGCACTGCCGCCGAGGTTGACCGGGTTACTGCTCGTGTCAACCCACCCGATCTTTCGAACAATGCCGGCCATTTGTAGGTAGCCCCAGTTCCTGACTATCCGTACATTCCCCGAAAGATCGGGAAAATTGAACCGAGGCTTTATGTTGCTTAGTTCAATACGGTCGGCATAAATCCCTTGATCGCCGCTGCCGCCTGGCTTCTCTAGAGCGATAGTGACGCTGCCCTTTGTGCTTCGGACCGGCATCCAACGCACTTGTAAATTGCGGAAGAAGACCATCCCGTTCGGACCCCAGTACTCCACCGTGTTCGGGAAGACGCCTATGTCCATGAACGGGCTCCAGGTTTGTCCGGCTCCGAACTGACCCAGCTCGCCGTAGGCATGCCGCAGACGAAAAGTCGTTTGGCCGGCGTCAACACCGGTCCCAAACAGTTCAAATTCGAATATTGTCTTCAGATCTCCGAGAGGCGTAGAGCTGGATGACTTCACCCCGAAACGAGTCTGCCGCACGCTAGCGTAGACATTTCCACTCGGCGCGAACTCGTTGTGGTACGACGGCAACTTCGTGGGACGGATCACGTCGTACCAGTTCGGATCCACCTGCCCGAAGTCGTAACCGGAGTCGAGCATGGCGAATCCGTATATATCGACGCTATCCTTTCGTTCTGTTATTTCACCTTCAAGCGGCACGGGTTCTGTCTGGGGCTTAGCGGCAGTTGCCTCGGAAGGAATGGCGACCAGGGGTTGCGGCTGTTCCGGCTTCTGTTTCGCCTGGGTCGGGCCTGGTGTGACGGCTGAGACCGCGGCGTGTTGCTGTCCCTGCAGTTCCAGCGCGCTAATCTCCGCTCTGACCTCCTCCATCATTTGATCCAATTGCTGGAGCTTATCTTTCAGTTGTTGTATGTCTTGTTCCTGGTTAGCTTTGGTTTGCGCCCGAGCGGGCTCAACCCAAATGGCAGAATGGGCAAATACCAATAGGGACAATACCAATAGCACAGGGGACCCGATTGGTTTCCATGAAATCCAAAGCTTCGATTGCATAAGAACTCCCGCTCCATCTGACCCGCCCGAAATCGCTCCCGGAACTAAGGAACTGCTAACACTCTTATGCCGAGGAGTCATTGAAAACAATGAGGGAAATCCCTAAGTGGGTAAATTGTCTGCACTGGCAGTTAGCTTGAGAAACGCTGATATCATTGCCTGGCAGGTTGCTGTCCGATTGCGTCCAGTTGGTATGTAGGTTTAGAATGCGATTCCCGGGCTTGCACAAGGCCTATGAGGTTTTGATGAGATGCTTACGCGCTTTCATCGTTGGCGCTCAAGAGCGCTGGAGCGCAAGTATTATCGCCCTGCTAAACATGCCTTCGTGTGGGGCGCGCGACGATATGAGGCATGGCGTCCGATCGTCTTCGTCCTCTTGGCCTCCTATCTTCTATTTCAACCCAAAACCAATTCTGAGCTCAAGCAAACCCGGCGAGTTCTTATTTTCTACGAACTGGGTATTTCGCGAGACGTCCCGATTGTGCAAGGCGCAAACGCCTATATGTTTGAGTGGCAAGCGCTGAGGCGCTGGGGATTTAGCGAGAGCGAGCTACCGCCCGGTAGCGCGGTGCTGTTCCGGTCGCTTTCTTTGTTGCAGCGCACCAAATCGATATGGGTAGCTGTGTTGCTCGTAATTCTGTGTCTAAGTATCCTCACCTTATACACGCGGTTGAAGCGGGCGAAAAGCCGGCAACTGGGGCTCAGCGGCATGTTGATCACAGCACAGGAAAGGGAACGCAGTCGCCTTGCGTCGGAGATCCATGACGATTTTAGCCAGCGTCTGGCGCTAATTGCACTCGAATTAGAGAATGTAGAAGAAGCAATAGGCACATCGCCGGATGAGGCCATCCAGCAGGTTCATAATATCTTTAATTATGCCAGCGAACTTGGCGCTGATCTCCACACACTCTCGCACCGCCTGCATTCCTCTACACTAGAGAGATTGGGGCTCGTTCCAGGAGTCGCGGCTTTATGTAAGGAGTTTGCGGCCCAACAGGGCATTGAAATTGATTTCCTCTCCGACAATGTGCCTTCTTCGGTTCATCCGGATGTGGCTTGGTGTTTATTCCGCATCGCGCAGGAAGGACTTCGCAATTTGAAGAAACACAGTGGCGCCTCCAAGGGACAAGTACGATTGTGTAAGGTCGGCGACAAACTGCTTGTTTCTGTATACGACGAAGGCATCGGATTCGATGCACGGGATCTGGACAAAAAAGAGGGCCTGGGCATACGCAGCATGGAAGAACGCGCGTACTTGTTGGGCGGGCAGTTCACGATTCATTCAAAACCTGGGAGGGGGACAAAAATCGAAGCCTCCGTCCCTCTCCACCCGAAATCCAAGTGGGCGACGGGATGACCTTGAATCGAATGCACACTCCGCGCGGTGAGAACTGCACACCGAACACTTCGACAGTTTGCGCGGTCTCTTGCATGGTAGGGATTTCCCCAGTTGCGAAAGGCCTACCATTGCTTTAGCAATAATTTCGAAGGCTTGAAACTGCACCCTTAGCTTTGGCGCAACGAAAAGGGCATCCCTTCACACTGAATGGAGGCCAACTTTGATCCGACCACGGGTACTGCTGGCCGATGACCATTCCGCCCTACTTAAGGGCGCAAATGGCCTTTTGAAGCCCCAGCTTGAGGTAGTGGAAAATGTAACG
The DNA here is from genome assembly GCA_963774255.1 of uncultured Acidobacteriaceae bacterium. Classification (GTDB taxonomy): domain Bacteria; phylum Acidobacteriota; class Terriglobia; order Terriglobales; family Acidobacteriaceae; genus PALSA-350. Next base: position 493,937 of record CAVZEH010000002.1, read on the forward strand.
GATGGCGAAACCTTAGTATTGGAGGTTCTCCGCCTTCGTCCCGACGTAATTGTGACTGATATTAACTTGTCTGTTTTGAGTGGAATCGATGTCTTCCATGAACTGCGCGAGTCAGCGCTGGGTGCTAAGGTCGTGTTCCTGACGATCCACTCAGAACAGCCGTTCATGGAGGCATGCATGGTAGAGGGAGCATTGGGCTATGTGCTCAAGTCCCACCTGATTCCAGCGATACAAGCGGTCCTTGCCGGACGACCTTACAATTGTTCATTTATTTCTACATATTGTTGGAGGGTAGTTGGCGGACTAACGCTCGTATACCCGTTTTGCCGAAGGGGTTACGAGCAGGGCACAAGTTCGACTTGAAACCGTAGCCGTCTCTAATGCAGGTCTCCGGACGGAAGGCCGTTCAGGTAATCGCCGGCTCCACCGGCTCAGGCGAATGGATGAATCTGTTTGGGGTAGCTCAGGAAGTTTGCAATCGTCTTATCCGGCTTTTTCGCGCAGGATACATCCGGCCGGCGGCCGGTGTACGGCATTGGAGAAGTTCCATGCCGATCCCTTCCGGAAGGATTGCACCTTGTTCTGCGAGCATTTCCACGGCGATAACGGCACGGGCTTTGCAGCCAGCCACCAGAACGGATGGACCAGCGTGGTCACAAAATGCTCCAGATTTGTGGTCGTCTCGATGCGCCCCAGTTTCTAGACGCCGGCAAGGCAGGCGCCTTCGTGAATGCCGTAGCAGCGGGTTGACAGACAATAATACGGCGCGATCGGACAAATCCGAATGCCTTCGACAACAGAAAATCGGCAAGGGACGAGTAAGTCGGTTCACTTAACCCACGCCCTCGGGGCCGTCTTCACCATCTTCTTATTTTCAGGCTTAAGTGCGAATTTGGCTGCCCAGCTTCCGGAACCCGCGGCGCCTCCGACGTCTACAGCCGCGCCTGCGTCACCCGCAGCTGCGGCTGCGGTGACTACAGTTGAGCCTGCGCAAACTCCTACAACACCCGCTGCGGCACCCCACGACCCGCTCGGACGTGAAACCCCGCGCAATGCACTGATGGGCCTATTGAAGTATGGGGCACAGCAGGACTTCGTGACCGCCGCTCGTTACCTGCAACCGGCTCCCGGGCAAGACACCGACCTGGTGCAGCGCGCCAAGGAGCTCCAAGCGCTCTACCCAAAGTTGAACAGCAACATCGCATTGTTGAGTGATGATCCCAACGGCTCCATCGATGCCGGGCTTCCGCCTGGCGAGGTAAGGGCCGGCGTTTTGAAAATAGATGGCACGACCACCGAAGTAGTCCTGGTACGAGTAGATGATCCATCTGTAGGGAAAATCTGGCTGCTTTCAAAAGAGACAGTTGCGAAAATCCCGGAACTCTATGCGCAACTGCAGAGCGAAGGGCCAACGAGAGCCGAACGATTCATGCCCAGCGCTCTCACCAACCGGCACCTTTTGGGGATGTCAGCTGCACTATGGCTTGGGTGGCTGCTCTCGATCCCGATCTCGTGGTTGCTGGCCTGGCTGTCGACATTTTTGTTGAGCGCGCCCAGGCGGGTCTGGCGCAAACTCCACAAGCAGCCCTTTAGAACACTCTGGGACACACCACTTGGAGTCCCACTCCGGTGCATCCTGGCGATCTTGCTGCACATCCTTTTCGTCTACCAGCTTGGCCTGCCCCTTTTGTATCGGGCTTATTACTTTCGTTTCATCGCAGGCCTGTTGGCGGGATGTTTCGTGTGGTTCATGAGCAGGCTCGCAGACGAAGGCTTCGACCGCGCTGTGGCTCGGACACGAACCCATCACAGAGGCGGGGAGTCGATCCTGATCCTGATGCAGCGACTTACCCGCGTGGTGATGTCGATCATCGCCCTGATCTGCATATCGGCCCTGTTGGGAATCAACGTGAAGACCACGCTTGCTGGTCTGGGCATCGGAGGACTGGCGATAGCGTTGGCCGCACAAAAGACACTGGAAAACCTCATAGGAGGAGTCTCATTGCTAATGGACGAAGCTGTAAGTCTCGGTGACTTCTGTCAGATCGGCGATCAACTTGGAACCGTCGAAGACATCGGCCTCCGTTCTCTAAAGCTGCGAAGCCTCGACCAAAAAGTCTCGATTGTTCCTAACGGATCGCTCGCGGGAATGCAATTCCAGAACCTGACCCGTCGCCCCAAATTGCTCATCAACCAAACGTTCTCGTTGCGCATTGAATCCCAGGCAGAACATCTAAGATTCGTGCTGGATCGCGTGCAGAGTATGCTCGACCAACATTCTGCGATCGAATCCCAAACCTCTAGAGTTCGGATCATGGGTTTCGTCGGCGCCGCGTTTGAATTGGAATTGTTCGCCTATGTCAAAACCGGTGATTGGAGACAATTCACCGCAATTCGTCAAGAGGTAATCTTGAAGATAACGGAAATTGTCGAAGCTTCTGGTACCCGGCTCGCGGCGCCGACACGATTGAATTACCAATCCAGGGACATCGGCATTAACGGGCGCAAGGCCAACGCTACTGTAGGCTCGTTGGGCACCCGCGGCTCCGAAATCACAAGACAAGACCTAGCGATGGACGAGTGAACAAGGAGGGTGTCCTCTATGACTACGGCTGCCCGACTGCAGGAACTGACGGATCTCTCGCTTCAGTCGCTCGCCGACCCTGCCAATAGCTACGGCCGTCATGCGAGAGATGAAGCTAGTACCTTTCGTCCGCGGCGAGGTTATATGACCGGTCGCCGCCAACGCCTTCCCGCTTTTACCCCTACTGTTCACGATGATGCCTCTAGAAGATTCGCCGAGTCGCGTTCTCAAGATTAGTTTCTAACCGCATCGGGATCTGGTCTTGGCAATCAGAACACAGGTTCTGGTTGCCAACGGCGAGAGGGCCTCCACTTTCGGAGCAGGACGAGAAGCGCCCGCAGGCGGGGAAAGTTCGTCCATTTCGGTGCGAGGTTGTGGCAAGAATACCCCGGGGCGGAATGCCGCGAGACTACTGGAATGGAGAGTGAAAACAGCATGAACAGACAATCCGTCGTTAAAATGCAAGGCGTCATTTTATGTTGCGTACTTTTTCTGGTCACACCTCTATTCGCGGGAGACAACTTCGACGTGATTGTGATGAAGAATGGCGATCGCTTCACTGGGGAGATCAAAGGACTTAGTGGAGGTGTGCTCTACATAAGCGTGCAATCCATATTGGGAACAAGCCAAGTTCAATGGTCCAAAGTGGCTCACATGGAGACCAAGCGGTTGTTTCTCCTAAAGACGGAGGAGGGGGCAGTGTACACAGGGTCTCTTAACACTACGCGCGCCCCAGGGGACCAACCTATGGAGATTGCGGTCACAGAGACTTCAGGAAAAGCCGTAATCGAGAGTTCCCACGTTGTTGAGATGGCAATGACCTCAGCCAACTTCCTCCGGCGGTTTAACGGCAACATAAATACGGGGGTCATCTACTCTAAGGGCAATGAGTCAACGCAGTACAGCATAGGTTCTCAGATCGCGTACCCACGAGAGCGCTGGGCGGCGGGGGCGAGCTTAAACTCCAGCTTGTCCGCCAGTACTGGCGCTACTGCCTCGACCCGAAACCAACTGGACCTAGATGTTTACCGTCTTATGCGCTGGAACAATTGGTTTTACGAGGGCCTCGGAGGCATACTACAAAGCTCGGAGCAAGGGATAGTCCATCAAACGACATTTGGGGGTGGCATCGGGCGTTACGTGAAGAACAGCAACGTGGCGCGCATCTCGCTGCTTGCCGGCTTTTCCGGACAGAACACGGCATATAAGGAGGATATCGTTTCCCAAAATCTGGCGTCTGGCATAATCGCAGCCAACTTAGAATTCTTCCGCTTCGACAAAACCAATGGCAGCGTCAAGGCAGTACTTATGCCTGGCATCTCCGACCCCAGTCGCGTGAAGTTCAACTTGAATGCGACATACTACATCAAACTCACTGGAAACCTGTCATGGAATATCTCGGTCTACGACAACTGGGACAGCCGGCCGCCGCCTGGCCTTTCCGGGAGTGACTACGGCTCCAACTCGGGACTTAGCTGGACATTCGGCAACAAGTGGCGCACCGGCAACAGCACCAAGTAACTTGTATTGAGCACAGCACTGTCGTGTCTGGGTGTACATAAACGGAGCACATCCCTCTTAGCATCTGTTAATACGGGCAGCTGGGAGGACCTGAAGTTACTGCACGTTTGTCTTCCGCTTTTTAGGGCTCCAAATTAGAGCCACAGGTATTCTTCTGCGTTCTGTATGTGACGCTGGGCAGGCGTACTTGTTATTCTCCGGCTGTGCGGTGGCGTGGCTGACAATCAATAACAGTGACGAAGACTAGATAACTTCCGGAACCTATGCGTGTCGCCGGCGTTTTGCTCTCCCGTCTTCCGTTTTGATTTTCGTGGCTAAGTCGGGGTTCGCTAGAGTTTCTTAGGGATTTCCCCAGTTGTGCACGCATCGAGCCAGACGTAGGGTTTGTTTGACGGCGGATTGTCGCGGAATTCAAGGAACTCGAGTAAAGAGAGGCAGCCATGCACCGAAAAAAGATTGCAGTAAGTCTGATGGTATTAGTCGTCATGGCAGTGATACCTGCTTTTGGCGGCGACGAAGCCGAAGTCAAAGGAATGATCATCACCAGAACCGGAGACACGTTGGTGGTGAACTCAGGGGGGGGAACCACGACGGTGGTGCTCACCGATGATACGACGACGAAGGACGACAGGGGGGTTTTTGGCCTGGACAAGCAGCATCTGTCCGATGTGGTGCTTATACCCGGACTCAAGGTGCAGGTTAAGGGAACGTCTGATGCCCAGGGCCGGGTTGTAGCGAAAACCATCACCACCGATGGCGACGACCTGGAAACGGCCGAGATGGTCCAGGCCGGGTTGCATCCGACCGCACAGCAAGTCGAGGCTAACGTGCAGGCTATCTCGGCCAACCAGCAGAATATCGCCTCCCATGAAGAGCAACTGAGAGCCCTCGCAGCCAACCAGAAGGATCTCGCTGCCCAGCGAGAGCAGCTTGCGAGTAGTATATCGGCCATCGAGGAGACCACGAATCGCTTTTCCGCATTGAACGAATATGACGTGAAGGGCACAACAACCCTGAAATTCGATACTGGTAGCTCCGAAATCTCGGCGGCGGACCAGGATGTACTCAAGCAGCTGGCGGCAACCGCCACTAGCCTGGCTGGATACATCATCGAGGTGACGGGCTATGCCGATGCCACCGGCAGCGCTGCGATGAACACGAAACTGAGTGAGGACCGTGCTAAAGCGGTGATCGTTTTCTTGATGCAGCAAGGTAACGTGCCCGTACGGCATATCGTAGCCCCGGGCGCGATGGGTGAATACGGAGCAGTTGCAACGAACGAGACTGGGGCTGGGCGGGCCGAGAACCGTCGCGTTGAGGTCAAAATACTGGTCAACAAGGCCGCCGCCGGTAGCTAACAGCCACGGAATCAACTAGGACCAAATGGCCGGAAACCAACTAGAGCCCGGAGGACGGGTGCTCTCACTGTCCGCGCCTCTGATTTTCTTAGTTCTCCCCAAATTGCGCGGGATATTCTGTTCTTCCGCATGCGGCGATTATCGACGCCGCGTGAGAGAAGGGCATTGTGCCCGTACTCTTGAGCCGATTCCCCTACACGACTCCGGAGGTCGTTAACCACGAGACGGGGATTATCGGCGGATGTTATTGAAGGGTTCACGCAGAACGCACTGGCGGAATTACCAGTACACAAAGTTACGCTGCCAAGTGCTTTGCCGAATCACGACGGTAGCCGAAACCGGCGTGGCCTTATACCCATAGCCGGCAATGCTGCGAGTCCCAACTTAGGTCATGGTTGATGTAACACACAATACTGCTCGGGTGTATTTGTAGTCGCGACTGCCGCATCCACGATGAATGATTGAGCTCTTCAGACGAGAGATAGGGCCCAGGCGCAGCATCGCTCACCACAGAGAGAATGCTCGAAGAGGGAGAAACATGCATTTCGCCACGCCAAGAGAGCTCAATCGTTGTTTCTGCATAAGTGTGACAGTACTGCTTCTCGGCCTCATTCCTCTCGGTTCCGCGCAATTGATCATCAAAGACCGTGGGTTGACCGGGTATGGCCCCACTACGGATCAGCCATCTCTCAGCAACAGGCTAGCACCCACTCTTGATGCGCCAGAAGGCTTTGTACCTTATAACTTGGAGGGCTCTGTGTTGGCCCGAACTGCCGTTGACGCGCGGCCAGAGAAGGAAATGTTCCGTCCGCTGCCAACGAAAACAACGGAGGACGTTTCGTCGCGTGGCGGCAGCGTCACCTTCGACGGCATAGATCTTACTGCTACAGCTACTGCGCTGCACCGCGGCTTGCTGCGGCGGGGGGAATCTGAGCATAACGGGGATCAGCCGCTGACCGATCAAAGCGATGATGATTTCAATGCAGGTGAGCGGTATCATTGGGGTGGCCTACTGGCTCAATCTCTATTCTTTAACGTGATTGAGAATAGCTTCCGCACGGCCGGCGATGATCAGATCCGCACTCTTCTCGCCCATAAGCCCTTTTGGCACGACTACGTCGCCTCCATCCATCAATTCAATATGCGACGTTGGAACGACGGAGATGACTTTCTGGTGAATTACGTTGGCCATCCGATGCAGGGTGCGGTGTCCGGATTCATCGAGATACAGAACGATCCTAACAGCCGGGAGCAGGAAATCAGTGCAACCCACGCCTATTGGATGAGCCGCTTTGAAGCGTTCTTGTGGGCGACCGCGTACAGCACGCATTCCGAGATTAGTCCGCTGGGCGAAGCGGGCATTGGAAATGAGGGCGGTTGGACTTACCCCCTCAAGTGCCGGACGCGCTGTACAGAGCCCGGTACCTACAAGAAGTACACCAACAATACTGGATGGGTCGACTTCATCATCACTCCCACGGTTGGATCTCTGTGGTTGATCGCTGAGGACACACTGGATCGCTTTGTCAGTGATCGGGTGCAAGGTGGAAATCGGTCCCGAATCTTGCCCAAGATCTTGAGGGGAGGTTTGAACCCAAGCAGGACGATGGCCAACGCGTTGCGCCTCAAGGCTCCCTGGTATCGCGACTTCCAACATAGTCCCGACCTGGAAAACACGTACGGGGTCCACTTTCTGCCGTCGGACCAATCGATCCAGGAGGCGCAGAATTTCCGCAGATTTGCCCTTGTGTCCTATTTCACTGCGATGCCATTTGGCACGACCGCTCACCCTTGCACGGTTTGCATGCAAAATCCGGGAGCCGGCGTGGAAGCCGACTTTGCCCTGGCCCGATGGATTGCCGTCAGCTTTGCCGCCAGCAAACAGCAGGACGTTATGAGTGGGAAAACAACGAACGGTTCGACAGTAAGTTCCAGCCTTGGCATGCGTCTGATATACGATCGGCCCTACAACACCCTCTCGCTTGCCGTGCGGCCCGGCTTTGTCAAGGAACATGCGTCCATTTCGTCGACCAGCGATTCGACTCAAAGCAGCTACACGGAACAGCCGGAGTTAACCGTTTCCCATACGGCGACAACCATCATGCTGTCGAACGATCACAAGATTTCCAAGTCCGTTGGATTGCGCTCGTCATTCGGAGTTGTCGTGGTTCGCTATCGCAATGCTGCAAAAACGGCGCCAGGTATTGGGCAGCCGCCCTATCTAAGCTGGCTCTCTCATGACAGCTATACGAATAGATCCACCTTGACATTCGAGATGGGGCCGGTTTTCCACTTTTAAATTGGTTCGTCTCCTGTAGACCATAGGCGAGCCAACTGGCCGTGTAGGCAAATATGCGTACTTAGGGGTTTCCCTCGTTGTTCCTCACCAGTAGCTCCGCGTAAGACTGACTGACTGACTGACAGAGTAGCAGCCCTCTTCTTGAAGTCGAGCAGGGAGTTGCAAACAGTATGAGGGGCCGCACTTCACCATCCGGGTGGGCGGGTTTTTTATATGATTTCTCAGCGTTTGCTCAGGACAAAGAAAGCAAAGAACAAATTGCCGTGTTGCCCACTTTTCAGGTCCGTGATGCTCGCCTCATCATGGGAGGAAGATTCCCCAGTCTCAAGCTGCCCACAACCTGGTGCTTAGGGCTCATGTACGACGGCCCCACCAGCTCTTTTTTTGTGCGGCAAACCGGAATCCAGTTCGGGGTCCCGAAGATCTTGAGCTACTTCTTCATTGGGCGCCAAAAAGAGGGCTTCTCTCTCAACAAGGTCATGGTCGGCTATGACGGCTGGACGATGGAGAGATCCACGTGGAGCGACGCGACGATTCCGCTGCTCGCGGATGGTTTCAAGTGGATTGGCTATTCTAAAAGGCATGGCTTTCTGTGGAACGTCGGCTACTTCAACGATGTGGCGTCTAAGGGCCAGTCGTTTTCCTCGTATTCCAGCCAGGAGGTTGCACGCCTTGCGTGGTTGCCGGTGCATTCAGAGGAGGAGGGCACGCTGATTCACCTGGGCTTTAACTTCCGCTATGGCAAGCCCGTAGATGGGCAACTCCAGCTCAGGTCACGGCCGGAAGATTTCATTGCGCCATATTTCCTCGATACGGGAAAATTCGCCGCAGGCAGCGCGAACAGCCTGGGATATGAGACTTATTACCGTAGAAAGTCTTTGCTTCTGGGTAGCGAGTACTACTTCATGAACACCTATTCCAAGCCGGCGGGCAATAACACGTTTCATGGAGGCGACTTCGTTGCGACGTGGCTGCCCACCGGGGAGACGCGCCCCTACAACACGGTCGGTGGTTATTTCAAGGACATAGAGCCGAAGAGGTCTGTCTTCAACGGAGGACCAGGGGCTTGGGAATTAGTGTTCCGATACTCCTATACCGATCTTGACAGCCACAACGTGCATGGAGGCACGTTCGGGAGACTCACACCGATGGTTAACTGGTACCTTTCCCAAAATGTGCGGCTGGAGGCGGCCTATGGGTATGGACACCTTGACCGATTCAACCTTAAGGGCAATACGCAGTTTTTCCAGACCCGCCTTCAATTGCAGTACTAAAACTCTCATGAACCTCGACGGAGTGTGAATCGTACCGGTAAGTGTCTTACGAGGTCATGAGCCGTCGTGCCGCCTTCGACGACCGCGAACGCTCCGCTTTCAACCACGGACTTCGTCCAAAATGAGGTTCGACGTTTTTCACCAACCGGCTGGAGCAACGCATACTCCGACCTCCGAATGCCGTAAGCAGAGGAGCTGCCACAGCGAGGTCCTATCGTTGGGAAGAACTCCTCCCGCGGCGAGTTAGCCCGTAGGTCACTCCTCACATTGGTGCCTGCGAGGAGCGATAGGTTCGGCGGCTCTTTGCAGACCAGGCAGCTATTTTCTGCTCGTCCGGTGCGCAGAGAATCTCCTTGATTGCTGAAAGCAGCACGCCTGGGGGATCAGCTTTGGTGATGGATCGATTGAACAGAGCAAGATCTTCTTCAGGTATAGTTGAGCCGCCAGAAACGAGAATGAGCGGAACATCCCCTTTGATCTGGCGCATCTGCGCAGCAACAGCGCCGCCATTCATCATTGGCATTGCATAATCGAGAACGACTGCATCCACCATCCCGGTAGAAAATATCTTCAGCCCGTTCGGGCCACCATTCGTTGTTAATACGAAGTATCCAGCTTTTTGAAGCAGGCGGCGTCGAAGAACCAACAGATTCGGGTCGTCATCTATACACAGAATTGTTTTGCGCCATTTATTACCGTTGAGCACCGCCTGGGATCCTCAGGAGTCGCTGTCCCAGGCGACATTCTGACCGCTTCGGTTAAAACATCCTTGATACCGCTCAGAAACTTCTCGGGCTCATGCCCAAGGTTGGCATCAGCGAAGTCATCACTTTGACCGAGATTTCTCGAAACAGAAACCACAGCTGTAAGCGACCCAGAGGCACGAATCCAGCAGGTCAGGCAGTCTCTATCTTTTGAAGAAACTGAGTGGCACATAATGACGACATCGAACTCGCGAGCCAGACAGTGATCGATCGCCTGTTTCAGTGATCGCGCTGATTCGACTATATATCCAGCGGCTCGAAGGACCATGTTTCGAGTCTCTAAGAGCGTTCGATTTTCGCCGACGCTGAGAATGATTGCTAGGTGTCATGAATACCATACCCGTACATAGATCTGTCGGTACCAGGAGTTGCCTTGTCGAGCCCCCGTGGTTGATCAATCAGGAGCCGCCCTACGATTGCCCCGGGGATTCGCACGCGATTGCGTCCGGTCGGATTGGGGAGATACAATCCACCCGCGCGAGCTCACTGAAGAGTGGACGAAGTGTTGAAGAGAATCACAACACCGAAAGGAAGCGCGAATCTGAAGTCGCCTTCTCGCTGGCTTGTGCGGCGGCATTTTCAGCAACGCGTCAACGACAGGAAAAAAAAGGATTAGAACGATAGTCGGTACACCTAAGACATTCAAATCTGCACCCACGATGATAAAGAAGCTGCGTTTGCGCAATCGCGGCTGAGTTACGGACTAGCCGCAAACAATTTTCGGAGTGTCTGATCAATCAGACGATCCGGTCGACAAGCGACGGCCGGCACCATTACGCGATTTTACTTCCACTCGATGACGTTAGTCAGCCTCCAGGCATTCTGGTTAAGCTCGAACTGCAGCTCTCCTTCCTTATTGATGATGAGCTGCGCGGCAGGGAAAAGAACACCGTCACTCTTGCTCTTGTCGTTATCACTCAAGTTGATCTCTCCAGCGGTCAAATTGAAACTCTTCGACTGGGTATTCCAATAGGATTCGCCGAAAGCAATCTTGCGGTTGGTAACAAAACGGATGGTCCTGCCCGTCGGCGTCACAATCTCCCGGATGTAGCTAAGATCGAATCCGAGCGTGCCGGGGATCGTTATCCGTCCCACGCTTTCCATCTTCTCAAGAGCGTTCACCAATCCGTCGTTTTGACCCCGCTGGAATGCCTGTACCAGAATGTCCCTGTCCTCAGGACTCGAGAACTCATAAATAATTACTTTTACTCCGAAGTTTCTTCCGAGTTGTGTGCTTGTGCCAAAAGCTGTGGCGTCGATGGTTTCGGTACTTCCCCGTTGGCCAAAGCCAGGGACGCTAGCGATCATAAGCAGACCAATCATGAGCAGGATTCCATTCGCGACTCTTATAGTCTTTAGTTTAGGAAACATGCGGTCCTCTTCGCTTGGCGCAGTTCAGTGCATCTGGCGCATATAAGCAGCGCTTCCTCCCCGGGATTCCGATAACGGCCTAATGCTAGGTGGGCGGTCCGGTCTCCACAACTAGGGAAATCTCTAGGTGGCTAAGCCGGTTTATGGACCTTCCTCAGGATGCTGTTCCATGCCTCCGTGGCGCCGCTGACCAGCACTACCGGCCCTGAGTGCAGCACTCTTCTTCTTGCTCATGGTTAGGATGAAGTTAGCGTAAACAGCCCTCGTAAGCACGCGAAGAATCGGGCACCCGGGCATTCATCACCGGTCGAGGGCAGCAGAGTGGCCACCGCGCGCCGACTGAGCGTTCGTCAGTGATTTATCTTGCGTCATGAAAATCCTAAAAAGTGCGAATCGGCCCCTGCCCTAGGGAATGCCCCAGTTGAATTCCATTCTGTGATGGCGTCGACTGATCGCATTCCGTCTCAACCTATAGAGCGTGCGATCTCACGGAAGTCTGAAAGTAGGAGAACTATGAATGAACGCGCGATTCTGCAGAAGGAGCCCGATTTTTCATTGGTTCTCGGGGGCCCGCTCTTTCACCTTTTCCGTCGGGCACATTTATCGGGTAGCGTATTGGAACTACCGTACCGTCGTATTTTGGTGATCACCACCGTCGCGTGGCTGCCACTGCTGATCCTGTCGTCACTGGATGGTCACGCTCTCCGTGGTGTCACACTCCCCTTCCTGAACGATATCGAGACCCAGATTCGATTTCTGATCGCGCTGCCGATCCTGATTGCCGCCGAGTTAATCGTTCATTTACGCCTGCGCCCGGTAGTTCAGAGCTTTGTTAACCGGGACATCGTCATTGCAGAAGAAATGCCACAACTTCCACGAGGCCATTGACTCGGCGATACGGTGGCGCGATTCCATCCTGTTAGAATTTGGATTGCTGATTTTCGTGTATGCCGTCGGACCTTGGCTCTGGCGAAGTCAGATTGCGTTGGGCACCTCAACTTGGTACGCAATACCAGAGGGTGGGCATTTGCGTCTCACTCCGCCAGGTTATTGGATTGCCTTCGTCAGTGTTCCGATCTTCCAGTTCATACTCCTGCGTTGGTATTTGCGGCTTTTTATCTGGTTCCGATTCCTTTGGCAAGCGTCGAGACTGAACCTGAACCTCATTCCCACTCACCCCGATCGAGCCGGCGGCCTTGCGTTTCTGGGCAGAAGCTCCTATGCGTTCGCACCCATTCTTTTTGCTCAGGGCGCCATGCTCGCAGGTCTGATTGCAAACCGTGTGTTGTACGCGGGCGAGAGCTTGCTGTCCTTCAAAATGGAAGCAGTCGGCTTGATCGCCGTTTTCATGCTGGCCATCCTCGGCCCGCTCACCGTCTTTACGCCGAAGCTCACGCGCGCCAAACGAAAGGGATTCGCCGACTATGGATTGCTGGCCAGCCGCTATGTCGAGGAATTTGAACAGAAGTGGGTGAAAGGAAGAGGGTTGCTATCTGACGAACTTCTAGGCAGCGGGGACATTCAATCGCTGGCTGACCTAGGCAATAGCTATGCTGTTATTGGCGAGATGCGCGCTGTCCCATTCGGAATCCGGGACATGATGCGACTCGCCGCAGTGACGGCCGCCCCACTTGTTCCGCTCGGCCTGATTATTTTTTCATTAGAGGAGCTGCTAATACGATTGGTAAAGGTACTACTATAAGAATCTTTTCCCCGTTTGGACCGGAACCAACCCACTCTACGTTCGTTCTCCCAGAGACCCGAGGAGACGACGATCGAGGGCATCACGCGCAGGAAATGTTAAGAATGAGCTTACCCGTTGAGGTGTTGCTAAGACAGCGGAATCCACGATTCCTCGAAGGAATGGATCCGGCTGAAGTCAGAACGATCCTCGGCGCCGGAACCCTGCAACGATTCTCAGCAAGATCCGTGATGGTACGCCAGGGATATCCTGCCGGGCATTTATTTCTTTTGCTGACCGGCCGTGCCCGCCGTTTCTTCCTGACGCATGATGGCCAAAAGATTGTTCTGCTTCGCATCCTGTCGGGAGACATCTTCGGCGAAATGGTAATGCTGGATAGACCTGCGAATTACCTTGTCAGTACAGAGACGACGACTGACAGCAGCATGCTAGTTTGGAATCGCAGCACAATCCGCAGCCTATGTGAGCGGTATCCGAAGTTAATACAAAACGCTTTTTCGATCTCGGTTGATTATCTTATATATTACCGGGCCGCTCACGCCTCTCTGGTCTGTAATTCCGCCCCTCAGCGGCTTGCTCGAATACTAGCTAATTTAGCCGAGGGAATAGGCCATAAGGTTCCAGGAGGCATCGAACTCGACATCAGGAATGAGGAGTTAGCTAATGAGGCCAACGTTTCTGTGTTCACGGCAAGTCGCCTCTTGAGCGCGTGGCACCGCGAGGGCATCCTTTTGAAGCGCCGGGGTAAGATCTTGCTTCGTTTTCCGAACCGGCTGTGGGAAAATATTTCCACTTCTGCCTGATTTAATAAGAAAGCGAGGTCAGCCCTTTACCAAAGTGATCTTTTCTCAGAAAATCCATTTTCTAGGCACTTCGTATCGAGTACTTGTTTATCTCTGAACAAGCACGTAGCCGCGCTGGAGAGAGGCTCCGGAGAAATAGATGCTGGGCTGCGATGGGTCATTGAAGTATTGAAGAACTTCGGGGGAGAAAGCTGCTGCCCCCCGTCTAGGCATGATCCAGGGTCCACCCGGAACCACGAAGAGGTCCCCACTCGAAGGTCCACCTTTGCTACCGGGTGCTATCGGAGGACCTTAGCTGTGAGGGGGTTTGGTGGGACCGGAAGGTGAAAATCCAGTACCGATGAACAGCTCGTCGCGCAAGACAGTTCTGATGGCGGGCAAGAGCTCACGTGGGGCGTTCACTTTCACAACAACGCCCAGCGCGCCAATGCTAATGGCTTCGTGGACAATCTCTGGCCAATTGTACAAGCTCAAAAACAGAATTCTTGACGCGGGTGCAACTTTGCGGATTTGTCGAGCGGCTTCCACGCCGTTGAGAGTTTGAAGCCGAATGTCCAGCAAAACCAGGTCGGGTTGCAATTCTTCACTTTTCTGGACCGCCTCTAAGCCGTCCGAGCATTCGCCAATAATCACCAGATCCGAGTACATTTCCAGAATTGAGCAAACAGCTTGCCGCCACGCTCGCGACTCATCCACAATCAAAATTCGTCTCGACCCAATATTCAAAGGACTCCCCCAGGGCAACGTTTACCTACGGCCATGTTGACCAGCCGAACTGATTACTGCTGAGGGTAATGCTCAATGTCCAGTGAATCGTTGCTCACGGGCAATGATCGAGCAGCGTTCACCGGCAAGGAGGAGACGAGCTGAGGATCACTCATGGCAAAGCCGAAACAGCGACGAACTTCGCGCTCTGAGCTCCTTCCACGCCCACAGTGTGTGAAAACGACGAGAGAGAGACCTCCGCTGCTTTCACCGACATGCATTCCGGTCATAATGGGCATGGTGATACCTGAACACTGACGGCCGGAGCAAGCAACAACGTTTTCGAATCAAATCCTGTGCATTGTCTGCCCTGCCGAAGAGGCTGAAAGATGAAGCCGGATTTTTCGCTGTCACTTCGGGCGTGTTTTCGTCTGCCGCCCCAACGGCTTGGTTCAAACGGAGCTATTGGCGAGTTCCCTAGGGTTTACCATGCTCTCTGATTCGCCCGTGAGAGGCCATCCATGATGCTCCTAGTTTTCATCCTGCTAGACAGTGATCGTGACGTCCTTCTTCAACTCGCCTTGCGTGAACGCTGTGAAGCTTTCTTCCTCGGACGGGAGACGGAGAGGATGGGAGACGGAGAGGATGGGATTTGGGGGGTCTGTCGTGAAACCCGCGTCCCCAGATGAAACACCTTACAACTAAGCACGACCTTGCCAAACACTAGTAAGTTGACGATTGCAAGGAAGTACTCGGGAAAACCCAAGTGGTAATCTGAAAGGACGATGCCTTTGCGGATAGGCAGGAATGCAAAGACTACCCAAAGATACCCGAGAATTACCACAAGCCTAATAAACTCGTCGAGGGGTTCCTCCCGCAGCTGTCGCGGGTGTGCGATTGGTGCGGGAGGTTCCGCCATATCAGGATCCCTCGAATGCTCGTGCTGCCGTAGATTAACGTTTGCTTTCATGGAAGTCTTAAAGCCCTCCTAATACCCCGTCAGGCCTTCTCATTTCTGGGTGTCGCGCTGGTGAGAATCGCGGCCATAGTTCTTGCCCTCCTAAGCGTACGGACATGCCGCCATACCCATTAATAGGGCAACGCGCAGCTTCTCGCCACTAGGGAAATCCCTGGGTACGAAGAGCACCTGTCCTTCGAGGACTTAAATTTCAATGCGCTCTACCACATTTTCGAAGAAGGCTGGGTTCCAAGTTCTTTTAGTGAATGCCAAGGAGACGAAGAACTTACCAGGCCGCAAGCAATGGGCAGAAGAGTCAAATGACTGATGAAGCTGTATTTGTCCACCCGCGGTCCAGGCTGTCTGTGATGATCCTCACATCCGACTAGGGATTCTCCTAGTAGCACACAGCTGTCGAGAATCGTAAGAAAGAATCGCGAGCTTATAAAGACGATCAGGGTCTGAAGCTCGAATATGTCGACGCCCTCTCAGGGCATAGGCATCCGAATCTTGATGTTTGGGGACGTCACGTAAGTGTAAGTAGTGTTGGGTGAGACCTACGACCATAAAGATGAAATGTGGTCGCCGGCCTCTACGCGGAACTGGCACTCCTGGAACTATCACTTTGTCCAGTGTCTGCGGGCTAGCAAGAACTGGGATCGATCCACACAAGATTCAAGATTAAGGATAAACGGATGACCACAAAATCGAGCCCGAAACCTCACATTGCCTACCTTGAAACCAACGAGCAGCACAGGCTGAATGAGGCCCGCGAGAAGGGAATTCCGTGGAAGAAGTGGGGACCCTACCTCAGCGAGAGGCAGTGGGGCACGGTTCGCGAGGACTACAGCCAGGATGGAAATGCGTGGGACTACTTCAGTCATGACCAGAGCCGTTCGCGTGCCTACCGCTGGGGAGAAGACGGTCTGGCGGGTATCTCCGATGACAAACAACAACTGTGTTTCGCGATCGCCCTGTGGAACGGTCGAGACCCGATTCTGAAAGAGCGCTTGTTCGGTTTGACCAACAGCGAGGGCAATCACGGCGAGGACGTGAAGGAATACTACTTCTACCTCGACAGCACTCCGACGCACTCCTTCATGAAGTACCTTGTACAAGTATCCGCAGCAGGAATTCCCATACCGCAACCTGGTGGAAACGAACAGGAGCCGGTCTCGTGAAGAATTGGAGTATGAACTACTCGACACTGGGGTATTTGATGCTGACCGGTATTTTGATGTGTTCGTCGAATACGCCAAGGCAGATCCGGAAGACATTCTGATTCTAATCTCAGTACACAACCGAGGTCCGGAGACGGCGGAGATTCATCTGCTTCCCACACTCTGGTTTCGCAATACCTGGTCGGGGGACAAGGATTCGAGCAAACCGACGATACGTCAGGTTGAAAAAGGATCGGTCCTGGCATCGCATGCCCAACTGGGCGACCGGACACTTGACTGTGATGGAAATCCGGAGCTGCTGTTTACGGAAAATGAGTCGAATGCCAGCCGACTGTGGGGGCAGTCAAACATATCGCCGTACGTGAAAGATGCATTTCATAACTATGTAATCTCAGGCAATCGGGAGGCTGTGAATCCTAACAAGACGGGCACAAAAGCCGCAGCGCATTATCGCCTGAAAGTACCCGCAGGTGGCAGCAAGGTGGTTCGATTGCGCCTAAGTGCGAAGCCTTCGGCCGATCCTTTCACTACTTTTGACGAGACATTTGCCACCCGCCTGGCGGATGCGAACGAGTTCTATGATCGGATCACTCCGCGTTCGTTGAACGAGGATGAACGTCGCGTGCACCGCCAGGCGCTAGCCGGAATGCTGTGGACCAAGCAGTACTACTACTTCGATCTGGACAGATGGCTGCAAGAGCATGGGGCTCATCCGCTGATGGGCGCTAGTCATCGCAACATGCGGAATACCGAGTGGTTTCACATGCTGAACAGCGAGATTATTTCCATGCCCGATAAGTGGGAGTATCCCTGGTATGCCGCATGGGACCTGGCTTTTCACACTATTGCCCTGGCGCTGGTCGACTTCGATTTTGCCAAGGACCAACTTCTGCTTATGCTGCGGAGCCTGTATGCTCATCCGAATGGGCAGATTCCGGCCTATGAGTGGAACTTC
Source organism: uncultured Acidobacteriaceae bacterium (assembly GCA_963774255.1). Classification (GTDB taxonomy): domain Bacteria; phylum Acidobacteriota; class Terriglobia; order Terriglobales; family Acidobacteriaceae; genus PALSA-350. Next base: position 511,412 of record CAVZEH010000002.1, read on the forward strand.
AGCGACGTGAATCCTCCCGTGCACGCCTGGGCGACATTGTTTCTCTACAACATTGAAAACGATCTGGGCCGATCGGATATACGTTTCCTGGAGCGGTCGTTTCAAGGCTTGATGCAGAACTTCAACTGGTGGGTGAACCGGAAGGATCCTCAGGGAAAAAATGTTTTCGCAGGTGGTTTTCTCGGACTGGATAACATTGGCGTCTTTGATCGCAGTGCTCCCCTTCCGACGGGTGGTCATCTCGACCAGGCGGACGGCACGGCGTGGATGGCGTTCTACTGCCAGAACATGCTTGAGATCGCTCTCATCTTAGCTGCGCACGATGCGATGTATGAGGAGATTGCCTACCGGTTTATGGAGCACTTCCTCTGGATTACGTACGCAATGGATCGGGTCGGGGAGCACCACGACGAAATGTGGGACTCTCAGGACGGGTTCTTCTACGACCTGCTCCATCTCCCGAATGGGGACGCCATGCGGCTGAAAGTGCGGTCCTTGGTGGGGTTGTTGCCGCTGTGTGCTTCAACAGTGTTCGAGGCCAGCATACGAGTCCAGCATCCCCGGATGGTGGAATTGTTCGAGCTATTCAAGAAGCGCCATCCTGAGTTACTGAAACAGATTGCTCCGGCAGATAGCACGTTCATCGGCTACGCAGAGCGTCGGCTGTTGTCGGTCTGCAACAAGGACAAGGTCCAGCGGATCTTGGCTTATATGCTCGATGAAAAAGAATTCTTCGGTCCCTATGGCATACGGTCCATCTCCCGCTACCATTTGGAGCATCCCTTTGTGTTCAATCTCAACGGGCAGGAATTCAAAGTGCAATATCTGCCCGCGGAGTCGAACACGGGGATGTTCGGCGGCAATTCCAACTGGCGTGGCCCGGTCTGGATGCCAGTGAATAGTCTATTGATCCGGGGTTTGCTGAACCTGTATCAGTTCTACGGCGATGACTTCAAGGTCGAATGTCCCACGGGTTCAGGAAAATACATGACCTTGTTTGAGGTCGCAAAAGAGCTTGCTCGCAGACTGTCGAGTATCTTCCTGCGCGATGCCAACGGTAAGCGGCCCGTCTATGGGGGAACGAAAAAGTTTCAGGAAGATCCGCATTGGAAAGACTACATTCTGTTCTACGAATATTTCCACGGGGACAATGGCGCGGGACTCGGTGCCAGCCACCAAACGGGATGGACCGGAATCATTGCCCGTACCCTCGATCTGTTTGCGCGTACGCAGTCCGCCGATTGGCTTCAGATCTCCAAGGACGATCTCGCTGCTCGGATGACTCGTGAGCAGACAGCCGGGGAAAAAGTCAGTTAGAAAATCATGCATCCCCCGACGCATCTTGCTCTCGCAATCTGAAAGACGTGGGAAGGCTTTAATCATCCCTCGGTCCCAGCGATCAGAGATTCTTGGCTTTGTAGTGGGCATTTTGAACGACGTTTGCCGCTGTGCCAGACTTGGATCGCTCTGCTCAGGCGTCGGTCCACGGCTGGCATGAACCCGAGGATGGAGGCAATCATTGGGGGCTTTCAGATCCTGTGGGTATACTACGGTTTTGTTGATTGCGTCGCGACCGTGTTCGCATGGAACGTGATCGCCGTGGCGATCAATTGTCTGTTCGGTTTGCTTCAGTTGTGTGAAGAAGAAGATACGCGCACGTTCCATCTCCGAGTGGTTTGTCTGCAACAGCAGGGTAGGCGTGGTTTTCTGGCCGTCTGGCCTATTCCGCAAAAATCTATGTCCGGACAGATTAACGATGTGCATGTCTTTATTGTGAAGTATCGTTGCCACGATAACTAAATGGGCCGTGCCATAAATCCCATCCCTTACGGCTCAGGCGGAACTAGTGCTTTGCTCTTAGCTCCGCCGGGCAAAACCGGTACACGAGCGTTAGCCCGCTAACTAACCCGCCATCATATGGAACAAATTGACAAATGTAGGATTGCCCGCAAAGGGCAGCTCGTATTGCTGGAATCAGATGGGCCGTCATTTTAGACTTGAGGACGTATCCCAGTGCGCCCACTGCCATGCATGCTTCGATGATGTCCTCTTCAGAGTGGATTGTCAGGAACACAATTTTGGCTGGCAAGGAGCACTCGCGCAGTCGATGGGCGGCATCGATTCCGCTCAAAACTGGCAGTGTAACGCCAGTCACAATTGCGTCAGGACAAAGACGAAGGGCCTCCGATACTAAGCTTGCGCCATCCTTTGTACTTCCCACTATGTCGAACTCAGGCTTCAAAAGCGCAGTTGTGGCTCTAAGTAGGGCGGGATGGTTGTCGGCCAGTAATACCCGTGGACGCATAAGAGCTCATCGGTTCAGGGCACGGGCGTGCTTTCGTCACGCCGAAGTCGAAGGGTGTAGTTTCAAGCCTCGGAACTATCTCTAGAGTAATACGTGGCTTGTCGCTACTGGGTAAATCCCCAGGATGCAAGACGCCCGAAACATAAGGAAAACTGTCACAATATTCCGTGTGCGGTTGTTAGGCAGTAAGTGGTTCGAGATTAACTGCGATCAAACCACGCTTCAACCCAAACAAGACCAGATCCGCGTTGCTCTTGATATTGAACGCCTCCATGATATGGTGCTTATGGAATTCCACAGTCTTTTCGCTCAAGTTGAGGATTGCCGCAATCTCTTTCATCGGCCGGCCTTCAGCGAACAACTGCACAACATCGCGCTGTCGTTTGGTCAAGTCCTTTGAGAACTGTCGAGCCCTGGCCTTCGCGGCGACCCAATCCTCAGCTTTCAGATTGGGTGTCACGTAGGGCCGCCCATGCAAAATCTGCTCGATCGCCTTAAGTAGTTCCGATCCACAGGAGCGCTTTAGAAGAAAAGCGACGGGTCCGAGTTCAAGTGCGACGGCAGCAAGATTCGGGTCGTCGAGCATGGTCAGGAACACGAATTTCACATTCAGAGCTTGTTCCCTAATTCTGAGGGCCGCGTCCAGTCCGTTCAGGAGTGGCATGGCGACATCGGTAACAATTACATCTGGCCTGAGCCTGATAGATTCTTCCAGCATGGCCTGGCCGTCGACTACACTGCCTATGACGTTAAATTTTGGTTCCAGGTAGGCGGACAAAGCCTCAGCAAACATCGCATGGTCATCAGCGATGAGAATGCGGGGGCGAGACGCTCTTGTGTGGGCAGTTTCCATAAAGCACCCTTTGCATTTCCAGATTTGGCCCCAAACGCGACACATGAAATAGGCTTTTCGAAACAATCTACGTAAAGTTGCTGGAAAAAATTAAGTCAGTGTGACGGAGCGCATGACAATGATAAGGGTGACACACGTCCATTCTGGGTTATTAAAGAAATAGACAATTCAACGGCTACTATAATAGAGGGTGGACTGGTTGGCTACAGGACGTCTTTCATGCAGGGCCTCCTTGTGCTCCATAATTGGGACTGAGGCTTCGATTCTTGTCCCTTTCCCGGGCCTTGAATGAATCTCGAATCTTCCGCCCACTAGGGCTGCGCGTTCTTCCATGCTACGGATGCCCAGGCCCTCTTTTTTCCCCAGATCATGTGCCTCGAATCCGATGCCTTCGTCGGACACCGATACAGATAGTTTGGCGCCGGTTCTGCCCAATCGTACCTGGGCCTTGGTGGCGCCACTGTGTTTCTTCATATTTCGAAGTCCTTCCTGGACGATACGGAATAAACACAAAGCCACGTCCGGATGAACGGAACGAGGCACATCGTCGATGAGCAGATCAATTTCAATGCCCTGTTGGACCGCAAACTCGTTGCATAATGCAGTGACGCCTGTGACCAGTCCCAGTCTCTCCAGCGTGAAGGAATGCAGGCGATGCGAAAGTGTATGGAGATCAGCGCCGATTGCGCTGGCAGAACCCAGGATATTGTGCACTTGCCGGACAGACTCATCCGGCGAGGCGCCTATTCGGGATCGCCATCGCGGCCAGTTTCGTCCAGTCGTTTTCCACGGGTGTGGAAACGGTCATTGGGCGCCCTTTGGAAACACTTTTATAGCCATATATTTCCTCCTAACAATCGTTTACTCCGCGAGGAAAAACTTTCGCGCGGCTTTTTTTCATGCCTATTGGCTTGCAAACAGACTCGAATAACATAGTGTTCCCACAGGTTCAGACGGAACCCAACCAGTCGACGCCATCACAGAATGGAATGCAACTAGGACAATCCCTAGGTAGGAGCCCGATTTGTTTTTTAAGAATTGCACGAGACAGACAAATCACAGACGAACGCTCCGTTGGCGGCTTTGGGCGGCGAACAGTGGTTGGAGGAAATCGAACCAGACTTTCCGGTACTGCACCGATCATCGTCAGAGCGTCGGCAGATCTCAGCATAACTGGGCCAACTGATTCGTGAGGACTTGGGTCTAGGTAATGGATTGCATCATGATGATTCGCTAAAAGAGGAAAGTCGATGGCTGCAGGTATGGATTACGAAGCACCGCCAACACGCTTTTCCACGTCATCCGCATTGACACGCCGTCATCAGTGAGGCGTTAAATACAGGTAACACACCTTGAGTATATACCCTCCAAAGCAGGGACACCTATGATCAAAATCGTCATCCAATGAGCCGACGCGTAGATACGACGTCTAGGGAGAACTCATGCGAGGAATCGAAAAAAGTAAATGGCTATTGCTGGCTGGGCTTCTATTAGCACATGGTCCCGGTTTTTCACAAACTGACCAACAGAGCGGGAGCTTTATTCTAAGCGGCCATCCCGGGCAAGCGCCGTTAATCCAATTAAACGGGCGGCCCTACGTGGCGGTCGACGAATTAGCCCGATTAATGAATGGTTCCCTTAGCTATCAGGGAAGTCTAATCACACTGACGCTGCCGACCGCTGCGAGTACCGCTAGCGCCGTTCCTCTGGCCAGTCAACCAGCGACTTCGGGGTTCTCCAAAGATTTCTTAAATGCAACCATTGAAACCCTGAGCGACATCAGGGAATGGCGAAGCGCACTTCTGAATTCCGTTCAGAATGGCTACCCCGTGACGGAAGCTTGGATGGATGATTACCGTGCGCAAGCTGCCAAGAACCTTCATCTGACACAGATAGCGACCAAGACCAATTCCGATCGCAATGCGCTTCAGTTGCTGAGCAAGGAGTTCGATCATATGCAAGAGCTCGGCAATAAGATTCTTACGGCGCGCAAGAAGTTGGACTACATTACTCCAGACAGTGTGAAGAATGATCCACTGGACCAGAAAATCCTGAATTGCGCACGCTCTCTGGCCGCGATGGCGGCTAGCGGGGAGTTTCAGGACAATGGATCGTGTCGTTGAGGGCGATCAGCCGCCGAAGATCTGAGCCTCGATCAACTTCGAAAACAGTTAGAAGGCCTGCTGTTTTGTGCCACGGGCGAATCTGGAAAGGCTAATGGCGTCTGCTTCACCTCATCGTTGTGGGCAATGCGTTGACGCATCTTTTCAGAGCCCTCTCACGCCGCAAATTCCTCGGCATAACCTAAAAGTACGAAATCCGAGAGATTGACTGCATGACCATTAACATAATAAGATGACTAACTTGTGAGCCTACGACGGAGCGAAACGTGCGATCTGGAGTTCGATTGATTCGGTATAGTCTTTTCGCACTTTTCGCAGCTAGGACGATTCATACCGACGCAGAGTGTCCAAACAGGGAGCCAGCGGATCTAGCCGATTTGATCCGTTAGCAATTGCATGGCGGGCGAAGCCGCCGGGATCTGTGGCGTGTAGGAGACAGAGTCACTCATGGTTGCAGAGGTTCCCTGAAGAAGGAAAGCTCGCGGCTACAGGATGCCTTACGGTCGCGTAGCCGGTCTCTTGATGAGTCTGAGTGCCATGATTTGTCCAGAGAACGACGACAGACCGAGACCCAACCCTATAAGTACGATCCAGAATTGCAGGTGCTGTTTGCCACGCGACGATATCTTGTGGCGAATCCAGGTAAGTATCGATCCATCGGTGCCAGAACGTCTTATCATTAGCAATTAAAGGAAGGTCAAATTCGAGTTGGTCCCAATAGGCATTGAAAATGAAATAGACAAGTAGATTCTCTTCGGCCAACTCTACGCTGAGGGCGACACTATGCGAATAATCACTCCAGTCCGGCTGGTCGAGTTTTACTCCATGCCAGCCTTTTACGCCCCGGTTGATCGCTCACGCTCGGGACCGATATCTCGCAATAACCGTCTCTCTATCAATAACTTCGTAAATCGGTGAACATCCGCGTGCGCTTTAAAGGATGTCCAATCGAACCACACGCTCTCGTCATTGTGACAATACGCATTGTTGTTACCGTGCTGCGTGCGCCGGACTTCGTCGCCTATCGTGAGCATTGGTACTCCCAGCGAAAGCAAAGTGGCGGTCAGGAAGTTCTTTACCTGCCGATTCCTGAGTTTCTCGATGGCAGGATCATCGGTTGGGCCGTCAACGCCACAGTTCCAGCTGCGGTTATCGTTCCCGCCGTCGCGGTTGCCCTCACCATTGGCTTCATTATGCTTCTCGTTATAGGAGACCAGATCGTTAAGTGTAAATCCGTCATGACAGGTCACAAAGTTTACGCTCTGTTCCGCCTCGCGTACTGTGTGACGATAGATCTCATGGCTGCCAAGCATTCGGTCGCCAAAATGCTGCAATGAGCCGTCGTCGCCGCGAAAGAAACTCCTGACGTCATCACGAAAGCGTCCGTTCCATTCTTTCCAACTGTCCCCTATAAAACTGCCGACCTGATACAATCCGGCCGCATCCCAAGCTTCCGCGATCATTTTTGTCCCAGCGAGAGTTGGCTACCCCTTCCGAAGCAGCTCCTTGGCAGCCGCCACAAGCAGATTTGGTTCAAAACCGAATCTTCTCTGGAGTTCTTGGAGCGGTGCCGAGGCCCCAAACGTCTTCATGCCGACGACGCGCCCTTCCAAACCGGTGTACCGCTCCCATCCGAACGTTGAGGCCTGCTCTACAGCGATGCGAGCCTTCACACTGGGAGGTAGCACGCTATCGCGGTAATCCAGGGTCTGATGGTCGAAAATGTCCCAAAATGGCATCGAGACCACCCGCGACTGAATGTCCTCGTCGAGTAGCTTTTCGTGAGCCTCCACGGCAAGACTGACTTCGCTCCCAGAGGCGATCAGAATCACGTCGGGGTCTCCATCTGGACAGTCGCCGAGTACGTAAGCGCCACGTGCCACACCTGACGCCGGCGCGTACTTCCTGCGATCAAGCGTTGGCAAGGCCTGACGTGATAGAACGAGTACGGCAGGCTCGTGGGTCAGTTGCATAATGTAGCGGTAAGCCTCGACAACTTCGTTGGCGTCCCCAGGACGCAGAGTGACCAGACCGGGAATGGCGCGCAATGAGGCGAGATGCTCGACTGGCTGGTGTGTCGGGCCAATAAGTCACCTCATCGCCTTCGATCTCTCATGCGGGTCACCGCTTTGCTGATCTCGCGCAGCCATAAGACCGAGCTGGCCACGAAGGTGCAGCGTAGCCAATCGGCGGCCGTCAAACTGACGGTCGAAAACGCCTGCTGTAGGACGGGAACATAGACCACCGCTATCTGCAGCATGATCGCGAGTCCGATGGCACCCCACAGCCAGCGATTCTTGAACAAGCCCTCAAATGCGCTGTGTTCATCTGACCGTGCGTTGAGGGCATTGAATAACTGAAACATCATCAGTGTCGTGAACGCCATCGTCTGGGCATAACGCAGGTTGCCGGAGCCGGGGATGAGCCCGTTGGGCAAGGACGCGTCGAGCACCGCCAACGTTCCCGCTGCCATGACGACTGCCCCGAAAAAGATCTCTGCCCACATGCGCCGGGTGATCACTGGTTCGCTCGCCGGACGAGGTGCTTTGTTCATTACCGCATCGTTTGCGGGATCGACACCTAACGCGAGCGCCGGCGCCGCGTCGGTTGCCAGATTGATCCAGAGGAGTTGGGTTGCCAACAGCGGAAGCACAACCCCGCTCGCATGGGCCGGTAAGCCGATCACGTTCGCCAGCAGGACGCCAAAGAACATAGTCATCACTTCGCCCATATTCGTGGACAACAGGAAGCGCAGAAATTTCCGGATGTTCGAAAAAATAGAGCGGCCCTCCTCGACTGCGACGACAATCGTCGCGAAGTTATCGTCGGCGAGGACCATGTCGGCCGCTTCTTTCGAGACGTCCGTACCGGTGATTCCCATTGCCACGCCAATGTCGGCCATCTTCAGTGCCGGGGAATCATTTACACCGTCGCCGGTCATGGCAACGATAGCGCCGTCGTTCTGAAGCGCCCGGACAATTCGCAGTTTGTCCTCAGGGTTGACACGGGCGTACACCGACACATTCTTTGCGAGCTCTACGAGCGATTCATCAGAGGTCTCTTGCAACTCCGCACCAGTCACAGCCCGCCCATTGCTTGCAATCCCCAGTTCGCGGGCGATGACCTGAGCGGTTACCGGATGATCGCCCGTGATCATGATCGGCCGTATTCCAGCGCGTTTTGCCCGCGCAATCGCGTCTTTCGCCTCGGTGCGCGGCGGGTCTATCATTCCGATCAGGCCGGCGAAGATCAAGTGCTGTTCCACACGTTCATCAACGTCCCCGATGTCGAGCGTGCCCGCGGGCACCGAACGGTACGCAATGGCAAGCGTTCTCAATGCTCGTGCTGCGAGCTCTTCATTCACGGCTTTGATCTCTGTGCGCCGATCATCCGTCAGAGGTCTGGTGTTCTCGCCGGTGAGTTCCTCCGAGCAACGAGACAGGAGTACGTCCGGTGCGCCTTTGACGAGAACAAGCAGCCGCTCCTTCCTATCGGTATCTGTGTGCAAGGTGCTCATTAACTTGCGCTCGGAAGAAAACGGAACCTCTCCGACCCGCTCGAAACGGCCGCTCAGCCTCTCGGCCGCGAGACCCACTTTCCTTGCGGCAACTACAAGCGCACCCTCAGTGGGGTCGCCCTGGACACTCCAGCGTCCATCATGGTGCTGCAAGACTGCATTGTTCGCGCGATCGGCAATCGCGAGTGTACGCTCCAACTCTGTCCACAAGAGGCCATCGACAGGACCTCCTTCTTCGCGCTGTACCTGCCCGTCGGGAGCGTAGCCAGTTCCTGCAAATTTCACTCGGCCACTGGCTGTGACAATTGTTTGCACCGTCATCTCGTTCTTCGTCAGCGTGCCCGTCTTATCGGATGCGATCACATTTGCCGAGCCGAGAGTTCCCACTGCAGAGAGATTGCGCACGATTGCCTTTCGTTTGGCCATGTGCTGCACGCCGAGGGAAAGAACCGCAGTCACCACCGCCGGGAGACCTTCCGGAACGGCAGCCACCGCGAGCGCGATACCGAGGATCAAGACGTCGAGGATCGCTGACCAGCCTCGCACGTGCTCAAAAAGGATGATGGTCGCAATCATCACGATCGCCATCCCCACGACTGCAACGCCCAACATCTTGCCGACGCCGTCTAGTTCCTTCTGCAAAGGCGTTTCTTCGTCGGGCATCTCTCTGAGCATTCCCGCGATGCGCCCCATCTCGGTAGCCATTCCGGTTGCAACGACAATTGCACGGCCTCGCCCGTAAGTTGCGGCCGTGCCGCTGAAGATCATGTTGTCGCGATCTCCAATGCCGACCTCAGCCAAAATGGGAGTTGACTCCTTTGCGACGGGCAAACTCTCTCCCGTCAGCGCCGCCTCAGCGCACTTGAGTGAGGTCGATTGAATCACCCGGGCATCCGCGGGGACGGTGTCTCCTTCCTCCACCAGAATGATGTCGCCCGCCACCACCTCGGCCGCGGCAACGCTGCGTCGCTCGCCATCTCGAATAACGTTCGCATGAGCAGCGGCCATCTGCTTTAATGCAGCCACCGCCGATGCGGCTCGCGATTCCTGAATGTAACCCATGGTCGCATTGAGAAGCACCACGGAGACAATGGCGATCGCCTCGTACGGTAGCGCTGATTCCCGTTCGTATAGCCACAGGGCCGCCGAGATTGCTGTCGCGATCAGCAACAGAATTACTAGCGCATCTTGAAACTGCGTGAGGAACTTCCGCCAACCGGGAATCGGCTTTTCTGCGGCCAGCTCGTTCCTCCCGTCTTCCTGGATTCGCCGGTTTGCTTCCTGCTGGGTCAGACCGCGATGGGCGTCGCTTCCAAGCGCAGCTATCACTTCCCGCGCTTTCTGTCGGTACGGAGTCGTCTTGCTCTGCTGGATGGTTCCGTCGGAGTCTGGCATCTTCGTCCCCCACTCAGGATTGAGCACGTTTCTGCCGAAGTACTTCAGCGATATGAGAGCTCCTCAGAAGGTCACGGCATAGTCAAGAGAATTTGACAGGCAGCTCTGGCCGCTCCGTCGAGCGGTCACACGCGCTAGCTGCACCATCGTGGCGACTCGGTAGCGAAACTGGCGAAATCGACTGTTTGATTCCTGCCGAAATTCGGTGGCGTCTTAGTTTGAATCTGACTAGATATCATCGCTCGATGAAGCTGCGAATCAGATGCGGCGTATGGGAAGATTGCCATCGCGGCGGGCCTTGTCCAGTCCTTTGCCGCTGGAGCGCTTTGCGGCGACTTCTGATCGGATACGGGTACGGTTTGCGTGGTCATACCCTGCTCCTTTACACACTTGGCAGAGGTATCGCGTGTGAGCGGCGGGAATCGCCCCATTCAGGCCAATGGTAGGGGAGTCCCCAAAGGCCGTCTACTAGGGAAAGGGATAGGGAACAGGTGTTGAACTCGCGAGTCAGGGGGCTTATAGGTGGTTCATAGGTGTGGTGGGCAGGTGTTGTGCGTTCGTGATGTGTCGTAGCCAGAGGGCTTCCGAGCGCGGGCGTGGCGAATTGCAGTGGTAAGCTTCCGGCGAACTGGCTTACTCCGGCCATACAGGGACCGACTCTTCGTTGTTCGAAAGCGGAATTTTCTTTGTGGGTGTTTCTTTTCCTCCCGTATCAACGAGGAGAGGTGCAATGCCCGACAATGCTGTGCCAGAGCACCAGTGATGTAAGGGAGCAACAAGAAGAAGATCGAACTCCCGTTTCGCAGGGGCACAGTGAGACACGCTTTGTTTGGCCAGCCGGGTGCCATTATTTGTCGGATCCCCCTTTCTTTTTCATGGCAGCAAGAAGATCCTTCGATCCCGATCCCCACCGGGAGATGGTCTTAATCGCCTGAGTAAAAGGAACATCCAACGGATGCACACGATCCGATGTAAGGATGTAGACCGCCCCGGCCAGGGGCGTCGGTATGGAAGGGACGAAAATGGTGAAGCTCCCGTTTTCAAGCTCTTCAATGATGAAGGCTGGGACAAGGGCATCTTCAATCTCAGCCAGTGCCGGCTTCCATGTTTTGTCTTCAGTTTTCCCGGATAGTTGCTGAGTGAGACTTCTAAAGAGAGCGTAACCTGGTAGTCTCTGGAATAGGGAATTTTCCATTCGCTCCCATGTTGTCCGTCCCTTCGGAGTCTTCATCCCGAGCCCGATAAAGAAACAAAAAAACAAGATCATCAGCAACGATAGTATCTGGGCCGCTGGCACCCATTCTGGAAGCAGCGCTGCGACAGGCTGTACGATACTCAGCAGTGATTTCGTCGCTTTAAGAAGTAGCAGCACAGCCAGATAAATCGGTGCGACCACGAGCACCCCAGTAATCAACCTGCTGACAATGAACCCAGTGAAGTTTCTCATAGCGGGTCACTTCTCTCATAGCCGGTCTCTTGATGAGTCTGAGTGCCATGATTTGTCCAGAGAACGACGACAGACCGAGACCCAACCCTATAAGTACGGTCCAGAATTGCAGGCGCTGTTTGCCACTCGACGATGTCTTGTGGAGAATCCAGGTAAGTATCGATCCATCGGTGCCAGAACGTCCTATCATTCGCAAATAAAGGAAGCTCAAATTCGAGTTGGTCCCAATAGGCATTGAAAATGAAATAGACAAGTAGATCCTCCTCGGTCAACTCTACGCTGAGGGCGACACTATGCGAATAACCACTCCAGTCCGGCTGGCCGAATTTTACTCCATGCCAGCCTTTTACGCCCCGGTTGATCAATTGCGTCAAAGTCAAGCGCTCACGCTCGGGACCGATATCTCGCAATAGCCGTCTCTCTATCAATAACTTCGTAAATCGATGAACATCCGCGTGCGCTTTAAAGGATGTCCAATCGAACCACACGCTCTCGTCATTGTGGCAATACGCATTGTTGTTGCCGTTCTGCGTGCGCCGGACTTCGTCGCCCATCGTGAGCATTGGTATGCCCAGCGAAAGCAAAGTGACGGTCAGGAAGTTCTTTACCTGCCGATTCCTGAGTTTCTCGATGGCAGGATCATCGGTTGGGCCCTCAACGCCACAGTTCCAGCTACGGTTATCGTTCCCGCCGTCGCGGTTGCCCTCACCATTGGCTTCATTATGCTTCTCGTTATAGGAGACCAGATCGTTAAGTGTAAATCCGTCATGACAGGTCACAAAGTTTACGCTCTGTTCCGCCTCGCGTACTGAGTGACGATAGATCTCATGGCTGCCAAGCATTCGGTCGCCAAAATGCTGCAATGAGCCGTCGTCGCCGCGAAAGAAACTCCTGACGTCATCACGAAAGCGCCCGTTCCATTCTTTCCAACTGTCCCCTATAAAACTGCCGACCTGATACAACCCGGCCGCATCCCAAGCTTCCGCGATCATTTTTGTCCCAGCGAGAGTTGGCTCCGACTCGATGTCCCAGAGAACTGGCGGATTGGACATCACATGTCCACTGGAATCGCGTGCGAGGATCGAAGCTAGATCAAACCGGAAACCATCCACGTGCATCTCTTCAACCCAATAGCGGAGGCTATCCACGATCATGCGCCGGACGATAGGATGATTTGCATTCAGCGTGTTTCCGGTTCCGGTGTAGTTGGCATACCGCGAGGGGTCCTGTTCGAGGATGTAGTACGCGTTGTTGTCAATCCCACGAAAACACACCGTTGGTCCTTCGTGATTCCCTTCGGCCGTGTGATTGAACACAATGTCGAGAATGACTTCGATCCCCGCCCGATGCAGCGCTTTGACCATGTCACGAAATTCGTCGATCGGCCCCAGGCGATCCTGACGAGAGCTGTACGCTTGATGCGGGGCAAAGAACGAGACCGGTGCATAACCCCAGTAGTTGACTAGGCCTGAGGGGCAATCTTGTGCATCGAATTGAAAAACGGGTAACAGTTCCACAGCGGTGATACCGAGTTGCTGGAGATAGGGAATCTTCTCGATTAGCCCGCGATATGTGCCGCGGGTTTTCTCGGAGACGCCGGAACTGGGATGGCGGGTGAAACCACGCACATGCATTTCGTACACGATCGTCTGAGTTGACGAGCGCTTGAGCGGCGCATCACCTTCCCAATCGTACGTACTCGGGTCCACCACTACGCTCTTCATCGCAACCGCTATGTTTTCCCCGCTTCTGCATGCGGCGTCCCGGTCGTAGTTCTTTGGGACAACGACTCCGCGGCCATATGGGTCTAGAAGAATTTTGCCGGGATCAAAGCGAAGACCGTTTTCCGGATCGAACGGTCCGTGGACTCGATAACCGTAGATCTGCCCGGGTTGCGCGGCTGGTACAAATACGTGCCAATAATGGTAGGTGCGGTTTGTCGATGGATTGATGTTAATTACCTGCGCAGGACGAGCGTCGTCTTCTCGATTAAAGAATAGCAACTCGACACTTGAAGCTTTGCGGGAGAAAAGGCTGAAATTCACACCGTTGTGACAGACCGTAGCGCCAAGAGGGGCGCTTTGCCCAATACTTGCGGCAGGGGCGATGACCGCTTGACGGGTTTGTTGCATCACGGGACTGGCCGCAACCGCTTGAAGAACACCTTGTTGGCGATTTTTGACATCATTTACCATTCCGAAGCAGCTCCTTGGCAGCCGCCACAAGCAAATTTGGTTCGAAACCGAATTTTCTCTGGAGTTCTTGGAGCGGTGCCGAGGCCCCAAACGTCTTCATGCCGATGACGCGCCCTTCCAAACCGGTGTACCGCTCCCATCCGAACGTTGAGGCCTGCTCTACAGCGATGCGAGCCTTCACACTGGGAGGTAGCACGCTATCGCGGTAATCCAGGGTCTGATGGTCGAAAATGTCCCAGGATGGCATCGAGACCACCCGCGACTGAATGCCCTCGTCGAGTAGCTTTTCGTGAGCCTCCACGGCAAGACTGACTTCGCTCCCAGAGGCGATCAGAATCACGTCGGGGTCTCCATCTGGACAGTCGCCGAGTACGTAAGCGCCACGTGCCACACCTGACGCCGGCGCGTACTTCCTGCGATCAAGCGTCGGCAAGGCCTGACGTGATAGAACGAGTACGGCAGGCTCGTGGGTCAGTTGCATAATGTAGCGGTAAGCCTCGACAACTTCGTTGGCGTCCCCGGGACGCAGAGTGACCAGACCGGGAATGGCGCGCAATGAGGCGAGATGCTCGACTGGCTGGTGTGTCGGGCCATCTTCCCCTACTCCGATCGAATCATGCGTGAAGATGTGAATCACTGGGATCTCCATCAAGGCGCTCAGACGAATTGCCGCTCGTTCGTAATCGCTGAAGATCAGGAAACCCGAGCCAAAAGGCCGAATCTTAGATAAGGATAACCCGTTCAGGATTGCTCCCATGGCATGTTCCCGGATGCCAAAATGTAGGTTTCGACCGGCAGGATTCTCGGCGCTGAAGTCGCCGGCTCCATCAAAAGTGAGCCGTGTCTTGCAAGAGGGGCCGAGGTCTGCCGAGCCCCCGAGCAGCCAAGGAACCTTCTTCGCAAGTACGTTCAATACCTGGCCCGAGGCGTCCCGGGTCGCGATCCCTTTGCGATCCGCGGCGAACGTGGGCAACCCATTATCCCAAGCTTTGGGGAGCTCGCGGCGGATCATCTGGTAGCATTGATCGGCGAGTTCGGGGTACCGCTCTCTATATGTTTCAAACTTCAACATCCAAGCATCACGCAATTCCTGCCCACGCGAGCCTATATGCGCTCGGAAGTGTTCGCGCACACCGTCAGGCACGAGGAACTTGGCGTCCTCCGGCCAGCCGTAGTGACGCTTTGTCAGTCTGATTTCCCCTTCGCCCAGTGGCTCGCCGTGAGCGGCGCTGGTATCTTGCTTGTTTGGTGCGCCGTATGCGATGTGGCTATCAACGATGATCAGTGTGGGCCGTTCGTTTTCGTTCTTAAAGGTGTGGAAGGCGCGTTCCAACATTTCCAAGTCGTTAGCGTCGCCTACCCGAGTCACGTTCCAGCCATAACCGATAAATCGAGTGGCAACATCATCGCTGTAAGCCAATGCTGTATTCCCCTCGATGGTGATATGGTTGTTGTCATAGATCCAACACAGGTGGGCTAATTTGAGATGGCCGGCTAGTGAAGCGGCCTCCCCGGAAATCCCTTCCATCATGCATCCGTCGCCGCACAGGGCATAGACATCGTAATCGAAGAGCTCGAAACCTGGCCGATTGAAGTAACTCGCAAACCATCGAGCGGCGATTGCCATACCCACACTGGAAGCGACCCCTTGTCCTAATGGGCCTGTCGTAGTCTCGACACCCGAAGTCCAACGGTATTCCGGGTGGCCCGGGCATCGGGTGTCAAGTTGCCGAAAGTGCTTGATGTCTTCAAGCGTCACTGACAAATGACCAAGAGTTTCGTACTTGGGATTCACCGCTTTCACGCCGGTCAAGTGCAACATCGAGTATAAGAGCATCGAAGCGTGACCAATCGAAAGCACAAAGCGGTCGCGATTAGGCCAGATCGGGTGGTTAGGGTCAAACCGCAGGAAGTGCTGCCACAGAGAATAGACTACAGGCGCGAGCGCCATGGGCGTCCCGGGATGCCCCGAATTAGCTTTTTGTACGGCGTCCATCGAAAGAGTGCGAATGGTATTTATGGACAATTGCGCAAGATTTTCTCCGTGTAATTGAGAAACTTGAGTAGCACTCATGACCTTGCTCCTGCTAATCCCGGCTATCTGTAATCGTGTTTCGCCCTGCAGCAACTTGGCTCCGGCCAAGGCCATGAATCAACTGGCAACCTTATTGAGCACAATGCTCTTGGACGCAATCTCAGTCATCAGTTCGTTCCAGGACTTCACGAACGACTTGGCTCCTTCCTCCTGAAGCTGAGCAGCCAGGGCATCGATCTCGATGCCAGCATTCGCGAACTGCGATAACACTTCTTCGCAGTCACCGCCATCGGCGGGCAGAATCGATCCGAGTTCCTTGTGGTTGGCAAGCGCTTTCAAGGTCGCCTCGGGCATCGTGTTCACTGTGAACGGTGCAGCGAGGGCCATGACATACAGAAGGTCGGACGCCGTGGGGTCCTTCGTTCCTGTGCTAGCCCACAGTAGGCGTTGTGGATTGGCGCCGGCGTTGTAAATACGGTGCCAGCGAGGCGAGCCGAGCAGACTGCGGCATTCCCTGTAGGTGCGTTCAGCAATCGCAATCCCGAGCTTATTCTTCAATTTGCGCGGGGCTTGGCCACTAACTGTCGCGTCCCAACGGCTGACAAAGACCGACGCCACCGAGGCGACATTGGGCTTGAGCCCAGCCTCTATGCGCCGCTCGATCCCCCGAAGGAACGCTTCGGCAGCCGCCAGATAATGGTCGCTCGAAAACAAAAGTGTGACGTTGATCGGAATTCCGGCAAACATCGCCCCCTCGATGGCAGGTAGCCCTTCCTTGGTCCCGGGAATCTTGATAAGAATATTGGGGCGCCCCGCGCGGGCATGCAGATCCTCGGCGGCCGCCAAGGTTTTGGCCGTGTCGTACGCGAGCAATGGCGACACTTCGAGCGATACCCATCCATCTACGCCGTTTGTTCGGTCGAAGATCGGGCGAAACAGGTCGGCGGCGCGGGTCAGGTCTTCCAACGCCAGCTCAAAAAAGAGCGCCTCACCGGCTTTGCCTTCGGCGACCTTCTGGCGAATTGCTGTGCCGTAAGCGGAGCTGCTTTTGATGGCCCGATTGAAAATCGTGGGATTCGAGGTCAGTCCCGTCACCGAAAGCTCGTCGACATAACGCTTGAGTGTGCCGCTATCGAGCAAGTCGCGGGTGATGTTGTCGAGCCAGATGCTCTGGCCCAAATTGTGAAGCAGTTGCGTTGCTTTCATTTGTCACCTCCGCTAAAGCCGCTAAGAACGCGTTTGGGCGACGTTCACGATGCACCTTCAACCGCATTCGCAGTCGGCGAACCGCGCGGCACATTCAAACGATTTGAAACTGCTGTCAGATCCCGAAGTCGCTCGAAAACCGACGCGCACAACATTCCTCCCTCGAGCGCCAACCCCAGTTTGCTTCAACATAACCCGGCAAATTCATCCGCGCCTCGGCCCCGAGGTTGAGCAAGTCTTGCAAGGGAGCGATCGAGTAGATCGCGCCCTTTTTCTCCAGTGCACCGATTAGTGATTTCGCGCTTACGGTACCGGACATGGTTTGACCTTCCATATTCCGGTTGCGTATTCTTGGATCGTCCGATCGCTCGAGAACTTTCCCGAACTCGCAACATTCAAAATGGCTTTGCGAGCCCACGCATGTGGATTGGCATACAACTCGCACAATCGTCGGTCCGCTTCGAGATAGGGCCGGAGGTCCGCCAAGTGCATGTAGTGGTCTCCGCTCGTTAACAGCGTTTCGCGCAGCGGTTCAAAAACACCTGGCTCATTACGGCTGAAATAGTTGGAAAAAATTAAATCCAGCGCGGCACGCGTCTCTGGTTCATTTTCGTAGTGCCAGTGTGGACTGTACCAGCTACGGCTGCTAGTCACTTGTTCAGCTGTCAGGCCGAATAAGAAGAAATTCTCTTCGCCTCCTTCTTCTGCCATCTCAATGGTCGCGCCATCTCTAGTTCCGATCGTCAGCGCACCGTTCATCATGAATTTCATGTTGCTTGTGCCACTCGCCTCGTAACCAGCCGTTGAAATCTGGTTCGAAACATCAGTGGCAGGAATCAATCGCTCGGCGAGTGAAACACAGTAATCGGGCAGAAAGACCACCTTTAGACGGCCGCGCACGGCCGGGTCCCCTTCAATGGTGGAAGCCACATTATTAATGAACTTTATGATCAGTTTGGCCAGCCGATAGGCTGGTGCTGCCTTGCCTGCGAAGAAAAAAGTACGCGGCCCCATCTCAAGATTCGGGTTTTCCCGCAGCCGGTTGTAGAGCACGACGACTCGCAGCCCATTGAGCAGCTGTCGCTTATACTCGTGGATGCGCTTGACCTGACAGTCAAAGATCGTGTCCGGATCCACCGCCCGCCTCGTCGATACCTTGAGCCAATCAGCAAACTCTACTTTGGCCTTGCGCTTAGCTAGGCGAAACGCGTCACGAAAGGCTCGATCTTCGGCAAGTGATTTGAGTCTGCTCAGTTGACTGAGGTCGGTTACCCAGCCGTTACCTATGACATCGGTGATCGTGGCGGCGAGCGCAGGGTTCGCGAGCAGCAACCAGCGTCGTGGCGTCACGCCGTTCGTCTTGTTATTGAAACGCTCTGGAAACATCTCGGCCAGTTCTTTGACCGTTACATTGCGCAGCAATCCGGAGTGAATGGCCGCGACTCCATTGGTGCTGTGCGAGCCGACAATCGCCAAATTGGCCATTCGTACGTTTTTCTGGGGACCTTCTTCGATGAGGCTCATGCGTGCAAGGCGCTCTTCCTCCCCTGGGAACCGATTCCGTGCTGAATCAAGGAAACGACGATTAATCTCGTAAATAATTTCCAGCTGACGCGGCAGCATCGTCTCGAACAACCCGACGGGCCATTTTTCAAGAGCCTCAGGGAGTAACGTATGATTTGTGTAGGCGAGCGTCTGTTGAGTAAGATCCCAAGCCAGATTCCATTCAAGATGTGCTTCATCTAGCAGAATGCGCATCAATTCCGGAACTGCCATGGTCGGGTGGGTGTCATTCAATTGAATGGCGACTTTCTCAGGCAGGGTTCTCCAGTCTGAGTTGACGCGGCGGAAACGCCGCACGAGATCTGTTAGGGAACAGGCCACGAGGAAGTACTCCTGCACTAGGCGCAACGCCTGCCCCATACTCGTACTGTCGTCGGGATATAGGACTCGCGTGAGAGATTCCGCGGCAAGAGTCTCGGTAAGCGCAGCCACAAAATCGCCGCTGCTAAACTTCTGGAAGTCAAAGTAATCGGGACCGGCTGCGGCCCAGAGTCGGAGCGCGTTGACGTTCTTACCGCCATAACCCACGATAGGGCGATCGAAGGGAATACCGTACAAGGTGGATGGTTTATTGGGAATCGCGCGCAGACTTCCACCATGTAGCTCGAAAGAGCAGTTCAGTTTGATTTCCACTTTTTCACGTGGACGAGCAACTTCCCACGGATCTGGCTGACGCAACCAGTTATCCGGCTCCTCGACCTGCCAACCGTCCTGGATGAGCTGTTTGAACATGCCATATTCGTATCGGAGGCCATAGCCCATGGCTGGCAGGCTCAACGTAGCCATAGAGTCAAGGAAGCACGCTGCTAATCGTCCGAGTCCTCCATTTCCCAGGCCTGCGTCGCGCTCTCGTTCGAGCAGGGAGAGCAAGTCAATATCTTTCTGTTTGGCTGCTTGTCTAACGAGGGGATCGAGCCGAAGGTTAATGATATTGTTGGCCAATGACCGGCCGAGCAGAAACTCCACGGAGAGGTAGTAGATGCGCTTTGGATTCTCTTGCTCGTACCTTTTCTCAGTGAGTACCCATCGTTGTGCAAGGATATCTCGGATGGATCGCGCGATCGCCTCAAAGCGTTCGCGTGCGCCAATTGCCTGCTCATCAATTACATTATCGAAGTGAAGATGCCGTTCGTATAGCCCGTCGGTTCCCATGAACTGAATCGGGCCGCACTCGTATTGTTTGAGAAGTTTGGACGGATTTTCCTGCGCTGCTTTTGCCGTGCTTGCCGCGACGCCCCTCGTACTCATCGGAGTCTTCCTTTCTGAAGTTGACCTGCCATCGATACGGGTTCCCTTCGCGTCGCGATCTTCACGGACTAGCGTGCGCCGCTACCTCGGGCTTAATGTCCACGTGGCGAGTGTCGTTCCAGAATCGGATCACTGGCCGGGAGAGATCGTTTTCGTAGCCCAAGGCACTGAGGCTCGCCGTGCTCAACATGAGATATCTGCTGTTGGCCGTCGGTTCGAGCCCGAGCCACCGCGACGCCAATACCCGCATGAAATGCCCACTTGTGAAAACAAGTACGTCTCCCGGAATCGCGCGCACTCGGCTAACGACGCGGTCGGCGCGGGCACTGACTTGGTCTGGAGTTTCGCCCCCAGGGCAGCCGTCCCGGAACAAGTTCCAGTTCGGGCGTTCTGCGCGGATGTCGGCACCACGGCGTCCCTCATACTCACCGTAGTTCCACTCGACGAGATCAGGATCAATCTCGGCCAGGGCGCCAAATCCCGCCAGTTCGCATGTTTGGCGCGCGCGCTGCAACGGACTTGTGAATACCTTTGCGAAAGTCAGTCCTTGGAGACGTTCATCGAGTCGACGGGCGGTGTGCTTGCCGTGGTCGGTAAGTGGGAGGTCAGTAAGCCCGGTGTGCTGGCCCGACAGACTCCAGGCGGTTTCACCATGTCTCGCAAGATAGACTACGGGAAGCTCGTCTTTCATTGCTTCTCCTCCAATCCGCTCGATCTGTCCGCGGCACAAGAGCTCATCATTGTTGTGGGCACTCCGGCCAAGACCAGCGGCGACCAGCTGGAACTTTAGACTGGAGCTTCCCGAGTCGGGTACGAGAACGTTCATCGTCACTCTACCGACCGGTATGGTCGTGGAGCGCCATGAATTTGGGCTTTGCCTGATCTGGTTCGGCGCGACCAACCTCGACCACGAGATCCGGGTACCTAGTGCGGCCATCTCCAGCCAGCAACCTCGGGCATATCGGTCCCGTGCTCGTAAGCATAGTTCCGGCATGCAATCTGCATATTGCGGAAGCGTTCCATGGCGTGCGCTCCGACCGGCTGCAACCTCGGAACACGCTTGATGACGTCCATTGCCAGGCTGAAGCGGTCAATTTCGTTAGATATCGCTAGTTCCAGCGGTGTATTGATGTTGCCTCGTTCCTTGTAGCCACGCACATGCATGTTGTCGTGATTTGTGCGCCGGTAAGCCAATCGATGAATGAGCCATGGATACCCGTGAAAATTGAAGATGATAGGCTTGTCGATGGTGAAGAGCGAATCGAAGTCGCGATCGGACAAGCCGTGAGGGTGTTCCGTCGTGGGCTGGAGTTTAAAGAGATCGATCACATTGATATAACGGATCTTGATATCGGGAAAGTCCCCCCGCAGCAGGCAAATCGAGGCAAGAGCTTCCTGTGTGGGTATATCGCCGGCGGAGACCATTACCACGTCCGGCTCGCTGCCCTGGTCAGTACATGCCCATTCCCATATTCCAATGCCCTTGGTGCAATGCGCGATTGCCGCGTCCATATCCATGTACTGAAGGTGCAGCTGTTTGTCGCAAACGATAACGTTGACGTAGTTCTCGCTCTTTAAACAGTGGTTGGCGACGGATAGGAGGCAATTAACATCAGGCGGTAAATAGATGCGTGTGACCTCGGAGCTCTTGTTCACGACTACATCGAGGAACCCGGGATCCTGATGAGTGAAACCGTTGTGGTCTTGCCGCCAAACCGTGGAAGTGACCAGTATGTTCAGCGATGCAACGCTATCGCGCCATGAGAGATGATTACAGATGGCGAGCCACTTGGCATGCTGATTGAACATAGAGTCAATGACGTGGATGAATGCCTCATAAGAAGAGAAGAATCCATGGCGTCCGGTGAGCAAGTAGCCTTCGAGCATGCCTTCAAGGGTATGTTCGCTAAGCATCTCGATGACTCGTCCGTCAGGAGCTAACTCGCCGCCATCCGCATCTTCGGGAAAATATTCCTCTATCCAGAACTTTTTGCTGACCGCGTAGATATCATTCAGCTTGTTCGACGTGTTTTCGTCCGGGCCGAAGACGCGAAAGTTCCTCATGTTCAGCTTCATCACGTCGCGGAGGAAAGCACCCAGCGGGCGTGCATTTTCTGCCTCCTGAGTGCCTGGTTTATCGACCTTGAAGGCGTATTCCTGGAATGCCGGTAGACGGAGAGCCTTCTTCAGGTGCCCTCCATTCGCGTGAGGATTAGCACCCATTCTTCTCGTGCCAGTCGGTGCAAGTTCTTTGAGCTCCCGAATCAAGGTTCCGTGTTGGTCGAAGAGTTCTTCCGGCTTGTACCCCCGCATCCAGTCTTCCAGTTGATGAAGCCGTTCTGGATTCTTCTTCACATCGGCCATCGGAACTTGATGTGCCCGCCAGGAGCCTTCCAGTTTGTGCCCATCGACCTCACTTGGAGCAGTCCATCCCTTTGGCGTTCGTAGCACGATCATGGGCCAGCGCACACGCTCAGCCACGCCGGTCCGGCGAGCTTCGTTTTGAGAGTTCCTGATCTCGGAAACACAGTGTTCGAGTGTCGCAGCCATGGCCTGGTGCATGCTCTCTGGATCCGAGCCTTCCACAAAGTACGGCGTCCATCCGTAGCCGCGGAAAAAACTCTCCAGTTCTTCGTGGCTGATGCGTGCCAGGAGGGTTGGGTTATTGATCTTGTAGCCATTCAGGTGCAGCACCGGTAGCACTGCACCGTCTCGGATGGGGTTGAGGAACTTATTGATCTGCCACGACGTGGCAAGTGGCCCGGTTTCCGACTCTCCATCGCCAATTACGGATGCAACAATCAGTTCCGGATTATCGAAGGCAGCGCCACACGCATGCGAGAGAACGTACCCAAGTTCGCCGCCCTCATGGATCGATCCGGGTGTCTCCGGAGTGCAGTGGCTTCCGATGCCGCCCGGAAAGGAAAATTGTTTGAAAAATGCCCGCATGCCATCTTCGTCTTCGCTCTTATCCGTATAGATCTCCGAATATGCGCCTTCCAAATAGACCGCAGCGAGAACTCCCGGCGCTCCGTGTCCGGGCCCCGCGAGGAAGATCATGTCTAGATCATACTTTTTGATCAGGCGGTTCAGGTGGATGTAAATAAACGCCAACCCCGGACTCGCGCCCCAATGCCCCAGAAGCCGACTCTTGATGTGCTCCGTTCTAAGCGGCTCCTTCAGCAGTGGATTGTCCTGTAAGTAGATCATGCCCAACATCAGGTAATTACAGGCTTGCCAATAGGCGTGGGTTTTGCGCAACTCGTCGGCGTTGAGAGGTGTTCCCGAGATGGTAGATCTCGCAGGTCCATATGCACTCAAAGGATGGCGGACTTGTTCAGGTGCTACTACTGGGGTCATAGTTGTGCTCCTTTTGGCCGGATTCGCAGACTAAACCTGTCAAAAAATATCGACAACTTTCAAAACTGACGACCGTAGAGATGTGCTCTCTCTCGGCGTGTGACGATCTCGAGCGCCTTGACCTTAGTCCTAACCTCATCCATCAATTGATCCAATTGTTGGGGCTTGTCTTTCAGTTGTTCTACCTTTGGATCGCGCTCGAGCGGGCTAAATCCGAATGGCGCTAAGGGCAAGATGATTTGTTTCCAAGGAATCCGACGAGTCGCTCTCATAGGCGTTCTTACCCTCTAGAACGTATTTTCAGATCGCTGACAAAACATCGGGAGTTTCCACCGTCAGTCAGTCTTAGGCCGAGCAGGCGGTGAAAGCAATTAGGAAAATCCCTAGGTACGTAGATTCACCTCACCCTGGCAGCTAGCTGGCTGGCGCTCGCGGTTGGTCTTCACGAGACGCCAATCTCTCGGGTGCCCTGCATACTGAGGATTTCCGAAGTGGCGGAAAGGCCGCACACTGCTCTAGAAAGAATCCCAGAGGTCTTTGGTGGGACGAAATTGCGCTTCCCTAAACCGACGTGAACTTTGATGCGTCCGCGGCTATTGCTGGTGATGACAATGCACTACGAGTGCTATCCTCCTAGTCTACCCACTCGACTGGATGGACTACGCGGTAGGCGCTCACCGCTTCCTCGAGGGTCGCGAAGAAGGTATGCTCGCCGAGGCGCTTGAAGACCTCGAAGCGTTTCAGCTTGTCCTTGACGGGATCCTTCATCTCAGCAAAACATAGTTCAGTGCCGGCAGCGTGCAGGGTGTCGTTGAGCTCACAAACGACATCGGCTGCGGTGATGTCGACGCTGGTGACCGGCTCTGCTGCGACCACGAGCCAGCCGACCGGCGTCGGAGAGCTCGCAACGGCATCCAGGACGCGTTTGTGGAATAGCTCGGCGTTCGCGAAGAACAGCGGTGCGTCCCAACGGAACAACACGAGCCCCGGAATCAAACGTGCCTCCGGATACCGGGTGATGTCGTGGTAGCTCTTGACACGTTCGACGCGGCCGAGCACGGCCGAATGCGGGCGCCAGCCGTCCCAGAGGAACTCAATCACCGCAATCACGATTGCGAGCGCAATGCCCGGAATAGTGCCGAGCACAGCCACACCCGCGAAGCAGGCCATCGAGAGCCAGAACTCCCAGCGCTGGACACGATAGATGCGACGCAAGTCGGACACTTCGACCAAGCCGATCGCCGCGGCGATGACGACGGCGGCCAGGGCGGTGTGGGGCAGATGCTGGAGCAGGTTGGGCGCGACCAGCAGCAGTAATGTGATAGCGAGCGCGCCGACCACCCCCGCAAACTGAGTCCTGGCACCGGCCGCCTCAGCGACGGGTGTGCGCGATGAGCTGCTGCTGATTGGGAATCCCTGAAAGAAGGCAGTGGCGAGGTTGGCAGCGCCGAGGCCCACCATCTCCTGGTTCGGGTCGACGGACATATGCAGGCGTGCCGCATAGGTTCGAGAAAGCACACTTGTGTCTGCGAACGAAACAAGCGCGACCGCGACGCCACCCATGAGGATAGGTACCAGGTCGGCGGTGGGGATACGGGGAAGCCGTAGTGAGGGCAATCCCCTTGGCAGAGGGCCGAGCTCGGACACGCCGGCACGTGTTGGTAGGTGGAAGGCCGCGACTGCAACAGTCGCGGCCACTATGGCGATCAGAGTTCCCGGAGCGCGCGGCCAGCGCTTCAGTAACAGTATGAGGGCGAGCGTACTAGCGCCGATCGCGAGCGCCACGACGTTCGTGCTCCCTGCGAATACTTCATTGACGATTCCCCTAACTTCGCGGAGGGGTCCCTTCGCAGTGACAGAGAAGCCGAAGAGCTTCGGGACCTGGCTCAGCAATACCGTCAGAGCGATGCCGTTCATGTAGCCGTAGCGGATCGGCTTCGAGAGCAGTTCGGTGATGAAGCCCAGACGTGCCAAGCCGGCGGCAATGCACACTACGCCGGAGACGATCGCCATCATTCCAGCCAGCGCGACAGCACGTTGCGGATCACCGGCAGACAGCGGTAGTACGGTTGTGAAGATTACGGCCGCGAGCGCGGAATCAGGACCTAGGACGAGAATGCGGCTCGGACCGAAGAGAGCGTAGGCGAGCAGAGGGACGATTGTCGCGTAAAGGCCGTTGATACCCGGTACCCCGGATGCCTCGGCGTACGCGATACCTACCGGCACAAGCATGCTCGTCATGACGAGGCCGGCCACAACGTCGTGTCGCAACCATGACGATTCGTACCCACGGAGAGTGTCCAACCCAGGAACCCACCGCACCCAGCCAGTTTGATTCGCGGGCATCGCATAGCGAGCGATGCGGCCAGGTTCTACGGTCTGGTCGGACGGCGAGTCAGTCATGGCTGCGGATGTTAGTCTTACGCCGGGCAACCGGCCAAAGCAATCGGGTAAATACCTAGGTATTTAGCCTCGACTAACACACTGGCAGCTAACTTGGTGGGCCATCGTGGTTGGTCTTCAAGGGACGCCAATATCTCGCGCCCCCTGCATACTGGGGATTTCCCCAGTGGCGGAAGGCCGCACACTGCTCTAGGAATAATCCCAGAGGTCTTTGGCGTGACGAAGCACGCTTCCCTAAACCGAGGTGAACTTTGATGCGTCCGCGGATGTTGATGGCTGATGACCATGTCGCGGCACTTAAAAGTCACGACTCGCTTTTGGAGTTCCAGTCAGAGAGCGCATGGGAAGCGACCTTTGTGAAAATCCTGCATCTGTCCACGCGTTTCCACATGACATTGAAGGGTTTCGATAGAAGCAACAGTTCCACCTGAACCGTAGAGGATGGGATCCATGGCACGCCTTGCTTTACTCATCACGGCGACGCTAGTCGCCCTGCTACCTACCCTGGCGAGGGCCGCCGCAGACCAGCAAGAGCTGCCGAAGCAATTAACCCTATCTCAGGCAATAACAATTGCGCTCACAAACAACTCCATTCTCTGCGCGGCGCAGAGCCGCCTGGATGAGGCCTCGGGAAGGTACGAGCAATCTCGCTCCCCACTCTTGCCCCAATTGCACCTGGATGCACATCAAAGCTATCAAACGATCAATTTGATCGGGCTCGGAATTGACATACCCACGGTGCCGCAAGGGAAAACGGGGCCCTTCGCCTCGATGGATGCCCGCCTCCTACTCAGCCAGGACCTGTTGAATATCGCAAACTGGAAAGCCCGGAAGAGTTCTGGTTCGCAGCAGGAATCCTTTCGTGTACTTGTGGATAATGCGCGTGAGCTTGTCGTGCTGGACGTCGTTGCAATTTATCTGCAGGCGCTCAGGGCGAAAGCATCAAGGGACGCTCTGACAGAGCAGAAGAAGCTGGCGAATGACCTGTACAACTTGACGGAAGATCGCGTGAAGCAAGGTGTTTCCGCGCCGTTGGAGTCTAATCGCGCGCTGCAGCAGGTGAGCTCCCTTCAGCAACAGCAGCAGGAGGCCGAGCAGAGCTACATTGCCGCAAAACTCAGCTTCGCCAATGCCCTGCAGCAACGCATCACTTCGGACTTTGAAGTGGATGATACTGCGGCGTACGGCACCGACATTACGATGAATCGCGATGCGGCGCTCCAGTCTGCTCTTGCTTCTCGACCGGACTATCGCTCGCTAGAAGCTAACGTCAGAGCAGCCGAGTTACAACGATTTGGGCGTGATTCCAAATGAGCGAGGTCGCACCGACTAGGAGTTTGTCTAATTTCCGATCCGCAGAGGCTGGCGTAATTTGTGGGTGAGTAGCGATGACCATGCTCTGGGAATCTCTGATCGATTGCGCCCTGATTTCGTCTGCAAGTCGAAATGGGCCACAAAGCGTGTGTAAGAACAAGATGACAATCGCCACGTTGAATAACCGCAAATCGGAAACCGGCACCGCTCATCGATGCCTGAAGGCTAGCTATGCCGTTACGCTCGTGGGCGTGGTGCTGACGCTAACTGGCTGCGCGGTCGGCCCACATTACGTTAAGCCTGTCCTGGGCGTCAACGACAGTTGGAGCGGGACGGGCAGTCCGCAGATCTCGGCGCAGCCGGCCACGGACAGCGCATGGTGGAAAGCCTTCAACGATCCAGTTCTCGAACAATTGATCCAACTGGCGTACAAGCAGAACCTCACGCTACGGGTCGCGGGACTGCGGATCATGGAAGCCCGCGCCGTGCTCGGTATCGCCACCGGTAATCAGTATCCGCAGGTGCAGCAGGCATTCGTGGGCGTAAACGGCGTTGGTCTCAGCTCCAACACCGTCAACAAGCCCCCGGATTTCTCTCGCTATTTCGCAAGCGACGCCCTTGGTCTCGATTTATCGTGGGAAGCGGACTTCTGGCGCCAGTACGCCAAGGCCGTGAGGGCGCAAAAGGACGTATATCTGAGCTCCGCGGCCGACTACCAGGAGACGCTCGTCACGTTGACCGCCGAAGTCGCACGGACTTATGTGGCTTTTCGCACCTTCGAAGAGCTGATCGAGCAGGCCCGTCGGAACGTGAGTGTCCAGGCAGAATCATTGCGCATCGCGGATGCGCGCTTCCGTAATGGCGCTACGTCCGAACTCGACGTCTCCCAGGCGCAGGCGCTGCTCGCGAGCACGCGGGCGTCGATTCCTCAACTCGAGATCAGCCTCGCTCAGTCTAAGAACGCACTCACCACCCTGCTCGGTCAGCCCACGGGTTCGCTCCAGAACTTGTTGCAAGGACCGCAGGCGATTCCGACGGCGCCCGCGCAGGTGGCGGTGAGCATTCCTGCAGAAGTGCTGCGGCGCCGTCCGGATATCCGGAATGCTGAACTCGTCGCGATGGCACAATGTGAACGCATCGGCATCGCCAAGGCGAATCTCTATCCGCACTTCCTTCTCTCAGGCACACTCGGCCTCCACGCGACCCAAGGCGGTAACGAGTCCTTCAACCTCTTGAGCCCCGCCAGCTTTTTCTTTGCGGTAGGTCCGCAGGTCACTTGGCAGTTCTACAACTATGGCCGCATCAGGAATCAAGTGCGGGTCGAGGATGCGCGATTTCAGGAGGTCGTGACCACCTATCAGAACAGCGTGCTCAGCGCGTCGCAGGAAGTGGAGGATGGGATCGTAGGGTTCGTCAAATCGCTCGAGGCGACCTCCGTCCAGCAAGAAGCCGTGACCGCCGCACGCCGTTCAGCGGAGTTGGCCCTTATCCAGTATCGGGAGGGCGCCGTCGATTATCAGCGTGTGCTCTTGGCCGACCAAACGCAATTGCAACAGGAGAATAACCTCGTCGGTCTGCGCTCGAGCCTCGCGACGAACGTTATCAGTTTGTACAAGGCCCTCGGTGGCGGTTGGGAGATGAGCGTCGGTCAGCCATTCGTCCCCGACGCCACCAGGATCGAAATGCAGAAGCGCACCAATTGGGGCAATTTGTTCTCGACGCAGCCGACGACGGGCTCGTCCACAACGTCAGCGCCACCACCTACGAGGTGAAAAGCTATGGCCCGCAAATTTTCCAAGAAGTGGATCGTCATCCCCATCGTCCTCGTGGTCGGCGGCGTCCTGGCTTACAAATACTGGATGTCAACGCAGTCGGCGCTCCCCGCGGGGATCGTGTCCGGCAACGGCCGTATCGAAGCCAAGCTCACAGACGCCTCCGCTAAGGAGCCGCTCAGGGTCAAGGAAGTTCTGGTGGACGAGGGTGACCTCGTGAAACCGGGTCAGGTGTTGGTGCGACTCGACACGGTGACGATCGAAGCGGAGATGGCAAAGAACGAGGCCGCTGTCGCAGGCGCAAGGGAGGAATTTGCCGCTGCCAACGCCGCCATCGCCACCGCCAAGGCGGACATCGCCGCAGCCAACGCGGACATCGCCGCAGCCAACGCCGCCACCGAGCAGCAGCAGAGCGAGATCCAACTCGCGCAGATCGAGGCCGACCGCCAGCGCAGGATGCTCGCGGAGAATGCGACATCGCAGGGGTTATTCGATGTCCGCCAGACCGCCTTGGAGACTTCGAAGACGACGCTTAAATCCATACAAGCACAGGGGGACGCAGTGCGAGCACGGGCGGACGCCGCGCAAGCACGGGCGGCCACCGCGCAAGCACGAGCAGACGCCGCGCGGCGGCAGATCGAGGTCGCCCAGGCGCAGGTAGAAGTGACCAAAAGCCGCATAAAGGATGCGACCCTGATCTCACCCGTGACCGGTCGGGTACTCTATCGCCTGGTCGAACCGGGAGAGGTCCTCGGTGCCGGCGGCAAGGCGTTGACTCTCGTGGATCTGAGCGACGTGTATATGGAGATCTTCCTCCCATCCGACCAGGCTGCCGCGTTGAAAACCGGCGCGCCTGCGCGCATCACCGTCGACTACGAACCGGACAAATCCGCTGCGGCTTACGTCAGCTTCGTGTCGCCGGAAGCACAGTTCACGCCAAAGCAGGTCGAGACGAAGAGCGAGCGCGAGAAGCTGATGTTCCGCGTCAAGATTCAGATACCCGCCGATCTCGTCACACACTATATCGAGCGCATCAAGACGGGCGTGCGCGGCGTCGGCTATGTGAAGGTGAGCCCCGACGCCACGTTTCCGCAGTGGTTGGAAAAGGGCCTCCTGAATACGCCGACGAACCAGTCCGCGTTGGAGTCATCCCATTCTTCGGGTACGCCCAATTAAGGAGCTCTATGGCAACAGTGGTTGCGTACCCGCCCTCAGATAGCAAGCCGGTCGCCTCAATTCGAGACGTCACGCACCACTACGGCAAAGTGCTCGCGCTCGATCGAATTTCGCTCGACATTCCAACGGGGATTATGGTCGGCGTCGTCGGTCCGGACGGCGTGGGCAAGTCAACGCTTTTGGGGCTGATGGCTGGATCAAAGAAACTGCAGGAGGGACAGGTCGACGCGCTCGGCGGCGACATGAGACAGGTGCGGCATCGGCGCGCCGTGTGCCCTAGGATCGCGTACATGCCGCAGGGCCTTGGCAAAAACCTGTACTTGGAGCTCAGCGTCCACGACAACGTAGACTTCATGGCGCAGCTCTTTGGCCTCTCGCCGAGCGAGCGCCCCCGCCGTATCAAAGAACTGCTCGATGCCACAGGACTGGGGCCGTTCGCCGATCGCCCGGCGGGAAAGCTCTCGGGAGGAATGAAGCAAAAGGTGGGGCTCTGTGGAGCCCTGGTCCACGAGCCGGATCTCCTCATCCTCGATGAGCCGACCACAGGCGTCGATCCGCTGTCACGGCGCCAGTTCTGGACGCTCATCGACGACATTCGCAAGGGTCGCCCGAGCATGAGCGTCGTCGTCTCGACGGCCTATATGGACGAGGCGCAGCAATGGGATTGGATCGTCGCGATGGACGCGGGGAAGGTCCTCGCGACAGGGACGCCGGCCGAGCTCATGGAGCGCACCGGCTCCAAGGATCTGGAACGCTGCTTCGTCAATCTGCTCCCGGAAGAAAAGCGCATGGGCCATGTGGAGCTCGTAATTCCCCCACGCCCCGCGACCGACAAACCGGAAATCGCCATCGAGGCGCACGGCCTGACCCAGCGCTTCGGCAGTTTCACCGCCGTCGATCACGTGAGCATGAAGATCGAGCGCGGCGAGATATTTGGCTTTCTCGGCTCCAACGGCTGCGGCAAGTCGACGACGATGAAGATGCTGACGGGACTCCTGCCTCCCACCGAAGGCACGGCGACGGTCTTTGGCAAGTCGGTCGAAGCCGGCAGCATCGAGGTCCGCCGCAACCTCGGGTACATGACGCAGGCGTTCTCGCTTTACGGCGAGCTCACGGTGCGCGAAAACCTCGTGCTGGACGCGCGTCTCTTTCACATCCCGCCCGACAAGGCGAAGGCGCGCATCGCCGAGCTGGTGGAGCGATTCGGCCTGGGTCCATATCTCGACGCGCTGTCGGACTCGCTGCCCATGGGCATGCGACAACGGCTCTCGTTGGCGGTCGCGGTGCTTCACGACCCAATGTTGCTGATCCTCGACGAACCCACCTCGGGAGTCGATCCTGTTGCACGCGACAGTTTCTGGGAGCTGCTGGCCGACCTCTCTCGCAAGCAGGGCGTGACAATTTTTGTCACGACGCACTTCATGAACGAAGGGATGCGCTGCGACCGCATTTCGCTCATGAATGCCGGCAAGGTGCTCGCCTGCGATGCGCCACAGAAGTTGATCGACGGGCGCGGCGCCAGGAATCTCGAAGAGGCATTCATCGGCTACATGGAAGACTCGATCGCGCAGGTGCCAAAGAGTTCGACGCAGGCGAAGGCGGCGAGCGGCGCAACCGCGGCCACGGCGTCAACCGCTGCTCCGGCGCACGAGAAGGCGTCGCTTCCTCTGCCGCTGCGCCGACTTCTCGCCTATGCCCGTAATGAGACAATTCAGATTATCCGCGATCCCATTCGGCTGACATTCGCCTTCCTGGGATCGGCCCTCCTGATGTTGGTCTGCGGCTTCGGCATTACAACCGACGTCGAGCACATTAAAATCGCCGTCTTGGATCGCGACCAGTCGCAGGACAGCCGGACGTACATCGAGCAGTTCAGATCGATACCCCGGTATTTCAGGTGGAGATCACCAACCTTCTCCGACGAGGATGCTCTGAAGCGCCTGCAGGCGGACGAAGTCGCGACCGTGATCGAGATCCCGCCGAACTTCAGCCGCGACCTGCGCCGCGGCGACACCCCCGACGTCCTCGCCCAGATCGATGGCGCGAACCCCTTCCGCGCCGAGACGATCAGGGGGTACATAGAGGGTGTTCAGAGCGCGCTCCTCGCAGATCCCGGCAACCGGCTCTATCAAAGGCCGAGCAAGTACACCGCAAACTTCCAGGATCGCTACATTTACAACCCCACGTTCGAGAGCGTCTACTCGATCGTGCCCAGCGTACCGGCCATTCTCCTCATCCTGATTCCAGCGGTCCTGATGACGGTCAGCATCGTGCGCGAGAAGGAGCTGGGCTCGATCATCAACTTCTACGTCACGCCGACGGGACGGCTCGAATTTCTGCTCGGCAAGCAACTGCCGTATCTCGTGATCGGCATGCTCAACTTCTTCATCCTCGTGACGCTCGCCTTGCTCGTGTTCGGTGTCCCGATCAAGGGCAGCTTCCTGTTTCTGACGCTGTGCACGCTGGTGTACATCATTGTCACAACAGGAATCGGAATGGCGACTTCCACATTCACAAGCACCCAAGTCGCGGCCGTGTTCGTCACGGCGATCCTCACGATTCAGCCATCAATCCAGTTCTCGGGAATGCTGCAGCCGGTATCGACACTGGAGGGCAGTGCGCACGTCGTGGGCAAGATCTGGCCCACGACGTACTACATGCACTCGAGTCTGGGCGCCTACACGAAGGGCCTTGGACTCGATCTCATGCTGCCCGACATTCTCTATCTCCTCTGCTGCATCCCTGTGCTCCTGCTCGTGAGCATGATCGGATTGAGAAAGCAGGAGAAATAGCCGTGGAATCGCTCATCAACATCTTCTGGCTCGCGCTCAAGGAGTTCCGCAGCGTCCTGAGCGACAAGGTACTGGTGCTGTTCGTGCTGTACGCCTTCACCTGGACGATCTACCAGCAGGCAAGCGGTACGTCGAACGAGGTCAACAATGCCTCGATCGCCTTCGCGGACGAGGACCAGTCCGCGCTGTCTGAGGAGCTGATCAACGCATTCTATCCACCTCGCTTCCAGTATCCGGTGAGGATTCGAACCGATGAAATCGAGCGAGCCATGGACGAAGGACGCTTCATGTTCGTCGTCGTGATTCCGCCCCAGTTTGAACAGAATTTGCGCGCCGGGCGTCAGTCTGACATCCAGGTAAATGTCGACGCCACCGCTATGCAACAAGGGGGCATCGGCGCCGGCTACATCCACAACATCATCACCCAGCGCCTCACGACCTATCTCAGACGCACGGATATCGACACAAGTGGGCCCGTGAACCTCGTGCAGCGCAAGATGTTCAACCCGAACGGCGTCTCGGCATGGTTCTCGAGCATCGTGGCCATCATGAACCAGGTGTCGCTGCTGACGATCGTACTCACGGGAGCCGCGGTGATCCGCGAGCGCGAGCACGGTACGCTCGAGCACCTCCTGGTGATGCCGCTCACCGCCTTCCAGATCGCGATGGCGAAAGTCTTGGCGAACGGTCTCGTGATTCTCATCGCCACGATGCTGTCTCTGTTCCTCGTTGTCCGAATGATCCTCCAGGTGCCGTTCCAGGGATCGCTAGTCCTGTGGTTCACCGGCGTCCTGTTGTACCTGTTCTTTGCAACGGCGCTTGGCCTTTACCTCGGGACCATTTCGCGATCGATGGCGCAGTTCGCGCTTCTGATCGTCCTGGTGGTTATGGTGCTGCAGCTCCTGTCCGGCGGATCGACTCCCGTCGAGAGCCAGCCCGGCTGGCTGCAGGCGGTCACGTATTTCCTGCCCTCACGGCACTTCGTCAGCTTCTCGCAGGTGATCATCTACCGCGGCGGCGGACTGGACGCCGTGTGGCGCAACTTCGCGATGGTCGGGGGGATCGGGCTGGCGTTCTTCTTATACAGCGTTACGCTCTTCCGCAAGTCGATCGCGGCAACGAAATAGTCATGGACGATACCAGAGTCGCAACCAGTGAACAAGTGGGGTGATCATGACAACGCAGAAAGAAAAAGCCGCCGCTCCCAAGTCGAAGCTAAAACGGAAAGACTATGAGAAAGAGCTGCGCCGCCTCCAAGCCGAACTCTGTCTTCTGCAGGAGTCCGTGAAACACAACGGGCAGCGCATCATCATCGTCTTTGAAGGACGTGACGGCGCTGGCAAGGGCGGCACCATACGGGCCATCACGGAGCGGGTGAGCCCGCGTGTCTTCCGCGTCGTGGCACTTCCTGCTCCATCAGATCGTGAGAAGACTCAGCTATATATGCAACGCTATGTTGAGCACTTCCCGGCCGCTGGGGAAATC
The DNA here is from genome assembly GCA_963774255.1 of uncultured Acidobacteriaceae bacterium. Taxonomy (GTDB): domain Bacteria; phylum Acidobacteriota; class Terriglobia; order Terriglobales; family Acidobacteriaceae; genus PALSA-350. Next base: position 545,601 of record CAVZEH010000002.1, read on the forward strand.
GTAATCTTCGACCGCAGTTGGTACAACCGTGCCGGGGTGGAATATGTAATGGGCTTTTGTACCAAGGAGCAGCATCGCCGCTTTCTCGAACTCTGTCCCGTTGTGGAGGGGTACTTCATAGAAAGCGGAATCCTGCTTATCAAATTCTGGCTGGAAGTGAGCAACGAGGAACAGGAGCGAAGATTCGAGGCACGCATCGAGGACCCCCTGCGCCAATGGAAGCTCAGCCCAATGGACTTGCCGGCGCGAGAGCGTTGGTACGAGTACTCCCGTGCGCGCGACATGATGTTGGAAGCCACCGATAGCAACCATGCTCCTTGGCACATCGTCCGCTCAGATGACAAGAAGCGGGCGCGACTCAACTGCATTTCCTACTTATTAAGTTTGATTCCCCGGAAGCGAGTACCAAGAAAATCAGTGAAACTGCCCAAGCGCTCTAAGAAGGGAGCGTACGACGATCAGGTCACGCTCAAAGGGAGGAGATTCGTGCCAGAAAAATACTGAATGTTTTGCATGATCGACAGGACCGTGATCTTCAGATCTCAAGCAGTTGCAGCATAAAGCGCCCTTTTGACGAGCCGCCACTAGGGCTTCCCCTAGTTGTCGGTTTTCTGGCACCCGCCTATACCAACATATGAAGCGACGATGCCGTTTAACTCGCCAAACCAAGTTCCCGCATTCGGCAAAACGGCAAAGATACTGTTTGTGCGATAGAGCGCCGCCTGGATCAATTCGGTGACGAGGGTTCTGTGTTCGAGCCATCCACAATAGCCGAGTTCCAGGTTTCAGTTCAGGCAGGATAACGCTGTTTGGTGGAACCACACGGGCGGATTCGATAGTGGAGAAAGCGCCATGAACAATACTTTCAGAGTGCTAAGCAATGTTCAACGCGCGTGCGAACCGTGCAAAACAACGCTGTGTGACACGTGCGGGTCCACTCCCAGCACCGCTAAGACTCCGTCCTTGCTTACCCGAAGAGACTTGGGACGTACTTTTCTGGGCGCATCCGCCGCAGCATTGCTCGCAGGGTGCTCGAAATCGAAGTCTCCGGAACAAGCCTCTCAGCCGGCAGCGGGTTCTGCGACCCCTGCACCGGCACCGGCTCTTTCGCCCGATCCCGTACTGGTCGAGGAATCCAAAGGCCCGGTTCTGACAACGCTTGAAGAGTTCTACAAGATCGGCCCTGGACCTTCTAGTTCTCACACTATGGGTCCGATGAGAATTACCTATGATTTCTTCCAACGAGTCACACGACTTCCCGAGGATCAACTCAAGCAGGCTACCGCGCTCAAGGTTCATTTGTATGGCAGCCTCAGCGCGACCGGTAAGGGTCATGGCACAGACAGAGCTTCGCTTGCCGGCTTGCTCGGCAAAGCTCCAGCGACGTGCCCTCCCCAATTCCTTGACGGCTTGGCATCCAATCCCAACGAGGTGCACAAGGTTACGATCGGCCCTACGACGCTCGACCTCACGCTGAACGACATCATCTTCGACTTGCCCAAAGGCGATTTCCATCATCCGAATACGATGACTGGGGTGCTCCTCGCTGGCGACAAGACACTCTACGAACTCGAGTATTACTCGGTAGGTGGCGGATTCATTGAGTGGAAAGGCTACCAGCTGCCGGCAAAAGGCCAACCGAAATACATCTACCAGAATGCGCGGGACCTGCAAAAGTATCTCATCGACGACAAGGTTCCCTTACAGAAGCTGCTGCTCGAAAATGAGATGGCCATCTCCGGCAAAAGCGAGAAGGACATCTGGGAGTTTATCGATCAGGTGTCCGAAGTCATGGTGCGCGGCGTTGACACTGGACTGGTCACGGAGAGTGTTCTCCCCGGCCCCATCAAGTTGCACAGCAAAGCCGCCTCCTTGCAACGCAATCTCAAGAGCACTGCCAAAGGACCAGCGGCCCACGCGGTGACTCAAGTGGCGGCCTACGGGTTCGCGATGGGAGAAGAAAATGCTCGCGGACATATTATCGTCACAGCTCCAACCGCAGGTTCGGCGGGGATCATACCCGCGGTCGTCAAATCGCTGTACGATCTAAAGACTCCGCAACAGAAGATTCGGGACGGATTTCTGGCAGCGGCAGCGATTGGCTACCTCTGCAAACACAACGCGACACTCTCCGGCGCCGAAGGCGGTTGTCAAGCGGAAGTCGGAGTGGGTTCCTCAATGGGCGCCGCGATGATCGCGCAAGCTATGGGCGCCAGCCCCAAGGTAGTTTCAAACGCTGCGGAGTCCGCTCTCGAACATCATCTTGGCATGACGTGTGATCCCGTCGCCGGGTACGTCCAGGTACCTTGCATCGAGCGCTGCGCTTACGGAGCGGTCAAGGCATGGACCGGTTACTGCATTGCCAGTGCAGAAGTGCCGGACGAACGCCGTGTGGATCTCGATACAACGATCGCCGCAATGGCTCTGACCGCTAAAGAAATGAACTCCAAATACAAAGAGACTTCCGAAGGCGGGTTAGCGGTGTCTGTGGTGCTCTGTTAGAGAGCAGCAACATGCGGCGCGAAACTTCAGCCTCAGTCGCACGGACGTATATGTCAGAGGCAAGTGCACAATTAGAAGACCGGCCGCAGACTGGGAAGAGCCTGAGAATGGCCGCCCTTGCATGGGTGCTGACCGCGATCTACTACTTTTATCAGTATTCACTCCGCTCGGCTCCTTCTGTCATGATGCCGCAGTTATCAGAAGCCTTCGGGGTGAGCGCACTCGGCGTGGCCTCGATCGTAGGCCTGTTCTATTACGGGTATTCCCCGTTCAGCCTGGTGGCGGGCGCTGCAATAGACCAACTCGGACCGCGAAGAGTTCTGCCGCTCGCCGCAGCTGTGGTTGGCTTAGGGGCGCTGTTATTCGCTACCGGCCGCAGCGACGCCGCGAGCCTGGGAAGAGTGCTTCAGGGCGCTGGCGGCGTTTTTGCCCTTGTAGGTGCGATTTACATCGCGACCAAGAATTTTCCGGCTTCCAACGCTGCTACTTTGATCGGTGCCACACAGATGTTTGGAATGGCCGGCGGGTCGGCTGGGCAGTTCGTGGTTGGACCCATGATCGGCGGCGGCCTCGTGTGGAAACGCTTCTGGATCGGCATGGGCATTGCTGGCCTGGTGATTAGCCTCCTCCTCACCGTTTTCTTACCGAAGGAAAAAAAGGAAACGCGGCTCGACAACTGGTTGAGTAGGACCGTCGGGCCTTTCCGCGTTGTCTTCAGCAATCCGCAGTCGATCCTGTGCGGTTTGATCGCCGGGCTGCTCTTTATCCCGACCACGATCTTCGACATGGTCTGGGGAGTGCGCTATCTCCAGGAGGCCCATGGCCTCGACTACGCATCTGCGGTTATGCGCTCGTCCGCGGTTCCCTTTGGTTGGATCATCGGTTGCCCGCTCCTAGGTTTCATCTCCGATCGGCTCGGGCGACGGAAGCCAGTAATTATCGGAGGCGCGGCAGCGCTTATGGCATGCATGGTCTGGATACTCTTCGGTCGCACAGGAGTGTTCCCTCCTTACACTATCGGTCTGATGGCGGGAGTGGCATCCGGTGCAGCGATGCTGCCTTACAGCGTGATCAAGGAAGCTAACCCTCCGCAGTTTGGCGGGACGGCGACTGGCGTCGTCAATTTTCTGAACTTTACCTTCAGCGCTCTGCTTGGTCCCGTCTTCGCATGGATTCTTCAACACGTGTCTGGCGGGGTCGGGCGTATGGAAAAGGAACATTATCAGGCGGCTTTTGCGCCGCTGCTCCTGGGGGTCGCGGTTGCTATTATTCTGTCGTTCTTCCTGAGGGAAACCGGCCCCGCAGCCCGAGTGTCGTCTTCACGAGTAGTGCAGGGGATGAAAGCGTGACTCACCAAACCGGAACCGGAAAATATGAACAGGTATTGGCGAAATGCAACGACTTGAAGCCCATTCCAACCGCTGTCGTCCATCCGTGCGAGGAGTCCGCATTGTCCGGTGCGGTCGAGGCAGCGAACCTCGGAATCATCGTTCCGATCCTGGTCGGGCCTCACGACAAGATAGCAGCCGTTGCCAGCGCTGCGGGAATTGACGTCAGTCGCTTTCAAATCGTAGACGCTCCGCACAGTAATGCATCTGCGGTAAAGGCGGTCGAACTGGTGCGGTCAGCGCAGGCAGAACTTCTGATGAAGGGAAGCCTGCATACAGACGAATTGATGGCGGCGGTCGTGTCCCGCGAAGGAGGACTGCGAACAGGTCGTCGCATCAGTCATGTCTTTGTGATGGATATTCCAACGTATCACAAGGTCCTGATTATTACAGACGGTGCGATCAATATATCCCCCACGTTGGAAGACAAGGCAGAGATCTGCCAGAACGCCGTTGATCTCGCCATTTCACTCGGCCTGAACAAACCCAAGGTCGCAATTCTGGCGGCGGTCGAAACGGTAACTTCGAAGATGCCGGCCACGATCGACGCGGCGGCGCTTTGCAAGATGGCGGAGCGGAGACAGATCACCGGCGCGATCCTCGACGGTCCACTGGCATTTGACAACGCAATCAGCAAGGAGGCCGCCCTAACCAAAGGTATTCACTCTGAGATTGCTGGTGATCCTGACATCCTTCTGGCACCGGACCTCGAAGCGGGAAACATGCTTGCCAAGCAACTAAGCTTCCTGGCCAAAGCCGACAGTGCCGGGTTGGTGCTTGGCGCTAGAGTGCCGATCATCCTGACCAGCCGGGCCGATAGCGTGCGGTCGCGAATTGCAAGTTGTGCCGTCGCGATGCTGGCGGCGCATGCCCGCCGAAGAAAACCGTAGGAGTTACAGATGGATGACTACGCACTGGTGCTCAATGCCGGCTCATCGAGCCTGAAGTTTTGTGTCTACCAGCGACCTGATGAGAACGACTGGGAAATCGCGGCGAGCGGCCAGATTGAGGGGATTGGAACCTCGCCACGGCTTCGCGCGAAGGATGCTCAGGGCGCAGTCCTTGCAAACAACAGCTTGGATGCCGGCGTCGCTGATGGCCATGCAGCCATCGAGGCGCTTGCGTCATGGCTGCGGTCAAAGTGGGCCGGCGCGCGTGTGCTGGGTGTTGGACATCGTGTAGTGCACGGCGGGGCACGATACAGCCAACCGGTGCTGTTGACGCGGCAGACACTTTCCGATCTTTACGAGCTCGTCCCGCTGGCCCCCTTGCACCAGCCATACAACCTCGCAGCCATCGATGCCGTCTTCGAACGCCTGCCTGGTGTGCCGCAGGTCGCCTGTTTTGATACGGGTTTCCATGCCGGCCATTCGCAAGTCGTAGAACTCATCCCGCTGCCAAAGGAGATTTGCAAATCGGGTCTGCAGCGATACGGTTTCCACGGACTGTCCTATGAGTACATTGCCTCCGTTTTGCCTACGGTGGCACCCGCGATTGCCAAAGCCAGGGTCATAGTCGCGCATCTTGGAAGCGGCGCGAGCCTGTGCGCTTTAAAGGATGGAAGAAGCTTGGACAGCACTCTGGGCTTTACGGCCCTGGACGGACTCTGCATGGGAACGAGGCCGGGCGCGATTGATCCAGGGGTCGTTTTGTATCTTTTTCAAAACCTCGGGTTCACCGCCAACGAGGTGGAGACGATGCTTTACAAGCAGTCGGGTTTGCTGGGGATCTCAGGGATCAGCAACGACATGCGCGATCTGCTCGGCAGAAGCGAACCCGAAGCTCGTCTGGCGGTGGATTACTTCGTATACCGCGCGGCGAAAGAAATCGGTGCTCTGGCCGCGGTGCTCGGTGGAATCGATGCACTCGTTTTCACGGCGGGAATCGGAGAAAATTCATCGGAAATCCGCCGCCGAATCTGCAAGGCATCTTCATGGCTGGGTTTGGACTTGGATGCCCAGGCGAACACTAGCGGTAAGTCGCGAATATCGACTGAGCAAAGCAGAGTATCGGCATGGGTCGTTCCGACTAATGAGGAACTCATGATCGCGCGCCATACCTGGTCGTTACTTGGACTGATACAACCCGTTTCATAACGGCAGAAGTAGGGGGACCTAACAATGACGATTGCCACCTCGCAGCAGATTGCGCCGGAAGCAGCAACTTCTCCATGGACTGGATTCAGGACGGGTCTTTGGCAAAAAGAGATTAATGTTCGCGATTTTATCCAGCAGAATTACAAACCATACGAGGGAGATGACTCTTTTCTTGCGCACGCGACAGAACGGACCAAGAAAATATGGGATCGGCTGAATGAGCTGTTTATTGAAGAACGCAAGAAGGGCGTGCTCGACATCTCTCAGATTCCCAGTTCGATCACGTCGCACAGCGCCGGGTACATCGATCGAGAAAATGAAGTGATTGTTGGCCTTCAGACCGAGGCGCCGTTGAAACGGGCAATCATGCCGAACGGGGGCCTTCGCATGGTGTTGACCGCTCTCAAGGCCTATGGATACGAGCCGGACCCTAAGGTCGTCGAGACCTTTTCGAAGCACCGCAAGACACACAATGACGGAGTTTTCGATGCGTACACCGCGGATGTGAGGCACTGTCGCAGCTCTCATATCCTGACCGGTCTGCCCGATGCCTATGGACGCGGGCGGATCATCGGTGACTACCGCCGGGTGGCCCTTTATGGGGTTTCCCGTCTTATCAAGCAAAAGCAGGAGGAGAAACGCAGCCTTGATTCGGCCATGTCGACCGAAGGCATCATCCGCGACCGTGAGGAGCTCAGCGAACAGATTCGCTCCCTCAGCGAACTGAATCAGATGGCGTCCAGTTACGGCTTCGATATCTCGGAGCCGGCCCGCAACGCGCGCGAAGCCGTGCAGTGGTTGTACTTCGCCTACCTCGCGGCCGTGAAGGAACAAAACGGAGCGGCCATGTCGCTTGGCCGAACGTCGACGTTCCTCGACATCTACTTCGAGCGGGACCTCGCAACTGGTACGATCAACGAGCTGCAGGCGCAGGAGATCATCGATGACTTCGTCATCAAGCTGCGCATAGTTCGATTTCTACGCACACCGGAATACGACGAACTCTTCGCAGGCGATCCGACTTGGGTGACCGAGTCGATTGCCGGTATAGGAGATGACGGGCGCCCGCTGGTAACCCGGACGAGCTTTCGGTTTCTTCAGACGCTGTATAACCTCGGCCCGGCGCCGGAACCCAATCTCACCATCTGGTACTCACCGCAGTTGCCTGATGGATTTCGCAATTTCGCCGTCAAGGTGGCGATAGACACCAGCTCCATTCAATTCGAAAGCGACGAAATCATGCGCCGTTCTCTGGGAGACGACGGAGCCATCGCTTGCTGCGTGTCACCGATGCTCATGGGCAAGCAGATGCAGTTTTTTGGCGCGCGCGCAAACCTCGCCAAATGTCTGCTGTATGCCATCAACGGCGGCAGAGATGAAATTACAGGCGAGCGGGTGGGACCGTCGGTCGAAGGCGTGAAGAGCGAGTACCTTGACTTCGATGACGTGCTCGACAAGTTCGAAAAGATGATGGATTGGCTCGCCGGTGTGTACGTCAACGCCATGAACATCATCCACTATATGCACGACAAGTACGCGTACGAGCGCCTTGAAATGGCGCTTCACGATTACGCCCCCCTGCGGACCATGGCCTTCGGCATGGCGGGCATGTCTGTGGTTGCCGACAGCCTCTCGGCGATACGGTATGCGAGAGTTCGGTTGATTCGCGATGAGTCTGGGCTCGTGATCGATTACGAGATTGAAGGCGATTTTCCGGTTTTCGGCAATAACGACAATCAGGTTGACCAGCTTGCTTCCTGGGTGGTCAGCACATTCATGAGCAAACTGAGAAAGTATCCCACCTACCGGCACGCTGTTCACACTCAGTCGATCCTGACCATCACATCGAACGTGGTGTACGGCAAGAGTACCGGCAACACTCCTGATGGAAGGCGTCGTGGAGAACCGTTCGCTCCGGGCGCCAACCCTATGCACGGGCGCGACAAGCATGGCATTCACGCTGCGGCCGCGTCAGTCGCAAAAATCCCCTTCCGCGATGCTGCCGATGGCATTTCTCTCACCGCGTCGATACTCCCCGAGGGACTCGGAAGAATGGCCCAGGACCGGATCACTAATTTGCGAAGCATACTTGACGCGTTTTTCAGTGCTACGGGGTATCACATGAACGTGAATGTGATCAATCGCGAAACGCTTCTGGATGCGATGGATCATCCGGAGAACTATCCGCATCTGACGATCCGCGTCTCGGGATACGCTGTCAACTTCGTCCGACTGACCCGCGAACAACAGATGGATGTAATCAGCCGCACTTTCCACGGTAGTCAGGCGACGATATGAGCCAAAGTCTACAAACTATTTTTCTCGAAGCGACAAGCCCTTTCGACCTGCGTGTCAACCTAGGGGCCGGCAAGTCCGAATCGGACGTGCGGGCAGCGTTGGCCACTGGGGACATGGGCTTCCTTCATTCCTTCACTACCGGCTCGACAGTCGATGGTCCGGGGGTGCGAGCCGTCGGATGGACGACAGGTTGTCAATGGCGGTGCCTATACTGCCATAACCCCGACACCTGGAATATGAGCAACGGCATCCCCGTTACACTAGCTCGCGCAACAGAGCAGCTTAGCAAGTATCGTCATGGCCTGAAGATCATGTCTGGCGGATTCACATTGAGCGGCGGTGAACCTCTTATGCAGGACCGATTTGCCGTCAAGCTGTTTACAGCTGCTAAATCGATGGGAATCCATACCGCGCTTGATACTAATGGCTTTCTCGGTAATCGCCTCTGCGATACAGAGCTCGAGCAAATCGACCTGGTGCTCTTGGACATCAAGATGTGGGATCCGGAGCGACATCGTCATCTTACCGGCATGAATAATGGCCCGGTTTTGGATTTCGCGCGGCGGCTTGCCGAGCGCAAAAAGCCAATCTGGGTGCGATTCGTGCTGGTCCCCGGACTAAGCGACGATGCAGAGAACATCGGGCACATTGCCAGATTCTCCGCGGGCTTGGGAAATGTGGAGCGAGTCGACGTTCTGCCGTTCCACCAAATGGGTCGATTTAAGTGGAAAGAACTCAAACTCAACTACACCCTCGACGAAGTCCAGCCACCGAGTCTCGACACAATTGAACGGGTCTGTGCGCAGTTTCGTTCGGAGGGTCTCCAGGCTTACTGATCGAATGTGAGGATACTTGAAATCATCAAGATTGTCGGCTGAAGTGAGCATCAAATCTCAATCCAAGGAGTGATCTATGAAAGTCAATCGGTTCCTCATCGGGTCTCGGTTCGTAATTGCATCCCTATTTTGTCTACTCGCAGTAGGCACCTTCGCCGACAGCGAAAAAGATAAGCAAAAGGAGAGAACCGAAATCCGCCAGATGGCGCAAGAAACACTTGCTCGCCTTTACAAGGCACAGCCCTCTGCCCAGGCAGCTGTTCAAAAGGGTTACGGATATGCCGTTTTCAGCAACACGGGCATCAAGATCCTTTTTGGCGGCTCTGGCCATGGTGAAGGCGTGGCCATCAACAGCCAGACCACATCTGAAACCTTTATGAAGATGTTTGAGGTCCAGGCCGGCCTTGGCATGGGCGTCAAGAAGTTCAAGGTCATATTTGTATTCGAAACGCAAAAGGCATTCGATGACTTTGTGAATTCCGGATGGGAGTTCGGAGGGCAGGCCTCGGCTGCCGCCAAAACCAGTGAGAAAGGCGGAGCGATGCAGGGTGCGGCCTCGGTTGCCGACGGTGTCTGGATGTATCAAATGACCGACAAGGGATTGGCACTGGAAATCACAGCTAAGGGTACGAAGTACTCAAAAGACGACGACCTCAACAAGTCGTAGGTAGACGAAACGCGACAAGGCTCCGGTTTTCTGGGGAAAGTCGCAGGATTGTTTCTCAACCATGTGCTCGCCGGTGCCGAGAATAATAGCTCTGGGACTGTCTCTTGTACCTTGCAGGGTGTCATTTGTTCCACTCCGGATACGGAAGAATTGCTTCGCATCCAGTTCTGAAGGGGCCTGTTATTGGGGCATTTCCAAAAACTAGGTATTTCCCGAGTCGACGCCCCCGGGATCAGATACCCACAATTGTGTGAAGGAATGCAGGCTGGTGTGTCCAATGGGGTAACTCGGTTGCCGGAGAGGAACGGACGGAGGTGTTTCCGCAGGCTTGAGCGCCTGCTGATGTGGTGTGGCCTGTTCCTGGTTCTCATCTACGTTGGTAATCGGGAATATAGCGCGATTTACTCCCGTGCCATGGTGCAAAGCTTCTGGGCCTCGCAAGCATCTGCCCAGGCGCCGCTCGAAGTACGGGCTCACTCGCAGAGTGGTCTGCCAGATCTCCACCTTTGGTCAATACAGCGCATCAAGGGGTACCAGGCCAGCCTGCGTGTCAAAGCCCCACCCCCATTGGGAGTTCTCGATGTTCCCTCTCTTCGATTGCGGGTGCCGATTTTGGAGGGAACAGACGATCTAACACTGGATCGGGGGGTCGGGCACATTCGCGGCACCGCTTCCCTTGGAGAATCCGGAAACATAGGCGTTGCCGGACATCGAGACGGATTCTTTCGCGTGCTTAAGGACATTCGCCTCGGAGATGAAATCGATCTGCATTCGCAGAGTGGCACCTCACATTATCTGGTCGATGGAATACAGATAGTTCCACCCACCAACATCTCCGTTTTGGAGGCGCGTGCTAAACCTTCGCTTACATTGGTGACTTGCTATCCGTTTTACTTCGTGGGTAGCGCCCCATCGCGATACATCGTCCATGCTACGGCTACCGATATGAACCGCTGAATAGTACTGAGAGCAGCCGGGCATCGATTCCGAGGACTAGAAGGAAGAACAAGCTGACCTGGGTCTGTCAACACGACTAGGGCGAAAGCGACAGGAGCCGGTTTTTCTGGATTCTAAAGTGCCTGGGCCTCTGTCCAAGGCTATTTACCTATTTCAAAATCGGAGAATAACAATGAATTCAAGTAGCGTGATGAGGAGAAGTCTGATAATCGTGTCCGGGATAGCATGTTTCGTATTCACTGTCCTGACCTTCGCCCAAGTGCAAACCCAAAGCACCACCACATCCGGCACTCCGACCCAAGCGGTAAAGGTCGAGAGTGGTGAGGTTGTATCAGTCGATGGGAACGATCTTTTCGTCATGATGTCAGACGGCACCCTTCGGCATTTTCCCAACGTCCCCGCCAGCGCCAGAGTCGACGTGGATGGCAAGCAATTGACCATCAGCGAAGTTCGGCCCGGCATGAAACTGCAGCGCACGACCGTAAGAACCACAACGCCCCAGATAGTCACAACCGTGCAGACGGTTACCGGCAAAGTCTTTCACGTGAGCCCACCGGCCTCTGTCATCCTCACAATGGAGAATGGCGAAAATCAATCTTTCAAAATCCCCAAAGGGCAGAAGTTCATGGTGGACGGCACGGAAACGGATGCCTTTGGCCTGAAGAAGGGCATGACAGTGAACGCAACGAAGATCGTGGAGACGCCCGCGACTTCTGTGTCGCAGCATCAGCAGGTATCCGGAACCATGCCGGCTGGTGAGCCTGTGTTGATCGCCAAGGGATCCCCCACTCCTGCGCCGACTGCAGAGGGAACAGTTTCTGCTTCGCATGGAGCAGGCACAACCGCTATTGCCTCAGCAGAGCTGCCGAAGACGGCGTCAGGTTGGCCTCTCGTGGGGATCCTCGGGCTCCTGTTCATTTCGGCGTCGTTTGGGCTGGCATTACTCCGCAGGAATATGGGGTTTTGAAGTTAGAGTTCCACCCGGCAGCCTGGCGATTCGCAGAAGGCGTGCACCTCGTAGGGCGGAGCTCTGTTGACAGGAGGGATATCAAAACATAATTAAAACCCGATGGATGGGCGGGCAGATCTAGCGCAATGGACATTGCCGTGGTCGGCCAGGTTGCAGATTGAAAGACATCGACGCGCAGTCATCGAACACATTCATTGTGCAAGATGGCCGAGCAGGGACAGATCACCGGCGCCATCCTGGAGGGCCCACTGGCGTTTGATAACGCGATCAGCAAGGAGGCCGCGATAACGAAAGGCATTCACTCTGAAGTCGCTGGTGATCCCGACATCCTTCTCGCGCCCGATCTGGAAGCAGGAAACATCCTTGCAAAACAACTAAGCTTCCTGGCGAAGGCCGACAGTGCCGGGTTGATGCTTGGCGCGAGAGTGCCGATCATACCGACCAGCCGGGCCGATAGCGTGCGGTCGCGAATTGCGAGTTGCGTTGCCGCGATGCTGGCCGCTCATGCCTGCCTAGAGAATCCGTAGAGGTACATATTGACGATTATGCACTTGTGCTCAATACGGGCTCATCGAGCCTGAAGTTTTGTGCCTTCCGGCGACCCGACGAGAAAGAATGGCAAATCGCGGCACGCGGAGACGCGTGAGCGCTATGCGAAACACACCTTGCCCGATGGATCTCATACGAGGTCTAGAACCCCTGAAAATGGAACTATTAGTCACTCGGCATTGAGAAAGTGAAAAAACACCCCGCTGTGTGCGGCACCTGAGGAACCGCCCAGGCGCCGCAAGCCCAATGACCCTAGGATGCATGAACCGACACACTACCGATCTTTCGTAGTGTGTCGCGAACCGTCATGCCGCCCGGGCCAATTTCTCCACGACCTCTGTCTGGACGATGTGCTTGATCAGACGTCGAGTACGCTGTGCAAAGGCTAGTTTATCTGCAAGGCAGGTTTCAAGCAGTAGGCCGACTGCATAATGCCCCGTGACGTCGGCAAGTTCAATCAGGGCCACGTACTCGGCTATACGAAGGTGCATGAGGTGGATGGCTTTGGCCAGAATGAACAGGTGCCGTGCCACCGGGGACTCCATCTCAGCGAGTTCCTTGCGGAAGTCTTCAACGAAAACCTCCTGCAAACGTCCGCTGGGTTTCATGGGTTGCTCCCCGATGATTTTGAAGCACTGATCGAGCCTGGCAAGGATGTCTTCTGATATGAAGACACGAGCCTCCAGAGCCTCCTTTACATCGGCACGCTGGGCGAGTTGGCTAATTTCCTGATAGATCTTGGTTGTCCGCTCGGTGCCTTGCCTCACATTGCTGAGCAAAGCCACAAAGAGTTCCTTTGGATTCTTGATAGGCATGAATTACCCTCCTACATGAGAGGCTATCGAAAGCGCTGTTGGGCGGTAACTAGGGAAAACCCTAGGCCGAGGGCAGGACTACTACCAGCGACGTACTGTTGATCGCGAAATTGTCACAGACGTTGTGATTTTGCGCACATAATGCCGATACCAAGATTAATACACGGTTACAACGATCCGGAAGCGCCCTGAGAAAGCACGCCAAAGTCGATCAGATGACTCGAGCTGGATACCGCTCCTGGTCAGCTCAAAACCATCTCGCAGTCTGTGTTGCTTAAGGGATCCGGTAGCAACTTCTTTCGATTATAGTTATGGGTGTGTTGGCAGTTTGAATTGCGGCTCATTTCGTTGTTGTTGGCGGTGATACGACCGGAACTCAGAAAATCCGGGAATTTGTCAATCGAGGCTCGGCTTTAGATCGACGCAGCCTGCGATAGTGTCTTACCTATGCGCAACCTGTCAGCCTTTCGTCTTCGTAATGGAAATGGTCGATTTCCGACTCCTTGGGGTGAGGAAGTCCGCAGTGACGGCAACTCCGCCCTAATGGATTCCTAACAAATGTTGAGATTAAGATAGATTTCCCCATCGTGGACAGGTCCATCCCCGATCTTCCACATAAAGATGAACCACTGTGCAGCAACGCGAGCAGGAGAATCGCGAGAGGAACGGCCAACATATTTGCAAGAAGCGGTGTCTCTTTACCACTGCCGTGAGAGCAAAGGAAACTCCAAGCCAACCAGCTAGCCAGAACATACGAACCAGAAGACGTCGCCTCTCCGCGTAGTAGACACCCCACTGCTGTCGGTAATACTCATCGCCTTTTTGCGCAGAATCTTAAAGCCCCAGTTGGCCCATAGAGTGCTCTTGTGTTGAAGCGATGCAGAGCGCGTTAGAAATGGATCGCGCCCTGGACTTGGATGGAGAAGCCTTCGTAGGTCGAGCGATCTGCGAATTCGTCGAAGAACTTGAAGCCGAGGCTTGCCTTTTGCTTCGGGAAGGCGGCGCTCAACGCGAATCCTAGGGAGTTGACTGCGTAGCGCGTTTTCGAGTCAGCTAAAGTGATCTGCGGTCCTGTCCTGGCTGTTACCTGGCGCGCCTCGTATCCGGCGAGGCCGAATTGGAGCCTGCGATTTGTGCGGGGAATCGGCGTGATCAGCGAGTAGTCGAGGTCGAATGTATCGCCGGGATGAGTCTGGGTGCCTTCCTGCGTGGTGTGGAATTCGTACATCTCAAATGCAGAGAAGGTGAGCATCTTGTCTTTGGTCAGATAGAAAGTCTGCCCTGATGAAAGAGCGTGGGTCCAGTATCCTGAGCCGACGTTGTCGGTTCCTCCTGCAACGTAGCGGCCGGTCGGCGCGAGGAATCCGTAGATGGCCCGTGCTCCAAAGCGATCGCCGCTCCAGCCGAGGATCAGTGGCATGTAGTAGGAGTCCGCGAAACCGGCGCCTCCGCTGATGTTTCCCTGCACGTTGCTGGTTAGATCGTTCTTTGCGAAAGGAAGTGTGGCCGTCGCGGAGAAGCGCGCTCCCAATATGGGTTTGTTGCTCGTGACCCAGACCAGCGAGTTCATATCCATGGCAACGTAGTTCTGGCCGGTGACTGGGAGCGTGTTGCCATGGTCGTCTGTGGCTTCGTCGCGCGAGTAGTAGAGAAACTGGTTCGTGTAGGTGAACCCAGGTGCGGGCGTGATGCCGGAGTTGAGCGCGCTCATACCGAGCGGATAGACACCTCTGTTCTGCGCGTGCGCTCCACTGGCGGTAAACAGGATGCATGCTACTGCGAGAAATCGCCGGCTGATGTTGCTTCCGCGTTGCGTCAATTGATTGCGAGATTCTTCCAGAAGCATTCCAGACTCTTGTCGCCGCCAAAGAGGGTGGTGAAGATGGTCGAGTCCGCCAGCAGAATGTCGCCTGCGCGATCGCCGCCCGGAGGCATCCAGAGGAAGCAATTGAACTCCTTGTTTCCCGCTTCTATGAAGGGATGCGGCCTCGAGAGATCAACCGGTTGCGTGGCGAGGAGACGAATGGATTTTGTGTCGCTGGTGGTGAGCGCGTAGTGAGGCAAGTGCGGATGGAAGTTGAAGGTCGGAACGTCCTTCAGCCAGTTGCGGGTGTCGAGATCTCGCACAGCATTGAGCGGCGCAATCTGATTTGCGGTGCCCTTCACCACGGCGGGGCGAAGCCCGTAGCGATTTTCGACGGGAACGCCGAGGCCTTTCATCACGGAACGCGTGTATTTGCCGAAGCGCTGCTGTCGGGGCACGAGAGGATCACCGTGATGGGCGTACTCCATTGCGCGCTCTTTCAGATCGGGCGAGACGCCGACGTCATGGTGGGGACCGACGATGAGGCAGGTGCCTTCGCGCTTGAGAAACTGCCGCATGGCCTCTATCTCTTCAGGGGATGCTTCCTGCTCAGTGACCATGTGATCGAGGCCGAAGACCATGAGTGTGTCGGTGTCTGCGAGGATGCGCTCGTCGATCGGCAATCGCTGGCCAGCCTGGTCGATGCGCTGGAAGACGGCGACGGGCTGCGTGGTGGCTTCGCCGACGAGCTGCTGGAAGCGCAGAGTGGAGAGGTGGAAGAGCTCAAGCGTGCCGGCGATGCCCTGCAGGAACATCCTGTCTGAATACTCGGGGGTTTCGTACGCCGGCCACGCTACGCGGCGCACTTCAGTGATGGTGGAGAAACGGTTGTCCATCTCGGTCACGTCGCGATTGACTTCCCATGGGTAGCTCCACGTCCAGTAAATGCTGAAGCGGCGTTTACCCGGAGCGTATTTTCTGGGGAGCTGGGTCTGGTTGTAGGTGCGCGCGCCAGCTTTTGAATCGCTCATATCGGTTGCTCTTCCTTTCTGTGCGCTATCGCCCATTGGAGAGCGACGTGAGATAACGCATTGCTTTGATGCCCGGCAGAAAGAAGTAAGCGCCGCCGCGCACGGTGGTGAAAGACGGCAGGCCGCGGATCTTCATCTTGATGGGCCGCTTCGGGATGGTCATGTCGAATGTGCCGTCCTGTGTGCCGAAAATCGGGTCGCGCTCATTGCCGAGCTCATGAAAATTGGCATCGTTGGCCCAGACATTCATGGCGAATTCGAACTGGCGGACGAGGCTTGCGCAGCCGATGAATGCGGCGATGCCGCGTTCGATGCCGTCGTCAGGCTTGCCCTCCGGCAGGAACGCGCCGTAGGTTCCTCCGCGGCGGATCATCTTTCTCCGATTCATGTTGTGTGCAGTGTCTCGCGGGTTCATGCGGCGTATGTGGGAGCCGAGCGGGCAGGCATACCCGTACGGGTCCATGTTGCCGTAGTCGAAATCGTTGGTGCGCTGTGGATCCTCTGCGAGGTGAGGATCGGGTTTGTCGGGTGAAAGGACCAGCGGCGTGCCGTCGCGCCATCGGCCCATCAGCTTGGCGGCTATCCACTCCTGCTTTTCGGGTGTGTCGCTTTGCTGGCGCAGGAAATCGCGAAATGCGCCGACGTGTTCCTCGAGCCTGAGATAGGCGATGTAGCTGCCATTGCGGGAAAGAATCTCCGGTTGTGGGAGATTGGCGGGCGGTCCGTCTTCGTCCGGATAGCCGAGAAAGAATTCGCCGGGTTTAAGCGCTGGGCCGGAGCCGGGAGTCGGCTCGGGATCTACGCCTTCAATATAAGGTTGCGTGAGGCGGTCGCGATATCCGAAGTGTTCGTGAGGGTAGGTGTATTGGGGAATGGCTTCAAGGTCCAGAGAGGAGAGGACGTTTACGCCGTCGCAACGTTGAACATGCGCTTCGTGCTCGTGCCTGCATCGCTCACGTTCCTCAACGTCGCGGGCAAACAGGATCACGATCGCATGGAGGTCCGGAGTGGCGAGGCCACCCACCCAGTGATCCGGATGGCTGGCGCCGGTGGTGCCGATGATACCGGCGCGGGCTGCCATACCGTGACGGAACTCCTCGGGAAAGGTTGCGAGCGAAGACTCGTCGACGCCGAGCGCCCGAAGGCCGTTCCACGTGAAAGCGATGCTAATCCATCGGGTGTAGGACTCGTTGGCCTTGAAGCTTTCAGCGGTGCCGACTTTTTCGAGGAGTCCCTTCAGCCATTCACGGCTGCCTGCGGGGCGCTGAAAGGAGAGGAATTCGTATCGGGCTGCGAGCGCGCGTGGACGCCTCATCAGGAAATGCTGAATATCGTCGAACTCAAGCATTGCCGCTCCAAAGTGAAACCGCTTATTTCATGCCGAGAACGCAAACTACCTTTAGCTCAAGCGGCCCCAGGCTTGCGCATCGATCTTCCACTCGCCGCCCTGATTTGCAAGGGTGAAAGTGAGGATTCCGGGCCGACTGTGGGGCTGGCCCTTGAGTTTGAATGAGAGTGTTGCGGAAAGCGCGACATAGGCGCGTGCGCCCGCTACTTCGGCGTGAACAACCTTCTGGTCTCCGAGAGACTCGTCGGCGACACCAAGTTCGTGCGCCCATCTTTCCGCATCGGCGAACCAACGGCCCGGAGAATTGGGACCCGTCCAGCGGTAGGGAGCCATTCCATCGACGACGACAGCGTCGGCAGTAAAAGCGCTGCTATACAGGGCGGCGTCCTTCTTGTTAAAGCCGCCCAGCAACGTGTCGATCGCGGCTTTGATTTCGGCGGGTGGATCCTTCGGCATTTTTGCACTCCCGTTGTCTGTGCCTATTGCATCTGATCGAGCATTTCTGAGAATGCAGCTTTGAGTTTCAAGGCCTTCTTGATCTCGTCGGCCGAGACGTACGGGTACTCGCCGTATTCGAGGAAGCTGGGGCGCTGATGATCGCGCACAAACTTGACGAAGGCGGGGACGTTCGTCTTCCAGTCTGCAGGGAACCCTTCGAGGTTCTCAAATACAGTGTTGATGCCGTATTTTGTGAAAAGCGCGACAGCGTCCTCGGTGTACTTGTCGAAGTCGGTGTCGAAGATTCCCTGATACATGAAGTAGGTGTCGTTGCCGATGTCGAAGAGGACCCAGCGCAAATAGTGAAGCTTGAGTGCTTCGAGAGCGTCGGGCAGACCGGCAATCGTGTCTTCGATGCGTTTGCCGTAGCCGCGGATGATCTGCTCTCTGCCGGGAATGATTTTCGCGATGATGGTGAAGCCGTAATTTGCGGGCGATTGCGGATAGGTGGGACCGTAGCGCCCCTGTGTGAGCTTGAAGTAGCCCTCCTTGGGAATTGCCATCGCGGCGGGTTTTGTCCAGTCCTTTGCCGTTGGAGCGTTTTGCGCTGACTTCTGATCGGATGCGGGTATGGTTTGCGTGGCCATATCGTGCTCCTTTACATACTTAGCAGAGGTATTTTCGCGCGAGCGGCGGGAATCGCCCCCCATTCAGGCCAACGTTAGGGGAATCCCCAAAGGCCGTCTACTAGGGAAAGGGATAGGGGAACAGGTGGCGAACTCGCGAGTCAGGTCTCAACGGAGATACCAACTGCGTCCGGTGTGGAGTTTAAGATCACCCATGCGGAAATTTCCGCCCGCTCGGTTTCCAATCGCCGCTGCGCCCCGAGAAAGCTATTTAACGCGGCGGCGTGAATCGTCCCGGCTCCATTCATCAAGCAGCATTCGAGGCCTGGTTTCCAATTTCTGGGTTGCCGACTACTCGGGAGTTGACCATCGGATCGGTAAACGAAGCGCCGTTGCTCGTTGCTAATACCGATGCAAGTCAGTCGATTGGGATCTGTTTCCGGGAAGCCTACACTGGCGGTCCCGCTATACTGTCGAGGTGCTCGCCCTGCCTGAATGAGCTAGTTTTATTCCCTGATCCAGGATCGCGAAGCGCGCCGTATAGTTCAGCAAGAAGGTTGAGCTAGGTCCCATTGTGATCAGCGCGCTCCTCGTCGCGGTTTCTGAAGAGCAGTTGCGGTCCAATCTACGCCAGGACCTTCCGCTGATGATCCTTGGCTCCATCATTGCGGCGATTGGCATGGCTGCAGTTGTTGTACATCTGGCCCGGTGGCAATCGGGCGAGCGGGTCTTGCTCTGGTTCGGGTTATTCTCCGGCCCATACGGCCTGCTACTGCTCACGAACACAACCCCATTCCTGATAGCCTTCGGTGAACCGCAGGGGGTTTGGCCTTTCGTCAATAAATTGGTCGAGTTTGCGACTCTCGTTCCAGCCCTGCTGCTCTTCGAGGATTTTTACGGCAAAGGCTGGCGTTCATCAGTCCGCTGGTTGATATGGGCCTATGTGGTATTCGCCACGGTTGCGTTTACGAGCATCGTGATTCAGAGGCGCCCGAACCTGGTCCCGACAGCTGGCATCGGAACTGTTTTCCTCTTGCCCGCGGTTCTCCTGCTGGGGCGCCTGATGGGATATAAGCGTCCGCATGTGCAAGACCAAGGCGTTTTGTCTTTGGGATTGATTGCTCTCTTTGTCACATTCGCACACGATCGCATTGCCAGCACACGGTTGTTCGACTGGCACGCGGATACTGAGCCATATGGACTGTTCGTGCTGGTTTGCAGTCTCGGCTACGTGGCCACGCGACGGGTTCTCGCGAATGAGAGGCTGCTCGTTTCGTTGGGCGAAGAGATGCGAGCGGCTTCGCGAATTCAGAGTTCAATCCTGCCACGCACAAGCCCTAAGATGGGGAGTTTCAACCTCGCCGTCCGGTATGCTCCTATGAGGGCAGTAGCGGGAGATTTCTACGATTTTCTGATGTTTCGGCCAGGCTGCTTAGGAATTGTAGTGGCCGATGTTACTGGGCATGGGGTGCCTGCAGCGCTGGTGGCCTCGATGGTTAAAGTGGCAGTGTCTGCGCACATCGATGTTGGAGCAGAGCCTGGAAAGGTCATCGCGGGGTTGAACTCCACACTTTGTCGCCAAGCCCAGGGGCAATACGCGACGGCGGTGTATGTGTTTCTTGATCAAGCCAGGCGAATGGGGTGCTACTCCGCTGCCGGGCATCCGCCGTTGCTGCTCTGGCACCGCGCTACGCGAACCTTGCTCGCGTTGAATGAGAGTGGATTGTTGCTTGGCGTGCGGTCAAGTGAGGAATACGAGCAAACAGAATTCACGTTAGAAGCGGGTGACCGCCTGCTGGTCTACACAGACGGGCTGGTGGAGGCAGTGAACGCTCGGGACGAGGCGTTCGGAGAGGCCCAGTTGGGCGAGTTCATTGCGACCCACCAAGATCTTCCGGCTGAGCAGTTTGCTGAGCGTTTGCTTGATAAGGTGCTTGGGTGGCCCGAGAACGGGAGCGCCCGCGCGCAGGCCGACGACATTACTGTAGTGGTGATCGATATCGGTAACATGCCGGAACAGACACCCTGATGCAGGCGTATCAGTTAGGGTCATTCTTCGTGCCCGTCGCGTTGCAGCACGCCGGCGTTGCAATCGGGTCGCTGCACGAGCCTGTGATTGTTTCTGCAAGTGTTGTTGAAGTGCTCTGTGCCTGGCGCAGAGCTGGGGTGCCGCAGCAGTCTTGAAACAACCTTAGCCATTGAGGGCAATCATTCAGCAACGCTCGTGCCTTCGCAAGGCGATCGATCTCCGTGTCAATGGCTCGGATAATTGCTAACTCTGAGATTTTCGATCACTCCGCGCCGAAGCCCGCCAACAAAGCCGTCGCTGCGAACAGTAAGGTATCGCCCACATAGTTGACCCCTTCCACCGCGAGTGGAGAGCGGATCTCCGTGATGAGGATTGGAACGTAGAAGAAAATCGTGAGTATCAGAAGCATTGTGCCTGCACTGACGGCGGCGGTGCGGCGAGTCCGGCGAATCATCAGCCCGACCCCTGCCGCGAGCAATGTCGTGCCGACGATATAGGCAAGCAACGTAGGCGCTGGCACCCAAGTCGGCGTCATCTTTTCCAACGGAACACCGGGCACGAACCGGGGGAAGAGAAAGTGTTCGATCGCATAGAAGACGAATGTACAGGCGACAACCAACCGGCCCAGGATGATGGGTCTGGCGCCTGTCGATCTTCCGCGTGACCATAGGCTGCCCGCCAGCACCATCGCTCCGCTGGCGAAGGCCGTTTCGCGTACCGTGAGCGTCCAGAACAGCCGCTCATGTGCGTGCTTCGACAGGTTGGGCAGGTCGATGGTGGCGACGATGATCAGGAACAGCAGTGCGAGCAGGGACGCCGACCAGCGCACGTACCGCCACGCGATGAAGCTGATGGCCGCAGCCAGCAGAGCCGCGCCCACGAAATAGGTCCAGAATAGAGCTCCCGGCAGCCAGCGCGGCACGATGCCTGAGAGATCGCGTGCAGCCAGAAAATGTTCTGCGGCAAAGATCGCCAGCGCGACGGCTTCAAAGACGGGCCCGAGCACCAGAACCCTGCCTGCGCCTGAAGCCGCCGCGAACCGCACCCGGACAAGAAAGAGTCCAGCTACCAGCGCGGCGATTCCCGCTCCAACCATCCCCCAGGCCACTAGAGACATAGATGTTTCCTTGTGGTCGAGGACTAAACAGAGGCCGGATCAGGGCCTTTTCCCATGTGGGATATATCTCGGTCACACGACGCACGAGTGAGGCGAATCTTACAGCAAGTAGCTCTGCGTTGCTCGACTATTTTTGACGACCAGTATCGGAGTCGGCTTGTGGGAAGTGATCCGGGCCGCTGCCGGATGACGAGCAAACCGGAAGTTGAGTTGGCTCGAAATTGCGACCGATGCCTCCCCGTTTCATCTGAATGCTTACGTACTTTATGTCCACGCAAGTGAAGACCGCCTCTCGCGCAATACGATGTGGCCCATATACCCGATGCAGGTACGGGAGATGGGCTTATTGCCGAAAGGGATGTGTTTCCTAGTGTCAGAAACGCTCTTCCTTCGCCGTACCTTTCGGGCGTTCTTGCACCGCGACTTCCGGCTCATGTGGTTGGGAGCATGTGCCTCCACCATCGGGACCTTTGTTCAGCAGTTCGCACAGAGCTGGCTTGTCTATGACCTGACGAAGGATCCCTTTTATCTTGGCCTGGATCTCTTTCTTGGGCAGCTTCCGATCATTCTTTTTTCGCTGGTAGGAGGCGTTTTCGCGGACCGCCTGGACCGCAGAAAAATGCTGCTCAGTTCGCAATACATCCAGATGATCTGCGCCTTCGTCCTCGCCGCCTTGTGTTTTAGACATACGGTGAGAATCTGGGAGATTCTCTCCCTGTCTTTCATCGTCGGCCTGGGGCAATCGTTTGGCGGACCGGCATACTCGGCCCTTCTACCAACGCTTGTCCCAGCCGAAGACCTCGCCAACGCCATTGCCATGAACTCGATCCAGTTCAACCTTGCGCGAGTGCTTGGACCGGCGCTCGGAGGGATCGCCTATGCCACCTTCGGGGCGACTTGGTGCTTCGCGCTGAATGGAGTGTCGTATCTTGCGGTTATTGCTTCGCTCAGGATGATTCAGGTGAACTTTGTTCCTCCAAAATCACAGGAACCCATCTTGAAGAGCATGAACGAAGGAATTCACTTCATACGACAACGCGAAGGCCTTTCTTCGCTCGTCTTTCTGGCATTCATCACGACCTTGCTCGGCTTCTCGCTTACTGGGTTCCTGCCGGTCATCGTTCGAACCGTCTTCCATCAGGGGCCACAGACCTATGAGCTGCTCCTTATCTGTTCCGGCGCAGGATCGATCGTCGGCGCACTCGTCGTTGCGGCTTCGGAGAGGCTGAAGGGACAGGGATATGTGGCGCTATTGACGTTGATGGGACTCGGAGTTGCAATATCCAGCTTTGCACTCAGCAGATGGCTACCGTTCTCGTGCGTCCTTATCTTCATCAGTGGTGCATTCATCATGGCGTCGGCATCCCTAATGCTGTCACTGGTGCAGCTCATCGTCTCCGACCAAATGCGCGGTAGGGTCATGAGCGTCTACAGTCTGGCCTTTCGCGCCGGCATTCCGCTGGGAAGTCTGGTGCTTGGCAAGGTCATCCCGATCGTTGGCGTTTCTTCGGCGCTCGCAGGCTCAGGGCTCGCCCTAATCGCAGTCGCGCTCTACTTTGCGATCATGATGCGAAACGTTGCAACCTTTCAGCGTGCAGCTCGCGAGTCTCTCTAAGCGCGTCAGCTGTACCGTTGATGGGTGACACACTTCTTTCGAGAGTCGTGTTTGTAGGTATCTGTCGTAGGCCTTGGGACAGAAAAGCCGCCTAACCAACCGCGGCCACTTCCATCCGATCGTCGTAGCTGACTTCAGCGGCGGATGGAGAAGGTGACGCGGGATCTCTCCTCCGGCTGTATTGCCGGGGCGAACAGCCCATGACCCTTTTGAAGGCTTTACCGAAGGCGCTTTCGGATTCATAGCCGAGCGATAAGGCGATATCGGAAATAGAGTCGTCGGGAGCCTTCAATCTGTCGCCTGCCAGCAGCATCCGCCAACGTGTCAGGTATTCCATGGGTGTCTCCCCAACCGTCTCTTTGAACTTCAGAGCGAAGATCGATCGCGACATCCCGACGCGCTCCGCCAGTTCCTGCAATGTCCAGCGATGCCCTGGATCGTCGTGCATACAGGTGATCGCCGCGCGCATCTGTTTATCGGCCAAGGCGAAGAGCCAACCGACGCCACTTCTCGCCCCATCTGCCAAATGCAGCCGAAGAGCCTGAATGAGCATCATGTAGGCGAGTTGCTGTGCGATCAGAGAGCCGCCCGGCTGCGGATCGCGCAGCTCCTCCCTCATGCGTTCCAGTGACCAGCGTATCGCCGCCTTATCCGACTCTTTCCGGATATGTACGATGGGCGGCAAAGACCCCAGCAGCATGTCGGCATGACTGCCGGTAAGAAGGAAGTGCCCGCCGGCAATATAGCGCCCCCCACCTTCATGGTTGGAGACCGCGCCACCCAACCTCCGCGCTGTGCGAAGCGTGTTGAAGTCGACAGGCGTGAGTGATAGATCGGTTGTGAGGCAAAAGGGCAGCCCACGCGGCAAAAGGAAACAGTCCCCCGCCGTGAGGAGCACCGCATCGGGAACGCCTTCCACTGACAGCCAGCACTGGCCTGAGAATACGGCATAGCACTTGATGCCTTGGTGTTTTGGAAATTGGATGGCCATCTCGCCACTCACGTCGAAACCGCCCGATATATAACTTCGTGGTTTCAGCAACGACAACACATCTGAGAGTGGGTCCATACAGCCTCCGGACGATCGAACCAATAATACGGACTCTCAGTATAGATCGTATCAACCTCATGCCCCATCTAGCTTGTAACAGGACGCGAATGCGGCCTTTCAATCAAGCAAGGAGACCACGATGCGTGTTTTTGTCACCGGGGCTACAGGGTTTATCGGGTCTGCCATCGTCAAGGAACTCATCAGCGCAGGCCATCAAGTGACGGGACTTGCACGCTCGGATGCTTCCGCAAAGAAGTTGACGGCTGCCGGCGCGCAGGTGCTTCGTGGCGATATCGAAGATCTCGAATGTCTGCGCAGTGGAGCGGCCGCCGCGGACGGCGCCATTCACACCGCCTTCTATCACCAGATCGGACACATGAATCTGGGAACACGCCTTCGCGTGATGTTGGGTGGAACTCCGAGCGGCATCGTCTCAAGATTCATCGCGGCCGCCATCGGAATGGACAGGCGCGCGCTGGAGACGCTGGGCCGCGCGCTGGCAGGCCCAGACCGCGCTTTGGTGGCTGCTTTTGCAACCATGGCGATGAAGCCAGGCGCGACTTGCCACGGAGGAGGATGCGTACGACCCCAAGGCCGTCGGAGCGCCCCGCGGGGCGTCAGAAGACACTATGCGGGCGCTGGCTTCGCTCGGCATTCGCACCTCCATCATCCGGCTTCCGCCGGTGGTTCACGGCGCCGGCGACCACGCCTTCGCTCCGCGGCTCATCCGGATTGCCCGGAAAAAGAGCGAGTCGGCTTATGTGAGCGACGGCCAAAATCGATGGCCCTCGGTGCATCGGCTCGATGCTGCGCGTCTCTTCCGGCTTGCACTGGAGAAGGGATCTGCGGGAGCCGTCTATCACGGGGTTGCCGAAGAGGGCGTGCCATTCCGGGAGATTGCCGGTCTAATCGGGCGGCGTCTGAATGTTCCGGTTGTCAGCAAGTCACTTGTGGAGGCAGCCAAGCAGTTTAGTTTCATGAGCCCCTTCATTCCTGTCGACAACCCTGTATCCAGCAAGTTGACCCGGGAACGGCTGGGCTGGCGCCCGACACAGCCCGGCTTACTCTCCGATCTCGATCAGGCAGGCTACTTCAAAGCCTGAGCAGATTGCGAGCCTATCCAGCTATTAACGGGCTGCGAATACAGTCCTCAACTGAAGCAAAGGAGAATTCATCATGCGTGTTTTTGTCACCGGTGCTACAGGCTTTATCGGTTCAGCCATTGTTCCGGAACTCATCAACGCGGGCCATCAGGTGCTCGGATGACGCGGTCGGATGCGGGCGCCAAGTCGCTCATCGCCGCGGGCGCCGCAAGTGCATCGAGGTGATCTGGAGGACTTCGAAAGCCTGCGCAGCGGAGCAGCGATATCGGACGGCGTCATCCACACTGCCTTCAATCACGACTTCTCGAACTTCGTAGCGAATTGTGAGCAAGACCGAAAGGTCATCGAGGCGATGGGCGACGTGCTTGCCGGCTCGGACCGCCCCCTGCTCATCACCTCCGGGACTGGAATGGGGAACGCTGTTCCAGGTCAACCCGCAACCGAAGACCATTTCGATCTCAACCACCCGAATCCTCGTAAAGCTTCGGAAGTAGCAGGGGCTTCCGTGGCGGAGCGTGGCGTGAACGTGTCGGTGGTGCGTCTTCCTCAGGTTCACGACACGGTCAAGCAGGGCCTCATCACCTACGCGGTGCAGCGGGCTCGTGAGAAGGGAGTCTCGGCGTACATAGGTGACGGACTCAATCGCTGGCCGGCGGCGCATGTT
The DNA here is from genome assembly GCA_963774255.1 of uncultured Acidobacteriaceae bacterium. GTDB lineage: Bacteria > Acidobacteriota > Terriglobia > Terriglobales > Acidobacteriaceae > PALSA-350. The sequence goes on from CAVZEH010000002.1 coordinate 571,505, forward strand.
CTCGATGTTGCCCATCTCTACAGGCTTGCGTTGGAGAAGCACGAAGCAGGCAGCAGGTACAACGCGGTCGCTGAAGAGGGAGTATCGATGCGGGAGATCGCTGAAGTCATTGGCCGAGGCTTGAAGTTGCCCGTGGTCAGCCTCTCTCCGGAGGAAGCGCCAGCCCATTTTGGCTGGCTCGCGATGTTCGCGGGCTTCGATATGCCAGCTTCAAGCGCGCAAACGCAGAAACGGCTGGGATGGCATCCGACCGGCCCTGGGCTGATTGCCGATCTCGAACAAATGCGTTACTTCTAAGCCGAGTACTACCATCCCGATACCGGAGCCCCTCTCAGTCATCAAGGCTTCGTCGATTGGAACCTGCTGGTGCTCGAAATGGTCTAGACGCGGTCGGCACTCCCCCGCATCCGTCGATGCGGATCAGCCGTGGAGTCCTATCGCTGGAGTCCGTCCCATGACCAGCGTGGGATGGTGAGACCGCCAGGCACATCGTCAGCGGACAGGTGGTAGCGGGACATCGTTGTCGTGGTCGCCCAAGCGAAGTAGTCGTGCAGCACTTGTGCACATTCGTCGGCTAGTCCGACATCAACCAGAGCCTGATCGAAGCAGGCGATCGCGCGACGATTCATTTCGTCGTGCTCCCCGTTGCCGCTGTGCATCCTGACGACGGTGGTCTCGTCACCATAGGAGTCGGAATACGTGTTGGGTCCACCGAGTGCCTCGACCCAATAAGCGGCGAGTCGCTCGACATGCTGGGGATGGAAACCGTGGCTGAACGCGTGGCTGACCACCTCGTCGGCCATTACTCGACGGTGCCACGCAGCGGCAAGACGGTGCAGGCCGTCGTTGCCGCCCACTGCCTCGAAGACAGTACGCATGCCTCCATTATGATCTATCTGCCGGAGCTCCTCGCCGAGGCCGCCGGACTACTCTCACCTTTCCGCTCTTTCCTCCTCCGCAGAAAAACTGATCGCCGCCGTCGGACTCGAGCCCTGAAACGTAGACTCCGTGAGGCATTTCCAGCTTTTCAAGAACCTCACCAGTCCGAGGATCGATATGCCTCAAATCGCTCTCATCGCCTTCAGAAGTGGCGTGCCAAAGGTCTCCTTCGACCCAGGTGACCCCGGTGACGAAGCGATTGGACTCGATGGTGCGAAGAATCGCCCCCGTGTCGGGATCGATTTGATGGATCTTCCGGCCCTGGTAATGCCCCACCCAGAGTGATCCTTCGGCCCAGGCGAGCCCAGAGTCACCGCCGCCACCAGGCGCCGGAATTGTGGTGAGCACACGGCCACTCTTCGGATCGATTTTCTGGATGCGATCCTCTGCGATCTGAAAGAGGTGCTTGCCGTCAAAAGCGGTTCCTGCGTGGGCGGCAACATCGATCGTGCGCACTGCGTTCCCGCTTGCAGGATCGAAAGCATTCAGCCTATCTCCGGATGCAAACCAGACGTGCTCACCGTCATAGGTGACTCCATGCACGCGGTCGGCGCCCGGAAAGGGACCGTACTCACGGACGATTTCAGCGGTTGATGGTTTCATACGTCCACCTTAATCATTGAGCAGCGGAGCGGGGAGTAACAAAGTCGTCGTGAATCCCGGCACCGGTGGCGTTATCCAACGACGAGCTCGGGCGCGGCCGAAGGACTGCACCTTTCCTGCTGCCGCGAGTGAGTCAAGGGCTCGCTGCACGGTACGCTGGCTTGTTCCAAGGGCAATCGCCAAGGCCGAACTCGACCACGATTCACCGTCGGCGAGGAAGGCGAGCACGGCACCGTTCTCATCTTCGACCGGCTGTGCCAGCACAACCACTTCGCGTGCGTGGCGCGGCATGAGCGTAAATCCTCGCTTCGTCGCACGGACATCGGCCAGCGGCCGAAGCATCTTACGGAGTCGTCCGATTTCGACTCGCAGCCGCATGCGATGCGATTCATCGACGAATCTCGCTCCGAATGCCGCGGGCAAGAAGCAGGTCCCTCGGAACGTCGCCGGGCCACGCCTTCGCCCAGCGCGCGTGCGAGCGCGAACAACACCGGACGTGTTACCAGCGAAACCACCGTGCGTGTATCACGTACGACGTTCCGGCACGCGTCCACGACCAGCGCTTTTGACGCCAACAGCACCTCGACCTCTTTGAGCAGCAGCGGTCGCTCCTCGCCACGTGCAATCAGGCGTGCCGCCGGCGTTTTCAGAATGTTGGATGCGCTTTCTACCTCCGCCATTAAAGCAGGGATACCTGCTTGCCGCGCGGCGCGTTCGGCCCGAGCGAGCGCAGCGCGCGCCGCTTTCGTCCGTAAGCGGCGTATCGCAATCCCTGCAACTACGAGTTCGTGGGCGGTTCTCGATGCGGGCGGAAACGGAGTCGGGTCGAGCTCGGCAAGCATTCGCTCCGCCTCGTCCAGGCGTCCAATCAGGAGGAGGCGTCGAATCTCCAGGTACCGCGCATGCGCGGCGTTCAACCGGTCTCCGTGTTCTTCGAGCGTCGCCCGCGCTGCATCGAGCGCCTTCGCAGGCCAGCCCAGGTCGCGCGAGGCAAGCGCGATCTCGGCTTCGGCAACGACGCACCTCGCGCGTGCCACGGATTCTTTTGGACTGAAGGCGCGCTGAGCGGATCGCAGCAGCGCCCGCGCGCGCTCGAAATCGCCGAGCTGCGCAATTGCGATACCGCGAAGCGCGAGCGCAGGCGCATCGTCGCGCAGCGCGACCCGCTTCAACGCGCCGAGGGGATCACCTTGGACGAGGGCGCGTGCCGCGGCTGTGATCAGCGAATCCATCGGAATCCCGCCACACTTGTCACTCCCTGGCCCTTCGATACCTGCATCAGTATTTGTACATGACCACCATGCACTCGGTCATATCGGGAACGCAACAAATGACGACGCAGGGAATGCACTCAGGCGCGGACGAATTAGAAGTTCAGAGGAGGGACATATGTGCCCAGTATGCATCGCAAGCACAGCAGTAATGGTCGCCGGAGCCGGATCCACGGGAGGAATTCTGGCGGTGTGCATCGGCAAGTTCAGAAAACTTTTCAGCAGCGAATCGTCTCGGTCTGTTTCAGAAAACAAAGGAGAAATAAGATGGCAACAAGCAAAGAGAGAGACAAGGAACACGGGAAAGGGCATCTCCCGATGAACACACCCCCGATCGTGTCGCAGCAGGAGTGGGAGGCTGCGCGCCAGCAGCTCCTCGTGAAGGAGAAGGCCTTGACCCGCTCCCGTGACGCGCTGGCCGCCGAACGCCGGCGGATGCCGTGGATGGCCGTCGAGAAGACGTACGAGTTCGACGGGCCCCAGGGCAAGGTTAGCCTGCTCGATTTGTTCGAGGGCCGCCGTCAGTTGATCGTCTATCGCGCCTTCTTCGAGCCCGGGGTGTTCGGCTGGCCCGAGCACGCCTGCCGCGGCTGCTCCCTGGGCGCCGATCAGGTCGCCCACCTGGCCCATCTGAACGCCCGCGACACCACGCTCGCGTACGCCTCGCGCGCGCCGCAGAAGGACATCGAGCGCCTGAAGGCACGAATGGGTTGGAAGATGCCGTGGTACACCATCACAGACAGCTTCGACACCGACTTCGGCGTGAACGAGTGGCACGGCCACAATGCATTCATCCGCGACGGCGACAAGGTGTTCCGCACATACTTCATCAACAACCGCGGCGACGAGGCGATGGGGACCACCTGGAGCTACCTCGACATCACGGCGCTCGGCCGTCAGGAGACTTGGGAGGACTCGCCAGAGGGTTACCCCCAGACCCCGCCGTACAAGTGGTGGAACTGGCACGACAACTACGACGCCGAGGCCTCGCCTGACCCGAAGTGGGTCGAGGTGTCCGACGCTGAAGAAGCCGCCTTCCGAAAGCGCGACGCAGAGGCGAAAGCGAGCTAAAGAAGACAGTCTAAGCGGCTGAGTTTTTAAGCTAGTCCCTTTAACAAACCCTGGGTGCCCCAGGTCCCGATTTTGGGACCTGGGACTCAACGGTGCCGCGAATGAAGAGAAGATCGCGTGAGCCACTATCCAGTGGCGCCGGCAAAAATTTGGCGGGTAAAACTCTACGGGAGCTGTCGGTCCAGCAACTGCTTGGAAAGAAAGCGGGCAGTAGCCTCGTCGGCGCGCAACCAGTCCATCCGGCGAAGAAATCCGTGGATTTCATTCGGAATCACCAGTTCCTCGAACGGGGTTTGCTGCTGCGCGAGACGGTGCGCCAACTCTACGGTTTGGTCAAAGGGCACATTGCGATCGTCGTCTCCCTGAATCAGCAGTACCGGTGATTTCCACGTCGCGATATCCGCATCCGGCGAAGCGGCAAAGGCTGTTGCGATCGCTTGTTTCCACGTAGCATCTGCTTCGTACCAATGTTCAGGGAGAGATCCAGCCTTGCCAAGAAATGGAACCCAGTTGGAGATGCCGTGAAAATCAACGCCCGCCTTGAATACATCGGAGTTTCGGGCGAGTGCGAGTCCGGTAAGATAACCACCGTAAGAGCCGCCCCAAATGCCTATGTGGTTCGCCTCGACGCCCTCAACGTGTTGGAGATAGCGCGCCCCTGCGAGCACGTCCTGGTACTCTGAGGCGCCGGCAGGCCCGGCGTGCGCAGGATGCTGGAACGCTCGGCCGTATCCGATACCTAGACGATAGTTCACCGAAAGCACAGTGAAGCCATGCGCCGCCAGGTACTGGTTCACCGCATATGCATTGCTGTAATAGTCCATGTAGTGCCAACCCAGCAGCATTTGGCGCGGTGGTCCGCCATGCACAAAGATCACACCAGGCTGGCGCGCACTCGTGCCGGGTTTGCGAAACAGCTGGCCCTGGATTGTGAAACCGTCAGGGGATTTGAAACTGACTAACTTTGGAATGACGAGCGCACTGGACGGGTAGTCCTTTGTGCTCCCTGTGTCGAGCACACGACCCTCTCCCGCTCGCGCCAGTACAGCTACAGCTGCCGGGCGCTGTGCGCCAGCCGCGATATAAGCGACTTTGCCGCCGGCGAGCGCTACCGGCGACCACTCGAGGCCGTCTCCGCTGGTCAGCGTTTCCGGAGCAGGTCCATCCATTCGGAGACGAAAGAGGTGACGGCGATCCTCATCGTCAGCGGTTTCTCCGATGTTCGCGCTGTACACCAAGGCGCTACGGTCGGGGCTCATCGCCACGTTCTCGACCATGAAGTGACCAGGCGTCAGGAGCCGCGCGTCCCCGCCCGCTACGTCGACTGCATAAAGGTGCGGCCAGTTGTCAGTTTCAGCCATGAAAACGAGCTTGTGGTCTGCCATCCAGAACAGCGGTTCATTCCCGGCAACGTCCGGCAGTGAGCCGGCGAGGGTGTCCGGCGAGCGCCAAATCTGGCGGCCTTTGCCCGTAGTGGCGTCGGCCGTCCAGAAAGCAAACGGGTGCGGCTGCTGTACCAGGAAGTTCTCGGGTGGGTCTCCGTGACTGGGCTGCCGCATGAACGCGATCGAACGGCCGTCGGGCGACCAGACCGGCTCTTCATCGGAGCTGGTTGATGGAGCAAGGTAGAGCAGAGGCTGTGCTGGTGACCTATATACACCGATAAAGCCGTGATCATCCCTGCCGGACACAAAGGCAAGTTGTGTGCCGTCGGGCGACCAGACCGGCATCTCATCCTTTCCGCGATCGAAGAAGAGCCGTTTTGCCTGGCCTGCATTGCTGGTTCCCTGCGGAAGCAGCTCAGTCCAGATCTGCCCGTCCTTCACATAGGCCAGTTGTCCCTTTGAGGATAGGGCGGGACTATCGCCCTCGGCTACCTGCACCGGTGCACTTGTAAAGCCGCCGGTTGCAATCGACCAGATCGTGATTTTGGGCTCCAACGGATTATTGTCCGGATTCGGAGCTAGATTGCCTTTGGCCGGCCAGTTGGCGTCATGATCGCCGCCACGGACATATACCAGCTGCGACCCATCGGCGGAAAAGATGAGCTGCGTCAGCTCCTGCCCATCATCCGTGGTGTAGTGCGTGAGCTGGCGTGGCGCGCTGTCGGTCGCAAGCGCAGACCAGATATTGCGGACACCGCCCACGTTCTCCACCCAGGCGAATCGGTCGCCCTTTTCAGACGCGACAAGTCCGCTGACATAGGAGTAGCCGAGCAACTGCTCCATCGTAGGTGCGGACGCAGCGAGGACTGGCGGATGGAAGGCGCCAAATTCAACCATCGCGAGGAACACTGCGGCCGAAAGCGCAAGACACCGGGAAAGAGGAGAGCGTCTCATACGAATACGCTAACTCAGAGAGCCGCTCTTCGCCCCGCTTGAACGATTTACGCCGAGTAACGGGCTACCCGGAAGTGAACCGCATTACTTCCTATTAGCGACCATCCGGCAAGAACTCGAAGGATGAGGATGATGTCGCGCCTCAACGAGTTACTCGGCGATTTGTCATGAAGCGAGACGCACTTCTCTTTCCCGGTTCACAGGATAATCTTCCCACAGAGTAACTGCCGAGTAGGCCACAACTCGTCCGGGACTCTGAGAATGCTTTTCCCGGGCCGAGCGTCAACCGTACGTGAGGTCGGTGCTCTGTCCGACCTCGATAATATATCCGTCAGGATCGCGGATGTAGCAGCGCGTCTCGCCGTACTTGGGGATCGGCTCCGTGATGAACTCCGCTCCTCGACTTTTCCATAATTCATAGCACGCTTGAATATCCGCAACGCGGAAATTCATAAAGCTGTTGATGTGATTCGGGTCGGGGACGCTGAGCGTTACCGTCGGCTTATCCGGGGTCGGCCCGCCCCCAACGTTCAGAATCATCCAGATATTCGCAAGCTGAAGGTACCCAGGCGCGTTGCCGTCACCCAGGCTCAGAATGCGAGCGCCGAAGACCTTTTCGTAGTAGCGAGCCGATCGCTCGATGTCGGCGACGGTGAGAAAATGCGCGATGCTGATCCCCTCTCGCGGGGGCATCTCATAGCTCTTCTGCTCGATTTGTACGCTGCTCATTGACGACTCCAATTCCGATAAACAGTGCTCATCCGCTGATTCTGGTTCTTTCGTATTCATACCTGCTGCCGATTAAGCCTGACGAGGAAAGGCAAAACAATTGGACCAAGGTATCGCGCGATATTTTGGTATCGTGTGCAACCAGTTGTCCGATATGGCCGTTATCCGTCAACTTGCCGGCAGGAGGAACCATCGACCCTGGCCGACTATCGTATAGACTTTAAGTTCATGCGATTTCCGGCGCCTTTTCAACTAGGGACAACCCTCCATCATGCGCGAGGAAACATTCGCATCAGCGGTTGATGTGGGTTATGGCTGCGGGAATCCGAACATCAACCACGACTGATTGGCTACCCAATGCGGGTATAGCTCCGTCATCTGATCGAACAGCTCCTGGTCGGACGTCGCGGTTTTCTGCACCCGATCGAAGTCCTGCAGGTAACGCTTGGTGTCCTGGATCGTCGAGGGAGAGTCGGGCGCGCCAGGCTTCTTGTGACCGGCGACAACAATCGCCGGGTTCAGCGCCGCTAACCGGTCTAGCGCCGCGATCCAATTCTTTCGGCTCTCGGGGGTGGTGTCGCCGACGTACATGCGGCATTGGTTGTACACAACGTCGCCAGCGACGATCAGGCCGATCGATGGAACGTAGTAGAGACGTCGTATCGGCGACTATCGGTGTGGCCCTGCTCGATGATGCGCAATTCGTGGCCCTCGAGAGTGAACGTGTCGTGCTCATAGGGCTCAGGTGCAACCAACTTAGTGGCCACTTGCCCAGGAAACAACCGGCGGGCTAACCGCTCCACTGGGGGAGTGAAAGACATCTGCATGGCGTTCACCGTCTTGGGCGTTGCTATCGCCCGAGCGCCCGGGAAACGGTCGAGCAGAATGCTCAGACCGTAGAAGTGGTCGAAATGCGCGTGCGTTATATAGATGGTCTCCAGGTTGCGGTTGTGCAGAGCAACCCAATCCGCGAGAGCCTCGGCCTCAGCCACCGTCGTCATTGCGTCTACCAGCACCGCGTCGTGCTCGCCGAAGATTAAAGTCGACGTGATCGGGTCAAAGCCGAGCGCTTCGCCGAAGGGCTTTGGCCGCTCGCCGACCATAGCCTTTCCCGGGGCGGTAAAAACGTTCACACTAAGCGTGTTCGACGCGACAGGCGCGGTCACGCGCGTGGTCTCTTTCAGTCCATTTGTGCCGTCCATTTGGTACTCCTTTCGATGTCAGAGCGAGTGACTGTTCAAGGCAAGATTGGCAGAAGCGCGACGACGAATCCATTGGACGAACGTATCGATCCATACCAAAGTATTGGTTGGACGTTGCGGTCAGGAACGGGCATCATTATATCCCAACGGGCGCCGCTCGATCTGCTGTGGGGGAAACGCTATGAAGAAGATGACGGCTCCGATTTCCTTTTGCTGGCTCTCAACTCGACCAGACCCCTCATGTCTCCGCTTTCTTCAACAGCGCCGATGAAGAGTATCGAGTCCCGCTCCCATGGGGCCGCTGGGACATCTGGTGTCCCAACAAGGTCAGCAAGACTCTCAAACTGCGCCAGGACTTGTTGTGATCTTCGTCAAAAAGCCGACGTGGTGGCAACCTCACGTCGCTGGTGAACTCAGCTTTAGGGGCACCCTACGCATCCTTGGTTGTGAGAATTCACGAGTTCTGAGTGTGTCACCGCCTATCCGGAAATTACCCCGAAAATGGAGTTCTGTCCGGATAGGCGACAATCCTGTTCATTCCAGGAACGATGACTGCCGCCACTATAAATGCCGCTAAGTTGTAGCCTGTATTAGGCACAGTTCGTTTCTGTGGGAACGATACCGATCATGTTGCTGCGCAAACGGTTCCTATTCGCAATGTTGTTCACGATCGTGGCCTTGTCGGCGGCCGGAAGGGTCAGCGTTTACAAAGCGGAATTTGATGTGCCGAAGCCGAATACGTGGTCGCGCGCTCCGGTACCTGTCGCTGCTGCATTGCCTTGGTACGACAGCCAGCTGGCAAACAAGCCAAGTCGATGGCTCAAGGCATTCCGCACGAAAGGCGAATTGCTGCCGGCGTTATTTCTTCCGATTCAATTCAAGAACCCCCAGGATTTGGGTGTTGGAAAGTTGCTGGTGGCGAGCCGCAGCCTCGGCGACCCGGATTTCGCGGGAACAGTGGTCCTGCTGGTTCGCTACGATGAAAAAGGCGCACTCGGACTGATTCTCAACCGGCGCACCGATGTACCGCTTTCTCGAGTTCTTGATCTCAAGGCCGCGAAAGACCGCTCCGACCCAGTCTACCTCGGGGGCCCTGTGGGACCTTCGGTCGTGTTTGCATTGTTTGAGTCCTCGGCCAAGATTGAAAAGGCTGAGAACATCTTCGGTGGGGTTTATTTGATTTCCGACAAAGCGCTCTTCGAACAAAGACTTTCGTCCCGGCCTGACCCTAGCGTTTTTCACGTTTACTTGGGATATGCCGGATGGACCCAAGATCAATTGCGGACCGAAGTGCAATTGGGCGGGTGGTTCGTCTTTCCGGCAGACGCCGCCACAGTATTCAATTCCGATCCGGATTCCTTGTGGTTGCAGATGATTCAGAAGACAGAATTGAAATTGGCGAAGACTGAGCCCTTCGCAGAAACCGTCCAGCCAGTAGCATTGTTTTGATAAATCCGGAGTCAGCGAGCCGATATTCCGGGAGAGTCACCGCCTATCCGGAAGTAATCCCCAAAAAATGCGGTTCTGTCCGGTTAGGCGACCAACCGCCCGGAACTCGCAATTTGAACTCAATCTCGGCTGGATGAGCGCATTGGCCCTGGTGACTTGGCGATTTTGCAACAAGTGTGGGGTCAAGCGCACTCCAGGGTTATACCCGCTAACCACTTAGCCGAGATGCATCAGCCGTCTAATGCGCTTTCGCGGGCTTGTTCAAACTGATTAACTGATCACGAGTCCGTTCGAGAATCTCTCGTGAAAGGTTTGGGTCTGACACGGCACGAGAAAGGTTAATCGCTCCTAACATTGCGCTAATCGTGAGAATCGCACGGGCGCGCCGATCAGAGGTACCATTTGGCGGAACAAGGCTCGTCGAGTATGCCAAGCTGCGCTTGAGTCGTGCGGTATACACGGCTTTCGCCGATCGACTCGCCCGAGACATGTCACCGAGCAAAGCGCCCAACGCGCAGCCTGTTCCCGGAGCATCCCGGTGTCCTTCGGACAAATAGTTCTCTAGAAGTTTCGTTAACGTGTCAGTGTGTTCCTCCCAGCGGTCGAGGTCTTGGAATGCGGTGGCCAGCGCCTCAACCACCAGTTCATCGCGCGAATCGAAATGTTTGTAGAAACCACCGACAGTAACACCGGCCTCCTTCATCACATCGGCAACGCCGATGCCTTCGAGGCCGAGTTCGCGAAACCTCTTGGCCGCAACGCTAACGATCCGAGTGTGTGTCTCTGCCTTATCACTCTTCGAATAACCCATCTGCCATCACCATTTCTCCCCGAATCTGCTTGGGATCGCTCCAATCGTCACCCTCAACAAAGCTCGGGCTTATGTGGGGCTTTCACCTGGAGCTTCTAGAGTATTAGCGTACTCTACATTACCTGGATGCAAGCCGCTTCGCCTTGGTGCAACAAAATTGTTGCGTTTACGAATAAAGCACGACAAAATGTTCTAAACAAGGTTTTCCACAAGATACTTTGCAACTTATGGATTATGGTCATACTCTCATGTGGTGAAAGCGCAGATCAATCTTTCACAAGCACAGGAGAAGCAATGAGCAACTCGTCCCCAGAACGAAATAAGGCAATCGTGCTCGAAGCATTCGAGACACGGTTCACCAAGCGCGACTACGCGGCGGCGGAACGCTTCTGGTCACCAAACTACATTCAGCACAGCGCACACATAGCACCGGGCCGCGAAGGACTGTTCAATCTTGTCCGCTCAGTGCCGGAAACGATGCGCTATGAGAACCAGCTCATCGTTGCAGAAGGTGATTACGTCATAGCGCATGGCCGCTTCACTGGGATGGGAAGGCCCGCCGCCTGGATCGCCGCCGACGTTGTCCGGTTCGAAGACGGTCTTCTTAAAGAGCATTGGGACGTTTTGCAGGACGAGGCGACCAAGGCCGAATCTGTCAGCGGCCTTCCCATGTTCGGCGACACATTCCCCAAGTGAGCGAATGCAAGGGACTGAACCAATTCGCCCCCTGCTGCTGTACTCTATCGACCTGACAATTTCCGGCTTGGGGCCTAACGGCGCAGGTCAAAAACCAAAGGAGGCTTTAAATGCGAGCACTTCAAATCTCAGCCTACGGAGATGACCCGCTCAAAAGCTTGGAACTCATTGATATCCCGGAGCCGGGTGTGCCGGGAGCGGGCGAGGTCCTAATCGATGTCGAACTGGCACCCCTAAATATGCATGACCTGCTCTTCATGCGCGGCTACTTCGGGGGCCCGCCGGCGCCAACTGTCGTTGGAAACGAGGGGTTCGGTCGGGTTGCAGCGGTAGGTCCTGGTGTTACCAACGTTAAGGTCGGCGACCACGTCCTGGCGCCCAATCTCAGCCTGACCTGGAGGGAGCGCCTGATCGCTCCGGCGCAAGCGCTGTTCCCGCTACCCGACAGTGATCCGCTGCAACTCGCGCAGCTCGGCAGTAACCCACCCACAGCGGCGCTGATCCTCAGTGAATACGTGGACCTCAAGCCCGGTGATTGGGTCGTTCAAAATGCAGGAAATTCCGGCGTCGGTCGGTCTTTGATCGCCATTGCGAAGCTGCGTGGCATTCGAACGATCAGTCTCGTGCGGCGACCCGAACTGATCGACGAACTCACGGCTGCGGGAGCAGACGTAGTGCTCATGGACGAACCGGCAGCAATCGAAGAGACGGTGCGCATCATTGGCAAAGGGTCGGTTCGGTTGGCGGTTGATTCAGTGGGCGGTGATGCGACAGCAACGCTCGTTCAATTGCTGTCGGACCGTGGCGTGCTCGTCGCCTACTCAGCGGCGAGTGGACGGCCGCTGGCGGTCAACGCCCTTTTCCTCATAGGGAAACATCTGACAGTCAAAGGCTTCTTCCTTGGCGATTTCGATCATGTGTCGAAGGTCCTGCCAGCGCAGATCGAAGCTACTCCTCTCGTTGCCTCCGGTGCGCTACGCGTCCCTGTCGCCGCGGTTTATCCGATGTCGAAAATCAAGGAAGCCGTCACTCAGCTGCTCAAGGGCGGCGGTAAGATCCTGATCGACATCGCGGGCACTTTCAGTGCGTAACATTATTAGCGTGCAATTTGAGAAAGCGAACCATGAATGCGGAGTTCTCGGACTTGGCGCTTCCCGGGACGCCCGTTCCATACCCATGTGGATTGATCGACGGAGACTACTCTTCCCTAACCTGATTATGGAAGGTTGGGCGACAATCCGACCTGAACCCGCGATTTGACCTTCAACACGTCTGGATGAGTGCGTTGGCCCTGTTACCGTCAATCGAGAATCATGCGCAAGCAGATCGGTGAACCCTTGCCGGCTTGTCTTTGCTCAACGGCAACGCTGCACGCTTCTTGACCGTCCGTTATGCCCATATCGGAAACAGACGTTTGTGCGTATCAAAAATGAGCCGTAAGCTTTTCCTGAAGAAGACTGAACTGAATGACTTCACCCACAAACCGCCGAGAGGTCCTCCGCGCGCTGCTCGCCACATCCGTTGGGGGCGTGCTTGCGATATCGCGGCTCTATGGGCGCAGTACAGAACTAACCGCAGGAGGCGGTGAGCAGCACGATTTTGCTCCTGTGCGACATCGGATTCTCCAAGAGGTTGTAAGCGGCAAAGCCACCGGGGTCGCCGTCGCTGTGGTTCACAGAGGCCGTCTCGTTTGGGAGGAGGGTTTTGGGTTCTCAGATCGCGAGAAGAATATCCAGGCAACCGCCCGTACGCCCTTCTGCCTCGCATCTCTTACCAAACCCTTCACGACCACGATGCTGATGACGCTCGTTGCGGAGGGTAAGGTCGCTCTGGACGCGCCTGGGAATGAATATCTTGCCGGAAGCGGAATCAAAGGTCCGAACGGTAACCCTCATGATGCTACGGTGCGCTTGTTAGGTGCGCATGTAAGCGGGTTGCCGGGGATGTTCTCAGGGTACTTCCAAGGCGGACCAACGCCAGCTCCAGATGCCAACACCGTTTTGAAAGAATACGGCAGACTCGCATATTCGCCACGATTGGTCTATGAGTACAGCAACATCGGCTTTAGTGCGCTGGGCGCGATCGCATCGAACGTGACTGGCATGGACTTCGGCACTTTAATGAAGCAACGGGTCCTGCAACCGCTCGGCTTAAGCGACAGTTTCTTCAGCACCGAGATCACACGGCTGTCAACGAGGGCCATAGGATATGACGCCGCGGCCAAGCCGATTCCGTATTACACCACGTCAACGCCCCCCTCTGGAGAACTCTACGTCAGCGCTCACGATCTCGCGCTCTTTGCGATGTGGAATATGAAGAACCATGTCAGCGGCCAGAAGAGGATTTTGGAGCAAAGGTGGATCGACGAGCTTCATAAGCCGGTCTATGTTGGGCCTTCAGGCGTTGCAACCACGTTCGGCTCGTTTACCGGCACATTGAAGTCAGGTTTGCGCTACATGTTCAAAGGCGGCGGACAGCCTGGCGTCGCTACCAAACTTTACATGGTGCCGTCAGAAGACCTCGCCTGCTTGGTGCTCACGAATCGAACCGATGGAACAGAGCTGGCTAACGGCATCTGTGACCAGATTCTCAGGAGCTACCTCCCCGAATGGACGCCGCCGGAGGAGGACGCCGGGCCTCCGTCAGAAACCTTTGTGGCGACAAGCGAATTCATCGGCCGGTGGACGGGAATCCTGAGAAACGGCGGTGCAGAGGAGCCGGCCCGTTTGCAAGTGGACTCGAGCTCTTCAGCAACACTGGCGCTTGGAAAGACGCCTGCAGCAAAGATTCTCCAGATGCAATCGCAGGGATCCGGCGTCGAGGGGATGTCGACCGGGCTCATTGGATCAGACGACGCTGTGGCCTTCGGAGTTCGCAATCTGGTAATCAAGCTCATTCCGCAAGAGGGAAAGCTGGTAGGTCGGGTGCTCGCCCGAGGTGTAAAACCCGGCCTCGGATTCGCCAACTTGCCTTATGTGCTGACCCTGGAAAAGCTACCGGATTAGCTTCTGCCCCCCTAGCGCGACGTTCGGACATTGAGTTCGGATTGACGCAGATGAGGTGACCATAGGTAAGCAGCGTTATCAGTCCCCATAAACGGTCATCTAGCCGAGAGGAAGTCTCGCTTCACGCCAAATCGTCAATGCACTCACCGATCGGTGATGCGGAGTGATCAAGAGCGGCGGGAGGAAACCAGAGTTGAGCCTGCTGTTCGCATTTGAATGACAGGGAGGACGGTCCGATGAGAAACAAGAGAATGGGAAGGTCGATGGTGATGTTTTTCTTGCTCTTTTCCTCGACATGCTTTGCCCAGGACAAATCGATTGACTCCGCCGCGCGCCGGCAAATCGACGCAGGAAATCAGGCCTGGATCGATGGCATGAAGCAAGGCAGGATCGCGCTCATTGCGGCCACGTATGCGTCAGACGCGGTTGACTGTAGCCCCGAGGGCAACTGCATTCGGGGGCGTTCTGCCATCGAGGAGCATATGAAAGAGCAAATGGCCAAGCTCGGCAACGCCGATTCGGCTTTTGTTACCAGTATCGGTTCGGTTCAGCAGGGGCGCTTTATTTACGAATGGGGCCAGGCTGAGGCCCGCTTCCCGGATGGAAGGAAAATCGTGGACCGGTATCTTACTGCGTGGCACGAGCAGCCTGACGGCGCCTGGAAAATCTTTCGCAATCTGGTGATTCCGAACAGGTGATCCTCTTGCTATGGGGCAACTGGTCGCCACCCAGGCGCAGCACCGGTCAATGTAAACGGTTTAGAGGTTGAACCACAGCAATATGGCCGCCGGGCCGCAGGCATCCCCTGAAGCGGCAGCCGTTGCCGACGGGGTCAGAGCCGGAAGTCCCCTCTCCAGGGCGTCTCTATACCCATTGCTTTTTGTACTTGACAGTTGTATGTGCGGGCAAACACACTATGCCTGACTTTCCGCTGTGGTCTGACCATGAGCGCCACGCTGCTCCCGGCAGGCTTCCCTGCCGGGCGAGCGAACGCCGCGCGGAGATGACGAGCTAAATTGAATTCTTTATCGGGGGCTAGGATGACGGACAGTATCCAATTTCGCAAAGGAGGGGACCGCGGGCGAATGCAGTCAAGCCTGCTCCCGCTTCTCTTTCTGCTGGCTGCTTCTCTTTTTACATTTGCCGGTCCTTCGGCGAGAGCGCAACTGGCAGGCAAGGGCTCCATCCGGGGCACCGTCGTGGACACAACCGGCGCCAGCATTCCCAATGCTGCCGTCGTGGTTACCAATACCGCGACCGGCCTGAGCGAACGAACAAAGACGACCGGGGCCGGGGATTATACGGTCTCCCTGGATCCAGGCTCGTATACGGTCACTGTGTCCGCTCCGGGGTTTAAGACCGAGACTCACGAAAATATCATCGTCGACGCCCTCGAGACCGTTGCGGTGAACCTTACGCTTCAGCCAGGTACGGCAAGTCAAACTGTAGTCGTCAACTCCCAGCCGCCCGCGCTTGAGACCAGCAACGCGACCCTCGGCGCGACCATGGAGCAGGAGATGTACTCCGCCCTTCCCATTGAAATGGGCGCTTACGGCAGTCCCGACCAGCGACGCGCTACAGATTTCGCATTCCTCATGCCTGGCGTGCAGGGCAATAACACCAGCGGCAATCCGACCACCAACACCGGTATCGTCAACGGCTCGGGCAGCCGCGGCGCGGTCTCCGATGTGTACATCGACGGAATTCCGTTTGTGCGTGCCGGCGGCAATGGCGACCCGCGCTACGTGTGGACCGCGATTTCCGTCGATGCGATCAACCAGTTCCAGGTGCAGACCAGCGGCTACTCCGCTATCTACGAAGGCCAGGGTGTGCAGAACTACGTCGTTAAGTCGGGCGGTAACAAGTATCACGGCGCCGCATACGAGTTCTTCCGCAATACCGCGCTCGACACATGGGGATTCTTTGGCGCGAACAACATCAATCCGGCAACCGGCCAACCGCTGAAGCCGATCGAACACAGCAATGAGTACGGCATCAATCTCGGCGGTCCGCTAATTCCTTTCGGTTCCTGGAGGGATAAAGTCTTCTTCTTTGGCAACTACAACGGGTTCCGTTATTCGAGTCAAACTCCAACATCCATAACCTTCCCGACGGCGGCCCAACAGAAAGGCAATTTTGCCGGTCTGGTCAGCGGCGGCATCTTCGATCCCTTCACGCAGGCGACATGTACAGCACACAGTACGAATGGGCCATGCCGCTACAGATATGGCTACGGACCTGGCGGCAGCAACGGGCCCGCAGGGAATCCGGTAGCAATGGGGCCTGTCGATGTGATTCCCGCCAGCGAGTTTTCACAAATTGCCCTGCAAGCTCCAGAGCTATCTCCCAGCGGGCATTGGCACGGCGGCGCAGAACAACTTCATTTCCCCCAACTCGACGGGCCTGACAAACTGGTCCACCACTGACCGCATCGACTACACCATGAATGAGAAGGACACGTTGTCGGTGATGGCGGCCATTGGCCGCCAGGCGAGCTCCAACCCAGTAGGGCAAACCACCGCGGGACGCAATGTCGGCCCTGTCCCGTATAACTACGGCCAGACGTATGCTCCGAAGACGGCGGTGGGTATCATTGAGGAAACCCACATCTTCTCGCCGAATATCGTCAATCAGTTCAAGTATGGATATGCCCGCTACAACGGGCCCACGTTCCAGCCCAACAATACACCTGCTTATGCCGCATCGACTCAAGGCATAACGGGCCTGCCTGCCGGACAGGCTGCAGGCGCTTTCCCCTTCGTCAACTTTGCCGGCACCAATGCGCCGACCAACTGGTCCGGCGAAACCGCCAGCGTTACCATCGCCGAAAACTACACGCTGCTCGACAACGTGCAGTGGAATGTCGGCAAGCATTCCTTTACCTTCGGCGGACAGATTGCCTGGCTGCTGTATCAGGTGGTGCCCGACACCGGTGGTTCAAGTCCGCTGACCATCGCCAATGCGGTTACCGAGACGGCAGGATTCAATCCGTCGAGCAACGGAAGCATCGCGGCCACCGCGAATACGGGGCTTGCCTACGCCAGCTTCCTGATCGGCGAGATCGACAAAGGAAGCCTGACTCAGAATATCGTGCAGGAGTATGGCTCGCGCTTCCGCGCCATCTCTCCCTATGTTCAGGACAACTGGAAAGTAAGCCCGAAGCTAACCCTGGACATCGG
The DNA here is from genome assembly GCA_963774255.1 of uncultured Acidobacteriaceae bacterium. Classification (GTDB taxonomy): domain Bacteria; phylum Acidobacteriota; class Terriglobia; order Terriglobales; family Acidobacteriaceae; genus PALSA-350. Next base: position 588,799 of record CAVZEH010000002.1, read on the forward strand.
CCTTCGCTATGACTTCTTCCCCTCCCTCCGGGAAGTGCATAACAACATGAGCTTCTTCAACCCCAATCTGACAAACCCGGTTACCGGCCTCAACGGGGCGCTGCAGTATACCGGGACCGGCGCCAACACCTGCAATTGCTCCACTCCGGTCAACAACTACTTTAAGAACATTGGGCCCCGCGTCGGTCTTGCCTATCAGGTTGATCCAAAAACGGTGATCCGTACGAGCTATGGCGTGATGTTCACGCACGGAAACGCGGTTGGCGGCGGCGGTTCCACCGCGGGGCTGTCTGGCAACACGCTCGGCTTTTCCGCCAGCCCAAGCTTCTCCTCCAACGGCCAGCTGCTGACAACCTTCCCGCTCACCGGGACCAGCAACGCGTTTCCGTCCTTTGCGCCCGCCTCAGGACGCGCCTCGGGAGCAGCCTTTGGAACTGGCTACACTACGACCAGCGGTTATACGGGCACGCCCTCCAGCATGAGTTATTACGACCCCTATCTGGGAGGACGGTCGCCGGAGTACATCAACTGGACTTTCGGCTTCCAGCACCAGTGGACGGACGCCCTTACGTCGAACATCACCTATGTGGGATCGCAGGGACACTTCCTTCCGGCTGACGGGACAAACGCTCGCGGTCTCTGGGCAAACCAGCTCGATCCCAAGTATCTCGCTCTGGGTTCGAATCTGGCGCTTTCCGGCGCGAACGCGGCAAAGTACTGTGCAGCCAACGGCCTGTCTTGTCCGGCAAACTTCACCGCAAGTCAACAACTCAATGTGGAGCTGAGGCCTTTCCCGTTCGCCGGTGTAACCGATCAGTTTGATAATGTGTCGAATGCCAACTACCACGCTCTTCAGGCCCAGCTGAACATGCGGCCGTCGCATGGCCTGACGTTCATGGCAACCTACACGTGGTCGCGGTCGATCGACGATGGAGGTACTTTCCGCACCGGTTATCCGATTCCGGCTGCTGTCTCCGGGACCGGCCGGGCATGGGCTGCTGACCGCATCGAGCGGTCTGTATCCACCAGCAATCAGCCGCAGCACGCGGTGGTCACCGTCGTCTGGAACATGCCGTTCGGCAGGACCGTTGCGGCAGGCAGCGAGTGGGAGCGTGCAGTCCTGGGAGGCTTCCAGTTCTCTGGGATCTTCCAGGCCTTTTCCGGCTCTCCTCTGGCCATCACGTCCTCAAGCTGCGGAACCAATCCCGCGCAGAACGCCTTCTCCTCTCCAGCGGGCAGCTGTATGCCGACCTACAATCCCGCATTCGGAGGCTCAGCAAACATCAATGGTAAATGGGGTCACGGAGTTACGCACGCGGCATCCTCCTACACCTCAATTTCATATATAAATTCCACCGCGTTTCAGACGACTCCTTCCTACGTCTTTGGCAACACGTCGCGCACGGCTCCCTATAACCTCTATGGTCCGGGTGACTATGGTTTGGACCTCAGCCTGCGGCGCAGCTTCGCCTTGCACATCACTGAGTCCTCCAGGCTGAACTTTCAAGCTGATCTATACAACGTCACCAACCACACAGAGTTCACCGTCGCCAGCGCGGTATACGGCAACGCCAGTTTTGGCCAAGTCTCCGGCACGCAGGCCAATACCCGCCGGTCGGCTCAACTCAGCGCACGCATAGAGTTCTAAACGCGATGGGGGTGCCCCGGTTCGCGCCCCGCAAAAAGCCCGTGGAGATATGGGGCGCCCGGCAAAATCAAATGGGGTAGGAGCGCTTCAGCGCTCCCGGAAGTTCGACCCTGAACATGATGCGCTTTAGCGCTGGCATGGGTAAATCCAAGGCTTTGAACCTCCCTTTCTTGTCCGTCTTTGTCTTTCTTTCTGTCATTCCCGAAGGGAATCTGCTTTTCCTATGTCCAGAGACCAGAAGCAGATTCCCTGCGGGAACGACAGACCAGAAAACCAAGTGCAAATACAAAAGCCCGGAGCATCGCAACTTTGTCATCTCGACCGGAGCGCAGCGCAGTGAAGAGATCTGCGGTTTCCCACATCTGGCGCAAAGAACACGCCAGATATGGGGCACCCTCGATTGGTGGTGAAGTTGACAAGGAAGATTGGGCGGGCGGCCCATGTTTCCCTTTGTCACAAAGCCGGGTGCCCCCAGGTTCGCGGAGCTAACCTGGGGTCTTTTGCATGTACTCGAACGAATGTCCGGTAGAGTCCGATTTGTTGTTCTGACATCTCGACCTCCGATAGCAACGGGGCTTGACTACATCGGTCCTGATTGGCCAACGGTCCCGGCGCGCCGTACTCGTAACCTTTATGGACCCACGTACGCTGGTGCGAACGGGGGGCACCCGCCCACGCGGTAAATCCAAGGCTTTGAACCCCCCTATCTTGTCCGTCTTTGTCTTTCTTTCATTTCCGAAGGGAATCTGCTTTTCGTATCCTTCATTCTTTCCAGGTCGAAGCTCTGTATCAAAGCACGACGTCAAGTCGCACGGTAACTGACGCAAAATCAAACGGGCTTCACAGGTTGTGGAAAAACCCGGCTGCTTTGAAGAGTACGGCCTTCAGGCCGTACGTAAGTGGTTGAAAGGTAGGTCGGCTTTAGCCGCTGAGGGAACTGTTTTCGCACTCTGTTCGACCTGTTTCCGCAGCCTGTCCGTCTTTGTCTTTCTTTCTGTCATTCTCGAAGGGAATCTGCTTTTCGTATGTCCAGAGACCAGAAGCAGATTCCCTGCGGGAACGACAGACCAGAAAACCAAGTGCAAATACAAAAGCCCGGAGCATCGCAACTTTGTCATCTCGACCGGAGCGCAGCGCAGTGGAGAGATCTGCGGTTTCCCACATCTGGCGCAAAGAACGCGCCAGATATGGGGCACCCTCGATTGGTGGCGAAGTTGACAAGGAAGATTGGGCGGGTGGCCCATGTTTCCCTTTGTCACAAAGCCGTGGGGCACCCATGTTCTTTATGCCGTCCGAGACCTGGGTCACCCACCCGATCTCCGAATTATCGAAGACCAGGAACTGACCAGTTCGGGATCTTGCCCAAACAGATCGGCAGACACTAGCCGACTTGCCGGTGCCTGCCTCCTAGCCATCGCCTGGATACGTCGAGCTGTCAGTGACATAGTGACTTCCGGCTAGACGGTCAACCATCCACGGCAAAAGTTCCTACGGGGCCTCGATCGTGCTATTGAACGACCAGCGTTATGGATTGGGTAATCTGGTTTCCCGAGGCATCGGAAGCCGCCACCTGGACCGTATACGTTCCCGGCGATACCTTTGCCGTTTGCGGACTCGTTGTTCCCGTTGTTCCCGTTGCCGAAGAACCGCCGCCGCACGCGGAGATACTCGTGATGAGCAGAAGTGCTGCGAAGCAAATCAATGCTGCAGCACGTTTTCGATTCCGTTCGAAAGGCATCAGGAAAAGAAATCCAGCGAGCGCCACACCTAACCCACCTGTGCACAGCAGTGCGGCGGTTTGGGTTGATTCGCTGGAAACCGAAAGTGTGAAATTTGCCGCAGTGCCGCCTATAACCGCGAGGCTTGCGGGAACGAAGGTTGAAGGAAGGCGTTGGCGCGACGGATGCGGTGAGGCTATGGGATTTGAATGGGCGTGAACCAGCTCCGCGGTGGCTTGGCTAAGATGCTGTAGGTTTCCGAAAGTCGCGAGGACCGCAGAGGGGCCAATCACGCTGTTCGGAAGTCGCCAGAGAGCGCGGAGTCTGAGTCCGGCCTTCTCACGCTCCCGTCAGATTTTGGAAAAGGTACAGGCCCGACTTACCTGCGACAACGATATCCAGGTGCCCGTCGCCATCGATATCCACCACAGGAATCTGCATGCCACCTCCGGTTCGCGTACCGTAATCAAGGATATGCCGTCTCCACTCTGATCCTTCCCGATTCATTGCCTCGTACCAATAGACCCCTAAAGTCTCGTTAGCGCCGGGATCATGCTCGTGCGCGTAGTAACGCTTGCCCGTAACCAGCTCAGCCCTTCCATCGCCGTTTAAATCCGCCAGGGTCATGGCGTGCGCCTGGGACCAGCCATTGTCAATGAGATGTTTGACCCAGGTGCGGTTTCCAGCTGTGTCCTTCTTCTGCTCCATCCAAAAAATCCCATAGTCATGTCCTAAACTGGTGACCAGGTCCGGGATCCCATCGTTGTTCACATCCATTACATAGATGAATCCCGTTGCTCCCAGATCGAACTCCTCATGGAACGTCCACTTGCCGTTGCGTGGGTCGGTTGGAGCTTCGAACCAACCCTTGGGAGTAATGATGTCTGTCCTCCCGTCGCCGTTCACATCGCCCGCGCCGATTCCGTGTCCGTAACTCTTCGGACTGATCTCGTGCTTTATCCACGGATCTTGAGCTCCCTTACCCGCCAACTCGTACCAGGTCAGCGGAAATTTCGGATTGCCGAATTGAGGTAAGAGTTGTAGGGGCTTTCCGGAGTTGAGAATGTCTACCAGGAAAACAAATTCCACAGGAGACCCATTCTCAATAAGGTGCTCGCGCCACGGCCCTCCCCGCTTACCGGGGTTCTCCCACCAGGTGAGCGGCTTCGACCAATACGAGCAGCTCACGATATCCACGTATCCATCGCCATTAACATCGATTGCCAAGTCACTTAGGTCTTCCACGTAGTTGTTGGTGTAACCCAGATCGCGAAACTTGTGTTTGATGAAGCGCGGCCCCCGGCCGCCTTCGGGAGGGCCTTGTTCATACCAGCTTTCGCCGCAGATGATATCGAGCCTGCCGTCACCATTCATGTCGGCAACAGTCACGGATTCAGCCGGACCCAAATCAAGCGTGTGTTTGCGAAACTGAATTGTGCCGTCACCCGCCGAGGTGTACCCCAGGTCTATGTAGCGCTGAGCTTCGGATCCAACTTTCGCAAGGGGAGGCACTCCAGCTTCGTATCCTGAGGCTCCGGCGGACCCGAGACTCAGCACCGTTGCGGGAATACCCGCGCTAATTGACTTCAGCAACCGTCTTCGTGTTGGATTCATATCTTGCTTCATCTGCTCCTACCCTTGTCCTTCGTGCCCGCAACCTGGAAATGATGCCATATAAGTATTGCCTTGGTATTCGAGGTCGCTGTGTATGCCGATCGACGACGTATAATACCCATTCGCCGTCATGGCTTTGAGCTCGATAAAAAATTTCTCAAGCTCGTTGGTTGGACGGTCTTCGTGTGCGGCTGCTTTGGCCAAAGCCTCTTGGAGAGAGCCGTGAGCGGCCTCTTCCCGAATGAGTTGAAGACCATGTCTCCACTTTCGCTTCACTTCATCGCTGCTGCTCGCTACCATCAGGTCCGCGAAAAGATTCACCTCGGCGGCGTGCGCCCCGGGGGAATGCTCGTCACGGGGAATGATCATCTCCATCAATTGGTCGAGCATCTCACTTTCCTGTTCGGTAAAGAATTGCAGCGCATATTTCGTTGGGTTGCTGCTGCTCTCCGCTGGGTATCCCTTTTCACTCAAGCTAAGTGCCGAAGGAACCAGACCGCCCAACATCACGATCTTCAATACCGTGCGTCTTTCCATGATCCACCCCTATCTGGTCGAACTATTCGCCCGGCGTTCCATTAAAGCTCTCCCAATTTGCTTTGTCGTCTGATGTAGCCGGCGGCCCGCGAAGACAGCGCCATAATGGTCAGAGTTGGATTCTTCTCGCTCGAAGTCGTGAAGCAGCTTCCATCGGTAACGAACAGATTCTTCACTTCATGCGATTGACAGAAACTGTTCAGAGCAGAAGTCTTTGGGTCTTTTCCCATGCGAACTGTACCCACTTCATGGCTGGCAAAGCCGGAGGGGTTGTCGCCGAACCCCGGGAATGCCGTGCCCTTCATCTGTGAGCAGATTTCAAGCAGACTCTGCTTCATATCCCGCCACATTGCGTAGTCGTTGTCTGCAAACCGGTAATGTACTATCGGCGCAGGAATCCCGTACTCATCCGTGTGGCTGGGGTCTACGCTGACATAGTTCCCTGAGCTCGCAACCGTCTTTCCGAAAGCGCCAAGAAACAGAAAGCCAGGCTGCATCTCTCGCACTTGTTTCTTATACTGTGCGCCATAGCCCTTCAGACTTGTAGCCTGGTAAGGAAACATATACGAATTAAAATTCACCTGAATTCCCCATCCACCCGCATAATGGCGTGTTCCGGAGAGCTGGTTATAGCGTGGAATGTAGACGTGGTCGGTTGCGCCGTCTTGATTGATCGGCGGAGTACCTTCCAGCTCGGCAAGGTACATGTTCACGCCTGCGGTATGGTGACCGCTCATGTAGCGGCCTACTACTCCGTTCGAGTTTCCCAGCCCCTGAGGATACCGAGGTGATTTGGAATTGAGCAGCAAGCGCGCGCTTTCCACAGTCGCGCAACAGACCACGAAAACACGTGCGCGAATCTCCTCTTCCTTTTTCGTTAAGCGGTCCACGAAGGAAACGGCCGTCACACGCCCTTCGGCATCCACACGCAACTCCCGGGCGATAGCGTTTTGCCGGAGCGTGAAATTTCCGGTCGCCCGCGCTTTTGGAAGCATGCTAGCCGGCGTGCTGAAGATTGAACCAACGTCACAGCCATCCATGCAATGACCACAATAGTGACACGGAGGCCGATTATCGTAAGGCTTGGTCAGCACTGCCTTGCGCACCGGGATGAGCGGAATGCCCATCGAACGTGTCGCCCGAGCCAGAACGTGCTCGCTACACCGCATGGGGATTGGAGGCAGATAATGATCGCCGCCAGGTAAAATCTCCAGGTGGTTATTTTGACCACAAACGCCAATCATCTGCTCGATACGATCATAGTAAGGCGCCAGCTCTTCGTAGCTGATCGGCCAGTCCTCCTCGATACCCTGCAAAGACCTTTCCCGAAAATCCCGCGGGGCGTAACGAAGCGTGACCGCGTTCCAGTGCAGGCTGCGTCCGCCTAAGACCCGGATGCGGTCCACACCAACATGGTCGCTATCCTGATAACGGACCGGAGCAATATCATCGGGGTAGAATAGGGCCTGTTTTTCCCTGCGAAATCCTCGATAAGGCAGTTCGTAAGGCCAGTTGTGAGAAAGGAAGATGCTCGGCTTAACTTCACTCCCAGCTTCGAGCATGATGACCTTAGCTCCCCCCTCGCACAATTCCTTGGCCATAGTACCGCCGGCTGGACCCGATCCGATCACGCACACGTCGTAAATAGCCAAGATCTCTCCTTCTTCCTGCTTCCTGCTCTTTTCAAATCCCATTCTGGAGTTCTGCGCGGATCTTGAAAGCCGCCCCAGCCTTATTTGAAGCAGTCTACTCTCCGGCCGGTGATAAGTTTACGCGCGTTCTTTAGCAGAAAGGGTGCCGGAGTTTGCGGAGGCGGTGAAGAGGAAGTAGCCAACAGTGGCGAAGAGCTGACCGCAGGCGCCGAGGTCGTGAACTCCGGCGATCCGCTGGTCGAGGTCGGAGGAGGAGATGGCGCCGTCCTTTGCGGCGGAGCGGCCGCATTGGGTGAAGTAGCTGATGGCGAGATCGTGCGGGAAGACGAGGACGCGGGTGGCGAGTGCGATGCCGGTAAATCCGGTGGTGCGGAGGGTGGAGAGGAGCTGGCCGGGGAGGTAGCCGTGGACGACGCTGGTCTCGGCCTCGTGGCCCATGACGCGGCGGACGAGCGAGCGGTCGGCAAGGTTGATGGTGGTGGTGCTGAGATCGGGCTCGATGAAGGCGGCGCTGCCACCGGGAACGAGGACGCGGTGGATCTCGAAGACCGCTTTCTGGAGGTTTGCGACGTAGATGAGGAGACGCTCTGACCAGACGGCGTTGAAGGGCGCGGTCGGGGTAGGGGAGCGACTCGACATGCCCCTGCTGGAAGCTGATGTTGAGGTGTGCGGCTTGGGCCCGGCGGCGCGCCTCGGCTATAAAGTCAGGGCTGAGATCGCAGCCGGTGACCTCACCCGTAGGAAGAGCGATGCGCGCGAGACGAAGGGTCTCAAGACCGAAGCCGCATCCGGCATCGAGGACATGCGAACCGGGCGCGACACGGATGCGCTGGATGCCGAGCTGCTTGAGCTCCTTGAGCTGCTCGATCTGATCGAAGGCTTCGAGCGCGGAGATGTAGGCGCCGAGGTCGGTGGTGTGCGAGGCGGAGGTGAATCCGTGGAGAGAGAAGCTGGGCATGGACGCGTCTCCGTGTTTTTGGAAGTATGAAGTCAGGGATGCGCTGGGCGAGGCTGGCGTTACGAATCTCGTTAACGCTTTTATCGAAGCTGGGGCTGACTCTGTTGTGTCCACGCTCTGGGAGCTTGAGGATCACGCCACCGAACATCTGATGACCATTTTCTATTCACAACTCGCGCGACATGACCGCAAGGTTGATGCTCTCCGTATCGCCCAGTTAGACCTCCTCAATCAAGGGCTTCCACCGTACTTCTGGGCAAGTGTTCAGATCGTTGGAGATCCCGATGGCACCTTGTGACATCTCGGGCAATCCCATACTATCGAGAGTCACGGAGCGGTCGCTGAGCGCGATGGCGATTTCGCATGAATCCGCCAGCATTCCCGGCGACATCGGCGTTTTTCAGGACCAATCTCACCGATTCGCATAAATAGGTGTCGATGAGCGGTTTACCCTGTTATCGCCAGTTGACAATCGTTAACTAACTTTGTGTCGAACACTATTAAGAATCTCGTCGGACAGCTGCTCGTTTTGCACGGCCGGGCCAGCACGACGCCCCCGATCAACGCGGCTGTTTGAAAGATGGCTTCCTTCCGTTCTCCCCCGCCCGCGGAATCGCAGTTTGAAGAAAGGCTGTCATTGTAGGCTGGTCAGAAAGGCGGTTCGCTTTACGGAATTCTGCAGGTCAAGACGGTAATTTTCACAGTATCCTGACACTGCATTTGCCGTGAAAAGGAGGCCTCATGAAGAAGGGTTATTGGGTAGTTGCTTATCGATCGATCTCGGATGAATCGTCGCTAAAGGCCTATGGGGCATTGGCGCTCCCGGCGGTTGAGTCATTCGGCGGGCGCTTTTTGACCAGGTCCACGAGCCAGATTCAGACCTACGAAGCCGGACTACAGCAGCGGACGATACTTGTCGAATTCGACAGCTACGAGATTGCCCTCGCGGCTCATGAAAGCGACGCTTACCAGAAAGCGCTTCAGGCACTCGGTTCCGGAGCGGAACGCGACTTTCGCATCGTCGAGGGTGCGTAAGATCTGCCGGTGACAACTTCCGTCTGGTCCAGTTCACGCTTCCTGCTTCCGGCAGCTCAATCCAATTCGGCGTAAACCTCACATCGGAGGCAAGGCGCCAGGCGGCCATTGACCTGACGTATCGAAGGCGACACGAGCAGCAATCCAGATTGGTCCCGAAATATCGTCGGCCAGACTCCAGCAATTCCGAGGTGGCGTATCGCGGTATGCTGCGGCGTTTTCGAGGAGTGATCCTGCTCGCTGGACTAAAACGGTCGATTTTGGGCGGAGATGAGCTCCAAGGAACGCGGCGCTGTCGGCTTCTCAGACCTTGGCGGGCTATTACTCAACCAGTTACTAACGGGTGGGCGACTGTCGTTAGCTAATAATATGTCCGGTGTTTTTAGCAAATGAAATGTCCGCATAACGGGCGGCGAGGATGGATCCATGCATACGAGCATGGAGACTTATCCGAGGACCGCGGCGGAGCGGGCGATGAAGTTACAGGAAGTGTTGTTACGAGCCACAACGGGGAAGATCAAGTGGTGGCAGGCAGCGGAGTTGACCGGCATCAGCGAGCGGCAGATGGGTCGCTGGCGGAAGCGGCTTGAGGAGCAAGGCCCTCAGGGATTACTGGACCGGCGACGGCGCAAGCCAAGCAGCAGGCGGGTGCCGAAGGCGCAGGCCGAAGAGGTTCTGAGCCTTTACCGGGACAAGTACTTCGATCTGAACGTGCGGCACTTTCATGAGAAGCTCGGCGAGGAACATCAGATCGGGTTGAGCTACACATGGGTAAAACAAGCCTTGCAGGCAGCCGGCCTGGTGAAGCGCAAGGCCAGGCGCGGCGTGCATCGCAAGCGGCGCGAGCGGCGTCCCCTGCCTGGGATGATGCTGCACATCGACGGCAGCGATCACCAGTGGTTTCAGGATGAGCGCCGGCACGATCTGATCGTGATCCTCGACGACGCTACCAGCGAGATCTACTATGCGCAGCTGGCCGAAGAAGAAACGACCGCCACCGTGATGGCCGGGCTGCGGGCGGTGATCGAACAGAAGGGGTTGTTCTGCTCGCTCTATTCGGACCGCGGAGCCCATTTCTGGTATACGCCGAAGAGCGGTGGCAAGGTCGATTATGAGCGTCCCACGCAGGTGGGCCGTGCCATGAAGGAGCTGGGAGTGCATATGATTCCGTCCTACTCTCCGCAAGCGAGGGGCCGCTCGGAACGCAACTTCTCCACCTGGCAGGGACGGCTGCCGCAGGAGTTGCGGTTGCGCGGGATCCGAACACTGGAAGGGGCCAACAAGTTTCTAAATGAGCACTACATCGCCGAGTTCAACCGCCGCTTTACGGTTCCGGCAGCGCAGCCAGGCACGGCGTTCATATCCTGCCGGCACAGGAACTTGGAAATGATCTTCACGCAGCGGTTTGAGCGCACCGTTGATCGGGATAACACGGTGAGCTTTTACAACCTGATCATGCAGCTCCAGCGTGCCGAGTGGCGTCCCACCCTGGCTGGATGCAAGGTGATCATCCATCAGCACCTGGACCAAACACTGACACTCATGATCGCAGGACATCGCGTCGGTCATTACAGCGCGGAAGGAAAACTGTTGACGCCGCTGACCAAAAAACAAATCAAGGCCGTGGAAAAGACGTTGAGAGGAAAAGTCCAAAAACAGACTTTCCCTCCCAACTTGCAAATCCCGCACACTGCGCGGGATTCGCACTTTCCCACTGCCTCTACGGCTACTAACTTATGAAACCGGACACTTCATTTGTTCTCAAAAGCGGACATTTTCACTTGCTAACGACACTGACGGTTGGGCGACAAGAACGACCGGAACTCGGAAGAACTCTCTACTTCACGGCTCAATGAGCGCTTTGGCCTGTTGTCAGGAGTTGAGATTCGACTTCGGAGAATCGCCGGACATTGGCCGTAGTCAGGGGAGCTCTCAACAGAGCTAATCGGAGAAATCCAGCAAGACCTTTTCCTGTCCTGCGTCACCATCGGCGAGGCTTACTGCCTCTTGGAAGTCTTTAACTGAATACCGCACACTCGCTGGCGGCGTAAGTGCTCCCTTCGATAACATGGTGAGAAGATCGCTCGTCGCTGCTCGCACTTCGGCGAGCGGCTGGGAAGGCACCCAACGCGGAAGCCACCAGCCGCGAACCGTTGCTGTGGAATAAATCAACCGCGGAGCAAAGAGCGGTATGATGAATTTCGCGGGATCCGTCTGCCGATGACTGGAAAGGGCTCCATACACAAGCATGGTTCCCGCGGGAGCGAGGTTGCGGGCAATCTCGGCGCCAAGGTCTCCGGCAACGCAGTCAATCGCTCGTTCAACGCCCTTGCCCGCGGTCAATTCCTGCAGGCGTGACCTGAGATCCTCGTCCGCTGTGCAGATGACCTCATCGCCTCCGAGGTTGCGTATGATTGACTCCTGCTCGCGCCGCCGGATGACGTTGATTGTCTTGAATCGATACTGCTGCGCCAGTTGAAGCACGAACTTCCCCACGCTGGATGCAGCCGCCGTCTGCAGGAGCCAGTCGCCCTCCTTGAGGTTGTGAGTTGATATGGTCAATGCCCATGCCGTCAAAGGATTGATGTAGGAAGTGGCGGCGGCCGGATCGTCCAGGCCGTCTGGAACGGGCACGAGTTTGTCCGCTGGGCACACGATCTGCTCGCGCCAGGTGTTCCATGTGTTAACAAAAACTACGCGAGTTCCAGCCATCGGACCTTGCACGCCCGGACCTACAGCCTCCACAATCCCCACGCCTTCAATGCCCGGGCTGGCCGGCAACTCCGGCTGATAGCCATAGCGCCCGCGCACCATGTGCAGGTCGGATGCGTTGATCGGGCTCAGCAGCACTCGGACGAGCGCTTCGCCAGGGGCCAAAGGCGGAGTAGGGATCTCTGCCAGTTCCAATACGCTCTTCGGTTCACCGGTCTCGCGAAAGATCAATGCCTTCATCTGGTACCTCCTGGATCTTCAGGCGATGGCTGATTCCGGCCGAATGTTCTGGTTCTTCGGGAATAGGAATCGGAGTTGGCGATGGGGGAGAACATCTCCGTCGAAGCTGAGAAATGCTGCACCCAATTCGCTGAACGACACATTCCGCAGCGTCATTTGCCATGTACTCCTTCATCTCCGGGGAGAATTTTTGTGTACGGAGGAGTCTCATGTCAAGGGCGGATAAAGGGGAACCAGTGTGGTATCTCGCTGCTACCACCGGTGAGGTTGAGCAGGTCTTGAGCAATCTGCTCTACGGTCATGTGATACCGCACAAGGAAGGAACAAGCGATCCGGTCCATAAGGTTGTTATAGCGGCTGACGAGTACCTTGCCACACAAGTGGTCGCACATGCCTGATCCAACGCCGGTTGCGGAGGCATGCGGTGTGATCCTTCACAAAAGGTAACCCGCGAACGACAGGAAAGAAACTTGCGGCAAATATATTAGGAAGGACCTGGCAATGAGTCCGAAGCCCATCGCTCGTTTGCTCTATCCGCGCAAGGAAGCTGCCTACTTGCCGGGCATTTCCGTCCGCTCACTAGACTATCTAATTGCCAACAAAAACTAAACTTTCAGAAGATCGGCAAGCGAGTCCCGGTCTAGAATAGAGGCTAGTTTCGGGAGGCTGCCATGAACCGGTTGGCCGTTCTCACCGTCCTCTTTCTTCTCGGCAAGGACGATTTGAGTGAGGGGTGGGACGGGCCTGATATGACCTCGGTAGACGCTTTTTATCATTACTATTCTTTTTTTACGAGAGACCAAAACTATTTCGAGGCAAACCTAAGTCGCCTTAAGACGCCGGTCAACGTTGTATGGGGCGCAATTGACTTCTACATAAAGAAAGAAATGGGAATAGAGCTGGCTGAGAGGATCAAAGCACCAATCGATCTTTTGGATGGAGTAAGTCATTTTCCACATTTGCAAGAATCCGAAGCATGTTTATGAGGCAGTCAATTCATTTGTTGAATGATCCGCCCTCACTGAATGCCCAGTACTCCGTGATACCTAATTAGGTGTGTACTGGTTCCGTCTCGCCATGGGCGTTTCAAACGATAGAAAAGCCGCCGATCAGGCAATTCAGTCAGGCGTTCCGTGGCCACGGCGGGCCGGCCTGTATACCGGAACAGCCTTTCAAGTCGCATCCTATCGCGTGCTTCAATACAGACGTTTGCATCGGTGGCTGGATCGCGACGCCATCCTCTACAAACGTGCCGTCGGTCGTTGAGCTTGCGGTCTACCTGCGCCACTGCGCGCGCGTCCCGAGACTCGATGACGTGCTCTCGATGCTGGGGAATGCTGAACAGTTCGGTCGGGCGTTCATGCAGCTCGCGTTCGGGTACCGGCTTCTTCGGCTTGGCGTCGACGGTCTGGAGTTCGAACCGCCGACCGACGGTGGGCGAAGGGCGGACCTCTTCTTCTCGTCTGGAGGCATCCCTTACCGGAGTCCGGCGGTGGCTCCCGGCGAAGTCGTCCCGCTCACGTCGCGCGCAGAGCGTAGAGCGAGCCGACGACGCTCGGCCCATAGTTTCCCGGCGCAAACGCATGCGCGAGCGCCGCCTTGGCACGCCAGCCGGTACAGTGCCCCGGCGCGACGACACGAGGCCTGACACGATTGGCGAGGTCGTGGACGGTCGGCTCGATCCGCGGCTCCATGCCCTCGCCTGCCAGATGATAGCCGCCGAGGATGACGTCGATCGGCTCGCCCCCGAACGCGCCCAGCGCGCCGAGCGCTGCGTTTACGACGCCTGCGCGCGAGCACGACGAGAGCACACCGACGCCGCGGCCGCGCACGCGCGCCGCGAGGAATCGCTCGTCGAGGATCAAGGGATCCGGCACAGTGTGCCCGTCGCGCACCGTGTGGTGCCCGACGAACCCCGCCTCGTACGACGTCACGCGCTCGATCTCGCCGCTGACGAAGAAGAAGCCCGCAAGTACGTGCGCCTCGGCGTGCTTCGTGACGCGCCCACCGGCGCTCTCGATCGCCTCGAACGTCGGCTCCGGGTTCAACAGCACCAGCGTCCCGGCCGGGGTCATGATGCCACGCTGGTCGGGCCGGTCTGGGTGTAGATCGACGATCGGCGGCGGGAGCCCTTCGTCGAGGCGGGACCGACTGATGGCAGCCACCACCCCCGGGAGCACGCCGCTGTGGTCCGTGCGCCAGTGCGAGAGGCACACGGCTTCGATGGACGCGAGCCGGACGCCGAGCCGACGCGCGTTCTCCAGCCAGACCTCGGCGGAGGGTCCGACGTCGAAGAGGACCAAGCGCTCTTCGGAGCCGCGCCGCCCCGTGACCAGCGCCGAGAAGCCGTGGCAGGCGAGGCACAGATGCCCCCAGGGCTCGACGCAGTCATGGCCGTCCTTGGGCGCAAGATGGGGAACACGCGCGACCAGTCGCCCGAGCTCGGGAAGCTGCGGCACACGTTTATCCACGCTGGATAGCGTGTCGCTCTCGTTGTCCACGACGACGAGCAGGTCCAGCGCGTCGAGCGCCGCGATCTCCACAGGATTCATTGCTCTCTCCTGCCGACTGGTGCTATTGCTTCCGCAGTTGCGAAATTCTCCGTCGACGACTGGCTAAACAAACATACCGCCGTCTCCGACGAAGACTTCTCTAAGAATCCCACACGAAACCGGCTTGCCGCCTTCCTCAACCGCACCAATCACGCATCGTTTCACGCAGGACAGATTGCACTCACCAAATAGTTTCGTAATGTCGCTAGCAGATCCAGGGCTTACTTACCCTGGATCAGTAGGCCGAGCGGTTTAAGCGGCCCGACTGGAATGAATTCGAACCCAAGGAAGCCGTTCGCGGCAAGCGGCAGCTCGTGGATTATCGACTTAGCTTGATCGAGCGACTCGGTATTCATCAGAAAGATCACGCCTGGCTTATCCTCGCGGAACCAGAATTGCTCGATCTTGCCTTCAAGATAAAGTTTGAGTGTGTCCGGAACTTCCTTCCGCATAATCCGCTGCCTCTCTTCGTCCGTGATCGGCTTGGCGAATGATCCCATAGCGAAAACCTTCATGACTATTCTCCTTGTCAGATGTGAATTTCGATGTCTGACGAGGACTAATCTAGCTAATCGACGAGCTAGATGCACGCCGAAATTGAAGCCAGATTGGGTTATTGTTCCGACGGTGCGATGTTGAGAACACTTTTACGTGAACGCTTGGGACGAGGAGTGCGCGATCTTCGAGCGCAGCTGCGATAGGCCATGTCGAAGAGGCACTGGTCTCCTAAAACGCGCTTTGCCTAAGTGAAGTTACTCAATGAGCGATCGCCGAGTCACTTATCGAGCGTGGCTGGCCGAGAAATCTTCGTCTCCCACATTCCGGTCGAATAACCGCCAAACCGACAATGCCAAACCGACAATGTCGTTAGCAAGTGAAAATGTCCGCTTTTGAGAACAAATGAAGTGTCCGGTTTCATAAGTTAGTAGCCGTAGAGGCAGTGGGAAAGTGCGAATCCCGCGCAGTGTGCGGGATTTGCAAGTT
This sequence comes from uncultured Acidobacteriaceae bacterium, assembly GCA_963774255.1. Taxonomy (GTDB): domain Bacteria; phylum Acidobacteriota; class Terriglobia; order Terriglobales; family Acidobacteriaceae; genus PALSA-350. The sequence continues at coordinate 604,449 of CAVZEH010000002.1, forward strand.
GGGAGGGAAAGTCTGTTTTTGGACTTTTCCTCTCAACGTCTTTTCCACGGCCTTGATTTGTTTTTTGGTCAGCGGCGTCAACAGTTTTCCTTCCGCGCTGTAATGACCGACGCGATGTCCTGCGATCATGAGTGTCAGTGTTTGGTCCAGGTGCTGATGGATGATCACCTTGCATCCAGCCAGGGTGGGACGCCACTCGGCACGCTGGAGCTGCATGATCAGGTTGTAAAAGCTCACCGTGTTATCCCGATCAACGGTGCGCTCAAACCGCTGCGTGAAGATCATTTCCAAGTTCCTGTGCCGGCAGGATATGAACGCCGTGCCTGGCTGCGCTGCCGGAACCGTAAAGCGGCGGTTGAACTCGGCGATGTAGTGCTCATTTAGAAACTTGTTGGCCCCTTCCAGTGTTCGGATCCCGCGCAACCGCAACTCCTGCGGCAGCCGTCCCTGCCAGGTGGAGAAGTTGCGTTCCGAGCGGCCCCTCGCTTGCGGAGAGTAGGACGGAATCATATGCACTCCCAGTTCCTTCATGGCACGGCCCACCTGCGTGGGACGCTCATAATCGACCTTGCCACCGCTCTTCGGCGTATACCAGAAATGGGCTCCGCGGTCCGAATAGAGCGAGCAGAACAACCCCTTCTGTTCGATCACCGCCCGCAGCCCGGCCATCACGGTGGCGGTCGTTTCTTCTTCGGCCAGCTGCGCATAGTAGATCTCGCTGGTAGCGTCGTCGAGGATCACGATCAGATCGTGCCGGCGCTCATCCTGAAACCACTGGTGATCGCTGCCGTCGATGTGCAGCATCATCCCAGGCAGGGGACGCCGCTCGCGCCGCTTGCGATGCACGCCGCGCCTGGCCTTGCGCTTCACCAGGCCGGCTGCCTGCAAGGCTTGTTTTACCCATGTGTAGCTCAACCCGATCTGATGTTCCTCGCCGAGCTTCTCATGAAAGTGCCGCACGTTCAGATCGAAGTACTTGTCCCGGTAAAGGCTCAGAACCTCTTCGGCCTGCGCCTTCGGCACCCGCCTGCTGCTTGGCTTGCGCCGTCGCCGGTCCAGTAATCCCTGAGGGCCTTGCTCCTCAAGCCGCTTCCGCCAGCGACCCATCTGCCGCTCGCTGATGCCGGTCAACTCCGCTGCCTGCCACCACTTGATCTTCCCCGTTGTGGCTCGTAACAACACTTCCTGTAACTTCATCGCCCGCTCCGCCGCGGTCCTCGGATAAGTCTCCATGCTCGTATGCATGGATCCATCCTCGCCGCCCGTTATGCGGACATTTCATTTGCTAAAAACACCGGACATATTATTAGCTAACGACAGTCGCCAAACCGACAATTACTGGTTAATCAACACCTGCGGCGAAGTGTTGTCAGACTTTAAACTTCCGAGTGGCCGACTAATCGGGAGTTATCGCCTGTCTCGCCAAGGCGACCAGGGGTGGATCACCTCGGTGACCCACCCCCGGTTTTCCTCTATTAAAGGCTTATACCTGTGCGACACCACCATCGACGAACAATTCCGTTCCGGTAACGTAGCTGCTGTCGTCACTTGCGAGAAATACGGCGACCTTCGCGACCTCATCCGATGTTCCGAACCTGCCTGACGGCACAGTGCCGCAGGACATTATGTTCGCGCGTATCTCCGCCACGCTATGTAATGCACCCCAAAAGTGAGACACGGCAGGCGGAGAAAAAAGGGGACACTTATCGGCCATAATGGAGCAGGCCGATGAGTAAGAAACCGAGGAGCTACAGCGCAGATTTTAAGCAGGAAGCGGTGCGTCGGATGGCGCAGGCGAAGACTATCACCGGTCTGGCCAAGGAGTTGGGTATTGGGCGGAAGTTCCTTTATCAGTGGCGCGACCACTTGCGGGCAGGAGGCAGGGCTGGGTTGGAGCGACGCAGAGGGCGACCGCCCGGGAGCAAGTCGCAAGCTGTTTCACCGCCGCGACCCGATGCCGCCGAATTGCGGATTGCTGAGCTGGAACGACTGCTCGGCCGCAAGCAACAGGAGGTGGATTTTTTAAAACGAACCTTCGAGCAAGTCAGGGGAGCAGCGTCGAATCGTACCAGCGATGGCGGCAAGGAGTCTATCGCGGCATCGAAGTCTCGCTCTCGTTCGAAGGGGTAGGACTGACTGTGGAACAGCAATGCCAAGTAGCCGAGGTGAGCCGAGCGGGCTTCTATCGCTATTTGCAGCAGACTGCGCCAGTACAGGCCGACATGTTGCTGCGCGCGCGCTTGCAGGAATTAGCGGTCGCGCACCATCGTCTCCGTGGCTACCGGATGTTAACTGCTTTACTGCGTCGTGAAGGGCAGGTAGTCAATCACAAGCGTGTACTTCGCTTGATGCGCGAAGACAACCTGCTTAGCTTGCGACGAAAGAAGTATGTATTTACGACCGATTCGCGGCATAATTTGCCGATATACCCGAACCTGGCGCGACATGCGACGCTGACGACGGTAAACCAACTGTGGGTGGCCGACATTACTTTCATTCGACTATGCAATGAGTTCGTCTATCTGGCGGTGGTTTTGGATGCCTACTCACGGCGTGTCATCGGTTGGGATCTGGGACGCACGTTGCACGCGGAACTGGCGACTCGGGCTTTACAGATGGCACTCAACGGGCGTAGCTGGAAAGCTGAGGTGCTGATCCATCACTCCGATCAAGGTGTGCAGTACGCCTCCAGTGATTACACCGATCTGCTGGAGCAGGGCGAGATTCAGATCAGCATGAGCCGGCGCGGCAATCCGTACGACAACCCTTACGTGGCATACTGCACCTCTTTGGACGATTGCGGGAAGAATCGCTTTGAAGCTGCTCGAAGCTGGAGCTTGATGCCTTGCTGTTTCCGAGGTGGGTTGTCGAGTGGTTCATAGAGCGACTCGCCCTTATCTGTATAGCGAAATCCTTTCAACAGACCGTGTGCGCACCAGACCTTTACTGTTTTGGGATTGACCCGCAGGCGCTCGGCCATCTCTGTTACGGTCAGCATACCTGCCTGGCGCAAGCGGTCATAGCGAGGGCGCAAGGAGTAGCACGTCTGAATGCGGGCGATGATCCGGGAGCTAAATCGTTCTCCGCGCCCGGGCCGTAGTTTGCGTTCGTTCAGGAGCGTGGCGATCTCAGCGTAGGTGTGATGGTCCAGCAGACGGTCCACCTCGGCAACGATCTCGGCTGGGGTGGTCCATGTCTCCCAGGAAAGTTGTGGTTTACGCATGCTGAGTGTCTTTGTCGCGCCGCCACGGCAACGAAGGTGAAGCGTGATCACATCACCGTAGAGCAGAGTGATGTCTTCAATCAGCAAACGGGCCATTCTCTTCCGATCTCGATGGGTAATGGATGGATCGCGCCACACACGGGGAAAGTCCTCAGCCAGTTGCAAAACGGCTTGCCGCTGCTCTTCACTGATCCTCTTGCGATCCCGTTCCCGCAGCCTCTCACATTCCTGTTGGGTATCCGCCAGAAGTTTTAGTTTCTGGTTCCAATCGGCTTCGAGTGAATCAGCCACCAGGCGATTATCTGGATCGACGCGCATGTATCGGCGCTGGGCCAGTTCCGTTTCATAGCGGGCCCGGTCGACCTGCTGCCCGCGAAGACGATCGCCTTCCTCCAGTTGCGCCTGCAGTTCTTGCTGTACAGCCAACGCTACGTCAAGGGTGATGGGGTTGATGAACTCCACCAGCAGGGCGGCTACAAACCGATCGACTTCAGCCCCCGAGACGCGTTGGCAGACCGGTTCGGCATTTTCGATTCCTTTTCGTTGACAGACATAGTCCGGTGCTAGACCGCCGCGGCGCCAGTGATAGCGGACCGTCATGCGCCGACCACAACGTCCGCAAACGATCAGACCCTGCAAGAGAGCAGGACCTTCTCGGGCTGGACTCTTGTCTCGTTCGCTGCCCTGGGCATGAGCATTTTCCAGTAGGCGGCGCTGATTACGCTCATACTCTTCCCAGCTAACATAAGCGGGATGAGCATCTGTTACAAACGCATGCCACTGTTCGCGCGGGAGGTGTTGCACAAGCGTCTCACCGTCGATCGTCTTGCGGCAACGAGTGCGTCCGTAGATAAAAACGCCGGCGTAACGAGGGTTGTGTAACAACCGGAGTACATGACAGTGTTCCAGTTTGCCCCAGAGGACGTCGCCTTTTCTGGTACCGGAGTAGAGCCGCCGTGGAAACAGCAATCCTTCCTGACGGAAGGCACGCACCGTGCCCAGGGCGGAGCCGGTTCGTCGAAACGTCTCAAACACCAGACGTACAGCTTGTTGAATCTGCTGGTCGGGATCGAACACCATGCGGGCGTTGGCATCATACGCATAGCCGATAGGCGGCCGCATCATGAGTTCCCCGCGCCGGGCTTTATTAAGAATGCCGCCCTGCAGGCGTGCCCGGATTACGTGCAGTTCTGCTTCGCTCATCGTTCCCTTCAACCCGAGAAGTAAACGATCGTTGAAATGCGATGGGTCGTAAATACCGTCCTCGTCCAGGATGAGCGTATCGGTCAGAGCACAGATCTCGAGCAGTCGGTGCCAATCTGTTGAGTTCCGAGCCAAACGAGACACTTCCAGTCCCAGGACAATCCCCACGTGCGCCAGGCTTACTTCTGTCACCAAACGCCGAAATCCTTCGCGGTCGCTCGAAGCGCCCGACAGCCCGAGATCGCTGTCGATGACGATAATGCGATCGAGCGGCCATCCCAACGCCACCGCTTGTTCGCGCAATCCGTACTGTCGTTGGGTGCTTTCAGTGTTTTCGAAAACTTGTCGAAGTGACGATTGCCGCACATACAGGTAGGCAGTCCGCTTCAGATGACTCGCTTTGACTTTTTGATGGACGTCGTGATTCATCTCCCCTCCTGAACAGTTCGCTCCAACAACATACCGGTGAGAAGAGTGATCACGTCGTTCTGCACCGGCGCACGCAAGGTTGTCGATAGTGGAGAGCGTGCTGTTCTGCTGGCTGGAGTAAGCGCTAACCACTGGCGATAGGCGTTGATCCAGGCCTTCATGCCGCGCTCCAAAAAGACGGCCAATCCCGGGCCTCTTGGCGGCTTTCCGTTTACTCCCAGTACCTGGCTGCGGAGTTGCTCATAGGCCGTAGAGAGTTCCACATGCAGGGCGCAATCCGTAGCCTCATCCGCGCTCAACTGCGTTTTTTTTGACGGCTCCACTGGCGAGCGATACTGCGCGGGTGAATGGATATCGGAAACCGCTGCTGAATGAGCCTGCCTATCTCTGCCCAGGACAAAGACGTATCCCGTTCCCGGATCCGGCTGACGAAATCCATCACTTCCGTTGTCAACTTGTGGCCGCCTCGTGGTCCTCGTTTGTGAGGCAGTAATCCGACCAAGCCAGCCTCTTCGAAAGCGGCTTGTGCCTGATAAAACGAAGGCCGGGAAAAACCAAAGGCTCGAGCAGCTTGGCTCACGGGCTGTTCCTTGAGTTGCACTTGCCGCAGCATCTCGTACTTGACTTGCACCGCATCGGCGGGATCGAAAAACTCGCTCTGCTGAAACAACTCGTCCGTAACGGCGTCGGATCTGGGGTTCAGTGCGCCTTCCTGGCGGAGCAGTTGCCGTTTTCGGGAAGAACGAGGCATGCCGTTGTGTAATATTAATTATGTTCTCCAGGGAAAGGCCGTCAAGCTCTTTTTGTCCGTGTCCGTCTGGATGGTCATGGATAGTAAACACACAATAAGAAGGGAAACCCTGCCGGTCCATGCCTCCCATAACGCTGCAGAACATCTTTTCCTTTACATGAAACGCATAATTACCTTTACACATGTCGGGCATCCTTCTGGTGCAAAGATCGAATCTGCTCGACCAGCTGGCACAGGTCCTCCGCCCGAAATAGCGATCGACCAGCTGCTATCTTTACGAATGGATCAGGGCTAACGAAGTCTGTCCAAGAGGCAGGTAGAGCGACTAGGCGCGCGCTCTCGTCGTAGAAAAAGACTCGATCCTCGCCCCATGTGCGGCGATGGACAACCAGTTCAAACTCTCGTCCCAGCCACGGATGAAAAGGATGAGTAACCCGGAAACGTCCTCCTGCACTCCCCGGTGTCGGTGCAGTTGACAATGCGTGCGAACGCACGCGCAGAGCGATTTATGCGAACGCTGAAAGAGGAGGAAGTGTACAGAACTGACTATAGGGATTTAGAAGACGCACGCAGTCGCATCCGCGAGTTCTTGGAGCAAGTGTACAACCGGCAAAGGCTGCATTCCGCGTTACGATATCTAACACCGGAAGAGTTTGAGCAGGCTAGCCAAGCTCTGGAAAGTGACGGCGCTGATGGAAGCGGTGGAAAACCAAATGCAGGTTTACCACCGCTCCCACAGGCCTTGGAAATCCCTTCAGGATTTCCACACTTCCCAGAGCTCCGCGACTGCTGATCAACAACGAACGTACGAAAACAGGCCGAAGTGTCCCCAATTAACGGCGCTCGGCGTGTCTCAGCTTAGGGGTGCAGTCCACTATCGGAATGCCACGGCGCCGTATCGATATACCCGGGGCTCAGCGCGTTCTCACATGCAGCGAATGTCATCGAGGTAGACGCTTCGGCACTATCTTCCCCGCGAATGTCTGGGTCACGATCTTTCCGTTCTGCAGGACGAAAGTGTCAGTGGCGAATTCGTAGCGGTTGTCTGCGGTGTCGGCTTTCCAAACAAGGTAGACGGTGTCGCCCTCGATGTCTTCCCGGAGCCTCTCGAAGGACAGACCCGGCTTCCCGAACTCTTCCAGCAAAGTTGAAAAGAATTCCCGAATCGCAGTCGAGCCCCGCAAGATGCCATTCGGCGTGAAGAACTTCGCCTGCGAATCGTAGTCCTCCATCAAGCCGGAGAGGTCGCCCTTCCGGAAGCAGCTTAGGTGGTGCCCGAATACGTCCTCGGTTGTCGAAGCCGCGGCGCTCCTCTGATCCGCATTTGTGTCGTGAAGCATTTGATTCTCCTTGGTCGTAGGTTTCCCTACAGGTGGTTGATTGCTACGGTTATTTGTTTATCTCCGTCAGGCATGAATCTGCCCACATCCGTGACAGGTCGGGCTTATGCCAGGCTGATCGCGACGTTGCCGCGCGTGGCTTTGGAAACATGATGATCATCATACTTATGATATGATGATCATCATAGATGGAGGATGCGGAAAAATTATGCGCTATCCCGCCAAAGAAACCGCCGCAAAACATGACCGGATTGTGAAGGAGGCTTCCCGCCTCTTCCGTGAACGGGGATTTGAGAACGTAACCGTGGGCGAAGTGATGAAAGCCGCTGGTCTGACGCACGGCGCGTTCTATGCACACTTCGCTTCGAAGCAAGAACTCCAGGAGGCTGCAGTTGCCTATGGACAGGCCGTTTCGCTAGGCCGCGTGCAGCGCAGCGACACGAAGAAGGGCAAAAGATCGTATGCCGACCTGTATCTGAGCCCATGGCACCGAGATAATCCAGGCGACGGCTGCACCATGGCCGCACTGGGGCAGGAAGTGGCTCGCTCGACGCCTGAACTCAAAGGAGTGTTCGAGCGGGGGCTTGAGGAATATCTCTCGGCTATGGGTGGGGACTGGAAAGAAGCCATCTTTCAGACCGCCGCGATGATCGGTGGCGTCGTGCTGGCTCGCGCCGTACAGGACCCGCAGTTCTCTGAGGAGATTCTTATGAGTGTCCGACAGAAGCTCAGCTGATCGCGAATCCGAATTGAGAACGCGACCACGTATGCCGAGTCACCGCGCATTGCTCGAACTCCAATCAAGGGGCGTTGAGATCGATGCTAATGAGGACTGACAGGCAGTTGCCGATGCCCTTCAGATGCGGGCGTCAGGTTCATTTGACTGCGCCGAAGCTATGGCTACCTGCGTGTTTTTGTCACCCTGGAAAGAAGGCTTTGTCAGTTCAGTTTTCTGACGTCGATGTAATAAAGGTCCGTCGCTACGTCGAATTCATTCTTGGTAAGCGGCGTTTGCATGGTCTTCCAGACGGCTGTCGGGTAAATGATCTGCCAGTGGTCTTTGTTTCCCACCCGTACCGGCATCGCGAATCCCGGCGCATCGGCCACCCACCGGTATGACACGCTATGTGCGGCCTGGTCGAATCTCAGCTCCAGGACAGGCAGCTTTGCGTAGCGGAGATACTGATTGAAGACCGGCGTCAGATCCATCCCGGTCTTCTGGTTGAAATATCGGACGACATCCTCGGTCATGATGTTCCGGTATTTGAAGTGCTGGTAAAAGTCGCGGATAAGCTCCCACCATCGCCGGTCGTCATCGACGACGCTGCGCAAAGTATTGATGAAGAGCGCGCCCTTGAAGTACTGATCCTCCGGCGGGGTGCTGTTGATGCCGCGAGCCGCGATGATGGGCCATTGATTCTTGACCTTCGGCTTTAAACCGTTCAGATACTTCAGGGCATCGTCGTGCCCATACATGTATTCGACGTAGAGGCTCTCGAGATAAGTCGTCCAGCCTTCGTGGATCCACATATCGGATCGGTCGGCGGCAGTGATGCTGTTGCCGAACCACTCATGCCCGCTCTCGTGGATGATGATGAAATCGAATCTCAGGCTGATGCCGCTCCCGGTCCAATCGCGTCCCAGATAGCCGTTGGTAAATTGATTGCCGTAAGCCACCGCGCTCTGGTGTTCCATGCCGGCGTAGGGGACCTCGATCAGCTTGTAACCGTCCTTCTTGAATGGATACTCGCCGAAGTAATGCTGGTAGGCTTCGAGCATGCCCTTCGCCTGGGCAAATTGCTTTTTGGCTTTCTCTAAATCTTGAGGCAGCGCGTAGAAGTCGAGTGGCAGGTCGCCAAGCCGGTCCGAGAAATGGCGGTAATTGCCGATGTTCAGGGCGACGTCATAGTTGTTGATGGGGTAATGTACGAACCAATCCCAGCGCGTGTAGCCGTCGCCCAGATCGGCTTTGCCCATAAACTTACCGTTGGAAACATCGACCAGCCCGTCGGGAATCGACACGCTGATTTCCATGTTTTTGACTTCGTCGCGCCACTGGTCTTTGTTTGGCCACCAGACGCTGGCGCCGACGTCTTCGCATGAAGTGTAGATCCAGGGATTGCCCGAAGAATCTTTTCCGAAGGTGATGCCGCCGAACCTGCCGTCTGTAACCGGATTTCCCGAGTAGTAAAAGTCGATCGTGTATACGTGGCCGCGTCGGAGGCTCCGCGGAAAGTCCACAAAGACGGCGCCCGAGTCGCGTTCATACTTGAGCGGAGTGGAGCCGAGAAGAATCTTGTCGACATGAAGGGCGGAGTGTAGATCGAGCTGGATGCGCGTGCCGGATTCAAGCATCTTGAAGCGGATGGTGTTTCGCCCGCTGATGAACTTCTTCGCCGGATCTACTCGGATATCCAGGTGATAGAAGAGCAGATCATTGTTGGCTCGATAGGGGCCGTATGCTCCGCGCAGAATGTCCGCGCGAGTCGGAGCTGCGGCGGCTGCCGGCGGGGGACGCGTCCCGCTAGGTTGGGTGGTTTGTGCGGGCGCCAGCTCCGCAAATGACAACAGCAGGCAGAGAATCCCAAGCCCCAGAGGCCGGAGCGCAGAACAAAACATGATTCAGCTTATCGCGACTTTAAGCCATAGGTGGCACTCCGTACACCGTTCCATAATTGAATGGCATCCCACTATTAGTTGCTGAAGGAGGTGTAATCATGCCGGACAAATCTACGACGGAAGCAGCTAAGAGGGATCTAAGCGAAGGCAAGTCGGCATCTACGGCCGCAGGAGAGTTCGTCCGTGAGGAGATTGAGCACGTGCGCGAAGGCAAGCACGGAGCGCGATCGCCACAACAGGCCATCGCCATTGGACTGAGCAAAGCGCGCCGGGCCGGCGTCCCGCTGAAGCCGCCGGCTCGTGGAAAGACAAGCGAGGCAGCTCGAAAACGCTCAGAGCGCGATTACGAGAAGGGACAAAGCGAGCCGGAGACACATGAGGAAGGCTCGACCAAACGCGGACACGCCCGAATCGCCGTCCTGAAACGCGAGCCAAAAAGCTCTGCCTCGCACGCTGCGTTGTCACGGCAAGCGAAGAGCGCCGCCCGCCGGCGAGGTCAGACAGTCCACAAGCGGACTGCATAAGACCCCTGACAATCCCGGGTGCCCCGGAGGGAATCTGCTTTTCGTTTCGCAACGCTGTTAACGAGGGAGCAGAAGCAGATTCCCTCCGGAAATGACAGACCAGAAAAGCAACTGCGAATACAGAATCGCGGTGGGATTCCACAAATCTGCGCTTCCAATCAGCGAGAAAGAGCCAGGCTAGCTTCGCGAACCCGGGGCATCCGATTCTCCGCCGGAAGGGAAGAGCCCTGTCCGTGCCTCAGCTTCTGCCAGCCATCCGCGGCGTAGCGTGTCGGCAGGGACGCTGGATAAATAAGGCTTGATATCCAGAATGGGCGTTCCATCGAGCATGTCGACCCCGCGAACGTACAGCAGTCCATTCTCGCGGCGCAGCAGTTCGACGACAGTAATGGCAATCGGGTTCGGCCGCCGGGGAGAGCGGGTGGCGAACACTCCGTGCGGTCGAGTGTCGAAGGGCGGCCTGCCGATTAAATCGAAACCGTTGGAGCGGTCGAATGTCCAGATCACGATGAGGTGCGAGAATCCTTCGATATCGGTGAGCCCCAGCTCGAATTCAGGCAGAATCTTGAGCACGCCTTCCGCCTCGTGTTTCGCGCCGAGGCCCTTGGGTATCCCGGCCGTATCCTGGTAGGGGCTGCTCACAAATCCGATCGGCTGCGGCGTAAACATAGGCCAGGGCACGCCTCCACTTCCATACTAAATGGCCCCGGAATTCATTCGAGCACTGCCACTCCATGCGCCGGCAGGTCCAGTTGAGTTTGAGCAGATGCGTTGCTTTGCAGCAGGTCCTTCATGGCGCTAGGGAGCGCAATCGATTGGCCGGTGCTGGTGTGGTTGATAACGATGATCACGGATTTTCCGTTGCCCGTGCGGCGGCAGATCTCTACGCCGTCCGGGACGTTGGCAAGAATGGGCGCGACCTGGCTGCTATGAACCAAGGACTCGGTCAGCTTCCGCATCAATGCGTCGTCCAGCCAGCCGCCGATATAGGTGATACTCCCGCTGCCCACGCGGCGGGTGATCACGGCGGGTTGGCCATCGAGCCAGCCGTTGCTCGCTCCATAACGCATCAGCACCTGGGTATCCGGGGCTTTGGTGCTGAGCAGTTCCGCCCAAACTTTAGCTGAACCTGAACCGATTTCGCCGCTGAGGGGGACCGGGTTCTCCAGCGCGTAAAACTCCTCGACGCGTCCGCCCAGCAGGCCGGCCAACGGTCCGGGCTGCCGCTCGGGATAGAGAGCGTTGTAGCTGTCTTTCATGGCGCTGCGCGGGCCCAGCACCAGATTGCCGCCATGCTTCACATAAGCGATCAGGCGCTCCGCCGTGGCCTGGGGGAGAACGTTCAGCGCCGGCGCCTCGACCAGTTTGTATCCCTCGAGCGGAGCATCGGGGTTTACGATATCAACCGCCTGGGTCAGATCGCGCAGCGGACGGTAGAAGCTTACCAGCTCCTCCACCGGATCGAAGTTGGCGGCATGGCGCTGAAAATCGATAGCCCAGCGGCTGTCATAGCTCTCAATGATGGCTACAGAAGAATGAGGCGTTGTGCCGGCCAGCGCCGCGCCGGCGCGTTCGAATTCGGCCCCGATACGTTGTATCTCCGGATAAACAGGGACGGGCTCGCCGTCGGCACCTACCAGTGTGCCGTGATACTGTTCCTGTCCATTGAGCGCGCTGCGCCACTGCCAGTATTCGACCGCATCGGCGCCGTGGCCGATCGCTTGCCACGCCACTTCGCGGACCTGGCCGCGATCCAGGGGATTGTTCGTAGGCCGCCAGTTGACGAATGCCGGCTGTGTCTCCATGACCCAGAAATTCTTTCGTTTGAAGCCGCGCACCAGGTCGTGAGTAGCGCCGTTCAGCGCAGCATCGTAAACCGGCTCCCGTATGTAGTCATCCCATGCCGCAATGTCGAGATTCTCATGGACTACGTACGAATCGAACCCCTCAAACCAGCCCATGGTGTTGGTAGTGATGAATTGCCGGCGATCGGCGTGCGGCCGGATGGCGTCAATCTGGTTCTGCGAGTAGCTCTTCCAGGTGTCGCTGACAAAGTGCTTCCAATCCAACTCAAGCGCGGGATTCTCACGCTCGGCGCGCACCGGGATCTCATCGAAGTTGTCATAAGTCTGGCTCCAATACGCCGTAGTCCACAACTCGTTCAGCTTGCCAATGGAGCCATACTTCTTTTCGAGCCAGGCGTGGAACTGGGCCTGCGCCGACGGACCAAAATCAGGCTCGGCGTATTCATTGTCCAACTGCCAACCCACTACGTTGGGATTGTGGCCGTAGCGGACGGCCATCTGCTCTGCAATCTGGTGAGCAAAAAAGCGGTATTTCGCATCGGTAAAAGAGAATTGCTGCCGGTTGCCGTGCTCGGCGCGGCGGCCGTTCTCATCCACGCGCAGGGTTTCCGGATACTTGGTCGTCATCCACGCCGGAGGCGCGGCGGTAGGAGTGCCCAAGACCACTACGATATGGTGTTCGGCCGCCTTGGCGATGGCGTGGTCCAGCCAGGCAAACTCGTATTTCCCCTCCTGCGGCTCCATCGTGCTCCAGGCAAATTCACCCACTCGCACCAGGTGAATGTGGCAGGCTTCCATCCGCTCCAGGTCCTTATTCCATTGCGCCTCCGGCCACTGTTCCGGATACCAGGCCGCGCCCAGGAGCACAGGCGGCACGCTGGGGAAGTTCGTAGCTTGAGCCTGAGCCTTGGCCGCATAGCCGGCGAACAAGCCCAAGCCCAAAAGCGCGGTGAGAATATGTTTTCCCGTTCGCGAAGTTATCGACATAGAGGTGTAAACGATTTCACCAAGCGTTTATAGAAGAATTTACCCAGCGCCAGCAAGTGCAAAATTCTTACGCACGGATCATTGAATTGGGACAACACAAATTCGGGCGGTAAGGACTACGAGAAAGATCCACAGCAGGTCCGCGCCAAGCAGATGCGCGACCTGCAGCCAAAGAGGCGCCAGCAGCGCAACGTCGGCGACTCCCAATCCATATTGCAGGAGCAGAAGCAGTACCACTCCCAAAGCCAAGCCGCGATCCACTGGGCGCAGGCCGCCGAAGACAGTGCGAAGCAATAGCCAGCCAATGAAGATGCCGGCGGCCAAGGCGGCAAGCGGGTGGATTAGACGCAGGCGCAGAAGCCAACTGCTCTGGCCTGAAAAATCCTGCGAGAATGCCGCGCGCAGTGAAGCTGCGGGAAAGAGTGTATCTCCCAGCGCCGCCAATGCGCCGGTCACGCCCACCACAAGCGTGGCGGCGAGGCCCAGAACTCCGATGCCAAGGTGAGGGAAGTGCACTGTTCCGCGCAAGAACGCGCTTTTGCGTGATAGGAAATGGGCGGAGAGCGCTAATGCCGCCAGCAAGAGAAGCGTGTTGGCTAAATGGAGCGAGAGATATACTGCGCGGGTTGGCGAACGGTTGTCCGCCGTGAGCTGCAGAAGCACCAGCAGCGCGCCCAATAGCGCCTCATTGAAGGTAAATATCGCCGCGGCGGCTGCCGTGATGCGAGCCAGATGGCGCCGCGGAGTTGAAAGGAAGGTCCATACTAGCAGAGCCACGACAGCTATTACGGTGATGCCGCTGGTTACCCGGTGGGAGAGTTCAATGATGGTCGCCAGCCGTGGATGAGCCTGGACCAGCACGCCGTTGCACAATGGCCAGTGGTCGCCGCAGCCCGCTCCCGAACCGGTGGCCCGCACCACGGCTCCCCAGAGAATAACGGGCACGTTGTAAGCCAGCACACCCCAGGCGAAACGGGGGAGCCAAACTTCACTCCGCGACCGCCTAGGCCGCATTGCCGGAAGGGGAAGCGTCTGGGCTGGACTTATCACCTTTCCATTTTACGCGGATGCTTGAGGCGGGAGACCTCCGGCCTCATACCCACCTCGCCGAACAGGGGTTCCAGCACTCAGCTCCTGCTGTATTCGCAGTCCCAGTGAGCTTTGTTGTAAGCTACGTGGCTGCGTTTTCCGCGCTCTGTGGCGGACGAAGGCCGGTTGCGATAAGAGCGGCGAGGAGAAAGGCTGCCGAGGTACTGCTGAGCGCGTAGCCCAGGCCGGCGTGCTCTGAAATGTGGCCGATGAAATACGGTGCCGCGGCGCTGACGATGCGGCCGACGTTGTAGACGAAGCCCATGGCGGAGGCGCGGAGCGAGGTGGGGAAGAGCTCACTGGTGATGACGATGAAACCGCTGAAGTATCCGGTGCCGAAGAATCCGACGAACGGTCCGATGATAAGCAAGGCGGCGGGGCTGCGCACGAACGCGAAGAGAGGCACGAGCAGCGCCGCTACAACCAGGAAGCTGATGTAGGTGTATTTCCGGTTGTAGCGGTCGGCTATGTAACCAAAGAGGATGTAGCCGAAAAAGGTGCCTACCTGCATAACGATGGTCCACATGGAAGTCTGAGCGATGCTGAGGCCGCGGCCGCCTTCCGCAGTGGACGCTGAGAGAAAGCGCGGCATCCAGGTAAAGAGTCCCCAATAGGCGAAGAGCGCAGCTGCGTTCATGGTGGTGCAGATAAGGACGCTGTAACCGAGCGCATTGCTGAAGAGCCTGCGGGTCTTGGGCTTTTCGACCTGGATTTCCCTGCGCCATACTTCCGGCTCGCGTACACTGCGTTGTATCCAGAGCGTGATGAGAGCTGGAGCGATTCCTACGAAGAAGACAGCGCGCCAACCGAAACGCGGCATCACCAGGGCAACCACGGCCGCACCCAGCGCGTAGCCCACAGCCCAGGAGCTTTGCACGAGAGCGAGGGCCTTGGCACGGTGCTGTGCGGGCCACACCTCCGCGACCAGTGCGGCGCCGGAGGCCCACTCGCCGCCCATGCCGAGGCCAAGGATGATGCGGCAGAGCATGAGTTCGGAGGGTGTCCGCGTGAGCCCACAGAGCCCAGTGGCAACCGAGTAGACCAGGATGCTGGTGGTGAGGGCACGCGCGCGGCCGAAGCGGTCAGCGAACCAGCCAAAACCGATGCCGCCGGCGGCCGCGGCGAGGAGTGTGGCAGACATCATGGCGCCGCTCATAGCCGCGCTGAGATGCATTGCGCGCTGTACTTGGCCGAGGACGAGGGCGTAGAGCATCACATCCATGCTGTCGAGCATCCAGCCGAGACAGGCGGCCAATACGGCGCGCTTCTGCTGCTGCGGGGCCTCGACCAGCCAACCGAAAATCCCGTTCAAGGACGCTCCTGTCGTGTCACGCCAATTGTGAAAACGGAATAGAGTTCCAGCATACGCAGACCGTTCGTTGGGTCCGCGATATCATCGTACGAGAACCAACTTATCTTGCGCGTAGCTATCGATACCGGCGGCACTTTTACAGATTGCGTTTATCTCGAAGGCGGGGAGCTTCGGGTGCTGAAGATTTTCTCGACGCCGGTCGATCCGTCGGCAGCGGTACTCAAGGCACTGGACCGGATTGGCGGCGCACGCGACGAGCGGCACGCGACAGAAGTGCGGCACGGAACAACCGTAGGGACAAACGCGATGCTGGAGGGCAAGACCGCACGCGTTGCTTTTATCACAACCGCCGGATTCGAAGATACGATTGCGATCGGCCGGCAGACCCGCAGCCGGCTCTATGACTGGTTTGCGCCGGCGCCGCGGTGTCTGGTGCCGCGCGAACTGCGCTTTGGCGTGCCGGAGCGGGTGAGTGCGGAGGGCCTGATTCTGCGTTCGCCGACAGAGGCGGAGCTAGAGTCGCTGGTCGAACAAGTCCGCGCAAGCGGCGCTGAGGCAGCTGCGATCTCCCTGCTGTTTTCGTTTGCAAATCCGGCAACGGAAGGACGCGTGGAAGCGGCGTTGGGGCGGCTGAAGATTCCTATCTCTGTGTCGCATCGCATCCTGCCGGAGTTTCGTGAGTACGAACGTGCATCGACGACGGTTGTCAACGCCGCGCTCTCTCCGCTATTGCAACAGTATCTATTGCGACTGGAAGAGAGCGTTGCCCGGCACGACCACGGACGTGTGCAAGTGATGCAATCATCAGGCGGCATCATCTCGGCACGGCTTGCTGCACAGGAGCCGGTGCGCACGATCCTCTCCGGTCCGGCTGGAGGCGTAATTGGTGCGTGGCAGGTGGCGCGATGGGCAGGCCTGGACAAGATCATCGGGTTCGATATGGGCGGCACCTCGACGGATGTGTTTTTGGCGGATGCGGCGAGCGGAGGCGTGCAGCACACGCGCGAATCGGTCGTGGCGGGTGTGCCGATCAGCGTGCCGATGCTCGATATCCACACAGCGGGAGCGGGCGGCGGCTCCATTGCACGGTTCGATGCCGGCGGCATGCTGCGTGTGGGACCGGAATCGGCGGGAGCGGATCCCGGGCCAATCTGCTTTGGACGCGGCACACGGCCCACGGTGACGGACGCGAACCTCTTGCTGGGGCGGCTCGATGAGGCAAGCTTTCTTGGCGGCAGTGTGCATCTTGACCGGCGACGTACAGAAGTGATTCTGGATGAGCGGAAGGGCTCGCTCGGAACCGCGAAAGAGTTCGCGGCCGGGATCCTTCGCGTGATCGACACTGAGATGGAGAGGGCAATCCGCGTAATCTCTGTCGAGCGAGGACACGATCCGCGCGAGTTCACGCTGGTGGCCTTTGGGGGCGGCGGGCCGCTGCATGCCTGCTCCCTTGCGCGCGCGCTGCGGATGTCGCGTGTGCTGGTACCGGCGATGCCTGGAGCACTTTCGGCGGTCGGAATTCTGCTGGCAGATACTTTTCGCGATTTCTCGCGAACGGTAATGCTTGCGGGTGATGCCCTGGATATCCTGGATGTCCTGGATACTCTGGAGCGTTGCGACGAGACCTACGACGAACTGGCGCAGAGCGCCGCCACCGAGTTTGCTGCAGAGGGCCTGGAGGGAATTGCGCGCCGCTCGATGGACGTACGCTATCGCGGCCAGGGCTATGAACTGAGTATTCCATACGACCCGCATACGCCAACATGCGGCATCGAGGCATTCCACCGCGTACACCAGCAACGGTATGGCTTCTGCGATATCGAGCGGCCGGTTGAGATTGTAAATCTACGACTGCGAATGATTGCAGCTGGTGAGCGATATATGCCTGCGAAGCGCGCGCCGGTTGGCGGAGACGGCGGGGCGGCGTGCTACGCGGAGCGCGACGTTTTCTTCGACGGTGGTTTTGTGCGGTCGCGTTTCTACAGGCGCGATGGTCTCGCGCCGGGCGAAGCAGTGCACGGGCCGGCGATGATCACCGAATACACATCCGCCACGGCACTGCCACCGGGGTGTCACGCGCAGGTAGATGGCTTCGGCAATCTTCTGATCGACGTTGTAGAGGGAGAGCGCGCGTGAGTACTGCGGTCGACGCGGTGGAGCTGGCGGTGTTTCAGAGCCGCGTGCATTCGATTGCCGAAGAGATGGGTGCTGCACTGCGGCGCACGGCTGTTTCTCCAAATATCAAAGAGCGGCGCGACTACTCGTGCGCGATTTTTGACGGCCGGTGTAGGGTGCTGGCGATGGGCGACCACATGCCTGTGCACCTTGGGTCCATGCCGATGTCGGTCGAGGCGGCGATTGATGCGATTCGATTTGAGCCTGGCGATATCGCCATCCTGAACGATCCATATGCAGGTGGAACGCACCTCCCGGACATCACGATGGTGCTGCCGGTGTTTGCCGATACGCGCGGCGAAGCTGCCTTTTATGTGGCGAATCGCGCGCATCATGCGGACGTTGGCGGGATGTTTGCGGGGTCGATGGGGCCGGCCAGGGAGATTTTTCAGGAAGGAATTCGCATCCCTCCGATACGCGTCGTGCGGCGAGGCGAGATGTGCCGCGAAATTCTCGATTTGATCCTGCTGAATGTGCGCACGCCGAGCGAACGCAGAGCTGACCTGGATGCGCAGATCGGGTCGTGCCGCGTAGGGGAGATGCGCGTGCTGCAACTGGTGAAGAAGTATGATGCGGGTAAACTGCAGGCGCTGATGGAGGAATTGCTGGATTATTCCGAAAGACTGGTGCGCGCAGAACTGCGCGGCATGCCGGCCGGCGTATTTCGAGCGGAGGATTGGCTGGACAGCGATGGTGTGACGGATGCCGCATGCAAAATTGCCGTTGAGCTGCGTCTCGATCCGCAGGCCGCGTCGATTGATATTGACTTCACCGGTTCCTGCGCGCAGGTGAGGGGAAGCGTGAATGCGGTTCGAGCGATTACGGTGTCTGCCTGCTTCTATATGCTGCGCTGTCTTCTGGCCGAAGACGCTCCCGCGACGGCAGGCATCCTTCGTCCACTTACGGTGACGACGCAGGTGGGCAGCATCGTGGATGCGCGTCCGCCGGCGCCAGTGGCCGGTGGGAATGTAGAGACATCCCAGCGCATCGTGGATGTGCTGCTTCGCGCTCTAGCGCAGGCTGTTCCCTCACGGGTCCCGGCGGCGAGCGCGGGCACCATGAGCAATCTGACGATTGGCGGAGTGGACCCGCGCAGCAACCAGCCTTTCACCTATTACGAGACAACCGCGGGTGGTATGGGAGCGCGACCGGCGCTCGATGGAATCCCGGGCGTGCAGACACACATGACCAATTCACTGAACACGCCGGTGGAGGCTCTGGAGTATGCCTACCCGTTTCGCGTGCGGCGCTATGGATACCGCTATGGCTCGGGCGGAGCAGGCCGATACGGTGGAGGCGACGGACTGGTCCGTGAGATCCAGTTGCTGGCCGATGCGCAGGTGGCGCTCCTGGCCGATCGCAGAAAATTTCGCCCGTATGGACTGCAGGGCGGAGGTGAGGGAGCTGCGGGCCGCGCCTTTTTCGCAGAAGCGGGAAGCGACATAGAGACAGAGTTGCCCGGCAAGTGCAGCCGCCGTGCTTCGGCAGGAAGCGTGCTGCGGATTGAGACGCCCGGCGGCGGCGGATGGGGCGTATGAGCATCCGGCAAAATGCCGAAGATGAGAATGCTCTCTAAACCAGGCGCTTCTTTGGCGAGTGGTAACATTTTGCGCAGGAGGGGATGCCCTCATGCAGCATTCCACACGCTCCAAAATCGTCAAGGCGCTGAGCGGTTTCAGAGATCTCTTCAGAAAGAGAAGACCTCCTGGAGAAGACCCTTACTCGTACATTATGGCGCCGAAGAAACCCCGGCCACCCTATCGAAGCGCCGCCGCTGTTGCGGATCGACCTGAAGAGTGAATGTTTTGCCATACCGTAATGCCCGGCGTTTGGCGGGCATTACAGGCTTTCGGTGGACTTGAAGTCCAGCGGCAACGCGTCTGATCTTTAAGGGGCTTTAGAGGCTGCGGAAAACTCGGGAGTTTTGAAGGGTACGGCCTTCAGACCGTACGTAACTGCTTGAAAACCCGATCGGCTTTAGCCGCTGAGGGAACCGTTTTCGCGCTCTCTTCGACCCCAGATATGGCAGCGTTCCACGTCTAACCGGCGGCCAATTCCTTGGCGCGCTGGGTAGCCCGCATCACCGCCTTGATCAGGGTGACGCGCAGTCCGCCCTCTTCAAGTTCGAGAATGCCATCGATGGTGCAGCCGGCCGGAGTGGTTACCGCGTCCTTGAGCAGCGCTGGATGATAGCCGGTTTCAAGCACCATCCTCGCCGCCCCATAGGTTGTCTGCGCGGCGAGCAGGGTAGCGATATCCCGCGGCAGCCCGACCTTCACTCCCGCTTCGGCGAGCGACTCCAAGATGATGTAGATGAAAGCCGGCCCGCTGGCGGAGAGGCCGGTTACCGCATCCATGTGCTTTTCATCGACCACCACCGTGCGGCCGACCGTCTCGAAGAGATGGCCGGCAAGTTCCAGTTGACGCTCGGTGGCAAAGCGCCCGCGCGTGAGCGCCGCGATCCCGGCGCCTAATGCGGAGGGGGTATTCGGCATCGCGCGCACCACAGGAATGTCCATGCCCGCCGCCTCTTCAATGGCCGAAGTCTTCACCGAAGCAGCGAAGGAAACCAGGACCTTTTCCGGGGTGAGCGATGGACGAATCTGCTTGATCAGCTCCGGAACCTGGATGGGCTTTACGCCTATCAAAATCAGGTCCGCATTCCTGGCGGCGGAGATGTTGTCGGTTGAAACTTCCACGCCCCATTGAGCGGAAAGTTGGGCTGCCCGGTCGCCATGCTGCACGGTGGCGATAATCTGGTCCGGCTCAAGCACTTTAGATTTGAGAAAAGCCTGGAGAAGAATCCCTCCCATTTTTCCGGCCCCGAGAATTGCGACCCGAAGCCCTGACAGGGAAGGAATAGCTGCACTGGAACCCATGAAGTCTCCTTAATCTATCGCTGATCTATTTCTGTGCTCTTTGTTGTGGGAGAGTCTTTTGCTGCGCAATCCAGGCATCGGTCCGCTGTTCCAGCAGATCGAGCGGCAAAGCGCCGGAATCGATCATCTCGTCGTGAAAGGCCCGAATGTCGAAGCGGGAGCCAAGCGCCTCCTGCGCCTTGGCGCGCAATTGAAGAAACTTGAGTTGTCCCATCTTGTAGCCCAGCGCCTGCGCCGGCCAGGCAATGTAGCGATCGACTTCGGCCTGAACTTCAGGCTCATTGACCGCCGAGTGCTCGTGGAAGTAGTCCACCATCTGCTGGCGCGTCCAGTGCTGCGAGTGCACGCCGGTATCCACCACCAGGCGAATGGCGCGAAAGATGTCGGCCTGCAGGCGCCCATAGTCGCTGTAGGGGTCCTGGTAAAATCCGACGTCCTTGCCCAGATGCTCGGCATAGAGTCCCCAGCCTTCGGTATAGGCGGTGTAGTAGGTGTACTTGCGAAATTGCGGAAGCCCCGTCAGCTCCTGGGCGATCGAAATCTGCAGATGATGGCCGGGAAGGCCCTCATGATAGGCGATGGCTTCGGCATCGGTGAGAGATCGCGATGCGAAATCATAGGTATTGATGTAAACCGTGCCCGGCCGTTTGCCGTCCGGAGTGCCGTGGTCGTAATAAGCGGCTGCCTGGTCCTTCTCCATATACGACGGTACCGGCTCGACCACCAGCGGCGCCTTGGGCAGGCTGCCGAAGAGTTGAGGAAGCTTTAGCCGCATCCGGTCGATATAGCCGCGATAGGCGTCCAGCAGTTGCTCTTTCGAGGCGGGATGCAGCTTGGGGTTGTTTTTGACCGCGGAATCCAGAGCCTTCACATCGGCATAGCCAAGCTTGTGAGCGATGGCCAGCATTTGCTCCTCATCCTCCTTCACCTGATCGAGTCCGATCTGGTGAATCTGCGCCGCGGTCAGCTCTGTAGTAGTGCTTTGCTTGACTAGAAAGGCGTAATAGGCATCGCCATCCCGGAGAGCCCAGAGGCCGGGATCGGTGCGCCCACCTGGGATATATTGCGCCTGCAGGAACTTGCCAAAGCGAACATAAGCCGGGTCAACCTGCTTGGCGATGGTGTCGAGAAGCTCCGTTTTGATGCTCGCCTGCTCCGCCGGAGAGACCGAGGCGGGGAATTTCTTGAGGGGCAGGGCAAACGGGCTGTCTTCAGGCTTCTGGCCCGCGATCGTGTTTACCTGCACCAGAACTTTTTCCAGTATATATTTCGGCGGCTCGCGATGGTCGTCTATCCCGATGCTCATGCAATCGGTGATTTGTTGAAAAGCCGTAGGGACCTTGGCCAGGCGCGCGATGTAATCTTCGTAGTCTTTCACCGAGTTGAAGGTGAGCTCGGGGACGAGCTGGGGAAGATCGACTTGCAGGCCATAGAACTGGTTGACCGGCATCTCCCAGGGCTTGAATCTCGCCTCCTGCTGATCTTCGATCAACTGGCGGACCATGATCTCTTTGCTCAGCTGTTCCTGGTTGGACATTCCATCTGTGTCCACCTGCCCGAGCCGATCGAGAAAGACCCGGCCGCGCGCCAGAGAATCGTTGTAAGCCTCGACCGAATAGTCGGAAAGCTGATCGTTGTAGCGCGTATCGCCGATCGAGGAAGCGAACTCGGGCGAATGCTTGAGGCGGTCTTCCCAGATGTCGGAAAAGATCGTGTTCAGCGTTTGCCTGCGGTCGGCAAGCGAGTCGCCTGCGGGAGCGCCGCCCGGATTGGTCTGCGGTGGGAACCTGCCAGCTTGCGCGGCCCAGGCAAGGGCGGCAAGAGGAGGAAGAAAAAGCAGGCTCGCAGCCATAAAGCGTCGTATGAAATGCATTATGCGAAGTGTATCGACAATTCGAACAGGGGAACAGGGGGCAACAAAAGCAGATTCCCTTCGGGAATGACAAAAAGAAAGGCAAGGGCTCCGATTTGTATTTGCGGTTGCTTTTCTTTCTGTCATTCCCGCAGGGAATCTGCTTCTGGTCTCTCGGGCATACTCGTATGGAGACCTAGAAGTAGCACTCGCGAGACGGAAAGCAGATTCCCTTCGGGAATGACAGAAAAAAAGGCGGTGCTGCACCCGCACCGCCGGATCTTCTGTTGCCTGCATCCTATCCTCTTGACATTGAGCTATGAGTAAGCCTCACTTCGATGTATTGGTGATCGGCGCGGGTATTTCCGGCTTAAACGCAGCCGCTACGTTAGCCAGGGAAGGGAAGCGCGTGGCCCTGGTCGAGGCCCGCGACCGCGTGGGAGGACGCATCTATTCGACACGGACAAGCGGGTGCGACCTTCCCATTGAGCTTGGCGCCGAATTCGTACACGGCCGGCCTGACGATCTCTTGCAGCTCATTTCCCAAGCCGGCGCCACTCTCTTCGAGCTCGACGGCGACGAGTTTTGCTTTTCCGCGGGACAATTAAAGCCGTGCGCGAACGACGATGCACTGTCCATCTTGGATAGCCTTCCGGAGCAGCCGGATCTCACCTTCGCGGAGTGGATCGCAGAGAAGAAGTTTCCGCCGGAGGTGGTCCGCTCCCTAACCTCGTACGTCGAAGGCTTCAATGCCGCCGATGCGCGAATTATCGGTACCGCGTCTCTGGCTAAACAGCAGCGGGCAGAAGACGCCATAGAAGGCGACCGGCTCTTTCGCATCGAAGGAGGCTACTCCAGCATCGCAGAGCACCTGCTGAAACAATTCAAGGAGAGCGGCGGAGAGATCTTCCTCTCGACCGTTGTACGGGCGCTTCAATGGAGACGGGGAGCGGTTTCGATCGAGGCCATAAACGATAAAGACGGAAGGCAAGTTCTGTTGAACGCCCGGCAAAGCATCATCACTCTTCCGCTTGGCGTTCTCCAGGCTGGCAGCGTTCGTTTTGATCCCGTTCCCCAAGGCATCATGCAAGCGGCAAATAGATTAGCCATGGGCGCGGTGAAACGGATTGTCTTCGTTTGCCGGGAACGCTTTTGGGCGAAAAATTACCCCAACGCGAGCTTTATTTTTTCCAACCAAGGCCTTCCTGCAACCTGGTGGACACCGGCGCCCAAGACGACCCCGGCCTTGACCGGATGGATTGGCGGTCCGCGCGCGCAACAGCCGTCAGTCGCAAACGAGAAAGACCTGCTGCGCGCGAGTACGTCGACTCTGGCAGAGATGTTTTCCTTGTCATTAGAGGAACTGGGTCATCAACTCGTGAGCTGGCATACGCACGATTGGCAGCAGGATCCATTCAGCCACGGGGCCTATTGCTATGTGCCCAAAGGCTCTCTCATCGCATCGTCGTCTTTGATCGAGCCGGTGGACAACACGCTCTTCTTTGCCGGGGAGCATACGGATGTTACTGGACATTGGGGCACAGTCCACGGCGGGTTGCGTTCCGGCCTCCGGGCAGCAACACAAGTCGGTTCAGCGTGTCACTAAGTCCCCATTACGGTTGGATGACGGCTCTCAACACTCATCAGCTCTGAATTGACGGCCGGCTCTTTCTCGCCGGAGTTTGTTGGAGTGGAGATGGGCAACTGGGTGTCTGTCTCCGATTCGAGCATCCGGTAGAGCGTGGACCTGCTGATTCCCAACTGGGCCGCGGCGCGCGCCTTATTTCCATCGCATACCTTGAGCACGCGCTGAACGTGGCGCCGGAGAACGCCGTCAAGGTTCAGGTTCTGGCCCAGCGCGCGTTCGCCGGCTGAAGACTGGCCGGCAGCGAGGGGCAAAATGACCAGATCGATCGGACGCAGCCATTGACCTTCTACGGAAAAGCACGCTGCCCGGATCACACTTTCGAACTCGCGTACGTTGCCCGGCCAACTATGGTGCAAGAGAACCGAGAGAGCGCCGGAGCCGAGCCCTTGCAGAGGCGCCCGGCGCTCCCGGGCACAAGCTTCGATGAAGATGCGCGCCAGCCCCGGCATGTCTTCCTTGCGATCCCGCAGCGGCGGCAAAGAAAGGCATACTGCGCTCAGGCGATAGTAGAGCTCGGGTAGAAACTCTCCCGTCAGCACCTTCGCGCGCAGCGGCTGCCGCGTGGTGCAGATCACCTGGAGAGGAGCCGGTCTTGAGTTCAAAGCGCCCAGCGCGGTCGCTGACTCGAAGGAGCGGATAAAGCGAAGCAGTTGCGGCTGTTCGGCGGCAGTGAGCTGGTCGATGCCGCGTAATAGCAGCAGTCCTTGCGCAGATTGCTCCAGGGCACTGGCCAGCGGATCGGCGCTTGGCGGCCCGCCCGCATGAATTCCTTCAGCACCGAAGAGGATGCCTGCTTCTTCGGCGGCGAGGTTGCCCGACCCTGGCGTTAGCCCGCGGATATGCATGGCGAGCGATTGCTTGCCGGTCCCGGCCTCTCCTTCAATCAGGACAAGCCGGGCTCTTGAGGCCTGTTCGAGCTGCTCGCAGATGCGGCGCATGGGCAGAGAGCGCGAGATCAATTTGGGGGCTCCGCTGGGTCGAGTCCCTAACTGCGATGTCCAATGGTCAGTCTCTCGATTCAAGTGCATAGGCCGATTCACTGAGAGGCGCTCGATCCTGCGCGCCTGCTCTGGTTGGCTTTATCGGCAAAGAATTGAAAGAGATTAATTACTCCTTCTGTCGTCTTGTCACGCTTTGCCTTTCTTTCTGTCATTCCTGAAGGGAATCTGCTTTTCTACGTACGTTCGAGGAGAGGCGGATACCCTTCGGGAATGACAGAAAGAAAAGCAAAGGCAGAAAAGAAGTGTAGCAATACCTAATTTGTCATCTCGACCGGAGTGTACATGGGCCTGCGGCCCACCCAAGGGAATGAAAATCGGGTTGAGGAAGGCTTGGTTGGCCACTACACCTAACTTTGTCATCTCGACCGGAGCGCAGCGTAGTGGAGAGATTTGCGGTTTCCCACATCTGTCGCAAAAAGCGCGCCAGATATGGGGCACCCTCAATTGGTGGTGTTTTTTGGATCCATACTCCAAGCAGCAATGCGGGTGCCCCACGTCCGGATTTTCGGACGTGGGCTCTGAAAGCTGAGATGCAAACACCCAGGTCCCATAGCGGGACCTGGGGCACCCGGTGTTGTGGTGGTTCAGTCCTGCGTCTTGACCGTCCGCGGCCGTGTGGAGCGGTCATCGGAAGCGATTATCCCGTCACGGATGTGTACGACTCGATGCGCGTACTCCGCGATGTCCGGCTCATGAGTAACCAGGATGATGGTGTTGCCGCCGGCGTGCAGGTGGTCGAACAGAGCCATGATCTCCTCGCCCGTCTTCGAGTCCAGGTTGCCGGTAGGTTCATCGGCAAGGATGATGGAAGGCCTGTTCACCAGGGCACGGGCAATGGCTACGCGCTGGCGCTGTCCACCGGAAAGCTCATTCGGTTTGTGATTCATGCGCTCTTCCAGGTTCACCGCGCGGAGGGCTGCCTTCGCCCGCTCGATTCTCTCCTCCCCCGGAGTGCCGTTGTAGATGAGAGGCAGTTCTACGTTGTGCAGAGCGGTCGCCCGGGCAAGCAGGTTGAAGGTCTGGAAGACGAAGCCAATCTCCCGGTTGCGAATGCGCGCCAGCTCATCGTCGTTCAATTCGCTGACGAGGTGCCCGTTCAACCAGTACTTACCTTTGCTCGGAGTATCGAGGCATCCGATCAGGTTCATGAGCGTCGACTTGCCCGACCCGGATGGCCCCATGATGGCGACATATTCGTTGTGCTGAATGCGCAGCGTGACCCCGCGCAGCGCCTGCACCTGCTGCTCGGAACCCATGTCGTAGGTCTTCCAGAGATCTTCGACCACGATCACATCTCCGTGGACCGTCTCCGTGGCCGTTTCGGCATGGCTTGCGCTCGTCGTTTCCGATGCCATGGTTCACTCCAGAATGTTGATGCGTTCAGGCCGGTAAAGGATCAGGATGATTGGTCCGCCGGCGTCGCGGGGGCACTGTTGTCCCTCTTAACCATTGTCCCGCTCTTGAGATTGCGCAAAGTCTTGTAGGCGCCAATGACAATCTCGTCGCCCTGTTTCAAGCCGGAGGTTACTTCAATATCGGTCGCGCCGGTTATCCCGGTGGTGACAGGAACGAACTCCGCTTTGAGCTTGCCCTGCTCGGTGCGGAGCACGAAGACGCCCTGCTTTTCCGGATCCGTCAAAGCGGAGTTCGCGTCAGCCGCGCGCGCCGGGTCGGTGGTTCCCGCGGGACTACGCAGAGTCAAAGCTTGGATGGGTATCGCCAGCGCGTTTCCGCGGCGCGCGGTGACGATCTTGGCCGTGGTCGAGAGCCCGGGGCGCAATTCATCGGAGGGGTTATCGACCGTGAGCACGACCTTGAAGTCCTTAGCCTCTTCGGTGCCCACCGTGCTCTGGCTGGTGGCGATGCCGGTCGAGCGCAGCAGGGCCTGGTCGCCGATCTGGGTTACGTGCCCGTGGAACACCTTGCCGGGCAGGGCATCGACCGTTATATCGGCGGGTTGGCCCATGGCGACATTCACGATGTCCGTCTCATCGACCTTAACCTCGGCCGTGATCACTGACATATCCGCCAGAGTCATCAGGGTGCTGCCCTCGGCGTTCTGAATTCCCACTACCACGGTTTCGCCTTCACGCACCGGCATATTGGTTACGATGCCATCAAAGGGAGCGATGCTCACCGTCTTGTGCAGTGAGTCGAAATCGCTGGTGAGATTGGCCACGGCGGTCCTGTATTTCCCCCGCGCGGATGCGGTTTGAGCCTGCGCCTGCACCGCTTGAGCCTTACTCTCGGCCAGCGTTGCAACCGCTGTATCGAAGGCCGCTTTCTTGGAGTCGTAATCCTGCTTGGCGATCAACTGGTCCTGGTAGAGCGCCTGCGCGCGCTGCCAATCCAGACGCTTCTGCTCCAGGTCAGCCATGGAGTGCTCGACTGTGGCTTGAGCGGTCTTTTCCGCGGCCACATAGGAAGCGATATCCGTATTGGCGGAGGCAATGCTGGCCTGTTGGGCATCGACGCTGGCCCGGGCTTGCACGTTCTCGACCGTAGCCAAAATCTGCCCCCGCTTCACGTGGTCGCCTTCCTTTACATAGAGGTGGGTGATCCTGCCGAAGGCGGTGGCCCCGATATTCACGTAGGTTTTGGGTTTGATCTCTCCCGTACCGCTCACTATGGAGACTAGATTCTCCCGGACCGCCTTGCCGGTGATTACCTTGGTGTAGCCCGTCTGCGCCCGCACAATCGAGAAGCCGACAACCAAGGCAGCCACGAATATCGCACCTACAACAATAAGGGTTTTTTTTAGACTCATCTGCCGCCACGCGGGGTGGAATGAACTCGCCTACAGGTACCGTTGAGAGCATCTCTGCTGTTGCCGGTTAATTGCAAACCTTCGCTTACGGGCTCACTCGCAATTCAATACGCTGCGCCACGCGTTCTTGTTCCGCTCTCGGATCAATAGTAACCTTCGCCGAGTGACCTTCGCCGCAGCCGGCTTCGCTGCTCCTGCCACGCTTCGTTTGAAGTCACCGAGCGTTGCCGGGAACGTATGAGCAGGCTGTTCTGGATGAACGAAGTATGGGCAGGCGCCAAGGCTCCTTTTTTGATCCGTTTCCCCAGCGGCTCGTTACCTTTGGCCGGGGGTGGCTTTCCCCCGAATTCTCGTAGGAAGCGGCTATGATTTCCCTGCTTTTCTTGCAGTTTATGATAACAGGCGGCGGATCGCCCCAGGGAACGTCGCCTCGACGGCCCCCAGCCGGGAGGATTTTAGAAGACCTCCTACCCGGAAACCGGCGCAGCCGCGTCCAACACTCGTGCAAGCTCATTTGGAGGGAATCCACTTCCTGCTTGAACAAGGGTTCCGGGAAAATTAGAATTGAAAGGCTATAGGAAGCATGGAGCCACTTATGCCGAGGGTTCGTTTCGCCCTTCTTCTAACGTTTGCCCTGACTCTGCCCGGAACGCTCGCGCTTCAGGGTCTGGCCCAGACCGGTCAGTCTTCGACGGCCGACCAGAACCCATCCCAGGATAATCAGGTCAACCCGTTGCAGCGGCCCTTGAGCGACAAGGAAAAATTCAAGCAGCAGAAGGAATCTCAGAAACGAGCTGAAGGGCCCGTACAAGAAGTGGCTCGACGAGGATGTGCGCTGGATCATCACCGACCAGGAGATGAAGGCGTTCAAGAGCCTTTCGAACGACGAGGAGCGCGACAACTTCATCGAGCAGTTCTGGCAGCGGCGGAATCCCTCGCCCGATTCCCCGGAGAACACCTACCGCGAAGAAGTCTATGCGCGGATCGCTTATGCCAATGAGCATTTCGCCGCCGGCATGCCCGGCTGGAAGACCGACCGCGGCCACATCTACATTGCCTACGGCAAGCCGGACAGCATCGAGTCGCATCCCAGCGGCGGCAACTATGAGCGGCCCATGGATGAAGGCGGCGGGGAAACCTCGACCTTTCCCTTCGAGACCTGGCACTACCGCTATATCGACGGCATAGGCGAGAACATCGACATCGAGTTTGTAGACACCTGCATGTGCGGTGACTATCACATGACCATCGACCGGTCGGAGAAGGATGCGCTTCTGCATGTTCCGGGCGCCGGCCAGACCATGTACGAACAGATGGGAATGTCCAGCAAAGCGGATCGATTCAAAGGTGGACTGGAAAACCTGGGCGCCGGCCCCATGTCCAGCTCGAACCAGGCCAAGGAATTCGACCGGCTGGAGCTATACGCCAAGCTGCAGGCTCCGCCAAAGATCAAGTTCACCGATCTGGAGAGCTTCCTGGTCAACCACAAGGTCTTGTCCGGGCCGTTCTTTCCCTTTCAGGTGCGCACGGATTATGTGAAGGTTACAGAGGATACGGTCCTGGTTCCGATCACTCTCCAGATTGCCAACAAAGACATCACCTTCAGCACCAAGGATGGCGTATCGAAGGGAGAAGTCAATGTGCTGGGCCGGGTGGCCACCATTACCGATCATGTGGTGCAGACCTTTGAGCAGACCTTGTTGCTGGAGCAGCCGTCGGAGCTGCTGGCACAGGAGATGAAGCAGCAGTCGGTTCACTGGTGGGCTTTGCCCCTGCGGCCGGGCCGTTACCGCATCGATATCGCCATTAAGGATGTGAACAATCCCGACCATATAGGCACCTGGGCGGAAGGCGTAGTGGTTCCCAAGTATGACGATGAAAAGCTTTCCGCTTCATCGTTGATCTTGGCAGACAAAATGGAGCAGGTGCCCACCAAGCAGATCGGCACCGGCCAATTCATCATCGGTAACACTTTTGTCCGTCCGCGGGTGAGCGCCTCGCCCATGGATGCGGTTACCTTCCATCGCAACCAGAAGCTGAACTTCTGGATGCAGGTGTATAACCTCGGAATCGACAGCAAGAGCAAGCAGAACTCGGCCACGGTCCAGTACCAGATCGTCGATCTTGCCACCAACAAGACGATATTGGATACTTCGGAAAGCAGCAGGGCGGTAGGGGAGAATAGTGCCAACTCCGACCAGTTGACGGTCGAGAGGTCCGTTCCCCTGGCCAGCCTGCAACCGGGAAAATATCAGATCAAAATTACGGTGAACGATAGCATCTCCAAGCAGCAGGTGGCCCAGTCGGCGCCGTTTACGGTGCTCTAGTTTTTTGCTAAGCCGCAAGTCCGTTTGCGGCGGTATCGGGGCTGACGTTTACAATGAAGTCTCGATGTAGTGTGGCGTATTGGGTGAATAAGACGTCTTGCCAAATCGCGGTATTGATTGCACTCGCTGTGGCGGGGATGCTGCCGGCCTGCGCGGCCTCTTTCTCCACTCCGGCCGCGGTCACGGGCGTAGTGCGCGATGCCAAGGGAACTCCGCAGATGGGAGCCTTGGTGCAGTTGATGGCGGCGGATTCAACCGTGGTGGCGCAGGCTTATACCAGTCTCCGCGGGGGATTCGTTTTTGAGCACGTCCTCCCCGGCACCTATCAGATGAAGGCGACCGCAGCCTCATTTCTGCCTACCTTGCGGGAAAATCTCCGCCTCCGGCCGAATAGCAAGACCGTCGTCAGCCTTACGCTGAACACGCTCTTTGAGGCCATCCAATGGCTGCCGGCCGAGCCTCGATCGCCAGGGGAGCCCAGTGACGACTGGAAGTGGACCCTCCGATCTTCCAGCAACCGGCCGTTGCTGCGTTTTCTTGAGGATGGGCCTCTGGTAGTGGTTACATCCGCCGATCGCCAATCCTCCCCGCAATTGGAAGCCAGAATAGCCCTATCCGGCTCATCTCGAGAGTTTGCCCGCAGCGCTTCGCATGGAGTCTTTGAAGTGGAGAGATCCGGCGCCGACGATCGCCACCTTATTCTGCGTGCCGACCTGGCCCCTGGCCCCTCAGGAGATTCGCAGTATCTCGCCGGATACGAACAACCGCTTGGTCCGGGGCGCGAAGTCCGCAGCGTGGCGGCGGTCCAGAATATGCCGGGTATCGTTGCCTCCGGGGGATCGCAGAACTTTCAGACCCTGATCTTCCGCAGTGCCGAATCGGTGAATCTCGGCCCCAATGTCACCGCCGATTTTGGCAACCAGGTTCAGGCGGTCCACGGAACATCCGAGCTGATCTCTGGTTCGCCTTTTGCCGCTCTCTCCTGGCATTCGGGCGGAGCGGCCGTCTCCTACACCGTTTCCACCTCTCCTGAGCTGCAGAACGCGGATCAGATCGCCGACAACGACAGCCTGGTTCCCGTATTCTCCGAACAGAACGGCGCCCTTCGCTTCCAGCACGGTTTGCATCAGGAGCTGCGCATTGAAGAGGACGGGGCAACGCTTCGGGAGCTGGTCGCTGTCTACCAGGACCGGATTGAGAATCCCATCATCGGAGGAGGGGGATCTCCCTCGTCGCAGGATTTCGCGGGGGGAAACCTGCTCTATGATCCTCCCTCTCAAGTGCTTCGTGCGGCCGGTCCGCGATACACCACGGTAGGATTCAGAGCTGGCCTCGATCGCCGCGTTAGTGGTTCAACCTGGGTGTCCTTTTCCTATGCCGAGGGCAAAGCTCTGGTCTCCCCGGTTCAGGCTTCGCCGAGTACGGTCAGCCAAGCCTTGTATGCCATCAACGCGCGCAGGTCGCAAGCCGTGGCGGCGGCGATAAGCGGTACCTACCTCCGTACCGGCACTCATTGGGTTGCTTCCTACCGCTGGCAACCGGCTGGCACGGTAAACTCCGTCGATCTCTATGACAATCCCACTCAGGATGCCTTCCTCAGCCTGCTGGTTCGTCAGCCGATCCGCTGTGGGCGCCTGCTGCCCAACGGCACCGAAGCGCTGGTAGCGGTGCGCAATTTGCTCGAGGAAGGATATCGCCCGTTCCTCACTCCCGACGGAAACACGCTCTATTTCGCGCAGGCAAACCGCTCCATCCAAGGCGGACTTTCCTTCACTTTCTAAGGTCATCGATTGTGCTACCATTTTGTCTGGCGCAGCTTATCTGTGCGCTCTCTCCGACCACGAATGTACCTCTACATTCGCATTTATATTTGGACGCGTAGCTCAACTGGCAGAGCATTCGACTCTTAATCGACAGGTTGGTGGTTCGATTCCACCCGCGTCCACCATTGATTTAAAAGGGTTTATCCAGGTGCGAGCTTGCATTCTGGTGATTCTGTGCCCCCTTTTTGTGTCCCCTCGGGTCTTAAACGTGCATCTAGATCTTATATGGACTCTTCATGTGTCGTGTCCCCCGTAGGTAATCTTCATGGCTGAGCCGATTATGGTAAAGTGGGAGTCCGACGAGAACCAAATGCCAAATCTTCGCAAAGCCGCTGACGCACCCGCCGAGCGAGAATTGACGGAAGCTCTCCGCCGCGTTTACAAGCGCTACGGCGGAGATCTCAATTCGTTCTTCCGCCACGTTCGAGAGCAGGCCGGGCCCGCCTCTGGGAAGTCCGAAGCCTCTTCGCCTCGATCCCACCGTGACGACGAATCCGCAGCGTAATCCCGATTTTCGGCCTAATCCGGAACGTAGCGTTTACCTTTCGGGCCCGATAGGACAAGAAAGCCTTGATCGACTTACGCCCGAGATCCTCACGTTGCAAGCTCTGAGCCGTGACCCAATCACGCTGGTGATCGATAGCCCTGGTGGGCAAGTGTTTGCCGCAACTGCACTCCTGGAACTGTTGAAGGCTAGCGATCAGGATTCTGCTCCACCTTGTCGCCTGATAACCCTCGTTACGGGAAGAGCTGCGAGCGCTGCCGCTGACCTGTTGGCAATGGGCGACTACGCCGTAGCCTACGCTCGCTCTCTCGTTCTCTGTCACGGTGTCCGGCAGGGAGCAGATACGATAACTAGTGGCAAGGCGGTTGATCTCGCCAAGAATTTGGCAAACTCCGATGAGCGCAGGGCATTGAGGTTGGCTAACAGTTGCATCCAGCGCTTCGTCTTTCGTTTCGCGTTAATGCGGTCGGAATTTCCAGGGATTAGAGAGCGAGAGAATCATCCACAATTGTCAGATCATAACTGCTTTGCTGGGGCGCTGCAGGAGCGGATCTCACCCACCCTCCATCCGCTGATACGGGATTCCCTCGGACAAAGCGTGGACAGCGAAGCCCTCGATTCATATGTGGTGGGTACGATTGAAGGGAGATCAGTCGATATTGGCTCCCTGTCTCCACTTGAATTCGACGCGTTCGTTCTCAAGGCGATTCTCGATCATGAGGTTCGCGAGTCGAGAGACTCGTCATGGTCATTTCGAGGGCATGGTCTCAGGAGGATCGAAGAAAAATTCTTCCTGCTAGTCGACAAATACGGTAATCACCACGAAGAAATGGTTCATCTGATGTGTGATCGGTGGGGTGAAGGTTTTTTGACCTCCGAGGAGGAAGCTACGCTCGAATCGCAGAACGAGGAACATCGAGCTGAATGGTTGTACCGCACGGTGCAGAATCGTCTCAAGCCACTATGGTTTTTCTTCGTCTCAATTTGCCGTCTCTTGCACAAAGATGAGTATTGGCTCACGGCTGTCGATGCCTATTGGCTTGGGCTTGTTGATGAAATCATCGGGCGGCCAGATTTAGCAAATTCCCGGACACTAGTTGAATACGCACCCTAGATTGCTCGGTTAGAATTACCGGGCTGATCCAGGATGGCGATTGCTTGCCGTTTAGCTTCATTCCCGATGTGGCTGTACCGCTCCATCATTTTCCGCGACAGGTGCCCAGCCGAGCTCATGATGGTGCCCTCAGAAGCCTACGATTCGGCCATACGCGACACGAATGAGTGTCTCAGATCATCGCATTCACAGCCAAAAAGTTGGCTTATGCGCGTGGCCCAATTGAAAGGGAGAATCATGAGGTTTGCAAAGGGCCTAACCGAGATTTCTCACGGGTGCTGATTTCAATGAGAGGGCGGTGGCTATAGGAGGCGTTGTCGTCATTTTTTGCGGGAGGACGAATCCTACGAGGGGGATTTGGCCCAGTCTCCGCTTCCACACGACGCGAAAAATGGGCTGTAAATGAGAAGGATTCTTGGATACACTCTGTCCTCAAAGGCCGCTCCTTTTCACCCGCATTCAACTACGCTTCGACAACGCAGTTATGCCTGAAAACAGCGGCCTTTGCCACCTTTTTCTTCCCTTCTCCTTCACTCCCTCACTACCCCCCGTGAGGTATCGGGGCTAAAGACGCGCGAGAAACTTGCCGCGTCGTTAGCTGCAGTTGCCGTTGCCGTGGCAGTAGCCGGCCTCCTAGGTAACGACGATGCCTTCTCGCCAAAGCCCCCTGTCGAAAAAAACCGCGAGAGTTCGAGCTGAGCGAGCACTCTGGCTTCGACAACCGCTGCCGCGGTTTTCTTGGTTTGCTTCGTGCTCTTGCCGTACCGTGTTCCTTCGAAATAAAACTGGTACCACCAATAGCGACTATCGGGCGGTTGACATAGAGACAAGGTGTTCCTCCATGTGTGCCCGCACAGACGGAATATGCTCGCTCTGGTGGATAAACTCCAGGTTTGGCTCATGGAAATGCATATCCGATGGTCCGGAAGATCACTTGCCTCCATTCAACACAAACAGCCTTGACGCCAGGTTAGAACCGTCCTGCGCTACGCTTTGCCTTACGGCGACCCTTAATACCGGATATATTACAGGATAGAGAAAGGAGGTCGAACATGAGTAACACAGCCCAAAAACGAGCTATCAAGAATTACCGAAGCCGTCTGCTCAGGCGAGGCGTCGCCCGATTTGAAGTTCTAGGCCTCGAAGCCGATCGCGACCTGATCCGTTCGCTCGCAAAACGCCTCGCCCAGAACGATCCGGAGGCAAGCCGGATTCGGCTGGAGGTCACGCGGACAGTCTCCAATACTGTCGGGAAGAAAGGCGGCATTCTTGCTGCTCTTCGGCGTTCGCCGCTGGTTGGAGCGGATCTGGAGATGAACCGGCCGTTTGATCCTGGCCGGAATGTAAATCTATGACGCTCTATCTCCTTGACACCAATATCGTCAGCAATGCCACGAAACCAAATCCGTCGCAGCCGCTCATCGAATGGATGTCGGAACAGGTAGACGAAGATCTGTTCATCTCTTCCCTGACTCTGGCTGAGATACATCGAGGCGTCCTGGGGAAGCCGATGGGAAAGAAGCGCCGGCAACTTGAGGACTGGTTGAAGGGGCCAGAAGGTCCACAAGCGTTATTTCTAGGGCGCGTGTTGGCCTTGGACGAGAAGGCGGCCCTGATCTGGGCCCGCCTCATGGCGGAAGGCATTGCCGCCGGGAAACCGAGGAGTGCCCTCGATATGATCGTAGCCGCGATTGCCGAGGCGAACGATTGCGTTGTTGTTACCGACAATGAGAAGCACTTTTCCGGCCTCAACATTCTCAACCCTCTCCGCAGTCGAAAACGTCGCGAATCGACTGAGCGTTGATCTCTTCCGTGACGTTGCCGCATGCCGTTGCTCCCAGACGTCGGTAGCAAAAGAGAGCAGCTTCAGGCGTCTCGACGAAATTGCTTATTTCTCCGAGTGGCTGCTCGTAGATGACGGCGGGCGTGATTCATGGCCAGGCTCTCACCCGGGGTGTTTGACGGCGAAGCGTACACTTGGCCAAGGATGAAGGATGTGAGGGGACGATGTTACAGTCCCCTTTTCCTCGAACGGCCGCTAATCGTTCCCGGTTACGCCTGGAAGGGTGATTTTTCGCGCGGAGCAGTACATTTTGTCCGCGACCGCGGTCTGCGCTGTCGAAGCGTCTTGTATTCGAAAGTCCCGTGTTGTAATAGACAAATGCGGCTATCGTTCCTTCGAACCCATTGACGCGTGTGACGCGTGCATACGCGTTCCCAAGGAACAGGTTCGTCGCACTCGTTGCTGGATTTGGAACCGAGCTCACATTGACAGATAGCAGAGGTGAGCTGGGACTGGAATCTGAGCTCCACATCGTCGTCGGGGGCAGGATAGCGTGTACCGCAAGTCGCCTCAAGGGTGTTGAGAGACAGGTATCAGCAGAGCTTGGATATCAAAGATTTTTTCCATGCACACCCATTTTTCACCGGGGGCGGCCTGCGGCAGTACCTGTTGGAACCGGTCCATGAGATCCTCCCACTGCCGCATCTTGGAATTGTCGCGGTCCAGGTGCACCTTGGCCTCCAGGCTGAAATCGTCGCCGGTACACAGGATCATAACCATGCGGGTGCCGAGCAGGAAGATCTGTTGGCTGAGAACGCCCTGTTGCTTGATATTTTCTACGACCTCGGGCCAGATGTGCCCAGGTCGATGATAGCGTTTGTATTCCTCGATAAGCGCGGGGTCATCTTTAAGGTCGAGGGCAAGACAATACGTCTTCATGCGTGCGTTCTCCGTAATAGAGCGTTTTCCATTTCCACTGTTACTGTGAACAGGTCGAGATCAGCGATGTGCAGTTTTCGAAGAGCTTGTTTCATGTATGGGCCGGCCCGCTTCGGGCTGTGGCACGAGCCCCGCTTTGGGCGGCGGGTCTCCCCCGTAGCCTGAGAGAGCGCCGGAGGGTTATGAAACACGTTCTGAGCAAGAAGTGCGTTTGGGTCCGTTCTCGTCTTTATACCTACAGTGAAACGCTGTAAAACTCGCATCCAAGACCTGTGTGCTTCGACGTTTTTCGTGAAAGAGCCGGGCTTCAGCCTTCCGTCCACGGCTGTGCCATGGACGGAAGGAGTGCGCAACAATACCTGGGTCTCCCGTCTTTGCCTCTATGCCCTTTGGAACAAAGCTAACGCGAGCTACTCGGCGAGCACCATCTCTTCGCACTCACGGAAGTAGCGGATGCTGGTGCTGACGAGCGCGTCCAGCTTGGACTTGTCGGGACGGCCGTACATTGCGGGGTAGGGATCGCCTCCCGGGCCGAGCGGTTCGAAAGAGACGAAACGGTCGCTGCGATTGTGGCCGATGACGTATAGGGCGCGGATGATCGTTGCGGCGTCGATGAAGCCTTCGCCCAACGCAGAACGATTGCTGTCGGCGAAGTGCAGGTTGGCCAGCATGTCGCCGGCTTCCAGGATGGCCATGCCGATGTGGCTCTCTTCCGATTGCATGTGATAGATGTCGCCGTTAATGTGTCCGACCCCGGGGTGATTGACCTGCTGGATGTAGCCCTTGGCGTCGGCGACTGTATGAACCAGGCTGACTTCGGCGGCGCGGATGGGCTCGATGGCGGCCATGACGTTGTGCTCCGTGAACCAGTGGGCGCACTGGGCGAGCGTCTCGACGGATCGATCCTGCTCCACATCGTCGTACGCCTTGGGGCGGCCCACGGCGCCGGGCACGACGAGTAGGTAGTGGCCGCCGACTGCCTGAGTGAAGGGGATCTCGCGGCGCAGATAGTCGATCGCTGCCTGACGGCAAACCGCCCGATTGCAGGAGAGATCATTATCCGCAGAGAACATTCCACAGACGCCGGAGACTTTGAGTCCGTGATCGCCGAGTATCGCGAGCGTCTCTTTTACGTCGTAGCCCAGATCTGCTCCGTAGTGATTGCCGTGCAGCTCAATGAAGGGCACGTTCGATTGCTGCAGCCGGCGAGCGGATTCAGCAAGGGATTCGCGGCCGAAGCCCCAGTTGCTCCATGAAAGATTGAGCCGCGATTTGAACTTTTCAGGAGACTGCTTCTTGATCTGCTGGAAGCGGTCGCGAATGATGGCGTTCTTTTCTTCGAAGTGTTGCCGTTGCATGGTAAGTTCTCCTGGATGTCTTTACTCAGCGCGACGCGTCGCCGACTTCCGGCATGTCCGTGTGCACATCCGGGCCGAAGTAGCGAAGAGTCACGAGAGGATCAGTCTGCGAGTGGTTCTCGATGGTGATGCTGCCGGCGGCTTCGGCGCTGATGAAAACCTCGTCTTGCGTCATCTGGCCAAAACGAATGAGGCTGGGGCAGTCGACAGCGAGCTTGCCGATTCTACCGTGGCCTTGGGTCACAATGAGGCCGGACGCGCCGGGATCGCGAAGAGTACAGCGGGCGCCGGGCTTGATAGTAAGCTCCTTGGCGCTGAACTTCTGGTCTCCGGAGATGGTGCCGTAGACCACCCAGCGATCGACGAAGCCGTCCTCTTCGCTCCCGCTCGCGATAATCGGTTCGATGAAGTGTTTGCTCTTGAAGTTGGCTTCTGTGTTGCGCTCCCAGTCGATGAGATCCGCGATGAAGTCGAGGTCCTCGTGCTTGTCCTGGGGTACGTCCTGCACCAGGAGTTCGCGCTTGACTTGGCGTCCGTCGACCATAGACTGGAACATGGACAGAACATCGCTGCCCCACTGCGGCTCGTAGGTGAGTAGAGAATCCAGGGGCGTGGAGGACTCGCGTGGGCACCAGCCACCCGGTGCCGGGCTGAAGGCGATAGGCCTTGGCATAGTCGAGGATGTTGTTGTCACCATGATTCCAGCGCTCTAAACAGGCGCGGATGTCGCCTTTGGTGGTGCCCGGCTCGAGGCCGAAATAAGTGTGGGGAAAGTTGCCCGGGACCGGGTTGAGCTGAGGCGGAAAGTAGTAGCCTTCGGGCTTGCCATCGCGGCCGACTAAGGCAGCCTGGGCCTCACTCTGATGCAGGTGATGGGGTATGGGACCCAGATTATCGAAAAATTTGCTGTAAATGGGCCAGCGCTTGTATTTTCCCCAGAGCGCGGCGCCGATCATGCGCTCGCCTTCCGCGGCAACCGCATCCTTGAGCAGAATGCGCTGTCCGTCGGCCATCACGATAAAGCTGAGGCCCTCGTCGGGAGTGCGGTCTTCATTCATAGCCATGGTGGTCGACGCGATCCAGCGCTCGTCGATGCCGCCGCGGTCCGCGCCGTAGGCGTAAAGGTCGCGCGGGTCCAGCTTCAAACGTCTGCCGGGAACGAGATAAGATCGGGGAACCCAGGTAGGAGCGAGGTAGAGCACGCCTTCGCCTTCCTCGAATGCCTGGTGGATGCTGTGGGAGGGGGACGTTGCAAGGCTCATGTCAATCTCCATTCCTGATCGGTCAAATTCGCGCGAGAGATCGGTCTCTCAATGTTTTGAACCAACGTACACGGGCGGACAGAACATGTCAACAGGGATTAGAAGACACTTCCCGCTTGACAGTGGCGGGAGGTGGCAATACATTCTTTCACGGCGGACAGAGAACGGTCTCTTCAACCTGGACCCTTTCCTGCTCCTTCATCCCAGGGCTTCGGCCGCCAGTCTGAAGCGGGCTGACCGGCAGGCTGGAAGCATCGAAAACGAGAGAGGGAGCGATGGCGATGAAGCGGGAAATGGGGAGAAGGTCTGGAACCACTGGCCGGCGGCTGAGGCACTGCGAGATGGCTTGGCACATAGCCATTGTTGCAGCAGCAGCTGCCTTTCTGCACGCCGGAGCGCTGGCGCAGAACTGGCTCTCGGGGCAGGACTCGCCGGTCCACGATGCGGACCGGTTGATACCCCTGAGCGGCAAGACGGTGACGCTCGAAGATGACGACGTGCTCCTGCAATTTGATACGGTCTCCGGGGCTCTTCTGGAGTTTACGTCGAAGAAGACTGGATGGAAGCTCCAGGAGACGCCGGAACTGGGCGAGTCGTTCCGCATCTTCGTGCCCACGGCGGAACGCTCCTACAACCCGGTTCTGGGTGCGCGCAATCGAGTGACTTCGATCACCAAATCCTCCGATGGACACAGTGTGACGATGGTCTGGAGGGGTCTAGAGAGCGAGTATCGCGGCAAATTGGATATCACGCTGACGGGAAAAGTCTCGCTGGATGGGCCGGATGTGGCGTTCGATATGCAAGTGAAAAACGGTTCAAACACAACCATCTCAAGCGTTGATTGGCCCGTCCTAGGCGCATTTTCTAAGCCATCGCAGGCGGCTACCCTGCAGCGGATGACCTTTGCCTACGGCACCGGTGAGCTTGTGCCTATGTATCCACATTTCGAAAATGAACGTGGATACTATGGAACCAACTACCCGATGCAGATGGGCACCGGCCGTTACAATCTCGTGCTCGCGGGCGATGAGGGGCTGTACGTGGGAACGCACGACCTGGCCTACAACGAGATCACGCGATACACCTTCGAGCTGAAGCCAGGTTATAGCGACTCCTTCGCTACCGAGGTCCCAGAGGTGAAGGCGGTCAGCGATCATCCAGTGAGAATAACGGCTTCGATCGAGCATTTCCCGTTTGTGCCTCCCGGCGAGACCGCCTCCTTGGCGCGGATTGTGTTAAGCCCTTTTCAAGGAGACTGGCATCATGGAGCGGATGTTTACCGGCGCTGGCACCGGACCTGGTTCCATCGGCCGGTGACCCCAGCGTGGGCCGAGGGTGTGAATTCCTGGCAGCAAATCCAGATCAACTCGGCAGAGGATGATCTGCGCACCCCGTACCGCGACCTGCCGCAACGGGCCGAGGCGGCGGCCAAGGCCGGAATCAACGCCATCCAATTAGTAGGATGGAATAACGGCGGCCAGGATCGAGGCAATCCTTCGCACGACGTCGACCCGCGACTGGGCACATACGATGATTTGAAAACGGCCATCGCGAAGATCCAGGCCATGGGCGTGCACGTCATCCTGTTCAACAAGTACACTTGGGCGGACACTTCGACGGATGAGTACAAGAATGAGCTTTACAAATACATGGCCCAGGATCCCAACGGCATAACATATATCTACCACGGGTATATGTATCAGACGCCGGAGCAATTGGCTGATCTCAACACGCGCCGCCTGGCAGTGGCGTGTATTCCCGATCCGTTGTGGCAGAACCTTTCGGCGAAGGAGTTTCGCAAGAGCATCGACCTCGGCGCCAGCGGAATCTTGTATGACGAGGTGCAGCATCACGGTGGGGCGAACTACTGTTTTTCCCGGAAGAACGGGCAATTGGTCGCGCAGTCTCTGTGGGCAGGCGATTCCGTACTCGGGCAGAGGTTCCGCGATGTAATTAAGAGCACGGTGGGAGAGAAGAGCTTTCTCATGTCCGGCGAAGCGGCCTATGACCTGGAGACCCGTTATTATTCGCTGACATACCACCGCATTGCCGAGGGACATATCCCGCTGGAACGGTACGACGATTCATCGCTGCCGATGATGATTGCGGTGACCGGCTTCGATGATCGGCAGATGATCAATGAAGCGCTTCGCTACCGTTACATACTGAGTTATGAGCCGTTCAACTTTAAGGGCAATCTCGGGGATTTTCCAATCACGCTGAAGTACGGCCTGAAGATGGACGCGCTGCGGCGGCAGTACCACGATTACGTGTGGGATGCGGAGTTCCGCGACAATCAGGATGCGGTAGTGACCGTTGAAGGCAAGCCGTATCCAAGCTTTTCAATCTTCGTGCGTTCCGACGGCAAGCGTGCCGTAGTGGTGGTAAACACCACAGACCAGCCGATGACGGCAAAGGTCGTCTTGGACCATGCATCGGGCGCGAGTCTGGCATGGGCCAGCGCGGAGGATCCGAAGCTGCATCCGTCGGATGGAACAGTCGCGATTGCCGCCCAGTCGGCTGTGATCCTGATGCAGCAGTAGCAACGCTCTTCGTGGACGGAGTTTCGCTCCGCCCATGGCGGAGTCAGATTTTGAGGAAAATCTTCTTGCGATACATCCAGAAAAGCAGCAGCCAGTATCCCAGCATGACGGCTATACCCAGCAGAAGCGGCTGCAGGCCGGGTCCGAGGATCTGGAACGGCCGGTCGCCTAGATGAATGTGGAAACTGCTGATGATGAACTTCTCGCAGAGGTGTGCGATGAGATAGGCTGCCATGGAGTTTAGGCCCACGACGGCCAGCGGAAAGGCCCAACGGCGATATTTTTTGACGTCGATGATCCAGGCGATGGCGGACAGAAAAAAGAAACAGAGGCCGCCGCTGAACAACGTCCAGGTGGGACTCCAGATACGCTTGACGATGGGGCACACGCCAGTGAAATGGAACAGTAGCGCAAGAGAGGTCAGGATGATTCCCGTCACCATAAATTTCTTCAAAGGAATTCGGGGAGGTGATTCTCGATACCAGCGCCCGGCAAAGAGCCCAAGCAGCATGGTGCCGAGCGTGGGGATAAAACTCAACGTCAAGTAGCCGCCATCGTTGTAAATGAAGGGTCTCTCACGTGGGAACAGATTGAGGAACCATACATCGAACGCCTGGCCCAGATTACTGTTCTTGTTCCAGTGCGCCGCAAACCCAGTGAAGTTATGATGCCAGTCCGGCGGAACCCCGACCGCAGCGTAGTTGAACGCCGGTCCCGGAGCCGGATAAATGGCCCATGTCAACCAATAGCCGACAAGAATGACGGTGAAGGCTATCCATTGCCAGCGGGGACGGCAAAAGTAGAGGAGAAATGCGAACGTGTAGCCCAAACCGATCTGCGTTAGGGTGTCTTCGAAGGTGAAATAGGTGCGCGGACTGTTTATGGAGCGGAGAAAGATTCCCAGCACAATCAGCAGCAGCGAGCGCCACAGCGCATGCCCCAATTGCACGGCGAAGGTCTGGCCCTTGCTTAGCCGGGAAGAGATGGAGTAAGGGAGAGCCACGCCCACAAGAAATGTGAACGAAGGCTGAATCATGTCGTGGAGCCCCATGCCTGCCCATTCAACGTGCGTTTGATTGTAGGCCAGCACGCGCCAGAAAAGGCTTGTAGGATAGGCGCGAGAGACAGCGGCGAAGCGCATCACTTCGCCCATCATCAGTAGCATCACCAGCCCGCGGTACGCGTCAATCGCAACGTTTCTCTGGAGCGGCTTCTCCCGAACTGCAGCAGAAGTCGTAACCGGAACCGTACCCTGCAAAGTTCCCCCGGTCGAGTTCTGCTCGTTTGATTCAGCAACTGCTGTGAGATTCATGAGCGACCTCGTGTGCCGTCAACCTTCTTCTCTTTGGCGTAAGTCCCCGAACGCCTTCCACAGAAAAAGCATTTTATCGAGAGCACGTTCTCCCCATTCAGGATAGGAAAGTAACAATAGATGGTGTTCCGACCGGCGTGTACTGACCGGTAAACCTCAGAAGGCCCGTCTTGCGATGCACCTTGAAGCAAGTGATGTTGTCACTGCGCTGATTGCAGACGTAGAAGAATTCGCCGCTGGGGTTGAACGTGCAGTGCCGAGGATAGTCGCCCATAGAGGAGGTCTCGGAAAGGAGTAAGAGTTTACCGTTTCCATCAATTGAGCAGATTGCGATGGTATCGTGCAGCCGATTGGCGGCGTAGAGAAACCTGCCGTCCGGCGAGATGACAACCTCTGAAGCGAAGCTGGTGCCGGAAAAACCTGCCGGAAGAGAAGAGATGGTCTGCTGCAAGGCCAGTAGTCCACGCACGGCATCATAGTGGAAAGACGCGATGGTGGAGGATTCTTCGCCAATCACGTAGACCCAGCGGCCGTTTGGATGAAAGATAAAGTGGCGCGGTCCGTCGCCGGATGGAAACGAGACGAACGGTGCGCCGTCAGGGGGGCTCAACTTCCCGGTAGCGGCGTCGAACCGGTACACATAGATCCTGTCCTGTCCCAAGTCGGTGGCCAGCACAAAGCGGTTGCCGGGATCCGCTGCAATCATGTGAGCATGGGGACTATCATGGCCGCTGATCGCAAAACTACCGGGGGGTGCATTGGTGGCTTGGTGTGCTCCTACCGCCCCGAGATCGCGGTGGATATCCACGGCCGAACCCAGTCTCCCTCCATCTAAAATCGGCAGCACTGCTATGGTGCCGCTAGCGTAATTCGCAATAAATGCGTACTTGCCCGAGGCGTCGAGGCTCATATGAGCCGGTCCGCTGCCTTCGGAGCTGACGGAGTTAAGGGGAATCAGATCGCCGCTTGGCCGGTCGATGGCGAACGCGGTTACCGAGCCGCTCGCCTGATGGACAATTTCGTTGACGGTGTAGAGATATTTCTTTGACGGATGGATGACC
This sequence comes from uncultured Acidobacteriaceae bacterium, assembly GCA_963774255.1. Classification (GTDB taxonomy): domain Bacteria; phylum Acidobacteriota; class Terriglobia; order Terriglobales; family Acidobacteriaceae; genus PALSA-350. The sequence continues at coordinate 648,080 of CAVZEH010000002.1, forward strand.
ATCCACGAAGGATTGGGAACCTTGGCGACCACTTGCTGGTGGGTGAACTCGCCGGTTCGCGTGTCCATCTCGAAGCGATAGATTCCTTGTCCATTGCTCCCGCCGTCGACTGGGTTGGTGTAGGAGCCCACGTACACCAGCGCCTTTTGATCCCTCGTGCTTTCTGTTAATCCCCGTCTCATCACTGCACCGGTGAACACAAAAGCGGCTGCAGACTTGAGGAGATCCCGACGAGACCGGGTATGCTGCCTATGTCGATTTATCATCTCGCCCCCCTGCCTTCCGGGCTGCAGTTCAATGTGTCTTGCTTACCCAACAATGGACCAAGGGCCCGCGAAGTTAATGTAACGGACAAGACTTATCCTATCTACTATATAATTTCCTTTTCCTTCCTATGAGGTGCATTCTTGTTTCGCAAGAGCGTCAAAAGGGCGTTGAGGACTCTGGGTCTCAAGGAGTGTTCCACGTATCGCTCAACGAACGCTGCATCAGGACGTGCGTGGCTCCGCTCACCGTTCCTAACAACGCGGCCGACGTAGCGCAAAGGCTGGAAAAGAGCTATGCCTTAGACTGGCGATTCTTTGCCACCACTGGGTGCAGGGCCTGGCGTTGCCACTGCCGGTTCTTCAGAAGCTGTACCACCAGAATGCCGGATCGGTATCCACGGCGATCTCTTTAGACATTGACACGCTATTATGTCGCGAGCTACGTTTGAGAACGCTTTATTTCTATTGGTTTCGAGTTGGACGACTTGTTTTGTGAATTCGGAGTCTAGCTCTTTCGCCTAAACCGAATGCGAGGAGACATGATGTCTGGAAGTGGAAAACTCGACAGGTGGACGCGACGCAAATTTGTTCAGGTAGGAACCGCTTGCGCTGCCGCCTCCGGCCTGGAAAGCAGCGCCGCTGCTTACAGTTCGCCGGAGACTTCTGGATCCATGGCGGACGTGCCCTTCGGCAAACGTGAGCCAAGAGTTGCTTTCGTCGGTGTGGGAGGACGAGGTACGTCCCTCTTGAAGAACCTGCTTGCTGCCGAAGCGAAGGTCGTAGGCATCTGCGATATTGTCGTTGAAAAGGCGGACGCGGCTTGCGCTTTGGTAGCTGCAGCCGGGCAGCCGAAGCCCGAAACGTATACCGGCGACGCGCACGCGTTCGAAAAAATGCTTTCGCGCAAGGATATCGACTTTGTCATCATCGCTACACCCTGGGCGTGGCATGCGCCGGTCGCATTGTTTGCCATGACGCACGGCAAGGACGCTGCGATGGAAGTGCCAGGTGTCGTTAGCCTGGAAGACTGTTATCGGATCGTGGAGACCTCAGAACGAACGCGGCAGCACTGCCTGATGCTGGAGAACTGCTGCTACGGCTACAACGAGACGCTGCTCCTGCGTATGATCCGCGCCGGCGTGCTCGGCGATCTCCTCTATGGAGAAGGAGCCTACCTGCACGACCTGCGCCAGGAGTTGTTCTCCGATAAGGGGGAAGGTCTCTGGCGAAGAGCAGAACACACCATGCGCGACGGCAATCTGTATCCGTCGCATGGCTTAGGCCCGGTGGCCAACTACATGGGAATCAACCGTGGAGACTCCTTTTCCTACCTGGTATCGATGAGTAGCCCGCAGATGGGACTGGATCAATATCGTAAGGCAAATCTCGCCTCATCCGATCCCAGGATGGAGGAACGCTACATCACCGGTGACATGAATATCTCGCTCATCAAAACGCACAAGGGGCGAATCATCACGGTGAAGCATACGGTCTCAACGCCGCATCCGTACGACCGCATAAATCAGATCGCCGGTACAAAGGGCATCTTTACGGATTATCCTCCGCGGATCTACATCGACGGGCAGGCGGGAGGAGAGCAATGGGGCAGTATCGACGGATACAAGGCTCACGAACATCCGTTATGGAAACGTGAAGGTGAGCTTGCTCAGAAACTTGGCGGGCACGGTGGTATGGACTTCATCATGCTCTACCGTTTGCTCCAATGCGTGCGCACAGGCTTGCCGCCCGATATGGATGTGTATGATGCTGCTGCTTGGTCGGCCGTTCAACCCCTGAGCGTCAAGTCGGTCAGCGAAGGTGGCGCTCCTGCTCAATTTCCGGACTTTATGAAAGGGCGCTGGCGGGAACGCGATATCTCAGCGATTGCGACGCAGGCTTAAGCAAACCAAGAGGTCGCACGCTCCAGGAGTGCGACCTCTTTTCCTTATGTGCTGAACGGAATGAAACCGCAGATCCTCCGCTCCGGTCGGGATGACAAATCTATTGCCAGGGATAATGAATCGCCTCTGGGTTCCCTTCCGAGCGCTTGAGTCGGCGCTTCAGCGGTCGGCACTCATCCCACCACGAAATTGTTATCCCGACCGGAGCGTACCCGGATTTCCTGCTAAGGGCCACCTGTGATTGCCTCGTGCGCGGCGTTCCTCAAAGAACGCCGCAGGAAGTTAGCCAACGCTCAGGCCTTCGCGCATCCCTTCTCGCGGACACAGCGCTGAATCAGAATTCGTTGTTTTCACTGCGCATCAGGACGCAGCCGGCGTTGGGTCTCTGGATGGAACCGTGTCGACATGGAGCCTGTGACCGAAACGGAAACGTCTGCTTTTGCCGAGGTTTCGCTGAGCCCCACCGCGGTTAGGGCTACGTCGTAGTTACCTGGCCGGGTGTAAGCATGGGTTACATGCTTGCCTTCCGCCGTAGTGCCGTCGCCGAAATCCCAGCGGTAGAACAGGACGGGGTTGTCCTCGCTTGCGTCTGCCGCGGTGAACTCGGCGTCGGCTCCCGTGCTGCGGGCTGTATTGCTGAGGATCTTCGCGACCGGAGTCTGCGCCCGCGCCGCGGTATCGATCAGCTTCAGAAGCCTCACGGAATGCGCAGGCTGTGTCACATGGAGGGTGCCGTCGACCTTGGATGGTGATGACTCTGGAGACAGAACTTCGGTGACGTCATAGGTGTGACCATCATTGAGCCCGAGTTGCGCGAGCGGCAGATCGCGGCTGCGCGACGACTCCGTCCAGTTGAAGATTGCAACCATCGTCTGGCGGTTGCTCTCTGGCAGCGCGAAAATGCTCGGCTCGAGATCTTCCTTCTGATAGGTCAGCAGGTCGAGGGGCCTTGCCGCGCGACCGAGCTGGACCATATCGAGCAGGTCACGGTTTTTTAGCCAGGCGAGCCTGTCCGGGGATTTTCCGAGTGTGGGCAGGTCGTCCCCTATCTCGAACATGCCTCCAGAGACGGCGGAGAGCACGACGGAAACCATCGCCTCGTCGGAGGACAGTGGCTTTGTGCCACCATGCCATGCTTGATCGTCCACGGTCTGGGTAGAGGCGCTGAATGCGTCCGGGTCGGCGACGAAGTAGTTGCGGTTCATGAAGAATCGTGCGGCAATACCGGTGACCGCATCCTTGCTGGCAGAAAAGGAGTGTCCTGTGTCCTGCGAGATCCGGCCCATGTCGACTATGCCTACCGGATTCAACATCTCGCAGCCGTCCTTGTCGAGCAGGACAGAGTCGCCTACCGCATCACGGATGGTTTTGAGACCGATGCGCTGCGCCTCAAGCGCGGTGGTATTCGGCCGGTAATAGAAGCCCTCGACTGCGCTGTCCTCCATGAAGTCCAGCTTGATGTAACGAAGGTTCCAGACCTTTGTGAGAGTCGTGTACGTCTCGCGGAGGTATTGTTGTGCACCGGGATTCGTAGCGTCGAGCGCATAGAGCTGGTCCTTCTTGTTCGATACCGTTCCGATGTGAATCGGCTCGCCTTTGGCATTCTTTACGAGCCATTCGGGATGATTTGTAAAGACCCAGGAGCGCTCCGAAACCTCAAACGGCGCGGTCCATATTCCCGGGGTCAGCCCGAGGTTCGTCACCTTCCGCTCGAGGGTTGCGAGGTCATGCGGGAACAGATCAGCATCAGGAGTGGAGTATTCGCCGCGAGCAAACTGATATCCCTCATCAATATGAAAGAATGTATACCCGTAAGCCTTGAGGTTCTGTGCGAGCCAGAGCGCATTGGTGAGGGCGGTGCCTTCGTTGAGCCCGAAATAGTAAGCGGTCCAGCTCCACCAGCCAAGGGCAACTGGCGCCGTCACCCGCGCATGGTGCAGATCGCGAATCAAGCGACCGTAGGTTTGGAGCTGATTGATGGGATCGTCACCGACACCGAATAGCAAGCGCTCCGAGCTCAACGTCGCTCCCGGCTCCACAGGCAGACTTAGCATGACGTGGTCCTGCGGCTGCGAATTCTTCAGAGAATTCTCCTCCAGCAATTCAGTAGTTCCCGTTGCATCGATCTCATAGTAGACTAGCTTCTGCGGGGCATCAGGGGAGACATGCAGCCGGAGGACCGTAAGGAACCTGTCCGACGTAAGTGTGCCGACAAACCAGCTGCGATGGTTGGTCAGGTTATAAACTATCTGGCTCCCCACGGCGCGGTGCATGCCGTGCACCGGGTCGGTGAAGTCGTGGATCTTCATAGCCGGGCGATCTTCGCTGAAACTGTCCGACAGCACGCGCTCTTCTGCATGCGAGCCTCCGAGATTCAGTGAATCCGCGTCACCGTCCACGGCCCGAATCTCTTCCACTTGTAGACGTGTGGAGGTTGTATTCCTTACGGAAACCTGCACTTCCCCAAAGGGCTGGTTCTGGTAAGCACGGAGGCTCACCAACAGGTCGGGTGCATCCTTGCGTCCGGTGTACGTGATGACCCAGTCTTCCGCTGGACCTAACTTACCCACGGCGGTTTGACGAGAGACTGTATGCCTGGGGTAGTCCGATGCTTTCAGCCATCTTCCATTTACCTTGACCGCCGAACTCGCCTGCAGTACCGGTTGGGGCACTCCCGGGATCGATACGCTGTAGTGTCCGTCCGCTCCGTTGGCCTTGATCAGCAGTCGGGCGCCCGGTCCTGATGAAACTTGACCATAGAGCGGAAGCGCCGCGGAGACGCAAAGAACGGCCGTGGACGCGCAAACAACAATAGACGGGAGCGTTCTCCTGGAAAGATCCATCCTCATACCTCTCTGTGGGCGAGCGTTATCGTTGGAATGCGGTCCATGCCGGTAGTTTCGTTGAGTTTCGGTTGATTACCTTTTATATACGTCCTTTGAAGCTTGTCAAGGATGTTCGTCGGGCCCGCGAACCATCGGGTCGAGGCCACCGAAGGTAAGGGTGAGCAGGACAAAATGAAAGATGGTCAAACGTGTTATTTTTAGCTTCGCAAGGAATGAAGATGGCCCGATGGAGCGAACACATTGAAAAAAGGAGCCGGCGTGAGGGCAAAACGAAAGAAGCGGGTGGTGGATCAAAACTCGATGCTTATCGAGGAGCGTCGCCAACATGTGCTGGCCACCATCAGCCGCGATGGACGTGTGCTCGTCTCTGAGCTTTCGGATGCTCTTGGGATCTCCCGTATCACGATCAGAAAGGATCTTGCGTATCTGGAAGAGCGTGGTCTTCTGCAGCGGACCCATGGAGGAGCGCTCTCACCTCATGGTGGGGCTCTTCTGGATCCGACCTTGAAAGAGAAGTCGCAGCATCATCTGCAGGAGAAGCAGCGCATCGCGGAGGCCGCCGTAAAGATGGTGAGCGAGCAACAGTGCATTCTGCTTGATTCGGGAAGCACTACTACGATGATCGCCCGTGCACTGCGCAGCTTCGCGAGTCTTACAGTGATCACCAATGCGGTCAATATCGCCGGCGAGCTGACGAACACAAACATCGAGGTGATGCTGACCGGAGGCATTCTGCGGCGAAATTCCTACTCGCTGGTAGGTCCTCCAGCGGAAGACATGCTTCGTGATATCCATGCCGACATCCTGTTCCTTGGAGTTGACGGTTTCGATCCAGTGATCGGTATCACAACCCCGAATGTGCTTGAATCACGGGTCAACCGGGCCATGGTGCGAGTTTCACGGAAGGTGGTCGCGGTATGTGACTCCACGAAGTTTAGCCGCAGGAGTCTGGCTTTGATTGTGCCGCCCTCCGCCGTTCACACCGTCATTACCGACAAGGGCATTTCTCCTGCCGATCTGGATGCGCTGCGCAGTGCCGGCGTGGAAGTTGTCATCGTCTAGGACTTGGCTCGCCTATGCAGGTTTCGGAGAGTAGCCGGCGGCGTAAGGCTCCAATACCGGGCCTCGTCTTCGTTGGGCAACAGCACATCGACCAGATGAAACGACTCATGCGTTTTCCTGGATAGTCACGACGCGGGTGAGATTCCTGGGGGCATCAGGATTAAGGCCTTTTTCCAGCCCACGATAGCTCCCCAGCAGTTGTCCCCAAACAACGTACGCAACCAGCCGTGCGAGTTCGGGAACTGGTAGATCCAACTCGATGACCAGGTCGGCGGCCTTGCGCAACGGCGCCGTGGCCGTATTCACAACCGCGAAGATTTTCGAGCCCAACTCCTTCATTTCAAGCAGAACAGCGGACTCGGCCTGATACCCGGCATCGGAAATAAGCCCTCCAATCAGAGTCGAGGGACCTGCAATGGACTTCGGCCCGTGACGGAACTCCAGTGTGTGGAAGAACTGAGCAAAGGTGGAAGAAGACTCCATCACTTTGAGCGCCGACTCGGAAGCGATGGGGTAGAGCGGGCCTTGGCCGAGAATCACGATGTTCTCAAAAGGTTGGCGTGCGAATTGCGCCACGTCCTCATGGTAAGTATCCAGCAGGCGTACCAGATGTTGCGGCAACTGTTGCAGTGCTTCTATGAAATCGAGATTGTTCGCGAGCGTCGCTGCGACGAGTTGAAGGCCGAGCAGCATAGAGGTGAATGACGAGGTCATCACGGTGCTTTCCTCCTCGACGTTCAGCTTCAGCACCCGGTCGGTCATACGCACCAGTTCCCGGCCATCGCATGTGACCGCGAGGAAAGGCACTTTCTGGCGGTTCAAGAACTCGGCGACATTTAACACTTCAGACGTGTGGCCGGAACGAGAGATTAGCACCGGGTAGTAGGACTTCGCACCCAAAGGAAAAACCAGCTCGGGATTCAACAGCGCTTCAGAGGCAGGTACGGCCCGCGTGGCCGTGTGCAACAGAGAGGTAAAGCTGGCCGAGGCTGCCTGCGCGAGATAGAAGCTGGTGCCGCACCCGATAAACACCCACTCCAGATCGCCGCCGGGCGGATGGCCTGCCGCCAGACGTTGGAGATCTTTGGCCTGAAGATCCTGCAAGCATTGCTGCCAGACGGAAGGTTGAGACTCGATTTCCAAGATAGTTTTCACATCATTGCGCATATAACGTTAAAGCCTTCCCCAGGCGCCGCGAGCAGGGCCTCTGTCTTTGAAGTAGCTCTATTCGAACCTCGCCTAGCATAGCATCAAAGGATACTGCGCGAAACAATACGAAATAAAAAAGCTAGTACGATCACATCCCGCATTTTCCTGAGCAGGACCTGACGAATTCGGAGAGATCTGCGTTTTCCCACATTTGGCGCAAAGAGCGCGCCAGATATGGGGCACCCTCGATCGGTGGCCGTTCTGGAGCCATACTTCAAACAGATCTAGGGTGCCCCATCCTTGCGCAGCAAGGGTGGGAGGCCACAGCATGCGCCCCGGAATGATTTTCGAGAAAGTGAAGTGGAGAGATCTGCGGTTTGTTTTCTCCATGCTCCGGGAAATGGCGGCCCGCCGTCTTGGTCCTGGGAGACCGCTCTCTTGGCGTCGCCGAAACCGTTCCTTGACCCGTCGCTCAGAATTCCGGCTACTCTGATCCGATTAGAATCCGGAGATGAAAGCCATCGATTGACAGGGGAATGTTCTCCCGTGTACGTTGAATGACGCGAGCAAGAGACCGTTCTCTCGCGCTCCCGAGGGCGCAATTGAGAACGGGAAGCGATGAAAATGGAGGCAGTGGTGAAGACCGGACATCTGTTCATGGGATGGTTCTCCAGGCCCTGGAAGCGGGCGTACTGGATGCTGGTGAAATGCTGGTCAACCTTCACTTTGCGGATAGCAATCGTTCCGAAGGATCTTTGAACTCTGATGCGCGAAAGGGAGCCCGCCGGGAAGATTCTTAAGTACACTCGTCAGGACTGGACATTCTGTAGAGAGGGGGGAGATTCGTGAGCTTTACGATGCTGGCGCTTTGGTTCGCCACCGGCAATAAACTCATCTCCCTCTCGGCTCCGGATATCGCGATCATCGTAATTTATTTCCTTACGGTGCTCGGAATCGGCTTCTATCTGAAGAGATTCGCCGGCACCAGTGAGGATTTCTTCATGGCCGGCCGCGATATGTCCGCGTGGGTTGCCGGCCTGAGCTTCTTGTCTGCGAATCTTGGCGCGCTCGAGCTCATGGGATGGGCCGCAGCGGCTTACCAGTACGGCATTCTGGCTACCCACTTCTATTGGATCGCGGCTTTCCCCTCCATGGTTTTCCTCGGCCTGGTGATGATGCCGTTCTACTACATCTCTAACACCCATTCCGTTCCCGGCTATTTGCAACTGCGCTACGGTGAGGCGACACGCGCGCTCAGCGGCATCTCCTTCGCCGTGATGACGGTCCTGATGTCCGGGATCAATATGTATGCGATGGCCCTGGTGATGAAAGTAGTTCTCGGCTGGAACATCCATTTCAGCATCTGGGTATCTTCGCTTACCGTAGCCGTGTACGTTACGCTGGGAGGCTTGTACTCGGCGATCTTCAATGAAGTGCTTCAATTCTTTCTCATCTGGCTGGGAGCGTTGACTATCCCGATAGCGGGAATGATCGAGGCCGGCGGGTGGTCGGGTCTGGTAGCCAAAATCCACCAACGCGTCCAGGGAGACTACGTTCACCTCTGGAGACCCATGGGCAGTTTCTCCGGCAATCCCATGGGTGTGCATTGGACGGGCATACTCTTCGGACTAGGCGGAGTCATCGCCTTCGGCTACTGGACGACCGATTTCCTCGTCGTTCAGCGCGCCATGGCGGCCAAGGATCTTCGATCGGCTAAGATGGCGCCCATCATCGCCTCCTATTTCAAGATGATTGTGCCGGCAATCGTCATTCTTCCCGGGCTTCTGGCTCTTGCCGTCCTGCCCTTCAAGCTCGTTCCGGAGAGCTCGGTCAGGCCGGGCCTGCACAGCTATAACGAAGTTCTTCCGCTGATGCTGGCTCGCTATTGCGGACCAGGGTTGCTTGGGCTGGGCGTCACCGCGCTGATTGCAGGCTTTATGTCCGGCATGGCAGGCAATGTCAGCGCTTTTGCCACTGTATGGACCTATGACATCTACCGTCCTTATATCCATAAGCGCGGCTCCGACAGGCACTATCTTCTCGTGGGCCGCTGGTGCACCATCCTGGGCGTTATCGTCAGCATCGGCACCGCTTACCTGGTGACTCATTTCAAGAGCATCATGGATTACATGCAGGCTCTGGTCAGCTTCTTTATCGCTCCGCTCTTCGCTACGGTCATCCTCGGCATGCTGTGGAAGCGGACAACGCCCAAGGCTGGTTTTTGGGGCCTGCTCGCAGGAACGGTATCCTCCATCGCCATGTATACAGCGGTCGCCCTGCATCCCGAGTGGCTGCGCTATGTTGCCTTGTCTCCGGATGCGAAACCGATGGCTGAGAACCTTTACCGCGCGCTCTGGTCGTGGCTCATCTGTGTGTTGGTCACGGTCGTTGTCAGTCTCTTCACCGCGCAGAAGCCTGCAAGTGAGCTGGCCGGCCTGGTCTACGGCTACACCGATATTCCTGGAGATGGCGACCTTCCGTACTACAAGCGGCCCATCTTCTGGGGGGCCGGAGTTGCCCTTCTCTTTGCCGCTTTACAGTACATTTCCTGGTAATTCCAACCGCCGGAGGTTACTCCAATGAAGCACCACCATCATGAGATGCTGCCGGTATGGTTCTTTATCGGCGTGCTGCTGCTGGTCTATGGCGTTATCATCCTGACCGCCGGCATCGCTGAGTTCTCGCATCCGGCGCCTGTCGTGCTGGCGAATGACCATTTCAACCTCTGGGGAGGCGTTATTCTCATCGTGCTGGGCGGTTTTTATGCGCTCCGGTTTCGGCCGGGCCGCGGGCGCCGCTAATAATCGTATGGGTTATACTTTATCTTACATTTTGTCTGTGGATGTGATGGAAGTCCGCAAAAGCTGACGCAACCTGTTCAACCGGCGGTTGAGTTACATCTAGCAGTTATGGCGAGGGATACTATTGAACATTCGAGAAATTGCCCGCAAGGCGCGAGTATCCCATTCCACTGTGTCGCGAGTAATCAACAAAGTCGCAACCGTTGATCCGAAACTAGCCCGCCGCGTTCAAGCAGTGATCGAAGAAGTTGGCTATCGGCCTAACTATCAGGCCCAGGCCCTGGCGCGGGGCCGTAGCCATACTGTGGGCCTTATCGTTTCCGAGCTAAGTGGCGGCAATCCATTTTTCGCTGAAATCATCCTCTACTTTGAAAGGGCTGCTGTCGCCCACGGTTTTGAGGTGCTGATTAGCTTTGCCGATACCGAGACCGTGCCTAACCATGTCACGGTGTGCGCCAATAGAATGAAAGAGCGCCAGGTCGAAGGTATCGCGGTTCTTACCTTCGGAATGGAAGAACATCTCGACAATAAGGCTAACTCTCATTCTATTCCCATGGTCTTTGCCGGCGCGGACCGTTCTCTTCCGGGTGTGCGCAACATACGTATCAACTATCTCAGTGGCATGCGCGACGCGGTAAAGCATCTAGTTGACTTCGGACATCATCGCATCGGATACCTTAGCGGAAAGTTGACGTGGAGTAGTATGCGCACCCGCTACGATGCCCTGCGCAAGGCAATGAAGCTGGCTGGGATTCCCTTCGACAGGGAACTCTTGGCGGAATGCGATCACACTCTCGAAGGCGGCGCCCAGGGTATGGCGAACCTGCTGAATCTGCCAAAGCCGCCCACAGCGGTTCTGTGCTGCAATGACATTGCCGCCGTTGGAGCTCTGAAGACTCTAAGCGTCCGCGGCCTGCAGCTAAGCAGGGATATCTCCCTCATCGGCCTTGACGATCTGCCTCTCTGCAATTTCATGCAGCCGTCTTTGAGCACCATCCGGTTTTCACCGAGCGAACTGGCCAAGCTGGCCTTCCGCGCTCTCATGGAAGAGATTCAGGGAGTGGAACACAAAGCAGAGTACGAGTACAAAACTCAGTTCGTCCTGCGCGAATCGACTGGACCGCCGAAGACCTGATTTCCAAATAAGCCTTAGGTCTACCGCCCACCCAAGGGGATGAAAATCGGGTTGAGGAAAGCTTGGTTGGCAATTACACCTAACTTTGTCATCTCGACCGGAGCGCAGCGGAGTGGAGAGATGAGAAAAACTCATTCTCCTTGATCTACGCTAACGGATTGCTGCCGCCCATCCTCAAATCTTCAGCTAGTCTTCAGGATCATCCCCGTAATCTGTATTCGGATAGAGCTCCATTGCGGAAGCGCTGCCAGCTTGCAATGACGCCATTTAGGACAAGAGTAACAAATCCAGATACCGGAGTGTTCCCTATGATCCGTAAACAACCTATGCTTACCGGACTTGTGTTCGTCTGCTCGCTCACGTTCCTTGCCGGCAGCGGATTCGCCGCAAGCTCCAAGGCAAAGTTGACCATGCAACAGGCACGGGCAATCGCAAGCAAGAAGAAATCAGGGCAAATTAAGAGCGAGGAGCTCGAAAAAGAAAAAGGACGGATGATCTACTCCTTTGATATACAAAGAGCCAACCAGATACATGAGGTGAATGTTGATGCAAGCACCGGCGAAGTTGTAGAGGATTCGGTGGAAGACCCTGCTGTTGAGGCGAAAGAAAACGCCCAAGAAGCTAAACACAATAAGACATCTCCTCAGCAGTAGACATCTCTCTCAGGTTGGGCCGCCTGCGTTGCTGAGATAGTACGCATTGCGGGCGGCCAGAATCTGTCGCTTGCCCAAATCTCGGATGCTGCACATGGTATGGCCGCACAGCTCAATCTGGAAGGCGACGTGTCCGCAGGCAGGCTTTATCACATCGGTTCCACCTCCGGCGCATTCGAGTTGGGCGCGCGTGTGCGCAACGCTCATAAGTTCGACAACTCATACGAGATCGACTACATACCGAATGGCAATGTGCTGGCGACACCGTTTGTCAATGGGTTCAAAAATAACAATCACTATGACGGCTCTTATAAATATGGTCCTGGAGTAAGTTGGGAGTCGATCAATGCCTATGAAAAGGCCAATCCAGGGCAATTTACCGTAGGCGGAACCGCGCCGCCGGTTGGAGGAGGAAACTCCAACAACTTCGACCTTGTGGAGCGTATTTCCGCAGGTTACCGATAAGCCGGCATTGCTGCGCCAGGCTCCAAGTACATTGAACATCAGTCCGACCTATGATCGGGGGCCGCTTTCGATCCGCGTTGGAATGTCTTATAACGGGGCGAACATCTTCCAATATCAATATGTCGACGGGAATATAGGCGGCATTCATGGTCCGTTGGGCGACATCTATCTGTTTTCGCATTTTCAAGTGGATGCGCAGGGAAGCTACAGGCTTGGAAGGGGTTTCAGCGCCGTCATATCCGGACTCAATCTGAACAACGAGCCTTTTGGATTCTATAACGGGAGTCCGCAGTTCATGATCCAACGCGAATACTATAAACCGACGTATACATTCGGGCTTCGCTGGGATCACAACCGGCAGTGATGCGCCTGTATGAAGCAGCCTGTCCTGCGACGCTGCTTCATACGTTTATAGCTCGCCGGCTTGTACGGCGTTTCCCACCTCAGAAGCCAGCGCGCCAAAAGGATTTGTTATCGCCTTTTTCGCGATCGTTCCTAACGGTTCGCCTCGCCGATACATGAGGTACGCCGCGGCAACTCCACAAATCACGGTGGCTAGAACAAACAGCCTTCTCAGTCTCTCCTGTTCCATCACTCTCTCCCTTTTCTTATGTTGTCGAGGGCTTCTGATTTTACCCCATCATAGTAATCTGGCTTCCAAAATGAGTTGCCGGCATATGGATTTATAGATGCCCCGGCTGAAGCAGGAGTTGGCCGCTTGGTTGGAGCCACACCGAGTACGGCAAACACTCGGAGGAGCCTCTAACCGCAAAAGCCTCATAGGCAATTGCGTCTAAATTGTCATCTCAACCGGAGCGGAGTGGAGAGATCCAGGGCGCCAGGCTACGATACGAAAAGCAGATTCCCTTCGGGAATGACAGAAAGAAAAGCAAAGGCGCCGAGCTGGATGCGGCATGGGACTGTGAAGGCTTGGTGGGCAACTACACCTAACTTTGTCATCTCGACCGGAGCGAAGCGGAGTGGAGAGATCTGCGGTTTGTGGGTACCTAACCGCGGATCCCCTTCATTCCGCTTTACTCTCACTCAGATGTGGAAAACCGCAGATCTCTCCACTCCGCTTCGCTCCGGTCGAGATGACAAAGTTAGCGCAGAGACGGATGCTTAGGCCTTCCAGAATGATTTTGAGGGGTACGGTCTGAAGGCCGTACCCCTCAATTGGGGATGCTCCTGCCGTGGGGCAAATCAGTTGACCTTATTGAAGATGCCGTTGTTTACGATCGCCAGATTCTCAATCAGAACCTGCTTTCCGCCGTCGAGGAATTTTACCCCTCGGCGCGCTACACCCGTGTTCTCGCTCGCGAAGTAATAAGTAAAGGTATCGCCATCCCAGTGCGTCAGCTCATAGTACGCATCGCGCGGAGGAAGACGAAGGATAAGCTGATTTCGTTCGACTTGGATCTGGAGCTTACCGTAATAAGGGCTGACATAGGTGCCCGCGTAAGCGGAGAGCTGCCCGGGGGCCGAAGGATTCTGCGGCGGTTGGAGCTTTGAGTAATCCGGTGACGAGTCTTGCGTCTTGCGCACTACATCTTCAAAGATTGGCTTGAAGACCGCGAGATAGTCGTTCTTGGCGTAGCCGTAGCGGAAGTAATCCAGAAACGAGAGGCTGACCGATTCCGGCACGCCGGTCGGAGTACCATTCACCAGCACTACAATTCCGATCTGTTCGCTGGGGAGCATGTAGATGGCAGTGCTGCTTCCCAGATCAAATCCTCCGCTATGGCTGAGGGTCAGGCGGCCTTCAGTATCATGGCTGACGTTCCAACCTAGGCCATAGAAACGATTGCCCGGACATTGCCCCGGTGGAAACGGACCAGCACCCGCCGAACAAATCTGCGGTTTGTGCGTCTCTTCAAGCGCTGTCTTGTCCACAACCTGCTGGCCTTCGAATACACCCTCGCCGAGTTGCAGCCGCACAAAGTTGGCAAGATCGCGCACATTCGAGCTAACACCGCCAGCCGGCGCTTCGGAATCCGCTTCGCGAATGAACCAGTTCTTATAAACGCCATCCTGAAGATAATGGAGCGCTGCCTTGTCTGGATTGTTCTCATAGTCGGAGTAGCGGGAGCTGGTCGAACGCATTCCGATCTTTGCATAAAGCCGCTGTTCGGCCTGCTCTTCCCAAGTGCTATCAGTCTTGAGAGTAGCCGCAATCGCTCCTTCGGTCAGGCCGAAGTTGCTGTAGTGATACGTTTCGCGAAATTGGCCGGCAAGCGGAACCAGACGGATTCGGCGGAGAATCTCCGGCCGGCTGTAGCCCAGATCTTCCAAAACGTCACCCGCTCCTGTTGGCAGGCCGCTGCGGTGCGCGAATAGGTCGCGTATCGTCACCTGCTCTGTAGCCGATGGGTTCGAAAGCTTGAACTCCGGATCCAGCAATTCAATCCGATCGTCCCAGCTCACCTCCCCGGCGCCAACCAGCGAAGCGACGATCGTCGAAGCGATAGGCTTCGACACCGAGGCAATCTCGAAGACGGTGTCCGCATCGATCTTCGCCGGCTCGCCGATCTTGCGGACTCCGTACCCTTTAACGAAGACGACCTGATCCTTATAGACGACCGCCACCGCAAGACCGGGAATATTGGTCTTCTGCATGGCTTGGTAAATAAACTCATCCAGCTGAACTAGGGCTTTGGAGATGTTGCCCGAACCGGCCGATTCCGTTTGGGCTTGGGTACAGAGCAGGGTTGTGAACGCAGCAAAAAGCAACGCTTTCTTGACCATCAGCTTCCTCGAATGACTTGTCGTTTTTATGTCCGGGGGGAGGAATATCCGCAGCAATGACCAGTGAGCGAGCCCTTTTCTGAGCCAGCCTATCGACGGTCACTAAGCTTATCAATGGCTTAGCCGATGAGACAAGTTAATTATCGAAGATTCTTGATGGAGATACCTGAGAGGACGCGAGCTCAGGGCAGACTCTGGAGAGCCCGCCCGTTCAGTTATTCCCGGCAGATTCTCGAACTTATCGGAAGATCCTCCAGATCAAGCCGCTGCTAAACGTGAGTCCCCAGGGTTCATTTGGTCCGAATACATGGCCGTACATCACCTCGCCAGTTCTCCAGGAAAATCGAGGGGACAACCAGAGATCCACGCCTCCGCCGGCCTCCAGAGCGGGATCGGTAGAAGCGTTGAGCTTATCCAGACCGTTCGGATACGCGGAGGGCACGGAAGCCGGGTAGTCGGAGTGTGACCATCCGCCCAGGACCGCGCCATCCGCTCTGAAGCGTTTGTGACCAACCGTAAGCCGGGGTCCAAAGAATACAGCTCGTTGATGCTCTTCATTGCCGGGTTGGCTGGCGGATTCGAGGAACGAGGCCCGCGCCTCGAGTCCAAGCCATGGGCGTGTTTGCAGGTAGCCTCCAATCACGCCTCCATAGAGGTTGCCGTAGTGGACAGGGTCTGGCTTGTACCCGAATGTATTGGCGGAACCTTCACCGAATATAGCAATTCTCGGAGCCATGGTGGCGGCTGGAATTGCCTGTGAACGAGCACTTGATGTGAGCAAGGAGATCGCGATCAACAACCAGGTAGATTTCGTAGAGCTCATTTTTTGATACTGCTCCAGGGCATAATATTCATTACACAACTGCAAGAGTTACCAATGCCTAGAATAGAGCGCTTTTCTCTGCCTTGATCTGCCAATTTGATGGAGCGCCAATCGCAGGTAACGCTAATCTGTGTGACGAGCGGGATGTGATGATGTGCCTCGTTTCGCCCGAGCTGCTGCCCGAGTCTCGAAACGCGGCAGCTTGGGGCGCCCGGCGTTGAAGGGTTTTTTAGCATCCATACTTCCAACAGATTTCAGATGCTATAAGTCTGGTGGGCCGCTGTTTAGAGCATTTATCCTGATGGTGTAAGGCAAAGAGCAGGACTCAACGTGGCCATTCCATCGAAGAATGGCTACACATAGCTACTCCAGCCAAACCACGGTATCAGGAGAAATGCTCCAGCTCGGTTCCCGGCGATGCTTCGTTCAATAGTTCATGCAAGTCAAGCCGCCGGGTAAACATGGCGAGCCGGCCATCCGGCGTATGTGGCCACTTATCTTTTGGCTTATCGCAAGACAGCTCGACTCCATTATCGTCCGGGTCACGCAGATAGATGGATTCGCTGACGCCGTGGTCGGCCGCGCCTTCGAGTGGAATCTTCGCGTCCAATACCCGCCGCAGGGCAGCAGCCAGTGTTGCGCGAGTTGGGTAGAGGATCGCGGTATGGTAGAGGCCGGTCGTACCGGGAGGCGGAGGCGAAGCGCCAAGACTCTCCCACGTGTTCAGCCCAAATGTGATGATGGTAGCCTCCCGCAGAGAGGAAAACCGCACTGTCTCCGAATCGCTGGGTGATGGCAAGACCAAGTACACCGGAGTAGAACCGGAGCGCCCGCTGCAGCTCGGCAACTTTCAAATGAACATGTCCGATGCGCATCTGCGATGGAGCACTGTAGGACGCTGTTAGCGTATCGTTCTATCGCCATCTCTGATCCACGCAGAGTTTGGGTTCATCGCCTCGTTGCTGCGCGAGCGTCGGATAATCGATATACCCAATCGTTCCCCCGCCGTAATACGTCGCTGGATCGTCGGCATTCAGCGGCGCCCGGCTGCGGAACCGCTGCGGGAGATCCGGATTCGCCAGAAACTTGCGTCCGAATGCAATCAGGTCCGCTTTGCCCTGCCGCAGCCATGCCTCGGTCGTCTCGTGATCGAAGCCTCCCGCAAAGATGAGGGTGCCGTGGTATTTTTTCCGAATCAGATCGATCATGCGCAGCGCTTGCGGATCGGGCTCCGTTCCTCTTTCCATCGCGGGCAGGATTGGATTGACGATGTGCAGATAAGCCAGACCGTAGTCGTTGAGTTTTTTCACGATGCAACCGAAGGTCTTTTCCGGGTCGCTATCGCTGATGTCGTTCAGTGCTCCCATGGGAGAGAGCCGAACTCCCACGCGCTCGGCGCCCCAGATTTCAGTCACCGCCTCGACCACCTCCAAGAGCAGCCGTGCCCGGTTCTCGTAACTACCACCATATTCATCGCTGCGATGGTTGGTGCCGGACTGGATAAATTGATCCAGCAGATAGCCGTTAGCGGCGTGAATCTCGATGCCGTCGAAGCTGGCTTCCATCGCATTTTTTGCCGCGCGCACATATTGCTGGACGAGGTATGGCATCTCTTCGGTCTGCAAAGCCCGCGGTGTCACAAACGGGACCAGTTCCCCTTCGCCCTTTTCGTTCTCGATAAATGCCTGCCCATTCGGCCGGATCGCGGAAGGAGCTACGGGGAGCATTCCGTCCGGTTGCAAGGAAGGGTGCGAAATGCGCCCCACGTGCCAAAGCTGCATGAAGATCAAGCCCCCGGCTTTATGCACCGCCTCGGTGACCAGCCGCCAGCCCTCCACCTGGTCGAGCGAGTGAATGCCGGGCGTCCAGGCATATCCCTGACCCTGTTGGGAGATTTGCGTCGCTTCGGAAATGATAAGCGCCGCCGACGCCCGTTGGGAGTAGTAACAGGCGTTGAGAGCAGTCGGGATATTTCCCGGCTGTCGCGAACGGGAGCGGGTCAACGGGGCCATGACCATGCGATGCGGCAGCCTGTAGGGCCCAAGCATGACCGGCTGGAACAATCGTTCCGTGGGTGTTTCCTGGATCGCAGCATTTTCCACGAGAAGGAGCGTAGTAGACATAAACTCACCGCCTATTCCGATCGATAGGTTTTTATCCAAGGGAAGAGTCATTCATGGAATAGTCAAAAAGGATTGGGCGATTGGCCGCTAAAAAATAACGTCCCTAAAACTCATGGATGAGAACCGATGGCAAACGTTGCCCTGTGCAAAATTATGATCCCCCGGGGGAACATGAATATTGAAATTCGCCTTTTCGAGCGGCGCCATTAAGATGGATA
Source organism: uncultured Acidobacteriaceae bacterium (assembly GCA_963774255.1). Lineage (GTDB taxonomy): Bacteria > Acidobacteriota > Terriglobia > Terriglobales > Acidobacteriaceae > PALSA-350. The sequence goes on from CAVZEH010000002.1 coordinate 666,267, forward strand.
GTCATGCGGCCGAAAGCGAAATGGGTTCGCGTCGAACGGATTTTTCTGTACTTCGTCATCTCCTTTGGGACGCTCTTCCTCTATACCTTCGGCAGCCCATTTTGCCTGGGAGACAACCATCAAAGCCGCCTTGTCATAATTGTGCGCCTGGCCTTAGCCTGCACCGCGTGGGACATATTCGCGAGCGCCTGCGGAGCCTTCGCTGCCGCCGCGATCAAGAGGCCGGAATACACTCCCGTGACCGCCCCTCTAGCGAGCGCGCTAGTCGCAGGATTGGGGGTCGCTTCGATTCCGTTCTGGATTTACCAAGGTGCGGATAGATTCATGTTGAAGAGCACCTGGGCGGACGTGAGTTGCTTCTTCGCCGCCGGTTACGGGAGGGCCTTCCCCTTTATCGTGGCTCCCATCCTGGCCGCGGCGACTCTCCTCTGTGAATGGCTCATTTGGGCGATGGAGTAAACAGGCGCGGTTGCGGCACAGTTTTTGCCTTTCTTTCTGTCTTTGCCTCTCTTTCTGTCATTCCCGAAGGGAATCTGCTTCTCGTCTTTGAATGCTTTCGCTACATACGCAGCGCCGTCGCATGGCAAAGTAGGTCCGAGAGACCAGAAGCAAATTCCCTTCGGGAATGACAGAAAGAAAGACGGACAAGAAGGGCCGCTCCGCCATTTTTCATTCCTTCTGGCCCGGAGACCAGCCCGCGGGGGCAAGGGTGAAGCCGGCAAACTCGAAAGCCGGAGCTACGATGCAGGAAACCAGGCTCCAGGCGCCCATGCTCTCGGCGGATTGCCACACAGCTTCCGGGACCACCGCCTGTGGGCGCTGCCCCGCGGCGATAGCGGATCCGAGCAGGATAGTTTCAGTTTCCCGGCCATCCGGGCTGAGGTGCAGCCGCAGGGGCGAGCCGGCATGCCACAGCCAAATCTCCGAAGCGTCGACTCTATGCCAGTGAGATCGCTGGTCTTCCTCAAGCAGGAAGTAGATGGCGGTAACGGCGGATCGTGTTCCGGGCTGGGCAGCGGCGCGGAAGGTCTCTACATACCAGCCGCCTTCAGGATGCGGAGCCATCCCTAAGGTCCGGATGATGAACTGCGCATCTGGCTGAGATTCGAGTGGCATGGGGAGCACCTTTACCCTCCCTATTTGTATCCCAGGGCGAAGGAGATAAGATTACCGCCGTCAATTCCTGCCACAAATTGCCGCCCATCCACCATGTAGGTCATGGGCGAAGCGCGCCAGGAATCGTTGCTACGGAAAGTCCAGAGCGTCCTGCCGCTCTTGGAATCGACCGCGGCGAAGTCACCCCCGGTCTCGCCATGGAAGACCAACCCGCCCGCGGTCGCCAGCACCCCGGTATAGTTGGTTTCTTGCGGACCGACCAGCGGCTTTTCCCAGACGACCTGCCCCGTCTCGATATTGAGGGCGCGAACGTAGCGGGTGCCGATATCGCTAGGGTCGGGATTGTTGTCCCAAATGCGGCCGGTCTTGCGATAAATGCCACAATCTTCGGCAGCCATCAAATAGAACAGCTTGCTGTGAGGGTCGAAGGCGGTGGAATACCAGTTGGTCGCGCCGCGCACCCCGGGACAGGTCTTAGTCCCTTGTACCGTCGGCGTCTGGCCGGGAATCAGTATGGGGGAACCGTCGGGCTTGAACCCGCTGGCCCATGTCATCTTTTTTACGAAGGCTTTGGCCAGTAGGAACTGCCCGTCGGTACGGTCCAGCACGTAGAAGATTCCGCTGCGCTGCGCCGAAAGCAGCAGCTTGCGTTGCTTCCCATGCCAAGTCGTATCCACCAGCAGGAGCGGCTCGCTCGCATCCCAGTCATGCGTGTCATTGGGAGTGAACTGAAAATACCATTTAAGTTTGCCCGTCTTGGCGTCCAATGCGACCACTGAATTGGTGTAAAGGTTGATGCCCTCACGTTGATCCGCATCGGTGTCGGGATATGGATTGCCAACTGCCCAGTAAAGCGTCCCCGTCTCGGCATCATAGGAACCGCTAGACCATGTGGCGCCGCCGCCCGTAGGCAGAGCACGGCCGGTCCAGGTTTCAGCCGGGTGTTCGCCGGGTTTGGGAATGGTATAAAAGCGCCATGCGAGCTCGCCTGTTGTGGCCTGGAAAGCCACGATGAATCCGCGCATCGGCGAGTCGCCGCCCGCAACGCCGGAAATGACAAGGCCGCCCACGACCAAGGGCGCGCTCGAGTTGTGGAATTTGCCCGCGGCTCCGGCTTCGGCCAGCGGCTGGGACCACATCACCGCGCCCGTAAGGCGGTTGAGGCAGACCATGAATGCGTCGTCGGAAACGTAATAGACGCGGTCGCCCAACACTGCGACGCCGCGGTTGGGACCCTTAGGCGCGTCTGCGGCTTGGCGCTTGCGATCGCGGGACACACCTGAGCCCAGGCCGTTGGTGCGCGGCGTACACCATATGCGGCTGCCGGTGCGCGCATTGATGGCGCAGGTTTGCGGGCCGCCGGTCACATACATGATGCCATCCATCACCACGGGAGTGCCCTCCAGACCGCTGCCCCCCGGGGAGAAGATAAATTGCGGCTGCAGTTGGCGCACATTCGATGTGTCGATCTGGCTTAGAGAACTGTAACGGTTTCCATTGAGCGTGCCGTTGTAGGTGGGCCATTCGCCCTTGCCGGGATCGATGATCTTATCGATATCGGCTCGCGACGCCGGCGCCACGGGATCACTCACCGGACCGGCTTCTATGCCGCCCAGGCTGGAGACGTAGGCGAGAAGATCCCGGCGCTGCTCCGGGGTAGCCTTCAGCGGCGGCATAAACGATTGCTTTTCCTGGCGGACAGCGGTGTATTCGCCGGTGTCGAGCAAATGCAGCTTGCCGTCGAACGACTGAAGCTGCAGCTCATGCTCGGTGCGGTTGCGCCCCAATCCGCGGAGCGTGGCGCCGTTCTTGAGCGTCACGTCGACCACTGCCCAGGAGAAGTCGGGGCAGAAGGCCCAAGGCGGGCAGACGGCAAGCGAATGGACTCCCATTTGAGAAGTTGGACTGTCCAGAACCTTTTCCAACTCCGGCATGGTCGAGCGAGCCGCCACATTGGATAGATCCGGACCATTCGCCGCGCCGCGGCCGCGAACCATGTGGCAGCCCGAGCAGTCGCCTTCCCCAAAGAAGAATCTCTCGCCCGCTCGAACCTGTTCCGGCGGCGCCTGGGCAAGCGCCGACTGGTTCATGGAATGAAGCCATTGCGCCAGCTGCGCCACATCGCTCCCCGGCAGCGATGAGAACGACGGCATTCCACCCGAGGTGCCTTGCTTAATAATGTTTCCGATCTCCGCCGCATCCAGCTTGCGCAGATCCGGATTGCCATCCAACGCGGGCGCCCGGTCGCCGCCTGCCCCGCCCGGCCCATGGCAACCGGCGCAATTGGTCTCAAACGTCTGCTTCGCCGCGGCAAAATCGCCCGCTCCCGCCGGCACAGGCGATTCATTCTGGGCATAGAGAGGGAAAAGGATTCCCAATGCCGCGACGCTGGCGGCGAAAGCAACAAAGCGGCTTCTCTTCATCGCGTATCCAAGATCGAGCGACCCTCTGTTTGAACTATGGATCCAAAACCATTACCAATCGAGGGTGGGAGACCACAAATCTATATGCCCCCGATTGTCAAGCTACGCTGCACCTGCGACCTCCAGATCCAAGCCCCAGCCAGGCTTGCGCGGCGGGTGCATGTAAAGACCTTCCGGGCCCTTGGTAATCTCATAATTCTCATCGAAGAGGGCATATACCTCTTTCGGTCCGCCTGGCGGAGGCATGAACAGCTCCGCCCAAGGGCCGTTCACGTGCGAGATGGACCACTGCGCAGCGCCATTGATGCCTCCGGCATGGGGAATTACGGGGATATCGTAGGCTGATGCAAGAGCGCCGATGCGCCGCAGTTCGGTCACTCCGCCGCACCATGTAACATCAGGCTGCCAGATCGACGCGCCGTCCGCCTCGAGCAGCCGGCGAAAACCATAGCGGCCATAGATATGCTCGCCGGTGGCGATCAAGGTCGAGCTGATCTTCTTCTTGAGCCGGCCGAAGCCTTCCATATCGTAAGGAGGCAGCACCTCCTCCACCCATTTCACGTGGTAGGGCTCCATCAGCTTGCACATGTCGATGGTGTAGGGCTCGTTCCATGACATCCAACAATCGCACATCACATCGCCGTCCGGGCCGACCGCCTTGCGGGCGCGCTCCACCAAAGCGAGATTGCCGCGCATGCCTTCATTGCCGCTTGGCGGCCCATAGGGCATGGCGACTTTGACCCGCTTGAAGCCGTGGGCTACATGCTGTTCAATGTCGTTGCCGGTGCAATAGGCAGGAATGCGCGGCTTGGTCTCGCCGCCGAGAAGAACATAGATAGGCAGATCCAGCGCCTTGCCGACAATGTCCCACAACGCATTATCGAAGCCGCTGATGGCGTTCATGGTGACGCCTTCCTGCCCGTAGGACTCGGTGGCGCGCCAGTTAATGTCCCAGTTGCGCTCGATGTCGAATGGATCGCGGCCCATCATCAGTTGCGCCAGATGGCCCATCACGATCGGGCCGCCGCCGGGACCGCCGTCACCATAGCCGGTGATGCCCTTGTCGGTAGTTACTTCGACGGTGAAGCTCGGGACTCCCTTGGCCGCGAAGAGGCTGCGCGACGGCTTGTATTCCGGATAGATGTTGAGCGGCGCGGATACTTCCACGCCCTGCGTCGACCAGCTATTAGGATCGGGCTTGTAGTCGGGATAAGGGCGCTTGGGCTTGGTCTCGACCAGGCGGATGCCGGTGATCTTCAGCTTGGATTTTTCCTGAGCCCAGGCCAGCGGCGGTAGGACGATCGCGGCGGCCAGCGCTGCCGCGCCTTCTAGAAAGTCACGACGCTTCAAGTTGCTCTCCCTTTCGCTTGCCGCCGGAAATACTCAACCAACTTATCCCAGCCGCAGGAGTTGTGGAAGGGGAAAACCTAAGGCAATCCCGGGACTGAAGAATCCCAGGTCCCCGGTCTTTCAACTTTGGTGAGAAATGCGCCTAGGTTTTGAGGCGAAGATCGAAGGGGTACGAGAATACGTTCGTGATGCGGAATTTCGCAGCCTGAGTGTGGGATGGATTGAAGAGAAAGTTCGCAGTTTCGGGTACGATCGCACTCGGCGTTCGCAGCAGAACGCTTTCCTTCTTTTGCAGCCATGCGGTCCCTAAGTCACGGGTCACTTCCAAGCGAGTCTGCCAGTCCTGGGGCAAGTCATCTATCTCCACAGACCGAACGGCCACCTGCGGCCCCTCAATTTTTAGCAGCGTGAATTCCGGAGGCACGTCGTTCGCGCTGGTATGGACGCATACTTCCAACAGCGCTGAAGCAGGAGTCTCGGTGAGATAAACGATGGGCTGGCCTGCATAGTGCCAGCGTCCGGCCGCTTTCAGTCCGCCTGTTCCGCTGAGATCCCGATGACGGCTGATCCGCCAGAGAACCATTTAGACGAACATGCCTTCATCAATCTGAATGAGCAGATCCTCTGCGATCCGGCTGCCGGTGTCCGTTTTCAAGAGCGAAAGGGGCGTTCGTCCATCCAGTCGCGCGTGGGGTTTACGCAGCCACGCCAAGGCGCGTTCACGGCTTCCATAGACGGATTCAGTCAACGCAAGAACCCGGATAATCCGCAGAACCCGGTCGGATTCCTCCACCGTCAGCTTTTCGCGCCGGGAACGGCGATGTTGGAGAGTTCGGGACGGAATCACAACCGCGTCGATTTCCGACCGCTCAAGGCCAAGGGCGGTCAGGCGTCTAATTACGGACGGAGGCAGACGCTCTTCCACGATGCGAAGGATCTCGCCGTCTGTGGCGAGAGGCTGTAGACCCAGCCAGTCACCGATCCGTACGTTGGCAGCATTCATAAAGCGATCTCCACCTACATTATGCCACATAGATATAGGCAAAATGTAGGACGGCTCAGACTCATTTCGCGCGGAATTGGGGTGCGCTCCCGGGATGTCTCGGCCAACCTCAGAGCCGGGTGCCCCACGTCCGGATTTTCGGACGTGGGACTTAAGGAGCCAAACCCCTCACCAATCCAGGGTTTCCCATATCTGGCGCGCTCTTTGCGCCAGATATGGGATTCCACAAACCTTCGCAGCGGGACGGCCTATTTTCATAGCCTGTAAAGCCCGGTAATTGCTTTACAGCGGTATATCCACTTCCTTGCCGCCGCGTTCCGCGGATAGGTAGCCCGTGTAAAGGGCGGCGATAGTATCCCGCGCCAACTCTGCTCCTGAAAGAGGCGCTCGCCCAGCGGAGATACTCTCCATGAAGTCCTGGAATTCCTGAGGATACCCATGCTGCCAGTCTTCATCCGGAGCGGGATTGCTCCATCCCTGTTTGGTCCCGAGCTTCTCCGTCAGATAGACATCCTTGAGCAGCTCTTCCTTGGGGTTGAAGGTTTCAAGCGCGTCGATAGGATTCAGGTTGCAGCGGGTTCGATGATTGTTGGCAAAGACTTCGAGCCAGTTGTGAACTCCGCCGAGAACCAGTTCACATGAAAAGATATCCGCTATAGTTCCATCGCTGAAGGTTGTGTGAATCTGCACAAAGTCTTCTACGTCCTCATAATCAGTGCGCAGAAAACCCTCATCCCGGTAGCTTGGCAAGCGGGTGATCTCATGAGTGCGAGCGCTTACCGTTGCCGGACGAATGGGCGCTCCGTTCCTGGATTCTCCTTCAACCCTCTTCAAATAGAGGGCCGCGCTCAGGGGATGGCAGGCCTTGCCGACCATCGAGCCGCCTCCGGAGAATTTCCAGGAGCCATAATATGGCGAATGCGATCCGCTGTGTGACTCGTCCCCTATAATCCAGAGGACTTGGCCGCCGCTCTTGGAGAGGATTTCCCGCTCCTTCTGAATAGAAGGGGCGTAGACCCAGTTTTCCGCATAGCACACGGTCTTGCCGCTGTCCTTGGCGGCGGCAAGAATCCTGTCGCAACTCGCCATGGCTTCGCGGAGCATTTGCTCCTTGGGGAAGGTATTGCCATGAAACTCGCTGATCCCCGCGCCGTAAAACCCGGTGAAGGGCTTTTCGATGATGACGTGCTTTCCTCGCCGCAGCGCCTGGACGGCGAGTTGCTCATGTGTAGAGGGCGGGCTGCATAGGTCCACAACATCCACGGCATCGCAGAGCTGATCGAAGGTCTCAAAGGACCGGATTCCCTTATCCCGCGCAAATCCGTCCCGCGCTTGGGCGGTTTTTGAAGTTACACCCACAATCTGAACCGGGACTCCATATACCCTGTGGAGCCCTTCCCAATGGAACCTCGCTGCAAACCGTGCTCCGACGATACCGACGCGAATTGGTTCTGCCATTCACTACTCCCCTAAATGAGATTCACTCTGTCCAGTTATATCGTGTTGAGATCACGCCCACGCTTCTCCGGTCCAAACCCGAAGATCAGCAGCAGAATACCAATCATACAAATCTCGAACCATGTGAGCGCCCAGGGGTATCCGAAATGGCGCTGCATGAGGTTGAGGACAGGGATCAATGGAGCAGAGATAAGCACCCCCATCTGGTAGACGAAACCTGGAAGCAGGCTGCGTACGGCAGCCGGCGAGAGTTCGTTGAGATGAGCGGGAATTACTCCATAAGCGCCTTGCACGCCCATTTGCATCATGCAGGAGCCAAAGACCAGCGCGGCCAGAGTGGCGCCAAAGGCCCAGGCTGGAATTGCGGCCAGGCAGACAAGCAACGCGAAGATAACCGCATATCGCCGCCCGAGCTTCTCCGAGAGATTTCCGAAGACCAGCGCGCCCGTAATCCCGCCAATGTTATAAAGCACAGGTATTCCGTACATAGCCTTCATGCCCAGCAGGCTCGATCCCGACATCCAATGGAGATTCTTCAGGAAATCGGGATAGAGATCCTGGCTTCCGTGCGCCAGGCAATTCAAAGCCGTCATCAGCAGAAGCAGGTAGGCAAACATCATGCGATGTTGGACCAGAGTCCCAGCGATTGCTTTCAGTGAACGCTGACCCGGCTGCTTCAAAGTTCTCGAATCCGGAGCCTTCCACGCGATAAGAACGATTGCCACTGCGACCAGCGAACCCACCACGAACATGGCCTGCCATCCAAAAACAGGAACGATGGTTTGAATGCCGATGGCCGCCAGCAGGTAGCCGACAGAGTATCCGCTTTGCATCACCCCGGAGAGAAAACCCCTGCTGCGCCGCGGCGCGCTTTCCATCGCATAGGAAGCTCCGATCCCCCAGTATCCTCCCATGCCGATGCCGTAGAGCCCGCGCAGCGCCAGAAACAAAAGATAGTGATGCGCGTACCCGCTGAGCAAGGTCATGATGGAAAAGAAAAGCACGCAGGCAATCAGCGGCTTCTTCCGTCCCGATCGATCGGCCCAGGCGCCAAATAGCAGAGCGCCAAGGGGCCGCATGGCGAGGGTCAAGGTCAACGACCATACGATCGCCGGTTTGCCTACATGAAACCTGGCCATCAGCTCGTTGAAGAGGAAGACGATGACAAAGAAGTCGAATGCGTCGAGCACCCACCCAAGGACAGCGGATGCCACCGCCAATTGCCAGCGAGGCTTCGCTTCCTCTAAGAAGGGGGTATCAACCGGCGGGAAAATCGCCTGATCCATTGGCTTGGCATCCTCGAACTGTCAGCGGTTATAAGCGGGCCACGGTCATCCCTCCGTCAAGCGTCAGCACCGAGCCGGAGGCGTACGGGAGATCTCCGCGGGCCAGCATCGCGGCGGCGCGGCCGACATCTTGGGGAGTGCCCCATCGTTTTTCCAGCAGGAGATCACCGTCGATCATCTTGTCATACTTGGCCTTGAGCGCGCTGGTCATGCCGGTGAGGATGATACCTGGCCGGATCTCGTACACGTCGATTCCGAATTCCGCGAGGCGGACGGCCCAAAGCCTGGCCGCCATTGCCACTCCCGCCTTTGAAATACAGTAATCTCCTCGGTTCACGCTGGCTACCGTTGCCGAGATCGAGCCTATGTTGATAATGCAGCCGCGGTATGATTCCTCCTGCTTCCGTTGCTCGATCATCCACTTGGCCATCGTCTGCGTGAGGAAATAAGGTCCTTTGGTGTTGACGGAAAGCAGCTCGTCGAAGCTTTCCTCGCTGGCTTCCAGGATGTCCGCCCGCACTCGTGGCGCTATGCCTGCGTTGTTCACCAGAACATCTATCCGCCCGAAGCGAGTCCGGGTTTCACTCAGCAAAACACTCCGGCCCGCGGCAAGCGAAACGTCGCTTTGCACGTACAATGCTTCGACTTTATGTGCCCGCAGTTGCGACAATGCCTCTTCGGCCTCGGCCTGTGGGCGGCGTCCGGTAATCACAATGTTGTAATTGCTTTGGGCAAGTGCCACGGCCACGCCGAGTCCAATGCCGCGCGATCCACCGGTGATGACAGCTACCATTTCCATCAATCGTTCTGCCTTGCTTCAAAGAATGTGTAGTACTTCCCTTGAGAGAGGCGAAGCACCGTCAATCCCAGTTCCAGCAAATGATAGTCTCCCCACATACTCGATTCGCCGCACGGAACCTTCTCTTCCGGAGGAATATAGTCCCAGCCGTTCGGCCGGTGATAGACACTATGGAGCAGAATGCCCTCGTGATTTCGGTCACAGGAAAGATATTCCTCATCGAGCAGACGCCTTGCAATCGTAAGTCCAGCCGCGGAGTACCGCTCTCCCTTGGTTCCCAAAGCTCGTCCCAGGCGCAGCAGTCCCTGCGCCGCAATCGCACTGGCTGAGGCATCCACCGGTTCAAAATCATTGTGGGGATCGGCGGGAGCGGATCTCCAGTCGCCAAGTTTGTATAAGCCGGGCGCGCCTGTATCCCAGTAGCAGATGCCGTCGTCAGCGCTGGCCTGCTCGATATAGAAGTCGCATGTAGCCTGGGCAGAGGCTTCGAGCAACAGCAGCGCATCCGTCTTGCTCGGCATATTCCCGCTCACAAATTGATCTTCAGCGAGGGACTGGAAGAATTCGAGTTGTTCGGCAAAGCCGAGCATGGCCCAGGCGAGACCTCGCGTCCAGGTGCTGAATGGACTATAGCCCTGTTGCGACGATGGACAGCGGAAGCTCCCGCTAGCCGTATTGAAAATGGCTTCGTGCGCGGTTCTACCCCGGAGTTCAGGTGTGTCATAGATATCGCGCCCTTCGCCGTAGTAGACGTTATATTTGGCTGTAGTCGCGAGGTGGACGAGGGCTCGCTCAACTAGATTGATCCTGCGATCCTGTTCTCCATACAAATCGTGTCCCAGTTGATGAGCCAGGCAACAAATCCGCAGAGTACGGATAGTATCGATAAAGAGCGAGTGCTGCCCATTGAAGGAGTAGATATAGCCTGAGTTAACGGGAAGGCTGGTCCATCGGGCGGCTTGAACAGCGCCGCTCACCTTCAAGCCTAGCTCGTAGAAGCGCCGCTCCCAGTTATCATGGGGGATCCGCGCTTCGAGCATAAGCCGTCGCAAATGACCATAGGTGGATAGGATGTTGAAGCCGTGATCGTGAACTCCGGTATGAGTCAGATGCTCTGCCATGTGGTTCAATGTGCGCTCGCGCCCTATCCGCAGCATCTCCCGATCTCCGGCCGCATCGAAGCAGAGAAGGGCATTGCCGTATTGGAAACCTTGGGTCCACTGCGTCCACGCCCTCGCGGTGTATTTGCCGCGGACGGTAACCACCGGAGCGCCGGTCTCTACCCGCCATCGCGCGTTCAGCGCGAGCGTCTTAGAGGACGCAACCTCGAAGAGCCGGTTGATCTGCGCGCCGAGATCGTGAGCGGATATTTCGGTCTGTATCTTCAAGAGAACAAATTCATCTTAAGTAACCCCCAGTGCAAAGGGCAAAAATGAGACGGGCTTCTTTGGTGGAAGCCCCCGCATTTACGCGAGCTAAACATACTGCTCGAACCGTTCCACCACCTTCGCCAGGAGTTCGTCGCCTGGCATCTCCAGCAGAGCCTTGTTGAATATCTCGACTTCTATCGGTCCTCTATATCCCGCCGCATCCACCGCCTCGCGAATGCGCCTGATTTCGATGACGCCATCTCCCATCAGTCCGCGTCCCATCAGGATGTCGGGCAAGGGCGCCAGCCAATCCGATACATGGAATCCGAAGATGCGGCCGCCTGCTTGCGTCAATAGGGAGAAAAGCTTCGGATCCCACCAGACGTGGAAGACATCGACGATTACGCCCACGACTTCGGCACGGTTCCTGCCCGCCAATTGCAGCGCATGCTCCAACGTAAGCAATACAGAGCGATCGGCGGCATACATCGGATGGAGAGGCTCAAGCCCCAGGCGAACGCCTTGCGGCTGAGCATACTCCGCCAGCCGGTCCACACCCTCCTCAACCATCTTGCGGGCATCTTCCAGGCTTGCTCCGTTGGCCGGCCCGACCACCAGCACCAGCGAATCTGCGCCCAGCGCCGCGGCTTCATCCACGGCACGGAAGTTGTCTTCCATTCGTATGGCTCTCTCGGCGGCGCTGACCGCGGCGAACATGCCGCCGCGGCATACGCTGGAAACGTGGATTCCGGCTTCATTCACCATGCGCACGCTGGCTTCGAGCCCGATCTCCTGGATCTTGTGGCGCCACAATCCGATGGATGGAATTCCATGCCGCAGGCATCCCTCGACTGCCTGCCGCAGAGACAACCTGTCCCCGGTTATTTGGTTGAAGCTAAGCCGCTCGATCGACGCCATCGCTCCTCACTGTACTCTGCCTTTCTTTCTGTCATTCCCGAAGGGAATCTGCTTCTCGTCTCTCCGCTTCACCCTCTTGAAAATGATCTCGGGAACCCACCCGAGGATCAGTTTCTAATCTAGCCACTACCATAACTTTGTCATCTCCGACTCCGCGCGCTCAGGTCGGAGTGGCAAAGTTAGGTGTAATTGCCAACCAAGCCTTCTTCAACCCATTTCATCCCTGGGTGGGCCGCAGGCCCATGAACACTCGCGGAGATCATCTCGGAGAATCGCGGTTACGCTCTCATCAAACCGCAGATCTCCCACCCTGCTGCGCAAGGATGGGGCCCCTGAATCTGTTTGAAGCAAGGATCCAAAGACCATCACCAATCGAGGGTGCCCCATCCTTCGCACGGCGCTGTTCGGTGCGAAGGGTGGGAAACCCAAACATTTATGTCCCCGATTTTCATCTCCCCGGGCCGCCCGCAGGCCCATGAACACTCAGTTCGGGAACATCAACCCAGCGCCGCGTATGCCAGGATTGGGCGCCAAGCTCGGCAAGCTGAACACCGCGAGCACCCTCCAGAAAGTCATGAGGGAAAGGCTCATCCAGAGCGACATGGCGCAGGAAGCCTTCCCATTGAACCTTGAACGCATTGTCGAAGACCATATTATCCGGTACTTCCTGCCACTGTTCCCGAAACGAGAACGGACTGGGAAGATCGGGATTCCACGTCGGCCGAGGTGTATTCACTCGATGTTGCGCCCGGCAATCTCGCAGTCCGGCCACCGCGCTGCCCTCCGTTCCTTCTACCTGCATGCTGAAGAGTTCATCCCGGTATACGCGAACCGCCCAGGAAGAGTTGATCTGCGCCAGGATGCCGCCCTCGAGCTCAAATGTTCCATAGGCGCTATCCTCGGCGGTCGCGCGGTAACGTTTGCCTTGCTCGTCCACTCTCTCGGGTATGTCGATGGCCGCGACACACGAGACTGCGCGCACCTTGGCGATGGTGTGGTCTAAGACATAGCGCCAGTGGCAGAACATATCGAGCAGGATGCCGCCGCCATCCTCCTTGCGATAGTTCCATGAGGGCCGCTGGGCCGGCTGCCAGTCTCCTTCAAAGACCCAGTACCCAAACTCGCACCGGACGGACAGGATGCGGCCAAAGAAGCCGCCGTCTACCAGCCGCCGTAGTTTGCGAATGCCAGGTAGAAACAATTTGTCCTGGACAACACCCTGCTTTACCCCAGCCTCGGTCGCCAGCCGCGCCAGGCGTAATGCCTCCTCAGTGCTGGCCGCCAAAGGCTTCTCGCAGTAGACGTGTTTGCCGGCCTTGATCGCCTGCTCCACGCTCTGCGCCCGCATGGCCGTGGTCTGTGCGTCGAAGTAGATAACGTCTTCGGGGTTGGCAAGGCACTCCGCCAGGTTTGTGCTCCAACGGCTCAATCCATGCTCCTGCGCGATATCTCGAAGCTTCTGCGCGCTGCGTCCCACCAGGATGGGATCGGGCAACAGAGCGGAGCCGTCCGGCAGGGGGATGCCGCCTTGTTTGCGAATCGCCAGAATGGAGCGAATCAAATGCTGGTTGAGCCCCATCCTTCCCGTGACTCCGTTTAGGATGACGCCAATTCTCTTCTCGTCCATGACCGATCTTCACATACTATCCGAGGCTCGCTATCCGAGGCTCGATGATGAGCGGGCCGCTCTTCTTACTGAAAGGGTTTTGTACCGGAGAGCGGGACAGAGGTGCAACTTATGCCCGTCATCCGGACATTTACATTGATTGGCACTATCGCTTCTGATAAATCTGGTCAGCGGCAGATTAGCGATGATGTTAACGCATCCTGCGCATGAGTTTGGGAGTCGGAAAAATTTTGGAGGCCTGGTCATGACATCGCAAAGACGCACCAAGCAGGGGTTGCTGTCGAGCAAGCACCTCATGTGGGGACTGGCTTTGTATCTCAATCTGTTCCGTATTTTTTCCGGACGGCTTGGAAACGTTTTCCTACGGCCAGGGCACGACTGCGACTATATCCGGATCGATAACGGATCAGACCGGAGCGGCTCTGCCCGGAGCTAAGATCACGGTGCGGAACGTGGACACAAATTTAACCCGCACAATTGCCACTCCGGACAACGGCAACTATGTCCTGACGCAGCTCCCGCCTGGACACTACAGCCTTACGGTGGATCAGCCTGGTTTCAAATCCTATCAGCAGAACGACATCGTGCTGGTGATAGGACAACTTGCCGAGATCAATGTTCAGTTGCAGGTCGGCTCGGAGCAGCAGCGGGTGACCGTCACGGCGAATGCTCCCATCATTCAAACCCAGGATTCCTCCATCGGGTCCGTGGTTGACGCCGCCACCATCGTCAATACGCCCTTGAATGGGCGTTTGAGCATCATGGGATTGATGGCGCTGGCTCCGGGCGTGCAGGGCGCCGGCTCGCAGGATCAGATTCCCGTTTTCGGGGTTACGCCCTCGATCGGCACAGGTTCGCGCAACTCCTACGGCGGTGTGGGCTACACTCTCGACGGCGCGGTCAACATGGAGGTCACCCTGGAGCGCGGCGAGGGCGAAGTTCCTCCGTTAGATGGCATAGCCGAGTTCAAGCTCCTCACCTCGGCCGTTCCCGCGGAATTCAACCAGCCGAGCCAAGTCGTCGTTGTGAGCAAGAGCGGCACCAACCAGGTTCATGGAATGCTTTTGGAATTTAATCGAGTGGCGGCCACCGCCGCCAAGAGCTATTTCGCAGGCGCTCTGCCCAAGCCGAAATACATCCGCAACGAGTATGGCGGCAATTTCTCCGGACCTATCTTCATCCCCAAACTCTACAATGGCAAGGATCGCTCCTTCTTCTTCTTCAATTATGAAGGATTCCGCTTGAGTCAAGCGGCCAGCCTGAACAGCCAGATGCCAACGCAGGCGGAGACGTCGGGCAACTTTAACGGGGTTGGCAAAATTGTCGATCCACTCACCAATTTACCCTTCCCTAACGATACTATCCCCGCCAATCGAATTAACTCGGTAGACGTCGCTTTGCAGAACCTGCTTTATCCACTGCCCACCGCTCCCGGAACCGGCACGAATACCTTTGAGCTGGTGCCTTATGTAAGCACTGCTTCGAGATATGCCGTTCGAATCGATCACAAAATCGGCCAGAGCGATCAGATTCGTGGGACATTCATGAGGGCCTTTTACGGCCCCAACCCGTCAGTACCGGCGAATGGCTCGGGTTCGAGCAAGTCTGGCGGAATGGCAGGTATCGGGGAGCACAATACAAATACCATCATCGGCTGGACACATATTTTTTCGCCAACCTTACTCAGCGATACGACGGCGTCATACTTGCATATCCCGGTCTACAGGACTCCACAGAACTACAATGTACCCTTCTCATCAATCATTCCCGGGTTAGGGACGGAACTGATCGAGGGAGCGCCCCAACTTACGATCAAGAACATCACCAATGTGGCTGAACAGGGATCGAAGGATTCCATCTATGACGTACAACTCAATACCTCCGTCACCAAAGTCCTGGCCTCACATACAATAAAAGCCGGATTTTCTTACCTATACGATAATCATTGGAATGATGGCGCGGTCGTTCCGCAGCGGGGCACATATACTTTTACCGGCCAGTACTCCGGTGTGGGCTATGCGGACTTCCTACTGGGATATCCCTCCACAACGGGAAAGCCCACACCCAACAACTTCATCACCAGAAATATTTCCAGCCAATACGGTTTATTTTTACAAGATGACTGGAAGGCGACACAGCGCCTCACTGTCAACGCCGGCATTCGCTACGATCTGCAATGGTTCAGGCCCAGCCCTTACGGCAACAACGCCCTTTATGTTCGGGCCATACAGAAGGTTGTCGTATTCAGCAAGAGTTATCCTTCGGCCGATGCGACGGTACCCGCCATCCCTGCGTTTCTTACTTTGCCCATCGTCCTGGCGCCTCAGGCCGGTCTCACGACAGGTGTGTGGGACTATCTCGGTCAAGATACGAACAATGTAGCGCCGCGCCTGGGATTCGCCTACCAAGTCATGCGAAACACCGTGGTGCGTGGAGCCTTTGGCATTTTCTATAACCTGCTCCCGGCATCTTACTTCGGGAATTATGCCAGTAACATCCCGTTCGAGGGCGCGCAGACATTCGAGCAGCCTGCGGGTGTGCCCACGCTCACCATGAACGCTCCTTTTCAAGCGACCGGAGCCTTTGCCGCCAATCCGTCGGTGAATGCGCAGCACTCCACCGTCACTCCCTATACGGAGGAGTACAACCTCGCTATTGAACGTGAGGTGGGGAAGGGCCTGGCCGTGCGCATCGGCTATGTGGGGCAGCACAATGTGAAACAAAACAATTCGAGCGGGGCGGGTAATACCGCCCCGGACATTAACTTGCCCAGTCCGGCGCCAGGCCCGGTACAGCCACGCCGCTTCGTCCAGCCATTTTCAACCATCAGTCTCTTGGACGACCCGATTTTCCACTCTACAATGAACTCCCTTCAAGTCGGAGTACATAAGCAATACGGTTCCGGACTCATGCTGAATGCCGAATACCAATACACGCAGGTTCTGGGAACGGAGAACTTCCAGAATCCGGCCACGGTGGGCGATTCCTACGGCAACATCGGAGGCATTACCCCGCAGGTCCTCGAGGTTAGTTACTCCTATCTCCTGCCTCTGGGGAATGGCCAACTACTCTTTTCGCGCGCCGGCAGCTTTGCCAATAAACTCATTAGCGGTTGGCAGCTTTCGGGCATAACGGCGTATCAAGGCGGGCAGCCCTTTTCCGTCAGCTTCACAACCAGTGTCCAGGGCGCCGTCAACAGCCGCGCAAACCGGGTACCCGGAGTCAATCTATATCCCGCCAAGAAGACCCTCGCGCAGTGGTTCAATCCCGCGGCATTCACTGCTCCGGCGCCCTATACCTACGGCAACTCGGGATATAACATGCTCTGGGGACCTCGCTACCAGGACTGGGACATGAGTCTGGAAAAGAACACCGTCTTCAAAGAAAGACTCAACCTCCAACTTCGTATGGATGCGTTCAACGTATTCAATCACCCCAACTTCAACACTCCAAACGCCGCTGTCAGCAATCCAGCAAATTTTGGACAGATAACTGCACTTGCAGGTGGTGCAGAAAATCGCACCGTTGAATTCGCCGGCAAGCTCTCGTTCTAGAACCAGCACGAATCCGGGGACCCGGTTCGCGAGCTGGCGGATCGTAACTAATGTTATGCGAAAGGTATCGATTACAATGCGTCTCCCGCGGCGAATCGGCTTCTTTCTGGTCCTTTGCGCAACTGCGATTCCTGTACTGGCTGCCGGGGCGCCGCCGATTACGGTAGCTTCAATGAACGCAAATACACGCGATCTCTTTGAAGCTTCGATGGAGTGGGCGGATAGATACTTCGATCCCGCGGCCAACCTGATTCTCACTCCTGGCTATACTCCCGGGTCAGTTAACGCTGCGCCTCCGAGACAATATCATATGGTGCGCGAGTCAAGCTGGTATGCCCTGGGCCTGCTCATGCGCGACCGGCAGGGAGATCGCGAGCGCGCCGGCAGGATTCTGGAGGCGGTCGTGGCTCAGCAGTACCAGGAGCCAGGCAAGCCGTACGACGGCACCTTTCGCCGTGCGCCGGAGGAGCCGCACCCGCCGCAGGGCGCTACAATGTGGCATGAATTCGATCCTAACTGGCGAGAGTTTATTGGAACCGCATTCGAGGCGATCCTCTCCGCATACGGAGAAGAACTTCCGGCAGATCTAAAGGGCAAACTCGAAGCCTCCATTCAACGGGCTCTGGCTGGCGAGATACAAGAGAAACGCCTTTCACCCAGTTACACCAATATTGCGCTTATGTATGGCAGCCTGCTCGACTTCGCCGGCGCGCGCCTCCACCGGCCGGATTGGCTGAGCGCCGCAAGCCAGTGGAATGACTCGGTATATCGCCTCTTCAAGAAGCACGATGCGTTTGAAGAATACAATTCCCCAACCTATTCTGGGGTCGATCTGTTCGGACTGGCTTTATGGCGAAAGTATGGTTCAACGCCGGAAATGCGTGCCCGGGGCACGGAAATGGAAGCAACTCTGTGGCGCGATACGGCTGCTCTTTATAACCCCAGGCTGAGAAATATCTCCGGACCGTATGACCGCTCCTACGGAATGGACATGGAAAGTTACGTAAGTGTCGTCGGGCTATGGTTGCGAGCCGAATTGGATCCGCTTGCAGCGCCTTTGCCGAGGCTTGTACAGCCGCTCGACCACAACGGCGACCTGTTTTTCGTGCCGGCGATCGTCCTCTCCGGAACACAGATACCCGCGGACGCCATGCTGCGCTTCCGGTCTTTTCAGGGAGAGAGACAATTCAGGCGGCAAATCACCGGCGATCGAGTCGCGACCGCCTGGATTGGTAAAAATATCGTCTACGGTGGTGAAACGACCAACAAGACGCGGGACTCTGGCTCGCAGACCAAATTTCATCAGTTTCATCCTGCGACCGTTCAATGGCGCACGCCGAGCGGGCAAATCGGTTGGATACTGGTAGTTCAGTCGCCCCCGATCGATGCCTCTGCGGATAAAAGCGGACTCACCATCTCGGCCTCCGGAGATCTCCGCATTCAAATCAGCGCACCCTTTGCGGTAGCTGCTGCTGTCGGACAACAAACATGGAAATTGCCCGGGCTGATGGTCCAGGTAGCATCGGATGCGAAGGACTTCACAGTTGATTCCGAAGACGGTTTTGTCTATGCAACTTACAGAGGAATGACGAAGATGAAGCTTACCTTCGACTAGGCGGAGCTTGTACCGGAGAGCGGGACATGGGCACAACTTGTGTCGAATATTCCGACATTTGCATTGATCGGCAAAATCGCTTCTGATAAATCTGATTTGCGATGCTCCGGCCTTCTGGATTCGAAATTGCTTTTCTGGTCTCTCGGGCATACCCGGTTTCTGGAGCGCTGCGATAGGGAAAGCAGATTCCCTTCGGGAATGACAGAAAGAAAGGCAAAGACAGACAAGAAGGGCAGAAACATTTTTTGGAGGTCATTATGCAGTTGCGTTTTACCGATTTCTATTCACAAGCTACGCATCCGCGTCGAGCAACATCGTCGTGGAACTTGTCCAGTCTATTTCTGCTGTTCCTGGTTTTCCATGCAGAAACGAATTTGCTGCATGCGCAGGCCATAGGCAGCGGACAGATTCAAGGAACCATTACCGATCCCTCCGACTCGCCTGTCCCCGGAGCTACCGTCGAAGCGGTGCAGCAGGACTCAGGACTTCATCGTACGGTCACAACTTCAGCGGATGGGGGATATAACCTCCCCGATCTTCCAGTCGGCCCTTACCAGCTTAATGTGACCGGGACGGGATTCAGCGCCTATCACCAATCCGGAATCACCATTCAAGTAGGCAATAACCTGCGAATTAATGTCAAGCTTCAGGTCGGCGGCGTGACCCAAACGGTCCAGGTCAACGCCGGCGCATCGATGGTGCAGACGGAGGATAGTCGATTTCCCAAGTCATCGACCGGCAGCGGACGATCGACCTGCCTTTGAACGGACGGCAGGCCACCCAGCTTATCCTCCTCACCCCCGGCGCACAAACCGCTCCTTCCGGTGACCTGATCGGCACCAAAAATTATCCAAGTTCCGTAGCTCTTTCTATCGCCGGCGCGCAGGCGACCAATATCAATTACCTGATGGACGGCGCCGACAATAACGATGCATTCACCAACGTGAATCTTCCTTTCCCTTTTCCCGATGCTTTGCAGGAATTCAGCGTGCAAACATCCGGCTTGTCGGCGCAATACGGTCTGCATCCGGGCGCTGTAGTCAACATCGTTACCAGATCCGGCGCGAACGCATTCCATGGAACCTTGTTCGATTTCTTCCGTAACGGCGATATGAACGCGCGGAACTACTTCTCTACCAAGCAGGATTCTCTCAAACGCAACCAATTCGGAGGCGCTATAGGAGGGCCGATCCGCCGCGACAAGCTCTTCTTTTTCGGCGGCTATCAGGGTACACGGACACGGCAGGAAAGCAACGCTACCACAAGCTTTGTCCCCACTCAGGCCATGCTGAATGGCGATTTCAGCGCATTTGACGGGGCGGGTTGCCAAAGCAATGGTCAGTTCAAGCAGTTGAAAAATCCCGCGACAAACCAGCCGTATCCCAATGACCAAATTCCGGTAGCCCAATTCAATTCGTCGGCGCTGGCGATTCTAAAATTCGTTCCAGTCGCTTCCAATCCCTGTGGCAAGTACATTTATGGAATTCCCCAGCCCCAGAACGAAGATCAATACATCGGCCGCATTGACTGGACTATTAACGACAAGCAGACCTTATTTGGAAGATACTTTCTTACTCACTTTGTTCAACCCGGCTTTTATGGCGGCAATCTGCTCCTGACCACGAATCCGGCGTTGAATGACCAAGCGCAATCGTTTGTCCTCGGCCACACTTACACCATCAGCTCGAACATGGTCAATTCTCTTCGTATCAATGGAACCAGAAACTTCATCACTCGTTCTGCCGCTTCCGATCTGATCAATCCCAACACCGTAGGCATTCAGGTAAACTCACCAGTCAAAAACTATCTGTATATGAACATTACCGGCGGCTTTACTGCAGCCTGCGGAACTTGCGAGAGTACCGACATCACTACCAACTCGGTAAATCTGGTCGAAGACCTGTTTTGGACCAAAGGCCAGAATCATTGGTCGTTTGGCGTGAACTATATACATAACTATCTTGTGTACGATGGCACTAACAATGCGAATGGCCAGTTTAATTTTACTGGAATTGACACTAACGAGGGCCTGGCCGATTTTATGCTCGGCGCGATACAGTCGCTTTATCAAGGGAACAACACCGGGGTCGATTTCAGCAAAAATTATACTGGAGTGTATGCCCAAGACAGTATTCAGCTCAGTCCGCGGTTAACAGTCAATGCGGGGATCCGCTGGTTGACCGGGCTTCCGGCAATTGAAACCAGCGGCCGGGGTGCAAGCTTCTCGCTGGCCAACTACACGGCTGGCGTGAGATCGGTTGTTTATCCGACCGCGCCTCCCGGAGTGCTTTTCTATGGGGACAAGGGAATCCCGCATGGGTATTATCATGCGGCTTACGATCATTTTGAACCAAGGATCGGCTTCGCTTTTGATCCTCGGGGACTTGGTGAAGAAAGTATCCGCGGATCCTATACTCTAGGGTTCCAGGAGCCTCCTCTTTATTATCAGTCCCACTACGAGGCCATGGCGCCCTGGGGCGACTCGATCACCTTAACTCCTCCGCCCGGTGGGTTAAGCAATCCATATCTCGGCTATCCTGGGGGAAATCCATTTCCCAAACCATTTCCGCCAACCGCGTCGAATGCGTTCTTTCCGACTTCCGGTTCGTATTTTGTCGTTCCCACTAACTTGAAGCAAAGTTATTCGCAAGTATGGAACCTTAGTGTCGAAAAACAGTTTCTCAAGAACTGGGTGGTCACCGCCTCGTACCTCGGAACGCGTGTATTATATAACTCCGCCGGTAACGAGTTAAATCCGGCCGTCTATGTGCCCGGCGTGTCAACAGGTAAGGCTGGCTCCTGCGGTACGCTGGCGCCTGTTCCGGCAGCAGGCGCTAACTGCTCCTCAACCAACAATACAAACAGCCGCCGTGTGCTGACCGGCATCAACGCAACCCAAGGCGCATATTTTACTCAAGTCACACAAGCCTACACCGGCTTGGGCTCAAGCTTTAATGGCCTTCTGATTTCCGTCCAGCATCGTTTCTCTGACTACTTTACATTGCTGGCGAACTATACCTATTCTCATTGTCTATCAGGTCCTCCTGAGAATGGAGACAATGCAGGAGATCAATTTCAGGATCCGGAACATCCGAACCTCGACTACAGCAACTGTGGTTCCGATCTACGTCACAACCTTGTAGTCTCCGCTATCGCCAGGAGTGCTGTGGGCGGTGGCCCCATGAAGCGCACTTTGTTGAATGGATGGCAAGTTGCGCCGATCGTCTCGGCCACGACAGGGGTTCCATTCACAACCACAAGCGGTACTGACAAGTCTTTGACCGGCGTGAACAACGACCGGCCGAATCTCGTCGGTAGCCCTTATATGGCTGGAGGCAGCAGGCTGCTATGGCTGAATCCTAAGTCATTCGCCTTCAATTCTCCAGGAACGTACGGCAGTACACGCCCCTACGCCTTTTACGGGCCTCACTACACGGATCTAGATATCGCCGTTAGCAAATTTGTTCCTTTGCATGAGGCTATCCAGCTTGAGGCTCGAGCAGAGTGCTTCAATTGCTTGAACCACACCAACCTTCTCAATCCTGGCGGGACAAATGTCAATGGCGCGATCACCAATCCCGGGACGTCGCTTAGCACTAGTACTTTCGGCACGATCACTGCGGCAAACCAACCTAGGATTCTGCAGCTGAGCCTGAAGATAGATTTCTAGCGTGATTTTAATAGGGAGATTTCCAAGTGAGGTTGAAGCATCCGGGTTTTCGCGTCAATGCGCTGGTGCTCATAGCATTGCTGGCCGGCATGCGTTCGAGCAGAGCGCAGTCTGCTTCGTTTTCAGATTGGCCGGAGGGCATGTCGCCACAGGAAGTGGGCAAAGCCGTCGCAGAGCATTTTGTGGTGAGCCCGCATCAGAATCCGCAGAGGATTATTTATCCGGAAGTGTGTGCCTGGTATGGGGCTCTCTCCTTTGCAGAAGTCACAGGCGACAAGGCGCTGGCGGCGGAGCTGGTTGCCCGCTTCAACCCGCTGATGACTCCGGCGGAAAGCGCTATGGTTCCACAGCGCCGGCATGTCGATGACGAGATCTTTGGAGTCGTGCCGCTCGAAGATCTATCGGCAAACAAAGGACTCAAAATACCTCGACTTTGGGAAGGTCTTCGCCGACAGGCAGTGGGACCAGCCGCGGAGTGATGGGTTGTCGAGCGAGACCCGCTTCTGGATCGATGACATGTATATGCTGACGATGCTGCAGGTGGAGGCTTACCGCGCAACTGGCGATCGCAAATACATCGATCGTGCAGCTCTCGAGATGACCGCATATCTGGACAAGTTGCAGCAGCCGAATGGATTGTTCTACCACGCACCAGACGTCCCCTTCTTCTGGGGGCGAGGCGATGGTTGGGTCGCAGCCGGCATGTCGGAAATGCTGCGCTCCTTGCCGCCGGACAGCCCCTATCGAGCTCCCATCATGGCCGGTTATCAGAAAATGATGAAAGCGCTGTTGCAGTATCAGAGCAAGGATGGGACGTGGCGGCAACTGATTGACCATGAGGAGGCCTGGCCGGAGACGTCGGCCAGCGGGATGTTTACTTTTGCCATGATTACGGGCGTCAAGAACGGCTGGTTGGATGAAGCAACCTACGGTCCGGCTGCACGTCGAGCCTGGTTGGGGCTAGTGGGCTATGTCGACCAGAATGAAAACGTAACCAGCGTTTGCGAAGGCACGAATAAGAAAGACGATCTCGAATATTATCTGTTGCGCCGGCGAAGAACAGGTGACTTTCACGGGCAGGCTCCCGTGATGTGGGCTGCCGCCGCGTTACTTCGTTAAGTCTCGAACCGGCGTGGAAGCCCGAGGTGGCGCTTTTCTTTATGGAATGTCTGGCTCAACGGCTCATCAGTAGGAAAAATGAAATGGAATTTGCGCCGAGTTCCTATCTGGTGCGAATAGCGGAGTCTGTAGAACGGATCCGCTCGCTCGGATTCGTATTTCCGGCTATTTTAGGAATCTGGTTAATTTGTTCTCCCGCGGGGGGCCGTGCGCAGACTCAGCCGGCCGATGAGCCCAATCAGCTGGCGCATCAGGTAATCGAACACTGGCCGCAGGGACAGCCAGCCAAACCTGGAGAACCTGTCGCTTGGAATTACGAGCTCGGCACCCTTCTTGAAGGAATGGATGCGCTGTGGTACGACACGGCCGATGCGAGCTATTACCGCTATGTGAAGCAATGTGTCGACAATCTGCTCAGTCCGGATGGAACCATACCGACGTATCGTCTCCAGGAAAACTCGCTCGATAATATTCTTGCTTGGACGGCAGCTTCTTCTCTTGTATAGGGTGACCCAGCAGCCGAAATACTACAAAGCAGCAGTAATTCTGCGGAAGCAACTTTCCATCCAGCCGAGAAACAGCTCCGGTGGTTTTTGGCATAAACAGATCTATCCCGATCAGATGTGGCTTGACGGGCTCTACATGGCTGAGCCTTTCTATGCTGAATATGCCGCCACTTTCCAGGAGCCGCAAGATTTCGCCGACATCACCAGGCAATTCACATTGATCGACGACCATGCCCGGGACCCGAAAACCGGGCTGCTCTATCACGCATGGGATGCTTCAAAGAAGCAGGCATGGGCGAACAAGGCGACGGGTCTGTCTTCGGTGTTTTGGGCGCGAGGCATGGGCTGGTACATGATGGCTCTGGTCGACACGTTGCCGTATTACAAGCAAGACGACCCCGGACGGGCAAGGTTGTTGTCCATTCTGAATAGCGAGGCTGCCGCCGTTGTGCGGTATCAGGACAAGCAAACGGGCCTCTGGTACCAGGTGCTCAACAGGCCGGGAGCAAAAGGGAACTATTTTGAGTCGTCTGCCGCGTGCATGTTTACCTATTCGCTGGCCAAGGGGGTTAGGCTCGGATATTTGCCTGCGCGCTATTCCCGGAACGCCGCTCTGGCGTGGCAGGGAATCGAAAAGCATTTTATCAAGCGCGAAGCGGATGGATCGATAAGCTTCACGGGAACCGTAAAAGGCATTGGTCTTGGCGGCTCCCCTTACCGGGATGGAAGCTATTCCTATTACGTCACCGCCCCTGTCGTCAGTAACGATCAAAAAGGCATTGGAGCATTTCTTCTAGCGGCCAGCGAAATGCAAATCGCGCCCATCGCCACTGCGGGCGCGGTGAAAAGGTGACTGTGGATGCATGGTTCAATAGCCAGCAGCGGAAGAATGCCGCAGGGCAGACGTAGTACTTCCACTACAAGTGGGACGATTTCAGCAATGATGGATTCTCGCTTCCTCGGGCACGTTTTTCGCAGCTACGGCGTAGCTACCGGGACGCTATACAGCGCGCCGACCGCCGAGAAGCTGAAAGGCTCGCAGTTTTACATCATTGTTTCACCGGACATCCCGGTCAAGAATCCGCATCCTCATTACGTGCGCCCGGAGGATGCCCAGCAGGTAGCCCTGTGGGTAAAGCAGGGCGGCGTGCTTCTTCTTATGGCAGAACGATCCTGCCAATGGGGACATCGAACATTTGGACTTACCTGGCGGATCTCTTCGGCATTCATTTCAACCAGGTGCTCAGCCATCACGTGATCGGAAACCAGCATGAGATGGGCCGAATTCCCGTGCACGGCAACGGACCGCTATTTCACGACCCGCACACATTCTTCATGAAGGACACTTGCACGATATCGGTAAAGTCCGGCTGTTTCGGTGCTTGAAGACCGCGGAGATATTTTGATGGCCACGGCGAAGTATGGCAAAGGCACGGTTTTCGCGGTAGTCGATCCTTGGATCTACAACGAGTACACAGATGGGCGAAATCTTCCCCCGGAATATGACAATTTTCGCGGTGCGATGGAGTTGGTGCGTTGGCTGGTGCAACAGGTCCCACGTGGAACAGTCCTGCATACGACCCGAATCCGGTGAAGGAGAATTCATGAAAACACGCCTTTTGGCTGACCCCGTGCGCTATCCGCATATGACCACCGCACAGATTCGGGAGAGCTTCCTGATCGATTCGCTCTATGAGCCCGGCGCCCTTCACCTGATTTACGTTGATCTTGACCGCACCATTGTGGGTATGGCGGCGCCGGCAGAAACCCCCATCGCGCTGCCGGCGGACGCTGATCTGCGCGCGCAATACTTTACCGAGCGCCGCGAACTCGGAGCCTTGAACATCGGCGGCAGCGGCTCTATCACAGTGAATGGCAAGAGCTATTCGCTCGAAAACCTCGATTGTCTCTACATCGGCCGGGGCAACGCCGATGTCGCCTTTGAATCGAACGATCCCTCCTCACCGGCTATCTTCTATCTTCTCAGCTATCCAGCGCAAGCGGAGTACCCGGTCGCCCTGGTGCGCAAGGAAGAGGCCAACCCGACTGTACTCGGGAGCGCGGAGACCTGCAATCACCGGACGGTATGCAAGTACATCCATCTGGGCAGCGTCAAGAGTTGCCAGTTGGTGATGGGCGTGACCCATCTGCACGCGGGAAGCGCCTGGAATACGATGCCGCCGCACACCCACATGCGCCGTTCCGAGGTCTACCTGTACTTCAACCTGGCGCAGGATGCGGTTGTATTCCATCTGATGGGACCGGCCGAAGAAACACGCCATATCGTCATGAAGGACCGGCAAGCGGTGATTTCTCCCGGATGGTCCATTCATGCCGGAGTGGGCACGCAGGCTTACAGCTTCTGCTGGGGCATGGGCGGAGAAAATCAGGATTACGCGGACATGGACGTTCTTTCCATACCCGCTCTGCGTTAATGAGCGCCGGTGGAAGCCCCCGCATTTATGCGGGGGTAGGAGCGCTTCAGCGCTCCGGGAAGTTCGACTCTGAACATGATGCGCTTTAGCGCTGGGATGGGTAAATCCAGGGCTAAACAGGATGCGGAAAACTCGGGAGATTGGCGTGCAAACGAGTCCCGCAGGGACGGCGTGAAAATAGCCCAGCACGTTAGTGCTGGGGAAGAGTTCGGCATAAGATAGAGTCCCGCAGGGACGGCTGAATCATTGCTCAAAAGATACGAGCCCATATTTCCTTCACAAAAAGACCAGAAAGGATGTCCAGCGATTCGAGCGCCGATTTCATGGAAAGGACTATTGAGGTCCGTTTTAATTCACGTGCAAGGACAGTTGCAGCGCATTGAGAATTTCGGCTTCCAACTCAGAGTGCGGCTTTTGGGTCAGCGGGATTTGCGCGGAAGAGCCGGAGGCGATGGCATCCAAATCCGCTATGACTTCCTTGATGAAGGGCGAGTTCGCTTCAAGTCGATGTATTCGGACCAGCTCTTGGATTCCGACTATGTAATCGGACGCAATCCGTGTCGCAGGATCATCCGGGCCATACCGTGGACCCAGGGTGATGATATGGTTGGCTATCCACTTCGGATCGAGCACAGGGCCAAGTTGATCCAAAATCTCCTCCGGCCATTCATCCGTTAGATCAAGGTGGGGAAAGTGCTCTGTCGAGGCCGATGTAAATCCTGGCCTTGCTTGCGTGATCAGCGTGAAATTTGTGTCTCCACCCGGTGACAGACCTTGCTCATCAAAGCAGTACATCCAATCAACGAACCAACCAGGAGGCGCTCCAGGAACTCCGGTCCTCTCTCTCTGCAAGGTTGAAGAGAAGAGCCCACCTTTCCATAATGCGGAGCTCGTTTGAATCTGTGGATATTGATAGACCACGACGAGAAAATCCCTCAATGAATCTTTGGATGCCTTCCCATTTTCAAGGTCGTACCGGTACCGAAAACTGCCGGAACTGCCCTCCATGTGAACACGCAAATCCGGAAAAATCGTATTGCGCAGGTCAAACCGACGCTTGGTTTCCGTTCCATCCGGATTGGGCCAGAGGATGATGACGCTGTGCTCGTCCGGAGAGAGAAACACTTTTCGACTGCCAGAGCCAGAGGGAACGCTCCCCTCGCCCGACCAGATGGGAATGGGGGGCTGCTCTGGGCCGACAAGATTGCCGAGACGCATAGCAGAATGCCGGCAACGCTTGTGTAGACGCGCTTATTGGGCAAAGGCAACTTCAGTCGTCCCTACGGGACTGGAGTTTGTTCCGTCGCCACCCAGCACTGACGTGCTGGGCTATTTTCACGCCGTCCCTGCGGGACTGAACAACTGATCGCCATGGGGTTCCGGCCATTTTTCCTCAGCGGCTAAAACCGATCGACTTCTCTATCAACTTACGGCACGACTGAAGTCCAACTCCCCTGCTTTAGCAGGGGGCTTCCACCGAAGACCTGGCTAGCTATGGTAGTGGTGTTCGAAGGCTGAAATCAGATGGGGCCGCTTTTTCGTGTGCACTCCTAGAGAGGCTGAGATCTCGCGACAGCATAGCAACAGGCGCTCAGCAATCTCCGGCATGCTCTGCGCCGTAATGCGCGAGGTTGGACCCGAGACGCTCACCGCGGCAATGGCGCGATGTTTCTCATCGAAGATCGGAGCTCCGATGCAGCGGACCCCCACTTCGATCTCCTGGTCGTCGATTGCGTATCCGCGGCGGCGGATTCGCTCGAGCGCCTTCAGCAGCGCTTCCTTCGAGCCCAACGTTTTCGGTGTGTAGCGTACAAAGCGGATCATCGAAATGATCTGTTCGGCCGCTTGAGGGGGTTGAAAGGCGAGCATCGCCTTGCCCATCGATGTGCAGTAGACCGGGTTGGAAGTTCCAGTCTTCGAGCTGATACATACCCTGCGGTTCGGTTCCACCTTGTCCAGGTATACGACCGAGGTTTTCTGCAGAACGCCAAGGTGGACGGTTTCTCCCACTTGGGACGCGAGCCTGCGGAAAAAGGGATGCACACGCGTGCGCAGGTCGATCTGTTCCACGGCCCGGTTGCCCAACTCGTAGAGCTTGAGACCAAGACGATAGCGGTTCTCCGCGGTGCGTTCGATCAGCGCACTGCGTTCGAGCACCATCAGAGAGCGGTGCGCGGTGCTCTTGTGCAGACTCATGCGCTGGCATACTTCAGCCAGGCTGAGCGGGGTATCGCTCTCGCCCAGCATTTCCAGGACGGCGACGGCGCGGTCCAGGCTGTGTAGCTGATATGGGCCGCCGTCCCTAGCCGCGGATTCTGCGATAGGTGTGGTAAACGGATCTGCCAGTGAATTTTCCATGGAAAACGGCCTCGAAGATGAAAGTCTCAGTCACCGGCGCCGGTGGAGCACATGTTCCTCTTTGCGGTATGGCTTACTCCTATGCGAACCGGGCAAGGATCATTTTCATTCGCGGGCCGGGATTGTCAATGTTTCCGTTGCCGTAACCCGCAAAAAAGGAGCATTCTGTACCACAATCAGGTACGGGATGCCGCCAACCCTGGTTTCCACCTCTGGAGAGGCGTAGACTTGGCCATCCGGCCGATCCCCGCGGCCAACTCAAGCAAGCGTGAAGTCATCTGTATATGCAAAGGATTAGCCATGATGACAGAGAAAGTCACTATGCGGGCAGATCCCCAGGGAGGCCCCCTGGTGACGGCGGGATTTTCGGATGTAGTCGCAGCCCGCTACATGGACTCAAAATCGGCGCACGGAGCTATTGCCGACCTCAAACTCGCCGGGTTTCGAGGAGACAAGATCGCCGTCGCCTTCTCCGCTGAAGGTAAGCAAGCCCACTGGGACGAGTTTCAACCGCTCAAGCCCGCAGAGGGAGACCTGCCGAAGGACTGCTACAGTTTCGTCTGGAGACTGAGACGAGGCTTCCAGCAGGATTTGCATCATCGCGGCCCCGAAGTACTGGCGGATGGGAGCGGCAAATCCCTCGCCGAGGGAGCGGTCGCTTCACACTGCGAGGTCGATCTGCAGGAGACTCTGCGAGCCATGGGAGTGGCAGAAGAGAGAATCAAACTGCTGGATCGAATACTCGGACCGAAGGGCGTCCTTATCCTGGTCGATTCGGGAGACCGTTGGAGAGAGGTGAAGTCGATTCTGGAGCGCAACGCAGGCCAGATCCGCACCGATAGCGCGACCGAGCGAGCGCCTTCGTCTGCCCGCTGAGGGAATCTGCTTCTGGGTTCTCGGGCATACCTGGTGCGCTCTTTGCGCCAGATGCGGGAAACCGCAGAATCTCTCCACTTCGCTTCCCACCCCAGCAAGCTTCGCTTGCCGGGGACCCCGGTTTCGCTCCGGTCGAGATGACAAAGTTAGGTGTAATTGCCAACCGAGCCTTCCTCAACCCGGAAGCAGATTCCCTGCGGGAGTGACAGAAAGAATGGCAAAAACAGACGACTGTCCCACGAAACTTTGCATCGTATGGATTGGTACTGGTAGGTAGGGGAGCGAAGTTTTCGCGATTTCCTTTGCTTGCCGTCGGCAAAGGAGAATCGCGTCAGCCGGCGGACTCTACTTTCGTCCGAGAATTACGAGCGTAACCCCGATCACCACCAGCAGCACGCCGAGCCAGCGCTGCGAGCTCACCCGTTCGCCTAAGAAAAACCTGCCTCCGCAGGCCCCGATCAGATAGCTCAGCGCGGTCACCGGGACGACAAAGCTGACATTGTCAACCGAGAGCGCACCCAGCAGCGCGAAGAAGGCGATGGCCATCATGGCCAAGCCTGCCCACATCCATCCCACCCGCAGAGCGCGCAAAACCACTTTCAGAATCGCACCCGGGCGAAAGTCTTTGACTTCGCCCACAGTCTTCATCGCTCGCGAGACGCACATCTCGCCGCAGGTGCCGAGCACGATGATCAACGCAAAGAGAATGAACTCACGCAAGCTTAGCTACGCACCTCCGCCTGCGAATTGGTTTGCGGACTGGTTCGCCCTACGACCAGGACGCCCATGCAGATGATACCGATGCCAACACAGCGCAGCGGCGAGACAGATTCCCCCAGCAGCAAATATCCCAGAACCGCTACCACCGCATAGGAGAATGAAGATGCAGGCTGGACATAGCTGTAGTCGGCCCAGGAGAGAACAAGGATGTAAGCCAGAAAGAAGGTGGCGAGGGAGGCGACGCCGAGCCAGATAGTACCGGAGGTGAAAACCCTCACCGCGACATGAAACAGCGCCGCCGGCGGCCACGCAGTTACTTTGCCCACATGCTTCATGCCCTTCCCCAGCAGGACGTTGCCTAGGGGAGCGGCCACGACGATGATCAGGATGAGAAGAAATGTTTTAAGGTGGAGCGGTTTCTGGGATTTCATTCGCTCGTAAGTGGCGGAAGAGGTTTGAACCCCCGGTTTCCCAATCCCTGGTTTCCCAAACCCTGGTTTCCCAAACCCTGGTTTCGCAACCCCTGGTTTCGCTGCCGGCCGCAAGCTATTTCGATTCTCCCCCATTTTTCAGTGCTTCTATTCGATTGTACAGGCCGTCTAGTGTCTATTCCTGGGGTACTCGACAAGGGTGAGCGCTTGCATCGGCATGAGAACGGATATATAGCTAAGGATTAGGCTTTTAAGACAGTTTTCTTCGCTGGCGGGGCTGGATAAGCGCCGATGGCGGGAATTGGCTATATCATAAGACTTGGTAGATCGGGCTACGGGTCGCGGTCAAAATAGACAGGCGCCGCGATCTAATATCTGAGTTTTCGAGAGGTGTTCCACCTTGTGTGGTATTGCCGGATTTACCCAAAAGGGCTGGGCTTCCGATCCCGATCGGATTCGTAGCGCTACCGCGACCCTGAGGCATCGAGGCCCTGACCACCAGGGAGTTTTCCAGTCGCGGCTGTGCTCCCTGGGCGGAGCCCGCTTAAAGATTCTCGATCTGGATTCAGGCGACCAGCCGATACTCTCCGACGATGGCGGCACGGTCATCGTATTCAACGGGGAAATCTATAACCACCTTGAATTGCGGGCCGAGCTTGAAGCGCGCGGCCATCGCTTCCAGACCCACTGCGATACCGAGACGGTTCTCTGCGCGTTCCTCGAATGGGATACGGAATGCTTTCGCCGTATGCGCGGGATGTTCGGCGTCGCTCTTTGGCAGAAGGCGACCCGGCGCCTGGTGCTGGCTCGCGACCGCATGGGTATCAAGCCGCTTTACCTCGCCAGGTATGGCAAGGACGTCCTTTTTGGCTCCGAGCTGAAGGCGATTCTCATCCATCCCGAGATCGATCGCAGCTTGAGCATGGAAGGCCTGGATTGTTATCTTTCGCTGAACTACGTCCCCTCTCCGTGGACACTGGTCGAAGGAGTGGAGAAGCTCCCGCCCGGCCATTGGTATGAATGGCGCGACGGGCGAGTACGCTCCGAGCCCTACTGGAAACTGCCGGTTCCGGGCGAGATTCACCGCACTCTGGATGAAGCCAAGGAGGAGCTGGATTTTCTCCTGCAGCAGTCCGTTCGCGAGCACCTGCTCTCCGACGTGCCCCTGGGCATATGGCTGAGCGGAGGAGTCGATTCTTCCACTATCCTGCACTATGCCGCGGAGGCCAGGCATTCACGCCTGAAGACCTTCTCCATCTCTTTTCGCGGGCGCAGCTTCGATGAGACGGAACAAATCCAGCAGGTGGTCTCGCACTATGGCGCGGAACACGAGCAGATGGACCTGAATCCAGGAAAATCTTGAGGCGGCCATATCGGAGTTCGCCTACTACTCCGACGAGCCGAATGCCGATGCGGGAGCGTTGCCCGTCTGGTTCCTTGCCAAGCTATCGAAGACGCACGCAACCGTGGCGCTCAGCGGAGAGGGAGCCGACGAGATCTTTGCCGGGTATCTGACCTACCGGGCCAACCAGTTGGCGCAACGCGCGCGCGCAATTCCAGCGAGCGTTCTCCGCCTGGCGCTTTCGGGGATGCGTTTTTGGCCGGTCTCCGACGAGAAGATAAGCCTGGAGTACAAGCTGAAGCGCTTTCTCTCCGGCTGCTTGCTCACCCCCGAGCGCGCCCATATTCATTGGAATGGAACTTTCTCTGAGACAGAAAAGGCTGCGATGCTCAAGCGCCCGCTGCCCGACTCCTTGGCGGAGATTCTCAAAAATCTGGGTAGCTCGGTTTCGACGGACAATGGCCTGAGCTCTTATCTCAGCTTCGATCAGAAGTATTTCCTGGCCGACGATATCCTGGTCAAGTCGGACCGCATGAGCATGGCGCATGCCGTCGAAGTCCGCCCGCCGTTTCTCGACCATCGCATCGTCGAGTTTGCGGCAACCCTTCCCGATTCATTCAAAATAAGAGGCTCGCGGCAGAAGTTCCTGCTGAAGGAATTGATGAAAGACAAGCTCCCGGCGCAGATCCTTGGCCGCAGGAAGGTTGGCTTCGATATTCCCGCGCACGAATGGCTTCGCGGACCTCTGCGTTCACTTCTGGTTGATACATTGAGAGAAGGTGTTTCCGAGCATGCTGGCTTCTTCCGATCGGACACAATTGAACGATATTTGAGTCTCCACCTGGAAAAGCGAGCCAATCTTGGATATCACCTATGGGGTTTGATGATCCTGTTTTTATGGATGAAAAAGTGGCGCATTCAGTCGACGCCCTCCTCGACAGCAAAGCTGCCAGTGCTGGTGGCCGAAGAAGCTGGAATACCTATTTAGCTGCTCTGCTCTTGTTTGCCGCCGCTGTGCATCTGTGCTGCATCCTATCTCCTCCCTCGCTGATGGACGACGTGGACTCGGTGCAGGCGCAGATCGCGCGCAACATGCTCAGCTCCGGAGATTGGGTCACAGCGCGCCTGGATGGAGTGGCCTATCTCGAAAAGTCGCCGCTCGTCTATTGGCTGATGGCCATCTCCTACAAGGTCTTCGGCGTCTATGATTGGGCCGCGCGCCTCCCCATCGCGCTTTCCTCCATCGCTCTTGCCTGGCTGACCGCCGCTTTCGGTAAGTGGGCCTTCGGCAAACAGGCCGGGTTTTATGCCGGGCTATGCATGGCCACATGCATCGGGCTATGGCTGTTCACGCGCATCCTCATACCCGACGTCATGCTCACCTTCACCATCGCATTGGCCATGTGGGCATTTCTGCGGGCGCTCGATGACGATGAGCCTCATCCGCGCCGTTGGACCTCGATCCTGGGCGTGAGCCTCGGCCTCGGCCTGCTGCTCAAGAGCCTGATAGCTTTGGTCTTTCCTGTGGGCGCGGCCATTCTATATCTGCTGCTTACCCGCAGGCTTTTCTCCGCCCAGACCTGGAAGCGCCTCCATCCGCTGACCACGGCAGCCATCATGCTGGTGATAGCCGTGCCCTGGCACGTTCTGGCGACTGTTCGCAACCCGCCGCTCTTCTCCTTATCCATGCACAGCGGTCCGGGCGAGTATCACGGGTTCCTGTGGTTTTATTTCATCAACGAGCAGCTCTTGCGTTTTTTGAATCTGCGCTACCCACGCGACTACAGCACCGTTCCCCGTCTCTACTTCTGGCTCTTCCACCTGGTGTGGCTTTTTCCCTGGAGCGTCTATCTCCCCGCGGTTACCAAGCTTTCTTATAAACCTGTGGACCGCGCGGGGCGCACGCGGCTGCTGGCGCTCTGCTGGATCGGGTTCATCCTGGTGTTCTTCACCTTTTCCACCACCCAGGAGTATTACTCCATGCCTTGTTACCCGGCGTTCGCTTTGCTTTTGGGTTCGGCAATGGCGCTGGGCGGGAGAAGGATCCGCTGGGGAAACTGGGCTCTAGCAGCCATCTCCGCGTCTTTGGCCGTCGCCGCACTCGCCATTCTGATAGCGGTGCGCCATCTGCCGGTACCGGGGGATATTTCGAGCGCGCTCAGCCAGCATCCAAATGCATACAAGCTATCTCTGGGGCACATGGAGGATCTCACCCTGGATTCCTTTGCCTATCTGCGCCTGCCCCTGGCACTTGCCGCTGTGGCCTTCCTTATCGGCGCCGCAGGCGCCATCCGGGCCGGCAATCGGCGCGCCTTCCTGGGCGCCGCGGTGATGATGGTGCTCTTCTTTCAGGCGGCGCGGCTGGCCATGGTCTCCTTCGATCCGTTCCTCTCCTCGCGGCCGTTGAGCGAAGCAATCCTCAAGTCCCCGCCGGGAACCATCATTTTGGACAGTCAATATTACACATATTCTTCCATCGCTTTTTATACCAACCGCTCTGAGCTGCTCTTGAATGGCCGCTTCAACAATCTCTTATACGGCTCCTACGCTCCCGGCGCGCCGCATGTTTTTATCAGCAATTCGGATCTGGAGCGGCTCTGGTCCAAGCCCTCGCGTTTTTACCTGGTGACCAAGGAATCGGATGTGCCCCGGCTGGAGCATTTAGTGGGCGGAAAAAATCTCAATTTGATCGCCAGGAGCGGAGGCAAGGCCGTTTATACCAACTCTCCCGTAAGCCAGGCGGCCGCCGGCGCCTCCGTGCGCGACGAGTGAGAGTTTGTGGTGCTTGAACCCAATCCGAGGCATCTAAAGAGGGATCGCAAGGCGAAGTGGACTTGAAATGCTGCCTGCGCTACCGCAACTAAATGGCTTTCTTTGGGTTATTTGCAACTGGAAGCCTTTTCGTTACGTCTCTTTACAAGCTGCACTTTCCAACGGAGGAACTATGAAGATTGCCGTGCTAGGCGGGGACGGCTACTGTGGCTGGGCGACAGCACTTTATTTGTCGAACCGGGGCCATTCAGTTGCTATTGTCGACAATTTTGTGCGCCGCCTGTGGGACCACGAGCTAGGGGTCCAGACGCTCACGCCTATCCAGCCGCTGGCCAATCGGTTGAGAGTGTGGCAAGAGATATCCGGCAAATCGATCGAGCTGTTTACCGGCGATGTAACCGACTATGAGTTTCTCGCGTCGGTCATCAAGGACTTTGAACCGGAAGCGGTGGTTCACTTTGCCGAGCAGCGCTCCGCGCCGTTTTCGATGATCGACCGCAAACACGCGGTTAGCACGCAGGTGAACAACGTTGTCGGCACTCTCAATCTGCTCTTTGCTCTGCGCGAGTTCCAACCCGATTGCCACCTGGTCAAGCTGGGAACGATGGGCGAGTATGGAACGCCCAACATCGACATCGAAGAGGGCTACATCGCGATCGAGCACAACGGACGCAAAGACGTGCTTCCGTTCCCCAAGCAGCCGGGGTCGTTCTACCACCTGTCCAAGGTGCATGACAGCCACAACATGATGTTTTGCTGCAAGATCTGGGGGCTTCGCGCTACCGATCTGAACCAGGGCGTCGTCTATGGCACGGTTACCGATGAAGTTGCCATGGATGAAGCGCTGATCAACCGTTTCGATTATGACGAAGTATTCGGCACGGTTCTCAACCGGTTCTGCGCGCAGGCGGCCATTGGCCACCCGCTCACGGTATACGGTACAGGCGGTCAGACACGCGGTTTTCTCGATATTCGCGATACCGTGCGCTGCGTTGAGCTTGCCTGCCTGAATCCCGCCGCCCGCGGGGAATTCCGCGTCTTCAATCAGTTCACCGAGCAATTTTCCGTCTTGCAATTAGCCCAACTTGTCGAACAAGTCGGCAGGCAGATGGGTCTGGGCGTGGAGATCGATTATCTTCCCGATCCTCGGGTCGAGGCGGAAGAGCATTACTACAACGCGAAGCACTCCAGGCTGATCGATCTTGGACTCAAGCCGCATCTTCTTTCCGAATCTCTGCTCGATTCGATGATCGAGATCTCGGTGCAGTATCGGAACCGAATCGATCCCGCGCTTTTCCTCCCCCAGGTGAGCTGGCGGGAGACGCGCAACGAGCGGCGTTCGCAAAACCAATCTTCGCTAGCCTTCGCCAAGGCCGTCCGCTAGCCCTGATCTCGTGGCGGGGGAAGACGCAGAGTTTTATCCGCCACAGCGCCTGATTTGTCATCTCTCGACTCCGCTTTCGCTCGGTAGAGATGACAAATTAGGTGTAACTGGCTTCCTCAACCCATTTTCATCTTCTTGGATAGGCTGCAGTCCCATGAATGCTCTGGGCGTTTATTATTCGCAGTTACTTTTCTTTCTGTAATTCCCGCAGGGCATACGAAAAGCAGATTCCCTGCGGGAATGACAGAAAGAAAAGCAACTGCGGTGCCGCAGCCGAGAAACCGCAGATCTCTCCACTTCGCTACGTTCTGTCGACAATCATCCTGGGAACCCCCCGAGGATCACTTTCTAGCCACTACCATAACCTTGTCATCTCGACCGGAGCGCAGCGGAGTGGAGTGAGAGTAAAGCGGAGTGAAAGGGATCCGCGGTTAGGTACCCACAAACCGCAGATCTCTCCACTCCGCTGCGCTCCGGTCGAGATGACAAAGTTAGGTGTAATTGCCAACCCAGCCTTGCTCAACCCGATTTTCATCCCCTTGGGTGGACCGCAGGCCCATGAACACTCCGGTCGAGATGACAAATTAGGTGTAACTGCAACCCCAGCCGTCCCTGCGGGGCTCGTTTCCACAGCCAATCCTTTTATTGCACAGGAACGAGCATGCCTTCACGGATACGATACCGGACTTTGCGCCAGATTATGCTGCGGCGGCAGAAACTCAGCAACCATGTAATTGACGCGGTCGCATCCCAGATAGGGATGATCGGCAGGCTCTTCCATAGGCCCTTTTGATGCAGGCCCCAGGAACCGATACTTATCGTCATGGCAAAACGCAGCACCAGATAGACGCCAAAGTAGACCAGTGCCGTTCCCCAGGTGGGATGGAGCGCAACGGCCAAAATCGCCCATAGCAGTCCCTGCGTAAACACCAATCCCAAATGCCCCAACGGCCGCATATGGCGCATGACCGTCATCCATCTCAGGCGCTTGGTAAGAAGGTCGCGCATGGATTGGAAATCCGCGACGCTCTCAACCGGGCGTGCGAGCAGGACGACTTCAAATCCCTGCTCCTCAATCAAGCGCCCCACCAGGAGGTCGTCTCCGGGGCGATTCTCAATCGCCTCATATCCGCCAAATCCTTCCAGGCGCGCCCGAGTGGTGACGATCGTCTGCCCTAGAGCGAATTTCACCCCGTCAAGTTGGCGGGCGACCAGTATCCCCGGATAGAAATCGGAGATCATGCCTATGGACTGGAGCCGCTGGGTGAATGTCGTATCGCAATAAGAGGTGTACATGCAGGTGACAGCGCCTACCTTGGGATTGCTGAGGGGCGCGACCACTGACCTGAGATAATCCGGCCGCACGCGAACGTCACTGTCACTGATCACCAATGTTTCATACTTGGCTTCTGCGGCCATACGCGCCAATTTAGCGACTTTGTCATTTGCCGCTACGCGGCCGGATCCGATCAGCACGCGGATCTGGCGCTCGGGGAAATCGCGGATCAGTTTTTGCAGCGTCGGATAGGCGGGGTCGGAAGTGTCGCCAACGCAAAAGACAATCTCATATTCGGGATAATCCTGCCGGCAAAAGCTGGCGAAGTTTTCGTATGCTTCCGGATCGAGGCCGCGGACCGGCTTCAGATTGCTCACCGGCGGCGTAAAGCCGGTATTCAACGGCTGGTTCGAGTCGCGCGAGGAGCGAAAGAACCGCCAACTGCTGTAGATGGCAATGACGTAATAAATCGATGGGAAAAAAGCCATTCCCAGTACGGCAAAATCAACAAGCCTTAAGATCATTCAGCCTCTGCCATGAAAATGAACCCGCTCACCCTTGGTCCCCTGGATTCCAAGAATCGCCGCAAATAAAGGACCCATACTTCGCACAACGCTGTCCGTGCGCAGGGGTGAGAAATCTCCAACCGCCCCTTTTTCATCTCCCGGCGCACCCCACCGGGTATGTCAACCTGCTCTAAGCCATTGTCTCAGAGAATCCCAGGTCCCAAAATCGGACCCTTCGACATGCAGAGGGCAGAGGAACCTGGGGCGTCCCTTCCCACCGCTATATACGACTGGTTTGGTCGTAAATTTATTTAATATACGACTTTTTTAGTCGCAATCTTGATGTACTATTGGAAAGTCTCGTACGAAATAGGTCGTATATCTGAAAGGTGTTGTTCAAGACAGGAATGAAGTTAAGCGAGAGAATCTGGCATTCCCGTCCGGCTCGTCTGATGGCTCTGGGCACACTGGCTGCCTATGCAACAGCAAGTTGCAAAATAGGGGCGGTCGCATGGGCCCGGCAGGCTGATGACAAAAGCAAGAGCCAGCCCACACACTCGCAATTGTCCGTGCGGCGATTCAAGATTGCAGCCGGCCCATTGGATGCGGCGCTCGACCAGTTCCACTCGATTACCGGCATCGCCATCGTGTTGAATCTGCCCAAGGACAGCATCGCCGGTTTTCAAACGACCGGCGTGAACGGGCTGCTGACGAACCAGCAGGCCATCCATCAGCTCTTGCTGGGCACGGGCCTGACGCATACGTTCATTGCCCCGGATACCATCAGCATCGCCATTCGCGACACGGAGTCGGTTTCTGTGACGGAATCGGGCGTGCCCGGCTCGGTTGCGCTGGCCAAACTCCCCCAGCCTTTGCTCGATACGGCGCAATCGGTGGAGGTGGTGCCTCGCTATGTAATGGAGCAACAGGGCATCTCCACCCTGCGGGATGCGCTGCGGAATGTTCCGGGCATCAGCATGGCGGCGGGAGAGGCGGGAGCGCAGGGGACAACCTGACGATTCGCGGCTTTACGGCGCGCAACGATATTTTTCTGGATGGGATTCGCGACTTCGGCAGCTACTACCGCGACAGATTCAACTATCAGCAGGTGGAGGTGCTGGAGGGGCCGGCGGTTTGAGTTTGGGCGCGGGTCGACGGGTGGGGTGATCAACCAGGAGAGCAAGGTTCCGACGGATGCAGACAGTTCGTGAATGTGCAGGCGCAGTTTGGTACGGACCTGACGCGACGGTTACGGCGGACATCAATGAGCCGCTGACCGATTTGGCGATGGCTCGGCGTTCCGGGTGAATGCGATGGGGCAGGAGGGCGGTGTGGCGGGCCGGCCGTATGCGGAGATCCGGCGGTTTGGGGTTGCGCCTTCGCTGGAGTTCGGGATGAACTCGCCGACGCCGCTCACGATCAGCTACTTCCACTTTACGGAGAGCGATACGCCGGACTATGGGCTTGCCGTGGTTCTTCAACAAGCCGGCTCCGGGGGCGATCCGGCATAACTACTATGGGTTTCCGGACGAGAACTATCTGACAGACGAACGACGACATTATGACGGGCAAGGTGGACCATGACTTCAGCTCCGGAATGTGAGCATACACAGCATTGCGCGGTGGGCGAACTATCCGCGGCAGGCGCAGATTACGGAGCCGCAGATCTGCTCGAATGCCGGAGTGAGTGTGCCG
Organism: uncultured Acidobacteriaceae bacterium; assembly: GCA_963774255.1. Classification (GTDB taxonomy): domain Bacteria; phylum Acidobacteriota; class Terriglobia; order Terriglobales; family Acidobacteriaceae; genus PALSA-350. The sequence continues at coordinate 705,876 of CAVZEH010000002.1, forward strand.
GTGGGTGGGTTTGTGTCGGCGCTGCCGACGAGTGCGCTCAATACGGCGCTGACCATGCGCTTATACGCCCGGGGACGAATCCGGCGGCGATTGCGGTGAACCGGAATCAGATCCAGATTAAGAGCGTGGAGGGCGATCTGTGGGACCAGACGGAGGTCACGGCGCGCTTCAAGGCGCTGGGACTGCGGAATAGACTTTGCCGGCGGCGTGGAGGGCGGGCAGGAGATTTCGAATCCGATCAGGACCAGCTACACGATCAACAGGATCAATACTGTGCCTTCGACGAACCTGCTGAATCCGAATGCGGCGGAGCTCGTTTGGCGGGACGGGGTATCATTACGTCGATTGTGCATACGAAGTCGAAGAGCGTTGGGATTTATTTTGTCGATACGGTGAAGCTGGGGCGGTACTTTGAGGTGAGTGGCGGCGTGCGCTGGGACTGCTTCGATACGGGGTTCAACTCGTACTCGCCGACTCCGCCTGCGGGTGGGAGCGGTGTGACGGCGGACGATTCCGCCGATCAGCCAGATGGTGGAGCAGCCTAGCTATCGGGCGGCGTTTGTGTACAAGCCGAACAGCGCATGGGAGCGTGTACTTCGACTATGGGACGAGCTTCGATCCTTCGGCGGAGTCGCTGAGTTTGAGCGTGGCGACGAGTATTCTGCCGCCGGAGGAGAACGAGACGTATGAGGCGGGCGCGAAGTAGAGCTTCCTGAACGAGCGGCTGCTGGTGGAGGGCGCAGTGTTTCGGACGGAGAAGGACAATGCGCGCGAGACGGATCCGACGAACTCGAACAATATTGTGCTGGCGGGCAATCAGCTGGTGAAGGGCGTGCAGTTCAGCGCGGTGGGACGGTTGCCGCAGGGGACGGATCTGGTGATCGGGTATGCGTATCTGGATAGCGCGGTGATCACGTCGAAGCTTTTCCCGACGTCGATTGGATATCCGCTGGCGAATGTGCCGAAGCAGACGTTCAACTTCTTCCTGACGCATCGGCTGTTTGCGCGGTTCAATGGCGGGTTGGGCGGGAACTATGTGGCGAGCCGGACGGCGAGTTCGACGGTGCCGTATGTGCCGACGAGCTTTGGACCGGCGCAGTCGTTTGCGGCGGGAGCTGCGCCTTGCGGTGCGACGGCGACGACTGCTACCAGGTGCTGTCGACGGCGATGAAGCAGGTGCCGGGGTACTGGGTGTTCAACGCGATGGTGCAGCGGCCGATTACGGAGCGGCTTGAGTTGCAGGCGAATGTGTATAACCTGCTGAACCGGTTCTATATCGATCAGCCGCATCCGAGCCATTTGATTCCGGGAGCGGGAGTGAGTGCGTTGATGGGGGTGAACTTCAAGTTCTGAAATGAAGATGCAAACGCCCTCTTCTCATCCCGACCGAAGTGCCTATGGACCTGCGGGCCCACGCGAGGAGATAGAAATGGGCTGAGGAGCTTTGGTTCGCAATTACACCTGAATTCGTCATCTCGACCGGAGCGAAACCGGGGTCCCCGGCAAGCGAAGCTTGCTGGGTGGGGAAGCGAAGTGAGAGATTTGCGCGTTCTCAGAATGATCTTCGACAGCTGCCACCGATGGTGGTCTCCCACCCTTGCTACGCAAGGATGGGGCACCCTGAATCTGTTTGAAGAACGGATCGAAAACCACCACGAATCGAGGGTGCCCCATATCTGGCGCGCTCTTTGCGCCAGATGTGGGAAACCGCAGATTTCTCCACTCCGCTTCGCTCCGGTCGAGATGACAAATAAAGTGCAATTGCCAATCAAGCTTTGGCAGTTCTGCTCTGCATAGAGAAGTGACTTAAGAAAATGCTGATTACTATTCCCGACGTTCTAAATGCTGAACAGGTAATTGAAGCTCGCCGCCTGCTCGACTCCACTGAATGGGTGGATGGCCGCATCACCGCGGGTTACCAGGCCCGCTCGACAAAGAACAATGTGCAGATTCCCGAAGGCCATCCGGTCGCCGAGAAGCTAGGGGACATGATCCTGAAGGCGCTCGGGGCAAATCCCCTGTTTATCTCCGCCGCGCTTCCGCTTCGGGTTTTTCCGCCTATGTTCAACCGCTACATGGGTGGCCAGGCCTTCGGTACGCATGTTGATACGGCGGTCCGCCAGTCGGTGGTGACCGCGCAACGCATCCGCACCGACATCTCCGCGACGCTCTTCTTCAGTAGTCCGGAGGAATATGAGGGAGGAGAATTGAACGTGGAGGATACCTATGGCATCCACAGCGTCAAACTTCCGGCAGGGCACATGGTGCTCTATCCGGGCAGCAGCCTGCATCATGTGCGGCCGGTGACGCGCGGGGCGCGAGTTGCTTCCTTCTTCTGGGTGCAAAGCATGATCCGGCAGGATACACAGCGCACTCTCCTCTTCGATCTTGACCAGGGTATCCAGCGTATCGCGCTCGATCTTCCGGAGCATCCCTCAGCCGTTCAACTTACAGGCGTGTATCACAACTTGCTGCGCCAATGGGCGGAGGTGTGAAAAACTTCGAACGCGGGGAAACAAATGATGCAGAGAATCTGCTTCTTACTGAAAGTCAAACAAAACATGCTCGAGGATTACAAGCGAGCGCACCAGAACGTGTGGCCGGAGATGCTCGATGCACTCCGCCAGACCGGATGGCACAACTACTCTCTCTTCCTTCGGCCTGACGGGCCGCTGGTCGGCTATCTGGAAACGGATGACTTCGACCGGGCATTGGCGGGGATGAAGGAACGTCCTGTTAACGAAAAATGGCAGAAGGAGATGGCTGCCTACTTTGAAGGACTCGACGGCGGTCCTGACGACAGCATGGTCAGCCTGGAAGAGGTCTTCCACTTGGAGTAGTGGGGATCAACACTGCAACTGCGGGGTGATCGGTGAAAAGAAACCGCAGATTTCTCCACTGCGCTTCGCTCCGGTCGAGATGACAAATAAGAAGCCATTGCTGACGAATGAGTTTGTCATCTCGACCGGAGCGAAGCGCAGTGGAGAGATCTGCGGTTTTTAACTCTGCTGGGAGATGCAGGCTAAGCTCTCCTGCTGGAACATCTGCTTGATCCCGCGCAGCGCCTGCCGCGTGCGCTCTTCATTCTCGATCAGCGAGAAGCGCACATGGTTGTCGCCATATTCGCCAAAGCCGATCCCCGGGCTGACGGCAACCTTGGCGTCGCTGAGCAGCTTTTTCGAGAACTCGAGCGAGCCCAGGCTCCGGTACTGCTCCGGGATCGGCGCCCAGACAAACATCGTCGCTTTCGGGAGCTCGACCTGCCAGTTTGCGGATTCAGGCCCTTCGACCAGCACGTCGCGCCGCTCGCGATAGGTCTCGCAAATCTCCTGCACGCACTCCTGCGGCCCTTCGAGCGCCAGGATGGAAGCAACCTGGATCGGCGTGAAGGTGCCATAGTCGAAGTAGCTCTTGATGCGGCCCAGCGCCGCGACCAGCTCCCGATTTCCCACCATGAAGCCCACGCGCCACCCCGGCATGTTGTAGCTCTTCGACAAGGTGAAGAACTCGACCGCAATCTCCTTTGCACCCGGAACCTCGAAGATCGACGGCGCGCGATATCCGTCGAAGACGATGTCGGCATACGCCAGATCGTGCACCAGGTAGATGTTGAATTCCTTGCACAGCGCGACCACGCGCTCGAAGAATGCGAGGTCGACGCACTGCGTCGTGGGATTCGCCGGAAAATTGAGAATCAGCATCTTCGGCCGCGGATACATCAGGGGAATGCTGTGCTCCAGCTCGGCCAGAAAATCCTCGGTGCAATGCACCGAAATGCCGTGCACGTTCGCTCCGGCAATCACCGGCCCGTAGATATGGATGGGATAGCTCGGGCTGGGAACGATCACCACGTCCCCCGGCTCCAGCGTCGCCAGGCATAGATGCGCGATCCCCTCCTTCGAGCCGATGGTGACGATCGCCTCGGTTTGCGGATCGAGGTCGACTCCATAGCGCTTGCCGTACCAGTTGCAAATCGCCTTGCGCAGGCGCGGAATTCCCTTGGAGAGGGAATAGCGATGGGTCGCCGTCTTCCCCGCCGCTTCGATCATCTTGTCGACAATGTGCTTCGGCGTCGCGCCGTCGGGATTGCCCATGCCGAAGTCGATGATGTCTTCGCCGCGCGCCCGCGCCGCCGCCTTCAGCTCTCCGGTGATGTTGAAGACATATGGCGGCAGCCGCTTGAGTCTCGAGAAATCCTGCATTCTGCGTTCCTGTCCTGGACCTCGTGGGAGTCGTGGACGAATCTACTGAATTCGCTCATATCGATAGTGCGCCTCTTCGAGTGCTTGCCGATGGATGCGATATGAGTGGCGCCCCTGGTTTCGAGCGTAATGTCGATGACCGTGTCGCCCAGGTTGACACCATAATAGGCGCGGTTGTGCAGGGTCTCGACGATGTTCGCCCGCTGATCGGCGAGGATTTTGGTGAGCTGGTGCAGCGCTCCGGGCCGGTCCGTGAGATGGACACGGATGCGCACGCGGCGGCCGTCCTTGACCAGTCCGCGTTCGATGATCTTGGCCAGCAGGCTGACGTCGATGTTGCCTCCGCAGACCAGCACCGCCGTCTTTTGGCCGATCAGAGAGGTCTTCCTTTGCAGCAGGGCGGCAAGCGCAACCGCGCCCGCGCCTTCGGCCAGCGTCTTCTCCTTTTCGAGCAGCATCAGAATCGCGTTGGCGATTTCCTCTTCATCCACGGTGACCAGCTCGTCGACATAGCGCTCGACCAGGGGCAAGGTCATTTCTCCGGCGCGGCGGACGGCGATGCCGTCGGCAATGGTCGCCTCGGCCGGCAGCGTAACCGGCTCGCCCTTCTCCCGCGCGCGCAGCATCGAAGGCAGGCGTTCCGTCTGCACTCCGATCACGCGAATCGGGGGTTGCTCTCCTTCAGGGCGCAGGCGACCCCGCTGATGAGGCCTCCGCCGCCGATCGGCACCACCACCGCCTCGAGGCCCGGGACCTGTTCCAGACAGTTCGAGGCCGATGGTTCCCTGGCCGTTGATCACCGCGGCATCGTCGAAGGGGTGCAGAAAGGTCGCTCCCTCTTCCGCGACAGCCGCAGCGCCTCGTTGCACGCTTCGTCGTAGTTGGCGCCGTGCAGGATCACTTCTGCTCCGAATTCGCGCGTGGCGGATGTCTTCACCAGCGGAGTCATCAGCGGCATGACGATCTGCGCCCGGATGCCCCGTTGGGTCGCATGATAGGCCACGGCTTGCGCGTGATTTCCGGCGCTCGCGGCGATCACTCCGCGCCTTTTCCTGCTCGCTCAGGGTGAGGATTTTGTTGAGCGCGCCGCGCTCCTTGAAGGCTCCCGTTCGCTGCAGGTTGTCGAGCTTGAGATAGACCTGCTGGCCGGTCATCGCGGAAAGCTCGGCGGAATGCTGGCAGGGAGAGAGTAGATGAGGCTCCTGATTCTTTCTTCTGCATGCTTGATTTCATCGAGCGAAACTTCCGGGGACGTCAATTGCATAGCGGTTAATTTTCTCCTTCGCTCAAACCGTGCTTTGCGCAAAAAGAGAAAGCCGCCAACCTTGGGTGCGGGTGGCGGCTTTCATTCGGAACTTGATTTGTTCTGAAGCCTACATGCCCGCACCCGCCGTTGTGCCGCTAATCGGCGCTGCAATAATAATAATCGCGGCAGCCAATTCGGCTGCACGAGGCTGCGGCGCCTGCGAAGACAGCGACGCTCGTATTGCCAGGCGGAGAGACATGACTGATTGAATGGATACCAAACCGATGGCCCTGCCGTCAACAGCTTTCGCGCAAGCCTACGGGATCCGGGGCGCCCGCCCCTGCCGTATATGATGTGCATGACGCGATCTTTGTGAGGACTCTCGTTTGCCTTCACGCCACTCCAGTCTCTTTGTTCCCGCTACTTGGCAGACGGCCCCAGGGATGATCCTGTTTTGTTTCCCTTATGCGGGCGGCAGCCCCTATATCTTCAGGAACTGGAAAGCCCGGCTGCAACCGGAGATAGCGATAGTTGCGCTGCAGACGCCGGGAAAAGCCATGCGCATTGCGGAGAGTCCGCACGACAGTGTGCAGGAAATCGTCGCTGAGATAGTGCGGAATTTCCCCCAGATGGGGAGCCGGACATTTGCTTTTTATGGGCACAGCCTGGGAGCGCTTATTGCCTTTGAACTGGCAAGAGAACTGAGAAGAGCAGGCAGGCCGCAGCCTCGCCACCTCTTTGTGGGCGCGGCCCGGCCTCCACATATCGGACCGCTTCTGCCCCGGCTCCATGGCCTGGAAGAACAGGCCTTTCTGGACGCGGTGCAAGCTCGTTACTCCGGCCTGCCCGCTGCTATCCTGGAGAATCCCGAGGCCCTGGCTCTCTTCCTGCCGGCCCTGCGCGCCGATTTTACCGCCTATGAGAGTCACGCGTTTGAAACCGAAGCGCCGCTAAGCTGCCCTATCAGCGGATTTGCCGGCGAGCGGGACACGCTTATCCCCGCAGACACTGTGGCCGGCTGGGAGATGCATACCAGTTCGGCTTTCGATCTTCACGTCTTGCGCGGCGGCCATTTCTTTCTCGAAGATAGCTGCGACCAACTCACGGACGCCATCAAACGCGAGCTGATTGCCGCCTGCTGAATTCCTGTTGACTCAGGGAGTTTTGACCAGAGGCAGTTCGACAAAGCTCTCATGGCCGGGGGCATGGTAGATTCGCTGCGTTGCCTTTCTGTAATCCTCCGGCTTGGCCCAGAAGATGCTCGGAACGAAGGTCTGGGGATTGCGGTCGTACAACGGAAACCAGCTTGACTGGACTTGCACCATGATGCGATGTCCGGGGAGAAAGACGTGGTTTGCCGTAGGCAGCGCGAAGCGATAGAGCAGAGGTTGATTGGGCGTGATAGGTTTGGCGGTCTCCAGGCTCTGGCGATAGCGGCCGCGAAAGATGTCAGCCGAGATCATCAACTGATAGCCGCCCATATCCGGTTGATCTGCGACCTCCGGAGGATAGACGTCGATTAGCTTGACCACCCAATCGGAATCGCTGCCGCTGGTTGAGGCAATCAGATTGGCCATGGGTTGGCCGCTGATCTTCACCGGCGAGCTGAGGACGCTGGATTCGTATACCTCGACATCCTGCCTGCCGGAGGCCTCGCGCTGGTCATCGACCAGCCATTCTGGCCAGGTCATCCCGTTGTCGTAGCCGATAGGCTGAATGGGCCGCGCGCGGAAGGGCACAGGCTTGGCCGGATCGGAGATGTATTCATCGAAGGCCTTATCGCCGGAATGCGGCGCGGTGAAGCTCAGCTCCAATCCCGCAGTGAGGTAGAGAGGCGTGGGCAGGATAGAGCAGCCGGTCGCGCAGCCCGCCGGCCAGGAGGGAAGTTGGCGCCAGGTATTCGTCCCGGTTTCAAATGCCGAGACGGGTGGGATCTCCGCCTGGGGTGCGCCATCCTTGAGGTACCGGGCCAGGAACGGCCGGAGAATCTTCTGCCGGAAATAAACTCCGGTGTCGCTACCGAACTTCAGCGCGCCCAGGCTGCCGGCATCTTCAATCTCCTGGCCATGATGCCAGGGCCCGATCACCAGGAATACTTTGTCATTGTTATTGTCTTTCGGCTTGATGGCCTTATAGACCGCGATTGCGCCGTAGATATCTTCCTGGTCCCAGAGGCTATCGACCAGCATCACCGGCACTTTCAAGGGCTCGTTCGCCAGCACCTTATCCATCGCCTGGTCGCGCCAGAAGGCATCGTAGCTGGGGTGGGCGAGAATCTTCCGCCAGAAGCCCGTCTGCTCAAGGCCGTGGCTGCGGCCGAGCTCCCCGGCCGATCCTGCCTGCATGAACAGATCGTAATCGTCAAAGGTGCTTGTCCACCACTTGTACTCATTCTTGCGCGTCGCCTCTTGTTCGTAGATGTAGGACATGTTCTGTTCACGGAAGGCGCCATAGTGGAACCAGTCGTCACCCATCCAGCCGTCGACCATCGGGTTCATGGGCACCGCCACCTTGAGCGCGGGGTGAGGATGGACAAGCGCCATCAAGGGCAGAAATCCGTCGTAGGAAATGCCCAGAATGCCCACCTTGCCGTTGCTCTCCGGAATGTTCTTCACCAGCCAATCGATGGTGTCGTAGGTATCGGTGGATTCGTCGACCGGGGTGGGGTTCTGCGGGCCATGCAGAGGGCGGTTCATGACGTAATCGCCCTCGGAGCCATACTTTCCCCGGATGTCCTGAATCACGCGAATGTAGCCGTCTTCGACGATCACATCGGTGGCATTGTCATATCCCTCAAGAATCGGCGCCAGGTGTGAGCTGGCGGCATAGCTGGTCATCGCGGTGGCATCATAGGGCGTGCGCGTAAGCAGCATCGGCGCTCCCTTGGCCCCCTTCGGGATCAGGATGACGGTGTGCAGCTTGATGCCGTCGCGCATGGCGATCATGACGTCGCGCCTGTTGTAGTTCCAACTGCTGGTAACAGGCTTGAAATGCGGTGGGATCTCGCTGGGCAGCGCCTGGTATTGCGTTTGCCCCGCGACGGAAATCGAGAGCAATGGAGAACCGACCAGCGCGAAGAGGCCGGCGGCGGTTCTGAGGCGGTAGAGCAGATCCATGATGCTTCTCCTGTTTTGCAGACCGCGGAATCTCAGGCTAGCGCATTTCTCGAACCGGGATGCGTTCAGTCGTCCCTTCGGGACTGTCCCGTTTTCCCTCCACAAACCCAGCACTGGCGTGCTGGGCTATTTTCGTGCCGTCCCTTCGGGACTCGAATGCAGGAATGCCGACTCGGAGGCCTGCTCTACCAGCGGTTGTGGTCTCCCACCCTTGCTCCGCAAGGATGGGGCACCCTCAATCTGCTTGAAGTATGCATCCAGAAACCGCAGATCTCTCCACTGCGCTTCGCTCCGGTCGAGATGACAAAGTTGGATGCCGCTGCGGATCGAGCCTTCGTAGGCTTTTCGGACATGGGTTATTTGGTCTCTTCCACGGGGATGCGATCAGGATTAAAGCATTCGTGATGCAGGACCGCATCGAGGGGGATTCGCTTTTCCCAGCGCAATGTCTCCAGCTCCGGCACGTCAGAAAAGCGATCGACATAGCCGATGCAAAGATAGGCAACCAGGGTCATGCGCGGAGGGATGCGAAGAAGCTCCTTTACCTGGGCCGGCTCGATGATGCTCACCCAGCCGACGCCGACTCCTTCGGCGCGAGCCGCCAGCCACAGATTCTGCACCGCGCAAACGGCCGAATAGATCGCGGTCTCGGGCATCGTCTGCCGGCCCAAGCCCTGTCCGCGCGACGCCGTTTCATCGCATACCACGCAGAGGTTGTGCGGCGCTTCCAGGATGCCCGCCAGCTTGAGGCTGTCATAGGCTTCGGCGGCGGCTCCGTGGTAGATCCTGCTTGCCGCCCCCTTCGCTTCCAGGAACAGATCGTGCACTGCCTGCCGGGTTGCGGGCTGCTGAATGAGAATGAAATGCCAGGGCTGCATCAATCCGACCGAGGGGGCTTGATGCGCCGCGCAGAGCAATCGATGGAGAAGGCTCTCCGCCAGCGGCTCCGGCTGGAATCCCGAGCGAACATCGCGCCGCTCCCGGATAGCGCGATAGACGGCGTCCTTTTCCGCGCCGGAAAAGCTGTTTTGCGGCGGCATCACCAGGCCCTCGACCAACGCGGGCCGCCTTTTTCCTGATCCCGCAATTGTGAATCCACTCCCGCTTCGAGCTCCAGAAGCCTGCCAAAGAGCCAGATAGCATCGGAGAGCCGGTTGACGTAGGGCAATACCGGGGCCTCAACAGGAGCTCCACTCTCCATCAGGCGAACAATCTGACGCTCGGCGCGGCGGCAGACCGTCCGCGCGATATCGTATGCGGATGCGGCGGTATGAACGCCGGGAACCGACCAATCCGAGAGGATGCCTTCGCGGGCTTCGATCCGGTGTACGATCTCCGTCAGTTTGTCCACATCCTCCGGGATCATGACCGGAGCGTGCTTTTTGCCTTCAGGGGGAGTCGCCAGCGCGCCCCCCACGCGAAAGAGCGTCTTCTGGATCTCTTCCGTCCACTCTTTGATTTGTTCGTCGGCGCAGATGCTGCGAGCAAAACCCAGATGCGCGTTGAGCTCGTCTATCGTTCCGTAGGCTTCGACACGGAGCTCGCCCTTGGAGACGCGAACTCCACCGGCCAGCGATGTCTGGCCGCCATCACCATGCTTGGTTGCGATGCTCATTTTTCTCTCTCCTTATCGGCTGACCTCGATCGGCCGGCCGTATTCTCTTGTCCAGGCCCAGGCATTCTCTTCGCTGACGCCGAAGAGCCTGGTCAATGCAACCCGAATCACGCCGCCGTGGCTCACGATACAAGGCGGACCGGCGGTTTGCTCCAGAATTCGTTGAAGGCCGCTGAGCACCCGCTGGTTGAAGTCGCGGAAGCTTTCTCCTCCGGGCGCGGGCCGATTGGGGTACTCTGCGGGCCAGAGCCGGGCTTCTTCCGGATACAGGCTTTCAATCTCGTTCCATCGCAGCCCCTCCCATTCTCCGAATGCGATCTCGCGAAGCTCTGAGGAGAGATGGAGGGCGGCTCCCGAGCGCGCGGCAATTGCCTCGGCAGTCCTGCGGGCGCGGCGCAGATCGCTCGAGTAAATAGCGCTTATGCCGGTCAGCCGCGGGTCTTTGGAGATCACTTCTGCCTGGCGCTCGCCGGCCGCGTTCAGATCCGGGTCGATCTGTCCACAGAAGCTTCCCGCAAAATCCGTTTCCCCGTGGCGAACGAAAATGATCTGGCTCATACCCTCCATACCCCACAGAAATATACTGCGATCTCGCAGAGATTGTTGGCCGCGCCAAAGCAGTCGCCGGTAATCCCTCCCAGGCGGTGCTGAAAGTATGCTCCACTCAAAATCGTCACCAGCAGCACGGCAATCGTGGGCTGCCACCAATGGCCGCGGAGCAGGATTCCCGTAAGCACTGCCGTAAGCAGCGAACCCAGGAGAAGAGCAGATGGAGAAGCTCTTCGCGCCACGCGGGAGGCCTGCCCATCCTGTTCCCGGGCCGGCTTAAGGAAGTAGCCCAGCGGGAGCGTGGACCAGCGGCACAAGACGTTCGCGGCCAGGACATAGCGGGCGAAGTTCGCCGGCGGCAGAGTCGAGAGGAGCAAGAGCCGTGCCAGCAAGGAGAGGATTACCGCCACGGCTCCGTAGCTTCCGATGCGGCTGTCGCGCATAATCTCGAGGGATCGTTCGCGGGTCCACCCGCCGCCCAGTCCGTCGGCGGTATCTGCCAGCCCATCCTCGTGAAGAGCTCCGGTAATCGCCACCAAATAGATGAGCGTAACCAGCGCGGCAAGTAAGGAGGGAAGCCCCTTGGCCGCGAGCGCATGGACGCCAACCGCTCCCGCGCCGATGAGCAGGCCCACAAACGGGAACCAAACGACCGCGTTGGCCAGGGAATCGGGATAATAAGCAACGCGAGGCAGCGGCAGGCGGGTAAGAAACTCGAGCGCGGTGAGCAAACCGTTCCAGCTTCGATCGAGAGCCCGGCTTGAAGTCTGCTGCGTCATTGTGCCTGGCTCACTCCCGCTGAGGTGAAGCTCGCCATCTCCCGGTAGACGGCCGCGGCGGATTCTATGACAGGCATGGCCAGCACCGCTCCTGAGCCTTCGCCGAGCCTCATTTGCAACTGAAGAATCGGTCGGAGCTGGAGCAATTCGAGCAGGTAGCGATGTCCCCGCTCTTCCGACTGATGTCCGGCGAAGAGGTATTGGCGGACCCGCGGCTCGATGCTCATTGCGATCGCCGCCGCGGCGCTGGAGATAAAGCCGTCGCAGACCAGCGCGGCGCCATGACCTGCCGCCGCCAGATAAAAACCGGCCATGGCTGCGATCTCCAACCCTCCGACACAGCGCAAGATTGAAAGCGGAGAGCGGGGCAGGGAACCGTCGCCGAAGTGAAGATTGATCGCGGATTCGACGACATCGGCTTTGCGCAGCCGGGCGTGGTCGTCCAGACCTGTTCCCGCTCCAGTTACATGGAGCGCCGACTGAACCGTTAGCAGCGCCGTGAGCGCGCTTGCCGCAGTGGTATTTCCGATTCCCATTTCCCCGACCGCAACCAGTCGCTGTCCTTTCTCGCGCGCGAGATCGGCGAGATCGACCCCAACTCGCAGCGCGGCGTGCAACTCCTCTTCTGTCATGGCGGGCTCTTTCGCCATGTTGCGGCTTCCCCGGCGAACCTTGCGATGCTCCACCAGCGCCAGATCGGTTAGGCCGGCATTCACGCCGGCATCGATCACGGTCAACTCACACCGGTGCAGCCTGCAGAGTGCGTTGATGGCGGCCCCGCCCTCAGCAAAGTTGCGCACCATCTGTGCGGTGACTTCTTGCGGATAAAGGCTCACGCCTTCGCAGCACACGCCGTGGTCGGCGGCGAAGATGTAAGCCGCCTTGTTGAAGTTCTGGGGAATCGAACCGCAAAAAACGACTGCAAGCTGCTCCGCGATGGACTCGAGCATTCCCAAGCTTCCTTGGGGCTTGGTCAGGCAATTCAGGCGATCGCGCGCCTGGAGGCGTAGCTGCGGATCAGGCAACGGAATCTGCGCCGCACGCTCCGCGAGAAACGGCGGCAGGTCATTGAAATCATTGCGGTTATTAGTAGTCATGGCGCCCACCTCCGCTTGGCCGGGAGGACAAGCGTGGGCTGGTGGCGTGGGGGACAATTGAAGGCCATCTCCAGAAGCTCCGGGCGCAGCATCTCCGCGGGTGTCCCCCGCCTCGGAGGCGCGTCGGGACTGAGCAGCACTACCGACCGAAATGTGCTTTCCACCAAGGAGAGTTCGTGGATGGCGGCGACAATCGTCATGCCATTCATATGGAGCTGACGGATCAGGTCGGCGATTTCGTACTGCCGTCCGATGTCGAGATGCTGGGTCGGTTCATCGAGAAGCAGAAGCTTGGGCTCTTGGGTAACCGCGATCGCCAGCTTAACCCGCTGCTGCTCGCCGCCGCTCAAGCGATGAAATACCCTTGAGCGCAAGCCGGCCGTGTCTGTCAGCCGCAGCGCGGTATTGACCGCTCGCTCGTCACTCTCGCTCCAGCCGCCGCGAACTCCGATATAGGGCCTGCGTCCCTGGCGCACGATCTCCTCCACGGTAAATTCAAAGGGGATCTGCATCATCTGGGGCACGAATGCAACTGAGCGGGCGAGCGCGCGATCGACTCCGCGAATCACTCGTCCGCAGAATCGCACCTCGCCTTCCGCCGGCTTCAAAGCTCCGGAGAGAAGGCGCAGCAGCGTCGTTTTGCCTACGCCGTTAGGGCCGATGATGGCCAGGGCATCTCCGCTGTGGACGGTCAGATTCAGGCCATGAAGAATCTTCCGATCGCCGTAGCGGAAGCCGAGATTTTCGGCGGTGAGCATCGCTGTCATATGGAGTTTGCGCCTCCGGTTCTGCGCAGCACGAAGAGAAAAAAGGGGCCGCCGATGAAGGCCATGAGCACGCCGACGGGGATCTCCGACGGGGTCAGCAGGGTGCGCGCCAGCGTATCGGTAACAATCAGGAACACAGCCCCAGCGACCGCCACGATGGGCAAGAGGCGCGAGTGATCGGGGCCTGCGATCATCCGAGTCAGGTGGGGAACAATCAGGCCGACAAAGCTGATGAGGCCGCCCAGGGAGACGGCGGCCGCAGTCAAAAGAGAGCCGACGACGATCAAGCCGCCGCGCGTCAGCTCCACATTCACTCCCAGGTGCTGCGCATATTCTTCGCCCAGCGCCATGGTGTTGAGCAGGCGGCAGAGAGGAATGGCGGCGCCGATCCCCACCGCTGTGAGGCAGGCGATAGCGGAAAGCTGGGTCCAGGTAGGAGTGGAGATTGCTCCGCGCAGCCAGGATGTCAGGATGCGGGTTCCGGTACCGAAGTCGCGATCGAGAATCTCCAGGAAATACGAGGAATTGATTCCCATCATGCTGATGGAAAAGCCGGCGAGGAGCAGGGAGACGACGGGCACACGGCCGTTTTTTCTGGCGATAAAGTAGACCAGTGCCAGGGAAGCCAGCGCTCCGGCAAACGCGAGCAGAGCGGTCGCGCTGAAGCCGGCAAAGGTAAACGCGGGCAGCAGGAAGACTCCTATGGACGCGCCAAGAACCGCTCCCCCGGAGGAGCCGATCACGTAGGGATCGGCCAGAGGGTTGCGAAAGAGTCCTTGAAAAAGCAGGCCCGCTACCGAGAGCCCGCTACCCACCAGCGCCGCGGCCAGGATTCGCGGCAGCCGGATAGCCAGAAGGATGGTGCGCTGCTCAGGAGAAAGGCTTTCCCGCCCCAGGATAGCTCCGGCCATCGTGCCTATCGGTATGTGTACCGATCCCAACGTTGCTGAGATTGGGATCAGCAGGCAGATGCCAACCACAAGCGCCAACAATAGATAGCGCGCTTTCCTTGTCTGCAGGCCGCCTTGCAGCTCTCGCGGCCGCGCCGGGTTGTGTGGTTTTGCGGCTACTTCCACGACTCGCCTCCGAGAGAGATACGCATTCCGCTGCGAAAGGTGAAGGGGAGCGCCGGATAGCCGAAGGCCTCGCTGTAATGCTGGCTCAGCAGGTTTTGAAAGCTGGTGAAGATGGTCAGCCTCTTAGTTGCCTGATAATTCGCAACCAGGTCGAGCCGTTGATAGGCAGCATCCAGATTACGATTTGGCAGCAGAAGGCTGGTTGTGTAGTTCGCGTCGGAGGAGAGAAAGTCGGTGTCGTCGCGCCGGCCGACGAGCGTCCCGGTAAGCAGGCCGCTGAATCGCGACCGGTTGTAGCTTACGCCGAAATAGCCTGTGTGGGGTGCTCGCCGGAATGGCCGGGCGCCGATGAGCGGCGAAACGGCGCCGATCGGCACATTGGGAAAATCCGGATTGTATGACGGCCCGATAGCGTCGCTGGTAAACGAACGCTGGACCACCGCGTCCAGGTAGGTGTATCCGCCCCGGGCAAACCAGTGGGAACCGATCTGCTGCTCCGCTTCCAGTTCCACCCCCTGTGCGCGATAGGCCTGCGAGTTTACGGTGGCGCCGAACGGAGCGCTGGCCACAATCGGCTGCGGCAGGCCAAGCGCGAGCAGTCCCGGTTGCGCGATGTACTCGATCCCATTGGTGTACTGGCTATGAAAGAGAGTCAGGCTGATTTTGCCGCGGCCGTTGGCGAAGGTTTGATCGACTCCGCCATCGAAGGAACGCGAATTCTCCGCGCCGATTTGCGAGACGTGGAACTGGGAAATCAACTGCGCTCCATTGGGCAAGCCTGCGAGCAGGGTGTACAAGGATGTCTCCTGATCGAAGAGCGCAGGCTCCTTGATTCCTTTGCCGAAGCTGGCCCGCAGCTTGGTCATACTGCCGCCGGACTGGAGCAGATCGTAGGCTAGCGACGCACGAGGCGTGGCCGCGAAGCCGAACAGCGGGTTCTTTTCCAGGCCGCTGCCTGCCACATAGTGCAGCCTGCCGAAGATATCTCCCGCTACTTGCAAGGCGTAATCGTAAATGTCGCGGTTGGTCGACTCGGAAGAGGGGCTGCCGGAGTAGCCGCGCTCGTTTTCATACTTGAATCCAAAGAGTGCGACGGCGTGGGGGCTGAAGCGGAAATCCGATTGCGCCGAAACAAGGTCGCGATCGGTCGACGATGCGAAGTAGTTTGGATAGTTCTCGACGTATTGATACTGCGCCTGGCCGAAGACGCTGTAGCCGTTCGCGCCCTTGATGGTAACCGGCGCGCCTAGATAGCCGAGCAGATTTCCGTCGGAGTCATATTGCGGAATCCCGGTAGGACTGAAGTCGCTCACCAGGGAGCGAAGGCGAACCATGCCATACTGCGCCGTATTGTGCCAGCGCGCGCTGGTTTGATTGTCAAACGTAATTCCGGCATACGAGTCTTCGCCCTCCTGCTTCTCGTTGCTGGGGATGCCGTAGAGCAGGACGGCGTTCGGCAGCCCGCTAGCTATCTGGTCGTGATGGATGGTCGCGCGCAGATCCGTAGACGGAGTAATCGACCAGCCGAAGTTGGTGTTGAGCGTTCCGTTGTGATACGTGTTGCCCGGGATCGCATTGGATGAATCGAAGCGCGAGTAATCGGCGAAGTAATCGAATGGACGGTAGCGCCCGCTCAACGTGCCTTCCTGATGATAGGTCCCGAAGTTCCCTCCCTCAGCCAGATAGTCAAGCCGGGGTAAAGGAGTGGCCCCACGCGGCGTACTCAGGCTGATAACTCCGGCCAGAGCATCGGAGCCGTAGATGGCGCTGTTCGGTCCGCGTAGAACCTCCACCTTTTGAATACCGGCGGCAGTGATATTGGCGAACTCAACCGCGCCGCCAATATCGTTCATGCTGATTCCATCGATCAAGACTTTGTTGGCATCGCTGTTGCCGCCGCGGATGAAGACGTCTGTCGTACCGCCGGCTTGGCCGGTTTGAGTAACCTGGACTCCGGGAACCTGCCGCAGCGCCTCCTGAATATCGCGCGTGTGTTGAAACTGGTCTTGAGTGAGGACCGTAACTGCCGAGCCGAGGTTGGACCGCAGGGTAGGCATTCCTGTAGCTGTGACTGTGACTTGTTGGGAAAGGCCATCCAGAGCGAGCACGAGGTCGAATTTGACGGCGCTCTTGTCTTTGAGATCGATAGGCCTGACGGCGGTTTGGAAGGAGGGTGCGCTCACCTGCAGTCGATAGCTGCCGGGTGCGGGAATAGTGAGCCGGAAGCGGCCTTCAGCATCGGTAAGCGTGGTTGCAATTGTTTGGCTATCTCGCATCACCTGAACACGCGCGCGCGCAACAACTGCGCCGGACGGGTCGGAGACGGTCCCTTGCAGGTGCGATTGTGCCCAGCCGGCTGGAGCCAGCGCGATAGCGGTCAAGACAAGAACACTCCAGGCTCGCTTGAGCCTCGATCGATGGCGGTCCACAGTTTCCCCCTCGGAAATTTATCCAGGACCGGTCTCCTGACTTGCGCTTCATTCTGAAACTGAATACCTTCCCGAGATCGCTCTCAGTGGCTGGACTCCTAGGTCCTAATTCAGTTCTCCACGCTTACAGTTACGGGGTAGTGGCGGATTCACACCGCGCTTCCCGAGCATCCTGGCGGTAACGGTTGATGGTTGGAGGTGTGCGCAGGCAGACCTCAGGGATAAAGCTGTTTGGAAAATTCCTCCAATGCGTCAAAGGCGACTGGACTGGGAAAAATGGCCCGGTCGTCGAGGTAATAGACTCGCTTGTCGCGGATGGCTGGCAGCGCATTCCAGCCTGGACGGGTTTCGAGATCCTTCAGCGAGAATTTGCTTTCTCTGGTAATGATCAGCGCCTCCGGCTTGCGCGCGATCACCGCTTCCAGGTTGACCTGCGGCCACTCCTGCTGGATGTCGTCGGTCACGGAAACAGCTCCCGCGGCCTCGATCAACTCTGAAAGGAACGAAGTTTTCCCGATGGTCATGATGGGGTCGTACCAAACCGGCACGAAGACCCGCACATGCTCCCGGTTGGCTGCGCGCGCTTCGACCGCGGCCTCCCGCGCCTTCAGGCGATCGACCAGCATACGCGCTGCAGCTTCGCGATTGAGCGCCTGCCCCAGGCTGAGCAGCGAAGCGTAGATGCCGCGCAATCCATGCGGGTTGACCATAAAGACGGCAAGTCCATAGCTGCTCAGTTGGCGGGCGCTCTCCGGCCGGTTCAGATCCGCGCTCCCTATCACCAGGTCGGGATGGAGAGCGACTATCTTTTCGAGCGACGGACTCAGTGGAAGTCCGATGCTGGGTTTCTGTCTCGCGGCTGGCGGATATTTCGTGAAGTCGCTGACCGCGATGACATCGTCTCCCGCACCCAGGGCGTACACATCGTCGGCCACACTAGGAATGAGGCAGATGATGCGCTGCGGGTGGTCGGGCACGGTCACCGCGTCGCCCAATGCATCGGTGACTCTGCGTTGGGCCAGCACGGGCATGGCGAGCATGACAGCCAAAGCTGCACAGAGAAAGGCGCTCATGACTGCAATTCCAGCTTGCCCTTGAGCATCAGCGGCAGGCCGGCCACCATGAGCACGACATTGTCCGCCACTGCCGCGGTCTTCTGGTTCAATTCGCCGAGCAGATCGCGATAACGGCATCCGGAGGGATAGGAGGGGACCACACCGCTGCCAACCTCATTTGAGACCAGCACGATGTCCGCAGGTGGATGTAGAAGCGTCTGCGACAGCGCCGCAATGGCGCATTCAGCCGAGGCGGCATCGATCTCCATGAGGTGAGCCGCGTAGAGAGTCAAACAGTCGATCAGGATAGCGTCGGCCTGAGCCGCACTTTGGACGATGGCATGGTCAAGGGCAAGCGGTTCCTCGACCGTGCGCCAGTGGGGCGGCCGTTCGGCCTGGTGGCGCAGAATCTTCTCCCGCATTTCGCTATCGGAGGCCTTCCCGGTGGCGATAAAAGTCACTCGCTCCGCGCGCAAGGCGAGTGTCTGCGCAAAGCGGCTCTTTCCGCTGCGAGCGCCACCGAGCACCAGGGTGACTGTCTTACGGTTCTGCATGAGTCCTTATAAGGAAGGGCACGCGGTGTGCCTCCGTTTCCGGGGAACTCTAAAAAGGCAGCTTCCGTGTCGGCTCCGGACGGAGCCAGCAAGAACGCTCTCCAGCCCTCCCATAGAGGCTGAAAAAAGCCCAGATTGGTATCTGGCCGGTCTCCTGACTCGCGCTTCTTCGAGGCTGAACGCCTTCCCGAGGATCCCCTCAGTGGCCGGGCTCTTGGCCCCAGCTCAGACTCTCCACGCTTACAGTTACGGGGTAGTGGCGGATTCGCACCGCGCTTCCCGAATACCAGATAGTTGGGTTATAGCGGGATCGTAAGTCGATGTCAAACGGATGTTGCGGGCTTCCGTTCTTTGAAGGGGCACGGCTTCAGCCGTGCCGTAAAAAGCTAGAAAATTCGACCGGCTTTAGCCGCCGAGGGATGGATTTCCATGCTGTTCACGGCTATTCCCTCAGCGGCTAAAGCCGACCCAATTTTCCTTCATCCACGGCACGGCTGAAGCCGTGCCCCTTCAAACCATTTTCCGATGCTGAAACCCCGCATTCATGTTGGGGGAAGGTGCCCCAGGCTCGCGAAGCTAGCCTGGGTCCTTTTTCCGAGCTACAAGCAAATCCTTTGCACGCCAAGCGTGACGACGGTACTGCCCAGGGAGATTTGTGGAATCCCACGTCCGAGAATCCGGACGTGGGGCACCCGGCCTGATTCGTTGGACTAGACCAGAAGCAGATTCCCTGCGGGAATGACAGAAAGAAAAGCAAAAGACCGACCTAGGTTTTTTGTCTTCTTTCTGTCATTCCCGCAGGGAATCTGCTTCTACTTCTCTAACTAGTTGGATTAGTTTCAGCCGTCCCTGCGGGACTGGAGCCTGTGCTCCCGCCAACCCAGCACTGACGTGCTGGGCTATTTTCAGGCCGTCCCTGCGGGACTCATTTCGCCGTTAAATCTTTGCCATAGTTCCAGAGCTACTCCGCTCTCAGAGCCCGCATCGGATCAATCGACGCAGCCTTACGCGCCGGCAGATAGGACGCTAAAATCGCAACCCCTGCGAGCACCGCTACCGCCGATGAGAAGATCAGAGGATTCATCGCGTCGACCTCAAACAACAGACTTGCCAGCAAACGGGCCGCCGCGAATGTTCCAATCAACCCGATCACGGTACCCAGCAGAGTCAACCGGAGACCGAAGCTCATCATCATCCGCAGCACATCCGCGCGCCCGGCTCCAAGCGCCATGCGCACGCCGATCTCCTGTGTCCGTTGCGTGACCGCATACGCCATCACTCCGTAAATTCCGATGCACGCCAGAACCAGAGCCAGCACCGCAAATGCCGAGATCAGTACCGAACTCGCGCGGCGTACCGCCAATGTCTGCTCGGCCAGCATATTCATAGGAATTGCCTTGAACACAGACAAATCGGGATCGACGCTCCATAGCGCTTGTTCGGCAGCCTTCACCATGGACGCAGGATCGGTTTCTGTTCGCAGCGTAAAGGCTATGATCGGGAATGGCTGCTGATCGAAAGGCCGGTAAATGTCCGCGTGTGTGGGCTGATCCTGGCCAAATGCTTTCACGTCGCCGGCTATACCCACTATCCTGCACCAATCCGGTTTGTCCGCGGCGCCCAGGTTCAGTTCCTGACCTATCGGGTCCTTGTCTTTGAAATACTGTTTCGCCAGTGTTTGGTTGATCATTGCCACCTGAAGCCCACCCGCACGATCCCCATCCGTAAATGAACGTCCGCCAAGCAAGGGAATCGCCATAGTGCGCAGGTATCCCGGAGTGATCACGCGGCGATCGGCCTCCGGAGCTTGACCTTTCTTCGGCGGCGGCTGTCCGCGAAGCAGAAAGCTGGTGATTCCCCAGAAGCCGCTCAGCGGAAGGAAATTCGTCGCCGCCGCAGATCGAACGCCTGGTAGCGCGTTCATCTTCTTAACGACCTCTTTGACCAGCACGCGCTCCTTTTCCCGGTCCGTGCGCGGGTAGCGATCCGGCGGAAGGAATATCTGCAGCGAAAGAACCTGATCCGGTTGAAAACCCAGATCGACATTGACCACCCGCTGAAAACTCGCTACTACCAGCCCGGCTGCGGTTAATAGCATGAGCGACAGCGCCACCTCGCTGACAACGACTATGCTCCGGGAACGGTTCGACCGGCGGCTCGCCGTACTGTTGTGCGTTGACTCTTTCGTGGCGCTGCCGGCCTCGGTTCCGATAGCCTTCAGCACGGGAGCGATCCCGAAGAGGACTGCTGTCAACAATGTGATCCCAAGTGCGAACAGGTAGACCCCTCGATCGACCGGTATCTGCCCTACTTTCGGGATGGCCAGATTTGCCACGTCATTAGGAAAAAGCATGAGCAGGAAATGGGTTCCGACCGCGCCCAGCAGTATTCCAGCGGCGCCGCCGATGGCAGCCAATAGCAGGCTCTCGGTCATGAACTGACGCAGCAGCCGCAGCCGTGTCGCCCCTAGAGCGAATCGCATCGCGATCTCCTTCTGCCGTTCCGCATCCCGAGCCAAGGCCAGTCCCGCGGTATTGGCGCATGCGATCAGGAGCACAAACCCGGCAGCTCCCATAAGAATCAGCAGCGGCTTGCGAATATCCCCGTCCAATTGCTCACGGATCGGGATCAGCACGACGCGATTGCCGCTGTCCGAGTCCGGATGAGAGGCGGCTACCTGTGCTTCCAGTTCATTCAATATCTTCTGCGCCTGCGCGAGAGTCACGCCCGGTTTGAGCCGTCCGAGAATGCGCACATAAACGTGGTTAAAATCGTCAAAGGCTGAGGGAGCTATCGCGGCCGGCGTCCAGACCTCGACGGAAGCCGGATAGTTGAAGCCGTTAGGCATCACCCCCAGCACTGTATACGGAGCTCCGTTCAACGTGATTGCCCGGCCAACGATGTTGGGGTCGGAATGAAATGTAGTGCGCCAGAGATGATTGCTCAAGAGTGCTACTTTCGGGCCTCCGGGTCTATCCTCTTGATCTCGATAAAGCCGCCCGATCTGCGGCTCAACGCCTAGAATTCGAAGGAAATTCGCCGATACCGCATATCCGATCAGGAGCTGTGGCGCTCCCTGTCCGGTCAGTGTCTTTTCATCGTCATAGGAAGGGGCCAAATCCTCAAAGACGCCACTTCGCTGTTTCCAGATCGCAAAATCCCCCGCGGTGCTCGGTAACTTGTGATCGTCCCGTGCAGAATTGGCTGTCCATACCGCCACAATTCGGCTTGGATTTTTGTACGGCAGCGGGGCCAGCAATACCGCCTTTACGACGGAGAAAATTGCGGTATTCGCGCCAATCCCAAGCGCCAGCGTTAGTAAGGCCGTCAACGCGAATCCCGGGGACTTGCGCAATTGCCGAACTCCAAACCGCAGATCACTCGCCAGCGTTTCCAGGAAAGGCAGCCCGCGCTGGACTCGGTATTTCTCTCTGGTCTGGGTTACACCGCCAAAATCCCGCAACGCCGCTGTCCGGGCTGTCTCTTCCGACAGGCCGCGACCGATATTTTCCTCAATCGCGAACTCGATATGCGAGCGCAGCTCCTCATCAATCTCCTGGTCGAGTCTCTGTTTGTTGAAAAATCCGGCGCAGCGGCTTAGCAAAATACGCAGCCAGTCCATAAGCGGCTCCTAGCGGGAGGTAGCGATAAAACGCGCCATGGTCGCGGCAATTCTTTCCCAGTTCTCTGTTTCTGTTCCAATTTGCCGTTCTCCCAAACGGCTCAACGAGTAGTACTTGGCTCGGCGGCTATTTTCCGATGTTCCCCACTCCGTCTTAATCCATCCGCGCTGTTGCAAGCGGAGAAGCGCCGGATAGATTGTCCCCTGGTTCAAACTCAGGCTCTGGTTGCTGACTTGCTCAATCCGGCGCGCAATGCCATAGCCGTGCAACGGCCCCATCGACTCCAGTGTCTTCAGCACCATCAAATCCAGTGTGCCCTGCAAAACCTCCGATTTGCTCTTTTTCATGTTGATATCCGACATGTAGGCATGAAAACACCCGCATAGGTGGAATGTCAACAGGTAGGGGGGGGAGGGAAAGTGATCAAGACGATAATTACTTGACCAGTGTGCCAAATGGCGCAACAATAAGGCCAGGTGGCGCACATGAGTATCGCGGAGATTGTCGAAGTTCTTGGTGGCAATAAGACTTTCAAACGCCCGATTCTAAACACGGACGATCTGGTTGAGCAGGTACGTTCCGGCCTTCCCGCGTCAACCGTTACGCTGCTTGCGGCGACATTGTCGCTGCAAAGAGCACAGGTGGCCGAGCGTCTCAGCATTCCGCAACGAACCCTCAGTCGCAGGCTTGCCACGAAATCCCGGTTGACTCACGAAGAGTCCGACAGAACGCTGCGAATGGCTAGAGTAGTCGCGCTCGCGAAAGAAGTTCTTGGAAACGGAGAAAAGGCTTCGCGCTGGATGAGCAACCCCAACCGGGCATTAGGAGGGCGCCGGCCATTCGACCAACTCGACACCGAGCCGGGCGTCCGGTCCGTCGAAGAAGTTCTGCAGAGAATCGCCTATGGGATGTATAGCTAATGCAGGTGTGGAGGCTCTTTCCCGAGCGCTTCCGCAGCACAGCTTTTACCGGCGTAGGCGGTCTGTATGCAGCAAGCCGCTGGAATCATCTGGGCACCGCCATGGTTTACACAGCGACTTCGCGCGCTTTGGCTGCTTTGGAGTTCTTCGTCAATCTCGAACCGAATGAAGCGCCGGATGATCTGTTGATCGCCGAGGCCTCAGTTCCAGATGCGTTCATTGAATCCTTGGACGTGGGGCTTCTTCCACCGAACTGGCGCGGGCTCAACAATGAGACCTGCCGCGATCTCGGTTCCGATTGGGCTGCGAGTGGCCGGTCCCTGGCTCTTCGGATTCCGTCGGCTGTTGTGGAAGGGGAGTGGAATGTCCTTCTCGATCCTAAACACCCGGAATTCAGCAAAGTATGGATTGCCGCTCCGAAGCCATTCCGCTACGACGAGCGCATGTTCCGATGACTTTACATATGATTGTCTCTCGAGAATTTCACCGCAGGTATAGAGGGAAAAACGGAGACGGGTGCCCCAGGTTCGCGAAGCTAACCTGGGGCTTTTAGATAGCGATGCAAACCAACCCAGCTTAGCTTCGCGAACCTGGGGCGGCTGGTGCAAGGGCGATATCCATTTGGTAAAACTTGAAAGTATTCTCCTCGCCGGGTTTATCGGCCGCCACCGGCTGGTAGCGATCGAGGACATCGGTGATGAAGGCCGGCTTTTCCTGCTGGGGCAGCAAGCGTATCCACTCGACGAAGGTCACCGAGCCGAAAGCGAAGAATGCGGCGCGAGAGTTGAAATCCCAGACCTTTGCTTCGGTATGAATGCGGCGGACTTCGAGGCCGTTGCGCTTAGCTACTGCCGCATATTGCTCGGGCGTCAGGTGCAGATAGGGATCGTGGAACCCCTTAAAATACGGAGCCCATCGTGAGGAGAGCCGCGTCTCCTCAAGGACGTTTTCCAGACTTTTGCGCTCGCCTGCCGGGACCAGGCGCAGTTGCGCCGAGCCGCCGGATTTCATCGCAGCGCGTATTGACTGGAGGGCCGCGTCTTGATCCGGCAGCCAATGGAGAGCATTGAAGGAGACGACCAGGTCGAACTCATCCCGGAAGGGTAAGCTATGCGCGTCGGCCACTTGAAATCGAAGATTAGGCCGGATCTCGGGGCCGAAGCGGCTCAACGCGAAATCTATCATCTCGTGGGAGGAATCTACGCCTAGGACCGAGCCCCGCGGCAGGCGAGCCGCGATCTCCGCCGTGACTCTTCCATCGCCGCATCCAATGTCGAGCACCCGCTCCGAGCCTTTGAGATCGAGCAAGGCGAGCACCTCGTTCGCCATCGCTTCCTGTAGCCCGGATCGCCGGGCGTATCCAGCCGCGTCCCATTCGGTCATGAGTACCTCTATTTTCCGGAGCCCTGGCCCATCGCCTGCCTGAGATGTTCTTCCGCGGCGTCGCTCCAGTACTTGCAATTTAACTGCAAAAAGACCGAGGTATATGGAACCGTCATCTTTGTTTTCAGAACGACGACTTGGAAGGTCTTTCCCGCCTCGTCAATCTTGCCGATGATCTCTTCATGGGGCAAGGAGTGGATTGAATGACCTGCCAGAATTCCTTTGAGCGCCTTGCGATATGCCGTCACTCCGGGAGCATCCTTCTCGGGCACGAAGGGAAGCTCGGCGTCCATGTAGACGATAGGACGCACATGGATCGAGCGGTCCAACTCCTCGAGCACCGTGCGGATGACTTCAATCTGGTCGGCATTTGTTTCCAGCGTCTCGATGCCGGGAGAAATTTGCACGGGGTAAGCGGAATCCACGATCAGGATCCAGTTGCGATGGCCGAGCAGCGACAAGGTCTTGAGCATGGCGTTGATAATATCCCAGGCTCCGCTCTAGAGCATTTCTCCTGATACTGTGGTGTGGAAAGAGTAGCTACGTGTAGCCATTCTTCGATGGAATGGCTACGTTTAGTTTTGCTCTTTCCTTTACATCATCAGGAGAAACGCTCTAAGCGGCCTGGCTCGGGGCGAGTGTGCGGCTCGGATCGAGGCGCTTGCCCAGAAAGGAATACAGGGCAACAACGCAATAGCAGAGCAGGGGAACCAGATAAGCGACCGCGATGTTGTGCGCGGCTTGATCCACCAGGCCCATCAGCGGAGTTAGAACGCCGCCGCCGACAATCGACATCACGATCAGCGAGCCGCCGATCTTGGTATTGCGGTCCAGCCCTTCAATGCCCAGGGCGAATATAGTGGGATACATCACGGACATGAAGAAGCTGGTGAGAAAGATGGACCAAAGGCCCACCCAGCCGGGGAAGAGCACCCCGATGGCGACTAGTCCGATGTTCACCAGGCTGTAAATTCCCATCAGAAGGCCGGGCTTGATGTAGCGCATCAGGGCTGCCGAGGCGAATCTTCCCGCGCCGAAGGCGACCAGTGTTCCAGTCAGGAAATAGCCGGCGATCTTTTCCGGTTGATGAGTTGTGTCCTGCACATACTGGATGAAATAACTCCAGGTGCCAACCTGGGCTCCAACATAGACGAATTGCGCCACGATCGCGAACAGGAAATGCGGGTAGCGCAATAACTCGCGGAAGCTGCCGTGGTTGTGGCCTTCGCTCTCCGCTTCGCGGGCGATAACAGGAAATTTGGTTCGCGCAATCAGGATTGCCCAGAAGAGAGTAATTGCTCCAATTACCAGGTAAGGGGTAACGATGCGCATGGTCTCATGCCGTTGGTAGGCGGCAAGGGTGTGGGCTGCGCGCATGGCGGAGAGCTGGGCTGGGGTATGCTCGATCCCGGAAAAGATGAATACCGTACCTACAAGGACTCCGCAGATGGAGCCTAACGGATTGAAAGCCTGGGAAAAATTGAGGCGGCGGGCGGCGCTCTCCGGGTCTCCAAGCTGGGCGATGAAGGGATTGGAAGCTGTTTCCAGAAACGACAGTCCGCTGGCAATCACAAATAACGCCGCTAAAAAGAAGGAGTAGCGGCCTGCCAGGGCCGCGGGCCAGAAGAGGAAGGCGCCGGCGCTGAAGAGAAGCAGTCCGGCGATGAAGCCAATCTTGTATCCATACTTGCGCATCAGAAGCGCAGCTGGAGTGGCCAAAGCGAAATATCCCAGGTAGAAGGCGGACTGCACCAGTCCCGCCTGGAACCGCGATATCGCGAAAGAGGTCATGAACTGGCGGATCAGGACGTCGTTTAAATTGTTGGGAACTCCCCAAAGAAAGAAGAGCGCCGTCACCAGGAAGAATGGAAGACCCACTCCCGGAGGAATGAGCGGCTGCGAGGAATTATCGTGTTGCTTCGATCCACTGAGCGGAGGCGCTAGCATCGAAACGAGTCCTTTCGCAAACAGATCTAGAGTTGGAGGAAGCGTGTGCCCCACATCCGAATTCTCGGACGTGGGTCTTCCCAGAAGCGCGATTTCCGCTCACGCCGGCCACAACTTTGTCATCTCGACCGGAGCGGGTGGAAGCCCCCTGCTTTAGCAGGGGAAAGCTGGACTTCAGTCCAGCGGAAAGCGGTTGATCTTAAGATGGGCTTTAAGCCAGTTTAGGAAATACTGTGGTCCTTTCTAATTTGCTCGAGGCCGCCGCTCCCTGCTGGTCGCGTCGGCTTGGCGATGGTGGCTTCGGTCTACACCATTTCCTAAACTGCCGTAGCCCTGGATTTACCAATGCCAGCGCTAAAGCCCATCATGATCAGAGCCGAACTTTCCGGAGCGCTGAAGCGCTCCTACCCCCGCATAAATGCGGGGGCTTCCACCCGCTCCGGTCGAGATGACAAAGTAAGGTGTAATTGCCAACCAAGCCTTCCTCAACCCGATTTTCATCCCTTGGGTGGGCCGCAGGCCCATGAACGCTCCATGCGGAGCTTAGTCTCCGCAGAGATGCACCTGAATTCCAAGTTCAGCCATCATCGCCGCCTTTGCCGCCAGCGCCTGGTCCGCGATCTGGCGGGTGGGGGCGTACACGACATTCAGATGGTTGGCGCGATGCCGCGCCATGAACTGATCGCGGGTGACGCCGTGCAGCAGAGCATGCAGAATAGGCCACTGCGGCGTCACCGATTTCAGCCGGCGCTCCGTCTCTTCAGGCGGCAGCTCGACCGCGGTCGCGCGCCCCAGGTCCACATGCAATTGGCTGCCTTCGACGAAGATGCGGCTCCAGACCAGATGCCCCGGTTTTGAAATCCCCTTGAGCGTGCCCCCGCCCAGACGGAAGTACATCGGCGGTTGGCGTTCACTCACCGCCTTGGCATATCCCCCGGTGAAATGGGACGCGGGCGCGGCGCCGGAGATCTGGAAAACCCAAACAAAATCGTCGATGCCCTCTCCTTTGTAGTGCTCTCCCCAGCGAACGTCGTGCAGGGTTGTGGCGGGATCGAGATGCATGGCGGTCCACACTCGATTGGTGATAAGAGCGTCAAGGCCGGCGCATTCATCGACTTCATTGAAATGAGGAAGCGCCCGGCCGGCGTAGAGCTCGCGGCCTTGTTTGTCGAAGACCGGCGGCCGCTCCACGTTGTTGAGCAGCCCTTCAACCAGATCCGAAGCCGGCGCTGAGTCTTTCAACCCTTGCTGGTACTGGATGCCGATGGCGTCACATCCGAACTCATCGGCGATGCGCATCGCGGCGATGTACATCTTGCACTGTTCCAGGATCTGCCTGTCGGTCAGGTCGGTTTCTTCATTGGGCCCGGTGACGAAGGTGACCCCGCGCTCATCGAGCCAGGTGCGAATCTTTTGCGCCTCGGCGTCGGAGACTTCGCGCATCCCTGCCACCAGCGCCGACTGGCTCAGGCGTTCTTTGTACGCGCCGGTAGGATTGAGCAGATAATCCTCGATGATGGCGTTGTACATGCCCATGCAGCCTTCATCGAAGACGCCGAGGATGGCCTTGCGCGATTGCAGATGCCGGGCGAGGGCGGTTCCGAGTTGCCGCTCCGCCTGGGGCAGGCTGGAGAGATTGAGGTTATGTACGTGGCTCGAGTCTTGATCGGTCGTATGCTCTTTCAGCCACTGCCTCAGCCCGCGGAGGAAGAATTCATCCTCAAAATCTTTGCTCCACAGGGTGCTGAACTTCACGCCCGCCTTATGCAGGCAGCCATTCAGGTTGAGCATGCCCACCAGTCCCGGCCACTGGCCCGACCAGTTCGCGACCGTCAAGATCGGGCCGCCATGGTTTTCCAGACCGGCAAGAACATTGTTGCTATACTGCCACACCGCCTCGGCCACAATAAGCGGAGCCTGCGGATCGATCTTGGCGAAGACGTCCATGCCCATGCGTTGGTTGTAGATAAATCCATGTCCCAGGTCTTCCAGGTAAGGATGCGCGCGGCGCACACTGAAGCCTTCGGCTTGCAAAGCGGCGATTAGCTTCTGCTCGACCTCGGCTTGCGCAGCCCAGCAGACTTTGTTGGCGGATTGGCGCAAGTCACCGCTGGCGACCAGCACTACTTCGTTTTTGGCGACGGCTTGAGGAGATTGCACAGCCGGAATTGCGTACGATGCCATTCGATACTCCCTGATTTCTTACGCTATTTGCTGACGCCTACGATTGTATGTCCGCGCTTCAACCGACGTCGAAGCTACAGAAAAGCCTTGAAATGCGAATAAGCCTCATCCCACGCATCGCTGCGATGGGATACAAATTCCTTGCACTCCACTGATTCAGCCATAGCTGTCCGACCCGCGTCCACGCTGGGCAAGTGTCCGGTCGCAACTGCCTGCAGCATCACGTTGCCGAAGGCCGACGCTTCCACCGGACCGCTGATTACCGGCCGGTCACAGGCATCCGCGATCATCTGGCAAAGGAAGGCATTGAGCGACCCACCGCCCACTACTCGAATCGTCTCCAGATGGCGGCCGGTCACCAGCTCAATTGACTCTAAAACGAACCTGTAGGACAAGCTCAAGCTCTCGAACGTGGAGCGCGCGGTCTCGCCGACCGTTCGCGGCGGCTGCTGGCCGGTGGCGAGGCAGTAGTCATGAATGAACTTAGGCATGTCGCCCGGATGCTGGAACTGTTTCGCGTTGGGATCGAAATAAGAGCCGCAGGATTTCGCTTGAGCAGCCGCGGAGATAATCTCTTCCCAGCCGGACTGGAGCCCTTCCTTTTCCCACTGCCGCAGGCACTCCTGAATGATCCATAGCCCGGTGAGATTGCGCATGAGCAGAATCGAGCCGGCGGCACCGCCTTCGTTGGTCAGGCCCAGGCGGAGTGCGTCGGAGGAGGTAACCGGCTGGTCCACCTCGATGCCCATCAAGCTCCAGGTGCCGCTGCTGATAAAGGCGCTGCTACGGTCCATATTAGGAATTGCCGCTACTGCGCTGGCGGTGTCGTGCGAGGCTATGGCGATCGCAGGGAAGCGATTGCCCAAGCGGGCGTCGCGCAGAACATCCGGGCGAACCGGACCCAGGATCGTACCCGGCTCGACCACAGCGGAAAGTATCTTGAGCGGAATGCCAAGAGCTCCGAGCATCTCCCGCGCCCAATCGCCGCTCGCAGGGGAATACATCTGAGTGGTGGTCGCCTCGGAGTACTCCATGCTCCGTTCTCCGCACAGAAAATAGAGAAAGAGATCGGGGATCATCAGCAGCGTCTCCGCGGCCTGCAGTTGGGGGTCGCCGGAATGCGCCATGCTGTAGAGCTGGAAGAGGGTGTTGATCTGCATCGTTTGAACACCCGTCTGCCCAAAGAGCCGGCCTTCGTCGATCTTCTCAAAAGCAAGCTCCGGCATCCCATCGGTTCGCGAATCGCGGTAATTCCGAGGGTTGCCCAGCAGCCGCCCGGCGCGGTCGAGCAAGGCGAAATCCACTCCCCAGGCATCGACGCCGATGCCTTGCGGCGGATCGGAGAAGTGCGAGCAATATCTGCCTAAACCTTCCTGAATATGGGACCAGATTCCCAAAGCATTCCAGTACAAATCTCCGTGCGCACTCACCCCTGCATTCTGGAAGCGGTGCAGTTGGCGAAGGGAAAAGATGCGGCCATCCCATTGGCCGACCATCAGCCGCCCGCTCGACGCCCCGAGATCGGCGGCTACGAAGTTGGCGGAGTGGGTCATTCTCTTGTTTCGAGCAGGGCCAACACCTGGGGAGTGAGACGCGCGACCAGATCGTCAATCTCCTCCGAGGGAGGGGAACGATGGGAAGGAGCGCCGCCTGCGGGCTCTTCCAGGGCCTTCCCGGAGAGTTGCTGCGCATCGTTCCCAATTTGGGAGGGGCTGGAGTTCTCCGCCACCAGGCGCGGGTCGGGCAGGCCGAGCCTCTTTTTCATGGCCAGCAGGCCGGCGATCTTCTCCGCGGGAATCTCCTGGATGGGAGCCTGCAGTTGGGAAGCGATAAACACGATCTTGCAGTAATTCTCCACCACCTCGGCATACCATTCCGCGTGTGTGACGGTATCTGCCCAGCAGACAATTCCATGATTCGCCAACAGAATAGTATTGTGATTTTCGACGAAGGGTAGAATCGTCCGGGCAAAGGCCATGGTTCCGGGCGTCTCGTAGGGAGCCAGGGCCACGGGACCCACGAATACCTCCTGCTCGGGAATCAGATTGCCCCGCGGAATAATGCCGGCTACGGCATGCGCGGTAGCGTAGGGAGGATGGCAGTGGATGATCGCCTGGGCGCGGGGCACTGCTTTGTAGATCTCCAGGTGGAGCAGAATCTCGCTGGTCTGCGCACGATCGCCGCAAATCTGCCGATTGTCGAGGTCCACCAGCGAGAGATCGTCCATGGTCATGTCCCCTTTGCTGCAGAGCGTAGGGGTGCAAATCACATATTCGCTGGATACCCGGGCGGAGATGTTGCCTCCATTGCCATCCACATATTGCCGCTCCCAGAGCTTCTTTCCTGCTTGCAGGATTTCTTTCTTGATCGCCTGGGCCGCCGGCGTGGTAAAGATCTCCTCCGGGCTCAGGCCGGAGACTGGCTCCGGTGTACTGCTCTGGTGGGCAGGGTTCTTCCTGCTTTCTTGGCCGGCGATGCACTCCAAAACCGCCCGGCGAAGAATAGAGGCAACCAGTGCTGCTGTCGGTTTCTGCATGAGCGTGGGTGGGGCCATAGGAGCTAGGTCCATGGATACTATAAATGCATTTTGCTTCATAAGCAATCACAACAATCCATCTTTTAGGTTTTCGATCTCGGATGTATATTTACGCCATGAGGCAGGCGCAGCGGATCCTGAAGGTTCAAGAGCTCTTCGCAAAAGAAGAGTTTGTGAATTTTGAAGAGTTATGCCAGAAGTTCGAGGCGTCCAAGTCCAGCATTCGCCGCGACCTTATTGAGCTGGAGCAAAAGGGCGTACTGCGCAGGGTTCACGGAGGAGCTATCTCGCTGCAGACGCGGGATGAAGGTCTCGATTTTGGCCGCCTCTCCGGCAGTTTTCACGACGAGAAGTCCCGCATCGGAAAGTTCGCCGCATCCCTGGTTCAAGATGGACAGACGGTCATCTTAGGGGGCGGCTCCAGTGTTGTCGAAGTAGCCCGAAATCTCAACGACAGGCCGATCCAGGTAGTCACCAACTCCATTCCGGTGGCTCAGATCTTTTGGGACTCCAAGCAAGTCGAAGTGACTTTAACCGGAGGCTATCTCTATCCCCGGCTTGGCGTTCAACTGGGGCCTATTTGCGAGCGGATGCTCAACAGCGTCTCCGCCGACATGCTGATCATGGGGATCAGGGGCGTGACCAATTCCGGCATTAGCGATTCCAACAGCCTGATCGTGGAATCGATTCGTTCCATGATCAAAGTGGCGCGCACCGTCGTGGTGGTGGCGGACCGGTCGAAGTTCGGCAGGAACGCGATGATTCATGTGGCCGACCTCAGCGAGATCGACCAGGTCGTCTCCGACAAGGACCTCGACGCTGAAAACCAGGCGATGTTAAAGGCGAACGGGGTTGAGTGCATCCTGGCCTAAGCGCTGAGTCGAAGCCCCGAATTCATGTGGGGGCGTCCCAGGGCTGAAGTTCCTGCGAAAACTCCCCGAACCGGTTAAGAATCGGCATTGAAAAGAGTCCCGCGGGGACGGCAAGAAAATAGCCCAGCAAGAAGTGCTGGGTCTGCCTGGCAGGGGCAGAATCCAGTCCCGTAGGGACGACTGAAAAGGCGAAGCGATGATTCAGCCGTCCCTACGGGACTTTTGTCTCTTATAGAACCCTACCCAGCACTTCGTGCTGGGCTATTTTCAGCCGTCCCTCGCGGGACTCTGTTGAGCCCATCTCGCAGTCCAATATTTTTCCGCTGAACTGAAATCCAGTTTCCCAGTCCAAGCAGGTGCTTCCACCGGCGAGCATCCAGAACCTCTCCACTCTTCCCTACCTGAGAACTTTGATATCCATCGGGGTCCATTTTGTGGCAAAATGATTCTCGATTCTGCATTGCTATGGCGGCAGGCGACTTTGCGCTGTCAAGCGGCGCAAAGAGAGAACAGGGTGGAAAACCAATGAACATGGATTCGATCTCCAGGCGGTCCCTTCTCAAGCAGCTCGGCTCGGCCGCGGTGGCCGCAGGCTCAGCGAAAGTAGGGGCATTCGGATCGCCTGCAATGGCGGCGCAGGCGTCCGCTACCCAAGAGGGCGCTCCGGCCGCGGAGGCCGAAAGCAAACAAGCGGCCACCCGCGAGCAAAGAATGGCATGGTGGCATGCGGCCCGGTTCGGGATGTTCATCCACTGGGGGCTGTACAGCGTGATCGGTCAGCATGAGTGGGGCCTGGAGATGGAAGGAATTCCCATTCCGCAATACGAGCTGCTGGCCAAGCACTTCCATCCCAAGCCGAATGCGGCGCGGGAGTGGGCCAAGCTCGCGCGAAGCGCCGGGCAGAAATACATGGTGATGACCACCAAGCACCACGAAGGCTTCTGCATGTTCGATACCAAGCTGACGGACTATTGCGCGCCCAGGCAGGGTCCGGGACGGGACTTGGTGCGGGAGTACGTGGAAGCGGCTCGCGCGGAAGGCCTGCGAGTAGGCTTCTATTATTCGCTGATGGACTGGCACCATCCCGATGGCGCACGCTGCAAGACGGACGAGGCGGCGCGTCAGCGCTTTGTCGCCTACACCCATGGGCTGATCCGCGAATTGATGAGCAACTACGGGAAGATCGATGTGCTTTGGTATGACGTTAGCTGGCCGCTGACGCCGCAGCAGTGGGAATCGGAGCGCATGAACCAGATGGTCTTTCAGCTTCAGCCGGAGATCATCGTAAACAACCGCAATGGCTTACAAGGAGACTTTTCGACTCCGGAACAGCACATCCAGGCAGCGGAAGTGGGACGCGCGTGGGAGACCTGCATGACGTTGAACGATAGTTGGGGTTTCAATCGCGGTGATGACTCCTGGAAAACCCCGAAGACGATCGTGAGCAATCTGGCAACCTGCGCGCAGGGCGGCGGGAATTACCTGCTCAATATCGGTCCCAAACCGGATGGATCGGTACCGGAGGAATCGGTGGAGATCCTCGAAACCGTGGGCAAATGGATGGACACCAACGGCAAAGCTATTTACCAGACGGAGCGGGGCAACTTGAAGTCGGAGGCGAACAGCATCTTCACCCGCCAGGGCAACACCTTATATGTGGTGCAGAGAAACTGGCCGGGGGTAACTCCGGCGGCAGAGTGGTTGTCCTTCTTCCAACCGGGAGTTGTGGTGGCCATCGGCGGGCTGCAGACGAAGGTAAAATCGGCGCGTCTGCTCAAGACGGGACAGAACGTGCCCTTCCGGCAGAATGGCGATTTCTCTTTGCAACTGACGACGCTGCCGGTCGCAGCGCCCGACTCCCCGGCAACCGTTATCGAGGTGGAATGCGAAGGGGAGCCGGTGATAGATCATGCTAACGAGCGGCCGCTCTGGCCGCGGTATAAGGTAGGGATCAGTTGAGGAACCGTGAAGTATTAATTACATGAAGTATTAGTTAATAGATTGTCCATTCACGTTAGACTTCAGGGCACCGCTTCCGCCAACGGTCTCATGGGAAGTCAACGAGCGTAATGCGGCCTCAACTGCTGAACTTTGTTGGGGGTGCTAAATGAGACAGGTTACTGGAGGTTTGAGAATCTTTGCGGGAGCTGCATTCGGGGGGAGACCCGCGGCCGCTCTTGCCGGCATATGCCTGTTGCTGACGTGCGCTGCGGCCAGAGCTCAACTTTCATCCGCTTCCGTCAACGGCACGGTCCGGGATTCGACTGGCGCCGTGATCCAAGGCGCGCACATCGATCTCCGGCAAACATCGACCGATACCGTAAGAACGACGCAGTCGAACTCCGATGGCAACTACGCCTTCGTCGACGTTGCTCCGGGGAACTATACCTTGGAAGTCTCCAAGCCGGGTTTTGCGCAGGCGCAACAGAGCGCATTCGTCCTCTATGTGAACCAAACGGCCACGTTCAATTTCGCGTTGAACGTGGGTTCGCAGGTGCAGCAAGTGACGGTTGAAGCCGCTTCAAGTCAGATGGAAACCTCGACCGCGAATCTGGGCACAGTTATAAGCGGGAGCGCGGTGAGCACACTGCCGCTGAATGGGCGGAACTTTACCCAATTGCTGACGCTCACACCAGGATCCAGCCGGGCCAATACCGCGCAGAATTCCACCGGAGGCAATGCCATCCTTGTCGGATCGTTTGGCTTTCCGTCGGTGAATGGGCAGATGAATCGAAGCAATCTATTTCTACTCGACGGAATTACCGACCAACAGTTCTGGTTCAGCGAATATGCCGTGCCGCCCATTGTCGATGCGATCGACGAATTCAAAGTGCAGTCGCACGATGACCAGAGCCGGTTTGGCGGAGTCATGGGAGGAATCGTAAATGTAGTCACGAAATCGGGTTCGAACCAATTCCACGGAGATGTATGGGAGTTCTTTAGAAACAATGCCTTCGATGCACGCAACCCGCTGCTAACCAGCGTAACGCCGTTAAAACAGAACGTCTATGGAGCCACCATCGGCGGTCCGGTTATCTTTCCTCGATACCATGGAAGAAAGAGGCATACGTTCTTCTTTGGAGCGTATGAAGGCACAAATATCAATTCGGCTTCGGAATTGCTCTACAACGTGCCTACAACAGCCGAGCTGGCGGGCGACTTCAGCGGCATCTCGCAAAAACTATACAATCCCTATACCACGACGCCGGATCCCAATCATCCTGGCCAGTACCTGCGCACGCCCTTCGTAAATAACAATATCGCGCCGGCTCTCGATCCCGCCATGGTGATCCTGGTCAAAGAAATGTATCCTGCCCCCATTGCCACCTCGTCGGGCGTAAATGGCGAAGATACAACGCCCACTCTGACTCGGCAGAACAACTATAGCCTGCGGCTTGACCAGCAATTCAATGACTCCAACTCTATCTGGGGACGTTTCAGTCAGTTTCATGCGTCGCAGACAGCATCCGGCGGCTTCAATGGGCTGGTGAACCACAATGTAAGTGACGGACAGAATTGGGGCGTGAGCTACCTGCACACCTTCGGAGCCTCGGCCACCCTTCAGCTCACAGCCGGGCACGTATGGCAATATTATGCAACATCTACAGTCTTCGCGAATCAGCCCTCCACGGGCGCCTTTAACCAGGGGTTCGTATGTGGGTATCTTGGCCCTTACCCTTGCCAGATTCCAGTTATTGCCGTTACCGGTTATGCAGGGGGCGGTAACAGCTATCTCGCGGATACGGATGGTGACATCTACGAGTGGAAAGGCGATTTTACAAAGCTGATCGGCCCCCACGCCATCGAAGTGGGCGCCAGTATAAGCCACAACGACGAGAGTGTTTTGAATGCCAACGGCAATGTCGGCTTCTCCGCTTTTCAGACCTCGAACCTCGAGAATCAGACGGGCACGGGAAACGCCCTGGCATCTTTCCTGCTGGGTGTTCCAAGCAATGGCGAACGCAGGAACAACCTGAAGCTTCCAAAGAACGGATGGGTGAATGGCGTGTATTTGGGGGACCAGTGGAAGATCGCTCCCAAGCTTACGATGAATGTCGGACTTCGCTATGATTGGGTGATCATGCCGGCGCTGGCGCCGAATTCAACACAGTCCAACATTACCGGCGCGCTCAATTTGCGAAACGGGACGTATATCCTCAGCAAGGCTGCCGCAAATCTCGGATCGTGCGCGAGTCTCGGGGCTGCGCCTTGTATTCCCGGAGGAGTACTTCCAGCGCATGTCATCGTGGGAAAGAGCGGCAGCCTGATTGACAATCAGACCGATAACATCCAGCCGCGTCTTGGCTTCGCCTATCAAATAGACAAGCGGCGCGTCCTGCATCTTTCCTACGCGCGGGTTTACGATGTCTGGTCCGGCATTATGCAAAGCGTGCAAAATGAGGGAGCGCTGTGGCCCTCGTTCGGGCTCGATATAACCAGTAACCTCAATTCGACCACGGTCACCACGCCTGCGGAAAACCCGCTCAATCTGCCCCCGGGTCAAACCCACACTCTTCCTCTTGCCAGTCCATTTATACAGTCGGCAAACTTCATCGCGCCGTATATAAGAAATCCATACTCCGATCAGTGGACGGCGGGTCTTCAGCAGCAGCTTGGACCGACCGCGGTCCTGACTATGAATTACGTGGGATCGCGCAGTACTCGTCTGCCGTGCTGCGGATTTTTCAATGTCGCCGTTGCGCCTGGCCCTGGGACGCCTGCGAACCGTGCACCCTTTCCCTACATCACTCCCACACAATACGAGCAGAGCAACGGCTCGAGCAGCTACAACGGATTGCAGGTACAGCTTGACCGGAAGATGTCATCCGGGCTGGCTTACACACTCAACTACACCTGGTCCAAAGCTATAGATGTGGGTTGCGATGGCTATTTCGGAGCGGAGGATTGCTTTATTAGGAATCCGTACAATCCGAAGGCCGACCGCAGTGTCGCCGGATTCGATCTCCCGAACATGTTTACCGGCAGCGCGACTTATCAACTGCCATTTGGCGCCGGGCAAAGATTTCAGACGGGGAATCGCGTTACGGACGCCATAGTTGGGGGCTGGCAGATCAACAGTATCGCTACCTTTACCTCCGGTACCCCGTTTACGGTCTCTTATTCGGGAGATGTTGCGAATACAGGGAACAATTATCAAGGCGTGAATGTGGTGGGCAATCCGCGGCTCGGAAATCCCACCCGGTTCAAATGGATCAATACCGCGGCATTTCAGGCTCCAGCGCAGTATACCTATGGGGATGTGGGTAGAAATACCCTGAGGTCAAATTGGTATAGAGATGTGGATCTCTCCGTTTTCCGTAGATTCTCAATCGAGCGGGTACAAGTGGAGTTTCGCGCGGAGGCGTTCAACTTTACAAATACACCGGTCTGGGCCGCGCCGAACGGGACCCTGAACGGTGCAACTTTTGGCCAGGTGCTCACCACGGCAAGCACGCAACGTGAACTGCAACTGGCCTTGAAAATATCCTTCTAGAGTATTTTCGCAATTGATGTAGGCAAGAATGACGCAGTCGAGACAGGCATTCTGTCAAAGAATGCCTGCACAGAGCCAACTTTTACCAGACCGCTGACTGTGAAACTGCGTTAAAAGAGCCACGAATGAGCTCATTGGAGATAGGGCCATGGATCGCCGTAAATTTATCGAATTGATGGCCTCGGGGATTGCCGCAGCCAACGCGCCTTCGATGATGGCCGTCGGGCAAAATCAATCCATCCGGCCTAATTTTCTATTCATTATTGCCGACGATTTGATGTTTCGCACCGTTCACGGATTGAACAATCCTGAAGTCCACACACCGACCCTCGATCGGTTGGCTGCTTCGGGTTGCGCCTTCACACATTG
This sequence comes from uncultured Acidobacteriaceae bacterium, assembly GCA_963774255.1. Taxonomy (GTDB): domain Bacteria; phylum Acidobacteriota; class Terriglobia; order Terriglobales; family Acidobacteriaceae; genus PALSA-350. The sequence continues at coordinate 743,689 of CAVZEH010000002.1, forward strand.
TTTCCATCAGGGTTCGTGGTCCGGGGCGGTATGCGTACCCAGCCGTACGATGCTCAACAGCGGTTTGACTGCATTCCATGCGCAAGCTGGTCTGGACAACGTCCATACATGGGGCCAAACCATGGGCATCGCGGGATACGATACATACATTTGCGGGAAATGGCATTTGGATCCTACCGTGCTGGCGCGCAGTTTCAAGGAGATGGGACCTGTTGCCCCTGGGTTTCTGGAATCGACGCCGGAGGGAGGCGCCGCATACGATCGTCCGCGGCCCGGAGACACTTGGCAACCCGCGGATGAATCTCTCAAAGGACATTGGCTGCACACTAATCTGTGGGTGAACAAAACGCCGGATAAGATTGAACATTCAAGCGTGCTCTATGCGAATAACGTCATCGATCATCTGACGAACAAGGCGGCTAAACGCGATACGCCGTTCTTCATCTATCTCGGGTTCAACGCGCCGCACGATCCTCGCCAGTCGCCCCAAGAGTACCTCGATCTTTATCCCCAGGACAAAATCCGCATCCCTCCGAACTTCCTTCCCGAGCATCCCTTCGATCAGGGAGATTTCAGGGTTCGGGACGAGATGCTCGCGCCATTTCCGCGCACTCGGGAGGCAGTTCAACTCCACCGGCGTGAGTACTATTCGATCATCTCCCACATGGATCACCAGCTTGGCCGCATTCTCGACGCCTTGCAGCGATCGGGTAAGGCGTCAAACACCTACGTCATCCTTACTGCAGATCATGGATTGGCTGTCGGAGAGCACGGGCTGATGGGTAAGCAAAATCTGTACGACTGCAGCATACGGATGCCGCTGCTGATCTCAGGCCCGGGAGTTGCCGCCGGCAAGCGAGTAGACGAACTGGTTTATCAGCACAGCATGTATGCCACCACCTGTGAATTCGCCGGAATCGAGATTCCAAAATCCGTCGAGTTTCCGAGTCTCGCCCCGATGCTCCGTGGTGAGAGCCATCCGGTGCATGATGCGGTATTCAGTTATTATCGGCATTTCCAGCGGACGGTGCGCACCAAGACGCACAAGCTCATCGCCTATCCGCAAGTTCAGCGAATCCAGATATTCGATTTGGAAAATGACCCATGGGAGATGCATGATTTAAGTCAGGATCCTGGTATTGCTTCCGTTAAGGCGGATCTGATGAAGCGTTTGCTGAGCTTTCAACAGGAGCTTGGTGACACGCTCGATCTGGAACACCCCGAAAAAAACGCGAAGCAAGCCGGACTCTCCGCGGCCGGGACACGCGGAGATTGATTGTCTTCGAATAATGCGCTGGAAACTATTCCGGAGCTTGCCACGTACACCTGCGCTAAGATGAGGTGGCCTCCGGCGTAATGGGGAGAGCACCCAGGAGTGACAATGGCGACGAAAACGAGCAAAACCACAACGCCAAGCCGCAGCCCGCGCAGTAAGGCCCAGGTTCAGCAGGAGTTCGGCGCCATCCGGCAGGAAACAGAGGCCGCTCGCGAAGCCGCCAGCCCTAAGAGTCTTGAAATCGAGCAGCGCCAGGCAGCGGAGGTGCGGCAGTCCGTGGAATCGGTTTCGGTTGATTCCGTCTCCCAGCGCATTTCCGCGTTGAATGGTGAGGTGTCGCGCACCTTGCTCCAACTTTCCGAAAAGCTAACCGACGAAGTGGATTTGCTCACCCGCGTGCGAGACGCCGTCGCGCTCGAGCGGCAGGAGTTGGAGCGTCTGCACAAGATCGACATTGCCGCCACCTCGCTCGACCAACTTGTGCAGGACTACGCGCGCGAGCGGGAGAGCTTAGAAGCGGAGATCGAGATGCGGCGGGCTGAATGGGAGCAGGAAGCGCGGACTGCCGAGCGTGAACGCAGAGAAGCTGAAGAGGCTCTGCGCAAACAACGCCAGCGGGAAAACGACGATTACGAATACCGCAAGCAACTCGAGCGGAAAAAGGCGCAGGACCGGTATGACGAGGAAGCTCACCTGCTTGGCCAAAAGAACGAAGAGCGACAACGCGAACTGGAACGCACATGGACGCAGCGGGAAGCGGCCATAGCGGAGAGAGAAGAGGAACTCGCGCGGTTGCGGCAGCAGGTGGAAGAATTGCCACGGCGGATCGCAGCCGAAAAGGAAGCGGCTCTGGCGGAAGCCACGCGGCAGGTCACAGCGCATTATGAACAGCAGATTCTGGTTCTGCAGAAAGATGCTGAAGCGGAGCGTAAGATGGCGGCGCTCCAGGTTACCGGACTGCAAGAGGCGCTGAAACGGCAAACCGAGCAGATGGCGGCGCTGGAGAAAGCGGTCGAAGAAGCCAAGCGCCAGGTGCAGGATATCGCTTTGAAAGCCATCGAAGGCGCTTCGGGATCGAGAGCTCTGGCCCATGTGAACCAAATCGCCATGGAGCAGGCAAAAGGCCGGCCCCAGGGTTGATGGTGCAGCATTTGTGGGTTTGTCATCTCGACCGGAGTGTTCCTGGGCCTGCGGCCCGTCTTTGCCTTTCTTTCTGTCATTCCCGCAGGGAATCTGGTTCTGCCCGTTTTATCCGTCTTTGCTAGCGCTTATGGGCCTGCGGCCCACCCAGGGAGAAAGCCCTAATCGGCAGTCACATCTCATTTGTCATCTCGACCGGAGCGAAGCGACGTGGAGAGATCTACGGTCTCCCCACGTCTCGCGCAAAGAGCGCGCCAGATATGGCGTACCCAGGCGCGAAAACCATTCCCTCAGCGGCTAAAGCCGAAGATATTTTTAATCAAACTTACGGCACGGCTGAAGCCGGGCCCTTTCAAAGAAAGGCGGTATTTCCGCAGCCTGTAAAGCCCTTTATCCGCCTATTTATGCGGCCGGGAGTAAGGGGCGATGAGCAATCCTTTGGCGAGGATGTGGCCGCGCATTGTCTGCTCCACCTTCCCCTGGGATGCTCCAGGCGGCAGATTCAGTTTGGCGTCGAGTGCGTAAAGGCGGAAAACGTAACGATTGCTGGATCCGAAATTGGGGCAAGGTCCGCTATAGCCGTTGCGGCCGAAGTCGTTTTGCCCCTCTCGAGCGTTTCCCGGCAATTGCTGTCGTTGTGAGGCGGCTTCGGGAAGCTGGCGTGTCTGGGGAGAGAGATCGTAAAGAACCCAATGCGAAAATGGGCCCACCAGCCAGTATGGATCGCTAAAGGTGAGCACCAGGCTTTGCGTTCTCGGGGGAGGCGAGCTCCACCAAAGTGTGGGGGAAACATTGTCGCCATCGCAGGTGAATTTTGCGGGGATTTCGGAGCCGTCGGACCAGTTCGGGCTGCTTAGCTCTAACTGCGAGGGCCTCGTGCCCAGGACAGAAGACCCTTTGCACCCAAGTTGCGTCAGAATCAAAGCCGTCGCAGCAAGCGCGAGCAGGCTCACAGGTCTGCTCAAAATCATTTCGCCCCCGTCCCGGACCGCAGCCCGTTTCTGACAGGCTACACTAAACAAAAAACGGAAAAGAACTCGTCACTGTTCTATTTAGAAAGGGTGACGACAGCCAAGCCTTCAGGGGGAATTTCGAGCGTGAATGAGGCTGCGTGCAGGCGCTCCATTTCCGCGGGGGGGAGCTGTGCCGCAATGCGCAGCAGCTTTTGTTGTTTGGGCGTCGGGTACCGCGGTTGGCCCATTTTGTCGTAGGCCTCCAGTATGTTGCCGTGGGTTGCGTCCACGCGGCTGATGCTGATGGTTGCGCCGGGCCGGACGCCCTGAAGGTCGAAGCGTATGGATTTGGCCGGGGCATTGACCCCGGGCTCTGCCAGATTCCACGCCGCCAGAATCACCGTTCCATCCTTCTTTCTCGTCACCAGAACGTCGCTCGCGCTCTGGGGAATCCGGCTCGTCTCCTAAAGTGTGCAGCAGCTTGAAGACGTTGAATGCGGGTTTGGGAAGGTCATCGATGGCGATCAACCCAAAGCCTCCGAAGAAAGGCTCCTTGATCACACCCTGTTCCTCGAAAACATCGGAGAAGGTCCAATAGGACATCATGTCGACTTTGCCGTCGCATTCCCGGATGGTGTTGGCCAGCCAGGGGCCCATGTAAATCGTATCCGTGATCTCCGGTTCGCTCATGTATGTAGCGTTGAACTCGCTCCAGATGAGCGGGATGTGGGGACGGGCGGAGGCGGCGATCTGGCGATGTACTTTGTCGACGGCGGCGGAAACCATCTGGTGCGCAGGAATGGACTGGGGATGGCCAAAGATATCCATCGCGGTGTCGTTTCCATAGGCATGGGTGGAGACAAAGTCGAGCGGCACCCGGTTTTCGTTGGTGTGCGCTATGAGGGCGTCGACCCATGCGGCCTGCGCTGTCGCCGGGCCGCCTACCCGAAGCCGCGAACTGACCGATTTGAGCGCGCCGGCGGTATTGTCGTAAAGCTTGAAGTAGGTCTCCTGCGCCGGACGGCCGGTCCAGAAGTCGATGTTTGGTTCGTTCCAAACCTCGAAATACCAACTGGACACCTCATCGATGCCGTAGCGATCGATCAGGTGCTGAGCAAAGGCCTTGATCAGTGCGTTCCACTTGGCGTAATCCGGCAGGCGGCGAAACGATGGGGTGATACCAGAAGGGATGGTAATCCAGGCGAGCCGCTAGCAGCTTGGGCATAAAGCTCAGCTCGACGAACGGTTTTACGCCGTTGGCCAGGAGTCCGTCATAAATCTCATCGACGTAAGTGAAATTGTAGATGGGGTTGCCGTGCTGATCTTCGCCATAAACTCCTACGTCGTCATCGAGGATGGCGTGAAAGCGGACATACTTGAAGTCCGTGACTTGCTTCACCTGGCGAAGATCGTTGCGGTAGCTCTCGCGCATGCTCAGCACGGCGCGGCCGGAACCGAACATCTGCTCCCAGAAATGAGGGAAGGGCCGGGCAGTCTGCCGCAGGTTGACGGCGACCGTTTCATGAGTGATCTGCGCCGGGAGACTCTGATTCCCAGCCAATAGAAATAAAACGGCGGCTGAGAAGAGCAGGGAGCGCAGGCGCGAAGGCATAGAGTATTTCTCCTGGTTAGCGCCCGTGTCTAATAACTGACATAGATAGATCATCGGGCGCAGGATCCGGTTCCGCGTAGACGTTCCGCACCAGAGCTCAGCCGGCGGCTGCCCTAGGCTCCTTCGCATTTTCAGGGAACCTGGGGATGCTCCGTGTCCTCCGGAACAAATTGCTGCACCCGTCATCCATGGAGGCACACCTAGACGCGTTTGGCGTTGACTTTGGTGGCCAAGCCGAGTTTTTCCAAGCGTCCAGATAGCCCAGTAGTTGGGATCGAACTCGTACCAGGCCATTCCATGACGAGCTGAAACAGGGTGTGCGTGGTGGTTGTTGTGCCATCCCTCGCCGCCCGTCAGCAGCGCCACCCACCAGTTGTTGCGCGAGTCGTCGCGAGTCGGAAAGCGCCGCGATCCCCACATGTGGGTCGCCGAGTTTACCAGCCAGGTGACGTGCAGGCCGACAGTGACGCGAAAGAAGACTCCCCAGAGCAGCCACGGCAGGCCGCCGAAGGCGAGTAACAGCAGGCCGAGCATGGTCACCGGCAGCCAGTGATAGACAGTTCAGCCAGCGGTAGAACTTGTCCTTCGTCAGGTCGGGGGCGTAGCGCTCGAGCACAGCGCTGTTGTTATGCAGGGAGCCATTCAGGATCCAGCCCATGTGCGACCACCACTTGCCGTCGCGAGGCGAATGCGGATCGCCGGGTTTATCGGTGTATTGGTGATGCAGGCGGTGTACCGCCACCCAGTAGACGGGGCTGCCCTGCAGGGCCATGGTTCCAAGAACCGCGATCGTATATTCCAGCCACTTCGGGACGATGTAGCCGCGATGGGTAAGCAGACGATGATAGGCGACTGCGATCCCGATATTCTGGGCGAAGACCCAGGTGGCGGCAAAGACCGCGAGAGCGGACCAACGGAACTCAAAGAGAGCAGCCAGGGCCGCGAGATGGAAAACGGTTAGGATGATGGCGAAATCCCACTGGAATTTGCCGCGCTTGGGCTCAAGCGCCTCCTCTAATTGCCGTGCTTCTTGCGCGCTGCCCGCTAGGCCCAGAACTGTCGCCATGATGTGGTCTCTAGAGTCGCCCCTAACTGCTTCAACCTTAAGGGTGCGCGAGAAACCTTGGTTGTAAGATTTGCGTAATATCGCGCAACTCAAAGATATTTGTGATTGCGACCGGGGCGGTCGTATACTGAATATGCGACCGCTGCGGTCGGAATTGCATCTCTCACTACAAAGCCAAGAATGCTACGGCTCACCAAAAAAGCGGATTACGGTTTGATGGCACTCAAGTTCCTAGGCGAGCGTACGGATACGCCGTCCTTGAGCGCCAAGGAGATCGCCGAAGCCTACGGGATTCCGTCGCAATTGCTGGCCAAGATTCTTCAGCGGCTGACCAAAGTGGGATTGTTGTCTTCTCACGCCGGGATGAACGGCGGATACGCTCTGTCGCGGCCGGCCGATCAAATTACGGCCTTCGATGTTATCCGCGCCATCGACGGGCCGTTGTTCATCACCTCATGTGAGACCGGCCCCCGGGGCTGCGATCTGACCGATAGCTGCACGGTTCGCGAGCCTCTGCGCAAGGTGAATGAGAGCATCTCGGATGTACTGAAGGCGATTCGGATTTCGGATCTGTGCGAGCCGGAAGGCCTCCGGAAAATACACGGCAAACCTGATGTGCTGGTGAGCCTGGGTAGTTAAGCTAAGCTTCTGGCAGGGCTTCTTACGACAACCAAGAGCAGGAGAGATTCAAGATGAGCACTGTTGAAACCACGGTCGTCGCGCCGGCGAACGTTAAGCTGCCGATCTATATGGACGACCACGCAACCACGCCCATGGATCCCCGCGTGCTGGAGGCGATGCTGCCCTACTTTACCGAGAAGTTCGGCAACGCGGCCAGCCGGAACCATTCCTTCGGGTGGGAAGCAGAGCAGGCCGTAGAGCACGCCCGCGAACAGATCGCGAAGCTGATTGGCGCAACCGCCAAGGAGATCATCTTCACCTCAGGAGCTACGGAGAGCAACAACCTGGCGCTCAAGGGCATCGCCGAGATGTACAAGGAGCGCGGCAACCACATCATCACCCAGGTCACCGAGCACAAGGCAGTGCTCGACACCTGCAAGCGCCTGGAGAAGTACGGCTACCGTGTGACCTACCTGCCGGTGAAAGCGGATGGGCTGATCGATCTTGAAGATCTAAAGCGGGCCATCGACGACAAGACCATCCTGGTCAGCATTATGTTCGCCAACAATGAGATCGGCGTTATTCAGCCGGTCGCGGAGATTGGAAAAATCTGTCACGAGCGCAACGTGATCTTCCACACCGACGCGGTGCAGGCGGTGGGCAAGGTTCCTGTGGACGTGAACGCGATGAATATCGACTGCCTTTCGCTGACCGGGCATAAGATCTACGGGCCCAAGGGCTGCGGAGCGCTGTATGTGCGCCGGCGTAATCCCCGGGTGCAGATCTCAGCTCAGATCGACGGCGGCGGCCACGAACGCGGCATGCGATCGGGCACGCTGAACGTACCCAGTATCGTCGGGTTGGGCGCGGCTTGTGAGATTGCCCGGCTGGAGATGGCGTCCGAGGCGGAGCGCCTGGGCAAGCTGCGCGATAAGCTGATGAAGAAACTCGAATCCAATCTGGACTTCGTGCATGTAAACGGCTCAATGGAACACCGTCTTCCCGCCAACTTGAACATGAGCTTCGTCTACGTCGAAGGTGAGTCGCTGCTCATGGGGATTAACGATATCGCGGTTTCCAGCGGTTCGGCATGCACCTCGGCGTCGCTTGAGCCTTCCTATGTATTAAAGGCGTTAGGGCTTGGCGACGACGTGGCCCACAGCTCTATTCGCTTCGGTCTGGGCCGCTTCAACACTGAAGCGGAAGTGGACTATGTGTCGGACAAGGTCATCGACGTGGTGCAGAAACTGCGCGAGCTTTCTCCGCTCTACGAGATGGTGAAGGAAGGCATAGACATCTCCAAGATCGAATGGCAGGCGCATTAAATCCAACGGCAAGACAATCCAAACATCAAAAACCAGGCTGATACGGCTTCGAAGGAGAAAAAATGGCTTATAGCGATAAGGTGATCGACCACTATAACAATCCACGCAACGTCGGCCAGATGGACAAGAGCAGCTCTGAAGTTGGCACCGGACTGGTTGGCGCTCCGGAATGCGGCGATGTGATGCGCCTGCAGATCAAGGTCAATCCCGAGACTCAGGTGATCGAGGAGGCGAAGTTCAAGACCTTCGGCTGCGGTTCGGCCATCGCTTCTTCTTCGCTGGCGACGGAATGGGTTAAGGGCAAGACGGTCGAAGAAGCCATGCAGATCAAGAACACCGACATCGTGAAGGAGCTGTCATTGCCTCCGGTGAAGATTCACTGCTCGGTCCTGGCTGAGGATGCGATCCGTGCGGCCATCGGCGATTGGAAGAAGAAGAATGGCGTGACCGAAACCCAGGCAGTCGCTTCATCCGCGGTCTAGAGATTTCTGGTGGAAGCCCACGCATTCATGCGGGGGTTGGAGCGCTTCAGCGCTCCTAAGAAAAGTTTGACTTCGATCATGCGCTTTACGGCATTTTCGGAAGTGCTGCGAACTCTTGAGAGCCGTGGAGGTGGATTTTTCTTGAGGAAAAATCCACTCAGCAGTTGCGGCTTCGGTCTACACCTTTTCCGAAAATGCTTTAGCGCTGGCATCGGAGAAAGCCAGGGCTAAAGCCGATCTCGGAGGGCGGATGCTTTCCGCTGGACTGAAGTCCAGCTCCCCCCTGCTAAAGCAGGGGGCTTCCACCGCAACGCGTTAGCGGGCAAGTGAGAGGCAAATGGAATTAGCTGTTCTGAATGCGGAGAATACGGCATCGAATCAGAAGGGCATTCAAGTCACCGAGCGCGCTCTGAAGCAGATTCGCGTAGCCATGGCCAAGGAGGGTGTAACCCCTGACGCGGGCGGGCTCAGGCTGGGCATTCAGGGTGGAGGTTGCTCCGGTCTCTCCTACAACATACGCTTCGACTCGCAGCCTCGGGAGCGGGACCGCGTATACCAATTCGACGATGTGCGTGTTTTTATCGATCCTAAGTCGTTTATCTATCTCCACGGAATGATTCTCGATTATGAAGAGACTCTGATGCGCCAGGGCTTCAACTTCATCAATCCAAATTCGACCAAGTCCTGCGGTTGCGGCTCATCCTTCTCGGGTTGAGTTTTGGTTTCCGCGAGGCTCCAAAGGCAAAACGATCTTATGCAAACTGCTGAGACAGCCGAACTGCGCTTGAACTGCCGGTCGTGCGGCCAAGCGGTCATGAACGGGCAGCCCTTCTGCGGCTTCTGCGGCAAAGTTCAGCCTCCGCAGTCGGAGGTCAGCTACTTCGATATCTTTGCTTTGCCGGCGAAGCTCGACCTTGATTTGGCCGCCCTCGAAAAGCAATTCTATCGCTCCAGCCGCAAGCTCCATCCGGATGCATACGCGCGCGCCACGGAAGAAGAACAGGCGTGGAGCCTGGCCCAAAGCTCTTTGCTGAATGACGCTTACCGCACCTTGAAGCATCCGGTGGAGCGCACCAAGTACCTTCTGAAGCTCGAAGGCGTGCAGTTTGAGGATGACCGGAGCCAAGGAGCCGGACCCGCCAATCCCTCCGCCAATCCGTCAAAGGTTCCACCGGATCTTCTGGAAGAGGTCTTTGAGCTGAATATGCAACTGGAAGAGTTGCGCATGACCAGGAAGATGGGTGAGGACGATCCTCAGCTGCGCGGCGATCTTGAGCGATCCAGAAGCCAGTTCGTAGCCCAACTGGGCTCGGTCGATAGCGATCTGCGCGGATTGTGGTCTGCCTGGGACCAGGCTTGGGAACAAGGCCTGGAGGCGAAGAAGACCGCAGCAAAGGAAGCAATGACTGCTCTCTTGCAGCGCAGAAGTTATCTCCAGAACCTGGTGCGCGACGTCAATGAAACGTTGGGAGAGTCTTGAGTCTTATGGCGGAAGAGCGGGTGGTTGGCATCGATCTCGGCACCACTAATTCTCTGGTCGCCTTTATGCAGGCGGACAAGCCGGTGGTCATTCCCGGAGAAGATGGGTTGAACCTTGTGCCCTCGGTAGTGGCGCTCGAAAAAGCGAGGGACGGCGGCAGGCCCAGAGTCCTGATCGGCAACGCCGCCCGCAATACCCTGCTTACGGCCTCCGAGCGGGCCGTCTACTCCGTCAAGCGTTTGATGGGCCGCGGGGTCGAGGATATAGCTGGGGAGTTGAAGCTCTTTCCCGTTCAGGCTGGCGGACGACATCCAGCCGGGCGAGATTCTGCGCCTTCGCCTGGGAGAAACGGAGTTCACCCCGCCTGAGATCTCCGCCCACATTCTTCGGCAGCTCAAGAAAAACGCGGAGCGCTACTTTGGCGGCCCGGTTCAGAAAGCGGTCATTACTGTGCCGGCATACTTTAACGATGCGCAGCGGCAGGCGACAAAAGATGCCGGACGCATGGCCGGACTCGATGTGCTCCGCCTGGTCAATGAGCCGACGGCCGCGGCGCTGGCCTACGGTCTCGACGCGCAAAAGGAAGGCCTCATCGCGGTCTACGACTTCGGCGGCGGGACCTTCGATATTTCAATTCTCAAGCTGCACGAGGGCATCTTTGAAGTCATTGCCACCAACGGCGACACCCATCTGGGCGGCGACGACATCGACGACCTGCTGATTGCGATTGCGCTCGAGGATATCGCGGGCGAACAGCAATTGAATTTGCGCGCGCAATCGGAAACGGTTCAGGCAATCCGCAAGGCGATCATCGAGGCGAAGATCGTTCTTTCTTCAGAGCTCAGCGCTTCGATCGATGTCGAGTTGCCCGAAGGAGGGCGCTATCAGCGCGAGACTTTCGCGCGCCCAGTTTGAAGAGTTGATCGCGCCGGTGCTGGCTCGAACCATTGCACCCTGCCGAGACGCTTTGAAGGATGCCCAGCTCGCTCCCGATCAGATCGGTGAAGTGGTGCTGGTCGGCGGCTCTACGCGCATTCCCGCGGTGCGCCGACTGGTGGATGATCTCTTCGAGCTCGAGCGCCGCGGCAAGAAGGCGCATACGGAGCTCAATCCCGATGAAGTGGTCGCGCTGGGCGCGGCGGTTCAGGCGAATATCCTGGCCGGCGGTTCGAAAGCCACCGAAGACATGCTGCTGCTCGACGTTACCCCATTGTCCTTCGGTATCGAGGCATTGGGGGGTGTGGTAGCCAAGATCATCCAGCGCAATTCGACCATTCCAGCCTCCGCCACCGAGCACTTCACGACCGGGGTCGAGGGACAGACAAATGTCGCCATCCATGTGGTGCAGGGCGAGCGCGAGATGGCCAAGGATTGCCGCTCGCTGGCCCGCTTCGATCTGAAAGGCATTCCGCCGATGAGTGCGGGCTTGCCGCGCATCGAGGTTAAATTCCTCATCGACGCCAATGGCATTCTCCACGTCTCCGCTCTCGAGCAACGCAGCGGAAAGCAGGCGGAGGTGGAGGTGAAGCCAACCTATGGTCTGACGGATGAACAGGTCGAGTCGATGATTCTGGATTCTTTCGACTACGCCGAGGAGGACTTCCGTCTGCGCCAGCTGATCGAGGCCAAGAATGAAGCGCAGACCATCCTGAGCGCGGTGGAGAAGGCTCCATCGAATGCCGCATGGGGCGAACTCACCCCGCAGGAGCGGACCGATATAGCTGGGCTTGCGGAAAAGCTGACGGCGCTTAGCGGCGGTGATGACTTGGCGGCCATCCGCGCCGGTGTCGAAGCGTTGGATAAAGCAACCAGGCGTTTTGCGGAACTCATGATGGATGCGGCGGTATCGAGCGCCATCGGCGGCCGGACCATGGAATCCGCGGCGGAGAAACTAGGGCAAGGTCCAACTGCCCCGCACCCGATTGCGCCGGCGGAGATAAACTGAAGGTCAATGAACGCTATGGTTGAGAAAAAGCAAGACAACATGGTCAGAGTCACCTTTCTTCCGGAAGGTCGAACAGTCGAATTCGAAAACGGTACGCTTCCCTACGGCCATCACGGCCGGCCAATGTCTTTTTTGGATGTCGCGGAGCACTTTGATATATTTCTCGACCACGCCTGCGGCGGGGTGTGCGCTTGCACCACCTGCCACTTGTGGATCAAGGAAGGTGAGGATATCCTGCCGCCGGCCGACGACGACGAGATCGACCGTCTGGATATGGCGGCGGATTTACAACTCAACTCCCGCCTGGGGTGCCAGGCTGTGATCCCAGGTCCGGGAAATTACGTGATTGAGATCCCTAAGTGGAATCGCAATTACGTATCCGAAGGCAAACCGTTGGCGATGCAAGGATAATAACCAAGAGGAGCCTGACCATGGCGCGCGAGCTTACCTGGAACGATGCCGAAGAGATTGGCATCCAACTGCAAGAAAAATTTCCTCTGGTGGATCCGCTGACCGTGCGGTTCACCGATCTGCACAAGCAGGTGACCGAGCTCGAGGGTTTTGCCGACGACCCGGCGAAGTCGACCGAGGGTAAACTGGAGGCTATCCAGATGGCTTGGCACGAAGAGTACGAAGATGCTCAGTAGATAACCCGGGTCGTTTTTGAGATTTGTGGAATCCCAGGTCCCAGAATCGGGACCTGGGATTCCCAGGATCTGTGGTCTATGTCTACTAAGGTATCTCCCAGCGCCCGGTCTCCGCGGAACGGAAAGTAGCTTCGATGACCGCCATGTTTCGTCTCCCGCTTTCTCTCACTGTGGCAGGTCTAGGTTTCGTCTGAAGTCGGCTTCTCGAAGTGCTTTGCGAGCAATCCCAACAGATCCTGTGGATCGTAACTGGAGAGGATGTGATCCGCGCCTTGCGCCTTCCGGTTCAGGACCGGAGAGATCCCGATTACGGGTAGATCGGGCCGCAATGCTTTGATCTCGCGCACGGTTTCCTCAAAGGAGATGCCGTCCAACTCAGTATGAACGACAGCAACATCAACGTTGGGGAAACGGCGCAGCAATTCCAGACCCACTTTTCCGCTGTAGGCGGTGATTACGTTGTGCCGGTCGGCTTCTAAAATCAATTTGCGGGCGGAAATACCTTCCGGCTGTTCCACTTCGATCATCAGGACGACCAGGCGCACGATTGACTCCTTCAGCTACCATTGCACAATTCAAGGGGTGCGCGCTACTGATGGTTTACTCGGGCTTGCACAGCCGTTCCGGGTTGAGGTTGCAGGGTTTCTCCGGCTGCGCATTCTTGTTCATTCCCCCGCAGGCAGGCTGCAGAAGCGCGCGCTCCGTACACCGTCCCTGGTAAAGGCCGAATTTGCGGTCGTCTGCTCGCTGAAAAGTGGTGTACCATCAGCGGCGAACCCTGCGCGCATCCATGGCTCAAAATCTCCAGATCCCGGCTCATACCAGTCCGACTCTCGTTCTGACCGGTCACCGATTTCTATTTCTGTTCCTGTTCCTGCTGGCACTTTTGATTCTCTATCCTTATATCCAAAGTGCCGGATTCGGCTACTATGCATTTCGCATATTCGGGCTCGCTGTCACTCTGCTGAGCGTATACGCTGTCAGCTTCCGCCGGAGCCTGGTATTTTTTGCGCTGCTGCTTGCGGCCCCGGCTCTGTTGCAGCGGATCGTCTTCACCCGGGTGGACGCAAGCGCGATCTCAGTACTCATTACGCTGCTTACCTTCGCATTCGACCTTTTCGTTGTTGTGGTCATTTTCCGGCAGGTCTTTACCAATGAGCATCCAAATTCCGAAACCATCTTTGGCGCGCTCTGTGTTTATCTTCTGATTGGGTTCGGCTTCGGCAATATTTACCTGATCGCGGCGACCACACAGCAACATGCGTTCTACCTCGACCCGCTGACCAATCTTCACAGCGTTCCCGACCGCCTCGACTTCATCTATTACAGTTTCGGAACCATAACGTGTATGGGCGCGCCCGGTATCACTCCCATTTCGGATCAAGCACGTTCGCTATCGGTCATCGAAGCCATCCTGGGCATCCTCTATCTTGCGGTTTTAATAGCAAGATTGATGGGCGCGTACCACTCACGCCATGAGGTTTGAACCCTTTCATCGGTCTTGCAAAATAGCGTCCGCCCCAATTGGAAAAGGGATCAAAGCGGGCTGGCCGGGAACTCGCATTTCTTCCTGTTCTCTTGTGCAGCCGGACCTCGGCTTGCGGGAGTATAATCTGGGCGCGATGCGTGGTGGCCCAAATACTTGTTTGGCTACTTCATGCGTTTTTTTTGCCTGCCGTGGCAAAACGGGGGCCACGATTGCCAGGCAACCGGGCTGTGATTGTTAATCAAGGATTCCGACAAAGTAGATCATCCAACGGAACACATAGAGGATCGAGCCCAGAAAGACCGGCCGTATTTGAGAAGACCTCCACGCTTTATCTCGATGTAGGGAGGTTTCTATGCGAAGGACCGGAAGAGCATTCCTACTTGCGTTGCCAATGCTGCTGTGTTTTCTCGGCACTGGATGTGAACGCCATAGCAAATCAGAGGCCTACTATCTGATTTCCAACCACATGGGTGTGACCTACTGGCAGACAGCAGTTGCCGGGTTCAACCGCGCGGCGGCTACTTACGGCGTGACAGCCCAAATTGACGGTCCCGATAACTACGATCCGCAAGCCGAATTGCAGGCGCTTCAAAAAGCCATCGCCGCGAAGCCGGCTGGGATCCTCATCTCCACCTCTGACCCGGTGATCTTAGGACCGCAGATCGATGCAGCGATCGACGCGGGAATCCCCGTGATCACAATGGATTCAGACGCTCCTAGTACTCACCGGCTCTTCTTCATCGGCACCAACAACCTCGAAGCCGGACGACTGGGTGGACAGCGCGTTGTTGAGAAACTCGGCGGCAAAGAGAATGTCGTCTTCTTCTCCATGCCGGGACAACCTAATCTTGACGAACGGCTCTCGGGTTATCTAGAGGCGTTTTCGTCGCATCCAGCGATCAAAGTCGTCGAGGTGGTCAACATCAAGGGTGATTCCGGCAACGCCTTCGACCGGACGCAGCAATTTCTGACCTTAAGCGGTCCGGCAAAAATAGATGCATTCATCTGTCTCGAAAGCTCCTCTGCAAAGGACGTTGCCGCCGTGCTTGAGCGGCAGCATGCGACAGACCGGTTGTTGATCGCGATGGACGTGGACCAGGACACCTTGAATCTAATCAAGACAGGAACGATAGAAGCGACCGTCGCTCAAAAGCCATACACCATGGGCTACTATGGGCTGAAAGCCCTCGACCAAATCCATCACAATCCACCCAGGACGTTGCATGCTGATTTCGAGGTTGACTCCTTCGCGCCGTATCCCGTCTTCGTTGATACCGGGACTGCGCTTGTGGACAAGAACAACGTCGACCTCTACATCCGGTCAGCGGCGGAGGCGCAGCAGAAATAGGGCGTACCCGCTTATTGATGCAGCAGCAGAGGATTTCCGGCTTGGTCGCTTATCCTCTGCTGGGCCAACGGGTTGCATGGAAGCTCGAGGGGAAGCATTGGCGGATCGGCCATCGACCTAGACAATTAATTCCAATGGTCGGGGCGGAGGGATTCGAACCCCCGACCCTCTGCTCTAAAATTTGATTATTTAGCGTAGTTTCAATGACTTAGCAGAGAGGTTGGCATGTTGTGGGGCTAAAGTGGGATTCGCCTGACAAGACCCAAGCATAATGTTGCCACGAGATGCCGCAAAATTGCTGTCATCGGATTTTGCCAAATTCCCCAGTCACTTAATGCATGAATCAATAATTATTCTGAAGCGTCAGAAGGATTATGATAGACGCAGGAGGTGCCCCGTGGAAGCTCTCATGGAACGCCTGACAACCAGCGAGGCGGCAATCGCTGCCGGCGTATCGGTCCCACAGATTCACAGAATCATTGACGAGAAGATTCTGCCGGAGGACCTCTATAGCACGACGCAAATGCGAACCTTCCGTACCGATGCCTGCATCCTGATTGCCTTCTATTTCGAGACCGCCGAGTTGTTGACAGCGCAGGCCCGGCTGCGGACCATTCGGAATGCGATGGCGCGTTGTGGCAGTTGGAGAGAGTGGGAGAACTGTATCGTTGAAGATCATTCCATCACAGTTCACTTCTCTGAGATTTGGAAGGGCGTCGCGGAACGCCTTGATCAGCTAAGGAGAGCGCACGAGATGGTGATCGAAGACTCTGAGATTCTCAGCGGAACTCCTGTGATCAAAGGGACGCGGGTTCCGGTCTACGACATTGCTGCCGCAGTCGATTCAGGAACACCAATGGATCGAATTCTCAAGTCCTATCCAAGCTTGAAAGACTGGCAGGTTGAACTCGCGTCGGTCTACGCCAAAGCAGTTCCTCCGCGCGGACGCCCAAAGCGGACTTCACCTGCTAGCGGGCATAATAGAGGGTCGATCACGAAAAAGCGACTACGCACCTCCTTATCAGGGAGATAATGCGTGGTGAAATTCCTGGTTGATGAGTGTCTGAGTCCGGATCTGGTTGCGGTCGCCCACGGTTGTGGTTTTGTCGAAAGCTCTCACATTGTCTGGATCGGGAAAGCAGGCTGGAAAGACTGGGAGTTGAAGCCTTTCATCCTGGAAGGGGACTGGACCCTTGTAACGCGGAACAGCGTGGACTTTCGCGGTCACGCGGACAATCCGGGGACCACTGGGCAATTTGCGGATGTTCCGCTTCACGCGGGACTGATCTGTATCAATGGCCCGGATGGAATGAATGCCGAGGTCCAACGCGAGTTGTTCGAGGCCGTTCTTGATGAAATTGGCAACGCGCGGCAGTTGGTGAACGAAGTAATCGAGGTCGATCTGGAGTCGTTGGACGGCGAGTTTACGATTCATCGATATCCGATGCCCGAAGATATTGATTGATTGATGAAGAGGCGCTTCCCATAGGGAAGTCGGCAACATGAAGCCAAACGACGACGTACTCACGAAGTCCATCTCGGAGACCGTTACAAACGGCAAGAAGCTCCTTGAAGACGCAAAAACTTTGTTCGATTGGGACAGGTTCTCGAGTGATGTTGTGGGTGAACCGGCCTTGGAGTCAACTTATTGATCCAATGGTCGGGGCGGAGGGATTCGAACCCCCGACCCTCTGCTCCCAAAGCAGATCAACGTGCTTTACGCTCTTTTACCCTCATTACCCATTAGGTACGTTGTAGCCAATGTCTATAGGGGTCCTAGCGCATTTTCCGGGCAGTAGTTTTACCCTGACGTACTATTGAATTCCAGACATGGTCCCCCCAATTTCCACCACACTGCACAAAAAGTAACTTGACGAGGATTGTTGAACGGAGGATATTCATAAGCGAGCTCGAGAGAGGCGCCAACCTCTCCCGAACTCTAACCCAACGACCTGTAAGGAGGTCATCGTGGCTACACTCACAGTAGCAGTCTGCTCCAATTCCCCTCAACAAAATCATCCAGAGTCCGCCCCGGACTGGAAGCCCATCCACTACAGCCGCCGGCAAGTCGAACTCATGGCCCAGGTCAGGGCCTTCTACAATGCCGACTTCGCGAAGAAGGTCGAGGCTGGCCCATTCTCCCCTGAAGGCGATTTTGTTGCAGAGGTCATTTCCTACTTCGATCTGCAGCTGGACGGGATGGGAGGCTTCACATGGAATCCACGGTAATCAAGCGCGTTGCCCTGTACGCGCGCGTCTCCACGCTGAACGGCCAGAACCCTGACATGCAGCTCGCAGAGCTCAGGGAGTACGCCCAGCGCCGCGGCTGGGAGGTTGCCGGCGAGTACGTGGACCTGGGAGTATCGGGTTCGAAGGAAAGCCGGCCGGAACTCAACCGCATGCTCAAGGATGCCCATGCCCGCTCATTTGACGCCATCGCGTGTTGGAAGCTCGACCGCCTGGGCCGTAGCCTCAAACATCTGGTGACCACAATCGAGGACCTGAACTGCTATGGCGTTACGTTCGTCAGCTTGCGCGACAATCTGGACTTGTCAACGCCCTCTGGTCGCCTGATGATGCATCTGCTGGGCGCCATGGCGGAATTTGAGCGGGAACTCATTCGCGAGAGAGTGACGGCGGGCATAGCTGCAGCTCGGCGCCGGGGCGTCAAGTGTGGCCGTCCTCGGGTCTGGGTGTCCCCGGACAAGGTCCGGAGCCTCCGCGAGCAAGGAACGCCCTGGAGGGCAGTTGCGAAGAAACTAGGCGTCGGCGTGGGCACGGCCGTGCGCGCCTTCGAGAAATCAACAGCCGCCTGAACGCCAGGCGCATCCCCCCCGGGTGCGGGTTGTGTCCGCGCCTCAGGCTACCCAACCAGCAACTCAACCAAGATGATCCCCACGGAGAATATGAATCCCTCACTTGAAATTACTGCCTCGGCTCCTTCCGCTCAACCCGTCAAAAAGTACATCAACCCAGCTGTTCAGGCTGTCCTGGATGCCACACAGGGCGAACCCGAATACGCGGTAATCGATAAGCTGCGAGATGAAAGCCTCAAAGCTTCGCACATGGAGCGATGCTTTGAAGACAAAATCAAGGCCGTCAGAGCCGAGCTATCCAAGCAAGTGCTTCAGGCCGCCCGCTGTGCGGGCCGGTACATGGAGGAGGAAGGCGACTGCCTCTTGTCCGCGGAATTTGGATGGGCTTTCAACAAGGAAGCTATGGACGAGTTCGACTTGCACAATGCCCTTCCCGAAGAGGACCTCGATGAGGTCAGGGCGGCCTTGGGATTCGGCGTGATGGTCGGAATGATGTATAGCGCACTCACGGGAAGGACTCTGCCGGCGGTGTTGCCAGTCGAGACGGAGTGCGCCGCATCGTAGCAATTCGCCTGAATCCTACCCAGAAAGCAAAATAGGCCAGCAGGGAGAGAATCCCGCTGGCCTTTTCTTTTCCCGCCGCGGCGTAGTCTTGTAGAGAGGAAATAGACCCATGCGAAGGAAACAGCTCGACCGCTGTAAGCACGCACAAAGGCGCTCAATCGAAATTCACATAAATGGCACGGAAGAGACGGGGGACCGGAATTGCATCGTCGTCAGGCTTCGCTGTAAAGACTGCGGGGGAATGCAGGAACTCATTGCCGATCGCGTCAAGGTCGACGGCGATGAGAGCATCGTGAGCGCTTCGGTTGCGAAGGATACCGGCTGGAAGATTCCTCGCGTAAAGCTGGCATGAGCTCCGGAACGCGGCCTTTCTGTTGGGATTTCAGATCCAGTCCGGGATCTGCACGTTTGGAAAACATCGGCAATTCGGGAGGGCGCCGGCGTGGCCCACCATGTTATCCAGCGTCGGAGGATCATCCCAGCGAACAAACTTACCCTGCATCTTCTTGTGGCTGGGCCGAACGTCTCCGTCCTTGGATGTGGTCCAAAAATAACCCTCACTGCCGATGTATTGGGCCCGGGCCCTCGTTAATTCCGTTGCCGTGCGGCTTACCTCGGTCCTCGCGATTAAATTCGCCCGGCTGGTGGTCACAGACCCAGACTTCATGATCTCCTTGGCAATCTCAGAGGCCCGCGTGCTGTTCGTGAGTCCCTCGATCGTCAGCTTGTGTACACGCTCTGCGGCGTCCAGGGGCAGGCTGGTGATCAGATTGACCTGGCGGGCTAGAGATGCTCGCATAGCCTCGCCTGTGGGCGCCCTGTCGATCTCCTGCTTGAGTGCCCGGCCGATCATCTTCCCGTGTTTCACCCAGGCCGCCGCGTCACGCTGGCTCACATCGGAGACCATCCGCGCTGCAACTGATTCCGCCCACGGCCGGAGAATCTCGCCGTACCGCTTCAGCGTGGCCATCAGCAATGTGACATCGCCAACGATGCCCTCCGGCGCCATGCCCTGAACAATATTTCCGACTTGATTGGCTACCTGCCGGAGCTGGCGTGCATATTGCGTCTCTGCCTTGCGGCCGGCAAGGAAGCGCTCGCGAGCCTCTTTGCGAAGCTTCTGAAGTGCCCGTCTGTCGGGCATGGGAGTATCCATCATCTCGCCCTTTCTGCGCGAAGTTGCCGTAGGCTCGCGCGTAGCCGTAGCTGTCCTCCGCGGCGCCTCTCAGCATCCCACTGCGGCCTCATCCTTTCGAGCGCAACCCGGAGCCAAGTGCCGTCGATATCGGCCATCGATATAGCCCAATCGAGATGCTCTGCAAAAGCGACGTTCGGAGGCCACAGGAAGGCCTCTGCGCTGGCCCGGGCTGGGCCATTGCCAGTCCTGAAGTCTTCAATGGCGGAGACCAAGATGCCCAAGCCAAGGTTGCTCCGCTTTGCAGTGCCGTGCTGATCTTCAGGTGTTTCCTCTGAGTCATCAAAGTCGATGTCTAAAGGCTCGATCTGGATAGGCGATGCTGACATTGTTGTCCTTTTGTGCCAGAAAGAAATGGTTTCAGGTGCGCTCAGAACCCGGCAGAGAAGTGCGAATAACCGAAGCTTCGGGAGGCTGCTGGGAAGGGACTTCTGGGACGCTTACCTCCGCCGCGGCGAACCAAACATGCCCGAGGGCACGGAGTTGAACGGCCATCGCCGAACGAGTTCGTTGGCCACCTTCACGGGATCCTGACCGGTCTCCTCTGCGGAGCCGGGTTCGACTGCAACCTCCTCCGCGGGGGTTCCAAGTATCGCCCAAACCTCCATATCATGGTCGGGCGCCTTCGCTTTCTCTTTCGCTTTACGTGGACTCATCCCTATCCTCCTGCGAGCTTGATCCAGTTGGCCATATCTGTATCGGTCACAAAGGCGAGCATCACTGATTCGGCGCGGTCTGGAGACTTTACGCCCCTCTTGCGAGCATCATCCTTACTCTCAATCTGTATTAACCCGCGCGCACTGTGCCCATAGCGGATGCCGGCGAGCTGGCCGATGGCCTTCTCATCCAGTAGGCCGCTCATGTCTCCGGACTGCAGACGCTCTCGCAATCCCCAATAGAGTTCTGCCTTACGGTTGAAGTACTTTTCGGGGTCGTTTGCCGCCTTGCCCACGTTGATGTCGATGGCAGGAAATCCCATATCGAGCAAGTGTCGATATATGCCCTCCCCGATACCGATCACGTCAACGTTGACCGCGTCCAGCTCGTCCTTGACCTCGTTCAGGCGAGCAACTACCTTCCCGCGTGGATCCGGATCGGGCCAGGCATCCAGGCTCAGCACCTCACAGCCGCGGCGAAGTGTAAGGACTGTTTCGGCCTCGCCAGGACCTGCGACGTCCAGGCCGGCAGTGATGCGACCTTCGCCAGCCCGTACCCGCGCCTTTGCTGCCTCAAGCCAAGCGAGAGAAATGAGCGCGTCTTCAGACTGTGCCGGGAAGCGGCCGCATACTCGAGCTTCCCAAAGATGATTACCGGGCCCCCACTCTGCGAAGCGTTCTTTTACCCAGCGTTTCGTCGTGAGGTATGGACGGCAATTCTTATCAAGCTCCTCATTGGGCAGCGAGAGGAGGTCTCTCTCGCCTTTGCCGAGCTTTACCGGCTTGCCATCCTCACCCGTGTACGTGAGAGAGATGCCGGCGAAGTTTGGCGTATCGAAAGCGCTTATGGTGAAGAGGTTCCAAGTCTCACGGCCACCATGGAAGGCCTCGTGAAAGGTCCCGCTTGCAATAGTCGGATTCCCGAGCGCAAGAATGCGGACATCGCCGCCGGCGCGCGCACCCTCAATCGCTTCCCATATCTTCGGGTCGATGCCGGGCGCCTCATCCAAGATGAATAGAATGTGATCCGCATGGAAGCCCTGCATCTTAACGCCCTCATCCTGCTTTTGGACTGAGGTCGTGAAACCGAGCGCGTAACGCTTCGCCCCGAACTTTATCTCCGTGAGGTTCGCCTTCGGGAAGGGGTATCTCGATCGCTCCAGCAGTGCGTGGACATCGCCCCACAGCATCCGCTCGACCTGTTTCGCCGTGGGCGCCGTGGTGACGACGATCGCTTCATCAGGGAAGTTCGCGAGAAACCAGAGAACCGATGCCGCTGCAATGAACGTCTTACCGCTGGAGTGGCAGGCCTTTACGGCCGTCTTTGAGTGCGGGGTTGCGATGGATTGGAGTATTTTCTCCTGGGTTCCCCAGACGTCAGCCTGCAACCAGCTGCGCACGAATAGGACAGGATCTTCTATCGTCGCTCCCAGGTCGTCTTGCTCTTCAAAGCTTAGGCTCCTGGGTTCTCTCATTTCTAGCCCTCCGCGCTTTCAGAATTTCGTCTAGAAAGTCCACTGTTACCGATCCGGCGTGCTCGATTTTGTCAGTGAACAGCTTGTGATAGCGGCCCAATCTCTCGAGGTTCGCGCCTTTGTCGGCAAGCTTGAATTTCTTCAGGAGGCCAATGCTCTTCTTCTGATCGCCTGCCCCTTCGAATAGCTCTACCACTTCGAAGCCGGCGACAGCCATCGCCGTATCGTCGTCCAGTTCGTGGAGTGGCTTGCAGCTGCCGTCCGCGTTGAATAGCTTCCGCGGATCGAAGAGGGCCAGGCGTGCGAGCTCCTGCAGCACCCGGTCCGAGCTAAAGTCGATTGCTTCCACCTTCTTGGCCACGCTCTTCGCGATGGCTTCAGAGATGACAGGTTTTGACAAGTTCTCTTGCCCCGTCTGGCGCGCCGTTTTCTTGGAGTAGCCCGCGCGGATCGCCGCTTGTGTGGCGTTCAAATCCTTCAGGTATTCAGCGACGAAAAGGGTCTGTTTTGGTGTCATCACTTAGGCCCCCGTTCTTGCGCACCCTCCGCGCGCCCGGCCAGTAGCTGCAGCACGTTCCGTATCTCGAGCTGGATCATACTGCGGTTCCCTTTTCCGGCGAAATCGTGAATTTGCTTCAGCCGGGTTACCACTTCATCCGGCACGGGTTCCAGGTGCGCGACGGGCAGAGCCATGTCCCTGGCCAGTTTCCTGCGCTCAGCTTCGGTAAGCTTGGCGGCATAATCCCGGAAGTGCTGCTTCAGATGGGCAGCATAATCGTAGAAGGACGCCTTCCACTGTTGAGAGCCGACGATTACTGTCGCTCCTTCGGACCCCGGCGTGAACGAAATATCTATGCGCTGTTCCATTGGTTTTCTCCTCTCGTTCCCCTGTCACGATAGTCCCCAGTCCCCGCGCTGCGAATCACGCTAGAGATGTACGTTCGTGATTGCGAATTCCGCAAACCTTTAGGCATGGTTTCCCCCCTCCGGCCGGCGCGGATCCAATCGCCTGATGCCCACCCGGTTCCGGTTGGTCCTATTCGGTGGAATGTGGGTTTTATTCGGTGCGAACGTCACTTTTCCTTCGCTCACTCGTTTAACCAGCGAAGTCATATAGCGGCCAACGTCGTCGGAGGTCATTTCGATCCCGGCGCGTGACTCTGCGGCAAACTTCCTACCGAGTCTCGCGATTGAACTAACCAGAGCATCGCCGGACCCGGCTTTGAGCAACCACCGAAAGAAGTCTCCCGTTTCCGGCAAACCGGCTTCCGGCAGTTCGGCCACCCATAACTGTTGGGCGTCCGCCACGATCGCGTCTTGCTGTTCAGTGCTCATTTTTCACCGTCTTTCGTTTTGCGAGGGAGAGGCGATGGTCTCCCCCTCGCACATTGGCAAAGGCCGCTCCCGAGGCCTCGACCAATCTCTAGAGAATCCACCCTATTTCCGCGGTCGGATCACTCATGATCCGGATCAGAGCCGCGAGATACCTCTCCTGAACGTCACCGATCGTAAGCCCATCGATCACCGTCGCCCTCCCATTCACCACAGCTTCCGCCATGGTTGGCGTGTAGCCAGGCGCGGGATGACGCTCGCCGGCGATTTCGAATTGCATCGTGGCAAAGGCCTCGATTTCGAATAGGAGCCTGTAGCGCTTATCGTTCAACTCGATCAAGGCCCTGGCCGACTCATCGACGCGCGCCGTGAGCGCTGCCATCGCCAGAGGCAACTGCTTGGCGGATTCATTCCGCAGCCAGGTTTTCGCGGAGTCGAGCTCTTCGCGTATGGCTTCCCGGGTGGCCTCGGCTGCCTCCAGTTCAGCTGCGCATTCTTTCTTGGCCGCCTGTTTGGCCTTCAGGCCGTCCGGAAGCGTGCGAGGATCCGACTTGGACTTCAGGGCTTGTACGCGGAATCGACTTATCTCCTTCTCGAGGCCATCGTGGGCCGCCAGGGCGGCCGCGGCTGAGGCCACATCTGCGATCGATCTTTCGTAGGCGCTCTCTAATTGCGCGACCTCGATCTTCCATTTCGCCACGTTGCCAGTTTGTTCTACTAAATTCATTTCGGTTTTCATGTCCTTCTCCTATTCGGTTCTTACTCTTTCGCCCCATTCGCCGGGTTTTGCTGAATGGGGCCTGGTGAGTGACGCCAGAACTATTTCTTCTTTGCCGCCTTCGGCGTTACGGCGGTCATGGTGACGGCCATGGGCCTGTTGTAAGGCTTGGCGCCGCTGTTTAGGAGGAACCAGTGGGTTGACCATTCGCGGGGTACCGAGTGGACGCCCTTGGGATAGAGGACCTTGTTTCCATGAGAGACAGTGAATAGGACCTGATGATCAAACTCCATCAGGATGCAGTTGTGGCCCTTCGCGGCCTCTTCTGGCGAGAGCAAAGGCGCGTTGACCGGTTGGATGATCTTCGGGGCTGCATCGGTGAGGACAATTTGGGACGACATAGTTTTGCTCCTTTAGGTTGGCTTCAATTACGGTTACTTTGCCCAGATCTACGCGCGTTTCGGCTGCCCGCTGGTTTGCTGAGCAGCCCCGGAGCGTGATGCCGGATCTCGTTTACTTTTTCGCCCAGCGCGCCTTTGACATCGCTACGAATCTCTCGATCGGGCTCATGCCTCGCATATCAACAGCAGGCCGGCGGCCGCGAATCGCATCCGAAGCGGCAACGAATTTATCGATAGCGCTCTTGTCGGGGGTTGCCTGGCGCTGCGCCCGCTCGAAGGGGGTCAGGCCGCCCTGATTCACAACGACGGTCGGGCTCTTCTCCTCCGATGGCTCGCTTTCGTCGGGATTCTGGCTGACCTTACGCTCCCAGCGCTTGAGGCTAGCCGCCTGGAACTCCTCCATAGCGCTCCGAGACACGGCGAAGATTTCACCGCTCTCGAACTGTTTACGGTGCTCCTCTGCGCTGATCTCGGCTTGCTTATCCTCGACCGGTTCACGCTTCTCCGGATCGGGTTCGCCGATAACGTCGTCCCGCATTGTGATTCCGCGATCAAACCACTTCATCCTCATGGTGTTTCCTTTCTCGAAAAGTGATGGTTTGGTTGGAGATCACCAGCTATACGGCTGCGGCAACAGTGGACTTCCGCCGCCGCCATTCAGCCAGCCACAGCCGCTGTTGACGCCAACGGCGGCGTATTCCGTGACGCCATGGAGAATCGTCGACGCGTAGGCGCCCGGTCCGTCGTTGGGCGGTAAGCCCTTCAAGAAAACATCCCCCGGTCCCGGCTGTACGGTGACAACGAGGAGCGTGGCGTGCTGGATTATCCAGTTGCCGTATGCATCTTGCGAGGAAGTGACGGACCCTGGAACGTAAGCCGGGCTTTGGTCAATAACACGAATCACCGTTCCTGCGTGGCACTTCGGCAATTGGAGCGAACCGGACGCGGTGAAGGCCGCAATGACAACGCGCGTGTTAGGCGCAATGGTGGCGCTGCTGGTAAAAACGACCGGATTCCATAAGGCAGGATCCCATTGGGACGTGTTGCTGAAGTCTGGAGCGTAGGGATAGCTGGTCTGTGCGCTCCCCGCGACGGCAGAGAGCGCGAGCAATATGGCATATGTAAATCGGCGCATTTCGAATCTCCTTTTCTTGCTGGCCTGCGGGACGTTCCACAAACCGCTCCGCGGGCCTATTCTCGTAAGCCCTGAAATAGAAACGCCCGAAGGGGAACCTTCAGGCGTTCCAAAAAGAACTGGTTTGCGTCACGCATCGCCAGCATTCTCTAGCGCTTCGCTGCGGATCAAGCCATGGCCAGCAAGCCTCTGCAATCGCCGGAGCGTCACCTGATGCAACCCGGCTACCTTCGTCCCATCTAACCCTGCCACGAAGCTCGGTTTTAAGGTTGCTAAATACTCGACATCTCCGCGTGTCAATGCGGACTTGGAGATCGGCGATTCCGATGCATTCGGAAACCCGACCACTTGGTAGATAGTCTGCGGAGATTTCCGTTTGCTTATGCGCTTCACCTGGCCGGCTTGCTCCATGCGCTCGCCCTCTTCCAGGCAAATCCATCGGCAATGACTACCGTCAGAGTTCTGCAGTTTCACGTTTCGTGCTCTCATGCCAAGTCCCTCCGTTCTCGCTCCGGCTGGCGAATCGATGCTCCTGCTTCCGCCTGGCGCCACTGAGTGAGACATTCACAGCGTTTTGCTTCGTTGATCCACTCGTCGTTGCGCCATACCCGCTCTACAAGAAAGCCATTGAGGCATCGTGTGCACGGCCGGAAGCGATGCAGGGGCGCCGGTCTTCGCTTCGCGCGCTTCATCTGCCGATACTTTCCAGGAAATCGGCTAGGGCCCGCAGAAGCTCCGGACTGAGAGCCGACAGCGCAATTGTTCCGCTGCAGTGCGCGCAGGATTGGGGATTCGTAATACCGGGATCAACGACCATCTCATCTATGAGCTCGTCGACGGATTTTTTCTGTCTCTCATGCGCTCGCCCTTTCTCCTGCTGCCTCGATTTCCTTCATGTAAATCTCCACATCCCGGGGGATGGGCTTTCCCTCTTGAGCCTTGCTCGATCGGTATCGTCGGCAATCCTCTACTGTCCATTGCCGGGTTCCAGAGCTCATCCATGCATCGCTTGGGCGCCCCGGGTCTCTTTTCCCGGACATCCGTCCGCCATTGCTCTTTCCCTTCACCTCGAAGAGGCCCAGGTAAGAGTTCAGGATTGATTGATTGAGCACAGCGCTCGGATCGTGTCCAGCGGTCGCTAATTCCTGAAGCTTCTCAATAGCAAGGAGCCGCGCTTTGTCGGTCATCGGCTTTCGCAATTTGCGACGCATTTCCTCGAAGTCATTCCATTCAGGACTAGGGACCCAGTCCGGCAAGACAAACCTTTGATGGTTCACTGACGGTTTATTGGTGGTTACTCCTATTAGGGGGTCTGGGGGATTTGTCTCTGTGACACCTTTTTGTGTCTCTGTGATACCTTTTTTGCGTCGTACAGAAAGCTTTCTCTCTGAAAGGTTTCCCTCTGAAACCTTTCCCTCTGACACCTTTTTAAGGTGGTATTGCGACCGGTTCCCGGCGCCTCGACCACGAATTACATCGAGCCAGCCGGCATCTTCCATGCTGGCGATCGCGCGGCGAATTGTTGACAGGGACAGCTTGGATTTTTCTGCGATGGTCGGCAGCGAAGGGAAGGCCTCTCCTTCATCGTTCGCATTGTCGGCGATGGCCAGATAGACGTAGCGCTCCATCGGATCGTCGGGCCCCTGCTTCCACGCGTGGGACATCCAGCTGATACTCAACTGGGTATCCTCGCCACGGCGGAAGTGCTATAGCGTAGGTACATTCTTTGGCAACTCTCAAGGCTCAGATCTTAGCTGCCGCTGAGCCTAATTCTTTTGATCTAGGGATTGCACCTGGACAACTTTCAAATTGCTCGGATGCCACAGGCGAAGTGCTGCCTTTGCTCTGCGTCGCTCCGAACGGCTTCCGGTCGCAAATCGCTTAATGAATTTGTCGTCCGGTCTCGCGCTCTCGCCCCGGAAATCGAATTGAGGCTTTTCTGTTTCTGGATACACTTATCCCCCTTGGTGCAGAATTTGCTTCGCGCCCCGCTCTCGCGCGTGATGCTGAAATGTGGTTGTTGCTTTACGCTGAACGACGCGCCGGGCAGTAGCCTTCCTGGATGAGCCGATCGATTTCTTCCTGAGGAATCCGAACGTTTCTCCCCAAACGAACGACGCCTATCCTGCCATCGGCAATCCAATTCCAAAGACCCTTGGTTGTCATACAGAACTGCTCTGCGGCTTCCGGAACCTTATTGAGCTTCTTCGCCATTTGATTTCCCCTCCGACCTGTCGCTCTTTCCTTCTAGTGCTTCGACTACCCTGAAGTGCTTGAAACAGACGCTAACACTGTATGGAGCGCCTCAAAGAAAAAAATTCAATGGCTATGTGTGCAAAAACCCGCGTCATTACTGAGGATTTGCCACTAATTGACATTTGTGCCACGTAGTGACTCTGCAAGACAAAAATTAGGGAGTAATAGATCCTCCCGCTGCTTTACCCTGATTTACTATTGAGGTTCACGGGAGAGGTTATGGCCGTTTTCAAGCGTGGCAACTCGTATTGGTATGAATTCGAATTCCTTGGATCGCGGATCCGCGAGAGCGGCCACACCAAAAACAAGGGAGTCTGCGAGCGCCTGATGCGTGAGCGTCGGCGAGATCTTCGAGCTGAGCGGTGGCGGCCTCAAGAAGGTATCAAGGCCTAAGCTGTTCGGCCCGGCCGCAGATGCCTATCTGATCGATTGCGAGCCACACTGGGCGCCGAAGACGCACGGGATTCATTCGAACTCGCTCACTCACCTGAAGCCAAACTTCGCCAAGCTCATGCTCAGCGAGATCACTCCGACGGTGATCAGCAGGTATCGGCGGAAGCGCCTCAAAGAGGAGGCGTCCCCGCGGAGCATCAACATTGAAGTCGGGCTGGTCCGCCTGGTGCTGCGAAAGCATAAGTTATGGGGCAATATTGCCGATGAAGTGAAGATGCTCCCAGAGAACAAAGACGTTGGACGCGAATTGTCCGACGATGAAACACACAGGCTGTTGACTGCAGTCAAAGCGAGCGCATCCCGTTCACTCTATCCGGCCTTCATCGTCAGCACGCACACCGGCCTTAGGAACAAGGAGCTGCGCTTACTGAAATGGCGCCAGGTGGATTTGATTGTCGGTTCAATCATTGTAGGGAAAAGCAAGGGACAAGCCGGCGAAGGCCGTCTTGTGCCTCTCAGCGATATCTCGCGCGCTGCAAGCGCTGCAGGAATGGTGCGCTCAGTTCCCGAATGCAGAACCTGAGCATTACGTCTTTCCGCGAGAGGCCTATGGCCTCATTGGCAAGAAGGGGACGTTCGGGGGGACCGTGGCGCCTATGAGACGTTTCCGGATCAGGCTATCGGATCGTGGAAGTCAGCTTGGCAACGGGCGAAGAAAAACTCCAAGGTTAAATGTCGCTGGCAGGATCTCGCCATACGGCGGTTTCCCGGGTCGCGGCCGGGGGCGCTACCGGATGGAACCCTCCAGGCGATCTTCGGCTGGATGAGTCCGAAGATGATCGAGCGGTACTCGCATGTGCGGAATGAGGCGAAGCGGAAGGCGGTTTCGGTGCTCGATGAACCATGGGACCGCGGGGGTCCCCCCAAATTCCACCACAGTAAATCAGGGGATGAGAGCGTAAAACCTGTAACTAATTGATTCTAATGGTCGGGGCGGAGGGATTCGAACCCCCGACCCTCTGCTCCCAAAGCAGATGCGCTACCAGGCTGCGCTACGCCCCGACTCTCCAAGATTGTATCGCACAGCCGCAGGAGTTTCCTGGTCCTCAGCTGAGGACTTCGACCGCACATATCGCCTTATGGCAAGATACAGAAGCCCGCATTTTCCCAGTAATTAGCCATGAAGAAAAAAATTGTCTTTCGATCAGTCCGCATCTTCGACGGCGAGTCGGAAACGCTTCGCGAGAGAGATAACGTGTATGTGGATGGCGATGTTATCAGCGAAATATCCAGGCGCCCCCCGGACACCAATGATGAAATTGTGGACTGCGGCGACCGTGTGCTGATGCCAGGACTAATCGATGCTCACGTTCATGTTTATGCGGCGGGGCTGAACATCGGCCGCGTAGTGCAGTCGCCCATCTCCTACCTGGCGCACTTCGCGGCGAAGTTTCTGCGCGCAAGCCTTGATCGTGGCTTCACAACACTTCGCGACGTGGGGGGCGCCGACGTTGGCCTGGCGTTGGCCATCAAGGATGGCCTGCTGGATACGGTGCCGAGATTGTTTTACGGCGGCCGCTTTCTGTCCCAGACCGGTGGCCATGGAGACTTTCGTCCTGGCGACCACTCACTCGAAGAGAGACACTACTGCGGGTGTTCGTACCATGCCGACCAGTTGGCGGTTATTGCTGACGGCGCTGACGCCGTGCGCAGAGCGGTGCGCGAAGAGCTTCGTCGCGGGGCCTCGCACATCAAGATCATGGCGTCGGGAGGTGTTGCGTCTCCTACCGATCCGATCGACCGTTGCCAATATTCGGACGAGGAGATTCGGGCGGCTGTCGAGGAGGCGGAACGTGCCGGCAGCTACGTTGCTGCTCACTGCCATCCGAAAGAAGCCGTTCGCCGGGCTGCAGCCTTGGGCGTGAGATCGATTGAGCATGCCACGCTTATTGATCAGCCAACTGCCGATTTTGTCGCGGAGAAAGGTGCATTCACCGTACCCACCATGGCTGTTCTCTTCGGACTCATTGAGGAGGGCGAGAAGCTTGGACTTCCCCCGGCCAGCCTGGAAAAGCTGAAACCCTTCGGCGACTCGGCACTTCACGGCCTCGAGATAATGAAGGGGGCCGGAGTGAGGATGGGATTCGGCACAGATCTTTTGGGAGATTTGCATGTGCGGCAGAGCTCCGAGTTCACACTCCGCGGAAAGGTCCTACCCGCTTTTGATGTACTTCATTCGGCGTGTGCTCTGAATGCGGAGTTATTGGGACAGACGGGAAAGCTGGGATGTATTCGCGAAGGCGCCATCGCGGACATCCTGGTTGTCGATGGCAATCCCCTTGAAGATATCTCGGTCCTGGGGACGGGCGGCGAACACCTTCCGATCGTTATGAAGGATGGCCGTTTTTACAAAAGGACGATCTGAAGCTTCTCGTTGGTTGCGAGAAGCTGCGCCAGTTTCGTGGCCCTCAGAGGCGCAGACGGAGCCAATCCAGGAACCACAGAATCATCAGCAGCGGGGCTAGAAAAATGGCGATAAGCGCCGCACTGACCAGCGCGAGGAAGACCCAGTCCCGCCAGGTTTGGGAGCGAGGCTGCTCCAGACGCTGCACCAGCAGCGCGTAGTTGCGGCGGTTGGCCTTCCATGCAATATCGAAGGCGTCGCCCAGGAAGGGAATGGCGCCGATGACTACATCCAGGCCTACATTGACTACCATCCTCAAGATGGTGACATAAGGCGCGCCGCGCACCCACGCCGCGATGATGATGATCGTGGAGGCGAGGCCGGCGAGAATGTCTCCCAGGCCGGGGATCAGTCCGACTAGGCCATCCAGTCCGAAGCGGATCGAAGTGCCTGGAATGCGAAGCCAGTCATCGAGCAGGTGGGCCAGCAGGTCGAGATTTTCATTGGCAAACAGCTTGCGTGCACGTTCTGATCGCGGAGCCAGGATCTCCGGCTCGCGGGAAAGGACTTCGGGCTGAGGAGGGCGAGGCATGGCAAGGAACCAGGGCTCCTTTGGGACTGATCGAACCCCGCTGAAACTCTCTTTCAACCCTGGAGCAGCAGCGCGCAGACTCGGGCGAAGACACTACCGTCGAATGCTACAATTTGATTCTATATGGCGGCTATAGTTCAGTGGCAGAACGCCGGACTGTGGCTCCGGATGTCGTGGGTTCGACCCCCACTAGCCGCCCCAATAATCCAATAACTTGGCGCCGCCAGTGGCAGTTTGAGTGTCACTTAAGCCCGAAGTGCCATTCTTACGACCTTACCGTTGTATGCCCGCATCGTGTCGTCCAGCGCGCCGCCGTAGACGTTCATCGTGGTTCGTATGTCCGAGTGACGCATCAGGTCCTTCATGACACCGATCGGCGTACCCACATCGTCCAGCCACGCCCGGTACGTGTGCCGGAGCGTGTGCCATCCGATCCGCTCACCCGGGCTGGACCCGACGAAGCCCAGCTTCTCGCCGGCCGCGCGCAGGTAGCGGCGGTTGACCGAATTTGGCCAGTACGGCTGCTCGCCGCCGGCAAATGGGCTAGCAAACACCCAGTCTTCATCGGAGGAGAACTCGGTCTGCTTTCTCCACCGCTGAAGGACCTCGGCGAACGCATCATCGAGGGGCATGGGTTGATCCGAGTAGTCGGTCTTTACGTCTCCGATCTCTCCGTCAACGATGCCGCGGCGGATGTAGAGCGTCTTTTTCTCCCAGTTGAAATCGAGCCACTTGAGCGCGATGAATTCGCTTCGCCGGACTCCGAGGCACATTCCCACGAGAACCATGGTGCGGAACGGCTCACGCGGAATCAGGGCCAGGATTGCGGTGAACTGCTCGACGGTCAGAATGATCTTCCGCTTCTGCGTCTTGCTTGAGCCCTCGGTGCGAAACATGCTCATGGGATTGACCGCGATCGGCAGCCACTCCCAGAGCATCGCAGCTCGAAAGAAGGAGCGCATCAGGCTATGGATGTGGCCCTTTGACTTGCCGCTCAACGCGAGCGACTTCAGCCAGGTCCGCACTTCGATAGGTCTGATTCGCTCGATCTGCATGCTGCCCCACTTTGGCCGGATGTAATTCTCGATCCAGACCAGGGATGTTCGCCGGCTGCTGGCTCGTTTGGACAACTCTTCCGCGATATAGCGATCAATCGCGTCCGAGAAGTGTTTGACTTTGCATTGAACCGCCTCCGGGTTGTTCGCTCGAAGTCGAAGGTAGCCCGCGGCGCGCTCTGCTGCTGACTTGGTTGGATATTGCGTGATGGTTCCGATCGGGATTCCGCGCCGGCGCCTGCCGCCGGAAGAGTCCGTCTCGAAATATCTGTAGAGCCAAACATGCTCGCCGTGAGCGCGCCTGCTTAGCTGGACAGTTCCTTGCTGATACCGTGACCGGGTTAACCTCATGCCGCTCCTCTCGTTTCTGGTCACGGGCGGCCCGTGTAGCTTATCTCGCCTCGCAGATAGGCGTCCAGCACGGAGGGAACGAAACGCCAGCGGTTGCCGAATTTCCGGCCTGGGATCTTTCCTTCCTCCGCAAACCGGATCACCGTCTTGGCGTGAAGCTGTAGCAGTTTCGCTGCCTCTTGCGGAGTCATCGTCCGTTCTATCATCTGGTCTCCCCGTCATAAATTGCGCCCTGCCTGCCCGCGCTCTGCGCCATAAGATTTCCAATCAGCGTCGAGGCGGTGCCCTTCGTCAAATTCTCTGGAAGCTCTTTGTATCTGCTCCGCAAGACCTGAATCTGGCGTGGAGTTGCCGGGTCGTCGTGCCATTTCGCCGAGCGGCTCATCATGGCCACGGCGAGATGTTGGTTTTTTTGTACCCACCGCTCCGCGACCTGTAAGGCTTCGTCGAGCGTAGCGGCTTCGTGGAACTTGGCGCCACGCGTGATGCAGTCGTAGTGCCCCAGCAGATTGCCCTTGATTCTCAGAGCCTGCCGCTGCGGTAGCCACAGCACAAATCCGTCTCCTGTCTTATGCCAACTCATCTGGGTATGCCTCGAAATCTCTGGTGGCAGCGGCGGCGGCGCGGCGAACAAATCTACGCGCTCGGCAATCGTCTCGATTTCCGCAAGGTCGCGGACTGCCTCGAAATTCGTCTCTGGATGCTGCTGCGCCAGCTCTTCCAGGCGTTTCGCTGCCTTGTGTGCGGATCGTCCCTTCAAATCCAGCTTCTCTGGCAATCCCATTGCCGTTGCGACATTGGCGAGCGAGAAGCGACTGGTAACGTCGCATACGTCAATCACCAGCGTGTCGGCCTTACCTTCATCGAGCCGTGTGCCGCGGCCGATGCATTGCATGTACAGACCTTGAGACCGCGTAGGGCGAGCCATGACGATACAGCTCGCGTGTGGCACGTCGAACCCTTCCGTCAGCAGCGCGCAGTTCGTAATGACTTGAGTCTGTCGCGAGTGAAAGCGGCCCAGTTTATCAGCGCGTTCGGGATCGTCGCCCCAGATAGCCTCCGCCTTGACGCCGTGGTGGCGAAATTCATTGGCGAGGCTCTTTGCGTGCAGGATGTCCACGCCGAAGACGATCGTAGGGCGGAGGCGAGCATATTCAAGCCAGCCTTTGACTACAAGCGCATTCCGCTCCAGAGTGTTGGTCGCCGCGGAAAGCTCATCGGCTGCAAAGTCTCCGGCGCGCTGTTTCACGCGATCTAAGCGCGTATGCGTCCTGAGCCTAATACCCCGAACGTCGCTGAGCCATCCATCCTCGATCGCCTGCCGGATGCCATACTCGAAGCTCACCCGCTCAAAGATACGGCTGAGGTCTTCGCCATCGGCGCGGAAAGGCGTAGCCGTCATGCCAACCAGGAGTTTTCGGTTTTCCGGCCGCAACAGGCCAAAGTGGTCGAATATGTTCCGGTAGGTGGCACTCGTTGCATGGTGTGCCTCGTCTACCACAACGGCGCCCGGCCAATCCCGCGGGAAGCGTTCAAGGCGTTTACTACCAGTCCGGCCAAGGGTCGCCACGCTGGCCACGACTACATCAGCATCTGCCGAAGACTTCTTTCCGCCGGCTTCAATCTCAATCTTCAGCCTCGGGTTCCAGTGACGCAGCTTCTCGCTAGCCTGGCCGAGTAGTTCGTCCCGGTGGGCGAGCACCAACATGCGACCGATGCCGAGGGCTTCGGGCAGATTCGACAGAATGGCCGTCTTGCCGGTGCCGGTTGCTGCGACAACCAGCTGGCGCGAAATGCCATCAGCGAGATTCGTCTTGATGGCCTGGAGGCATTCCCGCTGATAGGGGCGGAGGCGCTGGTCGGTCATTGGAGATCGGCCCTCGCTCTCTCGGCTCGACGCTCACTGGGGGGAAGAATACTGTTGGTTGTTCCCTGTCGACGTTGCGTTGGCCTACTCGCATTTTCGAGGCGCACTGTCGCGTGGTCCGCTGATTCCGCGATTTTGAAGTAAACAGCGTGGGCAGTGCTCTCCTTACTCTCAAACTCCGCTCGGCGAATGTAGTTCGCTCTGTCTTCTTCTTCGGGGTTAGTTACACTGATGCCAATACCCCATTCCATCCAGCCGTGAATTGCTGATGCGCCGCGGAGTCCCCTGAAGATATTGCCGCCGCCGTCGGCCTTAGCTATGTGATGGACCAGCGCGGTCGCACAATTTAGCTCGCTTTGGATTCGGCTTACTCTAGCCAGAACCTTAGCCACTTCAGTGTTATCGTTTTCCTCTCCATCGTGGAGGGACCGAAACACGTCGAGAATTACGAGCTCAGCCCCAAACCTTCCTAGCTGATCGATCAGAGCATCCATGTGCTCGTCTCTGGTGAGCTTGAAATCTGCCTGATGGCGGCGCGTGTTGATGAGCATCTGGTTAGGGAGCTGCGAATATTCACCACGTCCCGCAATCAGCTTCTTTATCCGCCGTTGCGTGAGCCCTGGCTCATCCTCGCGGCTCACAATGGCCGTTTTGATACGCTTCGGAATAGACATTCCCATCCACGGCGCTCCGCAACTCGCGGACATTGCAATATCTAGAGCAGTGAAGCTTTTCGAGGCTTTCGGGTGGCCGCCGATTATGCCGTTCCCGGCGCGCGGAATGATGCCTTCGATGAGCCAATCGACTGTTGCCGGAGACTCTGCCGCGAACTCCACGGCATCTTGGAACATCCCGGCGCCGGTCGAGCGCGGGTGGCGAAATTCAATCTCGGCAATCTGGAGCTTGGCCGCCGCGATAATCGCATCTGCATTTGCGCCTTCATTCTCACTCTTGGCAACAATGCCAGCGCCTATCTCCCGGGCGCGTCTCAGCCTCGACGCATCTCCCACGCTGCGCACGTAGCCGTCAACGGCTCTGGTTCGTGGGAGGCCCTCGTCCAGGGATACAAGGTAGAACATTCCGCCAACCGTGGAGAGTTCCCCGTGTTTGTCGAGTTCCGCGGACAAAGTGAGCGCGTCAACGCCTTTCCTGGCTGCGATCATCTCGCCCATCCGCCGGAAGATCTTGCGATTAGAATCGAGCGCGAAATCCTCCGAACTTAGCGTGCGGATCGCCTCGTGAAAGTGCTTATTGTCGAGCAGAATCGCCCCAAGGAGCGCGCGCTCCATCCGCTCGTCTAGCTGCATCTTTCCCACCTCGCGTCATCGAGCCAAAACTCCACAAGCTTTGTCGGCGGCTTGAAGTCTTTTCCTTTAAAAAGCTGGTGCCAGTCCAAATAGGCCTGGCCGCTGTTGTTCTTGCCGTTATGGAAGTCGGAATTGGCTAACCGTTCGACCGCCACCTTGAAGAGCTGGGCTGCTGCGCTGTGTGGATCGGCAGAACCCCGGCGCTTGGCGAATGCAATCAATGATTGGAAGCCTTGCTCGCCTTGTCGCTGCCGTTCGCGGTTGAAGAGATACTGAGTCTG
This sequence comes from uncultured Acidobacteriaceae bacterium, assembly GCA_963774255.1. Classification (GTDB taxonomy): domain Bacteria; phylum Acidobacteriota; class Terriglobia; order Terriglobales; family Acidobacteriaceae; genus PALSA-350. The sequence goes on from CAVZEH010000002.1 coordinate 779,871, forward strand.
AGACTTGCCTGTTCGCTCAAGGAAGTAGAGCCAACCATCCTTCACTAAGGGACTCAGGTTTCTACGTTCGGAACCAGGCGAAGCCGGTGAGGTTGTCTGGTCGAGGGCTTGCTCCTCGACAACTGTCGGTTCTTCTGTCGGTTGTACTGTAGGTTTGGCTGCACCACGGTGCAGGGGTAGGGCTGCACCACGGTGCAGGGGTAGGGTGCACGGTGGTGCAGGGGTGCACGGTAGTGCAGGGGTAGAAGACCTGTCTACTATGGAATAGAAGTTTGGAAGAGATAGGCCACGACCTCCATTCCGTGGCTGCACCTGGATGACTCCTCCGGCCTTTAGCCTTGCCAGAACACCACGCGTCCCCCGTTCTTTCATGCCGGCGAACTTGGCCAGTGTTGCAACGGACGGATATGCATATCCCGAATCTGGGTTTGAATATTCGGCCAAAAGCATCAGAACGCACTTATCGGCGGGAGAGAGCGGAGAGCCATCTCCAAAGTGGGTGATCTGCTTAGCGTTGGCCGAGGCCTGCCAGCTCATCGAGTCACCACGGGGGTGGAGAGAATCCGGGAAACTAGCTGTAACGTATAACGGGAATCGCTACTAAGAAGAGTCGAAAAATCTTGACTTCTTCGACTATCTAGAGGACTATATGGGTACACGGGGATGCGCTCCTCTTTAGTTGGCTTCGGGTGACAACCGAAGTGTTGAGAATTAAGCGAAAGACCACTTAAAGCCCTGCAGCGAGCGGGGCTTTTGTGTTTGTTGCGAGGCGCTCGTATCTTTCAGCTGTGAGTTGGTGTTTCTGGGAGGAGAATGCGCGGCTACCCATCTTCACGCCGAGAGCGCTCATAGCCCGGAATAAAGACTCATTCGCGCCGTCAGGTGCAGACATAATCCTGCCCTCGCGGGTGTTCATCGAGGGTTCACCGCACGAGTAGTTCCACGTTCAATCAGATCTTGCAGGGCATTTGCGGGAATGCGCACAGAGTGACCAATGCGCACCACTTCGACCGTGCGGGCATAGACCATTGCCCAGATTGTCTTTTGAGAGAGGTTTAGGAAGGCTGCGGCTTCGGGAACGCGCAGTAACTGTTTGGGCGAGTTGTTCATGTGTGTCTCCAGGACACCAGTCAAGTGATCTTGACTAGGTCAAGACGCAACAACTCGCGCATACACATCCTTCCCTCCCTTCCGCCACGACAGTAGCGGGTAAGCAGCTATAACTATGGGAGCACAATAGCCTGTGGACGTAAAGGTGCACGCCGAGGGGCTTCTAGTGGAAATTTGGATTGCAATTCTGCAAAAGGTGTCCGTATCCGAGGTAAATCCTATGGGGGGAACTCCGACGTGAATCCGCGCCAGGATGACGCCATACTCGCTCTTCGGGGGCAGGATGACGCTCTGCAATGTGCAATTAGCTGGGCAGACCCCCAGGGTAATATTCACATCACCGTAGTGTGTCAACATTCGATCCTGCAATTAGTTACCGCGTATAACTGCGGCTGCTGGGGTCATAGGTCACGAAGTCGCTGGTCATTTGGTGGCTGGAAGAGAGGGCGCATTTAGCGCGCAAATCAGCATCGTCGTCAAAATATCGTCGTGATACCACTTTTCCCCAAAATCCGAAAACTCTTTATAGCAAAGTACGTGACAGCGTCAAGCGTCAAATTCAGAGCAGAACAAGGACTAAAACGGCTGAGGCGACCAAGACCAGGGTGAAACATCCGCAGGCTGGATGGACTTCAAACGCCTTTCCCACGATGCCGAGGGCCATAAGGCCCACCCAACAGAGAAAGAGAAAGGCTGCGATCATGAGGGCGAGATGGATCATGTAGGGCATCCTCGCACTCCCTCAAGGGAAGCGGCAAGCTACCTGGCCACGCAAGGGAAACGAGAGGCCGGGACCGCGCGTTAAGCGAAGCCCACAAATGCCCCATGGCGTTTTCCAGGGTGCTAGGGGTCCAGGAATTCGCAGCGGCATCACCTACGCACTAAAGCTCGCGAAAGCCGTGGCAAATTTGGGGAGGTCGGATGGCTCTTGCTTTACTAGCCGTTACAGCTCGACTTCACGAGGGGTTCGGCTTGACAGGCTGGACAGGAACCCAACCAAACCCCTGGCAGTTAAGGCAAGGCTGATTGAAAATGTCGCTGTATCCTGAACCGCGGCAAGAGGCGCAACGGACGTGTCGAGGTGTCGGAACCATGCTTCAAGTCTAACGCAACAGCCGAAGCGTTCCTAACTTATATAGAAAATGGCGAGACAGGATTCCACGGTTGCTATAAGTCGTAGTAGCCGAGCGTTCCTATGCGCCCGGATGCTACGAAGCCGGGATGCTCCTATACACACCGAAACTTTGCCGCCTGGCGCTACTGCCAGAGCTTCATCACCTTCGCAAAGCGCTGACGTTGCCGATTCTCCCGCGGTGCATTGCGAAAAGTCTCGCTTTCCCAAGATGAGACGGCTGCCATCGCCAGCGTGTTCGCGATGACGGTGTGAAGCCCTTCCGACGTGAGCGGCTTACCGACCATCCCCGAGAAGCAATCGAGCGCAGCATCCCAGCATGCTTGTTCCCGTTGATCGCATTCCAGCAAGGTCTCATCCTTGCCGTTTAGGATGCGCTCCTCGGCCCGCTTGCCCTGCGGAAGCTTGCCTTGAATGCAATAGACCCTATCGCCGACAGCGTCGGTCAGAGCCCGAAGAGGCGCAAGGTGACGCCGCTCCTGTGGCAGTAAGGGCGTGAGTTTGCGTGCAGCGGGTACTCGTGAGAGATTGGCAGCAGTTTTCATTGATCTTCCCTTTCTTTCTGGTTGAGTTCCGGTGAAATGTTTAGTGGATCGGCGCAACGTTCTTTCAATGCACCAGTCCGCTTCTAATGGTTTCTGCCCGCGGCCGGGCCTCATCCAGCGCCAGCTCTAGCGTCTCGGCCATTTCGCGTAACTCAAACACGACGAATTGAGTAGCGCAGCGCTTCCGCTCATCTTCGGTTAGTTGGAGAGATGCTCCGTCGCCGGCTGCCTCGATACACGCTTTGATTGACTGCAGGCGGACGTCAAAATACTCGCTGTCGTCGAATGTGCTGACGAGCATCGCCGTGCGCTTATAGCTTTCAGCCATGCTATATAACTCGGATAATTCATCCGGTTGGAGGGAATAACCTTGTCTCTCTGCAACATGGAGGAGTTCCAAAAGCCTCGCTGTATCCGCGGCTTGCATCGTTTTGGCTTGTTCGGTTGATGAATCAACAGTCTTCAAGGCAGGCGTCTTCAAGTTGTTTGTCCTTTTTTCCGCGAGTGAACCGATTCGGGTTCGCACGCGTTTAGTTGGTTGTTGGTTTGAGTGTCAATGCGACGGACCTCGGGCGCCCTACAACTTTTGCGGCAGAGCTTCTGCTCCGAGCACGTCAAGGAATCTCTGGCGATAGAGACTCCAAGCCAAGGGCGCATAGCTTCTGACGACGATGGAGTCTGCCAAGCGGACGGCGAGCTGCTGGGGGTTAATTTGGTGTGGGTTCTCTTGAAGGGAATGAAACGTACTGCTAGTTTGGATGGTAGCCACGTTGCCTCCTAACAGGCGACTTCGGTTAGCAGCCCGCGGGTGTTGAAGCACCTGCGGGCTGTGCTGTGTTTATCTTCCTATGTTGCAACAACGTCAATGACTCTTTCGGGGTAGTAGATGACATGCGTTGAATTTCGCTAATGTTCATCACTTCTCTGCTTCGGCGTATAACTCCTCGTACGGCTGGAGCACGCCAAGGTGCCGCCCGTAATCTACCAGATCAATGTCTTTGAGCACGATGCAGTTTAGCTGCAAGGGATTACCTTGCAGCATGTACTGGGAACTTGTTAGAGTTGCCATTCGCAGCTAAAAAGTTGGCTTATGCGCGGAATTATGAGGTTTGCAAAGGGCCTAAAGACGCGCGAGAAACTTGCCGCGTCGTTAGCGGCAGTTGCCGTTGCCGTGGCAGTAGTCGGCTTCCTAGGTAACGACGATGCCTTCTCGCCAAAGCCCCCTGTCGAAAAAACCCGCGAGAGTTCGATCTCTCCCGACAAGTCGAGAGACAAGTCGTGGGATCAGAGAGAGAGAAACTTTCGGGGCGAGGCGAGCGATCCGTTCACTTGCAACATATCGACAGCTGGCAGGCCAATCGTTTCATTCGATGGCGGCCATTACTGGTGGACCGACGACGGCCGCTGCGCCCGCATCATACATGAACAAGAACATGAACAAGAACAAAAGAACAGGGATGCCGACGCCGAGGTTTATAGCTATTGGCCTACTACTGTTCGTGTCGAAACAGATGCTGACTCGTCTTGGTTGGTGAATGAAGAACGAACATGCCAAACACATCCGGACAAAAAAGGAAGGGTAGCATTAGTGGTTTGCAACCCTGGGCTAAATCAGCTCCACAACATTCCAATCAAGTTTTGGGGCGGGGTTGACAGGAATAAAGTGTCTGACTGGAAATGTCGTAGGGAGGGCGATGGATTCGCCTGCAGGGCCAGCGACTAATGTACTGTGGGGGCTCTCGGTGAACCGGCGAATCCCCGGCAAGCGGCAGCACCTAGCCCCAAAGCACTCGAAATCAGGGCGAATTTTACGCGCTAAGGCACGATTTTAGAGGCCATATCTTCGGTCGGCTGGCCTTCGGTTGGCACGGATGCTAAATCGGGAGTTGGGTAACGGTCCTCAATCGGCTCCTCGGAGTCTCCTTTCGGATCCGCGCAGGGACCAGCGACGGAGCGACCTGACAGTAGATGGCGGGCGGCATTGAGAAGCAAGCCCTCGAAATGCGCCTCGGCGATGACGCGCGTTGAAAAAGTCAGCCGTAGTTTCTGAATTGCCGATAATCCGCGAGGTTGCCGATTCTATCGCTGGCAGCTCGCTACTATTGCCGCAAACAAGACCTAAGCCCGCTACGGATCAACACGCTAGTGCAACTCCAACAAAGCAACAACCTCTTCGGTCATGATTGATCGAATCGTGTAGTACGGAATGAAGACTTCGTACTTACCCTCGGTATAGGAGCCGCACTGCTCCGGCGACAGTATCCGTTGATGCGGCGTTCCTTCCGCTTCAACAAAGATGGTCCGCAGGCTTTCGTGGCGCGCCGCTACATCCTTGAGCGCTTCTTCGAGCGTGTCTGCATCGAGTTCGCCTTCCAGGCGCAGGGCCACGGGTATGTTGTAAGTGCCATTTGGACCTTCCATACGGTCCAGAAACCACAAGCGCTGCTGAGCGTAGGACAGCGGTATCGTTTCCGGCCTAGCCTGCTTCACCAGCGCGGGGCGCGCGCTTCCCCCGCTCCGCAGCCGAACGGCGAGATCGGCGACTGTCGCCGCCTCGAACAATGCACGGATCGGAAGTTCCACTCCCAAGGCGACGCGAACTCGGCTCACCAGCCGGGTCGCCAGCAGTGAATGGCCTCCGAGCCGGAAAAAATTGTCCTCCAGACCGACCCGATCGAGCTTCAGAACCTCAGCGAAAATGCCGCACAGGATCTCCTCTTCAGGCGTCCGCGGGCCGCGGTAACCGGTGGCCCACCGTTCGGGCGCCGGTAGTGCTTTGCGGTCAAGCTTGCCATTGGCCGTCAGCGGCATCTCGTCCAGGATCACGTAGACGGCCGGAACCATGTATTCCGGCAACCGCTCGCTCAGCCCCTGGCGGAGCGTCTCTTCTTCCACTCTTGCAGCGCCTTCCGCCTTCACATACGCCACTAATTGTTTGCCGCCTGGACCAGCATCCCGAACCATCACCGCTGCCTGCTCAACCCCCGGCAGATCGCGCAGGGATGCTTCGATCTCGCCGGGCTCGATCCGGAACCCGCGTATCTTTACCTGCTCATCGGCTCGCGCCAGGAATTCGAGTTCCCCGTTCGCCCGCCATCGCACCAGATCACCCGTGCGGTACATTCGTTCTCCCGCATGCTCGCCCCAGGGATCTGGGACGAAGCGCTCCGCGGTCTGTGCAGCCTGGTTGTGGTAGCCGCGAGCCAGCCCCGATCCAGCAGTGTAGAGTTCACCGGCAACGCCGACCGGCACAGGATCCAGCCAGCCATCGAGGACGTACACGCGGGTATGCCCGATCGGCCGCCCGATAGGAATCGTGTTCTCTTCCAGAGTTTCTATTCGATGGCACGCGGTAAAAGTGGTGTTCTCCGTCGGACCGTAGCCATTGATCACCTTGCATCCGGGGTGCGCCGATCGGACTTGGCGCACGTGTTCTGCCGAAAGGACATCTCCTCCGGCGAGTATCTGCCGCACTCCCTCAAGGCACCCTTCTCACTTGGGCGATTCATCCTTGGAAGGCTGATACCAGGGTTCTTTCCTCCGGGGAAAGATGGCGTCGTGATGGCTGACCAGCACGGAGAGCACCCGGCCCGCCAGTTGGGCGGCGTATGCGATCTCCGCGTCCAGATCGGCGCCGCTGGTGTGCGGGTCAGAGATCGCCGGCCGCTTCGCCGTGCGGATTGCCAGAATCATGCAGGTCGCGATCAGGAGGGATGGCCCCATCTTTGGCCAGTCTGGGCGTTCTTCATAGCCACCGATGTCCAGCCCCACGCTTACCTCCCGTCTGCTGTTTGTACGGGCTTCCTCAAGAACTTGTAGGAAAGCCTACCCTGGAAGACTTCTGAAGGCAGGTAGCGCCTGTGCTCTCGGCAGAGCGGGCATCGCGCAGCGATCGGCTGCGCCGGCACACCCCCGACTGGAGCCGGGATATTCTCCCCGCATCCCTTGCAGCGAATCACGACGCGCTGTTCGCTATCTGGCCCATGGAACATGAAGAACAGCATAGGCGAATAAATAGCGAAAGTCATCCACAGATCGAAAACCAAGGCTTTTGTAAACTTGCTACTGCATGTTTACATTTGCTCTGGTTTGCTATACAGTTCCTCCAGAGATGGCGCACGTTTACGCGTTTACAGAAGAGGGGGGAATCGATATGGTTTACGGATATGTTCGGGTGAGCACGGATCGACAGGCAGAAGAAGGCGAGAGCTTGGGAGCCCAGCAGCGGGCGCTTCAGGGCTATGCCATGATGCAGGGCTTCGAGATTGACCGCATGTTCGTAGAGCGCGGCGTCTCTGGCTCCAAACCGCTGAGTGAGCGGCCCGAGGGTGCGAAGCTGCTTGAGATCCTGCAGACAGGTGACATTGTGCTCACGCCGAAACTGGATCGTATGTTTCGCTCCGCACTCAATGCCCTCGATGTTCTCGCTAAGCTTCAGAAGGCCGGCGTCTCGCTGCACATGATCGACCTCGGTGGAGATGTCACCGGGAACGGAATTTCGAAGCTAGTATTCACGATCCTTAGCGCTGTTGCAGAGGCTGAACGCGACAGAATTCGCGAGCGCATCCGCGATGTGAAGAAGGACCAGCGCAGCCGAAACCGATATTTGGGCGGCAGCGTTCCTTTCGGCTGGGCCCTTGGTGTGAACGGCGATCTTGTCCAGGATGCGAATCAGCAAGCAGCGATTAAGCGCATGCATCATTTTCGAAAGGCTGGAAGGTCGTTGCGTGCGATCGCCGCAGCGCTCGCGAGTGACGGCTTTCCGATCACTCACATGGGGGTAAAGAAGGTTCTCGAGGCAAGTGGTCACTAAGGAGGCCTCATGGGCGGAATGGGTAATAGTGTCACAGGAAAAACAAGGCTCGAAACCCGCGAACCGCTTAGGCGGAACCCCGCGAAGTAAGCCGAAGGGGGCTATACATTTTCAACCTAGACGCGGAAAGCCCATGGAGAAAAAGGGTATCTTTTCCTCGGCTTGTCGCGTCTATAGCTAGATGAGCGGGTTTGTACAAGTAGTACTGCTGGCATCGAGTCTGACGTCTTTGGGACCCCCCCAATAATCTGGGATGTCGCGTTGTTTGCATACCACTGCAACGAATCTGGTGCACGAGGTGTGCCCCAAATTTAGGCGCGGACCCGTAAACCATGCAGAACGCTGAGGGCGCCCGATTTTAGGCTGAAAATATGGCCAGACAATTGCACGGACAACAACCGTAACCCTAAGTTCATCTTAATCCTTGACAGCAAGGATGAGCAAAAGCGAGACTGACACGATACTTCTCCCGTTGGATCCCCAAGCGGCAGTTCTCCAGTCGGTCTAGAATAGGAAGAGAGAATCGCGATGGCTGTTTCTACATCAACATCAACATCGTTAGAGCGTGTCGCTGCCAAGATCGCCAAGAACCCCAAAGCAATTGCGCAGGCTGCCCGCTCGTTTGTCGCATTGCGGGCCGGTAATTCCGTGAACGCATTTCAAGCGTTGCGCGAAGTGAAAGAACAAAGGGCGAAAGCAAAAAAACAGTACGATTAGCACAATATGGCGACGCGCGATGTCCGACTTCCCGTGCCTACCTTTAATGATTTTTTGGACCTCGACCCCGATGAGGGCGAGGTAGATCAGGTTCTCGCCTGCCTGGATTATCTTAAGGATCATCCTGAGAGTTATCGCGTTCCTTTCGCTCCATACCTTGAGTATCCTCCGACTTGGGTTTACAAATGTGGCAGATTTCTCATTGAGTACTCGTTTGATGAGACACACCTGGATATAGTGGGAATTCTCCTGGAAGAGGACTACCAAGCCTGACTAGAGATTGGATCCAAATTCTTGGGCCAATCACGACGTTTTTGGGCGTGGTACTAAGCGTGTGTGGGACCTACCTTCTTACCCGCTGGTACCATCCCTTTAAGCTGTTTAACTTCCTTTTGTTCATTATTCAGGTGACAGGCTTGTTTATCGTTGGACGTACAGACGAAGCAATACGTCGCACCGAGGCCGCCACGAAAATAGGCCGTGTAAACAAAGAAAGGCGCGCCGTATCGCTCATTGGGCTCTATATGATTTTCGTTGGGTTTATTCTCCAGGCTGTCGGCGCTCTTTGTTGGGGAGTGGATGCCGTCTGGGGAATCCTAGAGAAGGGCCACGCGGCCTGAATCTCCGCTGCGGATGAAAAACCGGCTACGACTTTTGGGCCTCATGTATTTCCCGCAGTTGCACAGTCCAATGGCTTGTGTCAGTTCTGTGTCACTTAAGCTGGAATTGGGGTTCCCCTGTGCGCTCTGAGTGCCGCCCATGACGCTAAATGCTTGTTATTCTGTGGATCCCCAAATTCGACCCCCACTAGCCGCCCCAGGCTAGATCTGTATAAATATCAATAATTTACAGATTTTGCTACCCTTCTGTCGGGCAATATCGACAATGCCACGGATGCCTTTCTGGCGAAATGCAAAAGCCGCAACATCCAGCCGACGACCTTTGCCAAGTACCAGACCTTCATCAACCAGCTCTCGGCCTATTGCGAGCACTGGGGGTATCACTCCATCGACCAGCTCACGGTAAGCGATATGGACCGCTTCTACGCCTCATGGAAGGACGGCATCCGGGGAAAAGCAAAGAAACTCGACCGGCTCAAGGGATTCGTCAAATTCTGTATCAAGCGCAAATGGATTGCCGAGGATATCTGCGAAGATCTGAAAGCCCCCGAGGGATCGTCCGTCAATATTCCGAAAGCGCCCTTTACGGACGAGGAATTGAACCGGATCTTTGCCGCCTGCGACAAGATTGGACCGCCCACAAAAGTCGGACCGGGATACCGGACATGGGGCGGGGAAGACGCCAAGGATTTCATTTACCTTTCGATTTATACCGGTCTCCGCATTTCCGATGTCGCGACGTTCGATATCGAGAAGCGCCTGGAGGGGGAACAACGTCTTTCTTCGGATGCATAAGACCCGCAAGCCCCTCTACACCTGGATTCCCACCTGGCTGGTTGACCGCCTGCAGGGGCGGGTACCTGCCAACGGGTCTCTAGTCTTTCGCTGCGGCGTGACACAGAACAATGAAGCAGCTCTGCGATATCTGGCGAAACAAAAGACTGAATAAGGTGTTCTCGCTGTCCGCGCCATGGGAAGAAAAAGCTACCCCCCACCGCTTCCGTCACACCTTCGTTCGCATTCTCCTGGAGAAAGGCGTACCCGTTCCCGATGTGGCGGAGCTGGTCGGCGATACTGAAGCGACGCTCCGCATCCATTACGCGAAATGGATCAAGACCCGGCAGGACAGACTGAGCAGGATTCTGCAAGAAGCATTCGAGGACAAACCTGGACCTCGCGTGTTATCGATACGGGGGTGACGGGGGATTCCGTCTGGGAAGTTCGTCAGGTCGTATGGAACAAGTCGTCCTTCCTGAATTCTGACCGGCCCATCGTTGGGTAATGCCAAGGATCTCGACTGAACAGCGAATGAGGCCGCTTTACGAAACTCTGCTACTCAGCATGTTGAGTACCTCCTTGGGGGGAAGGTGATTCTTCTGAGGGACCACTTCCCCCAAGATCAAGTGTGATACTTTCAGAGCTCACCGCAAACTCCTCTCTCTCCCACCGCAGTACAATTAGTGATGGACTGAGCGGAGGATAGGGCCATGCTGGGAAGCAACCCGAGCGCCGACTCAGTGGCCTCGACCGATCCAAACGGGGATGCTGCGGCATCCCCGTTCTACTCTCTGCAGCTGGCAGAAACCCCCTATCGGGAGAGGTATCAAAGCGCTAAATCCTGGGGGTGTGGGGGCAAAGCCCCCGCAAGGATGCACCGGCGCCGATAACTTCCTTCGGAAGCAGAGCGCACTCTCATAATGCGTGCATTGGCGGAGATAACCGGCCAACCTTGCGAGACTCGCTGGTGAGCGGAGACCCTGATCTGGCGCGGGGTTGAGAGGTGTTCTATTATTCTTCAGCTGGGTTTCTTACCGTTTGGCGAGGTCAGCGCAACTCGCAATAACGGACTCACCAGTAGCGGCGGCAGACTGGAACTCATTTGGACAGAGCTTCGGACTTCCAGGAGCCAGCCTGGGCCCAAAAGCCACACCTGTAGCGGAGATCGCAACTCGAGTAACCGAGAGCTTTGGAAGGACCGATGGTTATCTCAGCCAACCTAGAGCAACATCGCCTGCGACGAGCGCAATATTTTACACACCATTAGAACGGGAAGCGATTGGCCGGTTATGGCGATAACGCACTCACCGAGATCCGCCGATTTCAGATGGCCGAGAAGCCGCCGTCGACAGACAACTCCACCCCATTCACGAAGCTCGAATCGTCTGAAGCAAGAAACAGCGCGACCGTCGCAATTTCCTCAGGACGACCCATCTTTCCCCGCGGGATTAGGGATTCGAACATCCGCTTCGCCTCCTCGTCGAGAACCTGGTCCTGCATCGGTGTGGCGATCGGCCCCGGGCTCAGCACGTTCACCCGGATATTCCTGCCCTTCAGTTCGTTGAGCCAAGTGCGTGCGAATGAGCGCAACGCCGCCTTGCTCGCCGAATACACGCCGTAACCAGGAAAACCTTTCACCGAAGCAACTGACCCGGTCATGAAGATCGATCCGCCATCGTTGAACAGCGGCAACGCTTTCTGAACCGCAAACAGCGTGCCGCGCGCATTCAGGCCGAAGGCCGCATCGAAGTGCTGCTCGGTAATCTCGCCCAGTTTGACGGCTTCGCCCGTGCCAGCGCTCGCGAACAGGACGTCGATCTTGCCCTTTTCCCGCCTGACCGTATCGAACAGGCGGTCGAGGTCGTCGAGATTGGCCGCGTTGCCGCGCACGCCGGTCACGTTCCGGCCAATCAGCCTGACGGCCTCATCGAGCGCCTCCTGCCTCCGGCCGGTGATGAAAACGTAGGCGCCTTCTTCAACGAACCGCCTGGCGCTCGCCAGCGCCATGCCGCTCGATCCACCCGTGATGACTGCAACCTTACCCTCAAGCTTTCCCATAACTGCTCCCTTCGGTAGATGTGTAGCATTCAGTACAGAAGAGTAGATTTCTTTGGCGGTGGACGAGAACTGCTCGGGAGTCCTAATCTTTTGTCTATTCGTCCAAATGGGGAGGCTACGTTGGACCCGATAACAGACATCTTCAGAACGATGCACGTAACCGCTTTCGGTCAGCACAGGCTCGAAGCCACAGCTCCGTGGGGCTTGATACAGAAGAGGCAGACCGAAGAAAAAGTCACGCCTTCCGGCAGAAAGATTTCACCTACAGATTTGGCGCACTTCGCCATGCTTTCGCGCGGCAACTGCTGGCTGAGTGTGGAAGGGACTCCGGAGCCGATTCCCCTCACCGGTGGTGATTGCATTTTGCTGGCCCGGGGGACTTCGTTTGTCTTGCGCGACAGCCCGCGAACACGTCCGAGGAGGAGTTTCCGCGAGATTGCGCCCAGGGACAACAGCAATGTCATTCATTATGGAGGTGGTGGCGCGCGCCGACGACAATCGTCTGTGGGTCCTTGAGTTTCGATCGCGCCAGTCTGAAGCCGATCACTCAGTTATTGCCGAGCTTCATTCTGATTAAGGCCGATCAGGCCCACACGCTTGCTCTTCACAACACAATGCAGGCGCTGGCGTCAGAAATGGCAGAAAAGGCGCCGGGATTTGAAATAGTCGCGAATCGGCTAGCCGAGGTTCTGTTTATCCAAGCACTCCGGGCGCATCTCGCGTCGGGAGTGGAATTGCGAAACAAAGGATGGCTTCGTGCGATTTTCGATCCTCAAATGGGCACTGCCCTGAGTGCCATTCACGACAGTGTGAATACACCCTGGACGGTCGAATCCCTGGCCAAAGCGGCGGGCATGTCTCGCTCCGCATTCGCAGCGCGTTTTAAGGAGCTACTCGGACAAACGCCACTGGAATATGTAACTGAGTGGCGGATGCAGAAGGCGATGCAATTACTACAACAGCGTGACAAAAAGCTCATAGACGTTGCTCGGTCGGTCGGTTACGAGTCCGACGCTGCGTTCAGTAAAGCGTTCAAGCGAGTTGTCGGGGCCAGCCCTGGTGAATACCTCAAACGTGGATTTGAAGACCTGGGTAATGCCGGAATCGCGGAAGATTTTTGAAGCGGAGGATTCTACTTGAGCCTACTATGGCGTCTGTCGCATATCGTGCGAAGGTCGAAGAGCGATATCAGGACAATGATAGAGCATTTGGGATATTGCAGGATCAGCTTTCACCTGTGTCGGCAGGAAGAATCGCGCCAATATGCCAACCGCCCAGAGGCATCTACGCATGGCTGTGCACCCAGCGGGTGCGAAAAATCAGGTGCAGCGCCCCGGCCCGCTCAATGTTCCCTTCGCCCGCAAGCTTGCTCGCTCCATAGACATTCAACGGGTTCGGCGAATCCTCTTCCAGCGATGGGTCCTTCTTCGCGCCGTCAAAGACGTAATGGATGGAGTAATACACCAGGAGCGCATTCAATTTCCGCGCCTCTTCCCCAAGAACACCCGGCGCTTCGCCATTTACTCTCATGGTTAGCTCGGGGCCCGGATTCAGCCCGATCGACGGCGGTATACGCCGCGGCATTGAGAACAATATTCGGATGAACCTCGGCCACGGCGGCGTGAATCGTCTCCGGCCTGCTCAGATCCCACCTGTCGCGCCCCCGAGCCGACACGTCGCAGGCATTCAGAAACGCGCACTCCAATTCGATGCCAAGCTGGTCCCGCACTCCCAGGATCCGGATGCGCCGACTGGGCGTCATGGAAAAAACTCCGCATCCTTCAGCCGTTTTCCCTGCTGGTCCTTCTCGGAAACGATGGCATCCTCAGCCGAAATCGGCCACGATATCCCGAGCTCGGGATCATTCCAAAGAACCGTTCTTTCTCCGGCAGGCGAGTAATAGTCCGTAACTTTGTACGAAAATCCCGCCCTTTCGGACAGAACGGCGAATCCATGCCCAAAACCGGGAGGAATCCAGAGCATCGCTCCATTCTCTTCGGAAAGCTCGACTGCCGTATGAACACCAAATGTCGGAGAACTTCGCCTTAGATCCACGGCCACATCGAGAACCGCTCCATAGGCAACCCGCACGAACTTACCCTGCGGTTGAAGAACCTGATAGTGAATCCCTCGAATCACATTCTTCACCGAGACGGAGAGATTATCCTGCCGCCATGTTGTGGGAAGCCCTGCTTGCTGCATTATTCGCTCGTTGTACGTTTCAAGAAATACCCCGCGCGAATCGCTGTATATCTTCGGGGTAAATACCAGCACGCCCGGGAGGGTGGTTTCTGTGATTTTCATAGACCTCGATCGCATCGCTGCTGAATCGCTGTTTATTCAGCAATGAAATCAAATATTGGCCATAGCCGCTCTTTCGTATGGGCTCTGCCAGCGCTTCTAGGTCCTCATCCGAGATATATCCATAGCGATACGCAATCTCTTCGGGGCAGGCGATCTTCAGCCCCTGCCGCCGCTCAATGGTATGGATAAACATGCCGGCATCGAACAGGGACTCATGTGTGCCTGTATCCAGCCACGCCATTCCCCGCCCTATGAGTTCAACCTCTGAGCTTGCCTTGGCTCAGATAGACCTTGTTCACGTCCGTAATTTCCAACTCGCCCCGCGGAGAGGGCTTCAGCGAGGAGGCGATCGCAACCGCATCGTTGTCGTAGAAGTAGAGTCCGGTGACCGCGTAGCGTGATTTCGGCGCCGCGGGCTTCTCTTCCAGGCTGATCGCGCGTCCCGCTCGATCGAACTCAACCACGCCGTATCGTTCCGGATCCTCCACCTGGTAGGCGAAGACCGTCGCTCCCTTGATCTTCGCCGCCGCCCGTTTCAACTGGCCGGAAAGCGACTGACCATAGAAGATGTTGTCGCCTAGAACAAGCGCGCTTGGTTCATTGCCGATAAAGTCCTTCCCTATAATGAAGGCCTGCGCCAGGCCATCAGGGCTTGGCTGCACAGCATAGGTCAATTCGATACCCCAGCGGCGGCCATCTCCAAGCAGCTCGGTAAATCGCTGCGTATCCTGCGGTGTTGAGATGATCAGGATGTCCCGGATTCCCGCCAGCATCAGCGTGCTCAGCGGGTAGTAGATCATCGGCTTGTCATACACCGGCAATAACTGCTTCGAAACTACATGAGTTACGGGATAGAGCCGCGTTCCCGATCCGCCCGCAAGAATGATCCCTTTCATCGCACCATCCAATCCGCCCCCAGCCGTTCTGACCTGAGCCGTTCTGACCCCAGTCGTTCCGAATAGTTCAAATCGATCCATTGCTGGTAGGCGCCGGACCTCACATCATCCACCCAGGCCAGATTCTCCAGGAACCATTTAACCGTCTGCCGAATGCCGCTCTCAAATTGCTTCTCCGGACGCCAGCCGAGTTCGCGTGCTATCTTCTCTGCGTTGATTGCATAACGGCGATCGTGGCCCGGCCTGTCTTTCACGTAACGGATCAACTCCCTGTGGCTTCCCAACACCGGGTTGGTGCGTAATTCATCCAGAATGTCGCAGATGGCAGTAACAACGTCGATATTCCTTCGTTCGCTGGAGCCTCCGATGTTATATGTCTCACCGATCCGGCCGCGTTCAAGAACCAGCCGGATTGCCGCACAGTGATCCTCAACAAAGAGCCAGTCCCGGACATTCAACCCGTCGCCATAGACGGGCAGCGGCTTACCCTCGAGAGCATTCAGGATCACAAGCGGGATCAGCTTTTCCGGAAACTGGAAGGGACCATAGTTATTCGAGCAGTTGGTGGTGAGAACGGGAAGGCCGTAAGTATGAAAGTAGGCGCGAACCAGATGATCGGAAGAAGCTTTCGAAGCGGCGTAAGGGCTGTTAGGCGTGTAAGCGGTGTCCTCTGTAAACGCCGGGTCATCCGGCCCCAGCGTTCCGTACACTTCATCGGTTGAGACGTGAAGGAAGCGGAACGCTGCTTTATCCCCAGGGGGCAAGGCATCCCAATAACTCTTCACCTGTTCGAGCAGCGAAAAAGTCCCGACGATATTGGTCTCAACGAAGGCATCCGGTCCCGCAATCGAGCGGTCCACGTGGCTCTCGGCTGCGAAGTGGAGAATCGCGCGCGGCCGATGGCCCTCGAGAAGCGAAGCCACAAGAACTCCGTCGCAGATATCGCCCTTGATGAAAACATGCCGTGGATCGTTTTCAATCGTTAGGAGATTCTTGCGGTTACCGGCGTAAGTCAGCAGGTCCAGATTCACGACGTTGGCCTTCGTCTTTGCAATCCAATTCAAGACGAAGTTGGAGCCGATAAATCCTGCGCCACCCGTCACCAGCACCGTATCGTTCATCCTGGTTTGATCCCCCCATTCAGGTTAGTGAACGAAGCCTCAGAAACATAACTTCATGCAGGCCCGCGACTTCGCCTCCGCACTTGCATGGCAGCCCTACGAAACAACGTGAGGGACAATTACTTCGTTGTTAAAACGCCCATCTTGCCTGTCTGGAGCTAAAACACATGAACCGGAAATCTATTCCCATTCTTATCCAGTCACTGTGCCAACGCACCCATTCCTCGGTGTTCCTCCGGCAGAGAATCATCTCTCCATCTCTAACAATCTCGGCTGTGTCAATGCATTTTTGAACGTAAGACGACACTCACTCCGAGGAGCTGTTTCGTTAGGCTTTGGTTGAACAAACTCATCATCGCCGACTAAGGCTCGCATGTAATCTTTCGGGCGGAACTCGGTCCGACCCAACCATCTCTCCGATCGCACGTTCGACCATGATTACTACTTCGAACTCCCTGGATAGGGAGCGGGATGCCCAATCAAGTGGGCGGTGATTTACTTCACACCATGGACGTATACAGGCTCTCCCGCGTGCGAACCGAACTGCAAAGTCTGTGGGTAATCGCATCCCTTACGCCACATCCAGTAGAGGCTGACGGCCAGTTTGCGTGCCATCGCAACCTTAGCGATGCGACGGTCGCGATGCATGGCCAGATGAACGAAGCGGGGTCGCCAGTCGGGGTCCCAGCGGACAGCAGCCTGGGCTGCCTCCACCAGTAGAAAGCGCAACAGAGAGCTTCCTTGTTTGGTGATGTGCCCCAGTCGTTGACGATCGGCGCTGGAGTCCTCACAGGGAATGAGGCCCAGATAGCTACCTATCTGATGGCCGCAACCGAAGCGATCCGGAGATCCAAGCACCAACACAAAGGCCAGTGCTGTGATAGGCCCCACGCCGCGATGCGTCATCAGCCGCAGTACCTCGTCGATGCCCAGAGTCTAATCGCGCCTCGACAGAGCGATGAAGCTCAAGACCGGAGGTATTCAGCTCCATCCAGAATCTCCGCGAGCTTATTAGTCGACGGTGTTCCTGCTAGACCGTGAAAAGTTGCCCGTGCCATCGTTTGCCAAACGCTGGGTAGGAGCTCCTTCAGCCGCGTCGTCTGGTCTACCTGTAAGCCGTCATATCCTTTCGGCACTGCCACCGCTATCTGACAAAGCAGATTTACCAACTGCTCTGTCCATCGCGCTTCCTTGGCATCTCCGGCTCCTTGTATCCAGCTTTCTACGTCACGGGCACAAATTTCACCGAGCACTCCAAGCCTACTGTCGGGAATATTCTGTCGCACAAAGTGTTTCTACCTTCAAGACTTTCCACTAGCGATGATCGAACCTTCGCGAGGGATTGCCCCGACGGAGCTATATGAAAATATTACTTGCATCCATTCCAGCCACCGGACACTTTAATCCGATACTCGTCGCAGCCCGGATCCTCAAGGAAGCAGGTCACGAAACAGCCATCTATACCAGCGTAGTCTTTCGCGACAAGATCGAAAGAGCCGAGGTACGGTTCTTTCCTCTGCCCGAAGACGCCGATCAGGGTGTGCGTGACTTCATCGCATCTTTTCTCGAAAAGCATAAGGTGACACCCGGCCCTGAGGAGCTAGTGAAAGCCTACACGGGCGTCTTCATCGATCCCATGATCTCCCAGTTTCGAGGGCTGCAGGCGATTCTCAAAGAATTCTGTCCTGACGTTGTGATACACGAAACCAGCTTCGCCGGCGTAATTCCAATGCTTCTCGGCCCACGCTCCGAGCGGCCGCTGAGCGTTTATCTGGGGATCACCGCACTGCCCCTTGAGCGCGCAGATGGCGCACCGTGGGGTTCGGGACTGCTGCCGAGCGAAGCTCCGGAAAAGCGGAAAGAATATGCCGAGATCGCGCGCAACATGAACGAGATGAAAGAGCTTCCAATGCGACGTGCGGCTGACAAGTTGCTGGCCGACATCGGCCTGCCGTCGTTACCAGCCTCACTCTTTGCGTCTGAGGCGATGCTCGCAGATTTAATCCTTCAACCCTGCACTCCTCTCTTCGAGTTCCCGCTTCGCGAATCGGAAGAAAAAGTGCACTTTATCGGAGCATTGCTGCCGAGCGGCGCCGGCGATGTGCCTGCACAAATTAAGGAAGCAAAGAAAGCGGGACGGAAAATTATTCTCGTCAGCCAGGGAACGATCGCCAACAACGATCTGGGCAAACTACTGGCTCCGACGATCCTCGGTCTCGGCGACCGCGAAGACTTCCTGATCCTCGCCACGACCGGTGGAAAACCCATTGAGAACATACCCTGCACGCTCACTCCGAACGCTATCGCTTCACAGTACCTCAATTTCGGCGAGATCCTGCCCGAGGTGGACGTGTTGGTCGCCTTCGGTAGCTACGGAACGGTGACGCAAACGCTCAGCTTTGGCGTGCCCATGGTTGTAGCGGGTATGGGCGAGGACAAGCCGGAGGTTGGCGCTCGCGTCACATGGACCGGAACAGGCATCTATCTCGCCACAGACACGCCGACGCCTGAGCAGGTACGCGATGCGGTCGACCAGATCCTTGCGAAGCCGGAATACCGCGCTTGTGCGCAGGAGCTTGCCCAGGAGTTCGCGTCCTGCGACTCAGCCAAAAGGCTAACGGAGTTGGTGGAGGCGGTAGTTGCCGAGCGGGAAGTGCTCATAGGTTGACGCAAATCTAGGATGTTAGTTGTTACATGTTAGTTGTTACATAATCGCCATAACCGGCCAATCGCTTCCCGTTCTAATGGTGTGTAAAATATTGCGCTCGTCGCAGGCGATGTTGCTCTAGGTTGGCTGAGATAACCATCGGTCCTTCCAAAGCTCTCGGTTACTCGAGTTGCGATCTCCGCTACAGGTGTGGCTTTTGGGCCCAGGCTGGCTCCTGGAAGTCCGAAGCTCTGTCCAAATGAGTTCCAGTCTGCCGCCGCTACTGGTGAGTCCGTTATTGCGAGTTGCGCTGACCTCGCCAAACGGTAAGAAACCCAGCTGAAGAATAATAGAACACCTCTCAACCCCGCGCCAGATCAGGGTCTCCGCTCACCAGCGAGTCTCGCAAGGTTGGCCGGTTATCTCCGCCAACGTACTCATTGACGGTAGGGATACCACTTGGCCGTATAGTGGGCTTTCCGGACAGATGACCTCCCATCCAATTGTTGACCTCAGTGCACTGCTCATAGAAATCATGCTTATATGGCCGCACTGTGACGGTCAGAGTCCAATATGGACCATGCCCTACTCGCGATCGTAATGACACACTGGCTTGCGGTGCCACCAGTACCCGCTCATACCATTTTTCGGTAACTCCATATTCCTGATCGAACTAGTCACGTCCCAAGCGACATTCTGATTTGAGAAAGGCTGGTGTCGCTGATTCTTCTGCCTTCACATCTAAAACATTCCAAGGGTCTTAGAAGATAGCGTGAAATTCTGGAGAGCCAAGTACGACCAATACGCGACCATCATCGGAAAGTGCCATGTTATTGAAAATATGATATTTAGCCAGAACAAATAAAAACCTCCCGAATGGGAGGCTTCTGTTTAGGTCCTTGTAAGTCATTGATTCTAAATGGTGGCCAGAGACGGGATCGAACCGCCGCCGCCGGCCTTTTCAGGGCCCCCTACCAATGGACCTAAGTGGCTTAGAATCAGCGGATGCGATTGATACGAAAGACGTTAGAGCAGCTCCGATTTAGGATCGTTTGGGATCATTTGGGATGGTTTCCTCCCTAGGTTGTTCCCGTATTGTTCCCGAGTGGCGAAACCTTGTCTGGCTCTTCTGTCTTCGATCAACCTCCGCGCTCCCGCTCCTGACCGGAACACCGCCGAAAAATAAAAAACTCGCCCCAGCGAAGCGGGCGAGAATGTTGACTTGAGGTAGCGCCAGAAACGATTGCACGGATGACGTGCATTTACTACCTAAGCTGGAATGGGTCGCGTTTTTTTGACACTTTCCGGTAAGTTTTTTGGGACCGCAAAAATGGGTGCTATGGGCCGAATGAGGGCTCGCCGGAATAATTGAGCCGGTTAAGGCCGTTCGGCGCGGCGACCTTGTAGCACTCTGCCAATGTTGGGTAGTTAAAGACCGTGTTTACAAAGGAGTCGATCGAGCCATCGAAACCTATAACGGCCTGTCCGATGTGAATGAGTTCGGTCGCCCCTTCGCCCAACGATTTGAACACCCAGCAGTTGGCGTGTTTCCCTGTGAAACAATAACTTCAGGAGCCCGGTATTGTCGTTCAGGATCTGGCCTCGCGGTAATGTGCGATGCCAATCTCGTATGAGACACCCGCTTCGTAAGTTGTTCTTCTGTTTTGCCAACGAACGAAATCTCCGGAATTGAATGTTCGATTCGCAGTCGCGGCCCCTTTTTTTCATGGTGCGCCTTGCGTTTCTGCGTATTCCGGTCGATGTGGGCAAGAGATTCCATTCGATGTGGGCACCTGATTCTGTTTGATGTGGGCAGCTATTCCGTTGTGATGTGGGCAGCATTTTTGGTTTTACCGTAATCGCTGCCCACATGGCGTAATCGGTGCCCACATCGGATGGAACGGCTGCCCACAAGCAGCGTAATCGGTGCCCACATGGAACGTAACGGTGACGGTGAATTGGGCCCGGAGCAGGCGGCTTTGGTAATCCCAGGCAGATGTTTTCCTAAAGTCAAAGGAGAACATGTTGCCCGAAAGTCGGTTACCAATGAGAAAAACGCGCGAAATTCTACGTCTCCATTTTGAATCACACCTCGTTCCAGGGCAGATCGGCTCGATCTGCAAGGTAAGCAGAAGCACCGTCCAGCGGTGCCTTGAGCGGCTGAAGGCGGCGGGACTGAGTTGGCCGTTGCCGGCCGAGTTGGATGACGCGGCGCTGGAGCGGCGCTTGTATCCACCGCTGCCGGTCATGTCGTCCGAGCAACGCTGCCTGCCCGACTGTGCGGCGATTCACAAGGAACTGAAGAGCCGCAAGAATGTCACTCTTCAACTTCTGTGGGAAGAGTACAAGCAGGCGAATCCGCTGGGCTACGCCTACAGCTGGTACTGCGAGCTTTACCGCGAGTGGCAGCGGCAACTGGACGTTGTGCTGCGGCACGAGCACCGCGCCGGGGAAAAGACGTTCGTGGATTACGCCGGACAGACGGTTCCGGTGACGGACCCCAAGAGCGGCGAGGTTCGCCAGGCGCAGGTGTTCGTAGCGGTGTTGGGGGCCAGCAACTACACCTACGCCGAAGCCACTTGGACGCAGAACCTGTGGGACTGGATCCACTCGCATGTGCGGGCCTTCGAGTTCCTCGCGGGCACAAGCCGGCTGGTCGTTCCCGACAACCTGAAGTCGGGCGTGAAGACGCCCTGCTATTACGAGCCGGAGTTGAATCGCACGTATGGGGATCTGGCGGTTCATTATGGCGTGGGGATTCTTCCGGCGCGACCCTATCGCCCCAGAGACAAATCCAAGGCGGAGGTCGGAGTTCAAATCGTTCAGCGCTGGGTGCTGGCGGCGTTGCGCAAGCGTCAGTTCTTCAGTCTGGCGGAGTTGAATGAGGCCATCCTGGAGCTGGTTTACAAGCTGAACGAGCGGCCATTTCGCAAGCTGGCGGGTTCGCGTGCCGAGTTGTATCAGACGATCGATCGTCCGGCGTTGCAGCCGTTGCCGCTCGAACCGTTCGTCTATGCGGAGTGGAAGAAGGCGCGTGTGAATCTGGATTATCACATCGAGCTGGGCGGGCATTACTACAGCACGCCATATCAACTGGTGGGCAAGGAGGTGGATGCCCGCAGCACGAGCGGAACGGTAGAGATCTTCTATCAAGGCAAGCGCGTTGCCAGTCACACGCGCAGCAGCAAGCCGCATATAGCCAGCACGAATGCGGCGCATCGTCCGAAATCGCACCAGCAATATCTGGAGTGGACGCCGACGCGGATTATCGAGTGGGCGGGCAAGGTTGGTCCCTTCACGGCGCGGTTGGTGGAGGGCATCCTGAGTAGCAAGCCGCATCCGGAGATGGGGTACCGCTCGGCTCTGGGAGTGATCCGGCTGGAGCGCAAGTATGGTGCGGAACGGCTGGAAGCAGCCTGCACGCGGGCCGTGCGGCTGAAGCTCTACCGCTTTCAAAGTGTGAAGTCGATGTTGAAGAACGGACTGGACCGCCAGCCACTGCCTGAGTTGGTGCCGATCCCATTTCCGGTGGAGCATGAGAATCTGCGCGGCCCCGATTACTACGCTGGCGAAGAGATTCGTCGGGAGGTGGGCCAATGCTGAATCAATCCACTCTGGACAAGCTCGCTGCCTTACGGCTGACGGGCATGGCGGCGGCTTATCAAAAGCAACTGGAAGAGCCCGAGGCTCGCGGCCTTAGCTTCGAAGAACGCTTCGGCATGTTGGTGGATAGCCACTGGACATGGCGCGAGAACCAGGCGCTGACGCGGCGCTTGAAGAAGTCGAAGCTCTCTGCCGAGCCATGCGTCGAAGACATCAATTACCGTTATCCACGGCAGCTGGACCCGGCCACAGTGCGCGGCCTGACCAACTCGCAATGGGTTGCGCAACACCTCAGCGTGTTGTTTATCGGGCCGACCGGCATCGGCAAGACGTGGCTGGCGCAGGCTCTGGCGCAGAAGGCCTGCCGCGATGGATACAGCGTGCTGTACCGGTCCGCGGCAAAGCTGTTCCGCGACCTGGCTGAGGCACGGGCCGATGGCAGCCTGGGCCGGTTGCTGGAGAGCATCGCCCGCACTGATGTGTTGTTGGTGGATGACTTCGCAATGGCGCCGTTGAACGACGGCGAGCGGCGCAACTTCCTGGAAATCTGCGATGACCGCTATGGCCGCCGTTCCACGGTGCTGACCAGCCAGTTGCCGGTTCCCAGTTGGCATGCGCAGATCGGCGATCCGACCATCGCCGACAGCATCCTCGACCGGCTGGTCCACAACGCCTATCGCATCGAAATGAATGGCGAGTCGATGCGCAAGAAGAAGAAGGAAGCGGCAGCAGAGCCGATCGGAGCCCGCTCATGAGTGCCCCTCGGTTGATCCTCAAACAGCCCACCGGATGGTTCGCCGCCGGCCGGGAGTTTGCGCAGGCCATCACCATCCTCTCCGATGGCGCCTTCAGGCTCTATGTCCATGTCTGCTTGAGGGCCAATCGCCATACTGGGCGCCTCAGTGTAACGGTTGATGAGCTGGCGCGAGCGATGACAAGAGCGCCAACGGCGGTCGCCATCAACCTTGATGAACTGGAGGCGTTTGCCGTCTGCCGCGTGATCAGAAACGGCGGCTCACAGCTTGTGCTCGAAATCCTCGACCGCTTCTGGCCGTACCAAAAGCAACACACACCCGGATGCGCACCTGAGCCGGAGGCGGAGTTCGTCCAGAAAGTCCGCAGCCTGTTCCTGGCCCCGGCCTGCGTCCATGCCAGCTTCTCGCCTGCCGACGAGAAGATCGCAACGGGCCTTCATCGACGAGGCGTTTCACTGGAGCAGATCACACGAGCCATCCTCCTGGGATGTGCCCGCAAGTATGTCGCCATGATCAACGCCGGGGTCCGAGCGCCGATCACCAGCCTCGAATACTTCGCTGACATCATCGAGGAAGTGCGCGAGCCGGCAATACCGGAAAGCTACTGGGAACCGCTTCGCACGAAGGTTACACGCATGGAACAGCAGTGGCTACAGGCTCATGCAAGGAGGTCCTGATGCCGCAACCCGTGGGGCAGTCTTCGGCTGCCCCACTTCACCGGAATGCCTGCCCACATCGAATGGAATCGCTGCCCGCATCCAACGTAACGCCTGCCCACATCCGGCGGAATCCAAGTCGCGCCCCGCAAAGAGCAAGAAACGAAATGATGCTACTTGATATTTTATTTACCCTTTTCTTGACTCATGTGGGCAGCCTGACTACTGTAAAAAGCAACCAGCGTCGCTTCGCTCCGACGCCTGCCCACATCGCCGGAATCAAGTGCCCACATCACCGGAATAAGCACGTTTCTAAGAATTGGCACAAGCGAGAAGCCAGGAGCGGTGCGGGCAGGATTTCATCTACGCAGCATTCGAGCGCGTCCCACCAAAGTTCCGCTGTACTGGCACGAGTCAGAAGCACAATTGGGATAAGGATTCCATTGCACCTGACCCGTGCGACGAGATCTCTCCAATTCCCATCGGCCAGAGCCAGTTCCGTGACTATAACGGTCCTCTTGCCCGATGAGCCGAGCAAGCCAACTGCCGCATCGATGCTGCGCGCCCAATGAATTACTAGTCCGTGGGCTTCGATGTCCCGTGTAACGGCGAGCTTCCGGGCTCCTGATGGAAACGAAAATTACTGTTCCTGCTCGTCTGCGAGATTGCATTGATTCTCTGACTCTTCCTGTTTCCACGCTATGCCGTCTGGTCTCCAATAGGCCGTAAGCCGCCGTAAGGTGGCCGTAACAAGGCAAAGCTTTTGAAGGATAATGGGTGGGGGGAGACAAGCAAGTGCCAGCTCCGTCCTCACCATCGGGAAAATCTATTGCCAACTCTGCTGCCGACCCGGTGTCGGCGACGGCGGTTCGCGACCAATTGGCGCGCGTGGTGAATAGCCCTGGTTTCGTTTCGTCAGTCCGGCTATGCCGGTTTCTGGCGCACATCGTGAATCGGACAATCGATGGAGATATCGATAGCCTCAAGGAGTTCTCGATTGCGATGGAGGTGTTCGACCGCACGTCGAAGTACGATCCAAACATCGACGCGATTGTTCGGGTCGAGGCTCGCCGCCTCAGAGCGAAGTTGAAGGCCTACTACGAGGAAGGACAGGGTACGGTTGATCCGGTTCTGATTGGATTGCGGCCGGGCAGTTATGTCCCGGTCTTCCGATGGCTTGACGCCCAGCCGGCAAAGCATCGCGAGGAGATTGGAGCCGCACCCCTACCCGGCCGTATATGCATTGCGGTGTTGCCGTTCGTGAACATGAGTCCAGAGCCGGAGCAGGACTACTTTTGCGACGGAATCAGTGAAGAGATCACGAACTCGCTTACGCGAGTATCGGGGTTGAACGTGATTGCGAGGACATCATCCTTCCACTTCAAGGGTGCCAACGTCGATATCCGGGAAGTAGGACAGCGTCTTGGGGCGGATCTTGTCATCGAAGGGAGCGTCAGGAAGGCCGGCGAACAACTGCGGATCACAGCCCAGGCGATTCAGACCGAATCGGGTCATCACATCTGGTCGGAGACGTTCCGTCGCGAGCTTCGGGACGTGTTTGCGATCCAGGAGGAGATCGCTCAATCTGTTGCGGACTTACTCAGGCTTCACATGCCGGAAGTACAAGGGCCAGTGCGGCCCTCCCCTCCTGATCTTGACGCATATACAAGGTACCTGCGAGCTCGATTTCTGATTCACCAGCAGTCGCCTGAAACGTTGCGCGCCGCCCTGGAGCAGCTACGAAGGCTCACAGAGACTTATCCCGACTACGCTCTAGCTTACAGCGGCATGGCTGCGGCGAGCGGCCTTCTTGCCCAGTTCGGGATGGTCTCGGGCCGTGATGTGTATCCAGAAGTAAAAGCAAACGCGGAGCGCGGTTATGCGCTCGATCCTGAATCCGGTGACACCTGCACGGTGCTGGGCGCACTTCGTGCCTGGTTTGAGCATCGTTGGGATGAAGCCGACAGGATGTATGACCGGGCGCTAAAACTACAACCCAGTCACGCGCCGGCTCACATGTTTCGTGCCATGGCTTTGTTGTGCCAGGGAGACATCAGCGCGGCAGAGTCTGGACTTTGGCGCTCGACTGAACTGGACCCGCTCTCGGCCAGCGACTGCGCGCGGATGGCTTATCTTCACTACGTAAAAGGAGACTATTCATCAGCCGCAGAGCATCTCCGACAGTCTTTCGAACTGGATCGAGACTATCCTGAAGCGCGATTGTATGAAGGACTCTTGCACTTCCAGCAGCAGCGCTACGACGCGGTGATACAGTGTCTCTCGACCATCTGCCTCACCATTGGATATCGGTCTGCTTGCCGCAGCACATGCCCAGGAAGGCAGCTTATCGCGAGCCGAAGAATGTATCGAGAGACTGCATCAACTCGCGGGGCGGCAATACGTCACTCCCCTGGCAGAAGGTTTCGCTGCAGTCGGGATGGGAGATTTCGATCTGGCGCTCCAGTGCCTGGATGAAGCGATCGACCACAAAACGAACTTCGTGAATCTGCTGGCGATCGAGCCATTTTTTCATCCTCTTCACGCTGACCGCAGGTTTGCCAAACTCCTGAAAAAGCTAAACTTGTCGCACTGACAGGTGCCGCAAGCAGTGCCGTTAGCTTACGTAGGGCTTACGTAGGGCTTACGAGGCATTACTCCCCCCGCTTCCGCGTTCGAGGCACCATTGCCTCATGAAACGACGCACTCGAACAACCTGCTTGGCCTTCACCTTGGGGACGCTGGCGCTGCTGGCGCGAGGCCAGAATCTCGCACCTCTATCCCCCCCGCCCACGGTTGAACAGGCGGCGGGACAACAGTCAAACCTCCCTGAATTGACTCTCGAACAGGCGGTTGAACAAGCTGTTGCGAACAACAGCAGTCTGAAGACCGCCAGCCTCGATACACTCCGGGCCGCCGACGATCTGGCTGCGAATAAGACAAGACGTTTTGCGAATACGCAGGTCACTGCGCTCGGCGCCCAACTGGTTACGAAGCCATCGGTTACTTACCCGGCAGGCGCGCTTGGGGTATACAGCGCGACCGGGCCGATCCCGGCGACGAATCAGAAGGTCGAGATCCCGCGAAAACCCGTAGGCATAGTGAATGTCTCGGTTGCCCAGCCGCTTTCGACGCAGTACCAGCTCCATTTGCAATTGAAAGCTCTTGAGCTGGGGTTGGAAGGTACGCGCCAGGACCAGGTGAAAACGCGTCTGGAGGTGGTCGACCAGGTTCGACGTGCTTACTACGCGGTTGTCGAGGCACAGAGCGCTTTGGATAGCCTTCAGGCGTCACTCCCTTACTACCGGGAGTCGCATCGTCTGGCATTAGTGAACCGCGGTAAAGAGACGATTCTCGAATCGGATTTGCTGAACGCCGATGCGCAGCTTTTGAAGTTACAGAATGCCATCAGCGATGCGAGCGACAGGGTCGCGTCGGCGAGCGAAAGATTGAACGATCTGATGGGCCGGGACGTACACACGCAGTTTCGGGTTGCGGCGATCGGCGATGCAGATACCGATCTCGCCACACCCGAAGCCATGGAAGCCCGCGCTCTCCAAAACCGGCCGGATCTGAAGAAGGCGAAGCTTCAGGTGCAGCAAGCCAATTACGACGCGCGGGCGAAGAAGGCGGAATATATCCCCGACGTGAGTCTGGCATTCAGTTACTACACAACAGCGAATTTCGAGAATGTTTTTCCAAGCAACGTCGGGACAGTGGGTCTGTCGCTCCGGTGGGAACCGTGGGACTGGGGACGCAGGCACCATGAATACGAGGAAAAGCGAGCCAAGGAAGAACAGGCCAAGGTTGGAGTCGGCGCTACGGAACGCGCCGTTCTTCTGGAGGTGAGAAATGCGCGCCGGCAATTGGAGAACACCCGCCGGCAACTGACCCTCAGCGATGCAAGCGAAAGTGCGGCCCGGCAGAAGCTCAAAGAGTTGCAGGAGAAGGTGAAGCGCGAAGCGGCATTAAGCAGAGATTTGTATCAAGCACAGTCGGATCTGGCATCCGCGGACAGCCAGCAGCAACAGGCTCTCACTGCTTTCTGGAAGGCAAGAGCCGATTTGAAAAAGGCGATAGGAGAAGAATGATGCGTATCTCAATTGGAATTTTAAGTTTTGCTGCGTTTTCGGTTCTCGCCGGCTGCGCAAAGACGCAGAAGGCGGGGCCAGAGCCGGTTCCCGTTGTGGCGGAGATCGTGGCTACGCAGCAGGTCCAGCCCAGTTGGACTTACTCCGGCGAGATTCGTCCGGACACTGAGGTTCAACTGGCCTTCAAGGAACCCGGTTATATCGCCGCTCTGTATCGAGTGAAGGGCGTCGATGGTCGGATGCGTGATGTGCAGGTAGGCGACGAAATACCTGCCCGCGCCACACTGGCCCGACTGCGCGGCTCCGATTATGAAGCCTCGCTCAACTCCGCGGTCGGCCAGCAGCGCTCAGCGCAGGGTACGCTTGATGTTTCGCAAGCGGAACTCAACCGAGCAAAGGCCGACCAGGCAAAGGCGGATCTTGATTTTGAGCGTGCACAAGCGCTCTATGCCGCCAAAGCAATGACTCGCCCGGATTACGATGCGGCGGTGGATCAGCACACCTCGGCGACCGCCAGTGTGGAAGCCGCCGTGCGTCAGATCGAGGCGCGCCGCGGGCAGTTGAGCGCTGCGTCGGCGCAGGCTGTCTCCGCGCGGATCAATCTTGGCGATACGAGCCTGAACGCTCCCATGCCTGGAGTCATCGTCGAAAAGAGTGTGGAACCGGGCAGCCTGGTTGCTGCAGGGACAAGGGCGTTCACGCTCGACGATACGCGCGTCGTGAAGGTGAACTTCGGAGCTCCCGACAGCATGCTGGCACACCTCAAGCTAGGAGCACCGGTGCCTGTGCAACTTGATGCATTGCAGGGGCGGACCTTCTCAGGGCAAATTACAGGAATCTCCGCCTCCGCCAACCGTGAGTCCCGGGTTTTCAACATCGAGGTTACTCTCCCGAACCGGGATCGCTTATTCAAGGTGGGCATGATCGCCCGCATCCGTATAGAGCAAGCTAATACGCAAACTGTGCCTGTGGTACCACTGACTGCTTTGATGACCGCGGAATCCGGTTCGAATAACTATTCGGTCTTCACTGTAACGGAGCGCGATGGAAAACAGTTTGCGCAATTGAAGAGTGTGAGGATTGGTGAAACCTTCGGCAAGTCGGTCGTCATCGACGAAGGCCTTACGCCCGGCGAACGAATCGTCGTCAACCGTACTAACCAGCTAAGCAACGGAAGCCTGATCCGGATGGTCAACTAGGAGACGCAGCAATGACACACGCACAGAATGAGCAGTCCACGAACAAGAAACAGAATCTCGCCCGCTTCTTCCTCGAACAGCGACACATCGCCTGGGTCTCGCTCGCGGTTGCGCTCCTCTGGGGAATCTACGGACTATTGAAGATGCCGCAACGGAAAGACCCGGACATTCCTGTACGCCAAGCGATGATTATCGTGCCTTGGCAGGGAACATCGGCCGAACAGGTCGAGCAACTGGTGACCAGGAAGATCGAGCAGGCTATTGCTCTGAATCAATGGGTGACGGAGATCAAGAGCGCCTCCAGAACCGGCTCGGCGATGGTTCAATTCGAGCTGGCAGAAAAGGGAAAGTACGACAGGGACAAGGAACTGGACGACGTCAAGATCAGGCTGGACGCCATCCACGACCTTCCGCAGGGCGCCGGTCCGATTTTGTACATCAAGGACTTCGGGGATACGTCTGCATTGATGCTCACAGTAGCGAGTCCGACGGCCGATCCAGCCCAGGTCGCCTGGATAAGCAAACTAGTTGAGACACAGGTCCGGCAGGTTCGGAGTGGTTTGGATACGCATACTCAGCCGCGGCGTTCCATTGTTGTGGTTTTTCCGAAGTCTATCGACAGCGACGAAGTCGAGCGCAAGTTGTCTTGGGTGACCCGAGACATGGCAACCCAACATCTTTGTTCCGATGTGCGCGCGTTTTCGGGAGCGGGGTTTACCGGGGTGGACCTGGCGACGAACCTCAGCACTCCTGATCTGCAGTCGGCCTTGAGGAAGTTCGCAAATCAGAACCTGCAAACCGACGAACTTCATCCCGATGCATGGAAACCTGCGATCATCGACGAACCGGCAAACACCACCGCGGCGCTTCAGGCCGTGGCCGGTGACAAGTACACTTATCGCGACCTGGACGACTTTACCGATACCCTTCAGCGAAGCCTCAAAACGCTGTCGATCGTGGCGAAGGCAGAACGTTCCGGGGTACTGGACGAGAACGTATTTCTGAATTTCTCGCAGCAGCGCCTGGCGCAATACAAGCTAAGGCCGGCGGATCTTTCCAATATCCTCGCGGCCCGGAATCTACCGGAGAGCGGCCAAACGCTCAATGCACGCGGACGCACGGTCAGCGTCAACACCACAGGCGAGTTCAAGAGCATCGACGATCTGCGGAATGTAGTGATAGGCACGTCGCCGAACGGAACGCCGCTTTACTTGCGGGATCTTGTGGACATCGACAGGGGATACGAGAATCCCCCTTCGTTCCTGAACCGGTACACGCGCCGCGACGAAAACGGCAGATGGATCACGACACGCGCGATTACGCTCTCGGTCCAGATGAAGAAGGGAGAACAGATCGGTTCTTTTGGAAAACAGGTGGACGCCAATCTTGCGAGCGTCAGAAAAACATTGCCGGCCGATCTGGTGCTGGCCAGGACCTCGGACCAGCCACTGCAGGTACACGACAGCATTGAGCTCTTCAGCCACAGCTTGATCGAGGCGCTGGTGCTGGTGGTTGTTGTGGCTTTGATTGGCTTCTGGAGCTGGCGGACGGCCATTCTGATTGCGGTGTCCATGCCGATTACGCTCGCGATCACGTTTGGGGTCATCAGCACGCTCGGGATCGACCTGCAACAGGTCTCGATCGCTTCGCTGATCATCGCGCTGGGACTATTGGTCGATGTACCGGTGGTGTCCGGCGACGCAATTGTGCGCGAACTGGGTGCCGGCCAGCCACGGTCCGTCGCCGCGTGGCTGGGACCGACAAAGCTATTCAAGACGATGGCGTTTGCAACTGTCACGAATATCGTCTCCTATCTGCCATTTCTGCTGTTGCCCGGAGATACAGGAAAATTCCTGTACAGTCTGCCTATCGTCATTAGTTGTTCGCTGCTGGCGGCCCTGCTCGTCTCGATGACCTTTGTGCCGCTCATCAGTTCGTTTCTGTTGGAAAGCCAGGAGCGAAACTCCTATCGAGGAGAGGCGGCAGCGCGGGTTCACGGGTTGGTATTTTCGAACGGCGAAGAAGGCCATTGAACACAGGAAGGTCTGCCTGGCAGCATCGCTTGTCCTGCTGATAGCGGGCGGCGTTGTCTTCTCCAGGCTGAAGCCGCAGTTCTTTCCAAAGGACCTTCAATACTTTTCTTACATCGACGTGTGGCTGCCTGAAGACACTCCCGCGAGCGCGACCAGCGCGGTTGCTCAGCAGGTGGAATCCATTACCCGCCGGGTAGCAGAAGAGTATGGCAAAAGCCATCCTGAGCACGGACACCCGAAGGATGTCCTGCAATCGATGACCACGTTTGTGGGCGGCGGCGGTCCGCGCTTCTGGAGCAGCGCCACACCCGAGGACAGGCAAACCAACTATGCTCAGGTGATTCTGCGAACGAAAGACAATCATGATACGACCCCACTGCTTGCCCTTTTGCAGCCGGAATTGGACAGGCAAATTCCTGGAGCAATCATCGATACGAGGACTCTCGAAACGGGCAAGCCGGTTGGAATTCCGATTCAGGTCAGAATTTCCGGCGAAGATCTGCCACGTCTCAGAGCGGAAGCCGAGCAGCTGAAGCAAATCTTTCGCGACATCCCCATCGCCGCCAGAGTTCGAGACGATTGGGGCGAGCCGAGTGCAAGAGAAGTGGTGCACGTCGATGCGGACCGGGCAAACCTGGCGCACGTCACAAACGCAGATGTTTCCGATTCCGTCGGTGCGGCTCTTCATGGCATTACGGCTGGAGTTTTGAGAGATGGCAACAAGCAGGTTCCGATTGTTGGACGCATGCAGATGGAGGAGCGGTCCCAACTCTCCGATCTGCGCAGTCTATACGTCTTCTCGCGGCAAGACACCCCTCCAGTGCCTCTCGATCAGGTGGCGACGACTGCCCTGAGTCCGGTAACGCCTAAAATCCGACGCTTCGATCAGTACCGGACCATTACCGTGCAGTGCTGGCCTACGCAGGGGCATTTACCTTCGGAGGTAATCGCAGCGGCGATGCCAAAGCTGGAGGCATTCCAGAAGCAGCTTCCCGACGGGTTTATATTCCGCTTCGCAGGCGAGCAAAAAGAGCAGGTCAGCGGCTTTGCTGATCTCACTACGGTGCTGCTCATTTGCGTTAGCGCCATTTACTTGGCACTCCTCGCACAGTTCAAGAATGCGTTCAAACCCCTCATCGTCTTTGCTGCCATTCCGTACGGCGTTGTCGGTGCAATCTTTTCACTCGCCATTATGGGCCAGCCCTTTGGATTCATGGCATTCCTTGGGATCATCAGCCTCATCGGTGTAATTGTGAGCCACATCATTGTGCTGTTTGAATTTATCGAGGAGCGACGAGAAGAGGGCGAGGAATTGGAGTTGGCGCTGATCGATGCCGGCATCCTTCGTTTGCGGCCAGTGATGATCACGGTTGCGGCCACAGTGATTGCGCTGTTTCCGTTGGCTGCACACGGCGGCCCGCTTTGGGAGCCTCTTTGCTATGCGCAGATTGGGGGACTGACGATCGCTACTTTCGTGACGCTTCTGCTCGTTCCCGTCCTCTATTCCTTCGTCGTGCTGGATCTGAAGTTGATCCGTTGGGAACAAACGGAGCACACGGCTTCGGCTGCTTCAGAGAAACCGGCAGAGATGCCTGCAATATCGGGGGTGCATGCGTGACCGATATGAACTTTGGGCACATCATCCAATACGCAACATTATTGTCGCTTCTGATGGGAGGTCTCGGTGTGGTTGTCGCGGTCTTAAATCACCGCGAGCAGGTGAAGACGCAGATCTTCCTGGCAATGTCTGCCCAGTATGACGAACTGTTGAAGAACTCTTCGGCGGCATTCTGGCTGAGTGTGCCAGTTGGCACGGAGCTTCCTGAGCGGACGGACGATTTAACCATCTCGATGTTGCGATTCTGCACCCTGGTTTCATTAACCTATCTTCTATTTTGCGAACGCCGCATACCAAAACGAATGTGGGAGTTGATGCTCCGTTCCGCTGAGCGGAGGTTCCGCAGTCCCTTATTTGTGCGTGAGTGGGAACATTTGAGAACTGAATTTGAATCATTTCCGGAGTTCGTCGCTCTTGTTGCTTCAGTGCATCATATGTCGCCCCATATTCTGAAAACCTTGGCCCTGGACCCGTGCTACCCGCACAGAAAGAAGGACACCAGTCGCCATGCTGACATCCTCGGAGTTGAAGAAAATACCAATCTTTTCCTGCTTGAATGACGCGAACCTTCTGTGGCTCTCGCAGCAGGCTGCCGATCTTCATCTGGAACCGGGTGAGTATCTCATTCACGAAGGGGAGCCAACCCCTTTTTTTGTAGTGATGGACGGAACCACGGAAGTGCTCAAAGATGTGATGGGGCGTCGAACTGAAGTCTCAGAGCACAAGCCGGGCGATTTCTTTGGCGAATTGGCCATTCTCATGGCAACGGCAGCTCCCGCCTCCGTCCGCGCGAAGACAGCTTGCCACTTGGCACGGCTCGATCCGCAACACCTCCAGGAATTGATCCGACGCTCGCCCGAGTGCAGCGCGGTGATCTTACAGACCCTTAACGAGCGGGTACAAGTCGTGCAGAAGTACATGCTGAGTCTTCCCTCCAGCCGCGTACAGATAGTCGGATCGAAATTTGATGACGACTGCCGGGAGATTCGCACCTTCCTGAGCATGAATCGAATCCCTTATGAGTGGGCCGACCGCGATCGTAGCGCACATCCGGCTGCGACTGACCAGGCTTGCGAGGTTGCTGGCCTATCCGTCGTCGTGGATGGTTCGTTCTGCGTCAGCCATCCTCCTACGGTTCGTAAGGTAGCTGAAGCGCTCGGATTCCAAACAGCTCCCCATCGCCAAAGCTATGACGTGGTTATTATTGGCGGCGGCCCAGCGGGACTGGCGGCTGCCGTCTACGGAGCCTCGGAAGGACTCAGCGTCTTGTTGGTCGAGCGCGAGGCTCCCGGCGGTCAGGCTGGCACATCTTCTCGCATCGAGAATTACCTCGGCTTCCCCAATGGCATCTCAGGAGATGACCTCAGTCAACGCGCGTTCCGGCAGGCAGTTAAGTTCGGAGCCGAAGTGGTTCTCACCCGAGAAGTCCAAGAGATCATTCCGCATCCCGATGGCGCATACACGATTGGACTCGATGGCAGCGATAGGGTTGCCACAAAGACGGTGATCTTGGCGACCGGAGTTGCTTGGCGCAGACTTGAGGCGGACGGCGTCGATCGCTTCATCGGACGTGGAGTCTTGTATGGGGCCGCACGTACGGAGGCCCCCACGGTGGCAGGAAAGCGCGTCTTTATCATCGGCGGCGGCAACTCTGCCGGCCAGGCTGCCCTGTTCTT
>CAVZEH010000003.1:0-732135 GCA_963774255.1 uncultured Acidobacteriaceae bacterium
GAAAGCGCTCCATGGCACCTCGCTGATCTCCCAGCGCACTGAGCGCTTCTCCAGTTGCAACAAAGATTTCGCTATCGCCTGATTTTGGACCGTCCGCGGGTTTCGGCGTATCCCGGGCGTGGTTCTCTGCCAGCTGAACATAGCGCAGTGCCAGATCCCGAGCCTCAAGGTGCGCGTAAGAGCGTGCAAGGAGCGCATAAACGGCCGCATTGCCGGGAGACAGTTTCTCCGCGATCTGCAACTCGTCGATTGCCTGGTGGTAACGCCGCTGTGTAAAAAGAATATCCCCTACTCCCAGATGAAGCGTTCCGTCATTGGGAGTGAACTTCAAAGCGGACCGATATTCAATCGCGGCTTTCGTCAGCAATCCCTCTCTCCCGTAGGCCGTTGCGCGAATCATATGCAAGACCTTGGAATCACCCAGCTGCTGTTCCGCTAACTGGGAGTGCCGCAAGGCTGCCCGTGGCTTGTGCAGGTCAAGGTCAGCATAGGCAACTCCCAGGTGAGCTTCGCCGCTCTTCGGTTCCCGCTTAAGGGCTGATTCGAAATCTGCTGCCGCTGCCTTCGGCCGGCGCAGGTCGTTCAACACATAGCCACGATTCACATATGCCGTTACGACATTGGGGTCGCGGTCCAGCACCTGGGTAAAGTCTTGCAGCGCCTGCTCGCGTTGCCCATTGTGTTTGTGCACATAACCGGCCAATAGTGGAATATCAGGCTCGTGCGGGAAGGCCGTGTTGAATTGGTAAGTCAATTCGAGTAACTCGTTGTACATCTCTAGATGTAGCAAATCATAGCCAAGATAAACTACCGCATCCCTATCTTCAGGTAGTAGCTTGATCACTTCTCTGCCCACCTCGGCAGATTGCTGATACTCTCCCTTGAAGCTCAGGTACCTTTCCTTTTCAAGAAGCACTTGAGGTTCCTGCTGCATTTCGCTCGTGGCTCGGCCTAGCCAGAGGCCCGCGAGGTCAAGGTTATGCTCCTCAATCGACGCATTCATACCTCCAGCGACAATCGACGCATTCTGTGGAGCTAACGCATAACCTTTGCTGTAGTGGTCCTCTGCCTTTTTGAACTCGCGATGAGCGGTGTACAGAATCTCCCAAGGCCAGATCCGGTACGTACAACGAGGGATAGGCCTGTGCCAGGATTGCAAAATATCTCTCAGCGTCCTGGTCGCACCCGGCTGCGCGTGCGGCGTACCCCAGTGAGGTGAGCGCAAATCGGTTGCGTGGATCGATGGCGAGAACCCGCTTGTAGACCGCGATTGCATCGCCGGTGCGCCCTAGCTTCATCAGCAGATCTCCATCGAGCTGCAGGCTGTTAGGATCACGCGGTCCCATGGCGAGCGCTTCTTTCATGTCGTCCAGCGCACCGTCGAGCTCACCTCCATTCATTTTGATCAAAGCGCGGAGCCGCAAGAACGGTATTTTGTCGGGCCCCTGCAGATTCAGTCCATTGATTTGCGCTTGCGCGATCCCGAGCTGTTGGCGGGCGGCAGTTTGATCGCGCAGGTTGCGTTCAAGCTCCATCAAGTCCATGTGGAGCTGGATGCCATATAACGGCCCCTCGACCGGAGTTTCGGGTAAATGGATTACGGCTGTGCTGAATTCCCGAACGGCGTCTCGATCATGTTCCTGGAGCTGCGCAATCTCTCCGCGGATTGCGTGCAAGCGATAGTAGTCGGGATCGAGTTCTGCTGCACGCCGAAGAAAAGAATGTGCATCTGCTATGGCGCCGGTAGCGACATGAGCTTGCGCCGCGGAAAGCTGCAAACCCAGGTCCCGGGGCGTGGCGTTGGCGGCTTGCGCGTATAGCCTGGCGGACTCATCCAGTTTGCCAACCATCTGACAGGTATACGCAAGTTCAGCCACCACGTCAGGTTTCGGAGTGCGGATCGATTTGAGCGCAGCTACTGCTTCTGGATAATTTCCAGTATCCCGGTAATATCCCGCCAGGGATCGCTGAACATCGGGGTTGTCCGGGGCACGGTGTTTGGCCAGCTCAAGATAGTGGCTCGCCAGAATCCATTTGCTTCATGCGCTGATACGAAAGGGCGAGCAGCAACTCCGACCGGGGGTCGGCCTGTAATGATTCCGCTCTGCGCAGCCATAAGGTTGCGTTGGTGTAGTCTCCAGACCGCATGTAGAGGTCTCCCAGCAAAAGCACATCATTGCGGCGTCTCGGATCGGATGAAAGTACCTGCGTCAGCAGACGTTCGGCCTCGGCACTTCCCCCCGCTACGCTGTAGGTCTGGGCAAGGCCTGAAAGTCCATCCAGTGCAGATGGGGCC
Organism: uncultured Acidobacteriaceae bacterium; assembly: GCA_963774255.1. Taxonomy (GTDB): domain Bacteria; phylum Acidobacteriota; class Terriglobia; order Terriglobales; family Acidobacteriaceae; genus PALSA-350. The sequence continues at coordinate 2,297 of CAVZEH010000003.1, forward strand.
AAGAGAAGGCCTCGATCGTAGGCATCTTCTGAGAGCCGGAGCTTTGCATCAAGCCGAGCCACATAGCCAAGCAAGAACCATAGCGCAGGATCATTCGAGTTAGCTTGAACAGCACGTTGCGCATAATCAAGTGCGAGCGCACGATCACCGCGCTGCAGCGCTGATTGTGCGGCGCGCGCCAAACGTGCGGTTTGAATATTCGATCCCCAACCTAGCGGTTGGGTCTGTGTCTGAGGCTTTGCGGATGTGTCGGAGCCTACCTTGTAGGTTTGCGCTTGGAGCAAGCAACAAGCAGCAAAGATGATGGGCAGACAAGCTAGCTTCAGAGATACAGGTGAATCAATCACGCGGATCACCAATGGAGAATGCTACGTGAGATACTTTGATTCCAAGAATCCTTGCGGCGTTGGCTAGCCGGGTCATGAACTCAATCAACGCGTGGACTTGAGATAGATGATATGATGCACCGAAGCAACGGGTGTGGATGGCTCCGATATCCAACGCTCCGAGGGTTAATCGTGAAAAAACTTGAGTTGGTTGCGCCTTCAGCCCTGCCGGTTGCGGTGAGTCTTATCCTTTTGTGTGCCTTAGTGGTTCACTTACCGCTTCTTCTCATGAAGTTGCCGCTACATTCATATGATGCCAACTTTCATATTTTCTTCGCTTCTCATTATCTCCACCATTGGTTCGACCCATGGAATGCGAAATGGTATGCTGGCTTTTCCCAAACCACATATCCCCCGCTGCCACAACAGTGGGTTGCATTGATATCTCGAATTACCGGTCTCGACATGGCGTATATGACAGTACAACTTATGGCTATCTTGCTCCTAGCTCTTGGGGTGTATCGCTTTTCTGTACTTTGGGTAACCCCCCGCGCCGCATCATTGGCCGCGTTGGCAAGCATCTTCCTCGGCTCGCAAAGCTTTCTGGTATATTTCGCGGGGCAACTGGGCACAACTTTTGCAGCGCCTATCTATTTGAATGCTTTGCCGTATCTTTATGACTGGGTTCGATATGGTAAGTGGCGATCGTTTCTCAAAGCGAGCGTACTTTTCACCGCTGCGGCTGCTGCTCACCATGCCACCCTGCTCTTCGGGTCGTTTTTTTTCGCAGTACCCGTCCTCGCGCTGGTGATCCTGGACTGTCAGGAAGGAGAGCAAACCGCGGTTCTGCCTTTTGTAATTCGCACCATCACGATCACACTGGTGGTGGGCGCCGCGATCGCAATCGTGCTTCTTCCATTTTGGATCGCATTGATTCATTACCCAGTTACGCAGACTCCTATTCCCCATCCCAGCAGGGCAAATTACATATTGAGTCCTGAATGGGGCTTGAACTATTTCATCATTCCTTACGGAGCGTTGATACTCGCTCTTCCGTTCATCGTCATTCGCGGTTCCGAGTTGGTTCGTCTCCGTCCCTTGCTTCTGGGCTTCTGGATAACATTTCTGCTCGGGCTCGGCGGGACAACTCCCGTAGGCCATCTGCTCCTAGGGCGCGCTTTCGACGTGCTGACTATGGAGCGCTTCAGCTACTGGGCCACTTTGCTCGCCCTACCCTTTGTCGGTCTTCTCGCTGAGGAACTCATCAACCAGTTCCGGATGCGCGCAGTCATCGGCCTAAGCCTGGCGGCAGCTTTCAGCTGCGCAGCGGCGGTCGCCTGGGTAACCTATCGGCCGGCCGACGCCTCGGATTTCAAAACGGACTCAGTCGCCGCATGGCTCAACCGTGACGGCTACGACCAGTACCGCTACGTCACCCTCGGGTTCGGTAACAAGATTTCTCGACTGGCTGCACAAACGACGCGACCAGCGTAGATGGCGAATGGAATTCCGGACGCATGCTACCGGAGCTGACTCGGTACGGCGCCGGCGCGCTCACCAGCTCAAAATATTTCGGTAAGCCCGGCCTCGATGCGCTTCGCGCGATACTGCAACACGCAGACCGATATGGCTTGAAGTGGGTTCTGGTGCGGGATCCATATTATGATCCGCTGCTGAAATTTGCTGGTTGGCGCCCAGTGGATGACCTCGAGAACAAGACGGTCATCATATGGAGCAAAGATGGAGTGCCACCGGCTACACCGCTCAATGCGCCACAACAAATCTCTCCTCGCTGGCAAGGCATCTTGTGGGGGATTCTGCCCTTCGGAAGCAGCATTCTGGCAATACTGCTTGTTCTGATTCCAGAGGAGATACGCGAGCACAAGGAAGACCAGTCGCTCGCCCCACCTGATTTCGTAGCCGGGAGTATGGTGTCGTGAACAAGGGACGCCTTCTCGCTGCTCTCATCGCTGTCGCGACCGTGGCATTGGTGGTGATAGGAACTCTCTGGCCTGTTCCCTCCGCAGTCGCATACGCCGGCGGTAAAAGTTTGCTGCGTTCGCCATCTACACCTGAAGCCGCTGTCGAGAATCTGGCCGACGAGATCCGCCAGCAGGCGTGGCGGGACGCCTATGCCAGTCTCGGCAACAAGGCACAGTTCACCCAAGACGAGTTTGTACACGACCTGACCGGAAACTATCCGAGCCTGCGAACCTACGCGACTCTGGACGGCTTCGAGGTGCTCCCACTCCATGCCTCTAGCCACGAAGCGGAGATTCGGTTGCGGTTACATTGGTCTACCGTGGTCGGCACCTTTGTCAATGCGCGCGACCTCCAAGTGGTTAAGAACGGAGATCGCTGGAACGTGGATTGGCCTCTCGTCAAGGAGCCCCGTGTCCCGCCGCAGGTCATGGCAGTGAATTACTTGCGCTGGGATGTGGTTTACCCCGGCCCGGGAGATGGCTGGGGAGCCCAGGATATGGAAGCGCCTCACATACGCATCGTAGATATGCACCCTGCCCAACGAGCCGAAGGGGTAGTCGTACTGGGCGAGCTTCTCAACGAAGATGTCGTGCCCGCCTACGTCTCCGTCAGGGCGACCCTGCTGTCAAAAAACGGATCTCCGATCGCCAGCGAAGATAGCTTCGACAAGATCTCGCACACTCTGTTGCCCAAGCAAGTTACACCTTTCCTCATTAACTTTCCTGATGCAACCTTGTCTGACGTCGGTAGTATCCGAATGGAACCCTTGTCTACCTTGGTCTCGGCCTCAGCCGATCCTGTCATCGAAATCCAGGATCAGCGCTTGAATCCGGCCCCAGGAGCCTCCCTGACTGCGCAGCTAGTTAACCAAAGTGGCCAGGTGGTGAATGTCGCCCATCTTCTCGCAACCTTCTATGACAAAAACGGCCAGGTGGTGTGGGTTGCAGACCGGTATATTGATCGCGCCCTCCTACCTCAGACCCCAGTTCCGTTTGATATCCATATTCCTGAGGATCTTGCGAGAAGAATCAGCAGCGAACGTGCGATTGCTGCGACCTACAGTGCCGGAGAGTTTTAGTGAGGTCGAGATGCGCACTCTTGCTTGGCTCCCTGGCTCTCGCCACGGTGCAGCTGATTTGCGCGCAAGGCGAGAGCATGAGTTTGCCTAAAACCGTAGAAGCCGGGAACGCGTTCTCGATTCAGATCACCGGAAGCGGAAAGGCGGTGCTGTACATTGTTGGGCCCGGGCAGGTGCTCAGGCGTGATGTACAACTGGGAGAGAAGACGACGTTTCCTGCCGGCTCTCTCTACAATGCCGGTCACTACCTCGCCATCCTGGTCCAGGCATCCTCCACAGACGATGGGTCTTTCGATGTCGTACCTGCAAGCCAACCCGCGGACCTGAGTTTCCTGGCCAAACCCTCTCGTCTTCCTGTGGGTCTACATAGCGCCATTAGCGGCACTGTATATGCATTCGATGCCTATCACAATCTCATCACCGCTCCCACACCGGTATCTTTCGAGCTGGCTAGTCCATCGAGCACAGTGCAACAGCGCACCGTGGTCACCCGGTATGGCTCTGCCTGGACAGCGTTAGATTCGACAGCAAGAGAAGGCGTAGCTCAGTTTGCCGCTCGGGTGGGTGGGGTTTCCAGCACACGAGTCGTCGAGCAGGTTCCAGGCGACCCGTGCAGGTTGAGCATGAGAGTCCGGCCCGTCGGCCAACAGCTTGAGGTGGAAACAGATCCCGTGCGCGACTGCGGCGGCAACGCCGTGCCCGATGGAACGATCGTCAGCTTTACAGAAAACTATGGCGGCACTCAATCGACGGTAGACGTACCTCTCAAACACGGAATCGCGCAGGTGGAGATGCCCGCTCACAGCGGAGCAAGAATTTCCGTGGCTAGCGGGGTGGTGTTAGGAAATGAAATTCATTGGGAAAAGTGAGTATGATAAAGCTCCCGCTGGTTATTTTCGTCGTTACAATGCCGTTCGCTTTGCTCGCAGACCAGGCGACGGTACGAGTGGAACCATCGAACCTCCAGCGCTCCCGGCCGCTACAGAAGCAAACCGAGACAGCAGCAATTCGCGACTATCTCCAGTCCTGGCAAAGCCTGAGAGCTGCGCTTGAACAAAACCGTCCCGATTTGCTCGATCAGAGCTTCGTGGGAACTGCACTCGACAAACTCATCGATACGGTGCACCAGCAGGAAGCCGTGGGAATCCATATCCGGTATCTGGATCGTGCGCACGATTTGCAAATCGTTTTGTACTCGCTGGAAGGACTATCCATCCAGTTGATAGATAACGTCGAATATGATCAGCAGGTTATCGACCATGACAAGGTTTTAACCAATCGACGGGTGCGCGCACGCTACGTCGTGGTCATGACTCCCGCCGAAGTGCGATGGCGAGTCCGGGTTTTCCAGGCGGAGACCGAATGATGGTCGTATCTCGAACTACTCCTGCAGTAGTACCTACTGCTTACTCAGAGGCGGTGTTATTAAGAGGCTGCTGTTGGGGTGCATTTCCACAGGTAGGTATGCCATGCTCAATTGCAGAGCGCTCCTCATAGTCGTTCCAGGTTTCAATTAAAACGAAGGGGGGCGGTTGATCGGAAGGAACGTACTTCCGCCACAAGTTGAACGTATCCTGGAACGTCTGGCCGCAGCGAGCGGATATGTGCCGGTTGAGACCTGTGTTTCGCCAAAACAACATCCGGGTGGAAACGGATCTGGTTTCACGGATTCGTAGGCAGGTTTGCGAACGATTGTTCGACTGGTAAGGGCCGATTGATGAGGGGATAATCTGAGAAATTGCTCCCGTGCTCAGTGACAGGTTCGCAGGCACAGTTCACCAGTTGCTGGTCCTTCAAGATTCATTCGAAACGCCCGAAGCGCTGGGTCAGGCGGCCAGATCGTAGCGGTGATGCAGGCCGCCGAGTCTTGGCATGGATACGACCCTACAACCTGCATCGGGATTCTTCGCTGCATGACGGCCCGCCGGAGTTTTCTTCTCCAGCGCGAGATGGGTTCGATCTTCATGGTAGTAACTGACGTATTCGTTCATCAGCCGCTTCAGATGCCGCTCATTCACCACGATCACATGGTCGATCAAATCACGGCGGCAGTTGCCAATCCAGCGCTCGGCAACTCCGTTCTGCCACGGACTTCGGAAGCTGGTGCGTTCGGGTTGGATGCCGAAGCTCTTCACTGTGCTGATCACCTCCTTATTGAAGTTTGTTGCGCGGTCGAAGATCAGGTAACCGGGGACCGAGTCGTACGGAAAGGCCTCACGCAGTTGCTGGATGACCCACGCGCTGGTCGGGTGTTTGGTGACGCTGCAGCCCAGAAGTCGGCGCCGATCATGCGCGATCACGAAGAAGCAGTACAGCACGCCAAACGTCAGCGTCGGCACGGTGAAGAAGTCCATGGCAGCAACGGCTTCACGGTGATTGCTCAGAAACGTCGCCCATCGCTTTGCCGGCTCAGGACGACGCCTTGGTGCCTTCCGCATCCAGCGCAGCACTGTCCTTTCGGAAATGTCCAAGCTGAGCATCCGCAGTTCACGATGAATGCGTGGCGCACCCCATGTTGGGTTTTCGGCAACCATGCGGAAGATGAGTTCTCGGAGTTCAATGCTGACGCACTTCCTGCCCGCCTGAGTTCGATGCCGCGAAAGCCACTCCCAAAACAACTTGAATCCAGCCCTGTGCCAGCGTACAACTGTCTCCGGCTGGACGAAAATCAACGCCTGCTTCCACTCGGGCCAGAGGCGCCGCAAGAGCACCCAGAACAATTTGTATGAAACGGCAACTCGCGGACGCTGATGTTTCTGCTTCAAAGTGATGAGCTGTTGCCTCAGAGCCAGGTTCTCTAAGAGCAGGTCGCGACGAGAACAAGAGCATCGGGTAACAAGAACAAGCAGGAGTCTTAGCAGGCGGAGCATACAACTAGGTTTACACCCGAGACAGGGAAACTCGGTATACAATGCATGTGCCTGATTTAGCAACAGATCGTCATTTTGGCGAGCCACAACTTCGGCCATAATGTTGTCCAATTCAACTTCGAGGATTTCAGCTCTCCCGAATCCTCCCGTAAGACGGCCCAACCGAAAAAATTGAGCACACCTCGTCGATTGCCCTCCCAGCAGAGTTGATGTTGGGTTTGGTCCCGTTCTTTCGTTATGTGCCCTCGGAGGGCGGATCGACTTCTGCCATGCGCCTTTTCGCGTGCTTGGGCACAAAACCGTCAACGACACAAAATCTGCAAGCTCCTGCAGCTTGCCTTCGTCAAAAGTGCGCCGGGGGTTCGTGGTGGACTCATGGATGGTGTCGATGGCGAGGTACTGGAATGCGCCGCTGTTTTACATGACTGCCCTCCTTGGGCGGGTTGGGACGTGCGGGGTAGTTGGAGCGGGACGGCCTGAGCCGTCCGCCCTCATGAGGTAAAGAAATTTGTTAGCTGGCTTGCGCCGGTGCGGGTTCGCGGTCGGCTTCGGCCTCGGCCTCGGTCTGCTCCGCTGTGGCGGCGGGTGTCTCGATGGCGGAAAGAATCAAGGCTGACGTGCGCTGAATGACTTCCAAGCTCTCGGCCAGAAGTGCGGCGTTGCCGTGGTACAGGTGAATGTAGTCGGCTGAGGCGTGGCCAGCGTCAAGGCCGATGGTCTGCGAAACTACAAAGGCGATAGCCTCGGCCTCTGTCTCGCGGACCGTCTTGGTGGTGGCGGTGCGGCGAGTGGATTTATGCAGAAGTTCGTGTCTTGCCTCATGGACCAAAGTTGAAAATTCCTCCGCTGCTGCCTGTCCGGGAAGGATGGCGATTTTGCCGCCGTAGCTCATGCCGAGTGCCGGGGCGATGGACTCATTGAACTCAAGCTCGATACCCTGGGCGATGATGAAGTCGATCAGCCGTCCGCGGTACTCGCCTACCTCGCCCTTTACGCATTCCTTTAGGCCCGGAAGCTCTGGCCCATCGGTCATGGAAACGTCTTATCTCGTGATTTGCGGCCGAGATTCTACGCGCTCGATGCAACGCGCGATGCACCTCAGGGTGCCCGCGATGGCAGCAGCCAAGGAAAATAGCTGTTATGGCGATCTACAGTGTGCAGAGAGAGACCGAAGGATTCGTTGTCTCGTTTCGCGTTTGCGATGCACGAGGTGTGAGCGTTGGATCATGCGATCAGTTTCTGACTGAACTATGCCAGCGCGATTGCTCCGCCTACACGCAACGTTCTTATGCCATTGGGCTTGGGCATTTCTTTAGCTGGCTGCATCAAGCGGGTGGAGATCCTGACCATGTGACCCGCCAGATCGTCGGCAGCTATATTGCCGAGTTCGCACGCGGCAGCAAGCAGGGCGCCATAACTTCGCGTCGTGTACAGAAGGCACGAGAGCCGCGGACGATCAACCAGTGCGCTTGAAGGGCGCGCGTGATGAACATCGCGTGCCCGTTACCGATGATTTCTGGCCGCTGTTGGACAGGTACTTGGACATGGAACGCCGCGCTTCTCGCGACTGTCGCGCGGTACTCAAATCCAGGAATATGTTCTGCAGGGCTGTTTAGCGGCATTTAAATCCCGGAATCGACCGAGCTTGTTTGTTCTCAAATCCCGGACCGAAACTAATGCACGGAAAGAGGATAGTGTCATCTTTGTATTTAAACTTCCGTTTCGTGAGGTGTCCCCAATTTTGGCTCGACTTGTCGACTGAAGTGCAACGAAGACGTCATGGCAGGCTACGACAAATAAATCCAAGATCTACGACAGATAATGTCAAAAACAACACGTTTGAGCGTTTGAGGGTGCAAAAAGCCGCAACCGCGGCTGAATTTGTCCTTCAGAAGCCGTCCAGTGGCCGGCCACGTGTAGTCACCTGTCAGATTGATGTGCTCCCACCCGATGGGTGAGACGTGGGTTACGTTCTGTGGGACCGGGAGGTGGGCGACTACCTTCGGCCCCCCTGTGGGCGATCAGCGACGGTCAGCCCTACCGCGACAGCTACCCCGTACAGAGCGGAGTCGGCTCCCGCGTATCTGATTGGGGAAGCTGACTACGTATACGAGGCTGGCGAGCCAGGCATGGGAGATACGCGATGAGAGCGGAGGTGCTGGATGTAGCTTTGAGAGCTATATGGCGTAGATCTTTCGGCGTCATTTGGCGTACAAGGGTAAATTTGAAAACTCCCGCGGAGAGTTCAAAAAAACGATTTGATCATCTCCATCGCTTGGCTGTTTGTCCTAAGCGATTCATTCAACGCACGCACAATTGCAAGGCTTTACGGACGGAGGTCGGCCCCTCGCCTCGCAGTTAGAATTTACGCCAATTAGCCCGCAAATAATTACGCCAAATGATTAGCAAAACAACAGATCTATGGGGACGGCCGCTACATTATCTGCTGGGCTGGGATAGATTGCTGCCTGAGTTTTTGGCGCCGGAAACACGGGTCGTTATCCCCTGCCGAACTGCTGGTCACTACGACAATTCCGGTGTCCGTGACGTGGTGGCGAGTGCGATCAAGTTCTAGATCGTGACCAATACTCTCACCGTCATGGACTGTGACGTTCTCATCAAGAATGGCACGGCGAATCTTGCACCGTCGTCCAACAACACAATTATCGAGAACGATCGAGTCTTCGATAACGCATCCGCTTTTGGTGTTGACACCTCGGCCGAGGACGGAGCCGCGGACTGCACCGCCTGAGAGAATGCATCCGCCAGAAATAATAGAACCTACGGCCTGTCCGGGTTGACCATCTTCGTCGTAGGTGAACTTCGCGCTCGGATCGGGATAGCTGGCGGTCCGTATAGGCCAGTATCGGTTATAGAGATTGAGAGAGGGGACAAGCCCGCAGAGGTCCATGTGCGCCTCGTAGTATGCCTCCAGAGTTCCTACGTCTCGCCAGTAGGCTGAAATAGCTGCTGATTCTCCGGGAATCACGTTCGTCTGATAGTCGTATGCATAAATTGTTGCTCGTCCGAGCAACGAAGGTAGAATATCGTGTCCGAAATCGTGTCTGCTCTCCTGCCGCAGAGCGTCGGACTGCAGTTCCCTGAGCAATGTGCGAGCGGAGAAGATGTAGTTGCCCATGGAGGCATAAACTTTGTGTGGCTCGCCGGGAATAGTGGGAGCATCCACGTTCTTCTCGTGAAAACCATGAATCGCGCCGTCGAGCCCGGCTTCAATGACCCCGAATTCGGTCGCAAGATGAGCTGAAACAGGAATTGCTGCAACGGTGACATCCGCATGCATACGCTCATGAAAGTCGATCATGTGTTGGATGTTCATGCGATAGACATGATCAGCGCCAAAGATAGCGACGAGGTGATCATCGAGATCATCCATCAGATTGAGATTTTGGAATATCGCGTCAGCCGTGCCTCTGTACCACGTCTCGTCGGTTGAACGCATCTGTGCGGGAACCGGGATGATGAACTGGTCTTGCAGCAGACCGCCAAATTGCCAGCCGTCGCGCAGATGTCGCAAGAGCGACTGGCTCATGAACTGAACCAAGACATAAATCGAATAAATGCCTGAATTGATGAGATTACTGAGAACAAAATCAATGATGCGATATTTACCCCCGAAGGGGACCGCGGGCTTAGCGCGCTCCGGTGTCAGCGGATACAGACGATTGCCCCTGCCTCCAGCGAGAACAAATGATACTATCGGGCGTTGCATGCTGAATCCTTTCCTATCGCAGCCCTGATCTTCGGCGACACCACTCTGCGGCCGCCACGGTCATCACGTGACTTGCGCATTAATGCTATAAGGCCGACTTTGCGATATTGGCTAACCCAGCGCTGAGCGGTTCGAAACGGGAGCTTGCATCGGCTGCGACGAGTTGTAGAGGCCGGTTTTCTTCCAGATGCGGCTGAATCAGCCGAAAACGCGACATCGCAAGCTCACGAGCTGCTTCGGACACTCCGCTCAACTCTTGCATGCCACGACATTACGCCAATTAACTCTGAAACACTACGCCAAATAATTCTGAAAGCTACACTCTATCACCGCCGGCTTCGTTGCTTTGGTGGCCCTAGCTTAGTGTCGCGCTGTACTTAACCTTGAGACAAGAGCGATTTGTTGTACTTAGCTGTTGCTTCTCGCATTATCTGGCTCACTTCCGAGCTAATTATTTGGCGCACGAGTTTGCGAATCGGGTGTGAAAAGGCTTGGGGAACGCCTATCCCCGAGGCAATGTAAAGCTTTAGACGCTTCCCAGGATCAGCGGGGAACGCCAGGAACAGCATCGGGATCAACCCGAAATAACGACTATACGATCTTGGGCTTCTTTTGCCCTTTCTGGATCGAGCGGACCCTCCCCTCCCGGCCGAAGGAAATGACCGAAGTTAGACTTGCTTCCCGGACTTGTTGACGGGGCTCTTTTTATTGAGAACCGACAGCAGCAGTGACGCAGCGGGCGGTGGCGCTACCTCATGCTGAAAAACGATTTGCTGTGCTGTAAGATCTTTCCCGTAAAGGTTCTTGTTTGCGTCATTGTCGGCACGCAGAGTAGAACCGGTAAGGGATATGCCAGCAAAAAGTCCACGTGCACGAGAGTAAGAGAGGATCTCCGCCCTCATCGTGGCGTCCGTTTCAGCGGAAGCGGTGCGTCCCACGGGGCCAGCGGCAGCGGAGGCATCTCCACCTAGCTTCACCTTGCTGCTGAGGATGGCGCGGGCCGATCTCGGGCTCATCAACAGCAGGACGAAATCAGTCGCCTGTCCACCAATCTGTAAACCGAAGCTTCCGCCTTCAAGCGCCATCATTGTGGGTGCACCCCAATGGCCTGTGAAGTGTCGCCCACTCCGGCAAGTCATCACGCCACGGCCGTAGCTGCCGCCCACGATGAACGCCGCCTTTAGAACAGAGGGCAGGACCACGACACAATCTGCCTTGTCGAGGACACTCTGCGGGATGTTGTCGGGGATGTTCATGATCTCACTCATGACATGCCCCGCATCCCTAACCCGGTCTGCTTCCTTCTGGGCATCCTGGCCAGAGGCGGATAGCCCCATCAGGGCAACAGTTGCGAGGGTCAATATTTTCTTAATCATGATCTCTCCTTAATTGGTTATGCTTTGAAAACGAAGGAAATAACTCCTAGCCCGGGTATGTTAAGAGGGCTTTAAGCCGGTATTTCCTTTTTGGCATCGAAAACGGCCAATATTATACACCCGTTTGGGCCCTCCAGCACGTTGATTGAATCATGTCCCATCTGGTCCGCTCCCAAACGTCCGCGATCCGCAGCATCACGCCGAGATGACCGCAGATTCCAGCCTCGTTAGAGCGAGACGCTGATTGCTATGCCGACGCCAAGGTACTTGCTCAGCTACTGATCGTTCATACAGAAATCCAGAGCTTGTGCTGCTAGTCCCCAACACTCTTTCTGGCGAACATTGCGCGGCTTCAGTGTCAATTTTCAAAAGTGCTCTCCTCTGAGCCAGCGCCCATGTGTCGGGTAGTTCGCTAAGTCGTGAGAACAACATCGAGAGAATTGTGCGTGCGCTCGGTTTCTGGCGCTTGCTGCATCGGCCGCCGTATATTTTTCTAGACAATGCAGCATAGCTGCACACAGGAGTCTCGCAATGACGGATCAGAACAGGCCAACAGCGATCCTTGCAAATGTTGACACGATGCTTCCGGAACTGGAGGCCATCTATAAAGACATCCATGCCCACCCCGAGTTGTCGATGCACGAGACACGAACCGCTGAGATTGCGGCGAATCATCTCAAGGCCAACGGCTTTGAGGTCACCACAGGAGTCGGCAAGACGGGAGTTGTCGGTATATTGCGCAACGGAGATGGTCCAACCGTAATGCTGCGCGCTGACATGGATGCGTTGCCCATCAAGGAAGCTACTGGTCTCCCCTATGCGAGTACAGTTACAGCGACAGGCCCTGATGGCAAGACCGTGCCAGTGGCGCACTCCTGCGGGCATGACATGCACGTGGCCTGCTTGATTGGAGCTACCTCGCTGTTTGCCAAAAGCCGCGATAGCTGGCAGGGAACGTTGATGCCAGTTTTTCAACCAGGGGAGGAGACGGCACAGGGCGCTCAAGCCATGATTGACGACGGGCTCTTCAAACGGTTTACGAAGCCCGATGTCGTGCTCGGACAACACGTCATGAGCTTGCCATCCGGGCACCTCGATTGGCGTACAGGAGTTGTGACCTCCGCTGCTGACAGCCTGCAAATTCGCTTGTTTGGGCGTGGTGCGCATGGCTCGATGCCAGAGGCCAGCATTGATCCCGTTGTCATGGCCGCCTCGACCGTCATGAGGCTGCAAACCATCGTCTCACGAGAAGTCGCTCCGACGGATTCCGCCGTGGTGACGATTGGGGCGCTGCAGGCGGGCACGAAAGAGAACGTCATTCCTGACGAAGCGATTATTAAGTTAAATGTGCGCACCTTCGATGAGGATGTCCGCAAACATGTGCTCGCAGCGATTAACCGGATTGTCAATGCAGAGGCAGCAGCGGCAGGTGCGCCGAAGCCACCAGAGATCACACCACTAGACCGATATTCGCTGGTGACGAACGATGCTGATGCGACAAAGAGAGTTGTTGACGCATTTCGTCGGAACTTTCCTGACGGCTCCGTAGAGCAGACGAAGCCTACTATGGCGAGCGAGGACTTCGGGTGCTTTGGAGCAGAGTGGCATGCTCCGGCGGTGTACTGGTTCTTTGGTGGCGACGATCCTGAGATATATGCCAAGGCCAAAAAGGACGGCACGATCAGCTCGCTGCCAACCAATCACAATCCGCGCTTTGCACCGGTGATACACCCAACTCTGGAGACAGGCGTGAAGGCTCTGATTGTCGCGGCACATGCGTGGCTGGCATCGTGAACGATATTCTGATTCACGGACGACACCTGGCGGGCCCCTTTCTGATCGCGCTCGATCTGCTCGGTACGTTCGTCTTCGCACTCAGCGGTGCAGCAGCGGGTGTCAAGAGCAAACTCGATCTGTTCGGCTTAATGGTCCTTGCCTTCGCGGCGGGGAATGCAGGCGGGATTACTCGCGACCTGCTGATCGGCGCCGTCCCGCCTGCAGCCATCAGCGACTGGCGGTATTTGGCAGTCTCTCTCCTGGCTGGTCTGGCGACGTTCTTGTGGTATCCCGATATCGACGTGCGGGGCAGGCTTGTGCTGCTGTTCGATGGCGCCGGTCTGGCTCTTTTCGCCGTCACCGGCACGCAAAAAGCGCTGGCCGCCGGTCTCAATCCAGTGATGGCCGCACTTATGGGAATGTTGACCGGTATTGGCGGTGGAATGTTACGCGACGTTCTCGTCAACCAGACTCCTACAGTGCTCCAGGCTGATCTTTACGCTGTCGCCGCGCTCGCTGCCGGCGTCGTGGTGGTGGTAGGACACGTGCTGCACTATCCGTCTTTTGCAGTCATGATCGTGGGTGCACTCCTATGCTCCTGGCTCCGAGTCATGGCCATCTTGCGCGGTTGGCATCTGCCCCTCGCAGGGACACTCGCTCAACGAGACTGAAAAGATCACCGTTCGGGAGGCAGCTCTGAGCCGGCGCCTGTTCGGCCATTAGAAGATGATCCGCATTCTCGCGCTTAGAAGCGTCGTGGTGTACGTCCTGCTTGCGTAGGTGGGATGGATGGACACTTCTATATCTGGACCAAGGTCGATGCTTTGCGTCAGCCGAAGACGATAGAACGACTCGAATACGCTTTCGGGAGCATGCAAAGTTGTGGGGTGGTCATGCTGGCACAGCAGGTTGGGGTGGATCTGCGATTGACCGGAAACCTTGATGCCAATGGCGGAATGCATCTTCCAAGGTGTCATTCAGGACGTGGATGCGAACGTCGAGGAAGGGTTGGACAGTATGCCGGTTCCATCTCATCTGCTGCTTCTTAGCCATCCGTTTGGCAATAATCTCGTTGACTGCGGACTCGGCGAATCCGGTTGAGATCCGAAATCCCTCGCGGTAACGCTCACCGTAATTGGGCAAAGAATCGGCGTTCAATTCCAGGTAGCGATTCATGTCGGAAAGCGCGTGTCCCAGTTTGCTTAGCGATGGAATGTGCTCGACGGATTTGGCGCGCGCCCAGTGCGTCAGCCGCACCAGGCCGATGATTCCTCGCTCCGTGTAGCCGTTCCAGAAGCGCCACTTCGCGCGGTCGAGCTGAGCCAACGCGTAACCGCGAATCTCGCGGTCAGTAAGACCGTTTATGCCTCTTGCGAGCTGTGTGAGATGGGTGAATCTCATCGCGATGTGGAACCAATCCAGCACGTGCTCCGCCTGGGGCGCCACCTGCTGATGAATCGCTCTCAGACCAGCGTCGCCATCGGTGAGAACGGTGACCGAAGTGGCATCAGTGACTCCAGACTGCCGGAAGGCAATGCTGGCCGCTCTCGCGGCCTCGGAACGCCCGTTGCGCACAAAGGCAAAACGAGTGGCATTTCCTTCTCGGTCGAGCACTTTGCCGGCAACGATCTCAAAGTTGCGCTCGGGTCGCTGATGCCGGGCTCTGACGTAACCACCATCCAAGCCGACCACCATTTCTCCGCTGGGTTTGCTGGCCGACGGTTTCGCGAGGGCTTCCGCTGATTTTTCAAGTCGCTTTCCTACCTTCATCGTCCGGTTCCGGACGGTGCCAGCAGTTGTTTTCGCAGACAACGGCAAGAGCTCGCCCAAAAAATCAGCTACTTTGCCAAATGGCAACAAGGCAGCCATTTTGGCTGTGAGGTACTTCAGCTCGGGCGTAGTCGGGTTTCTATTCGTGAAAAGGGTCGAGAAGCTCCGGCTCTGTGATCCGGAGCACAAGCATCCC
Source organism: uncultured Acidobacteriaceae bacterium (assembly GCA_963774255.1). Lineage (GTDB taxonomy): Bacteria > Acidobacteriota > Terriglobia > Terriglobales > Acidobacteriaceae > PALSA-350. The sequence continues at coordinate 17,402 of CAVZEH010000003.1, forward strand.
TTGATACGGCGGACGCGTATCCGGACATTCCCATACACCGATCGAAGAGTGCAGCGATAGTAACCCTTGGTGCGGAACAGCCTTCCGCATTGCGTACAGGCCAAAATGCTGGCCCCATGATGTTGAATCTGTGCCATGACCATCTGCTTCTGTAGGCTTTCCAGGATGGTTTTTCCTTCGGCAATGGTCAAGCCGACAGTAGCGGGCGAAACAACTTCCGCTCGTTCAATGCTCGCAACCTCGTGTTCGACCGACTCCCCAGGGCCTGTTTCTGCGATCAGTTTGACAGTCCACTTCATGCCGGTAGCTTACGCCACCCCACAACTTTGCATACTCTCTCGTCCGTGCTGTTTTATGAAGAAACAGAACTGTAGAAAATCCGCTTGCAGAAGTCTACACCGGAAAATCTGCGTCTCTCGCAATTTTTTTGACGCGACGGTACTGCAAAATCCCTGAAGAGAGAATAGAGCCAGTGTTCTGCAACTATAGTGCTATCTGGAAATGAAGCCACACACCACGGCGGATACCGGGAAGATAGTTTGACACCATTGCTGTTTGTCGAGTCTGAATCCGCTTGGGCATCCCGCCAGCACTATGGAAGGTTTATTGCGAAGTTTGCTGCTTACGGAGCTGAGGTGCAGCTGAGTTGTGAAGGAATGGGACAGGTTAGGCAGCTATTAGCCGCGGCGGTGTCGCGCTTCGCCGCCAGCAGAAAATCGATAGCCTGCCCGGTCGAATCCACAGATCGGTGCAAATACTTGTCTTGCCCCTTAACCTTTATGTAGATCTCGTCGACACGGTAGCTCTTGTTGGTGCGTTTGAGATGGGGCTGGCAACGCTTGTTCAGTTCCGACGAATAGACTTGCACCCAACGCCAAACAGAACCAGCATCCACTTCCAGGCCACGCTTTACCCTATCAGTCCTGATCCGAACTTCGCAATGAAATCTTCACTCGGCTATCGAGATTTGACTGAGATGATGCAATCCGCGTAAGAGTCTTCGTTATCTACGGACAGCTGTCCACCAGGTCGTGAATGCTGGAATTTACTTGACCACATCCTACGTAGAATGGGGAAGCCGTGCAGTGTATGGTAAGGTTTCCAGTGTCAGAGTCATAGTTCCAAGCGATCGTAATACCATTCGTCGCCGAACTGCCAGAATTTCCATCTATCTTGATGCCCTGCTCCGCAGCCTTGGCTGCCAAACAGGCGAAGCGTGCGGGACTGATGCCAGAGAAAAGTTGCGGCGCACACTCACCCATTCCCATGTGACTCCACGTGGCTGATCTGCCGACCACAATTCCTTTTTACCAAGACCTTGCTTGTCCTCTTCATTCTCCGGTGCTGTCCAGTTCTTATGATTGATTCGTAAGTCGAGTTACCGGGTGATCCCGTCATTCCCGCAAAGCAGATTTTATCTGACAGGTACAACAGACCGCTTGGCCGAGGACAGCTGATGGTCTGCATCGTTGATGGAATCGCAGGATTCAACGTTTACTTTGCGAAACAGGCTTTGCTGAATGACTCGTCTATTTTATCCTCATTTAACAGCCCCGTCTTTACAGGTGGTGAGGATGAGAAGGCCGTCTCTTACCGGCGATCGATCTCAGTCATTTGCGGTTGCCCACTGGCGTACCCATACCATAAAAAGCATCTGCGACGGCGTCGCTCATATGCCGGACCAACTGCAGATTCCTGCGGGCAGGAAAAGGGGGAACTCTTACAGCTGCTTTTCATTCGACTTTCCAAAGGCATCATCTGTTACAAAAGAGGGGGAGTGCCAGGGAGAAGCAGGCTGATCTACTCAGCATCATGGTCAAGCGCTGAGCACTCCGCCGGCCAACTGACAAGGCGATGACAGATTCCAACCTTTACGTAGACTTCGGCCCTTGGATCAAGCACCTCCGCCCTGTCCCCGGTGCCAGATTTCGGCTATTCTGTTTTCCTTCTGCCGGCGCCAGCGCCACCAGTTATCTACCGTGGAGCGTCGCATTGCCACCCTACATCGAAGCCTTCAGCATGCAGCTTCCCGGCAGAGGTGAACGCTTTCAAGAGCAACCCACCAGAGACTTGCCATCGTTGGTGGCTGAGCTGGCCAAGGCATCCCACTCTTTGAGGGATCGCCCCTGCATCTTCTTCGGACACAGTGTCGGGGCGTTGATTGCATTCGAACTGGCGCGCACATTGCGCCGGAATGGCGAGCGCCTTCCGCTGCATCTGTACGCTGCCGCCCATCGTGCTCCGAATGCACCTGAGACCGGTCCGCCCGCACACCAGCTGCCAGATGAGGAGTTCGTGGAGAAGTTGCTTCGGCTGGGTGGTATGGTTCCGGAGATTCTGGCAGATCGGGACCTCACGGACCTGCTCTTGCCGGCATTACGCGCGGATTTCGCAATCGACGAAACATATTCCTATACCGAGGAGCCGCCGCTTGCGTGTCCTGTTACTGCCTTGGGCGGCTCGGATGACGCGGAAATCTCCCGCGAAGATCTAGCCCTCTGGCAGCAGCAGACGACATCAGCCTTCGCATTGCGCATCTTCAAGGGCGGGCACTTTTTTGTTCATTCGGAGCGGCAGGCTCTGATTGACATGATCGAAATGCAACTGTGGCAATATGCGCGTCCGATGTGAAGGGCCTCATGACACTGGTTTGATCTCAAATTCAGCCACCAGATATAAAATTACCGAGACTGCGCGGAGGATGCGAGGATCATTCCGAATGAGGCTGTCTCGCATCCGCCGGATACATCGGGCCGTCCAGGCGGTAGGATGAGATAGCCCACCTAGGATTTTCGTAACAAGCTGCGGAAGGGCGGCGTTTATCATGGCGACCAAAGCTGTAGTCAAGCGCGATCCGAAATCCGGGAAGCCGGAATTTGAAATTCATTTGCGATCGGCTCTTCCCGGCAGGGAGCGTTGGGAAGTCGAGGACATTCGCCACAAGCCGCGCCTGGCGCAGGCTGTACAGGACACGCTGCGGGAAAATCGCGGGGTTCTCGCGGTCATCGCCAATCCGATGACGGGCCGCATCCTGGTGATGTATGAACCCGGCCCACTGGATGAGCAGATGGAGGCGCTCCTGCAGGCTGCCCTGCGGAAGTCCTCTGCAAAGCGAATCGCTGAAGATTCTCCCGGGCTTTCCCTGTTTCAAAACCCTCTGCTTCGGCTGGTAGTCAGGGCGGAGCCTGACCGCAAGCTGCTCAACAAAGCCACGGCAGCAACAGTGCTGAGTACGTTGAGTAATTTCCTAATCGCGTGGTGTACTTCGGCGCTTCTCGGAGCTGTCGCCAGGAAAGGGAAAGGCAGAGTCAAGTCGGCGACATCCGACCTGTGGTTCTTCGGTTTAGTGACAGCCGCATCCGCCATGGCGGCAGTCATCGTCCGGCATTATCAGAATCGGTTCTGGAAGGAGCTCGCCACTTCGGTAGAGCATGAGTTGCGCACTCGCGCTTTCGCGCACCTCGAAGAGCTGGATATGTCGTATTTCGATGGCGAAAGCACGGGCGCGCTGATGAACATGCTTTCGGCCGATCTGGCGAATGTCAGCAGATTCATCGAGACTGGCCCCGGCGCCACAATCGAATCTGCCACCTCGGCCGTTGTGGCAATTGCACTGCTCCTGCTGGTTGCTCCCGGCATTGCTGTAATCGTCACGCTGCCGATGGCTGCGGTATTTCTCACGTACCGCTATTTCCAGAGGCAGCTGGCGCCGCGGTACGCGATCGTCGGCCACCGTACCGCCGAGTTGAACGGAGTGCTCACCAACAATCTGTCGGGGATTGCGACTGTCAAGAGTTTCGCGGCCGAAGGGTACGAGGCGAGACGGGTCAGCGAGCTCAGCGACAAGGTGCGCCGGGCCAACGTTGACGCAGGATCGGCCGGATCCGCATATGCGAGTCTTCAAGGCGGAATCTATGGATCGGTGGCGGCTTTTGCTCTCGCGCTGGGGGGTGTTTCGGTGGAGGAAGGGAGCTTGACGTCTGGAGCCTTTCTTACCCTGGCCCAGCTAGTACCGCGGCTCATGTCCGCGATGAGCTCGTTCAACGATTTGTACGATCTTTACATGAACGCATCTGCTTCTTCCGCCCGGGTTCTGGAGCTTTTCGATAGACGCGCGAAGATTCAAAATGGCAGACGCCGTCTGACCCTGGACCGCGTGCGCGGGGAAATCTCATTCTCAAGCGTAGCCTTTGCTTACCAGCCCGGGTACGATGTTCTTAAGGGCCTGGATTTACAAATCGGCGCGGGGGAAACGATTGGCGTAGTAGGTGCAACCGGCGCTGGCAAAACTACTCTTGTAAAACTTCTGCTTCGCTTCTATGACGTCAATCAAGGCGCGGTGACTATCGATGGCATCAATGTGCGAGACCTGGCGCTCGAGGATCTGAGAAGAGCGGTGGGATTCGTCAGCCAGGATATCTATCTGTTCGACGGAACGGTCAGTGACAATATCGTTTACGGGCGCCCGGGCGCAACGCGCGAAGAGGTGATGAAGGCCGCACGGGCAGCTGAAGCGGACGAGTTCATCAGCCGCCTGCCGCAAGGCTACGACTCGCCTGTCGGGGAGCGCGGCGTGAGACTATCCGCGGGCCAGCGCCAACGTATCTCGATTGCGCGCGCGATTCTCAAAGATGCTCCGATTCTGGTATTGGACGAGGCCACGGCGTCTGTCGACAATGAGACGGAGGCCGCGATCCACAGGTCGATCGAGCGGCTCGAAGCGGGACGCAGCATGGTGATCATTGCCCATCGCCTGTCGACGGTCCGGAACGCACATCGGATTTGCGTAATGGATGGCGGGAGGATTCTGGAGCAGGGAAGACACGACGAATTGCTCGGAATGAATGGGCTCTATGCTTCGCTTTGGGATGTCCAGACGGGGGCGGTTCGCGGTGCTCAGTCTGACCTGATTTCCCGAGCAAAATAGAGTGTCTTTCTCCTTCAGAGCACGCTCAATCGGGCGGCGAGGATTGCTTTCCCCGCGGCTAATATTACAGTCCGGTTTAATTTGCTACAAACATAGATTCTGATAGCTCTTGTGTGAAACCGGGGAATAGAATAATGTTATTTCCGGAGGATACAAGCATGTCAGCCGCAGCTCCCCTTGTAACTGAAGAAACTCTTGGAAAAGTTGTGAAAGGTGCCGGGGAATTAAGTCTCCCGGGCTTCAGCCTTTACCTGGATAAGAAGATCGGTGAGGCTGCTCTTCACACGATCGCCAGCCTTGCAGCAGCCTCCTTCTTTGGGCCGCTCGGATATGTTCTGGTTGGCGCAGACTCCTTTTCGAAGTCTGTGTCGGGCAGGAACCTGGTTGACCGCCTGGCCTCAAGGCGCGCCCCCGCTGAGTCGACGGAAGTAACCAGCAGCAGGAAATCGGCAGCTAAGTAAATCGCGCGAAGTATGCAAGGCAAGTTTTAGGGGCGTATTATACCCCACTTTATCTTACCGTTCGAAAGTAGGCCTGCGGCCAGCTTCTGCTTTTTGACGGTGTACGCAATCAGAATGAATCTGACTGGAGACTTCGCCGGGTCATGAGCAATAAGTTACTGATTCTCGTCCTAGGCGCAGCTGCAGGGTATGCGTTTGGAAAGTATCCCAAGCAGATCACGAAGGGTGTCATCAAAGGCGGCATCGCGCTCGGCTCCAAGCTACGGGAGTTGCAGGAAGAGATCGCCGAGGATATCGAAGATCAGGTCGCCGAAGTTCGAGCTCAAGCCGCCAGCGAAGCAGTGATGTGACGCTGGCGCTGGCTCGTTAACTCGGCCTCGTCCACAACTTCCGTGAGTACAAGGCACTGCTGTGTCCGGCGGCATTCATTGTCGTGTTCACAGAAGCTGTATTCGTAACAAGTACTGACTATCCATAAAAACAAATATTTACTGCCCTTTCGGTTCTGCGTGATTCACTGATTTCTTTCTCCAGAGTGCTATTGGAACGGATTTCCGAGTGAATATTCCGACTTTGATTTTTCGCTACAGTTAGCGATCAAATTCAAAGTTGCGGGATTGAACCTCGGATTGCGAAGCATTTCATGAGGAAATGGAAGTGAATCCGTCGGCGACGACTGAAGTTTTTGAGTCCGGTGCGATTCCGCAAAGATACCGGCTATCCGCTGCGCAAAGCGGCGTCTGGGCTGCAGCCGCTCTCGACGCAAGCCAGTCCGCTTATCAAATTGCCGAGTACTTCGAGATCTTCGGGCCCATCGATCCTGCGCTCTTCGAGCAATCGCTGCGTCGGGTGGTAGAGGAAGTAGACACACTCCGCTCGCGGATTTCCGATACCGTCCAGGGGCCGATGCAGTACCTAGAGCCTGATCCCGTCTGGGAGATGCCTTTCGTCGATTTCGCCGATGAGGCCGATCCCGCGGCTGCGGCCGAACTGTGGATGCGCCGCGACGTTGCCGGGACACACGACCTTAGTCGCGAAGCGGTTTTTTCGTACGCATTGTTCCGGCTCGCAGCCGACCGGTATTTCTGGTACGGACGATACCATCACATTTGCATCGACGGCTTCGGATTTTCGTTGGTTGCCCGGCGTGTTGCCGCGATCTATTCGTCCCTGGCAGAAGACCGTCCCGTCGAACCATCGGGCTTCGCATCCTGTCTTGAAGCACTAGTGGCCGATCGAAGCTACGAGCTTTCTCCTGGCTATGATCGTGACCGGTCCTATTGGCGCGGCTATCTGGAGAATTGGCCGGAGCCGGTTACAATTTCGGGTAAATCGCCGGCGCGATCGAGCGGGTTTCTTCGCAGCGCAGATTGGGTGTCGCGCCCGACTGTAGAGTTGCTTCGTACTCGCGGTCGCGGGCGGGGCGCCGGGCTGACATGCTCCATCATGGCCGCTACGGCGGTTTACCTTCACCGGCTTGCTGCCGCTCCCGACGTGATGCTCGGCATGGCGGTGTCGGGCCGTACCACGGATGAAATGCGCAAGGTTGTCGCTCTCTGCTCCAACGTCGTTCCGTTCCGTTCCCAAATGTCCTTGGAAGAGACGCTGGGCAGCCTTCTGAGCCGAACTGCGACTGACATTCGCGAGGCGTCAGGCCATCAGCGTTACCGGCTCGAAGATCTCAGGAACGATTGCGGCCTGCGCCCTTCCGATCCTGGAATTTACGGCACGATCGTCAACGTCATGCCGTTCAATTACGACTTGAGCTTCGCCGGAAGTAAGTGCCGCGTGCATAACATCGGCAACTGGTCAGTGGACGACTTGCAGATCGCAGTCTACGACCGGCGGGACGATGCGGATGTATGTGTCGAGTTCATCGGAAATCCCGAACATTACACTGCGGAAATGCTGCGCGAGCATCAACGGAATTTTCTCGAGCTGCTGGAACAGATCGCCACAGCCGAAGACGCATTGCCTCTGCATCGCCTCGAGATGCTGTTGCCTTCGGCCCAGCAGCAAGTCATCGACAGCTTCAACACGACGACTCGGAATGTCCCTGAAGCTACACTTACGGAACTGTTCGAGTTGCAAGTCCGGAAGAATCCGCTCGCGCCCGCGCTCATATTCGAGCGCGAGACTCTGAGTTACGCTGAGCTGAACGCGCGGGCCAACCGTCTTGCACATCTCCTCATCGGAAAGGCCGTCGGTCCCGAGTCTCTGGTTGGCATCTGTCTCACCCGGTCCGTGGACATGGTGGTGGCGGTTCTGGGGATCCTCAAAGCCGGCGCATCGTACCTGCCGCTCGACTCCACCTATCCGGCCGCCCGGCTGCAGCAGATGTTGAAGGACGCCCAACCGGCATTGGTCCTCACCAGCAGCGAATTGCAAACAGACTTGCCGGGTGCTGTTCCGCGGATGGCGTTGAATGCCCCTGAAGCCATGCTGCTTCTGGCCACGGCTTCCGCCGGCGATCCTACCGACGCGGATCGACACGCTCCTTTGCGCTGTCAACATCCTGCTTACGTCATTTACACATCCGGATCGACAGGTGCGCCCAAAGGCGTAGTCGTAACACATGCCGGCATCGCCAGTCTGGCAGGTGTTCAGATCGAGAGTCTGGGGCTCAAGCCGGGCTCCCGAGTATTGCAGTTTGCTTCGCTCAATTTTGACGCCTCGCTCTGGGAATTGGTCATGGCGCTGACCACCGGCGGGGCGCTGGTGGTGGCCGGCGAAGGCGCGCGTGGCGGGGAGGCTTTGCGCAGGCTGCTGGCAGGCCAAAAGATAACCCATGCGTTGTTACCTCCCGTGGTGCTTTCGACGCTCGATGATCCTTCGGATGTTCCGCTCGAGTGCCTGATTGTCGGTGGCGAAGCCTGCTCTTCGGCGCTTGCGGCACGGTGGTCCCGGGGACGGAGGATGATCAATGCCTACGGTCCCACCGAATCGACCGTCTGTGCGACCATCAGCGAGCCTCTATCCGGAAACCAATCGCCGCCAATCGGGAAACCGGTGTGGAACACGCGTGTGTATCTCCTTGACGCGGCTTTGCAACCTGTACCAATCGGTGTAGCCGGAGAGTTATACATTGCGGGCGCGGGTCTCGCGCGCAGTTACCTGAACCAGCCGGGCTTGACGGCCGAGCGCTTTGTGGCCGACGTTCACAGCCCCGTGCCGGGTGGACGCATGTATCGTACCGGCGATCTTGCCCGCTGGCGCTCCGATGGCGTGCTCGAATTCGCTGGACGTGCCGATCAGCAGTTGAAGATTCGTGGTTTCCGCATTGAGCCGGGCGAGATCGAGGCTGCGCTGCGAAGACATGATCGGGTGCGTGAAGCGCTGGTCACCGTAGGTGAAAAGGCCGGTCAAAAGCAGCTTCTGGCGTATGTGATTGCGCGGCACAAGGAGGCGGAGCAGAGTACCGCGCGACGCTCGCACGTGACGCGGTGGCGCGAACTGTATGAGTCGACCTACGCCGAGGGCCCGACTGCGGCCGGCAACTTCGACATCACGGGTTGGCTCAGCAGTTATACGAGCAAGCCTATCCCTCCGCTGGAGATGCAGATCTGGGTCGATAAGACCGTGGCCAAGCTGAAACGTTTGAATCCCTCGCACGTCGCTGAAGTCGGCTGCGGCACCGGATTGTTGCTCACTCGCATGGCCGGCGAATGCCAGAGCTACACGGGACTGGATTTTTCCGCGGAAGCACTGGGTAAATTGGGCAGGTATCTGACAACTCGCCGAGATCTGGCGCATGTGGAGCTGCGGCAGGGAATGGCGCACGACCTGAGCTTCCTTGCGGATGACAGCGTCGACCTGCTCATTCTGAATTCGATTGTGCAGTACTTCCCGGATACGGGTTATCTGCTCGACGTGTTGAGTGAGGCGGAGCGCGTGACGCGTCGCGGGGGGCACATTTTTATCGGCGATGTGCGCAGCCTGCCGCTGTTGGGTGCCTATCACGCTTCCGTGCAACTGTACAAAGCAGGCGCAAAGACGTCACTGTCCGATCTGCGGCAGCGGGTGATCCACGAAGAACTCAGTGAAAAAGAACTGGTTCTAGATGCACAACTGTTCAGGGAACTGGTGCGGCACGCTAAGAAATTCCGGCGCGCCGAAGTCTCGCTCAAAGCGGGCGCTTACGAGAACGAATTAAGCCGGTTCCGCTATGACGTGACGATAGGTGTCGGGGAGCAAAAGGAACAGACCGGCGAACCACGCCTCTGGCTGAAATGGGATGACGGCGGCAACTGGCGGGAAGCGGTCGAATCGTGGCTGGCCTCGGAGCCCGAGGGGGCAGTGGGGATTCGCGGCGTGCGCGACGGACGTGTCGCGGGCGCAGTGGAAGCGGCGCATTTCCTAGCCTCCGCGCAGGCTGGTTCGGGAAATGCCGGTCAGCTCCGGAATATCTGCGCCAAGGTTCCTGGAGAAGATCCGGATGCGATCATTCAGTTCGCCCGGCGTCTGGGCGTCGATCTGAGCTGGCGTGGATTCGAAAAATCCGGTGTCTATGATGTCGTGTTCCGGCCGGAGTGGGTTCCGGCAGCAGGAGCAGCAGCGGAAGAGCGCTCTTTCTACCAGCGGTTCGCGAATGCGCCTTTACGGACGATTGTCGAGGGGGAATTGGGGCGCGATCTGCAGGTATACCTGCTCGAGCGCTTACCTGAACACATGGTCCCCTCGGCGGTGGTTGTGCTTCCCGCCTGGCCGGTGACTCCCAGTGGCAAATTGGACCGCCATGCCTTGCCGATTCCGGGCAGAGCGGAGCGGATGGGAAGCGAAGGCAAAGGCTATCGGGAACCCCGAACGCCAGCGGAAAAGATCCTGTGCGAGCTATTCGCGGAGATGCTTTCCCTCGACCGGGTGGGCATGGATGATAACTTCTTCCGCCTGGGGGGCGACAGTATCGTATCCATTCAACTAGTCGGCCGGGCGCGCCGTGCCGGATTGGAGTTTTCGTCACGGGATGTCTTCCAGCAGCCAACGGTGGAGAGTCTAGCCCTGGTGGCGAGAAGGCTCTCGGCCATGGAGCTTGCCGGATGGGAGCGCGAAGCGGACACCAGAGCAGTCGCATCGATGCCCGCAACTCCAGCCCGCGAGTTGAAAGAGCAAAAATCCGGCGCACACTCGCCCTCGGACTTCGATTTGGTCGCGCTGACGCAAGAGCAGGTCGAGGAACTGGAAGGTTCGAATCCGGACATCGAGGAAATTCTGCCACTGTCGCCTCTGCAAGAGGGATTTCTGTTCCGGGCACTCTACGACGAGGGCGGACCGGATGTTTACACGGTGCAGTTCGCATTGGAGCTCGAAGGGGCGCTGGATGCGGAGCGAATGCGCCGAGCGGCTGAAGCGCTTGTCGGCCGGCACGGGAACCTGAGGGCGGTGATACGGCACGAAGGTCTGGTGCGCCCGGTGCAGGTGATCCCCCGCAGCGTCCACTTGGCATGGCGTGAAGAAGAGTGGCCTCCGGAATCCGGGCCGAAGGAGTTCCTCGACTTGGACCGGAGCGTACGCCTCGATGTCACGGAACGACTGCTGCGGTTCGCACTGGTAAGAATGGGACCGGACCGCCGGCTGCTGGTGCTGACCCATCATCACTTGTTGCTGGACGGCTGGTCTATGCCGTTGCTGTTCGGCGAATTGATGGCCCTGTACGCAAACGGCGGAGACGCTCACGCGCTGCCGCAGGTCCGTCCGTACCGTGGCTATTTCGAATGGCTGGCGAAACAGGATCGGCGGGCGGCACTTGAGGCATGGCAGGGGTATTTGGCTGGTCTCGAAAGCCCCACGAAGGTGGCCAAGGGTTCTCTGTCGAAGCCCTCGCCGAAACGGTGGGAGAGGGAACTGCCGCCAGAGCTGACGGCGCGGTTGCAGGAGGTCGCACGGGATCGCGGCTTGACGCTGAACACGATTTTGCAGGGACTGTGGGCTGTGCTGCTGGGGCGTCTGACCGGTGTGGAGGATGTGGTATTCGGGATTGCAGTCTCGGGCCGTCCTGCGGAACTCGCGGGAGTGGAACAGATGGTGGGGATGTTCCTCAATACACTGCCGGTGCGGGTGAAACTGAGAGCGGAAGATAAGCTTTCGGCGCTCTGGGCGGGAGTACAGGAGAGCCAGGGCGGTCTGCTCGGACATCAGCATCTGGGGCTGGCGGAGATCCAGTGGGCAGCGGGACTGGGCGATCTGTTCGACAGCCTAATGGTCTTCGAGAACTATCCGGAATCCACCACGACGTTCGCGCAGGAGGCGGCTGGCATCCGGGTGGCCGGGGTTGAAATTTCATCGGCCAACCACCATCCCCTGAGCCTGACGGTGATCCCCGGGGATCGGCTGTACCTGCGATTGGACTATGACGCCGGACACTTCGGTGACCAGCGCGGCCAGGCGATCGCGGAGCAATTCGTGCGGCTGCTCGAAGGCTCGGCAGAAGACCCGGACCGCGCGCTGTGGCAAATCGAAACCATCGGGCCCGACGAACGGCGGCGGCTGGACGGCTTCCATGGCGCTGTGAATCCGATCCCGCAGACGACCTTGCCGGAACTTTTCGAGGCGCAGGTAGCGCGCACTCCCGAAGGCGTGGCCGCGGTCTACGGGAAAGACAGGCTGACGTATCGCGAATTGAATACCCGGGCGAACCGTGTGGCGCACCACCTTATCGGCCGTGGTATGGGGCCGGAGAGTCTCGTCGGCCTATGCCTCGACCGGTCATTCGCAATGCTGGTTGCGATGCTTGGAGTCCTCAAGGCGGGCGCGGCTTATCTGCCACTCGATCCAGACTATCCAGCGGCGCGCCTTGCATACATGCTCGAGGATGCAGCTCCGGCTTGCGTGCTGAGTCTGGAAGGATTGCGCGGGAAGCTGCCGGATTCGACGGCAAGGATCGATCTCGATGCGCCGGAGGTAGAAGCTGCCCTGGCACGGGAGCGAACGCGCAACCCGACAGACTCCGACCGGACCGCTCTCCTGCGGCAGCAACACCCTGCCTACGTGCTCTACACCTCGGGTTCCAGCGGACGTCCCAAAGGCGTCGTGGGCACGACCTTGGGGGTGGTGAACCGGCTCGACTGGGCCTGGAGGGAGCATCCCTTTCAGCCATCCGATGTCTGCTGCAACAGGACCACGCTGGGCTTTGTGGACCATCTCGCGGAGATTTTCGCGCCTCTGTTCCAGGGTGTTCCCCTGGTGCTGCTGGGTCACGCGCAGGTTCACGACGTGGAGAAGTTCGTCGATTTGCTGGCCAGCGAGCATGTGACCCGAATCATCCTGGTTCCTTCGCTGATCGAGGCCATTGTGCAGCAGGACGATGAGAGACGGCGCCACTTGCGCGTCCTTCATTGGAGTTCGAGCGGAGAAGCGCTGAACGCTCATCTGGCCGAAGACTTCTACGCGAAGTTCCCGGCAGCTACACTTTACAACCTCTACGGCTCGACAGAAGTGGCCGCCGATGCGACCGTGGCCACCATCCGTCAAAGCCAAGTTGTGCAATCAGGCCCCGCGATGGTCAGCATCGGACCACCGATTTCCAATTGCCGGACTTACGTTCTCGATTCGTCGCTGTCTATGGCGCCCATAGGGATTGCGGGCGAGTTATACGTTGCCGGCGCCGGTGTGGCGCGGGGCTATCTCCACCGGCCGGGGTTGACGGCCGAACGCTTCGTGGCGAATCCGCATAGCTCCGGGCCGGGTGACCGCATGTACCGCACCGGCGATCTTGCGCGCTGGCGCGAGGATGGCGAGATCGAGTATCTCGGAAGAGTCGACGACCAAGTAAAGATTCGTGGGATTCGTGTCGAGCTCGGCGAAATAGAGTCCATTTTGCAGGCTCAGCCCGCGGTGGTCCAGTCGGCTGTTGCGGTGCGAGAGGATTCGACCGGTAAACACTTAGTAGCCTACGTGGTGGCGACCTCGGGTGAGACTCCAGACACCGAGGCATTGCGGAAAGCTGTCGCCGAACGGCTGCCGGAATACATGGTTCCCACTGCCGTTCTTGTCCTGGACAGCCTGCCACGAACTCCGAATCAAAAGCTGGACCGGCGCGCACTGCCGGCGCCGGTATGGAAAACGGACTCATATTGGCCAGCGCGCACGCCGGAAGAACAGATGCTTTGCGGCATTTTCGCCGAAGTGCTCAAGCTTGCGCGTGTGGGGATTGAGGATAATTTCTTCCACCTGGGCGGGCACTCGCTGTTGGCAACACAGGTGGCGAGCCGCGTTCGACGGGCACTGAGAGTTGATCTGACGGTTCGGACGGTGTTCGAAGCGCCCACGGTGGCGGAGCTGGCTAACCGCTTGCGGTATCAGCGACCTGCTGGACAACCCTTGGTTCGTCAGCCGCGACCGGCGCAGATCCCGCTGTCTTTTGCGCAACAGCGACTGTGGTTCATCGACCAGTTGCAGGGCGCCAGTCCCGAGTACAACATGCCGGACTCGCTCCGCTTGCGGGGCGATCTGAACCTGCCCGCCATGGAGCGGACCATCCAGGTCATCGTAGAACGGCATGAAACGCTGCGCACCCATTTCGTCAAGACTGACGGCGTGCCGGCTCAGATCATATGGCCATCGCTGAGGATCAGAATCGCTGTCGAGGATCTGTCCGGATTGGACGGCAAGGCAAAGGACGGAGCGATTGCCGGGGCGCTTGAAAAGGAAAGGACGGAGCCATTCGACCTGACATCAGGCCCACTCTTGAGGGTGAGATTGCTGAAGCTGGCTGAGGGAGACCACATCCTGCTCCGCACCTGCCATCACATCATTTCCGACGGTTGGTCGATCGGGGTGTTCAACCGGGAGCTTGCGGTTCTGTATGAGGCCTTCTGCGAAGGCCGGCAAAACCCGCTGCCGCCTCTGACCGTGCAGTTTGCGGACTTCGCGTTGTGGGAGCAGAAGTGGCTTGACGAAGAGACCCAGCGGTCCGGACTTGAATACTGGAAACGGCAGCTGGCAGGGATTCCGGAGCGTCTGGAATTGCCCTCGGCCCGGCGCTCTTCCGACAGGCCACTGCTCGAAGCGGGAAAAGTCAATGTGTCTGTTCCGCCTGACCTGACGGCGCAGCTCGGGAAGCTGAGCGGGAGCGGTCAAAGCACGCTGTTCATGACGCTGCTGTCCGCATTTTCCGTGGTTCTGTCGCGTTACGCCGGCCAGGAAGATATCGTGGTGGGATCGCCCATCGCCAATCGCCGCGAGACGCAAGTTGAGCAGATGATCGGGTTCTTCGTGAATTCAGTGGTCATGCGGGTTTGGGTGAATCCGACGGAGACCTTCACGGAGTTACTCGACAGCGTCAGGAACATGACGCTCGATGCCTATCGACACCAGGACATTCCGTTTGAGCGCATTGTGGATCACCTCGCGATCGAGCGCAGCCTGAGCCACACGCCGGTGTTCCAGGTGGTCTTTGCGCTGCAAAGCGCGCCCGGCGATCCAATGCGGCTCAAGGGACTCGAGATCGAGCGCATAATCCCTCATTCCCTGGGAGCGCGGTTCGACCTGGAGGTTCACGCGCTCGAGCGCGATGGCGGGATCGATTTGTTCTGGCTGTACAAGCGGGATCTGTTCGACGCCCGACTGATCGAACAGATGGCCAGACACTTTGTTGCGCTGCTTGAGTCTCTGCCGGTCTCTGCGGACCTGCCGCTCAACCACCTTCAGCTTCTGGACGAAGCGGAACGGCGGGAGTTGCTCGAGCAATTCAACGGTATGCCGCGGGAGAAGCCTCAGGGCACACTGGCAGGGCTTTTCGAAGAGAATACCGAACGGTATCCCGATGCGCTCGCGGTAGCCTGCGGGGCCCAGCGGTTGACGTATGCGGAACTCAATGCCCGTGCCAACCGCGTGGCGCTCCATTTGCGGCACATGGGATTGAAACGCGGCGATATCGCCGCCATCCGGATGGAGCGCGGACCGGAAATGATCGTTGCCATCCTCGGCGTCATCAAGGCCGGAGGAGCCTACGTGCCGCTAGACCTCTCCTATCCCGTCCAGAGACTGGTGTGGATGCTCCGGGACAGCGGTGCGGAATTGCTGCTGACGACATCGGACCTCGCTGCATTACCCGGGAGCGGCGTGAGGTCCGTATTCGTAGATGAGATTGCCGCTTCCGGTGCGGCCGTCGAGAACGCAAGCGAAGCGGTTAGCCTGAACGACCTGGCCTACGTCATGTTCACATCGGGCTCGACCGGTACGCCCAAGGGAGTCGGGATCACGCAGGGAGGAGTCATCCGCCTGCTGCGGGATTGCGGCTACATGGAGTGGTCGTCCGGTGACCGGATCGCGCAGGTGGCAAATGCGTCGTTCGATGCCGCACCGTTCGAAATCTGGGGAGCGTTGCTGAGCGGGAGCAGCCTGACGATCCTGTCGCGGGAAACAACGCTCTCTCCCGTGTTATTGGCCAGAGCATTGCGCGATCATCGGATCGATACCTTGCTGCTGACCACGGCGCTGTTCAACGAAATGGCGCGGGAAGTGCCGGCCAGCTTCACGGAGCTGAAAACCCTGTTCTTCGGCGGGGATGTCGCAGATTCCGCACTGTGTGCGTGAAATCGTGGTCGCCAACCCGCGGTGCCGTGTCATCAACGCATACGGACCCACGGAGAACACCACGTTGGCCACGTGGCACGGTGTGGAGAGCGTTGAAGACGGAGCCGTTTCGATTCCGATCGGCAGGCCTGTGGGCAACACGCGGGTGTATGTGCTGGATGGAGGTCTGTTGCCAGTGCCAGTGGGTGTGACTGGGGAGCTGTATGTGGGGGGAGCGGGTCTGGCGCGGGGATATCTGAAGCGAGCGGGGTTGACGGCGGAGGCATTCGTGGCCGATCCGTACGCGGTCGATCCCGGTTCGCGTATATATCGAACGGGCGACCTGGTGCGCTGGCGGCCGGACGGGACGCTGGACTTCGTGGGCCGCGCCGACCATCAGGTAAAGATCCGCGGTTTCCGCATCGAGCCAGGGGAAGTGGAAGCTGTGCTCAAAGGGCATCCTCGGGTGCAGGATGCGCTGGTACGGGTGCAGGAAGAGGGCGAGCACAAACAGCTTGTGGGCTATTTCATCGCGCGCGAAGCGCCGGCCGGCCGTGAACAGACGCAACTGCGGCAGATCGAACACTGGCGCGAGCTATACGAGACGACCTACGGCGACCAGGCCCATGCACGCGATGCCAACTTCGACATTACAGGCTGGAACAGCAGCTACACCGGTCAGGCGATTCCGGCGGCCGAGATGCGCATGTGGTTGGAGCAGACGCTGGCCCGGCTGCAGGGACTGCGGCCGAAGCGGGTCCTGGAAATCGGCTGCGGGACCGGTCTTCTGCTCACGCGTCTTGCGCCTGGGTGCGAGCGCTACATCGGTCTGGATTTTTCGGAAGAGGTATTGAAGCATCTGGGCCGTCATGTTGCGGGCGAGGAGAAGCTTCACCATGTAGAACTGCGCCGGGGCTTAGCCCACGAGCTGGCGTTTGTGGAAGACGACAGCATGGACCTGGTGATCCTCAACTCGACGGTCCAATACTTTCCTGACATGGAGTACCTGCTGCAGGTTCTGGCCGAGGCGGTGCGGGTGACAGCGCGGGCAGGTCACGTCTTTGTCGGCGATGTGCGCAATCTGCATTTGCTCGGCGCGTATGACACGTCGGTTCAACTGCACAGAAGCGGGGCTGCGGATTCTCTGGACGAATTGCGCCAGCGGGTTGCTCAGGCGCGCCAGCGCGAAGAGGAACTGCTGCTGGATCCGGCGCTGTTCGAGGAGCTGGGGCGCCGATCGGAGAAGGTGGGAAGGGTAGAGGCTTCGCTGAAGGCAGGCGCCTACGACAACGAGCTGAACCGGTTCCGGTACGACGTGCTGATGAGCATGGGGGCATGGGAAGAACTGGAGCAGCCGGAGCGCTGGATCGATTGGGATTCGCCGGGCCAATGGCGGGAGAGAGTGCTCGAACTGCTGGCTGAGGACTTGCAGTCGCCAATTGGCGTTCGCGGCATCCGGGACGCGCGGACGGCGACGTCCATCGAGGCGGCGCGCCTGCTGGAGGATTGCGAATCGGGTATCACGACAGCGGAGCAGCTTCGCGCGGCCAGCACCGCCATGCAGGGGGAAGATCCCGATGCGGTGATGCAACTGGCGGGGCACGCGGGTGCCGGAATGTGCTGGCGCGGATTCAGCGCCGAGGGGGTCTATGAGGCAGTGTTCCGGCCTCGCTGGCGGACGGCGAAGCGCCTGGCGCAAGCACCGCCCACTTACTACCATCGCCACGCCAACGTACCCTCGCGAGTCCCCCTGGAAGATGATCTGGGGCCCGTGCTGCAGGAGTATCTGCGGCAAAGGCTTCCCGACTACATGGTGCCGTCCAGTCTCACCGCGCTTCCCGCATGGCCCCTTACACCCAACGGAAAAGTCGATCGAAAGGCTCTCCCCACTCCAGGGCGGCCATTCAAACGCTATCGCGCTCCGAGAACGCCGGACGAGCAGACGTTGTGCGACCTCTTCGCGCGGGTACTCGGACTAAAGCGGGTGGGACTTGACGACGGTTTCTTCGAGCTGGGAGGACACTCGCTGGTCGCCACGCAGCTGGTGAGCCGAATCCGCACTGCGCTGGGTCTGGAACTTTCCCTGCGAGACATATTTCTCTCTGGAACCGTGGCGAGGCTGTCAGTGATCTGCCAGGCGCTTCGCAGCGAATCATCCCTGCAACCCCAGCCGTTTTGTCCGCAAGATCAGAACGCCATGGAGCAGGAAGTAGAGGAAAGATATCTGTGACGGCGGCCGATCTTCTCGCTCGACTCTCTGCGCTCGGCGCCAAGGTCTGGCTGGAAGGCGACCGTGTCCGCGTCAGTGCGGTCCGCGGCGTTCTCAGCGATGAATTGTGGGCGGAGCTAAGCAGCCAGAAAGACGATATTCGACTGCTCATGCAGCGCCAATGGCAGGAGGAAGCGGTACGGCCTCCCCTGCTGGCTGTGGAAAGATCCGCGCACATTCCGATTCCGCTGTCCTACGCCCAGCAGAGGCTATGGTTCATCGATCAACTGGAGGGATCGAGCGCCGAGTACAACATCCCGGAGGTTCTGCACCTCCGTGGTGGGCTCGATTATGAGGCGCTGGAACGGACCATTCAGACTATCGTCGACCGCCACGAGACCTTGCGGACGCACTTCGGGGAGATCGACGGCCTGCCGGTGCAGATCATTGCGGAGACCCTCAAAGTCCGTATCCCCCTGGAGGATCTGAGCGCTCTCGACGAAGTCTCTCGGAAGGAGGCTGTCTCGGCGGCCCGGCGCCAGGAGTGGCAACACCCCTTCGACCTCAGCCGCGGACCGGTGCTGCGCCTGAAAATCCTTAAGCTTGCCGCGGACGATCACATTCTGCTGCGAACCTTCCACCACATCGTCTCGGACGGCTGGTCTGTCGGTGTTTTTAACCGCGAATTTGCTCTTCTGTACGAGTGCTTCAGCGAGGGCTGGGAGAATCCATTGCCGCCACTTGCCGTACAGTATGCCGACTTCGCTATCTGGCAGCGGAAGTGGTTGAGCGACGAATTGCTGAGCGAAGGCCTGAAGTACTGGAGAAAGCAGCTGGCGGCCATCCCGGAGCAATTACTGCTGCCTTCCGACCGCCCGCGGCCCGCCGTCCCCGTCTGGGACGCAGCAAGCTGGAAGAACAGCTTGTCGGCGGATCAGGTGGCAGCACTGAACAACCTGGGCCGCTCCAGCGGGAGCACGCTCTATATGACGCTGCTCGCGGCGTTCGCCGTGCTGCTTGAGCGCTGGTGCGGGCAGGACGACATCGTTGTGGGGTCGCCGGTTGCGAACCGCCGGGACACGCACCTGGAAGCGATGATCGGGTTCTTCGTAAATCCGCTCGTCATGCGCGTGCGGGTGAAACCGGAGGAGAGCTTTCGGCAACTGCTCTCCGCCGTCCAGCGCACAACACTCGATGCTTACGAGCACCAGGACGTGCCCTTCGAAAAGATCGTGGACGAACTGGCTCCCGAACGGAGCCTGAGCCACACACCCGTATTTCAAGTGAGCTTTGCGCTCCAGAACGCCCCGATGGGAGCCCAGAAGCTCAAGGGTTTGCGGGTCGAGCCTCTGGCTGGCGAGCACCTGCAAGTTCGTTTTGATCTCGAACTGCACGGCTTCGAAGAAGATGGCGGCATAGCTCTGTATTGGGTCTACAAGCGGGACATGTTCGATGACTGGCGCATCGAGCAGATGGCAAAGCATTACGGAGCGCTGCTGGAGGCGGCGGTCGCCTCGCCCGATGCGCCATTGCGGCGGTTACCGATGATTGGGAGCGCCGAACGCAGGCTCCTGCTGGAAGCCTCCGCGGGAGTTTCCCGGCCGATGCCGGCAGCGCTCCTGCCCGAGTTGTTCGAAGCACAGGTTGAAAGGACGCCTGCAGCAACCGCGGTAGTGTTCGGCGAGCAATCGTTGAGCTACTCGGAATTGAACAGGCAGGCCAACCGGCTGGCCCATTCTCTGATCTCTCGCGGAGTTGGTCCTGAAAGCTTCGTTGGCATCTGCCTGGAGCGATCCCCGGAGATGGTCGTAGCTCTGCTTGCGGTGCTGAAAGCGGGCTCAGCGTATGTGCCGCTCGATCCCGCGTATCCCGAGGCCCGACTGCGCTTCATCCTGGAAGATGCCGCTCCGGTGCTGGTGATTGCGAGCGAGACAACGAAACCAGTTCTGCCGCCCGCTCCGGAACTGCTGCTGATCGATTCTTTCGAAGCATGGTCAGAGTATCCGGAGCAGAATCCGCGAGATGGAAGCCGGACAGCGGCCCTATTGCCCAACCATCCGGCCTACGTGATCTATACCTCGGGATCGACGGGAAAGCCGAAGGGCGTGGTGGTCCCACACCGTGCGTTGGGCAATTACCTGGCATGGGCAGGGGAACGGTACGACGCGGGCCAGGGAGCCGGGGCGCCTGTCAACACTCCGTTGGCTTTTGATGCAACCATCACCAGCCTCTACCTGCCGCTCCTGGCCGGGCGGCCGATCATCCTGCTGCACGAAGAACGCCAACTGGAAGAGCTGGCGGAGCTGCTGGCAAGTGGCGCAGAACTGACTCTAGTCAAGCTGACGCCGGCGCATCTGGAAGCACTGCGCGGCATCCTCGGTGCGAGGGCCTCTGCGGTCAGGGCGAGGATGTTCGTCGTAGGCGGCGAAGCGCTGCATGGCGCGGTCGCGGCGTTCTGGCGTAACCATGTCCCGGCACTACGCATGGTCAACGAGTATGGTCCCACGGAGACCACCGTGGGATGCAGCGTCTACGAATTGCAGCATGCGGTCGATGGCGATGTGCCGATCGGGTCGCCAACTCCGAACACACGGATTTATGTCCTCGACAAGCACTTGGAACCGGCGAGCGCAGGAGTCTTCGGAGAACTCTACATCGCGGGAGAGGCTCCGGCGCGTGGATATCTGAACCGCCCCAGCCTCTCTGCGGAGCGGTTCGTGGCTGACCCGCGCGCCAGCGAGCCGGGCGGACGGATGTATCGGACCGGCGATCTGGGCCGCTGGCGGATCGATGGCACGCTTCGAGTTTCTCGGGCGAGCCGATCAGCAGGTGAAGGTTCGCGGCTTCCGCATCGAGCTGGGCGAGATTGAGGCGGAACTCCGCAAGCACGCGCAGGTGCAGGATGCGCTGGTGACGGTGCAGGAGGAGGCTTCGGGCAAACAGCTGCTGGGGTACGTCGTCGCCCGGCCGCGCTCTTCCGCTCAGCGGTGGCCCTCCCACTTGGCCCACTGGCGAGAGCTCTACGAATCGACCTATGCCGAAGCTGGCCAAGATCAGGAGTTCGAAATCTCCGGCTGGAACAGCAGCTACACCGGCGAGGCCATCCCTGAAGCGGAGATGCGCATTTGGGTTGACGAAACAGTGGCGCGAATCGAGCCTCTAAGGCCCCGCCGCGTACTGGAGATCGGGTGCGGGACGGGATTGCTTCTCCTGCGTCTCGCGCCTCATTGCGAAGCGTACACCGGCATCGACTTCTCGGCTGGAGTCCTCGCCCGGCTCGGATCGTTTCTGCGGACCAAGCCGGAGCTTCGCCATGTGGAGTTGCGGCCGGGACTAGCCCACGAGCTCAAGTTTCTCGATGACGACAGCGTCGACCTGGTGATCCTCAACTCGGTAGCGCAGTACTTTCCTGATCTCGATTATCTGGACGAGGTCGTTGCCGAAGCGGTCCGTGTCGCCAGGCGCGGGGGCAGCATCTTCATCGGTGACATACGGAGCCTGCCCTTGCTCGAGGCGTATCACACCTCGGTGCAGCTGCATAAGGCCTCCGGAGAGACGAAGCTGGAATCGCTTCGGCAGCGAATCTCACAAGCGCGGCGTAACGAAGAGGAACTTGTCCTCGCGCCGGAATGGTTTGAAGATCTGCCGCGCCGGATCGAAAAGGCCGGCCGCGTCGAGACCTTTCTCAAGGCCGGGACCTACGATAACGAACTCAGCCGGTTCCGTTACGACGTGAGGGTGAAGCTGGGAGATAAGGAACAGCTCGCAGAGCCCGAACTCTGGCTTAACTGGGACGAACGCGGAGAATGGCGACGCCGACTCCAAGCCGCAGTGCAGCAGATGCCGCAGTGCGCCCTGGGAGTGCGCGGCATTCGCGACGGCCGGGTGATGCCCGCGATCGAAGCCGTGCGTCTGCTGCGCAATGAAGATGGCGGGATCGCAAGCGCTGCCCAGTTGCGCGCCGCCGCTGCGACTGCCGCCGGGCAGGATCCCGAGGCACTGACCGCCCTGGCTCGCTCGCTGGGTCTGGACTGCGTGCGCACGGCCGTTACGGTGGAGGGAATCTACCGTGCGGTCTTCAATCCGCGGTGGACGAAGGCGACCTACACGGCAGTAAGCGGCGCTCCGCAGACCTTTGCGAATGACCCTGCGCACGGCTCCAGCGACGCCGAACTCGGTTGGGAGCTGCAGAGCCAAATGCGGCAAACGCTGCCGGCCTACATGGTGCCCGCAGGGGTCGTGGTGCTGAGCGCGTGGCCGCTCACGCCGAACGGCAAGATCGATCGCCGGGCCTTGCCCGCACCGGGGCGCCGCGGCCTGGTAAGCAGCGAATACATCGAGCCGCGCGGCGAGACCGCGAAGTTGCTTGCCGGGATATGGTCTGAAATCCTGCACATCGATCGCGCCGGTCACGAGGACGATTTCTTTGCCTTGGGCGGCCACTCACTGATGGCGACTCAGGTCATGAGCCGCGTGCGCGAGGTGTTCGGCGTCGGTTTGACAGTAAGAGCCCTGTTCGACACGCCGCGCCTTGGAGGCCTGGCGCGCGCGATAGAAGCTGCGCAACTCGCTGCGAGGGATGCCAGGCCCGCGCTGCGGCCCCAACCGAGGCCCGAACGAATCCCGCTGTCGTACGCCCAGCAACGCCTATGGTTTATCGACCAACTCCAGGTAGCGAGTTCCGAATACAACATGCCGGAAGCGCTCCGGCTGCGGGGAGATCTGGACGTTGAAGCTCTGCGGCGGGCCATCGATGTGATCGTGGAACGGCATGAAAGTCTGCGCACCCACTTTGCCGAGGTCGAGAGCCAGCCCGTACAAGTCATTCTCGCGCCCGCGCCTGTCCCGATCGAGCTGGAGGACTTGACCCATCTGGAGGAAACGGCGCGGCGGCAACTCACGGCGACGACGCTGCGGAAGGAATGGGACGAGCCCTTCGACCTGAGCCACGGACCGTTGCTACGCGTGAAGCTGCTGAAGCTTGGAAAACGCGAGCATATTCTCCTGCTGACCTGTCATCACATCGTCTCCGACGGTTGGTCGGCGGGAGTGTTGGGCCAGGAGCTGGCTGCGCTTTATGACGCTTTCCACCAGGTGCGCGAGAACCCGCTGGCCCCGCTGCCAGTCCAGTATGCGGACTTTGCCCTGTGGCAGCGCAATTGGCTCGAAGGAGAAGCGCTCGATAAGGGACTCGACTACTGGAAGCGGCAACTCGACGGTATCCCGCCGCGTCTGGAGTTACCCACCGATCGGCCGAGGCCCGTGGTGCAGACCAATGCGGCGGGGCTCTGCACTCGCCGCATCGAGCGCGCAATCCTGACGCGGCTGCAGCAGTTGAGTCAATACAATCGCGCGACACTCTACATGACGCTGCTAGCATCGTTTGCCGTGCTGCTCGATCGTTATAGCGGCGGCCAGGGCGACATCGTCGTGGGTTCGCCTATTGCGAATCGCCAGGAGCCGCAACTCGAACAGTTGATCGGCTTCTTCGTCAATTCGCTGGTGATGCGCGTGCGCGTGCGGCGCGAAGCCAGCTTCCGCGAGTTGCTGAGCGAAGTGCGTCGCACGACCCTCGATGCGTATCAGCACCAGGACATTCCCTTCGAGCGCCTGGTGGAAGAGTTGTCTCCGGAGCGCAGCCTGCGCGCGACGCCGGTCTTTCAGGTGATGTTCGCCCTGCAGAACGCACCCATGAGAGCCCGGACTTTGGAGGGGCTCGAGATCACGCCTGTCGAAACGCGGGAGCTACGGGTGCGATTCGACATCGAGGCACACTGCGTCGAACGCGAAGGCGGCCTCGAACTGATATGGATGTACAACCGCAACCTGTTCGATGGCTGGCGGATCGAGCAGATGATTCGGCACTTCACCCGCGTGCTCGAAGCGGTGGCGTCGGCGCCTGACGTGCCGTTGCGCGAGATCAGCATGGTCGCTCCGGCGGATGAGCGGCAACTGTTGGAAGAGTTCAGCCCGTCCGGTGAAGCTTCATCCAAACAGACGCTGTCGCAGCTATTCGAGGAGCAGGCCGATCGCGATCCCGCCGCGACGGCGCTTCTCTGCGGTGAGCGTTCGCTCACCTATGGGGAGCTCAACGCAGCCTCCAATGCCGTTGCCTGGCAGTTGCGGCAATACGGAGTCGACCGGGGCAGCCTGGTGGGGCTGCATCTGGAACGCAGCCCGGAACAGCTGATCGCGATGCTGGGGATCATCAAGGCAGGCGCGGCGTATCTGCCACTGGACCTGACTTATCCACGGTCCCGGATCCGTGCGATGCTGTTGGACAGCCGGGCTCGCATGGTGCTGACTACAGCGGACCTGCGCGAGGAGTTCTCGCTACTGAACGTGGAGTGCCTAGAGATTGAAGATCTCATCACTGGGTCCGGATCCTCGAACCCGCCATGCAGCATCATTCCCGAAGATCTGGCATACGTCATGTACACGTCAGGGTCGACCGGGACCCCGAAAGGCGTGGCAATTCCACATCGAGCGATCATTCGGCTGGTCCGCGACACGGATTACGTGCGGGTAGAGCCCGGTAATCGAGTGGCCCAGATCTCAAATGTATCCTTCGACGCGGCCACATTCGAGGTCTGGAGCGCACTGCTGAACGGAGGCGTGGCGGTGATTCTGCCGCGCGAAATCATCCTGTCTCCGTCTGGCATTGCAGACGCGTTGCGCGAGCATCGGATCGACACTCTTTTCCTGACGACAGCCCTCTTCAACCAGGTGGCGAAGGTGACGGCGGGAGCATTTGCGGGTGTACGCGAAGTCTTCGTAGGCGGTGAGGCGGCAGATCCCCGGTGCATGCGGTCGGTTCTGGAAGACAGGCCCCCGGAGCGGCTGCTGAACGTCTACGGGCCCACCGAGAACACTACCTTCAGTTGCTGGTATGCGCTGCAGTCGGTGGCGGAGGATACCGAGACGATCCCTATCGGCCGCGCTGTCGCGAATTCGCGCGCCTACGTTCTGGATGCGGACCTGAAGCTAGTTCCGGTGGGCGTCACCGGGGAACTCTATGTTGCGGGCAGGGGCCTTGCATGGGGGTATCTGCGGCGGCCGGGATTGACCGCCGAACGCTTCGTGGCGAACCCCTACGCCGCGCAGCCCGGCGAAACGATGTATCGAACCGGCGACCTCGCGTGCTGGAACGCGGCAGGCGAGATCGAGTTCCTCGGCCGCGCAGACCAGCAGGTTAAGATTCGGGGCTTCCGCATCGAGCCGGGCGAGATCGAAGCAGTCCTGCGGAGCTATCCGGGCGTCGCGGACGCCCTGGTGACGGTTCACGAGCTCGCAGGACAGAAGCAATTGCTGGCCTATGTCGTCGGGCGCCGGCCGGATGGGGAACAGACCGCCGCGCACGAGTCGCACGTGACACGCTGGCAGGAGCTGTATGAAACGGTCTACGCCGAAGGCACCGCAGCGGACGGCGGCTTCGATATCGCGGGATGGCAGAGCAGCTATACCGGGGGAGCTATTGCGCCGGATGAAATGCGGACCTGGGTGAACGAGACCGTGTCCAGCCTCCGTCGACTGAAGCCGGCGAAGGTGGTGGAAGTGGGCTGCGGAACCGGGTTACTTCTTACGCGCCTTGCCGGTGAGTGCGAGAGCTATACCGGGCTAGACTTCTCGGGCAAAGCACTGGATAAACTGGGCCGGTATCTCGCCACCCGCCGCGACCTTGCTCATGTAGAGCTTCGACAGGGATTGGCGCACGACCTCAGCTTTCTGGCTGACGACAGTGTGGACCTGGTGATTCTGAACTCCATCGTGCAATATTTCCCGGACACCGAGTATCTGCTGGAGGCGCTGAGCGAGGCGTCGCGTGTGACACGGCAGGGCGGCCACATCTTCGTGGGCGACGTACGGAGCCTGCCGTTGCTTGGAGCGTACCACGCGTCCGTGCAGATGCATAAAGCAGAGCCGGAAACGTCCCTGTCCGATCTGCGGCAGCGGGTGATCCGCGCGCAACTGATCGACAAAGAGCTGCTGCTCGATCCGCGGCTGTTCCTCGATCTGGCCAGACGCTGGGAAAAGACCGGGCGGTCCGAAGTGTCGTTGAAAGCAGGTGCGTACGACAATGAGCTGAGCCGCTTCCGCTATGACGTCATCATCGCCCTGGGGACAAAGGAGGCGATTCGGGAGCCGGCGCGATGGGTCAAGCGGGACGAAGCGGGAACCTGGCGCGAGGATCTGGCAGGCGTTCTCGCAGCGGCGCCGGGGGAGTCCGTGGGAGTTCGTGGCATATGCGATGGCCGCGTGGCTGGTGCAGTGGCGGCGTCGACTCTGCTGGCGTCGGGCGGCAGTGAGCTTCGGAATGTTGCGCAACTCCGGGCGGCCTGTGCGCAAGTCTCAGGGGAAGATCCGGATGGGGTGATGGATCTGGCGCGGAGCGTCGGCGTCGGACTTTTCTGGCGCGGGTTTGGCAGCAACGGAGTCTACGAAGCGATCTTCAATCCGCAGTGGCAGCCGGCGGAGCGGCTGGAGGACAAGCCCGGCGAGTACTACCGGCAATTTACCAATGATCCATCCCGAACAGAAGTCGACAATCAGCTGGGATGGACACTGCTGGAATATCTGCAGGAGTCTCTGCCGGAATACATGGTCCCGGCATCGGTAGCCGTCCTGCCGGCCTGGCCTCTGACGGCGAATAGCAAGGTGGATCGAGCAGCGTTGCCCATCCCGGGAAGATCCGGGCGCGTGGCCGACGAATACCAGGAGCCGCAAGGGGAAACGGCAAGAGTCCTGGCGGCTATCTGGGAGTCGGTCCTAGGGCTCGACATGGTCGGGCAGACGGACAACTTCTTCGCTCTGGGCGGCCATTCGCTCCTGGCCACGCAGGTGATGAGCCGGGTTCGCGACGCGTTTGGGGTGGAACTTCGGGTACGGGCTCTTTTCGATGCGCCACGGCTCGAAGATCTGGCGCGGGTGCTGGAAGAAGCGCGGCATGGGGCGGATCCGGCGAGACCAAAGTTAGAGGCGCAGCCCAGGCCGAGGCGGATCCCGCTGTCGTACGCACAACAGCGGTTGTGGTTTATCGATCGCTTGCAACGCGATAGCCGGGAATACAACATGCCGGAGGCATTGCACCTCAAGGGCGAGTTGAACCTGGAGGCCCTGGAGCGCGCCATTCAGACGATTGTGGATAGGCACGAGAGCCTGCGGACGCACTTCGCCGAGGAGGACGGCCAGCCGGTGCAGGTGATCGAAGAATACCTGCGGATCGTCGTGCCGCTCGAAGATCTAAGCGGATTGCAAGAGCCGTTACGCAGCCCGGCAGTGCTCGAAGCGATGCGCCGCGAATGGGAAGATCCATTCCTCCTGAGCCGCGGGCCGGTGCTGCGGCTGAAGCTGCTGAAACTGGCTGCGAAGGAGCACGTTCTGCTCCGCACATGCCATCACGTCGCTTCGGATGGCTGGTCGGCGGGAGTCTTCAATCGCGAATTCGAACAACTTTATGAGGCGTACAGCGAAGGCCGTGAGAATCCGCTGAAGCCGCTGGCGGTCCAGTACGCGGATTTCACTCTCTGGCAACGGAACTGGCTGGAGGGTGGAGCGCTGCAGGAGGGCCTCGACTACTGGAAGAGGGAACTGGCGGGCATTCCGGAGTGGCTGGAACTTCCCGTGGATCGCCCGCGTCCGGCACAGCCGGTTTATGCGGCAGATGTCTTTACGGTGAGCGTGCCCGCCGAACGCGTCGCTGCTCTGAAAGCGCTGAGCCGGGCAAATGGCGCTACGCTTTACATGACGCTGCTGGCGGCGTTCGCGCTGGTGCTCGAACGCCATAGCGGGCAGCAGGACATCGTTGTCGGCTCGCCGATCGCAAACCGCCTCGAGTCCCGCCTGGAAGAGCTTATCGGGGTCTTCGTCAACACGCTGGTGATGCGCGTAAGGGTATCGCCCGAAGCCAGCTTCCGCCAGCTTCTGAGTGCAGTGCGGCGCAGCACGCTCGATGCGTATCAACATCAGGACATCCCGTTCGAGAGGCTGGTCGAGGAGCTTTCGCCCGAGCGCTCCGTGAACTCGACACCCATCTTTCAGGTCAGTTTCGCGGTGCAGAATGCGCCGGTGGGCATGAACCGGCTGAAGGGAATCGAGATCTCGGCGGTCGTCCAGGAAGAGCACCGCGTGCGTTACGACTTCGAACTGCACTGGGTGGAGCAAGGCGAGGCGCTGCAGCTCTACTGGCTGTACAAGAGGGATCTCTTCGATGCATGGCGGATCGAGCAGATGGCGCAACACTACATGCGTGCGCTGGAAAGCGTTCTGACGGCCTCGGAGCAATCTCTCTCTACGCACGACCTGCTGGGCCAGGAAGAACGGCGGCGATTGCTGAAGGTCTTCAATTCAACGGACAGGCACGTTGCATCGGCCACAGTAACGGGATTATTCGAAACCCAGGCGGAACGCAGTCGGGACGACATCGCGATTGTCCTGGGAAGCGAGACCCTGAGCTACGGAGAGCTGAACGCAAGGGCGAACCGGCTGGCGCACTATCTCATAGGGCGGGGTGTGGGTCCGGAGAGTCTGGTTGGCATCTGCAGCGAACGCTCGCTCGAGATGGTTGTCGCGATACTGGCAACGCTCAAGGCCGGCGCCGCGTATGTGCCGCTCGATCCGGAGTATCCAGCGGACCGGTTGCTGCTGATGCTTCAGGAGGTCTCGCTGGTGCTGAGCAGCGCTGCTCAGCGTGCGAATCTGCCGGAATCCCTTGACGCTATCGTGCTCGACACCACGTTCGGGACTCCGGCGCACAATCCGTCGGATGCGGAGCGGATCGCGGCACTGAAGCCTGGGCATCCGGCCTATGTGATCTACACCTCGGGTTCGACGGGGAAACCGAAGGGAGTGGTGGTGGAGCACCGGGCATTGCTGAATCATATGCAATGGATGCGCGAAGCATATCCATTGGACCAGCGGGACACGGTGCTGTGCCGAACATCGATGAACT
This sequence comes from uncultured Acidobacteriaceae bacterium, assembly GCA_963774255.1. GTDB lineage: Bacteria > Acidobacteriota > Terriglobia > Terriglobales > Acidobacteriaceae > PALSA-350. The sequence goes on from CAVZEH010000003.1 coordinate 46,459, forward strand.
TCGATGCGGCGGTGTGGGAACTGTTTTTGCCGCTTCTGTCCGGGGCCCGGGTGTGCATGGTTGCGGCGGATACGTCGCGCGATCCGGTGGCGCTGCACGAATCGATGGATCGAGCCGAGGTGACCATCGCGCAGTTTGTGCCCACGCTGCTGGAGGCGGTCTGCGCCACGGGGCTAAGCAAACCGCGCGCGCTGCGCCTGGTGTTCTCCGGCGGCGAAACGCTTTCGAACCAGCTTGCGCGCAAAGTGGTGCAGGGCTGGCATGTCCCGATTGTGAATCTGTTTGGTCCGACCGAGACTACGGTTCAGGTTACGCATCATCTTTGCGGCGAAGAGGTGGCGGAGTCCGGTGCGGTCCCGATCGGCCGCCCCATTGCGAATACCCGGGTGTACGTTCTCGACGCCAAACTGGATCCGGCGCCCTTGGGCGTTGCCGGCGAGCTCTATGTGTCGGGTGCCAATCTGGCGCGCGGCTATCTGGGCCGCGCCGCGCTCACCGCGGAGCGTTTTGTGGCCAACCCGCATGAGACGGGGACGCCGATGTATCGGACGGGAGACCTGGCGCGCTGGAAACCGGATGGCACACTGGAGTTTCTGGGCCGGGCCGATCAGCAGGTCAAGATACGAGGCTTCCGCATCGAGCTGGGTGAGATCGAGGCAGTGCTGCAGGCGCTGCCGGAGGTCGCTCAGGCCGTCGTGGGTGCGCGTGCAAGTGATGCCCGTCAGAACACTCATGGAGCCGCGCAATTGGTGGCATGGATCGTTCCAGCCGAAGATGGCACAGTCGAGCCGGACGCGCTGCGCCGTGTGCTCTCAGAAAGTCTGCCGCGCCACATGGTGCCATCAGTCTTTATATCGCTGGCCGCTTTGCCTCTCACCGCCAACGGCAAGCTGGACAGGCGCGCATTGCCTGTGCCGGAGCGTAACGGGCACTCTCGTCGAGCTCCGCGGTCGGCTACCGAGGAAACGCTGTGCCGGATCTTTGCCGAGGTGCTTTCAGTGCCGGATGTAGGCATCGATGATGACTTCTTCGCCCTGGGTGGACACTCTCTGCTGGTTACGCGCGTGGCCAGCAGGGTCAGGGCTGCACTGGGGACGGAACTGTCAATCCGTACGGTGTGGGAGTCACCTACCGTTGCCGAGCTGGCAGAAAAATTCGCCGCGAGTAAGGCGGCGGTCCCGTCCGCTGTTCAATACGCGAGGTCTTCCACCGTAGTAAGGAGGCAAACCACAAATGTCTGATGAATTGATCCTCATTGGTGAGGAAGCTTACGACACGGAAGCCGCCCGCCGTGTCTGGTGGGATGGAATCGGGTGGTCCTACACCCAGCCGGCGCGGCCGCTGGTTCCCCAGCCGCGTCCCTCGCATCTTCCTCTTTCGTTTGCGCAGAGGCGACTGTGGTTCCTGAATCAACTCAGTTCGTCAAGTGCGGAGTACAACATCGCCCAGGCAATGCGCCTTCGCGGCCCCCTGAATGTGAGGGCCCTGGAAATGGCGATCAATGCGATCGTCGCGCGCCATGAGAGCCTCCGAACCCGTTTCATCGATGTCAACGGCACGCCGGAGCAGATCATTGAGGATTCTCTGCGAATTGCCATCACGGTGGAGGAACACCGCGGACTCGAGGAACGCCGGCGTCTTGAAAGAATGGCCGAGGTTGTAAAGATCGCCGTCAAGGAGCCTTTCGATCTGAGCCGCGGTCCTCTCTTGCGTGTCAAATTGATGGACCTGGACGATCAAGACCATCTCCTGCTGATCACGCTTCATCACATCGTTTCGGATGGCTGGTCTTCGTCCATTTTCAGCAGAGAATTTGCGCTGCTGTATGAAGCCTTTTGCGAATCCCGCAAGAATCCTCTGCCGCCCGTGCCGGTGCAATACGCGGACTTCACGCTCTGGCAGCGCAGTTATCTCGAAGGCGGGGCGCTTACAGGCGGTCTCGAATACTGGAAGGGCAAACTGGCGGGAATACCGGCGCGCCTCGAACTTCCGTCGGATCGGCCGAGGCCTCCGGTGCAGACGTTTGCCGCAGGGCTCAGCGCTTCAAATCTTCCCCATGAAAAACTCTCGGCGCTTACTCCGCTGTTACAGGCCAACCATGCGACGCTGTATATGGCGTTGCTGGCGGTGTTTGCCGTCCTCCTCGAGCACTACACAGGCCAGCAGGACATCGTCGTCGGAACGCCGATCGCGAATCGTCTCGACGCGCAGCTCGAAGATCTTATCGGCTTCTTCGTGAACTCGCTGGTGATGCGCGTGCGCGTAGACCCCAGCCTCACTTTCCGGCAACTGCTCAGTCATGTGCAACAGACCACTCTCGACGCGTATGAGCACCAGGACGTGCCATTTGAGTGCATTGTGGGCGAGTTGTCTCCCGAGCGCAGCCTCAGCTCGAGCCCGCTCTTCCAGGTGGTCTTCGCGCTGCAGAACGCCCCCTCGCGGCCCCAGCGCCTGAAGGGACTTCAACTCGAGCCTGTTGCCGTAGAGGAGATCCACGCGCGTTTTGATTTGGACGTGAATGCCGTTGAAGGTGAGTCCGGACTGGATCTTTATTGGCTTTACAATCGTGATCTGTTCGACGCGTGGCGCATCGAACAGATGGCGCGGCACTATCTGCGGCTCATCGAAAGCGTCTCGGCGAATCCGGATGTTCCGCTGCAGCGCCTCGGGATCCTTTCGGACGCCGACCGCCGGCACGTCCTCAATGAATTCAACCCGGCGGCCCGCGAGCTCCGCCCGACCACGGTAGAGCGGTTATTCGAGGAGCAGGTGGAGCGCACGCCTGCCGCTGTGGCCCTGGTGCACGGCGATGATCGGTTGAGCTATCGGTCACTGAATGCGCGCGCCAATCGTCTCGCAAACCATCTGATCGCCATGGGAGTGGGCCCCGAGATCTTCATCGGGATCTGCCTCGATCGCTCGATAGAAATGATGGTGGCCCTACTGGCGGTGCTGAAGACCGGCGCCGCGTACGTCCCGCTCGATCCCGCATATCCGGAGGCGCGTCTGGAATACATGGTGGACGACGCTGCGCCGCTCCTGATCCTCAGTTCGAGTGCGCTGCACCGCCGCCTGCCCAAGACGGCTCGCATTCTCCAACTGGATGCTCCCGACACCATGCATGCGGTGTACAGCGCTTCCGACCATGACCCTCTCGACACGGAGCGCACGTCTCCGCTCCTGCCGCGGCATCCGGCCTACGTGATCTACACGTCCGGATCCACAGGCAGACCCAAAGGCGTGGTGATTGAACATCGCAGTATCGTCACCTTCGCGGCCTGGGCGGGAAGCGTATATACAGCGGAGGAATGGTCAGGGGTACTGGCCTCTACATCCATCTGCTTCGACCTTTCGGTCTTCGAACTGCTGGTGACTCCCATCCACGGCGGGACCGTGATCATGGCCTCTTCAGCGCTCGACCTGCCGCATCTGGCGGCGAGGGATCAGGTGCGGCTGGTCAACACGGTGCCTTCGGCGGCGCAATCTCTGGTCGAACTCGGGGCTTTGCCGGCGAGCGTTCGGACGGTAAATCTCTGCGGCGAGATCCTGCGGAATTCACTGGTACAGGGCCTTTACAGATTCGAACATGTCGAACGCGTCTATAACCTGTACGGTCCGACAGAAGACACTACCTATTCAACCGTTACGCTTTGTTCGCGCGGCTCCGTGGAAGACCCGGGCATCGGAGTTCCTCTGTGGAATTCACGGGTCTACGTCCTCGATTCCGGACTGCAGCCTTCTCCGATCGGAGTGGAGGGCGATTTGTATCTGGCCGGCGCCGGTATCGCGCGCGGATACTGGCGGCGCGCGGGACTGACCGCAGAACGTTTTTCGGCCGATCCCCACGGCGCTCGCGGGGAACGAATGTACCGGACCGGCGATCGTGCCCGCTGGCGCATTGATGGCAAGCTCGAATTCATGGGTCGGGTCGATCATCAGGTGAAAATTCGCGGATTTCGCGTGGAACCAGGTGAAATCGAGGCCGTTCTGCAAGAGCAGCCCGGAGTGGCCCAGCAAGCTGTTCTCGCGCGCGAAGACGGACCCGGGGGTAAGTACCTGGTCGCTTACATCGTGCTCCAGAACGGTTTTGATCCCGATGTTACGGGGCTGCGGCGCGCCCTGGTCGAACGCCTCCCCGACTACATGATTCCCTCGGCATTTGAATTCCTGGCTGCTCTTCCTCGGACGCCTAACGGGAAACTGGATCGCGGTGCATTGCCGTCTCCGCACCGGCGCACTGCCGCGCGAAATTCGGAAGCCGCCCTTCCCGCTTCCGACACGGAGCAGATGGTGGCGTCCGTCTGGCGCCAGGTGCTAGCCATGGAACACATAGGAATCGACGAAATCTTTTTCGATCTCGGTGGGGATTCCTTGCTGCTGGTGAAACTGTTATCGCAATTGCGTATGAAAGTCAGCCCGGATATCGCCATCATCGATCTGTTCCGTTACCCAAAAATCAGATCACTCGCCGCTCATCTCGATCAGATCCGGACTCTACAGCCGGCTGCGAAAGACAGCGTCGGTCCTGGCTTCGACGGCCCCAGTCCGGAGGATCGTGCTCAAAGGCAGAGAGAGGCGATGCAGCAGCTGGCCGCGGGACGCGCCAAGCGCGAGCGCGGCCGAATGGGGATCAACTCGTGAGTGATTCGCATGCTGCGGAGCAGCAGGACGCGAGCAATGCCATCGCGGTGGTTGGCATCAGCTGCCGTTTTCCCGACGCGGTTACCCCGGCCGAGTACTGGCGCAATCTTGTAGCCGGCCGCGAATCCATCCGGGAGTTAACGGATGACGACCTGCGGCTCGCGGGTCAGGCTCCGGCGGTTCGCGCCCGGCGCGATTTCGTGGGCCGGGGCGTGGTGCTGGCGGATGTCGACAAGTTCGACGCTGCTTTTTTTGGGATCAACCCGCGTGAAGCCGAAATCATCGACCCACAGCAGCGCCTGTTTCTCGAGTGTGCGTGGGAAGCGCTCGAGGATACGGGATACGACCCGAGCCGGGAAGATTCGCTGATCGGTGTCTTCGGCGGCGCGGATTTGCCGAGTTACCTGTTCAACCTCTACAACAATCCCTCACTGATTGCGTCGGTGGGAATATTTGCGCTTGCGGTCGCGAACGATAAGGACCATCTGACCACTCGCGTTGCATACAAGCTCAATCTTCGGGGGCCGGCAGTAACAGTGCAGACCGCCTGCTCGACATCGCTGGTGGCGGTCTGCCAGGCGTGTCAAAGCCTGCTCCACTACCAGTGCGACATCGCGCTCGCTGGTGGCGTCTCCATCTTTGTGCCGCAAGGCGGGGGCTATTTCTGGAATCAAGGCGGCATCAACTCGAAGGACGGCCATTGCCGTTCTTACGACGCTTCTTCCGATGGCACGGTCGGCGGCAGCGGCGCTGGGATCATCGTTCTTAAGCGGTACGAGGATGCGCTTGCCAGCGGCGACCACATCTATTCCGTGATTCGTGGATTCGGTTTGAGCAACGATGGCGGGGACAAGGTCGGCTACACCGCGCCGAGTGTTGAAGGCCAGGCACGCGCCATCAGCGCGGCTTTAGCAATGGCCGGCTTCGATCCCGACAGCATCGGCTATATCGAAGGCCACGGGACCGGGACAGCACTGGGCGATCCCGTCGAAATGGCTGCGCTCAACCAGGTCTTTCGGAAGCAGACGGCCCGCAGGCAGTTCTGCGGCCTGGGGTCGGTAAAGACGAACCTTGGCCACCTCAGCGTCGCGGCGGGCATCGCCGGCTTGATCAAGACGCTGCTGGCATTGCAGCACAAGACATTGCCGCCAAGTCTCAATTACCAGCACCCGAATCCGAGTTTTGATATTGAGAACAGCCCCTTCTACGTAGTGGATCGGTTACGGCCGTGGGAGAATGCAGCCGGCCTGCGCCGCGCCGGCGTAAGCTCGTTTGGGATTGGTGGCACCAATGCCCACGTAGTTCTCGAAGAAGCACCTCCGGTTGCGGAATCCGGCAGTGGCCGCGATTGGCAATTGCTGCCAGTTGCTGCGAAGTCACTGGCGGCGCTCGATCAGGCTTCCGTCAACCTGGCGCGTCGCCTTGGCCACCAGCCTGACATCAACCTCGCGGATGTCTCCTGGACCCTCGGTGTCGGACGGCAGGCGTTCGAGTATCGCCGAGTACTGCTGCTGCAAACCGGCGATGTGGCGGGAGCCTTGGCTGCGTGGGAGCGGAACGATCCAGGCTATTCGATCTCCGGAACCGGCCCGGCTTCGCGGTTACCTGTTGTTTTTCTGTTCCCCGGCCAGGGCTCTCAATATGCGGGAATGAGCGGCGAGCTTTACCGAACAGAGCCAATCTTCCGCAGGCACCTGGATGAATGCCATGCCATCCTGCAGGATCACACTGGATTCGACTTTGCCGGCCCGCTGACCCAGAACGCGATGATCCAAACTGAGATCGCCCAGCCGGCATTGTTCGCGACCGAGTATTCGCTGGCGCGGCTCTGGATACATTGGGGAGTCAGGCCGTCTGCGATGGCCGGGCACAGTATCGGCGAATATGTGGCGGCCTGTCTGGCAGGAGTCTTCTCTCTGCAGGATGCCCTGGAGCTGGTTGCAACGCGCGGGAGACTCATGCAGTCGTTGCCTGCTGGCGCGATGCTGGGCGTTCCTTTGCGGGAGGACGAATTGGCCGGCTTTCTCGCTGATGGCCTCTCGCTGGCAGCGGTCAACGGCCCATCGCTCGCGGTTCTGTCCGGGCCGATCCACGCAATTGAGCGCACAGAAGCAGAATTGGCGAGGCGTTCCGTCCCGTCCCTGCGACTCCATACCTCGCATGCCTTCCACTCGTCGATGATGGATCCCATTGTCGAATCTTTCGTCGAGTGGGTGCGACAAATTCCTCTGCGCGAGCCGATTCTTCCTTATCTTTCCAACCTGACCGGAACATGGATCAAAGCTGACCAGGCTACCGATCCTGCCTACTGGGGACAACATCTGCGGCAGACCGTCCGGTTTGGACAAAACCTGCAGGCCCTTCACGATGGATCGCGCCGGTCTCTGCTCGAGGTGGGTCCGGGCCGCGTGCTCTCGACCCTGGCCAGGCAATCCGCCGGTGGGGCGGGGCCGCTGGTACTCTCGTCACTCCCAGGCGCGGAGGATCGGACGCCCGCTTCGCAGACCCTGATGCGGGCTGTGGCCGCGCTTTGGGCCAATGGCGCCGGCGTTGATTGGCGCGGATTTCATTGCGATGAGAGGCGGCGGAGGGTCTCTCTGCCGACGTATCCTTTCGAACGGCAGCGTTACTGGGTCAGCCCCGCTGCGCCTCCGGCGCACTCTCCCCGCAACCAGAAGAACGACATTACGGAGTGGTTCTACAAGCCGGTGTGGCGGCGTCTGGCCGGCCCGCTGGCGGTGGCTCCTCCGCCCGCTTCCTGGGTTATCGTGTGCGGAAAGAATCCGCAGGCCGCGAGGTTGGCCAGCGCGCTCAGGGACCGCAGCTGTGAGGCGACCATCGTCGGTTCGCTTGCGGAGATGCCTCCGGGAAGCGCTCCGCGCCATGTCGTCTATTGGTGGGATCATGCGATCAACTCAGGCGACGAGTCCACCGCCGGTTTCTTCGGGCTGCTTTCTCTGGGGCAGGCCATCGCCGACTCTTCTCATTCTCAGCCCGTGGATCTGGTTGTCGTCACATCCGGAAGCAGCAAGGTATCGCCCCTCGATCGGGTGGCGCCGGAAAACGCCCTGCTGGCGGGTGCATGCAAGGTGATCGCTCAGGAACTCCCCGATGTCCGCACGCGGTTCATCGATGTTTCCGCAGACGAAGCAATGCTACCGCTCCTGGTTTCCGAGATGGTCTCCGAAACTGGGGAGCGCCAGGTAGCGCTTCGCAACAATGGACGCTGGGCGCTCGGCTTTGAACCTGTCCGGCTCGATGCTGCGGATACCGCGGGCCGCTTCCGCCGGAACGGGGTTTATCTCATTACCGGCGGACTGGGCGGCATCGGACTGGCGCTCGCCGCGCATCTCGCCTCCAAATGGCAGGCGAAGCTGGTGCTCACTTCCCGTTTGGCCAGCCGGCCCACTTCTGAGTGGGGCGTCGAAAAGATCCGCTGCATTCAGGCCATGCAGGACTCCGATGCGGAGCTGATGATTGAGGGCGCTGATGTGACCGACCCCTCCGCAATGCGCGAACTTCGGTGGAAGATTCATCAACGACTCGGCGAAGTCAACGGCATCCTGCACTGTGCTGGCGTCGCAGGCGGCGGGATGATTCAGCTCAAGACCGTTGCGCAGGCCAATGGTGTGATGGCCGCCAAGGTTGTTGGCACGCAAGTTCTCTGGGATACCTTTGCCGGTGACCCGCTCGATTTCTTCATGATGTCCTCGTCGGTCAACGCATTGATGGGTGGGTTCGGGCAGATTGACTATGCCGCCGCCAACTGCTATCTCGACGCATTCGCCGAGGCGCATTCCGCAGCGTTGTTCCCCGTGGTCTCGGTGAACTGGGATACATGGGCAGAGGTCGGGATGGCAGTTAAAACGGAGGTGCCCGACGATCTGAAGGCGCAGCGGGAAGTGAGCCTGCGAAACGGCATCACACCAGCCGAAGGCGGCCTGGCCCTGGAGTTCGCACTAAGCGCCAATGCACCGCGCATTGTGGTTTCGACCACCAGCCTGCAGGCTCGCATCCGCGATGTGCAGATTCAGGAACTCGCTCCCATCCGCGCTGCCGCGCCGGTTGCCTCCCTGGAACGCCACACGCGTCCCAACCTGCCCAATCTGTATGTAGCGCCGAATGACGCCGCCGAACAGGCCATCGCAGGGATCTGGTCGGAGCTGCTCGGCATCGACCGGATCGGAGCCGAAGACGATTTCCTCGCGTGCGGCGGTCATTCTTTGCTCGCGATTCAATTGATCTCGCGCATTCGGGAAGCGTTCAAGGTCGAGATTTCGGTGGCCGGATTCTTCGAGGAGCCTACGGTCCGCGGGTTGGCCGTCCGGTTACGCATGGCTGGTTCGGCCCGCGCGGCATTGACGCCACGGGTACGGAGCGGGCGGCTGCCATTGTCCCACGCGCAGCAACGCTTATGGTTTCTGCACCGCCGCGATGGGACGAGCGCCACCTACAACATCGCCATCGCGTTTCGCATCCAGGGTGAACTCGATCAAGCTGCACTGGAAGCGGCTCTCGCCGACCTGGTGGCGCGGCACGAGAGCCTGCGCACGATCTTCCCGGATGACGAGGGCGTGCCTTACCAGTGCCTGCTCGCAGCAGATGAGGCTGCGGTGCCGCTGGTAAAGGAAGAGAGCTACGAATCTGCAATTGCGGAGCGGCTGGCGGCGGGGTCCGCTACAGGAATCGACGTAACCCGCGAAATCCCCTTGCGTGTCTGGTGGTTTGGGTTAGGGGCGCGGCAGCACGTGCTGTTGATTGTCCTTCATCACATTGCCGGAGATGAATGGTCGTTGCGACCACTGGCGCGGGACTTGACGCAGGCCTACGAAGCTCGGCGGCAAGGCCAGCCGCCGACGTTCACGCCGCTGCCTGTGCAGTACGCAGACTACAGTTTGTGGCAGCGGGAGTTGCTGGGCGAGGAAGGGGATGCGGAGAGTCTTCTCTCGCGGCAATTGAATTTCTGGCGGCAGGCGCTTGCGGGCGCTCCGGAAGAGCTGCGGTTGCCGGTGGATCGTCCGCGTCCGGCGGTGTCGAGCTATCGCGGGGGGACGGTGGGGGTGCGCATCAGCGCGGAGGTGCACGGGCGGTTGCTGGAGATCGCGCGGAGCACTGGAGCGAGCCTATTCATGGTGCTGCAGGCGGGCTTGGCGGCGCTTCTGGCTCGTCTGGGAGCGGGCGACGACATCCCCATCGGGAGCCCGGTGGCAGGGCGCGGGGAGCGGGCACTGGAAGAGCTGATCGGGTTCTTCGTGAACACGCTGGTGCTGCGCACCGACGTGAGCGGAGACCCGGATTTTGTGGAGCTGGTGAAGCGGGTGCGGAGATTCAATCTGGACGCCTACGGTCATCAGGAGGTTCCCTTCGAACGCGTGGTCGAAGCATTGGCGCCGGGCCGGGCGCTGGCGCGGCACCCGCTGTTCCAGGTCATGCTGGCTCTCCAAAACACGGCGGAGAGCGAATTGCGGATGGCCAACCTCGCAGCGCGTCCGGAGCCGCTGTTGATAGCCGCGGCGAAGTTTGACCTCACTTTCATCCTCTCCGAGCGCCGAGGTGGGCAGGGCGAGGCGGGAGGGATCGAAGGGGGTGTGGAGTACAGCGAGGATCTTTTCCATCGGGAGACGGCGGAGGCGATCGCGGGCTGGTATGAGCGGCTTCTGGGGTCGGCATCGGCGCTACCGGACGAGCGGCTGCACCGGCTGGAGCTGATCAGCGGGGCGGAGCGGCGGAAGCTGCTTGAGGGCTGGAATGGAAAGCGCCGGGCGCGACCGCAGGGCACGCTGGCCGGGTTATTCGAAGAGCAGGTGCGTCGCAATCCGCAAGCCGCGGCGGTGGAAAGCGGGGAAGAGCGGCTCAGCTATGGAGAGTTGAACGCGCGGGCCAACCGAGTGGCGTGGCATCTGCGGGCCTCGGGTCTGCAGCGTGGCGGTCTGGCCGCGATTCGTCTGGAGCGCGGCGTAGAGATGGTGGTGGCGATGCTGGGGGTGGTCAAAGCTGGGGGCGGATATCTGCCCCTCGACCTGAGCTACCCTCCGCAGCGAGTGGCCGCGATGCTGGCCGGGAGTGGAGCCAAGCTCTACGATTTCGCGGGCGTCGAAGCAGGTGAGGTTTCAGCGGAGAACCTGGACGAATGGGCCGGTCCCGGTGACCTGGCCTATGTGATGTACACCTCTGGATCGACGGGGGCGCCGAAGGGGATCGGCATTGCCCAGGAAGCGATCGTCCGTCTGGTGCGCGACAGCGGATATGTCCGGCTGCAGCCCGGAGACCGCATCGCGCAGGCCGCCAACGCGTCCTTTGATGCGGCGACCTTCGAGATCTGGGGCGCGCTGCTGAACGGCGGATGCGTGGTGATTCTGCCCAGAGAAACGACCTTGTCTCCGGACGCGATGGGCAGGGCGCTGCGCGAGCGGAAGATCGATACGCTGTTCCTGACCACGGCCTTGTTCAATCAGATCGCACGGGAAGCGCCGCAGGGCTTCTCTGGACTCCGCGACCTGCTGTTCGGGGGCGAAGCGGTGGACCCGGGCTGCGTGCGGGCGGTGCTGGAAGCGGGCGCGCCGCAACGGCTTTTGCATATGTATGGGCCGACCGAGAATACGACCTTCAGCACCTGGCATCTGGTGGAGAAGGCAGGCGAGGGCACGATCCCGATCGGAGGTCCGGTGGGCAACACCCGGATCTACGTGCTGGACGCGTGGCTGGAACCTGTGCCGGTGGGAGTAGCGGGAGAGCTGTACGTCGCGGGGGTGGGTCTTGCCCGCGGCTATCAAGGTCAACCCGGGCAGACGGCGGAACGTTTCGTGGCCGATCCTCATGGCCGGGAAGCGGGCGCGCGGATGTATCGGACGGGAGATCTGGTTCGCTGGGGAGCCGAGGGAGCGATCGAGTTCCTGGGCAGAGTGGATCAACAGGTGAAGATCCGCGGCTTCCGCATCGAACCCGGCGAGATTGAAGCGGTTCTGCGCGAGCAGGCGGGGATGGAACAGGCGGCGGTGGTGGTTCGCGAGGACGGGCCGGGGGGCAAGCAGTTGGTGGCGTATGTAAAGGCGGCAGCGGGCGCGATGCCGGAGGCGGGGAATCTTCGCCGTGCGCTGAGCGAACGGCTGCCGGACTACATGGTTCCGGACCTCTACGTGAGGCTGGAGGAGATGCCGCTGACAGCCAACGGCAAGCTGGACCGCAAGGCATTCCCTGCGCCGGAGCGCGGCAGCAGCGGCTATCGCGCCCCGCGCACACCGCAGGAACAAATCCTCTGCGACCTCTTCGCTGAGCTGCTCAAAGTCGACCGCGTCGGCCTCGACGATAACTTCTTCCGCCTCGGCGGCGACAGCATCATTTCGATCCAGCTGGTGAGTCGCGCTCGCCGCGCCGGACTGGAGTTGGCGGCCCGCGATATTTTTCAGCAGCAGACGGTGGAGAACCTTGCTCTCGTCGCGCGCCGCAGAGCGGATACGGAACGTCCGCGATGGGATCTCGAAGCCGGAACGGGAGAGTTCCGGCCAACCCCGATCATGCGCTGGTTCGTCGAGCATGGCGGACGCTGGGAGCGTTTCAGCCAGTCGGTTTTGCTGCGTGTCGGAGACCTGAGCCAAGCCGATTTTGTGAAGGCGCTGCAAGTCCTGATCGAGACACACGACGTGCTGCGGATGCACGTCGAAGACGGCAGCGATTGGAAGCTGCGCATCGCATCGCGCGGTTCCGTGCACTCCGAAGCATGCGTGAGGCGTGTAGAGATGGCGGGCCTTGCTCTGGAAGCCCGTCAATCGCGCATACAAGAGGCAGTCGAACAGGCTGAAGCGCGGCTGGACGCGCGCGCAGGGCGCATGATCGAGGCGGTATTTTTCAACGGAGGCGAAGCGGACCACCTGCTGCTGGTGATTCATCACCTGGCGGTAGACGGCGTATCGTGGCGCATTCTCGTCTCGGACCTCGAAGCCGCATGGCGCGCAATCAGCCGCGGAGAAGAGCCTCGCCTGGATGCCGTCGGCACGCCGTTTCGAGTGTGGGCCGAACGGTTAGAAGAAGCTGCGTCGAGCGAGGCATTGCAGGCGGAATTACCTGAATGGGAGCGGATTTTAGCCAGCGGCGGCCAGCTTATTCCGGCTGCGCGCATGGACTCCGAACAGGACACGGTGGCGAGCGCGGGCCGGTTGCGGCAGACGCTGAGCTCTGAAACCACAGAGGCGTTGCTCAAGGTTGTTCCGGCAGCATTCAATGCGGGAATCAATGATGTATTTCTCACCGCCCTGGCCGTCGCGGTCCAGCGCTCGATTCTTGTGGACGTCGAAGGTCATGGACGGGAGCCGATGGAAGGCGGTCTCGATCTCTCGCGAACCGTCGGCTGGTTCACGAGTCTCTATCCGGTGAGCCTGGAAGTCTCCGGTGGAAGCATCTCGAGCGCCTTGAAGCAGGTGAAGGAACAGCTGCGCGCGGTTCCCGGCAATGGTCTGGGATACGGGCTGCTGCGATACCTGGATCCGGATGCCGGCAAGCGGCTTCAGGCGTATCCCGAACCGCAGTTGGGCTTCAACTATCTGGGACGGTTCGGTGCAGAAGCCGCGGGAGAATTGACTGGCGCAAACGAACAGATATCCGCCGCAGGAGCCGACGCCGGGATGCCGCTGGCCCACCTGGTGGAGGTCAACGCGGCAATCGCCGAGGGACCGCAAGGGCCGGTTCTATCGGCAACATGGACATGGGCCGGCCGGCTTCTGGGCGAGGGTGAGATACGTGAGCTGGCCGATCGATGGAAGCAGGCACTCGAAACTCTCGTATGCGAGGTGAAAGAAGGAGCCGGCGGACATACGCCATCGGATTTCCCACTCGTCGAACTATCGCAGCGACAGGTGGCGGAGTTCGAGCAGGCATGTCCGGAGATCGAGGACGTTCTGCCGCTGTCGCCCTTGCAGGAAGGACTCCTGTTCCATGCGCTGTATGACGAGAGCGCTCCGGACAGTTACACGGTGCAGTTCGTTCTCGAACTGGAAGGCCACCTGGACGCTGTGCGGATGAAGGCGGCGGCCGAAGCGTTGTTGGCGCGGCACCGGAATCTGCGGGCAGTAATCCGGCATGAAGGTCTGCGGCGGCCCGTGCAATTGATTTCCGGCAGCCCTTACGTGGAGTGGCGGGAGTTCGATGTGTCGAGCCCGCATGAATTCATCACGGCCGACAGAGAAACCCGTTTCGACCCCACCGTTGGACTGTTACGGTTCTCGTTACTGAAGCTGGCACGAGACCGGCATCTGCTGGTGCTCACCAACCACCACCTGGTGCTCGATGGATGGTCGATGCCGCTGTTATTCGGCGAACTGCTCGCACTCTATGGGCACGTGACGCTGCCGCGGGTGCGTCCCTATCGGGATTACCTCGACTGGCTCTCGAAACAGGATCACGAAGCCGCACTCGAGATGTGGCGGGAATATCTCACTGGGATCGAACATTCTGTGCGGCTGGCCGAAGGACCGCTGTCGAAGCGGCCACCGGAGCGATGGGAAAGAGACGTGCCGCCTGAATTGACCCGGCGCCTGCAGGATCTCGCACTGGACGGCGGGCTCACACTGAACACCCTGATGCAGGGGTTGTGGGCCGTCCTGCTGGGGCGACTGACCGGGGGCGAGGACGTGGTCTTCGGCATCACGGTATCAGGCCGTCCAGCGGAACTGGCGGGAGTGGAACAGATGGTGGGTCTCTTCATCAACACCCTGCCGCTGCGAGTGAAACTACGTGCGGAGGACAAGCTTCTAGACCTCTGTTCGGCAATACAGGAAAGTCAGAGCGCCCTGCTGGAGTATCAGCATACCGGGCTCGCGGAAATCCAGCGCACGACCGGGTCCAGCGATCTGTTCGACACGCTATTCGTGTTCGAAAATTATCCACTCGATACGGCTACTCTGACGCATCCCAACGACGGGCTTCGCGTCACGGGGTTCACCGCCCACGACACCACGCACTATCCCCTCACCATGGTCGTGATGCCCGGCGCGAAGCTCCATCTGCGCATGGACTATGCCACAGAGAGCTTCAGCGGGGGGGGCGGCGCCTCTATCGGAGGATGCTTCTATCAGCTTCTCGAAGCGGCAGCAGAGCGGCCCGGCGCAACCGTCTCGCAGCTGAAGATACTGGGGCCCGAAGAGCGGCGCCAGGTCCTGGAAGACTTCAATCCCGCAGCGCTGCCTTTCCCGCAGTCGACCTTGCCCAACCTCTTCGAAGAGCAGGTTGCGCGAAGCGAAGATGCCGTCGCCGTGGTCTCGAGCGGCAAGAGTCTCTCATACCGCGAGCTGAACCAGCAGGCCAATCAGCTGGCGCAATTCCTGATTGCTCGCGGTGCCTGTCCGGAGAGCCTTGTTGCGCTCTGTCTTGACCGTTCCATCGAAATGATCGTGGCGATGATGGCCGTCCTGAAGGCAGGCGCGGCATACCTACCGCTCGACGCCGACTATCCGACAGAACGCCTGCGCTCTATGCTGAACGACTCTTCGCCGGCACTAGTGATTACGACTTCGGCGCTAAGCACGAGGTTGCCGGAAGACGCAAGAGTGGTGTGTCTCGACCGCATCGCATGGGGTGGGGAAACCTCAGACAACCCGACGGACCAGACACGGAATCAGCCGCTGCGGCCGGATCATCCCGCATACGTCATCTACACTTCCGGCTCGACGGGCAAGCCGAAAGGCGTGGTGGTTACGCATCAGAATGCCGCGCGCCTGTTTGCGGCCACGGAACGCTGGTTTGATTTCGGACCTCATCACGTCTGGACTCTCTTCCATTCCTTTGCTTTCGATTTCTCGGTGTGGGAATTGTGGGGCGCTCTGCTTTACGGCGGGCGGGTCGTCGTGGTGCCGAAGGCGATCAGCCGGTCGCCTGGGGAATTTCTCGAAATGCTGGCGGATGAACGGGTGACGGTGCTGAGCCAGACGCCGTCGGCGTTTTATCAATTGATTCAAGCGGAGAACGAACCATCGGTGACGCAGAAATCTCTATCCCTGCGGTACGTCGTCTTCGGCGGCGAGGCGCTCGATCCGAAACATCTTGAAGAGTGGTATCGGCGGCATGACGACACCGCTCCGTTGCTGGTGAACATGTATGGGATCACGGAAACCACCGTTCATGTGACCTACCAAGCGCTCGATCGCGAGCTGGCGCGCAAGGCTCAAGGGAGTCTGATCGGCGGCAGCATCCCGGACCTTCGCGCGTATGTGCTGGATGCGAGTCTGGAGCCCCGGCCCATCGGCGTCGCTGGGGAGCTGTACATCGCCGGCGCAGGGCTGGCGCGCGGGTACCTGAACCGGCCAGCCCTTACGGCGGAGCGCTTCGTCGCGGACCCGCATGGAGTCTCGGCCGGAGCGCGCATGTACCGGACGGGCGACCTGGCCCGCTGGCGCCAGGATGGGACACTGGAGTTTTTGGGCCGGGCGGATCAGCAGGTAAAGATCCGCGGCTTCCGCATCGAGCTCGGTGAGATTGAAGCGTCGCTGAAGGCTCAGCCGGGTGTGGCGCAAGCAGCGGTACTGGCTCGCAGCGACGGTCCATCCGGTCACTACTTAGCGGCCTGGATCGTGCCCGCGGACGGAGGAATGCCAGATGAGGCGGACTTACGCCGCGGCTTAAGTGAGCGATTGCCGGATTACATGATCCCGACGGCGTATGTGATGCTGAAGTCGCTGCCTCTGACGACGAACGGGAAGCTCGACCGCAAGGCGCTGCCCGCTCCTGAGCGTCGCATCGAGGGCTACCGCGGTCCACGGAACAAGACGGAGGAGATTCTCTGCAACCTTTTCGCCGAGACACTCCGCCTGGAGCGGGTGGGCGTTGGAGACAATTTCTTCCGGCTGGGCGGTGACAGCATTGTCTCGATTCAACTGGTGAGCCGCGCACGGCGAGCGGGATTGAAATTCACCCCGCGGGATGTCTTCTCGCAACAGACGGTGGAAGCCTTGGCCGCGGTGGCTGTGATTGCACCCCGGACGGAGAACCGCGAAGACGAATCCGCCGGCATCGGAGAATTCGACGCTACGCCAATCATGCGCTGGATGTGGGACCGGAGCGGAGATCTGAACCGGTTCAGCCAGTCGATGGCGCTCCAGGTTCCGGCGGGCTTGGACGAGCAGCGGATACTGGAAGCTTTGCAGACATTGATCGATACGCATGACGTTCTGCGCCTGCGAACCGAAGGCACAACACGGCTGCGCATCGAGCCCCGCGGAGCGGTACGGGCCGAAGACTGTCTCACGCGCATCGAACGGGAACCCGCAGAGACCCGGCTCGACCCAGCCGCTGGACGGGTGTTCGAGGCGCTGTGGTTTGCTGAGAAAAATCTGCTGCGCCTGGTTATCCATCATCTGGCTGTGGACGGCGTCTCGTGGCGAATCCTGCTGCCTGATCTCGAAGGGGCATTGAATCGCAGCCGGCTCGATCCCGTCGGGACGCCGTTCCGGACATGGGCCCGGTATCTTGCGCAGGAAGCTTGCACGCCGACCACAGAGTCGGAATTGCCGGTGTGGGAAAGCATCCTCAGAAACGGGATTCCGCTGCTTCCGGGACACCTGCTCGACGGGGCGCGCGATACATACGTCACTGCGGGCCATCTGCACCAGACTCTCGACCTGAAAGTGACAGCTTCTCTGTTAACGAAAGTGCCGTCGGCATTCCACGCCGGAATCAACGACGTATTGCTTGCGGCGCTGGCCCACGGAATCAGAAGGCCGATCCTGGTGGACGTGGAAGGCCATGGGCGCGAGCCGATGGAGAGCGGACTCGACCTGTCGCGTACTGTCGGATGGCTCACCAGCTTTTACCCGATAAGCCTACAGCCATCCGGCGGCAACATCGCAACCACGCTGAAGCAGGTAAAGGAGCAGCTGAGGGCAATTCCCGGCAAAGGCCTCGGTTACGGACTGCTCCGGTACATGCATCCGCACATGGGGGCAAGGCTCAAAACGTTTGCAGGCTCCCAGGTGGGCTTCAATTACCTGGGTCGCTTTGGGACAGGTGGGGCAACGGAGACAAGAGAGCTGGGAACCGGTGGGGACCCTGACATGTCCCTGGCGCACCTCATCGAGATCAACGCGGTCACCATCGATGGCCCCGAAGGGCCCGTGCTCTCGGCAACCTGGACTTGGGCAGGCAGGCACCTGAATGAACATGATGTGAGCGAAATCGCCGATGGCTGGAAGCGATCGCTCGAAGCCCTGGTGCTGGCCGTAGAAAAGGGCGAAGGGGGTCACACACCATCGGATTTCGCATTCGTGGATTTGATTCAGGAGCAGGTGGACGCGCTGGAAGATGCGCACCCGGACATCGAAGATATTCTGCCGCTTTCGCCACTGCAGGAAGGACTGCTCTTTCATGCGCTGTATGACGCAGACGGTCCGGACGTATACACCGTGCAGTTCGTCATGGAGCTCGAAGGTCCTGTAGACGCGAAGCGAATGCACAACGCGGCTGAAGCCTTGCTGCTGCGATATCCAAATCTGCGCTCGACGATATGGGGAGAGAGATTGCAGGTAATCCCGCAGGGTACTCATCTGGATTGGCATGAGGAGTCTTTGCCCGGCGTATCGAGCGCGAATGAATTTCTCGAAAAGGACAGAAGGAAGCGTTTCGATGTGAGCAAAGGGCTGCTGCGGTTTGCACTGATCAAGTGCGATCGCAACCGGAGCCTGCTCGTGTCAACCAATCACCACTTACTCCTCGACGGCTGGTCAATGCCCCTGCTGTTCACCGAATTGCTGGCTTTGTATGGCGGTCAAGCTTTACCTGCTGTCCGTCCCTATCGCGATTACCTGGGCTGGCTTGCGCGACAGGATAAGCAGGCGGCCCTCGATGCATGGCGCGAACATCTGAATGGCATCGACAGTCCGACTCGAATCGCCGCAGGAGCAACCTCCGGGCGCGCGCCGGAGCGATGGGAATATCACCTCCCAGCGGAGTTGACCGCCAAGCTGCGCGACGCGGCACGGGATCGTGGCCTGACCCTGAATACCCTCATTCAGGGATTGTGGGCGGTGCTGTTAGGGCGGCTCACAGGCCGCGATGACGTTGTTTTCGGGATCACGGTATCCGGCCGCCCACCCGAGTTAGCTGGAGTGGAGCAGATGATCGGCCTCTTCATCAACGCGCTTCCATTGCGTGTCAGGCTGAAGCCATTCGCGAAGCTCGAGGATCTCTGGAAGAGTATCCAGGAAAGCCAGGGAGCCTTGCTGGATCACCAGCACATCGGGCTCTCGGAGATCCAGCGAGCTGCGGGTCTCGAAGAACTGTTCGATACATTGCTTGTTTTCGAAAACTATCCGATGGACGCAAGCCAGGTGACCCAATGGGTGGACGGTGTGCGTGCAGTGGCCCTTACAGGACATGACGCCACACACTATCCGTTGACTCTGATCGTCGCACCCTGGAAACAGCTCTACCTGCGGCTCGATTATGCCCCAGAGCGAATCGCTGGCGGCCGAACCATCGGGGAACGATTTGCACGGTTGCTGGAAGCCGCGGCGGAGCATCCGGAAGAACTGCTGTCTCGCCTCGATATTCTGGCGCCTCAGGAACGCCGCCAGTTGCTTTCAACATTCAACGCAGAGGAAAGTCCACTGCCGCAGTCGAGCCTGCAGGAACTCTTCGAGGCACAGGCGTCCCGAACTCCCGACGCGATCGCGGTGGTCTGCGGTGAGCAGTCTCTCAGCTATGCCGATCTCAATCACCATGCCAACCAGATGGCGCACCACCTTATCGATCGGGGAGTGGGTCCGGAGTGCTTAATTGGCGTGTGTCTCAAGCGTTCTATCGAAATGGTCGTGGCTCTGGTCGCGATCGTGAAAGCGGGAGCAGCGTATCTACCGCTCGATGTCCAGTATCCGGCGCAGCGCCTGCGTTACATGCTGGAGGACGCCGCCCCGACCCTGGTGATCGGAAGCGATCTGCTGCGCGCGGAATTGCCGTCTCACATCGAAACATGCTCCGCCGAACTGATTCGAGGTAGCCGCGGAAACGCACGCCATGCGGATGGCGACCTCCAGCATGCGGCATACGTTATCTATACCTCGGGCTCGACAGGCCGGCCCAAGGGAATTGTTCAGACACAGGCCACCCTGGTGAACATGTTGCTGTGGCAGGAGCAAGCGCCCTGCCCCGGACGCGTCGCTCAATTTACGTCGATCAGCTTCGATGTCTCGCTCCAGGAAATCTTCAGCGCGTTGCTGTTCGGAAAAACGCTCGTGGTTCTGGATTCGGAAACACGGCTCGACCCTGAAAAGTATCCCGGCTTCATCCGAACCCACGCCATCACAGACCTATTCGTGCCCAACATCGTTCTTGAAAACCTCGCACGGGCGACACTGGAAGCCGATTGCGCTCTGCCGACGCTGCGAAATATCTATCAGGCCGGCGAAGCCCTTACTGTCACCCCGGTGCTGAGACGCTTCTTTGAACGGCATCCGGATTGCCGGCTCCACAATCACTATGGCCCGGCGGAGACTCACGTTGCGACCACGGCTGCCCTGCCTTCCGATACGGAGAAATGGCCGCTGGCCGTGCCCATCGGCGCTGCTATCTGGAACACTCGCGTTTACGTGCTGGATGGCGGTTTGCAGCTTGCTCCCATCGGCGTCGCGGGTGAGCTTTACATTGCAGGCGCGGGTCTGGCACGCGGTTACCTCAAACGGCCGGCACTCACCTCAGAACGTTTCGTGGCCGACCCATACTCTGGTCAGGCTGGCGCGCGAATGTATCGCACCGGCGATCTTGCTCGCTGGCGAGCGGATGGAGTTCTAGAATTTCTGGGCCGCGCTGATCAGCAGGTCAAGATTCGCGGGTTCCGCGTGGAACCGGGTGAGATCGAAGCCGCGCTCATGGCCCTCGATCCGGTCCGGCAGGCGGTCGTGGTGGTTCGCGACGAGGGAGCAGGCGGAAAGCAATTGGTGGCTTATCTCGTGATTGCGCCCGGCGCTGCTCTCGATGCCGCGGCCCTGCGCGAGGCACTCGGCGACCGGCTTCCCTCGTGGATGATTCCATCCGCGTTCGTCACACTCGACGCGATACCCCTTTCACCGAACAAAAAGGTCGATCGCGCGTCGCTGCCGTCTCCTCGCGATCCGGACCGGGAGCAGTTCGAGCCACCGTCCGGGGCCGTGGAGGAGTGCATCGCCAAAGCCTGGAGGAGCTTGCTGCAGGTGGAGCGCATCGCGCGCGACGATGATTTCTTTTCGCTCGGAGGGCATTCGCTGCTCGCAATGCGGGTAGTGTCGCGCATGCGTCAAGCCTTCAACGTAGAACTCTCGCTGCCCGAGGTCTTCGCGGCAAGAACCCTGCGCGACCTCGCGGTTGTGATTCAGGCGCTGTTAATTTCATCGGGCCGAAGCGGTTCCACCCCCCTCTCCGAAGTTCAAGAGTACGAAGAGCTGGAATTATGACTGCCGCACAACTGCTTTCTCATCTATATGCCCTTGGCACACGTGTCTGGCTGGAAGACGAACGAGTCCGCATCAGCGCTCCCGCCGGTGTTCTGACCGATGAGCTGCGCCGGGAAATCAAGGAGCATCGCGAGGCGCTGCGTGGTTGGCTGGAGCGCGGAAGTCAGGCGGACCGCCCGCCGCTGATACGTCAGCCGCGGCCCGAGCGGATCCCTCTCTCCTTCGCGCAGCTTCGTCTGTGGTTCCTCGATCAGATGGAAGGTGCGGGCGCGACTTACAACATCCCGGAAGCCTTACGCATGGAAGGCGATTTGAATGCTCGTGCTCTGCAGTCGGCACTGCAGGATGTCGTCGGGCGCCACGAGGTTCTCCGTACCGTCTTTCCGGTGCAGGACGGTTCGCCGTACCAGTCGATCCTGCCGGTCGAAGAGGCGCGTGTTGTCCTCAGTTGCGAAATGGCGACGGAGGAATCGCTGCCGGTGCAACTGGCCGAAGCTGCGAGCGCCGGATTCGATCTCAGCTCCGAGATTCCATTGCGAGCCCTGCTGTTTGAACTGGCCACCCGCCGCCACGTCTTGCTCTTGGTGTTGCATCACATTGCCGGTGACGGCTGGTCGATGGGCAGGCTGTCGGAGGATCTGGCGACAGCATACGAGGCCCGCTGCCTCGGCCTGGTCCCGGATCTACCCGAGCTGCCGGTGCAGTATGCGGATTTCACGATCTGGCAGCAACAAGTGCTCGGAGACGAAAGCGATCCGCAGAGCCTCGTCGCGCGACAGCTAACGTTCTGGCGCACCGCCCTGAACGGATCACCCGAAGCGCTGAATCTGCCCGCTGACAAGAAGCGGCCGCCGGTGCCGAGCCATCGGGGAAGTGTAACGCCTCTGCGGATCAGCCCCGCGCTGCATCGGCGCCTCGCCGAAATCGCGCAAACGAGTGGCGCAACTTTGTTCATGGTGCTGCAGGCCGGACTGTCCGCACTCCTTCGAGCCCTGGGCGGCGGCGAGGATATCGCCATCGGGAGCCCCATTGCGGGACGCGGAGAGCCAGCGCTTGAAGAGCTGGTTGGCCTGTTTCTCAACACCCTTGTGCTGCGCGCGGATGTCTCCGGCAATCCAAGCTTCCGCGAGCTGCTTGCACGGGTGCGGGCCTTCGATCTCGACGCTTACGAGCATCAGGATGTCCCGTTCGAGCGGATCGTCGAGGCCCTGCAGCCGGAGCGCTCTCTGGCGCGGCATCCGATCTTTCAGGTAATGCTCGTGCTGCAAAATGCGCCCGCCGGAGCGCTGGCGCTCCAGCGTTTGGCGGTTCGCCCCGAGCCGGTCCGCAGCGGCGTCTCCAAGTTCGATCTCGGCTTCGGTCTCACCGAACAATTCAGCGCAAATGGAGAGCCCTCGGGAATCTACGGTGGATTGGAATACAGCCTCGACTTGTTCGCGCCCGCGACGGCGGAGCGCATTGCGGCGAAATTCGTACGCATTCTGGAACAGGCCGCCGAGCATCCCGATGCGCGTCTCGATTTTCTCGACTTCGGAGAGCGGCAGCAGTTGCTCGAGAAATTCAATGGGATCGAACATCCCATCCCCGATCAGACGCTGGTGCAGTTATTCGAAGCTCAGGCAGAGCGCACTCCCGATGGGCGCGCCGTGGTGTTCGGCGAAGCGTCGCTCACCTATTCGCAACTGAACGCCCGGGCCAACCGGCTGGCTCACTCTCTCATCGGGCACGGCGCCGGCCCCGAGCGTATGGTCGGTATCGCCCTCAATCGCTCTCTCGACATGGTCGCGGCGCTCTGGGCGACTCTGAAGGCCGGCGCGGCTTATCTTCCGCTCGACCCGAACTATCCGGCGGCCCGCGTGACTCATATGCTGTCCGATGCGCGTCCGGTGCTGGTTGTATCTTCGGCGGATTTCTGCGCGAAGCTGCCGGAAGGCACGCGCACAATGGTTCCGGGTGAACCCGACATCGAGGCCCAGCTAGCCCGCTGCCCGGCGTATAACCCATCGGACGCAGAACGGGTCACCGAGCTTCTGCCACGACATCCCGCCTATGTCATTTACACCTCGGGATCGACAGGAGTGCCGAAGGGCGTGGTCATCGAACACCGCAGCACGGTCACGTTCTCCCACTGGGCAGGAAGCGTGTTTACCGCCGAGGAGTGGGCGGGCGTGCTGGCATCCACGTCGATCTGCTTCGATCTCTCGGTGTTCGAGTTGCTCGTGACATTGATTCACGGAGGGACGGCGATCCTGGTGGAGTCTGCGCTGGAACTCCCCTCGGTTCCAGCCAGGGATCGCGTCCGTCTCGTCAATACGGTGCCATCCGCCGCGCGAGCTCTGGTGGATTCGCACAACTTCCCGCCGGGGGTGCGCACCCTCAACTTGGCCGGCGAGGCGCTGCCGGGTTCGCTCGTTCGCGACCTGTACGCCTCCACAGCTTTGAAGAGGGTGTACAACCTCTATGGCCCGTCGGAAGATACGACATATTCGACCGGCCAGATGTGTGTGCGCGGCTCGGATGAGGACCCGGGAATCGGTGCTCCACTCTGGAATACCCGCGTCTACGTGCTCGATCGGGGACTGGAGCCGACTCCCACCGGCGTTGCCGGAGAGTTGTACATCGCGGGCGCGGGACTGGCGCGGGGATACCTGAATCGGCCTGGCCTGACTTCGGAGCGATTCGTCGCCGACCCTCATGGGCATGAGGCTGGCGGACGCATGTATCGCACCGGCGACCTCGCTCGCTGGTGCGAGGACGGCACGCTCGAGTTTCTCGGGCGAGCCGATCAGCAGGTCAAGATACGGGGATTCCGCATCGAGCTGGGTGAGGTTGAAGCGGCTCTGATGCTCCAACCGAATGTAAAGCAGGCGGCCGTCATGGCGCGCGACGGCAAACAGTTAGTCGCGTACTTTGTGGCGGCGGAAGGTTCGGCACCGGAGGAGACGGCGCTCCGCTGTGGCTTGAGCGAGCGCCTGCCGGATTACATGGTCCCATTGGCGTACGTCAGGTTGAACGTCTTACCGCTGACGCCGAATGGAAAGCTCGACCGGAAGGCGCTACCCGCACCGGAGCGTCGAGTGGAGGGGCATCGGGGTCCCCGGACGAAAGCGGAGGAGATCCTGTGTGGACTGTTCAAGGAAGTGCTGCGGCTGAAACAGGTGGGCATCGAGGATAACTTCTTCCGTCTCGGCGGCGACAGTATCGTCTCTATTCAACTGGTCAGCCGGGCGCGCCGGGTAGGGCTTCGAGCTGACGCCGCGCGATGTCTTCCAGCAGCAGACGGTAGAAGCGCTGGCGGCGTTGACAGAGAGGGCGGAGAGCAGGAAACCAATCCGCGATGACAGTGACAAGGGAGCCGGAGAGTTCGAAGCCACACCGATCATGCGCTGGATGTGGGAACGCGGCGGCCCGATCAATCGCTTCAGCCAATCCATGACGCTGCAGGTTCCGGACGGACTCACCGAACCGGAGATGTTGGCGGCGCTGCAGACGTTAATTGATACGCACGACGTCCTCCGGCTGCGAGTGGAACGCGGGACGAGGTTGAGCATCGCGCCGCGTGGCGCAATCCCCGCTGCAGACGTTCTGATGCGCGTGGATGCCAGCGGCGCCGGACCTGAAGCTGTTGAAGGAGCGGAAGAAGCGGAGCGTCGCCTGGATCCGGCCGCGGGACGCGTGCTTCAGGCGGTGTGGTTTACCGGCGGAGAAAAGGGTCTGCTGTTTCTGGTGATCCATCACCTCGCGGTGGACGGAGTGTCGTGGCGAATCCTGCTACCAGACCTTGAGGCTGCATGGCACGGAATCGATCTCGATCCCGTGGGAACGCCTTACAGGACCTGGGCACGGCATCTGGAGCAGCAAGCCCTCACTCCGGCAATGGAGGCAGAGTTGCCGATCTGGCAAGGCATCCTCGAAGATGGACAGCCTCTGCTTCCCGGCCGCGTGCTCGATCCGGCGCGGGATACGTACGGAAGCGCAGGCCATCTGCAGCAGATACTTGGTGTCGAACTGACCGCATCTTTGCTATCGAGAGTGTCGCCCGCTTTTCACGCCGGGATGAACGATGTACTCCTGACCGCGCTGGCGATCGCAGTTGACCGGCCGGTTCTTGTCAACGTAGAAGGCCATGGGCGCGACTCGCTCGATGCCGTCTTCGACCTGTCGCGCACTGTCGGCTGGTTCACGAGCCTGTATCCGGTAGGTCTGCGTAGCTCCAGCGAAGGCGCGGGAGCCACGCTCAAGCAGGTGAAGGAACAGCTCCGTGCGGTTCCGGGAAACCGCCTGGGTTACGGTCTCCTGCGCTACCTGCATCCTGAGGCCAGCGAGCGGTTGAGACACTTCGAGGCGGCGCAAGTCGGTTTCAACTATCTGGGTCGCTTTGGTGCGGAAGGCATGACCGAGACCGTGAAGCTCGGTGCCCGACCGGACGATGGAATGGGTCTGGCGTACATGCTCGAGATGAACGCTGTCATGCTGGATGGCCCGGCAGGGCCTCTACTTTCCGCGACGTGGACATGGGCTGGGCAGCACCTCAGTGAGGATGAGGTCCGCGCATTCGCGAGCCGATGGCAGCTGGCGCTCGAGGGCCTCGTACGCGAGGTCGAAGAAGGCGCGGGCGGGTACACCCCATCGGACTTCCCGTTGGTGATCGTCTCGCAGCAGCAGGTGGAGGAATTAGAAAGGGCGTATCCGGACCTCGAAGACATTCTCCCATTGACGCCGCTGCAGGAAGGCCTGCTGTTCCATGCGCTGTATGACGAGAGCGCACCGGATATCTACACCGTACAGTTCGTTCTGGAACTGGAAGGCGAACTGGACGCCGCGCGCATGAAGCAGGCGGCCGAAGCATTGGTGCAGAGGCACGCGAATCTGCGGTCGGCAATCCGCTTCGAAAAGCTGCAGGTCATCGCGCGGACCGCACAAGTCGCATGGCGCGAACCGGATTTATCGGAGCAGTCGGACGCGCGTGAATTCCTCCAAGTTGATCGAAGCGAGCGCTTCGATCTGGCCAAGGGGCTGTTGCGGTTTGCCCTGGTCAAACTCACAGGTAACCGGCATCTGCTGGTTCTCACAAACCACCACATCCTGCTCGACGGCTGGTCGATGCCATTGCTGTTCAGCGAACTGATCGAACTGTACTCGGGTAACCAATCCTTGCCGCGAGTGCGGCCTTACCGGGATTATCTCGAATGGCGCGCGAAACAGGATCGCGAAGCGGCGCTCGGCGCATGGCGCGAATATTTGGCCGACATCGAGGGTCCCACGCGAATGGCAGGAGGGACAGCTTCGAAACGGAAGCCGGAACGATGGGAACAGCACTTGCCGGTGGAGCTGACCACGCGATTGCATGAGGTCGCACGGCAGCACGGTCTCACGCTGAATACCGTGCTGCAGGGGTTGTGGGGGGTGCTGCTCGGGCGGTTGACTGGTCGCGACGATGTAACGTTCGGGATCACGGTATCGGGCCGCCCTGCAGAACTCCCTGGAGTGGAGCGGATGGTGGGCCTGTTCATCAACACACTCCCTCTTCGGGTGAAGCTGAGCGCTGAAGAGAAGCTTTCAGATCTCTGGACCCGTGTACAGGAGAGCCAGGGCGGTCTGCTCGCTCACCAGCACGTGGGGCTTGCGGACATCCAGCGGGCGGCCGGCCTCGGAGAGTTATTCGACACATTGCTAGTGTTCGAAAACTATCCGATAGATACGAGCCAGGTGGCCCAGCGGGTCAACGGAGTGCGGGCGACAGGGCTTACCGGGCAGGACGCCACGCACTATCCTCTGACACTCATTGTCGCGCCGTTCAGAGAGCTATTTCTGCGGCTCGATTACAGCCCGGACCTGATCGGAGACGGTGCGGCCATCGGCGAGCGGCTCGTACGATTGCTGAAAGCAGCGGCGGAGCGGCCTGAAGAGACGCTGGCGCGACTTGAAATTCTGGAGCCGGGCGAGCGTCACCAACTTCTCGAAGAATTCAACGCAACTGAATGCCCCCTGCCCGCAACTACCTTGCCCGAACGCTTCGAAGCACAGGTGCAACGAACCCCCGGCGCTTCCGCAGTATCATTTAACGGGCAAACCCTGAGCTACGGAGAGCTGAACGCAAGGGCAAACCGGCTGGCGCACTATCTCATAGGGCGGGGTGTGGGTCCGGAGAGTCTGGTTGGCATCTGCAGCGAACGCTCGCTCGAGATGGTTGTCGCGATACTGGCAACGCTCAAGGCCGGCGCCGCATATGTGCCGCTCGATCCGGAGTATCCAGCGGACCGGTTGCTGCTGATGCTTCAGGAGGTCTCGCTGGTGCTGAGCAGCGCTGCTCAGCGTGCGAATCTGCCGGAATCCCTTGACGCTATCGTGCTCGACACCACGTTCGGGACTCCGGAGCACAATCCGTCGGATGCGGAGCGGATCGCGGCACTAAAGCCTGGGCATCCGGCCTATGTGATCTACACCTCGGGTTCGACGGGGAAACCGAAGGGAGTGGTGGTGGAGCACCGGGCATTGCTGAATCATATGCAATGGATGTGCGAAGCATATCCATTGGACCAGCGGGACACGGTGCTGTGCCGAACATCGATGAACTTCGATGCGGCGGTGTGGGAACTGTTTTTGCCGCTTCTGTCCGGGGCCCGGGTGTGCATGGTTGCGGCGGATACGTCGCGCGATCCGGTGGCGCTGCACGAATCGATGGATCGAGCCGAGGTGACCATCGCGCAGTTTGTGCCCACGCTGCTGGAGGCGGTCTGCGCCACGGGGCTAAGCAAACCGCGCGCGCTGCGCCTGGTGTTCTCCGGCGGCGAAACGCTTTCGAACCAGCTTGCGCGCAAAGTGGTGCAGGGCTGGCATGTCCCGATTGTGAATCTGTTTGGTCCGACCGAGACTACGGTTCAGGTTACGCATCATCTTTGCGGCGAAGAGGTGGCGGAGTCCGGTGCGGTCCCGATCGGCCGCCCCATTGCGAATACCCGGGTGTACGTTCTCGACGCCAAACTGGATCCGGCGCCCTTGGGCGTTGTCGGCGAGCTCTATGTGTCGGGTGCCAATCTGGCGCGCGGCTATCTGGGCCGCGCCGCGCTCACCGCGGAGCGTTTTGTGGCCAACCCGCATGAGACGGGGACGCCGATGTATCGGACGGGAGACCTGGCGCGCTGGAAACCGGATGGCACACTGGAGTTTCTGGGCCGGGCCGATCAGCAGGTCAAGATACGAGGCTTCCGCATCGAGCTGGGTGAGATCGAGGCAGTGCTGAAGGCGCTGCCGGAGGTCGCTCAGGCCGCTGTAGCGGCGCGCGACGGTAAGCGGCTGGTGGCGTATATCGTGGCCACGGAAAGCACAGTGCCGGATGAAGCGATGCTGCGCCGAAGTTTGAGCCAGCAGCTGCCCGATTCCATAATCCCGGCGGCGTTCGTGATGTTGAAGGCGTTGCCGCTGACGCCGAACGGGAAGCTCGACCGCAGAGCCCTGCCGGCGCCGCAGGGTCGAGTGGAAGGCTATCGGGGTCCGCGAACGAGAGCGGAGGAGATCCTGTGCGATGTATTCAGGGAAGTACTGCGGCTGGACGAGGTCGGCATCGGAGACAACTTCTTCCGGCTGGGCGGTGACAGCATTGTTTCCATCCAGCTGGTGAGCCGAGCGCGCCGTGCAGGGCTTGAATTGACGCCGCGCGATGTCTTTCAGCAGCAGACGGTAGAAGCCCTGGCGGCGGTGGCGCAGAAGGCGGAGAGCAGGGCACATGCCCTGCAGGATGGCGACGAGGCGTTTGGAGAATTCGAAGCTGCGCCAATCATGCGCTGGATGTGGGAGCGCGGCGGGGCGCTGAATCGCTTCAGCCAGTCGGTGACGTTGACGGTTCCGGTAGGGTTGACTGAACCGGAAATGCTGAAGGCCCTCCAGGCGCTGATCGATACGCATGATGTGCTGAGGCTGCGAGCGGAAGGCGAAACGCGGCTGAGCATCGAGCCCCGTGGTGCAGTGCGCGCCGAGCGCTGTTTGACCCGTGTGCAGGCGAGCGGCGCCGAACCCGAAGCTGCCGAGGCCGCCGAAGAAGCGGAACGCCGGCTGGACCCGGCCGCAGGACGTGTGCTTCAGGCGGTGTGGTTTACCGGCGGAGAACAAGGTCTGCTGTTTCTGACCATCCATCATCTTGCTGTCGACGGAGTGTCCTGGCGAATCCTGCTGCCCGACCTCGAGGCCGCAATGCAAGGAATCAGCCTCGAGCCTGTGCGAACACCTTATAGAACATGGGCGCGGTATCTGGAGCGGCAAGTCCTCACCGAGGCCACCGAGGCGGAGCTGCCGCTTTGGGAAAGCATCCTCCAAGGCGGGAGGCCGCTGCTTCCCGGCCACGCGCTCGATCCGGCGCGGGATACCTACGGGAGCGCAGGCCATCTGCACCAGTTGTTCGGCACGGAGCTGACGGCGTCTCTGCTCTCGAGGATACCGGCCGCCTTTCACGCCGGGATGAACGATGTCCTGCTCTCTGCGCTAGTGAGAGCAGTTGGCGGGGCGGTTCTAATCAACGTGGAAGGCCACGGGCGCGAGCCGATGAACACCGCGCTCGATCTTTCGCGCACCGTCGGCTGGTTCACGAGTCTGTATCCGATAAGTCTTCGTACCTCGGGCGGAAACGCAGCAGCCGCGCTGAAGGAGACGAAAGAGCAGCTGCGGGCGATTCCCCGCAGCGGACTTGGTTACGGGTTGCTGCGCCATCTTCATCCCACCGCTGGCGCAAGACTAAAGCAATTCGACGCCGCCCAAATCGGATTCAATTACCTGGGCCGCTTTGGAATGGAGCGCCCATCGAAAGCGCTCAACCTTGGAACGGGCACGCTTGGAACGGGCACGGACGCCGCCATGAGTCTTGCCCATCTCCTTGAAATCAACGCCGTCACTGTGGATAGCCCTGCGGGTCCCGTGCTTTCGGCTACCTGGACATGGGCTGGGAGACATTTGACCGACCGCGATGTGGGGGAACTCGCAGACGCCTGGGAACAAGCGCTTCATGACCTCGCGAAAGAGGTCGAGGAGGGCTCAGGAGGACACACGCCGTCGGACTTCCCCTTAGTGCATTTGTCGCAGAACCAGATCGACGAACTGGAATCGGACTATCCAGGCCTCGAAGAAATCCTCCCCTTATCGCCGCTCCAGGAAGGCTTGTTATTCCATACGCTGTATGATCAGGGCGCACCTGACGTGTACATGGTGCAGTTCGGCCTGGAATTTGAAGGCGATCTGGATGCGGGCCGCATGCGGCGCGCAGCCGAAGCCTTAACGGAGCGCCACGGGAATCTCCGCGCGGTCATCAGGCATGAAGGATTGCCGCGTCCCATCCAGGTAATTGCGCGGAGCATGGGACTGACCTGGCGAGAGCAAGATCTGGCCGGGCTCCCAAACCGTAAGGAGTTCATTGAGGGCGACCGCAAAGACCGCTTTTCGCTGGCGGGCGGTCCACTCTTGCGCTGCCAACTCCTGCGCCTCGGCTCGGAACGGAATCTTCTGCTGTTCACAGCCCACCACCTGTTGCTGGATGGCTGGTCGATGCCGACATTTATCGGCGAGCTGCTCGCATTGTACCGGACTGCGGGAGACACCAGTACGCTACCGCGTGTAAGGCCGTATCGAGATTATCTTGCCTGGCTTGCCGGACAGGATGCCGAAGCAGCTCTCGAGGCATGGCGGAGCCATCTTGAGGATTACGACGGGCCTACGCGACTGGGCTCATCCTCCGGTCCGTCCGCGCCGCCAAAGCGTTGCGACGGTGTTCTCGATACGGCATCAACCGCGCGCCTGCAGACTTTCGCCCGCGAACGCGGCCTGACCGTGAGCGTTGTGCTCCAGGGGCTCTGGTCGTTACTGCTCGGACGCCTGACGAACCGGGATGACGTGGCTTTTGGCGTTACTGTATCGGGACGTCCGGCCGATCTGCCGGGCGTCGAAAACATGGTCGGACTGTTCATTAACACCCTGCCGTTGCGGGTAAGGCTCCACGCTGGCCAATCCGTCGCGGCGCTATTTGCCCAAATTCAGGCGAGCCAGTCGATCCTGATGGCATATCAATATGTCGGGCTTGCGGAAATCCAGCGGGCCGCCGGCCAGGGCGAGTTATTCAACACGCTTTTCGTCTTTGAGAACTACCCGGTGGACGGCGTGGCAGTCGCGGGCGCGCTGGATGGTCTTCGCATCGCGGGAGTCGAAGGATACGATGCAACCCACTATACATTAGCCCTCATCGTGCTGCCCGGAGATGAGCTGCGCATTCGCTTGGATTACGATCCCAGACGCTTCAGCGAAGCCGAGGCTGCGGTCATCGTATCGCGCCTGATCCGTCTCCTCAACCGTGCGGTGGGCAATCCGGATGCCTCGCTGCAGAGCCTGGACCTGTTGGACTGCGTCGAACGGAAGCAACTGCTCGAGGAATTCAACCCAGCGCCGCGGCCCTTGCCTGATGCGACCATGGCGGAGATCTTCGAACGCCATGTCAGGCGCAATCCCGGTGCTCCGGCCGTGGTCTTCGGTGACCGGAGCTTCACTTACGCCGAACTGAATGGCCGCGCGAACTTTATCGCGCATCGACTGATTGGCGAGGGAGTTGGTCCGGAGACTCTGGTGGGCGTTTGTATCGACCGCTCGATCGACCTGGTGGTGGCCATTCTCGGCATCGTCAAGGCGGGCGGCTGCTACGTGCCCATTGACCCGGAACTGCCTGCGGCGCGCCGGGACGCTCTGGTGGCAGATGCCGGTCTCATCCACATCCTCACAAGCCGCGAGGTTACTGGCGAATCGGACGATCGCAATCCGAATGTGCCGGTCGAACCCCAACGGCCAGCGTATGTGAACTATACGTCGGGTTCCACTGGCCGTCCCAAGGGCGTACTGACGCCCCAGACAGCGGTGATTCGGCTGGTCTGGGATGCAGATTACGTGGCGCTTGGAAGCTCGTCCCGGGTGTTGCATCTCGCGCCGCTGAGCTTCGATGCCGCAACGTTCGAAGTCTGGGGAGGGCTGCTGAATGGCGGCTGTGTGGTTGTCGCACCGCCGGGAATCCTCAAGCCCGAAGAAATCATCGCAGTCGCAGCACGGCACGGCGTCGACACCATGTGGCTGACCGCCGGCCTGTTCCAGCAAGTGGTGGAACAATCGCTGCCGGGCCTTGAGGGAGTGCGGCAGATACTCGCCGGAGGAGATGTCCTTTCGGCAGAACACGTGCGCCAAGTCCGATCGGCGCACCCCGGATGCAAGGTGATCAATGGCTACGGTCCGACGGAGAACACCACTTTTACCGCGTGCCATCGAATAGAAACTCTGGAAGAGAACACGATTCCTATCGGGCGGCCGATCGGGCATACCCGCGTGTACGTCCTCGATGGCTGGCTGGATCCTGTGCCGGTCGGCGTTGCCGGTGAACTCTACACTGCTGGATCGGGGCTGGCTCGCGGCTACCACAACCAGGCTGCACAGACCGCGGAGCGGTTCGTCGCGAACCCATATGGAGAGCCCGGAGAACGGATCTACCGCACGGGAGATCTGGTGAAGTGGCACACGGACGGAGTGCTGGAGTTTCTCGGCAGAGCCGATCAACAGGTGAAGATCCGCGGGTTCCGGATCGAACCTGGAGAGATCGAAGCGGCGCTGCGGCTTCTGCCTCAGGTACAACAGGCGGCGGTGCTGGTACACGACGCCGTGCCCGGCGGCAAGCAACTGGTCGCGTATCTGAAGGCCGCGGCAGGCAAAACGTTGGACGATGCGGATTTGCATCGCGCTTTGAGCAAGAGGCTGCCTGATTACATGGTCCCGGCGGTCTATGTGATGTTGGCCGAGATGCCGTTGACCGCGAACGGCAAACTCGACCGCAAAGCCCTGCCGGCGCCCAAGCGCCGCTCCGTCGGTTATCGCGAACCGCGCACGCCGGAAGAAAAGATCCTCTGCGGCATCTTCGCTGAAGTTTTGAAGCTTGACCGCGTCGAGCTAAACGACAACTTCTTCCGGCTGGGCGGCCATTCGCTCCTGGCCATGAGGCTGGTAAGCCGCATTCGCGTTGCATTGCGGATTGAATTGCCGATCCGTGCTGTCTTCGAAGCTCCTACACCGGCGAAACTTGCACTTCTCCTGCGCGTAGGCGACGGCGCACGACAGGCGTTAATTCCGCAGCCGAGACCGCTGCACATCCCGCTGTCTTACGCCCAACAGCGCTTGTGGTTTCTTCACCGCATGGAGGGTCTGCAGGGCACATACAACATAGTGGCGGCCCTGCGGCTCGAGGGCGAACTGGATGCTGACGCGCTCGAAGCGGCACTGGCTGACGTATCCGCGCGGCATGAAAGCCTGCGCACGATCTTCGTGGAAGTGGAAGGAACACCGTATCAGCAGATTCTGCCTGCGGATCAAGGCGGGCCCCCATTCCTCCGCGAAGACATCACCGAGGCGCAACTGGACTCGCGGTTGGTGGAGGGAGCCGGCATTGCGATCGATCTGAGCCGGGAGACTCCGATGCGGGCGTGGTTGTTCCGGCTGGCCACGAGTCGTCATGTTTTGCTGCTGGTTGTGCATCACATCGCCGGCGACGGGTGGTCCATGGGGCTGCTGGCGGAGGACCTCAGGCGTGCTTACGAAGCGAGGCGGAGCGGGGAAGCTCCAGATTTTGCGGCGCTCCCGGTCCAGTATGCCGACTACAGTCTGTGGCAGAGGAATTTGCTGGGAGCGGAAGAGGACTCGCAAAGTCTGCTCTCGCAACAGCTCGATTTCTGGCGGAGAGCGCTAGCTGGCGCTCCGGAGGAATTGAATCTTCCCATCGACCGTGCCCGTCCGGCCGTACTGAGCTATCGGGGCGGCAGAGTGCCGTTGCGCCTGGACCGGGAAGTACACCGTGGCCTCCTGGAATTGACGCGCAGCAGCGGAGCGAGCCTGTTCATGGTTCTGCAAGCTGCGCTAGCGGCTTTACTGACACGGCTTGGCAGCGGCGAGGATATCCCGATCGGGACCCCGGTCGCGGCACGCGGGGAGCAAGCGCTTGAGCAGTTGGTCGGGTTCTTCGTCAACACATTGGTCTTGCGAACGGACGTGAGCGGCGATCCTTGTTTCCTCGACCTGGTCGAACGGGTGAAAGGCTTCGATCTCGAAGCGTACGGGCACCAGGATGTACCGTTCGAGCGCGTGGTGGAAGCGCTCAAACCGGAACGCTCGCTCGCCCGGCATCCGCTGTTCCAGGTGATGTTGGCTCTGCAGAACACGCCGGAAGGCGAGTTGCGGATGCCGGGCCTGGTGCTGCGTCCCCAACCGATGGCGATGGATGTAGCGAAATTCGATCTGACTTTTACGTTGTGGGAGCGCGGCGGGCCGTCTGGTGACGCGGAAGGCATCGAAGGAGAGCTGGAGTACAGCCTGGACCTGTTTGAGCGCGGGACGGCGAAAGCGATCGCGGGGTGGTACGAGCGGCTGCTCGCGGAGGCGGCAGCGAAGCCTGCGCTACCCCTGCACCAGCTGGACCTGCTAAGCGCAACGGAGCGGTCGAGAATCCTCGAGGGTTTTAACGGAGAACGTCGCGCGAAGCCACAGGGAACACTTGCCAGGCTGTTCGAAGAGCAGGTGGAACGGAACCCGCAGGCTGTTGCGGTGGACAGTGGCGGGACCACTCTCACCTACAGCGAGTTGAACACGCGCGCCAATCGGCTGGCATGGCAACTCAAGGCATCAGGAGTGCAGCGCGGCGGCCTGGTGGCTGTGTCGCTGGAACGCGGCGCGGAGATGATCATCGCCATCCTCGCTATCGTGAAGGCCGGAGCGGCCTATCTGCCTCTGGACCCGGCCTATCCTCGGCAGCGCGTGGACGCAATGCTGCGGGACAGCGGGGCGAGTCTTCATGATTTCGAGCGCGTGGGCACTGAAGAAAGCAACCTGGAGGAATGGGCAAGCCCTGAAGACCTGGCGTATGTCATGTACACGTCCGGGTCGACCGGCATCCCCAAGGGGATCGCCATTCCGCAAAGAGCCGTTATCCGGTTAGTGCGCGACAGCGGATACATCGATGTGAATCACGGAGACCGGATCGCGCAGGTGGCCAACGCGTCGTTCGATGCGGCGACCTTCGAGATCTGGGGGGCGCTGCTGAATGGCGGTTGCGTTGTCATCCTGCCGAGAGAGACAACGCTTTCGCCCGAAGCGATGGGCCGCGCCCTGCTGGACCGCAAGATCGACTCACTGTTTCTGACTACGGCCCTGTTCAACCAGATCGCACGGGAAGCGCCGCAAAGCTTCTCCGGACTACGTGACTTATTGTTCGGAGGCGAAGCGGTAGACCCGGCCTGCGTGCGCGAGGTGCTCGCCTATGGAGCACCCCGCCGGTTGCTCCATGTCTACGGGCCGACCGAAAATACGACGTTCAGCACGTGGCAACTGGTGGAAAGTGCGGGGGAAGGAACCGTACCCATCGGAGGACCGGTCGGAAACACCCGCGTCTACGTTCTCGACGACTGGCTGGAGCCGGTCCCGGTAGGAGTGGCAGGTGAGCTTTACGTTGCCGGCGCCGGGATCGCCCGAGGCTACCAGCACCGACCCGCGCAGACCGCGGAGCGCTTCGTCCCAGATCCCTGGGGCGAGCATGCGGGAGAACGAATGTACCGCACGGGTGATCTGGTGCGATGGCGGGCGAACGGGGAACTCGAATTCCTGGCGCGAGCCGATGAGCAGGTAAAGATACGCGGGTTCCGGATCGAGCCCGGCGAGATCGAAGCATCCCTGCGCGATCTGCCGGGGGTTGAGCAGGCAGCGGTGATGGTTCGGGATGCTGGTCCAGGCGGCAAACAATTAGTGGCGTATGTGAAGGCGGAAGGCGCTGCAAGAGTGGAAGAAGAGACGCTCCGCCAGGGGCTGAGCGAGCGGTTGCCGGAATACATGGTTCCGGCCGTCTACGTGATCCTGGACGAGATGCCGCTGACGGCCAATGGCAAGCTTGACCGCAAAGCACTACCGGCGCCCGAACGGTGGGCCACCGGTTACCGCGGCCCGCGGACGCCTGAAGAGGAGATCCTGTGCGGCATTTTCGCTGAGGTTCTGAAGCTCGATCGGGTCGGTCTGGAGGACAATTTTTTCCGGCTCGGAGGCCATTCACTGCTGGCGACCCGGCTGGTGAGCCGAGTTCGCGTCGCCTTGGGAGTGGAACTTCCGATCCGTGCATTGTTCGAGGCGGCGACAGTCGCCGATCTCGCCGTTCGGCTGCGGAGCGGGGGAAGCGCGCGCCCCGCGCTGGTGAAGCAGGCTAGGCCGGAAACGATACCGCTGTCCTACGCTCAGCAGCGCTTGTGGTTTCTGGACCGTATGGAAGGTCCAAATGGCACTTACAACATACCCGTGGCCCTGCGCCTGGAAGGCGAACTCGATGCAGACACGCTCGAAGAAGCGCTCAAGGATGTAGCGGCGCGCCACGAAAGCCTGCGGACCATCTTTGTTGAAGCGGAAGGAACGCCGCATCAACGGATACTGTCGCCGGAGCAGTGCGGCTCCGTACTCATCAGAGAAGAAATCAACCAGGCCAGCCTTTCCGCGAGGCTGGCGGAAGCTGCGAGCACCGCGTTCGATCTGAGCCGTGAAATGCCGATGCGGGGCAGGCTATTCCAGTTGGAGCCACGGCTCCATGTATTGCTCCTGGTTGTGCATCACATCGCTGGAGATGGATGGTCGATGGGGCCGCTTGCGGAGGACCTGACGACCGCATGGCAGGCGCGGCGGCGAGGCCAGCTGCCGACGTTCACGCCGCTGCCTGTGCAGTACGCAGACTACAGTTTGTGGCAGCGGGAGTTGCTGGGCGAGGAAGGGGATGCGGAGAGTCTTCTCTCGCGGCAATTGAATTTCTGGCGGCAGGCGCTTGCGGGCGCTCCGGAAGAGCTGCGGTTGCCGGTGGATCGTCCGCGTCCGGCGGTGTCGAGCTATCGCGGCGGGACGGTGGGGGTGCGCATCAGCGCGGAGGTGCACGGGCGGTTGCTGGAGATCGCGCGGAGCACTGGAGCGAGCCTATTCATGGTGCTGCAGGCGGGCTTGGCGGCGCTTCTGGCTCGTCTGGGAGCGGGCGACGACATCCCCATCGGGAGCCCGGTGGCAGGGCGCGGGGAGCGGGCACTGGAGGAGCTGATCGGGTTCTTCGTGAACACGCTGGTGCTGCGCACCGACGTGAGCGGAGACCCGGATTTTGTGGAGCTGGTGAAGCGGGTGCGGAGATTCAATCTGGACGCCTACGGTCATCAGGAGGTTCCCTTCGAACGGGTGGTCGAAGCATTGGCGCCGGGCCGGGCGCTGGCGCGGCACCCGCTGTTCCAGGTCATGCTGTCGCTTCAAAACACGCCATGCGGGGGGCTTGATGTGCCCGGCCTGGTGCTACGGCCCGAACCTCTCCCCATGAATGTGGCGAAGTTTGATTTATCGGTAGGGATGTGGGAGCGCCGAGGTGGGCAGGGCGAGGCGGGAGGGATCGAAGGGGGTGTGGAGTACAGCGAGGATCTTTTCCATCGGGAGACGGCGGAGGCGATCGCGGGCTGGTATGAGCGGCTTCTGGGGTCGGCATCGGCGCGACCGGACGAGCGGCTGCACCGGCTGGAGCTGATCAGCGGAGCGGAGCGACGGAAGCTGCTTGAGGGCTGGAATGGAAAGCGCCGGGCGCGACCGCAGGGCACGCTGGCCGGGTTATTCGAAGAGCAGGTGCGTCGCAATCCGCAAGCCGCGGCGGTGGAAAGCGGGGAAGAGCGGCTCAGCTATGGAGAGTTGAACGCGCGGGCCAACCGGGTGGCGTGGCATCTGCGGGCCTCGGGTCTGCAGCGTGGCGGTCTGGCCGCGATTCGTCTGGAGCGCGGCGTAGAGATGGTGGTGGCGATGCTGGGGGTGGTCAAAGCTGGGGGCGGATATCTGCCGCTCGACCTGAGCTACCCTCCGCAGCGAGTGGCCGCGATGCTGGCCGGGAGTGGAGCCAAGCTCTACGATTTCGCGGGCGCCGAAGCAGGTGAGGTTTCAGCGGAGAACCTGGACGAATGGGCCGGTCCCGGTGACCTGGCCTATGTGATGTACACCTCTGGATCGACGGGGGCGCCGAAGGGGATCGGCATTGCCCAGGAAGCGATCGTCCGTCTGGTGCGCGACAGCGGATATGTCCGGCTGCAGCCCGGAGACCGCATCGCGCAGGCCGCCAACGCGTCCTTTGATGCGGCGACCTTCGAGATCTGGGGCGCGCTGCTGAACGGCGGATGCGTGGTGATTCTGCCCAGAGAAACGACCTTGTCTCCGGACGCGATGGGCAGGGCGCTGCGCGAGCGGAAGATCGATACGCTGTTCCTGACCACGGCCTTGTTCAATCAGATCGCACGGGAAGCGCCGCAGGGCTTCTCTGGACTCCGCGACCTGCTGTTCGGGGGCGAAGCGGTGGACCCGGGCTGCGTGCGGGCGGTGCTGGAAGCGGGCGCGCCGCAACGGCTTTTGCATATGTATGGGCCGACCGAGAATACGACCTTCAGCACCTGGCATCTGGTGGAGAAGGCAGGCGAGGGCACGATCCCGATCGGAGGTCCGGTGGGCAACACCCGGATCTACGTGCTGGACGCGTGGCTGGAACCTGTGCCGGTGGGAGTAGCGGGAGAGCTGTACGTCGCGGGGGTGGGTCTTGCCCGCGGCTATCAAGGTCAACCCGGGCAGACGGCGGAACGTTTCGTGGCCGATCCTCATGGCCGGGAAGCGGGCGCGCGGATGTATCGGACGGGAGATCTGGTTCGCTGGGGAGCCGAGGGAGCGATCGAGTTCCTGGGCAGAGTGGATCAACAGGTGAAGATCCGCGGCTTCCGCATCGAACCCGGCGAGATTGAAGCGGTTCTGCGCGAGCAGGCGGGGATGGAACAGGCGGCGGTGGTGGTTCGCGAGGACGGGCCGGGGGGCAAGCAGCTGGTGGCGTATGTAAAGGCGGCAGCGGGCGCGATGCCGGAGGCGGGGAATCTTCGCCGTGCGCTGAGCGAACGGCTGCCGGACTACATGGTTCCGGACCTCTACGTGAGGCTGGAGGAGATGCCGCTGACGGCCAACGGCAAGCTGGACCGCAAGGCACTCCCTGCGCCGGAGCGCGGCAGCAGCGGCTATCGCGCCCCGCGCACACCGCAGGAACAAATCCTCTGCGACCTCTTCGCTGAGGTGCTCAAAGTCGACCGCGTCGGCCTCGACGATAACTTCTTCCGCCTCGGCGGCCACTCGCTTCTTGCCACTCGCCTGCTGAGTCGAGTGCGGTCAACACTGGGAATCGAACTGCCGATCCGCGCGCTGTTTGAAGCCGCAACGGTCGCAGAACTTGCCGCTCGCATGGGCGGCAGCATGCCGACGCACAAGGGCATCGCAAGACAAACGCGCCCGAAGAGACTCCCGCTCTCTTACGCTCAGCAGCGGCTCTGGTTCATCGATCAACTGGAAGGCAAGAGCCGCGAATACAACATGCCGGAGGCCCTCAGGCTCAAAGGTGAGTTGAACCGCGATGCGCTCGAACGCACGATCCAAACCATCGTGGACCGTCACGAAAGCCTGCGGACTCACTTTGCCGAAGAAGACGGCCAGCCCATGCAGGTGATCGCAGACGATCTCCGAATCGACGTAGCATTCGAAGACCTGAGCGGCCTGGAAGAAGCGGCGCGCGAGGAAGCGGTAGCGGCCGCGTTGCGCCGCGAATGGGAAGAGCCGTTCATTTTGAGCCGCGGGCCGGTGCTACGCGCGAGACTTCTCAAGCTGGAGGCGGACGAGCATATTCTTCTTCGAACATGCCATCATGTGGTCTCCGACGGCTGGTCTGTGGGAGTATTCAACCGGGAATTCGAACAGCTCTACGAAGCTTACAGCGAAGGCCGCGCGAACCCGCTCAAACCTCTCGCGATTCAATATGCCGACTTCGCCCTGTGGCAGCGCGAGCGTCTCCAAGGGGAGTCGCTGCGTCAGGGCCTCGCATACTGGAAACACGAGCTGGCTGATATCCCGCCCCGCCTCGAGCTGCCCCTCGACAATCCCCGTCCCGCGCAGGCCTGCTATGACGCCGATGCCTGCGTCGTGAGCCTGTCCGCGGACCAGGTCGCTGCGCTGAAAGTTCTCAGCCAGCAGACTGGTGCAACGCTCTACATGACGCTTCTCACGGGATTCGCCGTGCTGCTGGGGCGATACAGTGGGCAACAAGACATCGTGGTCGGCTCGCCCATAGCAAACCGGCAGGAGTTTCAACTCGAAGAACTGATCGGATTCTTCGTCAACACCCTGGTGATGCATGTGAAACTGGCTCCGAATAGAAGTTTCCGTGAACTTTTGGGCGCAGTGCGCCGCACCACGCTGGACGCGTATCAACATCAGGACATACCGTTCGAGCGGCTGGTCGAGGAACTCTCCCCAGAGCGCTCTATGACCTCGACACCTCTCTTCCAGGTCATCTTCGCGCTGCAGAATGCCCCCATGGGCGTCAGCCGGCTGCGGGGTCTCGAAGATCTCACCGGTCAGAGGAGAAGAGCTACAGGTTCGCTTCGATCTTGAAGTACACGGCTTTGAGCGGCCCGACGGACTGGATATGGTCTGGGTCTATAACCGCGGTCTCTTCAACCGCTGGCGCATCGAGCAGATGGCCGCCCAGCACCTGCAAATCCTGGACTCTGCCCTAACCGCGCCGGACGAAGCAGTGCAGAAGTTATCCATGTTGCACTCCTCCGAACTGCAACACCTGATCGGCGGTTTCAGCGGAACTGCATCTGATTTACCAACTCAATCTGTCAAAGAAATATTCGAACAACAGGCTGCCCGGACTCCGGATGCCGTCGCCGTGATCTTCGGATCGAAGAATCTCACTTACAAGGAGATGAACGCGCGAGCCAATCAGGTTGCGCACCACCTGATCAGACTCGGTGTGCGCCCCGAAACCCTTGTGGGTCTGTGTCTCGACCGCTCACTAGAGATGGTTGTCGCACTTCTCGGAATCGTGAAGGCCGGCGGCGCCTATGTTCCACTGGACTCCGATCTGCCTGCCCGCAGGCTTTCGCAGCTGATGTCCGACGCTCGCCTACGCCATGTGGTCACATCGAACCGCCATGGCAAGCTGCTCGAAGGCGTTGAGCATGTGTTCACGCTGAGCGCCGTGTCGCAGCAGCCAGACCATAATCCAGACGTGGCGATCACACCGGAACAGCCGATCTACGTCAACTACACATCAGGATCCACGGGAGAGCCGAAAGGCGTTCTCGTTCCGGGACGCGCGGTCGTACGCCTGGTACGCGGCACAAACTACGTTGAACTCGACGCGCGAACCACGATGCTGCAGTTCGCGCCATTGACCTTCGACGCGGCTACTTTCGAACTCTGGGGATCTCTCCTCAACGGAGGCACCCTCGTTTTGATGCCTCCGGGCCTCGCGCCTGCGGACGAAATCGGCGACGCGATCGTCAGGCACGGAGTGAATACTCTTTGGCTGACGTCCGGACTCTTCAATCAGGTAGTCGATCACGCGCTGGCGGCCCTGGCCGGAGTGCGCCAGCTCCTCGCGGGCGGTGATGTGCTCTCGGTGGAACACGTCCGCCGGGTCCGGGAAACGCACCCGAATTGCCAGGTGATCAACGGTTACGGACCCACCGAGAATACAACTTTCAGCTGCTGCTATCGCGTACCCGCGCACGCGAATTTAAGCGGATCGATTCCGATCGGCAGGCCTGTGGGCAACACGCGGGTGTATGTGCTGGATGGAGGTCTGTTGCCAGTGCCAGTGGGTGTGACTGGGGAGCTGTATGTGGGGGGAGCGGGTCTGGCGCGGGGATATCTGAAGCGAGCGGGGTTGACGGCGGAGGCATTCGTGGCCGATCCGTACGCGGTCGATCCCGGTTCGCGTATATATCGAACGGGCGACCTGGTGCGCTGGCGGCCGGACGGGACGCTGGACTTCGTGGGCCGCGCCGACCATCAG
Organism: uncultured Acidobacteriaceae bacterium; assembly: GCA_963774255.1. Taxonomy (GTDB): domain Bacteria; phylum Acidobacteriota; class Terriglobia; order Terriglobales; family Acidobacteriaceae; genus PALSA-350. The sequence goes on from CAVZEH010000003.1 coordinate 88,435, forward strand.
GTAAAGATCCGCGGTTTCCGCATCGAGCCAGGGGAAGTGGAAGCTGTGCTCAAAGGGCATCCTCGGGTGCAGGATGCGCTGGTACGGGTGCAGGAAGAGGGCGAGCACAAACAGCTTGTGGGCTATTTCATCGTGCGCGAAGCGTCGGCCGGCCGTGAACAGACGCAACTGCGGCAGATCGAACACTGGCGCGAGCTATACGAGACGACCTACGGCGACCAGGCCCATGCACGCGATGCCAACTTCGACATTACAGGCTGGAACAGCAGCTACACCGGTCAGGCGATTCCGGCGGCCGAGATGCGCATGTGGCTGGAGCAGACGCTGGCCCGGCTGCAGGGACTGCGGCCGAAGCGGGTCCTGGAAATCGGCTGCGGGACCGGTCTTCTGCTCACGCGTCTTGCGCCTGGGTGCGAGCGCTACATCGGTCTGGATTTTTCGGAAGAGGTATTGAAGCATCTGGGCCGTCATGTTGCGGGCGAGGAGAAGCTTCACCATGTAGAACTGCGCCGGGGCTTAGCCCACGAGCTGGCGTTTGTGGAAGACGACAGCATGGACCTGGTGATCCTCAACTCGACGGTCCAATACTTTCCTGACATGGAGTACCTGCTGCAGGTTCTGGCCGAGGCGGTGCGGGTGACAGCGCGGGCAGGTCACGTCTTTGTCGGCGATGTGCGCAATCTGCATTTGCTCGGCGCGTATGACACGTCGGTTCAACTGCACAGAAGCGGGGCTGCGGATTCTCTGGACGAATTGCGCCAGCGGGTTGCTCAGGCGCGCCAGCGCGAAGAGGAACTGCTGCTGGATCCGGCGCTGTTCGAGGAGCTGGGGCGCCGATCGGAGAAGGTGGGAAGGGTAGAGGCTTCGCTGAAGGCAGGCGCCTACGACAACGAGCTGAACCGGTTCCGGTACGACGTGCTGATGAGCATGGGGGCATGGGAAGAACTGGAGCAGCCGGAGCGCTGGATCGATTGGGATTCGCCGGGCCAATGGCGGGAGAGAGTGCTCGAACTGCTGGCTGAGGACTTGCAGTCGCCAATTGGCGTTCGCGGCATCCGGGACGCGCGGACGGCGACGTCCATCGAGGCGGCGCGCCTGCTGGAGGATTGCGAATCCGGTATCACGACAGCGGAGCAGCTTCGCGCGGCCAGCACCGCCATGCAGGGGGAAGATCCCGATGCGGTGATGCAACTGGCGGGGCACGCGGGTGCCGGAATGTGCTGGCGTGGATTCAGTGCCGAGGGGGTCTATGAGGCAGTGTTCCGGTCTCGCTGGCGGACGGCGAAGCGCCTGGCGCAAGCACCGCCCACTTACTACCATCGCTACGCCAACGTACCCTCGCGGGTCCCCCTGGAAGATGATCTGGGGCCCGTGCTGCAGGAGTATCTGCGGCAAAGGCTTCCCGACTACATGGTGCCGTCCAGTCTCACCGCGCTTCCCGCATGGCCCCTTACACCCAACGGAAAAGTCGATCGAAAGGCTCTCCCCACTCCAGGGCGCGCCGGCAACCGGCAAGGGAACTACCGTGCGCCACGCACTCCTCATGAAGAGGTCTTGTGTGCGCTCTTCGCCGAGGTCCTATCGCTCGACCGGGTCGGCATTGATGATAATTTCTTCGATCTCGGCGGCCACTCGCTCTTGGCAATGCGGCTGGTCAGCCGCATACGAGCCACGCTCGCAGTCGCGGCGGCAATCCAGATGCTCTTCGAAGCGCCTACCGTCAGCGCTCTGGCGCAACGTCTCGGTGTGGAAACTTCACCCGAAACGGCTTTCGGAAGGGTACTCCGTCTGAGGACGAGCGGCGACCTCCCGGCGCTGATTTGTATCCATCCGGGTGGTGGTCTGAGTTGGTGCTATGCCGGGCTGATGCGGGAAACTGGCAGGAGGCCGATCTATGGACTGCAGGCTTCCGGAATTGCGAAGGATGAGCCTTCTCCCGCGACGATCGATGAGATGGCTCGCGATTACTTGGCCGCGATACGCACGTTCCAGCCAACCGGGCCTTATTATTTGCTGGGTGGATCATTTGGTGGCCTCGTAGCTCATGCCATAGCTTGCAGGTTTCAGCAGCAAAGTGAAGAAGTCGCGCTGCTCGCGGTTCTTGACAGCTACCCACCCGAAGGCATAGCCGAAATGCCTCTGCCGAGCGACGAACAATTATTCGGTTACATCGCGGAGCATATCGGTCTCAACCGGGACGGCCTGGGCGAAGGTCCATCCGAACTCGCTACCCTGATCGAGACGGCGGGCCGTGGAGCGGGCGCTCTCTCCGCCGTGGACGTGGAACATACCCGCCGTGTGGTGGAAGTCTGGAAACATCACTATCGGCTCTGCTGGACTTTCCGGCGGGAAACCTTCCGGGGCGATCTGCTGTTGTTTGTGGCGGCTCGCGAAAAGCACGTACTTTCACCAAAAAGCTGGAGGGATTACATCGCAGGCGAGATCCGGACTCGCATGATTGACTGTAATCATAACGATATCGTCCAATCGCTTCAGATGCCGGCGATTGGGCGCTTACTCGAAGCATATCTGCAAGGAGAGAGTCTATGACGAACCCTTTTGAAGACGAAAACGCCGAATATCTCGTTCTGGTAAATCACGAGAACCAGTACTCATTGTGGCCGGGCTTCCGAGAAGTGCCGGCCGGTTGGACGCCAGTGGGACCGAAAGGAAAACGCCAGGAGTGCCTGGCCTGGATCGAGGCAACGTGGACGGATATGCGCCCGGCGAGCCTGATCCGCGACATGGAAAAGACTAAAACGACAACGGCCTAAGACGCAGAGGCGGCAGCTTATGCTGCCGCCATTAAGAATCGGCAGCCGCTCGATCGGGTGATCCTCAGCCGAAACGCCGGCCTATCCCGCAGAAACCGGCCGATTGACCGATGCCTCGCCGCTGATGTCGCGCTGTACTTAAACAGGAGACAACAGCAATTTGCGAGACCGTAAAAAAGCTGGGGGCGAGTGCCGAGATATCCTGTTCCACGACGCAAGGGTTGTTGGCGGAGGGGTTCATGCGTTATCGCATCAAGGTAGAATGGGAGAACAAGGACGGCAGCTTGGAGGCCGCCGAACTTGGGGAGGTACAAACAGGGGTTTCGTTGCGAAGTTCTGGGAATAAGCGACTCAGGCCAGAGAGTATGCAAAGTTGTGGGGTGGCGTAAGCTACCGGCATGAAGTGGACTGTCAAACTGATCGCAGAAACACGCCCTGGGGAGTCGGTCGAACACGAGGTTGCGAGCATTGAACGAGCGGAAGTTGTTTCGCCCGCTACTGTCGGCTTGACCATTGCCGAAGGAAAAACCATCCTGGAAAGCCTACAGAAGCAGATGGTCATGGCACAGATTCAACATCATGGGGCCAGCATTTTGGCCTGTACGCAATGCGGAAGGCTGTTCCGCACCAAGGGTTACTATCGCTGCACTCTTCGATCGGTGTATGGGAATGTCCGGATACGCGTCCGCTGGTCTGAGAGCGATTCATCAGCAGGTGGCGCCCCAGGCGGAGCACGTGCTGGATTGGTTCCACATCGCGATGAGATTCACCCATCTCACACAGCTCGCAAGAGGCATAAACGGTCTTACTGACGGCGGGATTCGCGGTTACGCGTTGGCTCAGCTCGACCGCGCGAAGTGGCGCTTCTGGAACGGCTACACGGAGCGAGGAATCATCGGCCTGGTGCGGCTGACGCACTGGGCGCGCGCCAAATCCGTCGAGCACATTCCATCGCTAAGCAAACTGGGACACGCGCTTTCCGACATGAATCGCTACCTGGAATTGAACGCCGATTCTTTGCCCAATTACGGTGAGCGTTACCGCGAGGGATTTCGGATCTCAACCGGATTCGCCGAGTCCGCAGTCAACGAGATTATTGCCAAACGGATGGCTAAGAAGCAGCAGATGAGATGGAACCGGCATACTGTCCAACCCTTCCTCGACGTTCGCATCCACGTCCTGAATGACACCTTGGAAGATGCATTCCGCCATTGGCATCAAGGTTTCCGGTCAATCGCAGATCCACCCCAACCTGCTGTGCCAGCATGACCACCCCACAACTTTGCATGCTCCCACGCGTAACCGCGAATCCCGCCGTCAGTAAGACCGTTTATGCCTCTTGCGAGCTGTGTGAGATGGGTGAATCTCATCGCGATGTGGAACCAATCCAGCACGTGCTCCGCCTGGGGCGCCACCTGCTGATGAATCGCTCTCAGACCAGCGGACGCGTATCCGGACATTCCCATACACCGATCGAAGAGTGCAGCGATAGTAACCCTTGGTGCGGAACAGCCTTCCGCATTGCGTACAGGCCAAAATGCTGGCCCCATGATGTTGAATCTGTGCCATGACCATCTGCTTCTGTAGGCTTTCCAGGATGGTTTTTCCTTCGGCAATGGTCAAGCCGACAGTAGCGGGCGAAACAACTTCCGCTCGTTCAATGCTCGCAACCTCGTGTTCGACCGACTCCCCAGGGCCTGTTTCTGCGATCAGTTTGACAGTCCACTTCATGCCGGTAGCTTACGCCACCCCACAACTTTGCATACTCTCCAGGATCATCTCCGAGAAAGAGTTCGGTACGCCTCCTCCTTCGACCGATAGCTCATGGAAAAATGCTTTAGCTCTGGAATTAGGCGGCCGAGCCGGAACAGCAACTGGCATCGACAATTTTGCGATCCGGTTCGTCGCCGGCATAAACCCAAACCATAGCCATCTCATCTCCAGAAAGATTAAGGAACCGATGGGGAGTACCTTTGGGGATGAAGGCTGTATCGTATCCATTCAGCTCATATCGTCGCCCTGCCACAAGGCAAACCGCCGCGCCCTTCACGATCGTGATCGATTCATCGTAGTCATGGGTATGACAGGGGAGGGAAGCACCCGAAAGAAAACGCCCGTAGCCTCCGCAGATGCCGACCGTCCCGAACCGGCGCGCAAAGAGGTCGTTAAAAAAGGCGTTTCGCGAGAGTTCATAGACTAAGCATTCCTTAGATCTAAGAATCGCTTCAGGGTCCGTTTCCGAGGGGCTAATGAGAATACAGTCTTGTAGGGGGAACTCTTTGGCCGACGGCTCTACTGTAGCATGTGCCGAGGCGAAGGCGTGGTGTGTAATCAGATCCTCTCCAGAAATCGCATTGCTCACGAAATGCGCGACGTCTGCGGGAATATGCACACAATCCAATGGTCCCAGGCGATACGTCCGGCCGTCAATCTGCAGATCCGCTTGCCCTTGGAGGACCGTGACAGCTTCACTGCACCCATGTTGATGGTAGGGCAAGCACCCGCCTGGTTTAAGTATGGATAGCCCAGTACTAAAACCAGTCGCGCCACACTCCCGGGAGGCGAACGTAAGAATCCGCACTCGGGAAGAGGAGTTCATAGCGGCAAGCAGAGCATTGGTCGAGAAGATGTGCTCTCTCAATGGGACAAGATCTTGGTCGGTCATCGTAACACTCCGGGCTCAATCGAGCTGAATCATACTGTCGAACAACTCAGCCCATTCATGTCGGAGAATCCTCGTTCCGCGGGAAGCATTGGGGAACTGCAAAACGATGAATCCCTCCGATTACGTCTCGCAGCGCCGACGCATCCGCTCGTGAGGCCAAGGACGTCAGTTGAGAACTTGTGCAATGATGATCAAGGACTCGGCGCTCGATGTGATCGTGCGGAAGACTCTCCCTTTTAACCAGTCAGAAAAAACTGGCTGGGGTGCATTGTTGTAATATCGTTGAGTATGATCATGGATTCTCGATCATAGATTATCAGAGGGCTTCGTTAGCGGGGGGTTCATGGCAGTTTTTGAGCGACTATCCAACAGTACTTTGCGCGAACAGATCTCAGCGAAAATCAAGCAAGCGATCCTAGCAGGGAAACTTCTGGAAGGCGAGCGGCTTGTCGAAAGAAATCTGGCCGCTCAGTTTGAAACGAGCCTTACCGCAGTTCGTGAAGCGCTGGTCCAGCTTGAAATAGAGGGATTTGTCTCGAAAAAAGCCAATTCAGCCACTCACGTTGCGAAGTTTTCTCTGGACGCATTGGAGAAGATCTCCAAAGTTCGAAAACTGCTTGAGACATTCGCGATTGAGGAGGCTGCGCGCCTTGCCACTCCGGAACAGATTCGTGAACTCGAGGATAGCTATCTAGATTTGCTGGACTGCGCCCGGACTGAAAAGGCGCAGGAGTATCAGTTCAAAGATCTGGCGCTTCACGAGAAGATTTGGGAAATGGCGTCAAACGAATATCTCGAAGTTGCACTCAAGAGAGTTGTCTACCCGATCTTTGCGGTTGCGGCAATTCGGCTTGTCACCTGCAGACCATTCGATTTGATGCAGGACACTTATTCGCATCTGCCCATTATTGAGGCTATCAAACGAAAGGACCCCGAGAGCGCACGGCAAGCCTTCCTTCAAGCCCTAGGGCACTGGTCTGCAGAACAAATGGCGATGGTAAGCGCAGACGCCACCCTTTCCGCTAGGTAAGCGTATGTCAGCATTTCATTTTAGCAATCTTCATTCCATTTCGTGAATCATTATTCCAATTTCTGATACCCATCCCGCAATAAGCGAAGATTTTTCATAACGAGCGTGGGTTTTCGAATTGCGCTTCCTGAAGCAAATCTATTCTGTGCTCGGTCCTCGTGGTCTTGACGAAACGAACGAAGGGGCCGCACCCAAGAACCTGGGCGAATTGGTTCTGATCTAGGAACTGGTGGGCGCGAACCGAAATCACCCCGGCCACGCGCTCCCAACAAAGGTTCTGATCGCTGCCGCCCACCTCCCAGAACTTATTCCCTGAACCAGGCCCGGGCCCGCAGACCGCCTCCCGACCCCGAAACGATACGGAATAACTTTCTTCTTTTAAAAATAGCTTGACACATCACCCTGCCCGATCCATCATCGATGCTCGAACAAGATACTGTAATCTGCTGTTCGGTGTAGAGTGGCGGAACTCGGACTGTGGTCACAACGGCGCTCCATGTCGAGCAACCTGAGTCGGTAACCTAGGGCCCCCATTCGGTCTTTTGATTCTCGATTTGGAGGCGAACATGAGGCATCAGCAAACAACTCTGCTGGCCAGATTCACCGCGATTTGGATTTCTCTCCTAACATTGATTGTTCTGCTGAGTTCGGCGAACTTGGCGGTAGCTCAGGCGGTTAAGAGTACCTTTGTGGGGACAGTGAGAGATCCGGTGGGCGCTGTTGTCCCCGGCGCCAAGATCGTCGTGACGAATCTCGATACCGCTATTTCCTCGACTTCAACGACCAATAACGCAGGCGATTACACGGTGCCCTTTCTAAACTCAGGTAGATACAGCCTGACTGCCGGAGCAACTGGCTTTGAGACCTTAGTGGAGAACGGAGTTACGCTGGATGTGGCTGCCACAGTCCGCGTCGATTTTGCTTTGAAAGTTGGAGCAGAGTCGCAGCAGGTTCAAGTTTCAGGTGCTACGCCGCTATTGGAAACTGACACATCGAACGTTGGTATGGATGTGCCATCAGAACGATTGCACCAACTGCCCTTGTTAACCCGAAACTTCGAGCAATTGGCGGAACTAGCTCCTACCGCAGTACAGCCCGAGAACTTCACTGCAAATACCGCTTACGTTCCTGGTATTACTGCGGGGAACTACTATCAGGCTGGCGGACAACGCGGATCGTCCGAGTTATATACCCTCGACGGGCTCGACAACAACAACATCGCCTGGCAGACGATTGCTCTGCTTCCAAGCCTCGACACTATTTCAGAATTCAAGCTTCAGACTCATAACTTTTCGGCGGAATATGGGCGGGGAACAACACAGTTTACTGCTGTGACCAAAGGGGGTACCTCGCAGTTGCACGGCTCTGCATATGAATACATTCGAAATGCTGCGCTCAACGCGAATAGCTACTTCAACAGCCGGGCCCATGTCAGAAAGTCGCCGTTCACGTATAACCAATTCGGAGTCACAGTGGGCGGTCCTATTGTCATTCCGAAACTCTACAGCGGCACGCACAAAAGCTTTTTCTTCTTTGGATACGAGGGGACGCGATATACCACTGGCGGCTCTACTTTTGCCAATTGGCCTAATCAGGCTTGGCTGAGCGGCGATTTTTCCAGTTTAAGCACGACAATCTACGATCCGGCAACAACCCGGCCTGACCCTAGCCATCCCGGAGGGTACATCCGGGATCCATTCCCTGGAAATAAAATCCCGAGCACCCGGTTCGATCCCGTGGCAGTGGCTTCTAGCCCATATGTGCCGAAACCGGGTAATGTAACAACTGTGGCCGGCGTGAATACAGCCGTAGATACCCACACCGTATCGGCTCCGAATAATTATGCAGTGCGCCTTGATCAGACCATTTCAGATAAGGATTCATTGTACGGTACTTGGAGACAGTCGAACGAGTACGAGACCCAGGCTGGAATCGCTCCTCTCTCCGGCACTATTGGCATTCATAATGCATATAGCGCAATGGCTGCTGAGACCCATGTGTTTTCTACAAGGCTGATCAATGAACTTCGGGCCGGGTATCTCAACTCAAACCTTGGATCGTTTCAGGAAGGGGGAACTGGAGGATGTGTAGGACCTTGTCCCGCAAACACGAATCTTACCGGGCTGTTCGGGGTGCAAAATCTGATCGGATCAATTGATCCTTCTCTTTATGGGATGCCTAATTTTTCTTGGACCGGGTATTCTGCAATGGGCGGAGGTGCAAACAACCCTCTCGCCTCACTAGTAAAAACTCTTCAGATTTCGGACAATGTGTCTCTATTGAAAGGTAAGCACACGCTGAAGATGGGCGTCAATTGGGTCAACGAGAATTTCACGTATACCTCAGAAACTTTCGCTCGGGGCGGTTTCAACTTTAATGGGCAGTTTACACAAGGTACACAACCGGGTCAGTCCGCTTCCGGAAGTCCGTGGGCCGACTATTTACTCGGCTTTAATAACTCAGCCTTCGGCCTGGCTGGAACAATCAGCGGTCCGCGCCACACCGGGTATCAGGGCTATTACTTCCAAGATGACTGGCGGATCCGCGGTAACCTGACGTTGAATTTGGGGTTGCGATGGGAATATTTTAATCCATTTGTTGCCACGATCGACAATAACAACGCGCAGTTCAACTTAGGGAGGGCCCCAGGATCCTGTTTCGGTTCTGCATGCCCGGCAGGCTATATTCAAACTTTTGGTAAGGGCCAAGCCGTTTACAAAAACAACTGGAACGACTGGGGTCCAAGAGTTGGGTTCGCATATTCACCTCATGGCGGAATGGTAGTGCGCGGCGCTGCTGGAATCTTCTACACGGGTACCGATTCCACTGATAGCAATATGTTCGGGTTGTTCAACCCCCCGGTGTCCTTGAGCTACACTGAAACCCCCGCCAACGCATTTACCGATTTAACAACCACGAAAATGAGCAACCTGTTCCCAGCCACGGGGATCATTCCTCCTGTCTCGCAACTCACGACGGCCAAGTGGCCTCTCCCCGCCATCACGATCTATTCAGACATTATTGGATGGTCGCCGGATCCTTCCGTTCAAGAATGGAACCTGTCCGTGCAACAAACAATAAGGCAGGATTTACTATTCGAAATAGGGTATATGGGTTCTCATGGTGTTCACAATTCGATGGATATCAACTATAACCAGGCGAGACTTGACGTCCCCGGCGTGACCACTTCAATCGCTTCCAGGATGCCTTACCCGTCACTGTCGAGCACCATGATCAATTGTGTGCACGCTTCCATCAGCACCTACAACGCTGGATATGTTCGGGTAGAGCGGAGGTTCTCGGGAGGATTGTCGTTCATATCCGCCTATACTTGGGCCAAAGCGATGTCCAATTACTCGAACAAGAATGACACCGGAAACTTTTGGCCGCAGAACTCGTATGATCCGAAGGGAAACTACGGTCTCGCCGCCTTTGACGCCAGACAGCGCTTTTCAGCAGGCTATGTCTGGCAGTTGCCAGTTGGTCGTGGTCGGCTCTGGGGTGCGGGCATGAACGCCATAAGCGATGCTCTCGTAGGGGGCTGGCAAGTTAGCGGAATCACCGTCCTCCAGACCGGAAACCCGCTGTACCCCAGCGACGCCACCGACCAGAGCAATACCGGAATGTTTACCGGCATTCGGCCGAATCAGGTGTCGCCCGTTCATTATCTCGATATACGCAAGACGGGCATGCGGTTCGATCCCTCTGCGTTTCAATACCAGCCTTTCGGCACATTCGGGGACGCCCCTAATGGTGCTCTGACTGCTCCCGGTTTCGACAACTGGGATATAGGCATAGACAAAAGATTCTCAATCAAAGAACGGGCCTCCGTCCAGTTCAGAACTGAGATGTTTAACGCTTTTAACCACGCCCAGTTTATAAAATCGAGTGTTTCCATCTCGCCGACATTGACGCCGACGCAGGAAGCGGGGGTTGCAAGTACGCAACCGCCACGGAACATTGAATTCAGTCTAAGGGTGGAGTTCTAAATTAGGAGTTCATGGGTGGTTCGTATTTAAGCCGTGAGAAACTGGGCAGTGCCAAGCTGCGAAAGCGGTGCCAGTTGAATAGATGGAGGCAGGAGAGTACCTTCCTGGCTCCATTGTTCTGAATTGAAATGGAAACAATTCATTGGGCCATTTCTGGCTCCCGGATTGGATGAAATGTCGGGCCAGGTCCGGCGTATAGGGGGGCCCGCATGAAGCGGATACTTGAGGCGAAGCCTGCTACAGAGCCTACTCAAGGCGAGGGAGCGCAGCAGCAGCGTGGACGAAGCTATCAATTTGTGCCGCGTTTGTCTCCGGGCCAGCTAGCGAAGATGGACTGGAAGCTTGTCAGGCGATGCGGTGCGAGGGCTTTCGGCAGGGCCGGCTATGCGGAGGTTGCCTTGAACGGAGAGAGGCCGCTCCGGTATTGGCAGAATCAGGAGTTTGTCATGAGCAAAATTCTTACACCGCTACAATTAGAGAGCTACCGCAAATTTGGCTATATCGCCCCGATCCGAGTGATGTCTCTGGAGCAAGCGAACATATTGCGCGTGCGTCTAGAATCGTTCGAACACAGCCAAGACGAATCAGTCAAAAGCGGCTTGCGGCACAAGCCGCATCTGCTCTTTGGGTGGCTGAATGATCTAATCCGGCAGGAGAAGATTGTAGACGCAGTAGAGGATTTGTACGGCGAAGACTTATTGTGCTGGACTAGCAATTTTTTCATTAAGGAAGCGAATGATCCAGCTTACGTTTCCTGGCACCAAGATTCGACCTACTGGGGATTGTCCAAGCCTGACGTCGTCACAGCCTGGGTCGCATTTTCTGAGAGCAACAAGTCAAACGGCGCAATGGAGGTCATCCCAGGTACGCATCTGCTTGATCAAATCCCGCACAAAGATACTTTTGCGAAAAATAATTCGTTAACGCGTGGCCAGGAAATAGCTGTGGAGGTGGACCGAAGCAAGGCGGTGGCGATTGAATTGCAGCCCGGAGAGATGTCCTTGCACCACGTGCGCATCATTCATGGCTCCGCTCCCAATTCCTCTCCAAACCGAAGAATCGGCTTTGCTATTCGCTATATTCCTACCTATGTTCGCCAGTTGGAAGGGGAAGACAGCGCCACATTGGTCCGAGGCGTGGACACGTTCCTAACATTCAAGCACGAACCTAGACCCACGAGCGATTTCGACCCAGAGTTCGTCGCTTTGCATAAGGAGATCACAGAACGCAGTGCCAAAATACTTTACAAAGGAAGCGGCGTAAAGGGTTATGACGAGCGAATCAGTTCTTAGGTTCTACTCGTGCAGACGAGATCTTGCGCTTGATCGCATCTATAGTTGGCAGGCACCAATTTACGCCCTCTGCAGATACGCTGGCTACGATCTCTGTTGAATGAAAGGATCGACAGCGTAATGGGTAGAATCATTCATCCTACGCTTATCCAGGCATTTTTAACCGGATTGGCATTCGCCCTTTCCAGCGCAGCGCAGAGCGCAAAACCTGTTGTCGGTGATCCCGCGTATTCGTACCTCGCGCTGGATGAAATTGCGCGGAGCGGATACGAAACAAACTACGATGAGGTTGTTTCGGCCTATGGTGGCGCGATGTCGCGGGCACCGGTCATCAGCGAGAAGGCACATCCGGAACTTGTATGGGTGCGTCCCGACATGGGTATTGGGATGGTCGCAAATCCCGTCGCCTTCGCAGTTGGTGCGCTGCCTTCTCCCATCGCGTGGCGCTCAGTTTCACGCTCATTATATCGAGGCTATCTGCCAATTATTATCAGCAGCGTACAGGATGGCCCCATACGTTACGAGCAGGTAGCCTATACCAAACTCGTGGACGCCAGTGAGGTGAAGACTGGCCACGAGAAGCAGTTGGTTGTTGTGCGCATGAGCATGACCAACATCAGCCCAAATGAGATGAATCGGGCTGCGTTATGGGCCTTTATGCCCGGCGTTGTGGCTACGATCGACGGGCCACCCTACTTCTGGAGCTACAAGCTCTACGATGTGACCGGTTCACTTCCTGTCGTGACGGGGAATCGGATGGAGAGCTCTGATGACGTCCTGCGGGAGGGCGCGATAGTTCTCGGTGCGCATCAAGAAGGACCAGGTGTCAAGGTCGCGCGATACGCGAGTGCACTTCGCTTTGAAGCCGACCTTCTCCCTGGGCAAAAGAAGAGCTTCGAGCTGAAAGTGAGCACAGACGAGAAGGGCTTCAGCGAGTCCGAACTGACGGCCGTGCGGGGGTTAGATTATCAGAGCGGGCTTGACGCGCGGGCGGCGGAACTAGAGTCGATCCTGGCGAAGGGGACGACGATAGAAGTGCCGGAGGAAGCGGTCAACAGAATCTATAAGGCACAGATTCTCTATAACCAGACGCAAATGGTGCAGGCAGCGGACCGTGATTACTACATGCCGGTACAGGGATCGTACGGTGTGTGGCCGTGGGAGCAGATGAAACAGTTGACCGCTCTGGACGAGTTCGGCTACCACGACGACGTTAAAAAATCACTTGGCTACTTTCTGAAGCTCCAGGGGACCATTCACCCGCATGCAGACGTCACTAGCACTGAGGGTGTTTTCCCGGGCACTGGGAAATTCGAGCAGAGCGGCTGGGAGCACGACAGTGATTCGACGATTTATGGATTTCTCGCGAAGCAGCGGGGGAAAAAGGATTTCCCAAACTGGACAAACGATACCGGATCCGCTCTGATCGCCTTTGCCAAACACTACTACTATTCAAAGGATCGTACGTGGCTCGAGGCTACTGCACCCGCGATTGTCAAGGCATGCGACTGGATCGTTGAGGAGAGGAAGGGGACAATGCATCTAATGCCCGACGGCACCAAGCCCCTTGAGTACGGACTGATGCCAGCCGGCGAGGCTGATGACCGGGGCAGGGCGAACCCCACTTACAACTTGTTTACCGACGCATACTCGTACGAAGGATTGCAGCTTGCAGCCGAAGCTCTGAACGACATCGGTTATCCGGATGGCAAACGGCTACTGCACGAAGCCGCACTATATAGGGCCGACATCCTTGAAGTCATGCGGCGCACGAAGCGAACTGATCCTGATGCATCTCCGTATCCCCAGAGGCTCAATCAGCCGGATGACTACACCGTCTACGCGACCGGCCCGCTGGCGCTCGTCGATGCGGGGCTTCTGGATCCGAACGATACTGCATTTTCGTCCACGGAACGGTATCTCGAAGCACATACAAACCTTGGAGTATTGGGCCTGATGGGCGGTATTTCGGGCCAAAATCCCCTATTGCATGGGGAGCGTTACATGGTTACTGGTGAGGATCCTTATCACTACGGCCTCACGATGCGTGGCGAAGTGGCAAAGGCAATTCTCGTTTTCTACTCGACCCTAGCTTTCGGGGTCGATCACGATACGCTTGGCGCCGTCGAAAGATTCGATCTGTATGATCGCCGCTACGCGCCGTTTTTCATCGACAGTTCTGGTGGCATGCGGATCTGTGGCATGATTCGCAGAACACTGCTATTTGAGCGCGAAGGTAATTTGACGATTCTACCCGTTGCTCCCCGTCGTTGGCTTGAGGCCGGAAAGCAGATTAATGTCGAAGGAGCCGTTACCTATTCTGGCACCGTCGACTTCAAGATCGTCTCGCACGTGGATAGTGGACGGATCTTGATCGATCTTCATCTGCACAACGTTCGTCCCGATCTTCTGAAGACGATCACTCTGCGCATTCCTCACCCGCTTCACGCACCGATTCGGGGAGTGGTGGTAAATGGATCTCATTCCAAGGCGTTCAATGCGGCAGAGGAGACGATCAGCCTGAGTCCGAAAGCGTCTGATTACAGCATCGCGGTTGACTACTAATGGAAACGGTCCATGAAATTTCACCCTTCTTTGTGGGATCCGTCCAATGCTTGGCTCGATTTTGGCAGCAAGACATGATGGCGAAACTGGAAATTGTCGTAGATAAAGGAGACCTGTGCGGCGAATCTCCCATTTGGGATATGCGTTCCCAAGTTCTCTATTGGACAGACATCGCTGGACGCAAGCTCCAGCGCTACTCTCCAGCAACCGGCCAATATGAGATATTGAAGCAGGGCGTGGAGATCAACGGAATTGCGCTGCGTGAAGACAGCGGTTTCGTCATCACCAACAGTGAAGGAGTGTGGAGATGGGACGGAGAGAGTGATCCACAGGAAATTGTGTCCGAGTTGGATGGCTGCCGCCTGCAATTGAACGACTGTATCGCTGATCCGGCTGGGCGATTGCTCTCCGGCACCTGGCATTACAATCCAGCCGGAAAATATCCCCTTGGCAAACTGATCTCTGTTAGCGTCGACGGGCGAGTGTCTATTCTCGATGAGGGGATTCACGGCTCAAACGGATTGGCGTTCTCGCTCGACCAGAAGACTCTGTATTTTACCGATACTATCGCCAGGACGATTTACGCCTACGACTACGACGCCAGTCATGGAACCGTGGCCAATCGCCGGGTGTGGGTCAAGGTTCCCGACCACGAGGGCCTGCCGGATGGAATGACGGTCAACGCCGACGGGTTTGTCTGGTCCGCGCAATGGTATGGGAGTTGTGTTGTCCGGTATGACTCAACAGGCCGGTTGCAGCGGCGCGTGATTCTTCCTGCCAAGCAGGTCTCGTCGCTTACGTTTGGGGGCGAGGATCTTTGCGACATCTACATCACCAGCGCAGGCGAAAGCGAACCGATGCCGGTCATGCCGTCCGGCTACGATTCCTTGACAGGCCCTTTCGGGGGCGCGTTGTACCGGATGAATCTCGACATTCGCGGCAGACCAGAATTTCGATGCCGGCTCTGAACCCGAAACTCACAACTCAGGCAACGCGCTGAAAGAAGGCTTGCAGTCCAAACGATCGGGGTGCCTTTCGACGGGCGCCGAGGCCGTGGCCGAGAAGGTGCGGCAGCAAGCTATGCCAGAGCATTTTGCTCGCAGGTGGGATGCACTCTATGGGCGAGGACCCCACTGCGCCATGCCCTCGATCTCTTCCAGACTGCGCCCGCGTGTCTCTTCCCCCAGGACAAGTACTGCGAGTGCCTGGGCGGTCAGGAGGATTGCCGCAGCGTAAAAAACAGCGCGAGGACCTACCGCTGTGAGGAGTACGGCGACTCCGAAGGGTGCCGCTACATTTGCGATGCGCCCCGTTGCGTTGCTGATTCCGCATCCGGTTAGTCGAAGCCGTGTGGGAAAGATTTCCGGGACATAGGTGGCGAAGGTCATCGCAGCAAGCGCGTAGAGCAGGATGAAGAGTATGAAGCCGCTAAGCGCTAGCGTCGCCGGGAGATTGGCGAAGGTGTACGCGACGACCATGAATCCGCCTAGCGCGGAGAACGAAATCAAGCTGAATCTACGTCCCAAGCGTTCGACCGCCCAAGCGCCAAGCATTGATCCGGGCAGGGAACCAACCTGCATCAACGCCGTAATCTCCAACGTATTGCCAATATGGAAGCCGCGTCGCACCAGAATCGTAGGTACCCAGCCGGTGACTGCATATATGACTACATTCATGCAAACCATGACCGTCATCGCCAGGGTTGTGCGCCGCAGCATGCGTCCCACGAAGAGCGTCCTCCAGGAAGGGGAAACTGAAGGTGTCACCAAGATGTCCTCAGAGGCAGGAGGCGCCAGCGGCTGGGTCGTACTTCTTTGTACCTCTTTCTCAATCCGCCGAAGTACCTCCTCGGCTTCAGCGTGACGGCCTCGGGCTTCGTACCAGCGGGGGGACTCGGGTACGCTGCGCTGCAGCAGCCAAGCGATCACGGAGAAGGCGCCTACCGCCAGGAACATCGCACGCCAACCGAAACGCGGGATAACTAGCAAGCTAGCCAGCGCGGACACTGGCACACCGAGGCTAGAGATGAGAGCGAGCAAGCCCTGCCATCGTCCACGCTGTCGTGCCGGCACGAACTCCGCCAGCGTGGCGTAACAGGTGATAACCTCGCCGCCCAAACCGAGGCCGCAAACAAACCGGGACAGGAGCAGCACGCGAAAGCTTGGAGCGAAAGCGCCCGCGAGTGTCGCCAGACCAAAAACGAGGAGATTGGCCTGGTAAATGGTGCGCCGCCCGAAACGATCGCCGAGCCAACCCGACACAATCGTACCGATCGCTAAGCCCGCAAAAGTGAGCGACAGAAATGTAGCGTTTCCGACCGGATTGGACCACCCTGTGCGGTTCATCTCGGCCAATACTGCGCCCTGCATATAGATGTCAAAAGAATCCAGAAACAGACCGCTTCCGATCAGGATCAAAAGACGATGATGAAAAGAGCATATCGGTAGTCGGTCCAGCCGTGCTCCGGCGAAGCAGGGTCGAGACGAAGTACTCTTTTCTAAAGGCACCAAGTCCACTTTACCTCTGAGATGATCCGATCCGTGTGCGGTCCACAGGCCGAACTCACAGGCCCTGGTAGACGCCCGGCGCTGGGCTCTGTGATTCCTCTTGGCTCGGCTGTCCGTACGCACGTAATCCAGCATCCAGCAAAGAACGCTCATGGCCAGTTTTGTTTAGGATCCAGATAAGCAGAACGCCGGCACACAGCCAGACGGCTACCACTGCGGGTGCATACCTGATCGGCGCCGGAGGCAGAGGGAAGACGGACCCGTAGGCAACGCAGAGCAGGGCGGCTGTGGAAATAAAAGGAAAGAGGACATGGAGCACCGAGTTGAATTGGTTTCGGCGCTCGCCCGAATACAGGCGAAAGACCCCGAGGTTGCCCATGATGTAAACGAACACCATTCCAAGGGTCATGGTCACACCGACGAAATAGAATTCCTGGTCCGGGCCGAGTGAGAATCCTAGTCCGAGGCCGACAATCACCGTCAATATCGTCTGCCACCAGATCGCATTCACGGGCGTTTGATAGCGTGAATGAACCTTACTCAGGACGCGAGGAAGCGCACCAGCTCGCCCCATGGCGAAGAGCACTCGCGTAGCCGCATTCGTACAGGACATCGCACAGGCAACGGTCGAATTGAAAACGGCAATCAAAAGGAAAATCCATGCGCTTCCCCACAATCTTCGGGCAAGCACGAAAACAGGGTTCTCATTCGAATGAACAAAGCTTTGTATCGAATTGGTGCCCCATCCGACGATGATCGCCCAGGAACAAAATAGGTAAAAGAGGCCCATGAGCAGAATCGACCACATGATCACGCGGGGCAGATTGCGTCGCGGGTCTCGACTCTCCTCTGCCAAAGGCGCAACAGATTCAAATCCACTGAATGCAAATATGCAGAAAACGACTCCGATATAGAGGCGGTGCACCTCGGGCCAATGTCTGGGCGAAAACGATGCAAAATTGGCGTTTGGGCTTCCAGGACGCAGAATGCTCCAGATTGCCAAAGCTATGACAATTGCGATCTCGGCAATTCCGACAATCGCGGTCGTTCGTACCGAGATCGCGACACCACGAAAGATAATTACTGTCATGAGGCTGCTTAGGATCAGGAAGGAAATCCACCAGGGGAGAATCAGGTGATACTCCGACTTCAAGGTCCTCTCCAAAAAGAAAGACATGATGGCCAAATTGGCGGCCGCGGCCAGCGGGTCGTATAGAAAATAAAGCCAAGCAGTGAGAAATCCCGCGCGCGGGTGGATCGTGCGGCTGACATACGTGTAGTAGCCTCCGGCTGAAGGGAGTACGCACGCCAGTTGTGTGAGGGAAATGCCGAGGGTTAGAACGATGACAAAAGCAATGGCATAGGCGAAGGGAGAGGCCAACCCGGCCGAGGCCGAAACGATCTGAAGGCAGAGCACCAAGCCCGCCGCGGGAGCGATATGCGTTATCGCCTGCATCAAGATAGACGTGAAGCCCAGCGTTCCGGCCTTGAGTTGTGGCGCTGTGTGGCCAGTGATATTCGACTCGGCGATTCCCTTGAGCAGCGGTGAATCCATGCCTTCCCCCAAAAGAGAATTTCGACGAATCGTTTGGCTGTGCAGCGCGCCCAGGGGAGCTAACGCTTTGAGGTTTCGAGGAGTTCAAAGCAGTGATCGATAACCCATCGACTTTAGCTCGCTACCGCCCTACCTCATTCAAAAATCCTCTTGCCACGACTGAAGAAACAGGCTGCCTGCTGATCGTCGTTCCGATCAGGAACTTACTAGTCCTCTGTGTGCCACAAATAAGTTGAGATCGACGTTCCGGGCAGAGTTACATGTGCCAGTCGATCTCGCCACTCGAAGACCACACTTACCTGGTTCTTTTGACTGTTCATCAATTCCACAACGAGCTCGCCGTCCGGCCGCTTGAAACTTATACAACGAACACCGCTGCGCGCGCCTCGCGTTTCGACTCTAATCGATCCGGGGCGGACAAACTTGCTGAAATGTGCAAGATAATAATAAAGCCCAGTATAGGTGACCGTTTTCTTGTTGCGGTCGATTATTACGACTGGATGTTGAGCGTTCTCTACCGGATCCCCGTGTTGAACCGAAATAAGCCATGGACCGCCGTTTTGATCCAGAATCATATTCCAGTAAGTCCATCCCGATGCGCCCGCCTCAAGGTCGGAGAAGACCTGATTCCCCCAGAAATCGCCATCCGCAAAATCGTACCGCGGCATAGGCATTCGCGGGCTGTAGCCTCGATAATGACACAACTCGGTCATCCACAGCGGGAGATCTGGATACTTCTCGTGCAGGGCTGCTATTTTGTCAAAGTTGGCCAAGTCGTACCCGTGATAGGGCAGGGAGCTTACATATTTTCGTGCCTCCGGGTCAGCCAAAATGACTCCATAGTTCTCATACGCCCATTGGCGCGCAGAAGCTTCACTCAACTGAATCTTCGTTCGTATGCCTTCTTCCTCAAACAAAGGTCCGACATAGCGCTTAAGCAGTGTATGAATCTCAGGATAGGAAATTCTGGTATAGCCGGGCGGCTCGTTGAAAAGGCTAATGTTGTCTATAAAGACGCCATTCTTTTCATACTCCTGGAGATAACGCAGGTAGTAGTGGGCGAGAGCGTCGTAGTATCTAGGGTCAACGTCTTGTTTCTGCCGGTCAGTGGCGTTAACCAGCATCCAGTCCGGAGGGTAGTCCATGGGCGATTGGATAATGAACGTCCCATACTTCCGTGCCCGCTTGATGTAGGTGATTAAACCGTTCGGACCCAAATCGCGCTCGATACTGAAATGCTTCATCTCTATGTCGCCGGGTGTATCGTCATAGGTGTACCAGGGGCCGGCGGACATGAAATCTGTAGCTGCGATGGGCGATTTCATTGCGGAAAAACCCGCACCTCGTTTCGGATCGAATAACGCTTGGAGAACAGCTTCCTGTTGATCGAGGGGTAAGCTATTCAGGCAAATCATGCCGGATTCCAGGAAGGAAGCCCCGAAACCCAGGATCGTCTGATTTTTAACCCGATCGTCGATCCGGAAATCGACATCCGTACTCTTGTTCTTGGGCTCGAATTGTAATGGCTGTCCCGGCGTCAGCCTGTCTCCTGCCGCGGAAGAAATAAAGACGCCTACATACTGAGCGGCACCGGGCGTGAAGCCAGCAGTCAGGAATATGAGCATCAGCCACATCAATTGCTTTGCCATAGAACGCCTCGTCTACCGCAAGGAAAAGAAATCTCACGCTTCCAGTTTCCGAGGATTGATACTGCAACCCCTGTCCTACCAGGAGCCGCGAAAACTGAAAAGCAGCAGAAAGGTGCAGTACTTCCCTGAAGTCTCAGCAGATCGTTAGTGCCCGATGCTCGATGATAGATATGAAATATCATGGTTGGGCCCATTTAAGCAACAGGAAATCTCTGTTTCTCTCCATCTACGGTTCGCCAGGTCGGCTTGAGTAAACTTCTCGATTTGAAGGCATAAAAAGGCCGAAATATCAAAGAAAGCTTGACCCTCCGGTCAAGTCTTGATAAAAGGATCACAGATCGATAATCGAGCAAGGCTACCTCGGCCCTTTTATTGCGCTGAGCACGTTTGATGGACTTCTTTATGAACCATTTCATGAGCCGGCGTCAGTTCGTGCAGATCTCTGCTAGTGGTGCGGGTGGATTTTTAGTTCAGAGATCTCTCAAGCTTGAGGCACTGCAACGGTCTCAGGCTTGTCCCAAGTCCCGGCCTCCCAGTAGAGACATGAGCGTACTGCGTCTGACGGAATTGACCACGGACGCGTGGGATCTGCGGTTCACTTTGTGCTGCCTACAGGGAGCAGTGAATCGATCTCATCCCAGACTCTATCTCGTCCACGACGAATATGACGAGTTGTGGCTCGACTGGATGAAAGAGCGAGGCGACATCGACACAATCCGCGCGCTCGGTGTTCTTGAAGTCTTCGAAGCCTTCCTGCCCGAGTTTCACGAGGCTTACGTCATTGATCCGACTGTTCCTGCGACGATCAATCTGGCCACTATGCTGGCAGGGCTTCACGGCGGACTGGTTACGACGCCCCGCCTGTCATATGAATTCGACCTGCCCGCGGGATACCCACTCGACTCTTGGAATCGAGGGTTTGACTTTCGGTACATGGGCTGGAAAAAAGACATCGAAGCCTATCGCTGGTTCTTCGAGCGCTATGAGGAGGCGCTTTCGACGCAGGCCATTGCCATCCTGGATCCGCATGAGATAGCAATTCGCGACTATCTCGTCGAATTCAAGATACCCGTTCTATGGGTATCGGGACCGGCAGATGCGAGCACTCATCCTGCGGCTTCTTACCATGAAGAGAAGGAATTCCTCCGCGAAGTTCTCATGAGGTGGCCGCCCAATATCCCATGCCTTGGTTGGCCCTCCAGCGGAGAGGACGATGCGAGCCACGGTGGGATGGGGGAGGCGTTGGGAGTTCGCATGGTTTGCGAATGCGCAAAGTTTCAACAATGCAGTGCCTACGACGGATTTGCGCCCACAGTAGGCAATCTCTCGGTCCACTCCGGCACTTCGGCGAACCTGCTGCAGAAGACCCCTCCCCAGGTGAAGCTGGACAAGAACAAGATCTATTACAGTTTTGTCCGCACCGATGGTGATGGGTGGAACTTTTTGCGTCAGTATTACCGCAAGCTGTTTGACGGTCCCGCGCATGGCAAAGTGCCACTCGGCTGGCAGATCGGCCCCACAGCTGCAGATACGATGCCCGATATCCTCGATTATTATTACCAGCATGCCAAGCCAGGGGATTGCTTTGTAAATGCACTGACTGGCGCCGGTTATATCCAAGAGGACGTTTACGCAGCCAATTACCCGCCCGACAGACAAGAACAGATCCTAAGAGACTACATTGATCTTTCCTCGATCTATCGCCGGAAAATCGATGCCTCGGTTATGTGCACGCACACTGAGATGAGTGCGGACCGGATGGCCACCTTTGCACAGATACAAGGGCTCCAAGGGATCTTTGCCAATTATGGTCGGCGGCGTGGTACAACGGCTGACAATCTGGTGACCGAGTCCCGCGGCATCCCGGTGTTTCGGGCCATGAACGATTGGCCGTCCCCGGGCCTGCCAGTCACTGACCACACGCGTAATGAGGATATCTGGTTCGAAGTGAACGATATCAAGCGATGGACGCCTTCCACGCGCCCAATGTTTCTGAATGTCTGTCTAGGCAATTGGCTTACCGACCTGGGAATGGCGGAAGAGATTGCGAAGAGCTTAGGACCCGAGTTCGTCGCGGTTCGACCCGATCAGCTGGCTACTCTCTACGAAGAGTTTACCAAGGCAAAGTAAAAGCTTTAGGTCACACTGGGATCGCGATCAGTACAGAGGAGCCATGGGCGAGAAATGGAAATCAAGTGCTGTTGGAGGAGTGTTGTGAAGATAACATCAGTTGACTGCCGCGTTCTTACAGTACCGGATTGCAATCCGGATGCATGTGATTCGTCCCAGGACACCATCATCGTCCAGGTCCACACCGATGAAGGAATCACCGGAATTGGCGAGGCAGACTCGAATCCCTGGGTTATCAAAGCCCATATCGAGGCGCCAGGATCTCACATCATGAGCCTGGGCTTGACAGAACTGCTGATAGGACAGGATCCGACAAGGCCTCGTGAACTTTGGGAACGGTTGTATACCTTCTCCGCTATGACTGGGAGACGAGGCGCAGGAATCTGTGCTATGGGCGCGCTTGATATGGCGATCTGGGATATCTACGGCAAGGCAGTCGGTAGACCGGTTTGGCATCTGCTGGGTGGTAGTGGCCAGAACTTCATCACGCCGTACGCGAGCCTTATTCCCGAAGGACGATCCCTGTCGTCGCAACGGGAGGACCTGCTCGACAAAGTGCGATGGGCTAAGGACGCCGGCTTCTCGGCAGCCAAGTTGGAGGTCTGCATCAAAGGGCCTTATGCTCACTTCCGGCTTCGGGAGGGCAACGAAGCGATTGTCGAACTCGTGGCAGCCTGCCGTGAAGCGGCAGGCCCGAGCATAACCTTGATGCTCGATGTTGCCTACTGCTGGTCGGATTGGAAGGAGGCTTTAGGTGTACTCCGACAGCTGGAAAAATATGATCTCTTCTTTGTGGAAACACCTTTACCATCGGACGACCTCGATGGATATAGCCGTCTTGCAGATGCGAGCAGCATTCGAATAGCTGCGGGTGAATGGCTGCAGACCCGCTTCGAGTTCCTCGATCTCATGGACCGCGGACACGTTGACGTGGCTCAACCCGATGTTGGTCGCGTAGGAGGAATCACTGAGGCGATGCGCGTGGTGCAGTTGGCGGCTGATCGAGGCAAGCTGATTGTGCCTCACTGCTGG
The DNA here is from genome assembly GCA_963774255.1 of uncultured Acidobacteriaceae bacterium. GTDB lineage: Bacteria > Acidobacteriota > Terriglobia > Terriglobales > Acidobacteriaceae > PALSA-350. The sequence continues at coordinate 111,623 of CAVZEH010000003.1, forward strand.
AAGACAGGAATCGGAATTGCGGCAACTGCCCAAGTCGCCGCGGCATCGGCGAATTGTCGCTTTATTGAGTGCTTGCCTGCCGAGGTCGCCTTCTCTCGCCTGCGCAAGGAATTGGTGAAGGGCGAGTTCACCATGGAAGGGGGCAAAATCAATTTGCCGCAAAGGCCTGGGCTTGGAATCGAGCTGAACGAAGCAGCAATTGAACAATTTTCCATCTCAACCACAAGGCAACCGTTGGTGTCCCTGGCAGACTAACGCGCAGTCCGAACAATATGTGCGACTCAGATTGGTAGGGAATCGATTTGAACACGGAGTTCCGTAGCGGAAGGCGGACCAGTGAAGAAAGCTAACTTTTCTCCCACGGCTCTCGGCTCACGGAGGGGAATATGGCCAAGCAGGTCGAGGAACACAGTACCTCACTAAGTCGCCGTGATCTCTTAAAAGCGATCACGGTGGTTCCCTCAGCCTCTTTTCTCGACAGCGTCATGAGCGCGTCCTTAGAAGAGAGCAATCCCATGACGACGCCCCAGCGGGCGTTCGTTGACAAAGATGTCCCTGTGCCGATGAGGGACGGCGTCAAGCTTTGCGCCGACGTCTACAGGCCCCTTAAGAACGGCAAGCCGGTGGAAGAGAAGTTGCCGGTCATCCTCATACGTTCCAGCTACAACAAGGAGGGTGCCGGGAACAAATTGGGTGCCGGGCGAGATTTCATTGACTATTTCGTGGAACAGGAATACGTGGTAGTCATTCAAGACGTGCGTGGCCGCTATAAGTCGGAAGGGAGCTTCTATCACGGCGTTCATGAGGCGCCGGACGGCTATGACACTATTGAATGGCTTGCACAGCAGAGCTGGTGCAACGGCAAGATCGGAATGACCGGAGTCTCCTATTTGGCGGCTGTGCAACAAGCTGCCTGCTGCACTGATCCTCCGCATCTTTCCACGATTTTCCATGTGCAAGCCCCTTCCGACTACTATCAGAACGGCTTCCGGCACGCCGGTACCTTCCTTGGTCTGACTTTGCCCGTAGCTTTTATGATGCTGGGGAGCACCAAGGACTACTGGAATGATCCAGTGCTGGCAAAAGATGTCGATGGGGCACGCAACCGTCATTTCGAATGGCTGGGGGCTATGCCTCTGAAGAAAGGACTCACGCCGTTGAGCCTGACTGACCCAGACAATGAACGCTGGTTCTTCGATATGCTCACCCATGCGAAATATGACGACTTCTGGAAGAAGGTGCCGCTCTGGCAACCGGTTGAATACTTCGACAAATATAAGGATATCCCCAGCTATTATGTGGGCGGCTGGTTCGACGTTTACCGTGAAGAATCCTTCTACACCGCCCTCTCAAAACGAAAGAAGGGGCCCATCAAGCTGTTGATCGGGCCATGGCTACACGGGGGACTCGGTAACGGCAAAACTTATTCGGGCGATGTAGACTTCGGTCCGGACGCCAACACGGAGAGCAAAGATTATTTTGAACTTCAACTGCGGTGGTTCGATCAAGCCTTGAAGGGCAGGAACACGGGCGTCTATGAAGAGCCCCCCATCAAGATCTTCGTGATGGGAGGGGGCGACGGGCACAAGAACCGCGACGGCCGGCTTAACCACGGCGGTCGATGGAGGATGGAAAAGGATTGGCCACTTGCGCGAGCCAAAAACACAGAATATTACTTCCATGGTGACGGAACCCTCAGCACGTCCCGTCCTAGAGATGAAGAACCCTCTGTTTACCTCTTCGACCCCGTAAATCCTGTGCCGACGATCGGTGGCTCATCCTATTTCTACGATAGTGTGGACAATCCCCCGTACGTGCCTATGGGCGCCTACGATCAGCGGGAAAGTCCCGATTACTTTGGCTGCAAGACAAAACTTCCGTTGTCAGCGCGGCAAGACGTGATCGTCTTCAGAACGCCTCCTCTTGAAGATGATATGGAACTGACTGGACCGCTTCTTGCGAAGCTCTGGATTTCATCTTCAGCCGTCGACACAGACTTCACCGCCAAGCTGATCGATTTTTACCCTCCCACGGAGGACTATCCGGAGGGCTACGCTATGAATCTCTCTGACAGTATCCTTCGCGTCCAGTACCGGGAGAGCTTTGAAGAACCCGCCCTGATGAAACCCAGAGAGATCTATCCCATCGCCGTCGATATGCCCCCGACCAGCAATCTCTTCAAAAAGGGACACAGGATCGTCGTTCACCTATCAAGCAGCAACTACCCTACGTATGATCCAAATCCAAATATGGGAGATCCTTATTTTATGGGTGTCAATCGAGTGACGGCAGAAAACCGCATCTACCATGACGCCACACATCCCTCACATATTGTTCTCCCGGTTGTGCCGTCAAACGGGGACGGTGGATAGCCTCCGAAATCAAATGATTGGCTGCATTTGAGTTCAGGTTATAACTCGCAGTGGACGAATGAGCTTGATACATATTGCTCGCAATCCCAATTCGAGTCTTCGTTCCTTGCAATTGTCAGGGACGGACGTTGTGACGAACTTGAAGTAGGAACGAACAGTACGGTTGATTGCTCTGAAGATGTCGAACTAAAGATTTTCATGGCTGAGGGCACAGATGACGCGAATGTTGCTAACTTGTTTGCTCTATTTGCTCTATATGGCAGCCTCCGCTGTTGTGACGAACGCAAACACCACCGGTACGGAGGCGTCTTCATCACAGCCCACCTATCAGGTTCACGTTCAATTGAATGTGCAGATCCCGATGCGGGACGGAGTGGACTTGGCAGCGGACCTCTACCGCCCGGACTCCGATGGTAGGTTTCCCGTGCTCCTCATGCGCACATATTGGGGGAAACATGAACCATGGAAGATCACCAGCGCGCTCTTTTTTGCAAAGCGCGGTTACATCGTTGTGCTTCAGGATGTGCGGGGCCGTTTTGACTCAGGGGGCATCTGGAATCCCTACCTCAACGAAGTCCGAGACGGTTATGACACACAAATGTGGGTGGGAAAGCAGAGCTGGTGCGACGGTAATATCGGCATGTTCGGTATTTCTTACGACGGCTTCACCCAGCTCGAACCGGCTCCCCTTCACAGCCCCTATGTAAAAGCCCTAATTCCAATGGGCAATCAGCAGACCAACTTCGGACACCTCTACAACGATGGTGTAATGCAAATCGGCACGGTGTTCACCGCGGGCCTCTTCATGGGCGGGCATACGATGCAACCGACCATCGGAGGAGTGTACGGAACGGGGATCCCGATCATTAACTGGCAAAACGTGCTCATGCGACTGCCGCTGATGACGGCGCTCGACGATATCTCCTACATTCCGTGGGTTAAGGAATGGATCCGCCATGACAGATATGACGACTACTGGGCTTCATACGGAGTGAAGGGAAAATACCAGCAGATTACAACACCAGCATATTTCGTCACTGGCTGGTACGACAATCTACTGCACGAGGCATGGAGAAATTTTGCTGGATTCCGTGAGCAAGGAGGCACGCCAGATGTCAGGCAGAGGACCAGGATCATTGTCGGCCCATGGCAACACGGAGATACGAGTTTGGACCCAGGGTGGGATGCAGACTTCGGACCCAATGCAAACCTCAATCGCGATGAATTGTTTCTCAGTTGGTTCGACTACCGGCTCAAGGGGATGAAAAGTGGCTTGGGCGCCGAACCTCCGATCAAGATTTTCGTGATGGGAGCGAACAAGTGGCGATTTGAGAATGAGTGGCCACTGGCCCGCACCAAGTGGACGAATTTCTATCTGAACAGCGGGGGGAGAGGCAACTCTCTCCATGGTGACGGGGTTTTGAGTACGTCCTTGCCTCCCGCCAAGGAGGCTAAAGACGATCAGTACATCTACGACCCCAATCATCCGGTGCCAACGCTGGGTGGGCAAATCGCAATCTTTCCGGGTGTGTGGGGAGCCAGAGACCGCCGCCCCGTTCAACGGCGTAATGATGTCTTGGTCTATACGACAGCGCCCTTGACCGAAGATGTCGAAGTGACCGGACCGGTGAGCGCAATCCTTTATGTGTCATCGACTGCAGTGGATACCGACTTCACGGCGACCCTCAGCGATGTGTACCCGGATGGGAGAGCCGTCCACATCTGCGAAGGAATCCGGGGGGCCCGGTTCCGCGAATCTCTGGAACATCCCACGCCTATCGTGCCCGGTAAAGTTTACAAATTTGAGATCAGCCTGTGGGAGACGAGCAACGTCTTTAAGGCAGGGCACCGAATTCGCGTCGACATCTCGAGCAGCAACTTCCCGCGCTATGCGAGGAACCAGAACACAGCCAACCCCTTCGGCATGTCGGCCGAGGTCAACATCGCCCATCAGACGATTTTTCATAATGCCGAATATCCTTCGCATCTGATACTTCCTATCATTCTCACTTCACCCAAAACTCAAAAGGCCGAAGCACAATGATACGAATCACCATGACACGAATATTGTTAACCTATTCGCTTTATATGGCAGCCTCTGTTGTTGTGGTGGCGAACTCAAGTGCCGCCGTCACGGATATCTCTGCATCGCAGCCTATCTATCAGGTTCACGTTCAATTGAATATGGAGATCCCGATGCGCGACGGGGTGGATTTGGCTGCGGACATGTACCGCCCGGACGCGAATGGCAAGTTTCCAGTGCTGCTCATGCGGACCTACTGGGGAAAACATGAGCCAGGGAAGATTAACGCCGCACTTTTCTTTGCAAAGCGTGGCTATATCGTAGTGCTTCAAGACGTACGCGGCCGCTTTGACTCCGGCGGAGTCTGGAACCCCTACGTCAATGAAGTCCGTGACGGTTACGATACACAAATGTGGTTGGGAAAGCAGAGCTGGTGTGACGGGAGGATTGGCACCTATGGAGAATCCTACGACGGTTTCACGGCGCTCATGCCGGCTCCTCTACACTCTCCATATGTAAAGGCCCTCATACCGTTTGCCAACCAGCAGACAAACTTCGGGCACATCTACAACGATGGTGTTCTGCAACTCGGCACAGTCTTCAGCGCTGGTCTCTTCATGGGCGGCCATACTCTGCAACCAACAATTGCTGGTGTGTATGGCGGCGGCATCCCGCTGATTGATTGGGATCAGGTGTTTCGGCGACTGCCGCTGATTACGGCGCTCGACGATATAGAAGACGTCCCATGGGTGAAGGAGTGGATCCGCCATGACAAATATGACGACTATTGGGCTTCATACGGTGTGAAGGGAAAATATCAGGATATTACAGCGCCGGCCTACTTCATCAGTGGATGGTACGACAATCTGGTCCACGAGGCATGGAGAAACTTTACTGGATTCCGTGAGCAAGGAGGCACGTCCGAGGTCAGGGAAAGGACCAGGATTATTGTCGGCCCATGGGCCCACGGAAGCACCATGGTCACATTGGGTTGGGATGCCGACTTTGGTTCCGATGCAAACTACGACACCGACACACTCTTTCTCCGCTGGTTTGACTCCCGGCTAAAGGGGATGAATAGCGGATTAGGCAGCGAACCCCCGATCAAGATTTTCGTGATGGGAGCGAACAAGTGGCGATCTGAGAATGAGTGGCCGCTTGCCCGCACGAAATGGACGAATTTTTATTTGAACAGCGGTGGCAATGCCAACTCGCTCTATGGAGACGGAACATTAAGCAGTTCGCTGCCTCTAACTCCGGAAGCAAAGGATGACAAGTACATCTACGATCCCAATCATCCGGTGCCAACGCTAGGTGGGCAAATTGCAATCTTTCCGGATGTATGGGGAGCCAGGGACCGCCGTTCGGTTCAACGCCGAGACGATGTTCTAGTTTATACGACAACGCCGCTCAGCGAAGACGTAGAAGTGACCGGCCCAGTAAGTGCAATCATTTACGCGTCATCGAGTGCGGTGGACACTGACTTTACGGCGACACTCAGCGACGTTTACCCAGACGGCAGAGCGGTGCATATCTGCGAAGGAATCCGCGGAGCGCGGTTCCGGGAATCTCTCGAGCATCCCACGCCGATTTTAAAAGACAAGGTTTACAAATATGAGATCAGCCTGTGGGAGACGAGCAACGTCTTTAAAGCAGGGCACCGAATTCGCGTCGACATCTCGAGCAGCAACTTCCCGCGCTACGCTAGGAACCAGAACACAGACAATCCCTTCGGCATGTCAGCCGAAGTCAAGATCGCCCATCAGACCATTTTTCATAACGCCGAATATCCTTCGCACCTGGTTCTTCCGGTCATTCCGGCACCCCAAACTCAAAACGCCCACGCAACTCCGAAGGAGCTTTCATTGCTAGCCAGCACGCCTCCACAGCAAAGTTCATTGAGCCGGGAGAGCAAGTAATGAGTACCATGCTGACGGGAATTACGTGGGAACATAGACGCTCGTTTCGACCCTCAGTGGCTACGCCCTTGAAGAGACTCACCCCGATTCTACTTTATGTAATTGGAGACGGATGCCTCGATGAACCCCTAATCCAGGTGTGGGGTCTTGCTCGATGAGAATATTGCGAAATCTGATGGTCGAAATGAGCGACGGCATTCGCATCGCTCTCGACGTGTATCTCCCTGACGACGAGCGCCGCTATCCTGCAATCTTATATTTCTGTCCTTATCGCAAGGATGGTCTACATCAAATAACCCGCGAGAAAGGTCTTCACGAAGATGACAAGTGTTGAAGGAGACGATTGTATGGAGATCCAAGGGAAGCGCGGGAGCAAAGCCCGCTCGGCGAGGTTCGAATGCAAGCCTTCCATCGAAAACTCGACTCTGATACAAGGCTGAAGCGCACACACGAGGTCCGGAAGGATACCGAGCGGATGAAGTCTCGCAGCGCATGGTTGTTGGTCCTGCTCATGTGGGTTGCCTATTTCCTAAACTACTGCGATCGTCAAGTCGTCTTCTCCATTTTTCCCGTCTTGCGGCGTGATCTCCATTTCACTGACATTCAACTCGGCCTGACTGGCGCAGTCTTTCTCTGGGTCTATGGATTGTCTTCACCAATAGCCGGACAAATCGGCGACCGCTTCTCGAAACGCGCAATTGTCTGGCTGAGTCTCCTGCTCTGGAGCGTCTCGACTACGCTGACTGGCATCGCGAGATCTCCAACGGAAATCCTCTTCTTTCGCGCCGTGACCGGGATTACCGAAGCTCTCTTCGTTCCCGCCGCGGTGGTGATTACCGCGACCGCGTATGGCTCGGACAGGCGTTCCCTCGCCGTCAGCGCCTTGTTGACGGCACAGTTGGCGGGTGGTGTGGTGGGCGGATGGTATGGCGGTTACATGGCCCAGATATTCAGTTGGCGCGTTGCTTTTTTCTCTCTTGGTGCGGCTGGCCTCATTTACTCGATCCCATATGCGCTCTTTCTGCAAAATGCTAAAGAGGTGCCTGCAGAGAAGCCTCCGTCGTCGAACCGTTTGGCGATCCTTGACTTGGTCAAGATACCTTCCTTTGTAGCTTTGTGTTTTTGCTTTCCTTTCTATATGGCGCTTTTGTGGCTGCTTTATGCCTGGCTTCCCGACTTCCTCTATGAAGGGTTTTCCCTCAGCCTCGCTCAGGCTGGATTCACGGCTACGGTCTACCTGCAAAGCGCGATCTTCGTCGGACTGATCGCAGGGGGCGGGTTGGGGGACCTCTTATTTCGCCGGAATCGCTCCGGAAGATTCTGGGTTCTTTGCGGTGCGATGTTGTTTACGGCTCCTTGGGTGTCTTTGCTTGGGCATGCCGGCTCCTTAGGGTTAGAGAAGATAGCAATGCTGGGCGCGGGAATGGGTTTTGGGCTATTCATGTCTAATTTTGTTGCTTGTCCCTTTGACGTCGTGCCCGCTCATACTCGAGCCTCCGCGATCGGCATCATGAATACGATTGGGCCACCGTTTTCGGGCGCGGTGGTGCTCTTCGGCGGGACCGTGAAGCACAGTTTTGGAATTGGCGGAGCTATGAACGCAGCTGCTCTTATTTCGGGCGCAAGCGGCCTGATTCTTATGGTTGCGGTAAAGAAGTACTTTGCTCACGACCATGCCCTCCTTCATGCAAGTGAAGACCTAGCCGTCGGGTAAAGCTCGCTTCCTGGAACGCACGGCGAACCGATCTACCAACTCGAGTTTCAGCAATCAAGAATATCGAGATGAGGCTTGACTTCCTAACATATATATATTATGTCTTTCATATTTGTGAAAACTAGAGGTCAGGCTAGGAGAATTGAATGGTAGTTGGAGCGCGGCTCAGGGTCGGGGCCGATGTAGGTGGCACATTCACTGACCTGATGATGGCTGATGACCGGGGTCATATATGGGCGCACAAGGTGCCGTCAACCCCACCGCACTTCGAGCAGGCCGTGCTGAAGGGAATTGAGCATCTTCTGAGCACCGAGTTTGGAGAAGGCTGGACGGTCGAGCAGGTCGCGCACGGAACGACGGTAGCCACGAATGCAGTTCTGGAGCACCGCGGCGCACGCACGGCACTCATTACTACACGCGGTTTTCGCGATGTGCTTGAGTTGCGGCGGATCCGTTCTCCGGAGCTATACAATCTTTCGTTCCGCAAACCGAAAGGGCTCATCGAGCGTCACTTGCGGTTTGAGATTACCGAGAGGATGACAGCGGAGGGTGAGGTGCTGACGTCCCCCGCGGAGTCTGAACTCTGGGATCTCAAGGAGAAGCTCCTACAGGAGAAGGTCGAGTCGATTGCCGTCTGCTTGTTGCACTCCTATGCATATCCCGCCCACGAAAAGATGGTGGGGAACTTTCTGCGCAAGCACCTCCCCGGTATCGACGTCTCGCTTTCGTCCGAAGTGCTTCGCGAGCGGAAGGAATACGAGCGAACGGCAACGACGGCAGTGAACGCATACGTAAAGCCGGTCATGCGGGGGTATCTGAACTCGATGCGGACGGGCTTGAGCTCGATGAAAATTGGCGGACCGCTCTTTATCATGCAGTCCTCCGGTGGCCTGACACCAGAGCAGGACGCTTCTGTACGCCCTGTCTATGTCCTTGAATCGGGACCTGCGGCCGGAGTGCTGGCGGCAGAGCAGCGCGCCCGTGTACTCGGCCTCAAGAACATGATTACCTTCGACATGGGAGGCACTACGGCAAAAGCCTCACTTATTGAGAATGGTCAAGTCTCTTACAGCGCTGAATATGAGGTCGGCGCATCTCTTTCAGCAGGCAATCGGCTGGTTGGGGGAGCCGGCGAGCTGATCCGCGCGCCAAGCATTGACATCGCCGAAGTGGGCGCGGGCGGCGGCAGCATTGCGTCGGTCGACAAGGCCGGAGGACTGCACGTCGGTCCTCGCAGCGCGGGGGCCCTTCCCGGCCCAGCTTGCTATCAGCTTGGCGGCACGGAGCCGACCATCACCGACGCCGATGTGGTTCTTGGGTACATCCGGACCGGAAAGATTGCGGATGGCCGGGTGTGCATCGATATCGAGGCAGCTCGTAAGGCGATCCACGATAACATTGCGAAGCCGCTCGGCTTGGAGTTGCTTGCGGCCGCTGAGGGAATTCACCGCGTGGCCAATGCTTGCATGATGCGCGCGCTGCGCGCCGTGTCCACGCAACGCGGGCGCGATCCCAGAGACTTTGCCTTGCTGGGATTTGGCGGCTGTGGCCCCATACATGCTGCTCTTTTGGCGGATGAGCTTGCCGTCCGGCGCACCATTATTCCCCCACTCCCAGGGCTCTTCAGTGCCATCGGCCTTCTTTCGTCTCCCGTGGAGCATCACGACGTGCGAAGCTGCATGATTCGCGGGACCCGGCTGCCGGTCGAAAAGCTTCGTGAAATCCACGGCGAAATGCGGCAAGGGATGATGGAGCAGTTTCACGGAGAGGGTCTCCCGCCCGAGCAGGTGAAGTTCACGCTCAGTGCCGATATCCGTTTTCAAGGCCAATCTTCGGAAGTCCGTATTAACCTCGAGAACGAGTGCCTCGACGAGCAATCACTGGCCACGATGCGGGACAACTTCGAGCGAGAGTATACGCGCTTATACGGGCACCTTGCAGACGCAGATAACCCGCTTGAGGTTGTGGCAATGCGGCTAATAGGCCGGGCAGCGAGTCCGGCGGCCTACACCATCCGGCCGGTCGAGGTCTCGGGCCGCTCTAATTCGACACGTCGCGCTTATTTTGGAACCGCGTGGGGAGCGATCGATACACCTGTCATCGACCGCCGGTCCCTCTCCGGCCGTATCCGTGGTCCGCTGTTGATCGAGGAATACGATTCAACTACCGTAGTGCCTCCTTTTATGGAGGCTTACTTGGACGATCACTTCAATATCATCCTGGAGTCCCAGAATGTCTGAAACTCAAATCACGCCGCCCAAAGCGGCGGGTGTTGATCCGATCACGCGGGAAATCATCCGCAACGCACTCTCATCAGCGGCCGATCAAATGTCGCTTGCTCTGTTTCGTACTGCATATTCGACGATTGTGCGCGATTGCCTGGATTACTCCACTTCGCTCTGCAATGCTAGCGGGGAGATGATCGCGCAAGGTGTCACGATTCCATTTCATCTCGGATCCGTTCCCTTTGCGATGGCGACGCTGTTCGCAAAATATGGCGCAAACATTGATGAGGGTGATGTCTTCATTATGAATGACCCCTTCGACGGCGGCATGCATATCCCTGACATCTTTGTTGTCCAGCCGATCTTCTGGCACGGCGAACGGATAGCCTTCGCCGTGACCACGGCGCATCATGCCGACCTGGGCGGCCGTCTTCCGGGGAGCTCCGCGTGCGACAATACGGAAATCTTTCAGGACGGTTTTCGCATTCCTTGGCTCAAGCTTTATCGCTGCGGCGAACCTGATGAGGCGATCTTCAGCTTGCTGCGCGCCAATGTGCGTGTGCCCCGGACCACCCTGGGCGACGTGCGGGCGCAGTTGGCGGCCTGCCACATGGGGGAAGCGGCGATCCACGAAATCATTCAGCGCTACGGCGCAGACATCTTTCGCGAAGCTTGTCTCGATCTGATCGACTACACCGAAAGACTGCTCCGCGAATCCATCCGCTCGTGGCCGAAAGGAACCTATACCTTTGTCGACTATATGGACAGCGATGGCGTGGGCGGCCCGCCGGTAAAAATCCAGGTGGCGCTGAAAGTAGAAGGCGATACTTTGACCGCTGATTTTACTGGGACTGCTTCTCAGGTACCAGGAGCCATTAACTGTACTTTCTCCTTTACCGCCGCTGTTGTCGCCATGTGTGCTCGTCAGATGATTCGCGAAGACGTACCTAATACCGCGGGCCTTTTCCGCCCGCTGAACATCATCGCACCGCCTGGCTCGTTGCTGAATTGCGTCATGCCTGCGGCCTCTTCTATGCGAGGAATCACGGGATTTCGAACCACGGATTGCGTATTGGGAGCCTTCGCCCAGATGCTTCCCGACCGTGTGAGTGCGGCTGGAGAAGGAGGCAATAGCCTGATCATCCTGGGCGGCCAACAAAACACAGCCACCAACGGCGGTCCTTATGTCTTCTACGAGCTCATGTCCGGCACTTGGGGCGCATTAGCGGATCACGATGGAAATGATGGGCTGTGCAACCCGGCCAACGTTGCCAGCAACGTTCCAGTCGAGCAGGCTGAGTGCGAGTACCCGGTGCGGATCGAGCGCTATGGATTTGTCCAGGATTCCGGGGGGCCAGGTCTGTCCCGCGGCGGTGCCGCGGTGGAACGCGAGTGGCAACTGCTGACGGGTGCGGCGCACCTAGCCATTCGTTCCGACCGGCGTGACCATCTGCCGTATGGCCTGGCAGGAGGACGCCCTGGCAAAGGCTCTATCAGTATTCTGAAGCACCCCAATGGCGAATCGGAGATATTAGCAACCATGATCTCTTCCTCCATGAACGCCGGTGATCGCCTCTACCACCGCCAAGCTGGCGGAGGTGGATATGGCGATCCACTGCTCAGGGATCCGGGGGCAGTCGCCTGGGATGTAAAAAACGGGAAGGTTTCGTTTGCTGCCGCGCGGGGGGAGTACGGCGTCGTGCTCGATGAGCAGACGCTCACACCACAGCTAGACGCAACCGAAGAATTACGCGCGCAATACCGCGCGGAGGAGAACAACCAATGAGCATCGATCTGCTCATCGTCGGGGGACAGGTAATCGATGGCACGGGCCGACCACCGTATCGCGCCGATGTCGCCGTTCGCGACAGCAAGATTGACGACATCGGCATCATCGAGCCTCCTCAAGGGATTCCGACACTCGACGCTACAGGGCTGGTTGTTACGCCTGGATTTATCGACATCCATAGTCATTCCGATTTCACCTTGGTCGTCGATCCACGCGCGGTAAGCGCGTTGACACAGGGCGTAACACTTGAAGTGGTTGGTAATTGCGGTCACGGTTGCGCTCCGATGGCCGACCCGGCCCTCGTCAAGGCGAATCTCTACGGATACCAGGACGGTTACCCGTTCACGTGGAACACTTTCGCTGAGTACCTCGATACTCTCGAGTCTTGCAGGCCTGCGCTGAATGTCGCGGCTTTGGTTCCGAATGGCAATCTGCGTCTCGCGTGTGCCGAACTCACTGGCCGCTCTTCTACTCCCGAAGAGTTACGGCAGATGAACAAGCTCCTAGACCAGAGCTTGGAAGAGGGTGCCTTCGGCTATTCGACTGGGCTCGAGTACAGCATTGAAAGGGATTGCTCAGAAGAGGAAATTCAGGAATTGTGCCGCACTACCCATCGGCGTGGGCGGTTCTATGCGACGCACACTAGAAATCGTCAAGGGGAAAGCCAGGAGACCATCGCGGAGCCGATTCGCGCCGCGGAAGCTTCTGCCGTACGGCTCCAGATCTCTCACATTAGTTCTGTCGCAAGGCTGACCGAGCGCTCGCGATGGGCCATCGAGCAGGCCCTTGCGCAGGTGGACCAAGCCTGCCGGCGAGGCATCGATGTCGGGTTCGATATGCATACGCGCTCTTTCGGAACAACGCATCTCAGCGCTTCTTTGCCGCCCTGGGCTCTCGAAGGAGGCAAGTCCGCGATAGCCCAACGGCTGAAGGACCCGAGCACCAGAAAAGAAATGCGCGAATATCCCAGCATTGTAGCGGCCTTGGCCCGAGGGGACTGGGAGCGAATCGTAGTCTTCGAAGCTAAGGCCGAGCCTGAGGTCTCGCGACGCAGCATTGCTGAGATCAGCCGCGAACGCGGCACCGAGCCCTATGACACGATCTTTGATCTGCTGCTGGCGGAGATCGACGATCTCCACAGTTTGATGATTATCGCTCAAGCCTACCGTGAGGATGAAACTCAGATCGCTTTCGAGCATCCGGGGTGCATGGTCGGATCGGATGCCATCGCACTCGCTCTGGATGGGCCACTCAAAGGGAAGTCGTTCCATGGGGCCTATTCCTGGGCAGCCTGGTTTTTGCGCCATTTTGTTCGTGACAAGAAACTGATGACTCTCGAAGAAGCGGTGAGACGAATCACTTCGTTGCCGGCGCGCCGTCTTGGCCTCGCCAATCGCGGCATCATCGCGAAAGGCGCTTGGGCCGACCTGGCGGTCTTCAATCCGCACTCGTTTGAAGAAAAGGCAACGACCTTTGAGCCGAACCAATTGGCGGTAGGAATGCAACACGTTCTGGTAAACGGAGTTATTGCGATGGCGAACGGAGAGCGCTCAAGCAATCGCGGGGGTCAGGTACTCCGCGCTGGCTGACCACTGCCAGCGCCGGGCTAGATCATCTTAGGAGTGAGTTTTGCGGAGAGGAATTCGCCGGTGTCACGACCGTAGCGCGATAGCCCAGCTTTTCCGAGACTGCGTCGGTCATACTCTTCACGCACGCAATGATTTTTTTTAGGTTGTCGTCAAGCTGGAAGCCCACTCCGCCTGTGCTCATAGCGGCGACGACAGAACCCTGATGATCAAAAATAGGCGCGGCGATCCCGCGAATCCCGATCACGTTCTCGCCGTCGTCCAGTGCATAACCCTGGGCACGAACGCGTTGGAGCTCTTTCTTGAGCACCGGAAGGGCGATGATCGTATTTCGCGTGACCGCCGGAAGGCCGGTGGCCTCGCAGATCGCGTTGACCTCCTGTTCCGGCAGAGGACTCATGAGCACCTTGCCCGTAGCTGTCGCGTGGAGGTAGAACCGTCCGCCCACATTTGAGGCGACTCTGATCTGGCTTGACCCTTCTATCTTGTCGATACACACGACGTGATTCTCGTCCCGAATCGAGAGACTTGCAGACAAGGTAGTTTCTTTGGAAAGTTGCTCGAGTTCCGGACGCGCTACGTCGCGAATCTCCAGTTTGTCCACCAGTTTGCTGGCTTCCACAACCAGTTTCATGGTGGAACGGAAACGTCCTTTTCCATCTCGCACAGCGTATCCGCAGACAACCAGAGTGGAGAGTAGATTATTGGTGGTGCTGATGGGCATGCGGAACGTGCGGCCGATCTCGCTGATGGTGTAACTATCCTTGTGTGTGGTCAGAAACTCCATGATGTCAAAGGCCTTACGCACCGAGGGTACACATTTCACATTTGTGGATTTTGCCCGCTTTGCCATCATCGATTCAATGATGCCATGGAACTGGAGAAATCCACAATCGATTGAAAAATTGGGAGATGTAGAAAAACTGGAGCGAGATCAGCTAAATACACATTTGCGTTATAGGTTGCAGATATATGTTGACACTCGGCTTCCGTCGGAAATACACTTCAGTTCTTAAAAGCTCGCACCCCATCCAACTAAAGGAAAATAGTGAAGAGGTATTCAGTTTTTACGCTGGTTCGAAATGCTCTGAACTATCACGAGAAATGGCCTCAGATGTGGAGGAGTCCTGAGCCCAAGCGACAGTATGACGTCATTATCGTCGGCGCCGGAGGGCATGGCTTAGCCACTGCTTATTACCTCGCGAAAGAGCACGGCATCACCAACGTTGCCGTGCTTGAACGTGCGTGGTTAGGTGGAGGCTCAACCGGGCGTAATACAGAAATCGTTCGCTCTAACTATTTGTGGGATGAGTCGTCACGGCTCTATGAAAAGTCCCTGCAGCTGTGGGAGGGCCTTAGCCAGGATCTGAACTACAACGTGATGCTCAGCCAGCGCGGGGTGCTGAACTTGGGCCATACCCTCCAGGAAATGCGCGATTTATCGCGGCGAGTCCATGCCAATCGACTCAATGGGATTGACGCGGAGCTTCTGAATACAGAGCAGGTGAAAGCGATCGTTCCCATCATTAACACTTCGCCGCACGTCCGGTACCCGGTGCTCGGAGCCTCCTTGCAACGCCGCGGGGGAACAGCGCAACACGACGCTGTGGCCTGGGGCTTCGCTCGCGCAGCCGACGCGCGCGGCGTGGATATCATCCAGAAGTGTGAAGTCAGTGGGATCCGGCGAGAGAATGGCGGTGTCGTAGGAGTGGACTCGACGTGCGGCTTTATCCGGGCACCGAAAGTAGCGCTAGCGGCGGCCGGCAACACCAGCATGCTGGCGGAAATGGCCGGGATTCGCCTGCCGCTCGAGACCCATCCACTCCAAGCGCTGGTTTCTGAGCCAGTGAAACCTGTGTTGGACTCTGTGGTCATGTCAAATGCCGTACACGCGTATGTCAGCCAAGCGGACAAGGGTCCTTTGGTAATTGGCGCGGGCATCGATGCTTATAACGGTTACGGTCTGCGCGGGAGTCTCGGGATAGTGGAGGGGGCTATGGCGGCAGTGATCGAACTCTTCCCCATCTTCAGCAGGCTGCGCATGAACCGGCAATGGGGAGGCGCGGTTGACGTCTGTCCGGATGCTTGTCCCATCATTGACCAGACGCACGTAAGGGGACTATTCGTTAACTGCGGCTGGGGCACCGGAGGTTTCAAAGCCACCCCGGGATCGGGTTGGGTGTATGCCTACAACATAGCCAAGGGCCAACCGCACTCTTTGAACGAGCCTTTTTCACTGCGGCGTTTTGCGAGTGGCGCGCTGATCGACGAACACGGTGCAGCCGCTGTGGCGCACTAATAGGAGGTCCCGCAAGTGCTGTTAATTCCTTGTCCTTGGTGTGGTCCCCGCGAGGAAGGCGAATTCTCCTATGGCGGTGAAGCTCACATCATCCGTCCTCCGGAGCCGGCTGCACTATCCGATCAAGAATGGGCTGAATATCTGTTCATGCGGAGGAACACACGCGGGTTTCAGGACGAACAGTGGTGCCATTCGGCAGGTTGCCGCCGCTGGTTTCAAGTAGTCCGCGACACGGTGACCTATCGGATCAACGGGTCGTATCGAATCGGAGAGAGGACGTCGAAAGGGTAATTCCGCATGGAGGGACGTCTTTCTACTGGTGGTCGAATCGACCGCAGCAAAGTGCTCGGGTTTACTTTCAATGGCCGGCCCTATCACGGTTTTTTGGGCGATACGCTAGCCTCGGCTTTGTTGGCTAACCGTGTCAAGATCATCGGCCGCAGCCTTAGATACCATCGTCCCCGCGGAATTCTCGGACAAGGCGCGGAGGAGCCAAACGCAATCGTACAAATTGGTGTGGGCGCTCGTACTCTCGCTGCTTGTCGCGCGACCCAAACAGAACTCTTCGAAGGTCTCCTCGCCAAAACTGTGAACGGTTGGCCGAGCCTCGGATTCGACCTCTTTGCTTTGAAGGACATTTTCTCGCGGGTCCTTACCCCAAGCCTCTCGTACAAGACGTTCATGTGGCCTCGCAAATTGTGGCCCTGGTATGAACACCGGATCCGTCAGGCGGCTGGCCTTGGCATAACTCCCTCGGAGCCCGATCCCGATCGCTACGACAAACACTACGCTCACTGCGATGTGCTCGTGATCGGAGGGGGTCCCGCTGGATTGTCAGCGGCCTTAGAGGCGGGACGCAGGGGAGCGCGAGTTCTGCTAGCTGACGAACAGGTTGAATTCGGAGGTCGTCTGCTGGATCAGCGTGACGTGATCAATGACCGCCCCGCGCTCGAATGGGTAACCGCAACAGTCTCTGAACTTTCTAGCCTCCCTGGCGTTCAATTGCGCACGCGAAGCACGGTCTTGGGCTACTACGACCACAACTACCTGGCCATTTTGGAGCGTGTCACCGATCATCTTGCGAATCCGAACGGATTGCCGCGGCAGCGTCTGTGGCGCGTGCGCGCGCGGCAAGTTGTGATTGCGACTGGCGCTTTCGAGCGTCCGCTTGTCTTCCACAACAACGATCGCCCAGGTGTCATGCTTGCTTCGGCTATATCCTCTTATGTCAATCGATATGCAGTCGTACCCGGTTCTAGAGCAGCGGTTTTCACGAACAATGACAGCGCCTATCAGACTGCTCTTGACCTGCAAAACGCCGGGATCGCCGTAGCTGCAATCATCGATCTTCGTCAGCAAGTATCCGGGGCGTTGCCGGCTCGTGCCGAGGGTCGCGGCGTCGAGGTCTTCAAAGGACATACCGTACTAGATGTCCACGGCGCTGGAGGTGTTCAGGGTATCCAGATTGCGCGAGCGGATTCGAACCGCACACCTGTTGACGGCTCTTCCCGCCGCATCCACTGCGATCTGCTCGCTGTTTCCGGGGGGTGGAACCCAGCCATCGAGATGCACTGCCAGTCGGGTGCGAAGGCGCGATACGACGCTGACAAGGGGTGCTTTGTGCCCGGAATTTCCGTACAAGCGGAACGCTCCGCCGGCTCGTGCGGAGGGATTTTTTCGCTTCGCGATTGTCTGCTGGAGGGGATCGCAGCCGGAGCAAGCGCAGCGCAAGCGGTTGGATTCGGCGGCGAAGCTTGGCTCGTTCCGCCGCCTTCGACCACGGCACTCGCGGAAGAGCCGCTCCAGCCGATCTGGGTCGCGCCCTCGTCGTTCCCGCTCGGGCGCGGCGCGAAACAATTTGTCGATTTCCAGAGAGATACTTCCGTGGCCGACTTAGTGCTGGCGGCGCGCGAGAACTACCGATCCATCGAACACATTAAGCGCTACACCCTTCTAGGCTTTGGCACCGACCAGGGCAAGGTGAGCAATGTGAATGGAATTGGCGTTGTGGCCCAATATCTGGGTACAGATCTTCAGGCCGTGGGCACCACCACATTCCGTCCACCGTTCAGTCCGGTGACCTTCGGGGCATTAGCCGGTCGCGATATAGGTGCGTTGTTTGATCCCGTCCGAAAAACGCCATTTCACGAGTGGCATGTCCAGGCTGGCGCGCTCTTCGAAAACGTCGGACAGTGGAAACGTGCTTGGTATTATCCCCGTCCAGGCGAGGCCATAGAGGATGCGGTTCGGCGTGAATGCCTAGCTACGCAGAGCGGCGTCGGTGTTTTGGATTACTCGACGCTAGGGAAAATTGAGGTGAAAGGCCCGGACGCGTTGAAATTTCTCAACCTCGTCTATACCGACGACAAAGGCCGGCTAAAGGTTGGCAGATGCAGCTATGGCCTGATGCTCACCGAAGAGGGCATGCTGCTCGACGACGGCGTGACTGCACGTCTGGCGGAGGATCACTTCTATCTGACGACCACCTCCGGCGGTGCTGTGCGCGTGCTTGCATGGCTGGAGCGTTGGTTGCAGACCGAGTGGCCCGAGCTTAAGGTTTATATCACGTCAGTTACCGATCATTGGGCGAATATCGCCGTGAACGGCCCCCGCAGCCGGGAGCTTGTCTCCGAGTTATGTACTGATATCGATCTATCGCCCGGAAGTTTCTCTTACATGTCGTTTCGTGAGGGGACCGTCGCCGGCGTTCCGGCCCGTGTTTTTCGGATCAGCTTTAGCGGCGAACTGGCGTATGAGATCAACATCCCGGCTAACCTCGGGTGCGTAGTTTGGGACGCTTTGTTCGCAGCGGGTGAAAAATACAACATTACCCCGTATGGGACTGAAGCAATGCACGTACTTCGAGCGGAGAAGGGCTACATTATCGTCGGACAGGATACCGATGGTTCGGTAAGCCCGGTCGATGTCGGAATGGGGTGGATTCTGGCAAATAATAAGGACTTTCTGGGCAGGCGGTCGCTCATGCGGCCGGAGATGCTGCGGCCGGATCGCAAACAACTCGTCGGCCTATCCACCGAGGATCCCGCTGAGGTGCTGCCGGAAGGGGCCCAGATAATTGAGCAGCCGTCAATCTCCATTCCTACTTCGATGCTAGGGCATATAACATCCAGCTACTTCAGCGCGCGCACAGGCCGTTCGGTCGCGCTCGCCCTCGTCAAGGGTGGACGAAGCCGAATGGGGCAAATCGTTCATGTCCCGCGAATTGACGGGCGCGTGGTCCGAACCATCATTAGCAAGCCGGTTTTCTACGACCCGGACGGGAGCCGACAGAATGTCTGACGCATTCTTGCAACGGTCGCCGCTCGCGGAGTTTCTGGCTGGAGCTCGCCAGCTAGCAGCCAGTGCACACCCGGGTGTTTCCTTCTCCGAGCGGCCGTTCCTGGGGTACCTCAACTTACGTACCGTACCGACCATCGAGCTTGTCGATCACATCGAGCGTGAATCCCGAATTCGTCTCCCCCGTGAACCCAATACCTTCACTGAAACGAGCGAGATCATCACGCTGTGGCTAGGGCCTGACGAGTGGTTGATCGTTACTCCTTCGGGGGATGAGGGGCCTTTGGCGCAAAAACTCCACACGGCTGGTCAGGATCACTTCTTCTTTCTCATTGACACTACACATGGCAACACTACGATCCGTGTACGCGGGCCAAAGGCACGCGAGATGTTGAGTAAGGGATGCAGCCTGGACCTCCACCCGTCGGTTTTCCGAGCAGGGCGTTGCGCTCAGACCCTGCTTGCAAAGACCCACGTAGCGATCCGCTTCGTGGATAACTCTCCTGCCTTCGATCTCATCGTCCGCCGGAGTTTCGCCGATTACCTTGCTCTCTGGCTACAGGACGCGTCGCTCGAATATGGCGTGGGGATTTATTGATCCGCCGCAGTCTCTATGGCCGCCACTTACACGGGCGGAATGATGGGCAGTATGAGCCGTGAAGGATACTGAGAATCGTGAAAGATCGTCTGGGCCGCCGGGTTGATCTCCGCACTCATCCCAAAGGGCTGCCCAGTGTTCTGATTTCGCGCATAACGCGGGAAATTGCTACTGGAGACTTCGAGGCGGATGCAGTGCCCCGCCTTGAAGACGTTGCTGGTCTCCCATAAGCTCACGGTGTAGTCATAGACCTTGCCCGGCCGAATGAGGCCGGGGTTTTCCATAGAGTCGCGGAAGCGGGCGCCGCGAATACCTTCGCAGATGATAATCGACCGTCCATCGGGATAGACGTCTGTAAGGGTTGCAGTGAAATCAGTGTCGACCGCGTTGGAAGCCGCGTGTAATCTCAGTTCCACTGGGCCCGTTACCTCAGTGTCATAGGCCAACGGGGCGCTGGTGTAGACCAGGACATCGTCCCGCTTTTCTATCGGGCGGCGATCCTGCGGTCCCTGCAAATAGAGAGGCATTGAGATGCTTCCGCCCAGAGTAGGTACTGGGTTCCTGGGATCATAGGTGTATTTATCGGGAGAGGCACTGGGGCCAGGCGCAGATAGAGTCAGGCCTCCATCTCCAGAGAGCGAATTCGCCCTGCCCGCGCTTTGAAGATAGTAGTTCGTCCACTTGGTACGAGCCAGAGGCCACTCATTTTCTGACCGCCATTGGTTGGCGCCCATCACGAAAATCCGAATCGGGGCTTCCTGATCGATTCCGTTCTGTATGCCCTTCAGCCAGTAGTCATACCAACGTACGTGCACCGTGTTGAAGTCGACGACTGTATCGGTTCCGAGGTCGATAGGCCAGTTGTGGCCGTTCGGGTCCAGGATGCCGTGCGTCCACGGACCAACGAGAATCTTGCTCCCGTTCCGAACTTCCGCTGAACCTCCCTGATGACGGAAGCCTTGGAAGTTTCGCCAGGTTTCATGCAATAAGTTATCGTACCAGCCACTTATGAAATACGCTGGTGCCTGGATATCGCCATACTTTTCCTTAATACCGTAGGCCTTCCAGTAACTGTCGTAACGGTCGTGCCTGATCCATTCTTTGATGTACGGAGCGTCGACAATATCGTCTACAGCCGTGATTAGGGGAAGACGCCGAAACACCTCATCCCAATTAATCACCTGTGGTGCGCTTGGAGAACTTCCCAATGACTGCAGAAGGCTCGGCTGCATCGTTCGTCCGTTGTAGAACACGCCGGCCATGAAAACCACATTGATTTGCATGACGCCATCATTATAAAGATGGCCGAAGTTCGTCTGCTGGCAACGCATCGGCACTAAACACCGGAGAGATGGAGAGTGGAACGGAGCCGGCATCAGTTGCGTGAAACCGTCGTAGGAAATTCCAAAAGTACCGATTTTGCCGCTGCTCCACGGCTGCTTACCGAGCCACTCCTGAATATCGTAACCATCGCGTGGCTCGTTTACGTATGGTTCCCAGGTGCCATCAGAGTCAAACCGCCCTCGACAATCGACTAGGGCGACAGCGTAGCCTTGCTCGGCGAAACCGAGGGCCTGGCGAACTTTCGATATATTTGCATTGTCAAAGTAGGTAAGCATGAGCAGCGTCGGAAACTTGCCAGGCGCATTCGGACGGTAGAGATCGACGGATAGTTTTACCCCGTCCCGCATGGGGACCTTCATGTTGAACCGCGGCTTTACTGGATAGTGCTGTCCGGATGGTCTCGTATGGGTGGACTGTTCTGTCTGGTCCGAGAAGCCACGACGGGCAGTTCCGGAATCACCACTTGCAGACCGCGCTGCTATCGCCGCTAACATCATCCCACCGGCACCGCCCAAAAATTCCCGCCGATTGATCCCATCAGGACCCCAACGTGGTTTCATCTTCGGTTCTCCTCAAGATGCAACAAAGTTAGATCTATCGCTTAGGAACAGGATTCCCGCTAGATTGATGATCGGTAGTCGATCATATATAACTGAAGGGGCAAAATCTATATGCGACGGACTCAGAAGCCGAGCAATTCACCTGATCATCGGCGTTTCAGTCGGGCGGGATGGAGAACTTGACCTTGACCACGCTGAAAGAGTTCGCGTTCGTCGGGGGCGGCCGAGCATCGCGAGCGCCTGAAAGTTGGCTAGTCGCCGGCACGCAAGGGCCGGAGATCTCCCTTCTTCTTGAGGAGACCCGAAGATGAATAAGCGTTACAGCGACCGGGCCGAGCCCAAAGACGGTCCCGCAAGAAGCGCCCCGGCTGGCGAGGGGATCAATCGTCGAGAATTTTTGGGCGGTGCGGGTGGAATGGTGCTATCCGCGCTAACGCCCGCGTCGACTACAGCTCAGAACTCTCCGGCGCCAGAAGGCTCCTCAACGGAGGTGGGCGTAATTGGTGCGGTGGCCGTTGGTCACCAATACCGCCAGGATGACATGCCCTCCATGGCCGCAGCTCCGGACGGCTCGCTGTGGGTATCATGGCTCAGCTTCGATACGAACCGGGACGATGTCGCTCTCCGGCATTTTAAGGATAACGAGTGGCAGAACATCCAATGGGTACCCGGCACCAGCGGTGATAGCTGGCTTCCCCAGGTTGCCACGGAAAGCTCCAACTGCGTGTGGGTGGTTTGGTCTCAACAGGTGGAGAGCAATTGGGACATCTACGCGCGGCGATTTGATCCCTCACGCCAGGAATGGGCAAACTTGGAACGGCTGAGCTCTGATCCATTGCCTGACATCAATTTGCGCGTCTGGTCCGATGGAAAGGGAAAGGCGGCGCTGGTGTGGCAGGGCTTCCGCGGGGATCCGGGTTCGGGACGCGCGCACAGCAACATTTTCCTCCGAATTCTCCAGGATACGGAATGGTCCGACGAAATACGTGTGACGAATCGTGCCGCCAATGACTGGGATCCGGCAGTGGGGATCGATGGCCAAGGCACCGTGTGGGTAGCCTATGACACCTACAAAAACGGCAATTATGACGTCATGTTGACGCCGGTGCGTAATGGACATGCGTTGGAGGAGATCGAAGTGGCCGCGACGCCAGACTTCGAAGCGCGCGTGACGCTTGCCGTCGACTCACAGGACCGTATATGGATAGCTTGGGAGGCGGGGCTTCCGAACTGGGGTAAGGACAATGGAAAAATCCTTGACGGTCGCCAGATTGGCGTGCCTTTGGGAGGCTTTCGCGAGCCGCGAATCGCCTGCTATGACCGAGGACGTTGGCTGGAACCAAATGCACGTGTCGCGTCGGCATTCGCTGGTGCAAACACCTATTAGCCGCACGTCTTTTCCGATGGTCGCGGCTCGGTGTGGGTGATTGCGATGATGCGAAGAGCCGGGCCATTTGTTTCCCGCTCAGGTTCCCGCCATAAGCGCGCCTATTGGGAATACTGGGCCAAAGCTCCGTTTGGCTATTGGGAGTATTGGGCAACGCATCTCGACGGGAACGAGTGGCGGGATGGATTCCCACTGCCCAACAGCAAAGGGCGCTCGAGCACAAGGATGGCCGCCACTCTAGGGGAGGATCAGCATCTCTGGCTCACTTGGCCGACCGACAATCGGAAGGAAGTCTACTATCACCGACCCGTGCGACAGCAAATATATGCAGGAGCGCTTGCCCCGGCGCCAGCGGCACCAGACGTTTTACTGAAGTCGCGCGCGACGAGTCCTCGGAAGACCTCGGCACCGCAAGGCGAAGAGGCTGCAGACGTGCGTGTTCTGCGCGCATACGGGACGTCAATTCACGGGAAATCGCACCAAATATTGCGGGGCGATCTTCATCGCCACACAGAATTGAGCTGGGACGAAGGCGGAGCCCGGGACGGTTCGTTGCAGGACTTTTATCGCTACATGATCGATGCCGCTTCCATGGATTTTGGGGCCAATACAGATCATCAAGGTGGGGCATGGCCCTATTGGTGGTGGTACTCGCAGAAGATGGCGGATATGTACCATCTTCCCGGAACCTATATCAGCCTCTTCAGCCACGAACGCAGCGCGAGCTATCCGCACGGCCACCGTAATGTCTTCTTTTCCAAACGCGCCGACTCCCGGGTGATCCCGTTCTATTTGCAGGAAGGCGTCTCCCTCTATGCTTTTCCTCTCACTTCCGAAGGAGACGAGCCCGCTGATGAGACGCCACAGCCGGTAAACAATGACACAGAGTTACTGTACGAAGAGCTTCGGGCAGGTCACGGGATCGCGATTCCTCATACCACCGGAACCGGGATGGGCACCGACTGGCACGTCCACGATTCGGAGGTTGAGCCGGTCGTGGAAATTTTCCAGGGCATGCGGCAGAGCTATGAGCAAGTCGGTGCTCCTTACGCCGTGACTGAGGCTGAGGTGGCGAAGGATTCCGCCACGGGCGCCAACGGGGACGAACCGATTGAGAAGATGCTGTTGCAGATGTTCCGTATCAGGCCCGACGGCATGGTCACGAATGCCTGGGGAAAGGGCTACCAATTGGGCGTGATCGCCAGCTCGGACCACATCTCGACCCATTTGTCCTATGCCATGGTCTATACCGACAATCCCGTGCGAGAGGGCATAATGGAAGCCATTCGCCGGCGCCACACCTATGGCGCAACCGACAATATACTGCTCACAGCGCGAATCGGAGAACATTTCATGGGAGATTCTTTGCAATCTTCACAACCGAAGCTACTTCGTGTTCAAGCAAGGGGCACAGGGCCAGTTGCGACAATTGACGTGCTCAAGGATGGCAAGGTTATTCATACGGCCAATCCAAATCGCCAAACCGTAGAACTGGAGTTCCTTGACCAGGAAGCAGACTACAGGCGCCACTACTATTACGTTCGTCTGCTTCAGCGTAACGGAATGATCGCATGGTCATCTCCTTTCTTCGTGAACTACGAGTAACCTCGGTCCAGAATCTGGGTGCAGACATAAAGTTTTCGAAATACCTTGACAGTTATGATGTCTCGCGGATAGAGTGACAGATCGATGGTCGATCATCGTTTATTCTGCCACTCATGAACGGAGACAACTGTAGGAGACAGCTCTCAAAGTCGCAGTCGGCAGTTGAAACTAGCCCAGCGCATGTCCCTTCTCGGAACTGAAACCGCTTTCGAGGTACTCTCACGTGCCCAAAAATTAGAAACGCAGGGAAAGAAGGTCATTCACCTCGAGATTGGCGAACCTGATTTCAACACTCCCGCGAATATCGTAGAAGCGGGCGTTCGAGCTCTGAGAAATGGCTGGACGCACTATGGGCCGTCTTCAGGATTGCCGGCCTTGCGGGAGGCCGTCGCGAAGGAGGTGGGGCGGTCGAGGCGGATCGAAGTTTCCCCGGAAGAAGTGGTGGTGGTTCCAGGGGGCAAGGCGATCATCTTTTTCACAATCCTTGCAATCGTCGAAAAGGGTCGCGAGGTTATCTATCCCAATCCTGGGTTTCCCATCTACGAATCCATGATTCACTTTGCGGGTGGAAAAGCTGTACCGATCCAATTGCGCGAGGAGATGGACTTTCGGATAGACGCGAACGAACTTGCCGACAAGATCAACGATCGTACGAAGCTGATCATCTTGAACTCTCCCCAGAATCCCACTGGCGCGACTTTGAGTAAATTAGATGTGTGTGACATCGCCGCGGCCATTGGCGATCGCGACATCATGGTTCTTTCCGATGAAATTTACAGCCAATTGATCTTCGAAGGGGTCCATTTTTCGCTTATATCCTTATCAGATTTCCGCAGTCGAATCATTTTGCTCGACGGCTTCTCGAAAACTTACGCTATGACCGGCTGGCGCTTGGGATACGGCGTGATGCGTCCCGACTTGGCTGCACAGATGACCCGGCTGATGACGAACTCCAATTCGTGTACGGCGAGCTTCACGCAGATTGCGGGAATGGAGGCGCTGCGAGGAGAGCAGTCCTTGGTCGAGCATATGCGATCGCAATTTCAGCATCGACGGGACGTTTTTGTGACTGCTATCAACGGCGTCAAGGGTTTCACGTGCCGTTCGCCGAAAGGAGCGTTTTACGCTTTTCCCAATATCAGGGAAACTGGCTGGTCCTCCAGAGCGCTAGCCAACGCGCTTCTGGAAGAGGCAGGCGTGGCCTGTCTTCCTGGAACAGACTTCGGCTGCCATGGTGAAGGCTATCTGCGCTTCAGCGTTGCCAACTCTGTCGAAAACATCAACAATGCTATCGAGCGCATCGAAGCTTGGACAAAAAGGAAGCTCTAGACAAAAGAAGATGGCAAGCTCGGCTAACAATAACTGCGACGCTAGAAAGCCGCGCTCAACCGCGACTTGACTAGATGCCTTCCGTAGGGAAGAACATGGATGCGTTCCCGAAAACAATGAACCGATGTGGCGATGCGAAAGGGTCTAGGACTAACTGATGAAGATAACAGACGTGGAAGCAATTTATGTGCGGCTCCCGCAGGTAAAAGAACAGTGTGATAGCGGTCAAGATGCTCTCGTTGTACGGGTCCACACGGATGAAGGCATTACAGGAATTGGTGAGGTTGACTCTTCGCCAATCGCGGCGCAGGGAGCTATCCTAGGGCCGTACTCTCACTCCGTTACCTCGGGCTTGAGGAATCTGCTGATCGGTCAAGACCCGTTTGCGACAGAGTACCTTTGGGAGAAGATGTACCGCGAAAATATCTATGGTGGCCGATCGGGCGTTGGATTCCACGCCATGAGTGGCATCGACATTGCACTTTGGGACATTAAGGGCAAGAAGCTGGGCATGCCGATCTGGAAATTGCTCGGTGGCGGCTTTCGAAGTGACATTCGTTGTTATGCCAGTGCTCTATTTGAGGACACGCCAGAGCGGACAGGTGAGGTCGCGCGGCAGTTGCAAGGTCAAGGGTTTAGCGCCGTGAAGTTTGGCTGGGGGCCCATGGGGCAGAACGCGAAGGGTGATGTTGCCTTAGTAGCGAAGGCCCGCGAAGGGTTGGGCGACAAAGCCGACCTGTTGGTGGATGCCGGCCTTGTCTGGGACGCGAAAACCGCAATCCAGCGGGCACGCGCATTCTCTGACTACGAGATCTTTTGGCTGGAGGAACCCTTGCAGCCGGACGACTACGAAGGCTACCGGAAGTTGGCTGGGGCTACCGATTTGCGCATCGCTGCCGGTGAAGAGGAAAGCGGGCGTCATAGCTTCCGCCGGCTGATCCAAGAAGGGGACATTGACGTGGTGCAGGTGGATCTGACGCGATGCGGTGGATTTACCGAGGCGATGAAGATAGCAAGTATCGCCGCTGACCATGGGCGGCCCGTCGCCAATCATGGCTTTACAACCTACATCAATGTTGCTGCGGCACTTCACTGGCTGAATGCAATTCCCAACGCGCTCATTGCGGAATATGTTGTGCAAGATGGAACCACACTTCGGGACTGCCTCACGTTGCAGAAAATCCGGGCCGTAGACGGTCGTCTGCCGATACCTCAAGAGCCCGGGCTTGGAATTGACCTGAATGAGGATGCATTGAACAAACTCCGCGTCGCGTGAGCTCCAAATGCGGGGCAGCAGGTCTGCTGTCCCCTTTCGGGGCCTCACCGAATTGCGAAATACCTGGTCTGCATTTGCACGGCGTTAGTGAAGTCGATCTTTACGTACCATAGCTTGGTCTCGTGGTCCCAATACCAGCCCTTAGGCGCGCCTGCGAGCCGGTTCAAACTGCTCATCTCCTCGAGGTCTCTATCTACGGAAGTCACCCGGGTGGGCCGATGTAACGCATATCCGGTAATGATCGGGCTGCGGGCATGATTCGCGATCACGCCAACCTCGAGTGACTCTCCCACACCCCCCTTGACAGAAGCAATCCGCATATCAGCCATGGTGACAAATTTACTAGTATCTCCAAGTACCGCCAGACCGCCCACTAATGGCGCAACTATGAAATATTGATGCTTCGGTTCCTCAGCTAAGTCGATTCGTGAATCTGAGTGCCTTATAAAGGCAGATCGTGTGTCGTAGTTGTAGACGACTGACGCTCCGGAAATCCCTAAGTCAGACGGCGTGAATGCGGGAAAATAGCCTGCAGAGGGAAGGCTCAGCACGTAAAACCATGAATGCCCTCCGATTGTTGATTGTGTATACCCTACAGCCGCTCCGGTTACATAAGAGCGGTCGAGAGGCACGATCGGCCGATCCGGCTTGAGGACCAAGCCGTCGCCTTCGCGGTAAGTCTTGGCGACGAGATCAAAATCGCATTGTCCCATGCGGTGACCGAGTTGGACGGAGCCGCCTAACAGGTTTGCAAGTAAGATATCCTCTTCAGCGTTCGGGTCGGCTATTGTTTGAATATTGTCCCGAGAGGGCCAGATGCCCAGTGCGCCGTAGAGTGCGTCGGTGAAGATCAGGTGTTTCCAGTCGTATGGATCCAGCGTCTCCTCGCGATAGGGCTTGGTCTCGCTCATCGGTACATGGTGGTCGTCAGAGCCCTGCAGAGACACCATTATTGGATTCTCTGTCGATTCGAGAATATTGCGGGGCGCCTGCATGCAATACTGCATATCAATACCCTTCTCGCCAAGGGCCTTCGCCATGTTCTTGAAAAATGTATCCATCTTCGATACGTCAGACATCATCGCGCGATTCCCCTCATACTCAGTCAGGAAGTCGTGTTGGAGCAGAACGCCTCCCCAATCGACGATCTTGTCCGCGGTGTAGCGCCAGTAATCGAGCGAGTAGAAGACGTCTCCCATGGAAACTCCGGGTACAGGCCCGGGCTCCGTAGGGTAGAACGGATATCGTTCTGCATAGGGGCTCTTGGGGTCTAGCCATGTAACATAGAGCTGGAGCGGCTTGCCCAGTTGCTCATGAAGCCAGCGCAAGCCATGCGGGAATAGGTCCCTTCGCGGCTCGAACAGCCCGTCCTGATATTGCTGTTGAAAGAGATCGACCACATGATAAGCGCCAATGCGCAGACCATGTTTCCGGGCATCGTTTTCCACACCCAAGATAATATCTTCATAGGAGTTATACCCGGCTTCCTTGAAATTGTGCTCGTAGTAATAGGCACCGGCGTCGTCCATGTAGACTGGGTACTTCAACGTGTCGTCCTGGTATTTCGACGGGAATTTCTTCCCCGCTTTTGTCATCAACGCCCTACCCCACTTCTCAAACGTGTTGTGGATGCCACGGCCCGCAACAAGGATCGTGCTTTGTTCGAAGCCACGCGGAATTGAGTCAACCAGCCCCTCCACGCCGCAGCGAATGCTGCCCCGTGACAGTTGGTCTTCCGCGGCCAAAGGCTCACTCTGCTGCGTGGCTACGAGGTAGTGGCTGAAGGGGGACAGGACGAGAGAGTTGTAACTTCGATCCGCAAGCAGCAGGACGTCCACAGTGCCCTGAATCGTGTAGGCATCGCCATAAGCGAGGCGATGCGTAAGCATGCCGCCACTGGACCATAAATAGAGGTCCTTCCGCGATCCCATATTTTGGGAAGTGAACTGCGGAAAAGCCACCGAGGGAACTGTCCAATCCCCGCTTGCATAGTTCTTGAAGCCCTGCGGGAATTTCTGCACGAAGATCAAGTACGGGCGGTCCTGATAGAGGTGGAAGCTGGTAATGAACTCTTTATCAGTGCCTTCAAGGCGCCAATCAAGGTCGATGAACTGATAATGTCCAAGTTCGTCTGCTTGGGAGCCTGTCTTCATGGTCTCGACCACCAGTTTCTTGTCCACGGCCGTTCCAAAGACTCGCGCGTTCCTGTACCAGCGCTTATCCGCGAGTACGCTCACGATTCCGGGGCCGAACCAGGAGTCTCCGTCATAGGAGACAAAGTACTGACCGGTTTTGGGCTCGACTGACAATGCGAGCCCAAAGACGTTTTTTAACGAGTATCTTCGCGCGGGTTCAGTGCCCCACACCGTATATTTCATAACGGTGAAAAGCAGCATGATGACAGTTGCTACGCTACCCCTTCTCATCGATTGCTCGCTTTTGCTCTTCGATTTTTCCCGCTCCTAAAGCCCGCCATCTTAGAACTTAACCGTGAGTCCCCCATCTACCGGCAGGACGGTCCCGGTGCAGTAGGTGTTCCTTGGGTTCGCAAAAAATAGGATTGCTTCGGCAATCTCCTCTGGTTTGGCGGGTCGCATCAGCGGCAGGCGCGGACGCTGAGGATTTATGAAGAATTGGTTGAACCATTCGCTCTCATATTCATTTTTTCCGTCAGCATAGCTCATTGGCGTCTGCACGCATCCTGCTGCGACCATATTCACCAGAATTCCGTATCTGGCCCATTCGACGGAAAGCTGCCGGCCCAGCTGGTTAAGCGCAGCTTTGGCCATGGCATAATGGGCGTTGCCCGGCTCGGCGATGCCACTTAATATGGAAGAGATGATGATGATTCTTCCTCCGTAGCCTTGCCGGATCATCTTGCGGCCGCCGGCACGGCAAGTGAACACAGCGCCCCACATATTGACTTCGACAATCTCACGCCAGCGAGCAATCGGATCTTCGAGCAGATCGATCGGGTAGCTAACGGCCGCGTTGGCGACCAGAATATCCAGTCGAGGCACGTCTTCGATGATCTGCTGAATCTGCTCTTCGTGCGTAACATTGCAGGCCTTCCAAGTGCAGTTGCGCCCGATTTCGTCAGCAGTTTTCTTGAGGGAATCGAGATCGACTCCCGCAATCCAAACCGCCGCTCCTTCTTCAGCAAAACGGAATGCAGCTGCCCGACCGATTCCAGTGCCACCACCCGTGATGAGACATGTCTTATTCCGTAAGATCATTTCGCTGTTCTCCATTTGTTGTTTGAAACAAATGAGATCATCGGAGCCGCTCCCAAAGGAAAGCGCTTGACGCGGAGCCCGGCGCACTATCGAGTCGGCGGGGTACGGTGACACCGCCCAGACAGGATTGCAGCTCCGTCAGTCGCAGATTTTTACCAGCAGATAACCAAATCTGGCGGATTCCGGAGCTAGATCGTGCATCGTATGCCGGGGAATCGACACGAGGTCTCCGGGGCCAAGCGCGTACTCGCGGGCGCCAATGGCGCTTGTGCCGTGGATTTCACCTGCCGGCTGCTCTTTAGGATTGACTATTGTCCCACCGATCGCGATTCGAGCGGTCCCGAGACGGATGAAATAGAAATCATCACAGGTCATGTGAGCTTCCGGGAGGGAGGGTTTCGGCCAGCTCGGTGGAGCGACGATGTAGCTAATAAGCACGGCACCGGCCGAATAGAGGATTTCATTCTTATCGGCTCTCGCAAACCTAGCATCAATGACCGATTTCGGCGCCACAGTTGGCATGGGATGGGGCTCAGGCCCACTCCCACTTCCGATTCGCGGCAAATGACGTTCTGACGGGAAAATCCGGATCACGACATATTCGAAGCGGGCTGTACCCGGAATAATTTGGTAAGCTTTGTTTCGCGGGATATTGACGATATCCCCGGCTCCCACCTTATATTGCTGGTCAGAAGATGCCGCTCTCTTCCTCTGCGAGAGGTCTCCCAGTAAAAGTTTGGCTGTGCCACGCCGGACAGACCAGATCTCATCGGCCACCGGATCCTTTTTGGGGGAGCCCGACGGCCCTGAGTTCACCTGCAACGCCACGGAGTAATTCGGCTGCGCAACAATACTCAGAGAATGCTGCGTATTAGCGAGCATTGCATCGACTTCGGCGCTTTTGAGGACGTCCGAGTTCTTAGCGCAGTGTCCGGGCGGGGCGCCCAGCAGTAGGATCGCAAGGCAGAATCCCACCGTCGCGTTTGGTCTCGTCTGACCGCACGACATCCTATGTTTCAACACTCGTCACTCCCGGAGTCGCACGCTCTCTAGCGCGGCCAACTCATTTGGCTTGGAGGAGTTTGCGCAATCCCTCGAACGTAAACTCAGGCCCACGCACGAACTCCATCAGCATCCGCTCCTTAACTCGTATCGCCTCGGCCTCTGCAGGCAGGTCATTGAGTTTTTCGCGAGGAACAACGATTAACCCATTCTCGTCGCCGTGGAGTATATCGTGGGGGCGAATGGAGAGACCCTGGACATGGATCGGTACTCCGACGCGCACGACCCGGAAGTACGCATGGCTGGCTACCGTTCCGCGTCCAAAATAGTGAAAACGCATCGCTCTAACTTCTGGAATATCCCGTACCGCAGAATCGCTGACCAACCCCACCGCACCTAGGCGCTTAAGTATAGTTGCCATAACTTCACCGCAGTGGGTGGCATAGTCCGGCCGCGGGCCGATCTCTTGTATGGCCACGACTGCCGGCTTCGGAGATTGCATCACGGCTTCGTATAGCGCCAAAGAGGGACTCCGTTCTACGGTGCCCTCAGTCATCGTTTCCGCCTGCGCTGTTACTGCGTATCCCACCATTTGACCCAATTCTGGGAAGAGGCAGCGAATCTGAAAGGGCGCGAATCCTTCATTCATAGGTCGAAGTCGAAATGATTCGACGGCGTTTGATAGAGTAGCCGAATCAATGCTCTTCAGAGCTTCGACCCAGTTCGTCTCAAAACAAATATCAGCCGCCATGCAAACCCTCCTCGCCTGTTGCCTCACAGCCGCGCGTTGCGGTCGCCTCTGATCAGCTATTCCGGCCCGCTGCAGCATCCAATCGTGCGACCGTTCAATCCTGCATCCGCTCAAATTGTTCAAGCAAAAAATTGAAGAGATTGACAGCCAGCCACTAATGATACATCATCGATGTTCGAGAAAACGTGCGAAGTTAAAATGGCGCCGGCCCCGCGTCAAGGAGGGAACTACTTGGGCCAAATGCCTTCTGTGCCCTTGAAGCGGGAGGTCAAATGATTTCGGCCGATCAGATCAGATCTACGTATGACCTCCTCGTCCCTTATATTCGCCGGACGCCGGTGATCGACATT
Organism: uncultured Acidobacteriaceae bacterium; assembly: GCA_963774255.1. GTDB lineage: Bacteria > Acidobacteriota > Terriglobia > Terriglobales > Acidobacteriaceae > PALSA-350. The sequence continues at coordinate 144,285 of CAVZEH010000003.1, forward strand.
GATGGCACAGATTTCAATTTGAGGCTAGCCAGATTGAGCCTGAAACTGGAATCACTTCAACATGCAGGTCCTTCAAGGCGCGCGGTGCATTCACGAACTTGCTGACCAGGAAGATTCCTGAGGGTGGAGTCGTTGCGGCTTCGGGTGGCAATCATGGTGCTGCCGTGGCGTTTGCGGCGATGAAACTCGGTGTCGGAGCGAAGATTTTCGTCCCGAGGGTCGCGTCTCCGGCCAAAATTCGGCAAATCCGCGGGTATGGTGCGGACCTCGTGGTTGTCGGAGAGTGCTATCACGATGCTCTTGCTGCGAGTGAATCTTGGGTTTCCAATTCGGGGGCTATGCCCATACACGCTTTTGATCAGCCCGAGACATTGCTGGGTCAGGGCACAGTCGGCCTGGAGTTCGAACAACAAAGGAGCAGGCTGGACACACTTCTTGTATCCGTTGGGGGCGGTGGATTAATTGCTGGGATTGCTGCCTGGTATCAGGGGCGAGTCGGCGTTGTAGGTGTCGAGCCCGAAGAAGCCCCGACGCTCACCCGCGCGTTGGAGGTTGGCAGTCCGGTTGACGCGCAAGCTGGCGGTATTGCTGCCGACTCACTGGCGCCGCGCCGGCTGGGTGAAATAGCATTTCCTATCATTCAGCGCTATGTTATGCGAACCGTGTTGGTAACAGACGAGGCTATAAGAGAAGCCCAGCGATTGCTTTGGAAAGGGATGCGGTTGGTCGCCGAGCCGGGAGGCGCAGCGGCATTTGCGGCACTCATCTCGGGTCGATATGTGCCTCATTCAGAGGAGCGCGTGGGTGTTCTCATTTGCGGTGGAAATACCGCGGCTGTCGATTTCGATCATTTACCAAGCGAAACGAACAAGAACTAACGGTTGTCATAAGTATGACGCGACGTCCGGCATGTGCAGGTCCCATTGTGCCCAGGGTATCGGCCACACGTCCGTGAGCTGGCAGTCTCCGGAGTAGCGTCTTGCTGGATAGCCTTTGGTGCAATCGTTGTGGTGGTGACCCATTTGGCTGAGTGGAGCACTGTGCAGCTGACAAGATTTCTCCGGGGAATCATTTCCGGGCTCTCCCCTGGCGGCGGACCTCAAAGTCGATAGCTGCGGCTCTTTCAGGGGCTCGACTTGGGGCGAGCCGTAGTCCGCCCTGCGGTAGTACCAACGTTTTGACCTCCACTGGCGCTGTGCGTGTCGATCGATCATCGACTATATTGGGGCCTGGTACGAAGTCCGCGGAAAGATGCGGCGGAAAAGGCGCATAGGAGATGTGTCTATGGAAACGAGAGCGGATCCTGTACCGATTGAAACGCAAAATCACGCCGAGCTGCTCCAAGCTTACGATCAGAAATTGCTCGTTGAAATGTTACGCCGCATGATGTTGATTCGAGCGTTCGATTCTAAATTACCTGTTCTGGGTCAGCAGATGCTTATCCAGGGCTCCAGCCACTCCTCCGTCGGACAGGAGGCCGTTGCCGTAGGCGCTTGCGTCGCTTTGCAGATCTCTGACTACATCACGAGTACCCACCGTGGACACGGCCATACGATTGCCAAAGGAGCAGACGTCCGTAAGATGATGGCCGAATTACTTGGCCGCGCGAATGGCTGCTGCCATGGCAAGGGCGGCAGCATGCATATTGCTGACTTCTCAATCGGCATGTTGGGAGCGAATGGGATTGTCGGTGGCGGAATTGGCATTGCAACGGGAGCCGCTCTGTCAGCTGCCATTTCTCACAATGAGAGGGTTGCACTTTGCTTCTTCGGAGAAGGAGCAATCAACCAGGGCATTCTCCTTGAGTGCGGAAACATGGCAGCCCTTTGGAAGCTCCCTCTGGTGCTGCTTTGTGAAAACAACCAATTCTCGATGTCGACCCGGCCTCAGTACGTGACTTCCACAATGGACCTTCCGCGGCGAATAGAAGGATTAGGTATACCGGGATCAACGGTTGACGGGATGGATGTGTTGGCCGTTTTTGACGCAGTATCTACCGCCGTCGAACGCGCTCGAAGTGCCGCGGGACCGTCCTTTATAGAGGCGAGCTGCTTTCGTTTCGACGGGCATTTTGGCGGCGATGGATTGAAGTATCGCTCGAAGGAGGAGCTAGCCCTCTGGCAAGCTAAAGATCCGATCGCGAGTTGGAGGGGCCGCTTGATCAAGGCAGGTCTCATCACGGATGACGAAGCGAACGAGTTTGCTCGACAAGCAGAGTCCCTTGTCAATGAAGCCGTGGAATTTGCTAAGTCTAGTCCGCTGCCAGATCCATCGGCGGTGACGGAGGACCTTTATGCCTAACGAGCGTTTGATTACATATTCAGCAGCGTTGAATGAGGCCCTGCGAGAAGAGATGACACGGGACCCTAATATGTTCCTTTTAGGTGAGGAGATCGGTGTTTGGGGCGATGGCGGTGGTGTATTTGGCGTCACAAAGGGGCTAGTCCAGGAGTTCGGGTCTCAAAGGGTGCGCGACACACCTATTTCCGAGGAGGGTATTGTTGCTGTTGCGGTAGGCGCTGCGGCCACGGGTATGCGGCCTATCGTGGAACTAATGTATTGTGATTTCCTTCCGCTTGCGATGGAACCCCTTGTCAACCAAGCAGCCAAACTGAGATACATGTTCGGCGGTCAGGCACAAGTACCGATGGTACTGAGATCGAATGTGGGAGCCGGCGGAGGCAAGGCAGCACAGCACTCGCAATCACTAGAGAGTTGGATCATGCATGTGCCCGGTATCAAACTCGTCTTGCCGAGTACACCCTATGATGCAAAGGGCCTGTTGAAGACCGCGATACGCGACAATAACCCGGTGGTTTTTCTCGAACACAAGCTCCTTTATTTCACGAAAGGGATAGTGCCGGAGAGTGACTACACGATTCCGTTCGGGGTGGCCAGTATCCGGCGCAGCGGTAGAGATTGTACGGTCGTTGCGATGCAGGCCATGTTGAACATGGCTCTTTCTGCTGCCGACAAGTTGGCTACGGAAGACATAGATCTCGAAGTCATCGACCCGAGAACACTAGTGCCCCTGGACATCGATACGATCGTCGAGTCCGTCACCAAAACGAACCGGTTGGTTATTTGTCACGAAGCAACTGAGCGAGGCGGGTGGGCAGGCGAGATTGCTATGCAAGTGATGGAACGGGCCTTCGACGTCCTCGACGGGCCGATAGTACGCGTCTGTGGGCAGAACGTTCCCATGCCTTACAGCGCCAGTTTGGAAAAGCAAGTGATTCCGAGCCAACAAAACTTAATCAATGCAGTCCGTCAACTGATTACCGCATATACAGCGCCGTGATTTAGCAGCGTCGATGGAGGTACTTTCCAACACTCTATGGCAGGATCAAGAGCAGATTTGCACACGCCAGCGCTTTTGTTGGACATGGGAGTGATGGAGGTCAACCTCGAACGCATGGCTGCGTTCTTTGCGAACAAAACGATCCAGCTGAGACCCCACTTCAAAAATCACAAATGTATCGCTCTGGCGGAGCGCCAGTTGAGAGCGGGCGCCGTAGGAATCACTTGTGCGACACTTCGAGAAGCACAGGTGCTCGTGGATTATGGTATCCAGAGCATACTAATGGCCAACGAGATCGCGGGCGAAGCGAAAATCCGCCAGTTTATCAATCTGGCGCGTCAGGCCGATGTTATCCTCGCGATCGATAATATCCAGACCGTCCAAGCGCTCGCGAAACATGGCGTTCCACTAAACGTGGTAGTGGACATTGACGTCGGCCTAGGCCGCACCGGTGTCCGCACCGGACAAGAAGCTTTATGGCTTGCCCAGCAAGCCATACGAAACGGCCTCGTTTTTCGCGGTCTAATGGGATACGAAGGGCGGATCTCTTCTGTGGCAGGCTGTGAGTCGGCTATGGCAAAACTCGTTGCGTGTCGACGTCTGATTGAAGAAAACGGAATTACAGTCGGGATGGTGACTGCTGGTGGGACGGGAAGTTACTCCATCGTCGGCCAATACCCAGGCATCACTGAGGTTCAGGCCGGGTCTTATATTGTAATGGACGCGGATTATCATAGGATCTGTCCGGATTTCGATCCTGTCCTCAGCGTACTTTCGACCGTCATTAGCGTAACAAAAGGCCATCGATTTGTAGTGGATGCGGGGATAAAAACGCTGAGCTCCGATCGAGGAATGCCCACGCTAAAAGGACTACCCGGCGCTCGGCTGCGAAAACTCGACGCCGAGCACGGAATAATAGACATTCTCGATCCGTGTTTGGAAGTGGAAATCGGCGATCGGATCGAGCTTGCGGTGCACTATGGGGATGCGACCGTGAACCTTCACGACCGCATGTATGGTGTTCGTGGCGATTCTGTCGAAGAAGTGTTTCGCATAGAAAGGTAGTAAATCTTTATCGTCCATTTCCAGCCGGAAAATACCTACTGGATCGCCCTCATCGTTACACAACTAATCCTCATGCGGAATCAGTCTTTCAACATTAGTTCCTCACTTTGAACACCATTCGGCTTTTTATCCAGCGTGTCTCAGGACCTAGTTAGCGACACCCCTCATCCGGGATCACTGGAAGGAGAATATGAGACGGATAGCGGCTATTATGGATCACTGTCTGGTGGGCAATCTGCCAAGTAGTACCGGTGGCGATGTCTCCGCCTGTATTCAGGTTACGGTCAAATCGAGGGAAGTTCGAACTCGAGATCTCCACCCGCAAGCGGTGTCCTTTCATAAAAACATTGCTCGTAGGGGCTAGGGCGATCCGAAACTCGTCGACTTCACCAGGCTCCAGAAGCTCGATGTGCTCTAGGCTCTTGCGATATCTGGCCCGAAGAATGCCCTCCGCGATGTGAATGGCACGTCCATCTGGGTACACATCCACCAATTTGGCGGTGAAGTCGGTATCGAGCGCCGACGAGGAGGCGTAGAGAACCATGTCCAGTGGCCCGGTTATTTCCAAATCCCCGTCCAGCTGGGGACTTGTGTAAACGAGCACATCGTCGCGCCGCTCGATCGGACGCTGATCAATGGGACCGGGATAGACCGGTTCTGCGGCGAACTTCATCATGGTCCAGGTCGAGTTATTTCCGCCGAGCGTCGGCACCGGGTTGTCCGGATCATAGTAAAAGTGGTCCGGTGGCTCGTCCCCTGGGAGGTCAGGTGTGAGCGTGCCATTCCCGTGCATTGAATTGGAGCGGCCCTGGCTGTGCAGATAATAAGGAGTAAACACAGTTCGCGCCAATGGCCATTCATTTTCGAAGCGCCATTTGTTTGCTCCCATCACGAAAATCTTGATGGGCGGCTCATCCATGATGCCTGTGTCGATGCCCTTCAGCCAAAAATCGAACCAACGTAAGTCTTCCTGATTTAGATCAACATACCCTTGCGGTCCGAAGTCGAGGTCACCCAATTTCGAGCCCTCCGGGATGTGATGGGTCCAGGGAACGACGTAAATCTTCTGGTTCTTACGGGCGCGCTCCGAGTATCCACGAGTTCGCATGCCGTTATACATACCGAACATCGACCTGACGTACGGATCATACCAAGCAGCCTGCTGGCAGATTGGGACATCGATTTCCTCCAGACGCTCGGCGACATTGACGGCGCGCCAGTAATCATCGTATGTGGGATGACGGAGCCAGTCGCGAAAGAAAGGAATTTCTTGGCCGATGGCCGCAACATCAGCGTGGATCAATGGCAGCTGCCGCAAGAAATTGTTGTTGCCGAAAATGTGGGTACAACCGCGTTGCGTCAGATGCACTGTCGTAGTAAATGTGATGGCCGCCATCACTGTCAGTGCCCACTGTACAGCCCCACCAATAAAGTGGTAGTCGCTGAAGTAGTCGCTCATGATAACTTGCGGTGCCATACAGGTGAGGTGCGGGCTACGATATGGCGCGGCCTGCCATTGCACAATGCCTCCGTAGGAACGACCGCTCATCCCGATCTTGCCGTTGCACCATGGTTGGTTGGCGATCCACTCGATGCCGTCATGACCATCCTTCCCGTCGTCGTGATAGGCATAAAACACTCCGTCTGACTTGAAACGGCCTCGGTCCTCCTGAATGGCACAGGCATACCCACGCTTCGCCCACCATACCGCCCAGTCGATGTGGGCGTCGCGCAGGCTGTCGTATGGAGTGCGCAGAAAGATCACCGGAAATGGGCCGCCGCTTTTCGGGAGAAAGACGTCAGTTGAAAGCTGGGTTCCATCGCGCGCAGACGATTTCAGATCGTAGAGGAAACGGATTTCGTGAATGGGTTGTGACCCGGACATCGATGCCTCTTTCAAGAATTCATCAATGTATAACAGCTTTCACAAATATGCAATCTTCAGAAGTGGGATGTGGAGAGAAATTTGCCAGTTCGGAACGGTCGTTCTGACTTTCGCATACGTGCCGCGTGGATTTCGTGAGTGGGCGGGAAGTTCTCAAGACGCGTGCGGACTTGGGGGGTTGGTTTTTCCCCACCAATCCGCTTGCATAGTCGATAAAGCTTCACATGCGAAGACTTGACCGTTCGTTTGAAGAGAGCGGTACTATCGATGGGCTGCTCACTGCTACTCATCGCACTAGGGCAGAGGTCGAGGGTTTGATAAGGGTTCGATAAGCGTTCCTCAGGGTTCCCAGGGCTCCGAAATTGGCCATCCGTGCCTTCTGGTTTCAATCAGTTACCCGCGAACGTGGATCTGTCACGGCAGAGGTCGCGGGTTCGAGCCCCGTCGTCCCCGCCATACATTCCAAAAGACTTATGGGACGTATGGACCTAAAGTGACAACGAAATCTGGGTTCGATATGGGTGCAATAAGAACTCTACCGCCCATTTTGAGCATGCTTTTCATCCTCCATTTCACCCAGATCTGGAACCATCATCTTCACAACCTTGCTCTGTGCGGCCCGCTTGTTTGAGTTCACTGCTTGTGTGTACACATCAAGTGTGATCCTGCTATTAGCATGCCGTAAGAGCTCCTGGACGGTTTTGACATCCTCTCCGTTCGCCTTCAACAATGTGCCGAAGGAATGCCGGAATGTATGCCACCCGATGTTCTTGTTAATGCCGAGCCTCTGTGCAGCCGGCCGTACGTATCGTTTCATGAGATTGTGCGGCCAGTAGGGCTGTTTGCCCCGCAAGAACGCGATGTAATCCGTCTCCGTACCAACTTCAGAAACGACGAGGAGGTTTTTCTCTATCGCGCGAGCATGGGGCCTGAGCCGGCACGTGCCATTTTTCTCACTACGCCCACTATCTCAACCAGTTGAAAGATCATCCCTGAGTGGTACAACGCTCTCACGCGCAACTGCACCACCACTCTTGACCGGCAGATTTCCTCAGAAGTCGCCAAGCCTCAGCCGTGGAACGACCGCAACCGTCTTGTCACAGACGGTCTATCGTTTAGGGATTTGAAGAGCGCTGCACACATTAATGCGATCGCGAAGAGCGCGAATGAATATCCAGACTTCTCTGCAATCATCTGCGCCAACCGCCCCGGGTTTGAGAATTTGAAGTGAATGGCGCCGCGGATCTGGACGTTCCGCTGCGGCCGACCTACCTTCTGCCGGTTATCCGTTTCGCCCCGAGCTGAGGAAACCCGTAGTCAGTAGTACAAATACTAGTAAAACTCCCAGGTGACACATTCTCGCTCGCGTGTCACGATGGCAGCATTATGGAACCCCGAAAGAGGATAAAACCTGTGAATTCAATCCGTCTGGTAATGATCTTGAGTGTTTTGTGGGGAATCTCGGGCGCGGTAGCGCAAACCGCACCTTCCGCGCAAACCGGAACTGATACTGACATTGCTTTATTGCGATCGGATGTGCAGGCGCAAAGGACCGATGTCGTGGCGCATACCATGCAGCTTAGCGACGCGGATGCGAAGAATTTCTGGCCGCTCTACAGAGAGTACGCCAACAAAGAACAAGCCATCGGAGATCAACGCGTGAGCGCAATCAAGGATTACGCCAGCCAATACGACACCATGGATGATGCTCAGGCTGATGGATTGGTGGATCGTATGTTGAAGTTTGACAAGTCCAGAACCGCCCTTCGAGCGGAGTACTATCCTAAATTTAAAAAGGCAATCGGAGCCAAGCAGGCCGCGAAGTTCCTCCAGGTAGACAACCGGTTGAACTTGTTGGTTGACCTCCAGATCGCAAATGCGGTACCGATCGTTCAGTAAACACTGATCGGGCATTGGTTGTGGCGGCTCGATCGTCCGGGACAATAGAGGTGTCAGTACTTCCCTGGAGCCTTCTTCGTTAAGGAACGCAATGAATGCTTCTTGAAGACGTAATGTCCAATGAGCCATCCGGCAGCCCCTCCTACCAGGACGTCTGTCGGGAAATGCTCCTGTCCCAGTACGCGCATCAGACTTACGCTCGTCGCTAGAGAATATGCGCCCAGCTGCACCCACTTCGACGGGTACTCTCCTGCTGTTACGCCGGCTATACTCCAGGCCAGCATGCTGTGTGAAGACGGAAACGAATTATTACCAGCGTTTGATGAGAAAAAGTTGCCCGAGGCATTGTTATAGACCGGGCGCTCACGCCGGAAGATGATTTTCGTGACCTGGTCCAGCACTACGCTGTCCGCAATCAGGCACACATCATCGAAACAGGTTCGGAGTCGTACCGCTTCCGTAGAACGCTGCGGAAGAAACCCAAACTGTAACCCCGGAGGCTCCGCTCCGTTCTACTTCCGCTTCGCCCTCCGGGCTACGCTCCAGCAGAACGGAACATCCTCTCAACCATTAACGTCCCAAGGGTGGGCCAGATTAAACCGCCGAAGTGGGCCAAGCCAAGTTGCCAAACGCAGCGGAGACGATGAATACTCGGGCGGCCCATGGAACGTTTTGTAAGATGGGCGAATTGAACATTAGATCGAATAGGTTGCCAGTTGTCCCCCCTGACGCTTGCCACTCCGCAAGAAATTGTCGCACGAGCGCCTCTACGTATGCCTCGACCTGTGCTTGGGTCCGCACGAGGTCATAACCTTGTTCCAAGAGATGAGCCGCGCGGCGCTCGAGGGCCTAACTGGAAAAACAGCAACAATGCCAACCGGAAACTAATGGAAGGGTAGTCTTGCCGCCTCTTTACTGGTGCAACGCTCCCAATGGATCTACAAAGTCGTAGCGTGAACGGATGGCCTCCGCCAGGCTCGGAATAACATCGGGCTTTCCACCTGCGCAATATTCTTTCTCGAGATGCTGCACGGTGCGAGCTAAGGGATGATCGCCAAAAACGTTGGTGATCCATTTCGAGAAATCACCGCCGCGCAGATGACTGTTGAACGCAGTGGCCGGGTACTGCTCGATAATCGAGACAAATTGGCGAAGGGTTCGGGCTCTCTCTTGAGAAAGCGATCCATTCAACCAGAACACAAACTGGGCGGATTCGGGAACCGGAATATCAATGTATTTCGCCACGTGACGGGCATGCGGTGTGAACCGGGGAGCCAGACGGATGCGTCGCGCCGCCCCTTCTGCTTCGGCCGTAAGAGGCAGCGCGACTGCCTCTCCGATGGCCAAGCTTCCAAATAGCTGAGCCCACCCGCTTTCACTCCCTTGACAGGGCTGGCAAAGTCCCCACAGCGAAGCGACTTCTTGAGGGTTCGACTCCCGCGTTACAATGATCGCCTCCGCAGTTGCCAATACACTCGAATGAAGGTAGGAGGCTCGGTAGGTCACGAGAGTATAGCCGCCCAATTCGAGGTCCAGCATTTCCTGAACATCCTGGTCATGAAGGAAGTAATGCGCTTCATCGACAACGATACGGTGCGGTAGGCCTGTGCGGCGCCTGAGTGTCGCGATCCCTGGCAGCAGATTGCGCACATATTCCAGCTTTTGATCATGGGGTGTCCGCGATAAGTCGATGATAACGCTGACGTCGGCATGGCGTAACGCCCGGAGCAAATCCCGAGGAAGCGGCAGCGGATCGGGTCCGCCGAAGACCATCACTCCTGGTAGCGCCTCGAGCGAGGTATAGTCTCCTTCGGGATCGATGATCAAAAGAGAGTATCCATAGAGAATCAACTGCTCGCAAAGCAGGCCCGCAACCCAGGACTTGCCCGACTTGGTGTCGCCGGATACGAGTACGGTTCGACCACGAACTGCCAACGTCATGGGCTGTCCCGAATCGGTATATCCGAGCAGGAGGCCGCGTCGCGACTTCGGGGGAACTGAAATCCGGCGGCTCTTCGCGAGCTCGCGCATGTAATCGGCGACTGCTGCCGGCCCATCGCCTGAAAGTACATAGTAGGCGGACGCTTTTAAAGTCTCGCTACCCCATGCTACGGCGACTCCCGCCTCGCAGGACTGCAGAAGCTCATGATCATTTTCCGCGTCGCCGATCGCGACTGTATTGTGTGGCGACAAGCGGAGAATTTTCAGCGCCTCGCGTAGACCCGTTGCTTTGCTGATCGCCTGAGGTAGCACCATGACTCGTCCCCTGTTGAAAACAAGCGCAAGAGGCAGCTCAAGTCGTTCGAGAATGGCAAGCAGTCGCGGAGCCTCAGCCGCATTGGCCTCGACAATGGACCGGCCGGCTTTGAACGAAATACCCTCACGCCCCAGCGCTTCCAGAAGATTCGCGGGAGGTGGCGGCCCCATGACTCTTGAATAACCGCTATCGGTAAACTCGAGGACTGCGCCATTTTCGGCGACAACCCCATCCACAAAATGCAAATCGCCCGCCACGCTGCGCAAGTCTTCCAAGATACGCCCTGTCACAATCAACACCACGATATTTTGCGCGCGAAGCTCGGCAATGGCTTCGCGTACGCGGCTGTCTAGTTGATCATTCCGAGCGATCGTCCCGTCATAATCGAGCGCAGTGGTTAGAAACCTCACGACATCATTCTCCTTGGACAAAAGCGAGAGCGGACATCAGCAAGGCAAAAAGAGAGGCTACCACGCAAGGAGCGACTTTTGACTCGCCGAGCCGGCCACGACTCGTCAACAAGATCGGCGCCTTGGCGCTAAGGCCGAGGACTGCCAAACGCGCTGCCCCAAGATACCCCAGTTGCTTCGCAAGCATGTTCCTGATTCGAGATCGGGAACAACGAGTAGGTCTGCTTTCGCGGCAACGGGTGATTTAAGATGCTTCACCAGCCCGGCCGTACCGGGGGCATGACTAGCAACGGAGAGGACCAGCAGTCGACTGCTGCCCGATAAAAGCAGAAAAAGGCTGAGGTCGATGTCGGCTACACCCCCAAATTTCCGATCCACAATCCAACCCACAACATTGTTTGGCAATGACGTGTTTACAATAACTTAGGCGTTCTTAGGCAGTCGACGCTGGCTTCTAAGTTATTCATTGCATTAATGTTGGTAGGCTGTCACGGCAGAGGTCGCGGGTTCGAGCCCCGTCGTCCCCGCCACACATTCCAAATGACTTATGGGACGTATGGACCTAAAGTGACAACGAAATCTGGGTTCGATATGGGTGCAATAAGAACTCTACCGCCCATTTTGAGCATGCTTTTCATCCTTCATTTCACCCAGATCTGGAACCACCATCTTCACAACCTTGCTCTGTGCGGCCCGCTTGTTTGAGTTCACTGCTTGTGTGTACACATCAAGTGTGATCCTGCTATTAGCATGTCGTAAGAGCTCCTGGACGGTTTTGACATCCTCTCCGTTCGCCTTCAACAATGTGCCGAAGGAATGCCGGAATGTATGCCACCCGATGTTCTTGTTAATGCCATTTGCCTTTGCAACTGGCCGGATATGGCGCTTCTTCAAGTTGTCAGGCCAATAGGGCTGCTTGCCCTTCATGGTCTCGCTAGCGAAGACGTAATCGTCATCTGATGCGTAGTCACTCTGGCGTCGCCACCGAAGGAGATCCTCCGCCATATAGCTGTCCATGGGGACGGGCTTGGCCGAGGCTTCCGTCTTGCAGTTGCCGACTACTTGATGCCAGATCGATCGCGTGACGTCGAGCTCCAGATTCTCAAAATCGACATCACTCCAGCGAAGAGCAAGCAGTTCGCTGACCCGAAGTCCAGTTGCGGCATCGAGAAGAGCCAAAGTCCGCTCCCGGACGAACAACTTGCTGAGGAGGAGTTGGAGTTCGGAAAGCTCGAGTACCTCAGGCACCTTCTCCCGCTTCGCACTTTGACGGACGAGCCTGATTGGGTTGCGGTCAACCCACTCGTACCTCATCGCGTGATGGAAGATTGCGCTCATGATGTTTCGGATCTTGGCTCTCGTCCCCTTCGCCCGCTTGATGCTGTCCAGCCATTCTTCAACTGCGACTGACTTGACCTGATCGCTCCTGAGATCCCCCCCAACGGGGGAGAATCCAGCGATTTAGGTAGCATTCGTATGCGGCTCGCGTGGAGAATGCTTTGCGTCCCTTGCTTTCACCGGCCAACTCTTTGAGCCGGTAATGGGCAATCAGTTCGGCAACACTTCTCGGTCCGCTTTCTGCGTGCGGGGCTTGTTGGTTGGCGTCTATGCGCAACGCTTGAGCTGCTTTAAGGGCCGAAGTTTCGTTGGCAAGAGTTGCGACCGTACCGACGATAGCCTTGCGATACTTGCTCGTTCCGTCAGTTCCGATCTCGTACCATCGGTAAATCCAAACATCCGATCCGGTGAGCCGCTTCTCGCGCTGCACGCTTCCTTGTTGATACCGTGTCCGCCTTGACATGAGTACTCCTCGTGAAGGCGCCACGGATGGCTGCTTTCAGCCTACCGCGACGAGGGGCAGAGGTCGAGAGAGCGCCCGCGGCGTTCCAGACGGGAGCCTGCGAGACGATTTGTGTGTGCGAATCCTTTGGCGCCAGAAAATTCGGTCACGAAAAGGATCGAGGGCGGGAGTCATTAGGGATCGATGCTCAACTGGCCCGTTGCTGTCGGTCGAGCTATTCGTTCAGGTCAGATGCACGGAAACGCACATTTTTCCAACATGGGAGCCGTGAATCTCGCCACGTCTAGCCAACTTCTGTAGGGTCTTGTGATGAATGTCTAAGAGCTGTGCGGCCTGATGGCTGTTGAGCAGAGGTTCAAAATCAGGAATGCCGAATGAATGATTGTCGACTGAGCGAGGGGCGAATTTTGCGACCACCTGTGCCATTAGCGACCTCCTTTTCCACGAGAGTGCCCCAATATTCCACAGGCGTCCCACTAGCGGTAAGTTTATACTTACCGTTAGTGGCTACTTACCACAATTGGGTCTGTATGGATGAATAGTGAAAAAGGGATAAAGGAGGTTCCATGACAACCGCAACGACGAGCGCCGTAGGTGCACCCATCGCGATGATTTTCTCCTTCAACGACGACTTCGTGCTGGGTGCCTTGAATGGCTTGACCCATGAGCAACTTTGGCACGCACTCACCGACCGGAACAACGCCATGCTCTGGGTGGCGGGTCACGTGGTGCAGACTAGAGCAATGGTGCTCCAGTTGTTGAGCGAACAGGTTGACACTGGCTGGGGCCACATGTTCGACCGGGGTGCCACGATTGGTGATGTTCGTCAGTATCCTTCGCGAGATGACATTGAACGTGTTATGCGCGACGTCAGTTCGCGCCTGCATACCAAATTATCGTCGCTGAAGGATCAAGATCTGGCTGTGCCCGCTAGCATGCAACTTCCTGGCACCAAGTCTGTCGCCGACGAACTGGCATTTTTCGCCCTTCATGACGCCTATCACGTTGGACAACTAGCGTACATTCGCAAAGGACTTGGGTATCCGGGGCTTGCTGAATAAGGTGAGCGATGCAAAACCACTTTATAATGGAGCTTTCCAGCGACGCCTGACCAGCTGCTGGTTGGTCCCCAAACTGGACGGCGATGACTCAAGCTGAGCGAGCCCTGGACGCACTCGGAGACCCTACACGCCGGATTGTGTTCAAGCGATTGCGCAAGGGCAACCGCTCCGTGCGAGAGATTGCCGAAGGCATGGATGTAAGCCGTCCAGCGGTTTCCCAGCATTTGAAAGTGCTGAGGGCCGCGGGATTGATCGTGGTGCACGTCGAAGGTGCGCGACGCTTGTATGGTGTCGATACACGTGGTATCGAGGCATTGCGTGACTGGCTCGACGGATTCTGGGACGAGACGCTCAATGCGTTTAAGCAATCAGCCGAGCGAGCAGCAACCAGGGAAAGGAAGCTGCGATGACGGAGCACACGGTGTCCAGCAATGCGCTAGCTCCATTGATCCCCCCTCCTGTCCAGGGCTTCTACCCCGCTGTGACGACCTGTTGAGCAATACGCTCAGGACACCACTTCGATTGCATCGACCCGTGAGGGATAAAATGCCAGGTATTCTCTAATGCTGGCGACTGCGTCATGCGGACTCTCGTATGTCCAAACGGCATATTCCGATTTCGCTCCGCCGATGGGAAGGCTGTAGTACGTGCAATCGCCCTTGTACGGACAATAGGTGTAATGCGTGGTCCGAACAAGAAAGGACATTTCCGCATCGTTGCGTGGCAGGTAGTAAACAGGTGGGTATCCTTTCTCTTCCAGCCGAAGTGCTCGCGTCGATTCAGCGATTATCCTTCCAGCGACCGTTACACGGACCTTGCCCTCAGCGGGTGAAATTGTGATGGGATGATCAGGGCCAGGAATTTTGATCTCTTTACCTTTGCTCGATGTGTTATTCATTGCGTTCCTCACGTTGTCAGTTAAAGCTTCGAACCGCCATCGACGGGAATACTGGCACCCGTGATCCAGCGCGCCGCATCGGACGCCACAAAAGCGACTACGTCGGCAATATCCTCGGGCTTGCCGATTCGCTTCAGCGCCTGCATTCCCAGAGCGGCCTCGCGTCCCGCTTCTGTCTTCGTGAAATTCGACATATCCGTGTCGATGATGCCTGGTGCGACAGCGTTTACGCGTATGCCGCTCGGCCCGAGAATGGCGGCCCAGTTCTTGACCAGAGTCTCAAGTGCTCCTTTGGTAGAGGCGTAGGCAAGAACTGAAGGGTTTTCCAACCCGGGCTTGCCCACCACGGTACGGGCTACAGCAGAAGAGATAACAACGATGCTTGAACCCTCACCTAGAACGGGCAGGAGTTGCTGCACTAGGAAGAACGGGCCTCGGACGTTTGTCGCAAAGAGGCTGTCAAAATCCTCTATTGTGTAATCCGCGATGCGGGCCGACTTGCTGATTCCGGCGTTGAGCACAAGCACATCCAATCGATCGCCGACGATGGTACGCACCTGTTTGGCGAGCAACGAAGCGCCGTCCGGAGTTCCCAGGTCCGCCGAGATTGCATCCGCGTGCCCGCCTTTCGTTTGGATCTCGGCGACCAGAGATTCCGCTTCCTGTGTGGAGCGGCCATAGTGAACCAGGACATGCGCTCCGGCCTCAGCAAGCGCCGCTGCGGTCGCGCGGCCAATTCCTCTTGATGCGCCCGTCACAAGCGCCGTTTTATTTTGGAGTGTAGTCATTGTCCTCTCTCTTGCCCTTTCAGATAACGGATACATCTTTCTTCAGACCCATGGCCGGGCGTGCGCGCTGTTTCAGGCGTTCATTCCGCCATCTACGGTCAGATTCGCTCCGGTGATGTACGAGGATTCAGGACCGGCGACGAACGCCACCATTGCGGCGATCTCCTCAACGTGCCCATAGCGGTCGAGCGCTGTGGCGGCCTTCTGCGGTACCGCCCAATCACCCGAGGCGGGATTCAAATCCGTATCGATCGGACCCGGCTGAACGTTGTTGACCGTGATGCCCCGGCTCCCGACCTCCCTGGATAATGCCTGAGTGAACATCTTGACGGCTCCCTTTGTGGCAGCGTAGGGCACAAGCCCGGGCGCAACGGCACGCTCGCCCACCGCCGAACCGATCATGATGATGCGACCGCCATCTTTCATGTGCTTCAGCGCCGCCTGCGTGGTGGCGAATACGCCGCGGACGTTGATGGCGATCACACGATCCATCTCCTCCTGCGTCGTCTCCTCGAAAGGTTTCGGAATGGCCGTGCCGGCATTGTTCACAAGCACATCCAGCCGGCCGAAGGTCGCGATGGTCTTTTCGACCGCATGCTTGACTGATTCGACGTTGGCAACGTCCGCCTGGATCGCAATGGCTTTTCCGCCGACGAGTTCAATCGCTTTGACTACGGCCGAGGCGGCGCTCGCGTCCTTAGCGTACGTGATGGCTACGCTTGCACCGTCATCGGCCAGACGCTTTGCAATCGCTGCGCCAATGCCCCGGGAACCGCCAGTTACGAGTGCCACTTTCTTTGCTAACTTAGACATGATCTCTTTCCCCAGATTCACTTAACTGTCATTTTGCTCGAATCGTCTGACGCTTATCTGATGTGCCCTTCCCGCAAGTAGATTTAGTACTTTGGGGAATACATATCATTCCCAATGGGAATGATCGAAAGCTGCACGAATAGGGTCAAAAGGATTGCGAGAGGAGCCCCCGAATGGAGGTATGAACAGTCCGCCGTCAAAGTGTGAATCCTTCTCCAGCAAGTACAATCCATTCCGTTAGGGGAATAGAGGGCTATATGGACAGATTGGATGCGATGCAGGTGTTCGTTCGTGTAATTGAAAAAGGGAGCTTCTCCGCTGTTGCGAAGGAACGTGGAATTGGGCAGCCCGCCGTCAGCAAACAGATTTCCGCCCTTGAAGATGAGCTCGGCACCGAGCTGATTCACCGGACCTCTCGTTCCATTGCACTCACTGAGCCAGGTCGCGACTTTTACGAGTCTGCGTTGCGCATACTCGACGACTTTGAAAACGCGAGTTCACGAATTGGACGAGGCCAAACGGCGCCGAAAGGCCTCCTCCGTGTAACCGTTCCTCCCACGTTTGCCCGCCTGCATATGGTGTCAAAACTGCCTGCTTTTTTCGCTGCCTATCCTGATATGGCAATCGAGATGGCCGCATCGGAAAGCCCTACAACGATCATTGCAGATGGTTTCGACCTGGCGATCCACTCCGGTGATCTCCCGGACTCCACTCTCGTTGCGCGAAGACTAGGGCAGACGATAATAGTTCTCGTCGCCACTCCTCAGTACCTCTCACGACATGGCGTCCCGCGATCGCCAGAAGATCTCCACAACTTTCCGTCCGTAGTTTTTGTCGGGGGAGATTCCGTACAGCCGTGGCGTTTTGGGACTGGGCAAGACGCGAAGCGTGTTATCCCCACAGGAGTCTTTCGAACCAACGATGTCGAACAGATGCGAATGGGTGTCCTCGAACATATAGGTATTGCCCAGGCACCAGCGTGGCTCTTCGCTGCAGAACTGAGAGAAGGTACGGTTGTACGTCTACTCACTCCGTTTGAACGAACAGCGCCGATTCTTGCCGTGCGGCCCGCCAGCCGCCGGATGTCTGCTAAGGTACGCATTTTCATCGAACATCTGGAAAAGACTTTCGCGCTATGCTTCCAGTTCAATCCACTGTCCAGCTAGCCTGGGGAGGGATGCTTGAACATAGGGGATCAGTAACCTTAAATTCGGCTTATCGAAATGAGTGTGGGTCCTGAGTCAAGATGAGACTCTCCCGCCGGGCCACGCGGGTTTGACGCGGTAAGGACCAGATCGGTGGCTTCCAGCCGGGCGGCCAGAATACCTGGCCCAGCGGTTGAAGATGAGCCTTCGCCCATTTGAAGAAAGAGGCAATCGACCTCTGGCAATGGCATCGTATCGATCAAGCATGACAGGCTCCTTTTGAACACGCTTCTCCGCAGGTGCTCGACGTTTGACAGGTGAATTCGTGGACCGGCGAGTGGCGCCCACTGACTAGGCAGGCTGCGCCTCCGGCTCCTGTTCTCGAACCGTTGGCTTGACGCGGAACGAGATCGTGTAAAGCGCGGGGAGAAAAACGAGCGTAAGTACAGTGCCGACCGCGGTTCCTCCGATAAGGGTGAAGGCTAGAGATCCCCAAAAGACCGAAAACGTTAGGGGGATGAATGCAAGCACCGCGGCCAATGCTGTCAGAACGACCGGTCGTGACCGCTGAACAGTAGCTTCCACTACGGCATGGAAGTCATCGAGACCCTCCTCCTTGTTTGTCTTGATCTGTCCGATCAGGATGAGTGTGTTGCGCATTAAAATGCCAGCCAGGGCAATCAACCCAAGGATCGGGTTAAACCCGAACGGCACGTGGAAGATGAGAAGTGTAGGAACGACACCGGCTAGCCCCAAGGGCGCGGTCAGGATTGTCATGGTGAGAGCGGACAAAGACCTGACCTGGAAAATGATCACGACGAGCATGCAAACAAACATGATCGGGAATACCTTGGCGAGCGCTGCGTTTGCTTTAGCTGATTCTTCTGCATTGGCACGAACTTCGATCCTGTACCCGTCGGGAAGCTTGTCGATGATGGGTTGAATGGATTTCAATACCTCTGCAGTCACTTGTGGCGGTTGAACTGATTCATCGTGATCGCTCTGCACAGTGATCGTAGGAGTGCGGTCGCGTCGCTTGAGGATCGGGTCTTCTTCTTTGACCACGACCTGTCCTACCTGACTAAGAGGAATCAGTCGCCCGTCGCTGCTAGTCAAAGTCAAGTTGAGCAACTTCGTAGGATCAAGGCGATTGTCTCCCGAAGTGCGCGCCACCACATCGACAGTGCGAATATCCTCACGGACCTGGGTGACGGCTACGCCGGTTGTGAGGAACTGAATCTGCTGTCCGGCATCGTTCGACGAAAGACCCAGCAGGCGGAGTCGGTCCTGGTCGAGGACGAAGTGAACAACCGGAGCTCGCTCAGTCCAGTCTTCATTCGCTTGTCGCACATGAGGATTGGCTTGCATCTTCTCCAATACCTGATCCGCAATCGTGCGAACTACCGCTGGATCGGGGCCCATCACTCGGAACGCGATTGGCCACGGCGAATAGGGGCCAAAGACAAATTGAACTGCCCGCACACGGGCTTCGGGAGCGAGTCCTGCGGTGACCTGCTGACGAAGACGTAGGATGAGCTTATCTCTTTCCTTCGCATTGGGCGTGAAGATGATCATCTTGGCAAAGTTTGGGTCGGGCAGTTCGGGATTGTAGGCGAGCCAGAAACGCGGCGCGCCTCCACCTATATAGGAACTGACAATCTTTGCCTCAGGCTGCGCCCTTAACCAGCTCTCGACCTTGATCACGGCGGCCTGCGTCGCTTCAATGCTGGAACCCTGAGGCATCGTTACATCTACCAGTACTTCGGGTCTGTCGGAACTCGGAAAGAACTGCTGCTTGACCAAGCCCATTCCCAAGAACGATCCAAAGAAGATGAGAACGACGGCTCCGGCCACCATGAATTTGTGTTCTACCGACCAGACGATCACTCGGCGCAATCTTTGATAGGTCGGCGTTTCATAGATCGCCGCGTATCCGCCTTCCATAGGGGGAATGTTGGGAAGAAGTTTCACACCGAGATACGGCGTGAAGGTAACGGCGACAACCCATGAGGTCAACAGAGCGATACAGACAACCCAAAAAAGGTTCCTGCAATATTCGCCGGCGCTTGATTGCGCGAACCCAACCGGCATGAGGCCAATGATGGTTACCAGGGTTCCAGCCAACATCGGTGCGGCGGTATGGCTCCACGCATATCCGGCAGCCTTAATGCGATCCCAGCCTTCCTCCATTTTGACCACCATCGTTTCAATCGAGATGATCGCATCATCGACCAGTAGTCCGAGTGAGAGAATGAGGGCGCCCAGGGTAATTCGGTCCAGGTCCTTGCCCGTGGACAGCATGATGACAAGTGTGGCTGAAAGCGTAATCGGAACCGCCGCGGCGACGACAATGCCTACACGCCAGCCGAGGCTGAGAAGGCTGACAATCATCACGACCAGGAGGGCCACAAAGAACTTTAGTTGGAACTCACCCACTGCTTCTTTGATAATCGTTGACTGATCAGTCACTTTTTCAAAGCTCATTCCAGCCGGAAGCGTCGCCTGAATCTTCTTTTGCTCTGCCTCCAGAGATTTCCCCAACGCCAACCCGTTGAACTGCTCTCTCATTACAACGGTGAGCATCATCGCTGGCTGGCCATTGTGACGGACCAGGAAGGTCGCGGGGTCCTCGTACCCACGTTCCACGTCGGCAATATCTGAAAGTTTCAGAGTTCGGCCGCCAGAGACGATGGGCGTGTCTCGGATCTTTTCCAGATCGTTGAGTGCGCCATCGAGGCGGATATACACCCGTTGGTTTTGAGTATCGATCGAACCAGATGGGGTCACAGCATTCTGCCTGACGAGTGCATCGAAGATGTCGCGCGCACTCACTCCTAGAGTTGCAATTCGGTCATAGGAGAACTGAACAAATATCCTCTCTGGCCGTTCTCCGAAGACATTGACCTTCTTGACTCCTGGAACATGCAATAAATCCTGTCTCAGAGTCTCCGCCTCTCGCGTGAGCGTTCGAAGCGGTAGTCCGGGTGCTTCCAATGCGTACACAGAGAACGTGACATCTGTGTATTCGTCATTCAGGACCGGCGGCAAGACTCCTTGCGGCAACCGCGAGGCTTCGTCTTGAATCTTCTTGCGCCCTTGATAGAACTCTTCCTGAACATCATTGGGAGGTGTGTAGTCCTTCAGCGTAACTGTCAGGAATGCCAGGCCGGGCCGGGTAAATGTATCCACGTGGTCGTAGTAAGTGAGTTCCTGCATCCGCTTTTCCAGCGGCTCAGCTACGAGATCCTGCATTTCCTGGGCAGTCGCGCCTGGCCAGGCCGCCGTCACGGTGAATACCTTGATCGTGAAGCTGGGGTCTTCGGCACGGCCCAGGTTGAAGTATGCAAATGCCCCGGCAATGATTACCGCGAGGAGGAAGAAGAGCGTGACGGATCGCTCACGGACGGCAAGCGCCGAGAGGTTGATTCCGCTCTTCGCATTCGTTTCCTTTTCGAAATGCGGTTCCTGGATTTCGAATTTGCTCATCGGGAGGCCACCTTCTCGTCTGCAACACGGACGTGCTGCCCATCGCTAAGCAGATGTGCGCCTAGCGCGACTATCTGCTCTCCCGGCTGCACGCCATCCGAAAGAATGGCATCCTCTTCGCTCAAACGAAGCACCTTGACCCTCTGAAACGAAACAGTGGAGGTCGTTTGATTGAGAACCCAGACACCAGGCCCGTTGCCGCGGTCGGTGATCGCAGCAATGGGAACTTCCTCTGGATCGGAAGAATCTTTCTTGGGGACCTGAACGGTCACTGTAGCTCCAAGCGGCGCGTTTGCGCCGAGGGAACCAAGAACATATCTGGCTTCGAAGGTGCGGGTCTCTGGGTCCGCAGAATCCGACAGTTGCCTCAACCGGACAGGAAGGCTCGCAGTTTCTCCATACAGGACTGCATGTGCTTCCGAGCCGAGAGCTGGCCGAAGCGTCTCTGGAAGGTAGACTGCAGCTTCGCGGGGGCCGGCGTGAGCCAACTTGACAACAGTTTGTCCCGCGGCCACGACCTGGCCTGGCTCAGCCAGTGTCTGCACAACGGTGCCGTCGGAGTCGGCAAGAAGGAGAGAGTAGTCTCCCTGATCTTTTGCAACTTTCTCTTGCGCCTCTGCGGAGGCGAGTTGTGCCTGGGCCGCATCGGCCGTTGCCTTGACTTGGTCGTAAGTCGAAGCAGCAATTGCTCCGGTCGATACAAGGCCCCTGTAACGGACCTCATCTGCAGCCGCCTGCTTGGCCTTCGCTCTCAGAGCCGCGACGTTCTCCGTTTGTGTTGCGATGGCATGCGCATAATCTGTCACATCGATTTGCATGAGGGGCTCGCCGATGTGAACCTTTTGACCCGTATCCACAAAACGCTTCGTTACGTTGCCTGGAACGCGAAAACCCAAATCGCTTTGAACCCGCGCAGTAACGACGCCCGTGAATGATTCGGTCTCTGCGATAGGGGCTCCAACTCGAGCTACGAGTACCGAAACGGGCTGAGTTCTAGGGTCCGGTTCCGGGGACTTCGAACAGCCTGCCAAGGCCACCAAGGCTGACGCCAATCCCAATGCGATGAATTTCATGATGGTCACAGTTTTCTCACTCCGGAATCGTCGAGGTGTAATCAACTTCTCAGCGCGTTTTTGAACAGACTCGGTTGGCGCATTAGCGCCGGCTGTCCATGAAACTCTCTGAATGACGTCAGGCCGCAGATTCATGGCGTCCATCCTCCGCCGAGCGCGCGGAAGGATCCGACCGCGGCCTGGGCAGCAGCTTCCTTGGTGAGTGCCAGGTCGTCTCTCGCAACCAGCAACTGGCGATCGGCATCGAGCACATCTGTCAATCCGATCACTCCAGCCTGATATGCCTCCTGGGAACGGTCTCTTGCTCTTTGTAGGGCCCCTATTTCGACGACTATTTCGTCCCGTCGAACTTCTGACTGTGCAAGGAGACTGAACGAGTCTTCGACATCTTCAGTGGCGCGCAGCACCGAACTCCGGTATCGCAAGAGGGCTTCGGCGTTCGCGCCCTTGGCTTGCTTGACCTCCGCATCGACACGACCGAAGTCAAAAAGTCTCCATTGAAGACCAGCAACAGCACCCGGCTGAAATCCCTTCTCACGGAAAAGATCTCCAGGGCTGATTGCTTCACTACCAAGCAGTCCCGACAGTGAAATCCTGGGATAGTACTCCGCGATCGCTTGGCCAATTCGCGCGTTTGACGCGGCAAGTCTTCTTTCTGCGGCGACAATGTCTGGCCTACGGCGAAGGAGATCATTTGCGTTTGCCGTCGTGGAGATCGACGGAACAGATGGAATCTCCCCAGGAGCCCCCAATTCGGCCCCGTATGTACCGGCCTGGGCTCCCATGAGCACATCCAGGCGATTCAACTGCGCCTCCAGAATGGTGGCTAAGAGAGGCACTGTGGCCTTTGCCTGGGCCAAAAGAGCCTCCGCCTGAGCAAGCTCTCTGTCGGATGCGACGCCGGCACTTCTTCTTTGGGAGACGAGAGCGAGCAAGTGCTCATCGGTAGTGATTTGCTCATTCGCCACCTTAAGACGGACCTGTGCGCCACGAATTTGCATATACGCATCCGCTGCCTCGGCAACTACGGAAACACGAACTCCGAGTCTTTCTGCCTCAGCTGCCTGGGCTTCATCGCTTGCAGCTTCAGCGCCTCTCCTAAGTCCACCGAACAGATCAACTTCCCATGAGGCTTCCAATCCGAGGTCTAAATAGCTTTGGTTGCGATCGTAGCCTGGAAAGGCAGCGGAATATCGGCCAGTTGGACTATCCAACGACTGTCGAAATGAGTTGGATTGTGCAGTAACCGAACCGGAGGGTTTCAGCTTTGCACCGGCCTCTTGCGCAGCCGCCCGCGCTTGTTCCACGCGGGTGAAAGATTCGGCAAGATCGAGATTCTGATTTAGGACCCTCTCAACGATCCTGGTTAGTTCTGGATCATCGAACCCAGTCCACCAAATATCTAGCTGCGGCGCCGGGAGAACCGCCTGCCGTGATTCAATCGACGGTGCGTTATGAAATGGTGGACCGCGGTAACTGGTTTTCCATAACGGGGACCGACAGTGCAACCCGCCACGAAAATTGCGAGAACCGTACATAAACCGAACGCAGTGTACTTACCTGAAGGAATTGCGCGTCTTTCGAATCTCATTGGATGGGAAGTTCGCAACACCTTCGTCCTCCTCACCGCAGTTGTTGTGCGTTGCTGTTCCATTGCGCTTCACATGCCTCATTGCCGCGATTTTTCTGTTGGCTTGAAGACAGAACCGGCGCGGCACGCTATTCTGTACATAGCGTACAGATGTACTGCATGTGTGATGGATGCAAAAATCTCCTTGAACTTTTCCACACGCGATTGCGTCGAATTTAGGAAGGGGCATGATTGGCGAATGAAACATGCGACGAATGGGCGACCTCGCAGCTTCGACGAGGACCAGGCGGTTGATGCGGCGATGCGGGTTTTCTGGGAGAAAAGCTTCGAAGGAACCACCATGACAGACCTCACCGATGCAACAGGGCTTAGTCGTTCGAGCATCCATGCTGCATTTGGGAGTAAGGAGGGCCTGTTCCTTAAAGCGGTGGAACGTTATAAGTCAGGACCGATGAGGTATATACCAAAGGCACTCGCCGAGCCGACTCTCCCTCGAGCCATCGAGGCGCTCTTTCGAGGAATGGTGAACTTCCTCTCGATCCCCGGTAATCCAAAGGGCTGTCTGTCGATTCACGGAGCGCTCGCTTGCGGAACTGACGGCGAACTTGTGACTCAAGTCATGGCCAAGTGGTACAGATCTAATGAGAACCGGCTTAAGGAACGCATTCAACAGGCACAACGTGAGGGCGAACTGGGCCGAGACGTAAACGCCGCCGACTATGCTCGGTACATCGCAACGATCATGATCGGCATTGGGATACAGGCTGTGAACGGCGCAGGCAGAGCTGAATTGACTCGTATAATAGAGTTGACTCTTCAGTTTCTCTCATGCTCTTCATTTGATCCTACCGCTTCCGGAGATAATTCGGGCGAGTGAAATGTGCCCCGCGGGGGATCGTAACCGCCAATTCCTTCCCGGTGGACTCCGGGATCGAGAGAGCCCGTGGCGAAGAGCACGCCAAAGCGCTCGTTGAGTATGAAGATCGAAGGTAGTTGGTCGCCAAATTCCAGGCGCATTAGTCCTGCGGCCGACAACGAGGCTGTTACGAAACTCTTTGACCGGTCGAAGATCGTGGCTAGGCCCACTTGGGAGTTGGCGACAAACCGGGAGCCAAGTGACGACAAGATCGTTTCGCTGTACTGAAACGCGGATGGAGAGTCCGGAGGAGAACCCCCCCATCCCGTCCCAGGTGCCACCACCGTGAACTGTCGTCCTTCGGAACCAGGAACGTCAGCTTGCTCGGAACGCCATTGAGTTGAGTGGCATGGAGTATTGCTCCTTTTCTGATGAGAGTATGCCGGCGATCTAGTTGCTCCATGCTTATTGGATCGTTATGTATGCAGCGCACGACCTGAATCTCTTGGCGATCATCTTCCATCGCGCGCTCCAGACTACATCACCACGGGATCACGCCGTTTGTGTTGGAGAAGGTGCCCGTCGGACCATCCGGACCGAGCAGCGCGAGGCGCACTGGCTCGCGGGCGCCCTCCTCGACAGTCTGCGTGCCCGTATAGTTATTGAGATTCGTCTTGGTGAAGCCCGGGCACGCAGCGTTGACCTTGATGCCGGTCGACTCCAGCTCGATCGCCATGGCGAGCGTCACAGCGTTGAGAGCCGTCTTGGACGCAGGGTAGACGGGGCCGAAGATCGATCGCCAGGGGAAGGCCGGGTCCGCGTTCCGCGTCAGCGAGCCAACGCCGCTTGACACGTTGACGATGCGGGCTGCGGGCGCCTCCCGCAGCAGCGGCAGCATCGCCTGGGTAACGGCGAGGACGCCGAACACGTTGGTCTCCCACACCGTGCGCAGTTCATCGAAGGACACGTTGCTCGGGCGGGTCGACTTAGAGTACTCCTCGACGGACTCGCCCGGCCGCCGTCCTGTATTCGAGATGGCCGCGTTGTTGACGAGCACGTCGAGGCGGCCAAGTTCGCTCCGAATGCGCTTTGCCGCGGCGACGATGGAATTCTCATCCGTGACGTCTAACTGGATAGCGCGTGCCTCCGGCCCAATCTCCTTAGCCGCAGCCTCGCCGCGCTCGAGATTGCGCGACCCGACCAGCACAGTGAAGCCGTGTGCCACTAGATCCTTTGCGATCTGAAGACCGATTCCTTGATTAGCCCCGGTGACCAGGGCGAGGGGTTTGTCTTGCATAGTGATCTCCTTTGCATCGATGTGTGACCAACGCCGCCTTGCTGTGCTAGCCTAAGCGGAACAACATTCCGGATTGTATCCGGAACAGTGTTCCGTTTGCAATAGGTAGCTTGATGAACGACAAAACGGAAAACCCAAGTGATGGCTTGGAACCTCGCGACCGCACAGATCGACGGGTGCGCGCCGACGCGCAGCGCAACATCGATTCGTTGCTCCGGTCGGCCATGGCGGTGTTTGCAGTCTCTGGAGTGGACGCTCCGGTGCGCGAGATCGCAGAGAAGGCAGGCGTCGGCATCGGCACCGTTTATCGCCACTTTCCGCAGCGCTCGGATCTTATCGTGGCCGTCTTCCGTCACGAGGTCGACGCATGTGCAGACGCCGCGTCGATCCTGGCAGTCAAGCATGCACCCGGAGAGGCGCTGGCGCGATGGATGCAGCGTTACGTTGACTTCATCGGGGCCAAGCGCGGACTCGCCACGGCTCTGCACTCAGGAGACCGGGCCTTCGACACCTTGCCCGCGTACTTCCAGCAGCGACTGGAACCCGCACTTCGAGGACTTCTTGAATCGGCGACAGCCGCCGGCGAGGTGCGCACCGATATCGCTGCCGAGGATCTCTTGGGTGCGGTCGGAAGCTTGTGCAGGCAAGCTTACCAGCAGGGACCCGAACACGCCCGGCGCATGGTTTCCCTGCTCGTCGATGGGCTACGCTACGGCGCGAGGTCATCGTAGACACGCCTTCCTGACATGGACTGCAACTCCATCGAGTTCTCCTCCTCACCTTAGATCGTGACGAGGACGGACGAACGGGAAAGATAATCACCGTCTGGAGTTTGCCAGTTGAGTGCGGCGGAGCTGGCTCCAGATCTCGATCATCCAGGCCGGATATTCGGCAGGAATCTTACTGACCTCCGCAATGGCTGCTTGCTCCTCGTCGGTGAGTAAGACGTTAACCGCCCGGAGATTGTCTTCCAGTTGGTCCATACGCTTGGCCCCGACAACCACACTCGATACGACCTTCTGGTGTAGCAGCCAGGCAAGTGCGATCTGCGCGACTGAGGCACCGTGTGTTTCAGCAATACCGCGCATCACGTCGAGAGCATCGTAGGCCCGGTCGTAGTCGACCGGCGGAAAGGCAACCGCCCCACGTCGGCTGCCTTCCGGAGCTTCCGCGCCACGCGGCTGCTTGCCGCTGAGCAGGCCGCCTGCGAGAGGACCCCAGACCAGCAGGCCAACTCCTTCGCTTTCCAGCAGCGGGACGATTTCCCGCTCCAGATCGCGCCCCGCGACCGAGTAATACGCCTGGAGAGAGCTAAATCGCGAGAGACCGAGATGCGCTGAGATGCCGAGCGCCTTGGCAATCTGCCATGCCGCCCAGTTGGACACGCCAACATAACGCACATACCCTTGCCGGACGAGGTCGTCCAGAGCGCGCAACGTTTCTTCCATCGGCGTTGCCGGATCAAAACCATGAATCTGATACAGGTCGATATGATCGACGACCAGCCTCTTGAGGCTTGCCTTTGCGGCGTCGAGCAGATGCCCACGGGAGGCGCCCGCGTCATTCGGCCCCTTGCCCGTCGGGCCGAATACCTTGGTCGCAATCAGGTAGCTTTCACGGGGCACGCCCAGGTTCCGAAGGGCTTTGCCGAGGAAACGCTCCGAATCACCGAGGGCGTATCTCGCTCGGACGCTCTATAAGCCTCGTGAGTCTGAGGACGCAATCGAGCAGCTCGGGCGTAACTGCGGCAGTCAGTTCAGACGTGGTAGGAGCGACGTTGCATTCATTGACATCGATGTGCGCCATCATTTGCCGCGCGATGTCCAGGTCTAGATCAATTCGCAACGCGGTATATGGCTTTTGAGGGCTGGCGTGTGGTATCGAAAACACCGTGGGGCGATCAATCAACTTGCGAAGATGACCGGGATGGGAGTATCTACGCTCCATCGGCATTTTCATGAACTGACGGATATGAGTCCGATTCAGTATCAGAAGCGGCTACGCTTGCACGAAGCGCGTCGATTGGTGCTTGAAGAGGCGTACGAGGTAGGGACGGCTGCGCTTGATGTCGGTTATGAAAGTTCGACTCAGTTTATTCGGGAGTATCGTCGGCTCTTCGGCGAAGCTCCGCTCAGGAACATAAAAGCGCTTTGCAATACGGGGTTGACGCCCGCCGCAATCTAAGTAGGGTTTCGATTCAGGGTTGTGGTCCGCTAGCGGAATCTTGGTGCAGATATGCTCGACATCTCCCGACCATTCTGCCGCGATCCTCCCTCACAAAGCCAATTTTCATTATTGCTCCTTTTTTCCGCTCACCCGAGCCGCAGCACAGCACGGCTCAGGCAATGAGCGCCTATCTCGGTTGTTGATTCTTTATGAGCAGTTCGCAGATCCATTGCTGAAGGCTTCGAAGCCGGCTCTGCCACTCTTCAGATCTTCTAGAGGTAAAGATCTGTTCTTCGTCAGACTCAGTGTGAATACCGTCCTCTCTCGATTCGATTCCTCGAGGCAGACGCTACCACCGTGCTCTTCAGCTATTCGACGAGCCAGAGTGAGCCCCAGGCCTGTTCCGTTGGGTTTTCCTGCGGTCACGAACGGATCGAACAATGTCCTCCGGACAGAGGCAGGTATACCGGGACCATTGTCCAAGATTGTGACGTAGATCTGTTCATCGACTTCCGTAAGGTGGACCTTCACCTCAGGCGCGTGAGTTGAGCGTGTCGCAGCTTGGCAGGCATTGAGCAGCAAGTTATATATGGCACTTTCAAGATTCCTCGCATCGATGTCTGCTTCCGCCGGCGGGAATTTGCCGACTGCGATGGACACGTTCTGCCCGTCTGGATGAAACTTCACTGCCGCAACGGCTTTCTCAACAACCAAGGAAACGCGCGCATGGACAAGCTGGCTTTTCCGTCCGCTACTACCGAATTGCAGTAATGAATCAATGCGCTCCGTCATCGCGAGCACTGCTTCTTGAATTTCGAGCAGCAGATCAGCCCGCACGCTCGCACATATATCGCGGCGCTCGAGGAACTCGGCGTTCGCATAGATCGCCGTGAGCGAGTGGCGCATATCGTGGGATATCGAGCATGCCATCCTGCCGATTGCCGACATCCGCTCTGCTTCTATCAGTTGGCTTTGTGCATGCCGCTGCAAGTCGTTTCGCAGATCCAGAGCAACGCTCTTATCAAACATGAGGATATTGCCGCGGTCTGAAATCTCTGGTTTCCTAAGGTGTGTTCTCACTATTCCCCCTGTGATCCCTGTTCTTGTTGCTCGCGGCAAGTGTGCCTCGAAGCTAACCAGCGGTGGTGAAGACAACCGTCGAAAGGCGTCTTCGTCAAGATGAAGACCCCATCTTGGAACTCGGTATCAGGCTGTTGACAATTGCGATAAAAGGTCCGATCCAAGATTTTCGTGCGAGAAGTATTGTCGCTAGGACGGTGAGGAAACAAGAAAGATAATCCAAACGGAACATCACAAAAACCGAGCCTCTAATTGAAGCGTGGCCCGCAAAGAATTAATGATTCGTAACTCTCTGATACGTCTTTCGTACAAAATGGCTCAAGCAAAGTCCGTGTGCTTGCGCCATTCAATGCGCCGATGACCCATCGGGTGTGAAGCGCCCGGATAACGCTCATGCCGTTCGTCCAGAACAAGACAAAGAACAGTAGAATGAGCCGGTTGAGGTGAGGTATTCCTCCCCCGTCTCATGGCCCGATTGGGTGCTGCTCGCTCCACGCTCGAAAGTCGCAAACCTCTGACGTATCGTCGTGCGCTGATAAAACTGTACTCACCACCACGATTGACTTCCTCTCTCAAACGGGAGCCTTACAGCAGTGCAGGTTCGTCGTTCTCTCAGTCTTGTTCTCTGTCCATCCACTCGCGGACGTACGCCGGACAGTTCTCAAGCTTCACGCCATCCGCCTCGCAACCCCTTAGAAACCTCACTGCGTCGCGATCCGCCAGCCTCACGTCTCGCAAATCCAGAATGATGTTTCGGTAGTCGCGATCAAAAAGCTTCTTCAGCTCCGCGACCTGCTCCGCCTCCATACGCCCACTTAGGGTAAATACCGTGAATCTCTGCCGCGCTGATCTCTCGATTCTCAAGGTCATCGGTTGTCGTCGCGATGCTGCTGGTTTGCCGCCATTCCGGCCACTGACGTAAGTGGAAGGGCAATCCAGAGGCCACATGCAACCTATTGAAAACAGGCGGCTAGAGGCATCGGTTGGATGACGAGATTTCGGCAGGTGCC
The DNA here is from genome assembly GCA_963774255.1 of uncultured Acidobacteriaceae bacterium. Lineage (GTDB taxonomy): Bacteria > Acidobacteriota > Terriglobia > Terriglobales > Acidobacteriaceae > PALSA-350. The sequence continues at coordinate 174,167 of CAVZEH010000003.1, forward strand.
GAATTTTCGGGAATTGAAAACAAGGTATTACTACTACTCAGAGATAAACTTGTGTTTCTTGATCTTCAGCTGCTTGATTTTCGAGTCCAGCGTCGATCGGGGAATTCCGAGTTTCGCTGCCGCACCTTTTGGGCCGGCGACTTTCCCCTTGCATTCAGCCAATGCGGTTTCAATGATTTCTCTCTCCTGATTCTGGAGAGTGTCTGGCAAAGGGGTTGGCAATTCTTGCCGGGCTGGCTCCGGGCTGGCGAGCCAAGGCTTTTCGATCCAAAAGGTATCGCCGCTGCTCAGGATCACCGATCTCTCAACGATGTTTTGCAGCTCACGGATATTTCCCGGCCAAGGATATGATTGGCACAGTTCAAGCGTATCGATGTCGATCTTGCGAATCTGCTTGCCGGCTTTCTCCGCGTATCGCTTAACGAAGTACTCAACCAGCATTGGAATATCCTCCTTCCGCTTGCGCAGAGGAGGTACCTCAATCGGGAAAACGTTGAGCCGATAAAACAAGTCGGCTCGAAACGTTCCCGCAGCAATGGCTGCCGTTAAATCACGGTTGGTTGCGGCTATGACGCGAACGTCGGTGGTAAGAATTCGGTTACCTCCCACTCGTTCGAACTGCCGCTCCTGAAGTACTCGCAGCAACGCAATCTGGGTCTCTGCGGGAAGCTCGCCGACCTCGTCTAGAAAGATCGTACCCGAGTGCGCCATTTCAAAGCGGCCCTGGCGACGCTGCACCGCGCCAGTGAAGGCGCCTTTCTCGTGGCCAAACAGCTCCGACGCGATCAAGGAGGAAGGAATCGACGCACAGTTTACGCTGATGAACGCCTGGCCGGAACGTTGCGAGTGCTTGTGTATGGCGCGAGCAATCAGTTCTTTTCCTGTGCCGGTTTCGCCCGTGATCAGCACCGTGGAATCGGTGGGGGCCACTTTCACAATGCTGGAGAGCACGGTTTGCAGCGCTGGAGATGATCCCACAATCTCTTCAAACATGAATGCCTGATCAATTTGCTCCCTGAGCGCAAGGTTTTCGTTACGCATCCTCTCCTCGGCCCGCTTGCGATCCTCGATATCGGTCCCAGTCGCGTACCAGCGAATAATGTTTCCCTGGTCGTCGCGAAGGGGATTGTAGCGGATAAGAAACCACCGATAGTTACCGTCTTTTCCAAGCGCTCGTTGCTCAAGTTCAAAAGGCTTACCGCGCGTGAGCGCCTCATGGCGCTCCTCTCGCAGCCTTTCCACATCCTCGGGGTGGAAGACCCGTGTGCGCTGGTTTTCTCTCTGCACGTCCTCCAAAGTGAGACCGGTGTAATCGAGGACTGTTTGATTTGCATAAAGGGCTGTCCCATCCGGGCGCAACACGTAAATATAACTGGCGATGGCGTCGGTCATCCGCCGAAGCTCTGTTTCCTCGGCCTTGATTTGCTCAAACGCAGTCTCTAGAGCCGCTCTCGCTTCGTGCTGCTCGGTGACATCCATCGCCGTACCGACTAATTCAATGACATCACCGGAAGCATTCACTACCGGGTGTCCGACCACATGAATGTACTTGGCCGCGCCGTTTGGCAGAAGGAGCCTATAGTCGGTCTCAAAGTCGGTCCTGTCCCGGATGGCCTGCTCGACCACAGGTGTGTAGTAACGCGCGTCCTCCGGGTGCAGCCGCCGGTCTACCTCCATGTAAGATGGTGGCGTGGGACCAGGATCGAGGCCGAAGATCCGGTACATCTCTTTTGACCAATAGGAGGCGTCCCAGCCGAACCTTGGGAGCACGGCAAGCCCTTGACCGGCCTCACGCTGCGCGTTTTCCATCTGAGGGACCCGCACCGCCCAACTGCCTGTGTGGGTCAATTTCTGTGCTTCGGCTAAATAACCCTCACTCCGCTGTAGAGCTTTTTCGGCACGTTTGCGCTGTGTGATGTCCTCGGACAGCGCCATTATGAATTGCGGTACCCTCTCGGTGCCAGGCACAAGAGAAACGTTGTTCCTTACCCAAATCGAACTGCCGTCCTTGCGCAGATACTTTTTCTCAATCTGAAACTGTCGTCGTTTTCCCTCCAGCAACTCGGTGATGAGCGCCCAGTTGGCTTCGCGTGAGTCCTCATGCGTTACGTCCAGAAAACAAAGTGCACGCAGTTCCTCTTCCGTGTAACCCACGATCGTCTGGTAGACATGATTGGTGGCTAGAAAGCGGCCGTTCAGGTCGGTCAGCGCAACGCCGATGGCCGAATTCTCAAAGACGGATCTCCACCGCTCCTCGCTTTTCCGGAGGGCTTGCTCAGCCCGCTTGCGATCTTCGATGTCGATAGCGGTTCCATACCATCTGACGAGCTTTCCGGTTTCGTCGCGCAGCGGTACGTTGCGAATAAACCACCAGCAATATTCTCCGTCTGCCCGCCGAACCCGCGCTTCACTCTCCATGGCTTGCCCGTTCTTAACGGCTGTGTACCAATCGGCGACGACCCTCGTCCGGTCATCGGGATGAAGAACCGCTTCCCACTTCCACCCGAATGCCTCGTCCAAGGCTAAACCTGTGAACTGCAACCAACGATCATTAACGAAATCAACCTGACCTTCGGGCGAAGTCCTCCAGACATGCGCCGGAACCGTATTGACCACGTCGCGAAGCTCTCTCTCGCTCCGGCGGGCAGCTTCCGTCCGTTGCTTAATTTCCTCGAAAGCTTTCTCCAACTCGGTTCTGGCCTTCCACTGTTCGGTGACATCCATCGAAGTTCCGACAAATTCCACCAATTCACCCGACTGGTTCAGGACCGGATGGCCGACAGAGAAGATGTGTTTGATCGACCCATCCGGGAGAACAATACGGTAGGAGTCGTCGTAATCGGTCTTGTCGAGTTGGGCCCTTCTAAAAATTTCCTCAACTACCGGTCGATCTTCAGGATGAACCCTGTCAAGAAAGAAATCAGCCGCCCATATGTCCTGATCGGACTCGATATCGTATATTCGTTTCACTTCCGGCGAGAACGTCACCATCCCGGATGACGGGTCGTACGCCCAACTGCACATATGCACCAATCTTTGACTTTCAAGCAGATTTGCTTCGCTCCGTTCAAGTTTCCTTTCTGCGTTTTTGCGCTCGGTAATATCTCGATAAATGAGGTGGAAGGCTACCTGGTCGAAGCCAAGCGAAATACCCTTTGCAACAACGGAAACGTCAAAGCGAACACCGCCTTTGCGCTGTCGAATGGCCTCCAATTCAACTCTCTTCCCCGAAGTGAGGAAAGCCCTGTACTTGAGAGCCTCGGCGCGCAACTCCTCGGGTACTATTAAGTCCGGAAGCCACTGTCCCGCCGCCTCCTCTGCTGTGTACCCGAAGATTCGTGTGAATTCTTTGTTGACCCGCAACACGTGAAAGTCATCGTCGGTCAGGATTACCGCGTCGGGCGATAGCTCAAACAATGCATCGAGCTGCTCTTTCCGCCTGTGTAGCTCCTCATTCGCTGCCGTGAGCTTTGCAGTTCGGTCTGCGATCGCAACTTCTAGAGCCTCCTTTCTCCGTCTTACCCAGATCATGAGTATTGCAAAGGTCAGGAACACCAGCTGATAAAGAACGCGAGAGAGGCTGCTGGTTTCGCCCTCGAAGATGAAGCCGCGGATCAGCGACGAAAGCAAAACTGCCACAATACCGGGCTTCGTGCCGCCGTACCAAAACGTGATGGCGATTGCGGACAGTGCGAATGCAGCAAACGGATGAGGCAGATTGAAGTGGTGAAAGAGAAGATCCAGCAACAGAGCGCCGGCGACCGAAGCGAAAGCCAATCCATAGCGGCGCGCGAACGACGCACCTGGCCGCGTCAACCTTTTTGCTGTAGCTGAATCAGCCATGGTTCAGCCCTTCTCTCACCCTCAGATCAAGGCTACGATGTTTCCGTACTGATTATTACCGTAGCTCCGTTTCAATGGTGGCTCAACGCGCAGTGTACTACTTCAGAGTGGCTCGTAAGATCGTGCATGCGGTTCAAGCGTAGCACCCTGATCCGCTCGGAATCGCAAAGCGAGAAAGGTTCCGGGAGCGTTCGCGTGTTTCGAGACGCTAGTCTCTCGCCGGCGCCCCCGCGAATGAGTTCCTGAACAACAGCAGAACCGACAGAGCCTGTAGCACGTGTTACAAAAACACGCATTACAACTTCTCCTTTTGATAGTGAATCTATCCTGGACGTTTCCTTAGGAAACTCGGGCGCGTACATCACCGCGAGCTTGGTAGAGCTCCCAGAACCTGTCTGCGACAGTAGAGGGTTCGATGGAGTCTGCGTTTTCCCATGGTGTGCCCTTGATGGTGCCGGCAATCGTGACCTGACCGACATAAATACCGTCGCCCTTCAGCCGCTGTGCGAGCAAACCGACGAGCTTGTCTTTCGCCGCATTGGCCAGCGCCACGCCCATTGCCTTCAGGCTGATGGCGTACTCGTCCATTTGCGCATTCATTTCCCCAAGCGCTCCGTTTGTCACGAGAATGGCTCCTTTGTTGGTGTTCCTAAGATCGGGGAGTGATTCCTGGACGGCGCCAAGGAGTCCAACGATGGCGGTGTCGAAGATGCCCGCCACGGCGCCCGGGTTGGTGGTCAAGAGATCTCCTGCCTCGCCGCCGCCGAAGGCGTTCCAATGGATGACGGTGATGGGGCCGAGCTGCGCGCGCGCCTTTCCGATGGCTGCGCGAATGGCTGTAGGGTCTCCCGCGTCTGCCGGAAACGCGGCCGAAGCGATCTCTTTCGCCTTCATCGCTTGGATGCCCGATGTGAGACGCCCCTGTTTCGCCCAACTAACGCCACTGAGAAGCCAGCTGCGCCGAACTTCTCGGCAACGGCGGTCGAGACTCCCGGCCCGAATCCTACGACGACGATGGTCTTTGACATGTTCCCTCCGATGATGCGATCCAATTGCTACTTTTTACCGGGCGGGACTCCATTTGCAGCCCCGTTGTTATCAACGGTAGGCGATGGATGAAAATACAATCTATACCGCAAAGTCCGTATTGCCTTCGCAATCATTCTGGATGGCTCCGATGTCATGTGTCATGTGAGGCTCCGGGCCAGTTCCCGCTCGTGCTGTGGGGCGTAGTCGTGTCTGGGGAGCAGGAGCGGCGTGGCTAGCATGAGGACACCGGCGATCGCGATCGCGGTGCGGGGGCTGGTATGCTGGCCAGCAGGCCCCACAGGGCGGTCAGGGCCGCGATGGTGGCGTTGCTGGTGACCGACCACGCGGAGAGTGTGCGGGCGACTCGGTCCGGCGGGGTAAGGTCGAGCCGGTAGGTGGCGAACACCGGGTTGAAGACGCCCATACAGGTAATCAAGCCAAGCTCGGCGGCAATGACGAGCACGAGTCCGGCAGCGCCGGGACGGATGAAAGCCAACGCGACAGACCAGCACACGCGCAGGGCCCCGGCGGCGCGCATGACTTTGTGCCGCCCGAACCGCGCGACAAGTCGTTGGGCCAGTCGCGAGCCGATGAGGCCGCCGACGCAGGGGACTCCGAACGCGAGGCCGTACTGCCAGGGTTTGAACCCGAGGTGGCCAAGCATGAGGACGGCGAGCAGTGGAGAGGTGGCCAGGATCAGGCCGTTGACCAGGATCGTGTTGAAGAACACCGGGCAGAGTGCTGGATGGGTCAGGATGTACCGCCACCCTTCGAGCAGGTCGCCGGCTCGGAGCGGTGATGCGTCCATTCGCAAGGGAAGCGGCTCCCTGCCGCCAATCGCGCGGATCCCTACGGCCGAGAGCAGGTAGCTGACCGCATCGGCTACTACGGTCGTCACCGGGCCGAACAGACCGATCGCGGCTCCGCCGAGCGGCGGTCCGAGCGCGGTGGCGGTCCAGGTCATGGACTCGAACCGCCCGTTCGCGGCGAACAGGTCCTCCGGCCGAACGAGCGCTTTCAAGTATGCGCCGCTGGCAGCCTTGAAGACGATGTTGGCTGCCCCGACGACGACCGATACCACCAGGAGCTGGGCGAAGCTGAGCCAGCCGAGCGCGAACGCGGCGGGGATGCTCATCAAGGCTGCGAACCGAGTCAGGTCCATCGCAACCATCACCGGCCGCTTGCGGCGGAACTCAACCCACGGGCCGAGCGGCACCGCTACCGCTGCCCCCACCGCCAGCCCCGCGGCGGCCAGCACCGATACCTCGGACGGCCCGGCGTGCAGCACGAGGATCGCGATCAAGGGGAACGCATCGAACGCGATCCACGTGCCGAACGTGCTAACCGCATACGCCGCCCAAAGCCACCCGAACTGCCTCCCCAGCGACCGTCTAGCTACCATAGCCCAGCACAACCCCTCGCTTTCTCGCCCGAACAACCTCACACCATCGAGCAACAACGGTGAGATTCATCGTGATTCCTCCTGTTTTGGTTTGAAGAATTGTTCTAGCCGATCCATGCGTGCGTTCCAGAACGGTTCGTATTTGAAGACTCACTGCGTAGTATGACCGCAAAAAACAGAGAAATTTTGTTTCGATTTCCTCAGAAGAGAAGTGCCGTTTCATCGAAATGACAACCATCCGAGGATTGTGCAGCTCCGTTGGGCACTAGAGCGCCGCTGCCAATTCGGCAAGCTTAGAGATGGTGTTGATGTTTCGGGCGGTGCCGGTCTTTCCGGCCGGGATTCTCAGTTTAGATTTGCCCATACCGTCTGGGTAGTAGACGTAAATTTCGCGCCGGCCGAGGCGGAGTTGTTCCGTGGTCTGGTTGGCGATGGCATCGAGAGTATTGGCAGGTGGCGTGGCGTCGAGGAAGATAGCGTGAGTCTTGCTGGACGGCGCATCGGAGAATGGGTTGGCGGCGGCAACTGCAGCCATTTCTGCGGCAGTGCGGATAAGGACGCCGACGGGTTTGCCGGCGTAGCTTTCGAGAGCAGCTTCGAGGGTTTTCTTAACCTGGGCCTCGGATTTTGTGGATTGAAAAACGACGTTGCCACTGGCGATGTAAGTCTTGGCTTTAGCGAGGCCGGCCCGCTCGCAGATGGCTTTGAGCTCGGTCATGGGGAGCTTGCCGGTGCCGCCGACGTTTACGGCCCGGAGCAGGGCGATATATGCCGGCATGACAAATATTTCTCCTTAGAGTGACGAGGGGCCGTACAGGTGCTGCCTCTTCGCAAAGATTATATAGTTGGCATGGCTGGAGATTTGCGCGAGCGGTGAAGCCCTTGCCGATTCTCCAAGGTTTTGAAAAGGAATTCATCTAGGGCCCCGGGATGTCATCGGTCCTGCGCCGGTTTCTCCGGCCCCATGAGATTGCGGACTTGGTAGTCTTTCTCGCTTCCTAACACTCTTCGAGCATTACGGGGGCGGCGCTCCGGGTCGATGACGAAAGCCCCCTTTCCTGCCGGGTCTATGTTGATCATCAACAGCATTCCTTTCCGTTTCGATTCCTTATTTCTCGACAAACGCCTTCAATCTTGAAAGCGCCTGATCCCACTGTTCGGACAAGAGTTCCAGTTGCTCTTTCATTTTTCCCAGCGGTTTCGGGTCGAATTTAAATAGGCTCTCACGGCCGAATCGAGCGCTATGTACGATTCCCACCTCCTCTAAAACTCGGAGATGTTTGGCGATCGCCTGTCGGGTTAAGTGAGAGCCTTCAGTCAACTGAGAGAGGGAACAAGGTATTCCCTGGGCAAGCCGAGCTATCAACAGGAGCCGCGTCTCGTCGCCGAGGGCAGCGAAGACGGGCGCATGTGTCTTCAGCGTTGCAGGCGCAGCGCTATGGGTTCTGAGTGACATGGCTCTCGATATTCTTCATCTGCGCGGTCCAGCCGCCCTCGTTCATACGGAACGCTTCGAAACGGCGCTCCGCCGGGATCTTGTCGAACCCCGACTCCGTGAGCAGCAGCAGGCAACCGCCCGGGATCTCCTCGAGCACAAATTCGACGAGTGTCGGTGTCTCACCGGAGTAGTCGCTGTTGACATCGACAGCGTAGGGATGCCAAGTGAAAGAGAAGAGCCGTTGGGGCTCAACCTGTTGTACGACGGCCTCCCATTTCAGGTGTTCATAACCGGGATAAGTAATATAGCCCCGCGAGACCTGACCCGGCACAAAGGGACCTTCCAACTTCACACGAAACCACTCACCAAATTCCCGATAGTCAGTCAATGCGCGCCAAACGCGAGATACCGGCGCCTTAAGTTCGATCCGCTTTTCAATACGACCGCTCATAGATTAGCAACCCATAGGTTGCATAATAGAGCAGTTCCGTGAACAAATGCGATGAGGCGCTTGTGTTTTTTAAGCGGCTTGTTGGCTCCATATTTATTGATATTTATATAATTGATATTTATATATCGGTATAGTGTTCTCTCAAAAGCACCGACGTCCCCAAATGACTTTAGTACGTTGACGCTTGACACATGCAACTAAGTGGTGTCTCTTTCCGGGGCCATTACTATGACCCTCTTCAGTAGTTGCCGCGCGGCCGCCCCGAATAGAAGGGAAGAGAAAAGTCTTCCTTCATCGCGGTTACGGCGACGATGGCGGTTTGACGATCACCAGGTGGAGGGCGCGACGGATAACAAAGCCGACTTGTTCATAGACGTGAATGGCTCCGGTGTTGCCCGCGAAAGAGGTTAGGAACGGCACACGGTCGTCGCCATGAATCTTGCAGGCAACTTCCGAGACAAGGGCTTTCGCATATCCTCTGCCGCGGAAGTCAGGATGTGTACAAACGGCGCTTATTTCAGTGAAGCCAACAAGAGACAAACGTTCTCCAGCCATGGCGACAAGACGGCCATGCACACGAATACCCAAATATTCTCCAAGCTCAGCTGTTCGAGCGCGGAATGGCCCAGGCTCAGTGAGAGTAGCAAGGGCGACCATCTCGGGAAAATCATCGGGGCGCATGGGCAACATATCAGCGTCGATCGAAACACGAGCCGGTACTGCGGAACAAATCATCTGAACGATCGCCACTTCCCGGACAAGTTCCCAGCCCGTAGGAATCACTGGAACATTTTCGAGAAAGAGAGCTGCGACTTCGGCTTTTGGAACGATGGCTGCGAGATCCTCGAATGCCGCAGGCGTGACTTCACGAAGGGCGGAGAGTGGGCCGATGTCAGCCGGATAACGCCGAGCGAGACCTTGCCCGACGCCGGCGCCAATCGCCAGCGAAGCATGATGAGTGACGAGAGAGTTCCATACGGCGTTATTGAGGAGCGATTCGTCCATAGGATTGAAAATATGTCTTCCCAGGTCGTGGTGGAATGCCGATTGTAACCAAAACCCGGGATTCCGATTCTGGAAAGTCTAAGTTGCTGAGTTGATTGGGACGATATCAATGTCCGAAAACTTTCGGTTGTTGAAGCTCGTCCTTTCAGCAAATCCTGGGTGCCCCAGGTCCCGATTCCGGGACCTGGAATTCCACAAATCCTCGATGGACAGTGTCGTCGCTCTCGCTGTCGAAGGGATTGCCTCGAGTTCAGAGAAAAAGCCCCAGGCTAGCTGCCCACCCCAGCAAGCTTCGCTTGCCGGGGACCCCGATTGCACGACTCTGAGGCACCCGGCTCGGCACCACAAATGAAGAGTCTTTGATTTGGATAAGTCTGAACGTGAACAGCTAAAATGACTCTCCAACCAGTTCTTCACTCTTCTTCCAGAGCGCCTCGGCGTGCTTGGATCGAGCGCGTAGCCGCGTACTCCTTCGCTGACGGCGCTGATGGTCACGTCGTCCGGTACGATGTGGCCGACGTGGCAGTTCTCGCAGTAGCGGCCGCCGATCTCGTCAGCCGGAGCAACGACACCGGCCCACACCGAAGTTGCGGCTCCTTGAGGGATCGTCTTCCACTGGAAGGGCGCCTTACCCTCTGCCGCAAGCTGCCGATTCATCTGGTCGATCATGGTTTGTAGGTGGCTCGCGTCCATGTGGCGGCCCAGTTCGGTCTGTATGCCTCCCGGATGCACGGCCGCGGCGCGTACGCCACGCTCGCGATGCCGCTGATCGAAGGCGACGGCAAAGAGGATGTTCGCCGTCTTCGATCGGCCGTAGGCAACGAAGGGTTCATAGGGCGTCCGCTCAAAGTTGGGATCGTCGAGGTCGACGTTGGAGAAGCGGTGACCTGAAGAAGACAGGTTGATGAGCCGTCCTCCGGCGCGGATGAGCGGCGCGATGCGGTTGACGAAGACAAAGTGGCCCAGGTGGTTGGTGCCGAACTGGGTTTCAAAACCGTCCGCTGTATGGCCGAACGGTGTGGCCATCACTCCCGCATTTGCGATAACCACGTCGAAGGGTTGACCCTTTGCCAGCAGCCTGTCGGCGCAGGCACGCACGCTTTCGAGGCTGGCAAGATCGAGCGCAACGAGCTCGAAGCTTCCACCGTTGGCCGCGGCATCCTTTCGCACCTGGGCGGTGGCCGCTTCAGCCTTGGCCAGATCGCGGGCCGCACCTACTACGTGTGCGCCATGCGCGGCGAGAGAGCGCGCAGTTTCTACACCGATCCCAGCCGAGACTCCGGTTACGAGAATCCGTTTGCCTTGCAGGTTTGTGCCGGACAAGACATCTTCCGTGGTTGAGGTTGCACCAAATACTTTCGCCATTCTCTTCCTCCTTGAACGAGCCTTTTCAGGCGTGCGTCAGCCGGCGACACCGTCATTGACTTGTCATCGCGGCTAGGAATAAAACGGAGAGTGTCTCCGTAATAGAATAGATAATCGGAGAGCTGTCTCCGGTTGCAAATATTTTGGTGGATATTTTGGATATGGCCACGAAAGTATTCCACAACCGGCAGCCCGCAAGCCACGCGCCGATGCGCAGCGCAATCGTGAACGCATTCTGGAGATCGCAAAGGAAGCCTTTACGCGGTCGGGCGCAAACATCAGCCTGGACGACGTGGCTAAGCAGGCGGGCGTGGGAGCGGGTACGCTGTATCGCCACTTCCCGACGCGCGATGCGCTGCTCGAAGCGGTCTATCGCACCGAGGTGGAGAAGCTGGCGGCGGCGGAGCGGAAGTTTGCGGAGACGATGACTCCACGGGAGGCGTTGCGGGCATGGATGCTGCTCTTTGTCGACTACATTGCGGCCAAGCAGATCATTGCTCCGGCCTGAATACGATCGTGCGGACCTTCGAAGGTCTATGAGCGCACCACCGATCTGATCAAGGGCGCGATTAATGCGCTGGTGAAGCGCGCCATCGAAGAGCGGCGACATTCGTCCGGACCTCGATCCATTCGATCTGCTTCGGGCTCTGGTCGGCGTCTCCAATGTGGCGTCCGAACCGGACTGGCCGCAGAGCGCAAGGAGACTCGTACAGATCCTTATCATCGGTTCGCAGCCGATCACGTAGAGCCGCTGCACGGCGGAATAATGTCTGTCGCACAATTCACGGCTGGTTCCACTTTCTGAACTGAAAGGCAGGATGAACGATGGAATGGTCGCATTACATCTCTTATTTCTTCGGCGGCTTTTTTCTTAGCAACGCAATTCCACACTTCGTAAGCGGGGTGATGGGTCGTCCCTTTCAGAGCCCCTTTGCCAAGCCACCTGGTCAGGGACTCTCTTCTTCGACCGTAAACGTGCTTTGGGGAGTTCTTAATCTTGCCGTTGCTTATGTCCTGATCTGTCGCGTCGGAAACTTCAGCTTGAGTTCTACGATTCACGTGGCGGTTCTGGGACTGGGTTTTCTTCTTATGGGCTTGATGGGCGCTCGCAGCTTCGGACGCTTCCACGGAGGCAACTCTCCCGAGGGTTCGAGTGCCAAGACCCTCTGACACCCAACCCGCCGCCGGGGTCTCGCAGCCTGCCATCGTGGTTCCGGGCTTGCTCTTCGACTCTGCTCTGCGACTCGTGATTTAGTATGTCTGACGATCTAGCCGGAGAGAGCCTTTGGAAGTACGGAGCAACGTCACCAGGGTTACGGATGTTGCAAATGCCAAAATCAGGGGACCGATCGTTTTGCTCGTGTCGTGGCCGAGAACTCCAACAATTGCGTCGCCCAGCTGCACAAGTGTCATGACGAGCGCCATCGCAGCTATACTTGATTTCGAGCGCAGGACTGCTGCCCCAACCGCAACCACGAGAATGGATAAGCTGCGAGATGCCCCATAGAGGGCCAAGATGTTGCCTATCCCATGAGCGACAACATTCATTACTGAAAACCCAGCGCTTATCATGGAGCTGAGGACAGTCACACATGCGCATGTCCAGAAGCTGCGGAGATTGTTCTGTCTGAGAATCATTCTTATAAAGTACAATATGAGATCACGCGATACAAGTGCTCCGCTTTTCACCGCAGGCTTTCTGCTGAGCAAGATCGGGAAAGTCATCACCGAGCGATTCGCGGAGAGAATTGCACCCCTGGGACTTCGCCCGAAACATTGTGGTTTGCTGGCGACCGTGAAAGGACAGCCTCCTATGTCGCAGCAGGAGTTGGGGAAGGCTCTTGGTCTTGTTCCCAGCGCGATCGTGACCAGCCTTGACGAACTCAAGGCTCTCCATGCCATCGTCCGAGTGGAAGATCCAAATGACAGGCGGCGTTACACGATCGAATTGACGCCACAGGGCGAAACCCTGTTACGCAAGGCGACCGAATCGGCTGTGGAGATCGATAGGGAAGTGATGGCTACTCTCAGCAAGGTGGAACGCACGGCGCTTGTTCGATCTTTGCAGGGAATAGCAGCAACAATTGGGGTTCTGCCTGATAGGAGCCGGACGGCGCCGTGATACGCGCATTCTTCTCCGGACGTTGCTGAACTAGGAAGCTCGGCTGCCGCGTAGTTGTATGGCGGCAGAACAAAAATTCGCCATTCTCAATTCAGGGATACCTGCAGCGCGTCGCGAAGAGACATTTAGCCATAGGGCTGATAACTAAGCAGCATCCCATCGGGGCGCACCACCGCGGAGGTGGTCGGCGAACCAGCACTTGCACGGTGGTGAGCCTCATCTAAATCGAGAGGCGTGTTCCTGCGCCCATACCTCGAATGTCCTGGGCTGGTTTCCCGTCACTCTCTTGACGGTGTCCCTGACCTGTGCCCCGCGCCCCTCCCGAACCGCCTCGAACGATTGCCCGACTGCCGTCGCTACCTGTGCGGGCAGCCCAGCACGAATAAGACCTTGAACGGCAGCCTCTATAGGCACGTCAACGCATCGTAGCGATTTTCCAAGAACGTTGGAGAGGGTGTTCACCTGTTCCTGCACGGTCAATAATGCCCCGCCCGTGACTTCAAACACGTCGTCCGGGAGACTTGGCGCCGTCAGTGCCTTGACGGCAACAGCTGCAATGTCCTCCGGCGCGATAGGAGCGTACTTGCCGGCACCCATCGGGTTGTAAACGACTCTTTCGGCTTTTATCGAGCCGATCCACTCGTAGGAGTTCGACATGAACCCGCCGGGGCGAACAAACTTCCCTTGCAGGCCGGATTCCCGGATCGCATCTTCTTTGTCCTTGTGCAGCTTGCCAATGTGAGATTTAGGCTCGCCGGCGAGAAGTGTGGACAGAAATAGAATCCTAGGGCTGTCCTGATCTTTTGCGGCAGCGAGAAGCTGCCGGAACGGCTTGCCCTCGGGCCCTCCGTTCATCAGGAATATGCCCTGAACACCGGCGACGGCTCGGGCAAAAGTATCCGCGTTGCCGAAGTCGCCGATCGCAACTTCAACCCGATCGCCCCAATGGGCCACTTTCGCGGGATCGCGCGTAAACACCCGCACTTGCTCGCCGCTCTCCAAAAGCTGAGCCGCCACTTCACTTCCTACATTTCCTGTTGCGCCCGTTACCAAGTACATTCTTCAGTCCATCCTTTCTTTTGCCGTCTTACCGTTCTGATTCGATTCTGCCGCTCCGTGAACCATGAAACAATAGATGGTGATGCAACACATCGTTGCTACAACGGAACAATGATGAGAAACCTCAACGAGCTACAGTTCTTCGTGCACGTCTCCCAGACACAGAGTTTCACGCAGGCAGCGAGACATCTTGGCGTGCCGAAATCGACTGTCAGCCGTGCTCTACGAAGGCTGGAAGGCCGCCTGGGAGTTCGCCTGGTGGAAAGGACGACGCGGAGCGTGGCCTTGACCGAGGCCGGCGAGCTTTATCTGGACCACTGTCAGCGAGTGATGGAAGAGGCCGAACAGGCCGATCTTGCCGTCGGCGCACTGTTGGCTAAACCGCGCGGAAGGCTGCGCGTTGGAGCACCCATCGCCTTCGCCCGCTCCATTCTGGGACCGATGCTGGGAGAGTTTCTGGCTATGTATCCGGAGTTGCGCCTGCACCTGGAACTGCTGAACGGAGACACTTCTCCCCGGGAGAGTAGTCTCGATCTGGTGATCCGCCCTGGCCCTCTGGAGAATTCCGGGCTCCTGGTGAAACCTCTGCTGCGGATTCGGCTCGGAGCTTACGCCAGCCCTCTTTATCTTAAGAATCGCCAAATGCCTGACTCTCCTATAGAGCTTCGCCAGCAAAGTTGCATTACCACGAGTTGCGGCATCTTCGGAGCCCTGGGAGATTCGGCCGTATGGCGTCTGCGCCGCGGTGCGGAACTGAAAGAGGTGAGGGTGGAATCACGCGTCTCTGTGCCTGACCCAACGATGAATCACCAACTCGCGGTAGCCGGAGCCGGTGTGGCGCTGATCGCTCAGGTGGTGGCACGCGTGGACGTGGAACAAGGCCGTCTGGTACGAATTTTGCCGGATTGGGAGCCGGAGCCGGTCGAACTCCATGCTCTCTATCCATCGCGGCTGAATTCTTCGCCGAAGGTGCGGGCATTTCTCCAGTTTCTGCGGGAGCGCTGCGCCAGGGAACTCTTGCATGGGGACAGTCCAGCGGAGAACTGCGGAATTCGACCTCGACAACGCAAGAAGCGCCTGGCGTGAATCGAACAATGCCCTGGTGGCTCAGGCTATGTCAGCATTGGGACGCATTGATGGTGACTCAGATTGGCTCGCGTCACGGAAGCAAACAGACCCAGGTTAGCTTCGCGAACCTGGGTCACCCGGTTTCAGCTCAGGTGAGTAATGCAGGTTAGCTGCGCTTGGAATGTTCCAGGCGATTTGCTATCCAATCGATCCGGCTGTCCCAGCGTTTCTCGAGCTCATCTGCTTTCGTCCGCTGAGCCGGCGTCAGCACGGTGTAGATTTGCGATTGCAGTTTCTGCTTTTGTATCAGCAGTTGAGCAACGGTCGCGCCCTGGCGGTCTGCGATTGCCTGAATCTTACCTTGATCGAAATTGCCGCGCCTGGTTATGGACTCCATCTCCTTACTCTCGGCGGCGAACTCGCGGACCAGGGTTGCTATCGACGGCCGCTCCGCTTCCCACATCGACTTGATCTGCGACTTCTGAGCGCTGTTCAGATTCAGTTCACTGGTCATGCGCTCGACGGGATTATGGCCATGATGCCATCTGTGCCACATCCGAGAATCCGCGCGAGCGATCAAAACCCCGAGCACAACAACCACGAGAACCGCACCTGACCAAATGAGAACCTGCTTCATCGCTATCCCCGAATGCCTCAATCCGATTGAAGCACCGCCGCCTGAGGCGTGCGATAAAGATTGGTTAAGCCCGGTAAAGTTTTGTAAATACAGTCCGGCCTTCGGCCCTCCCAAGGGGATGAAAATTGGTGCATATGCATTTGTGGTCTCCCACCCTTCGCACGGAATAGCGCCGTGCGAAGGGTGGGGCACCCTCGATTGGTGACGTGTGTCGCTTTTATGAAGCGAATCGAGGAGGAAAGACCTCCAACATGAGGGGCCGGGGAGACACGGCTTGCAGGAGCGGCAAATTGCGACCAAAGTGGTCCTAGATTTACAATTTGTAGTATCAGCATGTACTTGGAAACTACAACACGGCCCTCCTTCAACGGGAAACTGATTCTTCAGACAATCCTGGCCAGCCTTGCATTGCTGTTGCTTGGAGTGTTGATCTGGCTGGGAATCACCTCCGACGGTAATCCCGACCCCATGGCTCAAGCGCGCGGCTCGCTAGCTGGAATTCTGGACATCGCCGTCCTTGTATTTCGCGAAGGGTTGGAGTGCATCCTGGTCCTCTCGGCCATTACCGCCAGCATGATCAAATCGGATGAGCCATATCAACGGCCGATAGCCGCAGGGGTGGGCGTAGGCTTTCTGGCGACGCTCGCTACCTGGTTCGTTGCGGTCGGGATCGTCGACGACCTCACAAAGAGCATGAATGCGCTATACGTGCAGGCGGCCACCGGACTGATAGCGATTTTCGTTCTGCTGGTAGTCATGAATTGGTTCTTCCACAAGGTCTATTGGACCGGATGGATCTCGATGCACAACAAACGCAAGCGCAGCTTGATCGAGGGCGCGGACGATAATAATACCTCGGAACGGAAGGTGTTGTTTGGAATGGCCGCCTTGGGTTTCACCTCCTTTTATAGAGAGGGAGTAGAGGTGGTTTTATTCCTGCAGAGCTACCGGTTGAAGCTTGGCGGGAGTGCGGTTTTTTATGGCGTCCTGCTGGGACTGCTCTTTACCGGAGTGGTCGCAGTCCTGACGTTTGTGGCCCATCGCAAGCTGCCGTACAAACGGATGCTGGTGTTGACGGGTGTGATGCTTGGAGTTGTACTGCTGGTGATGGTGGGCGAGCAGGCGCAAGAGATGCAGTTGGCTCACTGGCTGCCCACAACCGTGATCCCTTCGTTGGCCCACATAACGCCAGCGTGGATGGGGCTATGGTTCTCGATATTTCCGACCGTAGAAACTCTAATGCGCAAGCTATCGCAGCGGCCCTGGTTGTCGGTTCATACTTTGCCGCGCGGCGCTAACCTATCGGCAGGCCATGAAGCTTTACGTCTAGGGCAGAAGTGACAGCGGCACGCTTGAAGCTTCCTTTGTGCGGTCGGTCGCGCAGAGAGTCGGCCGGCCGAACTCTCGGAAGACACCTGGGGGCCGCATTACAGCGAGATCGAGGTTGACCTGAAGTCATCTTCATCGCTTGTTCCTTCCACTATCCAGTTTGTCAGAGCTGGATTCCAAAGCAAGTTTATCAACCAACTAGTTGACTGATAGCTTGGGTTCGGTTACTGTTCGACCGGTTGCTGCGCAGACTACGTTGCCCGCAGCGTTAACCCCCGCACCGTTAACCTTGGATCAGAACTTTCAAATTCACTTTCAGCAAACCTACAGCGTGTCCAGCCTTATCATCCCGGCTGCGGTCGCAGGCATCGATCAGGCGACGAACTCCCCTAAAGAATGGGGAGGTGGAAATGCCGCCTACGGCAAGCGATTGGGAACTGCTCGGGTGCAATTTCAGCGCCTTTGGGATTGGAGCCATGCTTCACGAAGACCCAAGATTTTTACCTTCGGCTCAGCATGGAACCTGGGCACGGACGAAGTATGTATTGGTACATACCCTGGTTGCGCGCACCGATAGCGGAGGTCAACAGCCCG
Source organism: uncultured Acidobacteriaceae bacterium (assembly GCA_963774255.1). Taxonomy (GTDB): domain Bacteria; phylum Acidobacteriota; class Terriglobia; order Terriglobales; family Acidobacteriaceae; genus PALSA-350. The sequence continues at coordinate 191,509 of CAVZEH010000003.1, forward strand.
CGTTTGGAGTATTTGCCGGGGCTTTGGGGTTTGGCTTCTTCCCTAATCTTTGGCTGCCGCCTAGCGAGAATTCAGTGGGACAGGCGTTTGAGCGGAGCGCCACGTTTCTTGGAGCCAATTTGAGCATGAACATGGGAATTGAGTTCGGTCCGGACGACCACAGGTTTTTTCGGGAAAAGGTGCTTCGGAAGCTATTCCGCCACTGGAGTCATTCCCCTTGTAACCTAAGTGTTGGACATATTGTATCAGTCGTCCCTGCGTGAAGCCCTGTTTTCCCGACCAACCCGGCACTGACGTGCGGGGCTATTTCAGGCCGTCCCTGCGGGACTCATTTTCATCTCCGATCCTCACCATAGTCCTCAATGTCGCGTTCTGTCGCTGTACGCTCCACCCCTGATTCCTGTTCGTCGCTGTATGTCGACTCGTCGACAGTAGTTGAGCTAGTCCGGGTTGATACCTCCTTGATTCTAAAGAGACGCCGAATGGCATGAAGCGTGCACAAGAGGGTAGGCAGAATTAAGGGCTCAGGGGATTGCCATGTGGATTGTCAGACTTGCCCTCAACCGACCATATACATTTGTCGTTCTGGCTCTGTTGCTGTTTTTGATTGCGCCGGTGATGTTGCTGCGCACACCGGTGGACATCTTTCCTGAGATCAACATACCGGTAGTGAGCATCATCTGGACCTACACCGGGCTTGTTCCGAAAGAGATGGAAACCCGCATCACCTCGATCTATGAACGAGCTCTCACCACTACCGTCGGTAACGTAGACCATATCGAATCTCAATCTCTGAATGGCGTAGCCGTCATTAAGGTCTATCTGCAACCGCAGGCGAATGTCGACGGAGCTATCGCGCAAGTCGACGCCGAGGCACAGGCGACGATGAAGCAGCTTCCAGCCGGAATTACTCCCCCGCTGGTCATCCGTTACAGTGCCTCGACGGTGCCCATCCTTCAGCTGGGATTAAGCGGTAACGGGCTTTCAGAGCAAGAGTTGAACGACCTGGGCACAAATTTCATCCGTCCTCAGCTCGCAACAATCCCAGGCGCCGCGGTTCCTCTTCCCTATGGCGGCAAGGTACGCCAGATCATGGTGGACATTGATTCATCCCGGCTGAAATCTGAAGGACTATCACCTCTGGACGTAGTAAATGCAATCAATGCCCAGAATGTCATCCTACCCTCGGGCACCGCCAAGATCGGCAAAACCGAATACAACGTCGGATTGAATGGAACTCCCGTCACTGTCCAGCAATTGAACAATCTTCCCGTGAAAACCATGAACGGGGGCACGATCTTCGTCCATGACGTAGCACATGTGCGAGACGGCTTCGCGGTGCAGCAGAACATTGTGCGCCAGGATGGACAGAGAGGCGCACTGTTGACGATTGAGAAAGCCGGCAACGCATCCACTCTCGCGGTTGTCTCCGGCATCCGTGCAACCCTTCCGGCCATCGCAGCTACGTTGCCGCCTCAATTGGTAATACGGCCACTTGCCGATCAGTCCATCTTTGTGAAGGCTTCTCTCAACGGAGTAGTACGCGAGGGCCTGATCGCGGCTTCGCTTACCTCGATCATGATTCTGGTGTTTCTTGGAAGCTGGCGAAGCACGCTTATTATCTGCATTTCCATCCCACTCTCAATCCTCACCTCGCTTCTTCTTCTGAGCGTGTTGGGGGAGACCATCAACATCATGACGCTCGGAGGCCTGGCGCTCGCCGTCGGCGTTCTGGTAGATGACGCCACTGTGGAAATCGAGAATATGCAGCGCAACGTTGCTATGGGGAAGGACCTGCGACAGGCAATACTCGATGGCGCCCAGGAAATCGCCATACCGGCATTTGTCTCCACGATCTGCATCAGTATCGTGTTTGTTCCCATGTTCTTTCTCTCCGGCGTGGCCAGGTACCTGTTTGTGCCGCTGGCCGAGGCCGTTGTCTTCGCCCTCTTAGCCTCTTACTTTTTTTCGCGAACCATTATTCCCACCCTGGTCATGTTTCTTCTGCCGAAGGAGCTTGAGGAGCACCGGCATGGAGTAAGTGGAAGACCGATGGGCCGCTTTGCGCGAATTCACCAGCGCTTTGAACATGCTTTTGAGTCGCTCCGGGCAAAATACATTACTTTGCTCGGTCAATGCCTTGAGCACCGCAGGATCTTTCTAAGTTGTTTCCTGCTCTTCTGTTTGTCCAGCCTTCTCCTGGTGCCGTGGCTTGGGCAGGACTTTTTTCCCGCGGTCGATGCGGGTGAGTTTCTCCTTCACGTCCGGGCAAAGACGGGCACACGCATTGAGGAGACAGCACGCGATGTGGATGAGGTCGATCGCTACATTCGCAGTCAGATACCTAAGAATGAGCTTGCCGGGGTTCTTGACAACATAGGACTGCCTACCAGCGGCATCAATCTGTCCTACAACAACACCGGAACCATCGGCAATGCGGATGCCGACGTCATGGTATCGCTTCAGCCGAAGCATCATCCGACCGCCGATTATGTTGCGCAGCTGCGAGAGCAGCTCCCAAGGCGCTTTCCGGGAACGTCGTTCTTCTTCGAGCCTGCCGACATCGTGGCGCAGACGCTAAACTTCGGGGTGCCCGCTCCTATCGATATTCAGGTCACAGGACAGGATGTGCCGGACAACTTCAAGATTGCTTCGCAGATTGCCGAGCAGATCCGCACGGTGCCTGGCGCCGTCGATGTGCACATCCAGCAACTGTTGGATCAGCCTCGTTTGCAATACGACGTCAACCGCGTACGAATCCAGCAAGTTGGGCTCACGGAGCGCGATGTGGCCAACAATGTGCTCATTTCGCTGAGCTCGAGTTTTCAAACGACGCCCAATTTCTGGCTCAACCCGAAAAATGGCGTTTCCTACAACATTGCGGTGCAAACTCCGCAATATAGGATCAACTCGCTCGATGCGGTCAACAATATACCGGTCAACTCTCCGGCTGCGGCTTCCCCCCAGCTTTTCGAGAACCTTGCCAGCATGACCAGGGAGAACGAACCGGCCGACGTTAGCCACTATAACGTTCGGCCCGTCATCGATGTTTATGCAAGTGTTCAGGGGCGCGATCTAGGAGGCGTCGCAAGCGATGTGCGGCGAATTACTACAGATGCCGCAAAGCACCTGCCCCGGGGAAGCACTCTTGTAACCCGCGGCCAGATTGCGACCATGCGCTCCTCATTCGTCGGACTCTTCGCCGGACTAGGCTTTGCAATCGCGCTGGTGTACCTGCTGCTGGTGGTCAATTTTCAGTCCTGGACGGAGTCGTTCATCATCATCACCGCACTACCCGGAGCCCTGGCGGGTATCTGCTGGATGCTGTTCCTCACACGAACCTCCCTGAGCGTCCCAGCGCTGATGGGGACGATCATGAGCATCGGCGTAGCGACCTCGAACAGTGTGCTTGTGATCACTTTTGCCAATGAACATTTTGCAGAAAGCAGAGACTCCTTCAAGGCCGCGCTGGAGGCCGGCGCCACTCGGCTGCGGCCGGTCATGATGACGGCCCTGGCGATGATCATCGGGATGATCCCCATGGCTCTTGGACTCGGGGATGGCGGAGAGCAGAACGCCCCGCTGGGTCGAGCGGTAATTGGCGGACTGCTCTTCGCAACTGTTGCTACGCTCTTTTTTGTCCCGATCGTCTTTGCCGTTATTCGGCGAAACAGCAAACCATCCATCTCCTCTTCCGAGGTGGACCATGATGCATGAGGTGCAATATGACAGGTGAATCTCAATCGCCGCCGGAGGTAAGGCCGACTCCGGGCCGTAGCAGCATCAAGCGGTTTCTCTTCATCCCGGTGGCGCTATGTGTCTTCGGCGCTGTCAGCTTCTTCCTGCGTGCTCAGGATGAGAAGAAACTGGTTGCGGCGACGCAAACCATGGAGGTCGAATCCGTATCCGTCATCCACGCGCAACCCGGCGCTCCGGCAACCGACCTCGCGCTGCCGGCGACGCTGCAGGCCTATTCCGACTCGCCCATCTATGCACGGACTAATGGGTATGTCACTCACTGGTATGCGGATATCGGAGCGCATGTGCGTCAGGGACAGTTACTCGCACTGATTCAATCTCCGGAAGTCGACCAGGAGCTGAATCAGGCGCGAGCGACTCTCGCTCAGGCTCAGGCAAATCTGACGCTTGCCGGGATGACCGCAAGCCGATACCAGGAGCTCATCAAGACAGACGCGGTCTCCCAGCAGGACGTAGATCAGAACAACCAGAACCTCGCGGCGCAGAAGGCGAATGTTCAGGCTTCGAGCGCCAATGTCGACCGCCTTAACCAATTACAGGGTTTTGAACGGGTGGTTGCGCCGTTTGACGGCATCATCACCCAGCGTCTGACGGACATCGGCGACCTGATCAATGCCGGTAACGGCGGTACAGGCTATGAATTGTTCCGTATGGCGAAGATCAATGTTATTCGCGCCTACGTGACAGTCCCGGAGACCTACAGCGAACAGATTGTCAACGGGATGAAGGCAACCCTCCAAGTCACCGGACTTGCCGGCCAGCAGTTCATTGGAGCGGTGGTCCGCAACAGTCATTCCATTGCGACGAATTCACATACGCTTCTGGTGGAGATTGACGTTCCTAATAGCTCCGGGAAGTTGATGCCGGGCTCATACGCGGAAGTTCACTTACACGTTTCTGTTCCGGTGCGATCATTAGTGATCCCGGATGAAGCAGTTCTCTTTCAGGCGGCCGGCCCGCAGGTGGCTATCGTGAACCAGAAGAACCAGGTTGAACTCCAGAAGGTAATCCTAGGACGGGATTTCGGCGACACCATCGAGGTCAACGGCGGTATCGATGGGAGCGAGTCTATCATTACAAGCCCGCCCGACTATTTGGTGAATGGAATGAAGGTCTCTGTTCAGCCAGCCTCGGGCGAAAAGAAGAGCTAAGAAAATGTCTATGCATGGAATGAGTCATTTTCGCTATCGACGCGCTCTACCAGTGGCGATGAGCGCCGCCGCCCTACTTGCTTCCGGATGCATGGTCGGACCTAACTACCATAAGCCTTCGGTACCGACGCCTCCGGCTTTCACCGAGCCGACCGAGCCGGCATCAGTCGGTCCGGAGGCGATAGGCTACAGCGATTGGTGGAAGGTTTTTCACGACCCAACGCTCGACGATTTGGAAATCAAGGCGGATGCCGCAAACCGGGACATCAAGATCGCCATGGCGCACGTAGATGAGGCCGCAGCCGCAACCAACGCTGCCCACTCCTATCTTCTGCCCACCGTGAGCGCAGGGCCCAGCGTCTCTCGCACTCGGGAGGCGCAAGACCGGCCGAACAATGGCAACACTCAGGGCAAAGCGGCAACGTACAACGACATCCAGTTGCCACTTCTAGCCAGTTACGAGATCGACGCCTGGGGCCGTATACGGCGGTCGGTAGAATCCGCACGCGCAACACAGCAGGCGACGGAAGCCGATCTTAGATTCGTGCGGCTTTCGGTAGAGGCGACGGTCGCGATCGATTATTACCAGCTGCGCCAGATCGACCAGCAGCTCAAGATCGTGGATGGAACACTTGCCGACTTCAGCAAGGCCCTTGCCTTAACCACCAGCCGCTATCAAAAGGGCCTGAACAGCGATCTTGAAGTGCAGCAGGCCAAGACTCTGCTCGACCAGACGACTACGCAAAAGCAGGTGCTTCAGACTCAGCGGGCACAGCTTGAGCACGCGATTGCCGTTCTTTTGGGCCGCCCGGTTGAGGGGTTCTCCCTGCCCGACCAGCCGTACAATCCGGCGCCCCCGGTCGTCCCTATCGGACTGCCATCGGATTTGCTGGAGAGACGGCCGGATATTGCTGAAGCAGACCGGAATGTCGCAGCCGCAACTGCACAAATCGGGGTTGCCAAGGCGGCCTATTTTCCGCAACTGTCGCTCACCGGTCTGGTGGGATATGAGAGCACGAATGCCACGAGTCTACTGAATTGGCAAAACACTATGGCCTCACTTGGTGGATCGGTTGTGGCGCCCCTTTTCACCGGAGGAAGATTGCGGGCCGGCGTCGACCAGGCACGGGCGTTCTATCGCCAATCTCTCGCACAGTACGAAAAGACAGTCCTCGTCGCCTACCAGGAAGTAGAGGATCAATTGGCCGCATTGCACTTCCTGGAGGGTGAATCGCAATCGGAAGCGAGTGCCGTGCTCGATGCGAGGCGAGCGGAAGAGATTGCGATGCAGCGCTACAAAGTCGGGCTGGTCGGTTATCTCGATGTTGTCTACGCACAGGAGACCGAGCTCAGTAATGAGCAGACCGCGGCGCAAATCAGCGGACAGAGGCTTGTAGCTTCCGTGGTGCTCATCAAGGCTCTCGGAGGGGGTTGGGCAGGAGGGAACACACCGTAATTGGATATGGGCGGTATTCGAGGGGTGTCACGGACAGGCAACGGAACCGGGAATGCGATATACGGAAAGCAGATTCCCTTCGGGAATGGCAGACAAGAAGAAGTAGAGGCAAAGGTCGCGCTGCAAGCTTATGGCGTGTGGCCCACCCAAAGCGATGAAAATGGGGGTATGGGGATTTGTGGTGTCCCACCCTTCGCACGGAACAGCGCCGTGCGAAGGATGGGACACCCTCGATTGGTGGTCATCTTGCGATTTCCCATACTTCACGCAAATCTAGGGAGAACACACCCGATTGCAGCTAGCTAACAGTTGCGGCTGCGGCATTTCGACTCCGAGCCAGCGGAAGGCCACTTGGCTTGCCGGAGATTCCCAGCTTTTGCATTCGAGAGATGAGAGTAGTCCGGGGAAGACCGAGGCGAGCCGCGGCACCGTCGCGGCCGCCGACCATCCAATTTGTTTCTTTTAAAATTCCCAGGATGTGTACTCGCTCCGCATGGGACAACGTCTGGGAAGGTGCCGGCGCAGCCGCCTGCATGAGAAGCTTGAGCTCGGTGATTCGCGGAGACAGGACCCGGCCTTGCGTGACAATGACAGACCGCTCAATGAAATTCTGCAACTCCCGTATGTTGCCCGGCCAATGGTAGCTTGTCAGTACTTCCATTACATCGTCGGGGACCTGGTCGATCGATTTGCCCATCTGGTGTGAAAATCTTCGGACAAAATATTCGACCAGCGACGGAATATCGTCTTTCCGTTCGCGCAGCGGCGGAAGATTGATGGGAAAGACGCTCAGCCGATAGTAGAGATCTGCGCGGAAGGTTTTTTCCTCCACCATGCGCTGGAGATCTCGATTTGTAGCCGCGATGACCCGGACGTCGGTGCGCAATGTGCGAGTGCTCCCGAGGCGTTCATATTGCTGCTCCTGGAGTACTCGCAAGAGTTTTGGCTGAAGCTCCAAGGGAAGATCGCCGATTTCGTCCAGAAACAGCGTTCCTCCGTGTGCAGCTTGAAAACGGCCGATGGTCTGCGCGATAGCGCCGGTGAAAGCGCCCTTTTCATGACCGAAGAGTTCACTTTCAAGCAAAGCAGCAGGAATCGCAGCGCAGTTGAGCCCCACGAAAGGCCCTGTTTGACGCGAGCTGAAGTCATGAATCGCATGAGCGATCACCTCTTTTCCTGTGCCGGTTTCGCCGTGCACCAGGATAGAGCAGTCCGCCCGGGCGACAATCCGGACATCGTCGAGTACGGCTTGGAACTTTGCGCTTGCGCCAATCAAGTCAGCAATAGCCACAATTCACCTCTTTTGGTTACGAAATTTTCTTCTGACAGCTCGAAGATTTGCTCAGAGCGATCTTGATGGCGCCAAGCAATTCCTCGACATCAAACGGTTTACGAATAAAAAAGGAGGCGCCTTCTGCCAAGGCGCGCTGTTCGACATTATCTTCGTGATGGGCGGTAATAAAGATAATAGGGAGTTCCGGGCGTGCCAGCCGGACGCGGCGCTGCAGATCAAGCCCGTCCATTCCCGGCATGCGGACATCTGTAATCAAACAACTCGTTCCTGCGAGATGAACTTCTTGCAGAAACTCTTCCGCGACAGAAAATACCCGCGCTCTAACGCCGGTGGATTCGATCAGGCTCTGCAGAGATTCGCAAACTCTGGAGTCATCGTCGACGATAGCTACGATCGGCGTTTGCATATTTCGATCGTAGCGGGAACCTTGGTGGCTCGCTATTATGTCTTTCTATCGCTTCCTATTATGTCTTTATATAAGAGTCCCGGATGTTGCTAGGAAATCCCGAGTTTTCCTGCGATTTTTACCAATTCCGCCAGCGACGAAGCGGCCATCTTGCGCATGATTTGTCCCCGATGGACCTGAATAGTGATCTCGCTGGTGCCAAGCTCGGCTGCGGTTTGCTTATTCAGCAGCCCGGCCACGACGAGCGGCAAAACCTCTCGTTCGCGAGGCGTCAGAAGCGCATAGCGCTTCCGCAACTCAGCGATCTCCGCTTGTTTGATCCGTTTCTCACGGTCCTGGGCGATTGCGGCGTCAATCGCATTCAACAGTTCCTGATCATCAAAGGGCTTCAGCAGAAACTCGACCGCTCCAGCCTTCATGGCACGCACCGATGACGGTACGTCTCCGTGCCCGGTGAGAAAGATAATCGGCGGCGCATCGGGTCCGGCAATTTCCCGCTGCAATTGCAGCCCGTTCATACCGGGAAGGTCCAGGTCCAATATCAAGCATGCCGGAGAATCCGGCTTTTTGAATACCAGGTATTCCGCAGCGGAGGCGAAGACCTCGACACGACGCCCCATCGATAAGAGAAGAGCAGATAGCGCCTCGCGCACTCGAGAATCATCATCGAGCACGTAAATGATAGGGTCATCTTTCATGTAAGCACATTCGGCCCAAGCGGCAATGTGAAGAAGAAGGTCGTTCCCGGACCTTGGGACGGCGTGGTTCCGAGGCGGCCACCATGCGCTTCCACGATCGAACGGCAGATCGACAAACCCATCCCCATCCCATTGTCCTTGGTAGTATAAAAAGCCTCAAAGACTTTCTCCGAATCGGCCAAGCCAGTGCCGTAATCCCGAATTTCTACGAGGATGGCATCGGGATTCTGCAATTTTGTGCGAATCGCAAGTTTTTTGGGACGATCGGTCACCATTTCCATGGATTCAATTCCATTGAGAAGTAGATTGAAGATCACTTGTTGAAGCTGCACGCTATCGCCTACGGCTACGGGAAGCTTCCTCTCCAAATCGGCTTCGACAGCGATTCGCTTCTGAACAGCCTCCTTGTGGATGAGGCGAAGCACTTCATCGATGATTTCATTGATATTCAGAGTCGCCCTTTCGAGAGGTGTCTTTCTAAACAGGGCGCGTATGCGGCGCACTACATCACCAGCATCCTTGCCATTGCGGGTGATCCTCTCCGCGGCCGCTCGTGCGTTGCCCGCATTCGGCGGCTCGGCGGAGAGCCATTGCACGCACGCATGGCCATTTGCAACGATTGCACTCAGGGGCTGACTGATTTCATGGGCAATGGACGCGGCCAGCTCGGCCACAGTCGCGAACCGCGTTGCTCGCGAGAGCTGCGTTTGAGTACTACTCAAAGCTTCTTCGATACGCCTCTTCTTGTCGATCAATTGGCTGGCCGTAAGGGCGGCTACGAGAAACACTCCGAATCGCAAACAGGATGACGGGTCGTTCAATAGCGAGAGGGGAGAGGGAAGAAAGAAAAGGTCGAAAGCTATCGCGGAGAGTCCAACTGCCAGAAGCCCAGGCCCCCTGCCTCCAAAGAGGCTGCTGACTATGACGGCAAGCAGGAAACATGACGATTCGGCCTTCAGAGGACGGGCGACAATCAGGGCGATTCCGCAGGCGATCGCTGGCAGTCCATAACGGCGTAGCCTGGAGAACTTATTCATTGGCGACTCGCTCCGATATACACCATAAATAAAAATACTTGATCGCCGAGCGGCCAGTGCTTCGCCGGCCGAGAGAATCGCATCTGCTTAGAGATGATTGGCTTGTCGTATTCGACTCAATGCTGAGGGCGCACGTTGCCGGTCGAACCGTATTGTGCTCAAGGTCCCGGGCCTCGGAGCAACAGATCAGTATGTCTTTCAGAGGTATGCGGCTTCGCGCTTCTCGAGCAAGAGCCGTAGTCTTTGACGCGCCCTGCCATCCTCGTCAGAGAACGAGCGGGCGTTGACGAAGTCGTGCCTGGCGATTGCATGTTCCATACGGCTCAAATTCAGCTCTATGTATCTCCGGGCTTCGCAAATCTCGGCAGCCAGTGTGCCGGCCTGTTCGGATTCCGCGTCAGCGAGCGCGCGAACCACCCTATCGCTCATATAGTCACGAGCCCTCTTCTTCTTTACCCATTCAGCCGCGACGCCCAAAGCTACTGTGGCACTCTCAAGAAAGAAGAAGCGGGCAAACGCAAGCCAGCCTCGCTTCCAATGCTCGTGAGCTGCATGCTCGAAAGTCGTGGCCATTTCCTGAGCGAAAATGGCTTTGTGTTCTGCCGGATATAACTGAAGCAGCTTAGAATGTGTTGCCGTTAGAAACACATCAGACCTCCTTGGTGGTTTTCAGCCTTGCGGTTGCAATTTCCGTTAGCTGCCGCATTCTCTGCAATTCATTTGCGAGATGGGCCTGCCCCAGCGCCGTCAGGCGATACGCTTGTTTGTCTCGCGAGGTGTCTTCCTGTTCGAATCTCTCGATCCAGACGTCCTCGAGCAGCCTGCGAAGAGCGCCATAGAGAGTACCGGTGGTTAGGCGGACGCGGCCTTCGCTCAAGTTCTCGATGTCCTTCATAAGGGCGTAGCCGTGCTGTGGCTTCCCTGCAAGGCTCAGCAGAATGAGAAGGACAGGTTCCGTTAACGGCTTTGCCTCAAGCTCGTCATGTCCTTGCATAACATGTTTAGATACGACATGTCTCACAGCGTCATATTAATAGATTTTCTTCATTTGTCAAGCGGACGGGAAGTTTTTGCCTTCGAGGTGCAATACCAGGCAGAGAGCATTCACTGCTGCAGTCATAAAGGAGAAGAGATGAAGTGGCCGTTTCAGCTTGTGTTGTTGCGCTGTATGGTTGCCGCGTCGCTATGTTGGATTGGTGGGGTCCTCAGCGATGACATGGCCTTGGCTCAGGCTCAGGCTCAGATAAAAGGAATGCAGCTAGATTGTTCGGGAGACGGCACAGCATGTCCCGGCATAGCGGTTGTTGGAATTCAGGGGAAGCTCGAGGTTGTAAAGAACGAGCCATATCAGGCCCAGGCAACCACGGAAACCAAACGGACGCTCGCGGATGGTTCACACACCGATCAGACCATTACGGCCATGATCGCTCGCGATAGCGACGGGAGAACCGTCCGGACGCAAAATCTCAGTAACGGTACAACCGTCACTATGATCTTCGATCCTGTCGCGAGAACGCACATCGATTACGACTCGGATAAAAAGGTTGCTCATGTCATGACGTTGCCAGCCACATTGCCATCGGGAGCTACTCTGGCCATGGGCTCTGGTTTTTCCACCTCCGTCGCGGGAACGGCTGGCGGCGGGTTCTTCCTGGAGCACCGCACTGTCTCGTCTCACGCGAGTGACGGGCCGAGCGTCGCGACGGAGTCTCTAGGCACGAAAACAATCGATGGGATTCAAGTTGCAGGAACCCGCAGCACCAGCACGATTCCTGTTGGCGCCATTGGCAATGACAGGGAGCTAACCACTACCCGAGAGGCGTGGTATTCCGCGGAGCTAAACCTGAATCTTTTAACCATCCAAAATGATCCGCGATTCGGTCAAACAACCTATTCGCTTGCGAATATTCAACGCAGCGAACCGGAGGCGGGGCTCTTTCAGGTACCCCCGGATTACAAAGTCGAGGAAATTCAGATGCCCGAGCCGCCGCGCTGAGGTCCCTGCTGCACGGTATGCCTTGTCCCATCGAAGGTGTAAATGCCGACCACATCCCGTTTGTGCCGAAAAACTTTGAGCGGAGAGGAAGTTCTTTACGTCGGAGATGCAATACAAGGCAGGGAATACTCATTGCTGTGGTCACGAACTGGCAATAGGAAGAAAAGCTCGAGAAACATCGCTGATCCGGATGCTCAACTCGTTGCGCGTCTGAAGCAGCGAGATGAGACTGCCTTTTTGGATCTTTACGACCGGCACCGGCGTTCTGTTTATCGCTTCCTGATGCACATGACAGGGTCAGCCGCCATCGCCGAGGAGCTTACACAGGACGTATTTGTGGCAATCCTCGATGCTATGTGTTCCGGAAGTATCCAGCAATTTGACCCGGAAAAGGGGACACTGGAGGGATATCTGCTTGGAATTGCCAGGAATCTCGTCAGGGATGAGCGCCGCAGGAGCCACCGGCTTATTCCGCTGGAGAGTGTTCTGGAAACTCCCGAATGGAACCGGTTCGTGGATAAGTATTGCCGGGAGAACCAAATGCAGGATGCCGAAACCATGCTGGGGGTTCAGTCTGAATTGAAGGCTCTCTACAGCGCGATTCTGGAGCTGCCACATCAGTATCGGGAGACAATAGTGTTATGCAGCCTGCAGGAAAGGAGCTATCAGGAGGTGGCGGCCATTCTGCAATGCTCCGAAGGCACTGTTGCGTCGCGCATAAACCGTGGCAAGGCGTTGTTGGCCGCCAAGCTGCGGGGATCTGCGCCGGATGAGATGAAAACCTCTGCGACCTGACCGCGGAAAGGAGGCAAAGACGATGGAAGAACAAGCAAAGCGAACAGAGACCACCGCATCTCGCGTGGAATACCTGCTGGGGCTGCTCCGGGGCTTGCCGCAGCACGATCCGCCTCCGGCCCTCAGAGAACGTCTGGAGCTGCTGTCTTCGGAGCGATTGGGAGACCAGTTTGTATTTGGAAAGCACGTTGACAACGCGCGGCCCGGAGTTCTGCTCTGGCTCAAGCCAGCCTTTCTTGTCGTGCTGCTCGCCGTCCTTGGGATTGCCGCGACGCTCGAGCTCCGTTTTCACCGGCCCGAGCATTTGCCGGCGGTTGAATCGCGAGGTGCTTCTCCTAAAGCTCCGATCCGCAATGGAATTCGCGCTATGCCGGAAGCTCCGCCGCCGGAAGCCAAATTTTCGAGAACTCGCCACGTACCGTCCAAATGGGCGCAAGACAGCACCCAGCGGAGAATGATCGTCCGCCTTCCATATTCCGATAGCGCGATTGATACCGGAACGGACGCGACTATTCGAGTGTCAATGTCTGAAGTTGAGTTGGTGTCGTTGGGCTTTCCAATGAATACGACACTGCATGATCGCCGAATAGTTGCCGAGCTGACATTAGGAGATGATGGTCTGCCACGAGCGATCAGCGTGCCGCTACCGCTTGAGGTAATCACGGAGAAGAAATGAACAGCTCTCGCCAAACGAGATTCCGCTATCTGCTGGTGGTTCTACCCGGTCTGATACTGGGTCTCTCCAACAGCAAAGCGCAGGTGCAGGTTACCGTCAGGCAGGACGATTGTTCTCAAAGCAACGGTCCCTGCGCCGCCCATGTCCCCCGGCCCGGAGACGATGTACCCAGCATCGATATCGGGGTCGTTCCGCCACCCGGCCCCGGCCAGGTCTCTATAGTTTCGACGGCCGGGGCAATGTTCCGCTTAAAAGATGCAGCCGCGGCAGTTAAGAACGAACCCTACCAAGCGCAGGCTGTGACCGAGATGAAGCAGACTCTTGCCGACGGCTCGCATATTGTCCAGACCACGACGGCGACAGTAGCGCGCGATAGTGATGGTAGAACCGTTCGCATCCAGAAGCTGAGCACCATGGGTCCCTGGAGATCCGCGAATGATTCTCAAGGAAACAGCGAGACACTGACAACCATCTTCGATCCAGTCGCCAAGGAGCACATCGACTATACGTCTGACAGCAAGGTCGCTCATGTGCTATCCATGCCGCCATTGCCGCCTGGAATGCCGCCTGGAGTGCCTTCTGGAGCGGTTGTAAGTTCGGAAGAAGGATTGACTGTATCCGCCACCCCAGTTCCCATAGGCGGTGCGCAGAGTGGATTTGCCATCTCTGGACCCGATCCAGGGAGTGTTGCGGTGCAAGGGTTTGCTATGGTCCCGCCTCAAGCGGGGAAGGGCATCGAACCCAAAACAGAGTCTCTTGGTTCAAAGATAATCGAGGACGTTGAGGTCACTGGAACGCGCAGCACGAGCACGATTCCCGCAGGCACAATCGGGAACGATAAGGATCTCACCATTACTCGCGAAACCTGGTACTCTCCGGAACTGAAACTTGTTCTTCCAGAGCACGCAGAATGACCCCCGTTTCGGTCAAACAACCTATTCTCTCAAGAACATTGAGCAGAGTCAGCCTGATGAAGCATTGTTCCAGGTGCCCCGCGGACTATAAGATCGATAAGATTACTCCCAGGTTTGTAAAGGCGCCCGCGCAGTAGTGCTGAGGCCGCGGTAAAGAGTGTACTTTTCCATTTTATCTAGCCCTAAGTTATTAACCTTCCCTTCAAAGTGACAATCGCGCTTTATTTCCGAGCGGAAGCAGAGCAGCCGGCGTCATTGACAATAAGTAAGTAGCAAGATGCCTCCTATCTGATCACGCTCCAGGCTGATTCTCTGCGATGAGGTTGCACCGCTTGCCGCCGAGCCCTTTAGAGCGAATCGGCGGAGTATGCAGGGTTGTCGCTTGCCGCACTGTTGGCGGTCAATCCACGTCTCTCGAATAGAAAAAAATAATTTGCGGGGTCCGGAAGTTTTTTCCTCTTCAGAACAATACCCCTTAGGGGTCTATATCTGTGACGATTTCAAAGCGGGCTCAGTCAACCCTAGTTATCGGTCTTCTGATTTTTGCTGGAGGAGGGCGCCGAATATGCGCCAGTGACTCCGCCCGATCGCTCTATAAGCAGGGACAAGCTGCTGAGGCTCGTCAGGATTATGATGCGGCCTTCGACGCCTATCGAAAGGCCGTGCTCGGAGATCCAGGTGACCTTCGCTATAAGGCCTCCTGCGAAAGGACCCGCTTGCTTGCCTCCGAGCAGCATGTCAAGCGCGGCGACAAACTGAAGCAGAATGGCAGGATAACCGGAGCGCTGGTGGAATTTCTGCGCGCCAGCGCCATCGATCCTTCCAATACGGCAGCCGAACAGGCCATTGAAAGCCTAAGGGAAGAGATCAGTCCGGCCCCGGAGAAGACCGATATTCCGCAGTTGCCGAGCGACCGCGCGGAGCTTGCGTCATTGGCCGGCCCGGTCAAGCTGAATCCAATCTCCGATGAGCCCGTAACTCTGCACATGGTGGAAGATAGCAAGGTTGTCTATGAAACCGTGGGCAAGGCCGCCGGCATCAATGTGCTCTTCGATCCGGAGTATACGTCGAAACGGATCTCCGTAGATTTGAGCAACACGACTTTGCCCGATGCACTTCGCATTATAGCAACCGTCTCCGGTACATTCTGGAAGCCGGTCACGCGAAACACCATCTACGTTGCCGCTGACACCAGGGCAAAGCGCCAGCAATTGGAACAGGAAGCGGTGCAGGTCTTCTATCTGGCGAATGCAACCCAGCCAACCGATCTGAATGACGTTCAAACAGCCCTCCGCAATGTTCTGGTCGAGGCTAAGTTGTACGGGTTGCCAAGCCAGAATGCGATTGTCGTGCGCGGCACACCAGATCAACTCGTACTAGCGGAACAGCTCATCGACGATTTCGATAAGGCACGGCCGGAGGTGGTAATCGATGTTGCTGTGATGCAGGTCGACAGAGACAAAGTACGAAACATCGGCTTGCAATGGCCGCAAAGCCTGAGTGCAACACTCACAACTACCAGTACCACATCCGGCGCAACCTTAACGCTCAACGATCTGGGTAACCTGACCGCGAAAAACTTCTCCCTGACAGTCGGGACCGCCCAGGCCGAAATGTTGCTCACCGATAGCGACACCCGCATTCTACAAAATCCGCGGCTCCGCGCTACGGACGGCCAAAAAGCCGACCTGAAAATTGGAGAACGAATCCCAATTGCTACCGGATCCTTCTCCTCCACAGCTACTTCAGCAACCAGCCCTCTTGTGAATACGCAATTCCAGTACATCGATGTGGGCGTGAATATGGAGATGCAACCGACGATTCACTACAACGGCGACGTAAGTCTCAAGGTGAAGGTTGAAATCTCATCTCAAGTCAGCTCGACCACTATCAGCGGCGTGACCGAACCTATTATCGGCCAGCAGGCGGTCGAAGAGACAATCCGCCTCAAAGGAGGAGAAAGCAACATTCTGGGCGGGCTCCTTCTGGAACAAAACAATCGCACCGTGAGCGGTACGCCGGGATTGGGGGAGATACCGGGGCTGAAATACCTGTTCAGCACCCAGCAGCATACGGTAGAGCACGAGGAGATTGTGTTCCTGATTACACCCCATCTGGTCCGCGGAATGGACATTGATCCGGCCAATCTAAGGAGGATAGACACAGGAACCAGCAGCTCGATTCAGTTGCGGGAGGTGCCGGCCACTCCCGCGGAAGCTGGATCTCTGGAACACCGCCCGTAAGACTCGCCGAAATCCACATCGCCATAAGCGCAACAAAGAGGGAAGACTGCTCCATGAAACATGCTGTACTAAAGAGAAACGGCGCCGCGGTTCTCTTGCGGTTTGCGATGCCGCTGTGTATGGCGCTCGCTCCGGCAATCTGTGGATGCAAGGGATTCTTCATCGGGCCAACTCTAACCACTGTGGCGCTCGCTCCGTCCACGCCGTCGGTCGCAGTTGGGAAGACGCAGCAGATGACGGCGACCGGGACCTATGACAACAGCAGTACGGAGACAATCACGAACTCTGCCAGTTGGGCGTCGTCAAATGTAGCCATTGCGACAGTCAGCTCAACCGGGCTGATGACCGGCGTAGCAGCCGGATCCGCGACCATTAGCGCCACACTGGCCGGGGTCAGCGGTTCTACCACTGTGACTGTAACAACTGCCAATCTTGCGTCCATTTCAATAACTCCGGCTACCCAGTCGATCTCTTCGGGAGCCACGCAGCAGTATACGGCCGTCGGCATTCTGCAAGACTCCACCACTGTCGATCTAACTACCTCCGTAACCTGGACATCTTCGAACACCACGGCTGCAACGATCGCCAGTTCAGGCCTAGCCACGGCAAAGAGTGTCAGTAGCACCATGACAACAAACATTACGGCCCAGTCGGGAAGCATTACCAGCAATACAGCCGTGCTTACAGTCACCGGAACATCGTAGATCGAGAGTATATGGCCAAGAGGCGAAGCGTTGGGTTGGTCTTAGGTGGAGTAATAGCATTCGGAGTGAGCACATGGGGCCGGCCCGCGAGACCTGCATCGGCTGCTGCGGCTCCAGGCGAGGTTATGACGGAATATCGCTCCCCGGCGGCTGACGCGAAGCCAGGGAAAGCGTCATGGTGGCATCGACGTCAGGCCAAGAAGATATTTCTTGCAGGCGCGAAGGCGATGGAGAGCAACGATGCGCGCGCTGCTGAGACCTACTTTATGCGGGCGCACGAGCTCGATCCAGACAATCGGGTCTATCCTGTTTCTGCGGAAATTGCGCGGCAATATCTAGTGACACAATTTGTCCGCCGGGCTGAAGAGGAGAATGCGCAGGGGAACAAGCTCGATTCGCTGGCGTCATTACAAGAGGCAGTGCATCTCGATCCCGATAGCCCCCTGGTTGCTGAATATGTAGGCACTCTAGCAGCGGATGTTTCCACCAGACCGCGGGTGATACAAAAAAAAACCAAGGAAGCTGCCGCTCCTCTCAAGCTTTCTCCTGAACAGGGAAATCGGACATTCCATCTGCGGACAGACGAGGCGAGTCTTATTCGGCAGGTGCTCGATGCTTACGGCATCCAGGCGATAACCGATGCTTCTGTGAAGGCTCAGACGGTGCACTTCGATGCAGTCAACGCCGATTTCAAGGAGGCAGCTAAGCTGGTAGAGCTGGTCACTAACACTTTCTTAGTGACGCTCGACGCCACGCACGTCATGGCAGTCCCGGATACTCGAGAGAACCGAGCCAGATATGAACGGCAGGCTACAGAGACAATCTATCTCCCTGGGCTCGTCCAGAGCGAGCTCGAGGACTTGGGAAATATTGCGCGCGGCGTGTTTGGAGCAGATCACGCAGTGGTACAGACCAGCCAGGCCACCTTGACGGTGCGCGCTCCGGAATCGCGGTTGGAAGTATTAAACCAGGTCTGCATGGAATTGCTTTCCGGGCGGAGCGAGCTGCAACTTGATGTACGCATGTATGAAATTGACCGGACCAGGGAAACGAATGTGGGGGTGGTCTTGCCAAGTTCGACGACTGTATTCAACGTCCCGTCGGAGATCAACAACATTGTCACGAATAACTCCAGCCTGATACAGCAACTGATTGCGAGCGATCCGGCGCTCGCGGGAAACTATGCGGCGATTTTGGCAGCTTTGATTGCTTCAGGCGCGTTGACGGGTACGGTCTTCAATAGTCCATTCGCGGTCTTTGGCGGAGGACTGACGGAAACAGGCTTGGACTTGAACGGTGTAAGCGCCAACATGCTACTGAATTCTTCCGATACCCGGTTGCTGGATCAACTGCAACTGCGAGTTCTGGACCAGGAGGAGGCGACGGTCCGCAGCGGCGAACGGTATCCTATCATGACTTCGAGCTATTCGAGCTTGGTAGGCAGCTCGTCTTCCATAGCAACAATTCCACAGATTCAATACCAGGATTTGGGGTTGACGCTAAAGGTCAAGCCGCATTTTGAAGGGGAGAATGAAGTATCGTTAAATCTGGCTCTAAAGCTCAATTCGCTGGCCGGATCGACCATCAACAACATACCCGTACTTAACAATCGGGAATATACAGGGATCATCTCTTTGCGTCTGGGCGACAGCGCGCTGGTCGTCAGCGCCATGTCGAAACAGGATTCCCTTGAAATCACCGGCGTTCCCGGGTTGAGCGATATCCCGGGATTTGAGAATGCAACCAACCGCCAGGATACGGCCGACAGCATGGAATTGGCGATTGTGATCACTCCACATCTTGTTCGGCTGGCTCATCGAAGAACTGCTGAGCCGATGCTTCTGCTGCCGCATTAGGCCGGGGCCCAGCTTTCAGTCGGCGCTAACGCCGCGATAGGAAAAGCAGATTCCCTTCGGGAATGACAGAAAGAAAAGCAAAGACGGACAGAGGCCAACGATTCCCCAAGCCTCTCCACTTTGTGGATTGGGTGAACGGCCGAATCCTCAGAGGGGCGAATGGAATCCAATCTTAGTCTCGTAAAATAGGGATAGAGCCGGTACGATTGACTTCAAATTCTGCGGCGAGAGGAACCCTACAGTGGAATATGAAAGCGAGCTGTCGCGGCTCGTCGATGAATTAAATCGCTCAACGCCCACAACGAAAAGCGGCGACAGGGCCTCGCTCGACCAACTGTTATCGCAGGCCTTTCAACGCAACGCCTCCGACATTATCCTCGTAGCCGGCTCTCAAATTACTCTGCGGGTCAATGGCAAATTGACGCCCGCCGCAGGGAGACCAATGTCATCGGAAGACCTTCGCGGCTTGTTACTGCCGCTGCTGACAGCCGCCCAGTCTGAGGAGTTACAGAAAAGCAAATCCCTGGATTTTTGCTCTGTACGCAGTTCGATTGGGAGGTTCCGCGCCAACTTCCACTATCAACGCGGCTCCCTGGCGGCGAGTATTCGGCTGCTGCCGGCACAGATTCCATCGCTCGAATCGCTGTCGTTGCCCCCGGTGCTTGCTCAACTGGCCGAACGGCGGCAGGGATTGGTGTTGCTGACGGGCCCGACCGGATGCGGCAAGACTTCGACCCTCGCTGCCCTGATCGATCTTATCAACCTCCGGCGCTGCGATCACATCATAACCATCGAGGATCCGATTGAGTACCAGCACGCAAACCGTACCTCGATTGTGGAGCAGATCGAAGTGGGCCACGACACGCCTGGCTTCGCTCAAGCTGTTCGCGCTGTATTACGCCAGAATCCCGATGTAATCCTGGTGGGAGAGATGCGAGACAGCGAGACCATGGCTGCGGCGCTGACGGCGGCTGAGACGGGACATCTCGTCCTATCCTCTTTGCACACCAATGATGCAGCGCAGACCATGTCGCGCATCCTTGATACTTTTCCATCCGGACACCAGGCTCAGATACGACAACAACTATCTCTCTCGCTGCTCGCGATTATCGCTCAGCAACTTGTCCCGGCTGCCGATAAAACAAGCCGCTATCCGGCGGTAGAGATCATGATGGCCACCAGCGCTGTCCGAAACCTGATTCGGACGGGACAAGATCATCAGATCCGTTCCCATATCTCGACAGGGCGTGCCGAGGGCATGATGACCATGGAGCAATCGCTGGCGGAGCTGGTTCGAACCGGACGCATTCTACGTGAAGTAGCTTTGGCGCATTGCCACAATCCTGAAGATCTACTCCAATACCTGAATGACTGGCCCAGGTAAGCCTGTGACTTCGAAGCTGGGCTCCCGTCGATTTGTGTAATCCCACGTCCGACAATCCGGACGTGGGGCACCCAGGGTTCGTTGAGGAGAAGAGCTTCAAAGACAGTTCACAAGTTAATGTTCATCAAACCGTAAGAGCGCACAAACCAGAAGCACTTTCCCAACCACATGCCCAATCGGGCATGAAACTTGGCCATGCAATTGGCCGAACCCAAACTACCTATCGAAGAATCCCTCTTATGAGAGGTTTTGCCGGTGTTCCGGCGCTAGGGGTCTCTTGAAGAGAACTCTCGAATTCGTTGGTACGTTGACTCTCTTCGGTTTCAGGGCGATCGCGAATGCCTTCCGCGTTCCCTTTGAATTCGATCAGACATGGAGGCAGGTGGGAGATATGGGCGTCCGCTCCCTGCCGCTGGTGGCGTCGTCCGGCTTAGCGTTGGGAGTTGTCATGACGCTGCATACCCGCAGCACGCTGATAATGTTCGGCGCAAGCGCTATGATCCCGGAGCTACAATCTCTCGCCTTTTTCGTCGAGATAGGTCCTTTGGTGGCCGGACTGCTCGTTGCCGGCCGCGTTGGAGCGGGCATCGGGGCTGTGCTGGCTAACATGCGAGCCACCGAACAGATCGATGCGATCGAAGCGTTATCGATCGATTCGTTCAAGTTTCTCGTCATTCCCCGCGTGGTCGGGTGTGTCCTGGTCCTGCCATTGTTGACAACATTCATGGATTTCTGCGGGCTTTCGGAGGCTTTCTGTCGGAGTACGCATTGTCCCACGTTTCGCTCTTGCTCTATGCCACGCGCGCGTTCGATGGCGTCGACTGGTCCAATTTTGTTCCTCCAACTTTAAAAACGATGGTGTTTGGTTTCATCATCGGGACGGTGTCCTCCTTCTTTGGCTACACCACCAACGAAGGCGCGGAGGGGGTTGGCCGGGCGGCGACGAACAGCGTCGTCCTCTCCTCGCTGCTCATTATCCTGGCGGATGTCATTTTGGTCAAAATCATCTTTTTAATTTTTCCGGAGAGTGCGATATGACTGCGCCCCGGGGATGTGCCATCGTGCTCGATCGCGTGTCGAAATCGTTTGGAGACAAACAAGTGCTCAAAGATGTTTCCCTCTCGATCAGCAGCGGTGAGGCGATCTGCCTTCTGGGCCGCAGCGGAACCGGCAAGAGCGTGACTCTCAAGTTGATGATTGCACTCTTAAAACCTGATACCGGACGGATCCGGATCGGCGAGGACGATATCACGAAACTAGAAGGCAGGGAACTGTCACGGGTTCGCCGCAAGATGGGCTTCCTGTTCCAAAGCGCCGCACTCTTCGATTCGCTTAACCTGCATGACAATCTGGCTCTTCCGCTTCGCCGCCTCACGCATAAATCGAAACAGGAGATAGAGGAGATTGTGGACCGCGTTCTCGGCCAGGTGGGTCTCGCCGGTGACAAACAAAGGATGCCGGTGGAACTCTCGGGCGGAATGCAGAAACGCGCGGGCCTAGCGCGAGCCCTGGTGTTTGAGCCGCAGATCCTATTGGTTGACGAACCCAGTAGCGGGCTCGACCGCATTACCGCGTCTGAGATCGACGATCTCCTGCTCAACCAAAAAACGAAGCAGGGCACCACTATGGTCATCGTTACGCATGACGTTCACGGTGCAAGGCGTGTCGGGGACCGATTTGCAGTTCTCGTCCAGGGAAGACTGGCGGCTCTGGGCAAACCGCAAGAGCTTAAAAACCATGAGAACGAAACCGTTCGCAAACTGGTTGCGGAGCGACTCAATGTGGAATCGTAACGTCACCATCGGCATCTTCGTCGTAGCAGGCACAGCCTTGTTCACGTTGGGCATTTTTCTGATCGGCAACCAGCATAGAGCTTTTACCAAACACCTTGAGTTCTATACGGAATTCGCCAACGTTGATGGAATTACGAAGGGGGCGGAAGGCAAGTGGCAGGCTTGGATGCCGGCGAGGTAACGGAGATCAAAGTTCCAAATTCTCCAACTTCGCGGTTTCGTCTCAAGCTGAGAATCGAAGAGAGTATGCATGGCTTGGTGCGGACCGATTCGCTGGTCACCATTGCCACCGAAGGAGTGGTGGGCGACAAATTCCTGCTGATTCATTCAGGCAGCTCCAAAGCTCCTGAAGCCGCGCCCTATACCACGCTCCCCAGCAAAGAACCGTTTGACATGGCGGATCTTCTGGAGAAGAGCACGGGTCTACTCAATGAAGCGAACGGAACTATGAAAGCAGTTGCAGGCAAGCTAGACGGGACTCTCGATGCGGTGACAACGACCGTCAACAATGCCAACGATCTTGTAGTTGGCCTGAAGGACGGCAAAGGCACGATAGGGATGCTGCTCCAGGATGAGAGGACAGCGAACAAGATCCGGCAGACGGTCGCGAACACGCAACAAGCGACGAACTCGCTCGATCACGCCTCGAAGCAGGCCGATGCGATGATTTCCGATTTCCAGTCGCGCGGGTTTGGCGCGAAAGCCGACCAGACGATCGCGAGCGTACAGGATGCTGCGCGTAATTTCGATGCTTCCTCGCAACAGCTTCATCAAACCCTCTCCGCCGCTCTCGGTCCGGACGAGCAAGGCGTGGACGCCGGCGCCAATATCCGGCAGTCGCTCTCGAATCTTGAACCAGGCCACGGGAAATATGGCCGAAGACACCGAGGCGCTGAAACATGAGTTTTTCTTTCGAGGTTTTTTCAAACACCGCGGCTACTATTCGCTGACAAACCTCAGGCCGGACGACTACCGTCGAGACAAGCTGTTCACTGACCCGGGTAATCCTCGCGCATGGCTTAAGGGAGCAGAACTCTTCGAGCGAAAACGGAATGGAAGCGAAGCGCTCTCTCCGGCAGGAAAGGCCCGGATCGATGCGTCGTTTGCCCAATTCGGGGATGCCGCGACTGGAGAGCCCCATCGTGATCGAAGGGTATTCCACCGCCGGCGATCAAGGAAGCCGGCTGGCCGATTCTCGAACTCGCGCTATCCTGGTGCGCGAGTACCTTAATACCCGGTTCCAAATCGATCTCCAGAATATCGGGACGGTAGCTCTGCTTGCGCGGGTACCGCCCGCTGAAACCCATAAGAATAGCTGGGACGGGGTTTGCATAGTGCTGCTTAAGAAAGCACGCCTGGATCAATAGAATTGCCTCAGGCTAGCATTAGGCTAGCATCAATACTGTTCACTTAAGGAGATGCGATCATGGGTTGGCGGAAGCCGAGGGGGATGGGCGTATAGTTTCTGGGGCGCAGGGGGAAGCTGCTCATTTTGCGTTTTACACCACGAGGGTTCCGTCTATGGCGGCTGGAGACGACGCGTTCCTGGAGAATTTCGTCAATGGCTCTGTTATGAAGGGCTTTTCTGCGCCGAGGGGGGAATAGAGTTGTAGGCGGAAATCTTGCGGCGGACCACGCGCACGGCATGGAGGAAGGAAAGCCGGTCGGGGTCTTCCTCCGCCTTTAAGGCCGCTTCATGCATAAGGTTGCGTACCGCGAAGTGAGCCATGAGAAGCCCATAGAACTCCTGCCGTACCAGATCCGGCGTCTTGCTGCGGAGCACGATCTTAGAACCACGCAGATGGGTTTTCAGTTCGTCCAAGGAGGTTTCGATTTCCCAGCGCTCATGATAGAGCGCAGCCAGTTCTGCGGCGGGAGCCCTCTGGTAATCCAAAATGCTGGTAAGCAGGCGGTAGATGGGTTCAGTATTGGCGACTCCTTCCAAGTGGTAGTCGATGACCCGCACAGCGACCCCATTGGTCTTACGCTGCCAGTCTCGCCCCGAGGGATAAATGTGACTGTAATAAGAACCATCCGGCAGACGTTCTTCACAGGCCAAACGCATGTTCTTCCTGATGCGCCAAAGCAGATCAGCTCCGGTCCCTACAGCCTGGGTCCACAGCTTAAAGCCAAAAAACTGCCGGTCGGCTAGGCAGAGCATGCCTTCTTTTAGGTTTGCCAGGACGCCCTGGGCCAGCGTAGTTTCGCCTGTTCTGTAGTCGGCCATCTGACTGCCGAACAACACGTGTGTACCGTTCTCAACGAAAGCTACAAAGCGGATCTGCGGAAAGGCGCTGTGGCCGCGACTGCTTGGTGGCCGGCCGAAGGCAGCAACATTGCCCGCCTCGTCTGCCACCTCCAGCGTACTGCCATCTAAACTGACCAGACGCCAGCCCCGGTACCACGCGCCTTTGCTGGCCTGGACTGCAATCGGCCTCACTACTGCGTCATGCAGTTGTCGCAGTGGCTCCCATCCCAGCCGTGCACGTGCTTGCGAGATGCCCGACTTGCCCGCCACCTTTACTTTGGCCGACGGATCGAGCAACCATTGCGCGCCCTCCAATATGCTGCGCAATACTTCCCGATAGGACGACTGCATGTACAACGCTAGAGCGATTACGTAGTACACCACCAATTGCGCTGGCAAGTCGCGCTGCCGCTTGCTCGTCTTACCCGCTGCTGTCAAGATCGATCGAATCGTCTTCAACGGAAAAGTTTTGGTTATCACTCCCAAGCTGATGTAATCGGTGATCCGCGTCCCTGAGGGAAGTTCGGCAACCGTACGCGCCATCGCTCCTCCTGCGTCCTCTTTGCGCAGGGTAACACTTTCCTTCTTAAGTGAACAGTATTGAGGCTAGCATGCATTTCTCACCAGATGAGAAGACGGGTGCCCCAGGTTCGCAAAGCTAACCTGGATCTTTTGCTTGTAGTTCTGAGAATGCCCTGGAGACTCAAGGCAAATATTCGCAGTGGGACGTGCTGAATGGTGACTCGCATTAGGTCGCGTCACGGAAGCAAACAGACCCAGGTTAACTTCGCGAACCTGGGGCGCCCGGTTTTTCAACTCTGGTGAGAAATGTGTGTAAGAAAAATAAGCCAAGTCCCGTATGAACTAAGCCAAAAGTCATATTCGCGTTGACGAATGCAATCGCAAATAATATATTTGTTTTGACGGATGCGTCATGGAGGATGTATGGCGGAACAGTTACTCGATGCAGTCAAAGCGAAGTATGGAGCGGTCGCAGGAAGCAGCTTATCGAGCGATCATGCAGGCGTGAAGGCCGTGGCTGAAGCTTTCGGATATAGCGCCGAAGAGCTTACATCAATTCCGGCGGAGGCGAATATGGGCCTTTCCTGCGGCAATCCCACTGCGACCGCTCACCTCAAACCGGGCGAAGTGGTAGTCGATCTCGGCTCCGGCGGGGGGCTGGACGTCTTTCTCGCCTCCAAGAAGGTGGGGCCTACCGGCAAGGCGATAGGCATTGATATGACAGCCGCGATGATTGAGCGAGCGCGAGCCAACGCGCAAGCTGGCGGCTACAGCAATGTAGAGTTCCATCAAGCAACCATCGACAATCTTCCGCTGCCCGATGCGTCGGCAGATTGCGTCATCAGCAATTGCGTTCTGAATCTTGCTCCCGACAAACCTGCTGTCTTCCGGGAGATCTTCCGTGTGCTCAAACCAGGTGGACGGCTAGCCGTCAGTGATATCGCTCTTAAGGCAGAACTGCCGGAAGCGGTTGCCAAGAGCCTCGCCGCTTATGTAGGCTGCATTTCCGGTGCGATTCTTATCGAGGACTACGGCAGGGAGTTGCTGAGGGCAGGTTTCGAGTATGTCGAGATCGTAGACAGCGGAGCGGACCTGAATGCCTACACGAAGGTAGAAAACCAGTCAGGTTGCTGCTCACCGGCAATGGATGGGGTGGCCGCCGGCTCTTCAACCTGCTGTACGCCGGCAACCACGCTGCACGAGGACTTGAGCGCATTGCTCTCCGAGTACGACGTGAATCAGGGCGCGGCGAGCGTCAAGGTGTATGCCGTCAAGCCCTCCCCCAAGTCATGCTGCGGGCCGGATTGCTGTGCGCCATCGCCTGCCACCCTCGCCTAAGTGAAAGTTTAATAACTAGTTCATTTGCATGTAGTTATATCTACAATGCACAGATATTGATGCAAGGATGAGTTGACAGGGAGGGCCGCCGATAGGAGAACATAAGGCGAAGATAGCTCGCCATGCCTTCTACCTTCGCGCTCCGTCAACAAATCGAAGCTGCTCTCAGCAGCCGGATTCCTTCCGCGCTTACTCCGGCTGCTCGCATTCTTCGTCCGCTGGCGAGTACCGGGATCCCTGCGGTAGATGAGCTCCTGGAAGGAGGCTTGCCTCTCGGATCAATCACGGAGATAGTTGGTCCGGAATGTTCGGGAAGAACTTCGTTGGCGCTGTCCTTCCTGAGCAGAATGATGCAGACGGGAAAGGTCTGCGCTTGGATTGATGTCTCGAATACGTTGCATCCTGAGTCTGCGGCGGCGGCGGGCATCGATCTATCGTGGCTGCTATGGGTCCGTTGCGGAGTCCCGGCAACAAAGACGGAACAGGCGTCTACAACCTGTTTTGCGCTCCCAGAAAAATACCTGATCCCTCCACCGATTAAGAAAGGGTTGCATGGCGGAGGCTTCGGCTCGCACCCGCGCAATGAAGTCAAAGGACTCTCGGATGCGGTGAGTGGATTTCTGAGATTGGAAGCGACTGCGCCACGATGCGCGGAACCGCTACCCAGGATCAAGCCCGAGCGAGAGGTCTTTAGAGCTAACCCTCCACAACAACCGGCCTATAAGAGAAAGCCGGTGGTCTCCGGTAAACCCTGGTCACGTATCGAACAGGCATTGCGGGCGGCGGACTTGCTGCTGCAAGCAGGCGGCTTCAGTGCGATCGTGCTGGATATGGGCAGCATCGCGCCGGAGTATGCTTCGCGGGTTCCGCTGGCGACATGGTTTCGTTATCGCGCGGCCGCAGAGAAAAACCAGGCGAGCATCCTTCTACTGACGCAACATGCCTGCGCCAAGAGCAGCGCGGGGCTGGTTCTACGTTCGCAGCCCGGTAATGTACTTCGCGATGAGCGG
Source organism: uncultured Acidobacteriaceae bacterium (assembly GCA_963774255.1). Classification (GTDB taxonomy): domain Bacteria; phylum Acidobacteriota; class Terriglobia; order Terriglobales; family Acidobacteriaceae; genus PALSA-350. Next base: position 218,789 of record CAVZEH010000003.1, read on the forward strand.
ACCGTGTTTACCGGGATTGAGTATCGTGTTGACGTGGTGCGCGAACGATTCAAGCCGGTTTCCACTAATGTCATTCCGTTGCGGAAGCCGCCCCAAAGGGCCGCGGGCGCCAGTTGGCGCAGTCAAACCGCATGGGCAGGCCGGCGATGACGAAACCTGCGGAGTTGTATGCCTGCCTTTATGCAAGAGAGTTTCCGGCGCAAGCCATGCTGCGCCTGCGCCCTGAGCTGCGTCATAAGCCGTGCGTCGTGATGGACGGAGAGCCGCCATTCAAGTATGCGTGTTCGCGCAACGCAAAGGCTGGCATCCTTGGCGTCGCTCACGGCATGACCCAGGTTGAGGTCGACACTTTCCCTTCAGTGGCAGTCCTATCACGTTCCCATACTGAAGAAGCAACAGCGAAGGCAGCCATCCTCGAATGTGCCGGGACATTCTCGCCGCGCATCGAAGACCGGAGCAGCGGCCATGCTTTTCTGTGTGTGATCGATATTGCCGGGACGGAAAAACTCTTCGGTCCACCGGCACGGTTAGCGAAAAATCTGTTGCAACGTCTCCAGGCGCTGGGCATCTCCGCTTCCATTGCCGTAAGCGGCAACTTCGATGCTTCCATTTGTCTCGCGCGGGGGCGGTCCTCAGGAATGGACGCGGCCATTATCGCATCTGGCGAGGAGCGCACAGCCATGGCCCCTCTTCCACTCTCGGTCCTCGATCTCTCGGAAGAGCACGCGGAGACATTCTCTCTTTGGGGGATCCACACTCTCGGGATGTTAGCGGATTTGCCGGAGAAAGCCTTGATTGCCCGAATGGGACAAGAGGGCAAACGGCTTCGCCAGTTAGCGCGCGGCGAGATGCCGCATCTGTTTCTTCCGGTGGAGCCGGAGTTCATCCTCGAAGAGCGCATGGAACTTGATACGCCGGTGGAGCTGCTCGATTCGTTGCTCTTCGTCGTGGGAGTCATGCTGGAACAACTCATTACGCGTGCGAAGTCACGTATCCTCGCGCTTGCTTCGGTGACGATCACATTGTCGTTAGAGGGTGAAACATCGCATACCCGCACGGTGCGGCCTGCGCTGCCCACCAATGACCGGCAGCTCTGGATCAAGCTCCTTCATCTCGATCTCGAAGCGCATCCACCGCAAGCCGCTATCTTGTCGCTTACACTTACAGCGGAGCCGGGCAGCACAAGCAAGGTGCAGCTCGGCTTGTTCTCTCCGCAGCTCCCCGAACCGGCGCGTCTCGATGTGACGCTTGCCCGCATCCGCGCCATCGTTGGCGAGGATTGCGTGGGCCGCGCCGTACTCAAGGACACGCATCAACCGGACGGATTCCGTGTGGAACCGTTCACGGTCCCTACGGGATTACCCGGAGAACCATCATCGCGCCAGCAGCGTACGGCGATGCGGGAATGCCGTCCGGCGGAGAGCGTCTCTGTGACGCTTCGCGAGAAGCGGCCCGAGTCTTTTTTCTTTCGCGAGAAACGGTACGTCGTAGAGCAGGCCTATGGTCCCTGGCTTATGAGTGGAGAGTGGTGGAACCCGACGCTCTGGAGTCTTCAGCAATGGGATCTGGTAGCGCGTTCTCATGACGGCTCGTTGCTCTGCTGTTGCCTTACCCATGATCTGACACAAAACTGCTGGCAGATGGTGGCGCTCTATGACTGAACGCTATGTGGAGCTTCATGCGGCAAGCGCCTTCAGCTTCCTTGAAGGGGCATCCCAGCCTGAAGAGATGATTGAGCGGGCTGTCGAACTGGAGATGCCCGCCATGGCCCTGCTCGACCGCAACGGCGTCTATGGTTCCGCTCGCTTCCATACCAGCGGAAAGCGGAATGGAATCCGCGCCCACATCGGAGCGGAGATTGCCGTGTCGAGCTTTGGAACGCGATTGACTCCGCCGGCATGGTTGCCGCATCAGCATATCGCGGAGCCTGCGCGTCTGCCGCTGCTCTGCGAGTCGCGAACCGGCTATCAGAATCTTTGCCAGCTCATCACGCAGTTCAAGATGCGGGAGAAGACCAAAGTCGAAGGCGCGGCCACATGGGATGATCTCGAACAATACGCATCCGGGCTGGTCTGCCTGACGGGCGGCGAGGAAGGGCCATTGGCGGCGGCACTGACGAACGGCGGCGAAGAGGCGGGCCGGGAGACGGTAGAGCGGCTGGTGAGAATCTTCGGCCGCGACAATGTGTACGTCGAAGTGCAACGTCATTACGAGCGCGAGGAGGAGTGGCGGAATCAGGCGGCAATTCGTATTGCACAATTCACTGAAGCTGCCGGTGCTCGCAACCAATGGCGTTCGTTATGCCACTGCGTATGACCGCGAGGTGCTGGATCTCTTTACGGCGGTCCGCCATCACACCGAGCTCGATCACGCTGGCCGTCTTCTCGCTCTGAACAGCCAGCGTCATCTGCGCCCAGCGCGCGAGATGACCAGACTCTTTCGCGATGTGCCCTGCGCAATCGAAAACACGATCGAGCTTTCCTCGCGTCTGCAATTTGAATTGAGCGATCTCGGCTATGAGTTTCCGCGCTATCCGGTGCCGGATGGCGAGACGATGGACAGCTTTCTTCAGAAGCGAGTCGCTGAAGGCGTCATGCGGCGTTATGGCGCCAAAGAATGATCGTGATTTGCTGGAGCGGGCAAAGAAACAGGTCGAGCATGAACTCGCGCTTATCGCGCGATTGGGCTTTGCCGGTTACTTCCTCATCGTCTGGGACATTGTGCAGTTCTGCAAACGCAATGACATTCTGATTCAGGGCCGCGGCAGCGCCGCCAACTCAGCCGTCTGCTATGCGCTCGAAATCACGGCTATCGATCCGGTCGGCATGGATTTGCTCTTCGAACGCTTTTTGAGCGAGAGCCGTGGCGAGTGGCCGGACATCGACCTTGATCTTCCTTCCGAAGATAAACGCGAGCAAGCGATTCAATATGTCTATCAACGCTACGGAGAGCTGGGCGCGGCGATGACGGCGAACGTCATTTCCTATCGCGGTAAGTCTGCTGCTCGCGAAGTCGGCAAGGCTCTCGGTTTTGACCAGGAATCGCTGGGGCGGCTGTCGAGTCTTGTCAGTCAGTGGGAGTGGCGCGGCAAGACGGATACGATGGCGCACTCCTTTCAAAATGCGGGCTTCGATCTAAAACATCCACGCATCGCGAAGTACCTTGAACTGTGTATGCGAATTCAGGATCTGCCGCGCCATCTCGGACAGCATTCCGGCGGCATGGTGATCTGCCAGGGGCAATTGAACTGCGTTGTGCCGCTGGAGCGAGCCTCGATGCCGGGCCGCACGGTCGTGCAATGGGATAAGGAAGACTGCGCTGACCTGGGCATTATCAAAGTAGACCTGCTCGGCCTGGGCATGATGGCGGTTCTCAAAGATTGTCTGGAGCTGATTCCACAGCACTACGGCGAAAGAGTGGATCTGGCGCAGCTCCCTGAAGATGAGGAAGTGTACAGAGTGTTGCAGCAGGCAGACACAGTGGGCATGTTTCAGGTGGAGAGCCGTGCTCAGATGGCGTCTTTGCCGCGGAACAATCCGACCAAGTTTTATGATCTGGTGGTGCAGGTGGCAATCATCCGGCCCGGCCCGATCGTGGGCAAGATGATGCACCCGTACATGCGGCGGCGGCAGAAAAAAGAGGAGGTCACGTATCCCCATCCTTCTTTAGAACCCGTACTCAAACGCACTCTTGGTGTCCCGCTCTTTCAAGAGCAGTTGCTCCGCATCGCTATGACGGTCGCAAACTTTTCCGGCGCCGAAGCGGAAGAGCTGCGCCGCGCCGTCGGGATGCGCCGCTCCTGGGAGCGGATGAAGAATCTGGAAGTGAAGCTCCGGGCCGGCATGACAGCCAATGATATCGACCCGAAGACGCAAGACAATATCGTTGAAAACATCAGTTCGTTCGCCCTATACGGGTTTCCTGAATCCCACGCCGCCAGCTTCGCGCTGATCGCCTACGCTTCCGCCTACTTCAAAGTGAAGTATCTCGCTGCCTTCACCTGCGCCATCCTGAACAATCAGCCGATGGGATTCTATGCGCCGGCTGTTCTGGTGAAGGACGCACAGCGCCATGGCCTACGTGTGAAGCCGATCGACGTGCAGGTATCGGACTGGTGCTGCACCATCGAAGATGAGCCCGACGGGGGATTGTCTTTGCGACTGGGGCTTGGTTATGCAAAGGGATTACGCAGGCAGTCGGGGGATGCGCTTGCAGAGTCTCGCAGGCAGGACGGCCCTTTTCGCTCGGCAGAGGACCTTGCGCTGCGTGTTCCTTCTCTCAATCGAAAGGAACTCACCCTGTTGGCTCGCATCGGCGCCTTGAATAAGCTCAATGCTATCGAACATCGCCGCGATGCGCTTTGGCAGGTGGATCGCGCCGGCAGGCAGGAAGGTCCGCTGCTGCGGCAAAAAAGCGAATGGCTGAAAGAGGATTCCCCCGCGTTGCCGCTTCGACAGATGAGTACGGAGGAGCGTCTGGTTGCGGACTATTCTGGAACCGGGCTCACCGTCGGCAGACATCCGATGTACTACCGCCGGGTGGAATTGCAGCGCCAGGGAGTTTTGTCCGCCCGGGAGCTGAAGGTCTGCAAGGACGGGGAGTTTGTGCGAACCGCCGGATGCATCATTGCCCGGCAGCGTCCTGGAACGGCGAAAGGCTTTATCTTTCTCTCCATGGAGGATGAAACTGGTATTGCGAATGTGATCGTTACCCCCGGCCTCTACGAACATGATCGTCTGACGGTCACACGCAGCAGGTTTCTCCTGGTGGAAGGACCGCTGCAAAACCAAGATGGTGTAGTCCATGTAAAGGCGGTACGCTTAATTCCACTTTCCAGTAGCGGTTTGGACTTACGGTCGCATGACTTTCATTGACAGGGGCTAAACAGGATTCACAACCCTTTTACCGCCGTGCCGTGGGAGAGCACCGCTTGCATATCATGAACTGCGGCCTGAGCCTTCAGGACGAGCTGTTTATAGTTCTCTGCCTGCTCTTGGGCCGTGGAGGGGGGCCAATGATATCTCGCAGCAAACTCCTGTTGCTCTTGGGAAGTCCAGGGCCGAAGAGCTAACACTTCGTCGATTGCCTGAGGCAGTCTCTGGTGAAAGCGCGCAAGCTCGGACGGGGCGGTCGACGGTCTGTAGCCGATACGGTCTCCAGTTTGCATGGCGTCTATCAGATCATCGGGCGCCCAGCCCGTCGGCCAGGTATGGTTCAGAGCATCGTAGACTTCGTGCAGCCGGGTCATCGCTCCGGCAAAGCCGTCGAGTTCGGGACGGCGCGCAAAGAGCACCGGGGCGCGGTGGATTCGAACGATCGTCCGGTCGTGAACAGAGCGCTCCGGGATATCGATCACCGTGGTGAGGGTATTGCCTTCATAGCGCCAGCCGGTGGTGCTGTTCGCCGGGCTGTATTCCAGCGGATGCCCGTTCATGCTCACTGAATCCGGAGGCCAGTCCGCAGGCAGGCGCACTTCGTACGCGCGGGCAGCAGCCATTCCAGGGTAGCTGCCGTCAATGGGAGCGATCTCAATACTCAAATCGCTCGCCTTCTCGGCGGCGGAGATTGTGGTCCAAGCAAAAGCCCGGGCCGCCACGTTGGACTGATAGGCTCGGGAATTGCTCGCGTCTTCATAAAGACGATAAACGGAGTGTTCTCCGGCCGGCAAAGGAAAGACGACCACGGCCAAAGGCGCGGCCCGCTCCTGGCTGGTGGAAGTGATACCCGCAGTCATCGGGATAATGGCACCTGCGCGCGCCAGCACGGGTATCTGGCTGATGGAGTAGTTCGCGCTGATCGTCGCCGGTCCATGCAGATGCAGGCCCCGCTGCCAGTCCATCCATTCCCCGGGCGGTACCCAGACGGTTTCACGAGCAAGATTGGTTGTCTGGTCTACAGGTTTGACCACAGGAGCCGCAATCAAGGAGTTGCCGAAGCTGTATTCGTCGCTCGCGTCATACGCCTGATCGAAGTCCGGCCAGTCGTAGTAAAGAGGCCGCAGAAAAGCAAGCCCGGTGTCATAGGTGCGTCGAGCCTCGGTGTAGATGTAAGGCACCAGGGCATAGCGCTGGTTGAAGTCGCGGCGCATGATATCCGAGTAAGGCTCGGGGTAGGCCCAGATGCGGCGCTCAGCATCTGAATTTTTGGTGGTGTGGGTGCGCAGGATCGGACTGAATACCCCAAACTGAACCCACCGCGTGAAGAGTTCCGGCGGGACGGGCCCAGGGGCATGGCCGCCGATGTCATGGCTCCAGTAAGCAAAGCCTACATTGGCTGCGGTCGCGGTAAACCATGTCTGGAAGGCCAACGCAGGCCAGGAGGAAATGGTGTCGCCGGAAAATCCGATCTGGTAGCGATGGGCGCCCAGACCTCCCCAGCGATTCATCATGATCGGCCGTTTTTGCTCACGCGCCTGATCGGTGAAAAACAAATAGCTCAACCACCATACATTATTCAATCCGGGAATGTTGGTGAGCAGTTGCTGCTGCCAGTCGAGCCACCAGAAATTTACGCCTTCTCTTTCGAGTGGATGCAGCACGATATCCATGTAGCTGGCGGCAAAGTGTTTGTTAGTCGGATCGAAGGGCACATACCTCCTGGTGGTCGGGTCAATCCCCATGGCGCGCGCCATGGCGGGATAAGCGGCCTCCCACGGCTGCACGCCGGAAGCGGGATGCAGATTGAGCGTCACCTCGAGTTCTGGCGATGAATATGGTTGAGAAAAAGCTCCGGGTAAGGGAAGAGAAGCGGATTCCATGTATAGCCCGTCCAGCCTATGGGCTGTCCGGACTGATCTTTGCGCCCATGCTCGCCAGGAAAGGTAGGGTGCCAATCCATGTCGATCACCAGCACGTCAAGAGGCACATCGTTCTGGTGGAAGCCGCCGACCAGCGCATCCAGTTCCTGGTCTGTATAAGCCCAGTAACGCGACCACCACGCACCAAAGGCGAAGCGCGGCGGCAGCGGGATGCGGCCCGCAACTTTGACGTAGTCGGCGAGCGCCTGCTTGTAGTCGTGCCCATAGCCGAAGAAGTACCAGTCCTGGTGGTCGCCGGCGGGCCGGAGCATTACCCAGGGCCACTCCGAGTGCTCGCCTTGCGTAAAGCTGAAATTCGCAGAATCGAAGAGCGGCCGGCTCGAATCATCGACGACGACCCAGCCATTACGGGAGATGAGTCCAGGCTCCATAGGGGAAAGCGGGGATAGGGTTCCACCGTGCGAACCGTCGAGCGTGCGCGCTGTTCCCATCAGGTTTCCCGTGTCGGCGTCGCCGGGCTTCCAGGTAACACCGGCGCCGTGGAACGCGACTTGAACCTGCAGATTTCCCGCATCGAACCTGCCGTCGGTGCCGATCCGGGGAGAGTAGGTGAGCTTGAGCTCCGAAGTCTCAATCACCAACTGTTCCCCGTAGCTGGTGCGCGAAGAGCCGGCGGTAAAGTGTGGGACGGGAAGCTTTCGATTCAGGAAAACCAGCGAAGCATGGTCTTCAAATTTGCCATCCGCGGACCACTCCATGCGCACCAGCTCGGAAGTCAAAACGGTAAAGCGCGCATGGCCAAGAATCACCACAGCGTGTGGATTGGCAACAGGATCGTTTAGACCTGGAGCCTGCGGCACCGGGGCATGCGTGAATTGCCGGGCCGGTTCCGCCGCGTTCAGGGGTGGAGCCATGAGGGACCTTACCACTACGAGCAGCAATACAAATGCGCTGGGCACGTGGTTCTGGATCAGCCTCTTCAGCCTGTTCGGGGCTCTTAGCAGCATGGTGTGTGTCATGTCTTCCCTTCTCGTGTTTCCGTGGCAACGGTCAGGCGCCAGCGCGGTAAGCATGGACATGCAGTTTCGATGCTGACCTTCGCCGATGGGAATCCTGCGGGCTGATCGAGGGATGGAAGCGAACTAGTGAGGGCAACCCGAATTCAGACAAGGTGACGTGATACCTGTTCCCCGATAAGCGATTATCTGTCAGTTCCGTCCGGTCCACGAAATGCCGGCTCTGCCTCGGGCTGGCTCATGATTAGAGCAGCAGCCTGAGTGAGGGTGGTGGCTGGAGACTCGGGCTTGAAGCCGGAGCGCTCGTCGTCTTGCTCAAGCGAAACGCTTTTGAAGAGAAAGGCGTTGCCTTTAAGCCGCAGGTGGAACGATGTCAATTCCCAGAGTGATGGGCCAACCTGCTCTTGCTCGAGAGAATAGAAGCTGCCCTCCTTGAGTTTACCCAGTATCCCCCCACCGAAGGTGACGTCATGGATGAGGTGACCCCTTATGCTGCGGATGCGGTGTTGCCGGTTGTCGGCGATGAGGTCGCCGGCCATGCTGCAGAAGATGCGTGCCGCTCGCGTAGGCGGATGGAAGTTTGGGGCGGGCTCGAAGTGCAGGAAGGTGACAGTTGCGCTTGCGCCGGTTTGCGTCCATACAAAGGCGACGGGCAGAAGCTGAAGCAGTTGATCGATCTGCTGACTGTCGTGATTACTCTCGGAGAGTTCTTTTTGCTGGGCTCTGCTATCGTGCAGAAATTTTTGAATGAGATCGTGCTGTTGCGACTCGGAAAGCCTTTGTTCATCCTTCTCGAGGACGCGCCGGACGTCTCCTTGTTGCGTGCCGGCGACCCACTGGAGGAGATGTTCTTTGGGCTTGTTGATTTCTTCCAGATAGACCCAGCGGGAGTGGTCATTTTCGTCCGCTGCATGTTCGGTGTTGACGACCTGTTGAACGATCTGCTGCGGAGTTTGGGCATGGGCAACAGAGAACAAGAGCGACAACATTCCCATCCAGAGAAAACATGTCCATTCTTTGACCATTTTGACTGCCATGATCTACCGAAAAGCTACGCTACTTAGATGCGGGAAGTTTGCAGAACGCTTCGCCAAGTGGATTGGAGTCGCTTTCCCGGGGTATCTGACCCTGTGTTGGATAGTCCCCACATTTATAACCTCAGGAAGATGAGGCGGTAATATTCCGGGTAGAAGATTGGACCCAGCGAACGCGCCAAGATGCGCCATGACCCGTCATACCTCGGATGCGTCCGGCTCTCTTCTAGCAGCGTCAGAGAGGCGCGATTTACAGGGCTGGTATGAATTACATTCTTTACGCTTTTGAGAGTTGTTCGTGGGCCGAGATGGGGGATGTCGCTGAAACTGAAGTATCTTCCGCATAGCTGGACGGATTCGCGCGATTTGGACTTTTACGACTCAGCCGCCCTGACCGCCTGCAGCGGCGGGAGTAGTTTTTACGAGGCCGGTCTAGTTGGTTCCGTTTTCTTGGTTAGAGACTCTGTACCAGCCCCCAAAAGCAGGCTTGAGAGCGGTGTAAAAACGGGGTAGAGTAAAATTTCGTGGTTGTTTCACTTGAAGTATGGACAACTTTGCCGCCGCTTCCTCTGGAGTTGTCGTTTCTCGCCCTTGGGCCGCCCCCCACCCAGATGGTTTACTGCGGCATTTTACGCGCATCACCACCAGTACTTCATACCTCCCGGAGATAGACGGTCTGCGCTTCCTGGCGATCCTGGGGGTCCTGCTTTACCATCTGCCAATCGCTTTGCGCTATGCGCCGATTCCACGGTTCGCCAAGACGTGGGTCACCGCTGGGCAGTTGGGAGTGCAACTCTTCTTTATCATTAGCGGCTTTGTGCTTGCGCTGCCATTCGCGCGTCAAGCCATCTTGGGCGCCCGTCCGGTCAACTTGCGGAATTACTTTCTTCGCCGTCTCACGCGTCTCGAACCTCCTTATCTAATTTCGCTCCTTCTCATCTACGAGCTACGCAATCTCTTTGCCCGCGGCTGGCTGCAATCGGGGCACCTGCTCACCGGGATCTTTTATATGCATTGGCTGCGCTACGGATATCCCAATCCCATTAATCCAGTTGCATGGTCGCTCGAAGTCGAAGTGCAATTCTATCTACTGGTTCCGCTACTCACCCTGGTGTTTATTCTTCCCGCACGCGCGCGCAGAAGCGTGCTCGCGCTTTGTATCCTGCTTTCGCTTATTGTGAATGGCATTTCCGATTTCACTCCCATGGGATACACGCGCGTTTTCCAATGGAGCCTGGCCGGCTACCTGCACTTCTTTCTCATAGGCTTTTTATTTGCCGATCTGTATCTTTGCTCAAAACTTACTCGTCCCAGCCTCGCTTGGGACGTTCTGACCCTCGGAGCCCTAGTGTTTGTTGTGTATGGACATATTTATCGCTATACCGACGAAACTACGAGCGCCATTGGTCTTGCCATCATCTTCGGTGCGGCGTTTCTCGGTAAGTGGAGTAGAAGAATCCTCCGTTATCCCTGGATCGCCACAATTGGCGGCATGTGCTACTCCATCTATCTGATCCACCATTTCGTTCTGCAGGCCATAGGTGAATATTTTGCTCATCACGTGGTCCGCGGGGGCGCGCTCGAATACGCGATTGCCGCGCTGCTTCTTTTGCCGCTGGTGATTGTTATTTCTGCAATCTTTTTCGTGCTGGTAGAGCGGCCGTGCATGGATCCGGAGTGGCCGCAAAAGCTTGTGCGCGCAGTACGAGGCATGCGCCTGGCGCACGAGAATTAATTAGCAGTCCATTCGGCCCAGGCTCTCTAAACAAAAACGCGCCATATCAGGTAGGAATAAGGTCCCTTCCCGATCCAATCAGAGCTCCCGCTCAGCAGCCTGGTCTGCGACTAATGTGTAATGGCCACCAGCTAAGGTGTGATTGCCGCCTAACATCCTCCTCGTCTAACTATTAAGTAACAGTTAGAAAAGTTATTGTCCTCATTTTGCGCTCTGTGTGCTTGCGTAGAGCCGCGCCTGCTAGCCCCTGCCTGGAAAAAGTAAATAGAGGTGGTAAGCATGCGTACTCCCCCTACGCTATTGCGGATGTGTGTGCTTTTGCTACTGGCAAACTTTATTGCCGGGTGCGGCTATGTGTCGAACGTCCAAAATGGATTCTCCATTCAGACCGCGGCGTCGAGCGTTGCCGTGGGCGGAACCGTGACACTGCATGCAACAGTGATGATCGACGGAGCCATGCAGAACGTTACCAGTCAAACCACGTGGTCAGTCTCCGATTCTTCTATAGCGACTATTGAGAACAACGTTCTTCAAAGCAAGTCGGTGGGCACGGTTGTGGTGAAGGGGGCCTTGGCCTCTTTGACCCCGGCAAGCGGAACATCAACAGCGTCGGCGTCGCTTACCATCACACCGTTGGCCCCGGCTATCACTTGGCCGCAACCGGCAGCAGTCCCGGCGGGAACCGCACTGAGCTCGACACAACTGAACGCGATGGCAAACGTACCGGGCACATTTTCCTACAATCCGGCCGTCGGTACTGTGTTGCAGGCTGGAACGCAAACGCTCACGGTAAATTTCGCTCCGGCCGACTCAAAAAATTATTCCTCCGCAAGCGCTTCCACGACGATCAGCGTGACCGGTTCAACATCCCCGGCTCCAACGCTAGCTGCCCCTGTTATCACATGGCCGCAGCCAGGCCCTGTCCCGGCAGGAACCGTACTTAGTGCGGCGCAATTGGATGCGACGGCAAACGTGCCGGGAACATTCACCTACAATCCCGCCGCGGGTACTGTGCTACAGCAGGGAACTCAGACGCTTACAGCAAATTTCACTCCGAGCGACTCACAGGAGTATTCCTCCGCAAGCGCTTCCACGACGATCAACGTAACCGGTTCAACCATCCAGGCCGCGACGTTGACTGCAGTCCGCATCTCCGGCTCTTCGACTACAGTACAAACCGGGCAGAGCATTCAATTTTCGGCGACGGCAGTGTATTCCGACAACAGCACCAAGGATGTGACTGGTGCAGCGGGTTGGAGTTCGTCCAACTCAGCGGTGGCTGCAGTGAGGTCGGGAACTGTGAGCGGGGTGGCAGCCGGGACGGCGCAGATCAGCGCTTCCTACAACGGGGTCTCCAGCGCGCCTGCGGCCATCACCGTGAATGCACCGGAGCCGACGTTAACTGCAGTCCGCATCTCCGGCTCTTCCACTACGGTACAAACCGGGCAAAGCATTCAATTTTCGGCGACGGCGGTATATTCCGACAACAGCACCAAGGATGTGACGGGTGCAGCGAGTTGGAGTTCGTCCAACTCAGCGGTGGCCGCAGTGAGGTCGGGAACTGTGACCGGGGTGGCAGCCGGGACAGCGCAGATCAGCGCTTCCTACAATGGGGTCTCCAGCGCGCCTGCGGCCATCACCGTGAACGCGCCGGAGCCAACGTTAACTGCAGTCCGCGTCTCCGGCAGCTCGACTACGGCGCAAACCGGGCAAAGCATTCAATTTTCGGCGACGGCAGTGTATTCCGACAACAGCACCAAGGATGTGACGGGCGCAGCGAGTTGGAGTTCGTCCAACTCAGCGGTGGCCGCAGTGAGGTCGGGAACTGTGACCGGGGTGGCAGCCGGGACAGTGCAGATCAGCGCTTCCTACAACGGGGTCTCCAGCGCGCCTGCGGCTATCACCGTGAACGCGCCGGAGCCAACGTTAACTGCAGTCCGCGTCTCCGGCACCTCGACTACGGTGCAAACCGGGCAAAGCATTCAATTTTCGGCGACGGCAGTGTATTCCGACAACAGCACCAAGGATGTGACGGGTGCAGCGAGTTGGAGTTCGTCCAACTCAGCGGTGGCCGCAGTGAGGTCGGGAACGGTGAGCGGGGTGGCAGCCGGGACAGCGCAGATCAGCGCTTCCTACAATGGGGTCTCCAGCGCGCCTGCGGCCATCACAGTGAACGCGCCGGAGCCGACGTTAATTGGACTTCGCATCTCCGGCGCTTCGACTACAGTACAAACCGGGCAGAGCATTCAATTTTCGGCGACGGCAGTGTATTCCGACAACAGCACCAAGGATGTGACGGGTGCAGCGAGTTGGAGTTCGTCCAATTCAGCGGTGGCCGCAGTGAGGTCGGGAACTGTGAGCGGGGTGGCAGCCGGGACGGCGCAGATCAGCGCTTCCTACAATGGGGTCTCCAGCGCGCCTGCGGCCATCACAGTGAACGCACCGGAACCGACGTTAATTGGACTTCGCATCTCCGGCTCTTCGACTACAGTACAAACCGGGCAGAGCATTCAATTTTCGGCCACGGCAGTGTATTCCGACAACAGCACCAAGGATGTGACGGGTGCAGCGAATTGGAGTTCGTCCAACTCAGCGGTGGCTGCAGTGAGGTCGGGAACTGTGAGCGGGGTGGCAGCGGGGACGGCGCAGATCAGCGCTTCCTACAACGGGGTCTCCAGCGCGCCTGCGGCCATCACAGTGAATGGGCCGGAACCAACGTTAACTGCAGTCCGCATCTCCGGCGCCTCGACTACGGTACAAACCGGGCAAAGCATTCAATTTTCGGCGACGGCAGTGTATTCCGACAACAGTACCAAGGATGTGACGGGTGCAGCGAGTTGGAGTTCGTCCAACTCAGCGGTGGCCGCAGTGAGGTCGGGAACTGTGAGCGGGGTGGCAGCGGGGACGGCGCAGATCAGCGCTTCCTACAACGGGGTCTCCAGCGCGCCTGCGGCCATCACCGTGAATGCGCAGGAACCGACGTTAACTGCAGTCCGCATCTCCGGCTCTTCGACCACTGTACAAACCGGGCAAGGCATTCAATTTTCAGCGACGGCGGTGTATTCCGACAACAGCACCAAGGATGTGACGGGTGCAGCGAGTTGGAGTTCGTCCAACTCAGCGGTGGCTGCAGTGAGGTCGGGAACTGTGAGCGGGGTGGCAGCCGGGACAGCGCAGATCAGCGCTTCCTACAATGGAATGTCCAGTACACCTGCGGCCATTACGGTGAACGCGCCGGAGGCGAACCTGACAGCTATCCAGATCAACGGCAGTTCTACGGTCGGAGCAGGTGCGTCGACACAGATGAAGGCTATAGGAACATATTCCGACCAGACAACGAAGGACATCACCAGTACTGCAAGCTGGGCATCGTCGCAATATTCGGTGGCAACAGTACAAGGAGGTTCAGTTACCGGAGTCAACCCCGGTACGGCCAGCATCACGGCTACTCTCAGTGGAGTTAGCGCGGCGGCAACAATTACAGTCACCAGTGGCTATGTAGTCCAAATTGATCCATCGATGAGTCAAAATGAGATTCAAAGTAAAATTACGGGAAGTCAGACCGGCGATACTATTGCTTTCGCTGCTGGAAGTTATCCCTTAACATACCCGACTTTAGGCCTTCCCCCAGGACGCACGTATCTTTGTTCGACTTCAGGAACAACGGTGTTCTCCGGGAGTGGTGGTTATGCGCTGATGACATTTTATGGGAGCGGATTGACGATCCAGAATTGCACCTTCAACGGAGGAGGTCTTTACCTCGGAGGCGCAGTATCGAATGTGCATGTGGAGCAGAACACATTCGAGAACATTAACGCTCCTTATGGAAATTGGACATCAGAAATCGCTGTCTTCATGGATACAAGCGCTGCTGATTCGGATATTTCATACAATAAGTTTACGAACATTGGAACGAACCTGCTCGATCAATTTGCAGATGAGGTCTATTCAAGTGGAATATTCGGCTATGGTCTTTCCAACACGACCATCCAATACAACACGTTCGATACTTTTAACGAGGGCATCCACATTTTCTACAATAGCCTGGATGGAAAGAACGTCCACATCAACAACAACAGATTCGTTCGCGGGCATCGCATTGCGATCGAACAGCAGGACGGAAATGCAGGAGGCCTCGAGGTAGCCTACAACAAAGTGAGCGAACCTCTAAATGCTTGGGCTCTGACCTTCGGCCTTTCGATTGCGGCAAGCTCAAACTCGGGCGCGGGAATCATTGTGCATGACAATCTGATCAACGCGGACACACCGGTTGGGGCCGATTGCAGAGGATCGGGTTGCTACTATCCTTACGGCATAGAAGCGTGGGGCACCGGTACCCAGGTGTACAACAATTCCATCGAGGGATTGTGGGGTAATGGCGTCGCGATTGGAGCCGCTTCTAATCTCAGCGTCATCAACAACACGATTTGCGGCCCGAACATGGCCCAGAACAACACGTTTGTGGACTTCGAATATGGATCAGAGCCGGGAACGGTGATACAGGGCAACAATACGTCCGCCAGCATGACATGTGGTGCGGCGAACTGAGCCTCGATTGCAATGCGCGCTTAAAAAAGGGAGATGGGGGAATCTGTTTTATCGCTGCCATTCGCAAATCGCCGTTTTGTGCTATACACTCTGCATCAAGAGAGCAGACCAAGCGTCGAGGAAATCGGAGTCACTCGTTCGAGCCCGATTTGCAAAACGGCTTCGATGTGGCATAATCAACGGAACCTTAACTTAACAGGTGGGCCATTACATAAATCAGGGCATACACTCGTTGCGCAGCACGCGCCACACGATTCCAAGATCAGGGACTGAAGGCACTTTGTCCGTCTTAAAATGGCGGCGATGCGTCCTGTTGTGTACCTCTAGAGCTCTCTGATCTAAATAGAACCAATAGTATAAATAGTTTCCCGCACTACCATTCTCTGTGCGATTGCGCAGAGTCGTATCTGCTGAACCCCTGCCTCTGGAAAAATCAAAACCGAAGGTGACAAGCATGCGTACTCCCCCTACGCTGATACAGACGTGTGTGCTCTTGCTGCAGGTGGCATTGATTGCCGGCTGCGGTTCTCTTGCAAAGAGCGCGAATGCATCCTCCATCTTAAAATGGCGGCGATGCGGCCTATGGTGTACCTCTAAGAGCTCTCTGATCTAAGTAGAACCAATAGTGTAAATAGTTTCCCGCACTCCCATTCTCTGTGCGATTGCGCAGAGTCGCACCTTGCTGAACCCCTGCCTCTGGAAAAATCAAAACCGAAGGTGACAAGCATGCGTACTCCCCCTACGCTGATACAGACGTGTGTGCTCTTGCTGCAGGTGGCATTGATTGCCGGCTGCGGTCCTCTTGCAAAGAGCGCGAATGCATCCTCCATTAAACCTGCGGGATCAAACGCCGCTACAGCCACTAGCGGCGCTGTGGTGCAAATTAACCCATCGATGAGTCAGAGCGAGATTCAAAGCGAGATCAACAGCAGTCAGCCAGGAGATACCATTGCCTTTGCGGCTGGAACATATAACCTTGCAGTTATGCCTAATAATCCAAATGACGCCGGGTTGAACCTTCTTCCGAACAGAACTTATCTCGGATCGAAAACCGGAGCTACAATACTGTCGGGCTCTGGCGGATATATGTTAGCTGTATTTTATGGGAGCGGCCTCACCGTTCAAAATATCGTATTTAACGGCGGCGGATTATATCTCGGTGGAGCGGTAACAAATGTCAACGTCGAATACAACGTGTTTGAGAACATCCCAGCTCCCAATGGCAACTGGACAACGGAGATCGGCGTTTTCATGGATACCAATGCGTCGAATTCGGATATTTCTTATAACAAATTCGAGAATATCGGCTCAAGTGTGTTGTCTCAATATGTAGATGAAGTGTACTCAACCGGTATCTTTGGCTATGGGTTATCGAACACGACGATAACATACAATACCTTCGACACTTTTAATGAAGGAATTCATATCTTTTACAACAGCTTGGATGGGATAAATGTGCAGATAGATCATAATCAATTTACTAACGGTCACCGGATAGCAATTGAGCAACAGAACTCCCTGGCAGGCGGGCTGGAAGTAGCTTATAACAGCGTGAGCCAACCACTGAATCCGTGGGCGCTTACTTTCGGATTGTCGATCGCAGCAAGCTCGCAGACCAGTACAGGAATCAGCGTGCATGACAATACCCTCAATGGGAATGTAGCCGTTTCCACAAGTTGTCCGGGTTATCCCGGAGCTGGTTGCTACCTTCCTTATGGAATTGAAGCATGGGGTAACGGGACGCACGTTTACAACAACACCGTTGAAGGGCTGTGGACAAATGGAGTTGCGATTGGGGCTGCTTCAAACCTGAGCGTAACGAATAACCTTATTTGCGGTCCGAATATGGCTCAGAGCAACACGTTTGTCGACTTTGAATATGGATCAGAGCCGGGAACGCTGATTCAGAGCAACACTACTTCCGCCAATATGACGTGTGGGACGGGGAACTGAAGCGAATTGCCGGGCACAAAAAAAGGAGCTCGGCAAAATGCCGAGCTCCTTTTTCCTAAGCTGGTCGGTTTTTTATTTGCTTGTGGGCCCGTTTCCCTGCCATCGACAGTGATCTCCCACCCCTTGCCGCCTACCCCAACAAGGTCTGCTTACCCGGGTGGGCAGCAAGGATAGGGAAATAGATTTGTTGACCGGAGTGTTCATGGGCCTGCGGTCCATCCAAGGGGATGAAAGTCGGGTTTAGGAGGGCTTGATCTGCAACTCCACCTACTTTGTCATCTTGACCGGAGCGCAGCGCAGTGGAGAGAACGCGGGTGGCGCCCCCAAGGGGCAGGGAACTTACATCGGAATCGCGTTTGCGGGTTGCTGAGGCTTTGCCGGATGGTCGTTTTTTCGATGGGACTCCATGCCGTTAGACCTTGCGGTCTCGTCAAGATGCCGCTCGAGATGCAACAATTTTGTAGTGAGCTCCTTGGCCTCGATTTGCAGGCGCAGCAGGATCTCTTTGAGGCGCGCGGGATCGGTTTCATCGATCCCAAACTGCGAGTCGCCATTCAGCGCAGCCCGGTTTTTGATAAGCCAAACGTCCAGCTCATCGGCGAAGGCTACTACCGCCGTTCTGCGCTTGCTGGCGGGCCGATGAACCGGCATGCCGAACTGCAACTCCCAGCGCTGCGCTGTCCGCGCACCCCTTTCGAGGTACGAACTGATCTCTTTCCAGCCGTTTAGAATGCGTTGTTCCATATGCGTGGCAATCCCCGCAAGGAAAACTCCCCTGCCAAATTGAATTAGGCAGAACTTACAACATACGCGCCTCGATCTAAGCAGATCGAAGTCTAGACACAACAAAACGGTTTATCGTCTGTTCTTTCAGATGGAACGGGGGGACCAGGGGGTCGGGGGAAGGGGCCGGATAGCTCGTGTTGATACTCCAACGCCGAACCATATATCTCCGCTAACTTAGCATAGTTCGTTTCCGCTGTATACTTCTTCTCATACTCCCTGCGAGCGGCTCGGCTAAACTGCTGAAGCAATTGGGGATGGGAGAATAACAAGCGAACGTTATGGGCAAGCTCGGAAGCATTTCCGGATTCGAATTGAAGGCCAGTTTTTCCTTCTTCCACCAATGAGGCCAAGCCTCCGATCCGGCTGACGACCGCAGGCAACCCGGTGGCGAACGCCTCGGCCAGGGTGACCGGAAATCCTTCATACCATTCAGATGGCATGATCAACATCGCGGCGCTCTGCATATGCGCCAGCACCTGATCTTTTGGCAGCCAGCCGTGCCAACGCACGTTAGCCATGGTCAGTCGCGCGGTTTCGACTTCGGGGGAGAGCGGTCCTTCGCCTACGATATGAAGCTCAAATCCCTCGCCGAGTTGCTTCCATGCCTGCAGCAAGGTGGAGACGCCCTTCTCTTTGGTCAAGCGGCCTACAAAGAGGGCATAGCCTCCATTGCCGGAGCCCACACCGGGATCGACTCCAATGAAGTTCGGCTTTACATGAATTCTTTTAGGATCAAAGCCGCTCTCAATGAATTTTGTGCGGGCAAATTCGGTGAGTGCGATGTATGCGGCAACATGCCGCTGCCAGGAATGCGCAATCCGATGCGCGCCGAGTGTGGCCACGGCTGCCGCGGTCGTCAAGCGGCTCTGACGATAGCAGCCATGGAGCACGGCGGGCAGCAGGCTGTGACTTTTGACACAATCTTCGCAAACCCGTCCATTGCGGTAGAAGGTCGCCCCCGGACAAAGCAATCTGTAGTTATGAAGGGTGTGCACGACCGGCGCCCGTTCCGCGGCCGCGGCGTAGAGAGCTGCTGGGGAGATTACCGGAAACGTGTTGTGCACATGCACGATATCCGGCTGCTCACGGCGGATGAGGGCGCGAAGTTCATGGAAGACATGGTGATTCCACACCACCTGGCCGAGTACAACCAGCCCATTGCGGATCTCTGCGTTATGTGACCGGTAGATTACAACCTCGTGGCCATGGGAGCGAAGTAGATCCGCCTCGGCCTCGACCACCTGATCCTCGCCTCCCGGTTGCCGATAGGAGCTGTGCACCAGGAGAACTCTTAAAGCGGCGGCTGCTTGGAGAGGCGGAGTCATTGCGGATTAGAGAGGCGGTCCATACATCCGGTTTACCGTGCATGGCGGCGGTGGACCGCGCGCGCCAGCCATTCCTTCCAAATACCCTGTGTTTGTAGAATATCAATGCATTTCTGGAACAAAGGGCGGGGCAGATAAAGAGAGTGCCGCCAAAAGAAGTCGACCGGCGAGCGCGTTGGCTCAGACAGCGCGCACAGTGCCGAATGGCATTCCCGCGCAGACGAGTCGCCGAGTAATCTGAGCTCCATGTATCGCATCCTCATGTAGAGCGGATTGCTCTCCAGTGCGGGCATATGCTTGGCCAATTGAGGGTTGATGGTTTGCAGATAGTTGTTCTGTTCGAACCACAAGTCACGCATGTAGCCCAACTCGCGCTCCAGACGCTCCGCAGAGACGCTGTCGGAATTGCCGTCGTTCCTGCCGTGGAGCCTCCAGACGGAGAGCGGCTTATCAATTGCGCAAATCGAAGTCACAAGTGGAGCTATCCTGTGAATCACCTGTTCGGCATAGCCGAAAAAATTCTCCGAAATGGGAAAGATCGAGAGCGCTACTCTACGGCGCAAAGAGAGATTTGAGGTGGGCGGCAGCCCCATGAGGACGCCGGCGTTGTGCAAGGTGGCTTCCAAACAATCTCCTTGCGGCAGGTCGCTGAGCAGCGGATAGACACCGCGATGCCGGTTATGCCGGTCGACCATCTGCGCACGGTGGATAGCGAAGCCTGCCTGCGGCTCAGAGCGGAAGGCGGATACCACAGCCTCGATCTTTCCCGGCAAGAAGTAATCGTCAGCATCGAGCAGGCAAACAATCTCTCCCGAGCTAGCCCTGAATGCAGCGTTCAGAGTGCCTGCCATGCCCTGATGTCTACCCCGGAGCAGTTTGACCGGCTTGCCGCGATGTATATAGCTTTCGACAATTTCGCACGAATTATCTTTTGAGCCATCGTCTGACACGATGACTTCCTTGGGTGGATAGGACTGGCCAAGCGCGCTGTCAATTGCCTGGGCAAGGAAGCACCCATAGTTGTAGCTGGTAATGAGCACCGAGACCGCCGGACTTGCCGGCAGGGGATTGAGCGGAAGCTGCGGTAAAACCGCCGTCCGCCCGAAGGGCATTTTGAGGATGACGTTCGACTGCGAGGCTAAGCGCGGTACCATCGATTGATCTCGCTTGAGAAGGAATTCGCCTGCCAATTGAGCACTTGGTATCTTGGCAACATCCAGCGGCTCGTCTTTCTTGTTACCAGGCGACCGTAGTTCACGCAGCCACAATGGAATCCAGCGGATTGGACGGCGTCGATCGTGTGCGCGTTGAAGTGGTCTTTCTTCCCATAGGGGTAAGCGAAACTTAGTACTGGTTTACCGGTCAGAATTTCCAATGCTTGCTTACTGGACGAAATCTCACGCCTTTGTTGGTCAGCTTCAAGATTGGCTAGCACCGGGTGGGTTACACTGTGCGCGCCGATCTCAATCCAGCGGCTTGCGGCCAACTGGGTGAGCTCGGAGGAGGTCAGAAAACGAGCCCGCTCCGCATCCTGTGGCTGCTCACCGGACCAACGCCTCACTCGCTCGAGCACGTCCTCGCGGCTCTCGTCTGTCGCATGCAGCAGACGCTCGTGGAGTTTGCGATAGATCCATTGCGGAAGACTGCGCGGCGGCTCCCAGGCGTACCATTGCATTCCATCCTCCGGGAACTCCAGGTCATAATTCGGATGCAAATTAACCAGCCGGGCGAGGCGCAGCGGATCTTGCCGGGAAAGCAGGATGAGCCGGGCCATCTCATCGGACCAGACCTCCCGTGGGGAATCGAGAAAACCGGTTGCGACAAATACGGTTGCAGGCACGCGCAAGTTTTCCAGAATGGGCTTGGCGTGAATCAGATTGTCAACGTACCCATCGTCCAATGTAATTGCGACCGGCCGGTCCGGCAGGTCTCGATCTGAGTTCGCACTGACGATGACATCCAACGGGACGGGGTCGGCAATGCGTTGCAAGAGCGAAAGTTGCTCGGCAAATCGCTCGGGGGAGACGCACAGGGCCCAAGGGTCTACCGATGGTTCGGCAATCCGGTGGTATACGAAGATGAGCGATGCCTTGCGCGAAGAGGTCAGAAGCCGATGACCTCGTCTCAGGCACGTCTTCAGTACCGCTGCAGCCTTGATTTGAGTTGAAGGAAGTACAGAGGACACCACGGACGTTCCTCGATACTGCTTTTTCTTGAAGCCAGCTTTAGAGCTGCGGCTCTGCAAGTGAAGAAGTCTGCCTTCCTCGCGGCTCCCAGAGCGCTTCAGCGCCAGCTTCGTTTCTGGTGCAGAGCCGGGTAGCCCTGGCTTGCGCAGGTAGCCTGGGGCTTTTTCTCCGAACTCTAAGGGAATCCTTTTTGCACACTAAGCGCGACGCCGGCCGCTGTCGGTCGAGATTTATGAAATCCAACGTCCGAAAATCCGGACGTGGGGCACCCAAAATTGGTTGAAGGAGGAGCTTCAAGAAGCAAAAGTTTTCCGAGCTTCCCGCGGGACTTACCATGCCCGCCCTAGAAGGTGTGGCCCAAGTCGACCGACGGCTTGGGATGGTGGGCCCATCGCAGCACCGACTTTGCGATCGCTCCCGGCAGCGCGCGCACGGCCAGCGCGACGAAGACGCCGAGCGGGTAGGTGCGCGCCAATGTGCGCCATGGTTCCAAGTTGCTCACTACTCCGTTCTCGTTTTTACGGGTGGCAAGCTGCCGCGTAAGCTGCCGTCCATATTGGCGGCGCCACGACCACAGTCCGTAACTAAAGCAGCAGCAACGCTTGAAATTATTGAAGATGTAGGGATGCTGAGCGTAAACCACGCGAAGCGTACTGTTCAGCATCAGCTCTGAATCGTGAGAGACGTTGCTCTGATGAACGCGATACTCCGACACAATATCGCCGTGGCAGCAAATCGGGTGTTCCCTGGCCAGACGCAGATACAGGTCATAGTCCTCGGCGGCGTGCAATCCGGTGTTGAACGAGCCCGCCTGGGGGAAAATCTCGCGGCGAAACATCACTGAACAGATGCACTCAATGAAGTTGCTCTTGAGCAGCCGTGCATAATAGTCGCGCTTATTGAGCGGCTTTTTACGGCTGCGAACCAGCATTCCCGCGCTCGATATGAGGTTGTGCGCGCCGACCGCCATGCAGCATTCGGGATGTTCGGTCAGAGCGGTGAGACCGGCAAGGAGCGCGTTTGGGAGCAAGCGATCATCGGCGTCAAGAAAGACGATATATTCGCCCCGGCTTGCGTGGATGCCGCGGTTCCGGGCCGCGGACACACCCTCGCGCTGTCCATGCAGACAACGCACCGGGTAGGCCGCGACGACTTCGGCGCTGCCATCCGCCGACCCGTCGTCGACGACGATCACTTCTACTCGCGGATGCGTCTGCGCAAGTACGCTTTCGATTGCTTCCCCGATGAACTCGACACCGTTGAAGCAAGGAATGATGACTGAAACTAGCGGGAGCGTGTTCGAGCTCCTCGGCGGATCAACGGCCCCTTCGGAGATAGTCAACGACATGGGAACCTCATCGGGCGGAAAAGGTGCAAGGGAAGGACAACGGGAAGGACAAGCCTGCCAATTGACATAAAGATTTCGCCAAGCATCGACGAACCGTTCCTCGGAAAAGCTGGCGGCGGCCTGACGGGCGTTTTCCCCCATGGCTTGCCGCTGTTTTTCGGGCAGGGCTGTTATACGTTCCAGAGCGGAGGTTACAGATAGCGTGCTGCGGGTGATCAAAAATCCGTTTTCTCCTTCTCGCAGCAGGTCGCGGATTCCATTCAAGGGAGGAGCGAGTAGAGGCAGCCCGGCGGCAGCGGCTTCATAAGTCACAAGAGAAAAGGATTCGTAAGCCGAAGGAAGGACAAATGCATCTCCGGACCAAAGGAATGGCCGCACATCCCCCTGCATTCCCGCAAAGTAGACGCGGTTTCCAACTCCCAATGCATCCGCCCTTTGCCGGTAGTCGGCGATCAGGTCGGGCTCGCCGCCAATCACCAGCAGCTTGGCCGCCGACAGGCCGGGCACGGCCAGGGATTCGAGAATCAGCGGCAGCCCTTTGCGCTCGAATTGACCCAAAGCGGCAAACGCAATCACAAACTCGGAGCCGGCAAATCCCAGTCGGCGCCGAAAATCATCGCGGTCGAAATCCGCAGGACGTTCCATGCTCTTAACGGGGATCGGATTCGCAATTACACTCACCTTCTCTGGAGGGATATGGAAATCACGCTTCAGCTCCTCTGCAAGGCCGATCGAGGGCGTCACAATGAGCTGGGCAGCAGGGTAGCGAAAGCCCTCTGCGCGGGCATGGAGCCAATGATCGATCCAGCGCAGAATCCCACGCAAGCCGCGGCGGCTCGTTCCATGCCGGCGCAGGTAAGTGGTGTGCGAGAAGTGCGAGTATACCAGTCCCCCAAAGCACAAATCGCTTTCTATCGACTGCACGACATCAAACCGGTTGCCGGTGCGCAGCTTGTGCAACAGGTACGCCAAGGGAGCGAGCAGATGAAAGACAACGAATAGCAATGCCAAAGGGCGGGTGGGTGAGGGAACGCGGACCCAGGTGATGGCTGCCGGATCCGGGTTCTCGAACTCGACCGAAAATACTGTGAACTTGTGCTCCCGCGCCAGCGAGCGCAGCAGTGTCAAGTGGCAATTTCCGGTGGGATTGCCGGCTATGACCTTGTAATCGAAGATAGCAATACGCATGCTTCGAACCCGTCGTCAAAAAGCTGAAGAGAATCCCAGGTCCCAGAATCGGGACCCGAGGCATCCGCCGTAGCTTACAACACAAACGGCCGCAGACCCAGAAAGATCTGCCATCACCCGCCGTTACTTTCCCGCTTACGCCAATTCGCTTTATGCGCGAGCGACAAAGGCGACGGACGAGCGTGTGAGTTGAGGAACCTGGGCGGCAATATACTTGGCGATTTCCAGCGAAGCCGTGGCCGCAGGCGATGGCGCGTTCAATACATGCAACGAGTTTTTGCCTTTCTGGATGAGGAAGTCGTCTACCAGAGCGCCGTCGCGCCCAAGCGCCTGGGCGCGGACGCCTGAGCCGCTAGGAACCAGATCCTTTGCCTCGATCTCCGGAACCAGCCGCTGCAGGCTTTGAGTGAAGAGTCTCTTGCTGGCTGAGCGGAGCATTTCCCCGAATCCGTCGCGGTAGTAGCGGGCAGCCAGCTTCCAGAAGCCGGAGTAAGTCAGTATCTCCAGAGCGTCCTTAGACGCGAAGCTTAGCTTGCTGTAGCCTTCCCGCTTCAATGCCAGAACTGCGTTCGGACCGGCATGCACGCTCCCGTCGATCATGCGTGTAAAGTGCACGCCCAGGAAGGGAAAATTCGGATTGGCCACCGGATAGATCAGGTTTTTGACCAGGTACCGCCGTTCCGGGGTCAATTCATAGTATTCGCCGCGGAAGGGCACGATGCGCGCTTGCGGCTGCGTTCCGCAGCGCTTGCTCAGGCGGTCGCTATGCAGGCCGCCGCAGGCAATGAGGAACTTGGCCGAAAAGTCGCCCGAGGTTGTTTCCAGCACATGACCATCGGCAATCAGAGCGGAGCGCAGCATCTCCGTACCGACGCGCAGATCGGCTCCCGATCCATGAAGATCGTCGATAAGCGCATGGCAGACCGCGCGATAGTTTGTGATGCCGGTCGAGAATACGCGGATACCCGCCAGGCAAGAGACATGAGGTTCGTATTCACGCACCTGCTCGGCAGTAAGCTTGGCCACCGGAACGCGGTTTTCGATGCCTCGCTCGAAGAGCTTATCCAACAGAGGAAGCTCACTCTCATCGCAGGCGACGACGATTTTGCCGCAGATTTCGTGGGGAATCCCGCGCCGTTCGCAGAAGGCCCGCATGGACAGATTGCCGGCGTGCGCAAGACGCGCTTTGAAACTGCCCGGTTTGTAGTAGATGCCTGCATGGATCACACCGCTATTGCGGCCTGTCTGGTGTTGCGCGAAGCGATCTTCCTTTTCCAGCAGCAGAATGCGGGTATAGGGAAAACGCTCAGCCAGAGCCGCGGCTGTGGCCAAGCCAACGATTCCACCACCGATAATTGCATAGTCGTACATCTGGTTAGACGGTTGCCTCCACAGTCTCAATCGGCAACACTTTGGCGCTCACTCCGTAGCGTCTGAGATCGGACTCGATCTCCTTGGTATAAATCGAGTTCATAGCGATTACCAGCTCCGGCCGGTAGGCCGACAGGAACGCCGGCTCCACAATCTCCTGTCCAGTCCCGGGCATGAAGCACCCCTTGCGATAGGGGTTGATGTCCACGGCATACTCAATGACCCCGTCATCCACATGCGCTCCCAACGCAGAAAGGAAAGCGACGCCCTTTGATCCCGATCCCCAAATTACCACCTGCCGGCCTTCCTGCTTTGCGCGCTGGACGGCCTGTTGCCACAGACTGACACGGCGTTCCGCCTCGAGCGCGAAGCCGCGAACCGCGCTCACCTCCGCACTCGATGGTGGGAGCGGCGTCCTCGGCGGCTGGGGAGGATGCTTTGCCGGCCGCGCGGTAATCATCAGATATTGCTGATCATAATCCGTCCAAACGTCGTCCACCTCGAAGCCTGAGAGAACGAAGAGGTTGCGCAGGGCACCCGCGGTGAAATAGGAGCAATGTTCGTGATAGACGTCCCAAAACGCGATGTCCTTGAGCACCCGGCTCATATCCGGCACTTGGAAGAAGACCGTGGTATCGAGGCTGTCGCCGATTGCGCGGCGAACCATGCTCACAAAACCAGCCGTATCCGGGATGTGCTCCAGGGTCATCTTGCAGGCCACGAAGTCCGATTTGATGTGCGTGTATTTCTCAGAGTAAAAGTCCTGGATGAACTCAACCGCATCGCCGCCCAGCTCCGGCCGCCGCTGGGGCACGAATGCCGGATCGAAACCGATGCCGCGATTTCCGCCCATGGCGCAGAGCATGGAGATGAATTCGCCCTTGCCACAGCCGATCTCGAGCAGCGACTTATTGCGTAGCGCGTAGCGCTCGATCAGGTCATCCGCCAGGCGATGATGGAAGGATTGAAATGTCGGGGAGAAGCCCTGTGTCTCCTCGCACTTCGGCGAGTAACTCATCTTCGACTCGTCGAATGAGGTATTCGTGATGAATCCACAGGCATGGCAAAACCCCAGAGCGATCTCCCCGGCTGGGAAATGCAACGCATCCTCGCGCGCCGGCACCAGCATGACGCTGTGAACCGGCACGGGAGCGACGGTGTAGAAGGTTTCAATGCATTGCTGCAGACAATTTGGACAAGAGAAAATCTGGGGCATAGATGGGATCTCGTCTAGTCTCGGTCTCGCGAAGGACGACAATTCATTAGTCCGGCGCTATTGTGCTGCTGAAGCGCATAAGTGTGTATCACTGAATCTTACCGAAGGATCGGCCTCCGACCATCGATATCCAAGCTCGAGAAGAAGCCGGATACAATCCTGACGAATTGTAGGGAACTGGGGAAGCCATTGGTGGGTCTCAATCGACAGAATCGGATGCCGTCGCGTGAGCATTTTCCGGGCTCCCTCCAGAATCTTCAACTCAGCGCCCTCGGCATCGATCTTGATGTAATCCGGCTCGGGTAGAGCACCCGAGTCGATCTCCTGATCCAGGGTGATGGTGCGAACTGCCAATGCTCCCGCGTCGGAGAGATGGCCGGCGACCGAGTTATCGGCGCAATCGAAATGAGAAATGCCGTTGACATCAGAAACCGCTGCATCGATCACGAAAGTGTTGGTCACACAATTCATCCGCAGATGCTGCTTCAAGTGTGTCAGATTGCGCGGCGCCGGCTCGAAGGCGAAGACCCGTCCGAGAGGGCCCACCAGCAATGAGGCATACATGGTGTGGTAGCCTGCCTGCGCCCCGATATCGAAACACACGTTGCCCGGCCGAAGGGATTGCTTCATCAGCCTGGATTCCGCCGGGTCATAGGTGCCGCACCAACAGGCGTGGATACTTGATCCGACAATCCAACGCTTTCCCTGAAGCGGTCCGCGTACCACAACCACCTTCAGACCGGAGGGAATAAAGTGTAGCGGGGCGCGCATCAGGCGTTTAAGCGGACTGCTGCTGGGCAGTGTGAAAAGATGGTCGACGACAGAATCCAGACCCAATTTCATCGCGGCGCGGCTCCCTTTCAATATTGCCGGGGTTGGAGAGGTTTCCACACACATTCCTTACCGCTCTATGCTTGCGAAGCAAGAGCGAACATAGCGGAGATTTCGATTCGAGCGGCCAAGTAGTCTCGTTCCGCTTCTACATAACCGAGATTGAATCTTCGGTGGAGCGCCGTCCGCAACCAGAGCGGCAGGACCGGCCAAATAGGAAAGTGGAAGTGCGGCTCCAGCACAAAGTAGCGGTAGGGAGTCTGAATAAAATATCCCTTCGCCACCCGGCGAATTTCACAAGCCACTCTGTTCTGGTCCAAAAGCGTGCCCACGTGTTCGATGACTGAGTTGGAAAAGCAGAAATCGAATTCCTTGTCCTTAAAGCGGGATAGGTCTCGCGCATCGCCGGCCAGCGAGATCATCGGCAGCTTGCCTGATATTTTTTCCTGGGTCAGATTCAACAGCGTGACGAAAACGCCGCTGAATTGTTCATTCCAGATCTTCGACCAAAATGCCTCATTGCCGCCAACGTCGAGAACGGAGACTCCAAGCGGGGCATTGCGAATCAGAGTGAGAAACTGAGCTACCCTGGCGCGCCGCATTTTGGAGGCCATGGAGTTTGGATCCGAGTTGTCCCCAAACGAAAACCGCATCTGCTACCTCTCATAGTTCAGAGACATCGAAGCGAGTTCAGACTGTTTCCCAAATGATTCCCCTTGTTACTCCTGGAGTAAGTCAAACCTGGTTAGACGGGCCCATCGGTTCTAAAGTCCGGCAGGCCCTTTTACGCTTGCTTACACCTGCTGTACGGCGGTCGCCGCCTGCTCAGGCTTAAAGACTAAAACACCTTCTTTGACCGGAGCGTTGTCGTACATTGCGATCACGTCTTCGGGAATGGGGGTCAGATCTGTGCCGCGCATGAAATCGCGCAAGGAGGTGCCCACCGGCCTGGAGTCAATGTTGGCGGCGGCTTTTCCGCTGCGCAGATCGCCCAGGTGCACGGTCCGGAAATCAATGCTGAAGCGAGTGCGTCCCGAAGTATTGGGCACGGTGGAGTGCATTTGCGCGGCGGAGAAGAGAATGGCTCCGCCGGGCTCGGTTACCAGCCGAACCTGCGGATCGAGCTCCATCGGTTCGAGCGGCTTAGGCTGCGGACGGGTGTCGCTCTTGATGTGTTGGGCGGCGCTGGCGCGGCTCTTGCTGTTCCACTCATAGTAATTGAACTCGGCCGATCCGTTGGCCACCGGCTGGCCCCAGTACCTGGGATGAAAGGCCATCGAGCTCTCCGAAACCATGGGAAAAATAGGCAGCCACCAGTTGATCTGGCACATGGGAGCCGAGTACCAGGTGTCGCGGTGCGGGTGATGGGCGAAGCCCACGCCAGAGGTGAGATAGGCATCCGAAGTCACGGCGCGGAGCCGGGGCACGTCGAGATAGGTAGTCTCCATGTCGCAGCCCAGATCGAGCAGCATCTCCTGAATCAGTCTCTTGGTTTTGGGATGATGGATGAAGGCGGGTTTCATGGGCGCGAAGATCTTCACAAACTCCTCTACCGGCATATCGAATTGCGCCATTGTCGGATCGGCGCAAGCAAAGCCCTCCGAGATCATTTCGCTGGCGAACCCGGTAAATGCAAGCGCGGTCTTCCGCGGAGAGTAAACCAGCAGTTGCCCGTCGTACAGACAATTGCGGCGCCGATCGTCCGTCATTTTTGCATCCACATATACGGTGTTATTCATAGAAGATTCTCCATATCTCTCAATCGCTAAACGATCGCGGGCGACGGGATTGGGACGATAAATTTGCCGCCGGCCTCCTGGTAGCGTTTTTGCTGATGCATAATCTCTGAAGCGAAGTTCCAGGCTAGAACCAACAGGTAGTCTGGCGGGCTCTCCTCGAGCTTGGCCGGCGAGTGTATGGGCAGATGGTTGCCCGGCATGTAACGGCCCTGCTTGAACTCATTCAGATCGACGATGTAGTCGAGCAGAGAGCTATCGATGTTGCAGAAGGAGAGCAATGTCGTAGCCTTAGCCGCAGCCGCATAGCCGGCGATCTTCTTGCCGGAGTGCTTCAGTTCTTTGAGCATCTTTACCAGCCTGTCGCGCGCTCCTTCGACGCGCGATGCGAAGCCCTGATAAAACTCGATTTGGCTCAGGCCCATCTCCCGTTCTCGGTCGAGCAGGGCGGTCACGCGTTCGCCCGGCTGGCCATGGTGCTGGACGAAGAGGCGCAGAGAGCCGCCGTGGATTACCGTCCGCTCCACATCCACTAAAGACAGATTGTGCCGCCGGAAGAGATTGTCGAGCGCGGTCACCGAGAAATAGCAAAGGTGCTGGTGATAGATAGTGTCGA
Source organism: uncultured Acidobacteriaceae bacterium (assembly GCA_963774255.1). Taxonomy (GTDB): domain Bacteria; phylum Acidobacteriota; class Terriglobia; order Terriglobales; family Acidobacteriaceae; genus PALSA-350. The sequence continues at coordinate 248,435 of CAVZEH010000003.1, forward strand.
ATTCGCAATTCTCGATCAGGTCGACCAGGTATGGACACTCGATCACGGCCGCCCCCCCAGGCTTGAGCAGGGTACGGAAACCTTCGACGAAGCCATTGAGGTCGGCCACATGAGCGAGCACATTGTTAGCCAGGAATATATCCGCCATTTTGCCTTCGGCGGCCAGATCCTTCGCCAGGTTCTCGGTGAAGAATGCGCGCATGCTGGTGATTCCATCCTGTTGCGCCTTCTCGACCGGGCCCTGCGCGGGGTCGATGCCTAGTACGGGAATACCCTTAGCCACGAAATTGCGCAGCATGCAGCCGTCGTTCGAAGCTGCTTCGACCACCAAACTCTCGCTGTTCAAGCCGCGTTGCTCGATGATGGAATTGGCGCTGGCCGCGAAGTGCTCGCGCAGGCTTTTCGACACGGAAGAGAAGTAGGGATAGGAGCGGCAAAAGAGAATCTCCGGGGGCACGGTTTCGGTGATCTGCACCAGCGAGCAATCCGGGCAGAAGACCAGATCGAGCGGCGCGGTGATCTCCGGCGCGTCCAATTCTTCACGGGTCAGCAAGCCATCTGCCAGCGGCGTGCGTCCGAAGGAGAGGATAGCAATGGCATTGGGCGATGCGCAGGCGCGGCAACGGAAGGTGGTATCTGCCATGCTTAGACCGCCTCCAGAGCGGCAGGAGCCGGTTGCTCGATCCAGCGAAGTTCCGAGTCGAGCTCCTGGTTAGCCATTAACTTCCGAATATGGGCGATGCGCTTATAGCGTTCGCCCTCGAAATCGTCAACCTTGAGATTTGTCTTGCGATAGGCCTCGTACAATTCGGCTGCCCCTTTGCGTGCATCCCACTGCGGCTGAAAGGCGGGAAGCATGCGCTGGATTTTGGAGCAGTCCACACGGTAACAGCGCTGGTCTGCAGTTCCACCCGGCGCGTATTCGATTTTGGTCTCCGGCACAGTAGCTTCTACTATCTCTGCCAGATCGCGTATCTGGTAGTTGTCTTCCGTGCGGCCGACGTTGAAAGCCTGGTTATGCACCACATCGAGAGGCGCCTCTAGCACCGCCAGGAAGGCGCGCGAGATATCTTCGATATGCACGATCGGCCGCCAGGCCGAGCCATCGCTCTTGATATGCACGCGTCCGGTAGCATAAGCCCAAGCGACAAGATTGTTGAGCACCAGATCGAAGCGCAGCCGCGGCGATACTCCGAAAGCGGTGGCGTTGCGCAAAAAGGTTGGGCTGAAGCTGTCATCCGCCAACTTCGACACATCCCGCTCCACCAGGACTTTTGAAAGCCCGTAAGGCGTCACCGGGTTAGATGCGGACTCCTCGGTCAGCATCTCCGTTCCCCCGGCGCCGTAGTTGCTGCAGGAAGAGGAGAAAATGAAGCGCTGAATGCCGGCTTCCTTAGCCAGCGTGGCGAGGCGAACCGAAGCGCCGTGGTTGATCTTGTAAGTCAACTCGGGATTGAGGTCGCCCAGCGGATCGTTCGACAATCCCGCCAGATGGAGGATTGCGTCGAAGCCGTCAAGATCGCTCAGCACGACATCGCGCACATCCTTCTGGATGGAAGGAATGGCCGAAATGCCATCGCAGAAGGTACAGCGCCCAAACAAATTGGAGTCAAGGCCAACGGCCTCATGCCCGGCCGAGAGCAGCAGAGGTATCAGCACCGTTCCTATGTAACCTTCCTGCCCCGTTACTAATATGCGCATCTCTTTCCTCCCAGATTTTCCAAGGTGCGTTGCCTTCAGCCCATAAACCTTCCAGATAGCGTTTCTCGCGGATGGTATCCATGCATTGCCAGAATGCGGAGTGGCGATAGGCCATCAATTGCCCATCCCGGGCAAGACGCTCCAGCGGTTCCTTCTCCCAATGCGTGCTATCGCCGTCGATATAATTGAAAACCTCAGGTTCAAGGACGAAGAATGCGCCGTTGATCCAGCCCTCTTTGGTCTGCGGCTTCTCGGAAAACTCGACAATCTGGTCTCCCTGCATTTCAAGATGACCAAAGCGCGCTGTCGGCCGCACCGCGGTAAGCGTCGCCAGTCTGCCGTGGCGGCGATGAAAGGCCAGTAGTTCATGGAGGTTGAGGTCGGAAACCCCGTCTCCCCAAGTCAGCATAAAAGTGCTGTCGCCTAAAAATGGAGCGAGCCGTTTGATTCGGCCGCCGGTTTGCGTCTCCATCCCGGTGTCGATGAGCTCAACCGTCCAATCTTCTACGGGAGAGCCGCCCATCTGTACTTTTCCCGTTGCCGTGGAGACGGTCAGGTCACGGTTGAGGGAGCAGTAATCGATCATGTATTTCTTGATGACCTCGCCCTTATAGCCGAGGCCGAGGACGAAATCGTGAAAGCCATAATGGGCGTAGTGCATCATGATGTGCCAAAGGATAGGCTTGCCCCCGATCTCCACCATTGGCTTGGGACGCACATCGGTTTCTTCGGCCAGACGTGAACCCAGTCCACCGGCCAGGATTGCGACTTTCATACCGTTTTGCCTCCTTCAGCTTCTGTAGTAAGTTCCATCTCCGATTTCTCCTGCCTTGCCATCCCCCGGGAGGTCTGCCAGTTCCATAGAAGTTGATCGGAGGCGAGTACGACATCGCCGATCAGCCTGCGGCGATACTTGGCCGCCCAGAGCCCCACTACTCCATAGGCGCGTACTTTCTGATAAGCCGTGAGCGGGCTATTGCGTATGGATTTGCAATACTGGCCAAAGGCATTCCACTCCGGAAAGCTGATACTTCTGCTTCGGCTGGGGTCCCACCATTCCAGGTTGGGCAGCGAACCCGGCTTGCGCGTCAAGCGGAAACCCTGACTGCGGGTCCGGGTAGGCATCGTCCACACTGACTGACCGCCATGCCGTGTGCTGATGAATAGCCGCTGCGGCGCTTCATAGAAGCGTCCTAAAAGCCCCAGCTGAGCTAGCAATATGCGATCCGCATGGGCGAAACTCCCCTGGGGCGGCAGCTTTTTGAGCGCGCTCATGCGATGGATGCCAAAGATCTGAAAACAGCGGTGCCCAATCAAAAGCAGATCTTTAAAACGCACCACCGGATCCTCGTCGCCGGTGCGCAGGGGGCAATCGTAGTCTTCAATGAACTCTCCATTTGCATCGACTACGCGTGTCCTGGTGTATGCCACGGTCAGACCGCGGTCCCGCTCCAGGGCTTTTATGCAAGTCTCAAAAAACTCCGGCTCGCAGAAATCATCGTGCGCGGCTTGTTTGTAATACTTGCCCGTCGCGAGCGAATATACCCGGCGGAAATTCCAGCCTGCGCCCATATTTTTTTCATTGCGAAAATACCGGATGCGCCGGTCCCGGCGCGCGTATTCACGGCAGATCGCCTCCGTCCCATCGCTCGAAGCGTTGTCGGAGATGAGCAGTTCAAAGTCGGCAAAGGTCTGTGTGAGCAGGGAATCCAGCGCCTTGCTGAGAAAACGGTCGGCGTTGTAAACAGGCATACCCACGGTCAACATGGGACATAAAGGCATCGAAACACTCCCGAGTGTAAGTAGGACGTCGCGATAGTGATGCGGGCAGCGGAACCAGCCCGGTCAGGTGACCCCGCGAAGTCTTGCCAGGATCTCTTTGAACACGCTTTGCCGGCTCATAAGATTGATCAGAGCGTCGAACAGAAATAACGGCAGATGAATCGAATGCTTCCAGAACCACAGCGTGTGGGCATTCGGGTCGGACTGCATATCACGCATATAACGCTGGTAGCTCAGCAATGGAGTCGGCGACCGCGACAGTCGTGCATAGAGATATTCCAGGTGCAGAAGATAAGAACTCTTCTCCAGCGGTTGTAACCGAGAAACCAGTCGGGGATCGATGGAATCAAGAAAGTCGCGCTGCGCGTTCCAGAGATTTCGGCAAGTGGTGATCTCTCGCAAAACGAATTCAGCTGTTACTTTCGATCTTCCATAGCTGTTCGCGCCGTGCAACCGGTGTTCGGCTAAGACCTCCTGCCTGCGCAAAACGGAGGTAAGCAGCGGAGCAAAACGAGTAATGACCTGATCGGCAACCGCAGTAAGCGGATAGTTCTCCGGCAGGGGAAAAACTCTCTCCGCCACCGTGCGGTGCAAACTCAATCCCGAAGTCGGAGGCATATAGCTCAACACTCCTCCGCCTTCAAGCATCCGTTCTCCATGCCAGCCGTGAGGAAGGACCGAGGCCAGCGGCCACACCCCTTGCGGCCGTCCTCGCTTATTGATCCTCTGCACGCGATGCACGCCAAAGCCGGCATCGGGAGCTTGCCGGTAGGCCTCGACCATGTATGCGATCTTCGTTGGCCGGAAGGTGTCGTCGGAGTCAAGGAAACAGATCAGGTCTCCGGTGCTGGCGGCAAAAGCGGCATTGAAGCCGGAGGCCTGTCCTCCATTTTCCTTTGCGATGAGAGAAATGCGCGGATCGTGCAGGCAATAACTGGCGATAATTTCCTTCGAGTTATCAGTTGACCCATCGTCACAAATGATCAGTTCAAAGTTCTTATAGCTTTGAGCCAAAACACTTTCGATCGCTTGACGGATGTACTCCGCGTAGTTGTAGTTGGAAACAAGGACGGCGACCTTCGGCCGTTCCGGCAACGTCTTCAACGGGATTGGCGCGAGAAGGGGAGGTACACTCACATCGGTTCTCCGGGAAGTTTCGTTGGCCACGCTAGCCAGCCTTTCCATTGTGCGAAAAAAGACAAGAACAACGCACTGGATGCAATCATTCCAAAAGAGGGCTACTCATAGCCAACACTTACTACGCTGGCCTTATTGTGAAGATAATCTAGTAGGCGCCGATACCTTTGAATACGAGTGCGGGAGTTTCGAGAATTATTTTGATGTCAAGCAGCAGAGACCGATTGCGCGTGTATTCCAAATCCAACCGCACCATTTCTTCAAACGGAAGCTCACTGCGTCCTCGAATCTGCCACAGACCGGTGATTCCCGGCTGCACCCGCGCTCGGCCTTCAGCCCACTCGGCAAATGCGCGGCTCATTCCATCCGGTTCAAGATCGGCTGCGGGCAGCGGCCGCGGCCCAACCAGGCTCATTTCTCCACGCAGAACATTGAAGACCTGCGGCAACTCGTCGAGGCTATAGCGGCGCAGCCAGCGGCCTACCCGGGTGACCCGGGGGTCATTCTTGATTTTGAAAATGTGCCCAGTTTTCTCGTTGGCCGTCAACACCTGCACACGGTCGGTGACTGTGTACATCGAGCGAAACTTAAAGCAGATGAAATGCCGGCCGCCTTTCCCCACCCGGGGGGCGCGGTAGAATACCGGCCCTTTCGAGTCCAGTTTGATCGCGATCGCGATGGCCAACATCATCGGAGCCGTAAGCGCCAGCGAAACACTGGCCAGCAGCAAATCGAAGATACGCTTGGGCAGCTCCTGGGCTTTGGAGAAGTTGTGCGGAGTAACTTCAAGTACCGGGAAACCGTAGAACGTAGACAGGTGCATGCGCGCCGAATCTGTGCCAATCTCGAAGGCAAAGTTCATTGGCATGCCCATTCGTTTGCATACCATCCCGCATCGCTCCACCTCCGTGTGAGGCATGGAGCTGTTCAACAGGATGATCTGCGTGATCTGCTCGCGGTTGATCACTTCCGCAAGCTGGCTGGTGGTTCCGAGCACCGGAAGAGTGTCTAGAGCTTCACCGGCGCTCTGGCTTTCGGGAACGATCAGGCCCCTGAAAATGCGTTTGCCTGGAGCTGGAGAGATCTGGCGCAGGAGGTTCGCCGCCGCCGCACAATCGCCCAGCAGCGCGGCGCGCACCGGCGAGTGCGACAGGCTCTCTGTCTTGAGACACAAAAGCAGCGTGCCGAATCTTGCCAGCGCCAGCGTCATCAGGCTTACCGGCAAAAAGATCAGCATGAAGGCCCGCGACGCATGCACACCGATGCTGCGGTCGAAGGCTGTAACCGACACAACGACTATGCTGGCCAGCAGACTCTGCTCGAAGATGGAGAACAGGTTCTTGTGCCAGCCCTTCTGTGCCGGTGCGGCATAATGCCCAAGCCTCCAGGCCAGCAAGGACCAGAGAGCCAGTACCAGCAACAGAGAGGGCGCCCAGAAAGTTGCCTCCTCGACTGTCACCTGTTGAGAGGTCAAGGAGTTAAGGAATATCCGGATGTCGATCGTCAATCGCCATGCACAGGCGACCGCGATCGCGTCTGCCAACAGGCGCAAAGCTTGATAAAGACGAAGGGTTCGCACGTGCATCGCCGCTTTCTCCCATCGAGCGAGCTATACCGGTTGCACTAGGGATCCGTGTTCCTGTGGGGGCGCCGCCAAGAATGAAGGTGTGTTGAGGGGAGTCTCATACTCGCCGGGCAAGCTGGATAACACTGGAGTTTCTAGTTTGTGAAGGCCCTTGGAAGCGTACGGCCATTCAGGCCGTATGTAAGTGGGTTGCAAAGTAGTTCTGCTTTAGCCGCTGAGGACAGTTTCTTGTCTATCGTGGAGTTTTTGTTGCGCAGCCTGCACTCCCTCAGGGCTTTGAAGCTCAGTTGATTTCGCGCCCCTCGCTTCAGGCGTTGCCGACATAAGTCAAATAGCTGCTGTAATGTGCTGATCTTTCACGTTGCACATCGTAGTCGTTCAGTATCGTGCCCAGGATATAGGTATCATCCTCGGTCAGAAGCCGGCGGGCCTCGTCCAGATCGTCGACTCTGGTATGGCCGGCACGGCAAACCAGAATCAGGCCGTCGGCAAACTTGCCCAGGAGACGCGCATCCGTCAGCCCCAACAGTGGAGGCGCATCTATGAGGACAAAATCGAACTCACGGCGCACATCTTCAATTACCGATGCCAGGCGGCTGGAGTGTAACAGCTTGGCCACACTGCCTTTTATTGCCCCGCTGGGAAGGATGGAGACGCCCTGAAATCCCGTAGATTGAATTAAAGCAACGGGATCGGCGCACTCCTCTTCATCCAGCGTATTGGACAAACCTTCCAGGTTTTGTACGCCAAACAACTGCGGGAGCGCCGGCCGGCGTAGATCGCCGTCGACCAGTAGAACGCGCCTGCCTCCTCCTTCGGCGAGACTTACCGCGAGGTTGGCAATGGTAATCGTTTTTCCGCATTGAGGGTGAGGACTTGTCACCAGCAGAACCTTCGGAGCGACGCCGCCTCTTCTGCTGAAGAGGATAGAGGTTACGGCTGAGCGATAAGCTTCGGCCATGAAGGTCTTGTCCGCTTTTCTCCAATGTTCGAGCATGGGGTGCATGGTCGAGCCGGTGCCGTTGTCCAGAGCCAGGCTGAGAGAGGCTTTTGAGGCTTTGGCGCCCAGCCGGTTGCGCGGGATTACCGCCAGTTCAGGACACTCGACGTGTTGTCCGCTCTCCCCTGGATTGCGCACGCTGCGGTCCTTGCGCTCGGCAATCAGAATGTAGAACAGCGACAGGACCGCGCCCAGCAGCATGCTCAACAACCCGCAAACAAGAAGTTTCGGCGAGTCGGGAAAGACCGGCGCTTTTGCCGGACTGATGACGTTGGCTCCCGGCGCCTTCAGCGCTGCCATCACTCCTGCTTCCTTCACTTTTTGAAGCATGGACTGATACACCATGCGGTTAACGTCGGCCTCGTGCTTGAGCATGTTATAGTGCACCTGCTTGCTTCCCTGATCGGTTACTACGGCAAGCTGTTGCTCATACTCCCGCTTGAGCAGTTGCTGACGGCGTACGGCCGCCATATCTTGCACCGAAAGCTGGCTCACGATCACCGATCGCTGGCTTTGCATCTCCGCTTCTAACTCCTTGATCTGAGCTTCGACCTTCTGCATCCGGTAATTCGCCGGAGTCATGGTTGTGCTCATCTCTGCCAGTTGCCGGCGCAGCTCGGTTAGCCTGGCGAGATCCTCGCGCGAGGTTGGATCGCCGACCACCTGGGGTAGATTGCCCGAGGGCGCGCGCGAGGCCGTTTCAGCTTGTGACTCTTCGTTGGCGCGCTCCACTTCGGCTTGCGCCAGCCCCTGTTGAATCTCGCGTAAATGTTCCGCGGCAATCGACTCATGGGAGTCGTCCGTCAGGACGATTCCGCTGGCTCGCGCATATTCCTGGAGGGCATCTTCAGAGTCCTGCAGTTGTTTCTTCGCGTCCGCCATTTGCTGCTTGAGGAACTTGCCGGTCCCGGAGACTACGGCTTGGCGGGAATCCTCTCCCTGCTGGATATATTGGTTGGTCAACTCATTGGCGGTTGCTGCCGTCAGCTTGGCGTCGGGACCGGTAAGGGTGATCCGCACCAGATCCGATTGCCCCTCCTCCTTGGCTTTGGCTGTCGACAGTATTTTGCCGATCAGCGCCTTGCCGGCCTGCTCGTTCGATGCCAATGCCGGAGGCACGTTTGGAGCCATCGCCGTCGCCACGCGCTCGATCAAGCTCTCGTTCTGCAGCAGATCGATTTGGGTTTCCAGATAACTGTCGGGCGCCATGGTTCCCGCCTTCAGATCCACCTCGCGGTCGTTCATGAAATCCTGATTGACGCCGGTGATCTCAAGCAGCGTTTGAACCTTGTAGGACTTGGGGGCGAACAGGGCGTAGAGGCCGCCGGCGAGTAGGCACAGTGCGAGGATCACGAGGACGCCGAGGCGATGCCGGCGCAACAGCAGCAGGTACTCGACTTGCTCCTCTTGTGTGCTGTAGACGGTAGTGGCCCGAAGCAGATCCAGACGGTCGGATGACGGCGAGTATGGCCCTAGGATCTCGGTAGGTACAGCAGGTCTTGCTTGTTTGAGCGGGGTGTGCATGACGGAAGGCTCCGTATAGCGAGTAGGATCGGCAGTCTCACCGGTTGGTGTCAGGGAGAAGGCCGGGTCACAGGTAACGATGAGACTGCTTTAAAAGTGCCAGATGGCTAGACCGGTGCCCACGTTTACGCCAGCCTCGAGCGCGCGGATGCCGATACTCTTGGCAGTGCTGGTAGGTACGAATAGGATGTCGTCCGCATGGAGAGGTATGTCAGGCGATTTATTAGCCATGATCTTAGTCAAATCGACCTGGGCTTCGACCCGGTCGCCACCGCTGCTGACATGTAAGATTCTGCTTTTACCGCTCGCGGCCAGCGAACTGGTCCCACCCGCAAGCGCGATCGCCTGGAGTACGCTAAGGGTGCTGCTGTGGCCATCGAGAACATAGCCGCCCGGCCTGCCCACAGCCCCCACCACGTACACCATCTTCGCTCTGGGCACTGTAATAACGTCGTTCGCTTCAACCAGAACGTTGGCAGAGGGATCGGTTCCGTCAATAATCTGCAGAAGATCGATTTGCTTCACATAAAACTTGGTATTCGGATCATTTGTGCCTCCGGCGGGAACGCCGCCCTTGTCCGAGACGATTGGGCGCGTGATCAGGACCTTGTCTCCCGCATCAGGCCTCAATCCGCCGGCTTGGGAGATGACTTGCATCAATCGGGTGGGTCCGTGCAACTGGATGACATTCGGGTTGTTGACTGCCCCCACCAGGGTTACAGGCTCACTGCGATAGTCAGTGACGGAGACGGAGACCTCCGGATCTTTGAAATAAACCGCATAGCGGGTGGTTAGATTGGTTTCCAGAGTCCGGACCGAAATGCCAGAGGCCTGAACCTTGCCGACCATGGGTAGATTAATCTTTCCGTCCGGGCCTACCTCAACGGGCCGCTCGGGCAGATCGTCGGCTCCGAATACTCGGACCGTTAACTGGTCTCCGTAACCGAGAACATACGCGTCCCTATCAAGCGGTGGGGCCACAATCGGCGCCGTCGCCAGCCTGTCTGCAATAGTTCGCGAATCTGGAACCGGCGCCGGTGGAACGGCCGAACGGTTCTGTCCTCCCGCACTGACGACGATCAATGACGTAGCCAGCAAGGGAAAAATAATTGGTAAGCGAACCTTCGCGCGAAAGTTCAGCATAGTGATGCCCCTTATGAGTCGGTTCCGGTGCGGGAAAGGCCTCTCCCGCGAGTTGGATAACTGGCGAATCTGTCGCCGGAATTACACACGAAAGCTCCCGGCTTTGCGCAGGCCGTAACCGAGGAAAATGGCAATTCGACCAGTACTGAGCGGCGGAGCAGATCAACTGAGAGGATTAGCCGCTCCTTGCCCCGCACTTCGATCAACACTCCGTCCAGTCCGGTTAGCGGACCGGAGGTTATGCGCACGTGTCCGGTCGTAGACGGGTCGATATAGGGCCAGCTCTCCAGCGGGAGATCGGCTTCCGTTGCTTTGAGCAGACCTTCAATCTCCAAACGGTTTGCGGGCAGGGGCGCTGACCCCGCGCGAATGACATCAATGATCCCCGGCGTACAGCGGATTTTTCCAATCTCCGAGCGCTCGGTATCGCAAAATACATATCCTGGGAAGAGCGGCATTTCGACCGTCTTGGAACGGTCGGCCCACTTGCGCTTCGATCGAGAGAGGGGGAGATACTCCTCATATCCCTTGCCCCGAAGCGATGTGGAAACCAGCTTTTCATGACGGGAACGGACGCGGAAGGCATACCAATCCCTGGCTTCAGCAGTCACTTGCATAGTACCTCTCCATCTGCGGGTTATGCGGGTTGTGCTGGGGGAAATCGGTAAAAGCTATCGCTTTTCGGTTCGGGTCCTCCAAGTCTGCCAGGATTGGGCAAAGCTACAGCACTGTCGGTTACACGAACCGAGCGAGAGGACTACTCAGCTAGTAAGAGGGACGCTCAAACTAGCAGGGGGGATGAACCGGAGAATAGCACTTTCGACCTAAGCAATTACACCAAAGTGGCACGTCAAGTTGCGACACTGATGTCGTACCGGCTGACAAGTCATTGCTTTGTCGAGGACATAAGCGCCAACGCGGCCGGCGGACAATGGAGCGTAATCACGTTGCCCACCAGCCGTGTTCCCGCCTGTGGGCCGTAGTATTGGTCAATGCTTTTGCCATGCGTTGTCACTTGGCCGCAGATCAGGTTATTTTCTACCAGCATGTTGCTCGCCGCCCCGATTCCGATGCCAATGCCCCATAAACCGATTACGCGGTTATTGCGCACAGCAGTGTTGGTACCCCAGACCTCGATGCCATAGGGGTAATAGTTGTGAGGGTTGACGGATAGGTCGAGCGGCGTATTGGCCACGATCGTATTGTTCTCGATGATGATGCCGTTGCCGGTCTTGGTGCTGGCCGCGACGGACATTCCGAAGGTCAGCCAATATGGATTCAGCGGGGCTGAGACCGTGTTGTCTCTGATCACCAATCCGTCTGTCTGGTCGTGCTGAAATTCCATCGTGATGCGATGCACCCGGGTAAATCGATTCCGCGCTACCAGCACATCGGTGCCATCGGTATCGTTAAAGAAAATATGTACGCCCTCGTTCAGAAAGTCGAAAGTGTTATCCGCGATCGTGGAGCGGGACAGGCCATATCCGAAGATGCCGGTGGCGTTGTCGTCGTCGAGCCCATATTTGCCCCCGGTAAAAATGTTGTAAAACTTATTGTGGTCAAAGTGAGAATGTTCGGCCCCGGTGCCGATGTAGATGCCCATATGGGTGGTCCAGTTTTCCCCGTTAGTCACAATGTTTTGAAAAGTGCAGTTGGTCACCGAGACATCCTTAGCCGGTACCGAGTCGCCGTCCAAGCGCAATCCGGCGCCGTCGAATACCAGGTATTCAAGCGTCAAATCGAACGCCTGGTTGTACTTCGAAGTCGCCAGAGAGTAGCCTCCGGTCCCGCTCAGCTTGGATTCACCTTTCTCGTCTCCGCGATAGGTGCGTCCCGGTTCAAGTTCGATTCCCGGAGGGAAGCTGATCTTGTAGACGCCGGCCGGGAAAAAGACGGTATCCCCAAATGCGCTTCTTTGAATGGCGCGATTGATGGCAGCGGTATCGTCGGCAATGCCGTTGCCGCGGGCGCCACGGGATTTTACGTTGATGGTTGCAGCTATGCTGGGGCTCACGGCGGAGATGGCCAGGAGCAAAATGGGCAGAAAGGTTCGCATCGCTTGTGCCTCGCGAAAGTTAGAGCGGAAAAAACCAGCGAGTACCTGGCGCGCTCTTTGCGCCGGATGTAGGAAACCGCAGATCTCTGCGGAGAAAGACACCTGTTTTGGCAGGGGAAGCTTGAGTTCAAAGGGGATTCAGCCCTGGATTTCGCGATGCCAGCGCTAAAGCGCATGATCAAAAGTCGAAGCTTCTCCGGAGCGCTGAAGCGTTCCTACCCCCGCGTGAATGCGGGGGCCTCCACCAGGGTCTTTCCCCAGCCTGTTTAGCCGCAGAGGGAACCAGTTCTTGTGCTATCGAAGAACCTTCCACAGCTTGCTGGAGCACTCCGTTGCTGTAGACAAGAACACGCCGCCGGCGAAAGGCACTCCTGGTGAAGATGCTCTAATTGCCGGGCGAAAAGCGCGGGTAAACAGGCTGTGCAGCCAGGCTCATGTCGGTACTCCGTTGCCGCGGGGGGTCTGCCCCCAAGACAGCTAGTTTGCCGCATAGTACTGGACCGATGAGCAAACCCATCAGCAAGTAGTAGGGGATGGCGCCGGTGGGCGACTCGAAAGAGTTGCCAAAAAAGGCTCCACTCAAGGACATAACCCAAACCACTACCCCATAGGACTCCCCGGTCAGCTTGTACACACGCCAGAGCAGCGCGAGAAGGGCTGTCTGGAGGGCGAAGAACAAAGCCACGCCGATCCAGCCTGAGTACCCCAGGGCGAAGAAAAAGACGCTGTGTGGCGTTCGAATCTCCATGTTCTTGAGATACGGCACGAGATCCTTGAGCGGAAACCCATAGCCATTGCCGATAACGGTTTTCGTCAGCGATTCATTCACGGAACCCCAGATCTCGCTCCACCAGCGGGTGCGCCACGAGATGGTGCCAGCATAGAAGCCTACGTTTTTGGAGTCTGTGTATTGCTCCGCCAATTGCGGACTCACCGCTGACAGTCCGCGAGCCACGATTTCGCGCGTCGAGATGCTGCCGCCTCGTTCCGCCGAACTGGGCAGATTCACATCAGCGACGAGCCCCACCAGAAGCAAGACAACCACCAAGGCGAATATGGATAGAACCTTGGTCATCTTTCGTTCGAGCATGCCCCAAAGCACGAATCCCAGAGACATGCTGAGCCACTCCGCACGCACCTGGACGGCTAGCATCATCATCGCGGCAAACAGCATCGGCAGCCAATAACGCAACGGTTTTCTCTCCAGGGCGAGCAGCGACAAAATGAGCATTCCGCCACCCCCCGGCTGGCTGAAGACCGGAACGTCGCTGGCGCCGGGCATGGTAAGCGTGACCTTATTCAGGAACAGAATATACGCCGGCCCGTAAAGAACCAGTATCCATGCCCACCCTCGCACCATCTTCAGCAACATGGTGGGATGACTGGCGCCCACCCAGAGGCCTAGGAAAAGGTATACCGGATAGATATTGAAGACCAGGAGCTCCAGCGCAGTAAGTATCGGATAGCCGGAATAGAGTCCGTAGAGCACCTCGAAGATGCCGTATAGGATGGATAATAGAAGCGTCCAGGCGAATGGGCCGAAGACGTTGCCCTTGGTCAGGGCGATTATCCAGCGGTCGCAAAGCTCTTTTGGACGCAGCAGAAAGAACAGGACTAAGACAATGTCGCCGATAAAAATCTTGGCTGGCGGAAAGCCGATATAGTAGAAAGCGCGCCCGAAGGAAGATCCAATCAGCATCACAAACACTAACTTCGCCCATCCGTGCATGGATGAGAAGGGCTCTGTCTCCTGCGGACGTATTATGTGGTATCTGGTCTTTACAGACATCAGTAATGTTCCCACTGTCTCTTTTGTGAGCCCGACTTATCTGGGTGGAAGCCTCCGCATTCATGCAGCGGTTTCCATATGCTTGTTATCCGATGACTTGCCGATCCAATGTTTCTGAGGACCTGGGATTCTCCAGACCTCAACCATCACCTACGAGATCCAGGCGGCCAGAGACCTACAGAGCAACACTGCTGTGCAGTTCCCGGATTACTTGGTCTGAGGGCGGGCCGCAAAGCTGGCGGTAGCGCGCCTCCAGGAGACCTGCAGCCCGTTCCCACGTGAAGGTTGCCAGCACCCGGCGCCGTGCAGCGCGGCCCATCTTCTCCCGCAGATCGTCATCTTTGAGCAATCGAAGAATTTTTCGTGCCAAAGCGTTCGGGTCGTTCTTCTCAACTAGAAATCCTGTCTCGCCGTCTGCCACGGTTTCTGGCAGGGCGCCGGATCGGCTTCCTACGACTGGAACACCTGCCACCATTGCCTCGATCGGCGGAAGCCCAAAGCCTTCGTCCCAAATCGGGGGAAAGACAAAGATGTCCGCGTCGTAGTATCGGTCGACCAGATCCTGGCGATGAATAAACCCTGTAAATGTCACTTTCCCGGCAACGTCCGGAGGTAACTTGCTCTTCAGATAGGCTTGGTATGTTCCTGCATTGGCAGGCTCCAGTCCCAATTTTGCTTTCAGGCGGGTAATCGGACGCTTTGCGTAAAAAGGGGCCACTTGCTCGATTGCAGCGCGGTCTTTCAAATCGAAGGTTTCTTCCATCGGGTAATTCCGCAGCGAACCCACCAATTCGAGATGAACATCGGGATACTGTTTCGCTACGATGCAGAAGGCGTCGAGCAGAACATGGAGTCCCTTGTGAGGAGAAATGGCGCCGGAGTATAGGATTCGCTTTTCCTTCCGCCGGCGACCGACTGCGTAGTTCTTTTCCCGGTGGAACTCGTCCGGATCGATGTTGGAGTACAGCGTTTCGCAACGATCGGCGATGCTGGGAAAATCTCGCCTGGTCTTTTGGGTGATGTGGTCGCTTACCGTGAGCAACAGATCGACACTCTCCAAGCTGTGCTGTAGGGTCTTGAAATTGCACTGGGAAAACCACTCAGCGTGAATCTGCAGAACGATCTTTGCCTTGGGATTCCGCGCCCTGATCACAGGCGCATATTGCGAACAGTGGTGGATGTGAATTACGTCACATCCCTGCCTCTGCAAATCCTCGGCAACTTGTCGGCCATATTGGGGAAACAGCAAGCCGGAACTGGAAATGGGAGAGGAAATCTGAATCAAGCTCCCCAACTTTGTGCGGGCTTTGAAGACGAGTTGGTCCATTCGACTGGAAGGGAGAAGACGCAGATGCCAGCTTGGGTCGCACGATTGCGATGCGTTCTCTGGATGCACATCCTTCAATCCATAGACGATCACATCAGACGATCTGGCCAGAGGACGGGCGATTCCGTAGGTATAAATTCCAACGGAAGTTTGAAAGGGGGGAACCATGACATCGAAAGGCTGATTAACAAAAGCAATTTTCATCGGTTTCTCTCCGAACCCAGGCACAAATCTATACTGCAGCTTCACTCGTAGCCCTACCGGCTCCACTTTCGCTGCGGCAAAGATGCTGCGCACTGCCCACAGTTGGATGGGCCAGAAGGTAGCGAGCTTGGTCAGAGCCTTTTGGATGTTTGCGATAGCGGGCCGACGCAGAGAAACTTCGGTCTTTCCGAAGACTCATGTAAATCGACTGCTTGTAGGGAAGCGACTGCCAGGAACTGGAGAAGCTAGAAAGGCCGGGAAAGAGCGGTGGCTACCTTCCCGTAGCTTCGCCTTCTCAGTTACACCGGAGTATCCCAGAAGGGTGCAAACTTGTCAACCGAAGTCAGCAGGTTTTTGTTTGTTCCCCCAGGCACAGAACTACATCGCGGGTAGTTATGATCCAGTGCCTATATCCCAGCAGTGGCGACTGTCAAGACAGTAGTAGTGGATCATCCGACGGGAACCGGTGGAACAATCTGCTCAATCTTTTCTGCGTTCGAATGATCTTCTAGCGGATGCCAACCCTCATGGGGGGCGTCCCCGAATTGCTCGGCTTCAATCGGCACCCAGGGCGGGTTGACTGGAGGACAAAGCGGAACGCGCTGATATTTTATAGTGCGGTACCAGCGAACTCCGTCTGGGCACGATCCAGATCTTCTGGAATTCCGATATCCAAAAAGAATCCTTCGACGCGAAATGCGCTCGGGACAAGCTGCGGTAGTTCCTGGATTAGAAAATCCTTCTCAAAGGAAAATCGCCCTGTCAAATGAGCGGGCCAGTGGATCTTCGTATTTAGCGCGTAGACGCCTCCGTTGATCCAGCCGGGCCCGGAGCGGTCTTTCTCTTGAAAGCCCACGATGCGCTGTCCTGTAAAAATGACTTCGCCGTAACGGGAAATGTCCGTCTGTTTCGTAATCGCGAGTGTCAGCAGGGCTGCCTGATCTTTGTGGAACTTCAGCATGGCCGCATAGTCGATTTCAAGGAATGTGTCTCCGTTCAACACCAGGACCGTCTCCTCCGATGCGTGATCCAAGGCCTTACGCAGCGCGCCACCCGTACCTAACGGAACGTCCTCAATGACGTAGTCCACCTGCATTCCGTGAAATGCTGTTCCGAAGTGGTGCTGGATCGCTGCGTGCAGATGGCCCACGGAGAGAAGCACGTGGGTGCACCCTCCACGTCGTAGCCGGCTGAGAAGTATTTCTAAGAATGGCCGACCCGCGACGGGTACCATAGGCTTGGGAATTCCATTGAGTCTGGTTGCCAGCCGCGTACCCAATCCACCCGCCAAAACGATTGCTTCCATGTTTCCTATCCGGCAGCCAGGATAAAATTCCCAATATTGAATGTAGAACACCGGCCGCGGCCTACAAGTACTTTAGCGTCCGATCAAGACTTCCTCCACGCCTCTGCACCTGTATGCGTAAAATGACAGCCGTACACAATGCCGCTGTGTTCGCAGCATTGCAAGGCTTCGGAGACATGACGTTTGCGCATAGGATCCGCCAAGATCATCATAAAACCGCCGCCGCCAGCGCCTGAAATTTTGGCGGAGTAGGCTCCTGCTTCCAATGCGCGAGCATACAGTAGTTCCATTCTCTCACTTACGATCTTGCGCGCCATACGTCCCTTCGCACCCCAGCTCGCACGCAGCACTTCGTGCAACAATTGGAAATTACCGCGCAGCAGTGCTTCTTTCATGCGAAGCGCTTCTTGCTTGATCTGGTGCATGGCTTGTATCGCTTGCTCTTCTTCTTCCTGAACATTTCTCGATTGCTCGGCGATGATCTCTGCTGACGCGCGTGACGCTCCGGTATAGAAAAGGAGCAGTGACGCTTCCAGCTCGGAAATCACCCAACTCTTGATACGCAAGGGATTGACCAATACTCGGCCGTTTCCTCCAAATTCCATGTAGTTGAAGCCGCCAAATGCGGCCGCATATTGGTCTTGTCGTCCTCCCTGCAGGGCAGCTTCTTCGCGCTCGATGACATAGGCTGTTTGTGCCAATTGATAGTCGTCTAGTGGCCAGTTCAGCCACTCTGCATACGCCTTCAGCATCGCAACCACGAGCGTGGAGGACCCCCCCAATCCAGATCCGGATGGGACGTCGACCCGCGTGGTGATACGCAGGCGGAGCGGGATGCCTGCGTTGAAATGTCGCACGACGTGGTTATAAACGTGCTTGAAGAGATCGAGATCGCCGTCTGGGTCGAGGTGGGGTTTGGCCTCATACCGGCTGCCCTCCTTGAGATCGGCGGAGGCAAACTCGACTGTATCCTCCTGAAGGGGATCGATTGTAGCGTAAGCGTAATGTCCAATGGTTGCGTTCAGGATGGCTCCGCCAAAGCGGTCGCAGTACGGAGAGACATCCGTACCACCGCCTGATAAGCCCAGACGTAGGGGTGCGCGAGAACGAATCTGCATAATGAAATACTCGGGGCGACGTCCAAGAACTGAGAGGCTAGAGGGTGCGCCAAAAGCGCAAAAAACTTGATCGCGCGTTGGGAAAGAGTGGCGGCGGCTATTTTTTCGTAGCTTCGCCTTCTCAATTACGTCAGAGTCTTTCAGAAAAGTGAGACATGTCAACCGAAGTCAGCAGATTCTTACATGCCCTGGCCGTAACGAGTCATGGGAATCGCGCGCGGCGCGTTCACTTCCGCCGCCCATCTGGGCAACAAGCTGCGCAAGTACAATGCAGCGAAGCCGTTCCGCTGGACCTACACAGATCCAACCCGCCCGCTTCCGCCCTAACAAAATCGTCGCAATAGCCTATTAGGTGGGAAGAGGGATGGATACTTCTGGGTCGCAAAGTTGCGATGCGTTCTCCGGATGAGTTTCATTCGATCCGTAAACAATTACGTCACAGGATTTGGCGAGGGGCTGGCCGATCCCATAGGTATAATATCCGATGAAATTTTGGAATGGAGGAACGATGACGTCGAAAGGTTGATTGACAAAGGCGATTTTCATCGGTTTGTCTCGAAAGATGGCGTGCGCTTATGCCGTGGCTTCGCTTGCCGCCTCGACCGGCCGGCCTTTTACCCCGGCAAAGATGCGCCGCACCGCCCACAGTTGGATAGGCCAGAAGGTAATCAGCTTGGCGGTCGCCATGGCCATGGCGACGCCGCTCAGACCCACCCAGCGGCCGAACAAGACGCTTAACCCCATGGTGCCGAGAGCGCAAAGAACGATCGAGAGCGCAAGCGCATTGACCCGTTCCACTCCAATCAACAACTGTCCTGTTGCCATCAGCGCTACCCCGAGCACGTTATACATAGCAAGCCAGAGAATGAGGGATGTGTCCGGCACTGCCGCCGGACCGGCCCACACGCGGATCAACGGCTTGGCCACCAGCACGATTGCCAGCAGAACTGGCACTCCACCAGCCAGCGAGACAAGTGTTGCGTTGCGATATGCGCCTTTGATCCAATTCCAGTCATTGCGTGCCTTGGCTTCACCAAATGCTGGTATAAACGGCGCCGTGCCCATGTAGACCAGATCCATTGGCAGGGTGATGATCTTCTGCGCCACAACAAAGACCATGACTTTGGCCGGCCCTAAGATTTGGGTAATGATCATCGGCTGGCTTTGATAGATGCCGAGCGAGCCGATCTGGGTGACAAAATACTTGGCGCCCAGCTTGAAGAGTCTATGCACGCAATGCCAGCGTACCGCGGAAGGCACGGGTAGCAGCCAGCGATAACGCTTGAAGAACATGTAATAGACGTTGATAACCGCCACCAACGTTCTTGTCCCCGAAAGCGCCAACACAAGCTCAGGCAAGCCGCCGCGGAAACGCGTGACGATTACCAGGGCTGCGAGTGAAGTTAGATTCATCGCAATGCCCCAGGCGTTCGACAGATAGCCATCCTGATAGGCGCTATAAATCGAGTTCTGAACGCTCAGCGGCAGTCCGACAATGAACAGCGCAAGCGTCAATGCGCAGGCGACAGCCAGTTCATGAGGCGCGACGGTAGAGACTTTGAAAACAGAACTCCACGGAATGTACCGAAAGCTTGCAATCGTCACCACGGCAAAGACAGCAGCTACGGCGCTCAGCGCCCAAACGGCCGATGAGGTATATTCCTGAGCTGCCCGCCGGTCGTCGTTTCCGTGCGCTTCGGAGAGCACGTTGACCAGTGCGTTTCCCGCTAGTCCGAAGTCGGTCATCGCCATCCAGACAAGAAGACTGCTGATTGTGAGCCAGACACCATAGCGTTCTGCACCGAGGTAGTGTATTGTGAGCGGCACAGATACGAAGCTGATGACGATAGTCAGAGCCCTCTGAATCAGCGATGCCGATCCGGTGATGCCGGCTCTACGATAGCGCTCGCGGCCCGGGTCCGAACTTGATTTCAGCAGGGCGCGCAGCGCCCGCGGGTTCGACAGACCCCTCACTCTGTTGGCGATGCGCTTAGCGGAAGAGAGGTGCATCGACATGGTTTCTGTTGGGTCCGATCCGCGGTTATGGGTGGTTTTAAAGGTCTAAAATCTCAAGGATATCCCGGACTCACGTGCTAGCCCCTGACCCCTGTATTTACTTCCGCAATGCCGTCAATCTCTGTATGTTGAACGAAGCTCCTGCGGAGATACCCTGCTCACGGCAGAAGCGAAGCCATCCATAATTCGAGTCATCCGAGATAAGCATGCCGCCGGTGGGAATCTTTGGCCAGACGAGGTTGTACTCCCAGTACATGTGTTCCGGGGTATGCAAGTCATCGTGGAAAAAGATATCTACTTTGGGCAAGGTAGAAAGAAGTTTGGGCAATGCGGTCCGGGTATCTTCAAGGATCAGAATGTTCCTGTCGCCGATCGCTTCACGAATCTTTCCCGGCACGGCCCATCCCGTACCCGTAAGAGGCCAAGCAAACGATCCACCATCTTGCAGCAGACGGCCTGCGCCCTCGGAAGCGGGCAGTTCAATCGAATACAAGAGACCATGACCGTTTTCGATAAGAGCGGCGCTGATGAAAGAGTTCGATACGCCGGCCGCCACGCCTGTTTCGATCATGATTTCAGGCTTCACCGCGCGTGTGACCCCATACAAAATGATTCCGTCTTCAATGCTGATGCCCCCTTGCTGGCCTTCCTTGGCGCGTACCCTTCGAAACGTATCCTCGAGAAGAGGAAACCAGCGATCCAGCCCTGAGCGGCAGACATCCGGATCGAGGCCAAGGCTGCTCAGGATCTCCAGAGGGCTGCTGGCGCGGTTGCGCGCGTACACCATCTTTGCCCACGTGTAGAGCGCGGCGGCGCGTGGGTTGCGATTGTAGCAGGGAGAGTGGCTTATCTCGCTGCAGTGGTCAAGAAGATTCATTCGTCCTCCAGGTCCTCGATTTCCGACACCAGCTATCGTGGTGGTTCTTAGGAGTCTTACTTCAAAGAGATTTGGGCGCCCATGGCGGATACCCGGTTTGAGATTACTCGAAGAAAGTGGGTACCCTCGCATCCGGATTCCCCGAATCTCGATGGACAGTGTCCTGGTCACCTGCCTCTGAACCTGGGACGCAGAGGCTCTAATTTGTGTCCGATGCGGCGAGTGGAGACTGTGTAAGTCCAACGCAAATCGCCAAGCAGGCTTACTAAGTGGAAAGAGGGACAGATACTTCTGGGGCGCGTCTCACGCTAGGGATCGTGCGATAGCTATCCTTAAGACTGGTAAGCCAATTGTAACGAACTATGTACCACAAGGCTGCAACCCCATCCAGCAATCCGATCTTTTTACCTTCTTCGTAAGTTCGGCCGTAATAGCTAATGGGAACTTCGTACGTAATGCAGCCAAGCTTGCACACCTTGGCTGTTACTTCGATTTCGAAACCAAATCCGCGGGATGTGATGATCATGTTTCGGATGATGTCTCCCCGGAAGGCCTTGTAGCCGGTCTCAACGTCTGAGAAATTTACATTGGTAAGCAAGTTTGACAGGAGCGTGATGCACTGATTGGCTATGTAGTGGTAGAAGTAAAGAACTCGGGCCGCTTTCTTGACCAGAAATCTCGATCCAAAAACGACATCCGCGTTGCCATCCACAATAGGCTGAATCACGCCGTTGATTTCCGAGGGGTCGTACTCAAGGTCAGCGTCCTGTACGATCACAATTTCTCCTATGCTCGCCTGGAACCCGGTTTTCAAGGCCTCGGTTTTGCCACGATTTCGCTGGTGGCCAAAAACCCTCACTTTTTCGTGCTGCGCGGCCAAACGCTGGGCGATTTCACGGGTTCGGTCAGTCGAGCAATCGTCCACGATAATGATTTCGAGCAAGTGCTGAACCGCTAGCAATCGTTCGACCACGCTTGCCAGCGTGTTCTCTCGTTAAATGCGGGGAACCACTACCGAAAGGTTCTCCGGTCTAGAGAAGTCCTGATAGTTCATCTTGGCTGCTCCTTCGTTTCCAAGATTGTCAAACTTATAAAAAAGGCGCTGGAAACGAAGACCGTGGCATGCATAACGTCGCAGCCACGGTGCCGGGTCAACGTTTCGATCCAATACACCACGAAGTTCTCTTCTAGACCCGGCACTGTAGCCTTCGATGGATGAGGCGCGATGTAGGGGGGAATCAACACGCCCTGATCGTCCGTATTGTAGTCACGTGGCGCGGCGACATAGCGGGCATTTTCAGGAGCAAACTTAAGTATCTCTTGCGGCGTGAATTGCTGGTATGCAAGCCAGAGGTTCACCACTCCCCACTCTGTGGTATAAAACCTGTGTTCTGCCAGATAGATACTAATCGGGTTGAACGGGAAGTAGACCTGGCCGGGATGTTGCTTATCGAATTCGTATGCGGCGACTCCGGACGGAGTGTGCCTCATTTCGGCTTTCCATGCTGCGTCGTATCGTGTCGGCAATCCGGAGCCGACTAAAGCCAATGCTCCCGCGACTGCGATTGTCCTCAAAGCGAAGGTGGCCTTTGGGTTCGATCTTGTTAACAGCAGCAATTCAAAGCCGGCTACCACTAGCCCGAAAATGAAAATATAGAGCCCATGTGACAAGTCATTCACGTCTCCGCCACGTACTGCGTAGAACCGTATATCTGACAGGCCGACTACCCCGGCAACCAGGAAGAAAATGAGAATGCGCCGCGAGTCCTGCAGCCGTGGCTCGGATCCCTTGGTCAGGAACAGGACTAGGCACATTGCGATGAGGATAAGTCCAAGCACCGCCGTATTTGCGAAAAAGCGATATGCCCCAGGGAACAGGTTTGCCTTGACAATCGTATAGCGCAATCCAATCAGCACGCTGTTGAAATATATTGCCCGAATATCGTGAAAGACTGCCACCACAAGGCCGAGAGCCAGAACGCCGAATATCGCCGTGTAGGCTAGATATAACCTGCCGAACTTCCGGCCGAAGAAGTAGAACACTGCGGCTATCAGCGTCACCGCCCCGAACACCATGTTCTGCTTGCAGCCGAGACTCAATGCCAAGGCCAAACTGCTATAGATGGCAGTTTTCGCGGTTGGTTGCTCTCCTCGGCGGCTACCCCGATAGAGGAACCAAATGCTGATGGCCATCAAGCAAGTGGATGGCGCATCGGAAGTTACAAAGGTAGCAATATAGCTTAGCGGACGCAGGGAAGCGATCGCCGTAAAAGGCACAAGAAGCAGTGGTCCCCACTCAGAGAGCTTTAAGCCGTATTTCTTGGCAAAATACCAGGCTACCAGGGCAAACGGTATCGCAAGAAAGGCGGTCGCCAGGAAGGAACCGCCGGCAAAAACTGCTTGGATTGTTGGGAGGAATGCTGCCGGTAAAAATGTCAAATACGAAAGCGGAGCGTAAAGACAGACCATGAGAGGACCGTCCGGCGGCACGTGGTAGATCTGAAATCCGTGGGCAATTGCAATGGTTGGCGCGTATCTTTCCTCAAACCAAGGCGTGTGCCACGCCTCGAGATATCCGCACGTCAGCAACGTTAGCCCCAATAAGATGGTTATGGCAGAGACTAAAACTAAGACAAAGCCATAACGCTCCGGATTCATGATGATGTTGTTCGATCCGCTCGTGCCGCGCAGCAGGGCAGCATCGCTCATTTTGGTTGCCATGTTGATCCCGTAGTTATGAATTTGGTCTAGAAACTGCTTAGACTTAGAGCGCTTTCACAATTGATGTATCCCATAGAAACAAAACTCCATGCAGGCGAAGGCGGATTTTGACCTCGCCTTAAATGCTGCACGTGAATTTTCAGAGTCAGATCTCTGATGGGGGTCTTCAGGCAAGCTGCCGCTTTCTCACTCCCAGATGGGACGCGAGGCTACAGAAATTCAGGAGGGAGGAACCGGCGTCAGCTGAACATAGCTTCGCCGTGTCAGTTACAACGGAGTATCCCAGAAGGGTTGCAGCCTGTCAACCGGGAGGAGCAGATTTTTACATCGCCCTTCCGCAAACCGGCAGAGGCTCTCACTACAGTAGACTGTCAGGAGTCTTGTGAAAAAATTATCAGCGACCGGGTCGCCGCCATGGAGGGTTTGGTGAAGATGTTCTGGCAAGGACGCAAGGTTTTTCTTACCGGACATACCGGATTCAAAGGGAGTTGGCTCTCTCTCTGGCTGGAGACGTTGGGCGCTGACGTGATGGGATATGCGCTTGCCCCGGAACGCCAGCCGAACCTCTTTGAAGCGGTCGACGCCAGCCGCGGAATGCAATCGGTCATTGGCGACACCCGCAACCTCAAGGCCTTGCGAATCAGCTTGCTTGCTCACGCTCCCGAGATCGTGATTCACCTGGCGGCGCAACCGCTGGTGCGTCGCTCCTATGAAGACCCCACCGGAACGTACGCGACCAATGTGCTGGGCACGGCTAATGTGCTGGAAGCGGTCCGCTTCGCCAAATCCGTGCGCTCAGTGGTGGTGATCACGACAGACAAGTGTTACGAGAACAAGGAGTGGATCTGGGCCTATCGCGAGAACGACGCACTTGGCGGGCATGACCCTTACAGCAGCAGCAAGGCGTGTGCCGAACTGGTTGTCAGCTCCTTCCGGGATTCGTTTTTCCACCCTCGCAAATACTCCGATCATCGCGTCGCGGTTGCCTCCGCGCGGGCAGGCAATGTTATTGGCGGAGGTGATTGGTCAATCGACCGGCTGCTCCCGGATATCGCCCGGTCGTTTTCCACCGGACAGACTCTTAGAATTCGCAACCCCAAGGCGATCCGGCCTTGGCAGCATGTGCTTCAAGCCGCTGCGCGGCTATTTGACGCTCGCCGAGAAGCTATACGAGCATGGCACGAAATTCTCCGGAGCTTGGAACTTTGGCCCACGCTACTCTGACGCCAAATCGGTGGAGTGGATCGTAGAGCATGCGGTGAGGGTTTGGGGCCCTCCTGCCAAATGGGAGGCTGATCCCGGTGATCACCCCCACGAAGACCAGATGCTGACGCTCGATTGGACTAAGGCCTCCGTCGAGTTGGGATGGCAGCCTAGGTTTCAGCTCAAAGAGGCTCTGGATTTGACTCTTGACTGGTACCGCGACGTATTGGCAGGCAAGGATGCACGCGAAAAATGCCTGGAACAGATCGAGCAGTGCGAGGGATCATTGCAACAGGCGTAACGTCGTTCTGGCCGTGCTGTTTACTTGCCGGCGGCGAGGGTCTGCAAGACCGTCGTCAACTCTGTCTTCCTGGTGATATGCTCGGTTCCTGGAACACCGAAGTGAATCCATCCGGAATTGAAGCCTTCGACCATCTCAATTCGCGGCGAGGTACGGTCTTCCGGCATTCCCTGGTCGACAAATCTCTTCACCCAACTCTCCCGCGGCACCGCAACGGCTTCAACCCCCCGCCCAAGAACGGAGGCCAAAGCGCGGGCGATATCCAGGGGTGAGTATTCACGCGGTCCCGCAACTTCAATGAAGCGATTCTCGCTCCATTGATCCAGCAAAAGATCGGCTGCTGTGCGGCCAATATCTTCGGCCGCGACCATCGGGAACCTGTGATCGAGTGGCTGCAAGAAGGAGAAAAACTTACCCTCTTCGCGAGCCGGCTTCACGTCCGCAGCGAAGTTTTCCATGAACCACGCTGCGCGCAAAAACGCCGAAGCGATTGGCAGAGACCTGAGCTGGCCTTCAAGCAGATGCGTGGTTGTGATCAACCCCACCCCGCTTGTCTGTTCTGACCCGATCGACGACAGATAAACAGCTTTTGCCGGAAGAACCGCGGAAAGTGCAGTGTGAATCGAGATCAGAGTAGTACGAGCCTCCAGAAATCCGGGCGTCGGAGCAAAGTGAGGAGGCATCATGACGAATACTCCCTCGGCGCCATTCAAAGCTTGCCGTAAGGCTCTGGCGTCGTCATAATCCGCAATGGCAATCTCAGCTCCGCGGGCCTTCCATTGTTTGGCTTTCTCCGGGTTGCGCACTACCGCTCGAATCTGCTGTCCGCGGGACAGCAGGCGATCCGCCACCGCTCCCCCAACCTGTCCGGTCACTCCCATGACTGCAAACATCCTGATCTCCTGTGCACTTCTGGCGGAGCCTCAAACGCCAAAGAACAATGACCTTGCCAAAGCGCCAAGTGTATAAGGAAATCATAGTCCGCTCGGTTCCGCGTCAGACCAGCCCTTCTTCGCTAAAAGAAAAATCAGTCCCCCTCGCCGCTGTTAGCTCCAGCCTTGAAGCGCGATACTGGAATGGAACAGCCGCGCTCCATCACGCGCGAAAACAGAAAGGAAACTCAATTGGCTGAATTACCGCCCGTCCCGCTAACCCTTGAAGGCTCTAGTGTTTTGCACCAGATGTTCCGCTTCGATTGGAGAGCCTGGCGCCATCTCTCCTCGCCTGAGCGCCGGCGCATTGCCGAGCAAGCCACCGGCCTGTTGCAGCGGTTGGAACGTGGACCGGGCGGGGATTCGCCGAGCAGGTCGGCTCTGTATTCGCAATTGGGGCATAAGGGCGATCTGATGATGATTCATTTTCGCGATTCGATCGCGGATTTGAATCGCATCGAGTTGGCGCTGGCCCAGACGGAGCTGCACGATTTTCTTGAGGCGAAGTCCTCCTATCTTTCTGTAGTGGAGCTGGGCCTATATGAGTCCTCGGCCAAAACCTACGCCGCTCTTGCCGCTGATGGCCATCAACCCCATTCGCCCGAGTGGAACGCCGCCCTGGAAGAAGTCTCGAGCAGGCAAGCCAGCGCCATGGCCGCACGCCTTCGCCCGGAGATTCCAGATGCACTCTATGTTTGCTTTTATCCCATGGATAGGAGACGCGGGGAACAAGTAAATTGGTATACCGCGTCCATGGCGGACCGCCAGCGTATGATGCACGACCACGGTATGATCGGCCGCCGCTACGCCGGTGAGGTTCGTCAGATCATTACCGGCTCGATAGGATGGGATGACTGGGAGTGGGGTGTGGACCTATTCGCGGACGATCCCCTGGTTTTCAAGAAGCTGATCTACGAGATGCGCTTCGATCAGGCGAGTGCTCTATACGCGGAATTTGGAACATTCCATCTAGGCGTAAGACTGCCCTCCTCTGGACTTGCGGCATGGCTGTCCGGGAGCCTCGCCTCAAATTCATGACATTACCTCAAGGTGCCCATTCTGGCGCGCCGTTAGCGCCAGATATCTCCCCAGCTCAGCCGGTCCTGTCATAAACAATTTCGACGGACTCTTAGCTGTTGCCGCATCTATGTTAGTCCTGCAGGAATCTATGGTTTGTATCAGGGCACGACTTCAGTCGTGCTGCAAACGACATGAAAGCTGATCGGCTTTACAGACTGCGGAAAACTCGGGAGCCTTGAAGGGCACGGCCTTTTAGGCCGTACGTAAATGGTTGAAAAAGTAGTTCGGCTCTAGCCGCGGAGGGACATTTATTCCGCGGCGCAATCCTCACGGGCTTCAAAGCCGTAGATTTTGCTTCATTTTCTGGCAAAGAGCACTAAATCAGTACTATAATAAGAGGAGCGGGGACAAGGCTAGAAAAGATGATCAGACTGGGAAAACTCACGGATTACGGGCTGGTTCTGATGACCTGCATGGCCCGCGATCGCGATCAGCCGCTTTACACGGCTTGCGGATTGGCTGGGGAATCGCGGCTGCCATTGCCTACTGTAACCAAGCTGCTGAAGGTGCTTCTGCAGGGAGGGCTGTTGATCTCGCGACGTGGCATCAAAGGTGGATATAACCTGGCCAGGGATCCGCAGGCGATCTCCATAGCGGAAATCATCTCCGTACTGGAAGGTCCGATCGCCCTCACAGACTGCAGTAGGGAAACCTCCGGCCTGTGCGACCTTGAACCCTGTTGTCCGATCAAGGGCAATCAAAGGATCATCAGCCAGGTGGTGCGCGGAGCGTTGGAGAGGGTAATGCTGTCGGATCTGGTTCATCCGCTTCATGTGGTCAACATCAAGGATGTGCGCGGCCGGCTGGTTCCATCAATCGGTTTTCTATCTGGGAGAGTGCAATGAGCACGAACAGCAATGCTGTCTTAAGGGATTTCGCGAACCAGGAGTACAAGTGGGGTTTCGTCACCACGATCGACGAAGAGAGAGTCCCTAAAGGGCTGAATGAAGAGATCATCCGTTTGATCTCAGGCAAGAAGGGAGAGCCTGAGTTCATGCTGGATTGGAGGCTGAAGGCTTACCGTCACTGGGCCTCGCTCGAGAAGGCGGAGGCCGAGCCGAAGTGGGCCAATATTCAATACCCGCCGATCGACTATCAGAACATGGTTTATTACTCGGCGCCGAAACAGAACCCGGGCCTCAAGAGTTTGGACGAGGTCGACCCGGAAATCTTGCGCACGTACGAGAAATTGGGCATCCCGCTCGAGGAGCGAAAGCTGCTGGCAGGCGTAGCTGTCGATGCTGTCTTTGACAGCGTCTCCGTGGCCACCACCTTCAAGGAGAAGCTGGCGGAGTTAGGTATCATTTTCTGTTCTTTCTCTGAGGCTGTGCAAAAGCATCCTGGACTGGTCCGCAAGTATCTGGGTTCCGTCGTGCCCGCGAGCGACAACTTCTTCGCGGCGCTGAACGCGTCGGTTTTCACCGACGGCTCGTTCGTCTATGTGCCTAAGGGCGTCCGTTGTCCTATGGAGCTTTCTACCTACTTCCGCATCAACGCGGCGGAGACCGGCCAGTTCGAGCGTACGCTGATTATCGCCGACGAGGGGTCCTACGTAAGCTATCTGGAAGGCTGCACCGCCCCCATGCGCGATGAGAACCAGTTACATGCCGCTGTAGTCGAGCTGATCGCGCTTGACAACGCGCAGATCAAATACTCTACCGTGCAGAACTGGTATCCGGGGGATAAAGAGGGCAAGGGCGGAATCTACAATTTCGTCACCAAGCGAGGCAAGTGCTTGGGCGTGAACTCGAAAATCTCCTGGACGCAAGTGGAGACGGGCTCGGCCATCACCTGGAAGTATCCGAGCTGTATCTTGCAGGGTGATAATTCGGTCGGCGAGTTCTACTCCGTTGCTCTCACCAACAACTACCAGCAGGCCGACACCGGGACCAAGATGATCCATCTGGGGAAGAATACACGCAGCACGATCGTCGCCAAGGGTATTTCCGCCGGCCACGGCCAGAATACCTATCGGGGCCAGGTGAAAATCCTGAAAGGCGCCGTTGGGGCGCGGAACTATACCCAGTGCGATTCGCTGCTGATCGGCGATAAATGCGGCGCGCACACCTTTCCTTACATCGAAGTAAAGAACTCGACCGCGCGCATGGAGCATGAGGCCTCCACCTCCAAGGTAGGAGACGACCAACTCTTCTATCTGCGGCAGCGTGGGCTCAAGGCGGAGGATGCGGTGTCCATGATCGTCAACGGCTTTTGCAAGCGCGTTTTCCGCGAACTGCCAATGGAATTCGCGGTCGAGGCGCAGAAGCTGCTGAGTGTGAGCCTGGAGGGCAGTGTTGGCTAACGCGTCACAAATTGGGGTGCCCCAGGTCCCGATTCTGGGACCTGGGATCTTCCGTAATATTTTTACCGTTGACGCTGATAAAGCCACGGCGCTTTAACGTGGGGACTTTTTACGAAATGAGAGTGAAAAGCATGAGTTTGCTGGAAATCAAAAATCTGCGCGTCAGAGTGGATAATAACGAAATTCTCAAGGGTATCGACTTGAAAGTGAATGCCGGCGAGGTGCACTCCATCATGGGTCCGAACGGTTCCGGCAAAAGCACCCTGGCGCAGGTGCTCGCTCGCCGTGAAAACTACGAGGTTATCTCGGGAACAGTGACCTATGAGGGCAAGGATCTTTTGGCGATGAATCCCGAGGAGGCGGCATGGGCCGGCGTATTCATGGCCTTCCAGTATCCGGTTGAGATTCCCGGCATCGGTAATGCTTACTTCCTGCGCTCCGCGCTCAATACAATCCGCAAGCAGCGCGGGCTCGATGAGGTAGATGCCGTGGACTTCCTGCCCATGTTCCGCGAGAAACTCAAACTGCTGGAAATGGACGAACAGCTTATGAGCCGCTCCCTGAACGAGGGATTCTCTGGGGGTGAGAAAAAGCGGAATGAGGTCCTGCAGATGGCTGTATTGGAGCCCAAGCTGGCTATTTTGGACGAGACCGATTCCGGTTTAGATATTGATGCGCTAAGGATTGTGGCGCAAGGCGTGAATGCCATGCGTAGCCCCGATCGCGCCATCATTCTTGTGACCCACTACCAGCGGCTGCTGGATTACATCGTTCCCGACTTTGTCGACGTGCTGATGGATGGTCGCATCGTTCGCTCCGGCGGCCCAGAACTGGCCCTCGAGCTTGAACAGCATGGTTATAGCTCGATGGAAGCGGACGCGCATCATGCTTAGCGCGAAAGGAGGTGAGGGCGGCGTGATCACGGCAACTCGGATGCCGGAAAGCTATCTGGAGAGCTTCAGCGAGTTCGAGCAGCTTACCGCTGATCATGGTCCTGCATGGCTGCGCAAGCTGCGCCTGGATGCGTTTGCCAGATTTTGCGAGGTTGGCTTTCCGACTGTGCGCGATGAAGACTGGCGCTTCACCAGTGTTGCGGATATTGCGAGAACTCCTTTCAGGCTGGCCTCAGAGAGCAGTGTCGCAATATCGCCAGAGGAACTGGAACCCTACCGGGTCGCTGGTGCCGGCGCACAACTGGTATTCGTCAACGGCCGCTTTGCGCCCGCTCTTTCATCGGTGCGCGAGTTGCCGGAAGGGGTGCAGGCAGGAAGCCTTGCGGAGGCGATTTCAAGCAACCCGGGAGCGGTCGAACCGCACCTCGGTTTCTACCTGGACATCGGGCGCGATGCCTTCTCCGCGTTGAACACAGCTTTTTTGGAAGACGGAGCTTATGTGCGTATCCCTCGGGGCACGATAGTGAAGGACCCGATCTGCCTGCTGTTTGTTTCAATCGGGGATGCCGTTCCATCCATGAGCTATCCGCGCAATCTCATTGTGGCCGAGGAAGATAGCCAGGCCGCCTTTGTCGAGGACTATATATCCCTGGGCGGCGGACCCGCCTTCTCGAATGCCGTCACCGAATTAGTCGCGGGCGATCATACCGCGCTTTCACACTCCATGATCGAGCGCGAGCATAAGCAGGCCTTCAATGTTTCCATGCTGCGAATTCAGCAGGGAAGAAGCGCGGATGTTGTGTCAAATTCTGTGCTTCTCGGCGGCGCATTGGTTCGTAACAATGTCCATCCCGTGCTGGCCGGCGAGGGAGGAGAGTGCTTGATCAACGGCCTCTTCGTTGGTGATGGCCATCAACACCTGGACAACTTCATGCTGGTGGAACACGCCAGCCCGCATTGCGCCAGCCGGCAGTTCTATAACGGGATTCTCGGCGGCCACGCTCGCGGCGTCTTTCATGGCCGAATCATCGTACACAAGGACGCGCAGAAGACCGATGCTAAACAGACCAACCGCAATCTGTTGCTCTCCGATGACGCGCAAATCGACACCAAGCCTCAATTGGAAATCTACGCTGACGACGTGAAGTGTACTCATGGCGCCACTATCGGACAGATCGAGGGAGATGCCCTGTTTTATCTGCGCTCCCGCGGAATAGACGAGGCCTCCGCGCGCAGGCTCCTGATCTTCGCCTTTGCCAGCGAATGTCTGGATCGCATCAAGCCTCGGCCTGTCCGCGAACACATAGAAGGGCTGATGAATAGCTACCTCTCTGAGTTAGCCAATTCTGCGCCCCTTGCGCCAAGCGGCAACCACCACGATATCGGGAGAGATTGGGAGGAGAACAGATGACCACCGCCGCCGATAGAATGCCTCACATATTTGATTTGGGGGAAAGAGCGGGAGAGAGCGCGAAATTCGATGTCTGGGAGGTCCGGCGCGACTTCCCGATCCTCCGCCAGAGAATCAATGGAAAGCCTCTGGTTTACCTCGACAATGCGGCAACATCCCAAAAGCCGCAGGTGGTCATCGACCGGCTTCGCCGCTATTACGAGCAGGACAACGCGAACATCCATCGCGGCGTCCATTTCCTCTCTGGACGCGCTACGGAAGAATACGAGGGAGCGCGGCGGACCGTGCAATCGTTCCTCAATGCCGGCGATTGGAGCGAAATCATCTTTGTTCGCAGCGCCACTGAAGCCATCAACCTGGTCGCCCAGACCTACGGGCGCGCGCATGTTCATGCCGGCGACGACGTGCTGATCACAGCCATGGAGCATCATTCCAACATCGTGCCCTGGCAGATGCTTTGCCAGGAGAAAGACGCGCATCTGCGGGTCGCTCCCATCAGCGACAGTGGCGAGCTATTGCTTGAGAATTTTGAGAGACTGTTGGGACCGCGCACCAAAATGGTCAGCGTGTCCCATGTGTCAAACGCGCTCGGCACCATCAATCCGGTCCGGACCATGATCGAAATGGCGCATCGCCGGAATATCCCTATACTGATCGATGGGGCCCAGGCCGTACCCCATCTCAAAGTAGATGTTAAGGCTCTCGATTGCGATTTCTACGTTTTCTCAGGCCACAAGGTATACGGCCCGACTGGGATAGGCATACTGTACGGCAAATCCACGTTGCTCGATGCCATGCCGCCGTATCAGGGCGGGGGAGACATGATCAGCTCCGTCACCTTCGAGAAGACGATCTATAACCGGCTGCCCTATAAATTCGAAGCTGGGACTCCGAATATCGCGGGCGCCATTGGATTGGGCGCCGCTATTGAATACTTGCAGAACCTGGGGATGAATGATGTGGCTGCCTACGAACATGAACTGCTCAACTATGCCATTCAAGCGGTGTCGGCGGTCCCGGGCATTCGTCTGGTAGGTACTGCTCCGGAAAGAGCAGGCGTGCTCTCCTTTCTGTTGGAAAATATTCACCCGCACGACATTGGAACCATCCTGGACCAGGAGGGAATCGCTATACGCACCGGACACCATTGCGCCCAGCCTGTGATGCAGCGCTTTAACGTCGCCGCCACAGCCCGCGCATCGTTCGCCCTCTACAACACCCGGGACGAGGTCGATGCTCTGGTTGCGGGAATGGAAAAAGTACGAGAGGTATTTGCCTGATGCCGCATCTGCAGGATCTCTATCAAGAACTTATTCTGGAGCACAGCAAAGCTCCCCGCAATTATCGCGAGCTCGAGGCGGCCAACTGCAAAGCCGAAGGATACAACCCGCTTTGCGGCGATCATTTCACTCTTTACCTGAAGGTCGAGGGCGACTCGATCTCTGACATCGGCTTTCAAGGATCGGGATGCGCAATCTCTAAAGCCTCGGCATCGATGATGACGCAGAGCGTGAAAGGTAAAACCGTAGCAGAAGCGGAAACGCTCTTCGAGCAGTTTCGCGATTTAGTCTCCGGCCACCTGCTGGCCAACGGGAATCAAGACGGGTTGGGTAAGTTGACTGTTTTTTCTGGAGTCGCTAATTTTCCCGTTCGCGTCAAGTGCGCCACCCTGGCTTGGCACGCATTACACGCCGCGATGCACAGGAAGCAGGAGGCTGTATCAACGGAGTAACGCGATGATAGGTATAACTGAGCTAAATGGGCCGATCGTCTTGAGCCGGGCCTGCGAGGTCATTGAAATTCCCAGCGGAATCGCCGGCACCCTTCCCGCAGGCTCGGTTGTCAGGATCATGCAGCACTTAGGCAGCGGCTACACAGTGGGCGCCGATCGCGGCCATCTTTACCGTATCGACGCCGCGAATGCCGATGCCTTAGGGCTCAAGGTCGAGACGCCTGCCGCCTCCTCCGCGGTTGAGCCTGGAATCTTCAACGAGCAGATGGTTTGGGATCAGTTGAAGGCGGTCTACGATCCTGAGATTCCGGTCAACATCGTCGATCTGGGCCTGGTCTATTCGTGTGCGATAACACCGCTTGATCCTCCGCAGCAAGGTTGGAACGGTGTCAACGTCACGATGTCGATGACGGCTCCGGGTTGCGGCATGAGCAACGTCCTTAAAGCCGACGTGGAAAGCAGGCTTTCGCGGCTGCCAGGTATCAAAGAAGTCCAAGTTGAAGTAGTATTCGACCCACCATGGCATCCCGGCCGAATGTCCGATGCGGCCAAGCTGCAGCTCGGCTTTGACCTCTGAAATCCACTGCGATGCTTTAGCTTGCCCTTCTCTGCGCCTGCGGGAGCCAGCCTGGAGTGGGGTTGAACATCAGCTTCTAACCCCAGCAATAGATTTGTCATCTCGACCGGAGCGCAGCGGAGAGGAGAGATCTGCGGTTCGGCTTAGCTGACCTCACTCCAGTTGAAGGGTACGGCCTTCGGGCCGTGGAGCCGGTTGAGCATCACCTTCTAACCCTAGCAATAGATTCGTCATCTCGACCGGAGCGTAGCGGAGAGGAGAGATCTGCGGTTCGGCTTAGCTGACTTCACTCCAGTTGAAGGGTACGGCCTTCAGGCCGTGGAGCCGGTTGAGCATCACCTTCTAACCCTAGCAATAGATTTGTCATCTCGACCGAAGCGAGCGGAGAGGAGAGATCTGCGGTTCGGCTTAGCTGCCTCACCCAATTGAAGGGTGCGGCCTTCAGGCCGTACGTAAGCGGTTGAAAAGTAGTTCGGCTTTAGCCGCTGAGGGAGCTGTCTATAACACTCACTCGGCTTTGTAATCAGGCGATGAGCCTTAAGCCATTACCGCAGTTACTGAGGGAACTCGGTCTTCACAGGCTGCGGAAAAAGATATGGTTCTGTATCGGCCACGCCTTCAATCGTGCTCTCTTCCAGGTCATCTTGTCCCGAAAAAGTATCAGACAAAAGTGCCCATGGCTATTACTTATGGCCAATGAACGGGTACGTCTTTCGCGTCTTGCGCGTTCTTTGGTTACCGGGCATACTTGTACATAAGTAAGTCGTAATTATGACTTAAGTAAGCGTGAAAGGCCCGCGATGCCATTAATTCCCCCCGTTCCCCTGGTTTTCGCTTTTTCCCTTTGTCGCCAACCCTCCATTCAGGAGCCTCTATGAGCCCCCGCCGTAAGCACGGCGGAGGCCGTCCGCGCTCCTCCGATTCAGTCCTTGACTTTGCCGAGCGCTGGGGGATCTCTGAGAAATCGGCGCGCCGTCTTCGGGCTAGCAACTTGCCCAACGAAGCGATCGCCGTCCTGGTAGCGGAGAGCAAGCGTTACCGCGCTGCGCAATTGCACCTTACCGCTTCTCATGGAAAGTACACCGGAGGATTGAAAGGCTTGGGCATGAGGAGCCGCATTCCTGCGCGGGGTCCAGCGGGGAATACTCGATGAATGCTCCTCGAGTTGCCGCCCGCCGTGAACATATGCGGACGCGGGCCAGGGAACGGTTCGGCCTGGAAATTGGCAAGCTCGGCCGGCGCACGCTCATCCGCAAGGTCCAGAGCGGCGACGTGCGATTTGTCCGCAAGCTCACCAATTCACGTACCGTGGTTGTGGCGGAATATAACGGCGTCGAGGTAACTTTCATTTACTGCAGAAAGAGCAAGGGTATCCTCACCTTTCTCCCCGCCAACGCCCGCGAGACTGCGGAGTGGCGTCAATGCCCCTGAATGTGCGGCCGAAAGCCGCTATTCTGGATTCCGTGGCCGGTGATCTCAACCTCTTTTTCCAAACCTGCTCCCTAAACCTAATCGTCCGCCCATACGAATCGGTGCCTCCTCTTGATCGAGTTCATCGGACCTTTGTTGCCAGCGAATCGACGCCGAACCCAAATCCAGCCCGCGTACCGCATCTTCCAGCAGCACCTCTCGCGGCTTGTCCGACTGTTGGATAAAGGAGTAAAGCGCATAGCGCGTCTCGTCCGCAACATCGTCCAGGGGATCGCCCGCCACTTTGCGAATATCCCCCGGCCTGCTTTCGTCGTGCATGCGCGTACGAATCGACTCGAAGCTCTTGGGACACACATCTGTTAGCTCGAACTCGCCGGTGCGCAGCATTCTGTAGAGCAACTGCCATCCGCCTAAACGGTCGTTCGACGCTCGTTGGCAGTTTATTTGCCAAGGCTCGAGCACCTCGTTGATCTGGTCGGCAATGGTGTGGCCGTCGCCAATCTCTTTGAAGTTTGTCGGATCCAGATAAGCGGCTACAACACGCCGCCTTTGCCCATCCAACCTGGGCTTGATAAATGCTTCAACCACCATCTCCGCAAACTCATAGGCCGGCACGTGCGGAACAACCAACTCGCCTATCTTGCGAATGCGGCCGTCGGGGAACTCCGGACTATCTGGCTGCTCAAACCGCCGCGAATCGATTCCCGGAACCTCCACTCGCGCGTTTCCTTCAGCGGGCCCGCGAACATACAAGCCCGCCGAGGACGATGATTTGCCATAACCATAGTCAATCGAAAGAAAATGATTATGCCACCATTCGACCCTGGCCTCGGCCAGCGGGCGGATCATGCCCTTGTTGAGGAAAGGGAAGTAGGCTCCTTCAAGCGAGCACCAGCAGCCTTGCTCCATGGCCGCTGCCGCGCCTCCTGCCATCATGTGCAGGCGCTTGGCATAATTAACGTCAAGTAAGTTGTGATCGGAGAGTTTGCCGGGAATAAAGGCTATGGAGAAGGGGATTGGCGCTTCGTCGGAAGGCCATTTGCAGTCCCGATAGAGAAGGCCGGGTTGTGCGGCCTCTTGAGGGCTATGCACAGAGCAATGGCCGCGTAGAAACAAACTCTGGTGCCATGCAGCGCCGATATTGCCGGGATTGGACGTCAGCCGCATGCGTAGCCGCAGCCGGGGATCGGTCGAGCTCAGGCGCCCAAGTATGTTGCGCACCTGCTTTTCCGTGTGCAGCGTCGACTCATCGAAGCCTATAAAGGAATAGCGTGGCCCAAGATACTTCCATACATCGTCATCCGTCCTCATGTAGGCGAAGCGGATGGTCGCTCCGGATGGAAAGGTCCACTTCCACCTGGGAGAGCCTACAAAAACGCCTCCCAGTGGAGTATATAGTCTGCGGGTCTTGTCGATAATGTCCGTCATCTCGGAAAAAGATGATCGAAAGATAATCCCTCTCAGGTTGGGGTTTTCATACTCCTGGACTGCGTCCATCAGCATTGTTTCTGTCTTCAGCGACCCCGCGGAACCGCCGAAAAAGAGGATATCCGCTTCCGAATCGAGCGCTGCTTGTTGCGCCGCAGTCGCTGGGCGCCAGCAATAGCCGCCGCTCATTGTGTGGGGCGCATCCATGCCGAACGATAGACGTCCTGGCGAATAGATTCCGTCTCGTTTTCTCCTTTGAACGTGATTAAGCCCAACTCCTCGCAGAGCGAATCGAGCGCCTTGAGTTGTCCTGCGATGCTGCCCTTCGTGACCTCGGGATCGAGGCTCGCCAGCTCCCAATACCGCCCTAGAATCTGCTCCCGGCCGATCTCGAAACTGACCCCTCCGTTTGAGCGAGCTTTCTTTTTGCCAGGCATGAAATACCTACTCCTGAAAAATCCGGGTGTCCCAGCTTCGCGACGCTAACCTGGGTCTGTTATTGGGCTATCTCAATTGCCCCTGCCGTACAGTCACGTTCCGCCCATTCTCCGTGCGTACGCGCACAATCCTCATATTGGGATCGAGATACGATATCGTTGCGCGAGAGCCGTCAGGCAGGGTGACGGCCGATCCCTTCGCCAGGCCCGCCAATCCATTTCTGGAATTGAACCTCGCCATCGCCGCATTATTCAGCTTCCTGGCCTCTGCTTTGATTCGGGAGGCGTTGCCTCCGGCCAATTGTGAGTTCCGCGCCGCCTTGTACTCTTTATGCTCAATGCGGTTGATCGCGAACACTTCCTTCGGAACAATCTGCAACTCCAGCGATGCGCCATTGGGCATGCGGAGCTGCATGGAATAGCTACGGTATCCATACTCCGGATCGCCCTCTGAGAAGTTATCCTGCTGGCGAACCACCGAAAACTTCTTCTCGACCGCCTCAATCAGCGCGTCCCTCGCTTGCGGAGTGCTGACCGAAACTTGCGCTGCGCCATAGTCGCTGACCGTCTCTGCAGGCTGCCCTTCCCGCTCAATCTTTTCCGCCAGCCGTCGGGGGTTTTTTGCGTCTCTGCTGGCTGCAAGCTTCGCCCCTGGAATCTTCTGCGCGATCGACTGCAGACCGGCCCGATACTCTCGCATGGCATCGGTGGCCAACGCCTGATTGACGACAGGGTTGTCGGTAGGCTGCGAGACCACGCGACCTGATCCGGACTCAACCACTCCCACAGGTTGCGGCCGATTGGTTGCTTGCTGAATCTCCGCCTGAAGCTTCGGCTCC
Organism: uncultured Acidobacteriaceae bacterium; assembly: GCA_963774255.1. Lineage (GTDB taxonomy): Bacteria > Acidobacteriota > Terriglobia > Terriglobales > Acidobacteriaceae > PALSA-350. The sequence continues at coordinate 286,287 of CAVZEH010000003.1, forward strand.
ATGACAGCGGCTCGTGCCGCCTTAATCGCCTTAGCGCCGATCGCTGTGGCTTTCGATGCCGGCCAAAAATGCAGATCGGAATCATCATCGAACGCACGCGCAAATCCTAAATCGGCGTCGCTATCCATAATCATCAAAACTCCAATGTTTATCTTGCTGTCGCTATGAAATAACCTTCAACTTCCCGCCGTACCTCTTCTGCATCGCGCCCAAGTTAGCCTTAGGGCCGGTCCGTATAGAACCGTCCGGCATTCTGACTGCCACCATCGCAATCTCCCCCCGTTAGCCGCGTCAGGCGCTGCACTATTGCCTTCGGAAAAGTAACCGGCAAGTCCACGGCGAGTCCTACCATCAGCGGGCCCTGGAGCCACTTTTGGGGTCGCCTGCGACGGCGCGGCCCTCAGATTGCCCGTCAGCGGCGTTGACTCAGCAGGCCCTGACTGCGCAGGAGTATCCGGTGGGGGAGCGACCAGCGTCTGCGCGGGCGCGGGCGAGATCAAGCCCTGCAGGATCTGCGTTGCGTTGCTCTCGTCATCCGCAAAAGGAGAGAGGTCCTTATTGTCTTTCATGGATTATTTGCCGCCCCCGAGACGTCTTCCCCGCAGCGCCTCCGAAGCTATTGCCAACCGTGTCCCAGAAGCTCGGCGTCTGTGACGCGCCCTCTTCGGTCCCCAGTTCCTGGTTGCGCTTGGCTGCCCGAACTTCCATAGAGCCCGGCTTCCTGTCTGCGCAGGTACGGCAGACGCGCTGAGCGCTGCCTGGTTATATCCCGCTTCGCCCGCGATCCTTTGCTGTTGTGCCGAAGCCAGATCGCTCGACAGGTTGCGCGTGTTTTGCTCTGCCGCAGAGGCCGCAGTCGCCGCATCCGCCGCGGAGTTTTGTCCCGTCCGTAATGCCTGCGATTGCAACGCGCCCTGCAGCGAGTTTGAGCCCGGCATCCGAGACGTATTAGTCAGCCCGGGATTGATCGTCTGGTCATACTCGCCGCCCTCGGTATAAGGATTTCCACATACAAACTGCGCCAGTTGGTCCTGATAATTGCCGATGTCGTTCTGCGCGGCTCCAAAGGCATTCTGCGCGTTGCCAAAGTTAGTCGCATTCTGTGACGCGCGGTATTGAAGGTTTGCGTGCTCTGACCTCTACTCATTTGTCCCTCTCAGGTCTTTTGCGAAATGTGCAAGCTCTTTGTCGACACAATCGAAGCCCGCCCGCCGTAGCGGCTTCTGGATCATCTTCTTCAGCTTTCGTGGCACAAAGCACTCCAGCCAGCGAAATCCCTGCAGCTTTCAGAACGTAGGCGAGCCCTTCGACCTCCCGGCGTGAAAAGGCCGTAGCCTTCGCATCGCAGCCGACAAAGCGCATCTCTGCGATCTTCTCCACGTAAATGCAGTTGTGAATTGCTCCCTGCTTCATCGACGCCCACTAGCGCAATGGCAATCTGCGGGCTGAAGAGATAGGGCAGCTCGTAATTCGTCCTCTGCGCTGCCTGATGCTCGAGATGGAGCTTTACGATCGCCGCCCAGTCTTCTTTAGTGCCTCGCGTAGGGCGATACGTTTCATAGATGAGCGTGTAACTGCTGCGTTCTTGGCGGATCTACGAGATACAGACACAGATCCGGGTGCACCCAGGTTCCGCAAAGCTGACCTGGGTCTTTCGTCTATACTTCAGGCTACTGCGCCCAGGGACTGCTTCAGGCAATCTCTTTCGGCAATCTCCTGAACCGAGCTGCTGGTTCTCACCTTCAGCCCATGCTTCCTGGCATAACGCAGAAGGTTTTGCTGCGATTGGTCCAGGGACGCATTGACTTGGCCACTGCGGCCTTGGGATCGATATCGCCCAAGGCGTCTTTTGGGATAGACTGCGCCGCACGCGGAGCACTTCTCTGCTCCGACGGCGATCTGAACGATGTGCTGATCGCCCTGCTCGTCCTGCAGCGTCGATCACATGGAAGCCGCTAGACGCATCGAGATACTGTGTATGCACTTGAAACATTAGCGCCTCGGCAATCTCCGCCGCCCGCACCAGAGCCGCGACGACTTCATCCTGCGTACGCGACGGGGCATCGTTCCAGTCGGCGACAAGCCCGGTCCCAATCGATGCACTATCGCATCGTATGCGGCGTGGATGTTGGGTGACGGGTTCATGTCGTACTCGCAGTAGAGCGCGCCCAGCATGCAGCGCGAGTGAACTTCGCTGCCGTGCCCAGTACCTTGCGGACATAGGTTCCCGTGCCATTCTTCAATCGTCCGAGATAGTGCTGCGTCCATGCACCGGGTTGTCCGACACGGTAGGCCGCCTTCCGCAGTAATTCGGCTACTTCTTCGTTTGGCGTGTTATTACCGGGGCCGCGATTGATATCTGTTCCACTTCCTCACACATCGGCATATAGTCTTCCTCCATTGGTTCCTGTCGCGCCGCCTCCGCCCGCAGTACCGCCGCTGACCCCGCCGCTCGCCGTTACGGTGGGCGAGGCCGAGTATCCGCTGCCGGCGCTCCCAGGGATCACCTGCGTCACGCTTCCCGCCTCGACCACCGCTGTCGCCGTCGCGCCGCTTCCGTGGCATCGGTAATGGTGATGGTTGGCGGCGCTGTCAGAGTCATTTCCGCGCGTTGACGATCTGATAGGCCACAATTGCGCCGCTCACGACCACCGCCTTGATCGTGGGCAGCACTCAGTCCGGATCCGTTGGCGATCACCGATACCTTGCCTACAGGAATCCAACTGTCCGGGAAGGTCTGGGTTAGCGAGGCCACAAGCTGGTATTGGTTGCCGTCCCAGGCGACGAACTGATTGCTGCCATAGGCGACGTTGAGAATCGTGCCCGCCGGAATGACCTGCGAGGTGGTGCCTGAGATCCGCGACCATGACGTGCCCACACCGCCGCTGCCGTAGATCCTGACCGTTGCCGATGCGCCATCCGCAACGCTGTCCACAGTGGCGAAGTTCGATTGGTTGAGCGAGACGTTGCTTTCGGTGGCCGAGCTGCTTTGCTTCCCCGCACTCACCGGACCGCCAGGCTGGATGCTCATAGTTGTTCCACGTCTTTTGGTCGTAACTCGACCGCAGCCGCCAGTAGAGCGTCGCGCCGGGATTGGGAAACACAAAGCTGGTATTGGTCGAGACCGGATACGTCGTCACTCCGGAGCTGAAGTTAGCTGCTGGAGAGCTGGATATCTCCTGATAGATCGGCGCATTGGTCGCGTTCTTTGGTGCTCGCCGATGCTGCCGCTCGACTGCGGCAATGTAATCGAGACTGGAAACTGTCCGTTGGCTCCGCTTACCGATAGTTGCGATGGCGGCGGAGGCCCGCTGAAGGCTGGCGCCGTATCCACCTTTTGGATCGGCGCCGAGCCTATCTGCTGATGTACCCCCAGCAGCTCGTTATAAATTCCGGTCAGCGTCTCGCGAAGATCATTGTTGCCTTTGGCCGCCGAATTGATCTGGCCGATGTTGAGCTTGAGCGCCATAGAAGGTCACGAGTGCGAATTAGAATGTTCCGGGATTCGCGAGCGAACCAAGGAAATGAAAGAGATCAGAAAAGGCTTCGCGCATTGGCGCCTAACTTGTCAGCTCGACCGGAGCGAAGCGGAGTGGAGAGATCTGCGGTATTTTCCCTCAGGGGTGATTGGTTTCTAGTGAGCTATAGATCCGGGCGTAATTAGATTCGGCCGGGTGCCCCACGTCCGGATTCGTGCGGACGTGTGGGTTTCAGATAATCCAAACCGCCTCCACCAATCGCGAAGGGTGCCTCATATCCGGGCGCGCTTTGTCGTGCGCCAGATAGTGGGAAACCACAAACTTCCGCAGCAAGACAGGGCTATTTTTAGAGCAGGCTCGCGGACAAGACCGGGCGACCCGAGCTCTCGATCTTTGAACCCAGGATAGAAGAGGAGCTAACCGCCCCCGCTCGTCCGTCCGCTAAAGATCGGCCGCGTGAACAGGTTCACATACTTCAACCCGAACCAGGCGTTCGTTGTTTTGCCATTGGTAAAGCGGCAGCGGAAGCGCTCATTCTGTCCCCGCGCACCTGCGGAGTAGCCTTTCCAGTTCTCCGGTGTCAGCTTGAAGGGTGGCAGCTTAATCTCCCGCGTCTCGGCCCGCTCTCCGCGGCCGGACGAGGTAACATAGCTCCTCGCCACCATCACGGAGATCTCCATCAAGCCTTGCCCCAGTGCGTTCAGGCTCACGCCTCCCAGCATGCGATACCGCCATGTTGCCCGGATCGCATACCGTCTCATATTGGCAGTCGATCCCCTGGCCGTTGTCGTTGTACACGCCCGGCACGATCGCCTGCACTGTTCCGTCCGGTGAAGAAGAGCCAATCAGGATCTGCGATTGCCGGAAGCTCCCGAAGCGGCGAAGCATTCGCCGGCAATTGCCGCTCACAACGAACCGCCACGTAGCCTGCGATGTCGTCCACGCTCCATTTGCGAGCCCCTCCCATGGCGATCTCTTTGCCGGCATACTCTGAAAAATGAATTGGCCCTGACATGCCTTCCATGTAATTCATTGTCAGGCAAATGATTCGGCGCCGTGGCGTTTCCTACCGGCAGCCCGATGCGAATCTCCTTGTGCTCCTCGTCTGCGCAGCACCAGACGGTCTCTTCCGCGTCCCAGTTGATGGTCGACCAGAAGTGTCGGAATCTCCTTCGTCAACAACTCCGGCTGTGGCGAGCTTGCCGTATATGCGTATACCCCGCTGCGATGCACAAAGAGCATGAAGTCATTGGTCACGCAGACGGCGCGAGGCCCGCACGGCCCGACTCCCTCCCAGCGCTGCTGCACGGACCAAGTCGAGGGATCCGTTGCCGTGGGACTGATCACGAAACCGGACCGCTCCTTCAACGAGTAGAGCGTGCCCAGGTACTCGCGCGCGCAGATACAGCGCTGCCCGTTGCCATTGGCGACCTGGATCGGGCTGGTGTCGCCGTAATACGACTCCGAATCCGCCGCCAGCGAGATATAGTGCCCGCTTGCATAGCCGTCCACGCCGGTGAGCACCACGCGATCGATGGAGGGTGAGTAATAGACATCGACCGCCGCCGGCGGCTGGATCACGCGCAGCCTGTCCGTCATGTCGGTCGCGGTCTCGCCTTCGAGAAACTCGTCTGTGAAGTTGAAGAATGCCGTCGTCGTCGTGTTGTCATCGATCACCGTTGCGGTCATTGTCACGCCGTCGCAGACTGCGTGCGGACGGGATATAGAAGAACGGCCCCACGTTGGTTCCGTCGGCGATCGGTGAATCCGATCGTTCGGTTGATATATTCTCCGGCCCAATGGGAATGTTCGCCATGTAGAGCTCGAACCCGGCAGATCGACGTCTGACAGATGTGAACGCCGGAACGGTGCCGGAAAGATTTCCATTTCGATTGGTGAAGGCAATCGAGGCATAGCGCAGCCCCTGCGTCCGGTGTCGTCGAGGCGCAATCTGGCGCGATGCTACCCGGAAGCTCCCTGAGGTGTTGATGATCGGAGGAGGCGGACCGCTGGCTGTTACCGTGATAGTCGCTGTCGTATTTGGCTGAAAGCTTCCTACTAGGGCGTAGGCATTAGTGGCCGGAGCTGGACTACCGGTCGGAACGTCGGCCTCATAAAGATTTACTCCAGTGATGATGTATTGTAGTCGAAGGAATCGGCACCGCTGACCGCATCGTCCAGCACTGTATCGATGAGCACTCCGGCAAGCGAGGGCAACGTTTCACCTTGGCGATTCGTCGCGGTGGCCATGATGTAGATATCTCGCGCCCGCCGGGAACGATCCCGCGCCCGATGCGCGATCGACCGTAGGCGTCGGTGGAGGCTCAAGGCCGCCCGGGGTAACGCGCGCGGTTTTGCTCCGGCGGAGACGCCGCTCCAGATGCCGTGTTGGCTACCGTGACGGCTGCGCCGAGCGCATAATTGCCGACCAGCCCATAGCTGTCCGTGGCCGGCGCTTCGGTGCCTGTCGCCACATTGGCCTCGTAGACTTGGACGCTTCCGGAATGTATGCGCAGCCAGCCCCTGAATCCATCCTGGCAGAGACGCCAGCGCTGGCGCCGGAATCTGCAACTGCATCGTTAGCAGCAGTGTTGACCAGGATGCCGGGCCGCGAAGCGATCGACTCACCTTGAGGATTGACATAGGTGACCAGTATGTAGACATCCTGGCCAGCCGGAAAGCTCCCTCCACCCGGATTCCGGGTCAACTGCGGCGAGTTCGGGGCCGGTAGCCGGTTCGCCAGGACCGGCGTCATCTCCTTCCAGATCGCACCTCCGTCGACCGTGGCGCTTTCGCCCAAGGGCCAGGTAGGCTCGTCGCCCCCGACATGCCTGCCTGAATGCATTGATAAAGATGTCCGTTGCCGCCAGCCACCGTCGGCTGTACATAGTTGTTTACAATGTAAGCCGTAGAGGGGTCGACGCAGCCACAGGGGCGTCGCCATACAGGTCAAGGTATGTTGCCCGATCCAGGGATCGTATTGCCCTGGATCAATACTCAGAGTATTTATCCCATAAACCTGAAGCGGCGCTTTAGGTTTTTGCAGGTCTGAGAATGCGATCAGCGCCCGGTTGTAACATTCCGGATGATGGCGTGGGATCCCGTCGGCTGTGTGACCAGCGGCCCGGTGACACGCGCTAGGCGTCCCGATCCTGCCGGCGCTCTCGATCAGCAGATAGCCATCTGTGTCGAAGAGCATGGGAACCTGGAATAGAGTTTCGCCAGGGTTCTCCGGTGTATAGATCAGTCCTGCCAGTCCGGTAGATGGGCGCCTGGTTAGGCCCCTGCATCGCCGTCTGCAGTCCGAAGCGGGTTGCCACGGTCGTGAGTTGAAATCGGCAGTTCTTGCAAACAGCCGCAACTCCCATAGGCAGCACGGTCGGATCGTCATTGTCGACGAGCCCACCGAACCGCGTGCACTCGTGAGGCAGAAAGCCGTCGAAGTTAATGGTCTCATTCTCCTTACAGCTGCGCTGAGTTGCGACCAGTACTACGCTTCCGCTGGTAATCGCCGATGGATAGGCTTCGGCCGTCAGCTCGCTTCCGCCTGGCGCGAAGACCTGTAGCTTGTAGTTGGCAGGTGAAGTAACTCCCTCGACCACCGGCTGAACATAGTAGCCGTCAAGGTTTTCGAAGAAGACTCCCGGGCCTCCGTTCAACGGAACTCGAAAAGCGCCTTCTCCTTCCAGCCCATTGGGATTCGCGACAGATGCCAGGTTAAGAGCGTCGCCGCCCACGGTGTAGGATCCGCTGAACGTCAACCCGAGATACAGCGTCGTATTGCGCAGTCCGGGAGTGTAGTCAAGAAGCGAAACTGCAATTGCCATGGTTGTAATCTCCTTATTTCGAGCTAAAACTCTGACTTTGAGGATCTTTGCGGGGTGCCCAGGTGCAAAGCTCACCTGGGATTCCACAGATCCCAGACTATAAATGGATGAGATATGCAAGCTGCTAGCGGATGGTTATCCTACCTTGTTCCGCGCTGCGTCTGCCGTCCCGTCCGCCGCACCTGACCTTGCTCCCCCGGACGAGCTGCACCATGATTTCGTCCATGCCCTCCACCGCCTTGGACTCATATTCCTGCACCCATGGCGCATTGCCGCGCACTGCCGCGATCAGCGCCGCCGTGCCATAGGCTACGACGTATCCGATGCGCGGATGCGTGACGAGGACGCTCTCATCGTTGGTCAGCGGCGCAGGTCCGAACTCGCCGCGCACCCGTAAATCGACCGCAATTGAGCGAGGGCGTCAGCCAGATCACGTTGCTGCGAAATTCCCAGCCCGCGATACCTTGCTGCGGCTCCAAGATCGGGAAGTACTCCATAGTTGGGCAATCAGCTGGTAATGGACGGGATCGTCTCCGGCAGCCTTCCAGTCAATGCGCAGCGGTTGAGCCACCAGGGAAGAGAGCGGCCCTTTTCCCGCCTGATATGCGCCCAGATTCGGAGTGCCGGGAAGAATTCCGGCAACTTCGATTACGGCCGATGTCATAAGAGCTCTGCGTTGAGGCCATCTGTGAATTGGCGTCGTCGTAGACCTCCGGATCAGCGGCGTGATGAAGTCATCGGTGAGATAGGACCCCTGGGGATCGTCCAGCAGATTCCGCACGCGGGCCTTCACCTGCCTAATGTCCAGCTCATGAATAAGGTCCAGGTCTCGATTGAGACCTCGACTGCGATAAACCATCAAGATCCGGCTGCCCCAGGTTCGTGCGAAGCGAACCTGGATCGCTTCTAAGCCGGCTATTGTCGAGATACGAACTCCAGCCTTGCCCCTTCGCCTTGTCTCGCTCCGCCTTGATTTGGTTGACGATCTTCCATTCCTCCGCCGTCAGCCGGTCCATCTCGACCGCGCCATAGGCGATCCGCGCGTTCTTGTAGGCCGCGACCACGTCGAAGATGTGTCCGCAGTTCACGCACAGAATGGCGCCCGTCTTTGGCTGCGATGCGCAGCTCGGGCAAGGCTCCGGTTGCTTCTCCATCAAGCTGCTCGACTGCAGCACCCACTTGGGAAGTTCGGGAATCAAGCCCTTCGTGCAGTGCCAGCCGGGCGATATCGCGGTGCGAGTCGTTCACGTTCATGCGCTGCGAATCGTTCTCGTACCATGAATTCGCCGATTGCAGCCGGCGCAGCAGTGACTCATTCCGTTTCTGCCGAACCGAGGCCAGCAACTCGTGAAAGTCGCGCTCGTGAACCTCCACATAGAACTCGCCCAGATCGTTGTAAGCGACCTCCGGCACGCGAATCTTCGCGCCCTTCTTGAAGGTTTCGGGGTGCTGTGAGCCGACATAGCAGAGCACCCCGCCAAAGCCGCCCTCCTGCTGCACGAACTCGCGGATGTATTCCGCGGCCAGCACCAGGGGAATCGCCGGAACCGGTTCCATCTGCATCATGTTCTGCGCATCGCAGCCCAGGTCCCGGTGGCCCCATCGCGTTTGCTTGATCACATGGATCGCGTAGGGATGACCTGGAAGGCAGGCGGGAACTTCGTCCGGAAAATAAACGCCGCCGTTGATCTTGAGCGGGAACGGATTCAGGTTAAGGATCGTGACTGGCCTATCGGCTTCGGTTTGTTTCAGCAGTCGCTGAATCTCTTGGTATCGCTTGGCTGTCCAGCGCTGTCCTGGATCGCGAAACTTACCGGGATCCTTGCCGAGCAATGCTTCCGCATTCGCCCGCTGCATCTCTGGGGTAATAACAACTGTGGCCATAGTGTGGCTCCTTTTGTGAACTTCGGTGTTAGAAGTCGGCAACCAAGGCATCAAAGCCTTGTGGTGAAACCCGTTAAGGTGGAGACCGGCAGCTGCGATGCGTTCGTAGGTCTCGGAGAATTTTCAGAGCGAACCCGACGCAGCTAATGGAGTGGAGGGTCTACGATTATCCAGATTGCCTACGCTGGTCAAGTGCCGGTCTATCATTGAACTTCGACAGGGCAATAGCCCTGCTTCTCGAGAATTCCAATATGTTCATTCCGTTGCCGCTTCTCGCAGCTAGCTCCTGCCGCCAACGGCTGGCCGCGAGCGACCCGCTCTTCATCGGAGAGAGATGATCGGCCATCATCACGGCATATTCATCCTTGCGCTTCCGCTCTGCGAGTTCCTCCTCATACTCGTAGCGCAGCAGAGCCTCCTGCGCCCGCGATGTCGGCGTGCCGCGGCGGTTGTTGATTCCTGACGAATAACTCGAGATCAGCCTCTGCAGCGCGTCAGTCGACGGGATCTTCGGCCACGGGCCCGAAGATCATCTCGTAGTCTCCGCGCTCCGGATACGGTCCCAGCATCGCCGTGAATGCCGTCTATCGCTTTGTAGGAGTACCACTCCTCCTGCGTCCCATAGGCCGAGGCCGGAAACCACTTCTCCAGAATCCAGCCATCGGCGTGAGGATACTTGCGTATCTCCCGCATCTCGGTCACTACCCGCAGCGGCTTATTATCATAGCGGCCGAAGTTACAGCCCGGCAGGTCGGGCAGCGGTTCAAAGCGCATCCCACCCTTTTCCGCGGTCGTCAGGCCCTCAGCCCAATCGCGATAGACACCGGCTTCCTTCACCAGGCGGTCGGCTCCAACCAGCAGCCGCCATTGCGGCTGGCCGTAAGGATTCTTTCCGCCGTAGCGTGGTCAGAAAGTGCTGAGCAGATTTAGGCACAATATGATTCATGTTGTCCTTTTGAATTTCTTCGCTTCAAGTGCTGGCTTGACAAACGCAAGGCTTTGTATCAGGGTGCGGTTTTACAGGCTGCGACGAAACGTGGCAGCTTTGAAGGGTACGGCCTTCAAGTCGTATGTGAGTGGTTGACAATTAGAACGGCTAGCACTGATTGGGAACTATCGTGCATAGTCGCTGCGACTTTGTTCCGCACCGTGGAGAACCGCAAATGTCATGGTCGTGGTTTGTGCCTGGACGCGCGATATTCGAAAGACGCTCTCCATTTAAGAATCAGTTTTGTTATCAGGGTACGGCTTCAGCCGTGCCGTAGGGTCAACAACTCTTATCGGCTTTGGCCGCTGAGGGATAATCGTTCGCGAAAGAGCTCCCGTAGGAACGATTGGAAAAAATCAGGGGTAGGAGGTCAGCTCTGTGCTACCGAGCAAGCTGACCCCGGACCCCTGAATAGCTCAACTTAGTTGAAGACCGGCACCTTCAAACCGGTGACGGACGAGATTGCCTGCGGATTGTCGACGGCATACTGCCGGGCATCCACGTAGTAGCAGCCCTCGTTCGCCGTCGGATTGCCGGAAGCCGGATCGTAGATCTGGAAGACCCACTGCCCGCTGCGGTTCTTGAACCAGAATGGCGCCTTGCCCCAAACCACCTTCAGCCAGGAGCCGAAGTCCATGAAGTCGATCCGGGTATTGTCGGCATGAATATTGCGAACAATCTCGCGGCCGGCAATGGTGAACTGTCCTACGTTGGCAGTCACGCCGTCGAAGCCCGGCATCTTGCCGTTCGACATCAGGATCTCCTGTTTCGCAAAGCCCATCTCTTCGTAGGCCTGGATCTGCGACGGATGCGCATGCCATACCTGCGACTTGAGGGCATCGGTGCCCAGCGACTGCTCAACGCGCGAGAGCGCGGCGCGCAGCATGGGCAGGGACAGAGGAGCTCCGCCGGCGGCAACTCCGTTCGCCACAACATAGCTCTGCGTCCGGGCGATACCAAGATATGTCCCGGTCGTCGAGGTGTTGTGGAAGTACGGAATGCCGTACAGAAACACCGGAGTCGTCGCGGCGACTCCGGCCACCATGATGAAGTCGCCGGCCACAGTGCCCGCCGGAACCGCGTCCACGGTGATGGACTGGATTCCGCCCAGCTTGTTGTTCACGTTGGTGACGTAGCAGGTTCCGCGCAGCGTGTAGTTGCCGTCGCCGCTCATCACCTGCACCTGCTGGCCCTGCGAGATCAGCCGTGCGCCCCAGGGGCTGTTGGCGAGCACGATCGGATTGGCGCCGGCGCCCGTGTAAGATCGCGTCTACCTGGCCAATTTTGCCGTCACCCGCCTGCTGCAGGAACTGGTCGCGGTTCTTCGCCATCTGCACGGCAACGTCGGCCAGCGTCTTGGTGACCGGGTTTTCCGAGACCACCTTGGGGCCACCCTCGCCAACAATGTCCACCAGCCGCGAGTATTCGACTGGAATCACATAGGCCAGAGGAGTCGTCGGTTCCCTGTACCCACTGCGAGAAGTTGCCCGCCGGCAGAATGCCGCCATCCAGGTTGAACATGGCGACGTTGCCGGGAAATGCGGTCTGGAAGCGGATGCGGAAGCTCCGCAGGGAGACCGGAGTGATGGAGCCGCGCTCGGAGATACGGCTGTCGAGCTTGGCCTCTTTTTCGATGAGCAGCTTGATGACTTCGTTCAACGCTTCAAGCTGCAGTTCCTGTGTGGTGCTCGCTGCACCGGGCAGATTGGGCATAGTGAGTCGATCCTTTTCTAGTAAGAGCCTGGCCGGTTAACTGGGAGTTTCACCGAGACGACATCAACTGAAGCACGCGAGGCAGAATCTGTTCCTTCGCGACGTTGTCGAAGGTCCTGCCGGGATTGGCCTTTTGCCACTCCGCTCGGCGCGTGGTCAAAGGCCGCACTGGCGCTGAGCGGCGAGCCTCCCGCGGCCGCCGGGCCCGTCGAACCTTTCGGCTCTGTCTTCTTCGTTGCGTCGATCTGGGCGTCTACTTTGGCGCGTTTCGTCGCCGCCGAGGTAGCGGTCTGCACTCCGGCTTCGCGCAGTTCCTCCCGCGCCACGTCCGGAAGATACTGTTGCACTGCGCGATCGATCGCGGCCAGCCTGCGCTGCCGCGAGGCGTCGCCGATCGGTAGCCGCTGCAGCTCCTGCATCTGCCCCTGCGAGCGTCGGATTAGCTTGGATCTTTCGCACCAGCTTGGCTCCGATGGCTTTGGGAAGAATGTTTTTGAGGTATGGACTTATCACCGCGCCTTGCTTCTCAACGTTGGCCAATGATTCTCTGAATGCCGTCGTTGATTCGCTTCTGCGCCTCCTGCTGCAGTCCCTGCTCAAAGTTCCTTCTTTCCTCTACCTGTGCGCCGTGCCGACGCTGATTCAGCTCACGCTCCCTCCGGTCCAGTGCTTCCTGCTTCCGTCGCAGCGACTCCGGCAGCTCCTCTTTCGCCGGGGAAGGAGCGGCGTTTTCTTCCCTGAGGATCTCCAGTGCGGCCTTGACGGATTCATCCCGTTCCCGCTCCTCCTGCGAGCGGTACACGTTGGCCTTGAGCCGCGCCTCGACATCCGCGCTTCTGTGCTCCAGGTCCAATTCCACGACATTGTCGACAAATCCGTAGAAGTCGTCGCCGATCACCGGCTGCCCATTCTCGAGCAGGACGTCTGCCATTTTCGTCGCGTTCGTAGGAGAGTTCGGCAATCTTGGCCAGAGCCGCGAGCGTCCCCTCACGCGTGGTCGAGCCCAGGAAGGTCTCGCGCACGTCGACCCAGGTTGCCGAGTTGTCCTGCGCGGCTTTTGCCGATTCGAGATCGGCAAAGATCTCGCGATACGGCTTCAGCTCCGCCGCCTCGCGAGCTGTCTTATAGAGCTGGCCTTTCAGCTTCGGATCGGCCTCGAGAAGCTTGCCGAACTCGGCATTCTCTTTGACCATCTGGCTCAAGCTCTCCGGCGTCACCGGAGCTACCGGCTCAATCTCGAAATTCGGCTCCTCACTTGCAGCCTGCGGTTCCGCCTCTGCATCAACCGGAGCCGCAGCGTCTTCCGTCGGCGCTTCGATGCCCTCGGCTACTGGATCCGCGCTCTCGGTATCCACGACCGGGCCTGCATCCTCCGCCGGCTCTTCCGCCCGATTGGCGATCGCCGCCATCTTCTCCGTCAGTAGAGCCTTGGCATAATCCTCCCGAATCGGATATTGCCGTGGGTCCACGCTTGATGCTAAAGGAGCCTTGGCAGCGGCGGGAGCAGGCGAACTGGGAGATGGGGAGGAAGAGGATGGCGCGGCAATCGGCGCAGCAGCCGCCTGAGCCGCCGGAGTACCAACTTCTGTATCCATAGATTTCTTCTTTCCTTTAACTGATAGAAACCGGTGCCCCAGGTCCCGATTCTGGAACCTGGGGTCTCTTTTCCCAGCACTTGGCGCAACGAATCCAGGGTGCCCCATATCTGACGCGTCTTTTGCGTCAGATGTGGGAAACTACGAGATCCTTCAGGAAGGACTAACCAGTCCATTCGCCAACCTGATCAGCGTATTCGCCGCCTGCACTTGTCCTGAAATACTTCCCCCCGTCTCACTCGGAGAAACATGCATCAATCCCCCTACGGTATTCACCACGTCGTTGATCTCGTCGATTGGAATCGGCGGCTTCAGAGGAGCCCGCCGCTTACCAGCCTGTTCCACTGCAACCCGCTGTTGTGCCTCTTGCATATTGTGCTGTGTTTCCAGTGCGACCGCCGCCGTCAAGTAAGCCAGAATATTCTGCCAACCCGCCGGATTGTTGTCCGGTAGGTCGGAGTTCTCTTGGCAATACTGCCGCACTACCTGCTTCAGGACTGTAAAGTCGTCGATGTCCTTGTCAGGCAGGATCGACGGTTTGAACTCTCCATTCGGCAGACCTGTTCGCCCGTCCAAAATCGGAATCGGTTGAGACCGCAGGAGCCGGTCGAGGATCTGCAACACTTTGGCCCGCATGGCCGCGCCGGGAATCACCATGCCCGGTACCCCCAGCGCGGATGCGGCCTGCTCCTGGTTGGTCGGATCGTCGAAGATCGCCTGCGCCAATGGGTTCTGTGCCGCCGCCTGCATCAGATCCATCCAGCGCTGCCGCAGTTCCGCCGCTGTTATCGGGAAACCTTGATCGGTGTCGGGATAGGCATGTACATTTCCTTCAAGGTCGTCCAGCCGCACATAGTTATTTCTGAATTCAGAGCCCTTCTCCAGAATCACCTGGCGCAGATCGTCGGTCATATTCTGCTTGGCGCAGCGCACCGCAACCTCATCCGCCGCTGCATGCTCTTCGCGCAAGTTGTCCCAATAGATATTCAACTTACCCAGCGCCGTATTCAGTTGTTGCTGCTGTCCGCCGAAGGTAGCTACATTAGGGTCGCCGGACCCTCCGTACACCTGCGGTGGAACACCCGCGAACATCTGCGCGTTCAACGCCAGCTTATCCAGATAGTTGAAAGCCTCCTCGTGCATCTGGAACTGAAATTGAAACAATGCATCGGCCAGCCGCGTAGATCCCGGACTTCCTGTCCGTTTCAGCTTGATTAGATTAAGTACACCGGGCAGCATGGGTTTGCCTTGCATGGACTTAGTATCGATCAGGTCGGCGTTAGCCAGGGTCACGCCCGATGAGCATCGGTCCATGAACTCATGCAGGATGTTCGCCATGTCGTTGTATCTTTTTTGAAAGGGAACAACGATATCTCCGATGGATGGCGGATACAGGCCAAACCCTTCATGCGTGCCTGCCCAGGTCCACTCGTCCGTCAATGCAGCTTCTTGCGCCGACAGGAACGTCTCGCCCACGTTTACCAGCAAAATGCCGCTGGGATAGGACTCCCTCATCCGCTGGCCGAACTCCTGATCGTCCTCTAAATCGAAGGCCCACGGCTGAATCCAAGTCCTTGAGAGTGTAGGTCGCTGGTCGTCTAAAATTCCCGAGTAGCCTCCTGTCTGCGAATACACCTGTTGCCGCGCGATACGATCGATGTCTCCGTTGGAAGAAAGTCCTCCGGCGGACGACGTAATCTGGTCGTACATCTCGGGATAAGCCGCCCGCAGCGCTCCAAGATGCGTCTCCACCTCCAGGTTTAGAGATCGGCGTCTGCCGCAAATTCTGCGCTGCCGGATCGCAGTCTACCTCGAGCGGACAGTAGACATTCTGCGCCACCATCCCGTTGGGTAGCTCTTCCTCACCCACCTTCTGGATTGCTGTACCGTACTCGGCAGGGAAGAAGGATTCATCTCCCAGCGTCTTCCCGCAGCTGGCACATACCGAGTGCCCGAGGCTAGCCAAGCTACCCAGGAAGTTATCGAGCGGTGTATCCTCACCGCAATCGAAGCAATGAAAGCGGTCTGGAGCAATCTGCGTCTCCGTCTCGTTAAAGATCGGCTCCCGCCTGGTTCCTGCCCTGTCCGCATCGACTATATATCTTGTATGACGAAACACCGCTCCAGTCGTATACAAGTAGAGCAGTTGCTGCTTTAGGAGCGATTGTTCTCTGTTCTGCCGCTCGATAATATCGATCAGCGTCTGCGCCGCCTTGGCGGTAGTCACATCGGTGAGATATTCGGCATTCTCCGGTAGCCAGCGCGACTTGGGCACCTGTGGTGAGAGGGCCGCCACAAAGCCCGTCGCCAACATCTGGTAAAAATTATTGCAGTACTGATACAAATCCTTGTCGTCGGAGTCTTCAGCGTGTTGGTTGCCGTTCTCATTCATCCAGCCTACGGCATCAAAAAACTCTGCATTGCCCGGACCAAATGCGATAAACTGATTCCCTTTAAAAAATTCAAGGTTCAAAAGGCAACGCTGCATCAATATCATGCGATCCTGGGACCATTGGTCCTTATAGCGTCGCACCAATGCGATAAGCCGGCCCTGATCCTCTTCCGAAAGCCCGGCACTGTTTTGCGGTTCATCCGCCTTCCCCTGCATTGGGTAGGAAGGTGTATGCTCCAGGCCGCGCCTCGCAGGAGGAATCGCAGGAATCGAATTCTGAGGTATCTCAACACCGGGATTGGTAGCCATAAAGTAGCTTTTAGCTTTCAGTTCCTTTGAACGCACACGGGGGAGCAGCTTTCAAGGCTGCGGAAGAGTATGGTTCTTTATCAGGACACGACTGGTAGTCCGGGCTTCGAGTACTGACTGCCGTAAGTGACTGAGAAGTGAAGAGTCCCCGCAGGGACGGCTGAATTATTCCTCAATTGCCATAAAGCCAAGTGCCGCGTATATGGCGCATCGCTTTATGCGAAACTTGCGAACCCGTAACTCCGCCTGCGGAACAACGCACTTTCCTTATCGAACGGGACAGTCTCGAATACGTGTAGATTTGTCATCTCGACCGGAGCGAAACCGGAGTCCCCGGCAAGCGAAGCTTGCTGCGGCGGGAAGCGGAGTGGCGAGATTTGCGGTTGATGTGCGTAGCCACTTCGCTCCCCATCCTGCTTAACTGCTTAAAAACGATCGCCGCTTCTTCAATTGACCCGCCACAACTCAAGTATGAGATGAAGAGCTGACGCTGCTCCGCTTTCCTAAGTCCTCCGCTTGGTCTAGAGCGCTGTTGATCTTATCTCTGTCGTCCGGTTGCGGAATCCAAGCCACCTTCGAGGCAGCCGATCGTTTTCCGTAATCCCTGTAGGCCTTGCGCGTTAAGGCATCCGCCAATTTAGCCGGCCGATGGCGAAGGCGCATCAAGCGCTCCAAGGCGTCGTTTTCCGGGTCCGCAGGCTCTTCATTCGCAAACTCGGCCTCCGGAACACTTTCTGCAACGGTAGTCTCGTAAAGTGGGCCTCCCAAGCCAATGGATGCCAGCCGGTCCAGCAGTATCCTTCGCTCTTCCTTGAGCTCGGCTGTCTGACCAACCAGCAGCTTCACTAGTTCCTCGTGCGAACTCCTGGAAATCCATGGAAATCTCATCTGCTGTCCAGCCTCCCATGATCATTGAAAATCGATTTCGCCGCCTCCGTATGTGCGCAGTTGGGTGGCTGGCTTGCGGACCTGCCTGAGAGTCGCCGTTATCGCTTATGCTCAACCGTGTACCAATAGGTGTATGTTGGATTGGTCGCCGGAGAGCCGCCTATGATGAACTCGACCGAGATGTTCGTGCCTGCTCCAGCCAAAATCGTCTGGCAAGAACTCGTGGATGGACCGCCAGATGTCGTATCGACTCCCACAGTGGTAGCTGGCGCGTTAGAATACCCAATCGTAGGGTTTTTGTTTGCGTAGCCATTGTTATAGCCAAATATAGCCGAAATGGTTGCCCCCGCTGATCCTGCGGCACTGATCACAGCTCCCGCGCAGACCTCGTAGATGCCTGTTGTACTTGGGACATAGATACTAGTTGGCGGAAATGTTACGTTTTGGCCCGTGACGATGTTTGCCGCCACTTGTTCCGGAAGCCCAGAGCAACTGGTCCCCACCCACGAACCCGTGCTGGTCCCGGTGGTTGATTGATTGACATTCAGCCCGCACTCTGACCAGGCGCGAGACGACACAGCGAGGATCAGGAGTAATAATACTTTCTTCATGGGTTTCTCTCCTCTAATCCACGCAGATGTAGTTCAGAACGTCTGTTCCCGTTCCGGTTAGAGTCAGACTGGCTGTCGAGGAAGACACTTTAACGGGTGCCGCGGTGGTGCTATCCGTCGCTACACAGGTGGGCGCAACTGTGTATGTTTTGCTGAAGGTATATGAACCGGTTCCTCCGACCAGTGTCACATGTCCCCGAAGATCTGTGTTTCCAGTCGCTCCGTTGCCTAGTGCTGAAAGCTGAAGCCAGCCGGAGGTGTCGCCATATGTACCATTTCCGGCCTGTATTATTCCTGTTGCAGTGCTGGAAAACCCCGCTCGTGGCGCGTCATACTGAAATGTGCCGGGTAAGAAGCCATACACTGAACCGTTTGGAATAGCAAAAAAGACGTTAGAGTTGACGGTGAACCCAAGCCCGTTATCATTGTCGCTGTAATACACAAAGCCATTGACTGCATGGAGCTGTGCGATATGGCCCGACCCATCAGTTAGGCTAAATTGAGGATCAGGAGAGGTTATAGCCTGCGCGCTGGAGAAGTTGTTTGTCGCATTCGTCGCTGCTGCATTGGTCACTTGCGCGGCCGTATAGTCCCCGGTCGCCGCCACCACTGCTCCGGTGCGGCCAAATACCGATGCGACGGCCCCTCCGCTATTGCCCCCGGGAACGCCTCCAGGGCCGGTTTGTTGCGCGTGAACCGGCGAAGAGCCTGCGGCCACCAAGAGGATTGCGCACAAGGCAACGTATGCTGCGATCTTGCCAAAATAGAGATTGTTCATGACTAATCGAACTCCGTAACGCGAACAGAGGTCCCGCTCGCGCTAGCAGACTTCAAATTGACAAGCAGTGTAGCGGGAATCGAGTATCCTCCCGACCTGTCCGGCGGCGTGCCAATCACCAGGCCATAGCCCTCTCCTTGCGGTACAGGCGCGCCCAGAATGATCGGCTCCGTTTGTGGGGCGATCTGGTAATTGGCCGTGAAGGGTGTGGCTGATCCATCGTTGAATTGATAGATCAATCCCTGCCCAACGCCGGCATTGGAGCTCCCGTCCTCGATGATCTCCACTCGGCGAGTGACCTGCGTGGCGAAAACCGGGGTAAACGCCCCGGCGCTTCCGTTGAGATTGATCAGCCTTGTTCTTGCCATTATTTGTTCCTCAATTTCATGAGAATCTCTGCCAGTCTCGCCCGCCGGCCTAACCTGCCCGAGGCATCTTCTTTCTCCTCGGCATATTCCGCGGTTGACTCGCCGGCGCGCTTAGCGCTTGCGCTGAAGGAATCCGGCTTCTTAATTGCCGCCGCGATCCAGTGTGCTTTGCTCATACCACGTTCTCCCTCTGAAGAATGCCGTCCAACGCCACCAGCTTTTCCCAGTCCGCCTGCAGTAGCTTCACTTCCTCGACCAGCAATGAACCTTCCTCTCGATCCTGTCCATCCCCTTGAATCATCGCGAGATCGTTCTCAACCGTTTTGATCTCGGGCTGCTCAAAGGCGGCGAGTCCGTCTTCGCGATAAGATGGCAATGCTTTGACAATGTCGGCAACTTCGGCTTTTGCGATCTCTACCATTTCAGGAGCAAGTGCCTGCGCCTGAAATGGATGCTCCAATCGGGAGCACGCCGTTTCGCTGAGCAAAAGGATAATTGCAAGTGAAATCCTCCCGGCATGGCTCATGGACAGCTCCTCATCTTGTAAATCCGGCCTTAGGCCTGCGGCTTCACCAGCGCGCATACCGGCACGATCGAGGGATCGCACCACACCTGTTCCGGAGTAGCCATACCCGGACCGCTGTAAGTCAGAGGTACTGAAGTGGATAGTCTTCCCTGTTCATAGAGACCAGAGCAGAAAAACTCCTTGCGGTCTACTCGGATCGGAAGATTGAACAACTTGTTTGCCACCATCGAGATCTCTTGTCCGGTATCGTAGGCATCGTCTACTAGGTCGAACTGCGCCTGCAGCAATGCCGTGTAGTCCGCGCTTGTGAGAATGGGTGTAGCGGCCAGGACCAAATCGCCCTGGTACTGATCGGTGTAGTAATCGAGGTGTCCGATGTGAACGCCGTGGTCCTTGGTCGCTTCGATCACCGCCCAGCGATCGACCGCCTGCAGATAGAAGAGTGTCGCCACATGCGAGAAAGGCGACCGAGTGAACTTCTCGATGCCCAGCGAGATTGGGTAGCGACCCTGGCAGAAAATCGGCATTCCGGGCTTGCAGGCGGCATAGAACTCCGCCTTTGTTACTTTGGGAATATTCGCCGAACGAACGTCGTCAATGTGTAGGGCCATACTTCTCGCCAATCTGTGTGTTGTTCCAAGTCATCTCATCCACATAACATTCCTGCGTGACCAGGCCCCCAAACCGGCCGAGGCCGCGCACGATGAGCGACCAGCTTTCAACCGTTGTTTTGTACTGCCTCACGACGAATTGATTCCCGGCAACTTCCCCGCTCATTTGGCTTACTTCGGTGGCCGGATAATGAGTCTTCTTCACCACCCGGCCGTCGGTCAGCTTATCCCCGCCAAAGAAGGCAAGCATAGCGTCGAAAATCAAGCGGCCACCTTGGTTCCATTCGTAGCAGTAGCTGCGGCGGGCGCAGCAGTCGCCGCTGGAGATGAAGTGGCATTGACCAGTCCGGAAGGCAACGCATTGAGAACTCCAACCGCACCGTTGATAAGCGCCGCGACCGATGCAGAGAGTTGCTGGCCTGCAAGTCCGAGAATCTGCGCCGCGGCCGGCGTCAGGATGGTTATCGCCTCGGCTAACTTCCGCGGCCCGCTTCCCGCCGATTTGTTGAGAGCAGCGAACTTCTGTTCGGTCTGCACTACAATCCCGTAGGCCTGTGTAGAAAGCGCTGCGATCTGCGACGCAATGTCGCCGGCTTGCGGGCTCAACTTGGCTAAAACTGGAGCCTCCGCCGTGGCTACCTTGCTGATATCGCCGAGAACGAGATTTAGACCGCTCTCGAAGTCATGACCTACTGCATCTAGAAAACTCTTGAACGACATAGCATTCTCCTCGAGTGACTCTACTTGTTATTGTTATTAGCTGTGATCGACATAGCTGGTACCGGCGACTGTTTAAGATAGGCAATCGTTGAAATGGCAGCCGCCGATGCTGAAATCTTTCCCAGTGCTATTAGCCCAGCGTGGCTAAAATTGAACGTTACAGTGTCGACAAGAGCCGCCGATGCTGCTGTTGACGCTCCTCCGATCACTGCAGCTAGCAGCCCGTGAAGCCATATCTTCAGATTGCTCATCTCATGCCTCGGCGCGCTTAAGCCAACCTTTGCGGTAGACTGCCAGGCTGGGATTCAAGCGGATCAAATTGTCGTAGTATTCCTCGGCCAGTTCTTTGAGCCGCTCGATGACCGTGGTTGGGGCGGCTTTGTCCAGCTTGTCTAGTGTGATTGGACCGATACGCCCGTCTCCGGGAACCCCTAGCGCATCCTGCAGCATCTTGGCCGCGGTCCGCATTCCGCAATTCACTCCCAACGAGAGCAGCTTATTCGCGATCTCTTGGCTCGAGACTTGCTCGATGCACAATGGCTGGCAATAGTGGCTCTCATAAATGCCTTCTGCGATCTTCAGAGCGGCCACCGATCCCATTGAGCCGTAGAACATGCAATTGGTCAGCTCGGGATGAAAGTGTTCGTCAATGCCAAATCGGGTCCGCTTCCCGTCCGGTGTATGCGTGATAACTCCCGATAGCGTAGCGTCCTCGAATTTGAGAACGTAGCTGATAGCCGCAAAAACATTAGCCACTGGACACTCTCACAGTTGAAACAAAGAAAGGTGGAAGCCCTGGACTTTAGTCCAGAGGAGCGCGGCCTTGAAGCCCGCGTGAAGAGCTTCATATACAAAAGAAGGGCTTGTTAGCTTTGGTACCGTGTCTGAACCTGTTCGAAATCACTCATTGCCACCCCTACGAAGGCGTTGCTTTAGCGCACCTGTTACTGTCCGGATACCCTGCCTGCGGCCCCCGATACTCGGGCGGCGGCGTTGTAGCCATCTTTCCATTCGTTCAGTCGCCCCAATGCGACCTCATGCTCGGTCAAAATAACACTGTGCTCCCCGAGAAGGCTGGAATGCGTGTCGATCTTTTCCCGGTTCTCCTTCAACTTCTCCGTCAGACGCCCGGTAGTGAAGGCAATTCCGGTAAGCGTCGCCAACACCCCGAACAGTGAACAAAACGCCGCGATTGCTGCCCAATTCATCATTAGTAGGCCGTCACCCAGGAAGTTCCGTTGCAAACCTTGGCAAATGGAGATGCAGTAGCGGAAGTCATGTGATACACCCAGCCCTGCGTGCTATTCGAGCAATTCGTCGGGGGAGTCACGCTAGTGCCCGATTCTTCACAAAACTGTGTTCCATTCGTGCACAGCACTGGCTCTGTGGTATTTGTGACGTTCGGTGTCCCGGTGCTTGCCGTGGTGTAGAAATCCTGGAAGGCCAACTCGGCGCCTGTTCCTGTCGCCAAGATGCCCGTGTTAGGACCGCCTACCGTGCGATATACCGTGACGCTCGCTGCTCCAGGTATCGGGCCGCAGTAGCCTTGTATGAATGCGGAGCCTCCCCACCCGGATGCCGCTAGATTGGTGACACTGGCCGGCGTTCCGGGAATGTTGTTTCCAAAAGCGTCTGTCCCTTGGCATATATACGTGTATGTCGCGGTGCCGGGAGGAACAAATGAGGGAATGAGAATAGGTCCTGCTGCATTCGGTGGCTGCACCGCTTGCACAGAATCAGGGATTCCATTGGCGAACCCGATCGCACCCGTCACTTGGTTGGGATATCCGCTCTGCAGAACTTCAGAAGTATGAGAGATCGCATAGGTCTGATCTAGCGAATTGGGTGTAAAGGCAGGCACTCCGATTGCGAGTGAGCCACGGATGAGATTCTGCGCCGATGCCCCGGCTACGAAAGTATGATTGGTGAAGAGAAAAAAACCTCCAGAGAGTGGACATCCTACTTCGAACTCCACCTCTGCGTTCTGGTTGGTTCCGAACGGGCAGTTAATTGCAATGAAGCTTTGACTCGCTGGTCCCCCAACCCATGCAAACGGAAGCTCATCAGTGGAGCTTAGAAGCTGCTGCATCGAGTTTGCCGATGCGCCGGCGCCATGCGCTGCTTCCGCTGTCGAGAATTGACCGCGAGTGACGCCGGTGAGCGTGTAGGTCCCGCCGCCAAGAGCAGTATATCCGGCGAAGTGCTCCCATTCCGCATCGACGAAATAGTAGCCGCTTCCCGGCAAAGCTCCTCCGCCGACATTGACGTAGAGCGTAGAGTCTCCACTCCCCTGCGCGGCCGTGAGCGTCCCATACCAACCCGGCGCCGGCGCCGTGCCGCAGTCCGTTACCTGGTCGCAGTTATAATCGCCTGCCTGGGCCACCACCGCCCCAGTTCGGCCGAAGACAGAGGAGACGGCTCCAGTGGGATCCACGACGTACTGTGATCCGTTCCAGCTATACCAGATGAACGGGGTCTTGGTTACGTCCACCAAACCGAGCTTAGCGGACCCCCTGACGCTTGCAATAACAGAAGACGATCCGCCAAGCTGGTACCAGAGGCTGTCGAGGACGACTGTATTTTCGGTCGAGCTGCTCAAGTTCTGATTGAGCGCCTCCTGCAGTCCTCCCGTCGCGCTGTGAATATACCATGGTAATTGATGACTGTTCTGTGGAGAAATGCTGATAGAGCAAGTCTGATTGTTAATTACCACCGAGCTCGGCGTCACTTCCTCGCTAAGCGCTGGATTACCATCGACGATCTCTACTGGTACTCCAGAAGTAAAGGCGCTAAAAAACGACGCCCCACCCTGGACCCGGCAAGACGTCGGCGCAAAGGTATAGTCGTTTGCCGCATATCCCTGAACGCGCCATGCTCCATACTGTGAAGCAATGATCTGCCCTTCGATATTCTGTGCACGCGCGGGCACAAATGCGGTGCACGTCAACAAAAGCGCGATGAGGAGCCTCTTCATAACCGGCCTTCTTCCCTGATGTTGATCGTAGATACTTGTGCAGTGAAGTGACATGAACGGCCTGGTGGGGTTATCTAAGCCTCATAGGTTGCATCAGAGCACCGGTTGAGCTGTTCCGTGGCGAACGAGGGGCCGATCGGCTCTATAGGTCGATGAAAGAGTCAGGCTTTGTATCAGGGCACGACTTCAGTCGTGCCGCAAGTAGCTCAAAAGCCAATCGGCTTTAGCCGCTGCGGGAACCTTCCGAAGCTTGCGTGTGGTTCAGATGGCTAATAAGAACTGAGCGCTGACCGTTTAACGGTGCCGTTAGCGGTACATACGTAGATGTAATTGGCATCTGTTCCCAGGAAAGCTCCAGGCGTGCACGCCGCGTTATCGGCAGGAGTTGTCTGTGGCAAAGTTAGTTGCTGAGTCTGGATATTCTGCGGCAGCGGCACAAAGCTGATGTAGCCAATCTCGATACTGGTAGCACTTGTGCTGGCTCCGTTAATCTCCATTTGTAGCGCACAACCCGTCGTACCGCTGAAGTCGACTATTCCAACTTCCACATTGGTCCATGTAGTCGTGATAGGAATGTTTGTATGTGATTGGTCAAGATAGCCACAGCTGGTCGACGCGTAAGCACCGAATGTTTGGGCATTTCCAGAGGATTCGCGCAGTCCCATGGTCCAGATATACTTACCGGCAGCCATTGCCTGACCAGGCCCGATGGTCGGTGCCTGTTGTGTCCGCCCGTTGAAGAAGAGCGTGCATTGCACCGTATTGACGCCAGTTCCAACCGCGCAGCCGGAATACCCTTGCGTCATGTTCGTCGGCGTTCCGTCGAAGGTCCAACCGAACCCCGTACCGGCTTGACTTACCGGGTTGAGCGTATCCGCCGCGTAGAAGCCGCCCTGTGAATTCACATAGGGAGCGGCAAGGTTTCCTGTGGCGGCGAATTCGTTGGTTTGCCCATCCACCGTCGCGGTGCTATTGCCGTAACTCATACGCCCGTCACCACTAGGCGATCCGCCTCCAGTCACCTTATTATTCGGTCCCCAGACCAGCACCGGACTCGCGCCCCACTGATTGTTGATGCCAGTGTTCGCCAGCGAGTTAGAGCCAAAATCTACCGTCTCGTTCGATCCGTCGATAATCAGCGGCTGTGCGTCGCTCTGGCTAAAAGGTCCGCCGGAGATATGGTTTCCAGTGCCGCCGAGATAAACCGCTCCTCCACCCATGTCAGAAAGGCCGGGCCACACCGTAGAGCTAAAGTCATATACTCCGATTGGCTGGGTTCCGTTGAGCGCCCCAGTCTCCGCTTCGCAATAATCGGTGGAGGAGAACTGTGCGTCAAACACTTCTGATCCCCATGAGTACTGCCCGCGATTCAGCCCTACCGTGTCATCAGGCCCATAGGAGCTCATGTAGACGCATACCGCGCTGCCCGAGCTGGATGCCGGAGTATAGGGGTACCAACCGCTATTTGGCGGTCCATTTTGCGAGAACAACTGATTATTTGTGAAGGCAAGCGTCCCGCCTCCAATCAGACCAACGGAATAGCCAACGGAAACATGGTTAGAATCGAAAATGACTGTATCGGATGTCGGAAGTCCGATGTAATTATGGTTGTTCTGAGCCGCTACGCCTTCCCAGATACCAAACTGTGGTCCGGCAATGTAGTTGCGCATAAACCAGCTATTGAACGGCAGCGGGACCAGGTACATGCCCGCTGTTGAGTTTGTTGACTGGAACTTGTAGGGATCCTCGCTGGCATTTGCCACCGTGTTGGGCCAGGCAAGTATGTTGTTTCCTACGACATGCGACTCCGAGAAGGCTCCTCCTCCCCTGAAACTCGTGCCATCTGGGACTGGCTGCGCAATAGCCGCATTTCCTATATTGAAGGCTGGAAAGTATTCTGCGCCGACCGGAGTCTGGTTAGCGCCCCCGTTGATCGTCGTCACGGGCCACGGAAGCGACGGCTTGAACGGATTCAGAGGGACGATCGCCGCGCCTACTGCGTGCGCCGCCGCCGCGGTCCCGTTCTGTGCTCCGGAAGTGAGTTGCAACCATTGACCGTTAACAGCGGGGTAAGAAGATGTTCTGTAGTACTGAAACTCTTCGCCGTCAATCTTTACCAATCCGAACGGGGCAAGGTCCGACTCCGCGCCTGGCTCGGGGTTGATAGGATTCTTCAAATTAACCGTCATAGGGAAACTGCGGCCGGTGGCCGGTATAGCGGTGTCGATCTCCTGCACCGCCGTGCCACTCGCCGCCGCTCCAGGCGCTTCGCCCCAAAAATACTCCGCCTGTCCGACTGTTGCAGGTACCGCTGTGGTGAGGGTGATTGGAGTTCCTGTCCCGCACGTGCCCGCGGTCGAAGCAACCGCGGTGTGCAGCACTGAGGTCAGATATGGAAACACAATGTCCGCGCCCACCGGAGGCACACTGCCCGCCGAAGTAAGTACACACATCACCGCGGAATTTGCCGTGGTCGACGCCACGCCGTTATATGCGTAAAGACCATAAGGTTCTGATCCGCGTATCCATCCTGGGCCGAGCGGATTATTCGCGCTCGGAGTCATCACTCCGACCGGCCGGTACAGTGGCGTCTGCGCGGTGGTGGTTCCGTTGTTATCCCAACTCCAGGGATGCGTCGCGTCGATGCGCGCGTCGACATAAAACTGCATATCCCTGATATACCCGCTTGCTCCTTGTGTGGTGTCCAGTCCAGCGCCGCCGAGGATCCCTCCGTTAGGCAAGCCGCTCAGAGGCGTCCCATTGAGCGCTAGAGGAGCCGTACGCGTCCAGCAAACCCCTCCTGAATTCGCGTTGCCCGGAAACGACAGTCTCGCATCGCCGTTGTGCGCGTAGGAAACTGCCTGGGCAAGCTGTGGAGTATCGTCGTTGCCGATCGTTACTGAATAATCGCTCGCTGAAAACGGTGAGTTAGCAGAGACCGTGGCCTGGGAACCGCTGTTCACCGCGGTGATATAGGCATCGAAGCGCGTCGGGACTCCCGCGACAAGCCCGACCATCGAAATCCACTTCGCTCCAAGGTTGGTGCCTGAATCTCCGGCGTCTGCGGAGCCGAAGAAATAACCGGAGTTCATGTTGATGACATTCGATCCGGCAGTGACCGTGGCAAACGCCAGCACGGTGTTGCAGGCCGCTCCGGAGTTAGTCACGCTCCATGGCTGCGTGCCGGGACGGTTGTCCAGAACTTGGCCATTAGCTGAATTCTGGAATTGAGGCTCCGGTCCATTGATGTGGAGCACGTTTCCAGTGGGTAAAGCGCTCACGATGGCGTTCAGTTGGGCGGAAGACAGGCCGCTTGGTATGGACCAGCTATTCGGATTGGGTCCGACCGCCGTGCTCGAACCCGTGTTAGGGCCATAGGCGTCTTGATATTGACTAAAGGATCCCACTGAACCGGTGAGTCCGCCTCCCGTAACCGATATGACTGTGGTTGCACCCACGGTATTGACCGAGATCGCGCCAGCTCCGGTCACCGTCTGCGCCCCTGTTGATCCGTTCAAGCTTGGTATCCCGGTGGCCGGAGAGCTGCAAATTGCGTTTCCGCTCGCATCGACTCCGGTGGCAAATTGTGAGCCGCTACACGCGTTGGGAACGGCGGCCAGCCTGGTCGCTGTTCCGGCGTTTCCGCTCGTATTCGCTGCATTATTGGGGATGTCGTCACTAAGCAGCGTCGGTAACTGCGCATGCGGTAGCATGCCCGTGTTGATGTCTGAAGCTGACACCTGAACGTTTGACGAAAGCGGGTGTCCGTTTACCGTAATTGTATTTGCCGCCGGTATGTATCCCAGCGCTGCCTGGTATGGCAATGGCGGGATGAGCGCCGCCACAAACGGAGTCGTAGGGTTTACATTAACTGACGACACAATGTCTGCCGATGACGCGACGGATCCGGCGCCGGAGGTCACTTTGACCAGCCCAGATCCCGGAGGTAGTCCCCCGCCGATGCTCACAGCGGCGTACTGGCTGCCGTTCCACTGATACCACGCGTAAGGAGTCTGTGTTATGTCTACGAGATTGAGGGCCGAGTTACCTTTGACTGAGGCGATGACAGCCGGGCTGCCCCCCAGGGCATACCATTCTTGATTCAAAATGATCGTATTCGCTACCGGCTGTGATCCTGTCGTGTTCGCAATGATCGCTTCCTGCAGCCCTCCTGTCCCGGAAGTGAGATAGAAAGGCGGGCTGTGGTGGTGCAGTGGGGTGACCTGTACCGAACAGGCATGAATATCGACTAGTCCTGCGATAACTGTTTCGTTCAGAGCAGGACTGCCGTCCACAATCCGTACCGGAGCCCCTTCGGTGAAAGCCGCGAAGTTCTCCCCCGCCTTGGTCACTTGGCACGCCGCCGGCAGGAACGAATAATCATCCTCGAGTGTTCCAGGTACCCGATACTCTCCATATTGAGCGGCGATAATCTGACCTTCTGTGTTCTGTGCATAGGCCCGCGGAACGACCGCTCCCGCGAACATTCCTGCGGCCATAACAAAGCCAAGCTGGGACAAGCGCTTCATGGATGCACTCCGAGGCAATCAATGCTGGTCAGCGTGGAGGACACGGCGCCATCTGCGGTGCCGTTCTGAATCTGTAGTGTGATTCCACTGCTCGTCTTTGCGGTCACACGCAGCGCAACTACTACTCCCGATGCCGGGCCTTCGGTGCAGGTTGCCGCGTAATTTGTATCCGTAAACACGGTCGGCCAGCTCACACTGAATGTGCAAGTTCCATAACTGGTGGCCGCTGGCGTGGAACAGATGCCACTCGATATTTGTATAATCTGAATCACAGGAATGGCCGAGCCATTGCTCGCCGCAGTCACCTGCCCAAAACCGTTAATGGTGATGCTGGGATTTGTGTAGCTGCCCGCGGTCGCGCCAGAGGGTGCTAAGTCCACTCCCGTGCTGTGCGTGCCCGGGCTGTCTGTTATCTTGAAACGCTGCGAAAAATTGGCTGCACCCTCTTGTGGCTGCGCAATCCCATTGCTCGCGACCGATTGATAGAACAGCGCCGGCGGCACAAAGCATGCTTGCGGGACAAATGCCGTACCATTCGATACCAGGCACTCGCCGGGCTTTCCCGCTCCACCGTTGTAGAGGTAGCCCGCGCTCGAATTGATAAGCCCGTTCTCTACATCGATGGGCCAGCTCGGGGTGGTTGTGCCTACACCAACAGCGCCTATACCTGTAACATTGAAGCCGCTAAAGGTGAGACTGCCTGAGATACTCTGTGGTCCGTTATTAAGTGGTTGTGCCACGATCGGCTGAGGATAAACAATCACGCCATCCCATAACGGAGCACCGTCCGAGATGTTCACCGTTCCATTCATCCCCCCATTGAGCTGCCATGCTTGCGGCCAGCCGGGATATGCGTTGCCGCTGGATGAGATCAGCGAAACGTTGTATCCGGAGTAAGGAATGATCGTGTCATTGAAGGCGATATTGCAAAGTGAAGAGTTGACTGCGGGAGGATTTGAGCCTGCACTTAAACCGCCGGCCTGCGCAAATTGCCCCGCGCTGCTTGTTGTTGCGCCCTGAAGAGTCTCATTACCGCTCATGTTCCCTATGTATACGCGCATCCCGGCCGCGTTTGCCGGGAAAGGGACTGAGGGGCCGACCGTCAACGTTCCCGTGCTCGAAAGTTGAATGCGGAACTCAGGCGAGGGAAGCGTCTCCACGATACCTACGGATGAAACAGAATAAAAAGTGGTTTCAACGTAGTACACGCCGCCTGGCAGGCTGCCCGAGCCGAGGTTAACGCTTGCGGCCGGCATTGCCAACGGATTGGGCAAACCTACCACGGTGCCATCGTTAGAGGTGTAGCACGAGGCAGCCACGGGCACGACCGACCCGGTCCCAACCATCAATCCGGCCTGCCTTAAATTGAAATTGAGTGTCGCATTCTTGACCTGGAGACCGCTTGGTCCTTGAAGCGTACCCGTCACCGTGCCTGCGTGCGCTGTGTTTGCCACACTGAACACCGCAAAAATCAAAAGGATCGAATATTTAAGTTTCATAGATTTCCAATTGGACGACGAATGCGGGCGCCCCCGGGTTCGCGAAGCTAATCTGGGTCTTTCAGGTCGAAGGGCTGAGCGAAGTCGTCCTTCAGAATCCGCCCCGGCGAAGCTGCATTCCGCACGATACGGTCTCCCCATATTGATTGCGGTTATAGACCTTTATCCATGACTGGGCATTCTTGAAAGTCGCGTATTTGTGGTGCTTGCCCAGCCAGATCAGTTCACCTTCCTTGACCAAAGCGTCCACCTTGCTCTTTCCGTAGTGATGATGCCGTCGGCTTGAGCATTTGTGCTCAATGCCCGCGTAAGTCAGCGATCTCGCATCACTCTCGCTCAAAATGCAAACCTTTGCGGGCGTCCTTGAGGTAGATTTGGGGGAGGGGGAGGAACTCATCATAGAGGAACAGACCTTTTCCGATCTTTACAAGGGTACGGCTTCAACCGCGCCGGAAATAATTGAAAAAGTTGCTTGTTTGTGAAAGGCCCCGCATAAATGCGGGTAGGAGCACGTCGGCGTTTCGGGAAAGAGTACTGGTTGTATCAAGGCACGGCCTGGTCGTGCCACAACTGACGAACAAAATGAAATGGGCTGAATAGTCCCTGAGCTGAAAACCTCTCAGGCCAGGCTGTAGAGGAATGAATGCGCTCCTCTCGTCGCTTAGTCCCAAGGTCGCACGCGCTGGGAGCGCAATGGGCGGTAAGTGTACGAGAACTTTGCCGCCCACCCGGTTATCGCTTGTAGAAGTCTCTGCAGTTATAGATTCCGATCACAGTCGGAAAGTTCACCTTTTCTTATGAACCTCCCGCACTCTTTTCTTCGCGTGATGAAGTGTGCTCTTGACCGAAGCGAGCGTAATCCCCATTTGGTCAGCGATTTGTCTGTCCGGTATATCTTCAAGGTAAGCCATCTCCAATATCTTTCGCTGAGTCGGCGTCAGCACCTGTAGCAGTTTTGGAAGATCGAAGCGAGCGGGGATAGATCTCAGGTTGTTATTCTCTGTCACAAAGATGTGTTGGTCGAGGAGATCGTCCGAGGCCATCTCCGGGTCTAATTGCAATAACTGCGATTCTCCGTTTGTTACCTGCCGATTGCGGCGAAGAGTCATCAGGCATTGATTCATGGCAATGCGTGTTACCCAGGTGCGGAAGTTGGAGTTGCCCTGGAAGCTGCCGATTCGGGTGAAGGCCAGAAGAAAAGTCTCCTGGCAGAGATCGTCTAGGTCATTGCTGCGAAGAATTGCGCGCCCTACGGCTTTGACATAGCGAAGATGATTCTTATAAAGAGTTGTGAATGCGTCGTCGGATCCTCCGCGCGCAGCGGCGATCAATGTAGCTTCGTCCATGGATGCTCCTAGAAAACCGTCATGCCCGTTCAACTCCTTTCCTTGTGAGTCGTTCATTTTCCCTTAAGAACATGGCGTCAGATGTGGGGAGAACAATAAACACCTATGCCGATATCCGGCTTTGCACCACCGACTTGAGCTTGGCCTGCAGCTTGCGATAACATCTTTCGCTATCCCACTTGGCCTTTGCTCTATCTAATGCATCCCGAAGCCACGCGCGATTGACCCCGGCGGCCATTGCTACTACCCAGTCATAGTGCTCCTGATAGGCGGCGTCCGTGGGATAGAGAAACTGGGCTGCGGTTGCATGCGCCTGTTCATCCAAGCTCAGATAGTCTTCGATAGCGGCTATGAGAATGGCACAGCCTAGGTTGCGTTTCGGAAGGTGAAACAGCGTCGAGAGCTTATGGCTGCTGCAAATACCGATATCTGCAAGTTGTGGTGTTATGTTCACTGCGTCCTCCATGAGACTGTTTTTGAGAGAAGCCTTTCTCGCAATGCGTGTTCGCTAGCAAACCGGAATCGCTTCTGCAAAACAAACATGCCATAGCTGCGGCTGTGCATCAATCGATCTGCAAAGAATCACGAGGAGGAAGGGGCAGTGAACTATCGGTAACGGCGAAGGTTTCTTCTCCTCTATTAAATGTGCAGTAACTAGGTAGAAACACGCCACTTAGTTTACCTCCCCTATCTCCTCAGCTTTATCCTTACCTCTTATTGACGAGCACTTCCATCGGCAGCAAGCTAAAAGCAACATCACCCAGTTCTCGCCAAAGTGTTTGTTGTTGTAACAGTGGCAGGGAGTGCTCCACTGCCGATTCTAGGACTTGGGGCTCTCTAATTCTCAAACGATTCACATACCAAATAGGACCTATTAACTGCTGTACCCTTGTCATCTCGACCCGAGGCGAAGTGAACCGCAGGGATCTGCGGGTTGTCCGCAATCACAGAAGCACACTCCTGGCATGACGAGGGTGCTTGTTACAAATATGAGTTACCGATCCACTTATAGGAGATAAGAACCTAAATGCAATTACAGAGCGTGGTCGCACAGCCGCACATTGAGATGAATGGAAACCAAACAGGACAATGCACACGCGGAGCCTGTCTTAGCCGGCGAAGCCGTCAGCTTACGATTGCGCTCGAAAATAAATTCAGACGATCGCTACGTCTACACAGCGCGCGCCCAAATAAATCGGTGAACGCACAGTGAAGAAGCCAGAAGAGGCTCGGCGGCATTTCATTCGCGGCTTGCGCGCTGTCGCTCGCTTCTACGAGTGCAATCCGGATGCCTACTATGATGGAATGGCGGTCTCACTAAACATGTATGTGGGTGGGCGCGCGGCCAGTGAGACCTTGGCCGCTATGGCGGATGTCTTCGGAAAGTGTGAGCAGATGCGCTGGCAGAATCACGCAGCAATCGCGAAGAACTTCAGCCAGAACGTGAGGGTCGAGATCTTTGCCCGCGCGCCAGAGTCTCCCGCCGCGAAGCCGCTCCTGCTACCGTAAATCTATGCCATCGCAACCCAGCGCCGTGCCGGCGGAGACCTCCGGCAACTCGTCGCCTTACTTGCGCGATAGCGCGCTCTTCCATTGGGCGGATCTGTCTCTTCACACAGACTGGGTTTTTACGATCGCCATCGCCATCTGCCTGGGCGGGGGCTTGCTGTCCGGTCATCCCGCGGCAGGCATGATTGCCGCGGGCGGAGCTATGACCGTGGGGCTCGGGGCCAAGCAGCCCATCGACGACTCCCGTCTCTTGCCCATGATCTTCGTTTCCTTCGGCATGGCGATCTCGACCTTTATCGGGATGGTCGTTGGCCATCAAAACTTTGTTCTTGTGCCCCTGGCTGCCCTATGGGGTTTCGGATGCGGCATGCTCTCTGACCGGCCCGCAGGGTATGGGTGGGTCGCGCAGCAGTGCGTGATCACGCTCCTGGTTGCCTCTGCCTTTCCCTTCTCTCCTAAAGCTGCGGCCGTACGCGCTTCGGTCATTCTGGTGGGAGGCGCGGTACAGATCTTTGCCACCAGCATCCTCTTCCGCTTATTGAAGGAGTTGTCCAAAGACCTGATCGCCTTGGCTCGGTATGCCCGCGCCGAGCAGGTGCTCCTACGCGCCGCGATCGCCAACGCTACCCAGGCCATTAGGAAAGGCGAAATAGAGCAATCTGCGTTACCTTATTCGATCCGTTTGGCCGTGACGCTGGGAGCCGGAACCGCGCTCTACACCCGCCTGCATTTCTCTAGCGGGTATTGGATTCCCATGACTGCCCTGCTGGTGCTTAAGCCCGGCCTGTCCGATACTGCCAGCCGGGCCATCGCGCGCACTGTGGGAACGATCACGGGCGCGATTCTTGCCAGTTTCATGATTGCCTATATTGCGCCCGCGCCTCTGGCCCTGGCTGCCTTCACTCTGCTCTTCGCCTGGTTGTCTTATGGAACCCTGAACGTGAACTATGCTCTGTTCTCCGTTTCAATTACCGCCTATATCGTTTTCTCGCTCTCTCTCGCCAGCATTCCTGGTAACGTCATCGCCGTGCGCCGAACCATATTTACGACCATTGGAGGAGGTCTTGCCCTCGCGGTCCGCCTGGTCGTCCTTCACCGCCGCAAAACATCCCTAGCTAGTCGCCCATGATTCAGCGCAGGATCTTCGCGAAAACCAGAGTTGAGGTTCATTCTCCTCACTTTGCGCTGTCGTTGCGTGAGGGAGCCATGCTCGCGATGTTCGCGCGAATACTTACCTTGTCGGGACCCGGAAAATCAGTCGGCACCTTTTGTGTAACTCTTCCTGTAGCCGCCCACTCCGTTCCGCGCTGCAATGTTGTGATAAATCCAACGCCGCTCATGGCAGCCACATCATGCCCCATCGTGGTATGGAAGATTCTGCCCTTTCCATACCGCAGGGCCATCAGCATCGGCTCATCATTGCCCGTTCCCTTGTTCGTCAAAAGCGAATGCGCCGTGGCTAGCACGTCCATGTTCTTGCCCGGCCCGCGAAGCGCTCCGTAAAGTTCGTCGGGAGCGTGCATCCACACCTGTGGCAGCCCCTTCATGATCGGATGATTGGCGTCGCGAGTTGTCACTTGGAAGGGAAGACGCAGCCCGTGCATCCCTGCATGTCCCGGAAGATCGTCGGAAGCCAGCTTGCCGTCCTTGTAGTACCAGTGAGGCCCAGCCTTCTCTGTCCGGCCTCTCCATCCTCCGATGCCGGTCATCACGTTGTAGGCGGCCCAATTTGGGAAGGCATTGTCTGCGGCGTGCACAATGACCAAGCCTCCTCCCCTCTTCATGTAATCCTCGAATTGAGACCTCAGATCGGCCGGCCACTCGGGAGAATCCAGATTGGAGACAACCACCTTGTAATTGCCGAACTCCGGCTTAACCTTGCTGAAGTCTCCTCCTGACGGAGGAAAAGTCACCACCGTGACCTGAAACAGTCCCGTATCCTCCAGCTCCTTTTTCAATACCGGAGTGGTGGCGCGCCAGTTGTGATAGGCTCCCCCGCTCTGCCCATCCATCAACATCACTTGAATCTGTTTGCTTCGCGCAAACGCAAAAGGCGCAAGAAGCACTGCGCCCGAAAGCGTGATAAGCAAAACTCTTTTCATCTCTGATTTACCGCCAATCTCTGTCGACCAACGAACGCGGGTACCCTAACCTTCAAGCGCTCTTATTGCTCATGATTGCGATCCATCAGAGCCCGGGGATCTCCAGCAACGTTCCTAGGCCATCGCAAGTCGCTGCTCTTGCATCCGCTCAGGCGAGCGGTGCGCCGGCTCATGTCCTCCCAATCGTACCGACACCACCTTGGACACTCCCGGCTCCTGCATCGTCACCCCATAGATCAAATCGGCCGAACTCATCATCCGCTTGGAGTGAGTGACTAACACAAACTGAGTCTCCACGCTCATGCCTTTGAGCATCTCCGCCAAGCGTCCGACGTTGGTCTCATCCAACGGGGCATCCACTTCGTCCAGCACGCAGAAAGGACTGGGTTGAAACTCAAAGATTCCTACCAGCAGCGAAAGCGCCGTCAGTGCCTTTTCGCCCCCTGAGAGTAAGAGCACATTCTGCAGCTTTTTGCCCGGAGGTGAGGCTACGATATCGATGCCGCTCTCCGCGGTATTGACCTCGTCGGTCAAGCGCATGAAGGCCTGCCCGCCGCCAAAGAGATGGGTGAATGTCTTGCTGAAGTTCACGTTGATCTTGGCAAAGGCGTCCTCGAACTTGGCGCGTGTGATCTGATCGATCTCTCTGATGCTGGCTTGTGTGTTGTCGATCGAATCCAGCAAATCCTGGCGCTGCGTTTCGAGAAATGTATGGCGTTCCGCCGTCTCCTTGTACTCTTCGAGCGCCATCATGTTGACTGGACCCATCGCCTCTAGTTTTTGCTTCAATCCCCGGCATGCTTCATCCTCAGCCGCCAGCGCATCTGCTTCGAGGGGCGAAAATCCCTCTTGCGCACGCAACTCAGAAGCCTCTAGGCCTAGTTCGTTGACGCAGGCTGCCTCCGTGTATTCAAGATCTGCCATCAGCTTGGCGGACTGCGCCGCCCTTTCGCTTCGCCTCTCGCGCAACGAGTCGGTTTCCGTGCGCAAGATCTTGAGTCGCTGTTCGCTCTCCTTCAGTTGTTCGCGCAGCGCATCGGCTTCCTTGGTCCAGCGCGCCGCCTCCTCGGTTGCCGTGCTGCGCGTTTCATCAAGACGCTGCCGCTCAACCGCCAATTGTTCATTCTCTCGACTCCGATGCTGC
Source organism: uncultured Acidobacteriaceae bacterium (assembly GCA_963774255.1). GTDB lineage: Bacteria > Acidobacteriota > Terriglobia > Terriglobales > Acidobacteriaceae > PALSA-350. The sequence continues at coordinate 322,079 of CAVZEH010000003.1, forward strand.
TGTTCCGCATCCGCTGAGCTCAACTGTTGCTCAAGCTGGCTCACCCGCCGTTCCAGATCCGCGTGCATCCGGTCGATGCGGGAGAATCCGGCCTCCGCGCCGCGCCTGCGCTCTTCCAGACCTGCAAGCTGGGCCGAAACCGCTGCCGCCTCTTGCTGCGCTTGTTCACGCGCCCCGCGCAGTTCTTCCATCTTGCCCTGCAGGTCGGCCAGCTGCGCCTCGATCGCGGCATGCTCGGTTTCGAGGCGCCGCGTTTCTTCCCGCTTCTGCTCGATCACCGCGCTCCGTGCCGTGCGCAAGTCCCGATTGCGCTCGTTCTGCACCATCCAGTCTTCCAAACGCCGTTCCAGGCGTGCTGCTTCTCCCTCCATCTGCCGTAGCGCCGCGCTTTGGTTGGCGGACTCCCGATCCGCGTCCCTCCGCTCTTGGCTCGCGCTCTCCGTCTGCCTGGCTAATTCAGTCAGCAGCCGGCTGAGGGAAGCGACCGTCATCTCCGCTTGAGCTACATCGGCTTCCACCAGCGCCAGCTTCTTTTGCGTCTCGCGCAATTCGCGCTTCAACGCTAGCGGACCCTCTACGCTCGGTTTGCCGCCCGTCACCGTCACATTATGGAAACACTCGCCCGAAGGAGCCAGGAAGAACGCGTTTGGATTCTCCAGCGCCATCGATTTTGCCAGCTCCGCATCCGGCGTCACGAAGCCGTCGCGCAGCTTGGGCAGGATAACCTCAAGCGAGCGGCCAAAACCATCCAGCACGCGAATGCAATCCTTCAATGGAGCCACGCCCTCCCGCTTCTCGCTCTCCGGCTGCGGAGGACCGCCTGAAAATGAGAACTTGGCCTGTGAATCATCCGGGTGTACCAGGAAGGTCGCGCGTCCATCGACATCGCTCTTCAACAACCGCATGCCCTCGTCGGCCGCATCCCAGCTCTTGACCACGATGTAGTTGAGTTCATCGCGCAAAAATGCATCCACCACGGTTTCGTATTGCCCGTTGACCTCCAGAAAGTCGGCCAGCGTTCCCAGTGGCGTGAGTCCTCCTCCGAGGGAGGCGGACTTCAACAGCTTGCGTACCGTGTCCGTTGAATAGCTGTGTTCCTGGATCAGTGACTCAAGAGAGTTCCGCCGTCCGCTGAGCGCGGCCATCTCCGCCCGCAAATGGTCGCCCCGCCGTTTGCCTTCCTCTTCCTCGCCGCGCCTGCGCTCCGTCTCAGCGCGCAGCCTCTCGATCTCGCTTTCCAATCGCTTAAGCTGATCGGTTACCGACTCGAACTTCAGTGACGCCTGGCCTCGCTCGACACCCAGCGCTTCCAGGTCTCTCCGGGCGCCGTGTATCTCCCCTGCCAGCCGCTCCGCGTCCTGCTCCAGCGCGGTCAGCGAAACCTCGGCATGTTGAGTCTCGTTCCGCGCATTGCTGGCCCGAGTTAGCAGTTCCATCGCTCGTCTGCGGGTCGATTCGAGGCCGTGTTCGGATTCACTTACGGCCGCAACTGCGTTGCGCGCCAACTCTTGCCGAAGCCGGGCATCTTCGCGAAAGCCTGCAGCTTCCGCCGCCGCCGTTTCCAGAAAGCTGCGATGAGCTTCGCGCTCCGCCATTACTCCTTGCAATTGCTGCTTTGACTGTTGCAGTTCGGCTGTCCCTGCGGCCGCCCGCGCCAGCAATTCCGCAATGCGCTCCTGATTCGAGTTCTGCCGTGTCGCTGCCCGCTCCAACTCCACTGCCGCTTGGTTAGCTCGGACGCTCGCCTCTTTGGCGCTGCCGTCCAACTGGTATCCCCGCGATACAGCGCTGGAGTATTCCTCCTCTAGCCGGCTCACCTGCTCGGTGTCCGCTTCGATCTCCCTGCCCAGTTCCGCGATCTCCAGGCTCAACCCCGCCTGCTCGGCATCAATCTGCGCGATGCGGCTCGACAGCACCACTTTCAACCTTCCACGCAATTCCTCTCGCAGTGCGCCGTACCGTTCCGCCTTCGCTGCCTGCCGCTTCAGCGAACCCATCTGCCGTGTCACTTCCTCGAAAATGTCGTTTACTCGCGACAGATTCTGCTTGGCCTGTTCCAGCCGCAGTTCAGCCAAACGCTTCTTTGTCTTGAAGCGTGTAATCCCCGCCGCCTCTTCAATAATGGCCCGCCGGTCATGGGGCTTTGAGCTCAAGAGCTGTCCTATCCGCTCCTGCTCGATAATCGCGTAGGACTCCGGGCCAAGTCCCGTTCCCATGAAAATGTCTTGGATATCGCGCAGCCGGCAAAGCTTCCCGTTCAGCAGATATTCGCTCTCCCCGGTCCGAAAGAGCCGCCGGGTTATGACGATTTCTCCTGCCCGTGCCGCTGTCCGCTGGAATCGCCGGCGCCTGATCTTCAGCACCACGGCATTCCCGGCATCGAGAGAGGGCTGGCTGTCGGCGGCTGGCTCTTGCCCCTCTTTCGTCTCATCCTCCGCCGCACCCACCGGACCGGGTTGTACTTCGGCAATGCTCTCCTCGGTCTCCGCGGCTCGCTCCGCACGCCAGCTCTCTTCGTCCCAGTCGAGAGGATCCCGCGCTCCGCCCTGAACTCCGTGTTCTATATCTCCCTTTTCTACATCCTGGAGGGAATCGAGCAACGGGCCTTCGGCGTAAGCCTCCGGATCGATTAAGGACAACGAAACTTCGGCCATTCCCAGAGCTTTGCGCTCCCTGGTCCCGGCAAAAATCACATCTTCCATCTTTGTGCCGCGCAGGCTCTTGGCCGATTGTTCTCCCAGTACCCAGCTCACGGCATCGAGAATATTCGACTTGCCGCACCCGTTCGGACCGACCACCACCGCCAAGCCCTGGCCCGGTAACGTAACCTCTGTGCGGTCGCAGAACGATTTAAAACCCAAAATCTGGATCTTCTTCAACTTCAGCACCGGCATGCTCCTTTTCGCCATCCGGAGGGGGATACGGCCTCGCGGCGCAGCCTGGCGTCAGAAAAAACTCTATCTCCCGAACCCGCCAGAATCAACATCACCACCCCAACATCTTGTGGATAAGCCGTTCTCAACCCCATAATTAGTCCCGAAACCCTCTGCATCAGCGGGAGCGGTTCCATGAAATTCGAGCCTAGTCCCCAGCCAACCACGCTACAAGTGACCTTCGTGGCACCTCGCCTGCCAGCATTCGGTGATATAGAAAATCGGAACTGTCCAAATTCAAGCTCGTCCCTTCAAACAGATCCTGGGTGTCCCAGGTCTCGATTCTGGGAGTTGGGATTCCCCAGAATCATTTCCTCAATCGCCGCCCTCACGGCTTCATCGTCGGCCGCAAGAGCACCTCGCTAATGAAGGAGTTTGGCGCCTGCGTCACCAGCATGGCCACCGCCTTGGCCACATCAGCCGGCTGCACCATTTTGGATCGGTCCTTCCCCTGGCCGGGAGCGCTTCCGCCGCCAAAACCGGTGTCGACCGATCCCGGCGCTATCACCGCTACGCGCACGTTATATTGCCGAAGTTCTTCGGCGGTTGAATAAGTGAGTCCATTCAACCCCCATTTCGAGGCAGCATAGGCAGCGCCGTTGGGCAAAGGATTCTTGCCGGCAAGCGAAGAGATGTTGATGATATGCCCGCTTCTGGCGGCGATCATCATCGGAGCAAGTGCCCGGATCGTCAAATAAGGTCCGCGAAGATTGGTGTCCATCACCCTGTCCCATTCCTCCGGCGTAACCTCGATCAGCGGTTTCCCCGGCGCTCCCGTCCCCGCATTATTCACCAGGATGTCGCATCGTCCGTATTCCTTGCGTATCGAGTCTCCAAGCGCGGCAACCGCTTTGGCCTCCGTCAGGTCACAGGCTATTACCATCCCCCTTCCGCCATCTTTCTCGATCTCCCTCTGCACCTTGTCGAGTTGTGCCTGGTCGCGCGCCACCAGCGCCACGCTCGCTCCCATTCGTGCCAACGCGCGAGCCACCGCCTCGCCAATCCCCCGCGCCGCCCCGGTTACTACCGCGACCTGGTTCCGTAAGGGAAGCTCATCATGCCGCCCAAAATTCGCTTCCACCATGCTTGTTCCTCCCACTTCTCTTAAATTCCTTTTCTACTCCGTTCTCCACCAAATATCCCGCATCGGATATCATGAAGTTTCATTCCGGTGCGGCACGGCCGGAACGGTTGTGAAATTCTCCTACTTGTCATATTGTGGGAACGCTTTCTATAATCCACGCACATCCGAAAGAGCAACCCGCGACATGAAAGCTCTCCGCATGGTCCGGTTGACGCTTAAGGAAAGAAGTCTGCGGCCTTTGAACGACGCTAGCGCCGTACAACACAATGTTTCGTTTCAATACCTTAAGAATTGTAAAGACCCGGTTGCCGTGAAGAATTCCGCCGTGAAGAATTCCGCTAGGAGCGTTGAATGAAGAAGGTCGTATTTGCCTCCATGTTGGCCTTGGCCATCACCAGTTTGGGCGCAGCCCCAGCAATGTATGCACAGAGCGCAGCAGCTCAACCCGGCCAGATCACTATCAAGGATCCCGCCGAGTACAACGCATACACCAATGCCGTTGGGCAATCCACTCCTGCGGCCAAAGCCGCGGCGATTGAAGCCTTCCTGCAGCAATACCCCAACTCTGTCGTCAAGAACGATATGATGGAAATGCTGATGGCCACCTACCAGTCGACGGGCGACACGGACAAGACTGTCGCCACCGCCAAGCGCCTGCTGGCCGCCGATCCGAACAATCTCCGCGCTCTTTTCATCGTCACCTACATCGACAAGCAGAAGGGAACCACCGCCATGCAGACCAGTCCTCAGTCTGCGACGCCCCTGCTCGATGAGGCGGCGGAGAATGCGCAAAAGGGTCTCACCGCCTCCAAGCCTGCCTCCATGGCTGATGCCGACTATGAGAAGCTCAAGGCAGCCACCACGCCTACCTTCTACAGCGCCATCGCCGTCGATGATGAAAATAAGAAGGATATGGCAGGCGCTATCCAGAATTTCACTAGCGACCTGAAGTCCTATTCCGATCCTACACAGACGCAAACCGGTGCAGGCCTGATTGACACCTATCTGCTCGGTCAAGCCTATGCCCAGGCGAATCCGCCCGATCCTAAGAACGCGGCCTGGTTCTTTACCCGCGCTGCCCAGTTTGCTCCGCCGCAGACCAAGGACCAGATCGAGAAGGCCGCCGAATACTTCTACAAGAAGTACCACGGCACTATGGATGGCTATCCCGCGGTCCAGGAGCTGGCCAAAACCAACCTCTTTCCGCCGGCCGCCTACAATCCCAGCCCGGCACCCCCGCCGCCGTCGCCCGCCGATCTTGCCGCTCAGACTGTGGCCTCCACTCCCGATCTCAAGACTCTCAGCCTCTCCGATAAAGAGTTCATCCTCTTTAACGGCAAGCCTGAGGACGCGCAGAAGGTTTGGGATGTCATGAAGGGCCAACGCTTTGGCGTTCCCGGTAAGGTCGTCGCGGCCACGCCTACCTCCGTGCAGTTTGCCGTGACCGAGGATAACCAGCAGAGCAACAAGGCGGACTTCACCATCAACATGAAGACGCCGCTTAAGACGCTTCCTCCGGTCGGCACGATGGTCACCTACGACGCCACTATGGACTCCTACACTGCCAATCCGCCAATGATCACCCTGATAGACGGTGAGGTTCCGCCAAAGGCCAGACCGGCCACAACTCACCACCGCACCACTCACCAATAGCCAATGTCGGGGCGACAAAGCGAAAATGGCAGCCTTTGGGCTGCCATTTTCCGTTTTCGACTGCGGTAACGCGGAAGCTTTGGAGTCTACGGCACTTCAGGTGGAGTCCCGCATTCATGCGGCGGTAGGAGCGCTTCAGCGCCCCGGGAAAATTTCGTTACTGATCATGATGCGCTTTAGCGCTGGCATGGGGAAATCCAGGGCTTTCAGGCCGTACGTAAGCCCTTGAAAATCAGTTCGGCTTTGGCCGCTGAGGGAACAGTCCTCGCACACTCTGCTATCTTTCTCTCAATCTGTTTAATCGCCGGCGGCCGATTCAAACCTGACGACTGCCGCGCTGCTCGCAGGAACAGCTATAGAACACCCTGCTCGTGTCAGCGCAAGAAGCTCGCCGCGCGAACGATGAAATACGCCGCTTGATCCGACCGAGGAGCCTCCGAGCAGCACTCCCCGCTTGCTTTCGACTGCGGGAGCGGTGAGACGCACTGAGCGGGCGCGCGTGAATTGTTGTTTCGACTCCACATTAACCAAAGCCGTATGTCTTAAGTCCTTGTTGACGATTGTCAGCGTGAGCCTTTCCCCCTCTTGTTCTATCGCATATGCGTTAAGATTAACGCCATCTCGATCGCATTCTAGGGAGAGCCGTTCTCCCGGGCCTGTCTGCGCAAATGCCAGCATCCCGTAGTAGTCCGGCGACGCCGAGTAATCTCCTTTCAGATCGTCGGCTATGGGCGAATACGAACTAACAACGCCAAGCTGGTTTATGCCGGTTTCTATGTTCACGCCGCTGACGCCCCCCCAGGCTAGCGTAAACATATAATCGAGCACCCACAGCGCTGAGCCGAAGTTGTCGCTCACGCCGGGCTTGCCTCCGCCGGAGTACGAGTTCGTCTCGCATATCCGGTATGGAACATGGGTCTCTTTCGATGCTTGCCTCATTTTCGCGAGCATCGTTTCCAGTCCGGGATCGGGCTCGAGAAGCTCCTCCAGAGAACTCCTCGGGTCGCGTGCGCCGCCGCGGTAATAGTGATGGGTCAATAGCTTCAGATCTCTCCCTTCATCCCGGGCAAAGCGAGTGACCCAATCGGAATCCCTCGCGGCGTCGGGTCCGGCGAAGGGCGCGCCCGGCAGCCTTCTCCGGATCGCAGCCTTGTAGCGCCGGTAGTCGGCAAGATAACTCTGGTAGCTGTACTCCGCTGGCCTGTGCCCTTCGTGGACGAATAAATCGGGTTCATTGCCAATCTCAAAAGCGAGCAGTCTGTCCTTCGCGACGCTGGCCACCGCTTGTGCCTCCTCGGCCGCTTGCTGCTCGCTTCCGTTCCCCAAGTTCAAGCCCCAGATCAGTCTCCAGCCGGTGGCAGCCAGAAACTGGCCCAAATTTGACAGGCTCACCTTGTTGATCGCCGTGCCCTTGGGAGTAGAAATCAGCTTCCCGTCCGCCAGGAAGGAGGCGTAATCTGACGTGTTGCCGCCCACGCGGATAACGCCCTGCCCGCCTAAGTTGCGCACAAGTTGCAGGTAAACTCGGTTCGCCGGGGTAAGTAGGCCGGGACACGCAACCGAGGAGATTTCATATCCAAGGCCGCTGAACTCCGCCGGCATCGCTCCTAACCTGCGAGTTGTATCCAAGCGTATGTGCACCGGTCGTGCCTCCGGCCGTGGTGCCCCAAATGCATGAGCGGAAAATACTTGGCCCAGCGCACAAGCCGAGCCAGTCAAAAATCTTCTGCGGTCCATAGCCAATCCTTACACCAAAAGCCATGGTAGAGTGAGTTTTGAATGCGCAGGATTGCCGCCACACCCCTTTTAGCCTTCTGCCTGCTGCTGCGGCTGGCCTGCGCCCCGGCACGGGCCCAGAACAGCCTAGTCTCAAATCAAGCTTCCCAAAAACAGCCGGCTCCCTATCAGGAGCCTTTTCCCGGGATAACACCGGTGCCCATGAAAGGAATTCCGCTTTCCCGCCAGCCCTACGTCTATGCTTTGAAGCGCCTCGATCCTTCGCAGATGAGCCCTAACGATACTGCGCTTATAAACTCGCTCCATCCCGAGCTGCAAAAGAGAGCGTCCTTGGCGAGCTTCAATCTCGATAGCCCAGGATGGCGCTACCAGCAGATCGTCTGCCCGGCATTTCCTGATTTCGTGATTCTGGCCTTCCGTCACGGCCCCGATCCCGATGGCTCCTCGCGCTTTGTAGCCGCTCTTGGGCGCGATACCTCCCGCGATACCTCTAGGGATATCTCCCAGGTGTCGATCGTCTCCACTGCCGCTCATGGGCTGCTGTGGTTCGGCTCCGCATGGAGCAAGTCCGCCACCTATCAAATCTTCAACCGCATGCTCCGCCAGGAGCGCGGCCTCATTCCTCTAGGCAACGCGCCCAACTGGCTGGTGATCTCCATGTGCTATGCCGAGCTGAGCGGGAATCATGTCCAGGTTCTTACCACTCAACCTCTACCGGGCCCGACCCTTGACCTGCTCCGGCTAAACGCCCGCCTGCCGGAAGTCCTCATTGATCCGGATCGTAGTGCTCTGGTCACTTTTAGCGATGCTTCCACGCCGGAGACGACTACTTCCTGGACGCTGAACTTTGATCCCCGCGGACAAATCACCTCCGCCGGCCAAGCCCGCCAGCGCCAGCCCCGTAAGATCGCTCTCAAACCTTAGGCCGTGCAACAAGACCGGGTGCCCCAGGTCCCGATCCTGGGACCTGAGATTCCACAAATCTCGAAAATCCAGACAGATCTCAGGGTGCGTCAGCCGAGGAAATCGCCGCGCCTGGACGGCAAGTCCCTGGTTGTTGCTGGGTCATGCAGTGGAGGGCGCCGAGGCCCCAGATCAGGTCGCCGGAGTGGATGCCTGTCACCTTGCGGTTGGGGAAGAGTTCGGCCAGAACGTTCAGCGCCAAGCGGTCGTTCGGGTCGTTGAACGTAGGCACGAGCACCAGTCCGTTGGCGATATAAAAATTCGCGTAGCTTGCCGGAAGCCGCTGGCCCTGGAAAACCACAGGAGCCGGTATGGGAAGCTCGACAATGTGGAACGGTTCGCCCTTTCCCGTCCGCGCGGCCCGCAGCCGCTCCAGATTCTCCTCAAGCGGCAGGTGATTCTCATCTAATGTACTAGTCTCTGTTACTGTGACAATTGTGTCGCGGGAGACAAAACGAGTGATGTCGTCGACATGCCCGTGGGTGTCGTCTCCGGCAATGCCGCGATTCATCCACAGAACCTGGTCGATACCCAGATAGTCGTGGAAGACCCGCTCAAAGTCCTCCCGGTGGAGACCCGGATTGCGCTGCTGGACGCTACTTAAGAGGCACTCTTCTGTGGTGATAAGGCAGCCCGCGCCGTTGACATCGATGCTGCCTCCCTCCAGTACAACTCGTTCCCTGGAATCTAATGGGGCAGGGAAGCGCGGCCTCCAACTGGGCGCACCCAATAGTTGCGCCACGTGCGCCGGAATCCGGTCGTCCAACTGCCAGTCGTCGTACTTAGCCCAGGCATTGAATTTCCAATCCGTGATGGCGACGTCGGAAGGATCGCTTTTTGTAACAAAGATAGGACCGGAATCGCGCATCCAGACCCGGTTGGTCTGCCAGAGGTGGAAGTGAAGGCGTTCCATCCTCGCGTCCACCCGCGCCAATTGACCCTGCGCCCGCTTCTTCGCGGCTTCATCCTCAACCAGAATATGCACATCTTCTACCTGGGACAGATGACGCACAATATCGCAATACACCCACGGGATGGGCTGAAACCTGCCCGGCCAATCAGCCGCGTTATGCGGCCATGCCAACCACGTCGCGGCGTGCTCCTCCCACTCGGCCGGCATGCGGTAGCCCAGGCTTCGCGGAGTCTCTCCTTCATTTCCCCCCATAATCCTTACTCCTCGAAAAACACTGAAAATTCGGCGACGGCCACTGCTTCCGGCCTTACACGCCACCGAAAAATTGGAATCTTAAAAAATCGGAATCTTTGAAGGGTACGGCCTGTTCAGTCCGTACGTAAGCCTCTTCATCATGCCTAAGTCACTGAAATACGGCGTTGTAGCAAGGCACGGCTTCAGTCGTGCCTTCGGTGGAAGCCCCCTGCTTTAGCAAAGGGGAGCTGGACTTCAGTCCAGCGGAAAAACGTCCCGATCCTAAAATGGGCTTTAGCCCTGGATTTCCCCGAGCGCTGAAGCCCTTCTATCCCCGCATGAATGCGGGGGTTACAATCAAAGGCTCTGCACCCGTCTTTTCCGCAGCCTGTTCAGTCGTGCCTAAGCCGCTGAGATATGGCGTTGTATCAGGGCACGACTTCAAAACTCGATTAGCCGCTTGGGAAGTCCTGCTCACGGCTCGTTCTGTCTACCCGTACTCGGCTCATGGTCGAGAAATCGCTGGCTAATCGGCGCGTACGAATCAATGCGCCGGTCGCGCAGAAATGGCCAGTTGCGGCGAACATCCTCCAGGTGCTTGAGGTCTATCTCACCGACCACGATGTCTTCGCGGTCATGGGGAGCTTGGGCGAGTACTCGGCCGAAAGGATCGGCCAAAAACGATCCGCCCCAAAACTCCAGCCCGGCGCCGGCTGCCCGATTGCCGCGGATATCTCCGTATTCTTTTCCCACCCTGTTGACAGCGGCAACATAGACTCCATTGGCGATGGCGTGTGCCCGCTGAATGGTTTGCCACGCCTCGTACTGCGCTACTCCATATTGTTCCTTTTCTGCCGGGTGCCACCCGATCGCGGTGGGATAGAAGAGCACCTCCGCTCCTTGCAGCGCCGTGATCCGAGCACCTTCCGGGTACCACTGATCCCAGCAAACCAGTGCGCCGATGCGCCCGGCCTGGGTGTCAAAAGCGCGAAAGCCGAGGTCGCCGGGCGTGAAATAGAACTTCTCGTAATAGAGAGGATCGTCCGGGATGTGCATCTTGCGATAAATTCCGGCCAGCGACCCATCGGCCTCCACAATGGCGGCGGTGTTGTGGTAAAGCCCTGCGGCGCGGCGTTCGAAGAGGGAAGCCACTACTACAACCTTCTCCTCTCTCGCCACCGCTCCAAGCCTCTCTGTGCTTGGTCCCGGAATGGCTTCCGCCAGATCGAACAACTCGACATCTTCTCGCTGGCAGAAATACTGCGCCCGAAACAGCTCCGGCAGGCAAACGATCCGCGCGCCTTCGCGAGCGGCTTGGCGGACTCGCTCCGCCGCTTTGTCGAGATTTGCCTCCGGGTCGGGTGAACAGGACATCTGCACCAGGCCGATACGATACTTTGCTTGCTCTGTCATGAATTTACTCGAATTTACTCAAAGATCAGGATCGCCGCTGCAATAGTCGTTGTCCAAAGGCCGCGCTTGTCGCCGATCGCCGATTGAGTGACGTTTGCCGTGCGCACAATCTTATTGGAGATGCGGTAGATCTCCTTCTTCTCGTCCCAGCTTTTATCCGGATCGAAGTCCACATTTAGCGTGGTGGCGAGCATCTCCGCCGCCAGCTCTTCTGCGTACTCTCCGGCCTGTTCATCCGATTCGCCGAAGCTGTGATGCTCGCTCAGGTAACCATAAGCGTTGCGATCTGTGGGAATAGCTACACCGATACTGGAGGCCACCAAGCGATGGGGTTCGCGGGTAGAGTTCTCTGCCACCACGGCAAAAACAACCTCTCCTGGCGAAAGGTACTTGAGTCCCTCCTTGCGAGCGATCAGCTTGGCCTGCGGCGGAAAAATGGACGATACCCTGACCAGATTCTGGGCGGCGACTCCCGCATCGCGCAATGCCAATTCGAAAGAAGTCAGACGCTCCTTGTGTTTTCCCGCTCCCTTGGTGAAAAACAGCCGCCGCGGGATCATGCTCTTGCCCAATCTGATTCCTCCAGGTGAAACAATCTCGAAACTATCACAGCGGCGCGGCTAGAGAAACAAGGCCCAGCTATCCCCTATTTCCCATCCAAACGGCCGGTACCTGAACAGAAATCTCGGCGTCTCGAATCAAGAGCGTTTTTTCCTTACATGTACGAATCACAAGCTGCTCTTCAGACGGAGGTAACCACAAATTTACCCCCTGCAGGTACCTCGCGCCGAAAACAAATCTCGCATCAGCTTCGGCCTTTGGTAGAATGTCGCTGCTGTACCTATTTCGTACGAACCATCCCCCGCGGTAATAGAAAAAATTAGAAAAATCGATACTCCGGCACCAACACTTCGTAGCACCGGAAAAACTGGCTTGCTCTTTTAGTCGGATATGCCCCATTTGGGGAATGAGCTCTGCCAAGAAGTGTCATGGGTCGGATTGGGCCTAATTCGGTACTTTAGAGCCGTCCCCGCCGTCCAGCAGCGAGACGCATTCCTGTTGCTGGATCGCGCATCTGGGTGTTGTCTGGTTCCCAGGTGCAACCACATGCGTCCGCGTATCTTTCAGGAGCTTGGCCAATGTTTTCTCTATCTCCAATCCGCTCGTCGCTAGCAGCAGGTGGATTCTCCGCCCTCGCTCTCTTTCTTACCGGTCCGGCCGCGCTAGCGCAGGCCACAGTAGATATTCAAGTCCCCTTTAACCTGGCTGGCTTGGTCAGTCCTCGGGGCGTCGCGGTTGCCCCCAACGGAACGGTTTACGTAGCCGACGTTGAATCCAGCAACTCCGGGAAAGTTTGGAGGTTTACCCCCTCGGGAACAGTTGGCGGCGCCAGCGGCGCGCCGGCGACGCTTAGCGGGGCTGTCACTACCATCGCTCCAACCGTCCTCGGGACGCCGGTAACTCTGGTGAACCCGAATGCTCTGGCGGTAGATGCGGCTGGAGATCTCTACATTGCTGACATTAAAAGCGGTCAGGTGCTGAAATTGATAACCCCGCAAACCAGCAGCGCTGCAGTCAGGTTAACCTACCCAGGTACTGCTCCCACGGCCCTTGCCACCGATTCCGCCGATAACCTCTATATCGCTGATGCCGCTAGCCATTCAATTTACAAAGTGCTTGCCGGTTCCGCTACCGGAACATCGATTGGCATCACACCCAACACCTTGGCTCCGGTCGGCCTTGCGGTGGATGCCTCGAACAACGTCTTCTTTGCCGACGCAACGAACAATGCGATCTACAAGTTCACCGCAGCAGGCGCTTCGACCGCCGTCTTCCTGGCCAATCCTGCCGCTGGCGCTTTCCAGTTCTCAGCCGCCACCCCGGGCCTGCCGACCGGGATGGGATTCGATCCAGCGGGCCATCTCTACGTGCTCGACAGCGCGGCTACTTTCTTGTGGGAGATCAGCGCTACTTCGCCTACCACGAACGTCCGCTTGCCTTTCAGTACGGTAACCACGGCTCCGGGAAGCCTCGCCATCAGCAATGTTGGCAATCTTTACATCAGCGACGACTCCTCTACTACCACAGGACTCGATAAGCTCTTCTACAACAACAATCCTGTGAACATGGGATCGAGGGCGCCAGGCGTCGGTAGTCCGCTCCTCGACCTGAACTTCCAATTTTATGAAGCCGACAGCAACTTTTCGCAGTACGAAAGCGTCGAAGGCGATACCACCAACGAGATGCAGGCCTCGAACGGAACGTGTACCGGCGCAACCTGCCACGCTCAGGTTCAAGTAACCTATCAGGCTTCGACTCCCGGTTTGCGCAATGGCGTCATCGGCGCTATCGACGGCGCTGGGAACCTGCTGGTAGCTCCTATTATCGGAACCAGCGCAGCCGCCAGCCTGGCGCTCTATCCTGGGATCCAGAACACCCTGTCACAGAGCCCGCAAAAACTCTATGAGCCGCAGGCCGCAGCGGTTACCGGCAACGGAGGAACCTTCTTCGTCGTCGATGAAGGCGGACAGTTGAACTTGAGGCCGCCTACCTATACTCATGGAGCGGTATATGCTTATACGGTGCCGGCGCAGGGCGTCCCGACGGGTACTCCCGTACAAGTGGGCAGCTTTCCGACTCCTATCGCGGCTGCACTGGATGCTACCGGCAACCTCTATGTGGCGGATTATTCCGGCTTCGTAACTAAAATTCCTCCATTCTACGATCCCGGCACCGGCCTAACTACCTGGCCTACCAATGGAACGCGTTTGACGTTTCCTCCGGGGATTACCCTCTACCATCCCTTTTCGCTCGCAGTCGATACTTCCGGCAATCTCTACATAGGAGACATGGGGCCGCTGGGGTCGGTTGCAACCGTCAGCCAGCCTGGTTTCATCGTCAAAGTTCCCGGCGACGGAGGCCCGGCGGTGCAGCTTAATTACAAAGTCAATGGCACTCCAGTGATCTTTCCCAACGGATTGGCGACCGATCAGTTTAACAATCTGTTCATTGCGGACGGAGGCGACGGAGTTACAACCAACGGAGGCGTGGATGTCGTTCCAGCGGCAACAGGCGTACCAACCGCGATTTCATTCGGTAGCTTCGCGCCTCTCAATCAACCGTCGTCGCTCGCCCTTGATGCGGCAAACGACCTCTACGTCGTCGATGGCTTTAACTCTCGTGTGCTAACCGTTCCAGTAACCTACACAGGAACCACACCTTCTGCGGATACCGCCGGTATCACTCTCTTGGGAGGCCCTCCTGGCCTAAGCGGGATTACCTCGCCGCTCGTCACCCCCAGCGCGATCATTGTCTGGCCGGGTCAGAACACTATCTCCGTTCTCGATATCGGATACGAGCCGGCCACTGGCGTCGGCAGTCCCACCCAGGTGCTTACACTGCAATCCCTCTACAGCCTCGCGAACGCCAGTTCGGGCTCGGCTAATATTACGGGAGTGGATGTCGGAAACAAAGCAATCATCTTCCGGGCGCCCAGAAAGAGCGGAAGTAATCCTGGTCAGTTCACATTGTCCGGGTGTGGTGCTGCCGGCAATACACTTAATCCTGGTATAACCAGTGCTTGTACTACGACGATTAATTACATCGGCGCTGGAACTAGGCCCGCAAGCGCAAATTTCACCCTGCGTGGGAGGCCGCGTCTCGACGGTTCCGCGCTCGGGAATGTCATTACTGTGACCGCCGAACCGTAATAGTGCCGCTACAGACGTTCGATCAGGCGTACAACATGCCGGCACGGGTATCAACCGTGCCGGTTTTTCTTTGTACGAACACTTTCAATTTGTTGGAAAGCCGAGTGCCCCCAGGGTCACGTAGCAAACCCTGGGGCTTCACTGCAATCTTGAATGCAGTTGGAAAAACCGCTTCGCCGCACGTCTCGATTTTGTGGCCCTGGGTTATTTACAATCAATACTCCATACTCTTAAGAGCAGCAGGAGAAACGCTTTACCTTGCCGAACGTCGAAACGGACAAGTCGTCGCAACAAACTGCGTTGTTTCAGGTACTGGCCGCGGTAGCCTTCTGCCACCTCCTGAACGACATGATGCAGTCGCTGCTGCCCTCGATTTACCCCATTCTTAAGACGGGCTTTCACTTGACCTTCGGTCAGATCGGATTGCTGACCCTCTGTTACCAGATCACCGCGTCCCTGTTGCAGCCCTTCATCGGCCTCTACACGGATCGCAAGCCGATGCCATTTTCCTTGCCCATCGGCATGAGCTTCACACTTGCCGGCTTGCTCTTGCTGTCTTTTGCGCCAAGCTTTGCATGGCTGCTCTTTGCCGCTGCCCTGGTAGGCATCGGTTCGGCGGTCTTTCATCCCGAGTCGTCGCGGATTGCGCGCATGGCGTCCGGGGGGAAGCATGGCTTTGCGCAATCCTTCTTTCAGGTCGGCGGGAATGCCGGGACGGCAACCGGGCCGCTCTTGGCTGCATACGTCGTATTGCCCCGCGGTCAACGAGGAATGACGTGGTTCTCGCTCGCGGCAGTTCTCGGCATTGCTGTCCTCCTATGGGTGGGCAACTGGTATCGCGATCGTGAGCAGACGCAGCCCAGTTTGGACAAGCACGCTTCGGCTCACCTGAGTCTCTCCCGGCGAAAAGTTATCGGAGCCATTGCTGTGCTGGTCGCGCTGATTTTTTCCAAATACTTCTATCTTGCCAGCATCAGCAGTTATTACACTTTCTATCTCATTAGCAGATTTCATGTCTCGGTGCGCAGCTCGCAGATCCACCTCTTCATCTTCTTGGGAGCAGCGGCGATGGGCACCTTTATGGGAGGTCCCATAGGGGATCGCTTTGGACGCAAGTTGGTGATCTGGGGATCGATCGTTGGAGTGCTGCCCTTCACCCTGATGTTGCCCTACGCAAACCTCTTTTGGACTGGCATCCTTAGCTTCATCATCGGGTTCGTACTCGCATCCGCCTTCTCGGCTATTCTGGTCTACGCGCAGGATCTTGTGCCCGGACGCGTCGGGATGATCGCCGGCGTCTTCTTCGGATTCGCCTTCGGACTCGGCGGAATTGGCGCGGCAGTCCTGGGCCTGTTGGCCGACAAGACAAGCATTGTTTTTGTCTACCGCATCTGCGCCTTCCTGCCGGCTATCGGCTTACTCACTGGGTTCCTTCCCTCCCTCGACCCCCCTCGGACCAATCGTCCGGGGTTGAACTGACCCCCAAGTACGCTGCGAATTCAATTTGGTTAGAAAGACGGGTGCCCCAGGTCCCGATTTTGGGACCTGGGGCTTTAGCTCCCACGGTGCCCGGGTTGTCCTGAACGCTGATCTACCGGGTCAGAGGGCGCGAGAGCACACAAGCATTGATCCCGCCTATTCCCATTGAGATCTTCCCCGCCAATCCAGGGGGCGCAGGGCAAGCATTTCCGAAGACGAAATTCTGATGGAGTTCGCGGATCGCGGGATTAAGTTCGTCTTGCGGTACCGAGGTAGGGAAGAGCCGTCCTTGCTCGTACCCGAGGTATTGTGCGGTCAGCTCCCACCCTCCGCCTGCGCTCATGCCATGCCCAAAAGTACCTTTCCTAGCCGTTACTAGTACGGAATCGGAAAACTCCGTCCGGAATGTGCTCATCTCGGCGAAGTCTCCCGGGGTTGCGGTCGCGTGCATGTCCCATGTCACCACGTCCTCCGCGTTAGCGTGCGCCTCATCGAGCGCTTGCCTTATTGCCGTCTTCGGACCCGCCAAGGAAGGAGTGATGATGTGGTGCGCGTCGGAGCTTAATCCGACTGCTACTGGCTCCATGCCAAGCGGCTTGAAACCCTTCGCCTGCATGTACTCCATATCGCCGACGATCCACACAACCGAGCCCCCAGCCACATGGGTTCCTTGAAAATGGGTCAGGGGACTGGATACCTTCCGATTCGCCGCCAACACCCGAGCGGTGTAGAAGGAGCCCAGAGTCAGCGGATGCGGTGGCGGATCGGTGGCGCCGACGACCACGATCTTCGCCTCTCCGGAGCGAATGGCCTTCATGGCCAACTGGAGAGCGACTCCAAATGTCGAGCAAGCGGCAACCGGCGCGAAGGAAAGCCCAGTGATGCCCGCCAGAATTGAAACCTGCGATGCCGGGGTGTTGGGAATATTCCAGATCAGGTTCGCCGATACTTTCCACGGCGGATCCGGCGATTTCCATTTCTCCTGCAACCGGGTGTGGCGCCTGCTCCTTTCCCGCAGCACGTTCAGCTTGCCGGTATCCACATCTCCCTCGACGCTGAGACCATCGATCTCCGCCGCTTCCTTAAGGTACTCGCGCAGCTCAGGCGATCGCTCCATCCAAAAAGCATTCCACGCGGCGAGAGCTTCGTCCCTATGTTCCTCCGGAATTCGATCTGGTTCCGGGGGAGCCTCCGGTGTTGTTTGTCCGTTCTGTTGTTGCGCCGCCAGCGTTGAGTTGTTCTCCGGCCGCGCCCAGAATGCGTTCCATCGCTTCTGTGACTCGTATAGTGCGATACTCGCTTTGTAGCCGGTATCGATCGCTCCAAGGCCAGTTCCGAGATAGACGTGAGCCGCGGTTCCCAGTTGCTTGAGCAGCCCTTCGATGCCCGGATTCTGGCCGAGAGATTGAATGAAAGCGCCTATGGCATAGAGCGAAGGCGTATCCATCTTTTCCTTCAAATTCTGGAAATGGCGCGGAGCAAAGCGGCTGTTCACCCAGTCTCTGTAGTCATTGAAATTGAATTCCGGCATGCCGGTCAGGAAGTTGCTCGGGCCGAACTCCTCGAATGGAGAGAGCCAGCTCTCCGTGCTGCACAGGTTCTTGCGAAACGCCTCGATATTGGGGGTCTTGGGAGCCACCACGCCCCACCCGAAGACGCCTACCCGGGGCCTTGTGCTGGTGGAACGTTGGTCGGGTGAGAGGGAGAAATTCAAGTCTTCCATTCCAGTTAAGATTATCTGAATGAGGACCGGATGGCATTGAATCTCGTTTCAAACAGCGGCCGTACTCATTGAATGCCAGCAGTCATGTGCCGGATGAGGTCTATGCTGTAGTTCGCCCGCATTTCAGGGAGAAGGACTGATCCGATCTGACGCTTCCCGTAGCCGCCATCAACGCTTGGAACCGTCTATCTTTTCATCCATCTTTCATCCTGTTGGAAAGACCTCTTATTTGTCATCTCGACCGGAGCGCAGCGGAGTGGGAGAGATTCGCGGTTCCCTCCCACCCGCGAAGCTAACGTGGGGCTTGTACCACTCTTGTGAGAAGGGGCAAATCTACTGTTGGTAAGCGCTGGGTTTGGCGGCGTAGATGCGCACACCCATACCATTCAGCCTGCTGCGGCCCTGCTGTGCCTCGGGTGTCTGCGGATAGCGGACGACCAGGGAGCGCAACTCACGCACGGCAGCCTCTTTCTGGCCTATCTGGAGGAGCGATTCTCCCTTACGGAGTTCCGCGGCGGGAGCTTTGGGATTTCCCGCATACTGCTCGAGAACGGCGTCATAATGCTTGATCGCATCCGCGTACTTGGCTTGGCGATAGGCGATCTCGCCCAGGTAGAACTGAGCGTTTCCCGCCAAAGGATCGCGAGGGTAGTAGCGGAGCACATCGCCGAATTCCGATTCCGCCACGGTATATTTGGCCGAGTTGTAGTCGCGCAGTCCACTCTGGTAGATCTGATCCACCGGCGGCGCCTGCTGCGCCGGTGCTGCCGGCGGGGTCATCCCGGCCTGAGGTTGCGGGGGGCCAGCGGCTTGGGGACCAGCTCCGGACGGAAGGGCCATCCCCCCACCCGCGCCGCTGGTTGGCGCGCCACCTTGGCCCGGAGAGCTGTTTACATTCTGCAGTTGACTCTGGATACTTTGCGTCTGCGTCGCCAATGCGGCTACTCGAGACTTAAGCTCGTCGACGGAGTCATTGAGCGCCTGGATCTGGCTCGAGAGCTGTGTATTCCTCGATCCGCTCGCGTCGCTCTCCTCCTTAAGCGTTGACTGGAGGCTGTTAATCAGGGCCGTCATCTTGTTCACGCTGTCGGTATTCTGCTGGACAAGATTGACGATTACCCCCATCCGCTCGTCATTCGAGGTTTGCAGATGTTGCAGCATATCTTGCAGTTGTTGCACCTGGGTCTGCAACTGAATCATCTCTTTTGAAGCTGCGAAGGCTCGAGGCTGGGAGAGAAGAAACCCAAACAAGGCAACTACGATAAGGCGGTAAACGGTTCTTCGCATAGCATTCCCCATAACATTCTCATGAGACCGGCGGGATCTGCCCGTTATCTACTAGTGTAGTGGAAGACCCCTGCTTTAGCAGGGAGAGCTGGACTTCAGTCCAGCGGAAAAGCGTCCGACCTTGTAAAAGGGCTTTAGCCCTGGACTTTCCCGATGCCAGCGCTAAATCGCATCGTGATCAGGGTCGAATTTTTCTTGGGAGCGCTGAAGCGCTCCTGCCCCCGCATGAATCCGAGGGCTTCCACCCAGAGGCTCTGTACCGGTCCCCCACGGACGGCTGAATCAAATCCTCATCAGCCGTCCCATGGAAGTCCTGTTCACTTACTGGTCGAGCGAAAAGCCGGCACGGCGGTTTTGCTGCCAGCACGCCTCATTGGATTGGGTGCAAAACTGCTTTTCCTTGCCATAGCTCACCGTGCGGATGCGGTCCGGGCTTACCCCGCCGTTCACCAACGCCTGCTTGGCCGAATTGGCACGGTTCTCTCCTAAAGCGAGGTTGTACTCCTCCGAGCCGCGCTCGTCGCAGTATCCGCCGATCACGACTTTGAGCGTCGGGTGCGCAGCCAGGAAGGACGCATCCTGTGCCAGTGTAGTCTGCGCATCCGGCCGGATCGTATAGCTGTCATAGTCGAAGAAGGCAGGCTTCACGTTCTGCTCGAAGGTTTGCTCGTCGATCGTTGTGGCGGCGGCCTGCGGCGCCTGCGCCGCCCCGCTAACAGTCAGCCGGGCAGTGGCATCGGCAGATCCTCCAGGACCGCGCGCGATCAGATGGTACGTCGTCGACGTGGTAGGGGAGACGTTTTGCGTTCCATAGGGATTGACCGTCCCCATCCCCTCGATTGAGACTTCCGTGGCGTCCGTGGTTCTCCAGGCGAGCACCGCGCTCCCGCCGGCGGTGATCGTGTCGGGAGTGACGGTGATGGTGGCCGTAGGTTCCGGCGAAGAGGCGGAGGGTGGAGGCGGAGGCGGAGGCGGGACTGCTTTCTTGTGGCATCCTGCCAATACTACGAGTGCGGTCATTGCGGCGAATGATGCCAAATACCTGCGATGCGGAGCTTTCACGATCTTCTCCTTCTGTGCAGCCTCTCTACGTGAGGCTCGAATAACCAAGACAAAGCTGGAGTTAAGCAAGTGCTACCCAGCCACGGACACAAGCACTATCAGAATTGGCGTAAATGAACCAACCGATCTCTACGTCTTTCATCAGAGACGTCTTATTTCCAACTCCAGTTCGGCATCGTATTTCCGCCGCTCTGGGTGAGCGCGTGCTGTTCGGTTCCGTCGGCGAGCATGGTCCAAATCTGAGCCCCGCCGCCCTGCTGCCGCTGAAAGACGATATGCCGTCCATCTGGAGACCAGGAAGGCGAATCGTTGCGTCCCTGGTTGTGCGTGAGTTGGGTCCAGCGCTTGCTGGCGATGTCCATGATGTAAATGTCCTGGCCGCCGGGCGCGCCCGGACCGTATTTTCGGTCCCAGGCGAAAGCCAGAAACTGCCCGCTGGGAGACCATGAGGGCGATGTAGCGTATCCTCCATCGGTCAGCCGCTGCACGTTTGTTCCATCGGCATCCATGATGTAAATCTGAGGCAAGCCGGTGCGGCCGCTGCACCACGCTATCTGCGAATTCGTCTTCGGATTCCACGTGGGCGAGACATCCGGCCCGCGGAATGAGGTCACGCGCTTCAGATTGCCCCCACTCGCGTCGGACGTATAGATCTCCGGGATCTCCGGTACGGGAAGAGGAGAAGGCAAGTTTCGTGCCGTCGCTCGACCATGCCGGAGAGAAGTTGTTACCGCTGCTTCCAGGGAAACTGACCATGCGGCCGAGCACTAGCGAGTACATGCGGATGGACCACCCCTGACGGCCTAAGGAGGCAAAGGCCACCCGGCTATTGTCCGGAGAAGGCCGCGGAGAAAGAGAAATCGTGCCTAGATGGGTGATCGGCTTGGATCCTTGGCCGTCGTAGTCCATCTGCCAGATCTCCTTATCTTCGCCGCGCGAGGAGACATAAAAAATGTGAGTCTCCGCGATGCCGGGAATACCTCCGCCCAATAGCGTGATAATTTCGTCGGCGAAGCGATGCGCGATCAGGCGCGCGTTGTCCTGGCTGGCGGCCTCGGTATATTGTTTGCCGAGAATCTGCGGAGAAGTCTGGTTCTTGGCATCAAAGAGCCAGCCATAGACCACGACTTGGCCGTTGTTCACCGCCAGCGAGCCGAATGCTACCATCGCTGCGCTCGCCGGCGGGGCAGACCATTGCGCCAGATTCATCTGTTGCGGATTGGCGGGCATGCCAGGCGGAGCTATGCTCTTCGACACCATGTCGAAAATGCCCGAATTGCTCAAATCATTAAAAAAGGTGGTGTCGAACGTGGTCTTTAAGCTGGCGGTTCCTGGATCAGATGAGGCAGGGTTGAAATTGGCGGCGGCCAGTCTAATCCTCTGCGCCCCCAGATTGGTTCCGGTTCGGACCCAATCCTGAGCTACCGCTGACGCCGGGCCGAGCGATAGAAAAGCAAGAATCAGGAACAGGACACAACAGTACGGGAGAGTACAGCCTTCGCTTCTTTTCATGCTGTTTGCATAGCCATTTTATATGAAGCGGCCCTCCTGGCGCGGCTAGATGCCGCCTCACGTTTACCTTTGAGAGTCCCGGCAACAACTTCCATCCCACCTGAGACCTGGGATTCCACAAATCTCGAAAATGGGTTGAGGAAGTCTAGATTGCCAATTACACCGCATCTGTCATCTCGACCGAAGCGAAGCGGCACATAAACCACAGATCCTGGGTGCCCCAGGTCCGGATTCTGGGACCTGGGATTCCACAAATCTCGAAAAGACTTAGGTATCCAGGCATGTCCCGTCTGCCTCATTGGCGTCCGGGGTACGTGCAGTGATAAAGCACGCTGAGGCTGCTATCGGTGTACCCCGCGGGCAGCGGCCCGAAGGTGTCGACCCGCTGCACGGCGCGCAAACAGGATGAATCGAGCGAAAAACTCCCGCTCGATGTCGCAATCCGGGCATCGCTCACTGAACCATCCCGTTTCACGCTGAACTGGATATAAACCGTCGCTCCTACTGCCGTGCTGCTCGCCACTTCAGGCAAGAGCCAGTTCTGCGCCACTTTTCTCTTGATGACATCCACATACCAGCCGAAGCGCGAGCCAAAGTCTCCGCCGGTGACCGCTACCGAGTTGCTCGCATTCGGATTATTTGCCGCAGCCTTAGGCACATTGGCTGGCGCCGCTTCTCCAAACGTCGCTTTATTGCGCGGCTTGGGAGGCGGCTGCTTTTGCGGAGGAGGTGGTACTGCCTTGGGTTTGGGAGCCGGCTTCTCCGGAGCCTGTTTCTCGGGGATGGGAACGGCGTCTGGTAACGGTATCGGCTCCGCTTTTTGCTGTTCCAGCGCCGGAGCGGCGCTTGGCGTCTCTGTCGCCAGCACATTTTCCGTCGGCGGATGATCTTGAGGCAGCGGCACAGCCGCCGGGCTCACTAGAGTAGCCTGAATCGCCCCCTCCTGGACGCTGTTGGATCCCCATTCGCTTCCGTGAAACAAATTGTGCACGTAGGCATATCCGAAAAATAACCCCAGAAGGACGAGATGCAGCAGTGTCGATTTGGCGAAAGGCGCGCCCAGTGGAGCGTGCCCAAACTCTCTCCGCTCCAGAACATCTCCGCTGCTGTATGACCAAGCCATGTGTTCCTATTTCGCCGTCTTGGCGATGGGCTGGGTCACAATGCTGATGTTCGTTATACCCGCCTGTTTGACGGCATCCATGAGCGAAGCGAATGCGCCAAAGGGAACCCGCTCATCTGCCCGCAGATAGATGATCTGGTGCGCGGGATCTGTATTGGGTTGATGCAGCAGCGAAGGAAGCTGCGCCAGATTCACCGGCTTGTCTCCCAGAAAGACATTCTGGTCGCGATCGATGGTCAGAACCACGCGCTGTTGCGTAATCTGCTTTACTGTCCGGGTCTTGGGTACCGACACGTCAATCCCCGATTGCAGCACCGGCGCGGTCACCATGAAAATGATGAGCAGCACCAGCACCACATCCACCAGCGGTGTGATGTTAATCTCCGCCAGCGATGTCCGGGTATGTCCCGAACTAGTTGTGAAGGCCACGCGCGGCCTCCCTCTCCATCGGGTCCTGGTTGGGCTGCAATGAGATTTCTTCCAGGCTGTTGAGTAGTTCGCGCGAGAAGTCGTCCATGCGCGCGGCAAATTCGCGCAAGGAGGAGGTGAACTGGTTGTACGCGATCACCGCTGGAATTGCCACCAGCAGGCCGGCCGCAGTGGTGATCAGCGCTTCTGAAACACCCGGGGCCACCGCGCGTAGTGTCGCGGCTCCCTCTGTGCCCAATCCGTGGAAAGCGTCGACGATCCCCATGACCGTTCCAAATAGCCCGATAAAAGGCGATACCGCTCCGATGGTAGCCAGCCACGTCAGGCGGTCTTCCAAAATGGTGAGAGCCTCGCCCGCCGCCGATTGTGCGGTCCGCTCCAGCGCCGTGATATTCTTTGGCGGCCCAAAACCGCCGGTTTGCCGGCGGTAGGTGTCATACACTTCATCGAACACAGTCACCAGCGGGCTGGGCTTGAATTGATCGCTGACCGCGGAGATCTCCTGCAGGCGGGTAGCCTTGCGGAAGGCGCGTACAAATCGGCGGCTTTGCGTGCGGGCCCGGCGAAAAAGCGACCATTTCGCTAAAAGAATTGCCCAGGAATACAGGCTGCCGATGGCCAGAACCCCCAGGACAGCCATGGCCACCGGCCCGATGTGGCGCAGCACGTCCAGAATGGCGCCGGCTCCGGAGCTGGAAACCGGTGGGGGCGCGGCTCCCGCATCGTCGCCCTGAAAAAGAAAAATGGCGCTATAAACAAGATGTATCATCACCAACGTTCACGTTAGCAGACAAGCACGCCGGAAACCAAGTAGCACAATAGAGGCAGGGTGCGCTAAACAATTTCTGCGGGAGGCCTCAGGTGCCCCTTCATCTCACCTGGCAACAAATCGCTCTACGCCTGGCGTTGGCCTCCATTGCCAGCCTCATCATCGGACTGAACCGCGACGAACATGGTAATCCCGCCGGCGTCCGCACCACCATGCTGGTTTGTCTTGCCGCCACGCTGTCCATGTTGCAGGTCAATTTGCTGCTCACCATCGCAGGCAAGTCTCCGACCTCTTTCGTAGTCATGGATCTCATGCGGCTGCCGCTTGGCATCCTCTCCGGGATAGGCTTCATCGGTGCGGGCGTTATCATCAAGCGCGACAATGGCGTCAGCGGCGTCACCACCGCTGCCACCATCTGGTTCGTCACCGTCCTCGGCCTGCTCTTCGGAGGCGGAAATCTCTATCTCGGCATCGCCGCCTCGCTCATCGCCTTCGCTATCCTATGGGCTCTCAAGGTTATGGAGAACTATCTCTCACGCACACATCGCGGTTCGCTCCATCTCGTTTTGTCATCGGACTCTCCTGGCGAAAACGAGCTTCGCCAGCGGTTATTGGCGGAAAAGTGGACCATCACCCGCTGGGCCGCTCTGTACGATCCGGTCTCGACGCTTGCCACTCTGGATTGTGAGCTGAAATGGCCGGCTCGAAGATCGCGCCTTCCCGAAACGCCTCCCGCCATAGAGCGGCTCCGCGCCCTTCCCGGCATTCGCAGCCTCAACTGGACGGAATGACGAACCGCTGGACCGGTTGTGCTATGCTGCGCTCGACCGTTGCACCGGGACAACCTATCCAGCGACGTGCCCACGACGTACCTACCAGGACCCGCTCATGCTGCTCGAACTGCGTGCCGAAAACTATGCCGTAATCGATCACGCGATCGCCGCCTTTGGTCCGGGTCTGAATCTGTTGACTGGAGAGACCGGGGCGGGCAAGTCGATCCTGGTGGGCGCGCTGGCATTGTTGATGGGGGAGAAGGCTTCCTCCGACGTGGTGCGGCACGGAGCCGAGCGCGCCGTCGTGGCTTGTGTCTTTGAAAGCACTGCGGGCGCGGAAGCGGCGCTAGCGGCCCATGGAATCGATGTTGAAGGTACGGAGATCATCCTGCGCCGCGAAATCCAAGCCAACGGGAAGGGCCGAGTCTATATAAACAATCAGCCCGCGACCGTGGGCGTGCTGCGCCAGCTTGCCCCGGAGCTCGCCCTGGTTCACGCTCAGAGCGAGACCTTGGGCGGCTTCGATCAAGCCCAGCAGCGGCAGCTCCTGGACCGGTATGGCTCGATAGCAAGCGAGGCCGCCGCCAGCGCACTGGATGCCTGGCGCGAGATTTGCGAGCGGCTGAACAGGCTCCAGAGCGATGAGCAGGAGCGAATGCGGCAGGCCGATCTCTGGCTCTTTCAAAAGCGCGAGATCGAGAGCGCGGATCTGAAGCAAGCCGAAGACCAGGCGCTCGAAACCGAGCGGCGCGTGCTGGCGAACGCAGAGAAAATTTACGCCGCGGCCATGACCGCGCACGAGCTCCTCTACGAGAGCGGCAGCTCAGCTGAAGCTGCATTGCGCTCCGCGCTGCGCAACCTGGACGAATTGGCGCGCTACGACAGCAGCTTTGCCGAACCAATCGAGCAGCTTTCCTCCGCCCGAGCCGTGGTCGGCGATGTAAGCGTCATGCTCAGGGATTATGCCGGCAAAATCCAGGCCTCCCCAGCCCGTCTGGCGGAAATTGAAGACCGTCTGGCGGTGCTCGACCGTCTCAAACGAAAATATGGCAAGAGCTTGGAGGAAGTCATCGCCCATGGCGCATGGGTGAGCGATTCTCTGGCCGAGATCGAAAATCGCGATCAGTTGCTGGAGCAGTTGCGCACCGCCCGGCTAAAAGCGGAGGAGGTCTACCGTTCCGCCGCTGCCGCCTTGACCGCGGAAAGGAAGTCCGTCGCTGCCAAACTGGAGCGGCTTGCCCAAACCCACATCAACGACTTGGCCTTGAAAGCGAGATTTGCCATTGAAGTGACTCCGCGAGAGGACCAGGACCACTGGGGGCGCCATGGCTGGGATCTCGTCGAGTGCCGTATTGCCACCAACGCCGGAGAACCTTTGAAGCCGCTTCATGAAGTCGCCTCCGGAGGCGAGATGTCGCGCATCATGCTGGCGCTTAAGGTTAGCGTCGAGGAAGGGCAGGGAAAACGGCGCAAAATCATGCTTCCGCGCACTCTGGTCTTCGATGAAATCGATATTGGCATTGGAGGGCGGGCAGCGGAAGCGGTAGGTCAGAAGCTGAAGACGCTTTCCCGTGCGCAACAAGTCCTTTGTGTCACCCATCTGCCGCAAATCGCCGCCTTCGCCGGGCAACATTTTGTTGTGGAAAAAAGGGAACAGCAGGGAAGAACCAAAACGTCGGTGCGCCTGCTCGACGGCGGCGAGCGCATCGAAGAGGTGGCGCGCATGCTCAGCGGCGCCAAGCTGACCGAGACCTCTTTACGCCATGCCGAACAGATGATCAAGGCCAGCCAGGAATCAGCAACCAAATCCTGATACCTCAGGCCCTAAGTAGGCGGAAAACTTGGAAGCTTTGAAGGGTACGTCTTCGCAGGCTGCGGAAAGAGGCCGGTGCGGAGCCTTTGGGTGGAAGCCCCCGCATTTATGCGGGGGTAGGAGCGCTTCATGGCTCCGGGAAGTTCGACTCTGATCTTGATGGGCTTTAGCGCTGACATAGGTAGATCCAGGGCTAATTCCGCTTTACAAGGCTGCGAAAAAACTCGGAAGCTTTGAAGGGTACGGCCTTCAGGCCGTACGTAAATTATTGAAAAACCAATCGGCTTTAGCCACTGAGAGAATGGTTTTCTACCCTCCTAATCCCGGCCCGCCGTGGCCAGAACTCCGGGTGCCCCAGGTTCGCGAAGCTAACCTGGGTCTTTTTCCCATCCCACGTCATCTGATCGTTTGGAGAGATTTTTACTGACCTACCCGTAGCAGGGTTACCGTTGCTGACACCTGATCTTTGACCCTTGACCCCTGTATACTCAATGAGGTGAGTACAGACCTTATGACCCCTTCCGGGACCGCGGTCCCCTCCTCCACTGTGACCAAGCGCGTGCTGCTCTTGAAGCCCCGCGGTTTCTGTGCCGGTGTCGTGCGCGCCATCGATGTCGTGAACATCGCCCTTGAGGCTTTCGGCGCGCCCATCTATGTGCGCAAGGAGATCGTCCACAACCGGTTCGTCGTCAATGAATTGGCGGAGAAGGGTGCAATCTTCGTCGAGGACATCGATGACGTCCCCTCGGGCATGCGCGTCATTTACAGCGCCCATGGCGTCTCCCCCGCAGTACGGGAGCGCAGCAAGGCCCGCGAGCTCAAGGTGATCGACGCCACCTGTCCCCTGGTGACCAAGGTGCATGTGGAAGCGGTAAAGTTTGCCCGGCAGGGATATTCGCTGGTGCTGATTGGGCATCGCGACCACGATGAGATCGAGGGCACGTTGGGCGAGGCGCCGGGCGTTACCCAGGTTGTTTCCACGGTGGAGGAAGTGGCCGCGCTTGCTGTACCCGATCCCAACCGGGTCGCTTATTTGACACAAACCACGCTCAGCCTGGATGAAGCGCGCGATATCATTCACGCCCTCAAGGCCAAGTTCCCGAACATCGTCGGCCCCCATTCGCAGGACATTTGCTATGCCACTGAGAACCGCCAGGTGGCGGTCAAAAACGTAGCCCATCAGGCGGACTTGGTCCTCGTCGTGGGATCGAACAACAGCTCCAACTCCAACCGCTTGGTCGAGGTCTCAAGGAATCTGAGCACTAACGCGTTTCTGATCGAAAACTCGGGAGCCATCAATCCTGCTTGGCTGGAACAGTCCAAGACCGTCGCTGTTACCGCCGGCGCCTCAGCGCCCGAGGTTTTGGTAGAGGAAGTGGTGGAATACCTGCGCGGAAAGGGCTTCTCGACCGTCGAAGAGGTTGAGGTGATGCCGGAAAACGTACGCTTCGGGCTGCCTCCTGAAATCGTTCAGGCTATCGCTCCCGCTGCCGTGAGCGCATCCTAGTATCGGCGATGTACCAGCGATCAGGGTACAGGCGTCAGGGTTCAGGGCCAGCGACCACTGACACCCCGGTGCTTGTACCCTGATCCTGTAAGGACCGCATGAGCACATCGTTTGAAGCACAGCCCGCTGTCCCCCGCTTTGGCAGAATTGATGCCGGCTTGGGCGAGGTCAAAGAAGCAATCGCGCGGGCCAAAAATTATCTCTTTTCCCAGCAGCACCCCGACGGCTATTGGTGCGGAGAGCTGGAGGCGGACTCCACTCTCGAATCCGACTACATCATGGTCCACACGCTGCTCGGCACCGGCGAGGAGCGCAGGAAAAAAGGCGCCTTGGCCGAGATCCTGCGCAAGCAAAATGAAGATGGGGGCTGGAGCATCTATTCGGGCGGTCCATCGAATATCAGCGCTTCCGTCAAAGCCTATTTCGCGCTCAAGCTGATGGGCTGGTCAGCAAACCACCCGGTGCTGGTAAAAGCCCGGCAATGGATTTTGGTGCATGGAGGAGTGGTCGAGTGCAATACCTTCACCAAGCTCTACCTCTGCTTCTTCGGCCAATACGAATACGACGCTGTGCCCGCGATCCCGCCTGAGATCGTCCTTTTTCCCAAGTGGTTCTACTTCAATATCTACGAGATTTCCTCTTGGTCGCGCGCCATTCTGGTGCCGCTCTCCATCGCGTACGCGAAAAAGCCCTTCAAAAAACTGCCCCCCGAGCAGGCAATCGATGAACTCTTTGTCGGTGGCAAGCGGAACGCAAACCTCCATTTGCGTTGGGATCGCCAGCGGATTATCGGCTGGCGCAACTTTTTCCTGTTGATTGACCGGCTGCTCCATGGGGCCGAGCGCGTTCATATCCGCCCCTTGCGCCAGATTGCGCTGAAGAAGGCGGAGAAATGGATTCTCAAGCGTGTAGACATGACCGATGGTCTGGGCGCGATCTACCCCGCAATGCTCAATGCCATCCTTGCTCTGCGCTGTCTGGGCTACTCCCTTGATGACCCGCAGACCATCCGCGCAATGGATGAGTTTGAGAAGCTGGGCATTGAAGAGCCGCCCACTCCCGACTGCCCCCAGCCTACCTTCCGCATGCAGCCCTGCATGTCTCCCGTTTGGGACACTGCCTATGCGCTCTATGTCATGGGAGAAGCCGGCGTTTCGCGCACCGATCCACGGCTCTTGCGGGCGGCCGACTGGATGCTTTCCAAGGAAGTGCGGCATCTCGGCGATTGGGCTGTGAAGGTAAAGAACACCCAGCCCGGCGGCTGGTATTTTGAGTTCAACAACGAGTTCTACCCCGATACGGACGATTCCGCCCAAGTCCTTCTCGCCCTCAACAAAGTCGATAACAATGCTCGCGAGCGCTATCAACACGAGGTCTGTCAGCGCGCCATCCGCTGGATCTTCGCCATGCAGTGCAGGAACGGCGGTTGGGCCAGCTTTGACAAAGACAATACCAAGATGGTCTTCGAGTACGTGCCTTTCGCCGACCATAACGCCATGCTCGATCCGCCCACGGTCGATATTACCGGGCGCATTCTGGAGATGTTGGCAACCTATGGGTACACGCAAAAGGATCGCCGGGTGCAAAAGGCCATCAAGTTCATCTACAGCGTGCAGGAACCGGATGGAAGCTGGTTCGGCCGCTGGGGGGTGAACTATCTTTACGGCACATTCCTGGTTTTACGCGGCCTTGAAGCCATCGGTGTCTGGAACCATGAGCCGCAGATTCAGCAGGCGGCGGAGTGGGTGCGCTCGGTACAAAATACGGATGGCGGTTGGGGAGAGAGCTGCGCCAGCTACGATAACCCGGTCCTTCGCGGCGTGGGTCCAAGCACGCCGTCGCAAACCTCATGGGCTATTCTGGCGCTGCTCGCCGCCGGCGATACGCGCAGCGATTCGCTAGCCAAAGGAATCCGCTGGTTGATGGAACGGCAGCGCCCCGACGGCTCCTGGGATGAAAGCATGGGAACCGGAGCCGCCAGACAGTCGGTGATTACCGGCACCGGATTTCCCCGGGTCTTCTATTTGGCCTACCACCTTTATCGCAACTACTTTCCCCTTCTGGCGTTCAGCAACTACAAGCGCGCGTTGGAGCGGGTTTAGAGGAGATTTAAAACCATGGTGCCGATTTCACAGATGTGGACGGTTGCAACCTATGTCTTGAAAAAGCGATTGAGCGGCCAGAAGCGCTATCCGCTGGTCCTCATGTTGGAGCCGTTGTTCCGCTGCAATCTGGCCTGCGCCGGCTGCGGAAAAATCCAGTATCCCGCGCACATTCTCAAGAAGGACCTCTCACCCGAGGAATGCTTTCGGGCGATCGAGGAGTGCGGCGCGCCCATGGTCTCCATTCCCGGCGGTGAACCGCTGATGCACCCCCAGATAGTTGAAATAGTCGAAGGGCTGGTCGCGCGGAAAAAATACATCTATCTCTGCACCAATGCTTTGCTGCTCAAAGCGAAAATCGCCCAATTCAAGCCCAGCAAGTATCTGACCTTCTCCGTCCACCTCGATGGCCAGCGTGACCACCACGACTTCTCCGTCTGCCGCGAGGGCGGATACGACATGGCGGTAGCGGGTATCCGCGAAGCAGTCAAGCGGGGCTTCCGCGTCACCACCAATACCACTCTCTTCGATGGCGCCGATCCCAATAGCGTCCGCGCTTTCTTCGACGAAGTCATGGCCATGGGCGTCGAGGGCATGGTTCTTTCGCCCGGCTACTCCTATGACAAGGCGCCCGACCAGAAGCGCTTCCTCGGCCGCGCCCGTACCCGCAGGCTCTTTCGCGCTATTCTCTCCAATCGGGAAAAACACTGGAAATTCAATATGTCTCCGCTGTTCCTGGAGTTTCTCATGGGCAAGCGCCACTACCAGTGCACGCCCTGGGGCGCGCCCGCCTATAACATCTTCGGCTGGCAAAAGCCCTGCTACCTGCTGCAGGATGGCTACGCTTCCACTTTCACCGAGTTGATGGAGACGACCGTATGGGAGGACTACGGCACTGAGTCCGGCAACCCGAAATGCGCCAATTGCATGGTGAGCTGTGGCTACGAGCCGTCGGCGGTCAACGACACTTTCGGCTCCTTCCGCGGCTTTGCATCCACTGTTCGCGCTACGCTCTTCAACCGGCACGAAGACCACGGCGCGCGCGATCTGCTGAACGAGCGGTATTCGGGTGAAGTCGCTCCCACTCCTCTGGTGCAGATCGTCAGTGAATCGCGCCAGGAGCTGGAGGAGACCCGCGCATGACCGGTAAGAGCGCCTCCCATCATGACACTGAATCGGTCGATCCCAATTTGCTCGAGCTGGCTCCGGGAACCGAGCACGAAGTATTGGAAGGTTGGATTCCTGCGCTAGCCGATGAGCAGGAGATCTTTGCCGCTTTGGAGAAGGCCTTCGACTACCGCGGCGATGTCACCATCACCCGCAAGGATGGCTCCCTGGTCGAAGGCTACATCTTCGACCGCCGCGCTGGTGCTTCGCTGGCCGAGTCCTCGGTCCGCCTTTTTCCTAAGGATTCCGCCGAGAAGATGTCCATTCCCTACAGCGACATCGCCGGTCTTTCCTTCAGTGGGAAAGACCGCGCTGCCGGCGCCAGTTGGGAAGCTTGGGTGAAGAAGTGGAAAGAAAAGAAAGCAGCCGGCGAAAAAGGCTTCGGCCTCCACCCGGAAAAGCTGGATTAGCAGTCCCGGCAGAAACGGGTACCGGTCCAAGAGGTATATACCCTGGTGAGTAAAGAAGAAGCCGCCGAGGTGCTCTCGATCGAAGGGCGCGAGGTTCGCGTCACCCACCCCGGCAAGCTCTACTTCTCAAAACAGACCCAGCTCTCGAAACTCGATCTCGTCCGCTACTATCTGTCCGTCGCGCCTGGCGCGCTGACGGGAATCCATGGCCGTCCTCTGGTCCTCAAACGCTTTGTGAACGGCGCTGAAAGTGAGGCGTTCTATCAGAAGCGCGCCCCGGCAGAGCGTCCTTCCTGGCTGCGAACCGTAACCCTGTCATTCCCCTCGGGCCGCACAGCCGAAGAGATCGTCGTCGAGGATACCGCCGGTCTCGCCTGGGTCGTGAATTTGGGCTGCATCGAGCTCCACCCGCATCCGGTTCGCTTCGGCGATCTCGAGCATCCGG
The DNA here is from genome assembly GCA_963774255.1 of uncultured Acidobacteriaceae bacterium. GTDB lineage: Bacteria > Acidobacteriota > Terriglobia > Terriglobales > Acidobacteriaceae > PALSA-350. The sequence continues at coordinate 354,320 of CAVZEH010000003.1, forward strand.
ACGAACTACGGGTCGATCTCGATCCCGGTCCCGGCGTCCTTTGGAAAGACGTGCGCCGGGTCGCACTCGAGGTGAAGTCGCTTCTCGAAGAGATGGGGCTTCGCGGCTGGCCCAAAACCAGCGGTTCGCGTGGAATGCATGTGAATGTGCGAATCGAGCCGCGCTGGACCTTCACCGAGGTGCGCCGCGCGGCGCTTGCTCTTTCGCGCGCAGTCGAGCGCCGCGCGCCCGCTCTCGCCAGCTCGAAATGGTGGAAAGAGGAGCGGCACGGCGTTTTTCTCGACTACAACCAGAACGCCAAAGACCGGACGACCTGCTCTGCCTATTCCGTGCGCCCGCTCCCCGACGCCCGTGTCTCCGCGCCCCTAAGCTGGGATGAGGTTCCCGAGTGCGAGCCAGCCGACTTTACCGTGCTCACTGTTCCCAAACGCTTCGCCGAGCTCGGCGACCCATACGCGAGCATCGACACACAGCCAGGTTCGCTCGAAAAGCTGCTCGAGCTCGCGGCAAAGGACGAGGCCGGCGGCCTTGGCGACGCGCCCTGGCCACCCCACTTTCGCAAGATGGAAGGTGAGGCGCCGCGGGTCGCCCCTTCGCGCGCGAAATCCGGTAAGAAGCCACGGTCTAAAAATGAGTAATGCATCTAGCTTCCTCTAATCGAACGCTGGGTGCCCCAGGTCCCGATTTTGGGACCTGGGATTCCACAATTCTCTACCCACGTAACACTAAATTTGTCATCTCGACCGGAGTGTACATGGGCCTGCGGCCCACCCAAGGAGATGAAAATCAGGGGCGCATACACTTGTGGTCTCCCACCAATGACGCGCAGCACGGTTCACCGCACGCTGTTGCGCCGCGGACTAGTGCAGCGGCAGAGCGGGGGAAAGCGGACTTGGCAGCGTTTCCAGCGGGAGCAGCCCAACCAGTTGTGGCAAATGGATTTCAAAGGACCGAAGAAATGGCCGCAAGCCGTGGGTCCGCTCTCTGTGCTGGATGACCACAGCCGCTATCTGATTGTCTTGCATGCCGGGCAGAATACGCGCGGAGAGATGGTGCGGGAGCAACTGGAAAACGCCTTCCTGCAATGCGGGGTACCGGAGGGGATGCTGATGGATCATGGCTCGCCTTGGTGGGGAATGCAATCGCCTTGCGGGCTGACACAGCTATCGGTATGGTTGATGCGCCAAGGCATCGGCTTGCATTACAGCGGAGTGGGCCATCCTCAGACCCAGGGCAAAGTGGAACGCTTCCATGGCAATCTGCAGCGTGCCGCGGAGCTGCGCCAGGCTCCTGCGCAGCATCTGCAGAAATGGCTGGATGACTATCGCTGGGAATACAACCATGTCCGTCCCCATGAGGCACTGGGGATGAAAACTCCGGCTAGCTTGTGGCGGCCCAGCACGCGCCGTTACGATCCTAATCCTGCACGCTGGGAGTATGCTCCAGGTGCTTGGGTGCGCAAACTAGATGGCGAAGGTTCGCTGGAGATCCAAGGGCAGAAGTGGCATATCAGCGCTGCGCTGCGCGGGGAGCATATTGCAATCGTGCCGGTCGAGCAGCGTCTGATGATCTATTACTGCTCCACACTGCTCCGCGAACTCCATCCAGCTAGCCAGCAATCCACGGTGGTAGAACGCTGGGTTCCCCAACACGGAGGCATGAGTTTTCTGAGGCATGGCGATCTATCACCCGATGTCTCTCCCCAGCACCACCAAAATAAACGGGAACCCTCAGCGGAGTTCCCGTGGTGACGCATCGGTACGATGAGTCGGGCCGAGTATTCCTGGCAGGTTGCTCTCCAGCAGAGCCTGCTTCCGCTTCCTCGACTCTTCTCAGGCTAACAAAGACGGTCCACTTTCCGGTCACCAATCGTTGGGGGCAGAACCCTCGAAGGCGGCAAACCGAGAACGATTTTTTCACCTTTTCTTCACTCCCGGCCGAGGCCAAAGTGTAAAGGATGTGACGGGACATTCTGTAAAGGATGTGGCGGGACTTGACAGCGCAAAGAGCGCGCGAGATATGGGGCACCCTCGATTGGTGGCGGTCTTGGATCCATCACTTGAAACAGATTTAGGGTGCCCCATCCTTGCGTAACCGGGGTCCCCGGCAAGCGAAGCTTGCTGGGGTGGGTAGCAAGGGTGGGAGACCACAACCGTTGGCAGAACAGGCCTTCCAGGATGATTTTCGACAGAGCGAAGCGAAGTGGAGAGATCCGCGGTTTTCCAAACATAAGCCACGGATCCCGGGTGCCCCAGGTCCCGATTCTGGGACCCGGGATTCCACAAATCTCGAGACCCAAGAGATCTGCGGTCGCAGCCATTGTTACCGGCCACCGGCAAAAATCGCCCGCAGCTCTTGCGGCGGAACAACTTCAAGCTGGGCAAAAGTGCAGTCGCTCGGCTTCTTGTCCGTGCGCCATCTGCGAAAATGCGCCATGTGGCGGAAACGCCCGCCTTGCATGTGCTCGTAATTGACCTCGACCACCAACTCGGGACGCAGCGGCTCCCACGATAAGTCTTTGCCTTGGCTCCATCGGCTCTGACCCCCAGGCATGCGATGCTCCCCATTACCGCTTGCCTCGTCAGGCTCCTCCCACCCTTTCCAAGGATGGTGAGCGAGCGCCTCCTTACGATAAGGCGCGAGGAAATCTACTAGCTCGTGGCGCTTCTCTTTCGTAAAGCTGGCGCAGACTCCGACGTGTTGCAGCACGCCGGCATCGTCGAAAAGCCCGAGCAGCAGTGAGCCGACAGTTGGTGGTTCACCCTTCTTGTACCATCGAAACCCAGCAACGACGCAGTCGCAATCGCGCTGGTGCTTGATCTTGAGCATCACCCGCTTGTCAGCCTCGTAGGCGCCTGAAATCGGTTTGGCAATGACCCCGTCGAGACCCGCGCCCTCGAAGCGGCGAAACCAATCCAGCGCGATGCTGGTTTCGCAGGTTGTCGGCGTGAGATGGATCGGGGGTGCCACGGAGGAAAGCAGTCTTTCCATCTCCTCGCGCCGCCTGCGGAAGGGCTCGACCCGCAGGTCGCGGTTTCCTTCGCTAAGCAAATCGAAGAACACGACGGACGCTGGAATTTGTTGCGACAGCATCTTGACCCTCGACACGGCGGGATGAATGCGGAGCTGGAGCGCCTCGAAATCGAGAGCGCCCCCCTTGGCAATGACGATTTCACCGTCCAGCACCGACCGTTCGGGCAATTGCGACCGTAAAGGCTCGAGCAACTCGGGGAAATAGCGGTTCAGAGACTTCTCGTCGCGGCTCTGGATCAGGATCTCGTCTCCGTCGCGAAAGACGAGCGCGCGAAATCCATCCCACTTCGGTTCGAAAATCCATTCATCGCCCGTCGGCAATTCACCAGCTCGCTTGGCGAGCATAGGCAGGATCGGTGGGTTTACTGGAAGATCCACGCCTCATGGTATACCGGGGAGCAGGGTTGGGGCCTCGGAGCGGCGGGAAGAGGAGGGTTTTCGGAGGCCGGGGAAACCTTTTACGAGACCGAAGCGTCAAAACTCCTGCCGAACTGCTGAATGCCTCCTCATTCGGCTCCGGTACTCCCCGCACTCCCAACAAAGCCGAAAGAGAGGACTACTAAATGCTAGCTTTCATCTGGTGGATCATCGTCGGTCTTATCGCAGGGTGGCTAACTGGCAAAATCATGAAGGGCGGTGGCTACGGGCCGCTCATGGATATCATTATTGGCATAGTAGGCGCACTAGTTGGGGGGTTCCTAGTGTCGCGTCTCGGATTCGCCGGGTCGGGCGGCATGATTTATACAATCATTGTCGCCGTCATAGGCGCCATCATACTTACCCTGATTGTCCGGCTGGTCACACGCGGTCGGGTTCGAGAACTCTAAATCCAACAAGAGCCTTTCGTCATCTTGACCGGAGCCAAGCGGAGTGGGAGATCTGTGGTTTATGTGCGTAACCGCCGACCCCTTTCACTCCGTTTTACTCTCGCGAAGGTCTACCTAATTGTTCGTCTCTGCCTTTCTTTCTGTCATTCCCAAAGGGAATCTGCTTTTCCTGCTGCCACGCCGTTCAGCCGCTCGCTGCATTTCGCTTACCGCGTAACCGAGGTAATTCAACTGACGCTTTCGCGCCATTTCTCGCGAGTTCGTACCGATTTAGCCTTGCGCCATGTTCCTCTGTGCGTTTGTAGTCTTCCTTGGTCTCTTTGTAGCAAGCCTCATCGGGTTGGAGTTACTGCACCGGCACATTGAGTCTCGCTCCCTCAAAGAAGCGATCGACGGTCCAGCACCCTTCGAGAAAAACTCCAGAACAATGCGGAGCGAACCTTAGCAGGCAGCGGAAACGCTATCGTCCCGTATCGGGGCGCGACTGATAGGTCGGGGCTTCTAGTGCCTGCGTGAGAGCCCAGCTTTTTGGGCAAAACTACCACGATTTAATTCGAATTAGTGCCTAAAATCTATGCGACTATTGCCAGATTTTTGAGTTCTAACGCAGACACTTCTAGCCCCGACTGCCGTAAATCTTTGAGAGTCGATCGGCTTTAACCGCTGGGGGACCTATTTTCGTAACTCTCTTCGACCTTTTCCGCGGTCCTGCATTAGCCGCTTAGGGAATAGCTTTTGATTCTCTCAAGCCTTTCCGGCCGGCATCCAACCTCAAGAAGTTAAGGAGGACAGATGCCGGCAACAGTATGGAAGGGATACGTCTCGTTCGGGTTGATCTCCGTGCCCGTTCGTCTTTTTACCGCCGCCCGCTATTCCCATATCAGCTTCCATGAAGTTCACCGCGAATGTGGCACGCGAGTGCGGCAGCAGCTCTACTGCCCGCATGACGAGCGCGTCGTTGCCCGCGATGAGGTGGTGAAAGGCATTGAAGTGGCCGAAGGTAAATGGGTATTTGTCGATGACAAGGAACTCAAGAACCTCGGTTCTCCTTCCTCCTCCGTGATAGAGATTGTCCAGTTGGTCAACCTCAGCGAAGTCGATCCTATTTACTTCGAAACCTCCTACTTTTCGGTTCCCGAGAAGCCGGGGCGGCGCGCCTACGCGCTGCTGCTTCGCACCATGCAGCAACTCAAGCTGGCCGCTCTCGCCAAGGTAACCCTGCATCAGCGAGAACGTATCGTCCTTATCCGTCCTTATGAAAACGGGCTTACTCTGCACACCATTTACTACCCGAATGAGATACACCGTGTTGCCGAATACGGTCGAGATCGGGTTGAGGGTCTTAAACAACGGGAGATCACCCTTTCCGAGCAGTTCGCCAAAGGCTTAGTGAAGCCGTTCCGCCCGGAAGTATTCCGCGATACCTACCAGGATCGTGTGCAACAGCTTATCGACAGCAAGGCCAAAGGCATCTCCGCACCCAAGCCCGAACGGCCTAAGAAGCTGGCGCCGGTCATCGACCTCATGGATGCGTTGAAGAAGAGTATTGCGCAAGGGAAGCACTTAGGAGCTGCCAATTCGAAACCCTCGAGAAGGCCCGCTCGTGCCCAGGCAAGCTAAAAATTAAAATCCGGCTGGGCGGCATAAATCCCATCCGAGCATCTTAGTAAGTACGTAATAATCTGCACCTGGAGACTAGAATACTAGCGAGTAAGGGAGAGACTATGTTAATCGTTCTGATCATTCTGCTTTTGATCTTTGGATTCGGCGGCTATCGCTTGGGCCCAGGACTCGGCTACTATGGCGGCGGCGGGATCAGTCTAATTCTGCTGATCCTTATCATTCTGCTGCTGCTTCGAGTTATTTGAGGCGCCTCGTTTGTTGTTTCACTATAGTGGGTGCCCCAGGTCCCGATTCTGGGACCTGGGATTCTCCGGCACGGCTTTACTCTAAGCCGAATACAATCCGGCGATCTCGTAGTCGCTAATTCCCGGAATCACGAACTCAATCGTGGCCCCATCCTGTTTGAAGTGAATCTCCCGCTCGGCACGCAGCAACTCTACACGTGTAACTCTCTTCCCTTGGGGTAAGGTCATTCGTACCCGCTGCTCGCCAATCGGGTAAAAGCGCCGTATCCATCCCTTGTGCATGTTCGGATTCGTGTAGTTCAGCAGATGCAGTGAGAACCCGGCCTCCGTTTCCCAAGCGAAGCCCTCAACATCCCCCTCGCCCTCTACTTGGACGGGAGCGTCACCATTGAGTACCCAGCGAATAGAGTTTTGCAGCAGGCGGCTTAAGTCCGTATTGCCTGCCCGCCACATCGTACGCTCAATATCCCCGGGAAAATAGACCAGCCGGCTCCTGCCGGCCTCCTTTACTACGATAGCTGGCTCATCTGTTTTTGGAATCGGCGGATAGGAGAGTTCCGGAGGATATGCCGGATAGGGAGGCACAACCGTCAGAACGGGATTCTCCACCCGGCTGATTGGGACGCGGAATTCGGCTCCGGGAATCCAGTCGGTGTTGGAAAAGCCGTCAAGGATCTCGTGCTGGCGTTCGATGCGGGCTAGAAAGCCATTGCCGTTCGAAGTTACCGGGAGCCCTTGGCAATGAACTCCAAAGGTCTCGGCCAAGCCAAAGTCCGGGCGCCGCTCATTCCGTTCCGTATACATGCCGGTTTCGAAAGAAGCGAGCAGCGATCCCCCGGAACTTACATAGTCGCGGAGTTGCTGGCAATGGCGGTCGCTGAGAAGCGCGATGTTGGGCAGCAGCAGGGCGCGGTATTTTTTGAGATTCTCCGCGCCCAGGTCGTCTTCATGCACAAAGTCGAAGAAGAAACGGCCTTCGAGCAGCGCATAGTAAAGGCCTTCGATATATTGCGAAGCATTTCCCTGGCCCGGGGAATGGTAAAAAAGCTGCGTTCTCTGTCCCATAACCACGGCCATATTCGCAATTGAGCGTTTGTTTACTAAATGCTGGTCATGTTTGGCCAGCCAATCGAAGTACTTCCGCCCGGGTTCCTGCCACCGCCGGTCGGCTCCTAATCCATCTTCGCCGCCGATGAAGTGATACCAGGGAACCATTCCGCTTGCGACCGTCTCATTCATCCACATCTGTGCTTCGGGCAGCGATTTAGCGATGTTCCGCCAACGAGGAGATCCTGTGGACCAGGACGCGGTTACATTGGTGCTGGTGCGGCCCTTCATGATAGCGTTGCAAACTCGTCCTTGAAGCGTGCATCCCCAGATGGGGGAGCTGTCTCCGCCGCGCCCCTGATTATCGCAATTGAACCAATTGCATATTGCCCCTAGTTCGTTCAGATTGGGCGTGGACCGGATGGCGCCTCCGAGATTTGCAAAAAACAGATTCTCCGCGCTCTTCTCTTTTGCAATAGAGTCATAGAGCTTCCATAAATAGACCACCCGCTCATTGAACGCATCCCAATATTCCGGCGTGCCGGAAGCGGGCAGCTCTTTACATTGCTTACACGAACAAACCGGCAATTGTCCCAGGGGAGGCCATGCATTGGTGAAGATTCCATCTACGTCGTATCGCGAGTTGACTTCCCGCATGATCGCGGGAACGTAATCGGTGAAGTAATTCGTAAACATACACGTGCGATAGAGCCTGGGATCTTCAGTATGCTTGACCGGGTTTCCCTTGTTGTCGAGCTGGAACCATTCCGGGTGCGCTTGCGCAGCATCGCCCCAATTCAGGTCGGGGCTCATGCGCGCAATAACCCTCATGCCCCTTTTTTTCGCCGCTGAGCAGCAGTCTCCGAAGAAGTCCCGGTTGTTTAGGAATTTCCCGTGGCGATGGAAGGGAACTGCGCTCGGGTAGAATGCCAGTATTCCGGTCACACTCACCAGCACGGCATCGCTCTTCAGGCTTGCCCAATAGTCCGCCCACTCTTCGACATTGAGCACGGCAGGGTCGTGCTCGGTCATGTTGATCTGACCGACCCGGCGGATCTTCTGATGCCAGGGAAGGGCCATTTGGACCGTGGAGCCTGCGGACTTCTCCGCCGAGGGTTCCCCCAGAAGCGGTGCAGTAACAGCAGTGGCTGCCGAAAGAATCATAAACGCGCGCCTATCGATTTCCACCTATTTCTCCGATCGTTTGTTGTTGCCCTATGGCGGGTGCCCAGGTTCGCGAAGCTAACCTGGGTCTTTTCGCTTATACATCAGGAAATCTCTGGGTCAACGGCAGGGTGAGTCTTCCCCTTTTTTAGTGCCAATGCTCTAACTGCGACTGGTTCCTATTTCTCCGATCATTTGTTGTTGCCCTATGGCGGGGTGCCCCAGGTCCCGTTTTTGGGACCTGGGATTCTCCACTCCACAAGCATCACTTACGAAATCACGCGGCGCCTGGAGTCCTAGAAAATAATCCTTGCGGCAAGCTGGATGGTTCGCGGTATGTTGCTTTGTCCCTTGCTGCTGCGGACAAGCTGGCCAAACTGTGGTGATGTCGGGTCCACTGTCGGATCGGAGCCGAAGATAGGATGGTTGAACGCATTCAACGCTTCGGCCCGTATCTGCAGATTGATATTCTCCCGAAGCGCGGTATTCTTGGCTAGCGTGATTTGAAACTCATTTCCCCAACGGTCGCGGAGATTTCCAAATTGCAGAGGAACGTTGCGTAGCGAAAATGCGGGCTGAACCTTGAATGCCGGCGGCAGTCCGTTCACGGTGTCGACGACAGTTCCGTTTGCCTCCACCAGACCGCTGTTGAACATATGATTCCAGCTAGGATTCGCCAGCACCGGATTTCCTATCACGTAGACACCGGTTGGAGCTGTCATGGGAGCACCGGTTTGCCATGTGTAGACCATCATGGTTTGCCAACCGCCTATGAGCCGGCTCACGACGCGGTTGGTCTGGCCGAAGAATTCCTTCCCCGGTCCGAACGGCAGATCATAAATCGGCGCGATCACCAGTCGATGAGTTCTATCCCAGGGCACCGCCGTGTCGCTGGGCGTTGCATCCTGCGGATTGAGGTAACTCAGAGCTTGAATATTCTTCGAGAAGGTGTAGCTTCCGGTGAGGTCCAGCCCATGCCAATAATGTTGCAGCACGGTGAGCTCGAGCGCGTTATACCAAACCTTTCCGACGGGATAGTCGTTTTCGATCACGCTGGTAAATTGAGGATAGGGAAGTAGCGACTGCTGCCGGGTGATGGTGGCGTTGTTCAGAGATGTTCCTGGGATCAGCCCTTGAAACGGATTCGGAACCTGCGCATTGAGATAGTTGGGGTTTCCACCCAGCGCAGTATTGCCTAAGGCCAGGATTTGGGCTGGAAGCGCATCCACGTTCCTGTTGTTGATCGGCTGCGCCACGCTTCTGGTTCCAGCATAAGACGCATCGATCGTAACCCGGCCGGGAAGTTGTTGTTGAAATCCAAAGGAAAAACTCGACACCCGTCCTATGCGGCCGCTCGGATCGGAATAGGAGGGAGCTCCGCCGAGCAGTGTTTCCAGTCCCGACGCCGCTCCCCGCGGCACGGCAATACCACTAGGAAATGGATTGGAGATGACGTTCGCTGCAGTTTGTCCGCCATTCAGGGTGGATACAAACGGCGTGACCTGGCTGAATCCGAAATTGCTGGCGGTAGAGAATTGTGGAACAAAAAAGATTCCATAGCCCCCGCGCAACACTGTCCTGGGAGTGAGGCTGTAGGCTGCTCCAACACGGGGTTGGATGTTATTCCAATCGATGTTGAACGGTGATCGCGATGCCCCGTTCTGGGCCACGAAGCCCAGTCCTCCATAAACCTTATACCCGGGAAAGTTCGCCTGATTTATCTGCGAACTGATGGGATTCACTGAGTTGAATGAGAACCCGCGAGTTAGTTCGTTGTGCCGCTCTATCAACGGCACCTGGAGGTCCCAGCGTAGACCGACATTGACGGTGAGCTTGGGCGTAACCTTGATATCGTCCTGTACCCAGGGCGCATAATATTTCCAGCTATAATCCGGGCTCGGCAGGGTGTCCACCTCTCCCGAGGCGGCATCGCCGAGAAGGAGAGATGCGATGCCGTTGCCGCTGGTAGAATCCGATGTGAGATAGTTGCTCTGCGTAAATCCCTGGTTAAATACGAACGTGCCTCCGCCGTAGGCCCCCTGAAAGGTCGAGAAGCGCGTCCAACGGTAATCGAGCCCCGTCTTGATGGTATTGCGGCCGCGCACCATGGTCAGCGTCGGCGCCAGATTGATAGCCGTCGTGGGCGCCCACCAGATGTTGTTAGCGGAGTTTCCCAGCGTCTGGTAGCTGCTATTGCTGGTGCACGCAGAGGCAGTGGGCGAAAAGCAAATGTAAGGAAAGCGCCGGCTCTCAGGAAGCTGGCTGACCAGAGACTGCGCCCATCCGATCTCAGAAGAATTGAAGCTGCCGTAGTCTTGCGGCTTATAATTCTGCACCCATCGGGTAAGCGATGCGCGCAGATCGAGAATAGTATTTGGATTTAGAACCGTGATTGAGTCGATAACAAAGTCGTCGTTGATCTTGGTTCCGTATCTATCATCGGCCGCAGGCCCGGGAACTTCATTTGTGTTTTGAAATAAAAGCTGGTTGTTCCATGCAAAGCGGGCGTAGATTTTCTCTCTCTCGCTGAAGTTGTGATCGATCCTGGCGTCGATATTCTGAAATTTGTACCAGGTGATATTACTGGGAGGGAAGTAATTGTTCTGCCAGGATACAGGGCTCTGCAGGTTGGTGTTGGGAAGCGGAAATGAGGAGGCAAGCTTTACTCCGACCGGATCGAGCCGGCCGGCTGGAATGATGTTACCCGGAAAGGGGTTTCGCACCCACTGGTTGCCCACGAAATGGCCCGTCGAGGGATCGTAGATCGTAATACGTTGGCCGTTACTGTTAAATGTTTGAGAAAAGTCGCCATTTCTTTGTGCCTGGGTCGGAACCGAGATCACAGTCGAGAGATTTATGTTTTGCCGATACCCCTCCCAGGCAAAGAAGAAGAAGGTCTTATCCTTGCCGTTATAATGCTTTGGCACGATTACCGGACCCCCCAAGGTCACCCCATATTCGTCGAGCGTCTGGTTGCTTCTTGGAAGATTGACGGCATTGTTGGTGAATGTATTGGCATTCAGAAACGGACGTTCCATAAACTCGTAAGCAGTTCCGTGGAAGACGTTAGTGCCGTTCTTGGAAACGATGCTGATGACGCCGCCCCCGTTCCGGCCATACTGCGCATCGTAAGGGCTTGAAATTACCTTGAACTCTTCGACCGCGTCCACCGAAGGTACATAGGCGATGCTATTGACTGATTGATAGATCATGTCATTCGGAGCGCCGTCGAGCAGGTACTCGGTGCCGTTTGCAGCGCTTCCGTTGATCGACCAGGACGAATTTCCAGAATTTGAGAACGGCGTCAGGTTGTAGCTCTGCCCTGTATTTGTCACTCCCGGCGCTATCTCAGCCAGCACGATTGGGTTGCGGGTCGTAATCGGCAGCTCAGAGAGATTCCTCTGGCTTATTACCATGCCTCGATCCGACTTCTCTGTTTCCAGCAGCGGCACCCCGCCGGCTACCGTTACCGTTTGCGATTGAGTTCCCAACTGCATGGCCAGGTCGATGGCTGCTTCCTGGCTCACGTTCAGTTGAATGCCGTCACGGACTATTCTTTGAAACCCGCTCATTTCCGCGGTGAGCCGGTAATTGCCGGGATTGAGAAAGAAGAAATGATACTGGCCCACGTCGTTCGACTGGGAAGAAGAAGTCGTCCCCGTATCGACATTTGTTAGTTGGAGGGTGACGCCGGGAATGGCCGCGTGGCTGGAGTCCGTTATCGTCCCACTCAGGGTAGCCCGGGTCTCCTGACCGAATGCGGCTGCGGGCAGCAGCGAGAAGAGAAGCAACAACGGCCTTACGGCCACACGTATACGGTTCATGCCTGGCAAGCTCCTTGAATGGGCGCGGCTGTAGATTAGGCGAAAGTCGGGCCGCGAAAATCTGTCTTATATAACGGGATTAGTGGTCGAAGTCTGGTACGGCGAGTTTATAAATGAGCGGATGGACCGATGTCAAGCTCTTTGATCCGCAAGAAAAGAAAGAGTTGGCCCATCATACTGAGATTGCAGAAAATGAAACCTGCGGCGGTAAATAGGAAGATTGAACGATCCAACCCTCACAAATATGGCGAATGGCGCGGATGAGCCACGCAGCCTGAAGCGAAAGTTGTTTTTCCGGTAGTCATTTTGGAATATTTCAAATATTCTAGCTTGCATGAATAGGCGGACGTTTTTTTCTCTTGCCGGTGCGGCCGCGGTTACTCCTGCCTTGGCCTTTACAACCAACATGCGAAAGCAAATTAAGATCACCGGACTTGAAACTGATCTTCTACGATTTCCTCCCGGCAAGATTTACTACGATGCGATACATGAATTCGGCGCGGCCGGCGGCGGGATTGTACTGCGCTTGCAAACGGATGCCGGCATTACCGGGTGGGCATCGAGCTCGTTCGGAACAATGGCCGGAGGACCGGCCGTGCTGCAGCGCATTTTAGAGGAAGAAGTAAAACCGGTTTTGGTTGGACAGGATCCAGCCTTCCCCAAACGTTTGCGTTCGGACATGTGGGCCGCTCTTGAATACTCCGGGGTTCAAGGTGTTACCCAATTCGCGATCGCGGCGGCGGAGGTTGCCATCTGGGACATCCTGGGGAAGGCTGCCGGAATGCCCGTCTATAAGATGCTTGGCGCCTATTCGGATAAGGTTCCGGTTTATTCCATGTGTGGTTGGTACTATCCCAATGACGACGATTTGTCGCAGTTCAAGGCAGCGCTGAATGCGGCCTTTGAGGAGGGCTTTCACGGCGCCAAGATCAAAGTCGCCCGCTATTCGCTCGACGATGACGTGAAGCGGATCAAGACCGCAATGGAGATCGCCGGAAAAGACCGGCGCATCATGGTAGACGCGAATCAGAAATTCGATGTGAGCGAGGCCATCAACCGAGGCAAGGTCTATCAGGAGCTAGGCTGCTACTGGTTTGAAGAGCCCATTGTCCCTTATGACCATGCCGGCTATGCGCAAGTGGCGCAAGAGTTGGATATTCGCATTGCGTGCGGAGAAAATGAGTATACGAAGTACGCTTTCGCCGACTTGATTGCCCGCCACGGAGTTGACGTTGTGCAGCCTGACGGCCGCCGGGCTGGGGGTGTTTCAGAGTGGATGGAAATCGGGGCCATTGCCGATGCCGCAAAACTGCCCATCGCGAGCCATGGCGGCGGTCCGCCGGACCTGCAAATGCTCTTGGCTATGCCCAATGTCATTTATATGGAATCGGGTAGCTTCAAAGGTCACTCATCGACTATAGAAACGCTTCGCATGGTGGATAGCGCCGTTCTCGCGCCCGAAACACCAGGGATGGCAAGCGAGCTGCGCTCCGACTATATCCAGAAGCACAAAGTATAAAAGCAGAGATTTCTTCCAATCTCCACTTTGAACAAATCCTGGTTGCCCCACGTCCGGATTCTCGGACGTGGGATTCCACAAGCATCGAAGTATCAGGCCCACGACCATAAGCCGGGTGCCCCATATCTGACGCGTTCTTTGCGTCAGATGTGGGATTCCACGAATCCCGATGGACTATGTCCGGGCCACGCCCGCTGCGCAAAGGATTAGCGCGGCGAACTAACCCAGGGTAGAGTTAACCGGGGTTAGTTCGCGTCCATCGACCTTTTGTTGTCCAGGCTATGTGGGTCGTTGCTTTTCAGCAGCCGCGAAGTGTCTCCCGCTGCATGCTGATGGAGCAACTTTGGATATGGTCCTTGAAGTTGTCCTTATCAACCAAGCCGGCGTGCCACATCACCGCGGCCCGCGGTTTGAAACAGCGCCGCCACTGCGGGCTTCATTACCTTTCCCATCGCGTTCAACGGAAGCGCATCCAGCAAGAGAAGCCGCGAAGGTAATTTGTAAGTCGCTAGCGACTCCCCGGCCAATGTGCGAAGAGACGGGAGATCGAGGGCTTCGCCTTCCTTCAGCACCACGGCCGCAGCGACACGCTCGCCCCACTCTGGATCGGGAATGCCTACAACGGCGCACTCGGCAACCGCAGGATGTTCACGCAGCACTTCCTCAATCTCCAGCGCGGATACCTTGTGACCGCCAGTCTTGAGAATGTCTATGCTCGTCCGGCCAAGAATGCGATAGACGCCTTTCTCGACGACCGCGGTATCGCCGGTGCGAAACCAGCTACCGCGGAATGCATCGCGTGTCGCTTCGGGCTTGCCCCAGTATTCCGTAAACACGGTTGGGCCACGGACCTCGATCTCGCCCCCTGTTCCCAGGGCAACCGGCATACCGTTCTCTCCGGCAAGCTGAACTTCGACGCCGGGTAGCGGCTTGCCGACGCTTCCCGGCACGCGCTCCCCTCGCAGCGGATTCGACAGCGCCATGCCAATCTCCGTCATACCGTAGCGCTCCAACAATGTATGGCCGCTGATTTCCTTCCAGCGTTGGAGCGTGCTCACCGGCAGCGCTGCCGATCCTGACACCATCAAGCGCAACCTGGCGCAGGCGAGACTCAGAGCTGCGCGGCGCTGCGGCGAAGCCATCTCCCAGGCGGCGATGAGCTTCACGTAAATTGTTGGCACACCCATGAACAGAGTTACGCTCCCGCTGGCAATGCTGTCCCACACGGCATTCGCGTCAAAGCGTGGCAGCATCTCGCAAATGGCACCCGGCCACAGCGCGCAGCAAACAACGTTGATGATTCCATGCACGTGGTGCAGCGGCAAACACAGCACAATGCGATCGGCTGCCGACCACTCCCAAGCCTCCACCAAGCTCATAATTTGCGCCGTAATAATGGCATGGGTTGTGACCACACCCTTTGGCCGGCTGGTCGTGCCGCTGGTGTAGAGAATCATGGCGCGCCGCTCACTGGCGATCTCAGGCAGTTCCGCTGACTGGTGAGCGGAAAGTTGGTCATATGGTAACGTGCGGATGCCACGGGTTGCGCCAATTTGCGACAGCAGGGGCGGCGCCAAAGCATCGAACATCAATGTCGAGGCCCCGGTATCGTCGATAAGGTATTCCAGTTCATGCCTTGTAGCTGCAAGCGGTAACGGGACTGCAATGCCGCCTGCTCGCCAGATACCCCACTGCGCCGCAACCCAGGGAAATCCGGGCGTTATTTGAAAGCCCACGCGCTCTTGCTTGAGGTCCTCGCTGCCAGCCAGCAGTGCCCCCGCCACGCGCGAGGACGCATCCAGTAGATCGTTATAGGTGAAGGATCCCTGCGAATCGATGACGGCTGTGCGTCCGCCATGCCTATAAGCATGAGCGATAAGTGGAAGATGACTGGTGCGGCCGATCACGCGCAGGCTCCGCTGTAGTATCCGTTTGTCCTGGCTTCAATGCTTGGTCATAGTCAAATCGGAAACAGTAGCGTCGGTATTGTGGGCGAAGCGGATTCCGTAGACACCGTCGGTGGACTTCAACTTTCCTGCTGTCACCAAGGCGGACTTATCGTACGTCCCAACTACGGTGCCATTGATCGCACACTCCACGTGGTCGCCATTCACCGACAGTGCGATTTTCTGCGTCACGGGCTCTCCGGAGCCCGCGGCCTTGTGTATCGCGGGATTTGCCTCGCCACGGCCGTTCATCTGAAAAGGATCTGGACCGAAGCCGCGCACGATGAACCGGCCGTCACCATAGGCTGCGCAGTAGAGATAGCTCTGCTGCGGGGTTCCCATGTCATTGCCTGAGATCACAATGCCGTAGGGATGAGGATGGCTATTCAGGTTCATGTACTTCGGCTCCGTGAACGTCGCACTTACCGTGTAATTACCCCTTGCCCGGTTTGCCGGATTCCAATAGACCACCGCCGGACCGGTAGTGACATGAAGTGTATTGCCATCCCGGGTAAGCTTCGCATCGTTGATTGTTTGCCCCGCTTTTTCCGCGTTGGCATCGATCTTTCCGACCCAACCAGGGACGGAGATGCCTCCGCCTGTGACGGAGCGGGAGGTTTCCATTTGAGCCCGGGCGCTGGAAAGTGCGGGGATAAGCATGACGATCGCGGCGGCGGTGGCGGCACAACGGACGAGGCGCATAAGGTGTCCTTTCAGGAGAAGATCCTGGCAATGCACGATTATAAGGGTTTGGACAGAATGCCACATTGTCAAGTATCTGGCGTTTCGTTATAAGCGGCGGTCCCTGATACTCTGCGGGCATGCAAATGGTTATTAATGGTCAACCGCGTGAGTTTGCCCAATTGAACCCGGGCTGCACTCTCGAAGAGCTGATTGCCAGCCTGGGACTGAAGGGTGATCGCATAGCTGTGGAGTATAACGGAGCGATCGTCCCCCGAGGCGACTGGGGCGCCACCCCGCTGATGAACGACGGCAAGTTGGAGATCGTGCACTTCGTGGGCGGGGGATTCGAGGCGCTGGATCGGGCCCCTGCGATATAGTCAGCGGAGCGATGACCGTTGACTTACGCTCTTTTGCAATCGTTTTGCTGGCCGCGGTGCTTGCCACTCCTGCGGCGCCAAACCAGACGCCCCCGCAAGCACCCGCCGAGACCGCCGCAGCCTCGAACGATGCCGGAGGGCCCACTTTTACTGTTTCCGGCCTTCCCGTTGGCCGCCCTTTGCGCATTGTCGTTTACGGCGACATGCGCTTCACCAATCCACGCAATACCACCGATACAGCCCCCGGCGTTCGCAAATGGCTGGCCCAAAAGGTAGCCGAAGAGAAGCCCGATCTCTTGCTGCTTACCGGAGACATGCCTTTTCATGGTTCCGACCCTGCCGACTGGAAGGTCTATGAGCGGGAAACCGCGGCCTGGCGCAACCAACATCTGCGCATTTACCCGGCCATCGGCAATCACGAGGTCATTCCCGACCGCAAGCTCGGCTTGATCAACTACTTTCAGGCTTATCCCCAGATTGGGAATTCGTCATGGTATTCGGTGCGCTTGGGCAATATCTATTTGATTACGCTCGACAGCTCGAACTTCTTGAATCCGGGTTGGCCGCAACGCGTGTGGCTGGAGACGCAACTCGCCCACCTGCCGGATTCGGTCGACTTTGTCTTCTTCCTATTTCACGTGCCGCTGATGGCCGATCTGCAAACCGCGTTCATGATAGGAATTCCCGGCCCGGGCGGCGTGGAGTTGCGCCAATACATTGAATCCCAGGCGGCCAAATCGCATGCTAAATTCGTCATCTTCAATGGACACATTCATAACTATGAGCGTTTCGAAATCAATGGCATCACCCATGTAATCACCGGAGGAGGCGGCGCCCGGCCCTATCCCATCTTCATTCGCGGCGATCAGGATCTCTATCGCCAGCACACCGATCCCAACTTCAATTATGTCCTTATCACGCTTGAGGGAAAGCACGCGGCCGCGAAAATGTACCGCGTCGTGAATCCCTATGGATCCCGGATGCACGTGGAAGTGAAGGACACCTTCACGCTCGACGCGAGATAGCATCAATCTAAAAATGACCACGAGTCGAGGGTGCCCCATCCTTCGCACAACGCTGTTCCGTGCGAAGAGTGGGGATACTACAAATCTCCTCGGGCCGTCATCTCTTCGGGAGCTATAAGGCGAGATGTTTGACATGCTCGGCGCGGACTTCATCAGCGCTGAACAGCCGGTAGAATGGCGCATCCTGAGCTGCTGCTTCGACTGCCGGACGCCCCTTGGCCTCTTCCCGTTCCACCAGGCAGATCACGCCAATGACTTGCATCCCGGCTTCCCGTGCGGCCTCGATGGCGGTAACGGTTGAAGCTCCTGTGGTGCACACATCGTCGACCACGATGACCGGAGCGCCCGGCTGGGAGAAGCCTTCAATGCGGCGCCCGGTGCCGTGAGACTTCTCCGCCTTCCTCACCAGAAAGCCGTCGATTACCGGCGAGCCGGGAGATTCGAGCGCGTGCCATGCGCTGGCCGCGGCCACGTTGCATACGATGGGATCGGCTCCCAGCGTGAGGCCGCCAACCGCGCGCGGTTGCAAACGGCGCTCGCGGATCAAATCGAAAATAGCCAGGCCGGTGATTCTGCCGCCTTCGCCGGTAAGAGTCGTGGTGCGGCAATCAACGTAATAGTCGCTGGTTCCCCCGGAGGAGAGTTGAAACTTGCCTAGGCGAAACGAAGTACGCGCCAGCATGTTGAGCAGTGCGTCGCGATGGGCAACAGTCATTTTAGATAATCCCCAAATCATAAAAAGTTGGCTTGGTCGTGGTAAATACCTTAGCATCGCGATCAAACCGACAATTTTGTCATCTCGACCGGAGCGAAACTGGGGTCCCCGGCAAGCTAAGCTTGCTGGGGTGAGAAGCGGAGTGGAGAGATCTGCGGTTTCAGCGATCTACACTGCACCCCCGGCCTTTGAACCATGCTGCAAAGTTCTGACTCACCACACCAGGTTAGTACCACTTTGTTCTTCTCTACTGGCTGATCTTGTCCAAATGGCGGAAGCCGTCCGTGGCGAAGAAGATGAGCACGAAAATGGTTCCATTGTAAGCAGCATGGACCAGTGTGCTTGCGGCAAGGGAATGAGCGCGCAAGCGCACCAGGCAGAGCACCAGGCTGACCGCGAAGAGCACCAGCAGAGGAGCCCAGGAGTGCGCGAGTTGATCGGCGTGCAGCAATGCAAAACCGATGCTGGTGATGGTGGACGAGAAAACCACCGCACTCGCGCTCCAGTTCGGGTCTCCATTCCGAAGCATCGGATCGTTGCCGAAGCTTGACCAATCCCGGCCCTGAGCGGGTTCCCCACCGCTAACGCTCTCCGTGACGCCAGTCACGTTACTCTCAGCCGGAACGGAGCTGTCCCGCGAGTAGCGGCGGCCACTGTGGGTCACCCAATCCCACGCGGAAGCCAGAGAAGGGAACAGGAAGCCGCGGAAGGCCAGTTCTTCAAATGCGGGGGCCACGAATGTGCCGAAGGCGGCGACTAGCCAGATATCGGCCCGTGTACGAAAGAAATCGTCTATCGGCAGAGCCTTTGGAATGGGTAGGAAATTTGACAGAAGCTGAACGGCGACGCTGAGCAGGATGCCCATGCCCAAAAACACGTAGAGGCGACGGCGGACCATGGGCGAATCCCAGTGGACACCGAAAGCGAAAGGCTGCTTCCACAGGTTGGCGAAGATGGCCCAGGCGAGACATCCGGCAAGCAAGTAGCTCACCGCCATCGTGGGAATAAGCAAGCGCGGGTCGCGAAGCAACTCCTGGGCAGTTTCCCGCCCGAATAAATGCATGCCCATGGCGACAGCGAATCCCGCGATTTCAGTGATGAAGAGTGTTCCCCCTGCGATGATGAGAAAGAGCAGCGTGTGGGCGATGTTCGGAATCGGGCGTGGCTTGGCTGACGGCTGCGGGCGCAACGCCAAGTGCTGCAAATCTAACCGCGGCGGCAACTTCCTGACCGGGGTGAGTGGTTCGAGGGGTGCCATAGTTTGCGGAGGCGCAGGTTGGGCAATCTCATCCCACGGTCTCTCGGGCCCGGTGTGCGGGGCGGATTGGGTAGGCGGAATTTCCGGTTCCATCGGCATGCAGAAAATTCAACAGGAATGTTCTATCCGCGGGCCCGCGAAGCGGCGGTTTCCGGCCGGCGGGCATTCTTAGCGGCGCGCCGGTTAGCAACATTGCCGTTATGAGCGATTGCCTCCTGGGCAACGCTGGCGAACGGCTTCAATTCACTTCGCGGATAATAGCGGCGGAGGAATTCCCCGGTATGTGAGCCCAGTGTAGCAGCCACTTGAGATGGAGTACCCTCGGCGACGACTTCTCCCCCTCCCTCTCCCCCCTCCGGACCGAGGTCGAGTATCCAATCGGCATTTCGGATCACGTCCAGATTGTGCTCGATGATGATGACCGTGTTCCCCAGGTTGGTCAGACGGTCGAGCACCTCCAGCAACTTGCGCACGTCCTCGAAATGAAGGCCCGTAGTGGGTTCATCGAGCAGGTAGAGCGTACGCCCGGTTTGCCGCTTGGAGAGTTCGCGCGCCAGCTTCATCCGCTGAGCCTCGCCCCCGGAAAGCGTCGTCGCCGCCTGCCCAAGATGGATGTAGCCCAGCCCTACATCAAGCAGGGTTTCCAGTTTTTGCCGGACCTGAGGAATATCGGCCAGCACCGGCAGCGCGTCTTCGATGGCCAGGTTGAGGATGTCGGCGATGGAATAGCCGTTGAATTTGGCCGCCAGCGTCTCCTGGTTATACCGCCGGCCATTGCACACTTCGCACAGCACGTACACATCGGGCAGAAAATTCATCTCTATGCGACGCTGACCCTCGCCCTGGCAGGCTTCGCAGCGCCCTCCGGCCACGTTGAAGGAGAAGCGGCCTGGTTTGTAGCCCCGCTCGCGCGATTCGGGCAGCATGGCGAACAGCTCGCGAATAGCGGTGAGCACGCCGGTGTAGGTCGCCGGGTTGGAGCGCGGAGTGCGGCCGATAGGCGACTGATCGATGCGAACCACCTTATCGATCTTGTCGAAGCCCTGGATGGCAGTGTACGGACGAGGCTCCTCCCGCGAGCGGTACAACTCCTTCGCTAGCGCCGGATAGAGAGTGTCATTGATGAGCGTGCTTTTGCCCGAACCGGAAACCCCCGTGACCACGGTCATCGCGCCCAATGGAAAGCGGGCTTGAATGTTCTTGAGGTTGTGCCCGCGGGCGCCCTCGATGGTAATCCACTCCCCGCTCAGCGTTCGTGGCGAGTCGCGAAAGCCGATGACGAGCTTGCCGGAAAGATAGCGCCCGGTCAGTGACGCCTCCGATTCCATGATTTCGAGCGGGGTTCCCGTCGCGACCACCTCGCCCCCCAGCTTACCGGCTCCGGGTCCCAAATCCACCACGTAGTCAGCATGCCGGATGGTTTCTTCATCGTGTTCCACTACCAGCACCGTGTTGCCCAGATCGCGGAGGCGTTCCAACGCCTGCAGCAGGCGCTGGTTGTCTCGCTGGTGCAATCCGATCGAGGGCTCATCGAGCACGTAGAGCACTCCGCGCAGACGCGAGCCGATCTGCGTGGCCAGGCGAATGCGCTGGCCCTCCCCACCCGAGAGTGTGGCGGCGCTTCGGTCCAAGGAGAGATAACCCAGCCCGACAGCGTTAAGAAAATCGAGGCGTTCGACGATTTCCTGCCGCAGCCGTTCAGCAATCAACGCCTCGCGGGAAGAGAACTGAATGCCGCGCGCCGTCTCCAACGCACGGCTCAAGGGGAGTGCGGTGAAATCGGCGATGGATAAGGAAGCAACTTTGACCGCCAGTGATTCCGGCCGCAGCCGCTGGCCCCGGCAGGCTGGGCAGGTAACGGCAGACATGTAGCTCAGCATCCACTCACGGTAGCTCTCCGACTTCGATTCTTCGAGCGAGCTGCGCAAAAAGGCAAGAATCCCGTGAAACCCGGTACGTGGAGCCTCCTGGGGGCTTGGACCGTGGAGCAGCAATTTCTGCTGTCGGGCGGTGAGCTGCTCGAACGGTTTGCTTAGATCGATTTTGTAGCGTTGCGCGGCCAGCTCCAGCAGCCGCGTCAGATATTTCGAACTCGATCCCGGGCCTAGTCCGCCCTCGAGCAACGGCTTGGACCAATCGCCTATCACCTTGGCGGGATCGAAGTCATACAAGCTCCCCAATCCGTGGCATTCGGGGCATGCGCCATAAGTGCTATTGAATGAAAAGCTCCGTGGCTCCAACTTGGGAATATCGAGGCCGCAATCGGGGCACGCCATGGAGGAGGAGTAAAGCTGCTCCTCTCCGCCGGAAACTCCGATGAGGACCAGACCGTTGGTCATCTGTACCGATTTGGCTACTGAAGCTTCCAACCGCTTCTCCACCCCCGGTTTCAGAATCACGCGGTCAATCACGGCTTCGATAGTGTGATTCTTGCGCCTTGCCAGATGAATGGAATCAGCCAGATCGCGCAGTTCACCGTCGATGCGGGCGCGGAAGCCCTGTTGGTCGAGAGAGTCCAGCAGTTCGCGAAATTCGCCTTTGCGGCCGCGCACAACCGGCGCGTAGATGGTAACGCGCTCTCCGGCTGCGAGCGAGAGAATGCGTTCGACAATTTGCTCCGGGGATTGCCGGGAGATGGGCTTACCGCATTGTGGGCAGTGCGGAACACCCACCAGCGCGTAGAGCAGGCGCAAGTAGTCATAAATCTCGGTGATGGTGCCGATCGTCGATCGAGGGTTGCGCGTCGTCGTTCTTTGTTCGATCGAAATGGCAGGACTCAAGCCTTCTATCGAATCGACGTCCGGACGCTCGATCTGGTCAAGGAACTGGCGCGCATAAGCAGAAAGCGTCTCAACATAGCGGCGCTGTCCTTCCGCATAGATGGTGTCGAAAGCAAGCGAGGACTTGCCCGAGCCGGAGAGGCCAGTGACTACGGTAAGGGCGCCGCGCGGAATCTGGACACTGATGTCACGCAGATTGTGTTGGCGCGCTCCACGCACGGTGATATGGGTGATCGGCATCGGGACTCATGAAGAACGTTTGGGGAATGCTACGCAGCCTCGACAATCGAGGGCTGGGCACGGCTACACACTTCGATTTTGAAGAAGAGTACTTTAGGTATCTTATTCGGCAATAGAAACAAGGGTCAACGCGGGGTCTGTTCTGTCACAATCACATAAGTTGAGCGGGGCGCGTAGCGAGTAGGCGGGCCCGGAAATTGAAGGCCGAGATGCAAGATGAAGTCAATATGGTGATGTTGGTTTGCGCGGCGCTTGCCGCCCTGGCCTTCGGTGTGATGTTGGGTTATGCCAGCTGTAAGGGAATTTTCGCTATGCTGCGCACCCGTGCACGGTCGGTTCAGCCTGAAAGAAGCGATGCACGAGTCGCCTCGACCCTAAGCTCCTGATTTCCCTTTTCAGTTTCGCGGCGCAAAAACTCGAAAGCGTACTCTCTCGGTGGAAGCCCCCCGCATTCATGCGGGGGTAGCAGCGCTTCAGCGCTCCGGGAAATCCGACTCCTGTCATGATGCGCTTTAGCGCTGGCACCGGGAATTCCAGAGCTAAAGCAGGGCTTCCACGAAAGCTTTTTTACGGAGTTTTTCCGCAGCCTGCGAAGGTCGTACGTACGCAATCGAAAAGTAATTCGGCTTTACAGCATGCGGAAGGGCACGACTGGTAGGTCGGGGATTCTATCTTTGACTGCCGCAACTGCTTGAAAACTCGATCGGCCTTAGCCGCTGAGGGACAGTTTCAATCGCAGCGCGAACGGTCCACTGCAAAACTCACTTTGATTGCTGATCTTGTTGCTGTTGTTGCTGCTGGCGCATGGCCAGCAATTCCTGGAACAATTGCTGCGGAGTCTTTGGCGTTTGCGGCGGTGTTGCTGTTGCGCTGCTTGCTCCTCCGCGCGTAACACCGGGCGGAATTTGCTCTCTGGGTTCTGGCCGGGGCTGATCGCTTGCATCCGCGTCGTCCTCATCGGCCGGGGGCGGCGTAGCTTGCGCCTGGGCCGGATTGGATGAAGTTGTGGTCTGGGTTGTGTGCGCGAGGATGAGCTTGTCTGGAGCGCCGTTGCTCAAGTCGCCTACCATCAAAATATTGTATGGAGTTCCATTGAGCAGATCGGAGAGTACGTCCTTCGGACTCCCCGGCCCGAAGCTTCCGAAGACGCGTTCATCCGCCCCCAAACCTTGAATTTTCATCCCGCTTTGCGTTGCCAGCGTGTTTAGAATCTCGCCCAGGCTGGCATTATCGGCATTGATAGTGAGCCGGCCCGCGCTGAACAGGATTTGAGCTGGTTTTGCCGGTTGCTGCAGCAGCGACGGCGGCAGCGCCGGGGCCGGAGGCGTAGCCGAGAGTTGAAGCGCGGGGGATGCCGAAGGCGCGGCAGGAACCTGCGGATTCGGCTTTGACTGGGGTTGAGGATTTGCCTGCGCCGGGGGAGCCGTGGATTCCGGCACCTCGGGGAACCGCCTCATGCGCTCCGAGGCTTGCGCCTCCAAACGAGGCGTAAGGCCGCGGATCAGGTGCGTAGCCGGGCTTGGCAGCAGGAGCAGCGCCAACCCTGCTATCGTTCTCGCTCTCGGGACGTATCTGAGGTCAAGCATCGTCATTTGCTAGGGTCCGGTACAGCGGCAATCTTTGGTATTCCACCCGAGCTTTGGATGAAGCATGGATTCTTCGGCCCGGGCCAAAACCCCCGCCCCCCGGTACGTTTCCCATCCCTCTGTACTAGACTAGCAGTGGCCGTACGGGAATGCGAGTTCACAGGCAGGCTGGATTTCTGTTTCTCCCGTTGCTTGTATTGCTGAAGAAAGATTGCCAAGGTCTCCCTTTCATGCCTCTGTCGCATCGCTCATATCCGGCTCTCATAGTCTTTACCCTGCTCGCCGTGCTTGCGCCGGTAAGGGTCCTCGCCATCACCTGTACGATGCAGGGTCAGATGGCGGATGACCAGCGTAATGACCTTCTCCAGTCCGCGAGGAAAATTGCGTTAGCCATTCAGAGCGGGAATACCGCCTCCGTTCGTTCTCTTACCGAGCCCAGCGTAGCTGCCCAATTCGACCCCATCGCCAATACCATCGAGCGCATAGCGCCGCTGCTTTCCGGAGCCGCTATCACCATAGACGCACTCTATGACCTGGACGCTTCCGATTTGAAAGCCACGCAGGATCAGACGCAATTCTTTTGCGATAGCCCCAATTCCAATCTGCATGAGCAGATCGCCATACCAGGCTTGCCGCCGGGTCACTACGGGTTGGCGCTGGTTCACGGCACTGGGGTTGCCCAGCCGCAACAGATGGCGCTCTTGCTGGTGAAGAATGGAAGCTGGCAGCTGGCGGGATTTTTCGACAGACCATTATCGGTGGCCGGCCACGATAGCCTATGGTATTGGACCAGGGCGCGCGCCTTCGCTCAAAAAGCACAGGATTGGAATGCCCACTTCTACTACCAGATCGCCGTCAATCTGGCTTCCCCCGTTGACTTTCTAAGCACGCCAAATTTGGAGAAGCTGTTGAAAGAACAAGCGGGTGTCAACGCGCAGGGCTTACCGGGAGGCAAGCCAATGACGCTGGCCGCCAACGGGCAGTCGTTTTCAATCGACGATATCCATACTGACGATTCGTTGGGAGGACTGGATCTGGTGATTCATTATGCCGCGGCCGATACCACCGACCCGGTAGCTACCCGCAGCCGCAATTTGGATTTGATGAAGGCTCTGTTGACCCAACATCCCGAATTGCGGGATGCCTTCCACGGACTATGGGTCTTTGCCGACGCTCCAGGCCAGCGCCCCTTCGGGATTGAATTACCTATGAGCGAGATCCACTAGAGTAGTCTGTCCTGAAAGGTTGACCGATGGAGAAGCCGTTATCCCAGGCAATCGCGGAGCGACGGGCGACGCCTAGTTTTGATGGGGTTCCCATTCCGGATGCCGATCTTGAGACGATCCTGCTTGCCGGGTTGCACGCTCCTAGCGGCTATAACCTGCAGCCTTGGCGCTTTATCGTGGTGCGCAGTCCTGACCAAAAAAGAAGGCTGCGTTCGGCCTGTTTCAACCAAGCCAAGGTCGAAGAAGCTTCGGTGATGATCGTCGCCTGTGGAGATGCCGATGGATGGCGACATGGAGATGTGGAGGAGATGCTGCGGCTGGGCCGCGAAGGCGGCATGCCGGAAAATTACGCCGAGCAGGCCAAAATCGCCATCCCCAATTTTCTCTCCAATCATCCCAATCTCCCCGTATGGCTCAATCGCCAGGTGATGCTTGCTTTTACGCACATGTTGTTGATGGCCGAGGTCATGGGCTATGACACCGCGCCCATGGAAGGCTACGAGCCGGCGAAGGTAAGCGAGATATTGAAGCTGCCGCTGAGCTATTCCGTGGTGGCATTGTTAGCCATCGGGCGGCGGAAGGGCCCGGATAATTTCAACGGCGGGCGCTTTGCTATGGCGCGCACCGTATTCGCGGAAGAATATGGCAAGCCCATCAGATTTTCTTGAATGAGGAACGGGAAGAGTGCCGCGAGAGTTTCCCCAGGCGCCTATCGTGGGTGTCGGAGCAGTGGTTATCGCTGCCGGCAAGACGCTGTTGGTTCGTCGCGGTCACGAGCCGCTGAAGGGCCGCTGGTCCTTGCCCGGCGGAGCACTGGAACTGGGCGAAACATTGGAGCAGGGGGTGATCCGGGAAGTGCTTGAGGAGTCAGGCCTGCACGTTCGTCCTGCCGCGATAGTCGAAGTCTTCGACCGGATCACAAGAGACGAGCCCAGCGGACGAATCCGCTACCACTACGTTCTGGTTGACTTCCTTTGTACAGTCACTGGAGGAACTATCTGCTGCGCCAGCGACGCGGAAGAGGCGCACTGGGTAGAGCGGGAGCAACTAACTTCACATGGAGCGTATGAGCTGGAGCCGTTTACCGTAGCGGTCATAGAGAAAGCATTCCGCATGGCGGCAGGCATTTGAGACCTGTTTTGGAGCCTTCCCCTTTGCACCAATCTTGGGTGCTTCACGTCCGGATTCTCGGACGTGGGATTCCGCGAATCTATTCGCGTGCGCTTGTCGCTCTACACCTGCACTGCAATTACCTAACTGCCGGCGCCGCCCTTCCAGACATAGGCGCCGGGTTGCGGCAATCCAACCCGCGTCAGAACCCTGGCGACGAACTGTTCCGCCATCTCAGCGGCATTCATCGGCAGATTGTAGAAGGCAGGAATCACTGGGAAGATCACCGCGCCGGCCTCCGCCGCCAGGGTCATATTCCGCAGATGAATCTTGTTGAACGGCGTCTCTCGAATGCAGAGGATGAGCGGGCGGCCTTCCTTCAGACTGACATCGGCGGCACGCTCAATCAGGTTGGACGCCAGTCCGTTGGCGATGCCGGCCAAGGCGCCCATGCTGCAGGGCAGGATGATCATTCCATCCAGCGGATAACTGCCGCTGGCCACACATGCTCCGATATCGTTTTCCGCAAGCTGGCGGATCTTGGAAGAGGGCCTGCCTAGCAGTTTTTCCACCAGGCCGCTGCGCCCGCTGAAATGCAGCTCTTCCGCCATCACGCGTAAGGAACTTTCCGAGGCGATGAAGTTGACTTGGGCGACCCGTTCGTCTCCATCCAACACTGCCAGCAGGCGCTGGCCAAAAACCGCGCCGCTGGCTCCGGTAAATGCAACCGTGAGATTGCTCCCCGCATTGGATTGGCCGCTCATGCCGAGCCCCTTTTGTGTGCTCCCAAAACCCGGTCCCCGAAAACCCGGTCAAAGATAGCACCGACATTGGCCAATTGCCGCTCCAGGTCGAAGCTCTTCCTAAGCTTCTCCTCAGGGAGACGCTTCCTGACCTCACTGTCCTTCCCTATCAATTCGCGAAACGGGAGATCTTCCTTCCACGCGTGCATGGCGTGCGACTGCACCAGGCGATACGCTTCTTCTCGCGACATGCCGGCTTCTGCCAGATCGAGCAGAAGCTGTCCCGAGAAAATAAGCCCTCCCGTACTCTCCAGGTTCTTGAGCATACGCTCGGGATAGACCAGCAGCTTCTCAATAAGGGAAGCAGTCTTGGCCAGCAGGTAGTCGGCAAGAATAGTGGAATCGGGAAAGATGACGCGCTCGACTGACGAATGTGAGATGTCGCGCTCGTGCCAGAGAGCTACATTTTCAAGCGCCGCTTGTGCATTGGAGCGCATCACCCGCGCCAGGCCGCTGATCTGCTCCGAGGTGATGGGATTGCGCTTGTGGGGCATGGCTGACGAGCCTTTTTGTTTTTCCGAGAAGAACTCTTCCGCTTCCCGCACTTCGGTGCGCTGCAAGTGGCGGATTTCGACGGCGATTTTGTCCAGCGTGGAAGCAAGAACCGCAAGCGTGGCGATGTAATTGGCGTGGCGGTCGCGCTGGATCACCTGAGTGGCCACCGGGGCAGGCGCAAGCCCCAGCTTTTGGCAGATGCGCTCCTCGTGCTCCGGTTGCAGGTGCCCGAAGGTTCCCACGGCTCCGGATAACTTGCCCACCCGCATCTCCTCCGCTGCACTGTCGAAGCGAGCCAGGTTGCGCTCCACCTCCGCATACCAGTTGAGCAGCTTAAGGCCGAAGGTTGTGGGCTCGGCATGCATTCCGTGGGTGCGCCCGATCATGGGCGTGTGCTTGAATTCGAGAGCACGCTGTTTGAGAATCCCGGCTAGCGCTACGATTCCCTCACGGATTAGCCGGGAGGCGTCCTTAACCTGCAATGCCTGGGCGGTATCGACCACATCGGTGGATGTGAGCCCGTAATGCAGCCAGCGCGACTCCGGCCCGATTTTCTCCGCGACCGCAGTGGTAAAGGCGATGACGTCGTGCTTGACCTCGGCTTCAATGGCTTCAATGCGAGCCAGGTCAAAGCCTCCGCGCTCGCGGATGGCCCGGGCCGCTTCCTGGGGTACGATGCCAGCTTCGGCGAGAGTCTCGGAGGCAGCTATTTCCACCGCCAGCCAGGCACGGTATTTGCTCTCATCACTCCAGATGCGGCCCATGGCTGGGCGCGTGTAACGTGCTATCAACGAAAGCCTCCTCGGCGGGAACTCTTTATTCTAGACTTAGAATCTTGTTGGAATGTTGTTGCGCGCGTGAAGGAGGGGCTGCAATGGCGGAGGAGACTGAACTGGTCACGGTTGGGCAATATGGCGAAACGATGCAAGCGGAGCTAGCCAAAAGCCGCCTGGACTCGGCTGGAATTCCCAGCTTCCTGGTCGGAGAGAACACGGCCATGCTCTATGGGACCGGCCTGGGAGGATTGAAGCTCCAAGTGAGCCCGCAGGACGAGGCGGATGCGCGAACCATATTGGCCGATCCCGGAACGAAGGTCTAGCTGGACCATGGATTCTAGAGTCGCTACAACGCCGGGTGCCCCACGTCCGGATTTTCGGACGTGGGTCTCCGCACCGGACGCAGCGGGGGGAAGCTGGACTTCCGTCGAACGGAAAAACGTTGGCTTTGTACCGGGGCACGACTTTGCAGGCTGCCGAAAAATCCTCGCTTTGTATCAGGGCACGACTTTTAGTCGTGCCGTAAACGTTGAAGACTCGACCGGCTTTAGCCGCTGAGGGAACTGTTTTCGGTTTAGCCCTGGGGTTTCCGATTGCAGAGCTAAGGCGCGTGATTGAATCAAATTTTTCCCGTAACGCTGACGCTCTGCAACTAGCGCCGTTGACGAAAAAAGCAGCGCAGCAACTCCGCGCTTTCTTCTGCCAAAATACCGTTGGTGACCCGCATTTGATGGTTGAGCTGGGGATGGTTAAGGACCTGGAGCACGGAGTGGACCGCGCCTGCTTTGGGATCGGGAGCGGCATAGATCAGCCGGCCCAGGCGGGCATGAATCATCGCTCCGGCGCACATGGCGCAGGGTTCAAGCGTCACATAGAGGCTGCATTCAGTCAGCCGGTAGTTGCCTAGCTCACGCGCCGCCGCGCGCAGGGCGACGATCTCGGCATGCGCGGTTGGATCGGTATCCCGCAGCACGCGATTTTGGCCGCGTCCCGCAGCAGTTTCCTGATAGACGACTATGGCCCCGATAGGAACCTCGCCTGCGTCTGCCGCGTCGCGAGCCTGTTCCAGGGCTGCGCGCATCCAAGCGTGCTCTGGCGTCTCCCCCCGCTCCGTTCTCCCACTCTCTTTCATGGCCACATTATCGCTCGCGGCGAACACCAGCTCTGGTGGCACCACTTCCGCGGGCACGCGTTACGCTATGAACCTGAACTTCAATCGTGCAGTTACAATGAGTTGTGGAATCGCATGAACTTGCTACAGGCGCTAAGGGTGTTCTCCTGTTCATCCTGTCTCTGCTCAAGAGTCCCTCAACCGTGGGAGCTCTTGTTCCCAGTTCTCCTCAACTTTCCCGGCTGATCGCATCCCAGGTTGGGTGGGAGAGTTCTTATGTGCTCGAAGTAGGAGCGGGCACCGGATCGATTACGGAGGCCCTGCTCAACAGCGGCTTTCCCGCCAGCCGATTATTCGTGATTGAACGCGATCCCTCGCTTGCCGCCCACCTGCGCAAGCGATTTCCCGACATCCGGGTTCGCTGCGCCGATGCGGAGGATTCCGGAGCCATCCTTTCCGAGGAAGGCATATCCCATGTCCAGACCGTCATTTCCAGTCTGCCCGTGCTCAATTTGAATGGCGACAATCGGATCGCAATCGTGCGCGGAATGATGAAGGCTCTGGCTGCGGATGGCCAACTGATCCAGTTTACTTATGCTGCCAATTGCCCTTTTCCAACCGCCCGGCTCGGATTGCATGCCGAACGCTTGGGCCGCGTTTGGATGAACATTCCACCCGCCGTGGTGTGGAGATTCACCCGCCGCAGGTACGCGCTTTAGTGATTGCGCCCGGAGCCAAAGCGCTGCCGGCTTGAAATTACTCTTATTCGTTTAAGATAGCTTCTAAAATTATACTCTTATTGATTTAAGATATTCTCGATATGTCGGGGGAGAAATGTCCAGGTTGTTGTCGGCCGCGGTAACCGTCTTTTTATTCGCAGGAATCGGGGCAGGGGCTCAGGCGCAGTCAGCGGCGCCTCTCAAACAGGTTAGAAAATTTGACATGCCGTCTTCTGTTCAGGGCAAGTTCGACCACCTCGGCATCGACCTTCGCGGTCGCCGGCTCTTCGCTGCCGCCGAGAGCGCTCATCAGGTTCTGGTCTTCGATCTGGGCAGCGGCAAATTTCTCCGCGCCATCCAGGGTATCGAGATCCCGCATGCCATTTTCGTCCGGGAAGATCTCGACCGCATTTACATTACCGATGGAGGCGCCGGCGCACTTAAAATCTACGACGGCAAAACCTACAAGCTGCTGAAGACTGTTCCCTTGAAAGTTGACGCCGACTCGATCGGCTACGATCCGGTTACCCATTTCCTGTACATCGACAACGGCGGCGGCGATGCGCATGAGAGCTTTTCCATGCTCAGCGTAGTGGATACGACAAAAGGCGAGAAGGTCGCGGATATCAAGATCGACGGTGAAACGCTGGAGGCCATGGCGTTGGAGAGATCGAGCGGCAAAATGTATGTGAACAATGCTGCCAAGAACCAGGTTGCCGTTGTAGACCGCAAGACGCGCACCTTGCTGGCGAGCTGGCCGGTCACGTTGGGTAAGCGCAACGTCTCCATCGCCTTCGACGAAGCCAACCACAGGCTTTTCGTGGCCTGCCGCAGCGGCGCAATCGTCGTCTTTGACACCCGGACAGGCAAAGAGCTGCAGTCGCTGGATATCGGCAAGGGCGTCGACGACCTGGCTTTTGACCCTGCAAGCAAGCGCCTCTACGCGCCCTGTGGGGCGGACGGTCTGATCTATGTTTACCGGCAGCAGGATCCCGATCACTACCATCTGCTGGGGAAAGTCTCATCCGGACCTGGAGGGAAAAACGGACTTCTCTCCCAACAATTACGGCGCTATTTCGTTCTCGTTCCCCCGCAAGGATCCACCGTCGGCACGGTAGGCGAATATATCGCGCAGTAATAGAGACGTATTCTACTAATCGGCATGCACGCGGGCGCCCAGACTCGCGAAGCTATCGAGCTCTTTTCACTGGCCCCCAGGCAGCGCCCGAAATGAAGCGGTCATAGGCGCAATTAGCAAACTACCCCAAGTGGGGGGTAGTCCGGAGAGAAATAGAACAGTGAAACGCTGCATAGCTGTATGAGATTACACGAGACGCTCGGAACTCTGTTGTCATTCTTCGTGTGCCTGGGCGGGGCCTGCGCACAGAACGCCTCCTCTGCCCCTGCGAGTGCGGTCGGCTCCGAGACCATCGCTCTGACAGTACCCAGGGGTACGCCGCTCCAGATTGCGCTGCAAAAAGAGGTCCGCGTCAAAAAGGCAGGGCAAGCTCTCCGAGGCCGGTTGGTGCAGCCGGTTTATGCATTCGACCGCCTTGTCATCCCCGCCGGCACAGAGGTGACGGGCCATATAGCCAAGATCGATCCCATTCCGGGTAAGCAACGGACGCTTGCTATCCTCAACACCGACTTCACTCCTACTCGTCACATTCAAGTAGATTTTGACGATCTCGTCCTCCCCGACGGCAAGCATATTCCGCTCCACACCGTGGTCACACCCGGATTCGGGACAGGTCATCCGGCTCCTCAGCGCGGGCGAACATCAGAAAAACAAGCCTGTCCAGGACGCGGCCGCTCAAAAAATGCAAGCGGCCAAACAGGAGTGGCAGAACGCGATGCAGCAGATCAAGCAACCCGGCAAGTTCCATCGCCTGATGAGATTGGGGTTCGCTCAGCTTCCCGTTCGTCCCCAATATATCAATGCCGGCACGCTCTATTTCGCCGAATTGCGGGAACCTCTTGAATTCGGGAGCGAGACACTGACGGAGAAGGCTTTGTCCGCCGTCGGCACAACGCCTCCGCCGGGCAGTTTGGCCCACGCTCTGCTGATCACCCCACTCGATTCTGCGACCAGCCGCAAGGGCTCCGATGTGGAGGCCTTGCTCTCGCAACCGCTGCTGGATGGAAAGCAGTTAATTCTCCCCCAGGGAAGCCGGCTGAAAGGCTCCGTGCTCCAGGTGCAACCCGCCCGTCACTTTCATCATAATGGGCAGCTTCGCATCGCATTTCACGAGTTGGTCCTTCCCAGCGGAACGGCCCGAAGGGTAGAGACGACCATCCAGGGCATCCAGGCGGGTGCCGCGAACAATGCCCGGCTCGACACAGAAGGAGGCGTTCAAGCGGCATCGCCCAAAACCATGTATCTTTCGACCGGCGTCTCCGTGGGGCTCGCCTGGATCGGAAGCGGAGGCAAGAGGGATGTAGGGCTGGCGGGTCCCGTCTCCGGTGGCGCCACTGCCTTCAAACTCATCGGAATCACGGTGGGCCTGATCGTCCGCTCCCACACTATCGGTATCCTGATGAGTGCCTACGGTGGCGGCCGGGCCATATACTCGACCTTCATCGGACGGGGGCACAATCTTGCCTTCCCCAAAAACACAGTCATGGAGATCGGATTTGGGAATAGCGCAGCCACACCCATGCCGGTCGGTCATTGAGTCGTTGACAAAAGTACGGAATCCCAAACATACGGCGGGTGCCCCAGGTCTCGATTTTGGGAGCTGGGATTCTGCTGTTGCCGGAAATGTCTGTGGGGCGCCCGCTTCGTCCTATTTCAGGGCAAAGGTGAACCGGAGACGGCCTGCTGGTCCTGCGGATGGTTCATCCATTTCGCCAATGCGTCGCCGTTCAATTCCATCCGCACCAAGTCCAGTTCGCCATGCTCGTAGTCGGCGATCAGCATGTGCAGGCCATTGCCTTGTGGCCGCACGAAGATAACAGACCGGCTCCCCTCCAGTCGATTGTGTTCATTGATGAATGGCTGCCACTCGGGTCCCAGATTCTTGCGCAGCAGAGACGTCAACTCCGGCTCGTCGAGTGCCGCCTTCAAGTGGTCTTTCAAGGTCTCGCTTTTACGCGCATCAACCTCAGTGCTCGCTGGAGATGGCTCTTCACCGTTGCTCCCGGCATTCCCAAAGTTTCGGCGATCTCCCCGGGCGGCAGGTCCTCCTGATAACGCAGAAGAACAACCGTGCGCTGTTGCTGCGGCAGAGTCATCAGCAACCGCTCGACCTCCGAGGCCAGGGATAAAGAGCCTCCTCGGGGCGGCGCTGTCGGCCATCCACTCCTCCAACTCGGCAGCTCCGTGGAGGGTGCGAGATTCTGCGGCGCAGCGCGTCGGTTGCGCGATGCACCGCGACCCGGCGCAGCCACGCAGTCAGATGCTGGTCGGAGCTGATGTCATTGAGCGCCCGGTACAAGTCTAGGAAAACGTCTTGGGCTACTTCTTCGGCCGCTCCCGGTCACCGAGGACACGGTACGCAATGCTGTAGACGCGCGACTGGTGCGCTTCCACAACCTCTCGAAAGCCGAGCGTGATCCCGGGCACTGGCCCCTCCAGGCTGCTGCCTCAATCTGATATACGCTAAGGAGCGCTGGCCGGAATGCAATCTCCGGCCTTTATTTTGCAGGGAAGTAGTATCCTTGGCGGCATGTTTCTTCGTTCGCTGATCCTCACTCTGGCGTTTACCGGCAGTCTCCTCGCCCAGGGTAGCCCCGACTGGACCAGGCCATTTCCTCCGTACCGTGTCATCGGTAACGTCTACTACGTGGGAAGCCAGGGACTTGCATCCTATCTCATCACCACTCCCCAAGGCGACATCCTGATCAACAGCAGCTTCGAACGCAATGTCCCTCTCATCCAGGCGAGCATCGAGAAGCTGGGTTTCCGCTTCAGTGACGTAAAAATCCTCCTCATCAGCCATGCGCATAACGATCACTGCGCCGGCAGCGCACTGGTTAAGAAACTGACGCACGCGAAATATATGGTTATGGCTGGCGATGTGCCGGTGGTTGAGTCGGGAGGCAAGAGCGATTTCCATTACGGCGCCTCCGCGGCCAACCTGTATCCGCCGGCGAAGGTCGATCGCGTGCTGCACGATGGCGACCAGGTCAGGCTGGGAGGAGTGGTGCTGACCGCGCACCTCACCCCCGGACACACCAAGGGCTGCACCACATGGACCTTGAGTGTGCCCGATCGGGGCAAGACCTATAACGTGGTCATCGTGGGCAGCCCGAATGTGAATCCGGGTTATAAGCTGGTGAACAACGCCAACTATCCCCAGATTGCACAGGATTACGAGCGCACCTTCCGCACCTTGAAAGCGCTGCCGTGCGACGTATTTCTAGGCGCGCACGGGGACTACTACGGAATGCAGGCCAAGTATGCCCGAATGAAGCAGGGCGGCCCCAATCCCTTCATTGATCCCGATGGATACAAAAGCTACGTTGCGGAACGGGAGCGGGCCTTCCAGGCCGAGCTGAAAAAACAATCGGAATAGCTGGAAGGCCCTTGCTTTAGCAGGGGGACCGAGACAGGGTGCAGCAACCCGGGCTCGCTGAGGCTAGCCTACTTATCCGAACTCTACTATTGGTCATCTCGATCGGAGTGTTCATGGGCCTGCGGTTTACAAGAGGATGAAATCGGGTGAGAAGGCTCGTTGGTAATTACACCTACTTTGTCACTCGACCGGGCGCAGCGAAGTGGAGAGATCTGCGGTTTCCCACATCTGGCGCAAAGAGCGCGCCAGAAATGGGGCACCCTCGATTGGTGGTCGGTTTTAGTCCACTTCAAGGCAGATCTAGGGTGCCCTATCCTTGCGTAGCAAGGGTGGGAGACCACAGCCGTTGGCAGTATGGCCTCAGGATGATTTTCGACCAGAGCGAAGCGCAGTGGAGAGATCTGCGGTTGAACCCTCCCAAACTTAAAGGCACCTTCGAAGGGCAGGCCTTCACCGGCTGCGGAAAAACTATGGCCTTGTATCAGGGCACGACTTTCAGTCGCGCCGTAAACTGCTTAAAAACTCGATCGGCTTTAGCCGCTGGGGGAACAGTTTTCGCACTCTTTCCCCCCGGGCTTTTGGTGGAAGCCCCCTGCTTTAGCAGGGGGAAGCTGGACTTTAGTCCAGCGAAAAAAATCGTCACTCTCGAAATGGGCTTTTAGCCCTGGCAACTCGCAATGCTGTCGCTAAACCGCATTACAACAAGCGCAGAGCATTCTCCCTATACACCTTGCGCAGAACATCATCCGGCAGCTTCAGTCCGTAGATATTCCATCGGCCTTGCCGCGAAGCGTGTGTCGGATACTCGAAGTATTCGTCCGCCGTTTCAAGAAAGCGATAGTAGAGCCGATACATCGAGATATCCGGCGGCAAATCCGTGCCGAACAGGATACGGTCTTGAAAGCGCAAAAAGAAATCGCGGGCGGAGTAAGGCTGGCGCCCCAATTCCGAAGCCCGCGCGCTGATATCGATCAAAACATTTGCATGCGCCTCCAGCATGGCCGCCGCCCGTTCGAGATTCTCGCCGCTCTCGGCTACGTGGGCGGCTATGAAGGTGGTTCTCGGATGACGCGCGAATACCCGGTCTCTCTGCTCGAGAAGTTGCTGCTTGCTATAACCCGCGCCATAAAAGCTCCATTCCGGATGCGCAGCCAGCTCTTCATACCGCTCATTTTGCGCATCGATCGGCAGAAAAAAAGCCTCCGGATCGGCTGTATGAAACATCACCGGGATTCCAAGCTCCGCCGCCTTATCGAAAATTGGCGCCAGACGGTCATCATCGACCCGCAGCAGCTCGCCTGATGAATCCTTTACGGTCAGGCCAAGGTCCTTCCAGAACTTGATTCCCCTTGCTCCTTTTTCCACCAGATGCTCGATTCGATCCAGAGTGACAGCTAAGAAATCCGCTCGCTCGATCCCCGACCAGTCCATCCAGCCGATGGTGGCAAAGCGCGCTGGATCTGCGGAATGAAAGCGATCGATCATGCGCAGAGCCTCTGGCCCTGTTTGCATGGTGATATTCACCACCCGATCCACACCACAGGCGTCCATGATCTTCAGCACCTCGCCCGGATCTTGCGCATCGAGGTGGTTGTGGTAATCGATAGCCGGAAACCGCGGCCTCTCCACGTTATGAACAGGCGTGGCCAGCATGGATCGCGGCTGAAACTCACTGAGCGGCAAGCTTACCGTTGCCCTGGCCGATACCATCTCGACGAACTTGTCTCTCATGATCGATCCTTCGCGCTCTCTATTGCGCTCGACGGAATCGTCGGAAAGTGATGCTGCTCAAGAAACGCATCGCGCAGCACCTGATCGCGAAAAGCCTCCGTGCCGCCGGGCCGCAAAGTAGAGAGTGCGCCCGCAATATTCCCGGCGACGGCGGCTTGCTCGAGATCGCATCCACGCAGATAGGCGGAGAGAAAGCCTGCATTGAAGCTATCTCCCGCGCCAATCGTATCCAGCGGATCGACTCTTATCGCCTCCGCGCAGACTCGCTCCTTGCCATGCTGCACCAGGCATCCCTGCGAGCCGCGTTTCACGGCTATGATCGGCACACGCTCGGACAATATCGCCAAGGCCTGCTCCAGAGTTTCGGAATGTGTCATTCTGCAAGCCTCTTCTTCGTTCGGCAACAGGATGTCGATCGAACCCAGCAACTGGTCGAGCACTCCGCCCCACTCTTCCTCAGGATCGTCATTTGTATCTAGGGAAACCGTGAGTCCGGTGTGTTTCAGATCGCGAAAAAGCTGTGGCAGGTCTCTTTGCAGTCCTCGATGCAGGAAGAGCGAGGAAAGATGAAAGTGCCGCGCGGACGACAGGTAGTCGAAATCAAGGTCTCCCCGCTCCATCTTGTGCATGCTCCCGGGATAGGTGAGGATGTGCCGCTCCCTCCCGTGTGGCAGCACCACGGTCACGCCGGTTGGCGTATCTTCGGCGCGAACGATATGGCTCAAATCGACTCCGCTTGCCAGAAGCCGATCGACCGCGATTTGTCCCATCTCGTCCGGCCCCACGCGGGTCACAAAGCCGGTCCGTATCCCCAACGCAGCGAGATTGTGCGCCAGGATAGCCGAAGAGCTTCCCAGCGTCATGGAAAAGCCGCTCGCGAGCAGCTCTCGGTCCAACCGCATGTCTTTAGGCAAGCCGTAAAGAACTAAATCCAGGTTGATTTCGCCGGCGATGCTGATATCCATTTTGGCCATGAGAATATGCTTAAGCCTTTACTGTATATGGGTAGCGAAAACGAGGGTGCATCATCCTATGTCCGTCAAAAACTCCTTTATAGCCGTCGCAGGACTTACGGCCTGTTTCACGCTGGGCAGCGCAGTTCTCGCACAGGCGCAAAGGCCCTCTGCAAGCTCCCAACTGTCCACCCCAAATTTAACGATCACCGTGCGAAGTGTCGATCGCAGCTTCAGAGGCCTGCATATTCAAAACCGCATTGGCGACGGGACTGGCGGGAGAGGGCTCGATTTTCATGAGGCATTCATCCTGGTCATGAAAGATGGATCGCTGCTCCGTTCAACCGCGCTGCCAATGTCCCAGCCTTTCGCGCAGCCAATTCTCAAACCGGTCGCAAATGCTCAACGGCTTGGCGATCGGCTTCAAGGAAAGGAAGTCTGCGCGACATTTGCCGGCAACGCGGGGGAAGTGAGCGTGCGCTGGTGCGCGATAGTACGCCAGGGAGCGGATTACTTTCGTCAACAGGTCAAAATCACGGCTCTCAAACAGGACCTGCCGATCGCCGAAGTGCGTCTGCTCGGGTTCTCCGATGAGAACGCGCATGTAGAGGGAGCCGTTAAGGGTTCGCCAATCGTAGACGGAAGCATGTTCTTTGGCTTCGAGCATCCGCTCTCCACAAGCAGCGTCGAAAACGGGGAAGTGATCGCCTCTATTGCGCGCGATCTGCCGTTGCGCGCGGGTCAGAGTGTCTCTTACTCTTCGGTCGCCGGCGCATCCCCTCGCGGGCAAATGCGCCGCGCATTTCTTCGTTATCTCGAAAACGAGCGTCCCCGGCCCTATCAGCCATTCCTTCACTACAACTCCTGGTACGACCTCGGGTATCAGAACAGATACGACGAGGCCGGAGTGCTAGACCGGATTCACTCTTTCGGAACCCAACTGGTGACCCGCCGCGGAGTTCGTCTCGATTCCTTTCTGATGGACGATGGCTGGGACGACCCCAACAGCTTGTGGAGTTTCGATAAGGGCTTTCCCGACGGCTTTGCAAAAGTCTCTCAATCAGCCGGGAAGTACCATGCGGGTATTGGCGTCTGGCTCTCCCCCTGGGGTGGTTACGCCAAACAAAAACAGGAGCGGATAGCCTTTGGCCGCGAGCATGGGTATGAAATCGTCAAGGGTGGCTTCGCGCTCTCCGGGCCGAAGTATTATGCAAAATTCGAGCAGACCTGCCTCGATATGATTCGCCGGTTCGGGGTGAATCAATTTAAGTTCGATGGGACGGGCAATGCCAACAGCGTATTTCCCGGCAGCGCGTTTGATAGCGATTTCGACGCCGCGATCCACTTGATTGGCCGTCTGCGCGAGGCAAAGCCCGGCATCTTCATCAATCTGACCACGGGTACGACTCCATCGCCCTTTTGGGTCTTCTATGCGGATTCCATCTGGCGCAGCGGAGACGACCACAGCTTCGCCGGTGTGGGCAGTTCTCGCCAGCGCTGGATTACTTATCGAGACCAGGAGACCTATCGCAACATCGTAAAAAAAGGGCCGCTCTATCCGCTGAATTCGTTGATGCTGCATGGAATCATCTACGCGCGTTATGCGGACGGGTTGAAAACAGATCCGCAGAAAGACTTTGCCGATGAAGTTCACTCTTACTTCGGCAGCGGCACTCAGCTTCAGGAGATGTACATTACCCCTGGGCTGCTCTCCCCACAGGATTGGGACACTCTTGCAGAAGCCGCACGTTGGTCGCGCGCGCACGCCGGCATCCTTAAGGATGTGCATTGGATCGGAGGAGATCCGGGAGAGTCAGAGGTATACGGATGGGCCGCCTGGAATGGCAACCAGGGCATCGTCACACTCAGAAACCCCTCCGATCACGCACAAACCTTCGCCCTGGATGTGCAGACCGCATTCGAGCTGCCGAAGGCAGCGGCGCAAACCTACACCGTGCGCGAAACCTGGAAGACGGCCCATCCCCGCAACTTCCCGAAACTGCTCGCCGGCCATCCATTCCAAGTGGAGCTCCCGCCATTTGAAGTCCTGACGCTGGAGGCTAAGCCCAGTAGTTGACGCTGCAAGCGGTACGCCACGGCAGTTTAGGAAATTGTGTAGACCGAAGCCACTATCGCCAAGCCGACGCGACCAGCAGGGAGCGGCGGCCTCGAGCAAATTGGCAAAGACCACAGTATTTCCTAAACTGCCTTAATGCTTCCTCGGCATTGCTCACTGGTTACCCGTCTCTTCAACTCCGGCGAAGAGATCCGGACCATTTGCCTGCCTATAATGCGGCTATGACTTTAACCCGCCGCTCGTTTGTATCTGGAATGCTTGCTGCTCCGCTCGCTGCTTCCTACTCCGCATCTGCCCGGGCGGCGTCTTCAATGAAAATTACTCGCATTGAGACGGTCTACTTGAATACTCGTGACGATGCTCCCTTCTTGGCCTCATTGGACGTGGGTGAAGA
The DNA here is from genome assembly GCA_963774255.1 of uncultured Acidobacteriaceae bacterium. Lineage (GTDB taxonomy): Bacteria > Acidobacteriota > Terriglobia > Terriglobales > Acidobacteriaceae > PALSA-350. The sequence goes on from CAVZEH010000003.1 coordinate 394,125, forward strand.
TCGATACGGATGCTGGCGTATCGGGCATCGGAGAAACTTATCCTCGCAACGCCGTCGAAGCCGAGGTGGTGCACTCTATCGCTCCTCTGCTGATTGGTTGTGATCCCAGGGATATCGAGCGGATTTGGGCAGACCTTTATCGCGCCTTCGATTTTCAGGTCGCCGGCGGCGCGGAGATGCGAGTGCTCAGCGCGGTGAATCTGGCCCTTTGGGATTTGTTGGGAAAATCGCTGAACGCGCCCGTCTACCGCTTGATTGGCGGAAAGGCCAATCCGCAAGTCCGCTTGTACAACACCTGTTTTCCTTACAAGTACGACTTCAATCGTGAGCCGGAAAAGATTATGCGAGAGCTGATCGACACCCGCGGCATCAAGGCGATCAAAATCTGGCCGTTCGGCGGCGCGGCCAAGCGCAGCAAAAACCAGTACATCACATGGGACGATATCGACCAGGCGCTCGTCCCGGTGAAGAAGCTGCGCGACAGCTTCGGTTACGAAATCGAGATAGCTATTCAATTCCATGGACAATGGAACCTGACTTCGCGATCCGCATCGCCCACGCGCTGGAGCCTTATCGGCCAATGTGGCTGGAAGACATGCTAATGCCGGGCAATTATCGCCAATATCACGAACTCGCCCAGGCAACTGCGCTGCCGCTGACCGTAGGCCAACGCATTGCCGGCGAAATGCAGTTCGACCAGCTTTTGGAATCGCGAACGCCAAAGTTCGTTATGTTCGACATCACCTGGTGCGGCGGATTGACCGAGGCGCGCAAAATCGCCGCCATGGCGGACGCTCAAGAGTTGCCAATTGCGCCGCACACCGCCGGAGGGCCGCTGCTGTTTTACGCATCCACGCATCTCTCGACGTCGTGTCCGAATGTCTGGATCCAGGAGAGTTGCCAGCGGTTTTACGAACATGACTGGCCGCTTATGTTGGAAGACCCGATCGCCCCGAAAAACGGCTTCATCGAGGTTCCAGAGGAACCGGGCTTCGGGATGCGGATCAAGCCCGAAGCGTGGTATCACCCGGCCTCCATCCACAGAGTGACAGGCCGGTCTTAGGGTACTTTCACCCTCCTCCGGATTCCCTTTCAGAAGGCCGGAAAATCTGCTTCTGCCCTTTCTTGTCCGTCTTTGCCTTCTTTTCTGTCATTCCCGAAGGGAATCGGCTTTCCATAGAGCAGCCGCTGTTTAAAAAGCGAGTCAAGATGAATTTCCTTCACCGCATCATCCATGGGGACGTATGATCTGACTGGAAAACTCTGGAATTATGTAAAGATTGGCTGTGAAATAAGTCCCGAAGGGACGGCTGAAATGTGTAACATAGTCGAGCCGTAGCTACGGGACTTAATAACTGATTGTCATCTCGACCGGAGCGCAGCGAAGTGGAGAGATCTGCGGTTTGCCGTAGTTCGGCTTTAGCCGCTGAGGTAACATTTTTTTCACTCTCTTCAACCCAGAGGCAGGTATTCACATGTTGCGATTGATCCGGGAACTCGTTCACCCCTATCGCCGCACCCTGATCGTGATCCTGCTCGCCATGTTTGTCGAAACATTGATGGGCCTGGCTGCGCCGTGGCCTTTGAAGGTAATCCTGGACAACGTTGTCGCAAGCCATCACCTTCCTAAATTCCTGGATCGGCTTATCGGTTCGGCATTCGGCACTTCTTTGGGTCACGGGAAGATGGAAATCGCCGCGCTCGCGGCACTCGCCGTAGTTCTGATCGCGGTCCTCGGCTCGCTTGCTTCCTTCGTGGATAACTACTACACGGAAAGTGTGGGCCAAGCGGTGGCGCACGATCTGCGCATGCGCACTTACGAGCATCTCCAGCGTCTTTCACTGTCCTATTACGATACCCATCCGACCGGCGTGCTCTTAAGCACCATTACAAACGATATCCAAACCATTCAAAACTTCGCCTCCGCCTCAACCCTCGGTATCGTCGTCGACCTGTTTACCATTCTGGAGATGCTCGGCCTGATGTTTTGGCTCAATTGGGACTTTGCGTTGATCGCGGTGGGCATCACTCCCTTTCTGCTCTTCTTCGTGTCGCGCTTCAAGCAATCGGTAAAAAAGGCCACCCGCAACGTTCGTTTGCGGCAAGCCGACATGGTCTCTGTCGTCCAGGAAGGGCTGGAGTCGGCGCGCGTGGTGGAAGCCTTTGGGCGCGAGGATATGGAAGAAGAGAAGCTTGGCGGGGCAAGTCTGGCCACGGTGAACGCGGCACTCAAAGCGCGGAAAGTGAAAGCCCTTCTCTCTCCCATCGTGAATGTGACCGTCGCTCTTTGTACGGCCTTTGTGCTCTGGCGCGGGGCTTCGCTCATCCTTGCCCGCGCCATGACCATAGGCGCGCTCACCGTTTTCCTTGCTTATCTAAGCAAGTTCTTCAAGCCCGTGCAGGATCTTGCCAAGATGACCAACGTGGTCGCGCAGGCGGCTGTTGGAGTAGAGCGGGTCCGGGCAATCCTTGAAACCGACGATGTAATTCCGGAGAGCTCGCAAGCGCAGGAAATAGAGCTGGTCCGCGGTGAAATCGTCTTTGATCATGTGGCGTTCGCCTATGACGAGGAGGCGCCCGTGCTGCAGGACGTCAACTTCACCATCAGCCCCGGGCAGCTCGTCGGGATCGTAGGTCCCACAGGGGGCGGCAAATCTACCGTCGTAAGTCTGATACCCCGTTTTTATGATGCGACGGCGGGCCAAGTAAAACTCGACGGCGTCGATATTCGCCAGTACAAGCTGCGCAGCCTTCGCGATCAGATTGGATTTGTGCTGCAGGATACTGTGCTTTTCCGCGGAAGCATACGCGACAATATCGCCTATGGCCGTCCCGGCGCCACCGAGCAGGAGATTCAGGAAGCTGCGAGACTTGCCAATGCGGAGGAGTTTATCCTGCGAATGCCGCGCCTCTACGATACCTTGGTGGGAGAGAAGGGGCTCACCCTTTCCGGAGGTCAGCGGCAGCGGATAGGAATTGCCCGCGCTATTGTTCGCAATAGCCCTATATTGATTCTCGATGAACCGACAGCCGCTCTCGATACCGAGTCTGAGAGGCTAGTCATCGAAGCTCTGGAGCGATTGATGAAAGGCCGCACGGTAATCACCATCGCCCACCGCCTTAGCACCATCCGCGATGCCGATAAGATCATCGTGCTCAAGGGCGGAGTGGTGGCTGAGCAGGGAACTCATGACGACCTGCTGGCCCTGGGTGGGGTCTATGCCAATCTCTATCACATACAGGTTGATCCGGCGCCGGAGCGAGTAACGCTGTAGTCTAGACCTCCGGTCCTTTGTTTTCGTAGCATGGCGGGTGCCCCAGGTCCCGATTCTGGGACCTGGGATCCTCCGGTCCGCAATCACATGGAGGCAGTATGTCCCGCTCCTTACTCGTTCTTCCCGACGATTCAGCCCAGCCCATCCTTGACGCCATCAACGGAGCGGGGAAATCTCTTCGCATCAAAATGTTTGTTTTCTCCGATCCGTCGCTCCTCAAAGCCGTGATCGCCGCGCAGCGCCGTGGGGTTACGGTCCAGGTCATGCTCAACCCGGCGCGGCGCAGCGGCGAAATCGAAAACCAGGAATCGCGCAAGGCGCTCCACGCCGCCGGCGTCGAGGTGATCGACAGCAATCCCGCCTTCGATCTTACCCACGAAAAATCGATGGTCGTCGACGATCGCATTGCCTTTGTAAAGTCGCTCAACTGGGAAACCAGGAATCTCACGGAAACGCGCGATTATGCTGTGCTTACGGATCATGAGCATGAGGTTGCAGAGATCAAGGAGTGCTTCACCGCGGACTGGAACCGCAAGCAATTCTCTCCTGGGGAGAGCGCTCATCTCATCTGGTGTAAGGGAAACGCGCGCGACCGTATTGCGCAACTGATAGACCGGACCAAGCACACGCTCTTCGTGCAGAACGAGCGCTACCAGGATTCGATTATCATCGAGCACCTGGTGCGGGCCAAGATGCGCGGCGTCAAGGTTCAGGTGATGGCGCGTCCGCCGCACACTTTGAAAGAGGAAAAGCTGGTCGAGGGCGTAGGCGGTCTCCGCATCATGGACGATGTGGGCATTGAGGTTCACAAGCTAAAGCATCTGAGACTTCATGCCAAGATGCTGCTTTCGGACGGAGAACGGGCGATCGTGGGATCGATCAACCTGACGCCCGGCAGTTTCGATAGCAGACGCGAACTGGCGATTGAGGTTGCCGATGAGAATGTTATTGAGCGGTTGGGTGAGGTTGTCCGCCACGATTGGAAGCATTCCCACGCGCTCGATTTAAGTGACAAAGGTCTCCGCGAGGACCTGGTAAATCGCCGCGACGCCAAAGACCTGGCGTTGGAATAACGGATTCTAGGAAGACCACAGCTTCGGGTGCCCCATATCGGGCGCGAAAAAACGCGTCCGATATGAGATTCAGCAATGCGTGCGCTCTATTGGCCTGCAGTCGACGGTGCCTTCGTCCCATAGATGCGGACGGCGTGGTCAACGATTGAGTAGAGGAGCTGATCGTGGTCCGACTTTGCGTGGGTCTTGATGTACAAGCCAAACTTATGCCCGGTCTCCGCATTGTCGGGCAGAGTGGTGCCACGCTTTTGCGCGGATAGCTCAGCCAGAGCTTTCACAATGGCAAAGAAGCCCTCCTCGTTTCTTCCCCCCAACGCCCATGCTTCTCTGACCGAGCAGGTGACAGCCTGATCGAGAGTCCAGGTTGGGGCGGCGGACTGGGAATCCGCCGGTTGAGCAGTGGATGGAGCCGGCGTCCCGGCCTGCGGCAATGCAAACGCAGGCAACGCGGCAGCAAAGCATAGAACCAGCGCATAGATTCTCTTCATAAGGCTCCTCTAGCAGAAGAACAATGTCAGTGGCGATAGGAGTTATTGCGGTCGCGGTTGTTTTGGGCCGCGTTGCCCAGGATGGCGCCGATCCCTGCTCCCGCCGCGCCAGTGATCAGAGCTCCTTTGACGCCGCCGCCGAAGATGGCGCCGAGCGCCGCTCCCCCCGCTCCACCGATGAGCGCGCCTTTGCCCGGTCCTATGCCACCCTGATTATCCCGGTAGTTTTGGCCCCCCCGAGAGTTGCCCCGGTCGCCGTAATTGCCGCCCCGGATCTCCTGATTTGCGCCATTGTAGAACTGGCTTCGGTCATTACCGTTCTGGCTACGGCTCTGGTTGCGATTGTCGTTAGGGTTGTGTTGAGCGGCTGCGGAAAGGCCGCCGGTGCTGATGATCAATCCCGCGCTAAGTAGGAGTGTGCCCAGTTTTGACATGACTTCCCCTGTGCATCCCTTTGAATGCTATCATCCACACATAAGGGATCGGTCTTGTATAGCGAGCAAATCCGAGCTCACTGCGCTCATCCGCGCAATACCGGCAACGTGGCCGAGCCTTCCGGCAGGGCTATCGTGAAGAGCCTGGTGGACAGCGACACGGTTCTCATTACCCTACGAATCGAAAACGACGTTGTCCAGGATGTGAAATTCAAGTGCATGGGCTGCGCGGTAGCTATCGCCTGCTCGTCCATGGCCACGGAGATGGTTTTAGGCCAGCCCGTGGAGCAGGCCTATGGGATCACTGAGCAAGCCGTGGCCGACGCCCTGGGCGGCATTCCTGAATACAAAATGCGCTGCAGTAATCTTGCTCCTGAAGCGATCCGGAGAGCCATCGACGACTGGAAACAGCGCAGAGGCGACTCCATCTAATTTTGTCCGGCTGCCTGGGGCACCACAAACGCTTTCCTTCAAAGCCGGGTACCCCAGGTCCCGATTCTGGGATCTGGGATTCCACAAATCTCAAAGAAGACCCCGGTTAGCTTCGCGAACGTGGCGTACCCGGCTACTATCTAGACACAAGAAATCCCGTTGAGGAAGCACGACATAATGACACCCTGGACACGCCGCGATCTCATCCGTCTCGCGCTGGCCTTACCGGCTGGAGCATTCCTATCTAACTTCAACTTACTGGCCGCGCCCCTGGCCGGTAAAGTGAAAATCACAAAGATCCAGGCAATGGCGCTCAACAATATCGCGGGCAATTGCCTGATTCGGATCGACACGGATAGCGGACTGACAGGCTATGGCGAGGCAGGCGCAACCGGTCCGATGGCGCGCGCACGCATAGAAACAATGAAGCCTCTTTTGATCGGAGAAGATCCTCTTTCAATCGAGGTCCACTTTCAAAAAATGAGCTCGCTGATGTACAACTATGTGGCTCATATCCCGACGGTGAGCGGCATCGACATTGCGTTGTGGGACTTGGCTGGGAAAATCCTGGAACGCCCGGTCAATGTCCTGCTCGGTGGCCGGTTCCGCGACAGCATCGCTATGTATTCTCATGGCATCGGTCTCAACATGCTGGATAAGACCTCCTGCCGGGAGTGGGCTGTGAGGATCAGGCAGATGCCGGAAGGCTTCACCGTCTTCAAGTGCGACATTCATACCGTGCTTGGAGTGCCTTCCGGAGAGTTTGCCAATACCCTCACCACCGCCCAGTTGAGCAACGTCAGGCGCGCGTATGGCAATGCTCGCGAGGCCGTGGGCGACGATATCGACATTGCCGTACACTGTCACGGAGAATTGGATACTCCAAGCGCCATCGGCGTCGCCAGGGCGGTCGAACCGATGAACCCGCTTTGGATCGAGGATCCTCTCAATCCCGTATTCTCAGAAGGCTGGATGGACCTGCGCCGAGGCACGAGCGCCCGCCTGCTCACCGGCGAGAAGCTCGAATTGGTGCGGGGTTTCCGGCCATTTCTCGATCATGGAGCAATAGACATTGTTCATCCCGACTTAGCCTTTGCGGGCGGGATCACGGGCACCAAGAAGATTGCCGATTATGCGGCGCTCTCGCGTACTCCGGTAGCCCTGCATAACGTCGGCTCTCTAGTGCTCACCTATGCGAATGCGCAGTTTGGCTCATCCATCCAGAACTTTTTCCGTTCCGAGAGCGCCCTTGGCCGCGCCAATCATTACATTGAAGGAATGGCCGCCACCAATCCGCCTCAGGTCAGCAAAGGTGAGCTGAAGGTCCCCAGCGGCGTTGGTCTCGGCATAGATCTCAATCCCGATTTCCTGCACAAGAACCTCATGGAGGGTGAACCATTCTGGAGTTGAAGTAGCGGGGTGTACGCTGGTTCTCGACATTGGTTTTCGACAGAAATCGCCGCGCGAGGAGAGAGATCGTAGGTCTATGCGGAAGGTCGCGTTATTCGTAGTATTCTTCGGAATCGCTCTCCCTGGTTTTGCAGCAAGCGCTTATCCCACACGGCTTGACGATTCCAAAGCCATTTATCTAACCCCGGATCGGTTTCCTGTTCACGGCGACGGTAAGGCCGATGACGGCGCTGCGATTCAAGCGGCGATCGACCGGCTTCAAGAGACCGCGGGAGAAGGGATCGTCTTTATTCCGCAAGGCCGCTATCGCATCACCCGCACCGTTTTCGTCTGGCCCGGAATTCGAGTTATCGGCTATGGAGCGAACCGTCCCGTCTTTGTCTTGGCGGATAACACTCCAGGATTCCAGCAGGGAATCGGATACATGGTCTTCTTTGCAGGTGCCCGGCCCGGAGGATCCCGCTCGGCTGGCATAAGAGCATTTCTCGGCGACTATCATCCTATGGCGACGCCTCCGGGTACCGTGCCCCCGGTTAGCAACATCCCAGACGCCAATCCCGGCACGTTTTATTCCGCGATGAGCAATATCGATTTCGAGATTGGCCAGGGGAATCCCGCGGCTGTGGGAATTCGCTTTCACGTCGCCCAGCATGGCTACCTATCTCATATGAACTTCGAGACCGGCTCCGGCCTGGCGGCCATCAACGATGTAGGGAATGAGGCGGAGGATCTTCACTTTCACGGCGGCCGCTACGGTATCCTGACACGCAAGCCTTCGCCTGCCTGGCAATTTACATTGCTCGATTCGACCTTCGATGGTCAGCGGGAGGCGGCGATCCGCGAGAATGAGGCGGGACTCACGCTCGTTCACGACGAATTCAGGAATCTTCCCACTGCCATCTCAATCGATCCTGACTATTCCGACGAACTTTGGGTCAAGGATGCGCGCTTCGAGAACATCAGCGGCCCCGCGATCATCGTCAGTAATGAAAACAGCCGCATGACCGAGATCAATGTGGAGAATATCGTTTGCCGCCATGTGCCGGCCTTTGCCCGGTTTCGCGAGAGCGGACGCCAGCTTGCCGGAACCGGTGAGATATACAGAGTAAGAACCTTCTCCCACGGACTTACCCTGCCCGGACTGGGCGCGCGTGGAGAGATCAAGACTAGTTACCAAGCTTCGCCGCTCAATGCCATGCCACCCTCGGAGCCGCTCGCGATTCGTGAGTTGCCGCCCGCTGCGGATTGGGTCAATATACGTTCGCTCGGAGTTAAAGGAGATGGCGCCACGGATGATACTGCTGCGATTCAGAAAGCCATTGATGAGCATCCCGTTCTTTACATTCCCAGCGGACGCTATATGGTTCGTGACACAATAACGCTCCGTCCCGATTCCGTGCTCGTCGGGCTTGACCCCAGCACAAGTCAATTCGATCTGGTCGAGTCGACGCCAGATTTTCAAGGGCCAGGCGCTCCTAAACCCTTACTGAAAGCCCCTCCGGGTGGCGCCAATATCGTGGTTGGCATCGGACTCTACACCGGCGGAATCAATAGCCGCGCAGCCGGCGCTATGTGGATGTCGGGCAAGGACTCCCTGATGGAAGACGTGCGCTTTCTCGGCGGCCATGGCACCAACCTCCCCAACGGCAGGCGAATAAATCCTTATAACAACACGCACACGGCCGATCCGGATATCCATCGCCGCTGGGACGCGCAGTATCCCAGCCTGTGGATCACAAACGGTGGCGGCGGAACATTCGCCAACATCTGGACGCCGGATACCTTTGCCCAGGCCGGACTCTATATTTCCAATACCTCAACTCCCGGCCATGTCTACGAGTTATCCAGCGAGCACCATGTTCGCAATGAAATTGTGCTCAATAAGGTTGCCGATTGGGAGCTCGACGCGCTGCAGACCGAGGAAGAGAGCGGGGGAGAGCGCGTTTGCCTACTCGCTGGAAATCGCCGGCTCGAGGAACATTACAATCGCAAACTATCATGGCTATCGGGTGACTCACAGCTACCAGCCTTTTCCCTATGCGATTCACATCTCGGGCTCCGAAGATATACGGTTTCGCAATGTCCATGTGGACGCCAACAGCTCGATGGCCATGTGCAGCGCGGCGGGAGTCTGCCGGCAGATCGTGCGAGCGAACAAAGTCTCCTACGACAATTCGATCTTCGATCAGACGCGGCACCAGGAAGTAAGAGATCGCGAGTTCGCAACGCTGGATATTCCCGGCAGTTCTCCTTCAGTGCAACCCCGCCGCTCCTCCACAGTGCTTCAATCTGGAGCGAAGGTGGAAGAGTTAGCCGGCGGCTTCTTCAACATCTCCGGCGCGGCAGCGGACCCAGCCGGGCAGTTGTATTTCGTAGATGCCTACTTTCAGCGTATCTATAAGTGGTCGCCCGAGACGAACAGCCCAATCATCGTCCGCGACAATCCTCTCGATCCAGTCAACCTTGCCTTCGATACTGCAGGCGATCTTATTGTTGTCTCCTCCGGCGGAAAAGGCGAGACGGTTTATTCGTTTCGCCCCGGTTCGCCGGAAGATCAAATGACGCTGCTGCCACCGGAGCCCGCGGCGGAGCGCAAGGGAATGGCCCCGATCCTTCCCGTGAACTATTGGGTCAATGGTGATTTCACCAACACCCTTTCGACCACAACCTACCAGGATGTTTCTCTCGAACAGATGTTCACCAGCCTGGTCTTGAGCAGAAAACCTTATCAGTATGTCTCTCCGGATCGCACCGTCTTTATTCCCGCGGAGGAGGTCTTCCTTCAGGGAGAGCCGTATTTTGGAACGAAATGGTCCTATATCTTGGAGGCTTTCGGTTTGGTGAAGGCTGTCCCCGGATATCCCTTCTACGTGAGCAATGAAGCGGACGAGAAGACCTATCGCGGTAGGGTAAGCGCAGACGGAGCCCTATCCGGAATTTCCCTATTTGCGAATCGAGGCGGAGAGAGTCTTGCCCAGGATAAGGCCGGAAATGTATATCTCGCGGCAGGTCAGATCTTTGTCTATAACCCAGCGGGCAAACTCATCGATACCATCGATGTTCCCAAACGTCCGATTGAGCTGGTCTTCGGCGGCAAAGATCACCGGACGTTGTTCATTCTTACGCATTCTTCGTTATACGCGGTGCGTACGCGGCTTCCAGGCCTCTGACCCGGTATCCTTTGAAATATAGATCTTGAAACCGCCACGAATTGAGGGTGCCCCATATCTGGCGCGCTCTTTGCGCCAGATGTGGGAAACCACTAACCTTCGCAGCGGGACGGGCTCTTTGCAGTGCCTGACCGACGTCGCGTCCTAGCCAACAGGTTTAGCTCCACAGCGCATCATCCCTCGACTGCTGTTGGTTCCATTGCGGTGTGGGCTCGAAATAGCCGGTGCCAGGTTGCAGATGGGCTTTGACCACATCCTCGTTGAGGGTGACGCCCAACCCAGGTTTATCCGGCACCGTGATGAAACCCTTGTCCAAGATCGGCTTATCGATGCCTTCCACCAGATCCTGCCACCAGGGCACGTCCAGCGAATGGTTTTCCAGCGCCAGAAAATTCCGGGTGGCCGCCGCGCAGTGAACGTTCGCCATGCAGCTTACCGGAGTCCCGGCAAAATGCATCGCCATGGGAACTCCATACTTGAATGCCATGTCCCCGATCCGGTGGGTCTGCAGAATGCCTCCCGAGGTCGCCAGATCAGGATGAATCTTGCTCACCGCGTGGTTCGAACACAGCTTCTCGAAATCTTCAATCCGGTAAATGTCCTCGCCGGTGATGGTAGGCGTGGGCATCGAATCGGTGATGTGCTTGAGCATCTCGGTGTAGTACCAGGGAATCACATCCTCCATCCAGGAGAGATTGTACTTTTCGTAGGCCTTCCCCAAACGGATGACAGAATTCACGCCGATATGGCCGAGGTGGTCCATGGAGAGTGGAATCTCCATGCCGATCGCATCCCGCACCGCTGAGACATACTCGCACAGCCGGTCGATGCCTTTATCCGTCACCTCTGTTGCCATGAACGGATGCGGTTGATCATGCAACTCCCATTTAGATTGTCCCGCCGGCCGCGTCACGGTATTAGGAATGCCGTCAAGCACGTTGATGCCCAGGTCCATCTTGATCCAGGTAAGGCCCATCTGCTCTTTGCGTTCTTTGGCGCGTACTCCGTACTCCTTCGGGTCCAACGACTCCGTGGTATCGGCGTAGATCCTGATCTTGTCCCGCCATCTGCCCCCCAGCATCTGATAAACCGGCGTGTTGTAGACTTTCCCCGCAATATCCCAAAGTGCCATTTCGACCGCAACCACGCCGCCAGCTTGCCGCGCATCGCCGCCAAACTGCTGGATCTTTTGGAAGATATAGTCGATGTTGAGCGGATTCTCGCCCAGGATGCGGTTCTTCAGTACCATGGCGTAATTGGGACCCGCTCCGTCTCGCACCTCACCCAGCCCATACACGCCCTGATTGGTGTCGATGCGAATGATCGGGCAAGGGCTCGGACCCGGTTTGACCACAACTGCATAGCGCATGTCCGTGATCTTCAGGGCCGATGGGCCCGAATTTGTATTTACGTTTTGGAAATACGGAGCGGGAGCTGCATTTGCTGCTTTGCCGCCCAGCAGCGAGCCGGCCAGCATGGCGGCTGAGCCTTTCAAGACTCCGCGGCGGTCGAATTTCAAATCATTGTCACTGGACATCGTTTTACCTCCTCGGTTTCCCGGACTCGTTTAAGACTCTGGTTCAGCTCCACAGAGCGTCGTCACCGGATTGTCTTTCGTTCCATTGCGGTGTGGGCTCGAAATAGCCGGTGCCGGGCTGCAGATGGGCTTTGACCACATCCTCGTTGAGGGTGATGCCCAGGCCAGGTTTATCCGGCACCGTGATGAAGCCCTTGTCCATGATCGGCTTGTCGATGCCTTCCACCAGATCCTGCCACCAGGGCACGTCCAGCGAATGGTTTTCCAGCGCCAGAAAATTCCTGGTAGCCGCCGCGCAGTGAACGTTGGCCATGCAGCTTACCGGAGTCCCGGCAAAATGCATCGCCATGGGAACTCCGTACTTGAATGCCATGTCGCCGATCCGGTGGGTCTGCAGAATGCCTCCCGAGGTCGCCAGATCAGGATGAATCTTACTTACCGCGTGGTTCGAGCACAGCGTCTCGAAATCTTCAATCCGGTAAATGTCCTCGCCGGTGATTGTGGGTGTGGGCATCGAGTCGGTGATGTGCTTGAGCATGTCGGTGTAGTACCAGGGAATCACGTCCTCCATCCAGGAGAGGTTGTACTTCTCGTAGGCCTTCCCCAAACGGATGACGGAATTCACGCCGATATGGCCGAGGTGGTCCATGGAGAGTGGAATCTCCATGCCGATCGCATCCCGCACCGCTGAGACATACTCGCAGAGCCGGTCGATGCCTTTGTCGGTCACCTCTGTCGCCATAAACGGATGCGGGTCATTATGCAACTCCCATTTAGATTGTTCCGCCGGCCGCGTCACGGTATTAGGAATGCCGTCAAGCACGTTGATGCCCAGGTCCATCTTGATCCAGGTAAGGCCCATCTGCTCTTTGCGTTCTTTGGCGCGTACTCCATACTCCTTAGGGTCCATGGACTCCGTGGTATCGGCGTAGATCCTGATCTTGTCCCGCCACTTGCCTCCGAGCATCTGATAAACGGGAATGTTGTATGCCTTGCCGGCGATATCCCAGAGAGCCATCTCGATCGCCACAACACCCCCGGCTTGCCGCGAGTTGCCGCCAAACTGCTGGATCTTTTGGAAGATGTAGTCGATGTTGAGCGGATTCTCGCCCAGGATGCGATTCTTCAGCACCATGGCGTAATTAGGCCCCGCGATATCTCGTACTTCACCCAGCCCATACACGCCCTGATTGGTGTCGATACGAATGATCGGACAGGGGCTCGGGCCGGGTTTGACCACAACCGCATAGCGCATATCCGTAATCTTCAGGGTAGAAGGGCTGGAATTCGTATTTACGTTTTTAAAATAGGGCGCCGGGGCAGCATCCGCCGTTTTGCCTAACATTGAGCCGGCCAGCATGGCGGCCGAGCCCTTTAAGACTCCGCGGCGGTTAAATTTGACATCGTTCCCATTGGACATCGTTCCATCTCCTCTGTCTTGCTTCGTGATCTCTTGGCGCAAGCTTGCATGCCTGCCGCGGTGAATACGTTAGCATCGCGACCAAATCGGGTGCCCCAGGTTCGCGAAGCTAACCTCGGTCCTTTTGCTCATATCTCTGCGATAGGCCGCTCGTGCATGCTTCTGTTTATCTCTATCCCCACCACTGCTCGCCGGGCGCCAAGTGGGCCTTGGCGACGTCAGGATTGATCTCGATTCCCAGTCCCGGTTTGTCCTGAATGGTGAAGTAGCCGTTCTCCCACATCGGCCCTTCGTGAATCACCAGGTCGGGCCACCAGTCAACCCAGTTGGCCAGTTCATGAATACGGAACTCGCGCATGGACGCTGCCGCGTGTGCTGAAGCTATGGTGCCAACCGGACTGGCTGGATTGTGCGCCGCTGTCCATATGTAGTAGAGATCGGCAAGATCGGAGATGCGCTTGGCCTGCAGCAGGCCGCCGGATTTGGGAATGTCGATGTGAACCCCAGCGCAGGCCTGCGATTCGATCAGAGTGCGAAATCCCTGAACGCCGTACAGGTTTTCGCCGGTGCAAATTGGTACGTTGATGGCGCGCGCCACTCTCGCCATCGCGTCCGTATTCTCCGGAGGCACAGGATCTTCCAGCCACATGGGCTTCACGTGCTCCAATGCATTCGCCAGCGTGATGACATCGTTCGTGTCGTATCTCCAGTGGCATTCGATGGCAAAATCGGCGTCCGGCCCAAGGGACTCGCGCACCGTGTCCATCGCCCCCACGATCATGCGGATATCCTTCTTAGTGAGATTGCGGGCGAAGGGATCGTGTCCAGGCTCTTTGAATTGAGGGTCCGCTCTCAGCGGAATGCCGTCGCCCTGAAACTTGAATGCCGTCCAGCCCCATTTTTCGGCTTTGGCTTGCCGCACCTGCTCGCGCCAGATCCCGAGGTCGTTCACGTCCCCCTTGGGAACCTGCAAGGTGCGGTAGAAGCGCACGCGATCGCGGAACCGGCCACCCAGCAGGTTACATACCGGCGTTTCAAGAATGCGTCCGGCAAGATCCCACAGCGCGATTTCGATTCCGCTGGCTGCCGTAACCGTCACTCCGCCGATGGCGCCGGCTCCGGCGCTCTTCATGAGCATCCAGGTATAGAGCTTATCGACGTTCAGCGGATCCTCTCCGAGGATGAGCGGTTTGAACTGCCGCTCGATCATGTCCTTGACTCCCGGACCCCAATAGGCTTCGCCGATCCCGTACACTCCCGAGTCGGTTTCGATCTTGACCAGGTTCCAATCCCACGTTCCGCGCACGATCATGCATTTCACGTCGGTGATCTTAACTTTATTGCGCAGCGCCGCCGCGGCGCGCTCATAGGGCTGGGAAAAAACGGCCGCACCTGCGGTCATCATTTTGAGAAACGTCCGACGGTCGTTCAACATAAGGCTCTCTACTCCGCTATAGCATTTTGACTGTTGCTGATTGCTCTTCGGGAAGGGTGTCGAGGTAGGGATTTCTAAGATCATCACAAAATCTGAGTGCCCCAGGTCCCGATTCCGGGACCTGGGATTCTTCACCCTAGAAAACAATCTTCGCCGAGACCTGCATGTCGCGGTTATCGAGGTTTGTACCAGTGATTACGCCTGCTGTAGAAGAGCCAATCGCCGAATTAGGGTTGAGGAAGTTGGGATGGTTGAAGGAGTTGAACGCATCTGCGCGCAGCGCCAGACTGAGAGACTCTCTCAACTTGATGGTCCGCTGCAGGGAGAGATCGGCGTTGGCGATCCCCGGCCCGTAGAGAACGCTTCGCGCCGAGTTGCCGTAAGTATTGAACGGCGGTTTCACGAATGCGCTGGTATCAAACCAGGCCCACTGCTTGGGATTGGGAAGAGTGCCCTTACCGACGCGGTTGGGCCAGCTAGGCGCTCCGAAATTCACCCCGTTGCTGAGCGTGACGGAGAATGGGTTGCCCGTGCCTACGGTTACAATGCCATCGACTTCCCATCCGCCGAAGGCCCAAGCAGCCGGACCGTGGGTTGCAAATGTCTTGCCGGCTCCAAAAGGCAACTCGTACGCTACGCTGGCTACAAAACGGTGCTTTTGATCGAATCCTGATGCTCCATATCCGCATTTGAGGCAAGTGACCGTCTGCGGATTGCCTGAAGTACCGCCCCCGCTTGCCGCCGATCCACCGTAGTCCAGAGACTTGCTATAGGTATAGGAGACCAGTGCAGTCACTCCGTGACCGTATCGCTTGGTAAATTTGGCCTGAAAGCTGTTGTAGTTTGAAGCGTTGATCTCGTCCTCCTGCACCCAGGTGGAGATGTTATTCAGCGGTTGGATAAGCCGCCGGCTGGCCGTCGACGGGGCGCCGTTTACTCCGGGAGTGCCCGGCTGTACTTCGTTCGGGTTGTAAGCGAAGGTGAGATGAATGCTATGGCTGCCCGCATAGGCGAATTCAAGCAAACCGCTCGCGGTCAGTTGACGCTCGATATTGAGGTTCCACATCTGCATGTTAGGCGTCGGATTGCTCAACTGGTGGCTGATAATCGCCGGCGCCGCAGAGTTGAGCAGCGCCGTGTTGGTGGTGACACTCGGCGGCACCGTGGTGACGCCCTGAGGAAATGGATTGTTGATGGCAATCAGGCAGTTCGATCCTAGATTTCCGGACGTGCACGGATTGGTGAACTGGGAAGGTGTTGGATTCGTGTTCTCAGTGAAGGTTTGCGACACGGTATAGGGAGGATTCTGTCCCAGCTCATCGGAGGCGGAGTAGGGAAGCGGGAAAAATGCGATGCCGTAACCGCCGCGAATCACCGTCTTTCCATTGCCTGTGATGTCGTAGGCAAAGCCGAGCCGCGGCCCCGCGTCGCCATAGCGCGTTTGCATTCCGGCGTGGCGATCCACTCCGTTCTGACCTGCATAGATAAAGCTCAGCGTGTTGAAATTGAAATTGGCCAAGCGGTTTTCTCGCTCCGTCTCAGGAGTGTAAACCTCGTAGCGCAGCCCAAGGTTTACCGTCAGATTGGGAGAAGCCTTCCAGTCGTCCACGGCATAACCGGCCCATTCCCCGTCGGTAACGAAATACGTCTGCTGCAGATAATTCCGGCTGCCGCTAAGCGGAAAGCCCAGCAAAAGAGCAGCCAGACCCGCGCCTCCGGAAGCGTCGACTGGGCTGTCGGTAAAGGTGTCGGTGAAGTTGAACTGTCCGCGCGTCGTAGTGTTGGTGAACGGAGAGGCCATCTGCTTGATATAGCGGAATCCAAACTTCAGTTGATGCTTTCCCCGGGTCCAGGAGATGGCGTCTTCAACCTGGATATTGGTTTGAACCGGGTGCGCGGGTAGGAACGCCGTGCCCCCTTGGAGGCAGGTGAACTCCGCGCCGCAGGAGCTGCCGATCTGGATGTTGGGCAGGCCGGTTGCATATTGCGTGACGTTCACGCCCTGAATGCCCAACGAAGTGGCTGATTGATGACCATAGTCGGATTGAAACGTGAAAGGGTTGGTGCGCGCATAGCCGGCGCGGAACTCATTAACTAACCCAGCGTTGAAGATGTGAGTCTCGTTGAGTGCGAGACCTTGCGCGATGAGCGTCGTATTCTGTACGCCGGCCACCTGCGGCCCCAAGTCAAATTGCTTAGCGGCGGATGGCGGTGTCGCCAGGCAACAGGTGCCCTGTCCACCGACCAATGGATTGGGAGCGGTTTGAATGAATCGCTCATAGCTGAAGCGGCCGAATGCGGAATCTTTATCGCTGATGCGATAGTCGATGCGACCATTGCCGCCGTTGTCGTCGATGATCTGGTCGGCTGCCGAAGTGTAGTTGTTGAAGCTGCCGCTATTGGTAGGCAGGGGATAGATGCTGGCTACATTCAAGCCAACCTGGGATAGATATTGTGGAGGAATGACATTCGCTCTGCCGTTGTAGGAAAACTGCGGGCGGCCAGCCACAAAGGGATTGTAGATCGGAATCAGCTTGCCCGCCCCGTTCGTGTAGTTGCTGAAATCACCGGTGCGCTCCGCAGCCGTTGGCACGCTGTTCAGGTTCACGATGCCCTTGAGCGAGCGCTGCCCGTAATAATCGCCAAAGAAAAACACCTTGTCTTTAAGGATTGGTCCCCCCACCGCGGCCCCGAACTGATTGCGCCGATATGCGGGCTGCACCTGAAAAACAAGCAAGGGGTTGCTGCCGTTCGTGTTGAAATAGTTGCGCGCGTCCATCCAGCTGTTGCGCAGATAATCGAATATCTCGCCGTGATAGGTGTTAGAGCCGGAGCGGGTGGAGACGGAGACCACTCCGGCGCCCCGGCCGAATTCAGCGGAATACGTTCCCGTAAGCACTTTGAACTCAGCGATCGATTCAACCGAGGGCTGGATCATGACCGTATTGAAGGTCCACTCGTTGTCGTCGATGCCATCTATCACCCAGCCGTTCGCGTTTGCCTGGCTGCCGATGGCATTGAAATCCGATGCTGCGCGGGGATTGAAAGAACTTGAACCGGAGAGGTTCTCTGAGGCTTGGCCCGGAGTCACGCCCGGCACCAGGTAAACCAACTGCGCAAAGTTGCGCCCATTCAGCGGTAGGGCCTGCACCTGCGTTTTTCCTACTACCTCGCCCATCTCCGCGCTGTCCAGGCGAATCAATGGCGTCGAGGCGGTTACCTCCACAGTGTCGCTGACCTGGCCGACTTCCATGACGACATCCACGCGTGCGTGCTGGTCGACGTCCAGCACAACGTTATTGGAGACGGTGCGCTTAAATCCGCTTTTTGACACCGCAACGTTATATGTTCCAGGGATCAGAAACGGCGCATTGAAATCGCCGTTGGCGTCTGTCTTGTACTGCGAGGTTGTGCCTTTGGTGGTGTCGCTGATGGTGATCGTCGCCTCGGGCACCACGGCGCCGGTCGAATCGTGAACGGTCCCTAGAATGGTCCCTGTGGTTACCTGCCCAACCGCAGCGCAAGAGAAGATGATGCCGAAAACAAACGCGGCAAAACCGGATAACTTATTGAACATTGAAACCTCCTCGAAATGATTCAAAGACTTCAGACGGCGGCTATTCCCGAGCCGATCGGAATACTTAATTCGCGCCATGAACTTGAAATTCTAACGATAGCCCTTATACCTTCCGCGGCACACGGCAGTCAAGAAATAAGTGAAATGGCAGTTTCCCGTGCAGCCTAGATTTTGTCATCTCGACCGGGGCGAAGCGAAGTGGAGAGAACTGCGGTTTTCCTGGCTGCGGCTGCAGCACCGCCTTTACTTTTCTTTCTCTCATTCCCGAAAGGGAATCTGCTTTTCGTATGCCCCAGAGACGCGACGTGCAACCGCTGATCAAGCAGGGTTACAATTCCGGAATCAAAACAGCCGCCCAAGTGTAAAGAAGACCTTGCGCCTGCCCGCGTCGCCCGCACTCGCGCCAAAGGTGATTACCCCCAGAGGGGTGGCAGCCATAAGACCGGTGACGACGTCCTGCCGCAGAAAAGCCGCTCTCTCCGGCGCCCAAATCTCTCCAGCTTCGTAACCCAGCGTGAAATACAGCCCCTGCCCCAGGCCGGAAGGTAGAGGAGCAAGCTGCCGCAGATATCCGCCTCGCGCCAAATAGTCGTCCATCCCGCGATATTCGTCGATCGATGAGGCGGAGAGCCAGAGCGGACCGCCCAAAGTGAAACGCAGAGGGTCGGCCACGCTCCGCTTGAAATATGTATTCACATTGGCGCTGAATCCGAAGATATTCTTGGATCCCAGCGTGATGGTTTTGACCGTAGAGAGTTGAAACAGGGGAGCATTCCGGCTGGCTAAGGAATTGTAGAGAGCGCCGCCGGAGAGATCCAGATGGAATCCCCGTGGAGAGATTGTGTTCGACTCAGTATTGTCGTAAACGAAATGTATGACTGCCGTTTGCGACGCGCCCGACAGGTCTGGCTCGTAGTCATTCCCCAGTTCCAGATGCCAGCGCACGACTTGCGCCCGCCACTCTGCGGAGAGTTGCATGTCACGGTTGAAGGTGCGTCCGAAGTCCATTCCGCCGCCGGCGTGCTGGTCGAATATTTCAGAAGTGCGATGCTGGTTTGTCCAGAGATAGACGGGTTGGCGCAGGATGCCGATATGCGGCTGAAAAAAGAGACCGTTGCGGGTGAGCAGCCGATAATATTCCGCCGAGGCCTGGGTCAGAAATCCGAGCCGCAGATCACCCCGGAGCTCGGATCCGAATCCTCCTAGGTTCTGGTCAATCAGGCGAAGATCGATGGTTCCGCGGGTCACATTCGAACTCATCGCCGAAAGATCTCCGCCGACGATAAGAAACGGCGGCCCATTCGGCACGCGGTTCAGACGCACGAGCACTCCGGTAGCCGGTCCCGGCGCCTGCAAGCTGTTGGGTTCCTGCTTTTCATTCGCGCTAAAAGGCTCAAAACTTGCGTTGTAGCTGCCGTTGCCTTGAACGTCGCGGAGAGCAGTGAAAATCTTTCCTTGATTGATGGGCTGTCCCTTGAGCGGCGCCAGGTCCTCAAATACCTGGTCTCGCGCGCCGGGTGAACCGCCCTCCACCTATATCGTCTTAAGCAAGCCGGGTGGCGGATGTTTGCGCGAGCTGCGGTCCGCGACATAAGCGGCCCAATCGGCTGACGCGCCTCGTTGACCTCGACCGGATTCGCGGTCTGGACCTGTTCATGGACTATTGGGGGTCTCCATGGATTGCGCATACCATTCTGAGTTTCGATTTGGGCGGCGGAGAGCACATCGCGTTTTCAATCGAGACTCGCAAACAGGGGGGTCAGACGTATTCGTCCATTCGTGGATTTTTTCGCCAATATACCTTGATCTCTGTGGTGAGCGACGAGCGGGATTTGGTTCGTCTGCGGACCAATTTTCGTCACGGCGAGGATGTTTATCTCTTCCACACCAAAGCCACACCCCAGTTCGCACGCGCCCTTTTTATCAACTACATTGGATTGACCAATCGGCTCCACGACAAACCGCAATGGTACAACGCAGTCACCCATAACTGCACCACGGAAATCTAGACTCTGGCTACCATGAAGGGCCAGCCCTGGGACTGGCGCATTCTATTGAACGGGAAAGCCGATGAGATGGAGTATCAGCGTGGCGAACTGGCCGGTGATCTTCCCTGGAAAGAACTCAAGCAGCGCGCTTACATCAATCCTGCGGCTCGCGCGGCCGGCAATGACCCCGACTTCTCGGCGCGCATTCGTGAGAACCGTCCGGGCTTCGCTCAATGGAAGCCGCCTGCTTTTGCAAGGGGGAGCTTCCGATCTTGAAATTGGCTAAACAGGCTGCGGAAAAAGGCCGGTGCGGAGCCTTTGGATGGAAACCCTCGCATTTATACGGGGGTAGGAGCGCTTCAGCGCTCCGGGAAGTTCGACTCTGAACTTGATGCGCTTTTAGCGCTGGCATCGGTAAATCCAGGGCTAAAAGCCCATCTTAAGATCAACCGCTGTCCGCTGGACTTCAGGTCCAGCTTCCCCCCGCTAAAGCAGGGGGCTTCCACCAAACTCTTCTACAGAGTTTTCCCCAGCCTGCCCCAGGACAAAAAATAACAATGGCCCCACCGATTGAACCCGGTGGGGCCGAACTCTATTTTCGTGGATTGAAGTGACTAATAGCTGCACCCGGCAGCCGTGAGCGCTTGGGAAAAGCCCGCAGTGTTGAACGTGACCTTGACCGAGTCTGCGTTGCGAAACCCGCCAACGTGAAGCACAATTTTGTCGGAGTTCGCAATCCGTGCCGCCCACTCGCGCGTCCGCCGTCCTTGTAAGATCTCGGCGTAGGGAGAGAGTGTGCGTCCATGATCTGACACTGCCCACGATTCGGATTGAAGGGGTCGGCTCCCAAGGCTAAAGTCAACCGGGATTGTGTCCACCGCGCCGCTCAGGTTGACACTGCTTCGGTTAACTACGGAGTTCGTGTCGACGGCCACTGCAACCAACTCGCCTTTCACGCAGATAGCATCCATCTGCGCCTCGACGGGCTGCCCCTTGTTGTTGCTGTACTTCTCCTCTGATTTGGTTTGAATCAGAGTTACAGACCGGTGATGCCCCTTATCGGCTGACGAGTAGATGGACCACTCGCCAACCGTTTGTGAGGTTTGGGAGAAAACCAAGGCAGTAGCAAGCTGAGCAAAGACCACGGCAGTTACGATAAGTTTCATTGTCCACCCTCTTTTTTGTTTTCTTGTGTCGAGGGCAGAATAGCAATTGCCGGGCCTGTGTCTACAACTTTCAGGTCACCATTGACCCATCAAAAGAGTTTACGTTTTTGGAGCTGAAGTTACCGCCTGAAGTAATGAAAGGGCTGCGCTCAGTTCCATTCATTGGCTTAAAATCACCGCGCCGCGGTACTGCTTCGCATTACTTAAACGGGCCCAACTGTTCCACGGTCTTCACCACTTGTTGCGCCTGAATCCGGCTTCCTTCGGATTTGTAGTGGACATCGTCTGAGTGCAGATCGTCATGGGCGGACATTAGCAAGTGTTCATCGTCCACCGGTATCGCAAGCCGCTTCATTAGGACTAGCGCTGCGGCATTGCGGGCATCGATGCGTTGGTTATCGGCGCCTGATTTGCCGGGCTTATGAACCGGTGTAGTAGAGGCCCAAATCAGCCGGGCCGCCGGCGCTCCCTGTCGTAACGCCCGTACCATGGCGGGGAGTCCCGCGCTGAACTCTCGCTCGCTGTATCCCCACCCGTGCATGCCGTTGTTGAAATGAACCACCGCGAACTTGAGGTGCACCATGGCAAAGTAATCGTGTAATTGCCTCACCATGCGCGGATCGCCGGCCGCGGCCGAGGTCGCAAACAGATACACGTTGGCCTTTCCCGCCAGCAGCTTTGCAACCTCCGGGAAGTAGGCGCGGGTAATGGAGTCGCCAACCAGTAAGACGTTGGCAAGGGCAGGATCGGGTGCTTCCTGGCGATCCGCCCAAGTCCACTCGACCTTCTCGAGTATGCTCTTTTTCGGCTTAGAAGTTTGACCGAGTGCCGCGAACGCGGCGGCAGAAATGCAGACCGTTACCAGCAACCATCCCCGTGGCTTCACCGTGCCTCCTTTATACAATTTGAGATTAACGCTTTCTCGCCGCAGCGGCTCGCTTGTGAGAGGCTTTGGTTAGTGAGTAGGGAGGAAATCAAATGACAGAGCAACAGAAGCAGAGCGGCAAGCCTGAGAGGTTGCCCGAGCCGTGGCTGCGGGGAACGCTGCCGGAGATCGCACCGGTCGAGAGGGCAGTGCTGCACTCCCTTGAATTGGCGCGGGAAGATGTAGACAAGTGGTTTGCCGGCCTTGACGATCGGCGATTGCACGCCCAGCCCTTCGGATTGCCATCGCCGGCCTTCCAGTTGCGCCACATCGCGCGCAGCGTGGACCGGTTTCTGACCTATGCGGACGGCCGCATGTTGAGCGATGCCCAATTGGCTGCGCTGGCTGCTGAAAAGGATCCCGCCGCAAGCAGGGAAGAGGTGTTCCGCGAATTCGACTCCAGTTTGGAAGCAGCCAGGCAGCGGCTCTTAGCAAGCTTGGGCCGGCCGTTGGAGGCGACAGTGAAGATTGGCCGCAAAGGGCTATCCACTACTCGTGGAGGACTCCTGGTCCACATGGCGGAGCATACCCAGCGCCATGTAGGGCAAGCAGTCACCACAGTTAAAGTCCTAATGGCGCAGCCTTCGCCCGACGCCGGCCAAAAATCCCAGAGCTGAATGTGGCATGGGCGGCTGCAGCACCGCCTTTGCTTTTATCTCTGTCATTCCCGGAACGGAATCTGCGGAGCATCGCAACTTTGTCATCTCAACCGGCTTGATCCTTAACCCCATCGAAAATATGGCCCATTTTTTGTTGTTTCACGTGCAGGTAACGCTCGAAGCTCTCCAGCCTCTCGACGTCCGCGGGGATGCGCTCAACCACCTTGATGCCTGCCGACTCTAAGGCCCCCACCTTCTCCGGATTGTTGGTGATAAGGCGTACCTGCCTCACGCCGAGTAGCTTTAGGATCTCCGCCGGCAGCTCGAATTCGCGGCAATCGGGTCTGAAGCCAAGCTCGAGATTAGCTTCAACCGTATCCAGCCCGTCGTCCTGCAATTCATAGGCGCGTAGCTTGGCCATCAACCCGATCCCTCGCCCCTCCTGCTGCTCATAAAGCAGAATGCCGGCCCCGGCGTCCGCGATCGCCTTTAATGCCAGTTCGAGCTGCAAGCGGCAATCGCAGCGCAGCGATCCGAAGACATCCCCGGTAAGGCATTGTGAATGGATACGAACCAGCGGCGGCGCGCTCGAAATATCGCCTAACACCAGCGCGACGGCTTCCTCAACCTCCGCTACCGGCGCCGCCGGGCTGCAAGGCTCGGGGTCGATGCGCGTGCCTTCAAATCCCAGAATGCGAAAGTGCGCCCAGCGGGTAGGGAAGTCGGCGTTCGCTATCTGCTGAATATCTTTGAATGGCATACTTCGATTAGACCGTTTTCGCCTGCCATGTGTCCAGCCGGCCTCATAATGCCCCGCAGCGGGAGGAACAGCAAAAAGGGGCGTAAAGTAGAAGCGTGTATGAGCCCAAATTAGTCTGGATTTCGGTACTGATCAAATTGGGCGTTGCCGCGGCAGTGTCATCCGCCCTGGGAAGATCGCGTGTCTTCCAGCGGCTGTTATTTGCCGAGCGGCGGAGTACTGCGCAATTGATGGGCTTGCTGGCCTTCATCTGTATTCCCCTAACCTTGGGTGTGTTGGTGCGGGTGGTGGTGTCCAATTTTTTGGCTGCCGACATTGCTTTCGAGACAGTCATCATTCTAGGCATTCTTCTGGGTCCCTTTTCCGCTCTGCTTGGCGGCGCGGTGCTTTCCCTGCCGGCCATGATGCACCATGAATACCTGACGCTGCCCTTTCTATTAGTGGTGGGCCTGATCGCAGGCCTCTACGGCCGAACCGTCGAACCGGAGGAGGTCTGGTCGTTTTCACCCTTCATCGATCTAAGCATCTACCGCTGGGTTCGCCGCAACCTCCGCCGGCCGCGCTTCGATCCTCAAATCCTTCTGCTGGTCTTGATCGTAGGCATGCAACTTGTCCGCATGTGGATTGCCCGGCTTTATCCTGGGCGGCTCTTTGCCCTGGACAGTTACAGTTTAGGATGGTTGGAAAAAATTGCGGTTTGCGCCTGCCCTGCCGTAGTAGTGGCGATTCCTCTGAAGATTTGGAACGCAACCCGCATCGAAATCAAGTTGGAAGAGCAAAAGCGGCTGCTGCTTGAGGCCCGGTTTGAAGCGTTGCAGCGGCAAATCAATCCCCATTTCCTCTTCAACACCCTGAACTCAATCGCTTCCCTGGTGCGCTTCCGGCCGGAGATGGCGCGCGAGATGATAGTGCGCCTGGCCAATATTTTGCGCGCCCTGCTTAAGGATCGCGATACCTATGTGCCTTTCCGCGAGGAGCTTACCTTTACCGACGACTACCTGGGCATCGAGGTGGTGCGCTTTGGTCCGGAAAAGCTGAACGTGATCAAGGAGATCGATCCCAATACGCTAGAGCTGCTAGTGCCTTGCATGTTGCTGCAGCCTCTCATCGAGAACAGCATCAAGCATGGTCTGGAGCCGCGTCTGCGAGGAGGAACTGTTACTCTGCGCAGCCGCATTGAGGGGCCGAACATGATCGTCGAAGTGGAAGATGACGGCGTGGGAATGCCGGAGGGCCGGGCGCCGGCCATGGGCGCGGTGGGCCATGGAGCCGGCATCGGGATGCGCAATGTCCAGGAGAGGTTGGAGGTGCTCTATGGGACTGCCGCCCGCTTCGATATCATCAGCCGTCCGGGGCGAGGCACTCGCGTGACCCTTGAAATGCCTATGCTTTCTAATGAGCTGGTGATTGCCGCTCAATCCGCGGGCCGGTCCAGAACGCTCTCGTAATAAGCCTCGTAGAGAGGGATGATGCGCGTGGAACAGTAGCGCTCACGCGCGGTGGCTCGGCACGCCTCGCCCATCACGATGAGTTTTTCAGGTTTGGCGAGCAGTTCCACGGCGGCCTCTGCCATCGCAGCCGTATCGCCTACGGGGAAGAGCCGGCCGTTCACGCCATCCTCAATCAGTTCCGGAACACCGCCGACGCGGGTGGCAATCGATGGAACTTTGCAGGCCATGGCCTCCAGCGCAGCCAAGCCGAAAGACTCAAGCTGGCTAGGCATCAGCATCAGATCGGCCAAAGGCAGCAATTCGTGGACGCGATCCTGTTTGCCCAGGAAGTGTACGCGATCGTGAATGCCCTTGCTTGAGGCCTGCCATTCGGCTGCGGAGCGGTCTGGACCGTCGCCAATCAGCAGCAGACGCGCGGGCATTCTTTCGGCGACCTGTGCGAATATATCGACCACATCAACCACGCGCTTTACCGGACGGAAGTTGGAGAGATGAACCAGAATTTTCTCTCCCGGCTCGGCGAATTGGGCTCGGGCCGCCGCGCGTTCCTTGCCCATGGGCCGGTATAAATCGCAGTTCACGAAGTTGGGAATCACTTCGATAGGCCGCTCGATTTTGAAGTCCTGCACAGTTTTCTCGCGCAGATAATCGGAGATTGAGGTGACGCCGTCGCTCTCCTCTATCGCAAAACGTGTGATCGGCAAGTACGACCGGTCCAGTCCCACTAACGTGATGTCAGTGCCATGCAGGGTGGTGACGAAAGGGAGATGTTTGTGCTTGGCGAGCATCTGCCGGGCGAGCAGCGCGCTCACCGAATGGGGAATGGCATAGTGAACGTGGAGCAGGTCGAGCTCATAATATTCAGCCACCTCGGACATGCGTGTCGCGAGCGCCAGGTCGTAGGGAGGGTATTCGAAAAGCGGATAGGTGGTGACCTGCACTTCATGATAGGAAATGCCGGTTTCCCGTCCCGTCAGGCGGAAGGGCGGCAAATAGGTGATGAAATGGATCTGGTGCCCACGCGCGGCCAGCTCGATGCCCAGTTCGGTCGCCACTACGCCGCTGCCGCCGTACGTCGGATAACAAGTGATCCCAATTTTCATGTCGCTCTCAGTTTAACGTTTAGGCAAGGGGCCGGTTGGCAATTACACCTAACTTTGTCATCTCGACCGGAGCGCAGCGAAGTGGAGAGGACTGGGTTTCCCGGCCGGCCGCAGCACCGCCTTTGCTTTTCTTTCTGTCATTCCCGAAGGGAATCTGCTTTTCATACACCCCAGAAACAGGTTCCCTGCGGAACGACAGACGGCACGAAGGATTGCCTCGAGTTCGTGGAAAAAGACCCAGGCTAGCTGCAATACTGTTCACTTAAGGAGATGCGATCATGGGTTGGCGGAAGCCGAGGGGGATGGGCGTATAGTTTCTGGGGCGCAGGGGGAAGCTGCTCATCTTGCGTTTTACACCACGAGGGTTCCGTCTATGGCGGCTGGAGACGACGCGTTCCTGGAGAATTTCGTCAATGGCTCTGTTATGAAGGGCTTTTCTGCGCCGAGGGGGGAATAGAGTTGTAGGCGGAAATCTTGCGGCGGACCACGCGCACGGCATGGAGGAAGGAAAGCCGGTCGGGGTCTTCCTCCGCCTTTAAGGCCGCTTCATGCATAAGGTTGCGTACCGCGAAGTGAGCCATGAGAAGCCCATAGAACTCCTGCCGTACCAGATCCGGCGTCTTGCTGCGGAGCACGATCTTAGAACCACGCAGATGGGTCTTCAGTTCGTCCAAGGAGGTTTCGATTTCCCAGCGCTCATGATAGAGCGCAGCCAGTTCTGCGGCGGGAGCCCTCTGGTAATCCAAAATGCTGGTAAGCAGGCGGTAGATGGGTTCAGTATTGGCGACTCCTTCCAAGTGGTAGTCGATGACCCGCACAGCGACCCCATTGGTCTTACGCTGCCAGTCTCGCCCCGAGGGATAAATGTGACTGTAATAAGAACCATCCGGCAGACGTTCTTCACAGGCCAAACGCATGTTCTTCCTGATGCGCCAAAGCAGATCAGCTCCGGTCCCTACAGCCTGGGTCCACAGCTTAAAGCCAAAAAACTGCCGGTCGGCTAGGCAGAGCATGCCTTCTTTTAGGTTTGCCAGGACGCCCTGGGCCAGCGTAGTTTCGCCTGTTCTGTAGTCGGCCATCTGACTGCCGAACAACACGTGCGTACCGTTCTCAACGAAAGCTACAAAGCGGATCTGCGGAAAGGCGCTGTGGCCGCGACTGCTTGGTGGCCGGCCGAAGGCAGCAACATTGCCCGCCTCGTCTGCCACCTCCAGCGTACTGCCATCTAAACTGACCAGACGCCAGCCCCGGTACCACGCGCCTTTGCTGGCCTGGACTGCAATCGGCCTCACTACTGCGTCATGCAGTTGTCGCAGTGGCTCCCATCCCAGCCGTGCACGTGCTTGCGAGATGCCCGACTTGCCCGCCACCTTTACTTTGGCCGACGGATCGAGCAACCATTGCGCGCCCTCCAATATGCTGCGCAATACTTCCCGATAGGACGACTGCATGTACAACGCTAGAGCGATTACGCAGTACACCACCAATTGCGCTGGCAAGTCGCGCTGCCGCTTGCTCGTCTTACCCGCTGCTGTCAAGATCGATCGAATCGCCTTCAACGGAAAAGTTTTGGTTATCACTCCCAAGCTGATGTAATCGGTGATCCGCGTCCCTGAGGGAAGTTCGGCAACCGTACGCGCCATCGCTCCTCCTGCGTCCTCTTTGCGCAGGGTAACACTTTCCTTCTTAAGTGAACAGTATTGAGGCTAGCTGCGCGAACCTGGGACGCCCGACTCTGCACCTGAAACGAAGAACCTTTAATTCGGACAAGTCTGCAAGAGAATAGCCCAGCACCCAGGATCTGTGGTTTGAGGAAACCGCAGATCCCCTCACGGCCCGTCAGATCTTACCGAAGCATTTGAGCGTCTCGTACAACTTGGGGAACAGGACCGTGTTGATTTTGTTTTCTGCAGCAGGGGCCTGGCTGTTGGTGAAGACGGTGATGATCAGGCCGGAATCAGGTGAGTACGCGTAAGCCGCACGATAACCGAGAGTCGACCCCTGATACCCCCAGAAAAGTCCGAGCGGAGCTGCGGTTATCTGAAAGAGGCCGAGCCCGAAGCCTTCAGGATGCTTGGCCGACGTTTGCTTGATTGGCTCGCCGCCCGGAATGGCGACTAGGCTCAGAAGCTCCTCTTTTTGCTTTGGCGGTAGCACGTCACCTTCGAACAGATCGCGCACCCACGTCGTCAGATCCTGCGGCGTAGCGATCATTCCTCCTGCCGCTTGCGTCCACCCAAGGCTGAAGTCCTTCGTGTCCCTGCCCAATAGTTTCGCCAGACCTGGCTCGTCGGTGTTGACGTAGTAGCCCGACACCAGCCGCCGCGTGACCGCTGTGGGATAGAAATTCGGCTCGTAGAAGGTGTCATGGAGACAGTTCTCCGCGAGCAATCGGTCTAGCTGAGCCTGATAACTATGCCACCAGTTCGCCTTGTCGATAATCATTTGCGCGAGAATGTATCCGGTGTTGGAGTACTCCCAGGTGCCTGGCGTGTGCAGAGTCGGATAGACATAGGCCACCAACTGTTTTGGCGTAGACGTGGCGTAGGGATTGTTCGAAACATCTTCTTGCCACGCGGATGTATCATCATACGTCGGGATGCCGCTCGTCATGTTGAGTATCTGCCGTATGGTGAGCTTTTTCCACGCCGGATACTGGGGCAGCCATTTTCCCAGAGTGTCGTCGATCGAGAGCACTCCGTCGGCTTCCAGTTTCAGAATGAGCACGGCGGTATACGCCTTTGTATTGCTTCCAATCTGGAATACATTCGCCGGGGTTACTTTCTCTCCCCCGCCGTACTGCGTGGTGCCCACGGCCATTTTGATGTCTTCGGGATCGCCGCGGAAGCTGATGGTCATCGAAAGCGTCGAGATATGTTCAATCGAGGACCGGGCGGATAAGTAGTCCTTCAGATCGTCGCGCAGAGCCGCCCTGAGGGCCTTGTTGTCAGGCGCTTTCGTCTCTGCCAGTGAGCTGGCGCAACCTGCAAAAGTTACGATAAGCGCCAAAAGGCCTGCGGCACGGCGAAAACTCTGTGACCGAGCGGACAGATTGTGAGAGAACATTCTCTACCTCCCTTTGCCTGACAGCGCTACCCGTCCGGCCAGCCTCGGGGGAGGTTGCTTCGCAAGAGACATGAAACCTTTGGCGAGTGCGAGAGCACTCTAACACAGACCGAAAACGTCTTTACAAGAAAATAACAACAAATACAGTGACAACACGGCAACTGTATAACGGTGATGAAATATTCCCCGGTTAAATTAAATTGCTTATGGCGAGGCTTGATTCGATATAAACGTCTTAGGCGCGGCGTCGCGCCCACCCAGCCATAGCGGTCGCTATGGAGTTTGCAGATAGCGTTCCGCTGTCGTCAATTGTGCTCTCCCACCCCCGGTTGCGCAGGAATCGGACACCCCAGAACTGTTTGAAATGTAGATCCAAAACCACCACGAATTGAGCGTGGGAGATCACAACTGATCACATTTGGATCTTCTGGTACCCTCCCAGTGAAGGAAGGGGGTTTTGGATGTCAATTGTCGATTTCCTGATCGGACGGCCGATCGCCACGTCCGATGAGCGCGCGGAACAGATCGGAGTGGCCAAAGGGATCCCAATCTTCGGGCTCGATGCGCTCAGCTCCGCAGCGTATGGACCGGAAGCGGCGCTGACGCTGCTGATTCCTCTGAGCATTGCCGGAATAGGCTATATCGTCCCTATTACAGCTTGTATTGTTGCCTTACTCATTATTGTTTTCTTCTCTTACCGTCAGACCATCGCGGCCTATCCGGGAGGAGGAGGATCGTACACGGTCGCGCATGAGAATCTTGGCGTTTTCCCTGGCCTCCTAGCCGGTTCGGCGCTGATGATTGATTACGTGTTGACCGCGGCTGTAGGTATCTCCGCCGGTATCGGCGCACTGACTTCCGCCTTCCCCTCCTTGCATCCACGAACCCTGTCGTTGTGCCTGGCCGCACTCGCAATCATCACGCTCATCAATCTCCGTGGCGTCAGGGAAAGCGGTGGTGTCTTTCTCGTTCCTACCTATCTGTTTCTCATCTGTATGCTCGTGGCAATTGCGATAGGCGTGGTCAAAACGCTCGCGTCCGGCGGCCATCCTTTGCCGGTCGTTCCTCCGCCCGCTGCTCCGGCCGCCGCCGGCGCCGTGAGTCTCTGGTTGCTGCTCAAAGCATTCTCCAGCGGTTGCACCGCCATGACTGGCGTCGAGGCTGTAAGTAATGGAGTTAAGGCTTTTCGCGAGCCTACTTGTCAAACAGCACAACGCACGCTCGCAATCATTATTGCCTGTTTGGTCGCCATGCTCGGAGGAATCGCGTATTTGGTTCACCACTACAAGATTGCCGCCACCGATCCGGAAAGCAATCAGTACCAGAGTGTCTTGTCGATGTTGTTTGGGGCAGTCGCGGGGCGCGGTTGGTTCTACTACACCGCAATCGGCTCGGTTTTATTGGTCTTAGTATTTTCTGCCAACACAGCCTTCGCCGACTTCCCCAGAGTATGCCGTGTAATCGCGGAAGACCGGTTCTTACCATTTTCCCTTGCGACACGTGGCAGGCGGCTGGTTTACGCGGAAGGCATTTGGGTGCTCGCGGTCCTCACTGGCCTGCTCTTGATTGTCTTCCACGGTGTGACTGATCGCTTGATTCCCTTGTATGCCGTGGGAGCATTTCTCGCGTTCACCCTATCCCAGGCTGGAATGCTGGTCCATTGGCGCAGAAATCCTGGCCCCGGAGCGGGTCAAAAGATGTTTGTCAACGGATTGGGTGCAATTGCGACCGGCGCCACCGTGGCCGTCGTCGTCATATCGAAATTCGCGGAAGGCGCTTGGATTACGGTAGTAATTATTCCCGCAATACTGCTGCTCATGTATGGTGTACGGCGGCACTACGATAGAGTTTGGCGTGAGATTGCCTGCGACACGCCTCTCGATTTATCCGGCAACAGGGATCCTTTGGTGGTGATCCCTGTACAGCAGTGGACTCGAATCACCAAGAGTGCTCTGTGTACCGCTTTAGCCATCTCGGGCGACGTGCGCGGTCTCCTCATCTCCGACCCAGAGACCCACCAAGAGACCTCCGATGAGCTCTGCCTCGCCTGGACGCGTAACGTAGTCGAGCCTGCCCGGAAGGCTAATGCCGCAATCCCGGAACTCGTAGTACTTCCATCCCCTTTTCGCTTTGTAGTCAATCCGATAGTGGATTACGCTGTAAAACTGTCAAATGAGAACCCAGACCGGCGGGTCATTGTCATTGTTAGTGAACTTGTCGAGCACCGCTGGTACAACTATTTTCTTCACTCACAACGCGCAACCATGCTTAAAGCTCTCTTACTCCTGAAGGGCAATAATCGGATCTCGGCTCTGAATGTTCCCTGGTATTTCAAATAAATGCCTTTAGAGGATTTCGCGAAAGTCGATCAGGTTGAAAGCCGAGTCGTGCTCAAGCTCTGGGATGACCTCGAGCAGCGCCTGGCGCTCGATCTCTCGCGAGGCTCGCAGACGGGTTCGCGTCTGCTCTAGAACGCCGTCCTGGTAGCCCGGATGGCAGACCAACTCCCAGAGCCCATCCGGCATCTCTGATAACAGAGCCCTTAGGGTAGTTTGGTCGAGAGTTCCCGTGGCCGTCACGCCGATCGCACCATCCGTGGTGGCTATACCGCTCCGCCGAACCAACCTGGCAAAGGAGGCCTGCCGTGTACGTAAAGCATGCACTTCTAGACGCCTCAAGAGGTCGGTGGAGGGAGTTGCCCGCACGCTCCACAGGGGCTCGAAAGGATTTCGTATGGCCGGAACGCCACAGGAGAGCGCCGCGCGAAGCAGGGGACGAAGCACCCTGCGAAACATGTGGGCATGTTTATGAGTATCCAGATGAGTCACCCTGAGACCGCTGGATTGGACGCGGCGGATCTGAGCCACGGCTTCGGCTTCAATATCTGTTTCACGGATGCGGCCCCGCAGTAGATCACGCAAAAATTCGCCCAAGGTGGGGCGGAACCGGGTGGACGGCGGATCGCGAGGATCGATGAGCGAAACAATTTCCTTCGCGGGCGACAGAGGAGCGCCGTCGACCAGAACAATGTGACAGCCGACGGCCAGGGAGGTCTGTACAAAAGCGAGATGAACCGCCGCCGCGAAGTAGGGGGCGGAGGCCATAATGGTAGCGGAGCTCAGGGCGCGCAAACCGTTGAGCTGTACAATGGCGTCATTGACACCCGGGGTAAGGCCGAAGTCGTCAGCATTTACTATCAGGCGCTTCACTTAGGGAGAGTATCAAAGCCAACCATTGTGAATTGCTACAATGAGCTTTTGCCGGGAGAGAGCGTGGAAGCCC
Source organism: uncultured Acidobacteriaceae bacterium (assembly GCA_963774255.1). GTDB lineage: Bacteria > Acidobacteriota > Terriglobia > Terriglobales > Acidobacteriaceae > PALSA-350. Next base: position 426,716 of record CAVZEH010000003.1, read on the forward strand.
CTCTGCAAAAATTCCTCTTGTTCCGCAGGCTGCCGCTGCTGATTGCCGCTGCAGCGCAATCCGCGTGGGCTCAACCTGCTCAGAACATCGTCAGCCCGACGCCGAGTATCTTCGAGCCTCATTCCGGATCGGCCCATCTGCTTTACGGAGTATCGCTGTTCACGCTTGAGATCACGGGCGCGATCTTTCTCGTAGTGTGCGCTCTCTGGCTGTATGTAATTGTTCGCTTTCGCGAAGCACCGGGAGAGGACACCTACGAGCCCGCCCAGGTTTACGGCAGCACGCAGATCGAGCTTGCCTGGACCGTGGTTCCTATTCTGATCGTAGTGGTGCTATTTTTGACTACTGCGCGCATCCTCTTCGCGGTCCAGGACCGGCCAATGCCGCCCGCCGCGCTCAATGTGGACGTGTTGGGGCATCAATTCTGGTGGGAATTCCGCTATCCCAAGTTCGATTTTGTGACCGCCAACGAGCTGCATATTCCCGTGAGCGAACCTAAGGCGGAGCGCACCACTTTTCTCAAGCTGCTGTCGGCTGATGTGGATCACAGCTTCTGGGTGCCCGCACTCTTTGGCAAAATTGATTCCATACCCAACCGGGCCAATTCGATGTGGTTTGACCCCAGTCCGACAGGTCTGTATGTGGGACAATGCGCGCAGTTCTGCGGCACCGCGCACGCCCAGATGCTCCTGCGCGTATACGTGCAAACACCGGAGGATTTCGCGGCCTGGGTCAAGGGTCAACAGCAGCCCGCGGTTGAGGATCCCGCAGCCGCGCAGGGCAGGCAGGTCTTTGAATCCCAATCCTGCGTGAGCTGCCACGCCGTTCGAGGGACAGCGGCCCACGGAACCTTTGGGCCTGACCTTACACACCTGATGAGCCGGGATACCATCGCCTCCGGCCTGGTTGCAAACACAAGCGACAACCTGAAAAATTGGATTAAGGACCCGCAGTCCATCAAGCCCGGATGCACGATGCCGGCAATGCAGCTTAGCGATCCGCAAATCGACCAGATAGTCTCTTACCTCACCACCCTGAAGTAGATGGGAGAAGGAGTTCCGGCCCAATGGCTGATTCGACGCTACCCATTGGCGGGTCCGTTGATCTCGCTCCGGGCGAGATCGCCTCGGCTGGCGGATACCGTGGAGCGTGGCTGGAGACGCTGCACGATTGGGTCACCACCGTCGACCACAAAAAAATTGGCTTGATGTACATCGGCTACGCTCTGCTCTTCCTCCTGGTAGGAGGGGTTGAGGCGCTGATTATCCGCATCCAGTTGGCCGTGCCTCACAACCATTTCGTTTCGGCCGAGGTCTACAACCGGATCTTCACCATGCACGGAACGACCATGATATTTCTCATGGGCATGCCGCTGCTTATTGGCTTTGCCAATTACCTGATTCCCCTGATGATTGGCGCGCGGGACATGGCTCTTCCTCGCTTGAACGCCTTCAGCTTCTGGATGACGGCTTTGGGCGGTCTCTTCCTCTACTACAGCTTTATCGGAGGGGTGGGGTTACAGGGCGCAGGCAGCGCGCCCGATGCTACCTGGTGGGCCTACGCTCCGCTGACCGAGAGGGCCTTCTCCAGGGGTCACACCATGGACTACTGGGCCCTGGCGCTTATCGTAAGCGGATTCGGCACCGTCGGCGCGGCCATCAATATCATTGCCACCAGTCTCTGCATGCGCTGCAAGGGCATGACGCTGTTTCGCATGCCTCTGCTGGTTTGGCTGAACCTGGTCGTGGGGGGATTGCTTCTGATAACCATCACTCCCTTGACGGCGGCGCAACTGATGTTGCTCGTGGACCGCTATCTGGGCGGCCACTTCTTCGATGCCCAGGCAGGCGGCACACCAGTTATCTGGAACCATTTCTTCTGGATCTTCGGACACCCGGAGGTCTATGTCCTTGTCCTGCCGGCCTTCGCCATCGCCAACGAAGTTATCCCGGTCTTCTCCAGGAAGGCCATGTTTGGTTATCCCGCCATGGTGGCCGCCTCTGTCGGTATCGGATTTCTAAGCCTGGGCGTATGGGCGCACCACATGTTCACGGTGGGAATGAACTCCACTTCGAACGCCTTCTTCGTGCTCTCATCGGAACTGATCGGAGTGCCCACCGGTATCAAGATATTCAATTGGATCGGGACCATGTGGGGAGGGAGGATCCGCTTTGCTACGCCCATGCTCTTTTCAGTCGCGTTCGTCGCCCAATTTTTGCTTGCCGGCTTGACTGGAATTATGCTGTCCGTCGCGCCCTTCAACTGGCAACTGCACAACTCCTACTTCGTGGTGGCGCATTTCCACTATGTGCTGGTGGGAGCCATCATCTTCTGCTTCTTCGCGGGATTTTATTATTGGTATCCCAAGATGACCGGGAAGATGCTCAACGAGTATCTGGGCAAATGGCACTTCTGGCTCTTCGTCATCGGCTTTCACCTTACCTTCGACGTCATGCACATCCCTGGAATATTGGGCATGCCGCGCTCCATCTACACCTATGAGCCCGGGCGGGGCTGGGACACATTGAACATGATTGTGTCTGTAGGCGGCGTCATCCAGGCGATCGCGGTGCTGATCTTTGTCTATAACCTGATCCACTCCTACTACAAAGGCGCCGAGGCCGGACCCGATCCCTGGGATGCGTGGACCCTGGAGTGGACCACCTCCTCGCCTCCACCGGTATATAACTTCGCCGTCGAGCCCGTGGTCGAAAGCCGCCGGCCGCTGTGGGATCTGAAACATCCTGACGATATGGATTCGAGATACGAATGAGCGCGATACCCGTTTCCCTAGCCCACGGCGCCGCCGGCAGCGACTGGCGGATGCCCGATCGCGGCGTGGTGGCGATGCTGTCTCTTATCGTTGGCGAGAGCGCCATCTTCATCATCTTCGTGATCGCATACCTGTACTACATCGGCAGGAGCATCTCCGGACCCATGCCGCGCCAGGTTCTGGATGTCCCGGTCTTCAACACCGTTTGTCTGCTGTCCAGCAGCTTTACCATCTGGCTCGCCGAGCGGGCTCTGAAAAAAGGCGCAATGCGCGCCTTCAGCGGATGGTGGGCCCTCACCGCTCTGCTGGGCGCGATCTTCCTGGTTGGCACCGGCCTGGAGTGGCACACCCTGATCTATCGCGACGGTCTGACCGTCAGCACCAACCTCTTTGGCACCACCTTTTATTCACTCGTCGGCCTGCATGCCAGCCACGTAATCGTTGGGCTGCTCATGCTGTCCACGGTGCTGGTCTTCGCCTTGATCGGAAAACTAAAACGGGAACATGCGCCTCGCATCGAAGTTCTCTCCCTCTACTGGCATTTCGTCGATGCGGTGTGGGTAGTCGTATTTACGGTTGTCTATATTGTCGGACGCTGAGTCGGGGCGGATACGAAGAATCGATCTTCACCGGCGGTTAACGAAAAGAGAGCAAATGGAACACCAACAGGAACGCGCTAATGCCACGGAGGAAGTTGTCGAGCTGCCGGCGCCCACGGCGTGGCCCTTGGTGCTGGCTGTTGGCCTCACCCTTGCTTTCGCGGGTCTGGTGACAAACCCGGGAATCAGTATGTTAGGCGGCGTCCTGGCCGTTGCCGGCTGCGTGGGTTGGTTCCGAGAGGTGCTGCCGCATCCTCGTCATGAGCTGGTTCCCGTCAAGCCTCAGGAGTTTGAGCCGAAAACTAAGCGTCGTTCTGTCGCCCGCGTCTATGTGCAGGTAAGCCATCGTTCACGGGTGCCCGTCGAAACGCCGTCTATCATCGCCGGAGTCAAAGGTGGCATCGCCGGAGGCATTGCCATGATTTTGCCGGCTTTGCTCTATGGCCAAATCCGCTATCACAGCATCTGGTATGCGGTGAACCTGCTGGGCGGAGCGGGAGTGGCGGAGTGGACCAACCCTACTCTGCAGCAGATAACTCATTTCCGCCTGAGCGCCCTCGTCACCGCTACCATCATTCATGGCGCTACCTGCCTACTGGTTGGGCTGCTTTATGGAGCCATGCTGCCCATGCTGCCCCGCCATCCCATTCTGCTTGGCGGTCTGCTTGGGCCTTTGCTGTGGACCGGGTTGCTGCACTCCTCGATGGGCTTGATCAATCCTTTTCTTCTGCAAAAGATCGATTGGGGTTGGTTCGTTGTTTCTCAGTTGGCCTTCGGATTGGTGGCCGGATGGGTGGTGACCAAGCAGGCAAATATCCGCACCGAGCAATATCTGCCATTTGCCGCCCGCGCCGGACTGGAGACGCCAGGTTTGATGGCGGAGCGTGATGGGAAGGACGACCAGAAATGAGCCGGCGGCTTATGTGTAGAATGACACGCTTAAGCCTCGCGCTGGCTGTCTGCCTCGCATTTGAGGGCTGTGCCTCTATGCCTGGCCGCCCCAAGCCCGGAGTGGGAACGCCCCGCCCCGACGCGATCTTGGATTTCCCCACGCTTTACCAGCAGAACTGCGTTGGCTGTCATGGCTCCGGGGGAATGAACGGCCCATCCTATCCGCTGGCCAGCCCTAATTATCAGGCGCTGGTAAGTGCATCTATTCTGCGTCAGGTGATTGCTCAGGGCGAACCCGGGACAATGATGCCCGCCTTCGCAATGAGCTCCGGTGGCACGTTGACCGATGCTCAGGTGGATGCCCTGGTCGCCGGGATACGCAAGGCTTGGTTCAAGCCGCAGGCTCTTGCCGGAGCCAATCCTCCTCCTTATCATTCCGCGGCGGTGGCAAATGCGGCAGCAGGTCAACAGACCTACAGCACTTACTGCGTCTCCTGCCATGGCTCCGCGGATCATCCTGGCAAGGCCGGATCCATCACCGACCCGGACTTTCTGAACCTGCTGAGCGATCAGGGTCTGCGCACTATTGTCATCGCGGGCCGTCCGGATATCGGCCAGCCGGACTGGAGAAACGATCTGTCGGGACAACCCATGAGCGACCGCGAAGTCACCGATGTCGTCGCATGGCTCTCGAGCAAACGGCCCAACGCGAATGCAGCCCCGGCCGCAAGCCCCGAAAGCACTGCACGCCAGAAAGCGGCGCAGCCAAACTACCCTGTTCAAAAGAGCGGGAGAGGATGAGAATGAGCGACGATCAGAAAACCATATCCCGTCGATCACTGCTGATGAAGATTGGAATCTTGCTCAACGGCGCAGTCGCTTTGGCGATCGCGGTCCCAGTTGTGGGTTTTCTGCTGGGGCCGATCCGCAAAAAAGGCGGTTACGACGCCTGGATCTCTTTAGGAGATCCAACCCAGTTTCCCGAGGGTCAGACCCGCCTGGCGAGCTTTGTCATGCCTGGCGCCGTGCCTTGGGACGGAGCAACGGCGAAAACTGCCTGTTGGGTGCGGAACCTGGGCCAGCAGCAGTTCCAGATCTTCGCTATCAATTGCGCCCATCTCGGCTGTCCAGTCCGCTGGTTTCCGCAATCGGCGCTCTTCATGTGCCCCTGCCATGGCGGCGTATATTACGCGGACGGCTCACGCGCCGCCGGCCCGCCTCCGCGTGGCCTATTCGAATACAAGTACAAAGTGGAAGATGGAAAGCTGATGATCTTCGGCGGCCAAATGCCGACCTTGTCCACTACGGCTAGCGTGCGGAAAGGAATCACCGGATGCACTGGCTGAAGGATCTCTACAATTGGGTCGAGTTCCGCGTTCGCCTGGAAAAGCCGATCGAAGAGGCAGCGCTCCATCCGGTGCCTAAGAGCACGGCCAGTTGGTGGTATGTCTTCGGCAGCGCCAGCTTCGTACTGCTGATGTTACAAATAGTCACCGGCATCCTGCTGGCCATTGTCTATACTCCTTCCGCGGGCGAGGCCTGGAACAGTCTGCAGTTCCTCAACCATCAGCTGCCTTTAGGGTGGTTCCTGCGCGCGATGCACGGTTGGGGATCGAATTTCATGGTGGCCGTGGTTCTGATCCACATGGCGCAGGTCTTTTCCTTTGGCGCCTATAAATATCCCCGAGAGCTCACCTGGATACTCGGCGTCTTTCTGCTTTTAATGACTTTAGGTATGGCCTTCACCGGTCAGGTGATGCGCTTCGACCAGGATTCGTATTGGGGTTTGGGCATTGGCGCTTCAATTGTGGCTCGCGTGCCCTGGATCGGCGGCCCGCTGGTGGATCTCCTATTAGGCGGCCCGAATATTGCCGGAGGGACATTGACGCGCTTCTTCGATCTGCACGTCTTTGTGATCCCCGGACTGATGCTGATCTTCGCCGGTGTGCACATATGGATGGTGCTGGTGCTAGGGATCAATGAATGGCCGATGCCGGGGCGCGTGGTGCGGCGCGGCACTTACATAAAGGAGTACAACGAGCTGGCCCACAAGGATGGCATTCCGTTTGTGCCCGGAGCCGTGTGGAAGGACTTGATGTTCTCGGCGGCGATTCTTTTTGCCGTTGCGCTGTGCGCCGTTGTCTTGGGACCATTTGGTCCCGGCGGCGTACCCGATCCGACTATCGTTCAGACCGTTCCCAAACCGGACTTCTTCTTTCTTTGGATCTACACCGTCTTGGCTTTTCTACCGGACAAGCTGGAGACGCCGTTCATGCTCATTGTTCCTATCCTGGCAATCGTGGGGCTGATCGCTCTGCCGCTGGTGGCCGGGGAAGGGGAGAAGAGCTGGCGCCGCCGGCCGATCGCCGTACTGACTCTGATGGTGTTGGCGGTGGGTTTTGCCGTTTGTACCAACCTGGGCACCTACACTCCGTGGAGCCCGGAAATGGATGCTTGGAGCGGCGACGCCGTTCCGGTGAAATATGTACATGCCGCTACCCCTCTGGGGCGGCAGGGACAGATCGTTTTTCAAGAAAAGCAGTGCCGCAATTGCCACATGCTCCAGGGCGTCGGCGGCCAGCGCGGCCCGGCGCTCGATGATGTCGCCACCCGCCTGACCCACGATCAGTTGGTCCGCCAGGTTCTGCAGGGCGGAGGAAATATGCCTGCCTTTGGCAAAAACCTATCGCCTTCACAGGTGACGGCGCTGGTCAGCTTCCTTCAGACTCTGTATCCGCCGGGGCACATGCCCGCCCGGGATCCTTCGTCTCCGGCATCAAGCCCAGGCGCGCTCGATGCCGGTTACAGCCGACATTAGATCTGCATCCAATAATTGCAAGATATGTTGGACCTAATTGAAAACTGGGTGCCCCACGTCCGGATTTTCGGACGTGGGTCTGTGCGCTGGCACGGTTTCTGCGGGCAGGCGCCATCGCCTCCACAAACACCCACGTCCGAAAATCCGGACGTGGGGCACCCAGTTCCTTGGTGTAATCCCAAATGTGGGGTTTAGACGGGTCAAAAAGATGCAGGCTAAGGTTTAGCGGATGTCTGGCGGTCTTCAGCAAGCACTCTTGACTTCCTGGTCCTTTCCTCCGGATGCGGCGCTATCCTTGTGCGTCGCCGGGGTGGTGTATCTCAGGGGATACCGCAAGATTCGCCTCACCCGTCCCGTACTTTTTCCCGCATGGCGCTTGTACTGTTTTCTCGGCGGCCTTGTCTCCCTTTGGATTGCCTTCGCCTCGCCGCTCGACACTCTGAACGGCTACTTGCTCGTCCTGCATATGGCCCAGCATATGACCTTGATGATGCTGGTCCCGCCATTGCTCCTGCTGGGCGCCCCCGCAGTACCTCTGCTGCGCGGATTGCCGCGCGGGCTGGTTCGCGATGGACTCGGTCCTCTCTTCCGCTCACCGGCGTTGCGCAACGTATTGCGCTTCGTTACCCATCCCGTCTTCGCCTGGCTTGTCATGAACATCTCCTTTCTGGCGTGGCATACTCCGCAGGCTTACGAACTGGCTTTGCGCTCGCCTCCATGGCATTCCGTGGAGCACGCCTGTTTCCTCATTACCTCACTATTGTTTTGGTTTCCTATCATCCAGCCGTGGCCAAGCGTGAGCCGCGGGTCGCGCTGGGGTCTTTTGCCCTATTTGATGACGGCGGACCTGTTGAACACGGCGGTGTCCGCAGTCCTGATCTTTTCCGGCCGGCTCCTTTATCCCAGCTACGCCGCCGCGGCCCCGCTGTTTGGCGTCTCTCCCACGAGCGACCAGGTTGCCGCCGGCGTGTTGATGTGGTTGGTTGGGTCTATCTTTTTTCTCGTGCCGATCGTGGTCATCACCATGCGTTTGCTCTCCCCATCCGCGGCGCGGCCGCTGTTGGTAAGCGAGTAGCGCCGCTTCACCGGGTTCGAGTTTCGTTGATAATGGGTTTATGGCGAAACTATCCGCGGAGCCAACCGCTCTCTCATCGGCCGAAGTTGTCGAAGCTACCAAAAAACTGAATTACGGGACCTGGCGGCGGCAAAAGAACTGGAATCCGATGCACGTCGTGGATGCTGAAGGATGCTACTTCACAGACAGCGCCGGCAAGCGTTATCTCGATTTTTCCTCTCAACTGATGTGTGTGAATCTCGGCCATAAGAACCGTGCCGTCATTGCGGCGATTCAGGAGCAGGCGGAGACACTGCCCTACGTCATACCCGGCTATACGACAACCGCGCGTGCGGAGCTGAGCAGGCTCCTTCTCGATGTGCTTCCCGAAGGCCTCAATAAGTTCTTCTTCACCACTTCCGGAACCGAGGCCAACGAAGCTGCCTTTAAGATCGCCCGCCTGTATACCGGAAAAACAAAGATCATCGCCCGCTACCGCTCCTATCATGGATCAACTGCCGGATCGATTGCGGCCACAGGAGACCCGCGCAGGTGGCCTGTGGAGCCGGGCGGCAAGGCTCCAGGGGTAATCTTTGGTCCGGAAGTAAATTGCTACAAATGTCCCATCAAGCACACCTATCCGGAATGTGGTATCGCCTGCGCGGACTATCTGGAGCACATGATCGTGAATGAAGCCGACGTCGCCGCGGTGGTCGTCGAGCCGGTGGTGGGCACAAACGGGGTTTTGGTTCCACCGCCTGAATACATGCCAAAGTTAAGAGAAATCTGCGATCGCCATGGGGTCCTGCTCATCGATGATGAAGTCATGGCGGGATGGGGCCGTACTGGCGAATGGTTTGCCATGGACCATTGGGGCGTCAAGCCGGACATCCTCACCACCGCCAAAGGCATAACCTCCGCCTATGTTCCTCTCGGCCTCTGCGCCACGTCGGAGAAGATCGGCTCCTTTTTCGATGACCACTATTTCGCTCACGGCCATACTTACGAGGCCCATCCTTTGACGCTGAAACCCGCCGTCGCCACCATTCACGAGATGCAGCGGCTGGGGCTGGTTGAGCGCGCGCGGGAGCTTGGTCCATACATGCAGGAGAAGTTGGAGGTGCTCAGGGCCAAGCATCGCTCCATTGGCGAGGTCCGCGGGATGGGACTATTCTGGGCGGTCGAACTGGTGAAGAACCGGCGCAGTAAGGAACCCTTCAACTCCGGTGAGGACAAGATAGAAGGCAAGAGCCTGGTGGTCGACCAGGTAGCGGCTAAAATGCTTGCTGCCGGAGTTGCCATACAGGCATGGATCAGCCATTTTGTGATCGCCCCGCCGCTCATTATCGAAAAGCATGAGATCGACCTTGGCATTCAAGCCTTGGATGATGCTCTTTCGCTAGCCGACGCCTTGGCGCTAGCGGAGGAGTGAACCCCGGTTGTGCCTACTGCGGGCTAGATCAAAGTTTTGCCATCTCGACCGGAGTATTCACGGGCCTGCGGCCCACCCAACGGAATCAAAACCGGTCGAGGAAGGCTTGGTTGGCAATTACACCTAACTTTGTCATCTCGACCGGAGCGAAGCGGAGTGGAGAGATCTGCGGTTTTATTTTCTTCTATTCGGGGTTCTACACGCTAAAGCGAAAATGCGTCAATTCGTATGCAGGCTGCGCGATGGCGCCTCGTCATCGACAGGCGGACCGAACTGCTCGGCTAAAAAGACCGCAAAGCATGCGCAGAGCAGGGCAGCCGCTGCGCTCAAGATCCAAAATAGAGGCTTAGCCGCGATTCCCAGCGCGGTAGCGGTTCTCGCGCTCTCGACCATCATGAAGCGGGGCGCGATGCCTGGATCCTCTTGAGTTGGAGCAGTTCCAGCCGCCTGTTGCGCCTGTAGCAACATTTTGTATCGCTGTTGCTCGGCGGCGTAGTCGCGAGCGACGGTGGCCGCGTCGGCAACCCGTTGCCGCAGCGCTGCGGTTTCACTTTCATTGGCTGCGATGGCTTGATCCAGTAGACGCTGGTGAGCGCGAACTTCGGCTTCCTGTTGAGAAATTCTAAGTTCCTCCGAAGTATGACCAGCGGAGGGAGGCGCTTTTGCCTCTACTGCCGGTTGGGGTGCTGGTTGAGGCTTCTCGGCCGGAAGACTAAGCAGCTTGTTCTGCAAAATTGCAATCGTCTGCGTGGCTTCGACGACGTCGGGGTATCCGTCGGTGTAGCGTTGGCGCAGCAGGGCTAACCGGGCTTTTGCGTCCTTGATTTGTTGTTCCAGGGCGATAGCCGCGGGACTACGGACCGCTGTTGGATGCGGCTGGACACGTGGCCGGGATGCATTCAGGATCGCCCGCTCGGCTTGCCGATCTTCCTGTTCCAGCGCCGCTAGCTGGATATCCGACTCCTGCCGCGCCGCTTTCAGTTCCGTAGCCGTCTTCGCATGCTGCTCTAACGCGTCCGCGGGAACCTTTACACTCTGTGCCTGGGAAAGAATTTGTAGATCGGAGCGGGTCTTTGCAATCTCCTGGGCGATGCTTGCGTCGGTGGCGGTGCGATGCGATGGCTGCCGCCCCGTTGCCGGCATAGGAGTGGTATGAATCAAACTCTGCGCCAGCGCGTTGGTTACGCCCATGACGGTCGATGCACCTGGGCCGGTGTAGGAAAGCATGATCTCCGGGGCCGCGCCTGCTCCAGAGCCGATTCGGCGAAGTGAAATATTGGATCGTACATAGGCGAAGACGCCGTCTTGCGCGCGCAGGCGGGTTAGCCCGGTATTCAGCCGATACTGCTGAATGATGGCCGCGATCTGCTTATCCGGTAGCGCCTTCCAGGCAATCTCAACGGCGCTCTTCGGCCTGCTGTCCGCAGCCAGGCTTTCCGCATCCAGAATCGACTGTGGATCCAGGGCGAGAACGGCGGAGGCGGAATACTGCAGGTTTAAGAGCGCGCCGGCTCCGAGGATCACCATCACCGCAAGGAAAACCTGCAGCGCCAGCTTACGGCGACCGATCAGCGCGTCCAGAAGCGGATGGGAGTTCGGGCGAGCGGACATACCGGGTTCCTTCAACATGGATCCTGAAACCACCGTAAAATCCCCATCGGTTGATATGAAATAGCCCCGTCTCACTGCTGCCCGGGATAATAGCCCACCTCGGCTTGCCAAAGCGATGGTACCCGGGATTCCACAGGAGAGGTACGGATTCTAAAGACCGTAAACGAGATTACCCGGTCAGGGAACCACCACAGTATCGCCAGGCAACAATTCGACGTTCTGCTCCGGGGCCTTGCCTTGCATGATTTTTTTGTAGTTCACCGGAGTTTTTTGGCTCACGCCTTCGTGCAGGATATATACCTGCTTTTGCTTGGCCTGCGAGGTAGGGCCGCCGGCGCGGGCGATCAACTGCTCCACATTGATCGGGCTGACCATGGGATAAGGGCCGGGACGCTCAACTTCCCCGATGACATAGACCATCCTGCTATGAACCTGGGTGACCACTACCGTGACCAGGGGTTGCTTTACGAAGTCCCGCAGTTTCTCGGCCATCTTCTGCTGCGCCCCCGCGGGAGTGAGGCCCGCGACCATGACGTCCGAGACCAACGGCAAGGAAATCTTTCCGTCTGGCCGCACCTCCACCGTCTCACCAAATTGTGGCTCCTGCCAAACCGAGATTTGCAGGATATCTCCCGGGCCAATAATAAAGTTAGATGCCACCGACAGCGGCATCGAAGTTCTCTCACCCGCCGCTTTAGACGTGTTTGAGCTTGGAGCCGGAGGGCTCTGGGTTTGGGAGTGGGGGGCAAGCTGAACCTGTCCCAAAACCGTTGTACTCGCACTCGCAATTACCAGCACGAGGGCTGCGGCTGTTGGCATGCGCATGATCAACAAAATTTATCTGGGGAAAAATAGCGGTCAATGGACCAACATCCAGTATACTCTCGAAGGCTTCCATGTGCCTTCAGCGCACCCTCGTAATCCTTAAGTAATACTTCCATAGAGTGCAATATCTTCCTGCTACGACATGAGTTGCCGATATAGATTTATCGTCTGATCGGCGATCGCCGGCCATCCGAATCTTTCTTCCACACGCTTTCTGCCCGCAGTTCCAAAGCGGCGGCATTTTTCCGGATCTTCGAGCAGCTCTGTGACTTTGGTCCCCAAGTCGCGGGCAAACCGGTCAGGATCAATGGGAAAGAAGGTCGTTGGATCCTGCGCGAAGGGAACCAGGAATCCGGTCTCACGATCCACGACCACCTCCAAAATGCCTCCGGTCGCACTCGCTACAACTGGAACTTCGCAGGCCATCGCCTCCAGGTTGATGATCCCAAAAGGTTCGTAGACCGATGGACAGCAAAATACACGGGCATGGCTGTAGAACTGGATTGTCTCAGGCTTGCTGAGCATTTTTCCGATCCACACCACCCGAGGATTCAGGCGGCGCGCCTCCTCCACTTTGAGACGCATCTCTTCGGCAATTTGTGGGGTGTCAGGGGCGCCCGCGCACAGAACCACCTGAACATTCCGAGGCATGTAGCGTATTGCGTCCACCAGATGTGTCACTCCCTTTTGGCGGGTGATCCGGCCGACAAACAGAACATAGGGTAGCGCCGGGTCAACTCCGTGAGCCAGCAGCGCGGAGGTATCGGAGGTTTTGTGGTATTCCGCGAGATCGATTCCGTTGTAGATGACGTGTATGCGCTCGGGGAGGACCGGGTAGACGCGCAAGATGTCTTGCTTGGTTCCGTTTGAGACTGCGATCACCGCGTCAGCATCGAGAATCGCCGTCTCTTCCATCCAGGAGCTCATCGCATAACCGCTGCCGAGCTGCTCCGCCTTCCAGGCGCGCAGCGGTTCCAGGCTGTGCGTGGTCAGGACAAAGGGCATACCGTACAGCTTCTTTGCCAGGAAGCCGGCCATCGATGCATACCAGGTGTGAGTGTGCACAATATCGATTTCCGTCAGTTTCTTTATCTGCGTGAGGTTCAAGCTGAGGGCCTCGAGCGCCGCCTTGAATTGCGCTTGCGTGCCTTCTGCGATCTCACTCCAGGGCTCCTGGCCTCGGACATGCAGGTTGCCTCGATCGAGATTCTGCTTGCCCCAGCAGTGCACTTCGACGGAGATTTTCCTGGCCAATTCGCGGCTTAAGTAGTCGACGTGAACGCCCGCACCCCCGTAGACATGCGGTGGATACTCCCGGGTAAACAGTGCGACTTGCAATCTTGGTCCCTCCGGCAAACTCTAACAGCTTTCAATTCTGATGCGGAGTCCATCAATCAAACCGGTGAAATGAGTCCCGCAGGGACGAGTGAATTGTGGAATGAGTCGGCGGCAACCGCACCTAATTTTTCCGGAGGTCGGGGTCGTACTGGCGTAGGAATTGACCAAAGGAGAAGCCGCGGGTGAGCATCAGGTGGACTGAGTCCTCAATCTCCGGACCGAGGAATTGAGACTTAGCTCCGGTTTCAACCAACCGCCGCATGCGCGCCAGATCGAGCATGCGGCTGGCCAGAGGCGATCTCTTGAGTAGATCGAGTTCTTTGAGCATCCGGTCTTGCACCGCACCCAGGGTCAAGCGCCAGTCCGCGGATTGGCGGCCGCGTTGCATCCGGTTTAGAGTGCTCGATGGCAAACGCCCTGCCATCGCCCGCCGGGCGAGAGAACGAAGCTTGCCGCCGCGGAGGAATTGTTCCAGCGGCACTGCGAGGCAGAATTCGACCACGCGCCGGTCGAAGGTCGGATCGAGAAAATCGAGCCGCCAGCCAGCCTGCGCCGCGACTGAGGTATCGCTCATGTCCGCATATTTCAAGATTGTTTTGAGCAAGGGATGGCCGTCCGGAGGGTCTGTGTTGAGGTCGCGGAAGGCCCGGCGCTTGAGATCGAGCCGCTGAATAATCTCGGGGTGGAGCGGGCAATAATCCAGCGAAAAGTTGCGCATGTGGGGATCAGTAATACTGCGCAACCAAAATGGCAGGGAGGGCCATAGGGCATTGCGAACGAGCTGTTTGATCGAAGCGCTTCGCGCCATCTTAATCTCCCAACCCACTCGGGCAAGAGTAAGCCAATTTCCGGCACGCAGCCACGCTGACAGGCCGCTCAAACCATAATCGCTGAAGGTCGCGTTGCCGCCTTTCCCAATCAGCATCACCGTAATCCCGCTCTCTCGCGCGCGGGTCAGGATGGCGTTGTTCCAGACTTCGTTGTTTGGAGCGTAGCAGGGGCGATTGTATAGCGAGTTGTTGAGGTCGAGAACGTCCAAAAAGCTGGTTTTGCTCGAATCCACGAGAATGTGGTTCATATTCGGGTAAAGCGCGGCGACTTCGGCAGCGGCAGGACCTTCGTCGCCGAAATGATTCGCGTCGACGACGCCATCGAAATCGGAGTGCGGCACTGCGGTATAGGCGGTCAGCTCACGGCCCTCGGCGCTGAGGATCCGAGCCGCTGTGGCCGCCACTGAGGCGCTGTCGAGCCCGCCGCTCAGGTGCGATCCGATGCCGCCGGTCGTGCGCAAGCGACAGCGCACAGCAGCGTCAAAGATGTCCAGGAACTGCTCCAGATATACTTCATCGGAGCGCGCCGGCAGCGGCGTGAGTTTCTCTGTCTGCCAATATCGCCAGAGCCTGGTCTTCCCAGGCCGCACGGTCATCGCGTGGCTCGCCGGTAGGCACACGATATGACGGAAGATGCTTCGGCTGGCCGGGGTTAACGTAAGAGCGAGAGCCTGCGCGACGTAGTCTTCGTCCAGTTCCGCTCCGATGAAAGGAAGAGGATGGAGACCTATCGGCATCGATGCGAAGGCAAAACAGTTCCCGGCTAAGGAGTAGTAGAGGGGACGCTCCCCGATATGATCGCGCGCAAGAAACAGCTCTCGCTCCCGATCGTTCCATACGGCAAAGCTGAAGGCGCCGAGAAGGTGGTCCACGCAGGTTTCGCCCCATTGACGCCAAGCGGCCAGCAAGAAGTCGCTATCCGCCATAGCGGCGGCATATCGGGCAAGAATTTTCAGTCTGTCAGCTAATTCATCCCGATTGTCGAGCCGCACGTCTGCGACGAGCGAGATTCCGCCGTCCGCAGAAAGTGGCTGGCGATCAAAGCGATCTTCTGGAAGAAGGCGGAGCAGGCAACGACCCATAGAAAAAGGACCGTCGGAAAATCGGGCGGAATCATCCGGGCCATACATGCTCAAAGCTTGCAGCATGGAATTGCAAGCAACTGATGCATCTATGTGGCCATCGAAGGACCACAGTCCAGCAATTGCGCTCATGAAGCGTCAATATTTTTCACGGGGAATACTGGTGTTACCACATCAATTTTGAAATTGGGATTCCTGACTCGCGTTACGGAAATTGACAAGAGAACTCTCAGCATCCACAGCCAAATGCCTAGGAGCGATTTCTACTAACATGGCAACTGGATGAAAGATCGGCGCCTGGGTTGCCATTTCCGCACTCGGCCGTCTTAAGCGCAATGACTTCAACGGACGGTTTAACCCAGCTCTTTAAGGCACGTCGCAGTTGGGTGTCCGTCATCTGGTGAACCTGGACGTCGTAGCTGTTCATTTTAGAGGGCTCCCTAAAAATGCGAAATTGGTAAAACGTCCCGCTCACTCGCTACAGGTTTAGCCTATCCCAGCAGCGGAGCAGCGTCAATCCGTTTCAGCGTTCTCTGCTTGCCGAAGTACCTTGATGCTGACACCCTTTACAAGATAGATACTAAATCGTGTCTTCCGGGTTTTCTACCGTCTTTGGGTTAACTTGATGTAGTCCGGCATCACACTTTTTGGGGATAGCATTGACTGACACTGTGGTGGTGTATCTACTCGGGGGGATTGCACTTGCGTCCGAGTTTCCCCTGCCGGAACTGCCTCTGGCGGGCCAGGAAACTGAGCACATCCCGCATGTAAATATTCGTCGAGCCGCTGTCCCCCTCGCGCTGCCCGGGAGTATCGAGCTCGATCCCGACTGCTTTGCTACTTCCACTGAGTACCTTCTGTGCGTCCGGGGAGTAGCACGCTACCTGGTCTCGCGCGGCAAAGAGATCGTCGTCCAACCGGAAGACGATGCACTTGCGCTGGACGTGCGCGCATATCTCCTGGCGACCATCTTTGTGGTCTTGTGCCATCAGCGCGGGCTGCTCCCGCTCCATGCCAGCGCGGTCCTCTGTTCCGGCTGCGTGGTGGCTTTTTTGGCTCCCTCCGGGCAGGGCAAATCGTCCTTAGCCGCGCACCTGGCCCGGCGTGGTTTTCAAGTGGTGGCCGATGACATCTGCCTGGTCGAGATGCAGGCCGGCGGTCCGGCTACCGTCACCCCCGTCGCTCCCTGGCTTAAGCTTTGGCGCGCCTCCTTACAGCAGCTAGGCCAGACCGCTGATGATTTGGAGCGGGTTTTCAGCGAGGACGATAAATACAGGCTTCCCCTCCAAGCCACAGCCCTTGATCAGCGCTATCCAATCGGAAAACTCGTTTTTCTTCGAGCGGCGTGGGGAAACTCCAAACGGCAGTTCCCAGCCTGAGGTAGAGATGAGAGAAGTCCCGCGTATTCAGGCCCTTCCCATGCTCATGAATCTTACCCATCAAGCATATTTGTTAGACGCTATGGGCAAGCGCGAGCAGAACTTCGTTGACTGCGGACGGGTAGTATCGCAAGCCGCGGCCTACCGGTTGATACGCCCCTGGGGCTTGAATCACATGGAGATCGCGATCGACAGCATTGAAAGCTTTTTGCGCACACTAGCCGCCGGTTTTGAAACCCGTCCTTAGAACAAATTCCGGGTGCCCCATGTCTGGCGCGCTCTTTGCGTCAGATATGGGATTGCGGATCTACACCGGAGTGACGATGTCTAAGGGAAAATCGCCAACACCGTAAAGAGCGATTCAGCCTCGCCGCCCACCACCGTCCGATCTCCCACCTTGATCCAGGTATGAGCCTTCAACTGTTGTTCCTCCCGTGTAACCCCATAGAACATCTTGCTGTGGATATGCCGCCGGCGAAGCATGAAGTACGCGGCCAGGGATTGGGGAAAGCAGACGAAAGTGAAAGGAGAATGGCGCACGGTAGCTCCAACTGCCCACTCCACCCGCCGTATGGTTCTGAGAGCCGCTTCATCTCTGGCAACCGGATGCCCTGGCTCTCCCTTGCCCATCCAGGAAGTGAGCCGCTGCACCGAGAAAAACCTTAGCGCTACGCGGAAAAAGGTAAGCATCATTCCGGCTTCAGCCAGTAGCGCGAGATCGGCAGGGGCAAGTCGGGCAAGGCGCGCCATGAGACTGCGGCGCGGATCACCGCCTGCCGGGGATGCATAGCCTCTAGTTCGGCGGGGGAGCGAATTAATCAGGCGCTGTGCGCGAAATGTCAGCCACTCCAACGGGCTGAGGAGGGCGTAGAGAGGGAAGAGCGCGTCGGGGAGAGAAAGCTTTCTCCATAGGCGGGGCCTGAACAATGAACGCTCGATGAGTTCCAAGCGATATCTTGCCGAGGAATGCAATAGGAACTCGTTCATGAACCATGTGGTCGAAGAGATCCGGTCTCGCACCGGACAATAGTCATTCGAACTCAGCAGACGGTTCGCCAATCGGATAATGCGGGCGACCGCCGGATGCGCCGGACTGAGGCACTGCGCCGGCGCCTGCTCAAAACCCAGCAACTGCTGGCAAAGGAAGACTGCGGCACTGAACTCAGGCAAGATCTTCCGCTCTGCGGCCGCGTGAGCAGTTGCGCTAAGTTGCTCCGGAGACATTTTGCGTAGCAGAGCTGCGATATCGGCAAGCCACTTGAGCCGCAGCCAGCCATCAAGAGCGCCGTGCACGCAGAGGTAGAGAAAAAGCGGTTGGGAGGGCAAAGTAGGAATGCGTTCCGGGCCGAGTTGGAGCCACGCCAGGCCAGCATCGTCGAGCCCGGCATTGAAAGGGAGCCGTCTGTTGCGAAAAAGGCGCCAGTGCAGATCGATGGCGATGCCGTTCTCCGGATGCTCATACGAGAAATCCTTCTGATGCGCGATGTAAGAACGCATGCGCCGCGGGGTGAGCCATGTATCTCCCTCCGAGCGAAGATAACCTTCGCGGCGCAGAATTTCATCGGCTCTCACTATGTCCGCTTGACGAATGAGTAGATCGATATCGCCGATACCGCGCAGCGTGGCGTCTCCAAAGGCCTCGACCGCCAATGGCGCGCCCTTCAAGACACGAATCTCCACTTGCTGGTGGCGAAAAAGCTGTGTGAGGCGGACGAGCTCGGAAACGCCCAGAAAACAGATATGGGCATTCTGAACCGCGCTTGTCCGTAAGGCGCTCAAAGGCTCTTGGGGCACAGAGCCGTCCGCACAAGCTTCGAGGTTGCGTGAAACCAGGGAGGCAACCTGGTGATGATGGACGATCTTGAGTAGATGAGGCCAGCGAAGCGGTTGCTGGGCGAGCACTCGAATGCGAGCGGCATCGACTGTGTTTACCGGCCAGCGCACACAGGCCAGCACTAGCTCAAATTCGGGTGATTGGACGTGATCGCCCGGCAGCATACGCTCTTCCCATTCTGAGCTTGCACGAGGATGGGCCGGAGCGCAAGTAATTGTGCGATGGAGTTCCGGATGGGGCACCCGAAATCTGTCAAAAATATGGATCCAAAACCACCGCGAATCGCGGGTGCCCCATTCTTCGCACGGCGTTGTTCCGTGCGAAGGGTGGGAAACCACAAACCTCCGCAGCGGGACTTATTTTGCTGATGCCGCTCTAACGTTGCTGATCCGCCGCTATCGCTATAGATACGGTATTCGACGCCGTTCCGTAATAATATGCGGCGGGTCGCCGGGAACAGCTCGCCGTTCCACCGGAGTAGAAGGCGTAAACGTCATTGAAGACGCCTGAGGAGCCGAAGGCGGATTGCGGAAGGCTCAGCACGGCTCTGCCATTTCCGCCGCAGCGCAATGGGACCGTGCCTAGCGGCTGGCCCGCGGAGAAGAAGGTAACGCTGCCGCTCTCGACTGGCGTCCCCCAGGATTGTGCGCGCGCGGTGGCTTCGAGCGTGATGCGGCGCTGCCCGGAGGTGGAGCTTGCGGAGGTCAGGCGAAGAATCGCCCGGCGGCCTCCGGTGGACCATTGTGGAGCATTGACCAGGGCGGCGGCGTTTGGGCTGCCCAACCCGGTCGCCAAGTCGTACCCAGGAGTAGCGACATATGCCGGAGAAACCGCGCTCTGAGAGGTCGAAAGAATACCATAGTAGTTGGGAGTCGTTGTCAGCGAGTTTCCATTTTGGGTCACCGTGATTTCGTAACCGTAACAGTCCTCACGACTGGAAGCCGGGTCGGTGCTGGTGTCGCTATAGACGCCGGCCGCGGTGGCGCTCCCGGTGCAGGGGACGGAATTGTTGCCGATCAAGAAAGGGGTCTGCTGGCGGGTTGCCGGATCCGGGTTGGGGGTGCCGCTGATGTCGTGGAAGTAGCAGGTGTTGAGCGCATCCGTGCCCAGGTAAGCGGCGCAGGTTGCCAGGCTGGGCTGCGCGCTGGCGCTGTTTCTGACATACTGCTCGCCCGCGAGTGGATAGAGGACATAGTTGGCCTGTCCCTGGCGTTCGCCGCTTTTTTGGTCGATTAGGGCAACGATTCCGGCAAACGCCGGGGCGGCGAAGGAGGTCCCGCTGTTTTGTTCTGCGTCAACTACAGAAGGATTCGAGAAATCGCACGTCTGGCCCGCGGGCAAAAAGCCAGAGTCGCAAAGGACCAGAGCGTGTCCCGAGGTTGAGCCGCCGGAGGAAAACATGGATATATCAGGAAGAGCCCGCGCTCTGCCCTTTGGAATGCCGTAGATTCCTGTTTGCCAGTCCGGTCTGGATGAGATGGTGCTCAAGCCACCGCTTCCGGCGAACTTCGCGAAGTAGAGAATCGAGTACCAATTGGGGTCGAACGGCTGTTGCGAGGCGTAGGTGCAAAAACCGTCTGGCCCGGAGCTCTCCTTGAATCCTTTTCCGAATTCCTGCAAGACCAGCGGACTCGCACAACTTTCGTTCCAGGTTGTCTCGGGAATGTAGGACTTTGCGCTTTGAAATGTGGGGTTGTTTGTTGCCGACCAATAATTGCTGCTGTTTCCGCTGAAAGCATCGCTAAAGTCGGTGCCTCCGGCGGCGATATTGTAAGGCGTTGAGGCCTCTGCGCTGACCCATGGCCCCTGGGTCGCATAGGGAATGTTGGTGAACTCATCGCATTCGGCGCTACCTGCATCCCCGGCGGCGACGACGACAGTAATCCCTTCCGCTGCCGCCTGCTGCCAGAGTTTGACGTAGAAAGCATCCGTTTCACTGATAGGGTCTTTTTCACAGAAGCCGTAGCTGCTGCTGAGCACGCCGATCTTCCCCGCCAAGTCCGGGTCTTGGACGATATAGGTGGCGGCCAGATCCGTTCCCGAGGTGACGCCCACATCTCCGCAAGCGACGAACTCGATGGTTGCGTCAGGCGCAGCGGCGCCTGCCCATTCCGCGTCAAGATAACCTTCCAGGCTATTAAGACTCGGATTGGGCGGGGCACAGACACTCGCCGGCGGGTGGACGACGACCACCGAGCCGTTTGGGCCCAATGCAGTGAGGCCAAACTGATCGCGGAAGCTCTGGATGTCCGCGGTGGCAAGGTCGGTATCACCTACCACCGCAATCGTCTGCCCCGTCCCGACGAGTTTTTGTATGCCGCTAGGCGTTTGAACATTCTGACCCCAAAGCTGTTTGATGCCGTAGATCTGTGCGAGATCCTGGGGGCTGACCAGGTGGGTGGCGAGCACTCCTGTGCCTCCGGTCAGGTGGCTGCGCGCCAGATGCGATCTTGTCCCCTGCGCGTCTTGAGAACCGGGCAGCAGCGGCTTGGGATGAAAATTGTTCAAAGCTCGAAAACCCGAGACTAAGGGCGCCAAGGCAGTCGGGATGAGAGGATTCCAGGTATTCGCAAAGTGGTCGTTGCCGTCTCGCCTGTAGCGGTGGATCTCGGTGTGAAATGCCGCACTGATCTGACCCGCTGTACCGCTGAAGTCAATGAAGGTTCGTCCGGAGGAAACCCGATTAACGGTGAATCCATGTTGTTCCAGCCATCCAGTCACCTGGCTGATATCTTCCGTCGAAGGACCGAAAAATTCTCCGAATTGCTCCGGCGTCAGCCACTTGTGAAAGAAGGGCGATTGTGGATCGTACTGCTCGTTCATGAAAAAGGCCAGCGCTTTTTCCCTTAGCGCGTCGCGCCGGAGCAGCATCAGAATGTGCCCTTGCTGCAGGCTGTCGGGTACCTGGCCCTGGTCGATCTCATCCGCAGCCAAAAGCGGCGTGCCCCCCGGCACGGCTGTCAGATTGCTCTCGTCAACCGGTGCGGTAATCTGCTGCGCAGCCGGAACGCTGGGAATAGCCGCCGGTGATTGGGCCTGCGCAATCCAAGAGGCCACGAAGAGCAATGCAGCGAGAGCGCAGCCAATCCAGAACCAACGGCTGCTAAGAGGGTTCGCCGCAATTTGCGTGGCATGACGTGCAACCGGACGCATCCGAAGAATCCTCTCGACAGACTGCCGCAAATTCTAACGGAACGCACCGAGTTCAGCACTCTTATTTTGGTACTGTCGGGGTAACCATGGACTTCGGTGGTTACCATAACACTTGGTCGGAAATAATTCCGGTCGCAGAATCAGGACCTGGGATAGCCGAGATCTGGTTGGAGTGTGGATCCAAAAACTACCATCGGTCGTGGGTGCCCCAGAGCCTGCCCTGAGCCTGTCGAAGGGTCCCGATTTTGGGACCTGGGATTCTTCAGAGGCTAGAAGGCCTAACCTATCTCCGAGCCGCTGTTGGAGCGATTCCGGCCAGAAAATTCCTGTTCGGCGCCGCGTAATGGACGATCACCGTCTGAATCTCAAAAGGGGTCACGGGTACGGTGACCTGTCGTCCGTCCGATACGGATAGCGGCGCGCCTTCCGGTTTTTCCATCAGATTGGCTTCGGTGGCTGAGAGGATCCCCTTGGGCAGCGTTAGAGTGACATTCGCAGGCTTGCCCGCCCACTCATAGAAGCGCACCAGCAGCCCGTTTCCATCTTCGGTTTTCTTCATGGCGGTAACCACGACGTTGTCCGGATCCGTCTTGACGAATGAAAAATGGGCAGGAAGCGCGCCCGCATGGGGCTCGACCTGGATCGCGACCAGGTGATAGTTGAAGTCATAACCTTGCCGTACGGTAAGGGCCTGCTTCCAATTGCCGCCGTGGGGATAGAGCGCATAGGCGAAATGATGATGGCCTTGATCGGCTTCAGGGTCGGGCCAGGTTGGCGATCGCAGCAGCGAAAGGCGCAGTACGTTCCCCTTCACGTCGTAGCCATACTTCGACTCATTAATAAAGCTGAATCCGTTGTTTTGGTCCCCCAAGTCAGCCCAGCGCAGCGCCGGTACTTCGAATTTGGCGTCTTCAACACTGTTGTTTCGCGTGGTGGGCCGTTCTATGGAGCCGTAGGGAATCTCAAAGGTGGCGCGCGGGCTCGAAGCCGCCAGGGTAAAGCCCGCCTTCAATAGAATGTGACGCTCATGCCAATCGATGTCGTTTACCACGTCCAGGCGAGGCAAGCCGTTGTATAAGGTGATGTCCTGGACGAATTTAGAGTTCTGCCAGTGACGGCTGACGCGGATGACAGCGCGCAGGCGATCATGCTGCACCAGTTGCACCGAGTCGGCCATGGTGAGATTGGTGAAGAACTTGTCGAAATCCGCGTCGATGTTCCAGGCGTCATATTGCTTTGGGGTGTCTTTGAAAGCCTGCAGCATATTGCCGCAACTGCCGGCGGCAATGGCGTCAAAGTTGGTTCGTTTGTTGATCAGGCTGGTGATGCAGCCGGTGTGGGGATCGACCTTGACGCGAAGAAACTGGTTTTCCAGCGTCATGCCATCGGCGCCGGCCTTCAGGCCCGCGGCCGCATCTGGCTGGGCATCCGCGCGAGAAGCTGCACCGGGGACAGGCCGGGCATAGACCAGCTCATAGCCCAGCGAAGGCACATCCGGCGCCAGCATGTCGACGTGGAAGGTATGAGTCGCGGCGTTTTCTACCGAGGTCTCCGCATCCAACACCTTGCCTGCCTGGTTTACGATCTCGATCGCCGAAGCCTCGGCCGGCATCTGCACGCTGAAACTGGCAATGCCCGTGCGCTCCCAGGCGAGCGGATTGAAGACGGCTATGGGAACGTCCCTAGCCGGAGCTTGCGTATCGATATAGCCAGTGATGGCGCCGAGCGCATTGTGCGTCGCGGAGCCGGAGATGAAGCGCACCACCTGGTAGTCCTTCTGCGCGTCCTGATAGATGGGAGCAATCCCCGAACCGGCAGCCAGGTCGTGGAATTGATTGAAGAGCACCTTCTTCCATGCTTCATTCAACTGGTCCGCCGGATAGGGAACTCCCGAAAGCCAGGCCAGCGAGGACCATTTCTCGGCGTTCAGCATCTGCTCTTCAGCCTCTCGCATGCTGCGCTTGTGCTTTGCCTGAGTGGTGAAGACGCCGCGGTGAAACTCCAGATAGAGTTCGTCGTTCCATACCGGAAGACTCAGTTCTCCGGGGGGAGGCTGCGGCAGCTTGGTGTCGCCGGCAGCCAGAGTTTCATAGTTCCACACCGGTGAGTGCGCGCTATCCAGTTTGCCTTCCACCGCGGAGAAGAAACTGGAGGCGACGCCGAAATCGAGCTGCGCGTAGGCTTTGTCCGGCTCTGTCCAGCGGTCGCCGGCATCGAGCATGGCGCGCGTGGGCCCGCCGCCGTGGTCGCCCACTCCGTAGAGGTGCATCATCTCTCGTGTGCCCGGATTGAGCGCGCTGGCCTGCGCGAAGTTGGAAGCCATCGGGACCGGTTGAATTTGATTTGAGTATCCGTGCGGAAAATAAGTAAGCACCCGGCTGCCATCCGGGGATTGCCACCAGAAAAGCTTGAGCGGCAACTGGTTGGTGTCGTTCCAGGACATTTTTTGAGTGACGAAATAATCCACTCCTGAGCGTTTGTAGATCTGCGGAAGCTGCCAGTTATAACCGAAGGAATCGGGATTCCAGCCGATGCGCACATCCACGCCGAAGTTCTTCTCGAAATAGCGCTTGCCGATCAGCAACTGTCTTACTTGCGATTCGCCCACGGGCATATTGAGGTCCGGTTCGACCCACATGCCCCCCAACACCTCCCAGCGCCCATCTTTTACTCGCCGCTGGATCTGCTCGAACTCCGAAGGATACTTCTGCTGCATCCAGTCGTAATAAGCCGCGGCAGAGGCCGAATAGGTGTACTTCGGATACTCGTCCATCAGTTGCAAGGCGGTGCTGAAGGTCTGACGGACGACCTCGACGGTTTCCGTCCAGGGCCAAAGCCAGGCCGCATCGATATGAGAGTTTCCGGTCAAGTGGATGTTGGCTTGTTGGAGAATCGGTTTGAGCTGCATGATCTCTGATTGCGCCTGGCGCAGAGAGTCGTCGAAACCGGCTTGATCGCCGGAGTCCAGAGCGGAGAGTTTGACCGTATGAATGGCGGCTTCGAGCTTTTGCAATGAATCCGCCGGTGCGCTTTCGAGAGCCGGAAGCAGAAATCCCGCCGAAAGGGCTTCCGCGCGAAAGTCCTCGGGATTAGGACGGTTGGCGGCAAATTCAATGGCCTCCTCGGAAGTGCGAAAGCGCTTTTGATCTTCGGTATGCAGCAGTTTGACGGCGACCAATACCTTGTCACCAGGGTGGGCCTGGTCAAAAAGCGTGATCGGCTCGAGGTCTGTTCCCAGTGCTACGCGTCGTCCGTTGAAATAGACGATCTGCGGAACCGGACCGTTGGCCGACACTTGAAGCCGAAAGGAGACCTTGACGCCGCTCAGATCATACCCGTGGAGTGTTTTTGGAATCTCGATTAAAGCCCGTAACCACATCGCGTCTTCAGGGAACGTCGCCCCTCTGGCCACCGTTTGCCAGCCGCTATCGTTCAGCGCGGGGTCCTCGCCGTGGGGCAGATCCCCTACGTGGTAGCGCCATGCGGGAGCAGGAAGCGTCGAGAAGCTGTCCAGTGTGTCGAGCACGGCCATTGACGGCCCAGTCAAATCAGGCTTTTGCTGGGGCTGCTGCGCGTTCATGGTACAGACGAAGACTAGAAAGAGAGCCAACCAGGATACCGGTTTCACGCGCATGCGCCAAGACATGAATTCAAATCCTCCAAGAGCGATGTGGGGCCAGTAAGCAAGATTAACAAGCGCGGGGAAGCCGGGGCAAACAAGGCTGAACTCCGCTAGCTGTCCGCGTATGGTAACGTCTCAACTGGGTGAGTGCCTGTTCTTGACGATCGAGATCTCGGGCGCCCCATGGGATTGCTTAAATTATGGTCAATACCGCCGCTCCCCAAATGACAGTCCAAAGTGAATCGAACCCCACTAATTACAGCGCCATGGCGATGGTCACGACGTTGTTCTTCATGTGGGGATTCCTCACCGCGCTCAATGACATTCTGGTTCCTCATCTGAAGTCCATCTTCGATTTGAGCTATGCCCGGGTGATGCTCATCAATTCCGCCTTTTTCGGAGCTTATTTTGTCTTCGCTATTCCATCGGGCAAGCTCATCGAGTGGATCGGCTACAAAAAGACCATGGTGGTTGGGCTGCTCATCATGGCGGCAGGCGCTCTGCTCTTTCTACCCGCGGCCAACGTCCCCTCGTTCGCGCTTTTTCTCGCAGCCCTGATCGTGCTCGCGACGGGAGTTACCGCGCTCCAGGTTGCTGCAAACCCGTACGTAGCGGTGCTTGGCCCGGAGCGGACCGCTTCCAGCCGCTTGAACCTCACCCAGGCATTCAATTCACTGGGCACTACCATTGCGCCTTATCTCGGCAGCATGTTCATTTTGGCTGCCGCGCCGCTTTCGCTTCCGGAGCTCAAGAAGCTTTCCCCTCCCGCGTTGTTGGCGTACCGCCAGTTGGAGGCTTCTTCGGTAAAGATTCCCTATACCGGCATTGCTATCGTTCTCGTCCTGCTCGCCATTGTCATCGCCATCTTTCATCTGCCTGAGATTCAAAACACGGAAAAATCCGGGCCGGCGGGCCATGCGGAGGGGCAAAGCCTATGGAGGCAGCGTCAGCTCGTTTTGGGTGCAATTGGCATCTTTTTGTATGTAGGCGCCGAGGTATCGATCGGCAGCTTTCTGGCCAATTATTTTAGCCAGCCCAATATCGGGGGCATGAGTATTAAAGTCGCTGCCGGCTTTGTCTCCTTTTATTGGCTGGGTGCGATGATCGGCCGCTTCATTGGATCGGCTGTGCTGCAGAAGCTTCCTACGCGCGAGGTCCTGGGCACGGCCGCGGTTGTGGCCTTGCTGCTGGTGACCACTTCGATGATCAGCACCGGGTACTTCGCCATGTGGACTATCATCTGCGTGGGGCTGTTCAATTCCATCATGTTCCCCAGCATCTTCACCCTGGGAATCGAAGGCCTCGGCCCGCTGACGGCGGAGGGTTCCGGCCTCATGGTCATGGCCATCGTCGGCGGAGCGATCATCCCCGTGACGGAAGGAGCGCTCGCCGACCGTATCGGCATACACCACGCCTTTATTCTGCCCGCCCTTTGCTACCTGTACATT
Source organism: uncultured Acidobacteriaceae bacterium (assembly GCA_963774255.1). Taxonomy (GTDB): domain Bacteria; phylum Acidobacteriota; class Terriglobia; order Terriglobales; family Acidobacteriaceae; genus PALSA-350. The sequence goes on from CAVZEH010000003.1 coordinate 453,405, forward strand.
GCGTTCTACGGCTATAAGGGCTCGCGGCATCAACCCTCAGAGCATGTTGTCTAATACCCGAAGGGAATCTGCTTTTCCCAATCGGCGAAAGACTCCCGGCTCTTCGATAGGCTCATCGAACTGACGTTGACTCCCCGTCGGACATCTAAGTAAGATAGCTGCGCTTTCTCGACCGGGGAGAACCGTACGATGAAATTCAGGTTCGCAGATTCGTGGATACTTGCCGGGCTCGTCTTGGCGCTGGCTTTTCCAACGTCTCTCCAGGCACAGAACTGGAGGCTTTACGTCGATAACAGCAACGGCGAGGACATTTCGGTCATTGACCTGAAATCGTTAAAGGTCGTGGACGACTTTCAGCTCGGCGCGGCCCTACCCCACGGCCTGGCATTGAGACCCGACGGCAAGCTGCTCTTCGTCACTGTCGAGTCGGACCATACCCTGCGATTCATCAATACCGTAACCGGCCAGACCACGGCGGTCATTAAGCTCAGCGGCCGGCCCAACGAGTGCGCCCTAACCCCCGATGGCCGGTACGTGGCCGTGCCCATTCGAGACGGGAATAGCGTTGAAATCGTCGACGTAATCCAAAAAAAGGTTGTCAAGGCATTGCCCATCAAGGAGCCGCACAATGCCGTCAGCACTGCCAGTAATCGTTATATGTTTGTAAGCTCTATGGGATCGGACGCGGTCAACGTAGTTGATCTTAAGACCATGTCGTTTTCCGAGATTCTTCCCGCCGGCGGAAGGCCAAGGCCATATGTGATTTCCTCCGATGGGAAGACGATGTATGTCGCCGTGGCCAATTTGCACGGCTTCGACATCGTGAACATTCCGGAGAAAAAAGTCCTGCGGCGGGTTGATATGCCGGCCCAGTACTCCGGACCTCCTCCCCCTCGTAAGTTCGAAACCCCAGACACGTTAACTCATGGTCTGGCGCTCACTCCCGACGGTAAAGAATTGTGGGTTACCAGCTTGTTGGACAATTGCATTTACATTTACGACGTCCAGACCGGGAAATTTACCGGCCATCTGGCCACGGGGAGTGGACCGAACTGGGTCGTCTTTTCTCCCGATGGGAAGTATGGCTGCGTCAGCAGCACGGACAGCGACGATGTCTCCATCTTCAACGTGAAAGAGCGTCGAGCTGTCGCCCGCATCAAGGTCGGCAAGGTGCCAAAGAGGCTGGCAATCGGAATCGACCCCTCCGCTGAAAAGTCTTAGGACTTTGTTTTTGAATCTCTCCCTCTCAACAAATCCTCGACCGGAGTGTTCATGGGCCTGCGGCGCACCCAAGGGGATGAAAATCGGGTTGAGGAAGGCTCGGTTGGCAACTATACCTAACTTTGTCATCTCGACCGGAGCGAAGCGGAGTGGAGAGATCTGCGGTTTCCCTATATCTGGCGCAAACAACGGCGCCAGATATGGGGCCTAGCTTGTGCAGAATGACTTTCGACGAAGTGTAGCATTTTCGCCCGCCGCCCCAGCCCCATCTGCCGAAATCCTAGGTCGTACGACCAAATAGGCATAGCGTGATTGTCTGAGTGGCCGATAATTCATGAAAGCAGCGTTAAGGATGAATTTTCGCGATAGGCTGCGCGAGTGAAGGCGAAGCGATGACTGGAAACGGCCCGGCTCTCGTTGGTCATTACGACTATCTCATGGTTGCCTTGTCCGTTTTCATCGCGATCCTTTCTGCATATGCCACCCTGGACCTTGCCGGCCGGGTGACGTGCTCGCGCGGCATAGCCCGGTTGTCATGGTTGAGCGGTGGAGCCGTTGCCATGGGGATCGGCATCTGGTCGATGCATTACATCGGGATGTTGGCTTTCAAGCTTCCGGTATCCGTCGAGTACGACTGGCCGGCGGTATTGCTTTCTCTGCTGGCTGCCATCCTGGCTTCGGCTGTCGGACTCTTTGTGGTGAGCCGGAAGACAATGGGAGCGCTCCCCGCGGCTATCGGGAGCATCTTCATGGGTGGCGGAATCGCAGCCATGCACTATATAGGCATGGAGGCGATGCGGCTTCCTGCCATGTGCGTGTATTCTCCCGCTCTGGTAATTGTCTCCGTTGTTCTGGCGATTGTCATCGCGTTTGTAGCATTATGGCGAACATTTATTTTCCGCGAGTACACGGCCACCTGGAATTGGCAGAAGGCTGTGAACGCGCTCATTCTAGGTGCGGCAATCCCGGTCATGCACTATGTTGGGATGGCTGCGGCCTCGTTCATGCCGGCTCCGCTGCCTGCGTCCAGCCTGAAACATGCAATCAACATCTCAGACTTGGGCATGGTCAGCATTACGCTGATCACATTTGTCGTCTTGAGCCTGGTATACGTGACGGCGATTGTGGATCGCAGCTTCTCCCGCCAAGCTAAGGAACTGGAGGGAAGTGAGCAGCGTTACCGACGAATTGTCGAATCCGCATTCGATGCGTTTCTCGGGGTCGATCAAGCCGGCCTGATCACCGATTGGAATGCCCAGGCAGAAGCGGTTTTTGGATGGAAGCGGGCGGAGGCGATTGGAAGGCCGGTGGGCGAGATGATCGCCTGGGATGCGGAAGGCGCCCACAAAAACCTTCGCGATCTGCTGGTGTCGCGAGAGGCCGTCCCATTGCAGGAAAGAATCGAGGTGACGGCCTATCACCGCGAGGGACGCGCGTTCGACGCGGAGATGGCGATCTCTTCGCTCCAATGGGGACAGAAAAGCCTGTTTGCCGCCTTTGTGCATGACGTGACCAAGCGGAAGCTGGAGGAGCGGGAAAAGCAGCTGGCCAAAGAGCAGGCGGAGGCGGGCAGCCGCGCCAAGAGCGAGTTCCTGGCCAACATGAGCCACGAGATTCGCACACCGCTGAACGGCGTGATCGGTATGACGGATCTCGCTCTTGAAACCGAGATGACCGAAGAGCAACGCGAATACCTGGAAACGGTGAAGCTGTCGGCCGACGCTCTTTTGAATGTCATCAACGACATCCTCGATTTCTCCAAAATCGAAGCTGGGAGAGTCGATCTCGAGCATCGGGATTTCGATCTTCGCGAGTGCATGGAAACTACTCTTAAAATGCTGGCGCTTCGCGCCGACGACAAGGGTCTGGAGCTTCTCTGCGACGTCGCCGCGGATGTGCCGGAGATGGTTCTGGGCGATTCCGGCAGACTGCGCCAAATCGTCATGAACCTGGTGGGAAATGCGATCAAGTTCACCAATGAAGGCGAAGTGGCGTTGAAGGTTCAGACCACGGGGATTGAACAACGCCAATTCACTCTACATTTCTCCGTTTCGGATACCGGGATAGGGATTGCCCCGGAGAAGCTGCAGACGATCTTCGATTCTTTCGTTCAGGCGGACACGTCGACCACGCGCGAATATGGCGGTACCGGGCTGGGGCTCACCATTTCAAGACGCCTGATCGAATTGATGGGCGGCAGGATCTGGATCGAAAGCGAGCTGGGCAAAGGATCGCATTTCAATTTCACTCTCCAACTGGAACAGGCGGAGCCCAAACCGTCCAGGACCGGTTCTATCGCTCCGCCCGAAGTGCTGGCCGGAGTGAGAGTATTGGTGATCGACGACAACCGAACAAACCGGCGGATTCTCGAAGGGCTGCTGGCAAGCTGGGGGATGAAAGTGACAGTGGTCTCCGGCGGAGAAGATGCCCTGGCGCTCCTCGCCGAGGCGCGCGAGCCTCAGAACTCCTATCAGTTAGTCCTAACCGACATGCACATGCCGAAAATGGACGGATTTGGGCTGGTCGAGAGGATCCTTGAGAGTGGCGGAACCCCTGCGACCACCATCATGATGCTTAGCTCCGCCGGACACCGCGGAGACGCGGCACGTTGTCAGGAGCTGGGCATTGCCGCATATTTGCTCAAGCCGGTTCGCCAGACGGAACTGCGCGAGGCGATGGCGCGGGCGCTGGGAGCCAAAAACCAAAGCAGACCAGCCGCGATGATAACCCGGACCTCTCTGCAAGAGGCGCGCGATCCGGAAAAATTCCTGAACGTGCTTCTGGCCGAAGACAACGAAGTCAACCAGAAGCTGGCTACCCGCCTGCTCGAGAAGCGAGGCCACAAGGTGGTCGTCGTTTCTAACGGCCGTGATGCTCTCCTTGCTCTGGAGAAGGGTTCCTACGAGCTGGTCCTGATGGATGTGCAGATGCCCGAAATGGACGGCATCGAAGCAACCATGGCGCTCCGGGAAAAAGAGAAGCTTACCGGGCGGCACCAGCCCATCTTTGCCATGACGGCCTTGGTGATGAAGGGCGATCGCGAGCGGTGTTTGACTGCGGGGATGGACGGATACCTCTCCAAGCCCATCCGCGCGCACGAGCTTGACGAAGCTCTTGAGGGCTATCTCGCTCAGAGAAGGAATTCGCCTGTCATGGATATCGAATCCCCTGGTTTCGCTCAGGCTTCCGTCAACGTGGATGAACTTCTGGAACGGGTTGATGGAGACCGCACCTTTCTTGCCGAGCTGATCGAGGTTTTCCGCAACGACTACCCGCGGCAGTTGCGGGGAATTCATGACGCAGTGGAAGCAAACGATCCTCTCGGCGTGAGGCAGCGCAGCCACGCGCTCAAAGGAGCGCTTGCGAGCCTGGCCGCGAACAGGGCCAGGGACCTGGCGGCTAGTCTGGAACGGCTGGGAACATCTGGTCATCTAGCCGGAGCGGAGACTGGTCTGGAAAGCCTGGAGCAAGAAGTGAATCGGGCGATGGACTCTCTCGCGGCGCTCTGCCAGGAGACCGTCCGTTGAAGATTCTCGTCGCAGATGATGACGCAGTCTCGCGCCGCATGATGGAAAGAATGCTGCGCCAGGCTGGTTATGAGGCCGTTATGGCCCACGACGGCCGGGAAGCTCTTGAGCGCTTATTGAGTCACGATGGACCGCGCCTCGCCTTGCTCGACTGGATGATGCCCGGTTTGGACGGACCTGGAGTCTGCCTGGAGGTACGTAGCAGCCGGGAACGGGCTTACACATATATCACTTGCTGACTTCCAAGGATGCGAAGGAAGATCTTGTCGCAGGTCTGGAAGCTGGAGCGGATGATTACCTCACCAAACCGTGCGATGCCCAGGAGCTGAAGGCGCGCCTGCGCACGGGCCAGCGTATTTTGCGCCTGGAAGATACGCTGATCGAGGCGCGTGAGGAGATGCGCTTCAAGGCCACCCATGATTCTTTGACCTCCCTGTGGAATCGCGGGGCGATTCTGGCTCGGGTAAAAGCAGAAATCGATCGCGCGCAGCGGGAGCGCACTCGATTGTCGCTGCTACTCTGTGACGCTGATCATTTCAAACAGATCAATGACGCCTACGGACACCTTGCGGGAGACGCAGTCCTGAAAGAAATGGCTGTACGGCTACGCAGCGCAGTGCGGTCCGACGATGCCGTGGGACGATATGGTGGGGAGGAATTTCTTATCCTCTTGACTGATTGTGGTGCGGATAGTCTTCGCCTTCGCGCCGAGCAGGTCTGGCAGGCCGTAGGTTCGAGTCCGTTCATCATCAACTCGGAAAGGCGATTCCTTTCCCTAAGTGTGGGCGCAGTGAGCATCGACCACCGTAGCGGAGGCCAGAGTCTTGAAGCGCTCTTGAGCCAGGTTGACGTTGCCCTCTATCGCGCAAAACTGGAAGGACGGAATCGCGTCGTGATCGCCGAGTCGCAGCCCTGCGCAAAGCCGGCCCCAGCGGAGAAACCCCGAAGCATACCCGGAAATTATGGGCTGGCTCTAGGATAATCTGCTTCCGCCCTTGCTGTCCGTCTTTGCCTTTCTTTCTGTCATTCCCGTGGGGAATCCAGACTTGTCCAAACGAGATTTGTGGAATCCCCATATCTGACGCAAAGAACGCAAAGAACGCGTCAGATATGGGGCATTCCAGCATTTATTGGTCGAAATCTGCCGCTGATTTGGACAGTTCTAAAGGGAATCCGCTTCTGCCCTTCTTGTCCGTCTTTGCCTTTCTTTCTGCCCATTCCCGAAGGGAATCTGCTTCTGGTTTCTCGGAAATACCCGGGCTTCTGGAGCGTCGGGAACGGGTCTTTTCAGGCCGTGTTTACTCGCTCGATGAATTCGACGTTTTGCGCCGCCCGAGCGATCGGGAAAGCAGATTCTCTACGGGAATGGGCAGAAAGAAAGGCAAAGACGGACAAAAAGGGCAGAAATAGATTTTTCCCTGCGGGAGGCCAGAAAAAGCAACTGCGAAGTTCTGCTCGGAATATGGATGGCACGTTTCCCCGAAGGTTGTACAGAAAACTGCTCTATTAACTGTTACCTTTGTCCGAACTCAAATGAATTACATCAGTAATGTGATGGTTGCCAAACGCAGCCGATATTCATCTCAGGATTCGATCGCCCTGAAGCAAACCGTTGTCAGATGGAACTGAACCGATGGGAGATGACGAGAAGCAGACGACGAAGGCGCCAAGGTCCGTAGAGGAACTGGCCAAGGATGTGGCGCGCCTGTACTCGTGGGCGAACATGGAAGACGCGGTCTATCACGATTTCTCCAGGGAACGGAACCTGTCTTCCCCGCAAGACCCCTCGGCTCTCCCTGCTATTGCTCCGTCGCCAGGCGGCCGGAAATTGGCACGGCAGAATTCGCCGCCTATCGCAGAAGAAAGAGTACTAGCAACAATTCGTGAGCCGGTGGCGCCGGCATCTGTCGAAAGTATCCATCCGGCGCTAGCCGTATATTCCATTGCCGGAGGAGTGGGCAAAACCACTCTATGCGCAAACCTGGGCAGGCTCCTTTGCTCTCTAGGGGAGCAGACATTGCTGGTGGATGCATCCGGTCGGGGCTTATTACCCTTTTATTTCGGAGCAAGCGAGCTGCGGACCGGATTGCGCACGTTCGTGGCTCCGGATGTGAATTGCCCGCCTCTTCAGGTCATTGGAACAGAAGAGGCGACCTCCGAATGGCTGCAACATCAAGTGAAGCCCGCGATGCTCGCAGCCCAGCGAACCATCCTGGATCTTGGTTCGGCTTGGACCGGCGTGCTCGTTGAGATATTCGGTATGTGCACGGCCGTATTGGTTCCCTTGCTGCCCGATTTGAACTCTATCCTTACCGTCTCTCGCATCGAGGCTTCCCTCAAAGCAATCGAATCCGTGGGGAGGCGAGCTCCGGTTGCTTATTACGTATTCAATCAGTTCGATGATTCCAACTCCAATCACCAGGGGGCGCGAGATCTGGTTGCACGACGCTGTCACGGGCGCCTGCTGCCGATAAGTATCCGCCGCGGCCCGATAGCGCAGGCGCTCGATGCAAGGATGACGCTAGCTGATTACGCGCCCGGAGTCGGAGGTGGCGCGAGACTACCTGGAACTTGCCTTGTGGCTGCGACGAGTGGTGCCCATAAGGCTCCCACTCATGCTGTCAGGGCACTGGAGCGAGCGATGAAGCGAATTCTGGAGAACTGGAAGATCCTGGGGACCGGCTCTGGTTTTGTCGCAGGCGTGGCTCGTTTCGTCATCTTGGTAGTGCTAGGTTTTCTGGCTTTTGAATGCATCACCGTGGATTTCAGGTGGCCGGAGCAGGCGGTACTCGGGATACTAACCATTGCCCTGACGTTTGCCATCCATGGGATATCGGACTCCGAGCTGGTCACCCTGGCTCTTATGTTCGCCTCTATACTCGCCACGGCAAGATACGCCTACTGGCGTTGTTCGACGGTTGTCGATGCCGTTGCCACTCCAGGCCCCAGCGTTCGATTCATCGATCTCGCCTTCATGCTGATCTTGCTTTCGGCTGAGCTCTATGCATTCGTTATCTTGTTCCTTGGCTATATTCAGACCGTTCGACCCCTTCGCAGGCCCCCTCTCGCGCTGCCCAAGGACATTGAGCAATGGGCCGCCGTAGATGTCCTCATTCCCACCTACAACGAGCCCTTGTCGGTGGTGCGATCGACTGCGTTCGCCGCGATGAATATTGACTATCCGCCGGAAAAGCTTCACGTCTATGTGCTCGACGATGGCCGGCGGGAAGAGTTTCGCGCATTCTGCGAGAAAGCGGGAATCGGATATATCACCCGCAATGACAACCTGCACGCCAAGGCGGGAAACATTAATCATGCTCTTCGCGTGCTGAACTCGCCGTACGTCGCGATTTTCGACTGCGACCATGTGCCGACCCGCAGTTTTCTTCAAATGACCCTGGGATGGTTTCTCAAAGACGAGAAACTGGCCATGCTGCAGACTCCGCATTTCTTCTATTCTCCCGATCCATTCGAGCGGAATCTCCACCAATTTAAAGCCATTCCGAACGAAGGAGAGCTCTTCTACGGTGTTATCCAGGACGCCAATGATTTGTGGAACGCCACATTCTTCTGCGGGTCGTGTGCCGTGTTGCGGCGCACCGCCTTGAACGAGATCGGCGGCATTGCAACCGAAACGGTGACGGAAGACGCGCATACATCTCTTCGCATGCAGATGCGCGGCTGGAATACCGCTTATATCAATATTCCTCAGGCCGCCGGACTAGCGACGGAGAGCCTGGCCAGCCATGTGGGCCAGAGGATTCGCTGGGCGCGAGGCATGATCCAGATCCTGCGAACCGACAATCCTCTCTTTGTTCGAGGGCTGAGGTGGCCGCAACGCCTTTGTTACTTCAACGCCATGGCCCATTTTCTGTATGCCGTTCCGCGCCTCGTTTTTCTGACGGCTCCCTTGGTGTACATGCTGTTGGGGTGCAGCAATATTCCCGGCCATTGGATAGCGATTCTCGCCTATGCTATGCCACACCTCTTCCTTGCCAACGTGACCAATTTCCGCATACAGGGCAAGCATCGGCACTCCTTCTGGAATGAGGTATACGAAACCGTACTCGCGCCCTATATCCTCGGACCCACGCTGCTCGCGCTGGTGAATCCCAAGCTGGGCAAGTTCAACGTCACCGCCAAAGGGGGAATCGTCGATGAAAGCTACTTCGATTTCCGGATCGCCCGTCCCTATGTCGCCCTTCTTCTCTTGAATGTTCTGGCGCTTGCCGTCGCCCCTTTTCGGTTTTTCATTTGGAATGCCGATCATCCTGGAACCGTGGTCATGAACGTGCTCTGGGTGCTATTCAATATGGTCATCATCGGCAGCGCCAATGCCGTGGCTTTTGAGTCGCGGCAGGTCCGGAACGACGTGCGCATCGATCAGCACATACCGGTCCAGATGCGGCTCTCCGATGGCAGAAGCATCTTCGGGGAATCCAATGATATGTCGCTCGGTGGCGCTTCGCTCACGCTGGAGGAGCCATGCGCGCTGGCTCACGGAACTGCGCTCCAAGTAATTTATCCCCTGCGCAACCGGGAGGCTGGCTTTTCGGCAACCGTGGTCAGTACGAATGGCGCAACCCTGCGGCTGGCATACGAGCGGATGTCCATCGAGCAGGAAGAGCTGATGACCCTGGTCCTCTATTCCCGCGCAGATACATGGCTTGCTCGTGGCGAGCGCCGGGAAGTTGACAGGCCATTGCACAGCCTTGGTCATCTGGTATTTCTTTCGGTAAAAGGGCTGGGCTATGCATTGGGAACCTTGCTCCCGCGCAAAAAGGCCCTTCCACCCGCAGGCGCTGTACGCGCCGGATCGGCAGCTGCAATCGTCGCAGTATTAGTATTGCTCGCCGGAGCATCCGTACGCCTCCACGCCCAAGCGGGCCCTGCCCCCGTTGCCGCGGCCTCGAGCCCCGGCGAGCGAGCTTTCCACTCCAGCTTTACGCTCAAAGACATCGGCGTATCGAGCGCGCTTCAATTTCGCGGTATGGACTCTTCCCAAGACGTACCTTTTGTTCTGCCCCAGGATCAGGTGGCGCAACAGGGAAAGCTCAACCTGCGCTACGCCTTCTCACCAGGACTGCTCGCCCAGCTGAGCCATTTCAACGTGCTTTTGAATGGCGCTTTGATCGCTACCCTACCCGTGCCCGCCAAGGCGAGCGGTGTTCAAGATGCTTTGAGCGCCAGCCTAACGCTGCCCTCCGAGCTTCTGGGGCGCAGTAACGTCCTGCGATTTCAGTTCATCGGCCATTACACCCTGACCTGCGAAGATCCAGCGAACACCGTGCTATGGGGCCGCGTCGAGACCAACTCGAGTATTGAAATAGCCGGCTCATTGCTTCCTCTTTCCGATAATCTGAGTACGCTGCCGCTGCCTTTCTACGACGGCGCGGTGGCTAGCGCCCCGGCTTCGATTCCGGTTGCCTTCGTGGTCCAGCCGACCCCTCAGGCGCTCCAGGCCGCCGGTATTGTCGCGTCGTGGTTTGGAGTCGGCGCGAAATCCAGAGCCTTAACTTTTCCAGTCACCATTGGCGGCGCTCTTCCCAAAGGCAATGTCGTTCTCTTCGTCGAAGGCTCCTCCAACACGCCCGCCGGCCTTGATCTCAGCGGAGGCGAAGGACCTGTCATTGCGGTGCGCACCAATCCGAGTGACGCCTTTGGCAAAATTCTTATCGTGTCCGGCGACGATGGCGCCCAACTCGTCACTGCCGCCCGCAGCCTTGCGCTGGGAAGCAATCTTCTTCAAGGACGTACCGCACGGGTCTCGGATTTTCAATTGCCCCCGCCGCGAAAAGCCGACGATGCCCCGCTTTGGCTAAAAACAGACCGGATCTCGCCTTTTTGGAGTTACGCCGCGAATAACATGGACAGCGATGGCTCCGGTCCTCTGCCTGTTTATGTGCGCCTTCCGCCGGATCTCTATTTCGGGGACAAGAGCAGTTTGCCGCTCCATTTGGACTATCGCTATAACGCGATTTCCTTGGCCGGTGGATCTACGGTGCGGGTGAGCGCCAACGGTTCCCTGGTCAACGAACTGCCGCTGCCGCATGAGAATAATCCCAAGAAGTCCCTGGCGAGAGCTGTCGATGTTCCGCTCGCGGATCTGCAGCCTTTTGCCAACACGCTTCTTTTCCATTTTTTTTTCAACCCCTCAAGACGGGGCACTGCCAGGACATCCCTCCCATCAATCTTCAAGGTTCTATCCTGCGCAGTTCTTATCTCGATCTCCGCGGGTTGAATCATTTGGCTGCAATGCCGAACCTGGCGCTGTTCGCAAATGCGGGTTTTCCGTTTACACGCTTTGCCGATTTGTCGCAGACCAGGATCGTGATGCCGCCCAAGGCTTCCCCGGAGGAAATCGGTCTCACGCTCGCGATTTTCGCCTACTTTGGAGAGCAGACAGGGTATCCGGCATTGCGTGTGGAGATAGGCGACTCCTCCGATCTTGGCCAAGACGCAGACTACCTCGTCCTTGGAACTCCTGACGATCAGCCCGCTTTCGAGCGGCTGAATCCGCACCTGCCGGTTTCGGTAGGTCCATCCGGCATTTCAGTAGGAGATGCCGGCGGATTCTTTGCATCAATCGAACATGCCTGGTGGCAGGCCGCGGAGATGCGCCCCAATTGGTGGTGGAAGGTGGGCGGCTCCACCGAGCGGGAGGGCGTCATTGCAAGCCTGGGCCAATTCCCGGATGCGCTGATTCAGGGCATCGAGGCGCCTTGGGCTCGAGGCCGGTCGGTTGTCACCATCACAGTCAAGAACGATGACGCGGCTAGAGATTTTGCAGGCGCCTTCCTCAACGCTGCAACATCCGCGGATATTGGCGAGTCGGTAAGCGTTTTACGCAGAGGCAGCTTCTCTTCCTATCGATTAGGCGACATGTTTTATCACGTTGGACATCTGCCCTGGTGGTCCCAGGTTCGCTACTGGCTGAGGGAGTTTCCCTGGCTGGTGGTTCTGCTTACCTTTGCTCTTGGCCTCTTTGTAGTGCCCTGGACTCGGGCTAGACTCGACCGCCGCGCACAGGCGCGTTTGGAGGCAAGGGAGGCATGAAGTTTCCTCTCATCATGATTGTGCTGCTCGCATTTTCGAGTGGATCGCGAGCGGCAGCCAAGAGCTCCTGGCCGTTCTGGGACCATTATGCGGCGCGATTCGTTACCTCCGAAGGACGCGTGGAGGATCCGGACCGGGATTCGATGACCACCTCGGAAGCTCAAGGCTATGCCATGTTCTTCGCCCTGGTCGCGGGAGATGCTTCCTCGTTTGAACGGCTCCGCTCCTGGACCGAGAAAAATCTCGCGCAGGGCAATCTGGCCGAGAACTTGCCGGCCTGGAGTTGGGGCCGGACGAACGACGGCTCTTGGCGCATTCTCGATCAAAACTCTGCTTCGGATGCCGATTTGTGGATTGCCTATAGTCTCATTGAAGCTGGAGAACTCTGGAGAAAACCCGCATACAGCAGAAGCGGTAAAGCGATCCTCTCCGAGATCGCAAAAGAGGAAGTAGCTACCGTCCCGCATGTAGGATCGGTTCTGTTGCCCGGCAGACAAGGCTTTCACCCGGAGACGAACCGCTGGGTGCTCAACCCAAGTTATTTGCCCCTCCCACTTCTGTTTGCGGCGGACCGGACCATACCCAGCGGACCTTGGAAGCAAATGGCCTTGGGGCTGCCAGGCTGGCTCCGGCAGGCAAGTCCCTCGGGTTTTGCGATGGATTGGGTGGAGTACGTCGAGGGCAAGGGCTTTCTGCCGGCCGGCGATCCGGGGAATCCCGGAAAATCTGCGCGCGGCAGCTATGATGCTATCCGGGTTTATCTGTGGGCAGGAATGACGGCTCAAGAGACCCCGGGGGAAGAGGCGCTGCTGGATATCTTCAGGCCTATGTCGCGACGGATGAGGACGAGTGCGAGACCTCCCGAGAGCATCGATTTCGATGGAAATGCTTCAAACGTGAGCGGGCCGGCCGGTTTTTCCGCCGCGCTCCTGCCGTATCTGTGCAGTTCGGGAGAAAGAATCGCGGCGGCCACGCAGCAGCGTGAAGTCGAGTCCCAATTCGACAGAGAGACTGGTCTGTTGGGAGCTCCTCCTCGTTATTACGACCAGAACCTGGCGCTTTTCGCGCTTGGCTGGCAAGAGCAGCGGTTTCGTTTTGCCCCCGATGGGGAGCTGAGGGTCCGATGGCAAAGGTAGAGCGGAAGCATTCTAAAAGGCTCCTTTTGCTCTTGACATGCGCCCTTGCGATTGGCGTTCCTTGCCGCCTGCGCGCCGACTCCGCTGCGGAAAAGATCTTGCTCGCCAAGGCGCAATCGCTGATAGCTCACGGTTACCTCGATCTGGCAGTCCAGACCTGGCAACAGGTTTTGCTTTCCGATCCAGCCAATCGAGAGGCGCTTCTCGGCATTGCCAAGGCCGACATGCAACTGGGCAAGACAGACGAGTCTAAGCAATACGTCCAGCGCTTGCACGCACTCGGAGACACCAAGGCCCTGGCCCAAATAGAGAACATGCCGCATGTGCAGCCGCAATCCGTGCGTCTGAAAGAAGCCAGCCGCCTGGCTGAGCAGGGTCAATATGCCGGCGCGATGCGCATCTATCGCGACATCTACGGCGATGAGCCGCCCCCCGGCGATGTGGCCCGCGCGTATTACGATACCGAAGCCGCGCTACCGGAATCCAGACGCCACGCCATCGATGGATTGCGCAAGCTGTCGAATCAATTTCCAGCCGATTCTCAATATGCGGTCACGCTGGGACGCATTCTGACCTATGATCCGAAGACTCGTGCCGAAGGTATCGCGTTGCTCAATAGCAATGGCAGCTCACCTGCAGCGCAAAAGGCGCTCCAGCAAGCAGCAGCCTGGAGTGGTGAGGGAGCGAAATCAGCAACGGGAGCTTCTCTTGCAACACCTGCTCCCGCCCCCGGGCCGCCTCAAAGTCCGCTGGAAGGCTCGGCTTACCGTGCGCTCAATCGAGACAATCTTGACCAGGCCGAACGGCAGTTTCAAGCCTTATTGGAGAAGCAGCCGCAGAACCCTCAAGCCCTGAGCGGGATGGGCTATGTCTACATGAAACGGCGTGACTTTGCACTGGCAGTGGATTCTTTCAAGAAGGCGCGCGCAGAAGGCACCAAAGGTCTGGACGATGTGATTGCCACCGCCAGCTTTTGGCAAACTATGGCGCAGGCAAGCGATTTGCTGAAGTCAGGAGACACTCAGGCTGCGGTAGATCAGTATCGCCGTGCTCTATCCCTCAAGCCCGCGAGTCCCGACGCCGAAGAAGCTCTGGCAGGCGCTCTGCTGCAAATGGGAGAACCAGCGCCGGCGGTGGAGATATTGATGCGGGAAGTGCGCGCCGCCTCCGCCAGGGAAACCGCATGGCGCGATCTCTTTCTCGCGGAATCGGCAATGGGAGACGTGCAGTCGGCCCTAGCTACGAGCCAGGGCATGCCGAAGCAGCTCCGCGCCCAACTTGAAAGTGATCCGGCATATCTGCGCTCGCTCGCTCAGGACGATCTGGCGCTCGGTCAAAGGTCAGAAGCCGGCCGTATCATCGACCACGCGTTGACTCTGCCTTTCCCAAATCGTGGCCGCGATCTGCCTGTCGAAAAGCAGTTGCAATTTGCTGCGCTGCTCATGATGGCGAAGCGTTTTGACCCCGCTATTGAACTCTATCGTCAAGCGCTTGCTGACGACGGCGAGAATGCAGGCGCCTGGCGCGCGCTGGCCGCGGCCGAGCATCAAGTGGGGCGCGATGATGCTGCGATTGCCACTATTAGCCGTATGCCGCAGGCGGTCTATGACCAGAGCCAGAGTGACAGCGGTTTCCTGCAACTATTGGGGTCGATTTACCAGTCGCGCAATGAATTGGACAGGGCGCAAAAGTCTCTGGAGATGGCGCTCTCGGTGGCCGGAGGCCGACAGCCTGGTATCGAACTCCAGCTTGCCGGGGTGTATGTGGCTCAAGGGGAACTGCCCAAGGCATATACAATCTACCGTCGCGAGATCGGACAGAATCCAAACAGCAGCGACGCTTGGCGAGGGCTGGTTGCCACGCTGCACGCGGCCAAACAGGACCAGGATGCGCTCCGCGAGCTATCCTCCATGCCCGAGCTTGTACGCTTCCGCCTCGAACAAGACCCGTCCTATCTGCAGACGATGGCATCGATTGAGTCCGCAAACGGCCAGGATAAGGATGCTCTCAGGATCTTTCAGCAGATAACGCAGATTTACCACGATCAGCGTGCCGCGGAGCCGGTGGACGTACAGATCCAGTATGGTTGGCTGCTGTTGAAAGCGGGTGACGATGGCAGGCTCTATTCCGTGGTTTCCAGTCTCGCCAATTCGCCCGGCATGACCGACGAACAGCACGCGGAGTTCAACCGGATGTGGGCTGCGTGGAGCGTCCGCCGGGCAAACAGTGCGCTTGCCGGTGGGGATCAACGTCACGCGGTCGCCATTCTGGAAACCGCGGCCCAGGCATTTCCCAAAAACCCGAGCGTGTACGGCGCGCTTGCGGCGGCGTATCTCCAGGTAGGCCAGCCCAAGCGAGCCGTTGCTGTCTATTCGCTGCTGGACATGCTTCACGCCGACCCAGGTCAGATTCGGGGGGCCATCGGTGCTGCGCTGGCCGCGCGTGATATGAAGCAAGCCGAGTCATGGTTGGAGATTGCTCTCGACCGCTACAAGAGCGATCCTGCGATCTTGAAGATGGCCGCGCAGTATGAGGAGGCGCGCGGCAACCGAGAGCGCGCCGCCGCATATTATCGAGCTGCATTGGATGCGATGGGTACGGAGTCACCCCGCGACATGTTTTCCTATGCCGCCGGTTCCGGGGATGCCGGCGATCGGCAAAATGGAGCCTCGCCCACTCGGGATCTCATGCAATTGCTTGCCCCTTCAGGCTCAGCGGCGCCGATTAAGGATGACCTAGGCCGCGAGGAGAGCGGCAGGGACTCCGGTTCTCCATTGCAGGATGGGCCTGGTACGCGTGTCTCGACCTTGGGCGATTTCGCGCAACCAGTAAGGAACGTACCTTCCTATTCCGCGCCTGATAGCGCCGGTTCAGAAAGCTTTCGCAATCCGGAAGAGCGGCCGGCTATGGCGGATAGGGACTTGGCTACGCCTGGTGAATTGGGAAGGGTTGCGGATGCCGCAAGGAGAAGGCCGGCCGATGTTTCCTGGCAACGTAGGCCAAAAGCCCGCACATCGACACTCGATGACTTTGCGGAGCCTCACAGTGATATACCTCGAGATATAGCTCCAGTTTCCGAGCCCGGCCCGACCGGCTCAGGTCTATACCACCAAGTGCGGCAGGCTGACTTGGAAGGCGCCTCCGATGCGGCTGCGAATCTGCGACAGGCTGTGAGCGAGCTGGACAGTCAGCCCGAGGCTTCGCAGAAGCTGAACCCTCCGGAACTCCCGCATCTCACCGACTCACCCGCCGGCCAAACCTACCGGGCGTCTTCGCCAGTCCTGCCGCCGCTCACCGGATCTCCTGTAAGCGCTGCCCCGCGGCCAACGACTCAGCGCCAACAGGTGGAGCAACACTTGGCAGTGATTGAAGGCTCGTCCAGCGCGTGGACTGGGGGTACTTCGAGCCTTGATTATCGCAGCGGCCAGCCGGGGTACGATCGCCTCTCTATGTATTCGGCGCAAGCGGAGGGCTCCGCGATGATCGGTCCCCAAGTACGCGCTACCGTAATAGTCAAGCCTGTCTTGCTTGATGCGGGGCAAGCCACGGGTACTGAAACCATCCAGCAGGGTACGCTCCCTCTCACTGCCGTGCCCTATATCCAGACCGCGGCGGGCGTAGGAGGCGAATTTCAACTGCAGACTTCAAACTTTGCCGCACGTCTTGGCTATACCCCGAGCGGATTTCTTATCGAACATGTTATCGGGGGAGTATACATTCATCCTCCAGCAGGGCATTTCGCGATGGAGTTTTCACGAGACCCCATTCTCGATACTCAACTCTCATTCGCCGGTTTGCGTGACGAAGGCAGCGCGAGCTCCACCTATGTAGGGAATGTCTGGGGGGGAGTGATCAGTAATTCCGGCGAGCTCCAGATCAATGATGGCGACAGCCGCGCAGGGTGGTATCTCCAGGGTGGAGGTCAGTACATCACCGGCTTGCACGTGCCGGATAACAAGCGCATCGATGGTGATGGCGGCGCTTACTGGGCGGCATGGAAATCCGGCTATGGAAGCTTGACCGCTGGCATGAACTTCTTCGGCATGCACTATCAGCGCAATCTGCGCTATTTCACCTACGGTCAGGGAGGCTATTTCAGCCCCGGCGCCTATCTGCTCGCAGCTGTACCGCTTACCTTCAATGGGAACTATGGAGAAAGGTTCCACTATCGTGCGATGGGAAGCCTCGGCCTCCAGGCTTTTCAGGAGGACTCAGCGCCCTATTTTCCGCTCGATCCTTCCATTCAAGCGGCACAGGGCAATCCGTCTTATCCGGAGCGGACTAGCGTTGGCGGCAATTACAACTTGGAGACGGAGGGTTCATACGCAATCGCTGAGCACTGGTATGTGGGCGGCTTCATGGCCTTCAATAATTCAAGGGATTATGCGAGCGATAAGGTAGGCTTTTATCTCCGGTTCGTAGCACGCCCCCAGCCAACCGCCGCAGAGGGCGGACCGGTAGGGCTCTTTCCGATTCAGGGGTTGCGTCCGCTTCAGGTTCCCTGAGAGGATCTCCATTTTTCTCTTCTTTCCAGGAGAACGGGGCTTCCCAGCCGCGGAAAAGCGCTCACCCTATATCTGCTTGAGCAGCCATTTCACAGATCGCCGTTGTATCTCGAGATATTGAGGAGCCCACATGGCATGGATCGTATGACCCACGGCGGTGAACACAACCCTCCCCTTGCCAAAGTCATAGGCCCAGCCGGAAATTGATTTGGTTCCTAAATTTTCGTAGCCGAGCCCATCGACGTTCTCGGCCTCTAAAAGGACGTACTTCTTGTCCTTATCGTATTCAACGTAATGTTGTTCATCGTTGACCGTGAATTCCTGAATGCCTTGGGTGATAGGGTGCTGATTAGCCGAGGGCCGGACCCGAAAGGGACGCAGCGGCGGATGCCCAATATAGGCTCCCCCCATCACCTCACGGTAGTTTTTTGAGCTGAGCGAGATATGGCTGCAGTTGTGCAGCGCGTAGAATCCATTGCCGGCGTTCACGAAGTCCTTGATCGCCGCGCCCTGTTCTTCAGTGATCCAGGTTTGAGGCGTCGCTTTGGGAAACTCATTATGGTTTTCCAGGTCGGCTTCGTAATCCGTATATGCGTCCGGGCCAAGATAGCCGCCTGGCCAGATCATCCCATCGCGCAGGACCACAAGAAGCTGATAATCCTTCAGCAAATTGCTCGATATCTGGTCATATTGGATGGTGTAATCGATGGGAATATTCAGATCGTGAAAGACTTTGTCCAGGCTGACGCGAATGTAATCCGGATTGTGGTAGCGGTCTCCGATGAGGGCCAATGCGCGTGGTTGGCCGCCGCTCCGGTTCGCTGCCGGCGATTGCGAATACAACTCTCTACCGGCGAGTCCCAACACGCCTGCGCCGGCGAGAACACCGGCGCTTTGCACCAGGGCTCGCCTGGTCATAGTTTTACTGGATGATTTCACGCGATTCACGCCTTCCTGAACTGCAACAAGCTCTGTTTAGCAGCTATTCCCCGGGCACAAACAGAATGCACACCGGAGCTGGAATATCCACTGTTTCACCGGTGGGCTTAAGTTCACCGTTCTTACGGTCGATAGCGAATACAACCATCTGATCGGATTTCTGATTGGCGACAATCAGAAACTTTCCTGTCGGATCGATCACGAAGTTGCGCGGCATCTTGCCCAAACCCGGCTCTACTTGAACTTTGGTCAAAGTGCCCTTTACGGGATCGATATCGAAGACGGTGATGCTGTCATTGCCTCGATTGGAAGCGTAGAGAAATCTTCCGCTGGAGTCGACCTCGATCTCCGCCGAGGCGCTCTCCCCGGTGAACCCCGCAGGCAAAGTGGAAATCGTCTGCAGCGTCTTCAGCGAGCCGGTGGCGCGGTTGTAGGCGAAGGCCACCACGCGCGATCCCATCTCGCAGATGGCGTATGCGAACTTCGCTCCGGGACCGAAGGTAAAATGACGCGGTCCCAGGCCTGCATCCACTTGGGCATAGGCAGGATCGTTGGGTGTGAACGTGCGTTTGGCCGCGTCCACGCGATAGATGAAAATCTTGTCCAGGCCGAGATCGGGCACGAAAAGGAACCGGTTGTCGGGAGAGAGTACGACAGAGTGAGCGTGCGGACCCTTCTGACGCTGAGGATTCACACTCGATCCCTGGTGCTGGTCGAATCCTGTGCGCTCACCGATGCTGCCGTCGGGACGCAGGGCAAACGACGCGACGTTGCCGCTTCCATAGTTCGCCACGAACAACATTCTTCCCGTGTGGTCTACCACCAGATGACATGGGCCGCCGCCTCCGGAATCGACCTTGTTGAGGAATTTAAGCGCTCCGGTCTTAGGGTCGATGGCGAAGCTGCTGATGAAGCCGTTCGTTCGATAGCCCGCATGAGGTCCATTGGCCATTTCGCTCACCGCATAGAGGAAGCGATGATGCGGATCGGTGACCAGAAAGGATGGATTCGCCACCTCGGCCGCTACTCCGATCGCGGTGAACTTGCCCGAAGAGGTGTCGAACCGGTAGTCATAGATCCCTTTGCTTTGCGGTCCCGTATAGGTCCCGACATACACCATGAAATGACTCCTTAAGTGCTTGACCGGCGTACTCTGCGCACGGGCGCTTGCCGCGCAAAGAACCGCGGCCGCCAGAATGGTGAGCAGCGCAATCGATTGCCAGGTTGCGCCCTTTGCTCGAATCGGTTGTTGTCTCAAACGCATCAATACTCTCCTCGTTCTCCGGCTGTTTGTAGTTGTACCACTGCGGGTGCCCGATTTGAGACCTGGGATTCCCAGCCGCTGCCATCAGAGCACAGTCCGCTTTAGAAAACAATCTTGGCGGCGATTTGCATCACCCGGCCGCTATTGGAAGTAGTAATGCGTCCGAACGCGGAGCTGGTAAACGAACTGTTGGGATTCAGCAAATTGGGATGATTCAGCGTGTTGAATGTCTCCCAGCGGAGCTCTAAGCGCCGCTGTTCATGAATCGGGATGAGCTTGAACAAGCCGGCATCGAAGTTTTCGAATCCCGGCCCATAGATTGTGTTCCGTCCGGCACTGCCGAATGTGCCCTGCGCAGGCAAGGAGAAGGCGCTGGTATCGAAATATTTGTTGATCTTGCTGGCTCTCGACCGGCCGTTGTAGACGGCTACAGGACCATGCACATCCGCGGTATCTAATGCTACCCCAACCAGGCTTCGGTCGACCCCGGCACGAACGGTGAACGGCAAGCCGGTTTGCAAGGTAAGAATCCCGTTCAACTGCCAGCCGCCGGTGATCGCCTTCACCAATCCGTTGCCGGATGCCAATCCCGGGATTTGGTAAACAAACGAGGTCACGAAGCGGTGCTTCACGTCAAAATCCGAAGGCCCATAGTCCAGATTCCAATTGAAAGGATCGCGCGCCTGGTTGCCCAAGCCGCTGTTTCCGTCGTTGGAGGCGATATCCATGGACTTGGCGTAAACGTAGGAGCCGAGCAGGGTGAAACCTCCGGTGAATCTCCTGTTCCAGTTGAGCTGAAATGAGTTATAGGACGACGGTCCGGCCGAGATATCTTCGGTGATGGTTTGAAAATTTGTGTAGAAGCGCCGTGAATTTACATTCGTCGTGGTGGACTGGCCAGGAATGTAAAAACCAGGGTTTTGCTCTTCGAGAAGAAGGAGATGCGTCCCCTTGCTGCCCACATAGGCGGCGGTGATTACGATCTGTTTCCAGGTCTGCCGTTGCACGGTAAGGTTCCACTGCTGGATATACCCGGTGGTGAAGTTGGGCGCCACCGAATTCTCCGTCATGGGAAGATAAAAGACTCGTGCCGCTCTGTCGGCCGCGGTCTTCGGCGGAACGTAGTTCAGCAGGAGCTGCAAGGTCTGCATGTTATTGGCGTAAGGATTCGACAGCGGAACATTGAACGTGGTCTGCCCATAGCTGAACGGCTGGTTGGTCTGGTTGGTATTCAGCGCCACCGGCCGCAGGGTGTCGGAGAAGATTCCATAGGCTCCGCGAATACTGGTCTTTCCATTGCCAAATGGATCGAAGGCGAACCCAATCCTGGGCGAGATTCTGTCGTACCGGTTCGGCGTGACACCCTTCCCGATTCCAGGATCGCCCGGAAAAAGCGCGCCCGGAGGCGCCAGTGGGTAGATGACCGACTGCTGCCCCGGACGGAAGGCGCCATCATGATTGAACCTATCCCGCGTGGTGATGTACGGCTCCCAGCGCGCGCCAAGGTTGAGGGTCAGCTTATTCGACACTCTCCAGTCGTCCTGGAAATAGAGGAATGGCGTGTACTTATATTGCTCGGAAAACAGTGGCGTGTTCTGAAAAACCGTGTTGGCATCTCCGACGAAAAAGTCGGCATAGCCATCTCCATATGACCCCGTCAGTGTGCCGCTAAAGGCGTAATCGGTAGAGAATTGAAAATACTCTCTCCCGTACCGGCGTTCATAAGAATACTCACCGCCGAACTGCAGCAGATGGTTGCCCTTGGACCAACTGACGGTATCGATGAATTGATAATTCATCATGTAGCTGCGAAAGTTGGTCGGCACTCTCAGTTGCAGGCCATTGGTGACGGCTACAGCCCAGTCGGTGGGAACGCTGGGCGGGGCTAACGGCACGCAGGAGCTGCAGCCGAGATCGCTCCAGTTCGCCGGGCTGGTGATTTGGGGCGCGCGGATGAACGTATTGCGGGCAACCATAAACGTGGCCAGGTTGACCAATGCAGGTGTAAACACATGGGTCTCGTTGAGGGTCCCATTGTGCGTTGGCCAATCGTTGTTTGAATTGAAGGCCGGCAGGCCGGCGTTCTGGGCATTGAAGCTGTCATCGAAGAAATAACGAGCGCTCAGCTTGTCAGCGGTGGAGAGCGACTGATCGACCCGGGCGATGACCTGGTTTTCTCGCGTAGGCAGCGAGAGGTTGAAGGAGTAGATGTTCCCGCTCTGATTGGGCAGAGGAAAAAAGTTCTTGGTAAAAGCCTGTCCCACCGGATCGAGCAGCGCCTGCGGAATCGTATCTCCCGGGAATGGAACGCCATTGGGGTTTGTTGGCGTAACCGTACTGGGGGGAGCGACGGTCACGTGCTTGCCGCCTACAATGGTCTGCGAGAAATTCCCCGCGCGTTCCAGGGCCGTGGGAACGATGGTCGAAGAACTCGTGCTGCCCAGCACCTGCCTTGTGAGCTCCGCTCCGACGAAGAAGAACGTATGGTCCCTGCCGTTGTAGAAGGGAAGAACAACGGGTCCGCCGATGGTTCCCCCAAACTGGTTTCGCTTGAGCGGGGGCACTGTGGTAGCGAAATAGTCCTTCGCATCCGCATACTGGTTGCGCAAGAACTCATATACGCTGCCGTGAATCTGGTTTGTTCCCGACTTGGTGATCATGTTGATGACAGCGCCCGCGTCCCGCCCCGAGACCGCGTTATAGCCATTCTGCAAGATAGAGAACTCCTGCAGCATGTCGGGATTGGGGAAAGCGGCCGGCACGTTGTTATACGTGTCCATATTTAGGCCGCCGTCCAGCGTATACGCCGATTGGTTCGCGCGCGCGCCGTTGACGCTGAAGACCAGGTTGGTATTCAACGCGATACCGCTTGCCGCGGCGCCGCTGGGCGCCTGTACCGCACCCGGAAGGAGCGCCTGCAAGGTGAGCGCATTGCGGCCGTTGAGCGGCAGGTCCACCATGCGGGTGGAATCGACCACGTCTTTCACCGTCGAGCTGAAGGTGTCGAGATTAGTGACGTTGGCCTGCACGGAGACGACTTGCTGGGTTTCTCCGACTGGCATCGAGAGATCGACCCGGGCGCGCTGGTCGACTTGCAGCCGGACTCCGGTTTGCTCCACGGTCTTGAAACCAGGCGCCGCACAGGTAACGCGATAACTCGCCGCAGGCAAATCGGCGACAATGTAGTTTCCTGCCTGGTCCGACTTGACCTTCACCGTAAAGCCTGTCGCTTCGTTGGTTGCGGTGATATCTGCATTGTTCACCAGCGCGCCTTGTGAATCGCTCACTGTCCCGAAAATAATGGCGCTGCTGGACTGTGCCCAACCTCCCAAAGAATCCATTGCCGCCAGCAACACGACGCATAGGGCCCCCACGGCTCGATATCTTCCCATAGAATCTGCCTCGAATTCCAGATCTCCGACCGTTTTGTTGTTCTACCCTGCAGCGGGTGAACCCAATCCCCACAGATCGGCAACCATCGAACCTCTGCTTTCAAGCAATAGTCCGTTTGCTTGCCGACAAGTGTTCTATCTCCGCACCGCCGGGGATGTCAATAGTTAAAATGCTGTTTTACTATGTGAAATACGGAGCGAAGTGGAAGCTCTTTTCGCCGCTTGTTCATGGATAGGGTTGGGCGCTCGGTAGCCGAGATTGCGCGAGATCTCCCGCGCCGCCTTGCACACCTCCGCGGAGAAGAACGCCAGCCGTTCTTTGCTGATTCTCACCACCGGGCCGGATACGCTGATGCTCCCGACAACCTTGTGTCCGGTGCCGAAAATAGCCGCGCCGACGCAACGCGCGCCGGCTACTGCCTCTTCGTCATCGAGCGAGAATCCCTGCTCTCGGATGCGCAGCAGATCTTTCCTCAGGCGAGCGACGCTGGTAAAGGTTCTTTGGGTATTTTGTTGCAGCGGAACGGAGGAATAGAACTCTTCTGTTCGTTGCACATCTTCCATGTTGGCGAGAATCGCCTTCCCCAGCGAGGTGCAATGAGCTGGGCGGCGCATCCCTACCTGGGAGACCAGCCGGAACGTATGCTGGGTTTCAAGCACGTCCAGGTAGAGGACATCAAAGCCGTCCAGTACCGCCAGGTTGACCGTTTCATCGGTCGCCGTGCGCAGGCTCTCCAGAGTGGGGCGGCAGATCCTGCACAGTGTTGTTTGAAAACTCACGCCGTTTCCCATGCGTGCCAGTTTCGGTCCCAGCATATATGTACCCGCCGCATCGCGAAACAGGTAGCCCTCAGCGTCAAGATGGCTGAGAAAGCGGTGCACCGTGCTCTTATTGATCCCTGTCTTCAAGGCAATCTCCCTAAGTTGAAGACCCGAAGGAGAACGATCGAGCAGTTCCAACACGCGCAGGACCTTGCCGATCACTCCTACCGGCGCGGACTTTGACTTCCTCATTCGCATGGGCAACTCTCCCGCATGCACTTTTTTAGGCTATTCTTTGTAACACTTTTGATCCGGCTTCGATCGCCGAGACGCGTGTTACCATCATGCTTGGCGGGGGCGGTTAGCTCAGTTGGTTAGAGCGCCTGCCTTACAAGCAGGAAGTCGGGGGTTCGAGTCCCTCACTGCCCACCACGCCCAATCTCAAGGTCCTTACAAATCAACAAGTTGCTGATAATATTAGACTTATTATGGGATACTTTGAGCCCATAATTTCCATGATTTCTACTTTGTGGGGTCTCTTCTGCCTTTCTTTCTTAGAAAGCCAGACCCACCTCACAAAAGACCATCTCTCCTGCGAAGGGCTGAGAATTGTCGTCTGTGGTCAAATGACTGGCATTTGACTGATCTACTGGTTAGGGGGAGTATCTACACGCAACTTCAAGTTCACAATGAAAGGAAGTTCCGTGAGACTGGTTGAGGTGATCGAGAAGAAGCTCTACGAGTCCGGGATATTGGGCAAGTCCTCGAAATGTCGCAACAACAGATCTACAAGATGGCCGCAAGAGGACAAATTCCATCCATCAGAATTGCTAGTGCCATTAGGTTTGATCCGCGCGTATTTGCTGATTGGCTGAGGCAAAAATATCCATCGCAGCAAGTCACGTCCATCCAAAAGGGAGCCCGGGCAGCTTGAGCACGAAACTCCGCGATCTCCGGTTCGCCGATGGTGTGCGAGCAATGGAGATTAGCGATGATGCTGTCGGCCGAAATGCTCCAGCTCGCCCAAGGTGGACCCAGCCAGCACCGCGTCGTAACTTCGTCTCGAGCGTGACATCCGGCGCAAGAATTCGCGACCTAGTTACTTGGCAGCAGGCAGGCTTCATTGAAGAGTTCAATATGTGCTGAATCAATTCGATTGATTCAGAGAGTTTGACCAGACTTGGGGCTGAGTGATCACACAGATTGCAATATTGCGTGACGCACAACTGGGATTGGTCCGGTGCCACCGAAGGATTTCGAAGAGTTCCTGACCGATAAAATTCCTGGAAAGCGGCGTCGAAATCGAAAATTCAGGCCTGTTTCGAAGTATCAGGAAGTCGTGCGATTGAGAAGCTCGCTGCTCATGTGGCAGGCCAAACCAACCGAGCTCCATACTTTCCAAGAACCCACGACGTAAAGGTTCTGCTTTGCTCGAGAAACGGCAACGTTCAAGATGTTTGGCGTTCCTGCAGCCCACTCGCGAGCACCATTCTGGGCTTTGGCAGGGGCCCCAAGCAGCAATATGACGGTGTCAGCCTCGCGCCCTTGAAAGGTATGGATCGTACCCGCGCGATCTTTCAGCCACTTTGTGCCGTCATGGCCTAACATCCGCAGGAGATCCGGTCGGCGTTCTAATGAACGAGTCATCTCATCCGCAACGATGCGGAATGGCGAGATCACGAATTACGTCTGGGTTTGCCTTTAGCGGTCCTCATATTCGCTTCTGTGGTTGTGCCTCAAAAGGGTCTTGCTGTCCATCAGCAGAGATTCTTCGGGAGAGCAAAGAATCTCGAGTTTTGGAAAGTATGTTCGATAGCGCGCAGCCTCGCGGGTGAGCAAGCCCATGGGCTTCAGTCGCGGGTCAGGACTGCGGATAGTACTCCGAGGCGGTTCTCACGGATGTTTCGAGCCAGGTTGGCAGCTATCGTCGGAAAATCCGGACCCATCACAATGCCGAGGCTCGGTCCGCTCGGCGGCGGTCCAGACATGGCCGTCTTGAACCAGTCAAGCGCAATCTGTGTGTCGTCGCGCCAGAGGACCACCTTGAACCCGGCTCCTTCAAGAGCCTTGCGCGTATAGCCCTCGCTGAGCAGGAAGCTGGTTGCGTCGTCGCGTGCCCACGGCGCGGGATACACGACATCGCCATCGCGAAGCACTAGATCGTAGGTGGCCAGCCGGCCGCCTGGCGTCAGGATACGGCGAACCTCGGCATAGAGGGCGGAGCGGTCCTCGATGTTCATCACTACGTGCTGCAGGAAGACTGTATCGAACGCTGCATCCTCAAAAGGCAGATTTAGGGCGTCGCCGACTTGGAACGTGACGCGATCAGATAGCCTGCAGCGCGCCGTTAGATAAATGGCGGCATCGATAAAGCCGGGGCTCAGATCGATGCCGGTCACCTTACAGCCGAAGGTGGTGGCGAGGTAGCGCGCTGGGCCGCCGATGCCACAGCCGAGATCCAGCACGCCAGTGGATGACTCAACACTTGCGGCGCTGGCCAATTCAGCTGTGGCGAGAATGCCTCGGGTATGGAACTGGTCAAGTCGAGCGAGTTGAGCGACGGTAAGCGTTTGATCCTCCGGCGCGATGGTCGCGAGCGCCTGCTTGATGCGGTCCGTGAGGCCTGCGGCGCTGTAGTGCTCGCGCACCCTGATACTCGTATCGGTCATAACAGTTCTCCAGGAAAGGTCGTTAGTCGATGCGGCTGATCCCGGCCTAAGATGCGACGACATCGCCAGCGATCGCCGCCTTGGGCTGAGAACGCAGCAGCAAGTAGAAAGCGGCAATGTGTGTGATCATCAGCGCGGGTACGTAGATAACCGGGATCACGTAGGTCGCGCCCAACTGTCCCGCCAGTGCGGGAAGGCCGACCCGGACCGCGTGGTAGTAGTCGAGGACGAGATCGGCCGTTCCAAAGATATTGAAGGCGACGGCAAGGGTCCAAAACAGCGGGCGTATTCTTATCGCGAGAAGCGCGAGAAGCGCCAGCACACCGGTAGCAAAGTCACCATAGGCGGCGAACGTAGCAAAGCTGGCAGGCAGATTGGGTCCGACGACGCCGGGAAGAATAAAGACCAGGCCGAAGAAGCGGAAGCTGTGAATAGTAGCAATGACGCGTTGCGCTTCGAAGCTGTCCATCGACTTGAGCTTGGGCCAGAAGTACACGCTGAAGCAGAGCAAGCACGCCACGTAACCTAAAACGAGATGGATGTTGAAGAGGGTGTCCGGCGACATTTTGGCCTCCTATCGCATGGCATGAGAGACATGATCGTCTCCTTCTAGGGTTTCCTCCTGCAGCAGCGCTGCCGCGAGGAGACTCACTGCTGCGCTCCCGGGCCTATCAGTGCCCTCAGCGGCATCAAGGGTCCGACGGGAATGTACTGGTGATCCATCAACTGTTCCTTCGCGAGCGGCAGCGTTTCCATAATGGCTCGTGCCTCGTCCTCGGTCTTCGCGTCGACCAGGAAGATGACGCCTTTGCCATCGCCGCGCGAATACCACTGGCGGATTTTCCCGTCGAGGTAGAGCTTCACAGTTGCCCGAATCTCTGACGGTATGACGGCCATGATTTGTTGAGGGGTTACGCCCTGCTTGGGAGTCTGAATGACCAGCACTTCGGTGGTTTTAGGTATAGCCACGCTGGGCACGCCTGAGGCGACTGCGGACTGTGATTGCGCTACGGACGCTACCGGTAGCATTGCCATGAGAAAAGGGATCATGAATTTCATCGGTTATCCTCTCGATTCAGTCTGGTATCGTTCCGTTTCCCGCAAAGAGTACGACCGTACTCTTTACGGACAAAAAAATTTACTCTTCAGCGAAGCACTTTATGAAAAAGTTCCTCGCCTCCATCAACATCTGCTCACGCCTTTGGGGGGACAAGGTCATCCGGACCGCAGTCAGCACCCCAGCCATACTGGGGAACAACAGCTGAAACTTCGCCACTTTTTCTTCTCGCGTCTGACCAGGAACAAATGGCAGTAGCCGCTCGCGATACGCTTCTCGCGACGCCTCAATCCGTTTTCGCACGGACAAGGGCTTTCGTGCGAGCTCTGGCCCGAGGGCGGAGAGCACACAACCCATTCCTGGCGAATTCGCGTGGCGTGCGCTCAGATAGTGTTCGATGATGGCCCGCAGAGCCTGACCTTCGGGCGCGGACTTTGCAATTTCCAGCATGCCGCTTCCCATCTCGTCGAATGCCCGCGCCACCGCTTCGACGAACAGGTCGTCCTTGCTTTTAAAATGCCGGTAGAAGCCCCCTTTCGT
Organism: uncultured Acidobacteriaceae bacterium; assembly: GCA_963774255.1. Classification (GTDB taxonomy): domain Bacteria; phylum Acidobacteriota; class Terriglobia; order Terriglobales; family Acidobacteriaceae; genus PALSA-350. The sequence continues at coordinate 481,473 of CAVZEH010000003.1, forward strand.
CAGGCCTACCTTCTTCATCACCGTCCCGATGCCGCTGCTGTCACCGCCGTGCTCGCGGAAAGAGCGAGCGGCCACGGAAAGAATGTTCTCGTGGTTCTGCGCTTTGTGTTCCAGGGAGTACCGCATGACGAAAGAGTACGCACGTACTCTAATGCCTGTCAAGGCCAAAATTGATCCTGCTAACGCCGGCCGCGGCAGAGGTATGACGAACAAAATCCGCTGTCGAAAGCTCCGGGCGTATAACGGGCAAACCGAAAAGTTAACTCACTTGGCGCCAACAGGGCAAAGCTGCGTTTGGCAACTTGGCTTGGCCCACTTCGGCGGTTTAATCTGGCCCACCCCTGGGACGTTAATGGTTGAGAGGATGTTCCGTTCTGCTGGAGCGTAGCCCGGAGGGCGAAGCGGAAGTAGAACGGAGCGGAGCGGAGCCTCCGGGTTACAGTTTGGGTTTCTTCCGCAGCGTTCTACGGAAGCGGTACGACTCCGAACCTGTTTCGATGATGTGTGCCTGATCGGTGAGCCGATCGAGCACGGCCTTGCAAAGACGGGCGTTGGTGAAGACCTGCGGCCACTCGGAGAAGGGCAGGTTGGTGGTCACGATGAGGGCAGCCTTTTCCGCTCGCTCGGCGATGACCTGGAAGAGCAGTTCAGCAGCGACTTCCGCCAGCGGCACATAACCAAGTTCATCAATGACAATTAGTTCTACTCGCGACCAGCGGGCCAGCATGCGGCTCAGGCTCTGTTCGCGCTGTGCTTCGACCAGTTGGTTGACCAGCGCCGCAGCGGTGGAGAAGCGCACGCGCCGCCGTTGACGACAGGCGGCGATAGCCAGGCCGGTGGCAAGATGACTCTTGCCGGTGCCGGGTTCACCAACCAGCAGGACTGGTTCGGCACGTTCGAGATAGCCGCCCTCGGCCAGAGCGCGGATGCGTGAGGCAGGGATGTGCGGCGACTGCGCGAAGTCGAACTCTTCCAGGGTTTTTATCCGTGGCAATGTGCGTCCTTCACACGCAACTCGATTGCGCGGCGCTCCCTGTCCTCTACCTCGGCCTGCAGCAGAGCTTCCAGATAATGCAGATGGGAGTGATTCTGTTGGCTGGCTTCTTCGGCCAGCGATGCGAACTGCGCACCGACGGCGGCCAGCCGCAGTACCTTACAGTGTTGGGCAATGATAGCGCTTCCGAGGCTCATGCCTGCACCGCCGGAATGGAGCTGGTGAACAGTTGGTCATACTCGATCACGGTGGGCAGTGGGCGTTCATAGGCTGCCAGAGCGCCGATCTCGATCCCCTCGGCAACCGGATGCTGCAATTGATCGGTCATTAATAGATGACGGATCGCAGCCACATCCATGCATCCCAGTTCGAGTGCCCGTTCGACAGCCGCTTCCAGCTTCGCGTAACTGAACTCGCGGCCCATGCGGATGAGTGCGACCATGGCCCGGGTTCCACCCTGGCGTCCATGCCGTGCGGTCATCAACTCCCAGATCCGGTCATAACTCTGGGGCCATCTGCCCTGCGCCCTCCACTGCGCCAGAGGCTTCGATCCGCGCAAGGCGCCGGGCTTCCGCTCCAGAACTTCGAGATAGTGTTCAAGATCAAGGATCTGCTGCGAGCGGTTATAACAGCGTTCGTGGCTGGCGAAGCAAACACCCTCGCTCCATAACTGGATGACGCTGGAGTAGACGCGTGCCTCGACGATCGAGCCCGGCTTCAGCGGCACTGAATAGAAGTTGGTGCGCACCTTCGCGCATCCTGCCTGATCGACCCGCGGGAAGCTGATTTCGGCCAGATCGAAGTCCTCGGCGGGCAGGGGAAGCAGGTGTTCCTTCTCGACCAGCAATGCCATGCCGACGTTCTCCGTACGGCCCGATAACAGGCGGCCCTCATCCCGGCGACAGGCTTCCAGCAGCTGGTTGTTCAACTCCGCGAGATCGTTCGCAACCGGCACCGGCGTCCAGTGGTTACGGCGGAAGTATCCTACCTCGCCTTCGACGCCGCCCTTCTCATGGCCCTCTGCGGGCGTGCAGAACTCGGCCTGGTACTGCCAGTGAGAGCGGAACGCGATGAAGCGTGCCGTCAGCTCCCGCTCCTGGCCGCGAAGAATCTTCTTCACTGCGCTGGACAGGTTGTCGTAGCGGCAGCGACGGAACACGCCTCCGAAATAATGGAATGCCAACTGGTGCGCTTCCAGAAATGCCTGCTGCGTGGCCCTCAGATAGGCGCGATGAAACGCCGCGCCGCTGGCCATCGAACGCATCGAGAACACCTGCAGCTTGATCTGCTCTCCGCCCAACTCGGCATAGGCTTCATACCAATCCGTCTGTGCTTCGACGCCCCAGGTATAGCTCTGCGGCACGAACGTCTCGTGATGGCTCAGTCCCAGCGCTTGCTTGCGCTGCTCCACATACTGCCGCACCGTGCGCTCTGCGGCCACGCAGCCCGGAATCTCGACCCGGATGCGATCGTAAATGCGCCGCGCCGTGTGGCGCTGCTTGCGCGGCGCCTTGCGGTCCGACTCTAAAATCGCTTCGATCAACGCCGCTGCTGGAGCCATCTTCAAATGCGGCCGCTCTGTCTTCTTCCGCCGGGCCGGCACCGCGCTCTGGATCGCTTCCCGCACCATGCGCCGATGAACGCCCAGCTTCCGCGCTACGCCCTGGATCGTGCCCGTTCCAAACTCATACTCTCTACGGATTCTGCTCGTATAACTCCACCTTGGCTCTCCAGTCCAACTTCCCTCCGGACATCAGCTTCCGCTCGTGTCCAGACTAGAAGTTCGCTCTGCCCAGGGTGGGCCAACTTAAACCGCCATAGTGGGCCAGTTCAGAATGCCAAAATCAAAAGCACGCATTATGAGAGGCGGCCGGCTTTCGGAGCGGAGGCAGACTGTGGCGCAGGGGCTTTGCCCCCGCACCCCCAGGATTTTGCGCTTTGGTGCCTCTCCCGATGCGGGCTCTGTGCCGGCAGACAGATGAAAGGGGGATGTCGCCGCGTCCCCCTGGATCGGTCGAGGCCACTGAGTCGGCGCTCGGGTTGCTTCCCAGCATTGCCCTATCCTCCGCTCAGTCCGGGCTCGTTCTACTTCGGCGGGAGAAGAGGCGCAATCTTTGCGGTGGGTTCTAACAGGATCACACTCAACCTTGGGGGAAGTGGTCCGGCTGAAGAATCACTTTCCCCCAAGGAGGTACTCAGCATGCCGAGTAGCAATGTCAAATATATCGGGCTAGACGTTCACAAGGAAGCGATTGCGATTGCGGTTCTGAATGGCGCGGGCAAGCTAGTGATGGAATCGATCGTCGAAACCAAAGCTAGCACTCTGCTCGATCATGGGCTGCGCGGAGAGCTACATGTGACGTTGGAAGAAGGGACCTGGGCGGCGTGGCTTTACGACGTGCTCAAACCCCACATACAGAAAATTCTGGTTTGCAATCCGCGCCGCAACGCCTTATTGAAAGAAGGCAGCAAGAGTGACAAGGTGGATGCGCGCAAGCTTGCCGAGCTGTTGCGCGGCGGACTGCTGCGCGCGGTCTACCACGGAGAAAACGGACTGCGGAGGTTACGGGAGTTGGTGCGTAGTTATCTGACCATCAGCAAAGACCAAGCGCGGGTGATGAGTCGGCTCAAAGCGCTGTATCGAAGCTGGGGCATTCCCTGCTCGGGTAGGCAGGTCCATCAGGGCCGCTTTCGTACCATGAAACGAGCCGCCAACTGCCGATTAGTCGAGATCGAGATTCTTCCAGCGAAGGTCGCGCGACCGCATTACCCATAGCCGATTCTCCTCGGGAGATTTGATGCTGTCGAGCTCCGGCTCAAGTTGGCCGATTCATTTTGGCAAGGACGACTGGCCGTCCATCAGGATCACGAACGACCACAAATCTTCCCCACGCGGCCTCTTGCGTCGTCCAGAGTATGGGAACATCATTATTTGCTGCCTCTTTTTCCCAGGCATTAGGATCTTCCACGCTGAAGCGTAGAGCAGAGCCAGAAGCACCTTCCCCGACAGGGAAAACCCCTCGCTCATCGTGGCCTCTGTCGTTGCGATGCAGTACGACGCGTCCAGAGCCCGTTCCGAGCACCAGCACGATGTCGTCCTCGAAGATGATCGGTAGGTTTAACACGTTGACGTAGAATCGTTTGGCCGCGCTTAGGTCGGCCACGTAAAGAATGACGCTCTCAAGTCCGCTAACGCGCATTGACAGGAAATCCTCATTTGGTTTTCAGACTGGCTCTTCCGAGACCAGATTGATCTTGCATTCTATTGTCCTTCGGGACTTCCCCGAGAGGTAAGTCCCGGAGGATCGTCGCTGAAACGTCCCGGTGGCTTTCCGGAATAGGACCATGACTGCGAAGAGCAATGTTTGTATTTATCAGCTCTGGAGGCCTCATCCGATGGATAACTTGTCAGTCGGCGAGCGCAAGCCCGAAATCCGAAGCCGGGATTGCAGTTCCTTCCGGTAACGCCGGCTCAGCCGAAGCCTGGTGCCGTTACTGAGCAGAACGTCGTATTCTCCGGACACGTTGAGTTCCAGGCGCCGTACTTTCTCAAGCTTAACGATTGCCGATCGGTGAATTCGACAGAAAGCACTTTGGTCCAGCTCCTGCTCAAGTTCTGCCATGCTGCGACGCAGGAGATACGTCCTGGTTCCGACATGCAAACTGACGTAGTAGTCCGCGGCTTCGATCCAATCGATCTCCGACGCCGCGACAAAGCATACCAGACCCGTCGCTTTGATCACGAAGGTTTGCTTCGCCTGCTGCCCATTCTTACCAAGCGCGATTCTCTCCTTTGCGCGTTCCAGTGTCCGCTCAAATCGCGCATTGTCGAATGGCTTCAACAGGTAATCGAGAGCGCCGACCTCAAAAGCCCGCAACGCATAGCTGTCGTAGGCGGTCACGAATATGACGCAGGACGCGTCGCTTCCGAGCATCTCGATGACATCGAAGCCGTCACACTCGGGCATCTGCACGTCGAGAAAGACGAGATCGGGTCTCCCGGTGCGGATCACCGATAGCGCCTCCCGGCCGGAGCCGCACTCAGCAACAATTTCGATCTCCGGATGACGGCGAAGCAGCATCGTGAGATTGGTTCGAGCCAGTGGTTCATCGTCCACAATGACGGTACGAATCTTTCTGATCGCGTGGACTGCGTCTTTCATTGGCTTGTTCCGGCAGGGGGCGATACGACGTAAGGGAGCGAGACCGTGACTTCAACGCCGCCCGCTTTGCCGTTGCGCATCGTGAAGTCGAAGGCGTCTCCATAGAGACTTGTCAGGCGGGTTCGCACATGGGTGTGGCCAATGCCGGAGCCGGAGAGCGCGGCCGGCAGGAGACGCGGCCCGTCGTTCGAAACCGTAAGCGTGAGTTTGTCCTGATCCCGAGAGGCGGCGATCCGGATCCTGCCTCCCTGGGCGCGCTTCGCGATCCCGTGCTTCACCGCGTTTTCGACAATCGGCTGCAAAATCAGGCTGGGGACCTGCGCCTGATAAAGCCCCGGCGGCACGTCTACATCGAGCTGTAAGCGATCCGCAAATCGGATTTTCTGAATACTCAGATACTTCTCGGCGAATTGCAGTTCCTCGGCAAGCGCCACCTGCTGACGAGAGGAGCCCTCCAGCGTGTGACGCATGAAGTCGCTCAAGCCCGCGATCATCGCGACCGCGTCTTCATCGCGTCCCGCACGAACCAGCCCGGAGACCGCATTGAGAGTGTTGAACAAAAAATGCGGCTCGATCTGCTTCCGTAAGGCATCGAACTGAGCCATGGAGAGTTGCTCATTCAGACGCGCAGTCTGCGTCTGCTGCTCGGCCAGGCGCGCCCTCGAATCCACAACATAGCTCACAACGAGGATTCCCGCATAGAGAACGAGTGAGGCGAGGGTTCCGTTCAGGAATCTCTCCAATAACAGCTTCCCGAAGGGCTCCGAAGCTGGAGCGCTTCGGTACAGATCAACGAACCTGCCCAGCCAAGTGGTCCACATTGCGTGGACGAGATCGATCGTGAAGCAGGCAGCCAAGTGCACGATCCAGGTCAAAAAGGGCCTTACATGGACCGGCGGAAATCGACGTCCAAGGCGAATGACAGGGACGGTTGCGAGGGCCCATGGCAACCAGAAGAGAACCGTCACTCCAAATAGCTTGAACCAGGCGTGATGCGTTCCCTGTTCATGCATCACGATCACCGTTTGCGCGGCATCGACCATTCCCAAACCGAGCCAGATCGATGCGCTCCATGTCCACAGATTCGAGCGCGCACAGAGAGCATTTGGGTTCATGCCAGAATCTTAGCCCGTCGCTCCAGACCGAGCCTAGAAATGCAGCGAATCACCAGAACCGCGCAGCGACAGGTCTGGCGCGAGATCCGTGCGAAGAACACAATGGACTCCATGTTCACCGCTTCGAAGCCCATCCTCTTTTTGCTGGCGGTCGCGCTCCTTGGCGCCACCCCTCAAAAGGAGGCCAATACGCCATCCAGTGAAGGCCCGGAATATACCGCGGATGCACAACTCAGGCTTCCTGAGCACTATCGCGAATGGGTCTGGCTCACTTCTGACTTTTACACGGTTTCTGACCCGGCAAACATGCAGACAGGCGGACACCGCAAGTTCAACAATATTTTCGTCAATCCGGAAGCGTACAAAGCATTCCTGCAGACCGGAACATGGCCTGATAAGACCATGCTCATTGTCGAACAGCGCGGAGCGGACGACATGGGTTCCACTAATCCGAATCTGAAAGGAAACATCCAAAGCTCGGAGATCGGGCTTGCCGTGCACTTGAAAGACGAACCCCGTTTCCCCGGAGAGTGGGCTTTCTTCGGTTTCAAGGGGGGTACGACTGCCAGCATGATCCCGGTAACCGCTGGTTGCTATACCTGCCACGCCGCCCACGGAGCATCAGACACCACATTTGTTCAGTTCTATCCAACGCTGCTGCCGATCGCGAAGAGCAAGGCCACACTCAGCCCCGCGTATCTGCGAGAGAGTGAGAGCACGCGCCCGGCAACAAAATAATGTGGCGTACGGCGGCACGATTCCTAGCGCCTGAGGTCCGAACCTGCCTCACGGATGAGCAGCGCTAAACGAACCTCACGCCAAGAATCGATGTATCGCTCTCCCATCGCATAATCGCCATAAGCGGCCAATCGCTTCCCATTTTCATTCAGGTGGTCTGGAGTTTTCTTATCTCGGTCAGGATCTTGATGAGGCGGATGGAGAGTCTGAGGAGACGATTGCGCGCATTACCGTTAGGGAGAGAACGGCGGAACATCTCCATGACGTGCTGAGCGGCGACTAAGGAGTCGATGAGGCCATCGATGCCTGTACGAACTGGTTCGGTAGATGTTTTGGGTTGTGGAGCCAGATGCCTAGGCTTGGAGCGAGCCAACTGGAACTCACGTTCGAGATCGGTGAGGGCGACATCGACGTAGCGCATGGTCATACTTGGATCGACGTGGCCGAGTAGTTTCATCAGGACGGGGAAGCTGACTCCTGAGCGAAGCATCTCGGTGGCGTAGGTATGCCTGAACTGGTGGGGGACGATACGCGTAGAGAGTCCGAGGGAGTGGCAGACCTGATGAAGATAGTCGCGGAGTGGAACGATCAGAGCCACTTTGCTTCCAGGGCGCGCCAGAAGCCGTCCATCGGCAGGCAGGGGATCCAGGGAGCGGAAGAAGCGCAGCCGTTGGACGAGATCACGGCCGAAGGCATCGATGGGTACCATGCGCTCGGTCTTGAGTTTGCCGAGGGGAACATGGATGGCCCATTGGTTGGGGCCTGTGGCGCGCAGGCAGTGATAGGACAGGTCGACGCATTCGCCGATACGCATGCCGGTCGAGCGGAGCAGGAGGAAGACATTTCCGCCAAGATCGTTGCGACGCCTGAACTCCTGCTGGAGGAGTTGATCCTGCTCGGCGGTGAGTGGCCGTGGCAGAGTGTGAGGCGAGCGCGGAATATCCTCGCGCAGCAGCAAGTGAGCCAGTTCAGGGAGATGGCTGGTGCGAGCCAGTTCATGGAAGATGGTGCGCAGAGCAAAGAGGCGTCCGATGCAGGTTGCCGCGACCAGAGGCGGAGTCTGGCTGCGCAGGTGCGCCATCCATCCGAGGATATGAGGATCGCGGTGCAGTTGTTCGAGACGAGTAATCTTCGGATATTCTGCGCCGAGATAGACAAGGAAGCTGCGCACCACGATGTTGTAGTTACGCTTGCTGGACGGGGTGAGTGCGGTGCACAGAGACTCGACCGTATGCGCGAAGAGCGGCGCCAGGGGATGCTGGAGTGGAGCACGGCGCCAGCGCATCACGGGATCCTCGGTTGAGGATGGATGCACTGTGCTGTCGCGCGGGCGTACTGCAGGTAGACGTCCTGCGGCGAGACCTTCACATAGTGCAAGGTCGTTTCGATGTCGGCGTGGCCCATCAGCTGCATCAATGCGGGTAGGCTGATGCCGGCGCGCACCATATCGGAGGCGAACGTGTGTCTGAAGCGGTGGGGATTTGCCAACTGGACACCGGTAGTGCGGCGATGATGGCGGAACAGAGAACGTAATCCCGCGGGTGTCATACGTTGGCCACGAGCGGGCCCTTTCAACACCACGAACAGTGCTGCCGAGCAGGGATCGGGCCGCTCCACGCGGAGATAGTGATCGAGCAGTTGCGTGGTTTCCGGCGCCAGTGGCAGCAAGCGTAGCTTGTTCCCCTTGCCGCGCACCCGAAGCTGCCCTTCGGATAACAACACATCATCGCGATTCAAGGCCATGACTTCGGCGGAGCGAAGCCCATGCAGGAGCATCAGACCGACGATGGCTAGGTCGCGGGCGTTTCGAAAACTGGACCAGAAGCGTGCCACTTCATCGACCGAGAGGGGAACGATGTTGAGCCGTGGTTCCTTGATGCGCAACCTGCTGAGCTCGAAGCGGGGGCGTCCCAGACCCATCGGCCTGCGGTGCAGGTAAATCTTATGGAAGCCATGCGCCACCTGACAGGGAGCATCGGGGAACTGATTGCGGATCGCACGATCGGCACAGGCGACACGATCGTTGATGGTGGTGGCAGAAGGCGGAGGCTGCCGGCTCGACTGGAAGCGCAGGTAATCGAGCAGAGTTGATTCGGTGAGATCTTGCTGGGAGATATCGCCAGTGTGATGAACGCTCTCCCACCAGCGCATGAAGTGCAGCAGGCTGTGCGCGTAGCTGTACAGGGATTTGTCGGCCAGGCGGCGGACATGCTCACGATCGAGATACCGATTGATCCACGCAACTTCCCGACCAGTATCCTGCTCAATCACGTGCATGGGGCTGTGCGCACCTGATGATGCGGGCTGACGAATCACGCGGAACTTCATGGCTGGGCAGCCTCCAGCAGAGACCGGAACTGTCCCGCGTTCCCACCCCCAACGAAGAACGAGTTTGGATCGTAACCGTGTGGCAGCAGGACGCGAAGGGCCATGATGCCGTGTGCGCCAAGGCGATGGGCCAGTCGCTCTGCAGCCCGCTGTCCGCTCTGGTTGGCGTCGACATCGAAGGTGAGATAGACGGTGCGTTGGCCATCACACAGTTGGTGGAACTGGGCGTCATTCAGATGGGTGCCCAACGAGCAGGCCGCGTTCTGAAAACCGGCCTGGCGTAACGAGCCATAGTCGAATAGTCCTTCGACCAGGATGACTTCGTCATAATGGCGCACCTTTTCCCACGCATACAAGCCGCCCTTGCAGCCGGGCAGGAAACGATGGGCGAAGGCAGAGCCGATGCTGCGGCCGTAGAGGTTGACGATGTGCTCGCCCTGACGCAACGGGAAGATGATGCGCTGATAAAAAGCATCCGCACCCTGTGCGTTGATAAGACCGGCTGTCCGCAAAAGTTCGAAGGAATGACCTTGCGCTGTGAGATGACGCCGCAGATTTCCGCCGGGCGCATAGCCGATGCCCAGTTCTCGCATCAAGGCAGGATGGTAAACTCCGCGTTGCCAGAGATAGCCGAGCGCCTCCGGATACTGATCCAGTTGGTGCTGATAAAAAGTGGCCGCCTGTTCGAGCACTGCGATTGCATCTTTTTCTCGAGTGGCCGTTGGATCGAGATAAGCAAGGCCTTCGTGGAAGGCCAGGTAATGCGAGAGCTGCAGGAAGCGCATCAGATCGCCGCCCTGCCCGCAGCCGTGGCAGTAGAAGACATCCTTGTGTGTGTTGACGTAGAACGAGGGCCGGCTCTCCTCATGCAGCGGACAGAGACCCACATACTCCCAACGGCCCGCAGGCCGGCCAATCCAGTTCTGTTGCCGCAGGTACTCCAGCAGGGACATTCGCCGTCTGCGTGTCTCGACATCTTGGCTCACGCTTTTTTCCGCCTCTGGAACCCAGTCTGGGACGGCTCCTCTTCGGTTCCCAGGCAAGGATGGTGGGCGAGCGGATTTTTTATACGCGCATGGGCCAGAGGACTTCGAGAGCCGAAATGATCCAGGGCAACGGTGCTGCTTTCTGCACGCCAGGCTCACCACGCTCCAGCCAGTGAGCCAGGCGAGTCAAAGTGTGGGAACGAAATGAAAGTGCCGGCTGAGAACAGTCCAGACCATTCGACCAGCGGCGAACCGTGGAGGAATCCGGCACGCGATCCGCATCCTTGAATCTCGACACTGCTCTTTCCCAGGAACAGTGCTCCACAAAGCGCCGCAGCAATGTGTGGCAGCGCGCCACCAGGCTGTAATGGGTGTAAGGGAGTGAGTACACCGGCAGGAAAGTGAAGGTCCTTCCGCACTTGATGCAGCGGCCCCGGCGGATCCCGATCCAGTCGTGATGCTCGTCGTGCGCCTGCTTGCGGCGGCGCCCGTGACCGATGATCGTTTCGCTCTCACAAACCGGACAATGGCGTAAGATGATTCCGTCGTAGTCTTCCGTCCAGCCGGCCGCAGCCCTGTCCAGCGAGACGGAAACTGGGACAAAGAGGATCGTTACCCCGCAGGGGTTCTGCTCCCGGCGTGACCCGCCAAGATCTCAGCTGGAAACAGAGCCCCGCCTCCTGAAGAATCCAACTGAAAGAAAATATAGCTTTTTATGAACAGCTCTTGAGAGTTGATTCAGATTTTGGCCGGTTATCTCCGCCCAAGCACTAATCGAGGAATCGGTTAGTACCGATAAGTGTGCGTCCAGCGAAGGCTGGCGTGAACAGTGGGTGAGAGTCCCACCGGGGTAAGAGTCCAAGCCCCGTAGCTTGAATAGCAGGAAGGAAGGAAACTGAACATCCTGAAGCCTATTGACGAAGCCATCTGAAAAGGATGGTGAGCGAGTCGCCGGGCCGTAACGCAAGTGAACCCATATGGCCTCGAAAGTACTGCAACCCGAAGGCCGAGCCCTCACTTATCGGGCGAAGGCAGCATGGAGCGTCGCAAGGACTGATGCGACGAAACACTTCGGCGGGGTTGGTAGGGACAGCACGGTGACAAGGTCATGCTAAGCAACTGGAGAAGCCCTCCTCGCCCCGTCGAGAAATCGGCGGAGCAGGGAAGCCGTATAACCGGTGACCCCGGGAAGTCGGTGGACGGCGAGAGGGATTCGGCCGGGTCTGTAGTAGCGATGAAGCGGAGTAATGTCCGCGGAGCGAAGAGGCCCTGCTGTTTGTAATGGCTCTAACAAAACGGGAGGCAAGGGTGAGATGACAAAAGCGCCCATCAGCTTGCAGGACCTGAGAAGGAGTCTATATGTCAAGGCGAAGGCAGAACCGTCTTGGCGTTTCTGGGGACTATACGTCCACGTCTGCAAGATGGAGACTTTGCGGGAAGCCTATCAGATGGCGAGAAGCAATGACGGGGCACCGGGTATTGATGGGGTCACGTTTGAAGCCATCGAGGAAAGCGGAGCGGAGAGTTTTCTCGTGCAGGTTCGGGATGAGCTAGTTACCAACACGTATCGGCCCATGCAGGCACGGAAGAAGGAGATTCCAAAGGATGGGGGCAAGAAAGTCCGCATCCTTTCGATTCCTGCAATCCGTGATCGAGTGGTTCAGGGGGCGTTAAAGCTCATTCTGGAGCCGATCTTCGAAGCTGACTTCCAAGCAGGGTCGTATGGATATCGACCGAAGCGGACGGCGCATGAAGCCGTAGCCCGGGTAGCTCGAGCGATCGTCGAAGAGAAAACCCGCATTATTGATTTGGATTTGGCCGCCTATTTCGATAACGTGCAGCACTCGCTGCTGTTAGAGAAAGTGGCGAGGCGGGTCCATGATGATGCGGTCATGCACTTGCTCAAGATGATTCTCAAAGCTACTGGGAAGAAAGGCGTTCCCCAAGGCGGTGTGATTTCACCTTTGCTCAGTAACCTCTATCTGAATGAGGTAGACCGGATGCTGGAGAAGGCGGTGGACACCACGCGAAGGGGCAAGTCAACCAGCGTCCAGTATGCACGTTTTGCGGACGATATGGTGATCTTGGTCGACGCGGAACGGCGGAGTGACTGGCTGGTGAAGGCGATAGACAGACGGCTGCGCGAGGAGTTCGCGAAGCTCCGCGTTGAGATCAACGAGGACAAGAGTCGGATGGTAGATCTGAAGAAGGGAGAGAGCTTCACTTTCCTGGGCTTTGAATATCGGCGTGTACTGAGCCTTCAGCGGAAGTGGCGACCCCACTATGCCCCGAAGCTGAAGAAGCGAACAGCGCTGTTTGAAAGGCTCAGGGAGATCTTCCGGCAGCACATCAGCTGGCCCGTCGAGACCGTGATTGCGAAAATCAATCCGGTTTTGCGCGGGTGGGTGAACTACTTTCGGGTCGGTCATTCGAGTATTTGTTTTGGAGTGGTCAAACGCTGGGTAGAGGAGAGGGTACGACGGCATTTGATGCGTGCCCGGGGCCGCAAAGGCTTCGGCTGGACGCGGTGGAGTAGCGAATGGCTATATGATCGGCTGGGTTTGTTCAACAACTACCAGCTCCGTCGATGGTCAGGTGCGAAAGTCGTTCCAGCACGATAGGCCACATAACTCTTGGCACTAAGCAAACAGGTGCGCCCAGTGCGGGAAATCCGCACGCTGGGTGCGATGTGGCGGGGGCTGGAAACGGATTCACGGTTTGGCTATTGAGGCACTCCCAGAGGAAACGGGGAGCAACCGGCTAGGCCCGACCTTCGGAATACCGCGCCAGTCCTCGACCCGACCTTAGGGCTGTATCTGAAGCGCCCCGAGTGCGAAGGGGTGGCTGAGGTGCTGTGCGGGGGCGCTTCAGATACAGCGACTTGAAGGAAGCCGCCCTTTGCGTGAGCCTATGGGTTTTGTATGTGGTTGAGCAGGTGCGGATGATTTGGAAAGTTCCGGTTAACGGCTGTGTGCGGTAGTTGCAGCGAGAGAAAGTGCAGAGAAGAGCGGTGCCGGGTTGCTCGGTAGTGGTGTAGGTGAGGGTCAGCGAAGCAGTCTGAGTGGAGTGAGACACAGAGTCTCTGTACGTGCCGGAGCGCGAGGATGAGTCGATGCTGTGGTTGCGGGTTCATGCGGCGTACTCGTGGCGAGGCGGGGAACGAAGCAGGAGTTGAGCCGGGGAGAACCGTTCGACGACATGCATGGTTCCGCCGCAAACCGGGCAGTTCCAGAGGGAGTGAGGATGGTCCGCTGCAGGCGATGTGGTCGAAGTTGAGATCGCGGCTGAACTATGGAGCAAGCCGAAGCAGAGCGGCAGGAGAATAGCGCGTTGCCGGTTGGCAAGGAAGCCGAAGTTGCGGATGCGGACGAAGCCGCGAGGAAGCAGATGCAGGAGGAAGCGGCGCAGGAACTCATCGACGGGTAGCGCCGTGACGCGCTTCTTGTTGCCGTGAGCGGAGTCTCTCCAGCGGAAGGTGACGTTGCCATCGGAGAGGGCGACGAGTCTGTGATTGGAGATGGCGACACGGTGGGTGTAGGCACCTAGATAGCGCAGCGCGTGTTCCGGTCCGCCGAAGGGCCGTTTGGAGTAAACGACCCAGTCGTGACGGAACAGGAGTCGGAGCCAGGAGGCGAAGGTCTGCGGTTCTCCAAGTGGCGAGAGATTGCCGTGGAACTGGAGTGCACCTTCGTGGAAGGCGGTTTTAAGTCCGGCGACGAACTTGCCGCGGAAGACACGACTGAGCACCTTGATGGGAAGGAAGAAGGAGCGGCGGGAGGAGATCCAGCTGGAGTGGTCCGGAGCGAGACCGCCGGCGGCGAGCACGCAGTGGACATGGGGTGATGTTGCAGTCGTTGGTCCCAGGTATGGAGCACGCTGAAGAAGCCGATCTCTGCACCGAGGTGACGAGGATCGCGGGCAATCTCGAGCAAGGTCTCGGCACTGGCATGAAACAGCAGATTGTAGATCAGCCGTTTGTTCTGTAATGCGAGCGGAGCCAGTTCCCGCGGCAGCGTGAAGACGGCATGCACGTAGCGGGTGGGCAGAAGTTCCCGTTCGCGCGCCTGGAGCCAGCGCAGGCGAGCGTTGCCCTGGCACTTGGGGCAATGCCGGTTCCGGCACGAGTTGTAAGAGATGGCGGTCGTATGTCCACAGTTGGTGCAACGATCGCGATGTCCACCCAACGCGGCGGTGCGGCAGCGCGTGATGGCCAGCAGCACTTTTCGATGTTGCCAGCTCATCCACCTGCGACTGTGTTCAAGAAAAGACTGCCCTGCACAGCGAACGATATCGGCCATCTCCAGAGGAGGCCGGCTCATGAGCTGTGCTTCTGTTCTCCTTGTAGCGTGAATGTGAGTGCATCAAGCGGGCTGGCGGTGGCGCTGAGATGCCGCTGGGAAAGATGCAGGTAGATCGTCGTTTCCTCAAGGTCGCGATGTCCAAGCAGCATCTGGATGGTGCCCAGGTCAGCGCCGGCTTCCAACAGGTGTGTGGCAAAGCAGTGGCGAAAGGCATCCTCGTACTACTCATGATCTGCATCCCACAAAGATCTGTTATCCATGTCATCCCTTCTACGGGGTTGAGGTGGAAGTTGTTCGACATTTGCGAAGGACGGAGTCGACGGTTCTCGTCGTCAGACTTCCGACAGGAACACAGATCGCATTACCGAAGTGGATGTTGACTCCCGAACTGTGCGATCGGTTGAGTTACGAAGATAGGCCCCGAATCGATATCACAGCTCTGCTTGAGCTCCGCCGGCTCATTGACGCCCAGCGCGTCGATCGTGGCTTCGAGAACCTGGGTTGTGCAGAATCTGCATCAGGAGGTCAGGATGCAGAACAACAAGGAAAGTCGCATCGTACTGCAGCGCAAACTGCGGTTCGAGGAAGAGGAGATTTGGACCGAGCTTCCGGAATCGACGCGGGAACACTGCCGCGGACTGTGGCGCCAACTGTTGGAAAGCGTGCTCAACGACGCAGACAGGAGGCCCAATGAACGAGAAAATTAAGGGGCATCAGTTGGAGCGAGGAGCCTACGTTTACGTGCGTCAATCGACACCCTATCAGGTGCGCAATCATCTGGAGAGTAAGGAACGGCAGTATGCCCTGGCTCAGCATGCATCCCAGTTGGGCTTTCACAAGGTCATCGTAATCGATGAGGACTTGGGACGCTCGGGCGCTGGCACCCAGGAGCGGCCGGGCTTCGGCCGACTGCTGGCATCTGTGTGCCAGGGCCTGGCGGGAGCGGTATTAGCCCTGGAGGCTTCGCGTCTGGCGCGCAACAACCGTGATTGGCATCATCTCGTGGATCTGTGCGCACTGACGGAAACGTTGCTTATCGACTGTGACGGGATCTACGACCCACGCCAGTTGAATGATCGCCTGGTCCTTGGTCTGAAGGGAACGATGTCGGAGTTCGAGCTTGGCCTGTTGAGACAACGGGCTCGCGAGTCTTTTGAACAGAAGGCGCGCCGTGGCTTTGCGATGTGGGAACTGCCGGTGGGGTTTATCCGCACCGATGAAGGACGGATCGAGAAGACGCCCGATCGTCAGGTGCAGCAGGCGGTGGCCAGCGTATTTCACAAATTCCAACAACTGGGCAGTGCTCGACAAGCTGCGATCTGGTTCCGTGAAGAGCAAATCCCCGTGCCCAAGGCCAAACCCGGAACCGCCGGAGAGGAGATCGTCTGGGGGTTGCCGAGCAGCGGAAGAATCCGTCAGATGCTGAACAACCCGTGCTATGCCGGGGCGTTCGCGTACGGTAAGTCTGGGGCGCGCACGGTGATCGAGCAGGGGCGAGCGCGGCAACTCTCACGTTACCGGAAACCACATGATGAGTGGAAGGTGTTGCTTGTCGACCATCATCCGGGGTACATCAGTTGGGAGGAGTATTTGGAAAACCGACGTCGACTGGAGGCCAATGTGGCATGGTCCGGCAGTGAAAGCAGCGGTGCGGTGAAGCGAGGCACAGCTCTGTTATCAGGCTTGCTGCGTTGCGGTCGATGCGGACGGAAAATGCAAGTTGCATATAGCGGCAACAGCGGCAGAGTCCCGCGATATGTCTGTCAGGGTGATCGGGGAGACCGCGGATCAGGCCACTGCTTTACGGTGGGCAGCTTGCGGCTGGATCGAGCCGTGGTGCAAAGCGTACTGACCGCTATTCGACCCGCCGGGATCGAGGCTGCAATCCAATTAGCAGCGTGCGCCAAAGTCGAAGGCGATGAGAAGCGAAAGGCACTCGAGCTGGCCCTGGAACGGGCTCGCTATGAGGAGAAGCGTGCGCGTCGGCAGTTTGATGCGGTGGAGCCAGAAAATCGTCTCGTGGCCGGTGAGTTAGAGGCTCGCTGGAATAGCGCATTGGTTCAGGTTGCGGAAGCCGAGGCACGCCTCGTTGCGGCAGATAAAACTGCCAAGCCTCTCAACGAGGAACAGAAGCAACGACTATCCATGTTGAGCGAAGATCTCTCCGCGTTGTGGAATCAGCCCGAAGCGCCGATCCCACTGAAGAAGCGCATTCTGCGGACAGTTCTGACAGAGATCATCGTCGATAGTGAACCTGATCCCTCAACTCATCGCCTGCGTCTGCACTGGGCTGGTGGAGTGCACTCGGAGCTGCGTATGGAACGAAACAAGCCAGGACACCACCGTCACAGTGCGGACCGTTCCGTGATCGATTTGGTTCGCGAGTTATCGAAGATATGCCAGGACAAGGTGATCGCGGCTATCTTGAATCGCCTCGGATACAAAACCGGTCAAGACAAAACTTGGAATGCATCTCGTGTAGCCGGACTGCGGGGATATCACAAGATCGCTCCCTTCCAAAACCAAGATGACTGGGTGACACAAGAAGCGGCGGCGCGAGAGCTGCAAGTAAGTAATACGGTGGTGAAGCGACTGATTCGGCAACGCACCCTCCCGGCAAGACAGGTCGTGGAATATGCGCCATGGATCATCGAAAAAAAGGATCTATTGCTTCCGGAGGTGCAACAAGCGGTGAGAGCAGCACGTCGTGGTGCCCATAAACTTCCGCAAATCCCCTTCGGTCAAGGCCGATTGTCTTTAGAATGAATGAACTCTGAAAGGTGGTGTAGTATGCCCAAGCCTGCCGCAGGGTGTGCGGATGGATCTCCTTGGTAAGACCGGCGCGCGTCAGCCGCGATGCGGCAGGCAGTCCAGATGATCTTGGCGGTGATGGACTGATCGACGCCGCGTGGCCAGCGGTGCCGGGAAAGAGGTACCCACGTGGCTTCTTCCACGGCCAGTAAGTGCGCAGTTCCTCGAGCAGCTTCGGCGTGAGCATTACATCGCGGTCGCGCCGCCCTTGCCCTGGCGGATATGGACCACCATGCGCTTGCTGTCGATGTCGCTCGACCTTCAGATGCGCCGCTTCTGTGCGGCGTGCGCCGGTCGCATAGAGCGTCATCGACGATCATGCGGTACAGGCGGTTGGGTGCGGCATCGATCAGCCGCACGACCTCTTCCTGACTGAGTACCATTGGAAGCTTCTGAGGCACTTTCGGAAAAATGAGATCGTCATAGGTGAAATCACGCCGCTTCAGCGTGCGCTATGTAGAAGAACCGCAGTGCCGAGATCCGAATCCCACGGTGCTGGGCTCGAGCTTCTTATCCTGAAGCAGAAAGATCTGGTAGCGTCGCATGATGCTCGGGGCCTAGCTGTTCGGGCGAGCAATGGAAATGTTCGGCAAACTGCTGGACTGCGCCCAGGTAACTGCGGATCGTGGATGGTGCATAGTTGCGGCGCTGCAGCTCCTCGAGCATGCGCTGGCGAAGTTGGGTCACGGGAATCTCCTCCTGTGACCGGAACCCTAATCCTTACCTACCTCGCTCGTCACACCACAACTCTCCATCCGCCGCGCCAGCGGCTTCGTTGTGCGCCGGGCATGTTCAACCGCTTGGAGGTGCAAGTCCTCTACCCGACCTGATGGAGGTAAGGGTTAGCAATGACGCAAGGGCTACCGTCGCGAGGCGGGGTCTGAAGGAAGCGTGGAGCAAATGCGCGAGTCGATGGACAAGAACCGGATACAAGGCGTGAGCGTAGGGCGAGCGGGCAACTTACCGCGAAGCCCATATCCATCAAGTACGCGGAGCGTAGATCCGGCGACTGTGCGCAGAAGGCGATTGAACTTACCCCGGGAGATCTGCTCCGTGTCGCTTCGGCGACTGAGAATGCCGCGAGGCATCCTGACCGCGGAGCAGAAGTCAGCAGAGGGCATATTAGGCCATGACGTCGGCAAGGCTAATGAGGCACTCCAAGGCCGAAAGGCGGAGTCAACAGATAGGTTGAGCCGGGAACGGTGGTTGAAGGCCCGAACGAGAGGAGAGGCAAGTAGGACATGAGTCTCAACAACGACATGCGGCAGAACATCCAGGGCAGTCTGGACTTCTCTTCTTCGCCAACGGGTGAAGCCCGGAGGACGGGAAGGGAAGAGTCCGAATCGTTGAGGACGACGAGTGCGCCCGAAAGCCCCGCTAGAACAGATCGAACGATGGAGGAGATCGTTGAACGAGAGAACCTGAAGGAAGCATTACGACGGGTCAAGGCGAACAAAGGTGCTGCGGGCGTCGACGGAATGACGGTCGACCAACTCGATGATCACCTGAAACAGCACTGGCCAGCTATCCGGGAACAACTGCTAAACGGAACATACAGACCAGAGCCGGTGAAGCGGGTAGAGATACCGAAGCCGGACGGCGGAGTGCGCAAGCTGGGTATTCCGACGGTGCTGGATCGGTTCGTCCAGCAAGCGGTCATGCAGGTTCTGCAACGGCGGTGGGACCCGGAGTTTTCCGATCACAGCTACGGTTTTCGACCGAGGAGATCGGCTCATCAGGCAGTAGCGCAGGCCCAGCGGTATATCGCTGCAGGCTATGGCTGGGTGGTTGACCTCGACTTGGAGAAGTTCTTCGATCGAGTCAATCACGACAGACTGATGGCGCAAATCGCCAAACGTGTCGATGACAAGCGGCTGCTGAAACTCATCCGGGCGTTCCTGAATGCTGGGGTGATGGAAAACGGGCTGATCAGTCCAAGCGTGGAAGGGACTCCCCAGGGAGGTCCTCTTTCGCCTCTGCTCAGCAATGTCGTGCTCGACGAACTCGACCGCGAACTGGAGCGCCGGGGACACCGACATGTTCGTTACGCAGACGATTGCAATATCTACGTGTGTAGCGAACGTGCGGGTCAACGGGTGATGACGAGCATTACGCGTTTCATCACTCAGCGGCTCAAGCTCAAGGTAAACGAGACCAAGAGCGCGGTAGCGCGACCGCAGGAGCGAAAATTCCTCGGGTTTAGTTTTACAGATGGCCCAGAAATCAGGCGAGCGATTGCTCCGAAGGCTCTGGTGCGGTTCAAAGACAAAATCCGAGAGATCACGCGACAGGCCAAGGGCATAAGCATCGAGACGACAGTGAAGCGACTGGCCACCTATTTGGTGGGATGGCGCGGCTACTTCGGCTTCTGCGAAACCCCCGAGGTGCTGATCGGCCTTGTTCGTTGGGTGCGGCTCAGGCTGCGATGCGCACTCTGGCGACAGTGGAAAACTCCACGTCGTCGCAGGGCTGCGTTGCTGCAACTGGGGGTACGTCCTCGACTGGCCGCCAATACGGCCGGTAGCGGACGCGGGCCCTGGTACCTGGCCCGCTCAAAGGCTCTATCAGTTGGAGCTTCGAATGCATACTTCCGCTCGCTCGGACTACCTTCATTGTTCGAGAACTACTAGCCTAACTTCTCGAACCGCCGTGTACGGACCCGTTCGCACGGTGGTGTGGCAGGGGTCGGCAGGTGACTGCCGCCCCTATGCCGATCAAGTCGGCCAGTGTCCAGGAATTCTGAAAGGACCTCAATGCCGGGATACCGGGACCCTGGCGCGTTTGAACTAAGCCGTTGGCGCGGCAGACGCTGCGCGTGCGATACTCCGGACATCGTGGGCTACCAAAACGCCCTGAATCGACTTTCGCCATTTTCTAATAAATCTCTAGCATCCAATGCGTTCCAAGCGAAAGTCGATTCAATTCCCATAGCCTGACCGCATCTGCCGCACACACCAGCGGCTCCCTTCAAACGGCCCTATCAAAACTGCCCCGAAAAATCTCCGCCAGAGCCCCACTTCGTGCGCGGGGCAGCCCTGATAGGGTCCTATCGTTTCTCGGTACTAATCCGGCGGACGAACCGATAACTTCCGGTTCCGAGATCATGTGGCCTGACCCGGACTTCTTGACGCTCTCCTAAAGGCCGGCGTACCAGTCGTAGCCAAGGTTGGCCCAGTAGTCGTTCGGGCGCGTGTCGGTGTAGCGGATGAGGCCGATCTGCTTGATCTGCTTGTATCCATATTTGATCGGCATGGCGAGCCGCAGGGGCGCGCCGTTGCCGGGGGTAAGAGGCTGGCCGCCCATTTCATAGACCAGAAGGCTTTGCGGGTGCATGCAGGCAGCCATGTCAAATCCGCAAAAGTACTCGCTGTCGGGCGTTTCCATGTAGATGTAGCGGGGCAGCCGTCCTTCAGGGGTTCTGGCCGGCGGATAAGCGTTGATGAAGTCAGCCAGGCGGACGCCGCCCCATTGGACAATCTGGCTCCAGCCTTCGATGCACTTGAACTGCGTGACCAGCTCCCGGTGCGGCAGCCGGCGGAGGTCGTCCATGGAGAGAAGCAGGCCGGGCATTTCGCTCGGGTTTGGGGAGCCGGCGGACGCCGTGATGGTGATGGTCTGCGTCTCAGAGAGCTGAAGCGGACCGGTTCCGTTGCTGCGCACCGCAGTTCCGGTGAGCTGCTGCGACAACATGGCTTTGGGAGAGCCCTTCGGTTTCGCCGCGGGCTCTTTGGTGTCCAGAGGAGGCAGCTCGGTCTGCGCCTGCTCCACCGGCTGCTGGGCGGCGCCTTCGTTTGGCAGGTACGCCCACAGGTTCATATTTTCGTTGTACTGCCGGTATCGCTCGGCATGATCGGCTCCGGCGAGTTTCAGCCGCCACGTATCCAAGTCGAGATTGGAATAGAGGCCGATGTCGCCGTTCAGGCGAAGGTCGGTTGCCTGGCTGAGCGAATAAGTAGGCGCGAGGCCTCGCTCGCGGAATATCTTCCTGAACAGCGCGGCATTGTATTCTTCAGCGCGGCGCAGAGGCCATTGCAGCATGCCAATCTGGCGGCTGCTGCCAAGCCGGTCGTAGAGCCAATACCCGCCGCCGGCAGCGGCCGCCATGACCAGGAAACTCCGGCGGGTGCGGCGCGCGGAGATGCGCAGCAGCTCGCGACCGGGATCCTGGCCGCGGGTATCTGCGGGATTCATCCATGCACCTCGTCTTCTGTTCGCGGATGAGGAGCCATGGCCGCATAGGAGGGCTGCTCAGCGGGAACCACTTCGTGCCCGGCAACCATGCTGCGGAGGTTGTTCCAGCCGGCGCGCGCCACCTGCGCGATGTGGATGACAAAAAAGACGCAGTATCCGATGGTCAGCCAGAAGTGCAGCCAGCGCGCGGTCTCATAACCTCCGAGCACGGTCGTCAGCAGGTGTCCCTGGGTCGGCTTGTAGATGGCAAAGCCGGTCAGGAGCGATCCGGCGCCCATGAGAATGACAGCGCTGTAGGCAATCTGCTGGGCACCGTTGTATTTGCCGCCGGAGGGATATGGTTTGCGCAAACCCAGGTCGTGCAGCGTCACCTGCCAGGCTTCACCGAGGGAGTTTCTGTTTGGAACCAGATACCGCCATTCCCCTGAAAACCACGTATAGAGCACGTAAATGAGGCCATTTGCGGCGAAGAGCCACATGAAGAAGAAGTGGTAGCCCAGGCCCTTGGTGAGCTGGTAGGGCGCGTCGATAATTTTCCAGAACCAGTCAGGGAAAAGGCGGAACAGCGTCCAGCTTCCGATTCCAACCCGGTAGACCTCGCCCGCATGCGTGCCCGGGGGGATCGAATCGGCCCAGTAAATCAGCAGGCCGCTCCAGATCATGATGAAGAGTAGAGGGAAGTTGACCCAGTGCATCCAGCGGATAGCCAGTGGATGCTTTTCCGCGAGACGAATGGAGAGCTGGGATTCCCCTTCCGGCCGTGGGATGCTGGCCTCGATCGGGGTCTGCTCGGGAGTGTTGTCGCTCATATCCGATCCTCGCAGGACGAGGCTTGCCTGGCCGCTTACACGGAGAGTTTACTCCCAGTCACTATCGCGGGGGTGCCGTAAACGCCTTTTGGAATGCAGTCCGATTCGGCAACGGCGTTCAACTTCTATTGCAGCGATTGGACGAAGGCGAGAGGGTACGCGTTTCGGATCTCTCTTCAACGGAGGACCGGGCGAGAGCACTCAAGGGACAGCTGTCGCGCTGCAGTTAAATCCTGGGGAATCTGTGGTTTCAAGCCGACTACGAAATTTTCTATGCGGGGGAAGTTTGTCAAAGAAAGTCAGGGAGGCCGCAACCTGAATTACTGGACGCTATGGGCCGGATACAAGTTCTAGGAGCGAACAACATGAGTCAACTGTTACACCGACTCGAGTCTATGACAGCAGCACTCGTTGGGGTACTCGCCCACCGCGGTTGCGAAGCAGCTAGCTTAGCTAGCTTTGAAATGACGTTTGTTGATCTTGATGGACTTGATCTTCGATTCCAGAGTAATTGACGGAATCCCCAGCTTAGCTGCTGCTCCCTCCGGTCCGGACACGCGTCCCTTGGTTTCGGCCAAAGCGGCCTCAATGATCTCTCTTTGCTGAAGTGTGGGCTTCTTCGAGAGGTGAGGACGAGGCCCGCGAGAGCCAACTCTCGTCGACCGAAAAGATCTCTGTTTCACCGAGAATGACTGATCGTTCAATCACGTTCTGTAACTCTCGAATGTTACCTGGCCAAGGATATGCCTGAACCAACTCCAAGGTCTTCTTGTCGATGCTCTTTATCTTCTTTCCCGCTTGCATCGCATATCGGTGAATGAAGTACTTCGCAAGTATCGTTATGTCATGTTTCCGTGCCCTCAGAGGAGGAACTTCGATAGGAAAGACATTCAGTCTATAGAACAGATCATTTCGAAAAACGCCCGAGGCAATCGCAGCCTGCAAGTCGCGATTGGTGGCAGAAATTACCCTAACGTCAGTTCGGATTGCCTGATTCCCGCCGACACGCTCAAATTCGTGCTCCTGCAGAACTCGCAGCAGCGCGTTCTGCGTTTCTGCTGGAAGTTCGCCGACTTCATCCAGGAAGATGGTGCCGCCTTCTGCCAGTTCAAACTTGCCCAGGCGCCGCTGTAGTGCTCCGGTGAATGCACCCCTTTCATGGCCGAACAATTCCGAGGCGATCAAATCGCGGGGAATGGCAGCACAATTAACACTGACAAACCGACGCGAACAGCGTCGCGAGCGGCGGTGAATTGCCCGAGCGATGAGTTCTTTGCCCGTTCCGGTCTCGCCGGTGATGAGCACGGTGGAGCAAGCCGGTGCGACTTTCGAAATCCGAGAGAGTACCGTTTGCAAGGCCGGAGAACTGCCAACGATCTCCTCAAACATTGATGCCTTGCTGATTTCTTCTTGTAAGTCGATATTCTCGTGTCGGAGTCTCTCTTCGGCCTGCTTGCGCTCTTCAACGTCAGTGTTAACCTTGATCCGATCTTCCCGTTCTGGTCCCTTTGCTGACTCCAGCGAAATTCTGAGCTTTTCATTCTTGATGAGTAGCTCACATATCAACTGCTGCAAACTCCTCAAACGCTCCTGCCATTCTTCTTCGGATACTTTTTCCGGCTGTTCGGCTCGCGCTCCTGCGATGGTTGCACTCGTAACGCGTTCGACCGGCGCAAGGGAGCCGGCGAGCACTTGGGCGAAAGGCTCTTGACGCTGCTGGGCAGCCACAACATCTCCAATGCGAATCGTCATCGTTGTCATGATGGTGTTCCTCCTATCGCATTCGTCCGGGGTGATCATTCTGACGAGTTCCTCGGCGAGAGACAAAATTCCGGTTGTCCCACTCGACCACACGGGCTTTGGTACGATTTACCGAGGTTGGTTGCCGAGAGTGAACTCGCCGATAAGTACGGGCAGGCCAAAATTCCTAACAGGGCCGGCTACTAGAGGACGCTGATCACGACGTCGATGTTGAGCTCACTCTCCAGCAGCGCGGCGGGAATCGCGTTCACGGCCACGAAACCCTTTTGGAGGTGAGGACTCGCCTCATGAATCGCTCGTGCGATCAGTTCCTTGCCTGTCCCTGTTTCGCCCTGAACCAGGAGCGCGGAGTCAACCGGCGCAACCATGATCCGGTTGAACGCCGTGCGGAATCTTGTACTGGATCCGATCAAATCGAGCTTAGCCATTGTTTACCTTCTCGTCGAATGACCCAGGCCCATTACCTGAAGGCCGCTTTCCCCTATGTATTGATTGTTCACGGAACATCGTCTGCTGAAATCCCCACATTGAGGTTTAATCGAACTCCATCGCGCATCCGGACGACTCATTTGAGTCGATGAATTCCACTTGTTGGGGATGGTTCATTCTGATCGAAGAGATCGCTGGACGGCGGCGCGGCGGAGATTTTCCTGCGGCTCACAAGTCAACAGCCGATCCCGATAATCAAACAGAATCGGCTGTCAGCGAAGGATGTCGATTCTTTTCCAGCCAAAGAGCCAAGCGTCAAATGACCACGATCCCGGCCCCACGAGCGCCAACGCCGCGCCAATGGTAGCTAGCAGAATACAGGGATACGGATCTCCATGCTGTGCGAGGGCATCGCACAGGGCAAGGAGCACGACCAGAGAGCCTGCGATGGGCGTCCACAATCCCGCAATCAAAAGCATTCCGTCTCCAATGGCAAACAGGTCGAGAATGGTTGGCTCTACCGGCAGGCCCCTCTGAAAGCTGTCGATTCCATGGACAACGAGAGAGATCCCGGCAACCAGCCGCAGCAGCAAAAGTCCGCCGCCGGGCCAGCCCCGCGCAAATGTGGAGAATAGACGACGCACTAAACCCCTTGATGAGGTTATGCAAGCGCTTCTGTAGGGCGGAACCCCCAAAAGAGGCCGATGCTGACTATTTTGAGTCTCTAGAGTTCGATGATTCCCCGCCTGAGACCGATCGTCGCGGCATGGGTTCGATCGTTTGCATTCAACTTGGAGAGTATGTTCTTGACCCGGCCCTTAACCGTTTCCTCGGTAATTGAAAGCTGATGAGCAATCTGTTTGTTTGCGTTTCCGGCCGCGATCAGCCGCAGAATCTCCACTTCCCCTGGGGTGAGGGCGTCATCCATGGCATGCTCGGCAAGCTCGAAGGAGGCCTCGGGCGATAAGGCCTTCTTGCCGGTATGAACGGCACGGATGGTCTCCAAGAGCTCTCTATGTAAGAGATTTTTCAGCAGATAGGCACGGGCCCCGGCTTTCAGGGCTCGCAGAACTTGAACATCGCCGGTATAGGTGGTGAGTACGATAATCTTTGCTTCAGGGAATTCACCGCGAATAGCTATTATTGCATCAAGGCCATTCATTTCTGGCATCTGCAGGTCCATCAGGGTGATGTCGGGGCGATGAGCACGGAACTTCTGGATTGCTTCTCTTCCGTTGGAAGCTTCGGCGACCAGTTGAATGTCTGACTGACCTGTCAAAAGAGTAACAATCCCTTGACGAAAAATGGAATGGTCATCGACCGCCAGGATCCGAATCAAATTTGGACTGGTGTTCATAATGTCTGTTCCGCCTGATTCGCGAAAAAATTGAAGAGCGCGACACGGGATGTTTCGCGTAAGCGCTTGCAGCGGGTATGGTTAACTCGATCTCAGTACCGGAACCGAGTTGGCTCCAGACCTCGAGATTGCCTCCAACAAGTCTGGCGCGTTCGCGCATGCCACGCAAGCCCCAATGCCCAGGTGCATGACCCTGGTCAAGAACGGTCGGATCGATGCCCTTGCCATCGTCGCGGATTCGGAGCCGCAGGTACTGCTCGTCATACCGGATCTCCACTTCCAGTTGCCGAGCCCTTGCATGTCTGATCGCGTTTCGTAACGCCTCTGCCGTAATCCGGTAGACTTCGTCCCTAATAACCGGATCGAGGTTTCGTGGCGCTCCCTCCACTTGAACGCGAAACTCGGGGGGATTCCCGCTCGTGGCATCACTCAGAAGTTCCTTGGCAAAGTTACTGATCGAATCGGGCAGATCAATGGTCATCAGTCCGCGAGAGCGCAACTCGTGCACCGCATCTCTGCCTTCGGTAATCGCAATCGACGCTTGCTCAATCGCGCTGTCGATTGTTTGTTTCGCCTCTTCCGGCCGCCGGGGAAGGAGGTTCGAAACAGCTTGGAAGCGAAGCAGCAGTCCGTTGAAGCTTTGCAGCAAAGTATCATGCAACTCCCGCGCGATTCGAGTCCGTTCATCCACGCGTGCCTCAAGCGCCATATGGAATTCCCGTTGCATTTGCTTAAGACGGAGTTGATAGAGCATCCAGAGCAGCAGCAAAACAGCGCCCACGCAGAGGAGACGGAACCAGTAAGTTTGATAGTAGGCCGGGGCGACGTTCAAAGCGATCGCAGTTTCTGGCCCGTTCCACAGCCCCTCGCTGTTGCTGGCGACTAGCCGGAATCGATAGGAGCCGGGCCCAAGGTTCGTGTAAACGGCTTCTCGCGCTGCAACCGGCTGGCTCCAGCTACGATCGAAACCCTCGAGAAAATATCGAAAGCGAATCCGCTCGGGCACCGCGAGGCTCAGCCCCGTGTACTCAAATGTGATTCGCCTGGGAGATGGAGGAATTTGGACCAAGGCGGCGAGGTTTGCGGTGTTGTTATCAGCGGTGATCGCCTCGATGTGCGGCAGCGCGGGAACTGAATTGTCATTGATCCGGGATGGATTAACAACCGACAAGCCGCTGCTGAGTGAAAACCAGATCCTGCCCGCTGAATCCGAGACCACCGATCGGCTCCGCTTCACTCCTTCAATACTCTCGAGACCATCGGCCTGGTCATACTCACGAACATCGACTGCTTTCACAACACCGCTTAGTAGTTTGTCGCGCGGAATGCGCAAAACATGATCTGAGGTCGCGATCCAAATCCAGCCGTTTTTGTCTTTTTCAATTCCGAATATCGGTGCGTGCAGGGACTCAGGTACACCGCGGGGTACATGCACATGCCCATCACTGAGGTAAGCGAGACCTTCGGCCGTTCCTATCCACAGGATTCCCGTTGAATCCTGCAGGAAGCAGTTGACATCCTCGGAGGGTAATCCGTCGTTGCCGGTATAGGTTCGCCACCCCTTCTGCGACATGGCACTGACGCCCTTCGGGGTCCCGAACCACATCGTTCCGTCTGGGCCCTCGGCAATCGACGATATCGTGTTCGCCGCTAACCCGTCTGTGGTCGTGTAATTTGTGAAATGACCGTTCTTTAGCTCGCTTACACCACGAGTGAGGGTCCCGGACCAGACGGTACCATCACGACTCTGATAGACCGCGTACACTCTGTTTTGTGCGAGGCCGTCTGCCTGCGTGTAGGTCTTGGCTGTAAACGAATTGCCGGAGTAGCGCAGATGGGTAAGTCCACCCTGTTGTCGTCCCACCCAGACATCATCCTTGCCAGTTCCGGTAATGGAGTAGACGACATCGTTGGCGATCCCATCGGCAGTGACAACCCCACTTTTTCCTTCCTTCAGCCATCGCAAACCACCCTGAATGGGCGCAACCCAAGTGCGGCCGCCGGAGTCAACGTGCAATGGTCCCATACTCTGCGATTTCAAATTGGGAAGAGAGTACGTAACGAAGGGGCTGTCTCGCAGTCGCTCGAGGCCGCGCGCGCTACCGATCCAGATGCTTCCCTCCCGATCTTCGAATAGCGTAGCTACCGGTCCAGTGGTTTCGTGAGTACTCAGTAAAGAAACCCCATTCGCGTTGTACCGAAATAGTCCGCGACTCGTGCCAACCCAGATGTTCGAGTCCCGGTCGCGCAGCATACTCGAGACTTGGACGCTGCCGAGCGATGACGGCAATTCAACACGACGAAAGCCCTTGTCGGTCCCGTGATACAAGCCGTAGTCGGTCCCGACCCACAGCTCTTCATTACTGATTGGCAGCAGACAATTGATCTTTCGGTCGGGCAATCCTGCGTCGATCTTGCCAGCTCGGCCATCTGAAAAAAGAAAGAGACCAGCGCCAAGCGTGCCCATCCAAATCTTGCCCTCGGCCGTTTCTGCCATAGAAATTATCGGTGAGGAGCCCGGTAAGACAGCGGGCGCTGCCAGTTTCTGAATCTGGTCTCCCTTGAAGCGGAAGGTGCCGTTGACGATGTCCGAAAGCAGTACTCCCCCGTTGCTGTCTTTTGAGACCGCAGTGATCTGGGACGTGCGTGTTTCTGCACCGTATGTGACGTTCTCAAATTTGCCGTCTAGTTGACGCAGAACATCGGTGCCCTGGGGACGCAGCCACAGCGTCCCGGCAGCATCCACAAGCAGTTGCAATATGGGAACCTTCGAAGCAGTGGCGTCGGACGTAAATGAGACAAACTTGAAATTAAAACCGTCGAAACGTATTAGGCCTTTGTCGGTCCCAATCCAGAGGTATCCATCCGCAGTCTGCCCGATTGTGTTAACAGCCCCACCGGGAAATCTGCTCGGTGTAATCCATTCCTCGCGGACGTACTGCGATGGCAAGCGGTTGGGGTCGAGTCCACGTGCTTCATGGACGAGGCACAGTAGAACTATTCCGAAAAGGATCCATCGAATTGGCTTCAACCAGAAAATCATGGAAGGTACTCAAATTTGTCAATTATGACCTCATTTTCGTTTTTCAGTGGGATCTGGCCCTGATGGAATACATATAAAGAGATACGGACCGATTCGCCACCCGGGGAAGGGACTCCCGAGGTAAACACATGCTGATTAATAAGGCGAGCGCTGCTCGAATTGGCCGAACCCGCTGTAGTCGAAAACGTTACCTGCCCGGGTTCCCAGCGAAACGAGTGTGTAAGGATACCGCTCGGCACCCGAAAGCGACCAATGTTAGCTGGAACGTAGTAGGGCTGGACGACATAGTGCGCATTGTCATTATTAATGTATCCCCAACGAGAAAGCTCAACGTCCAACTCTCGACGGTTCTGCTCCGAGCCAACACCGTCCCAGATGACAAGAGTTAGTACAGCGGAGGGTTCGAGATGAGAAACATCGCGCACCTCGAAACGGTACGTTCCGTATCCCAGGCTGCGCGTAAGCTTCACCTCCGCAGCAGCCCATTTTCCCGGGCTTCCCGAGATCCGCAGATGCATGGCCCCGCCTTTGTCGATCCAAACGTTGGCGGGATCGAAGAAATTTCTTGAACCGGCACGGTAGATCGGGCCGCTGCTCGTTGTCCACTCGTAACCACTGAAGTTCAGTGTCTTGGGTGAAGGAAGTGCCGGTGCACTGCCCTGACCCTTAATGACGGTCAGCGCCACCACGCCGTCGCCTACGACCGGCAGTGATTCGGTTTGTTCAGGCGGATGGTAAGCCGGATCAACCAACAGAGCGGCATATTCTATTCCCAGTTGGATCGAACTTCTCCACCGGCCATCACTTTCGATATCCCTAAACGGCCGGCCGGATTGCTGACGTACGGCCCATCTTCCATCAGTCTTTGCATATAGAACGATTCGCTGCCCGGGGCGAACGCCTATAACACGACCCTCGATTATGTCTGTTTTACCCGGACTGTCTTGATTTGCGGCGGGGACCCTGCTGAATACGATTGTCGGAGCGGAACTTGTCGATGAAAAATGGCAAGCGGTTAGCGCCAGACACACTGCGAGCACAAATAATTGTTTGCCACATACGATAATGGGCCAACGTGGTGTCATCGATCTCCGTCATCGCCGGAAGCAAGCTGCAATTGTCACCCGGCGAAGTCCATAATAGTCGGACAGCAAGATTGTGCCATCCGGCGCCTCATGGAGAAAGGCGTTATGGGTTGACGTGGTCAGAACGAAAGCGGCGGAAGTTGTACCTGCAGCATATCGAAGGGGTTGGAAATTGGACCGACCGCGGGGCAAAAAGAGAATGGCGCCGCCAAGAGTCCTCACCCAAACGGTTCCCTTATGGTCCACCAAGATGGCCGCGGGGAAACCACCGGGATATCCATGTTCCACTCCTACTTTCTCGCACACGGACCCATGCATATGAAAGAGGCCACCCAACGCTTGTACCCATAACGACCCATCTCGGTCCTCGGCCAGCCCTTCCATTTGCAAGGCCGGTTTGCAGCGCCTATCTGGAAATACACTCAAGGCGCCCGTCTTTCCAGAAGAGAAGTCCCGCAGCCCGCGTCTTTAGCCAGATGCCTCCGGAAGATGACAGGAAAGCCGAGTGAATTTCGCTATTTTTGTACAGCTCCGTTCGTTGCCTCTTCCACGGATTGGAACCGGACTCCGTCGAAACGGAAGACCCCTGTCGACGTCGTGAGCCACAGATATCCATCGGAGGCCTGCTGGATGTCAAAGACCGCACCGAGGCCGTTATCCGAAGTCCACATAGTGTGATGGAATTGCGTCATTTGGCGGCCCGACGCAAAAGCGGCTGGTATGCGCGTGTCCGAGACAAGCCAGAGTATGAGGACCTTACCAGCGAGCCATCCCGCCTTCTGTAAGAATCTCCACATAAAGCAACTTCGCGGTACCGTTCGACACATGCTTCTCGGATCCGTAGCTGCGGGAGTGTTTCATTTCACACAAAGCCACATCTCAAGAAGTACATATCATCTTATCGCTCTCGGTTTTATCCCGGCACGTGGAAGAGAAGGACCACGTACCTAGAACTTTGCTGAGGACGCGCTGCGGTTCTTTCGCACTTTCGGTGCAGGTTCAAACAAGTAAAACCCAGAATAGCCTATGCCAATCAACAACTTGGAAGCCCATTGGCAAAAACCGAGAGGTTGATTGTTTGTTGCCTGCCTAAATTATCAAAGATTATTGATAGCAGGCGACTTCCGCTTTTTTATCTGTCGGCTAGTGTTTACGAATGCGGTTGGATCCACCCTCTTACTTATGGATCGTTTTCTGCCGATAGCGCACTGGAAGGGCGGCGCGCGATCGACGCTCATCGCGTGAGTCGATTCTTGCGTGCTGAAAACCGCCCCCGAAAGAGGGAAATGCGATGAAAGCAACCAGTCGCCTTAAAGGATCCGACGATGCCTATCGCGTGATCAAGCCGAGCGAGGTTCTGCGCCTCATGCAGGATATCCAGCGAGGACAGAAATCTGTTCTCCTGACTCTGCCGCCGAGCCGTAAAGTCGTGACCATGCTTTTGGACGTCGATGAGAATTCAGGCCGCTTCCTTTATGATTGCGGACGCAAGCGCGAAGAGACCGAAGCAATTCTCTCCGCCAGCCAGATCCATTTCAGCGCCACCCTCCGTGGCGTGTCCCTGCGCTTTACCGAGCCGGCACCGGTAGAGACGGTATTTTCTGGAGCGCCTGCGTTCCTCTCGCCTTTGCCCTCGGAGATCCATTATCTCCAGCGGCGGGAGCATTACCGTGCGGAGGTGAGGATCCTTCGCCCTTGTCCCTGTACTGCTCAACTCGCAGATCGTGCAACGATCAGCCTGAACATCAATAACCTCTCCCTTGGTGGAGTGGAATTGCAATCCAATACGATCTCGCCCGAAACGCTTCCAGTTGGCACCCTTCTGCACAACGCGGTATGGGACTTTTTTGAGCGGGGGAAGCTGGAAGTCACGTTGCGCGTCATCGCTCATCGAAAGGCCGAAAATGGCGGGTTGTCGACCCATTTCTACGGCTGTCAATTTGAGCAACTGCCCAGGAGCAGGGAAGCGACGGTCCAGAGACTTGTTTTCTCGCTGGAGATGCTTCATCACCCCCGAAGTTAGCCGACGCGAATCGGTCAGCGGCGAAGGGACTGGTATCAGCGGTGCACTCATCTTTCAAGCCCCGCAACGCGCCATCCGGCTGCGACTTTCCGGTCATCAATTAGGTTCCCTGAAGTGCCGAAGTACCTTAGCAAGGAGTCAGCCTTCTATGGGTACTGCCCTGTTTCTGTTTGTCATGGGATGCCGTCACCGGCATCAGTCCCGGCCGTTCACGCTGGACAACCAGACCTACAAAGTCTGCCTGGATTGTGGAAGGGTCATTCACTATTCGCTGGAACACATGGCGCCGCTCGGTGCCTGGAAACGGCGCGACCTGAAGAGGTTGCTCAAATGGTGAAGGCCATTGCCCTGGCCAGGACTTCAAAGGACGTCAACCGAGAAGCAACCGGACACGCCACAAAGATCGCTTTGCATACAAAGGAAAAAGTTTAAAGGAGGATCCGCAGGATCTGGCCAATACCCTCCTCCATCTGGCGAATGGCCGAGACCCGCGTTCTGAGCGCTCAGCGATGGGGCTACAACGTGCGAAGCTGTTTACCTGGCACCAAGCGGCAGCTCACATGGACGCGCTCTTCGCGAAGTTCCTGTGACGCGCACGTTGCGGCCTCGCCTCTTGTCACCAGCCGCTTTTGCCCTGACGTGAGCCGGTAAGGGCATATCCAGTGGAGGCCTCGGCATGCGTGATCGAGACTATCGGTACCCAGCGTTCAAGCTTGTGATGCCCGGTCGCGTGGAACATGTAAGCGACAACGAGGTTCAGTCCCACACCTCCGCCGTATCGGTAAACAGCGCCCCATCCGTAACCGTAGGACTCAAAATGTTTTTCAAAGGGGTCGAGGGTTCGGCCACGGGATTCGAGAGCGCCAGTACAAGGCGGCTTGGCGCACTGAGCCATACCGCTTCCGTTGTCATGGGACTGGATAGCCATCAGGGCCAGCGTCTGGGATACCACGTTGGCACCCTGTAACCTAAGGTTAGTTGCATCAAAGAAACCGTGACGCACTGGCGTTTTGTCATTTCCCTGCAGCAACTCAAGTCCAGGAAGCTCTTGGGCCGTGGCAGCCAAAGGCAGCGCAAGCAATAACATCAAGATGTAACGTTGTAGTTTCATATTCACGCTCTCTGTATCTCAATCTCGCAAGTACATTTCCGTGGTATGTCGTACTACTTAATTGCGATCCATTTCCTTTCGGCTTTCGGCGGGTCAATCACCGGCTGTAGACGAAACCGGGCCGGATCACTCGCCCGAGGGTAGGGCCGCATCGCCTTGCAGCGGGCGGTTGCCCACATCTCGGCGCAGAACCTCGGAGAAGGACCACCATTCTTGCGGCGCGACTCCGGACGTGCGGCCCGGGTGTGAGGCTTGACGATGGAGAAGCTATTAGAAATGGCGCAGACCTTAGCGTGCGCTGGGGAAGAAATTCAGCGGGCCGTCTCACCTGCGGATATTTTGCACACGCCATTCGCGAAGTGCAGCGATGCTGAAGGCGGACCGTACCGTGCCATAACTTACTTGCCATGACTTATATGTCGGCCATGGACGGGAAAAGCTAAGTCTCCACAACTCGAAAAACATTCTCAGAGCTCTGGCGGAATTAGTACCTGAGTTTGTGCACCGTGATGCCGTGTTTACCTGCCCTTACGTGCAGCCAAATGCTTTAGCCGGCATCTTGTCGATGTTCATCTGCACTAAACGAGGGATGAGCGCCGGAGAGAAAATAGGCCACAGTGCGCCGCGAAAGCGGAGCGCTGCGGCGGAGTAAAAGTAGTCCACCGCCGGAAAGTTGGTTTCGTGAGCCGAGTTGCCATGCAGGCGTGGTTCATGGAACACCGGAGGGATGTTCGAGGTGGAGATACGAACTTGTTCGGCGAGCGGTTCGTGTGGAAGGCAAGAGTCAGCGGGAGGTAGCGAGGGAGTTTGCGCTTTCGCGACAGACAGTACGGAAGATGCTGCGATACGCGGTGCCACCAGGCTATCAGCGCCAGCAACCGATCAAGAGTCGCAAGCTGGGACCGTGGTTGCCTCATAAATATCGAGAAGCAACATGCCGGCAAAAAGATGCGGTTTATCGACTCGCTGCATCCGTCGCTCGGAGATGATTTCATAAACCTTTTTTCGGGCCGATAACGAATTTAGATCCGAAGTGCAAGCCGGGGTCCGGTGTACGAACTCCTTCCGCTAGCGTGAAGGACAGATCGGGATTCACCCCAATGAAGCTAGATGACACCTGAATCGGACTCCACTCGGGAACTGGCAGTACCAAATAGCCAGCAGGAGCGACCCCAAGGCCTCATTAAAAAGCGCGTATTCGGGCCTTGGGGGTTACCTGCCAGCTTCAGAACGTAAAAATTCCATCCGAGCAGCCGATGAGGGCTCTGAGAGCCTCCTCTCATCTTTAAAAAGAAAACATCAGTAAATACTCGATTAGGAGGAACATGAAGAGTGTTGGAAACAGGGCAGGAATGATGACCAATCACGCAAGAACCTCCAACGGTAACCATAATGAATGAGATCTTTGTGGTTGCTAATAAAAACAAGTAGACATCGAGGGCACATTTGGGGAACATTACGTTGGTGGGACCAAGAACAGTCGTTTGTTTTGAGGTATCAACAGGCCAAGGCACAGGTCGCGGCCGCGGTACCTCGCCTTGCCTGCAACCGTGTGAGTTTTAGATACATACGTGGCAAAGGGACGAAAGCCCCGGAATCAATCGATATTCTCGGCTTGTTCCCACAAAGACCGCTATTTATGTAGAGGGCCACGGCAAAATCACTTCATTGATTGAAGGAGTTGGACGACAAGGCATGTCCATGAGAGCTCTATTGGCCGGGTATGCAATTACACTGGCCCTGTTTGTGTTTGGCTGCTTGCTCATCGAGCGAAGCGCGATCGGGCTTAAAGGCTCCCGATGGCTGAAAGCAGCTTTCGGCGTGGCCTCTGCCGGTCTTGTACTGGCGTTATTCAGATCGCTGGTGCCGCCTTTCTTGTCGATCGTCATTCCCCATCTCGCGGTCTTCTCGGCGCTCGTCCTGATTCATCAGGCAATCAATGACATGCTCGAATTGAACCGGCGATATCTTCCCTTTAGCTTGGCGCTTGGCCTTGCAGTCCTGATCGGTTTGGTGGCCTTTACCCGGATCCGCCCTAATGTGGACATGCGGATCTATACCATCGACACGGCCGAAGCGCTTCAGGCTGGCCTCACCACCGTCGTGCTTTTCCGCTGCCGGAATTCCGCGCTCCGTTCTCCGATCCGCACCACCGGATACGTGATAGCTGGCATCGTCACGATCCACCTTCTCCGCATCGTTCAGACCATCGTCCACCCGCCGCGGATTGATCTCATGCAGCTCGACACCATTCAGGCTTTCTTTATCTTCTTCAACTTCATCCTTGGAATCAGCGCGGGCCTCAGCCTTATCTGGCTATCTTCCTGTAACCAACGCAACAAGCTACAGGCTCTCGCACTTACAGATGGATTGACAGGCCTGCTGAACCGCCGGGCTTTCGACGAGACGCTCCGGCGCGAACTCGTCTCCTCGCAGCTGCACGGGAACGCCACAGGCCTGGTTCTCATCGACATCGATTTCTTTAAGAGGGTCAACGATGCTCACGGACACCCCATTGGAGACGAGGTTATTCGCCGTATCAGCTCCGCCCTCCACCCATTTGCCAGCAGTGCCGATGCCCTGGCCCGTTTCGGGGGCGATGAGTTCATCATGATCCTGCGCGATACGGATCTGCCACAGGCATCCATGGTGGCCCATCGCATATGCCGGCAGGTGGAATCGCTCGGGGGCTTGCCCGCCGGAGTCCACATTACCGCCAGCATCGGCGTGGCCGTCAGCAGCTCTACAGATAGTCCGGAGTCATTGCTGACGAAGACCGACAACGCCCTCTACGATTCGAAGCGCTCGGGCCGCAATATGGTCACCTGCCACCCGATCAGACCGAGGGCATTGTGGCCGAGACACAGCTGCCGTGCTGCGTCTATTTGCCACCGAGCTGATGAGGGCGTGGAGAGTGGATCGGCGCATCGGCAGCGTAAGAAACAATAATGCTGACCTTCTTCAGGTTCCATAATTGAGGTTTAGATTTCTCGTTGCAGGCAAGTCCATACACCGGAGTTCTTCCACATGCGAAATAGTGGTACACGGTGCCCCAGGCTGGAAACTCTCGCGGAAGAAGACGCCACTGACAGCCGGTGCGAAGCAAATAGAAAATCGCGCTGATCACAGCACGAATATTGGTTGTGCGCCGCCGGCCACCGGGCCGTGCTGCAGGTAAACGTGGGCCGAGTAGTCCCCACGCTGCGTCGCTCACGTCCGTGGCATAGTGATTGTCTGGTACTCTCCAGTTTCACGGAACCACGCTAATACTTGCAAAGTGGCGTAATACTTCTCAAACACCCTCTCACCCGCACCTGCTGAGTGGTGACGTTGATACGATTCCAGAAATTGATGAGGGCTATCGAGAACGCGTTGAAGCGTGCCACCAAAGTGTTAGATTTGACCTTCAAAATATTGCGCAAGAAGCCGATGAACTGATCCTTTGGAGGAAACAGAGATGAGCGTTGGTGCGCGAAAAATGCCTTGGGCTTTATTGTTTCGAGTTGCTGCCTTAATAGCGGGTATCATGCTCTGGCGGCTCTTGAGTTGAAATGGTAATTCAATCCTGGGTACAGCTTCACCGAACGAATAGATCAGGTGAGTTGTAACTAAGGTAATTAACGTTATTACTGATGCTTCCAGGGTCGCAGGCCGAAATACCGGTTAGGATACTGCAGTTCAGGTACAGTTACGAGTTAGTCGTCTCCGTCGGTATTCAATACAGTTCAAGTACGAAAGTTTATAACACAAGAGTACTCCCAAAGTTGATCGCTTTTTCGAAGAGAATTAGTTATTCTCAGACACCGTTGTTCAAACAATCGCACCATCTTGTACGAACTTGTTCTCTGCTGAGGTTTGATAGATGCGAATGCTGATCGTTGAGGACGAGCCGGCGCTGACTGCTGTCTTGAAGGAATATCTCGAAACTGAAGGCCACGAGGTAGAAACGGCGGCCGATGGCCACGCGGGTTTGGCGAAGGCCATCGGGGCTGGATTTGACCTGGTCCTTCTCGATCTAAATCTGCCGGGCTGCGACGGAACCGAGGTTCTTCGTGCTGTCCGGGGAGCCAGCGGCTCAACCGCGATTATGGTGTTAAGCGGTCGTGCGAGCCTTGATGATCGTCTGAAGTGCTTTGAGCTGGGAGCGGATGATTGCCTCGCCAAACCCTTCGCGCTCCGCGAGCTTACGCTTCGCATCAAAGCACTTTGCCGGCGAGCGCAAACCGCCCCGGATCCAATTCTGCGCTGTGCCGATCTGGAACTGGATCGTGTGCGGCGATCAGTGGCGAGAAGCGGCAAACGAATCGACTTGAGCGCACGGGAATATGCGCTCGCCGAATATCTAATCCAACACAAAGGGCGCTGCGTGCCTCGCACCACCCTGCTCAGGCAGGTCTGGGATATACCTGAGCAAAGCGGCACGAATGTAGTCGAAGTGTATGTGAACTATTTACGGCGCAAGGTAGATCAAGGTTTTGGGGCGCCGCTCATTCACACGGTTCGAGGAGAAGGTTATGTCATGCGAGAGGTTAACCCCGCAGCGTCAGCGTACCCGCCCAGTAAACCGGAGCCTGACGTCCAGTCGCGAAAGGGAGTCAGAGAGCAGGCATATGCCTTTTCTGCGCGCTGCCCTGCATAAACTTGCCCAACCTCTCACCGCAGCGTTGTGGATCAACGAATCGCCGGCGAGTGGCTTATGTGGGTCCGGCCAGCAGAGCCTCGATCGGGAACTTCGCCGCGCAGGGAAAATCCTTGGATTTCTCCAGGAGCTTTTGGATCTTCGACAGAGGCATAGGACTTGTCAAACCGTTTGCCTTACGGATCTCCTTGCACGCAAACTCGTAAGTCTGGAGGTTGCTCTGAGGACTGTGGGAAAGGCCGCGGTTCTTCAGGCGTGCGACGCTCTGGAGTGCCGGGTCAATCCTCAGGCCCTCGATCGCACCTTGAACTTTATTCTCGATGTCCTGTTCCGGGCAGCGCTTCCCGACGGTTCACTCGCCGTCGCCGCGCAATCGCGAAGGGGTTGGGTCGAGATCCGGTTTACAGTCCCATCTGCTCACGGGAAACGCCTTGCAGCGGAATTATCCAGCGACGCTCATCCATTCGAGGTAAAAGACTTCTTGTTCCAAAGCCGGGAACTGCCTGAAGCAGCCCGGATCCAGGCACTGGTGGAAGCGATGGAGGGCAGTCTTAGTATCGAGGGGACAAAAACGGTCCTCACAATTTCTCTCGCTCTGCAAATGGCTGCTCCAAACGCGGGACCGCGGGTTCCATGGTCTGAACTCGAATCTGCTGCGCAAACGAATCCGAGCGTTCAATGAAATCTCTTCAAAGTACTCCCAACACTAGGGTGATCCCTGCTGCGACCGTGCTGGTCGCAAGTTCAGACACATCGTTTCGCCAGAGGGTGAAGGATGTACTGGAGGGTCTGCGCTGGCGCGTGGAGCAGGCAACCGGAGGCGCGGAGGCCCTCCTCTATCTGCACGGCAATGAATGTGCAGCGATGATTGTGGACTCCTGGCTGCCAGATCTAGAGGTGAATGAACTTATTGCGGAGTGCCGGCGTAGATATCCAGACACAGATCTGTTTACGCAGGACACGAGCGTCCTGCAATTGGGACCTCTGAAGAGCTCTAGACGACAGGAGCTATGGTATGCGCTTCGCCGGGGATATGAGGATGGGGCGCCTAACGGAACAGGTGTGGGCGGGTCCGCGGATCTCCGAGCGGGATTGCCCCAACCCTGTCCGCAGCCAGGCATCCACGGCCAAGAAAATCAGGGTCACGGAGAGCTACAAACTGCGGCGATTCCGGACTCGAGGACGCGGCTTGAGGTGCTCATGGCCGCAGTCCCTTCCCACGAGTCGATGAGGGAGCCACTCGATTTTTCGGTTAAGCTCCCTGACATCGTTGGTTCGAGCCCAGCAATTTTAGAGTTGTGCCGTCAGATCCGGTTAGTTGCCCCGAAGAAGACCGGTGTGCTGATCGAAGGACCGACCGGTACAGGCAAGGAACTCGTGGCCCGCGCCCTCCACCGTTTAAGCAAACGATCGCGCAATCCTTTCATCGTGTTGAACTGCGCTGCGATTCCGGAGACACTGCTCGAGGCCGAGCTCTTCGGGCACACCAAAGGAGCGTTCACCGGGGCCATGCAATCTCGTTCGGGGCGGCTGGAAGCGGCTCACGGGGGACTCTGTTTCTGGATGAGATCGGCGAGATGCCGCTGATGCTTCAATCCAAACTGTTGCGCTTTCTCGAAGAGGGCGAATTGCAGCGTATCGGAGAAAATGAGCTGCTTCGCGTGGATGTTCGAGTGATAGCTGCGACGCACCAGTTCCTGGAGCAGCGTGTCAGCGAAGGAAGCTTTCGCGCAGATCTCTATTTTCGTTTAGCCGTATTCCCCCTTTTAACGCCCCCTCTGGCGGAAAGACGGGAAGATATCCCAGAACTGGCCGCGCACTTCCTGCGCCGGCTCGCCGCCGATCAACCGGCGAAGAGCCTGCAAGCAGCCGCGCTCCAGCGTTTGACGGAGCACAGTTGGCCCGGCGGCGTGCGGGAACTTGAGCATGTCTTGGAGCGCGGCTACATCTTGGCGGAGGGAAGGGCCGACATTACCGCGGAGGAAATCCGTTTCGGAAGCGGCCGCTCTGCGAAAATCGCATCGATCGACTCCTAAGAGAATTCTTATACCGTGTTCACTGCAAGGTTCCATGGCCCTTTGGGCTGCCCAAAGGATCAAGCCGCCCACGGCGTGAAAGGACGGGCGGTGGAGATCTGCTGAGCCCCGATTTTGGCGGAAGCAGGATGGGATTCCTCAATGGATGGCAGCGAGACCGGCTATTTCATGCTCGATCGCTTCCTGGCTATGATAGTTGGCGTATCAGAGCACTTCTCCTGATACTGTGGTGTGGCGAGAGTAGCCATGTGTAGCCATTCTTCGATGGAATGGCTACGTTTAGTTCAGCTCTTCGCTTTACACGATCAGGAGAAATGCTCTAAGTCCTGCCGAATGGAACGCGATCGGCTGCCGCTCGTGCGCCGAGCAGACGTAAGACTCTTCTAACTCATTCCTCTCCGGATTGGTCCGCCCCTTGCATCAATGCCATACAAAGGAGACTCGGCGATGCAGGTGACGACCCCTCTTTCTGATGAAGTCGAACGTTATCTCGACCTATCAACACAAAGGATGCAACTGATTTCTAGCAACATGGCCAATGTGGATACTCCCGGTTACCGAACACAGGACCTGGCCTTCGAGGACGAGTTCGCGCGCGCTGCGAACCAGGCGACAGGCGAACGCATGGGCGTCAAAGAACCGCGTCAGCAAGTGCGCATACGTCAGGTGGGCGGCCTTTTGGAGCGGCCGGACGGGAACAACGTTTCGCTCGAGCGCGAAAGCTTGATTCTGGGCGAGGTCCAATTGCAATTTCGCTCCGCGACTGCCCTGCTGAAACGAGAGTT
Source organism: uncultured Acidobacteriaceae bacterium (assembly GCA_963774255.1). Lineage (GTDB taxonomy): Bacteria > Acidobacteriota > Terriglobia > Terriglobales > Acidobacteriaceae > PALSA-350. The sequence continues at coordinate 522,178 of CAVZEH010000003.1, forward strand.
CACGCGTATTTCAGACGCAATTCACGCAGACAAATAATCATTTTTTAAGGCCGGCAAGCGATGAATCTATTTGGAGTCATGGAGCTGAGTGGCACCGCACTTAAGGCGGAGCGGATTCGGGCCGAGGTGGTGGCTGCCAATATGGCGAATGCTGAAACCACGCGCACCCAAGATGGGGGACCGTATCGCCGCCAGGATGTTGTCTTCGCCGCAAGCCCGGAGCAGCAACCGCGCTTTGGGCAGGTCCTTACCTCTCAACTCGGGGAAGAGAAGGGCGCGGAAGGCGTGGAAGTCTCCGCGGTCGTTGCCGACGCGGGAGCGCCCCTGCGCCGCTACGATCCGGGGCACCCGGACGCGGATAGCGATGGATATGTAAGCTTTCCCGACATCAACCCTATGACAGAGATGGTGGATCTTATGGGAGCAACCCGTTCTTACGGGCTCAATGCCTCTGCAATTCAGGCAGAGAAGGGCATGCTTCAATCCTCCATCGATCTTCTGAAGTGAGGATAAGCATGCCTGATTCTATAAGTCTCAGTTCTCTGGCCACCGCCGCTTTGGCGCACAGCGTTTTGCCTGGGAGTTCTGTAACCGCGAATGCGGCAGTTCCAGATGCCTCGGAAACGCCCTTTGCGGGCGTTCTGAAGGGTGCGCTTCAGCAGATGGGAAAACTCGAACAGGACGCCAGTTCAAAGGCCGATGGGTTGCTTCGCGGCACAGGTGTAGATGTGCACACCGCGATGATCGCGACGGAGCGCTCCGATCTCGCTTTTGAGATGACGCTGGCCATGCGTAGCAAGGCTGTCTCCGCGTATGAGCAACTGAACTCGATGCAGTTCTGATAAGGCAACCCGGGAACAGAGAAAAAACCAGATGCCGGACGTTTTCAAACGAATGAACCAGGCTGCACTCGAGACGCTGCAGTGGTTGATGCGGAGCACGACCCCGGTCCAACGCCGATGGATGGGCTTGGCGCTGGTGGGGATGCTCGTCATGACGGGGGGCCTGATGTGGCTTTCGACCCGGGTGGAGTGGAGCACGCTCTATACCAACATGGACGCGCGGGACGCCCAACAGGCAGCGTCGGAGTTGGCGACAGAAAAGATCCCCTATCAGCTTGACGCGGACGGCACGACGCTGCGCGTACCCGCCAATCTTCTGGATAAGGCGCGGTTGAGCCTTGCCGCCAAGGGCTTGCCGCAATCGGGCAGGCTGGGGTTCGAACTATTCGACAAGCCGAACTGGGTGGGATCCGAGTTCGATGAGAAGGTGAATTACCAGCGAGCCCTTGAGGGCGAGCTCGAGCACACGATCGGCAGCATGGGCGCGATTCAGTCCGCGCGCGTTCATCTGGTTTTACCCCACGATTCACTCTTTGAAAATCAACAAAGGCCGGCCAAGGCCTCGGTGATCATCAAGCTTACCCGGCGCAATCTGTCGGATACGGAGGCAGACTCGATCCGTACGCTCGTGGCCAGCGCCGTAGACGGACTTGACCCGAACAACGTCACCTTGGTCGATGCGGACGGGCGCGTTTCCTTCGGCCAGAAAGATGCGCAAACCGAAGCCGCGGTCTATGAGCAACAGCTTGCCGACCGCCTCATTGCGACGCTCGATCCAGTCGCTGGCCGGGATAACATTCGTGCTTCGGTCAATGTGGATTACGACATCTCCAGCAGCGATGAGACCCAGGAGGTCTACGACCCGAAAGGAACTGTGATGGTTTCCGCAGAGCGATCCGATCAAAGCAACGGAGGCCAGCCCAGGGCCGCTGGCATTCCCGGGACGGCAAGCAATGCGCCCAATGGAGGCGGCGCTACCAACGGCGCCGCTCCGCCCAGCGCAGCGCCTTTATTTCCTCCTATAACGAGTTCGAACGAAATGTCCCATCAGGAAAACACCAATTACTTCGCCTCGAAACGTACCCTGCACGTGGTGCAAGGTCCTGGGCAGGTCAAGCGGTTGACCGTCGCAATCCTGGTGAACGACAAACTGATAGCGGTGGGGAACGGAAAGCAGGTTACGGGGAAGTTTGTCCCGCGCAGTGCGGAGGAATTGCGGCGGATGGAGCAGTTGGCCAGCGCCGCCGTGGGCATTAACGCCGCGCGGGGCGATCAGATTGCGGTTGAGAACATTACCTTTGCGGACAATGCGATCCCCGTGCCTCCTTCCTTTGTCGAACGCTTTATGCCGCGAAAGGATCAGGTCTTCGCGGCCATGTGGCTGCTCGGTCCGATTGCCATGTTCCTGCTGCTGTTTTTCTTCGTGTTCCGTCCGGCTGGACGGCACATCGCGCAGCAGGCGGCACGGTCTGAGTTGACCGCCGGAGGCAGCACCGCCGCTCTCGGCGACAGTATGATTGCCCCGGATTTGCTTGAGAAAGTGCCCGACCTGCCGCAGTTTCGTAGAGCAAGCCGATCGCAGTTGCTCAGGGATGCCGTAGCGGACCGGTTGGCGCAAGAACCTGCACCGGTGGTGCGGCTCGTAAAGAACTGGATCACGGATACCGGCGCAGCGAAATAGGCCTTTCGCGCTCGGTCAGAGGGACGAACCGCACGCAGATGTTCTAGGGAGGAGAGCGGAATGCAAAGAGGACTGCCGTTTTTACCCGCGCCAAGAGAGGTGCCGGATGGCATGCCCACTACAGGAATAGCCAAGGCTGCGGTCCTGATAGTGGCGTTGGGTGATGAACAGGCCAAAGAGATCTATAAGCAGTTGGGCGAGCCGGAGATTGAGCGATTGACGCAAGAGATTGCCGCGCTCAAATCGGTGCCTCCGGCGGTGTCACAGGCTGTGCTGGAGGAGTTTCATGAACTTATGGAGACGCAGCAGTACGTTGCCTGGGGCGGTCCGGAGTATGCCGAACGCATTCTAGTCGATACGTTCGGCGCTCAGCGCGCCCAAATCCTGCTGAACCAGGTGGAGCGTTCCCGCGAGGCCAGCGACAGCAATCTCGGATTGCTGCACAAGCTGGACATGCAGCAATTGGCCAAGTTTCTGGAAAAAGAGCACCCCCAGACCGTGGCGCTGGTGCTGGCTCATTTGGATCCGCGGGCGTCTTCGCAAGCGTTGCTAGCTCTTCCGGAAACATTGCGTGTATCGGTGGTGAAGCGGCTTGCGGAAATGCGGCAGTTTTCCGATGAAATGGCGCAAAAGGTTGGCCTGATCCTGCGGCGCCGGATGGAGTCACTGGGCCGGGATCGCACCAAGTCCTATTCCGGGTACAAGGTGGTGGCCGATTTGATGAACAGGATGGATGCACCCGTGACCAAGCAAGTGCTCGAATCGATCGAGGTCGAGGACGCGGAAATGGCTCTCAACATCCGGAATCTGATGTTTACTTTCGAGGATTTTGTCACAGTTCCAGCGTCCAGCATGATGGAGCTGGTTTCGCAAATTGATAAAGGGATCCTGGCCACGGCTCTTAAAGGGGCCAAAGAGAATTTATGCATGCATTTCTTCGCCGCGCTTTCGTCGCGAGCAGTGGAGATGTTGCGAGAAGACATGGAAGTGATGGGGCCGGTGCGTGGGCGAGAGATATTGAAAGCTCAGACGGAAATACTCAATGTGGCCCGAACCCTCGAAGCCGAAGGCAAGCTCATCCTCAAGCCGGAGGCCGATGATGAATATGTCGCATGAGACCGAAACGGTGCATACTCAGGATCGCATCCAGACACTGAGGTACCCCGCCTTAGAGCAGGCAGGACCAGCCGGCATCCCCACAGCAGCGCTGCGCTCTTCGTCGAGTCTTGCCTCTTTGCTCCCTACAGAAGAGCGTCAGAACAAAGATATGGAGACTGCTGCCCGGCGCAAGATTGTCGAACTTGAGGCGCAAATCGTCAAGTCCGAGCAACAACTGCCATTGATCTCGGAGCAAAGCAGGTTGGAAGGTGAGCAGGCGGGCCGTCGCCAGGCCGGCGAAGAATTTGCGCAGGTCCTCTCCAAGAGTCGCGCCTCGATTGCTGAAGCGCTCCAGGCTTTCGAGATCGAGCGGCGAGACTACCTTCGTTGTGTCGAGGCAGAGGTGGTGAAGTTAGCTTTGGCCATTGCCAGAAAAGTACTTCATCGCGAAGCGCAGATGGACTCCATGCTTCTTTCGGGAGTGGCGCGGGCTGCCCTGGATCGCCTTGGAGAAAGCGCGACCGTTGTTCTGCGAGTTCCTCCGGAGGAAGGCGGGGACTGGCGGAAAGCATTGGCCGGCATGCCTGAACGCAATCGCCCGAGTCTGGTAGAAGATGGCCGGCTGAAGCCTGGCGGCTGCGTACTCGAGTCGCAGATGGGAACCATTGAGCTGAGCGTAGACGCGCAACTGGAGGAAATCGAACGCGGTTTCTTCGATCTGCTTGAGCAACGCCTCTCCGCGCAGCCGACCCGGCAAAGCTGTGAACAGTGTGGCGGCCATTGAAGCGCCCGTGCCCGGATTCAGGCTCTGCGCCGTTCGCCGATCAAGAACAATCTGCAGAACTGCTCGAAAATCCACTGCAGTCAGTGCCGGGAGCACAGCGAACGGATGCGTTGCGGCCCTACTTCCGGTCCCTTCGCGAACGGCCAGCCTGGCGCTGGCATGGGCGGGTAGTGGAAGCCCTGGGGCAGACGATCCGGTCAGAGGGGCCGTTTTGCAGATTAGGAGAATCCTGCGAGATCCTCGACAGCGCGGGTCGGCGGCATATGGGCGAGGTGATCGGATTTCGCGGAAATCATGTGCTTTCGATGCCCCTCGACCGGATCGGCGGGATTCAATATGGCGATGCAATGTCAGCTATGGGTGTTCGGCCAAGGATTCGGGTAGGTGATGGATTGCGCGGACGGGTGCTGAACGCGTTGGGGCAGCCCATCGACAAGGGGCAGCCCTTGCGCGCGAGCAACACCTGGACGCTGGATCGTCCGTCGCTCGCGGCGATGGACCGGCCCCCGATTGATCAGCCGATCGGAACCGGGATTCGTGCGATTGATGGGTTGCTCACAACCGGCCGCGGCCAGCGCGTCGGCATCTTCGGCGGCAGCGGTGTGGGGAAAAGCACGCTGATTGGGATGATGACCCGCAACACCTCCGCGGATATTACGGTGGTTGGTCTCATCGGGGAACGGGGGCGAGAGGTGCGCGAATTCCTTGAAGACGTGCTCGGCGACGAAGGCCGAAGCAAGTCCGTAGTGATTGTTTCGACCTCCGATGAGTCTCCGCTGTTGCGCATCCGCGCAGCCTATACGACCACGGTCATCGCGGAGTACTTCGCTGCGCAGGGCAAGGATGTGCTGCTGGTCATGGACTCGTTGACGCGCTATGCGATGGCCGAGCGCGAGGTTGGGCTGGCTGCGGGTGAGCCGCCTACCGTTCGAGGGTATACGCCTTCCGTGTTCGCCCGGTTAGCGCGCCTGGTGGAGCGGGCGGGAAGGCTGAACCGCGGATCGATCACGGCGTTTTACAGCGTGCTTATGGAAGGCGACGACCTGCAGGATCCCATCGTGGATGCCGTCCGATCTTTGCTGGACGGTCATATTGTGCTGAGCCGGGCCATTGCCGCCGAGGGGCTCTATCCCCCCATTGCCGTTCTGGATTCGGTGAGCCGGCTGATGGCTTCGGTGATTACTCAAGGCCATGGCCAAGCCGCAGCCCGCGTGCGCCGCTTACTCGCCGCCTACAGTCGCTCGGAAGATCTGGTCCGCATCGGCGCCTACAAGGCCGGGACGGATGGTGAACTCGACCAAGCCCTCCGAGCGATGCCCGTGATCCGCCGGTTTTTGGAGCAGACAACCGAGGAGCGGGTTTCCTATGCCAATTGTGTGGAGCAGCTCGAGTCCGTTGCGAAAGCGGGCGCAGCGTGAGTGGTTTGAGAAAACAATTGGCCCGCCTCTACCGGATTCGCCAAATGGAAGAGGATCAAGCCCGAATCACACTGGAGCATCCGGTGGCCGCGCTGCGCCAGGCTCAAGCGGTAGTTGAACGGGCAGTGTCCGCTGAGCAGAACGCGCGGCTGCAAAGAAATTCAGCGCTCAACGGGACGGGCGTGGGCTCGCAGAGTTGGATTGCCTCGGAGTCGGAGGCGCAGATCAATCGCGTTCTGGCCGTGCGCGCTGCTCTTGTGGTTCCTAAGCTCGAACAAGAGATCGGAGCAAAGCGCGAGGCATATTTCGATCGCCGCCTGGAGCGGCGAAAGGCGGAAACGCTGTTGGAGAGAGCAGTCGGGAAAGAAAACCGGGAATACGAACGCAGGAGCCGAGCGGAAATAGAAGATCTCCTTCAGGCGCGCCGCCGCTACGAATGGTTACGGAGCAAAGAAGGTTGAATAAGTTCTATCTAATCCGTGAACGGAAGAATCGCGGCTGAGTGGCAACCGAAATGCTTAGGTGACTGTGGCATGATTGCGATCGCAGTGCACATACCGAGTGAGCCGGTTCGCGGTGCGGCGGGGAAAGCCGCCGGCGGGACGGCGGCGGCTCCGCATCCGGCATTCTCCAATTTACTGCTCACGGCGCAGGCCAGGGAGAATCCAAGGGATACTGCTCAGGGAGCGACGGGCAAAGAATCTCAGACCCAAATTGGGCCGACTGAGGCGGTTCAAACCCAGCTACTCCAGCCCTTGAACGTCGTCCAGCTGGAGTCTTCTCAGGTAACGTCGTTGTATACTCCGCCTTTGGCCGCGGCGCCCAACCATTCCGTCGCTGACACAGCGTCTCTTGCTCTACAGGAAATCGGAGCAACGGCAAAGAACGCAAGTGCCGGAGCGGGAGGAGAGAAGAAGTCAAAAGCTTTGCCATGGATTTCAGAAAGGCCGGCGGCTCTTCAGACTGTCGCGGCGGGGGAATCCGCCGTCCCCATTGCACCTTCCACTTCTGCGCAAGTTTCTGTGGCCGGCAAATCTTTGGTCCCTGCGCTTCCCGCGGGTATCTCTCTTGCCGGCATAGCCATTGGCGCATCCGGCCCTGCCACGGCTGGGATGGGAGCCAAGGGGCAGCCAAGCTCCACTGCGGGGCAAACGCCGGCACTCGGCGCCGCCGCCGGGGAGCAGTTGCAGTTGAATTCAGAAGGCTCGCTGGGCCATGCTGTGCCACAGGAATCCACCGGGCAGAACCTGGAAGCGGCAGTGCCGGGACAGGAGCACGCGGAGAACGATTCTGCGCCCGCAAAAACCGGGACGCTGGTGCAGAACGGCGTGTTGAGCGCTCCCGCAGGGAGCGTAGCCGGAGCTTCCAACGCTGCGCATGAACCAGCGGCGATCACTGGGCAACCGGCTGCGGCGCAAGATACGAACACAGGCGCAGTTTCATTCGCTCCAACTCATGACGCGGTCGCCAGCCTGACGAACCCAACCGCGAACCTCAGTCAGGGCGTTTCGGCTCCTCCGTCTGCTCAAGTTTCTCCACATGAGATGGCTGTTGGCCAGCCGCGACTCGATGTGCCCGGTCTGACTACTCCGGCTAACGCAACCCAGCGAAATGCCGATCCTCACGCGATTCTCGATTCCGCTGGCGCGGCGCGCGACCCTGTTTGGCAACTGTCTGCAACCCGGGTTGAAGCAGGCTTCGCAAACGAGCAGAACTCATGGATATCGGTTGTGGCCCAGCGGCAGGAGGGACACTTGACTGCCGTGCTGGAGTCGGGTTCCGCGGCGGTGCGCGGCACACTCGAATCACTATTGCCGCAGTTGGCTAGCCATCTTGCTGAGCGCCAGCTTCCCGTGGATCAGATCGGAGTGTCGCTTCGTCAGCAATTTTCCCCAGGAGGTGAAATGGGAAATCAACATCAAGGGCAGGGACAAGGCGGGGCGCCCCAGCAGGAGCCAGGCTTGCGGCAACGCCCGGCATCATCTTCATTGGCTGAGGCGGAACCCAGTAACCCAGCCGTCGCGGATGGGAGCCGGATCAGTCTCAGGGCTTAGCAAGCAATTTCAGCAACGAGAAAGGACCAAGCAAAGTGAACCTTAATAGCATTGTGCAACAGCTTCAAGCGGAGCAGCAGCACGCGGGTGGGAAGGCCCAGCCGCCAGCTGCACGCAGCACGAGCGGCACCACAGCTCCAACAACAACTGCTACATCCGGTTCCAATAGCTCGACCAGCGGTGCGACGATTACTGCGGATGATTTTCTAACCCTTCTGGTGAGCGAGTTACAGAACCAGGACCCAACTGCAGATACGGATCCCAATGAGTATGTAAACCAGCTTGTAAACGTCAATAGTCTGCAGCAGTTAATCTCGATCAACCAGGAGGTCGGAACTCTCACGCCACCCGCGGCGAGCGGAACTACTCCTTCTTCCAGCGTATCCGCAGTCACGGGTACGAATACATCTTCTGATCCATCCGCGATGCAAGTTGCCAGCACGAACGGATACCCCGCGACGCAGTCTGCGCTGCAGCAATTTTCCCCGGGGCAGACAGCCCAATTATTACCCTCGCAGAGCGCCGCGGCAGCTTCACAGGGCGTTCCCGGAAATGTTGAAATTCCTGCGAGCCTGCGGCCGGCAGTTAATACGTACTGAGGATGCCTGCAGACGTAGACTTCCGTTTCTGTTTGCCAGTCGTTGAACGCATTTCACAGCCACGGTCGCAAGCCGTGTACAAGGCCGAACTTCAGGAGAGAAAACCATGGCATCATTTTCGATTCCGTTGACTGGGTTGGAGGCCGATTCTACAGCCCTCAATACTATTGCCAATAACCTCGCTAACATGAACACCACGGCATACAAGGACCAGACGACCACGTTCGCGAATCTCTTCTACCAGCAGCTTGGCGAGTCCGGTTCAGGAGATCCGATCGAGCAAGGCCTGGGCGTCAAAGTGGACACCACGGCGACCGACTTCACGAAAGGCACCATCAATACCACCGGAGTGAGCAGTGACATGGCGATCGACGGTGAAGGCTTCTTTGCTGCACAGAACGCAAACGGACAGCAATTCCTCACTCGCGCCGGAAATTTTACGACCAATGCTAATGGCAACCTAGTTACGAGCAACGGCCTCGATGTGCTGGGTTACCCGGCGGTCAACGGAACCATCAATGCCAACGGCGCACCATCGCCGATTATCATTCCTCTCAATGGGACCCAGCCGCCGCAGGCGACTCAGAACATGAGTGTCGACATGAATCTGAATGCGACGGCGACACCCGGAACAGTCGTACCGGTGCCGATCACTCTTTATGATTCTCTCGGCAACGCCCAGCAGGGGACGGTCACCTTTACCGCCAATGGAGGAGGCAGTTGGACCTACAACATCGCCGTGCCGGGAGCAACCGGCAATGCCGCCGCTACGGGGCCGCTTCAGTTCAACGGTTCAGGAGTTTTGACCAATCCCGCCGGCAACATTGCCGGTGTCAATTTCACAGGACTGAGTGACGGCGCTAACCCTCTCAACTTTAACTTCAACTTATACGATGCCAGCGGAAACCCCACCATCACACAGACTGCCGCGGCTTCAAGCGCCACCGCAACGCCACAGGATGGCTATCCCAGCGGTCAGTATCAGAGCTTCAGCGTGGATCAGAACGGTGTCATCTCTGCCACCTACTCGAATGGACTTACAGCGCCGTTAGCCCAGTTGGCGATTGCTTCGGTGGCAAACGAACAGGGTCTGATTCCGGTTGGCGCAAACGACTATCAGACGAGCTTGGGCTCCGGGCAATCAAGCTTGGGTGTTGCCGGAACGGGCAATCGAGGCATCGTCGACGGATCCTCGCTCGAAGCATCGAATGTGAATATCTCGACCGAGTTCGCCAACCTGATCGTGGCCCAGCGTGCCTTCGAGGCGAACTCGAAATCGGTGACCACATTCGATACCGTCACTCAGGACACTATCGATATGATCCGTTAGCTTCTTGTTCGGCTACCGAGAACGAAAATGAGGGGCGCGTTGAGAGTTGTGGTCTCCTAGATCTGGCGCAAACAGCGCCAGATCTGGGGCGGCCGCCTCGGTCGTGATGCCACGTTTGCTCTGTGGAATACAACCAGGGATGGCAGTATCCGCAGATTAAATCTGCCTTAGAACTCCTTAAGATTCGACCTTAGGTTCCTCTCATTGGGTACCGCCAATCTGGCCCCTTATCTGCATATCTCAGACTACATATGGCTTCCTCCGCAACGGCTCCCGGTTCCGTCAATGAAAAAAAGAAGAATGGCGGCAAGTTGTTCATGATTGCTTGCGCCTTGATGCTTGTCGCCGCGAATGCGGGCTTTTGGTTCTACCGGACAAAGATTCAAACGCACGATGCCGAAGTTAAGCCGGTGTTGTCAGCGTCGGCCAGCAAAGAGTCGGCGCTCGAGAATGTTGCCCTGGATCCCTTCATCGTCAACCTTGTTGGCGGAGAGGGCTATTTGAGAGTCACTATGACACTGAGCATGCGGAAGGACGGGCAGTCGAACAAAGAGCTTGCTGATGAGGGCGCAGCGCTCGACATAGTTCGGTCTGCTGTAGTGCGCGATACCATCCTCAACGCGCTCTCTGCGCAGGACGGCGCCGCTCTGCTCACCGTAGAGGGCAAGGCCGCACTCAAAAGAAAATTGATGACGGATCTGGAAGCAAAGGTTCCAACTCTTGCGCTCGACAACATTTACTTCACGGACTTTCTTGTTCAGCAATAGGGCCCCCGCATGGATCCGCTTACGTCTGTGGAAACCGAAGGTAGTATCACGGCAGCCGAGCCTACGGCAGGTCAGGATCGTTGGTCCTCCGTCCCCATGCTGGCTACGGCGATCATGGTCGCGGTACCTATTCCTAAATTTCGTGTCCGCGACGTGCTGGCGCTGAAACCAGGCTGCATCCTGTCTTCCGCCTGGTGCGGAGACAGAGATGTGCCGCTGTTGGCCGGCGATGTGCAGTTTGCCTGGACCGAATTCGAAGTCATGGACGAGAGATTAAGTGCGCGCATTACGCGCCTTTTGTGAGGATGGCTGTGAACGCAAAGGAAAAAGATGGTTGGGTCTGGACCGTTTGGTCGCACGTGCGGCACAAGAATAAGCGCCGGATGCGTGTAGCGGAGAACCTTTCGCTTGGCGGCAAGCGATCGCTCGTATTGGTGGAGTGCGATGGAAGATCGTTCTTTGTAGGCTGCGGCTCAGATGCCGTGAACTGCATTCTGCCTATGCCGTTCGAGGGAGAAGGGTTGACTGTCGCGCGCCCGTGGCAAGCCGAAGAGGAGGCAGGCGAGTGAGCGTTCGACTCCTGCTGGCGGTCAACTCCATGCCCGGCCCGCTTACTCGACAGGGTCTGCAGTTGGCCGGCAACAATACCGTTCCCTGGACGGTTGTCTTTCTGCTAACGCTGCTGACATTAGTGCCGGCCATTCTTCTTTCAATGACCCCCATGATCCGCCTGTTGATCGTCTTCCATTTTCTTCGCCAGGCGCTAGGCACGCAAACGGCACCGAGCAATCAGATTCTCATGGGACTGGGGCTCATGATGACCTGGTTCGTGATGCAGCCTGTTCTTCTGCAGGTACAACATCAGGCAGTCGAACCCTTTCAGCGGGGTGAGATTGATGGCATGACCGCTATACGTCTGGGTGCGGATCCCCCGCGCCGGTTCATGCTTGGCTACGCCCGGGAGAAAGACCTGGCGCTCTTCGTGAATGCGTCCGGAATTCCTCGCCCGCAAAGGCCCGACGAACTGCCGCTCCGTGTAGTCGTTCCCGCCTATATGCTTTCGGAATTAAAGGCGGGGTTTCAAATCGGCGCCGTGTTGTTTTTGCCCTTTCTCTTAGTCGACCTTGTGGTCGCATCTATCACAACTTCCGTGGGCATGATGCAGTTACCGCCGGTGGTGGTATCTACACCGATCAAGATCTTTCTGTTCGTGATGGTAGACGGCTGGAATATGTTGGCCAGTTCGCTGCTCAAGAGTTTCTAGAACGGCACGCGAGGTATGTTATGGGTCCAGATCAGGTTACAGAGCTCATGAGGATGTTGCTGAAAGAGGCGCTCATGATCAGCGCTCCCATTCTGTTGCTGGCCACGGCCGTAAGTTTCATGGTTAGCCTTACCCTAACTCTCATTTCATTGCAGGACCAAACGCTCTCTACAGTACCTCGTCTGGCAGTGGTGGCCGTCGCTCTTTTGGCGGGCGCTCCGTGGATCATTGGCCGCATGGCTGCCTTTACCGTAGCTTTGCTGGGCAACCTGCATAGGTTTACACGGTAGTGCAGAGCATGCTGGCTTACCAGGCCGATCCCATGGCGCAAGCCTGGGAAAGCTTCTTGACGGCTCTGTTGCTGCTGCTTGTCCGCGTCAGCGGAATGATGGTTTTCGCTCCGCCGTTCTCATCGGAGGCAATTCCGGTGCGTATCAAGCTTGGTCTGACGATCGTTTTGACGATCGTGATCGCACCGATCGCCGCGGCATCGCAGGAACCTTTGCATTTGGGCCTCGACTCCGTCCTGGGAGAACTTTCAGTTGGAGTGCTGCTGGGAGTGTGCCTCGCGATGCTTCAGGAGGCAATGAGTTTTGCCGGCTATCTGCTCAACCTTGAATTCAGCTTTTCACTGGTCAACGTATTGGATCCCGGAAGCAGGATCGAAACTCCTTTGATGGGTCAGATAACCTCGCTCATCTTTCTGCTGGTGTTCTTCACCGGAGGACTCTATAGGGTGGTGATCGAGGCCCTGTTGCGAACCATGGTTGTGGTTCCTCCGGGACATGCCCGGTTTGACGCGATGGTAGCGCCGGCCATCGTCAGCATGTTTGGCGGCATCTTGCTGGCCGGCATTCAGCTTGCGTCACCAATTATTGCCGCAACCTTCCTCGTCCAGGTAACCACTGCGCTCATTGGCAAACTTTCACCGGCGCTCCCGGTAATGATTGTTGGCATTCCTGTAAAAACCATGACCGGGTATGTCGTGTTGATCGCGAGCCTGGGCTTATGGCCAAGGTTCATCGATAGCCGGTTTGGCGCTTTACTCGACGCCGCCATGCAGTTGTTGCAACAACACCTGAGGAAATAGGCGATGGCAGATGAGGCGACAGAAAAGGCAACACCACGACGCCGGCAAAAAGCCCGGGAAGAGGGTCAGGTCGTCCTCAGCCGGGAGCTTACAGCTTCGCTGGTCTTGCTCGTTGGGACACTCTTCATCGGATGGTTTGCCGGCGCGTTTGTTTCGCAATGGCGCAGCGCGCTCTTTGCTGTACTGGAGCAGGGAAGCCGTTGGGATCTTAGTCTCGCGGCAGGCAACCAGGCGCTTTTCCTGGTGCGGTTGCTCGTCGCCTCCACTATGCTGCCTGTCGCCTTCCTTACCGGTGTCGTTTTTTGTGTCGCGGCTCTGGCGAGCGTGGCGCAGAGCGGCGGTATCGCGATACGCCAGAATGCTTTCCAAGTACAGTTCTCGCGACTCTCGCCCTCAGCGTATTTTCGGCAAGTCGCTTCCTTTTCCGGACTGACACGCATGCTGAAGTCGCTGGTGCCGACTCTGCTGTTGGCTCTGCTCACATTAAGACTGGTCTCCGCCGAGTTTGTTTCCACGCCAATGCTTTCCCTCATGCGCGTGCCGGAGATGTATCACCAGACTTACACCCTGTTGCTCCAGGCCTCCTGCATCATGCTTGCATGGTCAGGCCTCGATTACCTCGTGGAATGGTGGACCAGCGAGCAGCGGATGCGAATGAGCAAACAGGAGATTCGCGAGGAGATGAAGCAATCCGAAGGCAGTCCCCAGGTCCGCCGCCGGATTCGTTCCATCCAGCGCCAGATGCGCCGCAGGCAACTCAAGGCCGATGTCTCGCGAGCGAGCGTCGTCATTACTAACCCGACCCACTATGCTGTGGCGCTTGAATTCTCTATGGAGACCATGCAAGCGCCAAAGGTCTTGGCCAAGGGCCGAAATCTGATTGCCGAGCAGATCAAGCAGGAGGCACGATGGGCCGGCGTCCCGGTAATTGAAAACCCGCCTCTCGCCCGCTCTCTCTATCGCACGGTGGAAGCGGGGCAAAGCATTCCCTTTGACCTTTACACGGTAGTGGCTGAAATCCTGGCTTTCCTGTATCGCGCTGAACTGGAACGGCGCACACGAGAGCGAGCCCAATCGGCACGCGCGCGGCCCGCGCCGCGGCGGGCGCATACACCCGTGCTCCAGGCTTTGAATCGGGACGTTCCCAAAGCCGGCGCGCCAGAGCCTGAGACCGGTTCCAGCGCCGAGGCAACCGGCAAACACGAGGTAGGCGAGTGACACCCATGGGAAGCTCCGCGGTAACGATGGCAACATCTCCCAGTGCCGGCGCCATCGGATCCCTCTCCATTCGGCGATGGGTAAACCGGCTCTCTAAATTGTTTCTGCCCATAGCAGCCATCAGCATGGTGTTCGTGATGCTGGTGCCTTTGCCGGCAGCCGTACTGGACCTGCTTCTGGCATTGTCGATCACGGCAGCGCTCATCGTCTTTCTATCCGCATTGCAACTGCAGCGCGCTGTCGATTTTTCTATCTTTCCAACCGTGATCCTGCTACTGACCTTGCTGCGCTTATCGCTCAATCTCGCCTCCAGCCGGAGAATCCTGCTGCATGGGCACGAAGGGACCGCGGCCGCGGGAAGCGTCATCGAGGCCTTCGGACAATTTGTGGTCGGCGGCAATTATGTCGTCGGCTTCGTTCTCTTTCTGGCTTTGATCGCCATCCAGTTCCTGGTCGTCAGTCACGGAGCGGTGCGCACCGCGGAGGTCACGGCGCGTTTTACTCTGGATGCGCTTCCGGGCAAACAGATGGCCATTGATGCGGATCTGAACGCCGGACTGATCGACGAAGCTGGAGCGCGCAAACGGCGGGAAGCGATCGCTCGTGAGGCGGAGTTCTACGGAGCCATGGACGGTTCGGCGCGCTTCACGCAGCGCGACGCGCTCGCTACCATCCTGATCACCGCGATCAACATCGCGGCCGGTTTGCTCATTGGGGTATTGCAGCAGGGCATGCAGCTGGCTGACGCGCTCCGCACCTACACCATCCTGACGGTCGGGGATGGCTTAGTCACGATGATTCCTTCTCTGTTGGTATCGGTGGCGGGCGGCATTGTGCTTACACGGGCATCGTCGTCTGCCCCGCTTGGCAGCGAAATGGGAAAACAGCTCTTCAGCCGGGCATCGACCTTGTGGGTAGCTGCTTGCGTACTGCTGCTTCTGGCGCTGGTGCCGGGCATGCCAAAATTCTCCTTCTTTGCCGTGGCGGCAGGGTTGGGGGTTGGCGCCCGCGCTATAGGCAAGAATGAGCAGCAGGAAATCACCCGGGAAGAGAGCGCGAAGAAGCCGCAGCAGGATGCGAATACATCGACGGAAAATCTCGCCGCCGCGCTCAAACTGGAGGAACTCTGCCTGGAGATCGGCTTCCAACTGATACCACTTGTTGATGAAAAACAAGGCGGTTTGATGCTTCAGCGAGTGCGCGCGTTGCGTAAGCACTTGGCGACACAACTAGGCTTCATTGTGCCTTCGGTTCACATCACCGATAACCTGCGCCTGCGCCCGCGCCAGTATTCCATCCTGCTGCGAGGCGTCGAGATCGGTAAGTGGGAGTTAGAGGCCGGGTGCGTGTTGGCGGTCTCCAATGAAGCCAATGCGCGGGCGGTGCAAGGCAAGGAAACCACCGAGCCGGCCTTTGGCGTGGCCGCCCGGTGGATTGATCCAAAACTGGAAGACCAAGCTTTGGCTGCGGGATATTCGGTGGTGGACCAGACTACCGTGATTGCCACCCATCTGGGCGAGCTGATGCGGAAGAACGCACAAGAGCTCTTGAGCCGAGGGGAAACGAAGCGTTTGCTGGATACTCTAAACGACTCCCATCCCCGGTTAGTAGAGGAGCTGGTGCCCAAGCTGCTTACTCTGGGTGAGGTACAGCGCGTTCTGCAACAGCTCTTGCGCGAAGGCGTTTCCATCCGCAATCTTGGATCGATCCTAGAAGCGCTGGTTGAGACGGCGCAGACCAACAAGACCTTACCGGCTCTGGTGGAGAGCGCCCGGCAGGCTCTGGGCCGGAATCTCGTGCAGCCTTTACTCTCGTCCGACGGAACCCTTCTGGTGTTGACTATCAATCCGCTGCTCGAGGATCAAGTTATCCGCACGTTGGAAGGAGATCCCGGGCTGCGCTCCGTGGGGGACCATGCTCGGCCCGAAGTATCGGGAAGCGTCCTGCGCAAGCTGGTTGAAGCTTTGAAACCCCTAACACAGAACCAGTCCGATTCGGCAATCCCCGTGCTTCTATGTTCGAGTCCAGCCCGCTACCACCTGCGACGTTGGCTGGAGCCGTTCGCACCCCGGCTCGCGGTGATTGCACCGGCCGAGATTCCATCCGGCGTCCAGGTGCGATCGGCGGGGGTTGTAAGTTAGCTTCACAGGTTAGTATGTTGGACCACATTGGCGAGCAGACCAGCTTTCTAGCAGTAGTCGAGCGGTGAGCCGTCAATACGGCGTGAGGAAACGAAATGCAAAGTTTTAACTATGGTAGACATGCCGCATCCGAGGGGGTTCCGTTGCCCGATGCTGCTATGCCACCCGAAACCTGGTGCGCGGCCGGCCGGGAAGAGGTGGTGCTTGACAACTTGCAACTGGTTCAATTTATCGCTCGCCGGATTCACGAAAAGCTGCCGCAACATGTGAATCTTGAAGATCTTGTCAGTGCCGGAATCCTGGGATTGATCGACGCAGCCGAGAAGTTTGATACGGCAAAAAATACGCAGTTTCGCACGTATGCGCAGTTTCGCATTAGGGGAGCTATCTTAGACAGTTTGCGCGACGTGGATTGGGGCCCCCGGGATCTGCGCCGGCAAGCACGCTCCATCGAGGAGACGATTCGCGCGCTGGCGGCAAGGATGGGCCGCGCACCGGCAGAGCAGGAGATAGCCGATGAACTGGGGCAATCGCTCGAGGCGTATCAGAAAGTTCTTACTGAACTCAATGGTCTGGAGATCGGCAGCCTACATGTTCAGCGGAACGAAGAATCGGGCGAAGAAGAGTTGGCCTACGTTCCTGGTTCGCCGGAAGATGATCCGCTCTATATTTGCATGCGCTCCGAAATGCAGGACCGGCTGCGGAGCGCAATTGAGGAACTGCCGGAAAAAGAACGCCTGGTGCTCACGCTTTACTACTACGAAGAGCTCACCATGAAGGAAATAGCCTCGGTGTTGAACGTGACAGCTTCGCGGATTTCGCAAATCAGGTCATCCGCCATTCTTCACATGCGAGTCAAGCTCGAAAGTCGACCCCAAAAAAATGCTCCTTGACAGCCGGTTTGTAATTGGCGGCGGCAGCGTGAGTGAACTTCAAGACAGGAATCCAACAGACCCCGAGAACCGGTGATGAGAAAAAAGAATAGCAAGCGAAGCGAAGTCCTGCCAGTGCAGGGAGGCGAGATACAGAAATGGTTCACCGTACTGCGAGAGTTGTGGCTTACGGCGAGCTGCAGAGCCCTGGCGGAGGACTATGGGGCTGCCTTTGAAATAGAGGCTACGCGAGAGGCGGAGTGGCCGCGTTCGTTGGCAGTGTGCTCAGAATTCCGCATAGCCGGAGGTTTCGCGGGCCAGCTTGCTTTCGGCATTCCTACCACTTCGCGCGAGGTTACCGCGCTCTTGCTATTGGGGAAAAACAACGAAAGCGAAGAGAAGACCTGGGACGATTTTTCTGCCAATACTGCGCAGCGGTGGGCTGAGTTGGTGCAAGCGGAGACCGGCCTCGTCTGCACCATCACGCAACTCCAGCGTGGAGTGGAGCACAACACCATGCTGAAAGCCTCTACCGGACTTTTTTCAACACTCAAGAGCGACAAGATTACCTTGCCCGTCTACCTGCGGGCGGAAATGGAAGAGGCCCCGACCTCGCGGACCGGCTCCGAGCCGGATACTAGCGGCCAGCGGCCCGGGGACGATTCCGCCGGTAAGTCAGATTCCATCGACTCCTCGGGAGCAAATCTCGACCTCTTGCTAGACATCGAGTTGCAAGCCTCGTTGCGCTTCGGCGGCCGGGAGATGCCGCTGAGCGAGATTCTTCATCTGGGCCCTGGAGATGTTGTGCCCCTGGACCGGCCGGTCCAGGCTCCAGTGGATCTGGTAGTGGGAGATCGTATTGTAGCCCGCGGTGAAGTCGTGCTGGTCGATGGGAATTACGGTCTGCGCGTGACCGAAGTAGCTGAACCCCGTAAACGATTGGAGACAGTCCGATGCCTCTTCTAGACTCACTTCGTTGGCTTACCGCCGCCATCCCGCAACCACCGGTCCCGCTGCAGAGAGAGCCCGCCCTTCATGATGAGAAGGTGGGAGGGTGCGGAGTATGCGAAAACCCGGCTTGCTGCGCCCCTAGACAAAAGCACGGAGTGCGAGGGATGCGGCGCTTTGGCGGCCGGCTGATGTGTTCGGAGCAATGCTGGTCGCTGGTGCTGCGGCAGAGAATCGAGAGGGAACTCGAAACTCGGAATGCGGCTGGAATTCCGATACATGCGCATCGTGTGCCGCTCGGTTTGTTGTTGCTGTCATTGGGTTGGATCACCGAGGAGCAGCTCCAGGCCGCTTTGGAGTCGCAGCGCCGGTCAAAGGAAGGCCGAATTGGTGACTGGCTGCGCCGCGGGACGGCGTTAACGGAAAAACAAATTACTCGCGCGCTGGCAATGCAGTGGAACTGTCCGGTTTTCGATCTGGAGGCTTACCGCCCGCAGCCTGTAGAGATCCCGCGCGAATTGATCGATACCTATCGGATTTTGCCGCTTCCCGCCCGCAGCCGCAGTTTGCTTTATCTAGCATTCAATAACCGAATTGACGCAATCGCGTCCTACGCGGTGCAGCATATCACCGGCGTTCGAGTGGAAACAGGCTTGGCGGCTGAGAGTGCTTTTCAGCAGGCTTGGACCCGTGCCCTGCGTTTGCAGGAGTGCGCAACCGCGGTAGTTCCGGTTCAGACCGGCGAGGAGCTGTATGACGCTGCCTCGTCCATTCTCCAGGCCCAGGATGTCGCCGATGCACGGATTGCGCGCCTCCACCAACACGTCTGGCTTCGCGTCTTTCCGTCGAACCAAGGGGGACTCGGCTCCGTCTGTCATCGGGACTATCTCTATTTGCTTCCAGCGGTGGTTGAAGTTGCGCATTGAGGCTCAATAAGCCTTTTCTAACCTGCGCCGCCTCCTCATTGGCATGAACCGTGCACAGTAGGTAGATGAGGTAGAGGTAGATATGGATAGCGGATATTACGCAGCCCTAAGCGGCCTGTTGGCGCGGAGTCAGGCGCTCGATACGGCAGCCAATAATCTGGCCAATGCCAGTACTAACGGCTTCCGTGCGGAAAAAGATTTCTTTCGCGACGCTGTACTGGGCCCCAATGCATCCAGCTCACAGCTCAATGGCGTACTCAACGATTTCGGAGTGCTTGGCGGCAACCACATCGATCTCGGGCAAGGGCAACTGACGGCGACCGGTAACCCGCTGGATGTAGCCCTCCAAGGCCCCGGTTTCTTCACCGTCCAGACGGTGAATGGCCCGCGTTACACGCGCGATGGCGCCTTTCAGCGGGCAGCGACTGGAATTTTGAAAACCTCCCGCAATGAGACCGTACTAGGCGCCAACGGAAAGGCGATCGTTCTTCCCCCCGGCAAGGTGGAAATTGCGCCTGACGGAACTATTTCCATCGCCGGAGGAGTAGCCGGCAAGTTGGCCGTGGTGGACTTTCCCGCTGGTACGCCGATCGTACCCGAGGGAACGGCACTCTACCGGGCGCCGGCAGGGTCGGCTGTCGCGAATACTTCCGCGGAAGTACACCAGGGAAGCATTGAGGGGTCAAATCTCAATATCGTGAACGGCACCATGCAGTTGATGCTGATTCAGCGGCAGGCCGAGATGATGCAGAAAGCCCTCAGCATCTTCTACTCGGAATTCAACAAGACGGCGACGGAAGATCTTGCAAAGGTCCAATAGCCAAGCAGCTAAGGGGAAACGACTATGATACGGGCGCTATACACGGCAGCCAGCGGTATGGAAGCACAACAGTTGAATCTGGATACCATCGCGAACAATCTCGCCAACTCGGCGACCACCGGTTTCCAGGGGCGCCGGCTGGATTTTCAAGACATGATCTATCAGAACATGGTGACGCCCGGCGCGGCGCAGAGCCAGCGAACAGTTGCGGCGGGTTTGCAAGTCGGCCTAGGCACCAAGTCCTCGGCGACCGAGGTGATCCAGACCCAAGGTACGCTCACCCAGACCAGCAACCCTCTGGATGTCGCTATCCAGGGAACGGGATACTTTTCAGTAACTCTCCCTGATGGGAACCTGGCTTACACCCGCGATGGCAGCTTTCACCAGGATCAGCAAGGAAACATTGTTACAGCGGACGGGAATTTGCTGCAGCCGCAGATCACGATTCCTCCGAACGCAACATCGGTGACGATAACGCAATACGGCGTGGTCAATGCAACCCTGCCCGGGCAGACGAATCCGCAGCAGGTCGGCCAGATTCAACTGGTCACTTTT
Organism: uncultured Acidobacteriaceae bacterium; assembly: GCA_963774255.1. GTDB lineage: Bacteria > Acidobacteriota > Terriglobia > Terriglobales > Acidobacteriaceae > PALSA-350. The sequence goes on from CAVZEH010000003.1 coordinate 542,585, forward strand.
CCCAACCCCGGAGGGCTGAATAGCATCGGCAGCAATCTTCTGGCGGCTACGCTGTCCTCGGGCAACGCGATTACTGACAACCCCGGCGGTCCGAGCGGAGTAGGTACTGTTCAACAGGGATATCTGGAGAACTCCAACGTGGATGTAGTTACAGAGTTTGTACAGATGATCCTGGCACAACGAGCATTCGAAAGTAATTCGAAGGTGATCCGCGCCGCCGATGACATGTATTCGCAAGTTAATAACTTACCGAGGTAGCGCTCTGCTGCTATCAGGGCTGTGTTTTTTCGGCCTCGGTCTTTCGCCAATGGCAGCGGGAGAACCCTCCTGCATGGCAACTCCCCAAGGGGCAGTCTCAAGCTATCTGGGCCACGCTCCAGCGGGAAAAATTGCAGGCGTGCCGGGGCGCGGATTTCGAGTCTGGCGTATCTTGAGGGATCCCGCACTCCAGCGGCAGTGGATCTGGATCGAGACGTGCGAGGGCCCGGAACGCCCTGCGCGGCTGACCTGGATTCCTCTAATACTCGAGAAAAAGAGCCTCGAGGCAAGATCCTCGCTTGCGGCAGTGGACAATCCCATGGTGCGCCTCGGCGACGGAGTTGTTGTAGTGGAGTCTGGAGATACCTTGTCCATGCGGCTCTCCGGTCAAGCACTGGAAGCCGGCGAGCTGGGTCAGAAGATACGTGTGCGCATCGCCGCTTGGCGCAATGGTGCGGTAGTGATTGGCACAATCGCCGGCAAGGACGAGATCAGATTGAGTAACTAGAGAACTTTCTGGTCCATATGCTGGAGGTGGGAAGATGAGAGCAGCAACAGCCTTGCAAATCACGTCGATCTTGATTCTGCCGCTCTTGCTTTGCATATCGGAAAAAAGCGTTCGCGGTCAAGCCTCCGCGCCATCGAAAAAGACCAGTCCCGCTACATCGGCTCTCGACCAGTATTTGCTTCGGGCGCGTGCCGAGAATTTGGGGGCACCGGCTTCGCTCGGATCGACGTGGAGCGACACGGGCCGGCTGGCCAGACTTTCAAGCGATGCACGAGCTTTTCAGGTTCATGATCTTATCGCAGTCGTAGTATCGGAGAACCTGGCGGCCGAGACCGATGGCACGGTAAAGGGGGCGCGCGCCTCCACGGCGAACTCCCAGATTACCGCGCTCTTGAACGCCTTCTCGAGTTCAAGCGCTGCCGCAAATCTACTGAACCAAAGCTCCTCTAACTCGCTCAATGCGACAGCGCAGAGCGTTCATAACTCAACCTTGACAACTGTCCTCGGAGGCGAGGTCGTGGAGGTCCTACCCAATGGAGTGCTGGTGATCGAAGCGGCGCGCCAGGTGCAATTTAGCCAGGAGACACAAACGATTATCCTGCGAGGGTTGGTGAGACCGGAAGACGTCAGCGCGCAAAACCAGGTATCTTCGACGGAGATTTCCAACCTGGAGCTCGAAGTGCGTGGGCGCGGCATCCTCGAAGACTACACCCATCGGCCTAACTTCATCGTTCGGGCCCTGGAAAGCTTATTGATCTTCTAAGTGGAGAGCTGCATGCGTCTTCGAAGAAGTATGTGGAGCATCGCAGTCTTGGCGGCGGCCGTTGTACCCGCGGCGGGCGTCCAGGCTCAAATCGCTATGTCATCAGCATCCAGGCTTGCCCGGATTAAAGATATAGCCTCGGTGGAAGGAATCCGCGATAATCAGCTCATCGGGTATGGATTGGTTGTCGGACTGCGAAATACCGGCGACAGCCAACAGACCGTTTTTCCCATACAGACACTGACCTCCGTGCTGTCCCGCATGGGTGTGAACATTCCCAGCGGGATTGGCAGCGCGAGTTCCATTCGCACGCAAAATATGGCGGCTGTTTTTGTAACCGCGACACTGCCTGCCTTTGCACAATCAGGAACCAAGATCGACGTGACCGTCTCCTCGGCTGGCGATGCGCGCAGTCTTGAGGGCGGCCTGCTCCTGCTCACGCCGCTCTACGGCGCGGACGGTAAAGTCTATGCCGCCGCTCAAGGAGCTCTTGTTCTGGGCGGATACAGTGTGACCGCGAATGGAAACTCGCAGCTCATGAATCATCCCACTACCGCGCGCATCCCCGATGGCGCGATCGCCGAGCGGGCCGTGCCGATCGACCTTGCCCATCTCGATTCGATCACTTTTTTGTTGGCGGAGGCTGATTTCAAGAGCGCAGAAGCAGTAGCCGGCGCGATCAACGAAAATCTTGGGGCCAAGCGAGCGCAAGCCCTGGATAGCCGGCGAATCCAGATACCGATTCATCCCGGAGAAGACGTGCCGCAGTTGTTAGCTCGTCTGGAGATGCTGCCTATATCCATTTCAACCCGGGCGCGGGTTGTGGTGAACGAGCGAACGGGGACGGTGGTGATTGGCGGCGACGTGCGCCTGTCGCCCGTCTCCATCTTGCACGGAGGGTTGGCCATCCGCGTGGTGACGCAAATGGCGATTGCTCCAAACTTCACCGGTCCGGCTACGGTGGTTCCGGAAACATCCGTGACTACTGAGGACAAGCCGGTGAATCAGATCCAGTTGAAAGAAGGGGCGACGGTCGACGATCTCGTACGTGGACTGCAAGGGATCGGAGCTACGGCCCGGGATGTGATCTCTATCCTGCAAGCGATGAAGCAGGCGGGAGCCCTTGAGGCCGATCTGGAGGTGATTTGATATGAATCTCGCTGGCGTGGCTCTTAACTCAACGGAAACAAATCCGCAGACGGTAGCCGTCAACCCAAGGCTACAGAACGCAGCGCACCAATTCGAGGCCACGATGTTGAGCGAACTTTTGAAACCGCTGCAAGAGAGGTCCGAATTCTCCGACAAGGACGAGGATGACGGCGACACCGGCAGCGGCGGCTCGATGCGTGAGTATGGAACCGAGGCAATGGCGCGCTCTCTCTCCGAACACGGTGGCATTGGGATCGCGAAACTGGTTCTCGGTAAGCTGGCGCCGATCGAAGCTGCCAAGGATCAGGCCGCCCAAAAGAGCACGGAGCAAGGAAAATAGCCCGTCCCGCTTTGCGAGATCCGGTTGAAGCATGGACTAAAGCCACTGCGACGGCGACCGTCCCAGCTCTGGCGCGCAGTTTGTGCCAGATCTGGGTAGCTGCGAATCTCCCCGCCCCTTATTTCCGTCCCTCGGTGACGCCGCAAAATGATCGACCCAGCTTTTCCTAAGAAGATCTGCTCGCAATCTAAAAAAAAGCATCGCAACTGGAGAAAGGCTCTCAAATCTTTGACATATTTGCCGATGACATTAAAAGTCAGAGGAGAGCTTCGATGGAAATCCCCTCCCAAAACTTTATATTTCAGCCGCTCGATCCCGTTGGGACGGTGTCTCCTGCAAACGCGCGCAGCGGTTCAAGCCCATCTGGACAATCACAGATCGAGCAAGATGTGGCTAGCCTGACCTTCGGTCAGATGCTCTCCGGAGACGGCATTCGCTCCGACCGTGTCCAGGTGTTACGGAGCCAGATTGCAAGCGGCGCCTACCAGGTAAGTGCGCAGGACGTTGCTTCAAGGCTGCTCAACAACATGACGGAACAGTTATGAAAACTCGCGTTGCAGCGTTGCCGGACAACCGATCCGGGGCAGACGAAACCGCAAACGAAGTCGCCGCAGTCCAGATATGTGGACCGAGGTTTGTGGACGAGGTGATCCAGGCCTTAGTTGAGCTGGACACCGAGCATCTGGAGGCTTTGGCGGCCGCCGCGGAACGATTTCGCAAGGACGCGGTACTCAGAATGACGCCCCACGAAGTCGCAGAAATGGAAACCAAGATGCGGCTCTTCGCTGCGGTTCTCGCTGAAACGCGGCGCAACCTGCGCATTCTGGCGTTAAGCGTTGGCATGCCCAGCCAGTATGGCTACAAGGCGGAGAGAACGCTATGGGCGGACTGAGCGGAGCATTCGGTATCATCGGAGGCGCGCTGCAGGCGGACCAGGAGGCAATCAATGTCACTGCGAACAACGTAGCCAACGCAAATACCCCCGGCTATACACGCGAGGTGGTGAATTGGCAGGAGAACGACCCTGTCATCATCGGCGGACAAGAGTTGGGTACAGGCACGTCTATCTCTTCGGTGAGCTCGCAGAGAGACCTGATCCTGAATCGGGCGATTGACCAGCAGCAACAGACGCTCTCCGCAGCGCAGAGTCGTGAGAATGGCCTCACCGATGTGGAGAACATCTTCAATCAGGTGACAACAGGGTCGAGCACCAGTGGCACAGGAGGAATCGGCGGAGCGCTCTCTAACTTTTTCGATTCGCTCTCGACACTTCAGGCCAATCCCTCGGATAACAGCGTGCGTACCACTGTTCTGAGCGCGGCACAGAGCTTGGCCGGCAGTTTTAATTCCGCCGCTTCCCAATTGGCAGCCGATACCAGCTCGTTGAACCTGCAGGTGACCAGCACCGTCGAGCAAATCAACGGTCTAACCCAATCGCTTGCCACACTGAATCAGCAAATTTCCACGAACAGCCCGAATGAAGATGCCGGCACGCTGGAGGATCAGCGCCAGCAAGATCTATTCCAGCTATCGCAACTGATTGATGTAAACCAAATACAGACGCAAAACAACGCGCTGACTCTCACCACGGCTAACGGAACTGTCCTGGTTTCCGGCAGTGAGTCCTACGCTCTCACGGCCTCCCCATCTACCGCGGTGGCGGGTGCCGAGGCAGTTTTTTCCGGCTCACAGGACATCAGCAACTCAATCCAAAGCGGATCGTTGGGCGGAACACTGGCGAATCTTTATCAGGATATTCCCACAGTGCAGTCACAGATCGACACTTTGGCCCACGACGTTGGAACGAGCGTGAACGCGGTTCAACAATCCGGCTGGGATGAGAACGGACATGCAACGACGGCTGTGCCGCTTTTTAACCTTCCCGCTACCGCAACGGGAAGCGCAGCGGGGATCTCGGTTGCCATTACAGACCCGACGCAAATTGCTGCGGCAGCAGCCGGCAATGGTCCGGGAGACGGTTCGAACGCTCAAGCCATGGCCAACCTGGCAAACCAAGCGATCGCCGGAGGGACGACGCCGTCCAGCTACTATGCAGGATTTCTGGCAAGCCTGGGAGCCAACGTGCAGAATCTGCAAACCCAAGTCTCCTCCGTAACCGCTTCGGTGACACAGTTAACGACCCAACAGGGAAGCCTTTCTGGCGTCTCCCAGGACGAGGAGGCGATGAATCTTGAGACTTACGAGCGGTCGTACCAGGCTGCATCGCAGACTTTCAATATCCTCGATACCCTCATGAATACGACGCTGAATCTAGGGGTGGAAGGCGCGACGTTGCAGTAGCTGGAGCCATGTAAAGATGCGTGTAGATCCATTTTTTATAGAAAATACGCTGGTCTCCCTGAACCAGGTGGAATCCACTGAGCAACAGCTCACTCAGGAGCTCTCATCCGGGGTGAGCGTGACCTCGCTTGCAAGCAATCCGGCGGCGGCGGCGGAGGACTCGATGATCTCCACTGAGATGAGCGCCGCGGCCACCTTCACCCAGTCGGCGCAAACCACGACTGGGCAGATGCAAGTCGTCGATTCAACCTTGGGCAGCGTGGTTGCACAGCTCACCCAGGCCATCTCCGTTGCCACGGAGGGAAATAACGGAACGCTTAACGGATCGGACGAATCGGCGATTGCGGCACAACTCTCAGGGATCCGCGGTCAGATGTTGGACTTGGCCAATACGTCCTACCTGGGGCAATCTATTTTCGCGGGCAGTCAAACGAATATCCAGCCCTTCACCCTCCATACGTCGACCAGCCCAGCCACAGTCACATATAACGGCGACTCCGATGTTCTCAGCGCCCAGACACCTTCGGGAGGAACCGTGCAAACGTCGATTCCAGGAGACCAGATTTTTGGTGGGGGAACCGGGACAAGCGCAAACGTGCTGGGGGTCTTGAACAATCTGATCAATGACTTCAGCTCGGGCAGCTCCGCGATCGCTGATACGAGTGCCCTTAGCGCAAGTCTGAGCCAAGTGGCAACCATTCGCGCGCAATTCGACGGAGCCTTGAATCAACTGCAATCCGCCGTTACCTATTCGCAAACACAGCAGGTGCAATTGCAATCGTCAGAGGATGTGTTGGTGCAAGACGATCCGGCGGCGACCGCCACGGATCTTTCTAATGCAAACGTCCAGAAAAGCGCGTTGCTCAGCGTCATGTCGACGATCAGCAAATCCAACCTCTTTGACTACCTGAAATAGCGTCTGCATTTCTCAGCACAATCGAGAGCAAAAGGCAGCAAAATCCCGACGACTCTCCGCGGAAAGTGAGACAAGTCCGGGGTGCCCATACCTGACTTGCTTTTTGCGTCAGATGTGTAGGGAACCGCAAATCACTGCCCTGGACTCCTATCCTTGCTGCGCGAGGATTCCCTTCTCAGGTCGTGAGAAATGCAGTTCAGCGATTGACCATGGATTGGGCGGATCGCTGCGCAACCCTCGCGGACGGCAGCACAACTACATCGACCCTGCGGTTGCGCGCCCGCCCGTCCACATCTGTGTTCGGCGCCGACGGATGATATTGGGCATAACCCGCGGCCGATATCTTAACCGGATCATAGTTATATTGTTCAATAAAAACCCTGGCTAGCATCGTTGCCCGGGCGGTGGATAACTCCCAATTGGAGGCAAATAGCCCACTGTGAATCGGTACGTCATCCGTGTGCCCTTCGATTCTCAGGTCGTTTGGAACGGCCTTGAGTTGCTTCGCGATTCGTTGGATTGTGGGAGCGGAGGCGGCCTTATAGATCGCCGAGCCGCTGTCAAAAAATCCCGCCTCGCGCAGCGAAATGGTCAGCCCCTCCCGGGATAGCCGCAAAGCCACCGTTCTTTGCCGAATCTCGCTCGCCAGCGCCGCCTCAAGCTTCCTCTTGAGAGCGAGCAGGCTTGCTCGCTGGGCGGGGGTGCCATTGAACTCTGCTTCGCTCACATCCTCGGGCGAAACCAAGGGCAGGGGAGCTAAGGTCCGCGCGGAGCTCACCGAAGTGAGAGCGGGGCTCTTGTCTCCGGGTGGAAAGATTCCCATTTGCGTGAAGGCGATCTTCATAGCGGCAGCCATGTCCGCTTGACGGCTGTGGTCAGTTCGAGCGCTGGCGAAGAGCACGACAAAGAGAGCGAAGATCATGGTGACGAAATCGGCATAGGAAACCAGCCAACGTTCGTGATTTGGAGCCGCATGGCTTCTCTTGCGCCTCACGCCTTTACCCCTTCCGACGGTTGCCTGTTATCCGCAAGAAATGTGCGCAATTTCAGTTCCAACATGCGCGGATTCAGACCCTCAAGGATGGAGATTACGCCTTCCAGCACCATCTGCTTTACCATGTGCTGTTCGTGAATCCGGATCTTCAACTTCCCAGCCGAGGGAAGAAACAGCAGATTGGCGCTGCCTACGCCATAAATCGTGGCAACAAACGCGACGGCAATTCCGCGGCCGACTTCGTTGATGTTATCCAGGTGTTGCATCACCTGAATCAAGCCGAGCACGGCGCCGAGAATGCCAATGGTTGGAGCGAATCCCCCGGCAGATTCGAAGACCTGGGGAATGCGTTCTTCCGATTCGGTCTGATTGTCCAGTTCCAATTGCATGATCTTCCGTAATTCGACCGGGTCGGTACCGTCGATAGCTAAGGTTAGCGCTTGTCGCATGTAAGGGTCGTGCACACTGGCAAGGTTTTGATCGAGGGAAATGATGCCGCTGCGGCGCGCTTTATTGGCAAACTCCACCAGTTGCTTGAGTGCGGACTCGCCATCGGGCGTGCTCCCAGTGAATACCTTCAGCATCTGCTTGCTTGCCTCGAGCACCGTGCCTAGAGGGAATTGCAACATGACTGCGCCTAATGTCCCTCCGAGCACGATCATGGCCGCGGTGGGTTGCAGAATCTGCTTGATGCTGCCGCCTTCGAGCATCAGGCCGGCCACGATGCCTCCGGTTGCGACCGCAAGTCCAGCAATGCTGCTCTTATCCACGTCCAGCTCCTTTATATGCTCGGGTTATCGCGGTTCGGCTACTTCTTCTGCTGTCTTGGCGAGAGAGAAGTTGGTGCGCGCAGAGCTGGCGTTTTCTGCCGCCTGGGCAACCGCGGCTTGCGGCGGGGCGGCCGATGTCTCGCGCAGCAAACGCGCGCGGTAGGCGATCGCTCGCGCAATGACATCGGCGCAGGATTCGCGCACCACGATCTTTTCCCCGGTCACCAGAGTGAGTGTTGTGTCCGGAGAGGATTCAATGTATTTGATCAGCTCGCAACTGACGGCGAGCGGGCTACCGTTGAGCCTGGTCAGTTCAATCATGGCCGTTGTCCTTGTTCTTGAAGTCGTGAATCCTATCGGCAAAGATGGGAATGTTCTGAGTGCGAGGGCGTCGGGGAAATTTCCTGCAAGTAAAAGAGAAGACCGCTCTTTTTGAAAAGAACCAGTTTCGACTACACTTCTGCTCGCCAAGTGCCGATGACGTTGCTGTTCGCGATTTCTTTGCAACCTGCGGAACTCCGGAACCAGAGGCCGCAACCAAATACAGAATCATCAGCCAAAAGGAGAGAACCCCATGTCGTTAGGCGTCCTAAACAATATTTCGGCAGTCTACGCGGAGAACAACATCAACAATACACAGAGCAGCTTGCAGAAGACGCTCCAGCAGCTCTCATCGGGTTCGCGCATCAACTCTGGCGCGGACGATGCATCCGGCCTTTCGTTGGCTGACGGTCTTGCGGCATCCACGACCGCGTTATCGCAATCGGTCAATAATGCCAACGAGGGGGTCGACTTCCTGCAAGTTGCCGATGGCGGACTCTCGCAAATCACGAACCTGCTGAATCGCGCCGTTACGCTGGCTACGGAAGGGTCGAACGGGACTTTAAACGCGAGCCAGCTCACCGCCGCCAATAACGAGTACTTGGCTATCCAGGGAGAGATCACTAATATCAGCTCCAACACGGAATATAACGGGATCAACGTGTATACCGGGGCCGCCTCGGTTTACACCACCGATGGCACAGTCGGGCAGACGAACGCTGGGACCGCACTGGGGGCTACGGGAGCGACAGCGCTGGCGCTCACCGCAACCGGGTTTACAACTGCCCTCGGCGCGCAGGCCGAACTGGGTAAGATTACGACGGCCATCCAGACGGTAGATACCGAGCGTGGCACAGCGGGCGCCGATATCAATACACTCACTGCGGTTTCGAACGTAAACAGCACAGAGTCGACAAATACGCTTTCGGCGGAAAACGACGTGACCGCGACGGACTACGGTCAAGCCAGCTCCAACCTTTCCAAGTATCAGATCCTCAGCCAGGCCGGCATAAGCGCCTTGGCCCAGGCGAACTCGACCCAGCAGGAGGTCCTTAAGCTGCTCCAGTAATCCTCTCGGTAAGCCCCTGGACTGAAAAAAAGAGCGACCCTATCCGGCCGCTCTTTTTTGCTCCTTAGGTTTTGCCCCCTTTTGCCGATGTAGAAATGCGAGGGAGAGGGAAATATGGGTTCCGTCGGTCTCAGTTTCGGTTCTGCCAGCAGCGGTCAAGGTTTCGACGTCGCCACTACGGTCAGCCAGATCATCGCTAATTATCAGCAGGTGGAGACGCCTTGGAAGACTCAGCTCACCAGTCTTCAGGCGCAAGATACGGCGTTCACGGCAATTGGGACCGATCTTTCGACGCTTTCCACGGCGTTCAGCGCGTTGACCGACTTCCAGGGTGTGCTGGCTTCAAAGGAAGGCTCAAGCTCCGACCCCACGACACTGGCGCTTACCTCAGCCGCTACGACTGCAGTCGCGGGAAGTCACACCATCACCGTCGGCAGCCTGGCACAAACCAGCTCTTACTATACGGACGCCCTTAGTTCGCCGGGCGATACTCTTTCCGGGAGCTTTTCGGTCCAGGTCGGGTCAGGCGGTGCCCAAGCTTTTACGCTCAATTCGTCGGATAATACGGTCGATAGTCTCGCGGCCGGCATCAACGCAGCCAACATTGGCGTCACGGCAAGCGTTATTGGGAGTGGCAGCAGCTCGCGGCTATCCATCGTCAGCGGAACCAGCGGGAGCTCAGGCCAGCTTACATTATCGGGCTCGCTCACAGACGTGACCAGCGGCAGCGCGATCAATTTCAATGTTGGGCAGTTGGGCGCCGACGCGAATCTTACCGTCGACGGTATTCAAATTTCCAGTCCTTCCAACACGGTTACAGATGCCGTTCCAGGCGTCACCCTGCAGCTTCTAGCCCCTTCTTTGCCCAATACCCAGGTTCAGGTACAAATCACCAACGACAACGGCTCTGTTGCTACCGCGATCAGCAACTTCGTTAGCGCGTATAACACTGTGGCCAACGACGTGACCACACAGGAGGGACACGACTCGTCAGGCAACGCGGAGCCTCTGTTTGGAAATACTACGCTTTCAACGCTTCAAGAGGAACTCAGTCAGGCGCTCGTTGCAACCAGTTCAAATACAGGTTCCATCCTCGACTTCCAATCGCTCGGCATCACGGCGAACAGCGACGGCACCTTATTTCTTAACACCGACACACTGAACAATGCGCTGACCAACGACTATCAGAATGTAGTCAGCTTTCTACAAGGCGCAAGCAGTCCCGGCAGCAACTTTGCGGCCACCCTGAATGGCCTCAGTTCCACCTCGACAACAGGCATCATCTATCAGGCTCTCCAATCGAATCAGGCCCAGGAGACCACCCTCAATAGCGACATCACCAATGAAAACTCGATAATTTCCGAGAAACAGACCCAGCTCACGGCACAGCTCAATGCGGCGAACCAGATCCTGCAGGAAATTCCTTCCCAACTCAACGAGGTGAACGAACTTTACTCCTCGATGACTGGATATAACGAGAATCCGTCATGAGCTTCGCTTACCGTCAGCATGTTTTGGCCGCTTCAAATCCGGTCGAGTTGGTGGTTGCACTCTACGACGGAATAATTCGTCTTCTCCGCCAAGCGGCGGATGCTGCGGATGTGGATGACGTTCGCTCCCGCCGCCTCGCGGTCCAGCGTGCTTTGGCCATCTACATGCACCTTCAGTCGCGGCTACGCCCCAGCGTCGATGTCACGGTTGCCGCGAATTTCTCGCAGTTCTATGCAGAGATGTTTCGTCATACCCTGCTCGCATCTTCAGCAAACTCCCGCCAGGGATTCGAGCAAATTATCATTCAACTCTCCCAGGTGCGAGACGCATGGAGAATCGCGGCGCGCGATTCCGATGCAATTCAAACAGTGCAGCGTGGAACTCTCTGAGCACCCTTCCCGGAAACGCGATGACGTAGAACAGAGGCGTCCCCACTCCTAAGCTCTCTCCTCCGACTTTTCCGGATCGGGCTTAGAGGGGGAGAAAGTCTGGTCGAGATATGCCGCCCGGTGCGGCCCGGCCGCGATTGGCCGCGCATAAAACATAGGCGTCCCCGCAACCATGAACACCGCCGGAGTGCCGGTCGATACGCGAAGAGGCAAAATAGAACCTAGTTGCAAATTGTTTAGGGCCAGAGCGCTTACGCTGACAATTGGCAGTTGCAGAGAGGCTCCATAGCGGAAGTGCATTGCTCTAGCCGCGAGCTTTTGTCTCATGGCGGCAGATGGAGCGCGCTTTGCATTCTCTTCCGCAATGGCTCGGAGCAGAGTATCCGCCGCCAGGCCAGAGAAGAGAACTTGCAGACTTTTTTGCACCGTACCGATCTGCATCTCGAAGCTGAGGCAGAGGGCATTGTCTCGCACCGGCATGGCTTGGCCATCATAGGAAGAGAGAAGGCGCTTCTGATGGTGCACTTCGATTCCCGACGACTTCCAGGAATTGCTGAATTCCGCGCACATTTCCTCCATTACGCTGTCAAGGATCGATGCTTCTATGTCAGTAATTTCGCCCGGCTGCAGGCTCACGCTATTGGAGCCCTTTCCTCCGAGCAGCAGATCAATGATCGGATCGACGAACGCCATGTCCATATAAGCCAGGCAGGCGGCATTGACCGGCTCCATTTTCCACGAGGCAATATAACTCGCGTCTGGGATGATCTTGCCCAGAAATTCGCTAAAGAGAATGCGCTCCGCGGAAACCAGGCTTAGCGTGACGCTGGTCCCGAGCCAGGCCCCTAATCTGAAACTGACCCCGCGGGCGAAGAGTTGAACTAACGCAGTAAGTCCGTGCATCTGGCCAGAGCTGATCGAGTTCGTGGCGCCAAACCTCAACGGTACGACATTGCGCTCCGTGTCCGCCGCAGCCGTCGCCGAGGATTTTCTAAATAAAGCATCGGTTGTGCTTTGATCGAGTTCTGGTATTTGCATAGCGAATGTAGTCCTCTTCCGGCCAGGATTGCGGCGGTAATGAACACTGCAAGTAGGAGGCCATTCGAGCGTACATTTGGTTAAAAAAGCTCTATGCTGAGAAGATAGTGGGCTCATTGCGTACTTCGCACACTGCCTTTGTTCCGTTTTCGGGTTTCAACGTCTGGGGCCAGGATCTCACGCCAGATACGGTGCTGCAGATCGTTCGGCAGTACGCGCGCGATGAGTCTTGAAAAGCTGGCGCCGCATGACATGCGCCGCACCTGCGCCAAATTCTGCCGCAAGCGGGGTGGCGATCTCGAGCAAATAAAATTCCTATTAGGGCATGCGTCGATTCAGACGACCGAGCGGTATTTGGGAGCGGAGCAGGACTTCATCTTTGCGGTGAATGACAACCTGGGATTAGAAGGGTAGGCAGTAGCCCATGAATCCTTGAGGAACCCAATTGGCACTCGTTTCGTGTGGTGGACGGCTAAACTGAGGCAAGGAAGGGAAGTTTTGACTGAATTCTTGATGTCACGACAGGAATACGAGACGCTCCTCGGTGAACTGAACCAGAAGATCCGCTCAGCACAGCTCCAGGCGTTGCGTTCGGTGAATCGGGAGCAAATCGCGCTCTATCTCGATATCGGACGCATGATCATGAATCGGCAGCGAGGGGACACCTGGGGCAAAGCCGTGGTCGGCAATTTGGCGAACGATCTTCGAGAAGAATTCCCGGGCTTGAACGGCTTCTCTGCCGCTAACCTCTGGCGAATGAAGAACTTTTATGAAGCTTACGGGACAAATGAAAAACTCGCACAGCTTGTGCGAGAAATTGGCTGGTCCCACAACATCACCATCTTGGAAAGATGCCGGGACGATCAGGAGCGAGAGTTCTACATTCGGAGCTGCCGGAAATATGGCTGGACCCGCAACGTGCTCGTCCACCAAATTGAGAACCACACCTTCGAACAAACGCTTAATAGTCAAACAAACTTTGAAGCTGTACTTTCTGACTCAATTCAAACGCAAGCAAAATTGGCGGTTAAGGATGAGTACACCTTTGCTTTCCTTGACCTTGAAGACGAGCATAGCGAACGAGAACTGGAGCGAGCGCTCACGGGCAGAGTTGGGGCGTTCCTGCGCGAGATGGGCGACATGTTCGCTTTCGTAGGTAGCCAATATAAGATTGAGGTTGGAGAGCGCGAGTTCTATATCGATCTCTTGCTCTATCACCGCCGGCTTCGTTGCTTGGTGGCCCTAGAACTAAAAATCCGAGAGTTTGAACCGGAGTACATCGGCAAGATGCAGTTCCACCTCACGGTTCTTGACGAAAAAGTGCGGTTGCCCGACGAACAATCTTCCATAAAACTTGCAAGGTCAACTGCCAGATCCGGACCAGATTGCATGCCGTTCCCCAAGGAAATTGGGGCGGGATCTCGACCCAACTGAGCGATTCCCGAGGACCGCTTCCATCCGGGATGCATCTATCAGGACTGAGAGGTAACATGGCTTCCGTTGTTCCCGTCGAAGTCCCCACCAACGGCACGCCTGAGCCGCTGGAAGAGTTGCGCCCAGCGCTCGAACAGCTGGCGGAGATCGTCGATCGACTGCATCTCGGGGGCGGGGACGTAGCGGTCGCGCTCCGCAACCTGACGCAGCGTTTGGTAGGACGCCCCGCGACGATCCTGGTGCTGGGCGAGTCCGAAGGGGCCAAGTCTCGCTTTGTGCGCGGGCTGCTCGGCGGCTCCGCGGACTCGACCCCGGCGCCGGCCGCAGGCTCCGCCTGTACCTATTTCGCGTATGGCCGGGAACCGGAGTGCGCAGTGGTGATGGAGCACAGTCTCACCGCCCGCCTTCCTGCCCACCAGCTCTCGGAATTTATTGCCAAAAAAGGTGTCGCGGGGCAGATCCGTAATGTGCTAGTGCGCTCCCCGAACCCCGCGTTGAAGGATGGCTTGGTGGTGATCGATCCACCACCCCTGACCGTAGACACGGAAGCCTTCCTGCGTTGCACGGCAAAGGCTAGGGCCGAGGCCAACGCGTGTGTCTTCGTCCTGGAAGCGGGCCGCCTCTGCGGCGAAGCGACGTTGCGCTTGCTACGCGCGCTCAAGGGCCAATGCGGGAGCTTCCCCTTCGTACTGGAGAGCACTGGTGCGCAAATGGAGGCCGGGCATGCCGTCGAGCTCACGCTGATGGCGGATGCACTGCAGCGGTACGGTGGTATTCCGCGCCCCTCGATCACCGTGTTGTCCTCCGCCGAGATACCGGCAGCTGTCGGTTCCGGTCGGATGCGGCCGCCGGCCCGTGCTGCCGAGTTTCACACGGCTCTGCTTGCCGTTGCCTGCGCCAGGCGGCAGGAATCCACCTGCGTGGAGGCTGCCAGAATCGCGGATGAGGTACTCGGCCAAGCAGAGGCCGCCCTTTACACCCGGCTGCGCCGTGCCAAGCTGCGGCGGGAAATGAAACCCCTCCAGGAGCTACGCGATCTGACCGAAGCACTGGCGGCGCGGAGCACTGTCTTCCGGCGGGCCGCGGAGGCGAGAGAAGATGCCTTGGAAAACAGAGAACGGCCTGCGGCCCGCGCGAAGGAGACTCGCATTCCAGGACCTCCTGTAACCGACCCCATCCCGGTCCCATCGCCCGTCCCGGCCGCGGCGGATAATCCGCGCGTCGGACCTGAAGCGCCGCAGCCGGTCGCCCCACCGTCGTCGGCCGCCGAGAGCCTTGCGCCAGCATCCGATGCCGCCGCCGGTACAGCATGCGACACCGACCTCGCAACCGAATCAAATACCGGACTCGGCCTCGCCCGCGATGAGCCTGGGCCGCTCCGCTCCGACGTGCCGGTCGCCCCGTTTCCTGGTGCCGAGGCCCCGATCCGGGCATCCGATGTCGCCGCCAGTACGGGACCCGACACCGGTCTCGGCACCGAACCAAACACTGACCCCCGCGCCGCCCACAATGAGGCAAAGCCACTCCACTCGGACGCGCCGGTCGCCCCGCGTGAGCCGCTGCATTCTCTCAATCGCGGCACCGGATCTGCGCCAGTAGCGAGATGGGAGGAGATGGGGTTGCAGAGTGCCGCACCTCCATCGGAACGTGGCGCTTCACGCCGAGATCCAATGCGCGTGCGTGTCCGCTGGGCCTCTGACGTAGAGGCGGCCGCCTCCCCTAGCCGGCTTCTCTTGGAGGATCTGGAGCCGGAGCGCGCCAGCCCGATCGGATTCGTTCTGTGGGTAGTTGGAGTTGTGGCAGTCGCGGCGTGTGCGTGGCTCTTTTTTATCCGGCCTGACATCAGTAACTCGACGAGGCCGGCACCGCGGTCCCAAGCAGTGCAGCCCGGGCTCGCAGTCCGCCTCGGGCAACCTTAGCGCGCCGCTTCCTTCCATCGATGCCTCGTCCGGCGGCATCGCTTCGTCCTCCACGACGGACGACCAGCGGGGGGTGAATCCGGATGGCACACTACAGGCGGCGCTGATGCGATGGGTCTCCACCTTTCGCAGTAGAGATATCAACGCGCAGGTAGCCTGCTATTCGCCCCATGTGCGCACCTACTTTCAGTGGCGCAACGTCACCCGGGAACAGATCCGGTACGATAAAACGCGCGCTTGGTCGCGGATCGCCAGCATCCGCAAATACACCGTCACTCCTCTCAGCATCACGGATGAAGGCAGCGACCGCAGAGCCATGCTGCTGCGGAAACACTGGGACACCATTACTACCCAGGGCACCATCTCTTCCGGCGCCGAGATCGAGAGGCTGATTTTTCGGAAATTGGCAGGCGAGTGGAAGATCGTCGACGAGCAGGAGATTAAGGTGCCCAAACTGCAGCGATAGTAGAACCGTGATAAACCCTTCGTCTCTTGAACTCCCGCATTACGTCGTTCTTCATCTCAGTCCTGGTCCGCTTTCCGGTTTCCCCAAAGCCGATGCGCCGATCGCAGCCACTGGGCGTTTCCGTCTCTCGGAGACGCCGGGATTGAGGTCGACTACACGCAACGAGTTGGGCAGATACACTCTATCTTGTCGTTGGTCAGTGCGGGCCAGGGCATAGCGCTGGTTCCCGAAAGCGCGCGGACAATGAATTTTCGTCGATTCGTCATTCGGCGCCTGAAGATGACTCCGGTCGTTGCCGAACTCTATCTCGCATGGAAAAAAGACAACCTCAATCCCGCATTGCAGCCCTTCTTGACTACGGTGTTGAAGAATTTCGCAATCCTCTCTTAGGTAGGAGGACCTTTGCTGAGCTACGTTACAGCTTCTTCTTATCGATTTCCCACAACTTATTCGATGCTGCGATACCTACCGGCTCGCCCTTCTTGGCATTCTGCGCAATGGTCTACATCTTGCTTTACGTCCGCGGTCAGGGCATCCCAATCCAGCAACTGGGTGCGGGCAAACAATTGCGGCTTGTATTGCGCCGACGCCGCCTTGCCGTAATCGACCCATGACTTTACCTCCGCCTCCGCCTCGGCAACCGCCTGGGTCTTGTCCTTCTCATCGCCTGCATAGCGATAAAGCGAAACATAGGTGGCCGCCCTGATCTTATGCGCATAATACTCAGCCATATATCCCATGGCCTTGAAGTCGCCGAGCGTCTGCTTCAACTCGGAGTTGCCTACGATCGCTGATGTTCGAGGCGCCCGCCAGCAACGTTTTGGCTGCCGTCTCCAACTTGTCCGCGACTTCGAAAGGGGTCAGTTCGCCGGCAATTTTACCCGTCTTGGTAAACTCGCCGATTGAGTAACGCCCTGGTCGGGCATGCAGTCCTTGCGCGCGAAGGAGTTTAGGTCGTGGAAGCGGCGAATATCGAAGCTTCCCTCAGGGAAAAAGCTCGCGTCGTTTTGCTCGTAGTGAATCTTGTCGATCCACGCAACAACATCGGCCGTCGCATTCCACGTCTTATAGATAGCGTTCGCGTCCGCTCCCGGAAAATGCTCGGCGATCTTCTCGACATAATAGGATTCCGGTAAGATCGGGATTGTACCCGGCCATGCCCCAGATCATGAACAGATACCATTGCTTATCAATCTCGTACTTGGGAACCGTCCGGTCCTTGCTGTGAAAATCGCGCCCGTAGATATAGCCATCCGGCCCCCAGAAATAGCCCGCCATCTAGGTCTCTGGGCATATTCTTTATATAGTTGTTGGCATATCCCGGGTTACCCCAGCGGAACGTGAACATATCATCGTTCCGGACATTCATCCAGACCTTCACTTTATGCTCTACGACTTCGTCCCTGTATATCTTGTCGAACCAGGTGGGCCTTTCGCTGCTGAACATCCGCGCCCTTGAATATTTGAACTCGGTATCGAACCGGCCGTTATAGTCTTTAAAGGCATTCTGTATCAGGTTCATGTCGCTTTGATGCTGCCTGAAGATAAAGGTGCAATCGATCTTGGGGTTGATCGCCTTGGCGTCCATGACTCCTTTGCCGTAGGTGTTCCATATGAAATTTTCAATGGAGTACTCGCCTTTTATATTGTTATTGGAGTTCTCTCCGGCGGTTACCCCAATCCCTTTCACGGTCGGATAGGTCAGCATGAACTGCTTCACGCTCTTGCGTAGGTAGTCGATCGTCTCCGGCGAATCCTGACGAGCTTCTATGCCATGCTTGCCCTCAGCGCCATTCACGAAGACGTTCCAGGTGATAGAAGTGAATATCGATGCCGCGATCGTCGGCATACTGAAACACCTTCTTCCAGAAGGCGATCTTCTCGTCGATCGTCATTCTCTTTACGATGCGCAGATGAGCGGGATCCTGAATGCCCTCCTTCCTCCAGCGCATGTCCGTCTTAGCGTCGACAACACCGGTATACACGGCCACGTCGTTCAGCGCTACATCCTCGTAACCGGGAACCTTGACCATCGAAGGATAGGGATGAAGGTTCCATAAGGTAAGCAGGTTATAGCGATAACGCGCCATATTGTCGAGGTAGTTCTTCCAGAAATCGAAGTCCCACATGGTTTCAATATTCATCTGCGCGGCATCGCCGGTGTCGTCATAACTTGGCGTGCGCGCATCCAGCGGAATATTGAATTTGATCCCCCGGTAAGGCATGTAGGGCTTGCCTTCGACCGTCCCGGTCTTGAGCAGGTCCTTCCCCGCCTCCAGGTTATCCGCGAGAGTCAGCCCCGCATACATCAATCCCCTTGCGTCGCCTCCCCTGACGTCGATCGCCTTATCGACCTGTGTAATGCGATAGGCCTGCGCCTCTAATGTCTTGTTCGAGGGAAAACGTAACCACGAGCGCGCCTTCCGGAGTGGCCGAATATTGCAGATGAGCCACCTTGAATGCATTCTCGAACTCCTGCACGCCAAACTGTAATTGCGGAATTGCATGGTCATAGACAATGGCCACTTTTTGTTGCGAATGCGCGCTCCCTACCGAAAGGGCGACAGCGAGTATCGAGCATGCTCTTAGTGACAGCTTCATCATGGACTCACCTTGAAGAATTGAATAATTATCTATTTTTTTACCGGTGAAGCTGGAGCCATAGCCAGGTCAATGATCGACCTGCG
Organism: uncultured Acidobacteriaceae bacterium; assembly: GCA_963774255.1. Taxonomy (GTDB): domain Bacteria; phylum Acidobacteriota; class Terriglobia; order Terriglobales; family Acidobacteriaceae; genus PALSA-350. Next base: position 561,398 of record CAVZEH010000003.1, read on the forward strand.
CAAATGTGACGCCGACCGCGTTACCGACCCGACGGATGTACTCGCGGCCTTCGTCATACTCCGCGGCGGTTGCCAGATGCTCCAACATGAGGGGAGTCTCAAACTTGAGTTTTGAGAGGTCTTGCAGATAGGTCTTGTAGTCGATCTGGCCGCGGCCAGGAATCACTTCGAGGAAATGCACGTTCAGCTCGATGACCCATTTCAGATCCTTCGCGTGGCATGAGACAATCCACGGGCCGAGCTTCGAAAAGCATTCGTCGATGTAGGCGGTGTTCTCGTAAAAGCGTCGCGGAGAATTGATACCGTTGCAAACGTCCAGATGGACGCCGAATGCTTTGCGGTCGACGGCGCGAATCAGTTCGAGGTAGGAATCCGGACCGTCGGGGATGCTCCAACCCATCATCTCAATGGTGAAGCGAGTCCGGGTCGGCTTGACCGAGTCGATAACGTGGCGGCAATTGGCCACTGTGGCGTCAAAGAACTCCTTGGAGAGATTCTTCGGATTCGGGCCGTACCAGGAGTCGGGATTGTATGATCCCGCAATATCCACGCAGCAGCGCGCACCGACGGCTTCGGCCAGGGCGCAACGGTCGACCACATATTCCAGATTCTGCCGGCGCTTCTCCGCGTCCGGATCGAGCATATTCTTCCAGGCTCCTACCTCGGCAATGCAGACGTTCTCCGCTGCGTAGGCTTTCTGGATGGCGCGGATGAGGTCCGGATCCTTTAGCGTGGCGATCTGTGGACAATATGCGGCACTATAGCCCAGACGCCGATGCTCGCGGGCCAGGGCAGCCGGATCGTCGGATTCGAGAAAAATGGGTCCACCTAAGAGGACGGGAGTCCCGGCGGCGCCCAATCTGGAAGCGCCTGCCGCCGCGGCGGCTGTCATGGCGATGAAGGATCGTCGCGTGGTAGTCATTCGAGTGCCGAGTTTATCACCAACCGCTGCGCTGTTGTTTCAAACTCTATTTGGGCTCTGGCGCACATTTGGTGAAAGGGAACTGAAAAGGACAGAAAAGAGACGAGCCTCACCACTAGGCGCCGGAGCAGTGATCCGGCGACCTCCTAAAGTTCCTGAAATTACCAACAGAATAGCGGCTCCCGTCGAAATTGAGCAGTATCACCAAATATGCGCCAGAACCCAAATAATTCTGAAAACGACACTTCTAGCCCCATGAACCGACAGTCGGTCCAGCAGCTGCTTCATCGGAAACACCTACCAGCCCATCAGCTGGCTCCCCATAAACCGAATGTCGTTATTCCTTTACCTGTAGAAAGTCGGCGGGCCAGGTGTTTTCTATTCCTTAACGAGTAGAAACCCTGTTCCTTAACCGGTAGAAAAATTCCTTTACCAGTCGAATTCCACGACGTCTGGCAGGACATGACAAGCCTTGGTCCGTGCCACGGGCCCGCTTGCTCGCACTCTCCCAATCGGCATCAGAAGCACTTTCGAGATCTGGCTTCAAAGGCACGCCTGGGCGGGTGGCCCAGGTCTCGGACGGCATGAAGAACATGGGTGCCCCTCGATAAGGAAAAAGGTTTTGTCAAGGACAAAAATATCCTGAGCGGTGCGGAGCAGCGCTTGGTATAGCCAGAGAAGGTTGTTGGGACCGAAACTCTGGGATATCACCGCTGCATCACCAACGGGTAAGATCGCTCCACCCAACCATCGATACGACCGCAACTACGATCCATGATGTTTCTATGCGGACATCCAGCCGCCGCCGGGCCTGTGCGGAAGTGGGAAACGCCGGAGGCGTTTTCCAAGGCGCTTGCGCCGTCTTCTGCATAGGCCCAACAACCTGGATGCGAGAGCACCCAATCAAAGTTACGGGCTAAGCTTCGCCCAGGGGCACCCGCGGGTTGCTCTCGACATGAGCGATCTCCGGATAGCCAACCTTGGTGCGTAGCATCCAGTAGAGTCGCACAGCCAATTTCCGTGCCGCCGCCACCTTGGCCACTCCCTTGGGCCGGCGATGGCAACGGTGTTGATACTCTTTGCGAAAACCTTCATCTCGGCGTACAGCGGTTTGCGCTGCCTCCACCAGCAGCATGCGCAGAAAGCGGTTGCCTTGTTTGCTGATGGCCCCCAATCTGCGCTTGTTCCCGGAGGTGTATTCGCTGGGAATTAAGCCCAGGTAACTGGTCAGTTGCTTGCTCCCTTCAAAGCGCGACACCTCCCCGATGGTCAGCACGAAGGCCAGGGCAGTCACTGCTCCTACTCCAGGCTGAGTCATCAGCAGCTTGGCTTGGGGATTTTGCCCGGCGGCCAGCTTCACTGCTTTATCCAATTCCTCGATCTGGCTGTCCAATTCTTGCAGCAAGTGCAACAGGTCTTGCCGCCGCTCTCCCGCCCAGCCCGGCATAGCCAACTGCTGGAACTCCGCCAGACCTTTCGAAGTCCACAGCCGGCTCTTCTGCTGCATCCCCCGGTTCATCGCCAGGTGCTGCAAACTGTTCTTCACTCGCGTCCGCATCTCCACCAGCTTGTGCCGGTGGATGAGCAATTGCCGCTGATCCCGGTTCGCCGCGTTTGGCGTCCACAACTGCGGAAATCGCTCCTCCAACAGCAGCTTCAGAATATGGCCTGCATCCCGCCGGTCCGTCTTTTGCTTGCGCACATAGCTGGCCCGGATCTTGGCCGCATCTCCTACCTTGATCTCATGGCCCAACCGCTGCACCAGATCGATGAACCACTGGCTGTTGCCACACGTCTCGATCCCGATTAAGGCCGGCTCCAGCAGCTCGCGGTAGAACCGCTCCGCCTGTCCGTCTGTGTGACTCAGTTTGCGCTCCTCGATCTCTCCTGTCTCGCTCTCAAAAATTGCTACCTGTTGCCAGCTCGGATGAAAATCACAACCTATAATCTTCATAAGGCTTCTCCTGGTCCTCAGGGTTTTCGGGTCCCAACAACCTTCAAAAACTCTACCGGATCGCTGAAGCCTTTTTCCTTATCCCATCAAGGTTCGCACCAGCGTACGTGGGTCTACATAAGGTTTTTTTCAACGCTTGGACCGAGCTGTCTTTGCTGAGTTACAAGTGCGGCGCGCCGGAACCGTTGGCCAATCAGGACCGATTTAGTCAAGCCCCCGTTGCTATTGGAGGTCGAGATGTCAGAACACAAATCGGAAACAGGCTTGATTCGTCCCACGTTCGCTGGTGCGAACGTGGGGCACCCCTCGGCTTTGTGACAAAGGGAGGCCACGCGCCCCCGGGAAGGGAAATAGTCAATCAACTGGCCGGGGCAGGCCGCGATAGTCTGGCCACGAGCTTTGTTATGACGCTGCGCGGAATCAGGCGCTCCGCGAAAGCCACGGACTTGTTGATCACGCCGGGTATGACAAGGCCGCCATTGCTATCGAGGGCTTTCAATGCCTCCGTAACCACCTGTTCCCGGCTTTGCTCGACGCCCATGAGCGTGCGCCGCTGCTTTGTGCCATTGTCGATGGGGGAGTCAGGACGGAGGCGCCCCGGGCAAACCGTCACCACGGTGACGCCATAGGGCCGCAATTCCTCGGCCAGCGCCAGCGAGAAGCTGGTCGCGAAGGCCTTGCTTGCGGCATAAGCGGCGGCGTAAGGGATTGGCTGGAACGCCGCCGTGGAAGAAACATTGATGATCCCGCCGCGGCGCTCGGCAATCATGGAAGGCAGCAAGTGGAACGTTAGCTCAACCAATCCCGCATGGTGCAAACGGAGCATTTCAAGCTGATAATCGAGGGAAAGCTTCCAAAACTCTCCTCGCACGCCAAAGCCTGCGTTGTTGACCAGCAGATCGATGGAAAGGTCACGCTCGCGCAATTCCTCCGCCAGCCGCTGGCCTGCCAGAGGACCCGACAAGTCGAATCCAAGCGGTTGGGCCTGAACGGCGTGCAATGCCCCTAACTCATTGGCGAGAGATTCGAGCTGATCGAGAGACCTGGCGACCAGCACCAGGTTTCGCTTGCGCGCGGCGAGCGCGTGCGCGAAGTGTTTGCCGAGCCCTCGGGAAGCGCCTGTAATGAGGCAATATGCGGGTCGATCCACTTCAGGGCCTCCCTGGCTCAAACCTGATCATTTCGAGACGGGCGCATGGGTTCGCCGGAACAAGGCCCGTTGAACAGCCGGAGGGAACTGGGTCTTGAAGACGATGTCCCAAAATCGGTTGCTGATTCCATATCCCCGCTCTATTCCGCTTGGACTGTGGTGGTACAAGTGGTATCGCTTAAGCGACCGAAACAGAGGATTCTTGAAATTGCAGAAATGAAATGCGGAATGTAACCACTCTTCAGCCACATAGGCTTGAATGGTGCCGCACAGCAATATCGGCGTCGTATAAACCGGAAAGATGAAACTCAGCGGCGCGGTGATGACAAAAAGCGGGATCAGGTCGCTCAATTGGCCGCTGATATGAGCGCCGTCGAAAGGCCGCTCGTGATGTTCCCAATGCAGAGGGTCCAGACGCTCGTGCATAAAGCGTCTGATCAAGCCTTTCCCCGGCGGAAAACGCCCGTGCAGGACGTAACGGTGGAATAGATACTCCACAAGCGTCCAGACCGCAATCCCGAGCAAAAAGAAGAGGATTCCCAGCTTCGAATGCGGCGAGCGGTAAACAAGAATCGCCACTATGGCGGAATACAAGCCGTAGAAGAGCGTGATCGGGTAGAGGCGGCGGCGCGAAATCCGGGCTTGCTGCCCTTTGTAAATCGCGAAGGAGGATTGGTTCGCGCGATTGTGCATGATTTCACCATGGATTCGAGGTTATCCGCTTACAACGATCGCCAATGAGGGTCATAACGGTTGATGACATTATGGCCTTTATGGCGGTGCATGGCCGGTTGTAAGAAGCAAAGCGCATCGTGGCGGGTTGCCCGACGGAGGCATCCTAGGCCGGGATGACGGCTGCGATTTAGGTGCAATGAGATTGTAGTTAAATCAGGGAAAATCGTTGAAAAATATAGCGTCGATATCCGTGATTTGAGTGCAGCGCGACATCCGGCTTTTGCCAGGCGATTTGTCGCCGCTCAAGAAACTGATCCGAGGATTCCGCAAGACGGGTGTCGTGGTTTTCTGCTCCCTGCGCTTTGCCGACGAGTTTGTCAGGAAGATTTCTGTGACGGCGACAACGCAACGGCGGCTTCGCTGGTGAGCACCCGGAAGACGAACGTCTCCTGAAGATACAGTTGCACGGCGGAATCGGTATGGCTGAGATAGCCGATCGAAACATCCTGTCCGATGTTGAGCTCGAAGTCGCCGCCTCGCGTGGTCACAACGAATGCGCCTTCAATCGCCGGCGCCCAGATCAGGTTGCCGTCCACGATGCGCTTCACGTGTTCGAGCACGGGATATCCGTGATCGCGGGTTTCGGCGAGCGCCGTGTATTCGTCGGCTCCCAGCAAAACCGAGTAGGGCCCGTTGACGCCCACGAGCCGCAACTGGCTCAGCGCGTGCGCAACCGCATCCGGATAATCCCGCACATCCGCGGGCAGCGTCTCGATGGGATTGCTGGTGCTTTCCCGGATACCCTGGATATCCGCTTCAGGGTATCCGTTGAAGATGGCCCGATCTTCGGCAAAGGCCAGCTTCTTCGCGGCGTCTTTCGCAGGCTGCCAGTCGGAGTCGTCGGAACCGCGCTCCACATCGTCGATCGTCTGGCGCGACAGCTCAAACGGAACCCGCAACTCGACCAGCGGCTTCACCTCGCGCTGTCTCGCGAGGATGCCCTCCGCGGGAGCGGAGATCGGCTTCAGGTGCCCGGTCCCAACTCCGGGCAAAGCGATTCCTCCCGGCGAAGGAACATCCACGACGCGCCGGCCGGCCAGATACCGCTTCAGCGTTCTCGTCGTCTCTTCTTCGATCTGCGCCCATGCCGCGTCAGAGATGGGCGCCAGCTCCCGATGGAGGTTATTCATCCTTCTCTCCCTTCAGTGATCCTATTCTGAGTGATGTGTCGCGCACGGCCAGCGGGCGCGGGTAAAGGTGCGGGCGGAAGCGGCTCGGCGGATGGCGCTTCTGCATCTTCCGCTGCGATCCGGCGCGTCGGCAGTGACGTTGTCGAGAAACGTCGCCGGTCGGCACGAAGAACAGGCTGCCCGTCACCGGGATGGCTGAAGTCGAGCAGCCGGTCGTAGTTGCCGGGCGGGTGGCCGACGAACATGTTCTCCAGCATGGTCTCGGTGATCCGCGGCGTGCGGCTGTAGCCGATGAAGTAGGTTCCGAATTCGCCGTGGCCCGGACGCCCGAAAGGCATGTTGTCCCGCAGGATCTGCAGCTGGCGTCCATTCTCCTCAATGTTGGTGAGCGCATTGTGCGCGTATGCGGGCTTGTCCGCGTCGCTCAGTTCCACGTCCGAGAGCTTGCGGCGGCCGATGATCCGTTCCTGCATCTCGACCGGAAGCGCGTTCCACGCCTTCAGGTCGTGAAGGTACTTCTGCACGATGACGTAGCTGCCGCCTGCAAAGGCCGGGTCTTCGCTGCCGACGATCGCCGCCTCGCGCGCCGCATCTCCTCGCGGATTCTCCGTGCCGTCGACGAAGCCCATCACATCGCGATCGTCGAAATAGCGGAAGCCGTGCACCTCGTCGGCCACGGAGACCACATCCCCGATGCTATCCATGATCTGCGTGGCCAGTTCGAAGCACAGGTCCATGCGTTTGGCGCGAATGTGAAAGAGAATGTCGCCCGGCGTGGAGACGGCGTGGCGTCTCGCCGGAGCGAATCTCCTGAAACGGATGAAGCTCGGCGGGACGAGGCGCTCCGAAGAGCTTGTCCCAGGCATCCGACCCGAATCCGGCGACGCAGGTAAGGCCGGCCTCTACGTCGCGAAACTCCACCGCGCGAATCAGCCCGGAGAGACCCGCACAAAAGGCGCGCAGACGCGCGTAAGCATCCTCGTCCTGGCGGATGCACAGCACCAGAAAGATCGCCGACCGCGTCAGCGGACCGACCACAGTCTGCGGAAGAACGACCTCGTTGAGCTCGCTGGGTGTATCCATTTCTTCAATCTCGATCTGCGTTGGCTTTCACCTGAGTATCGCATTTTTTGCAAGGACCGTTACCTCTGCCTTCGGCTTGGCGGCATCGCTCTCCAGCCAAGCGTGAATGGCCAGTCTGCAGGTCTTATTCGCCGCTCCCGCGCCGCCAAAAATAAGCCCTCAAAAACGCACTTGGATTGACAAGAGCGCGACTGTACGGATGCTAGCTTTACCGAGAAATTGCGTACGAGTCGAATCAGAACAGTAGACTTATCTTGCATGAAGAAAATTGGCTTCCTCTCATTCGGTCATTGGACACCTTCACCACAGTCACAAACTCAGTCGGCAGCCGATGCGCTCCAGCAGTCCATTGACCTCGCCGTGGAGGCCGAGCGCCTGGGAATGGACGGAGCCTACTTCCGTGTCCATCACTTCGCGCGGCAACTCGCATCACCGTTCCCACTGCTTGCGGCGGTCGGTACAAAGACCCGACGGATTGAGATTGGCACCGCCGTGATCGACATGCGGTATGAAAACCCTCACTACATGGCGGAGGATGCTGGCGCTGCGGATCTTATCGCCGGCGGGCGCCTGCAGTTGGGTATCAGTCGCGGTTCTCCCGAGCAGGTGATCGATGGGTGGCGCTATTTTGGCCATCGCCCGATTGAGGGCGAGAATGATGCAGACATGGGACGGCGACACGCCGAAGAATTTCTCGAGTTGCTACGCGGGAAGGGCTTCGCGCGGCCTAACCCGCGTCCGATGTTTCCCAACCCGCCGGGGCTGCTGCGCCTTGAGCCGTACTCCGATGGATTGCGTGATCGGATCTGGTGGGGGTCCGCTTCCAACTCGACTGCTGCATGGGCCGCGAAGCTCGGAATGAACCTGCAGACCTCAACGCTCAAGTTCGACGAGACCGGCGAACCGCTCCACATACAGCAAGCCGCGCAGATCCGCTCCTTCCGCGCAGCCTGGAAGAAGGCTGGCCACGCCCGCACTCCGCGCATCTCCGTCAGCCGCAGTATTTTCCCGTTGATCGACGATCGTGATCGTGCCTATTTCGGACGCGGCGGTCAGGAAGAGGACAAGATCGGCTTCCTGGACGAAACCACACGCGCGATCTTCGGCCGTGGCTATGCTGCTGAGCCGGATGTCCTGATTGAGCAGCTTAGAAAAGACGAGGCGATCGCGGATGCTGACACGCTATTATTGACAGTTCCAAACCAACTGGGTGTTGCCTACAATGCGCATGTTCTGGAGGCAATTCTGACTACCGTCGCCCCAGCTCTCAATTGGCGCTAAATCGCCATAACCGACCAATCGCTTCCCGTTCTGATGGTGTGTAAAATATTGCGCTCGTCGCAGGCGATGTTGCTCTAGGTTGGCCGAGATAATCATTGGCCGTTCCAAAGCTCTGGGTTACTTGAGTTGCGATCTCCGCTACAGGTGTGGCTTTTGCGCCGAGCCCGGCTCCTGGAGGCCCGATGCTCTGTCCAAATGAGTTCCAGTCTGCCGCCGCTACTGATCAGTCCGTTATTGCGTGCTGGGCTGACCTTGCCAAACGGTAAGAAACCCAGCTGAAAAATAATAAAACACCTCTGAACTCCGCGCCAGATCAGGGGTTTCCGCAAGCAGCCAGTTTTGCATGGTTGGCCGGTTATCTCCGCCGATACATTCGTTGAGACAATTGATGACTTCAGAGAAGCCGACATATCGGGACGAATTCGCACCTGTGGGCAAAATAAGCTGCACGCTCACCTATTCGGCGAGGAGCGCGTTGATGCCGTTTTCGAAGAGCAATGGATCGCCATCTCCAGCATGGCTGATTGCGATCCGGTTCTCACCGTCGACAAGAACGGTCAGAGGCATTTCTCTCAAATGGCATGGATCAACAAGAGGCCGAGTACAAGCACGATATGGAAGCCTCCGTCCAACCCTCGGATGGCTCCTGACTCTTCAAAGGGGAGCGCACCAGCCACATTTACGCCGAAGCGAATAGCAACACGAAGCACTGGGCAAGCAGGGACACAACGAGCAGCGGAACACGGATCAATAACACCCTATCCCACGACGCCTGTAGCTCTCGACCGTTGTCGAGTCTTTCTCCGGTTTTTGCCGCTTCGGTTTGAATCCGATTAATTGGTTTTGACAAGAGATTGTAGAGAATGACGAACAGAATCAGCATTAGGAGCGATGCGAGATAGAACCAGCGCTGCCCACTCCTGCTTAATACGACCAGCAAGAGGTTGGACAAGATCGCCGAGACGCCCCAGATCGGCATCCGCGCGTCGGCGAACAAGTGAAAAAACCCATGATTTCGGTTCCAGCAGATGGTGAAGCCATTCTGAGAGCGGCACGGCCGATAGTCAAAAAGAACATGTCCGTGCCAAACACAACTGCTGTGCTTAGAATGCCAACTAGAGACAACAGCCACATCCAATGGTTCATAGTTCCTCCGCCTTTCTAACTGTCGCCGCGCCGATTTGCTGGAATACTTCCAGTAGATTGAGCTCGTCCCAATGCTCGATCACCCGCCCAGTTGCTTGTATTACGCCCTGATAAGCTTTAACTCTGGTTAAGCTCCTGGCGGTAGCAGGGTCAGACCGAGGGGCTGGCGAACATTTTGCCACCGCCAAGAAGTACTCCTCTAGTCCGCCGGGAGTGATAACGAATACCAAACGGCTGGGCGTGGACGCCACATTGCGAAAGCCGTGTGGAATGTTGCGGGGCAAGATCGCGGAGGCACCAGCGGAAACGGTCCGGCGCTCATCTCCGACATGCAACTCGTAGCTACCGTCAAGAATATAAAATATCTCGTCCTCACCTGAATGGATGTGACGCGGTGGACCCCAACCAGGGGGCGTAACCTGCTCGATCACTGTATACCGTCCCCCGGTACCGGCGGCGGTGGCGATCAAACGCATTGTGGTCCCGAGCATCGTGAAGGTGGGCCCACCACCGGCATCAGTAAGAATCGGATGAAAAGGCGGTGCGGCGAAACCGGCCATAGCATCTACCCTCATCTTGGCTTCATTCATCGGTCTAAGCTCCTTCCTTGGTCAAGACCACTAACTCAGGTACGGTCGCTGTGACGCAGCTCCAGATACTACGCGCGAGGCGGAGGCGGCGCTGGCGTCAGACCGTGGCGGCGCATGAATACGTCCAGCAGATTGAGTTTGTCCCAATGCTCGATCAGCTTCCCATCCTTCACGCGCCATATATCGATGCTTCGCATCTGGACCGCTGTACTGTTGGGCCGATAGCCCATGAATGGCTCAAATGACATGGATCAACAAGAGGCCGACGACAAGCATCACCGCACAGGTTACGCCATGAACGGAGAATGCTCGCGACTTCGACCCGCCCGACCCCAGAATGATTGACATGTCGCCAAAAGGGATGACGGCCTCAACGAGTAGAGCTATGCCTACCAACCGCGTGTCCGCGGTCAGCATCATGGTCAGCACGACCAATCCAGCTACGACGTCCCGAATTCCTTTAGGACGTAGCCAGGCACGAGTGTCAGCATCGGATGCAGGCGGCTTTAGACCAAATGTTCCTAAGATTCGTTCAGGAGATACAAGGTAGAAACAACCGATAGCAAAGATCCCCACGGCTATGAGAGCCGCCACGATGAGCGGAATAGCGTTATGCATAAAACATCTCCTCGTTAGGCAATCTAGCAACGCTATATATGATGCGACGCATTCGGAAAAGTTTCGACCGTCCGCCAAGCGACAGTCCTAGCGGCGCTATACTTCCTATCGATGGAAACGAAGCTGGCAGCGAACCGAATTGCGGAACGAAAACTGCGTGACAGACAGGCCCGCCGGGCACAGATTATCAGCGCCGCCCGACGGATCGCAGAGCTTGAAGAGTGGTCCAACGTAACCGTTCGGCGGCTATCCGACGAAATCTCATACAGCCAACCCGTTTTGTACGCTCACTTTGGCAGCCGCGAGGGATTCTCGCCGCGGTTGCTGTCGAGGGTTTCCCGGAGTTGGGCCTGGCTTTGGAGAAGGCACGGAAACGGGTTAAGCGTAGAAGTACGGTCGAATCGGTCGCGGCCACATATCTGGAGTTCGCCGCGTCTTCACCCGCACTGTATGAAGTGATGTTTTTGCTCAGCCTGAGCGTACCATTCGGTGACGCGGCTACTCCTCCGGAGCTGCGATTCGCGTTTTCCCAATTCCTGGAGTTGTTTCAGCGGCAGAACTCGAAGTCAGAGGTTATATCGGAACTGTTTTGTGCGAGCCTCCATGGTATCGAACGATGCGATTTCTCCGGCATCGAGCTTCAGAGCAATCGCTTGTGCCCCAGCTGCTTTTGCCTCTGCGATCACGGCTTCCGCATTTTCGCTATGTGTGTTGAAGGTGAAGATGCTGTCGACATGTCGTTTCGCAAGACTCACCACTGTGTTACGGCCTATGCCGCGGCTGCCTCCTGTCGCGATGGCTATTCTCCGCGACTCTAATTGCTTGTTCTGTTCTGACATCTCTTAGCGCTCCTTTTTTTTGTTTGGTGGTTGTGTGTTGGTCTCCGGCCGGTAACGCCGTTGATCGACCTTGACTTAGGCGGCAGCTGTGGCCAGCAGGGAGCGCGTCTCAGCGACAACCCTGGTCGTGAACCTCGGGTCGCCCACGAGTGTGGAAGCCTGCATTGGCTGGCCTTCATCGTCGTAGTAAACGCCGGTCTTACCTGGCTCATTGAGCAGAATCTGTGTAATCACACGTGCGGCTTGCTTTGGGGTGCTCCAGTACTTGATGAACGGAGCGAGCAGCGAGAGGACGTATTTCCCCAAGAAGCGCAGGAAGACGTTGGCATCGCGTCCGAGGCCGGTGGCCGGAGTGAATCCCGGTTCGACCGCATTGAAGCGCAACCGCGGAGTCTCACGTGCAAACTCCATGACCGTAGCGAGGTTGCACTGTTTCGAGGTGGCGTATGCGTCCGCCCCCGGCATCGTGGAGCCGCCGGGCTTCCACTCGCCGCGCGCACTCGCTTCCGCAGAGATATACCGACCGCCGCGGAAGCCCGCGATCTTGGCGGGCTTGCGCTCGGGATCTTCGACACCAGAACAGATGAAGACCACGGTCGTGCCGTCGGAAAGATGCGGGATGAGGGCCTCGGTCAGCGCAAACGGGCCGAGGTGGTTCGTTGCGAACGTCATATCCCAGCCCAGCGAGTTCTTCGTAGCGTACATTTGCATGATGCCCGCGTTGTTGAGCAGGCCGACAATCGGGAGATCGAGCGCGACAATCTCCGCAGCCGCGCGCCGCACGTTCGCAAGATCCGACAAGTCGCACACGACAGACACCGCGTGCTGGCCCGTGTGCTCGATCGCTTTCTGCACCTCGTCGAGCTTTCCCCTGTCGCGGCCGACCAGGACGACCACGCCGTACTTGGCCAACGCGATTGCCGTGCTGAGACCGATGCCCGAGGTCGGGCCCGTGATGATATACGCCTTGCGGTCTGGGTGATTGTTGCTGGAAGCCTGCGTCGCCATTTCTCTCCTCTTTCTTGTCTGTCTAGTCAGTCATGTACAAGGCCAGAAAATCAGGTCACCATTCGCCACAACGCGTCGAAACCGATCTTGCAATGCTTCTTGGCGTTCGTCGGGTCCTGGGCCATGAAATCTATGGTTGCTTCTGCCACTGAGCTCATGAGCGTGAGAACGAAACCCATCGGGGCTTTGCGCATCGGACCGATGGCACGAACCCGTTCCAGTAGTTCCGCGACCTGTGCCATCCCTTTATTAGCCGTGGTCCGGGTAGCAGGTGTGATTTCGTCGGACACGCCAAGCTGAGCTAGGGCTCTCCGCTTTTCGGGAAAGGATAGCGCCCAATCCATCCAGTTTTGCCAGATGTGAAAGAACTGCTCCCGGAGGTCGCCACCTCCCCGAAGGTCCTTCATGGCAGCGGAGGCCATTTCGAGCTTCAGTTCAAGGTAGAGCGCGTTGAAGAGGTCGGACTTTGTCTCGAAGTAGGTGAACAGTGAACCGTTGGCAACGCCAGCCTCTTTGGCGATGCCTGCCGTTGGTGCACTTAGTCCTTGCGTCACGATAATGCGAGTCGCGGCTGCGATGATGGCGCTTCGCTTGTCTTCGCTTCTCGGCCTGGGCATACAGATAGGGTATAGGTAAGCGTCTAGTCAGTCAACAACGCCGTCGAGGTCACGACTTGCACTTTATCCAGCGAATAGCTAGCCGGCTACCTTTGCCAGGCGCTTGAGGTTATATGCCATGGTTGCCAGGCCTGTTCTCGCCAATTCAGGCTTCGGTTGGACGGATCACTAGACGCAAGCCGACGTCCCGTTACCAACGTGCCTTCAAGTCAGAAGGCTTGATCGCGCTACTGCTGAGGCCAATCTTTGAAGGGGATGATCAGGTAGAGCTCGGAGTGCCCTGGCAGATGCGAGATGGAACGTCCCCAAGTGCCGATCACACGTATCACGTGGGACCTCATGCAAATATTCAATTCACGCCTGTGCGCACCTGGGCGGGTTCAACGGTTGCGGGCGCTCTGAAATTAGTACTGAGAAAACGCGCTTGTATTGACCAGTAAGGCACGATTCTCAATGAGTCCCGCCCTTGTCCTCACTACAGAGATTCGAGTTCTTCTTATCAGTGGCCGTCTGCGCCATTTTGGATGCATCGATTGCTCCCGACTGTAGACGCAACGAGACTCACGAACTTATCGTCTTTCCGATTCTCCTGATCTCGCCGCGGAGCCATGCATGCGCGGCATCTGTGTTCACCCTGGGATGCCAGATCATCAGATACTTGAAACCAGTCAGTTCCGCGGGAGCCCTCAGAACTTTGATCTTGCGGCTGTCAGCTTCGACTCTCGCGAATCGTTGCGGGGCCGTCAGAATCAGATTCGTTCTTGGAATACACCGGGTAGCCGCGCCGAAATACGGTAGCGTGATCACGGTCCGACGACGATGGCCATATGCTGCCAGGCGTTTCTCCGGTATATGTTGCGAACCTTCCACTACATCGACGCCAATATGCTCGGCCGCGAGATACTGCTTAAGCGTGAGTTGATGCTGATAGGGTGCCTCTGCCGCCACAATACAAACAAGCTCTTCCTCGTAGATGACCTCGGTCAGTAAGGGTGACGGCACATGACCTTCATCGCCAATCAAGGCGAGGTCCAGTCGACCGTGGCTCAAATCCTCGAAAACATCCCCTCTCCAGCTTGCGAAGCTAAACCGCACCTGCTTAGCAGACGGCAGAACCTCGCGACACAGAATGGGAGCGATGATCGAGGTCGCGTTGTCTGTCGCTGCAATCCGAAAGGAACAATGCTCTGTCTTCGGGTCGAATGTCGAACCAGCGATCAGACGGTCCAGCCTCGGCAGCATGACCTCAAGCTCTTGCAGCACGCGTTCGCCTTGTGGTGTTGGCTCATAACCCTTTGCTGTCCGGACCAGCAGATCATCGTGAAACGTATCCCGCATCCGCTGTAGAGATCGGCTCACCGCTGGTTGACTCAATAGCAATCGCTTGGCAGCACGGGATACATTGCGCTCTTCGGCAAGCACCGAGAAGACAACAAGAAGATTCAGGTCCGCCTGACGTAGCTGCGTTACACGCATAATCAATATTAGTACTATGCATTGGACGTATGACGTTGTCAGGTTCAATCTCTTTTTAGCGACGGACTTCGAGTTCGAAGAAGCCGTCCAAAAGGAGAACCATCATGAGAAAGACAGCTATCGTTACCGGCGCATCCCGCGGCATCGGACATGCCATCGCTCTTCGCCTCGCAGCCGACGGATTCGGTGTCGTCGTCAACTACGCTGGCAACGCCGCCAAGGCAGAAGAGGTCGTCAACGAGATCACCAGTGCTGGCGGTCGTGCCATCGCCATCCAGGCCGACGTGGCCAACCCCGAAGACGTCAAGCAACTCTTCGAGAAGACCCTCAAGGTCTTCGGACAGATCGATGTCGTCGTCAACAACGCAGGCATCATACCGCTCTCGCCCATCGCCAAGGGAGACGTCGAGACCTTCGACAAGGTCATCGCAACCAACCTGCGTGGAACTTTCCTTGTCCTCTCGCAGGCGGCGCAGCACGTCGCAGAGGGTGGTCGCATCATCGCTTTCTCCAGCAGCGTCCTCGCCAAGAATTTCCCCACCTACGGCCCCTACATCGCTTCCAAGGCAGGTGTCGAAGGCCTCGTCCATGTCCTCGCCAACGAGCTTCGCGGACACAAGATTACGGTGAACGTCATCGCGCCTGGACCGGTAGGAACGGAGCTCTTCCTGGATGGCAAGACGGACGAGCAGATCAAGCAGATCGGCAGCATGGCGCCGCTTGAGCGCCTCGGCCAGCCGGAAGATATCGCAAGCGTCGTCTCCTTTCTCGCCGGTCCCGATGGCGGATGGATCAACGCTCAGGTGCTTCGCGCAAATGGCGGCTTCGCATAAGACGCACGGAATGCTCGCACGAGTCCCATAGATTCACGCAGGTTCACAGAACTTTACAGGAGAGTCGTAATGAAGAACATCATCGTCATTACAGGAGCTTCGAGTGGCTTTGGCGCCCTCACAGCACGCGCCCTTGCAACGGCTGGTCACACGGTATACGCGAGCATGCGTGAGACCACAGGCCGCAACGCAGCACAGATGGAGGCAATCAAGCAGTTCGCGAGAGAGAACGATGTAGACCTTCGCGCGATTGAGGGCCGCTGATGCAGATCAGCCCGGCATGTCCGATGAGCCGGAAGCAATATCGTCAGGCTTCCGCTTAATGGATCGTCGAAGCTTGGGTTCCTCGTGAGACCAAGAGCGTTCGTTCGCTCGAATAGGAAATGGAGCCGAAAGCGCTTCCGGATGGTCGTATTACGCCTGGAGGCGTCGAATGCACGTTGCGAATCTTCTCCGCCACGTTACCGATTGATTTCGAAATAAGCCTTTCCCGTTACCATTTGAGGGCGTGTTTTGCGCTATGGTGGTGTCAGGCGGATTCATGCTCATTCATGCGAATTCGCCATCGGCACCGCGTTTTTATTGGGGATTCGAACGGTAACGGTACACGTTCTGTCCGGGATTTAAGCGCAGTTAAGCGATCGTTGTCGGGGATTTAAGTGCATAAAGTGCCCCTCCAACTCAAAATCCGGGATTTAAGTGCAGTGCGACATATGTACGCTAGTGCGCCGGGAGACCGGCAGGGAGTAACGGGTGAAAGTCCCAGACAGTGAAGGAGTAGCAGACCACACGCCCCGAGTCGTGCGTGGTGCATCGTGAGGTGTCTTCCTTAAGAGGCTACTTTGCGGCTGGCGACACAAATGTTGTTGGGTTTACCCCGTATTGTGAATCTACCTGGAGCGCGTAGAGTAGGAAGAGCCGCAGTGGAGGTCAGTTCACTTGTCTAATCGCATCAGCGGCGTAACTTCGCAAAGTCACTCGTGAAGAACTCACCTCGTAGAGCAGCCTCAAGGGCAGGAAGAAGATCAGAGTAGACCCGCATCTTGAACACATATCCGTGTCCACAGCGGCGCGCCTCGTCGATAAATTCTTTGTCTGACTCTAGTGTGACAAAGACGATCTTTGTAGAGCTGTGCACCGCCATCAACTGCCTCCCTACCTCTAGCCCGTTGATCTTCGGCATAGCAATATCGAGGATCCCTAGTCTAGGACTAAACTCCTTGATGGCTTTGAATGCTGCATCGCCGTCCTTGCATTGGGCAACAATTCTGAAACAGGGCCGCAGCAATTTTGCTAGCACCTCCAGAATTCCGGCATTGTCATCAGCTAAAACGATAGTGGGCTTGTCGGTCATTTAAGTCGGCCATGTTGCCTTGGGAAGCCACCTCTTAAGCTGTTAAGATATGATAGGGCGATGAGTTAATCCTTATGTGTTAAGCCCCTAGAAGAACATGACCCGTAAGTGGTATTGATTACGTGCCGTAAACATCGTTGAGCCATGATCTGGCCGAGCGGGGCTGTCCTTCGTGCCGGGCTCCACTAAGGGTGAAGGATTATCGGGAGAAGCGGCTGGACAGCGTTTTTGGCACGGTCGTTCTGAGAGCTCCTCGATTCGAGCGCTGCCGGGCATGCGACTGGGCCGGCACATATTCACCTCTCACCGAACTATTGCCAGAACGCGTTCTGCCCGAGCTTTGCCATCTGCAAGCCGAGTTGTCGGCCGAACTGCCATACTCTCGGGCCGCAGCCATGCTGCAGAAATTCCTCCCGGCAACTGGCGGATTGTCGGCTATGACCACCCGGAACCGTATGCTCATTGCGGGCAAGAGAATCGAGGGCGAGCTGGTTGGCGAAGTCGACTACCCAACGCCGGTTGCCGAGCCGGCCAAACATCTCACGGTGGGCATCGACGGTGCTTTTGTCAAAGCAAAGCCTGACCAGGCTGGCGGCCGGCCATTCGAAATTCTCACTGGGCGAGTGGAGCGGGAGCGAGGTCGAGGCCACACCTTTGCGATTGTCCCGGAACCTCGACGCGCGGACGAAACAGAAAATCCAAGCCGTTCTCCGCCGGTGTGGCCGCAGTCCCGAGACGAAACTCACTTTGTTGTCAGATGGCGAAGACGGACTGCGTGGAGTCGTCGGCTGGTTCGGCAAGAACTGCCGCCACCGGCTGGATTGGTTCCATGTACGGCGGAGGCTCGAGAAGATTGCGCGCGAACTGTTGTATTTGCCGCATCGTGCGGATTTCAGTCGCTATCTCTCCCGTCATTCGCAGAACCTAGCTCGCGTGAAACACGTGTTATGGAACCAGGGTATCGAGATGGCCGACTGGGCCATGAAAATCTTCCGGTACAGCCTCGTGGAAGACGCCTGGGACCACCCTGAAATAAACATCAAACGTTTTCAAGAGATCGAGGTGAAGCTCGATGAACTACGCTCATACCTCAACGGCATTTTGCACCGGTACACGCGACACATTCAGCCCGGAGCATTGGCCGCGTGACCCCCACGTTCTTTACGGTCCCTCATTAAGGAACACTCCCGTCGGATTCTACTAATTAGCTACCCAAAACAGCGTTTTCCCTGCCAATTTCTACTCATTAAGGAAAACCGACAACCTGTTTCTCGCGGGAGGTAAACCCATTGGCGCCGTTCACGCCATAGCGCTCAACAATAGGATGAGCTTCCGGGGCGCTGGCGCCGACGGCCTGCGCTTCCAGTACCACCTCAAAGCGGCCTACGCTGCCATTCTTCGTAGAAGCCTTCGTCAAAATCGGCGTCATGGCGCGCTGGTTCAAAACAA
This sequence comes from uncultured Acidobacteriaceae bacterium, assembly GCA_963774255.1. GTDB lineage: Bacteria > Acidobacteriota > Terriglobia > Terriglobales > Acidobacteriaceae > PALSA-350. Next base: position 579,583 of record CAVZEH010000003.1, read on the forward strand.
AGTCTGCGCCCGCCCGTGTAGCCGCCATATCTTGTCCTTGAATCAGCAACACATGGCCAACGCCATCCATGCTCGGCAGGAACGACAGAATCGTATACGTGAGGTGAGGATCAGCATTCGCAATCTTCCTGTACATCGCTTGCTCACCGGGCCGCGGATGCTTGTTTATAATCGTTCTCTCGTAGACATGGGTGCCGCTCTGATAGACCGGGAACGCCATGCGAAATGCGGAGATCGGCTCGAAAAGCTCCACCCAAGGGTTCGCGTGAGGTCCGCCTAGAAGGATGACGTTTGACTGCTTCAGATCATCCATCCGCACGTCTCGGGCATAGCGCACCACGACTTGTCCTGCCGAGGACTGCGGCAGGCGAAGGAAGCCAACCACAGCGTTAAGATCGGCGACACTCGTGTAGTCGGCAAAGCGATCTTCCGAAGTATCCTTGGCGGCAAACGGATCCAACGCTTTGTATATAGAGAACCGCTCATCCATCCCACCGTTCACATATTCATGCAAATGCACTTCCCGGCCAGTCAGTTCCTGCAGCAGGGCGAGGCCGCTGTCGCCAGTGACAATATAGGCTGTCCGCCGGGAATTGAAGACCTCTCCCCAGAACAGTCCGTACAAGTTTGCTGGGTGGATTCGAACAGACGAATAAAGCCAGCCTGCCAGCACGCAAACCATAAACACGCCCGCCAGGGCGGCTACGGAGATCCTGATCCTGGTGTTCATGGCGAAAGAGGGCCGTGTAGGAACTGCGACGTCAATCGGAGCGGGTAAGGGATCGCTGACGCCTTCTGCAGGCGCAGGTTTCACCTGTGCCTCCGCGCAAACATTCAATTCGAAAACCGGGACATATTGGCCGCGAGGGATTACGACACGGATTGGCTCGTTCCTGCCCTCGGTTGCGAAATATTCTTCCAGCCGCTTTCTCAGTATTCTGGCGTAATTGCGGACAATGTTGTCCTCGCCCGGATGATATGAGGTTGGGCGGCCGAGCGCGTGGATCCCGATCTGGTATTCACTGATCTCGCTTTCCCGGCCATGAAGCTTCCGATCGCAAACGTACAGAAGAAAGTTTGTAAGGAAAGCGGACCGCAAAAATGGCGGAGTAGACGTGATCCGCCGCGCGAGTTCCCATTCTTCTCTGTGGTGATGGACTCCCCAGGGTGGAATGGCCGGGCTGGCCTCTTTTGCCTCGTTCACCGATGACTTCACTGCGGGCGTCTACCTCGATTTCCTCAAGCGGCTTTGTTGAAGGGAGCGTGAAATTTAGCTCGAATCTTAACATGGACTCATTTGGTTCCGTTCCAGGCGTTCCAATGATGCCTTTCCACCGTGTAATCAATGGTTGGCTGCCGCAATCGTCTCGCGAGTTTTCGTTTCAATCCAAAGCACTTACTCGATTTTCCGTAAAGGTTTGATCCCTTTGCACCGTGGTACCACCTTGCGGGTCGTGTGTTCGCGGTATGAATCTCCTCCCGGATCAGGATACGGCTTTCTGGCTCATTCTCTATCGAGACACCAACGCCGAATGAGGAGGCGACGATAGACCGCGAAAGCTTTTTAGAGCATTTTTCCTCTTGCTGTGTCCTTTCAGAGAGCGGTTATGTGCAGCCTTTCTTGATAAAAAGCTGCGTCAAGACCATCTGTTCGGTCTACACCTGGAGGAAAAATGCTCTAGCCAATCCTGGCTGCAAACGACCCCAATGCCGTGCCGCCGATTTCCGACTGGTGGCTGGCGCCGGATTGGCATGCAGACGACGCTATGGCCAAAGGCTCCACGGCGGGAGTATTTTTGGGCGACCGGGTACGGTCGGCACGAGCCCCCGTTTGGCGGTGGGTTTGGTCCGCATTATCAAAAAGGGCCGGAGTTTATGACACGCGCTCGACGCAAGTTGCACCGCTGGCCTGAAGTTTCATCTTTTTCATCTTGAGGAGGCTATTTTCCATGAATAAATCTGAGGCTATACACAGGAACTGTGTGCTTTTAAGTCTGGTGTTGCGAGCGATTCTATTGGCGGTTGTGGGTGTTGTTTTCCTTCTTCCCAGACTTCACGCGCAGGAGACAGCCACGATCGTTGGCACTGTTACGGATCAGTCCGGCGCGTTCGTGCCCGGCGCCCAAGTAACCTTGGTGAATCAGGGGACGCAATTCACGCGGGTCGTCGAGACCAATGCAAGCGGTCAATACGTTGCATCCGCCATTCCGACTGGCAGCTACCTGATCACCGTCTTGAAGACTGGATTCGAGCGGCTGAAGCGAACCGGCGTTCAACTTGCGGTGGATAGCACGCTTACCGTTGATCTGCAACTGAGCGTCGGAGCGGAAACCCAAACTGTGGCTATTTCCGCGACTGCGCCGCTCTTGCAGATGCAATCCGCGGCCGTATCGGGCTTAGTGGACAGCAGGCAGATGGTGGCGCTCCCCATGGTGAGCCGCGACTTCACCGACCTGGTCCTGCTTACCCCGGGAGCACATGTAGGAACGGCTACAAACCTGGCAGCGGGGGGAAGCGGCTATTCGATGCGCGGAGGCGACAATTACTCCGTCAACGGCTCGGTGGCCGCAGGCAATACCTACATGGTTGATGGCATTTACGATCGGATGCTTTGGCTGAACACACTGGTCGTCGTGCCCATTGTGGATTCCGTTCAGGAATATCGCGTCATGACCAGCAACTACTCCGCCGAATTCGGGGAGGCCGCGGGTGCATTAACCGAGGTTGAAACGAAATCGGGCAGCAACGAACTGCATGGAGATGTGTGGGAGTTCCTACGCAATACCGATCTGAATGCAAACAACTATTTCAACAACCTGGGTCATATTCCCAGGCCGGCATTCCACCGGAATCAGTTCGGATTCACCTTAGGGGGGCCGATTCGCCGTAACAAGACATTCTTCTTCGGCGATTACGAAGGCACTCGGGCGTCACAGCCTTTAACGTCGACCTCCACCATACCTACTCTCGCGGAAGATCAAATGGTCGAGACGGGGAATTTCGCCAATTTCGGAACCACGATCTACAATCCGTATTCGACGAGCACGGTGGGTGGAACCACGGTGCGCAACGCCTTCAGCGGGAACCAGATTCCCGCGTCCCTGCTCGACGGGCCCGCCGGCCAAATAGTAAAGCTCCTGCCCGCGCCTACCAACTCGGCAGCCGTCAATAATTACACTTACAACGCCGCAGAAACTCAGACGACCAACCAATTTGATGTTCGCATTGACCAGAACCTCGGCAACTCGGACCGTCTTTTCGTCCACTACGACTACGACAAAAGCAATTTTGTGACGCCTGGCGTCGTTCCCTCTACGGCCAATAGCACCATTCCGATCGGCCCCTACGTCTCTACGAATGCCGCCGGAATCTCGGAGCCGCTTTTCAATCAGGCCGCGACCATAGGCTATACCAAGGTCCTAGGCAGCAAGATGGTCGTCGAATCTCATTTGGGCCTGGTTCGCTGGCATGCGCAGATTACGCCGTTGGGAGAAAAGTTCAACACGGCGGCGGCGCTGGGGATTCCTGGCATCAACTTCAACCAACAGTCGGGCGGCATGCCGGCATTCACAATTTCGGGACTCACGGAAATTGGGGACAACTCGACCTACCCGGAAGACAGCGCGCAGACCAGCGTGCAGGGGGATTCCGCGCTCAACATGATTCGCGGGGCACACACCCTAAAAATCGGCGTTGTGGCGCTTCGTCAGTTGTTCAATGGCTTTTCGGGATTTCCGGATCGCGGAACCTTCGACTTCGATGGCGAGTTTACGAGTCAGCTTAACAGTTCCAGTACGGCGACTGCTCTGGCCGATTTTGCCATGGGAACAATGGACACGGGAAGCCGCGCTTACCTTGATGGATCCTTCGGCATGCGTACCTGGCAAGTGTCGCCTTACATTCAGGACACGTGGCGCGCCACCGATCGTCTTACCGTGGAAGCCGGCCTCCGCTGGGATGTAGTTGCGCCCCCCTATGAGAAGCACAACCACTGGGCCAATCTCGATGTCGCGACCGGGCAACTGCTTCTCGCCGGGGTCAACGGCAACGGCAGCCGCCTGGTCAACTTCGACCTGGACACGGTGGGCCCCCGCTTGGGATTGGCCTATGCCCTGGGTTCAGACCGTAAGACCGTTGTCCGCGCCGGCGCCGGAATCTCTTACGTATACGAGGATGCGGGAGGCGCTGAACTCTACAAGAATTTGCCCTATTACACCGCTCAGACCATTACCACCAGTACGAATAGCGTGCCTACTCAGTTCCTCAACCAGGGGCTGCCTATCCCGGTCGCACCCATCGGCGAGAGCGAGGCGCAACTCTCCACAGGCAGTCCCGAGGCCTGGAATCAGAAACTAAAGCCTGACCTCCTGGCGTCATGGAGTCTGGGCGTCCAGCGCCAATTGACAAACAGCATGATGTTGGATGTGAGCTACGTCGGCACGCGCGGCAACCGGATTTTGATCAACAGCGTCAACCTCAACGAGGCGGGCCCGGGCCCCGGCGCTGTCGCTCCGCGCCGTCCTTATTACACCATTAATCCCAACCTGGTAAACATCTCCTACGTTACAAGCTGGGGCGGTTCAAAATACGAGTCCCTCCAAGCACACCTCGAGAAGCGCTATTCGAGCGGTCTCACTTTCGGCGCTTTCCTACACCTATGCTTCCTACCTCACCGATGCCGGCAATCCAAATGGCGGAGGCAACAGCAACTATCAGAACGATCAATGCATCGCCTGTAACTGGGGGCCGACTCCAGACGACTTCAAGCACGTGCTATCGTTCAATCACGTTTATGAGTTTCCCTTTGGCGCCCAACAGAAATATCTGACGCACGGCCTCCTTGCCTATGTTCTGGGAGGCTGGAATCTCAATGGAATTTGGAGCATTCAGAGCGGGGGCCGCTTCACTCCCCTCCTTTCGGCTAACGTCTCGAATGCGTCCGGGGGCGGCAATCAACGTCCGAACCGGATTGGAAACGGGAGCTTGCCATCGGGTCAACGAACTATCAATCATTGGTTCAATCTCGCCGACTTCGTGGCGCCTCCACAGTACACCTACGGAAACTCGGGGACGGGAATTCTGACCGGGCCGGGCTATTTCGACGCGGATCTCGGACTGATTCGCAACTTCCGCCTCACCGACAGAACCCGGCTGACCTTTCGTTCCGAATGGTTCAACGCGTTCAACCGTGCGAATTTCGGCCTTCCGAACGTTACCATCGGGACTGCTCCGGCCGGCACCATCAGCAGCACCGTGACAGGGCCGGGCGGCACTTCGGCAAGAGTCATTCAGATGGCACTGAAACTTGAGTTTTAAACCGCCGCTATACGATGACGGCAGTTCGCCGTTATTGCACAACAATAACCATGGTCGAACACATTTCCTCGTCCGCTCTGCGGAATGGGGCCAGTATCTCTTAGGAGCACTTCAGGATGAGCGATATCGATCGAAGAGAGTTTTGTTTGGGACTCGGTGCTTTATCAGCTGCCCACAAGGGACTCGGCAATTCACTGATCAGCGAAGGCTTTCAATCCAAAAGCGCGGAGGGAAGCAATAGCTCCGGTAAACGCAAGAATGTACTTCTCATCATGACCGATCAGCACACGCCCGGAGCCTTGGGGATTCGCGGCGATACCATCGCGAAAACTCCTCATCTGGACGCCTTGGCGCAAACCGGAGTGCGCTTCGATCACGCTTATTGCGCGGATCCGGTCTGCGTACCGTCCAGGGCTTCCCTGCTGACGGGTCTTTACACGCATAACCACAAGACGTACAACAATGGAACGCCATGGCCTTTTGAAAACAAGACCATCGCCCACGCATTCAGCGAAGCGGGATATATGACGGGCCTCATCGGCAAGATGCATTTTGTCGATGCACAAACCCATGGCTTTGACTACAAACTGGATTTCAACGATTGGTATCAATATCTGGGACCTAAGACCAAGCTGCGAGCCGAAGAAATCGTCGATCCAAACTCCGGGTCTGGCCTACCGCAAATCGATGACCTATGGCGTGACCATGGCGATCCATGGACCGGAGTAATAGAAAACGACGATCGCGAAGGATATGTCGCCGTCGGACGAATCTCAGCGCTGGCCGAGGAAGATCACTTCGAGAGTTTTGTGGCGAGAGAGTCAATTCGCTTCCTGAGGAATCATGGGACCAAACAGCCTTTCTTCCTGACATGTTCGCTCCTCAAGCCCCATGACCCCTTTATGCCGGCGGAGCGTTTCGCCAAGATGTTTCACCCGGAGGAAATGAACTTGCCCGCGACCTGGAACAAGGTCGATGTTTCCACCGTGCCCAAATTCATTCGGGACAATATCCATTACAACGCCGCAACGCCGGAGGTACTGGCTCCCGAAATGGCAAAGGCGCGAATCGCCCTGTACTATGCCAACCTGGCGCAGGCTGACGATTGCATAGGGAAAGTGTTGCAGGAGCTGCACGATCTCGGGCTTGATGAGGACACGATCGTCCTTTACACCGCGGACCATGGCGAGATGCTGGGAACACACGGTCTATGGCAAAAAGACGTCTTCTACGATCCCTCCGCCGGCGTTCCGCTCATTGTTCGGGCTCCTGGCATAACGCCGACGAATGCAGTGTGCGAAACTCCCGTCAGTCTTGTGCAGGTGTTTCAAACCTTGACTGATTTGTGCGGACTTCCCGCGCGTCCCGGGCTGGATGGTGCAAGCTTCGCCGGCGTTCTCCGCAGTCCACAAGAGACAAAGGACGCGGAGATTTTTGCCGAGCTGGACCTGCACAGCCCGCACGCCGGATACATGATTCGCGCCGGAAATTTCAAGTATTGTTATTACGTCAATGACACGCCGGAACTTTATGACCTGCGCGCCGATCCTGATGAAATGAAAAATCTTGCTCAGCTGCCTGAATACAAACGGCAGGCACAGGAGATGCAAAGCCGCCTCTTTGCATGGCATCGCCCGCTGGAGGGGTCTTAGTGGCCTGTCGCAGTGAATTCATTAGCATCGGGATTCGTGGAATCCCACATCTCCCCGCAAAGAACGCGGGTAGATATGGGGAACTCGGGCCTATCTAAAGAATTTTTATAAATACCTAATTCCTGGGAGTTCAAACCCGCTATGAACGAAAATCAAGGAGAGAAGGTTGGAGTTTCAAGGCGAATGTTTCTACAAGGCATGGTCGCAACAGGACTCGCCTCTCAGGTAGGAGCATCCGGCGCGGAGGTAACTTCGCCGAACGCATTCCGGCCGAACATCGTTTACATTCATTCGCACGATTCGGGGCGGTATTTCCAGCCCTACGGCCAGTTGGCCCCAACCCCGCATCTGGCGCGGCTGGCGCAGGAAGGAACCTTGTTCCGGAAGGCTTTCAGCGCCGCGCCAACCTGCTCGCCTAGCCGGTCTGCTCTGCTGACGGGCCTTTGTCCTCACAGCAATGGCATGCTTGGGCTGGCGCATCGAGGTTTCTATTTAAATGATTACCGGCAGGTTATCGTGCATACGCTCAAGGGCGCTGGTTATACCTCGGTTCTTGCCGGGCTACAGCACATCGCCAAGGATCCGGCCACGATTGGCTATGACAGGATTCTTCCTCACAAAACTACCAGTGCAGTGTATGTCGCACCCGCCGCCGTTCAGTTCCTGGATAGCCGTCCTGCAACTCCCTTCTTTCTCGATGTAGGATTCTTCGAGACCCACCGGGAATATCCGCAGGCGACGGCTGACGACCAAGCAGATTACTGCCCTCTGCCCAGACCGATACCAGATACGGCCGCAACACGCGGAGACTTTGCGCGCTTCCGCGCGAGCGCCAGGGTTATGGACGAAGGCGTGGGAAAGGTTCTGGAGGCAATCGAGAGAAATGGTTACCGCGAAAATACTCTGATCATCAGCACGACGGATCACGGAATCGCCTTTCCGCGGATGAAGTGTAACCTTACCGACGATGGATGGGGTGTTTCGATGATTTTGCGCGGCCCAAAGATCCCCCAGGCCGCTGTCTGCGACGCTCTTATTTCCCAGGTCGACGTGTTCCCTACGATCTGCGACTACATCTCCATCGAGCGCCCGGCCTGGTTACAGGGGAAGTCGTTTCTCCCTGTCTTAACCGGACAAATGCCTGAAATCAACGAAGAGATATTTGCCGAGGTGAATTATCACGCCTCATACGAACCGAAGCGTGCCGTACGCACCTCCCGCTGGAAATACATCCGGCGTTTTGGAGACAGAAAAACTCCAGTTTTGCCGAACTGCGATGACAGTCCCAGCAAGGACTTGTGGTTGCAGGCTGGATGGGGTTCGCAGATTTTGGATCAGGAGAGTCTTTACGATCTGCTCTTCGATCCTACCGAACACGCGAATCTCGTGAACGATCCCGCCCATCGGGTTGTAGCCCAGCAGATGCGCGACCGCTTGCATCGTTGGATGGTTTCAACCAACGATCCTTTACTCCATGGACCGGTTGCGGCGCCGGCAGGAGCGGTCGTGAATGACCCGAATGGCATATCTCCAAAGGAGCTACCCGTACCTGCGAGCCCTTCGTGATACCGATCACCAACAATTGATCGATATGCGCGGTGCAGTTCTGTTTCATTTCGTGGTGTCGCCGGTTCTGTGGTCTTCGATCTGAAAACTTAGGAATTCATGGACAGCCTTCATTGCTTCCGGATCGAGCGTCTTGATTCGCACCTGTGACCCATGCTGCGTCGGTTGGAACATATAGCTAATCACGGCGTGCCTCAGCTTCATAACCGGTACTCCAGGAGTGTAGTTTTCAGAATTATTTGGGTTCTGGCGCACATTTGGTGAAAGGGAACTGAAAAGGACAGAAAAGAGGCGAGCTTCACCAGTAGGCGCCGGAGCAGTGATCCGGCGACCTCCTAAAGTTCCTGAAATCACCAACAGAACAGCGGCTCCCGTCGAAATTGAGCAGTATCACCAAATGTGCGCCAGAACCCACTTAGCAATCGAAGCTACACGTCTACCCCAAGCAGAGATGTTTTGAAGTGATCGCGGGCAAGAGCGTGGTGGCCTTCGGCACGAGGATGAGACCGAGATTCCTTCAGCAAAGTGCTTTGGAATATTCAAGGATGCCGAATCGCGTCTCTGAGCGGCCTGCGCGACTGGACCGGTTTGGGCTCTATACTGGGCGCGTATGAGTGATCTGCCCGCGTCCCAGGCGCTTTATGATGGCATCCGTGCTCTTATCTTTTCTTCCCGCCAGACCGTGGCTCGAGGCGTTGACCTCCTTCAGGTCCACACCAATTACGAAATCGGCCGTCGAATCGTCGAACAGGAGCAGCAGGGCGCCGAAGCGAGCGCTTTAAAGATAAAGCTGGCGAGTGGCAGGACCGCAGGGAATGGCACAATCTCGTGGCATACGCGCGGGGAGCGGAAATCCTCCGGGATTACGTGAAGAAGGGCTCGAAACTGTACGTTGAAGGAAGGATTACTACGCGGTCTTGGGAGGATAGAGACAGCGGCAAGAAGGTGTCTCGCACCGAGATCGTCGTAGGAGACATTAGTCTGCTTTCGGCGGCTGAGGGCAGTACCGGACGCACCAGCAGCAACGGCAGCGGTAAGTCTCAGACGCGCACCAGCCGCTACAGCGACGCCGCGGAAGACTTCATCAATGTTGGGATAACGGGTGAAGATATTCCTTTTTGAGCGGTTCGATTGCTGCTCGGTTTCTTGCAGGTGAAAAGTCCTGCCACAGGAGTTGGTTCGTTGCCTGTGTAGCGATGGCGTACGTATGGAGGGCGATCGAAATACGGGAACAACGCCGGATAAACGTGGCCCCGGACCTAGCCCGCCGGGGCCAATTGAGAACAAAAGACAAGTTAACGGTTTTACTCATTTCCTAACTCTCTCCCGGCTCCTCCCGGTTTCGTAGGTCGGAATACTTGCGCGCACGGACAGGGGGCTACCCTTAGGCGCCCGCTGATGCCCGTGAGCTAGTCCCGGTTCGATTGTCCCATCTCAAACGAATTGCGATTCTCTTTTCAAAGAAGGTGAACCATGGAACAAACGCAAACGGCTGCAGAGGCTCTCTTGCGTCTGGAGGAGCCTTTCGCTCCGAAGGACGTGAAGTGGCTTGTCGCCGCTACCACCAAGGACGGCCGCAAGGGCCGTAGCACACCGTACGCCGACCCGCGGGCCTACACGGACCGGCTCAATGAGATTGTTACCGCAGGCGGATGGACCAGACAGTACACGGTGCATACTATCTCGCCGGTCACCCGCATGAAAGGAGACAAGCCGATCCAGACGGGCAAGGTACTCGTCACTTGCGTGGTGACAATTACCGGCATCGGCAGTCACAGCGGAAGCGGGGAAGAGTGGGCCGACGACAAAAACGCCATGACCAGAGCGGACACCCGGGCAGCTCAGAGTGCGATCCATCGTGCCGTCTCCAATGACATGAGTCGAACCGCGTACTGGCTCGACATCGGCAACAACGCCTCAAGCGGCCAGTATGTTCTCGGGCAGCCCTGGAACGCGCGGAATCGCAGGAAGGTCGACCGATTGCGCACGATCGGCGAGTTGTATCCCGAGATTATTGACACGGGCATTGGAGAAGACCCGTTGCCGAGTTGCTCGGCGGTTGAAGCCCTCGAACGGCAGTTGCCGTTTGTCAATCAAACGCTCGCTTTCAATACGTTGGCGACGCTCTCGCAGCTGTTTCGTTACGGGAGGCTGCGGCATCATGGCGGCTTTTTCAACGCAGTGAGTGGAACAACTACTCCGCTGCCCGTCGACCCGGCGTTGTGGAGTAAGACACGGCGTCGTAACGGCCGTCGTCGAGCGGCATGACGGTGTTCCAAATCCATTTTCGGAGATAACCATGTTCCAGCAACTCCTGCCCCTCCTGCGCCAGCGCTCAGTGCTGCTGACCGTGACACACGTGGAGAACGACGAAATTCGTGTCAATCTCATGCCGAAGAAATTGGCGGACAGCGAAAACAGCGCTCTGACCACCCCGATGAGCTTCACCGGCACTGCAGTGGAACTCGACGCACGGTTACCCAATGCCATCGTCTCCTTCGTAGCAAGCAATTTCGACCTGAAGAACAGCCTCGAGCGTGCGAAAGAAGAGATGGCCTCTGCTGCCAAGGCAGCCCAAGACGAGGCGAGAAATAAATCGACGACAGCGAAGAAAGCTGCTCAGGCCGATGTACCTGTGAAGAAGGACGAGCATACTACGGCCTGGCACTTCCAAGTTCACCCGCGCGACGTAGTGCCACTCCACACCGATTTCCCCACACCATATGAGTACGGCGTTGGACGTGAGTTCCATGCCGTTGTCGCTGATGATCGTCTTACATGTGGCTGTCGATGAAGCGCAGGGTGCGGCCCCAAGCGATTTGAGCTGCTTCCGGGGCGAAGTTATCGCGTTCGTCGCACTGGAAGCCGTGATCAGCGTTATAGGTGTAGACCTCGACCGACGGCTGCTTCGACTTGATCGTCTCGACATCGCTCATCGGGATGTGCGTGTCCAACTCACCGAAATGCAGCATGGTCGGCACTTTCGGGGACTGATCGGCCATCCTGACGATGTGGCCGCCGTAATAGCCGACTGCCACCGAGAAGCCCGGCAGATTAGTAGCCGTGCCATAGCTCAGCGTCCCGCCGAGGCAGAAGCCGGTGACCGCGATCTTGCCGACGTCAGCGATCGCCTCGCGCGCGGCAGCGACGTCCAATATCCAGGCCTGCATTGGTGGATTGGCGACAAAGCGTCTTGCGGCTCTGCACTTCTTCCGGCGAATAGCCGCTTTCGAACCCCGCTTCAATGCGATCGAACAGGGCCGGCGCAATCGCGACGTAGCCGAGCGCAGCAAAACGGTCAGCGACCGAGCGGATGTGACGATTAACGCCGAAGATTTCCTGAATGACCACGATTCCGCCCTTGGGCGTCCCCGCAGGATCGACACGATAGGCATCGAACTTGTGGCCGTCACTGGCAGTCAATGTGAGGTGGTTCCTTTCGTTTTGAGGAAAATTCAGTGCGCCGGGAGTGCTAGCATCATGCGTGAACCATTTTCAGCTTTAGAATATTCCGTGCTGAACTGAGTAGTTCGTCGGAAAGTGTCTGATCGCTTTTTTTCACGGCACGGGACAGCACCATTGCGCCCACTAAGCCACTAAACAAAGCTATAGCTTGTTGCCTTGCTTCCTGCTCATCTCCATCCATGTGCGCGGCGATTATATCGAGATAGGTTTCAATGCCTTTGACGAAAGCAGTTTGAACGGTTTTTCCATTTCGCGCGGCATCGCCGGACAAGGCTGGTGCTGGGCATCCTCCAGATTTAGTGTCGCGATGCGTAGGACTAAGATACTGCGCGATGAACGATGAAAGCGGTTCTTGTGGATGTTTTACGGATGCAAGCTTCTCCGATAAATCACTTGCGACAACATCGAACGCAGAATCGTGAGCCAGGTGGGCACCTGCCTGGGATTCCTGCTGCTCGCCTTCGCAAACTCCCTGCCTCTGATTTTTCTTTCCCGCATCATCGACGGCTTCACCGCCGGCAACATTTCCTTAGCTCAGGCCTATATTTCCGACGTAACTCGCCCCGAAAAACGCGCCGCCGCATTCGGCAAGATCGCCATGGCCTTCGGGATTGGTTTCTTCCTGGGCCCGAGCCTCACGTCCTTTCTCTTCCAGTTCGGCCCCAAGGCGCCGATCCACGCCGCGGCCTTCCTTTCTTTCAGTAGCATCGTCTGCACTGCCACGCTGCTTCCGGGCGGCAAAGTAGGGGCCGCCGCGCAAGCCGCTCCCCAGGCCCGCCCGCAAGGCCTCTTAGCGTTCGGTATGTATCGTAAGTACTTTGTGTCGCCGGGCCTGCGCAGCCTGCTGGTGCAGATTTTTATCTTCTACTTCACCTTTTCGGCCTACATCTATGGCTTTGCGCTCTTTGCCGAACGCCGCTTCACCTACGCCGGAAAGCCGCTCAATCCCCAGCAGATCGGCTACGCGTTCGCCTACTTCGGTCTGATCGGGATCATTCTGCAGGGCTTCCTGCTTGGCCCCCTCGTACGCCGCTTTGGCGAGCGGCGCCTGGTGCTCTACAGCTTCACGGCCTGCATCGTGGGCTACTTAGCGTTTTCGTTCATCGACGGTCCGTTCTGGATCGCGGTCCCTGGGCTATTCACCAGTTTCGGCAACGGCGCATTGCGCCCGGCGATCACCAGCGAAATCAGCCGCTCCGTCGAACGCTACGAGCAGGGCACGGTGCTCGGGCTGAACCAATCGCTCCAGTCGGTCGCGCAGATCCTGGCGCCGCTGGCCAGCACCTTCCTGATCGGCCACCGGCTGCTCGCTCCCTGGGCCTGGTTCCCGGCTGCCATCTGCATGCTTGGCCTATGGCTCTGCGTGCGGATGCCGCGCGAAGCGGCGGTGCAGATGAGCTAACGGTAAGGATCATCGCCATCACTAATAAGTTTGGGCAGAACAACCTGGTTATACCTGGCGTTAAGGGGGAGTTCTTATGCAATTCACGAAATTCGGTCACACCGGCCTAACGGTTTCTCGAATGATCCTCGGAACTGGGACCTTCGGAAAACAAACAGATGAAAAAGAAGCGTATCGAATGCTCGATAAAGCGGCCGAAGCAGGAATTAACTTCATCGATACCGCTGACATATATCCCCCTGGCGCGGAGGCCGGTGGTGCTGAGATCATCGCAGGCCACTGGCTCAGCAATAAGCGGGCAGGTTTTATCCTCGGCACAAAAGGCGGCGGAAAAATGGGGCCTGCCGCTTGGGATGCAGGCAGCTCACGAAAACACCTGCTCGACGCCATCGATGCTTCGCTACGCCGCCTGAACACGGATTACGTCGATCTTTACCAACTGCATATGGATGATCCCGCTACCCCGATCGACGAGATGGCTGAGGCTATGGATACGATCGTGCGTTCGGGCAGAGCGCGCTATATCGGCGTATCGAACATCCTCGCCTACCGTCTGGCAAAAGCGCTTGGACGGCAGGACACACGAAAGCTGACGCGTTTCGTTTCGGCCCAGCCACGTTACAACCTGCTGTTCCGTGAAGTTGAACGAGAGCTTTTCCCGCTGGCGCAGGAAGAAGGTCTCGCGGTGATTCCGTTCAATCCTCTTGCTGGGGGCCTTCTGAGCGGCAAATACAAGCACGGCGATACGCCTGAGGAGGGTCGCTTTTCGGCGGAACTCGGCGGGTTCGGGCAGATGTATCACGCCCGGTATTGGCACGAGCGCGAGTTTGAAACGGTCACCAGGATTCAGGAAATGGCCAAGCAGCATGGAACGCCAATCACGACCTTATCAGTCGCTTGGATACTGGCGAATCCTGCCATTACTTCGGTCATTCTTGGCGCAAGCCGCGTCGAGCAACTGACCGACACCCTGGCCGCCGCGGATTACAAACTCGACGGCGCATTGAAAACGAGGCTGGACGAAGTCAGCATCGAGTTCCGCAGGGGCGACGCAGGGAAGTAAGGAAAGGTGGCGCTAAGAAATGAACCTCTACTCGCCTATCTCACCATTCAACGAAACGCAGGACCAATGTTTTTGGGGGGAGCAGACGGGCTACGCTCCGAACATCACAACGGAAGAGAGGAAGCTCATGTCGATGACGGGCTTACTCAGAGAGAGGAATCAATGACAACAATAATGGCGTTTCGGCTGGCTTCGGTGGTCACGGCAATCGATGTCCTGGTCGCGTGCGGCTTTTCCATCGCGGCGATCATCCGTCCGCAAGTCCTGGTCCCTGTCGAATCCGGCCGAACGCAGGCGTCGTTGCTATTGGCGATGTACTCGGCGGCGCCCAGAATTCCTCTGGTTTTGCTCGTATTGGGGGCGATCTACAAGCAGGCGACGCCTGCGTTGCTAATCCTGGGTGCGCTCGCCGGCGCCATGCAATTACTGGATACCGGAATCGGTCTGTTTCAGCGTGATCTTCGGAAAAGCGCTGGGCCGCTCTTCCTCGCCGTCCTCCAATTCTTCGTGGTGTATCTGCTTCACATATCCGTGCGGATCACGCCGTAAACCAAGCGCGGATAGGTAACGGGAAACGCCGCAGCACCCTGCCGTGGTCCGATGAAGGCTATCGTCTGCTTCCCGCGCACTTCTACTTCGAGTTGACCGGAAAGATGCGAGAGTTCGAACCGATTTTCGCGCAACATGTCGATGACTTTCTCGCCATCTACCCGAGCTACATCGAACAAGTGCGTCCAGAACTGAATGGCCTTTTCCGTGAGGAGGACCATCCTTCGGCCGAGAAGCTGCGCCAGAAGTTCCGCCTCAAGCTCGAGGTGCTGCCCATTCCCAGCGGGGAAGACTTCCGCGTAACTTTGTCGGAAGAGGAACAGGCACGGGTCGCGCGTGAGATAGACGAAAGCGTCCGCCAGTCGCTCCAACGGGGAACGGAAGACCTGTGGACGCGATTGAAGGACGTGGTATCGCACATGGTCGACCGGCTGAACGAGCCGGAGTCGCGCTTCCATGCGTCGCTCGTGACCAACGTCTTCGATCTGGTCGATCTCCTCCCACGGCTGAATGTAAATCAGGATGAAGAATTGAACCGCTTGGCGGCCGAGATCAGGAACCGTCTGTGCAGCTTCAGCGCGCGCGATCTCAAAAGCAACGACATCCTCCGCGTAGCCACAGCCAACGATGCCGCCGAGCTTTTGAACGAAATGGATGCAGTGTTGCGCAATCGTGAGCAGAGCGTGACTGAAAGCGGCGAGAATTATGGGCCGGCGACCATCCCGAGGGCTGAGGACGTCGTCTCGCACATGTCGGCCTACATGGAGGCTCGATACTCCTGAACAAAAGCCCTATATACCTGCAAAGCTGCTATGAACCATGAAAATGGCAAATAAGTGCGGAATCTAGGCATAAAGTGGCAGTAAGATACGGAGCGCCCTACAGGGTTGAAGGGCGCTCCGTATCTCCATTGGCAGTAGCTGTGAGCAAGTTGGGGCGGGTGGATATTTAAGAACAGATTCACGTGGGATACTCTCTTGACCATTTGTCATTTTGGTCTAGACCCCAAAACAACGACCTGGTCGTGTGTCCGATATGCCGACTACACGGCCAGTGCCTAGCCACCCTAGGATAACGCTCCCCCTGAGTTTGGATTATGAAACTAAAGGTCAGTTAATAGAGCTTCTTGTGATTCGAAGTGTCTAAGCAGGCATGAAATGCGTGAGCATATTTCGTAAAGAGCCATAAACCTTCGGCATTCTGCCGAATGCTAATTGCGATCTTCCCGCTTGGGTCTGAACAGCCGACTTTTTGGGTGAAGCGTCACCGACCTTATGAGATTAGCGTATATCGTCCGTGCATCCGTTTCCGAATCGCCTTCCCGAACTGCGTTGTAAAAGCGGCCGCTGACCTTCGATGGCGCGCAGTCCCGGTAGTTCTTGAGGCGCTTGCCGATATCGTGGTGCTCCTGCTTGAGAACGACGCTCACCTCATTGAAATGGTGAAAGCGGCGGCAATCGTCATCTTCGCTTGCGGGCAGACTTGTCGTGCGACCTTGCAGCGCGGTCTTGTCTTAGCACGGAAGCTCGAGTAACCCCGCACGCTCTCCGTCTGGCGAAGAACGGCACGCCGTCGCACCCACTCTCTCTTTCGGAAACCCTCATACCTACACCTTGAAGCCCATGAAATCGGTAGCAGCTGCACTCAGGGTATACACCGTAAAGCATTTTCTATGGGTTTTGGGCCGCGACATCCTTTGGGGGCTTGACCGAATCAGCAGGAAAAGAGGGGGACCGTAAGAACAGCTGGCGCAGAAGTTATCACGGGCGGTAAATGACAGCCCCTATGATGAGGTAAACTCCGCTCGCAAGCGGCAGAATGATCTTGATCGCGCGCGTTGCGATGCTCGCCCCTTCCGTCCACTTCGCATAAGGCCAGGTCGTCGGTTTGATTTTCTCGTGCTGGAACTCCGCGTCCCAGCGATTTCGGTCGGACACCGCGTAGCCGAACCTGTTCCTCATATATTCGGCCAGCCCATACGCGGACACCATGTTGAATGTAAGCGCCAGCAGCACCAAGAACAGGGACACTATGGCGTAGCGGCTGTGAAGGATGTTTCCCACCGACCCGAACACTACCCAATTCGCTGCAATCAGGCCGTAGCACATTTGCAGGCTTGTGGCCGTGACCTGACCGCTCCAGTAATCAAAGGCTTCGCTTATTTCCTTGAGGGCATCCGTCGAAGATTTGTATGTTCCAGTTGCTTCGTTTTTGGATGCGGGACTTCCATTATCATTGGTCTTCGTGCCATCGCTCATAACGTTTCCCCATCAGCGAACGTTACCACGGTCAAGCTGATCCGGGGAACTGTAGATCTAGATCATTCCAACGACCTACTCGTTTGTCTCCTTCCCATCGTTGGCAGGGACGCGCTCCGCCGCAAACTGGTTCCACCCACCTCCGCTTCGCTGCCAGGAGCGGATCCCTTCGAACTAATGTTGTGGCCTCGCCGCGCCCTGGCAATCTGCACTCGCCAACAACTTGAAAGAAAACCCATGAATGGTTACGTACTACAACGAGATAGACAGACTTGCTGCGACGTATGGGGTAGCGCCGAGGCCGCGCAGTTTGCACAGATTGTCAACGAAACCACTTTTTCAGCACGAATGCTGTTAATGGAGACTGTCATACTCCGGCGCATGGCGGACGTCCGTCCGGTCGACCATGCAACCAGGGCGGCCATCCGGTGGATGGCACGGTACCCGAAAGGACGAGTCGAGCAACTGAGTGAATGGCTTGGGACAAGCAACCGGCAGCTTCAACGGCGGTTTCTGGTGTCGGCGGGCTATGGCCCCAAGATGTTCCAGTCTGTGCTGCGACTCCAGCGTCTTCTGAATGAGGCACGCAAAGCGGGCACCCGCCGAACCCTGGCAGATCTGGCCGCGCATGCGGGTTACAGCGATCAGGCGCACATGACGCGAGAGGTTCAACGGTTCGCGAGCTGCTCTCCGGCTTCGTTGCTGCGCTCCGTGTCGAGCACTCTGAGCATGTCCGATTTGTTCAAGACCGGGGACTCCGGCACGAACTATCGTTAGTCCCATGAACAGGAGAGACCTGTTGGCCGGGTTGGCCACACTGGGAATTACGTCGATTACGCGAAGAGGAAGTGCAATGGAGCAAATCGAAGCAATGGGAGTGTTGTTCATTGCGGGCTTCGGTCCAATCGTGCGCGACGCCACGGCGAGCCGCAAGCTATACGGAAAAGCACTCGGCATCCCGTTCAAGGAAGAGGCGGGCGGGTATCTTCATAGCGGCGACTTGAAGGGCACGAAAGAGTTCGCTCTTTGGCCGCTTTCTCAGGCGGCGCAGTCATGTTTCGGAAAAGATTCCTGGCCCCAAAGCGTTCCTTCCCCGCAAGCGTGGCTCGAGTTCGATGTAGAAGACGTGGAGAAGACGACGGCAGAACTTGAATCGCGGGGTTATCGGATGCTCGTCCGGAACAAGAAGGAACCATGGGGACAGACCGTCAGCCGCTTCATTTTGCCGGAAGGTATCCTGGTCGGAATCACATTTACCCCCTCGATGCGACAAGCAAAGCAGTGAACCAGCGGCAAGGAGTACGCGGGTTGTACACACTACGCTTTGTTGCGAATTCGAGGTGCGGCATCAGGATTACGCGGCCGCTTCTAACCGCTTTACGGTTGTTCGCAACTGCTTTGCACGCAGAGAAAATTGTGCTGACGGATCTCAGCAGGCTTGAGCTTAAGAATACGCAAGCAGAGATCACTACCTATCACGGCCGGCCAGCGATCAAGCTCACCGAACAACCGGCCCGATCGGGACAACTGCTGGGTATCCTTCGTGGCTATTCATTACACGACGGAACGATCGATGTCGATGTAGCTGGCGCGCTCTCTGTGACGGCTGCGGAGTCCGACCGAGGATTCATTGGGGTCGTGTTCCGCATGCAACCCGACGAAGCACATTATGAGTGCATCTATATCCGGCCGACCAACGGGCGTGCACAGGACCAGTTACGCCGCAACCACTCCACGGAGTACGAGCCCTTGCCCGACTGGCCGTGGTACCGGCTGCGCAAGGAGAGTCCCGGAGTCTATGAATCCTACGCAGATATGGCCGAAGGCGAATGGATCCACATGAAGATTGTGGTGCACGGCACGAAGGCAGCGCTTTACTTGGGCGGCTCCGCTTCACCCTGTCTGCTGATTAACGATCTTAAGCTTGGCGACATGCAGGGTGCGATCGCTCTTTGGGGAGGATCTGGTACCGTTGGCTATTTCGCCAATCTGAAAATCTCCAAAGAATAAAAGACCTGCCGACGACCGGTATCCTGCGGTGAATAGTCCCCACTCGAATGTCCACGCACCAGCGTGTGCGTCCCATTCATGCTTGAACCGAGGATTAAGATCGAGGTCATCTACAACGGATCACCTTTAGGCATGGATAGCGCAAAACCGGCGGCTCAAGTGCGAAGAGCACTGCCGGCGCTGGTCCACGCCAGCCTGGTCCGCGAAGGATGCCGTTACCGGCACTCCGCATTCCAAGGTGATGCTCCAGCCATTGTCGTTAGCAAGTGAAAATGTCCGCTTTTGAGAACAAATGAAGTGTCCGGTTTCATAAGTTAGTAGCCGTAGAGGCAGTGGGAAAGTGCGAATCCCGCGCAGTGTGCGGGATTTGCAAGTTGGGAGGGAAAGTCTGTTTTTGGACTTTTCCTCTCAACGTCTTTTCCACGGCCTTGATTTGTTTTTTGGTCAGCGGCGTCAACAGTTTTCCTTCCGCGCTGTAATGACCGACGCGATGTCCTGCGATCATGGGTGTCAGTGTTTGGTCCAGGTGCTGATGGATGATCACCTTGCATCCAGCCAGGGTGGGACGCCACTCGGCACGCTCGAGCTGCATGATCAGGTTGTAAAAGCTCACCGTGTTATCCCGATCAACGGTGCGCTCAAACCGCTGCGTGAAGATCATTTCCAAGTTCCTGTGCCGGCAGGATATGAACGCCGTGCCTGGCTGCGCTGCCGGAACCGTAAAGTGGCGGTTGAACTCGGCGATGTAGTGCTCATTTAGAAACTTGTTGGCCCCTTCCAGTGTTCGGATCCCGCGCAACCGCAACTCCTGCGGCAGCCGTCCCTGCCAGGTGGAGAAGTTGCGTTCCGAGCGGCCCCTCGCTTGCGGAGAGTAGGACGGAATCATATGCACTCCCAGCTCCTTCATGGCACGGCCCACCTGCGTGGGACGCTCATAATCGACCTTGCCACCGCTCTTCGGCGTATACCAGAAATGGGCTCCGCGGTCCGAATAGAGCGAGCAGAACAACCCCTTCTGTTCGATCACCGCCCGCAGCCCGGCCATCACGGTGGCGGTCGTTTCTTCTTCGGCCAGCTGCGCATAGTAGATCTCGCTGGTAGCGTCGTCGAGGATCACGATCAGATCGTGCCGGCGCTCATCCTGAAACCACTGGTGATCGCTGCCGTCGATGTGCAGCATCATCCCAGGCAGGGGACGCCGCTCGCGCCGCTTGCGATGCACGCCGCGCCTGGCCTTGCGCTTCACCAGGCCGGCTGCCTGCAAGGCTTGTTTTACCCATGTGTAGCTCAACCCGATCTGATGTTCCTCGCCGAGCTTCTCATGAAAGTGCCGCACGTTCAGATCGAAGTACTTGTCCCGGTAAAGGCTCAGAACCTCTTCGGCCTGCGCCTTCGGCACCCGCCTGCTGCTTGGCTTGCGCCGTCGCCGGTCCAGTAATCCCTGAGGGCCTTGCTCCTCAAGCCGCTTCCGCCAGCGACCCATCTGGCGCTCGCTGATGCCGGTCAACTCCGCTGCCTGCCACCACTTGATCTTCCCCGTTGTGGCTCGTAACAACACTTCCTGTAACTTCATCGCCCGCTCCGCCGCGGTCCTCGGATAAGTCTCCATGCTCGTATGCATGGATCCATCCTCGCCGCCCGTTATGCGGACATTTCATTTGCTAAAAACACCGGACATATTATTAGCTAACGACAGTGATGCTCCAGCCATTGACCATTGTGTACATAGCATGGACTTCGGCGTCGATCAGAAGATTCGCGGTGAAAAATGCCAGCACTCCTCCTGCGATATCCAAGGCGATCCGCGAACTTGCCGGAGCACTGAGGGTGCTCCCGCCCGCAAGTGCGGAAAAGGCCGGGCACAGAGTCAGAATCCCAATACGAAGTTGCGTCCCATGAGTGTTTCCTCAGTGCAATTCGGGTTGATGCAATTCAGCTAGATACAACACCGCTCACTTCGCGGCTGGAGGCAGAGGTAGTGATGCTTGGCCGTGAACGTATCGCCACCCGGAAGGTGTGCGCACATAGGTATCACTGAACCAAACGTGCCAATCGAAAGGCTTCCCCTGGTCGACACCTTTTAACCACAGTGTTGCAGTCACAACCGCGGTATCGCCCCACACTCGAACGGTCTTATTGGTGTCTTCTTGATGCTCATATTGGACTCGCTTCGTTCGCGCCATGTTGATCAGGTCCGCTTTGCTATAGATCTGTCCAGTGCCCGTTACCACGACAAAATCGTCGGCCAGAATTCGATCCATCGTATCGGCGTCGTTGATCTTAACGGCAGCCTGGTACTCGGCATCAAGCGCCGCCACGTTTTTTATATCTGCAGCTGAATCGGCGGCGGCAGCAATGGATGCCACCACCATTAGCAAGCCAACAAGCACATTTCGGGGTCTCATCGTTTTCATGTGATCTCCTCTCACGCCTCCTTCCTCAGGGAATTGCCTCTAGTTGGCTAAAAACAAATCCATGTGCATTCGCTTTCGAATGACATTGAAAGCAGGAAGTCCCTGAGTCGTGAATGGCATTCTGCGTCTGATCGTTCCCCCAGAACCGTTCGAATCGCCATCCTCCCGTGCCCTTGAGGCTCGAGTCCTTGATCATAACGTCCACTCTCTTGCGGTCGCCCTCGAAAATGACTCCATTGTTCTGTTGAGCCTCGCGGAGTTCGTAAACGATGATTGAGCCATCAGAGAAATCGCCAGACGGGTAGCCGGCGGTTGCTTTCTCATTCGCAAAAACATGATGCATTCCTTCTTCGCTCATCAACTTCGGGTTCGCGCCAGGCAGGATCACTCCGGTCCCCACGTGGACCCAACGGCGGAAGCTGTCGGGAAACTGTACGGGCTTCGCTGCATACAAGGTGCTCAGCGAGGTGATTGTCGCTCCGGCAAGCAACGTCCACATGGCTCTTTTCGCTCTTTTCACCCTTGACCTCCTCCCAGGAAGCAGTCTGCACCCTGCGCACTACTCGCGAAAAGCGGATCTTGACCAGTAGGTGGGATTCTTTGACGAACTGGCTGAATGGAGCGATCAGAACGGGTTGTTAGCCAGGGCCCTCAATCGGTCAGCATAAGTTCTTCCAGACTGGAGTCGTGTTCCATCTCGCAGGGTGATTGAGTATTCCCCGTGGGCACCCGGCTGCAGGTCTCTAATCCGGCCGAGGTTGACGATGATCGAGCGGTGGATACGGAGGAATATCTCCGGATCCAGCGATTTCTCGAGAGTGTTCATCGTCACGTGCAGCAGATGACTGGCCGGGCCAGCGTGCAGTTCCACATAGTTTTCTGCGCCTTGTATCCAATCGAGGTCGTCGATCTCCACAAACACCGTTTTGCCCAATGACCGCGCCGCGAGGCGCTTCAAATAATTCGGAGGGGATGCGATGGTTTCGAGCAGTCCGATGATCTGCCGAGTCGAATCTGCCGCGCCGTTCACACAAATGCGGCCTTTAGCTCTCACCAGCGCTTTGACGAAGCGTTCTTCGATCACCGGCTTCAGCAGATAATCAAGCGCATTGATTTCAAAAGCCTGAATTGCGTACTGATCGTGAGCGGTAACGAACACGACAGCCGGCATATACTCCGCGCCGATTGTCCTTACTACCGCGAATCCATCCATCTCCGGCATCTGCACATCGAGAAACACAAGATCAGGGTTGCACTCGCGAATCGCGGCGACCGCCTCGCGT
Source organism: uncultured Acidobacteriaceae bacterium (assembly GCA_963774255.1). Classification (GTDB taxonomy): domain Bacteria; phylum Acidobacteriota; class Terriglobia; order Terriglobales; family Acidobacteriaceae; genus PALSA-350. The sequence goes on from CAVZEH010000003.1 coordinate 602,561, forward strand.
CCGTCCCTCGCCTCGCGAATTGCTGAGACTTCGGGATCTCTCGAGAGCAAAGCTCGCAAGCCTTCCCGCGCAAGCGGTTCGTCATCCACGATCAGAGTTGTTAGAGGCATACGTTGTCTCAATTTCTGCATGGAATTGATGGAATGGAATGGTCATAGTCACGATGACCCCACCACGCTCACAATTCCTAATTTCCAAACGAGCGTCCTCCCCGTAAAGCTGTTGCAGTCGCGCACGTGTGTTCGCGAGGCCGATGCCTTGATCCGGAGACACATGTCCGGGCGAAAGCCCTGGTCCGTCGTCCTGAACTCGCAGTTCCACCTTGCCATCGGTCTTCGACGCATTAATCAGAATCCTACCGGCGGAGGAACTTCGTCCGATGCCATGGCGAATAGCGTTTTCCACAATTGGCTGCAAAATGAGTTGTGGCACCAATGCTTTCTGCGCTTCTGGATCAGCCGATACCTCGACACGGAGCCGGTCCGCGAAGCGCACTTGTTCAATAGCCAGATAAAGCTGCAAATACTCCAGTTCGCGTTGTAGAGAAACCTCTTGAGTTTCTGCTTCTTCCAACACACGCCGCAAGAGATCGCTCAGGTGCCCAAGCATCTGTTCCGCATCCTTGCCCCTCTGCTGGCGCACCAGCACCGTGATGGCATTCAGCGTGTTGAACAGGAAATGCGGCTGGAGTTGCATCTTCAGCGCGTTCAACTGAGCACTCATCAGTTGTGATTGCAGCTCGGACGCTCGCAGCTCGAACTTCATCACTTCCCGTGAGCGTTCCTGGTATCTCCGGTAGTAGAGGACACCCCATTCCAACCCAAGCACGATCCAATAATCGACGATACCGCCGTGAAAACCCCTAACGAGCAGCTGCGCCAGAGCCCCACTGAAATTCTTGATCAAAACGGGAAAAAGGTGGAAGCGTGCATACAAAGCCGATTCGAGAGTCAACTCGAAGGCTGAGAACACTGCGCTCAGGAAGAGTTGGAGAGCAGTTCGTCGCAGCCAGTTGCGACGCTCGATAGGAAACCGCCGCCCCAGTGAAAGGATGATGGGAGTCAGAAATGCCCAAACGTAAACTCCGAGAAGCCATCCCACCAGGTAGTGCCACCAGGGAGTTGGGTCATGTCCGAAAAGCCTCTGCGTGAGCCCCTGGCTGAAATAGAAGAGACCCAGCACTGTCCACAGGAGGAAGTACAGGGGATAGTTTCGCAGATCGCGTTTGAATGCATTGTCCATCGCGCAATGCCTGATCCTACTGTACCCCAAACATACCGCTCGATTGGCGAACAGCCCGGTGCGTTGCGCGACGGATCAGTCCAAATTGCGTGCACGCTCCGTGCCAGCCGAAATCAGCAAAGTTTGTGCCACGCGCAATCTTCGCGGAAGCGAGATCTTGACCAACAGACGGAATTCATTGACGACCGGAGTCGATGGATCGGTCGGAACGGCTGGCCGTTTACCGAATTGCTCGACTTCGCTCTGGCGTCGGTAGTCTCCGGGCGGCATTCCCGGATGACGAACAAATGAGCGGCGCATGACTCCGCCGAGCCAAATCCGCGTTCCGACGCTATTTGGCGATCCGAGGCTCTGGAACGTGGCCTGCGACTATGCAATCAATCCTATGCTTCTCGATGCGGGTCTTACGTTGCCAAAGGATGTGTTGATCGACCATCGCTTTCGTGGGATGAGCGCGGAGCGCATCTACAACCTGATCGAAGACCAGGAAGATCAGGGTGGCTCGAGCGGAGAGCCGGAGAATCAGGATGCGTCTGCTGGCGGGGAAGTGACAGGTGAGGCCGGGAATGCAAATTCGGACGGTGAGCCCACTGCTCCCACCACACACGGCGGCTTCGGCCAGGTGCTCGATGCTCCGGAGCCGGTGGATGGAGAAGCCGAGTCTGTTGCCGAGCAGGCGCGGGAGTGGCAGATTGCCGTCGAGCAAGCCCAAAACGTAGCTACGCTGGCGGGTAAGATGCCTGTCGGCGCCGTGCGCAGTCTCGAAGCAGCGCACGATGGAGGCGTAGATTGGCGCGAGCTGTTACGCCGTGCCTGGTCGGAGACGATTCCAGCGGACTATAGCTGGACACGGCCTAACCGCCGGCACATCTGGGCAGGTCTTTATCTGCCTGGGGTCACGTCGGAAGGCGTGGGCGAGATCGCGATTGCGGTCGATTGCTCAGGCTCGATCAACCCGCGCCAGCTAGGACTCTTCGAGGCGGAGATCCGCTCCATTTTGGCCGGGCAGCGGCCGCAGCTCGTACACGTGCTTTACTTCGATGCTGGGGTCCACAAGGTCGACACCTACCAGGCGGGGCAGCCCATTACCCTGACGCCGGTCGGAGGAGGAGGAACCGATTTCCGGCCCTGTTTCGACTGGCTGGAGGAGCGGGGAATCACGCCCCAGACCCTGGTCTTCTTAATCGATCTATGGGGGACTTTCCCGGGCGAAACGCCGGGGTATCCCGTGCTCTGGGCGTCGACGGAAAAACGTTCCGTCCCCTTTGGACAGGTCATTCCCATGGAGGCAGCCTAAGGTACCCATTGCCAAAGGATTAACTCGCTCGCGGCGGTCGAGGTATCCTAAAAAGGAGAGATTATGGCTGAGGACGTACTCCAGACCCTGCAACAACTCGTCCAGGACGTCATCGCTCCCGATGTGCGTGAGTTGAAGGTGCGTGTTTCCTCGCTCGAAAAACAGATGGACGCGCGCTTTGATGCGGTCGATCGGAGGTTTGAGTCGGTGGATCGCCGGTTTGATGACTTGAGCAAAGGATGGAGACGCAGTTCCAGGCCCTGATGGCCGCGATCCGCGAGTCCAAAGCGCAAGCTGAGCTGACCAATGCGAAGGTCATTGCAGCGCTCAGCGAGCGTGCGGTGGTGCTGGAAGCACGAAGCCACTAGGCAGCGCTCTCAACCCACTATCAACCAGCCCGGTGAGATCCGGGCTTTCCTATTTCTAGCAGACGAAGGCCTCATCCAATCGGCAACAATTAGCGCGTTGCTTGTGTGTGAGGGGCAGTGCTTGTATTGCTCGCAGAACTGAACGCTACCGTGCTTCGTGCATCTGAGATAGTTTCAATGCGCTGGTCGGACATCCTGTGGACTGACGAGCAAATCCGCGTGTCGAAGCGTTGGGCTAAGGGGAAGAACGGCGAGACCAAGACAGCGGCCATCAAACGGCTATGTGCCGATGCATTCGGCAATGGCGCAGTACCTAAAGGAATGGCGCATGCAGAGCCCCTTTTCGAAAATCGATGATTTCGTCTTTCCGTCGCTGGTCAAAGACGGCAAGGTCCCTATCAGGGCGTCGACGTTCGTGCAGGACCATCTGCGGCCAGGGGCAATGAGTGCTGGAGTCGTACTTGCGAAAGGGTAACGCTTCGGTCTTCACAATCTCCGGCACAGCTTAAGCACCTGGCTCGTGAACAAGGGGAAGGTTGGAGCCCCGTTTTTCCATCCCATGCGCGATTGGCATCGAGTCCCACGGGGATGGGTGAAGCGGTTGCCGGTTACGCCGCGCACTGGATCGAGCACCCGAGTAATAGTCCGCAGAAATAAGCCAGCTGGACGGATGACCCAACACTGTGTTGATCTCTCCAGACCACCTTCTACTTGAGCACCCATTTCAGTTTTGCTATTTGTATTCCCTTCAAGTTCGGCAATAAGACTGCGAGGTAGGTCTCTCCTCCGGACTCGATGATCTCCGGCGCTGCAAACGGCATCGTCTCTACCAGATAACGGTCATCGCTCCGGCCAAAGTCCAGCGGATTTTTCGAACGGTAGACCTTGAACTGTGCATCCTGGCCAGTGTGCGAGTTATGACCATAAAACTGGTTGCGCAGGAGATAGTAGTAGCCCGATTTCTTGTCGTAATAGACGAAGGGGCATTCCGCCGAATACTTCCCATCGCCCGCCGAGCCACCGTAAGCCACTCTCATGGCCTCGCTCCAATGCACCAGATCCTTGGATGTTCGAGCAAAATCGATGCCGTGGCCGCCAGGATACGCAGTGTAATAGATGTAATAAAGGTTCTTGATCTTAATGACCATCGGGTCGCGGGTGTTGGTCCCGGCTCCTTCCCCGAACATTTCTGATTTACCATCGGGCATTAGCTGGCGGGCAAACGTCTTGCCGTCTTTGCTCTTCGCCATCGCGATATGTTCCCATTCTCCATAAAACATGTAGTACTCGGATCCCTCCTTGAGCACAAAGGGCGCCTGCAACCCGCCTTCCGTCTCCCCGAAGTTTGGATCGGCTATCATGGCGATTCCCATGGGCGTCCAATTGCTATCCGTTAGCTTGTCAGCCTGCCAACGATAAAAGAGCCGAGTCTTGCCCGCCATCTCCGTAGAGCGGATACAGGACCAGAGCTGCCAGGTACCGTCCGCCGCCTGCCAGATGCCGAAATCAACCGGCTGCTGCTTGGGCGACGTGTATTTGCCCAGATCCGGATCTCCGGCGACTTGCCAGAAGTCACCATCAACCTGGGGCAGGAGAATGTTGTCCGCTCCGAACGCGACTGGAGAGGAACCACCTACAAGGAGAAAGAACAGGAAAAAGTGAATCCACCACGGGCGCATAATATCTTCCTTGTTGTGAGAATGACCGCTAGTTGGAACCGTCCTGGTGGCTCCGATTTATCTAGGCACCCATTTTAGCTTTGCTATCTGAATTCCCTTCAAGTCGGGAAGTAGGACTGCGAGGTAAGTTTGCCCTTCGGATTTTATGATCTCCGGAGCTGCATAGGGCATTGTCTCCACTAGGTCGCGATCGCTGTCCTTGCCAAAATCCAGCGGATCCTTCGAACGATAAACCTTGAACTGAGCATCCTGACCATTATGCGAGTTATGGCCATAATATTGGTTGCGTAAGAGGTAGTAGTAGCCTGACGTTTCGTCGTAATAAACAAAGGGGCATTCGGCTGAAGAGGGCCCGTCTCCTGCGGAACCGCCAAAAGCCACTTTTTGGGAGCCACTCCAGTGCATCAGATCCTTCGACGTGCGCACAAAATCAGCTCCATGGTGGTCAGGGGCCGCAGTGTAATAAAGATAGTAGAGACTTCTTATCTTGATAACCATGGGATCGCGCGTGTTGGTTCCGGCCCCTTCCCCGAACATCCCTGATTTACCATCGGGCATTAGCTGGCGGGCAAACGTCTTGCCGTCGTTGCTCTTCGCCATCGCGATATGTTCCCATTCTCCATAAAACATGTAGTAGTCGGAGCCCTCCTTGATCACAAAGGGCGCCTGCAAGCCGTCCTCGGTCTCTCCGAAATTTGGATCCGCCATCATCGCAATCCCCATCGGGGTCCAATCTTTGTCCGTTAGCTTGTTCGCTTGCCAGCGATAGAAGAGCCGGGTCTTCCCTGGCGCGGCGGTATAGCGGATGCAGGACCAGAGCTGCCACGTCCCGTCTGCGGCTTGCCAGATGCCAAAATCGACCGGTTGCTGTTTTGGGGAGGCGTACTTGCCCAGATCCGGATCTCCTGCAATTTGCCAAAAATCGCCGTCAACCTGGGGCACGGCGACGTTGTCCGCTCCGAACATGCTTCGAGAGAGGCCGCCTGCCAAACAGAAGAATAGTAGCAAATTAATGAAGCAGTTGCGCATAATGCTTTCCTTACTTGGAATTTGACGACTTTCAGAAGCGAATCGAAACAGCCCCTTACCTACACAAGATGACGATTAAGACGTTACTTCGATTCTTGCTTTTTTAGTCCAGGATGGTAAGAATCAATTTTCGGGAGGCTTCCGAACTAAAAGGACAACTTCCCACCTAGCCGGAACAAGCGCTGATCCGTGCCTGAACGGCCAAGATAACTCGCGTCGGTACTCGTGATGATGCCGAAACTTCCGGGAGAAGATACATTGGCACCTGGAAGCCCCCAATGGGGTGTGTTTGTAAGGTTGAAAACTTCGGCCGTGAACTTAAAGTGTAAGCGCTCGTGAATCGGGATGTCTCTGAATACGCTTGCATCCAGATTCAACAGATCCGGGCCGCGGAGTGAGTATGGGTTGACTGTACCGAAGCGAACCTGCGAAACGGGAGCAAAGGATGCGGTGGTAAACCAAGGATGACCAACTCGATGGCCGCCCAGTATGCGGACGGGAGCGATCTGGTTCGCAAACTGGGTGCTGCCAGGCAAATTGAGAGAGGTTGCAGACGCCGTAACAGTAAATGGAAGTCCTGACATCCCGGTAAAGATGCCGTTAGTCTGCCAACCGCCGAGGACCTTTGAGGCGAAGCCGGTATTCACCCACTGTTTGCCGGCGCCGAAAGGTAATTCCCAGGCGCCCGTCACGTGGACGATATGCGTACGATCATAACTGAGTACCGCATGATTCTTGCTGAAATAAGCGGTTGCCAGAACAAGTGGCTCACTCTCGACGTCTGAGGAATTACCGATCGCTTTCGACCACGTATAGCCCGCCCCGAGTGAATAGCTCTTTGCAAAACGGCGAGTGAATCTGACCTGAAGGGCATTGTAGTTCATGGTTCCAATGGGCGCGTATTCCGGGGTTGTAGCTGTGCGTCCATATAGTGCGTAGAGATTCTCCCCGGCTAGCCCTGCCCCCGGAATTTGTCCGGCGTTGAGATCGGTTTCCATAATTTGATGGATATCCAGCGTACGGACATAGCTCGTTTGAAGCATGAGGTTGTTTGCAATCTGCTTCTCTAACGTCAGATTCCAGGACTGAATATAACCTCGATGAAAGTTCTTGGGAATCGTGTGGACTACCGTGCTGGACGACGGGATAAGAATTCCATTGCCCCAATTCGGAGGAACAATTGGGGCAATGCCCAACGCCCAGTTTTCGTAAGGTATATAGGTATTGGCGCCTTGAAGATTCTCTCCGATCATGTCCGGATAATTTACTCGCAGTCCGCGCGGCCCTATGTCGTACGGATCCCGGGCTAATCCATAGCCCGCCCGTAGCACCAAGGTGTTGGTGAGACTATAGGCGATGCCGACGCGGGGCGAAAGGCCAAGCTTAGGCATCGTGATACCGCAATTTCTTGGTACTATTCCGTACCCGCAAATATTTTGTGTATTGTTCGTCGGATCATAGTACTCCGGTCCGCGGCCTGGCCGGCCGGGCAGCGGAAGATATTCCCACCGCACGCCGTAGTTGAAGATCAACCGTGGGTTGAGTTCCCAGCGATCCTGGACATACAGCCCGTAAAAGTTGCTACGTAGCTGCGACTGTGCTGAGGTTTGGAGGGTTGTTCCCAAATTTTGCGGCAGGCCCAGCAGGAATGCGGCAAATGCATTGTCTTGATTTGCTGTCGGGCCGCCTTTCAATTGCGTGACACCCTCTGTAAAAACAAAGCCTCCGGCGGCGCCCCCGATTTGGCCTTCGATCTCTGGCTGAATGTGGTTAAGGTCGCGGCGCTGGAATTCGGCGCCGAACCGTACGTCGTGGGTATTCTTGGTCCAGTTGAAGTTTGCTACGTAGTCGAAGCCGGGATCATGGCGTATCCATGGCATGTAAGGTTGATCCACACCGATCCCGTTGTAGAGACTGCTAAACGAAATAAGCGGCCACCCTGAAGAGACGATGTTTGGCCCGTTGGTTCCAGGAATTCCAAGAAAATCAGTTCCGATATTTTTTCCGTAGTCCTGCGGCAATACATTCTCGTAAGAACGGTTGTATCCGAAGTACCCGTCCAATAACAGATTGGGTCTGAAAACGTAGGTGACAGCTACTGTGGAATTGATTGAGTTTCCATTCGCCGGCCCGGATTGCTGTCCTGAGATGGCGGAACTTCCAAGAGCCGTTCCGAAGACAGTGTTGTAATACGAACTCCAGTCCAGAAATCCGAAGTGACCACTGAGGGTAAGCTTGGTCGTGGGATTGTAGTTAACCTTGGCGTCTACCGTGTGGCGGTCGTACGGAGAGGTAGTCGATACGAAGTAGTTGTTCGTAAGGCCGGGTTGATTGGGTTCGGGCCAGAGAGGGAGTATCTTCTGCGAGATCGAGCTGAACCGGGATAGAGGAATTTGATTCCCAGGGAAGGGCGCTCTGCCGGTACCATCGGGATTTCCTGTCGCGGGGTCATAAATAGGCGTTGGCGACTCGGATGAGAAATTGCCGGCTTTCGCGGCGTCCGTGGGCACTGTCGCGTAAACGGAGTAGCCTTGTCTGCTTATCACCCCGTCATAGCTCAGAAAGTAGAACAACTTGTCTTTGCGGATGGGGCCGCCGATCGTGCCGCCGAACTGGTTAAATATGAGGAGCGGCAGGCGCTGACCGGCAGGAAACACGGCAGGATAAGCCTCGATGGCGTTATTCGAGTTGGTTTCATACGCTTCACCGTGAAGCTGGTTTGTGCCGGACTTGATTTGCACGTTGATTGAAGCGCCTCCGGCGAGGCCGGTACCCGCATCCGAACTGTTGCTGACGACGTTGACGGATTGGATAGCATCAAGCCCTGGGACATACGCGCTTTCATATTGTGCAAAGTTATTGACTGCCGAGGCGCCGTCAATTCGAACGTTGTCGAGTTCGCGAGGGATGCCGTTGGTCATTATGTAAAATGCGGCCGCTGGGTTCGAACCCCTTACGGCGCCGCCACCCGTGACCTCGGTCCCTGGGTTCATTGCAAGGTCGGCCTGATAGTTCCGACCGATCGGCGTGGGAAGATCCTCGAGGCTTCTCTGACTGATTTCATCGCGAATGTCGGACTGCTCAGTCTGCAGGGCGTTGGCGTTCGCCTGGACGGTGACTTCCTGAGACGAGGTCCCGACGCTAAGATGTGCGTCTACACGAGTGATGGCATCTAGGCTTACCCTTACGCTGGTGGCGCGAAAGGTCTTAAAGTCTGTCATCGTGACCTCGATAGTGTATTGCCCTGGGAGCAAGTTGGGCAGGTTGTACTCTCCAGATGCATTGGAAGAAGTTTCCCGCGAGCTGTTCTCATTCGCGCTGGTAACAACAACCTTCGCTCCGACAATCACACTACCCGATGGGTCTGAAACGTTTCCGGTTATGGACCCGTAGAGATTTTGCGCACGTAGTGGCAGTTCAGCAAGCAGGGCTATCAGTAGAATCTGCACAGCGCCCGCGAGACAACGCGATCTAAACTTGCCTGTGTTTATGCACATCTAGGTTCTCCTGAGAAACCGCGGCGTTCCTTAAAAGTAGCGCGAGAGCGCACCCGTTTTATCTCGACAGTCGTGAAGTATAGGAGCGCCGCATTTTGGATGTCAAGACATATTTAAACGTTTCGAAACCAATCGCGAGCGGAGTCTTTCTGGGCGATATAGTGCGGATCAATCCCTGTAGCGAAGGTCAAAGGGTCGGGAAAAGACCGCCAGAACTGCTTCATAACCCCAGGCCCAAACGCGAATTGCGTCCGGTTTTGACGGGTTACGCAGGACACGCTTCGCCCATTTATGCCATGATGCGCTTGCGCGCGGTCGAGGAGGCCACCCGGGCGGTGGATTCGCGAATGCGCAATTCCGGCTTGAGAAGAATCTTGCGCGCCGGTCCAGAAAAATCGTCACTCTTGCTCTCCACCCTCTCGATGATTAATTGCATCGCCCTTCGTCCCAATTCCCGAGTGGGTTGGGCCACTGTGGTCAGGGTGGGGTGAAAATTCTCTGTCCACGCGAAATCGTCAAAGCCAACCAGGCTAATTTCTTCCGGACAGCGGATGCCGGCTTGATTGAACGCCCGCACCAGCCCCATGAAGAGCTTGTTGTTGGTACAGAACACAGCGGTCGGCGGGGTGGGCAAGCTTAAGAAATGACGGCCTGATTCGTAGCCCATCTCGGGCAACATTCCGCCGGTCAGCCAGTATTCGTCGGGTACGCCTAAGCGAGCCTCGCTCATGGCCTTGCGGAAAGCTTCCAAGCGCGCGGAATGTGTGGACAATCCTGGCCGGCCGGCGAGCACCGCGATCCTCTTGTGGCCCAGCTGGATCAGGTGGCGGGTCGCTTCGTATCCGCCGGCAGAATTGTTGGTGGTTGCGGTGTCGCCCCGGAACCCGGGGGGAACGCGGTCGAAACAGACGATGGGGAAACGACGGCGCATCAACCGGTCAAAGGAAATCGCGGGATCGGAACATGCAATCAGCACGCCATCGACCCGATGGCTGAAGAGAATGTTTAGTTGTTGCTGCTCCTGCTCGGCATCCTCGTTGGCGTTGCAGAGGATCACAGAGTAGCCCGCGGCACGGGCAATCTCTTCTGCGCCGACAATGACCTCCGGATAAAAGGGATTGGTCACATCAGGAAGAACGATACCGATTACTTGGGTTCGACCGGTCTTGAGACTGCGGGCGATCTGATCGGCGTGATAGTCCAAAGCTTCCATCGCCTTACGAACGCGCTCTGCTCGCTTGGGGCTCACCCTCGCTGTCCCGTTTGCAACCGCTGAAATGGTGGCAACCGAGACCTCGGCCAAGCGCGCCACATCTCTCATCGTGGGCACCTTTTTATTCATGCTCACCTTCACTAAACGGCTGTATTTCTGCCAAACGGCGGCGGCGGCGAAGCTCAGGCTCACCGTCCGACCCACGCCGCATTATCACACTGATCCTTGCGCGTGGAGGTCGTTCCGGTCCAGAATATGCCTATTGTGACATTACTTCCGGTGTGCTTCTTAACGTTTCAGAATGGGGAGAGACGAGTGCTTTTTTAGTGAATCCACGTCAATTTGGCTACCTGGATTCCCGGGGGAACGCGGCACCCGTCCCTCTCGATCAAACCTTCGGGTTGATCGGGCGTTTCAACATCTCGCCTCGGGCCAGGTCGAGCTTGCAGCCGTTGCGCCGGCACACGCGTTACTCGGCAGGTCTACATGCGCTTTGAAAAGTGCCAGGGATGGCGCGTGAGCTTTCGCGATCCAAAAGACGAGCGCCGGCGTTTTCGCGAGTTCAATTTCGCCGACCCCGGCAAAATCTACGAGCTGGTTGCCCGGACTGCAACACGAATGCTGTTGGAGGATCGCCAAGCACTAGAGAATGGGTTGCGCAGCGGGCAGGGCGCGACGATGCTCACGCTCAATCAGGACCAATACCAAAAGCTGGTCCGATGAGCTATGCCCCGCGTCCTAGTTAACGTTATGTCCTCGGATTGGTCGGTTCACTTCATTAGTCCGGACGGCCGGACCCGTATAGGGCCGTGGCTATTATTGGAAAACCACGATCGGGTGCGCGCAATCTCGAATGGGGCAATGCGTCTGCCGCAGAAATGGACGAGCACGAACAGAGTATGCGACGGTGGGGAGTGTCCCCGACATTTCTGCAAGAACTGTTGCTAGAAATTGGTCATGCAACTTTCGATTGCGGAGTATAAAAAAACGCTTTGAGCACCTTTCACTCAGGGCCGGCGAGGGAGCTTGCCTGAATTGTCCGAATTGCCGTGGGGTCTCCTGGATTCGACTGCCCGAAAAGCCTATCGACAGATTTTTGCCTGCAGCAACCTTCTCCTGCGGGGCCGCTTGCGGCTTCTATGGGGAACTCAATGAGTTTCAGCCAGCGCCTGTGCCCGAGATGCCGCAGGGATTCGATTTGTTCCAGGTCTGCAGTAGATGCGGAATTGAGTTTGCTGCTAACGGGGTTGTGCTGCGTCGGCCATGCTGCGCCATCGAAACTCCGCGAGAAGTGATGAATGAACTGCAGTTTTCCTTTTGGAGCCACGCTGTTGCAGCTATACACAGGGTGGACTTTTATCCTCAGTTCGCCCGCGAACCGCAAAGTAGCACTCCTGTTGTTAATGAAGTTCATCTCGAGATAGCTTCCCTCTTTCAACCCCAAAAGAAATGTCAATGTGGCTCCTCATCCTCAAAGGTGAAGCCTTCTGCCGTTCCGCTTGATCAAGTGTAGCGCCGTCGGTAGGCCGGCATTTGCTGATTCAAGGTCACTCGCAGTAGGTCGAGTTTTTCTTTGAGATCGTCCGGCGTATAAAAGTAATCATGTTCCCACTCATATCCAAGGCGAGAATCACGGCGGGAGGTCTCCCACGCAGCTTCAGTCCGGATGATTTCCTCCCTCAGAATTGCGGTCATACGGTCAAGCATTTGTTCCCCTTCGACGCTGTTGCCGCCGGTCGCAAAGCGGAAGCGAAGATCCTCGAATTCTAATAGCGCTTCCGCGCTGCGCATCATCCGTTCAATCTGCTCGGCCAGCAATACCTGCCGAAATGCACCCTTTTTTTTTGCTTCAGGAGCCATGAGTGCGGCACGACGATAGCTGTCGAGGCCCTTTCCCATTTCGTCAGCAGACAGGAGCAAGTATTTATTAAAGACCGTCACGGTGAATGGTCGGGCAAGGCGCTCCGCCATATTGGTCTGATTGGTAAAATCCGGAAGTAAGCCGCCTCCGTGGCCGGTAGGGCTTGCCGGGTTAAGGGCAAGCTTCCTCGCGCGTTTAGCTTCGTCCTCCCAAGAGTGCCTCACAGGTTCAGGCTTCGTCATAGTCCCGGGTTCCGGCTTCTCGAGGTACAAAGGTGCGGCCACGGCGGTAGTTCCCAGAGCACCGTGTATTTGAGGAAAGAGGCATATAGCTTGGCTGAAATGGTCCCAGGAACTTAACACGAGATCATCCGAAGATGGACCAAAATCGCGCCGTGCTATCGACCGCAGTAGTTGGTCAAAGAGCGGTGCGTCACTCCAGCTATACCAACAACGCATTTCACCGACGAAGCTTGGTTGAAAACCATAACTCCACGACTCCACTGTCCCGTCGATCCCATATTCTTCAAGGGCCTGATAACGGGCGTAATATTGTTGAGGAAACGGTAGGTACGGAAACGTGCCAAGTTGCCAAGATGCCGACGTATCCGCTTTCGCATACACCGCGCGCATGCCGCGCTTCTTCGCCGTTGCGATTTGGCCTGCTGCAACCTCAGAGGGGCCGATCTGGCTAATAGCATAATCTTTAAGATATCCACTCTCTTCGTCGAGGATGAAGCCTTTGCCATTTTCGAATGTGATTAGGGGTATAGAATATTTGGGAAGCTGCTCGATAACATATTCTTTGATTTCAACCTTGTCGGGAGCGAAGTCGATGTTGTAATCCCACGGAAGCACTTCGATAGCGGGATTGATCTTTTGACACTCCTCAACGACGATATTCACACCTTCGCCCCAGCCCTTTACCCATTCGTGTAGGTCACCGTTATGGCCGTTTGCTCCAAACCATGTTTTATAAAAGAATCCTTCTGTCAGCAGTATGTAACCGCGAATCTCAGGGAAACTTGTCACGATGTTCCGGACGAGTTTCCGAAGTGCGGCAGTATTTTCCGGATCACCTGTATAGCGGAAAACGATGGGACAATATAGGTCAAGGCCAAAACGACCCGCTCGCCGAATAAGATCGTGTATGCGGGCAGGGTCCTGCGTCTTAATGGTGTCCCACAAGGGTGATGGTCCATCGACGCCATTCGGATTGGCGTATACCGAGGCAAAGATTGAATCAAAACCAAAACGAGCAAGCATGGCCAGATAAGGATCAGGCCATTCGCCCCATCCCAGGCCGGAAAGCGTCATACGGGTTTTGTAGAGGCTGTGGCGGACAGTATTAAGGCTATTGGGGAGGAATGGGGCCTCCCGCAAGCTCATCCTTTCTTCTAAGTTGTAAAGTCCATACATTGCTCCCCGCTCGTCAAACCCGCACACTACAATGAGGTCAGGCGAGACAACTATTTGGTAATCTTTCGGGCCGGTGAGCTGCGATCCGCAGTCTGGCAGGCTATCGCGTGTTGCAGCGACTATTGTCTTCCGGAGTCCCTTCCAGTCGGAGAGCGAGTTACTTGTTTGCCTGGTGAGGCGCACTTGCATTGCTTTATTGAGATAAGCGGAAAATTCCTGCGCTGCCTGGCGTAAAACCATTCCGGCGCTCGACGGGATCAATAAATTCCACCCGTCAGAGGGAAGCGCAACCTCCTGCGGCGTTGGGTTAGCTGCAGGGTCTCGGAGAGGCCACGCAAATCCCTCGCTGAGGACTTTGGCGAAGTTGTAGGGTTTCTCAATTGGCAAGACTGCAAAAGCTTGCCTATCAAATTCGGAGAGTTCAGCGCCAGCCGTGTCCCCTGTAGTTCTTGCCTGCAGTTCCCCAACCCCAGGATAGCTATAAAGCAGCGCGGAGAATATGCTTCCTTCCAAGAAGTTCCGGCGGTTCATCGCAAAGTCCTTTCCAAACAATTTGCCAATCCATGCCTCCAGCTTTCACTGGTGGAAATCAACCAAATGTCGATCTTTTCGGATGAGATCATTGGGTGCAGCTTACAAGCTGCGATTACCAGCGGTACGGCTCGCCCCAATCGAGAAAAGCGGTGGAGGAATTCGAATGTCCCAACTCCGTGGATGGTATGTGGTCCATTGAAGTACTCGATTCTAGTTTGGTCGTGCAACCCAAGTAGGTCATAGTGACGCCGAACCTTTGCATACTCGTAGGCTCACCCAGGAATCGACAGACACACCGTCATTGTGCCCTCGTCCACCATAAATGGCCGAGGAATCATTAGCCGCGCCATCTCGCTGTGATTGAACGTATTGCCTAGGTTGAACTCTAAATAACTCACGGCGTGTCATGGTCATACTCTACCTCAAAGCATCAGCATCTCATGCTAACGGGCAATTTGCAGCGATTCATATTCGGCCGCCGATTGGCCCGCCCGATGCGCCGAGCGTGACGAAAGAAACACAGTTATCGAAGCGGAAGCAACTTGTCCAATAGAATGATGAGATCGGATTGATACATCTTTGATATACCAACTGAGCTGCGCCCTTCGTGGACCGTTGATTAGATAAGGAAGAAGAGTCCAACAATAATCCGATGGATTGTGGTCTCAGGATCGCAACGCAGATCAATCTAAATATGAGATAGATCTGACAACAATGTTATTCTTGACAGGCTAGAGTTTCTAGATCACGCTATTGGAGTGGTATGCGTTTATGGCAGAGAAGCTCGTTTTCCGTATGTCTACTTCTGAATCTATTTCTCTTCGTGTCCAGTTGGAGTTTCGCCCAACTGTCGACTGCTTCTATCAACGGGAGAATTACAGACCCTAGCGGAGCGGTTGTTCCAAGCGCCACCGTCGTGTTGCGCAGCATCGATACCTCGGTGGAAAATACGATGGTATCAAACGGTTCCGGTGACTATGCCTTGCTTAGTATCACACCAGGGCGCTACACGCTGAAGGCAACAGCAGCCGGGTTCAGTCCGGCGGAGGTTCCTGCCTTCACGCTTACCGTTAGTCAACTCGCGTCCATCGACTTTTCCCTCAAGGTGGGCACCGTGGCGTCCGTGGTGACTATACAATCGGCTACCCCGCAGCTAGAGGTATCGAGCGCGCGTCTGGGCACACTGATTTCGGCTCAGCAAGTTAATGAGCTTCCGCTGAATGGCCGCAATTTCACTCAGTTGCTTTCTTTGACTCCCGGGGTATCCACGGCTAATACAGGTCAAAATGCCGGCGGAGGCTTAAGCCCCTATATCACCGATTCAGCGTACCTCCTACCTATCATCAACGGACAGAGCGATCGCAGCAATTTCTTCCTGACCGATGGTCTAGACGCTAACGATGTGTATTACAACGGCTACACCGTGCCGCCTATTATCGATGCAATTCAGGAGTTCAAGATCGTCTCCCACACCGATAGCGCGGAGTTTGGCTCCGTTCTGGGCGGCGTGATCAACGTGGTTACCAAATCCGGCACCAATGAGCTCCACGGCTCGGCGTGGGAACACGATCGCGATCAAATCTTCGACGCCCGAACCTATTTCCTGCCTACGACCACACCGAAAGCACCTTACCATCAGAGCCAATTTGGCGGTGCGATCGGGGGCCCGGTGCGAACTCCGAAGTTCTACAACGGTAGGGACAAAACCTTTTTCTTCGGTGCGTATCAGGGTTTCCGCTATTCGAAAACAAACGATCCGCGCATGGTTGCCTATGCCCAGTTTTTGTTTCCACCGGCGGGCCCGGTACTAAATGCGGCTGGAGACAATTACGTGAATACCACCCCTACCATCCAGACACAAGATGAATTCGACGTTCGGGTCGATCAGAAGATCGGAGCCAATGACTCGGCATTTTTCCGCTACAGTTTCATCAATAGTACAACGCATTCTTCGACCACCCTTCCCATCATAGCTACTAACAAGACCACTCCGGCTCGTGCTTGGGGAGCTAGCTACGTGCATGTATTCAACCTCGGCCTCATTTTGCAGGGGCAATTCTCGCGAACGACGCTGCAGTACAATCCCATCACGCTCTCCACGGTCCCAATCACGAACATCTTTAATCAGGTAGGTTTTGCGCCAGCATTTTCCGGCAACTTCACCGCGGCGAATGGAAGAAACCTCATCCCAGCCCCAGGAATCAGCGGATATGCCAGTACTGGGGAAACCTATGAAACAAATCCCAAAACTACGGATAGTTATCAAGAAAGCGCCACCCTGACCAATGCTGTAAACGAGGAAATGGGTCTCTGCGCCGGCAGTCCGCCAAAGGATGCCTGCACACAATCAGCTCTCATCACATCCCAGTATTTGTGAAAAGGCTATGCAATTCGCTCGTCCGCCATTTCAAGCCCGCGCAATGAGAGATCTGGAAAGGATGCGCGGCTGGAGCAGCTGGCAGGCGGAGATAAGTCTAGTTTTGCAATGGAGCTTATTGAAAAATCTCATCTTTTGAAAGGGCACACGTTTTAGCCGTGTCGTAGATGCCGAAAATTAGCAGGCAGCGCTTCTGGGTGCCCTCCGTGGCTCTACGAGGGGGAGGGACCCGCTTCCATTCCACGCATCTCAAGCCGAGGATGGACAAAGGTTGAATGATGGCGCCTGTACCGGCTCCGTTTATTCAAGAAGCGAAAATCGGATAGTGCCCAGTTCCGCACAGGGAACTGTGGATGAAGGAGATCGTATGCCGTTTGATCTGAGCCGTTTCCGAGGAATCTTTCCCGCGGCCCTTACCATGTTTGACGAGAATGACAATCTCGACGAAGCTGCTACTGCACAGCATTGGGAGTGGCTGATTACAAATCGAGGTGTCGACGGATTAGTGATCGCAGGAACCAGCGGAGAGTTCATTGCCATGACACTCGAGGAGCGTATTCGCGTATTTCGATTGGCAAGAGAGGTTGTTGGCGGTCGGGTACCAGTGATCTTTGGTTCAGGGCATTACAGCACGAAAGTGACGCTGGACCTGTGCCAAAAGGCTCAAAAGTACGGTGCTGACGCGCTGATCGTGATATTGCCGTATTATCAGAGACCTACGAAGGCGGAGGTCATGGAGCACTATCGCACCCTTCGAAGAGGGACGAGTGTCCCCATCATGCTGTACAACAATCCCCTAAATACGGCATGCGCCGAAGTTACACCCCTTGAAATTGCCAGGCTAGTGGAAGAAGACGTTGTGCACATGGTGAAATCGACCTTCGGAACGGTCGAGCCGGTACACGACTTAAGTTACCTGGTCGGCGACCGCGCGGCCATATTCTATGGATCATTTCTGGCAGGCTATGAGGGCTTGTGTGCAGGCGCTCATGGGTGGATTAGCGGCATCTTGAATGTTGCCGGCAAAGCGGCGAAACAGATGTTTGAAGCTGTAGTCCTACAAAACGATGCGCAGAGGGGACTGGAAATCTGGAAGAGAATACTTCCTATCGTACATTTGTACACGCATCGGCAACTCGGCTCTGTCAGCGATCTCGCCATCTACCGCTCGATCCTGCACCTCTGGGGATTAAAGGGGGGCTTCTGCCGCAAGCCAGTTTTAGCGCTCAGTGCGGCAGAGGAGAGCACGCTTCGCTCGCTGCTGGAACGATCCGGATGGATCGATCCCGATAGTGCGTTCGACACTCTGAGCAGGCATTAGCTACTCCATGCGGCGGCTCGGCACCCGTGATAGCCGCCTCTGGCGGGTAGAGAGGAATCCACAGTTGGCAGGAAAGCCGGAAGAGGAAGAGTTCGCGCTTTGAAGATAGCATTCATCGGATATGGTGCAGTCGGGTCCGTCCATGCACGCGGATTAGCAAACCACCCGGAAGTGACGCTAGATGCGGTATTCGGCCCTGATAGAGCGCGAGCGGAGGCGTTTGCAGCGAGTCATGGGGTGATACACGTCAGCAACACGATTGAGGAGGCAGTATCACAGGCTGACCTGGCCATCGTCTGTTCGCCCTCACCGCTGCATTATCAGCAGGGACGTGAGTGCTTGAAGTATGGTGTCAATACCTTACTTGAGATGCCACCTTGCGAAACGGCCGCTGAGGGAGAGGAGCTTGAAACGATCGCCAAGGAAAAGGGAGTAAAGCTGCAGTGCGTACATAGCAGTCGGTATCTGACGCCATACATACGCATCACAAAATGTATCCGGAAGCATGAGCTCGGAGAAGTGCAGCAGGTGACATACACACGGCATCTTGCTCCGCGAAAGCGCGGCTGGACCGATGATGCTTTACTTCACCATTCCGCGCACCCGCTGGATATGCTTCTCCAATGGTTTGGAGATGTCGTTCCAAAAAGCTGCGTCGCACTGCCCAGGAGAGGGAATCCGCAATCTGTCTCGATCTTAGCCGAGTTACCGAACGGCGCACCGGCCAGTATCTCCGTGAGCTATTCATCCCGGCTTCCTGACGCATGCCTGTTCATTATTGGTGAGGATCATACTGTCAAGACCGATAGCTTCAGCTATTTACGTTCAGACCTTGAAACGTTGAACTTGGCGACTCCTGAAGTGGAAACATATGAGCGAGCGATTCGCGAGCAGGATCTGGAGTTTGTCTCTGCCTGCGAAGGGGGCAAACAGGGTATCGAATGGACGGAGACCATTCACCTGGTTAGGACTTTGAATCTATTTCAGGCGTTCCTTCGGAGCTGAGAGTGATGTTGTGTTTTGAGGACTTTTCTAACGTGGAACTGGGGAATGTACATAGGATGTTACGTGTGTGAGTCTCGCTTATGGAGCAGAGGATGCAGACGATAGGCTTTATCGGTCTTAGAGTCATGGGACAAGCCATGGCTGCGAACCTGCTAAAATCCGGTTTCCCGCTAATAGCTTTCAATCGCACGCGATCGCGGTGTGATGAATTGGCCGGACTTGGAGCTGTTGTTGCGGCCTCGCCGGCGGAACTGGCGTCCAAAAGCCATATTGTCGTTCTTATAGTTTCTGACACGGCCGCAGTTGAATCGGTTCTATTCGGTACAAACGGCGTGGCCGATGGGCTGAAGAAGGGAACGATCATTATCGACATGAGTACGATCTCACCTGCCGCAACGATTCGGTTGGCCGATCGGCTTCGGGGCGCTAGATACGAAATGCTGGATGCCCCGGTCAGTGGAGGCGAAGAAGGCGCTCGTAAGGGAAGTTTGGCCATCATGGCAGGCGGATCGCGAAATGCTTTCGAAGCATCTCTGCCGGTGCTTCAGGCGTTGGGCAAGACCATTACTTACGTCGGGACGAACGGAAACGGGCAGAAAGCGAAATTGGTAAATCAGGTGATTGGAGCATTGAGTCTCCTCGCGACGGTTGAGGGTATGCGCCTGGCGCTAGCCGCAGGTCTCGATCTCGATTGCACACTACGAGCAGTCTCCGGAGGCGCAGCCGCATCATGGATGCTCGCCAATTTACCCGCCAAGGTCCAGAGTGATGATTTTAGACCGGGCTTCAACATCCGGCTCGAAGATAAGGACCTGAAGCTCGCACGTGAGCTGGCGGAAGAATTTGGGACCAGGCAGGCGCTGCGACTTAAGGCGGTTCTCCTGCAGGTGTTGGCTCATTGCCGGCTTATCGCAGTTATACCGTGCATGAACGTATGATCCGCACTCTAGTTGTGTACTAAGAAGAGAGAGCTCGATGAGAATAATAGACGTTAAAACTCAGGTTGTAGACCTTAATTACCGGAACGCGGTATTCGTTTGGGTCGAAACCGACGAGGGGATCACGGGAATCTCCGAAGTCGTAATGAAGCGTAAGACACGTGTAATTGAAGAATCGATTCTCGATCTGAAGCGTTATCTGTTGGGTAAGGACCCGACGGAAATCGAGACTCACTGGGAGCGGATGTACCGGGATTCATTTTGGGTTGGAGGTGTTCTCCACTGCACGGCCATCAGCGCGATTGACTGCGCGCTATGGGACATTCTCGGCAAGTACTGCGGGATTCCTGTTTACAAGCTGCTCGGCGGTGCGACTCGGGATCGTGTCCCGACGTATTGCCATTGTGCGGCGGGAGCGTCTCCAGAGATCTTTGCGCAGAACGTAAAAAAGAGCAAGGCCAGAGGCTTTCAGGCAATCAAGACAACATTGCCTCTCTTCTACGGTGCAGGCACTCACGGTGAGGAGGGGGTCAATGACAGCGGCTACTCCGGGACGAATGGCCTTATCGACCGATCCTGGAAGGAGACCGAGTATCTCAATCCATCGATATTCACAAGGATTCGCGAATTCATGATTGCGGCGCGTGAAGCAGGCGGGTCCGACATGGGAATCGCAATCGATTGTCATGGACGCTTGAATCCTAAAGCGGCGCTCCGTTTGTGCAGCGTGCTTGAAGATTTGGATCTGCTATTTATCGAAGAACCGGTTCCCCCGGAGAACCTGGAAGAGCTGTGCCTTGTACAGCGGGAGACGACAATCCCGATTGCCGCGGGTGAACGATGGGCCACTATCTATGGAGTCGAGCCGTTCTTGGAAAGACACGCGGTCGACCTCCTTCAGTGCGATATCGGAAACTGTGGTGGCATGACGGCCCTCAAGAAGATCGCAGCTCTCGCCGAAGCCCATTACATCGGGATGGCTCCGCATAACCCTAACGGACCACTTGCAACCGTCATGAATATCCATTATGCGGCGGCGATCCCAAACTTCTTCATTCTTGAGACGATCGGATCGGACGCGGAGGATAAGCTCACGGTCGAGCTTCTGGAGAACGCGCCGGTCCGCACCGACGGACACCTGAGTCTACCGACTGGACCAGGCTTTGGCGTTCAGTTGAAAGAAGAGGGACTTCGGAAACGATCAACTCAAAAAGAGTATGCAGGCTGGAGGTGAAGCAGCTACTGCGTACTGGTGCGACAAAAATGGATACTGGCACTGCTCCCGGTGGGATGTGAGCGATAGAGATGCAGGCACCGTTTTCCAGCAGCGGCTCGCGGCGGCATGTGATTAAGACAGAACGTGTATCTCCACGGGCTTGGCGCCTTTGCGTCTTGTTAATGCTTGCGACCGCAGCCATTTACCTTGATCGGCAGGTGCTTGCTCTTACCGCGGATAAGATCATTGACGATTTTCACCTGACCAAGGAGGGATTCGGAAGAATCATTGCCACCTTCCGCTATTCGTATGGGCTGGTGCAGATTTTTGGCGGCTTTCTTGTCGATGCGCAGGGCGCGGGCAT
Organism: uncultured Acidobacteriaceae bacterium; assembly: GCA_963774255.1. Taxonomy (GTDB): domain Bacteria; phylum Acidobacteriota; class Terriglobia; order Terriglobales; family Acidobacteriaceae; genus PALSA-350. The sequence continues at coordinate 623,920 of CAVZEH010000003.1, forward strand.
CGTCTTTCCAGTTGCGAGCGGCTTGTGGGCGCTGTCAGGTCTGCTGACAGGGTTCGCAGGTACTGTCCGGCTCCTTACGGCTTGCCGCGCCAGTTTGGGCATTGGCGAGGCCTTCAACTGGCCCTGCGCGTTAAAGATCACGAACGCTCTGCTGCCCCCGCAAGATCGCCCCTTGGCAAACGGCATCTTCAATAGCGGATCCGCGCTCGGGGCTCTTGTTGCCCCAGTTATCGTTACGGTCATCACGATCTATTTCTCCTGGCGCGCTGCATTTGTCTTCACCGGTGCTGCCGGGGCCGTCTGGGTGATCGTATGGACTTGGTATGTGCGAGGAGACCGCGAGCAACTAAAGGGTGCTCCCTTCTCAGCTAGAAAAATGCTCGCCGCCACGTTGTACATTGTCTCGCACAGAATGTTTTGGGTGCTACTTGTTGCGGCAATTATCATCAACGGTGTCGGCTATTATCTTGCAGACTGGGTACCACTTTATCTGAAACTTTCGCGCGGCTTCAGCTTCACGGCTGGAAATATCCTTTCGATCTTTATCTATGCAGGATCATCTATCGGCAATCTCCTGGTCGGAGTTTTTGTTCGGTGGCTTGCTTCACGAGGCATCAAGACAACAACTGCTAAGCGGGTGGCGTTGGTCGCCTGCTCCTGCCTGATGCTTTCATCCATACTCGCGGGCTTGATTCGTTATCGCTATCTCGTGGTGGTGCTTCTGGCTATAACCTCAATGGGGGTTGCCGGATTTTTGGTGATTTATCAAACCCTGCTGCAGGACATAGAGCCCGCCTATGTTGGAATCACATCCGGTCTTCTCGGCGGAATTGGGAATCTTGCGTATGGCTACCTAAGCCCTTACATTGGCAGGCTCGCCGATCTCCACAAGAGCTTCATCACGCTGATCCTTATTGGCATCCTCCCCTGGCTAGCATGTATTGCGATCCTATGCGGGATGAAGTCAAACAACCAGGGTCGACGCTTACACTCATGTTGATATGAGCACGCCCGAGCGTCTTTGGAATCTCCGCGATTGCGACTGTTCAAGGGAGCCTATCCGCATGCGCAGTTTGGCGCCTGGAGCCACGAGTTGTTTAGTTGTTTGGGGGGCCACCGCATTATTGTGGCCGTCAGCGGATATCCACTCTTCAACAAACACATGTACTCGTAATATATGTCATTGGCCGGCCCAGTGGCGTCAGTCCTCTTCCTGGGCGACGAACATGGAGTTTGAAGCCGAATCTCATGCGGGCGGCAAGCCGTATGCTCAGGTGGCTTCCTGGTTTTCCTTAAACAGCCGAACCAACTCCAGGAGAATCTTAGGAAGGTGATCCGACTTGTGATAAACCAAGCCCACTTGCCTCGTAACTTTATGATTTCGAATCCTCAAACAGTGAAGCTCTCTCCGCTTCAATTCGTCGGCCATTGAGCGAAGTGGGATGATGCTGATCCCCAAATCGATCTTCACGAGAGGCTTTATTGTGGCGACGCTGTCGGCTTCCATCGCGACATGCGGCTTAATCTGCGCCCGCCGGAAGAATTCTTCGAGGACGTTGCGCGTGTTGGCTCCTTTGGGAAACAGTATGAGAGGGTAATCCTGAATTTCTTCCGCCTTAATCCAGCTTTTCTTGGACAGGACAGGATGCTTTGGGCTGGTGACCACCACCATCTCTTCGGTTGCGATGGGAATGACTTCCAAGTCGGGATGCTGGATGGGCAGGGTAAACACGCCAAGCTCGATCGAGTTCTCGCGCAGCTTGATGAGCATTGCATCCGTGGGGGCTGTAACTACCTCCAATTCAATCCGTGGATGAAGCGCTTTGAACTTCTCTAGAACAGGGGGAAGGATGTATGTACAAGCGAGCATGCCGGCTCCCACTCTCAACTGTCCCCGCTCCAGATGAGCAATCTCCGAGATTTCAAGCGTAGCATTTCTCAAATCCTGGAAGATTTTTCTGGCGTACCTGAGCAGCGTCTCGCCCGCAGGCGTCACATAAACCTTTTTATTGACTCGCTTGAAGAGGGGTTCGCCCAACTCATCTTCGAGAAGTTTGATTTTCCGGCTGATCGCGGACTGGGCGACGTAAAGTTTCTGACTCGCCCGCGTGAAGCTGGCGCTGTCCGCCACAGCGAGAGCCATTTCCAATTGCCTCAGATCCACAAGCGAAATATATCAGAATTGGATGCCTTGAATCCAAATCAATCGATGTCTGAGATGGGACCCAGGATGGCCGTGACCGAGCCCAAGACTTAGTTTCTTGCGGATGCCCGTTCTGGCGGGTACAGGCCCCTCCGATTCCATTCCTCATTGGAACTGTCGCATGTCGATGTTCATCGTGTATTCTTCGCCATGCGACAGGAGGTCATCCCAGGTGACTTCGCGCCCCTGGCGGGCCGCCATCCGTCCAAGCATCGCGGACCTAGCGGTCTCGACCCCCGCCGCCACCTGATTGTGAAGGCTCCCGGAGACGATGCTTTCAATAAAGCCGCGATCTTTCTCCCGATCCGCATCTGCGAGATTGTTCGAGAAGGCGCCGTTCACCGCGAATGAATTTGACTGACTTCCCGTCCCGGAGGGATTCTCGACAGGCAGTGTCCACGAATTCTTGCCGATGATGCGCATAGGACCATCGTATGGCAGCTCGGCTATGCCATCTGTGCCGAAAACGCGCTCCGAGACACCGAACCAGCCGCCCTCGCCGAATTGTGTGGCAAAGAGGTTTACATGGACGTCCTTAGGATAAGTGTAGGCGACTTGATAGTTATCCCACGTATTCCCGAAGTGAGAGATCACTTTTCTGCCACCGGTACCTACGGCCTTGAGCGGATGACTGCCGAGGATCCAGTTACAAATATCGATGATATGGATATCTTGTTCCACGATGATATCTCCTGAAAGCGCAAGATCCCATTCCCAATTGCGCAGACGGAGTTCGTCGGCCGAGATACCCGGCCGGTCCGGGTAAGTGAGCGCAGGCGCGTCGTAGTGAGCGGAAATACAGGCGATCTCGCCCAACGCGACTGACTGAATGCGCCGGACGATCTCAACGAAAGGAGGCGCGCTACGGATCTGAAAGCCTACTTCTACGCTCACTCGCCCTTGCGCTCGCGTTCCGATTTCGAGCGCCTGTTGGGTCTGCGCTATATCTACGCCCAGCGGTTTTTCGCAATAGGCATGCTTTCCCGCGCGCACGGCGGCATCGAGATGCTGAGTATGAAACCAACACGGCGTCGATATTTGTACCGCATCCACACCGGCAGCCGAGGCGACCTCCTCAAAGGCGTTGTAGCCGCGGAACATCATCTTCCGATCGACTCCGGCATAGCCGAGGGAGGCAGCGAGCTGATCAAAGTACGCCTTACCTTTCTCCAACTTATCAGGAAAGAGATCGGCGAGCGCAGTAATGCGAGCGGTGGTGTTCTTGGCAAACGAGGTCGCAACCAAGGTGCCCCGTGACCCGCACCCGAGCAACGCCAGACCAACCGCGGAGTTTGCCTGGTAAGTAAAGGCCGTTTGCGGCTTGAGAAGCAACAGGCCTGAAACTCCCGCGGCGGTACCGATGAACTCTCTTCTATCCATGGCGAACCTTGCTCTCCTTGTGTATCTGTGCCGCCGGTTCGAGGCGCCGCCGACACCTAACAGCAGCCCAGAGCCGCTCTAGCTGTAGGTCTTAGCGATTAATGCGTCGAGGAAGACCTCCGATTGGAGAATGTCCTTCTTCTGTTGGTCTCCCTTAATCTCGCGTTCGATGGTCATCGCCCCCCGGTAATTCACCTGCTTCAACTTCTTGAGAACGGCGGGAAAATCAACTCTTCCTTCGCCAATAGCAACCTCTTTCCCCAGACCCCTTGGGTCTGTCGGGAACAGTCCGTCCTTGGCATGAATTCCGCGGACGCGGTGGCCGATCACGTCCATGCGTCCACCGGATTTCCCTTTCCATAGAGAATGAGGTTGGCGAGATCGAGATTTACAAAAACATTATCCAAGCTAACGTCCTCAATCATGCGCAAGAGGGTGATGGGTGTTTCCTGCCCGGTCTCACACAAGAACGATCGTCCTAGCTCTCTACAATAGCCGGCAACTTCTTTCACCGAGGCCACCGCCTGCGGATACATTGAATCATCTGGGTCTTCTGGAATGAAGCCGCAATGCGTATGGACCGAGGGGATGCCGCACTGGCGGGCCACATCGGCTGCCAGTTTCAATGCGTCAATACGGGCGCGCCGTGTGGCCGGAGGAATGAGCCCGATTGTCCGCGGTCCCTCGGAGAGGTTCCACACCTTGCGGCCTGGACCAAGTTCCATAACCGCTGTCGCTTCCACGCCGTACTCTACCAAAGCATGCTTTAGAGGTTCAGCAGCCTCCGTGGTAAGGTGACTGAAACTTATCTGGCATGAGGACAGACCGAGATCGCGAATCCGCTTTACCGCATCCTCTGGCGATTGCCCGGCGCCCACCGACGTGACTGCGCCTAATCGAATGGGGAAGGATCCCCGGCCGGGAACAGTGGACGGCGGCTGAGCAAGTGTGGGGCGAATCACATTCGAAAGATAAGCTGCGCCGGCAAATTGCACAAAGCCGCGGCGATTTAGAAGTGTCATATATGCGTGTTCCTAAGATAAGCAATAACTAGCATAGAGTAGATGAAGATCACCCTTCATATAATAATTGGATGGTCGCCAACTAATTATTATATTTGACAGGTTACAGTGGCCAATAGGGCCGGCCCTTGTAGACCGCTCCCAAAAAATGCTTGAGACCCATCGACGGCAGAGATATACTCGACCTTATCTCTCCTTGACAGTAAGACTCCGATCAAGGAGGATCATCCACGCGCTTGGCGCCAATCAATCTTCGACCGATGCGGTGATTTCCTCCTCGTCATAGAGGGGATGACTGATTGACTCAACGGATTTAATGGCGGGGGCGGTAGAACGCGGACAAATTTCATGAGCGATCGGCGAGAATTTCTTAAGCAGGCGGCGCTTCTGGGTGTTTCTCCTTGGCTCGCCGAGGGAAGGAACCCGCTTCCATTCCTTGCATCCCAAGCCGGGCATGGAGGAGGGGCAAATCCTGGAGCTGGCGCCAGCGGCGTCATTCTAGAAAGCCCTGGGGACGATGGAGTTGTTCTGAAAGAGCCGTCGAATTCCATTACCTACGACTACGATCCTCTCTCCGACCAAGTGGCTGTGCGCACACTCGATCGATCACATCCATCGCTCGGACAATCATTTACCGTTCCCGAAGGAGTAAGTGAACTCGCGGGTTTTAGGATGAAAATCCGCCGATTGGGGAGTCCTCCAGCGCTCCAGTATCGAATCGGAACCCACTATGGCGATGATGACATCGCTTCCGGAGCTATTGACGCGGATCGAGTGAATCCATTTTTTGAGTTTTTCTACGGAGCTGATTTTCCCGCCAAGCCGTGCACGGAGGGAAGAAAATACTTCATTCGACTCTCGATCGCAGAGGACTCCGGCGCATCGGCTAGTTATGCGGTGTACGGTACGACAACCCTGGGGGAAAACCCGATCAATTTAGATTACGGCGTCCATACACCTCGCTACATCGGTGGCGAGACATTCGACCATACAGGCCGGCCGATCCCCGGGGTTGAGCTCGCTTTTCAGATATTCTTGCGACCCGCGAGATCCGCCAGCACCGTTGAAGAGGGCGAGCCTCGCTTTCAGTTTGTCAGGGAACTCTTGCGGGGTCCACACACGCGCAATGTCCGCGATTTCAGCATCAAGCCAACAGCCGGCGAAGTAGCCATCGACGAATCTTGGCGGATCGTCAGAATCCGGGGAGGAGGTCCGGTAGAGGATACGGCGCTCACGGACTTTCGCGATTTCCTCTATTCAGGCATGCAGGTGAGGCTGAATGAAGAAACCGTCGAGCGCGCCGGCGCCATGGCCGGCCGGAAAGTCTTCATCGTTGGCGCCAAGGACCAGCTTCCGGCCTTCGGTACTGGACTGGAGCGCTCCGAGAGCTACCGGATCAAAGTTGACGGTCAGCGGGTCATTGTCTGTGGGTTTGATGAGCGTGGGATCATGAGAGGGCTGCTCTATCTTGAGGACCTAATGAGCCTCAAACGGGCTCCGATCCTGCGTCAGATGAATGCCGTGCGCTCGCCACGATTCACTCCACGGATCACTTGCCTGCCATTCTATGCCTGGGAGGAGTTGGATTCTCAAGCGGACCCATACACTGACGAGACGTTATCCTTGATTGCGCATTATGGCTTTAATGCCATATGGATCGGCGCGAACCTCGATGATTTGGGGAAATCAAGCGTTTTCCCCGAGCTCGGCCAGAAATCCGAGGCGGAGATTGGCCGTTTGAACGAGATCTTAGCTCGAGCGCGAAAGCACGGAATCGATGTTTACATCTATCTTGCTAAAAAACCTTTACCGAACCTATTCTTCGATAAACATCCTGAAGTTAGAGGCGATCCCGCGCCACGGTATTTTGCGGGCAACAACTCCATCATGTGCACGTCGGTCCCAAAGACCCAAGAGTACATCCAAGATGCCACACGAAGCATTTTTGTCAATGCGCCTCTTTTGAAAGGGGTTATCTTTATTGTTGGCGGTGAGGGGTTCTATCACGACTGGACCGCGTCAAGCGCTGTTGTTTGTCCCCGCTGCCGGAATCGCTCTCCCATCGATGTCGTAGTCGAAATCGTCGATTCAGTCGATCGCGGAGCCAAGTCGGCAAGGCAAAATGCCGAGGTTGTCGTCTGGACCTATGGGGCTATCCGCACCTGGTCGCAGGATGATGAAACCCAGGCGAGACTTATAGAGAAGTTGCCCAAAGACGTGATCTTCCTTGCCGAGGTCGCCAAGGGTGGTCATATTGAAATAGGACCGGTGAAAGAACGCACCTACGATTACTCAATCAGCTATCTAGGACCGTCAGAGAAGTTTCGCAGCCAATTGCAGCTATGCAAGAAACAAGGCATCCCAGTCTGGGCCAAAACGGAATCAATGATTGCGCTGGAGTTCATCCAAACCCCCTATATCCCTGTCTATCAGCGCTGGCGCCGCCGCTATGAAGATTTGCGGTCTTTCCCAGAGGTCGAGGGTCTGTTTATGAACTGGAATCATTACGGCTTCATGCCGTCTCGCGTATCTGAGCTGGCCAAATGGTACACTTTTGATCCTGGCCCTGATGGCGACGAGTTGCTGGAGAACATTGCGCGCAGGGATTTTGGGCCCCAAGCGGCGGCTAGCGCGGTCCTAGCGTGGGATTGTTTTAGCCGTGCCATGGCTTTTTATCCTTTTTCGGCGCCGGTTGCGCTCGGACCCATCCAGTCAGGTCCGGCTCTCCCGTTCTATTTCGATTCTGCGTACCGGCCGCTTCACAATAAGGGACGTCAGTTTTCCAATGATTTGCTCTGGACTCAACCCTGGGGACCCAATGTGGCCTCTGGCAATCTCAAGCGTTTCGAAGAGGGCTGGAGCCAAGGTGTTGAGTTATTGAGGCAGGTACAACTGAAGGCGGCCAAAGGTCAAGAAACAGAGGCCATCCGGGAGTTGGGTATCGCCCAAGCAATTCTGAGCTGTGTGAGGAGCGTATTGAATCAGGCCGAGTTTTGCGAGCTACGATACAACCTGACGGTTGCAAGGAGTCCCAAACAGAGGGAAGAGATTTTGGCTCGGATGGAAGACGTTGTTCACCGAGAAATCCAAAACTCGACGGAGGTTGCAAAGTATGCTAGAGCGGATTCGCGCCTCGGATATACAAATGCCGCCAGCGACACGGAGGGTGGCTCCAGAGCAGGCATTTACACATCCGCAATGATCGACAAGAAGATTCACGTCATGCGCGCTCTTCAGACTGACCTAGCAGGCCGCCGAGCCAATTTGACGTAACAAGCTATATCTTTCGAGGAGCTAGCATATCTGAAAAACGTCGCAACCCATCGTGACGCAGACGGCGCCTCGGAACTTCCGCTTAGCAACCGCGAGGTATCGATTGCGAAGTAGTTTTAGCAATCGAGCGATTCCGACGAGTTGCGGAACCGATGGAAGAGAACGAATGTTCCCACAATGGAGTGCATACCTTCAGTAGCCCCAGCCACTGCAGCAGCTCCAATCTTCCGAGTTACGGGCGAATAACGGACAACCCGGAACTTATCATGGTGGCCTGCACCCTCTGGTAGCCTCCCGGGCACAATCTGTCTCACTGCGGTTGGTGTATATGTAGACGGCGGGTGACATCACCTGCCGGTGCGCAGGCGTCAGAACAATGAAGCATGGGATTCGAACCGTACACGGAGCGATTCGCCGCATCCAAATCCTTGTGTTCCCACAGATCGCGGGCTTGGCGTTATCCTCGGGTGTCCTTTAAAAGTAAGGCAAGGGAAAGCGAACTCACGAGAAGATGAGATTCTGTAATGCGTTTCAATTCACCGCTGGGTGCAGCTCATTCCAGAGGGCTTCCTGTAATACAGATCCGTGAACTTCAGGTATTGGTCCCAATCGTAGGCAGTTACTCCATGACGGCCGTACCGAATGTGATAGGCAAGATCATGTTGGATAGGCTGTTCAACGTCCGGCATCACTGCCGTCCCTAGTCCCTTCTTGTTCAGCAACGTGAATACCGGCGCCGCAGCGACCTCCGCCAGAAACTCTCCTTTCGGATCCCCTCCGCGATCATCAACCGCTGCTCCGATATAGAGGGGGCGCGGAGCGATCAGCGCTAGCAACTCATGGGCATCGAACGGAAGTGAGGCTTCGTTATCGGAATACTTCTTGAAGTTGCCGCAAAACCAGTGCGGATAGGAGGTGTTGAGGTCAAGCACCGTCTGACCATAGTTCCGTTTCAAGAGGGCAGCGCCCCCTTTGCCAGACTCGTTCGAGATCACCATCGCAAAGCGCTGATCTTGTGCGCCGGCCCAGAGCGCGGTTTTTCCGAGTCGGGAGTGCCCGAACAGGATGATCCTGCCGCCATCCACACCTTTGACAGTACGTAAATAATCGGCAGCCCGGCTTAAGGCCCACGCCCATGCCCCGATTGTTCCCCATTCATCAGGATCAGGAGCGCTTTGTCCTTTTCTGTAAAATAGCGGCCTGATTCCCTCAGCAAGCCCCAGCGGGCTATCCGGTTCTATATCGCCATCGTAGATGGTTGCTAGACCATAACCGTGGGCAAGAATTCTCTCCACTTGCCACTGATCTTTCGCTTGGCCACGTTCGGAAGAGTCTGGGGTAACCCGCCTTAGTGGTGTAGATACGGATAACCAACTCTTCTGAGGATGAGCCCACACAGCATTCAGCGTTATGCATGGATCGCTGGAAACGGTATGGTTCCCACTGAAGTTCAACCCCAAGAAGACCGGCACGGGTCCACGCGCCTTGGCCGGTAGATAGAGCAGAAGATATAGGTGGCGAGTGAGACCGCGGCCAATCACGTCAAGCGTGACCTGTTCCCGTATCGCTGTCCCATCCAGCGCGTTCGGATCGACCTCCGATCTTAGAGGCTGCACGCGCACATGGCCCGACGGTGTGAGGCCGAACATTTGAGTTCCAAACTCTCGAAGCAGTTGCGGCCTTCGCTCTTTGTGCCATGTCGCAGCACTCTTAACTTTTCTCCCATTTTCCAGCGTCAGAGGGTCCGATAGTGTGTAAGTACCAACTTTATCTTCATCGTAGTTGAGGGATTTCGATTGGGCGAAGGCTGTCCCCTGGCCGACCAAACATGCTAAAAGCCACAGCGCCAAAAGCGAGAGTGGATATTTAGGGGAGATATCACGACAGGACGCTAACACCCGCTTTCCACCGACTCTCCGACTCATCCAATAACTCCTTTGTGATGCCTCCAATTTGGTTAAATTGCTTTTGGCTCTGCTTGACAGATCGGCAGCGGAAACCAAGTCTTGTTTCGCTGCATTGATTCCTTGTTCTGACAAGACCTGACTCATAATTAATTTCCTTCGAGTAGTTGACGTGATTGTGTTTCACATTCTGCCGACAGGCACCCTTTTAATGCACAGCGGTTGGATCTGCGTGGAGAAGAATGGATCTTGCTCGTCCAGTGCTGACTGCCTGATGGTGGAATAACGTAAGGCATATCAACCAGCTTTCCTCCTCGGCGTTCGTTTTCGCAAATGCTGGAGTCGCGTCATTCCTCTCCTGAGACCTGCCAAGAGAAGCAATCCTTTTGACGCTATCCAGCAAGAGCGATGCGGCAGATGCTTGTATAAATGCGCGCCGGTTCAATATGGTCAATGCAAGCGCTTCTCGTTTATGAACTAACTCTTGTCAAGAGATACATCGGTATTCTTCTTGATTATCCGGCCTCGCGTTCTGCGCCAGCGGAGGCAGCCAAGTATTGATCCATCCATGCCAGAATCTGCCCCCGCATCTCCGGTAATTCCTGGTGAGAGCAATCAAATAGCTCGATCTTACAATCTTGGACTCGCCCATAAGTTCGATACAGAGGCAGCAGCTTGTCGCGGACTTTCTGGACGCCCGCGGGTGGGGTGAGTGCGTCCTTGCGCCCGTTCACGCTTAGGCGCGCACGTGGCACTATCAATTCATTAATCTGAAATGTGTCGAAGTGTTTCAGCAAAGCAGGAACAAAATAATAGACACCGTGGTGGCTCAAGCCGTGCGCTTCGATGAGCGATTCATAATCCGTCAGGCAGCAAACGTCCATCGCCACCCGCACGCGCGCATCGAGACCAGCCAGCCACCAAGCCTTGGTGGCGCCCATGGACATGCCGAAGGCGCCCAGCCGCGCAGTATCCACTTCGGGCCGGCTCGCGAGATAAGTGAGAGCGCGAAGCTCATCGAACATCATCGGTACCCAGAGGATAGATCACAAACCATGGGATATCAGGCGCTAATTTCCCGCTTGGCACGACACGCTCAGGAGTGTAGTAATCCCCGTAATTGCCGATGCCGCGGTCACGGAGCATGACATTTGGCTGCAATTCCCGCATCTTAAGGACAGTCTTGCGGAGGTCCGGCCAGACGGACCAGCCCAGAAACATATCCAGGCAAAGCATGTCGATTTCCCCATAGTTCGTGAGCAACTCAACAAGTTGAGCCCGGTGGCGATCCATCATTCGCTTCACTTCAGCCGGCGACGGATCAGGCACGATCACAGGATTGCCTCCATAGGTCCGCTGTACCCGGCGGAGATCCCCTGCACAAAGCAGGCGGGCCGATGAGGGAACCTGCAGCGGATGCGCATTGTAGGGGCGGAAATCCGCGTCATACCAATCAGGGTGGGAAAAATACAGATCGATCTTCAGGTTTCGCTTATGCGCAGCGTCGCAAAGCTCCTTGACCACGTCGCGACGAAACGGCGTCTCCATGATGCTGTAGGCGAGGTCGCAAGATTCGATCTCCGGACCGCCGGGAGCTGTCCAATTGGCGCGTTGGCGAACCCTTGTTTTGGTGTCGAACATCGAAAACCCTTCATGATGTTTGCTCGTGAAAGCGAACATCTTCATGCCGCTTTCCTCAAATAAGCCCGTCCATTCATCGGCGTCGAACCCCGGCGGATTCCAGGTTTTATAAAGATCGTTGTATTTCTGGCGGTCTTCAAAAGACATGTTCAGGTATGGCCAGGACTCCGCTCCTCGCTGCCAGATGGAATATATTCCCCAATGCAGACGAACCCCGAACTTCATGTCACTGAAAGCCTCGTATGCGCTTGTAGGAGCCCAGTGGTACTCGGGGACCGGCACTTCCTCGAGATAGGGAACGCTGTTCAGTTCACGCTGCGGAAAACTGTGTCCTGGTCCTGGACTACGGTCATCGCCTCTGAGACGAGCGGAGGACGCTGCGGCAAGAGCGCCGGCAGATAAGAGGAACGTTCTTCTGTTCATCATGATTGCAAATCCTTCTCGCCCAAGAGCGAAGATTCGATTTCACCGCTCCGGAGACGTCTCGTGATATAGCAGTGAGAGCATAGTGGGGGATAAAAGGACCGCCGTCAAGATCTATTCCAATTGGGAGAACCCCCGGCTCTGCCGGGTTGGCAGTAGGGGTTTGACAATTCCGGGAGTAGCTATGATGTTTTTTTCACGCATGGCGGCTGCCGATAAAGCTTCCCGCAGACACTAAAAGCCCGGAAGGTTCTGGTAGCGGTTTTGGCACGAATAAAATCGTGCCCTGATACAAAGCCGTGGCTACCTAGAGTAGCAAAAGCGCTCGCCGGGGCCCAACGTTCAGGCCCCTTTAAGGGGCCACCAGCCATAAAGCCTCCGGCTCTGCCGGAGGATACTTAATTACTTCATTAGATTTTCGCAGAGGGCGGGTCTTCCAAAAGGGGAATGGCGCCAGCAGGGACTCCGCTTTATCGGCGCTCGTTACTGAGCCGCCAGCTGTTGCCGTGCTCAGAGTTGGCCAGCCGTTCAAGCACCTGTTCAAGTCCATTCTGAATATGGGATCGCATTGCGGCATCGGCCACAAGCGGATCTCCGGAACACAACGCATCCGCCAGATTGGAATGAAATCGCGGCAGTCTTAAGTTGTTGTTTGCGGCGGTGTCGTAGAGCCAGTTGAAGACCAAGACTTGGGCTTTCTCAATGGCGCTCGTCAGTCCCGGGCAATGCGCCAATTCTGCAATCCTCATATGAAATTGCATGTGATAGGTGTGCACGGAGAACATGAACCTTGAATCTTGCGATCCAGATCCGGCAGCCCTATAAAGCTTATCGAGGTGCTTCGCACTGGTTAGAATCTGCTCCTTTTCGCTTTCCGTAATTTGCGCCGCGCAAAGCCGCGCAGCCTGCGATTCAAGGGCCTCACGGATAACATAGCTGTTTCGGATGTCCTGCTCTGTCGGTATACGGACCCGCGTGCCGATACGCGGCCTGCTCTCTACCAGGCCCTCTGCTTCCAATCGTTGCACCGCTTCCGTGATTGGCAGAAAGCTCATGTGGAGCCGGTCGGCCAGCTTTCTCCGCGACAATACATCTCCGATTGCGAGATCGCCCCTTAAAATTTCATCTCGGATTTGTTGATAGGCCCTCGCACCCAGTGAATCACCAATAGCTTTCGAGCGGGCAGATACTGTTGTGGATTTTTTCACATCGACCTCGCTGTTTCAGGTAGCATCTGAAAACCAAACCGGCGGTGCCTGGCCGCTTGCCGGCGCTTGGCTATATGTTGTAGATATCCTGCCTTGTGCCGTTGGCAGTCTCAGATTCATCCGGGAGATGTGGAAGGAGCTCATAACTATGCGGATCTTATCATTTCATTTGACGCTCCTCGCCTCGGAGGATATCCTCCCTGTGATATATCACGCATGTTGGTCGCTGACGGAAGCGAAAAGAATCGGTGGAAGCGATGGAACTGAAGGGAAAAGCATGTCTCATTACCGGGGGTACGAGCGGCATAGGCGCTGCGGCAGCCATTGACTTTGCCAGGCGCGGAGCAAATATCGCAATCACGGGGAGAACCCGCAATGAGGAGAATCTACAGCGCCTGAGGGCTGCCGTCGAGCAGCACGGCACGCGATTGATCTTCGTGCAGGCTGACGCGGGGGATGCAGGAGACTGCCGGCGAAGCGTCGAGGAAACGCATAGTGCTTTTGGACGGTTGGACGTTCTGGTTCATGCAGCCGGCGAGTCAGTTCCCGGCGGATTCCTCGAAGTGACGGAGGACCGCTGGATGAAGGCGTTCGACGTCCATGTGCACGCAGTTCTTTGGTTGGCACGCGCAGCTGTTCCGCACATGGTGCGGCAGGGGGAAGGCGCGATCGTTCTGATCGGATCCGCTGCCGCCTTGCGTGGTTGCCTGGGAGCGATCGCATATGGAGTGGTCAAGGGCGCCCTGCCCCAGTTTGCCCGCGCTCTGGCCAGAGAACTGGCCAACGATAATATTCGCGTCAATTGCGTCTCACCTGGAATCATTCGCACGCCCTTTCAGAACTCGCTTACTCCCGAACAGGCCCAGAACAATATAGCCAACCGTATCCCGCTCCACCGGGAAGGCCGGGCTGAAGATGTTGCCGGCGCGATCTCCGGATTGGTGGAAAACGAATTCATCACGGGAGAAAATCTCGTGATCGATGGCGGTATGACGATGCGCATCGTTTAGGCCGTGACGCGCGAACCAGGAGAGGTCTTTGACATCGCACCAATCACAATAGGGAAGAAGGAAAGGAAGAACAATGAAGAGAAGAACGTTTCTAGAAGGGATGGTAGCTGCAGCCGGTGCTCCGCTCGTTGCAAACCTCCGCGGTTTTTCATCTCAGGGAGCGGCTGCGCCTGGCCAACTGAAGAAAGTTATTAGTTTCGGCGGCCACTCTGAACTTTATCTCTGGACGGATACCGCCAATTCCTATGTGCTCCGCGACGGAGATCGCGCACTGCTTTTCGATATTGGAGATGGCGGTGTGCTCGACGGGCTTTCAGGGATAGGTGTTACCACGGTTGAGTGGGTGTTGTTCACAAATCACCATCGCGAACAAGTGCAGGGCTGGCCACGATTGGAGAAATGGCATCCGCAGATTGCCGCATCCCAGACAGAGCGTGCCTTCTTTGAAACTCCGTCCGCATTTCGGAAGATGAAGCCCGCGCTAAAAGATCCCTTCACCGTGCACGGCTCCAGCTTCGTTCGGCCGCCGGTCAATCCGATCCACATTGATCGGGCTTTCGCAAAGTTAGACGACCTTACGTGGCGCGATCATACCGTACATTGCGTCGAGACCAAAGGAACCAGCCCGGGAGGCATGACATATTTTCTGCACCATCCGAATGGATGGATTGCCGTTTCAGGCGATGTCATGGTCGACGGCGCGCGCATGCACACATGGTTCGACACCGAGTGGGATTATGGTTTCGCGGCTGGCCTTTACGCCCTGGTCGATTCCGCTTCATACATAGAGCGCCACGACCCTTTTCTGATGCTCCCCGCGCACGGCCCGGTGATCGAAAACCCAAAGCAACAACTTGCTGATTTTCAGTTGAAACTGCGGCAACTGGAACCGTTGTACATACGCGGCTACTCCGAAGGGAAATTCGCCGGCGCGGATCAGGATCTCGTATCCACTCCAACAGACATTCCTCATGTGTGGCAGGTGTTGCCCCATCTCTACAAGTTCAAGGGACCGATGTTTTCTCCCAATTTCAACCTTATCTTGGCCGACAATGGGCATGGCCTCCTTGTCGATTGCGGCTTGCTAGACCATACCTTCCTCGATACGGCAATTGAACGCATGCAGCAGCATCTGAAGCTGAAGCAGATCGATGCCTGCTTCATCACGCATATGCATGGCGATCACATGCTTGACGCAGACCACCTGAGGAAGAGGTGGGGCTCGCAGGTGTGGGTCCTCGACAATATGGTGGACAAGTGTGAGCATCCCGAGTGGTTTGATTATGTGGCGTCCATTGAGTCTTATCCAACCGGTGTTGCCCATTTGCCGATCGACCGTGCCTTCCGGCCCGGAGAAACACTCGATTGGCACGGCTATCATTTCACGGTTGACTGGATGCCCGGCCAAACCGAATTTGCACTGGCCGTGCGGGGAATGATCGACGGCCGCAACGTTGTCTTCACTGGAGATAACATCTTCGGCAATCCTGCCGACCCGGCACAGAACGGCCATGAGGCGGTCGTTTCCCGCAATAGCAGCATCCTTGAGGAAGGCTATATCTACGGAGCCGAGTATTTGAAGCGCGTCAACCCGGACATCCTGGTCGGCGGACACTGCCATGTGATGAACCAGCCCGCGCAGATGATTGAGCGATACCGCCAATGCGCGTATAACCTTCGCACCGCATTCCAGAGCCTCAGCAATGACGAGGACTACCAATATTGGTATGACCCATATTGGGTTCGCGCCCAACCATATCGGGTCACGCTAAAACAAGGCAGTTCATCAGAGCTCATGGTGCATGTTCGGAACTTCCGCAAACGCACACAGGCCCACCATATCGCAATACACACTCCACCGGGCGTCATCGCTGAACCTGCGGTACTTGAGGGAACTGTGGCTGCGAGCTCCAGGGATGCATTTCCCGTCCAACTGCGGCGGACAGCAGACGCCGCGCCTGGCGTGCTGATTCTTGCTTTCGACATCACACTCGATGGGCGCCGCTACGGCGAGTTGTTCGACGCTATCGTCGAGGTCACGTAAGGAGCTACAGAACACGGGTTCATTGCGAAGTCAACTGTTCAATGTCCGTCTGCAACCAGCCCACGGCGCGGGCTCCCAGCGACAGAGGTTTGGGAAATGTACCCTCTGCCATGCGGAGATAGATCGTGCTGCGGGATAGGCCAATGGTTGCCCTGGCTGCCGGAAGTCTCAGGATGGTATTCGTCATGTTTGCACCTCGTTGGGTGGTGTTGCACATGACTTAATTAGGAGTGAGACAGGGGACTACCCTGCAAGCTGTCTTGCTCAAGGCCGCATTATTGTTGGGTTTTTGTCGCTGATCGAGATAGACCGCCTTAATACGTCGACCATCTAGACTGGTTCTCTCTTGGCTTCGATCCATCCTGCAATAGCTGTTTCAGACGGGAGATGGAGATGCCTTCCTCTTCTGAGACGGTCTTCAAGAATGCTTTATTGCCTTTATTCTTCTCTTCCTGCACGCGCTTCACGAGTCTTGCCCGCCGTTGCATCGCCGATTCGTTGTTCCCCCGCACCGGCGATTGGATTGTCAATCAGGCGGTGGAGCGTCCGCTTATCCAGCTTGAACCGGTCAGTCTCAAGCACCAGAATGTCGGCTAGTGCAATCGAATGGCCAGCTAGACTGAGCGTTAGCCGTCCATCGGTACCCGTCTGAGCAACGCACCTGTTGTTTGGCTTCGTTTGGTGGTGGACTTGAGTGATGAGCGAAGCGGTGTCGGTACGGAAGCGGCGGAGTCGGGTCGAGGTGGAGAAGCTGGTTGCGGAGTATGAAGCCAGCGGGTTGACGCGGGATGGGTTTTGTCAGCAACGGGGCTTGTCAGTCGCGGCCTTGGATAAGTACCGGCAGCGGGTGCAGAAATGGGCGCGATCGGGGTCCGGTCCGATGCTTCCCGTGGAAGTGGTTTTGTCCACGGGACAAGGTTCAAGTGGCGTTGTCCGGGGCGGTGTACTGGTGGTGGAGTCGCGCAGCGGGCGTCGCATGGAAGTGGGTCGTGGATTCGATGCAGAGACGCTGCAGCGCCTGCTCACGATATTGGACAAGGTGTAGGGCGGTGTTCGGGTTCGGACCGGCGACACGGATTTACGTAGCGGCCGGCGCGACAGACATGCGGAAGAATTTTAATGGCTTGTATGGCCTGGTGCGCGATCATCTGGGTTGCGATCCGGAAAGCGGCCATGTGTTTCTGTTCGCCAATGCGCGGCGCAACCGGCTGAAGCTGCTGGTATATGACGGAAGCGGGCTTTGGGTGTGTGCGAAAAAATTAGACGGCGGGAGATTTCGGTGGCCAGAGAGAGACAGCGCTGCGAAGAAAATCGTGTTGAGTCACGAAGAGCTGGCCTTGCTGCTGGGTGGCATTGATTTGACTCAGACGCGGTCGCGGAAGTGGTATCGCAAGGCTCCGGCGGAAGAACCAGCAGAGTCACTGAAAACCGCATGAATACTAGACATTTCTCTCGTCCTCTTCCTCGTTGTCTGTTATTTAAAAAGCATCGTGAGCACGCCCTCTGAACCCACTGTTCCTGCGAACTCGGATCCCTTTATGGCCGAAGTAGTCGCGCAACTGGAGAAGCAACTTGACTCGGAGAGGAAAGAACTGGCATACGCACGGCTGAAGATTCAGGTGTTGGAAGAGCAGCTTCGCCAGCAGCGTATTGCCCAATATGGTCCGGGCAGCGAAAAGTTGAGCAACCTGCAATTGGAGTTGCTAGACGAAGAACCCGCGGTCAGCCGCGATGAGGTACAGGCAGAGAGCGAGCAGGAGCCAGCAGGCGCGCCCCCTGCCACATCCGGCAACAAACAACGTGCACCGCATCCTGGCCGCCAGAGCTTGCCGGCGCACTTGCCGCGCGTGGAAAAGGTGGTCGCGTGTGCGCCCTCGCAGTGTGTTTGCAACTGCTGCGGAGGTGAGACAACGGTGATCGGTTATGAGATCAGCGAGGTCCTCGATGTCAAACCCGCCGAGTACTTCGTTGAGCTAACCAAGCGCGAGAAGCGTGCCTGCAAGAAGTGCGAGGAGCAGGGCGTGGTTGCGGCGCCGCTGGCCGCGCGCATCATCGACAAGAGCCTGGTGTCCGACCGCGTCATCATCGATACGCTGGTCAGAAAATATGCCGACCACTGCCCGTTATATCGACAGAGTTCGATTCTGAAGCGCGACACGGGCATCGAGATCAGCCGTGCAACCATGTGCGGCTGGATCATGCGCGTAGGAGACCTGCTGATTCCTGTTGCCGGCGCGATGCGTAGTGAGTTACTGGCGGGAAGCTACATCCAGGCCGACGAAACACCGGTGGATGTGCAGACCCACGATGGCCGCGGAACAAATCACCAGGCCTATCTGTGGCAGTACGGAACTCCGGGCGGAGCGACGGTGTTCGATTTTCGCATGAGCCGCGGGCGCGAAGGGCCGGCCCACTTCCTGGATAAATTCGAAGGGATACTGCAAACCGACGCCTATGCCGCCTATGATCGCGGGGTCGGCGGAGCGAACATCGTGCACGCCTGCTGCTGGGCGCACGCGCGAAGGCGGTTTGTCGACGCGGTGAAGCTTAACAAGCAGGATGCCGCCTCGATCCGGGCGGTGGAACTTATGGACGAGTTGTTCGCCATCGATGCCCAGGCGCGCGACGAAAACGTGGATCACGCCCGCCGCCATGGTCTCCGACAGCAGAAAGCTCCGCCTTTGCTCGACCAGATCCGCAGTCACATCCTGGCAATGAGCAAGACGGTGCTGCCTAAGAGCGCCGCGGGCCAGGCTTGCAGCTACGCACTTACCATCTGGACGCGACTTACACGCTTCCTCGACTATCCGGAACTTGAACTGAGCAACAATCTCGCCGAAAATTCGATGCGTCCCATCGCCCTGGGCCGCTCCAACTGGATCCATATCGGCAGCGAACATGCCGGCCCACGCATCGCGGCAATCTTCTCCGTTGTTGAAAGCTGCCGCCGGCTCAACATCCCGGTCCGTGATTACCTCGCCGACATCCTTCCAGGGCTTGCAAACGCGACACTCCGGCGCACCGCAGAACTTACCCCTGCCCTCTGGGCTGCGAGACATTCGCACTAGTCAACCGTGGTTTGCTCTGACGGGTACGTCCATCGGCTGATAGCACTACGTGGCTGCGACGCTTTGTTCCCCTGAACATTCCAATTTCCCAGCGCTCAGCCGAAGTGGCGCCCGTGTCAGGACGGTGCAAGCCAAGCAATGTGGCAATTAGATCGACCACAGAGTTAGCAGAGGCCTGCCACTGTTCGAGCCGACTGATCGGCACCGAAACGCGATTGATGTCGCTGCGTTTGTCACAAACGATGAACGGTTGCGGCTTGCGCGGTCCCGCTGGGAGGATATGCACCGGCATTACGCATTCCTGCTCGCATCCGGGACATATTGCGCTAAGCGCGGGACGGGCTTTCACCAAAAGTTGTTTGGCCTTCATAACCCTCACGGCAGCCGAAGGCCAACGGCCCAGTTCTCCTTCGCTAACCAAAACCGTAGCGCCTTTACTTGCTCCAACGCGCTCAGAGAGTTTCATTAAAGCGGTTTCTGGCGTCACTCCTCGCTGTAGCTTTGATCGCTATTTGGCGTAGTGTTTCAGAGCTATTTGGCGTAACGCTGGACCTCCAAGGACGATTGAGGAGTTGAAAGCCGACACTTAGCTAGAATCCAGATAACCGATAAGTCTCTGATTCTGCAGATGAATTTCAGTCACTGGAGTCTAGGTGTCTGTCTGGCGTAGGTCTCAGAGAAGATCCGACCTACGCCAAATAGCTCTCCACTACGCCAAATAATTCTGAAAGCAACAGGTCGGGGCGAGTACGACTGGAATCTCCTCAGAAGCTGCGGTAGCAGCAGCGCGGGCAACATAATCAACAACCAACGTATCTGTGCCTACAGGCAGATGCGGGCCATGCTGTTCAGTTGCACCGACCGAAAAACCAAGAAGGGACTTGGAGGCCCAAGCCCGGGCGTCCTCGCGCCTCAGTTCTTGAAGCGACAGGCTTGGAATCATGGAATAGCTCTCCTTATCTGATTCATCGGGATTTCAGAGTATATCAACTTGACTTTTTCTCTCAAGGCAGCCGAGCCACGCAGAAAGAGTTAATCTCCCAGCGCAATGCTGACATCGGAAAGCCATAAAGAATAGAGAGCTTGAATAGCTGCGTCATATCTTGTTACTGATCTACTTTTTCGATCGCTACTATGCTTTTTTGAATAGCTTGACAGATGATATAACGCAACGTATAAGTGTGGACGTAAAGTTCCGCCGAATCATTTGAGAATGCTAACCTCGTGCCTGATATTACTAAGAGAGATCAACGGGATGCCGATTTGGCGCCGGTCTCGGAGAGGTGACCTGGAAGCAGCGGGGATCTACATTACCCTGCTCTGAAAAGCAAATAGTTCGGCTTATTGACTCAGGAGATTAGCATGGCGAAATACAAGACAATGCAGACGGCTGTCTTGGTCCGGAGTTTGTTGTTCGCTGCAACAGTGCTCTTTGCTCTTGGAATTGAGGCGGTCCGCCATCCAGCAGCGCAAGAAACGAGTGGAATCCATGTAAGCCAGGACGATCAAGAAATCCGTATCTCTACATCTGCCATCGAAGCAGTCATCCGCAAGCAGGGATATGTGAGCGGCGTTTACAAGGGAAGCTTCCTTGACAAGGGGACAGGTTTCCGGGATGTAGGCTTTGGCTTGGATGTTGTTGACTGGCTTATGGAACCGGGCAGCGAGAAAGCGCATCCGACCACGGCCAACCCTGCCTTTACCGGTCACGGCAGTTATCTAACGGATGGTTCCATTCCGTGGAGAAATGTCGAAGGCCCTCAAATCTGCACCAAGGCGAAGAAGGTTTCCACCGAAGTCGTTGAAGGAAAAGATTTCGTCACGGTCAAGGAGAAGTTTAGGTATTATCTTGCAGCCCCCGGTAAAAAGCCTGGCTCGTTGTGGACTCAGACGATTGTCTTTCCGGCTGGCAAACGGTATTTCATTTCCAGTGACAGGATCGAGACGGTCAATTCCAGTGATGGTTTGTTTCTTCGTATTGACATGCCGGGGCATATCATTCACCACCACGGGGACACCTTCAGCGAGGTATATTTAAGCTACTTTGGCGACCAATACGGCATAATTCCGGCCAGTGAATTCTTGGGTGACTTTCCTCCAAGTGAGAAGTTTATTTACAGCCGGGGACAAGGAGATATCCCGACGCGATTCATTCGCGCGTACCATCTACGAGATCCGAGGACCGGCCGGAACGGGCCATGGCTTGCGGGAATGACTCTAGATCCGAAAGTGGTCTACCAGGCATGGTGCCATGAGCGTGGTTACGTCTGCTTGATCGAAGAGGTCGGCGGCAGGCCGGTCAGGCCGGGGGATTCATTCAGCGCAGCCTATATTGTCGGATTTTTCGATTCGATTCAGGAGATGAATGAAGTTTATGACAAATATGCCGGAGCAATCGGGTTGGAAGTCGACAAGCATGGGTGGAGACTGGTTAACCGCTCGCGATAAGGAACGCTGCTCTGTCTACTTCGCCTCCTGCTTCTTTTCTTCCTTGAAGAGCCGAGTAAACTCGAGAACAATCCGCGGCACATGGTCGGACTTTTGATAGACCAACCCTATTTGCCTCTTCACCTTGTAATTCCGGATCCGCAAACAGTGAAGTTCCTTCCTCTTCAGCTCATCGGCCACCGAGCGAAGAGGGATTAGGCTTATTCCAAGATCGATTTTCACCAGAGGCTTGATTATGGCCACGTTCTCCGCTTCCATCGCGATGCGAGGGGTAATCCCAGCTTGCTGGAAGAATTGGTCGAGCACGCGCCGATTTGAGCTGGAAATATCGTCTAGCCGCTGTGTATACTCGGCGGAATAAGGATTTTTCCCGACATGAATCATCAGGGTCCGCCGTTCGATGTACATGAGAACCTTCAGGACCCGCTTCTCCGGCTTAACGCCGGATAGGAGAGCCGGTTTAGATGGTCAGAAGATGATCTTCGCCCCTAGCTGAAGCTCGCGAGCAGTGTTCGCTGTAGTGTCGATCGTGCCAAAAGTAGATGGTACATCGACGTCAAAGCGCGGTTGGCCTAAATCGACATTGTTCAAGGCATTGAAAGCTTCAGCACGGAACTCGAATCTCCATCTGTCCCCAATGGGAAATTGTCGGAATATTGACGCATCTAAATCCCAATAGCCAGGACCGGTCAGAGAGTTCCGTGGCGCAGTGCCAAACGTGTACGAGGGCGGGACCGCGTAGGCGGCAGTGTTGAACCACTCCGCGGCGCTGCGATTCCGAAGATTCGGATTACCAACCAGATTGGCAGCCATATAAGCAGAGTTTCCAGTGTTGGCGATATCGCTGGTGACCATCGGAGAGAATGGGATTCCAGAGTGAGCCCTGAATATGCTGTTTGCCTGCCAATTGCCGAGGATGTAATCGGCAACCTTATTGCCCGTGGACAACATCCTTCCTCTGCCAACTGGAACTTGATAGACAAGATTGACCGCGAGGAAATTCGTTAGATTGTTCCCGGCGACGCCGCGGCATCCAAAAGCCGAAAAATCATAGGGGTCCTGGCACGGCTCGCCCGCAGCGAAGCCGTCACTGCCGGCGTTTATGGCCTTCGACCAGGTATAGGCAACCTGGTAAGCAAAGCCGTTAGAATAACGCTTATCCAGGGAGAATTGTAATGCATTGTAGCTAGCGTTGCCCGCGTTACGAGAATAATCCGTTGGAACCATATAGGGGAATGGTGCACGTGTCTGCGGGTTGCCGGGGCCAGGCGTCAAAGCCGTGTTGTAATATTCGAGAACAACCGTGTGGACGGTGGTCGAACCAGCATAGCTTAATGTCATGTTCGTAGACGAGTTCAACTGACGTTCCACGCTTAGGTTGTATTGATTAGATGTCGGGTTCAAGTTGTGCGGGTTGTAGAAAGTTCCTTGGGTCGTGAATGGTGTAGCTGCTGGAAGAAAACTGGTTGACCCGAACGGATTCTGGGCCTGAACCGTCGGGGTTGGAGAGCCTGGGACCGGCTGATTCAGGTTAGTGAGTTGCTGCAAGCCTGTGCCGGGCCATGAGCCTCCGATGTTCTGGGATGTCTGAACGGTGGCGTTCCAGTTGTCATACACGATTCCAAAAGCTCCACGGACCGCTGTCTGCTTATCGAGCCGAAAAGCAAACCCAACCCGTGGACCAAAATTTGTGTATGAGTTGTAAGCAATCTTTCCACGCGAATCGACGACCACCATCGGGGGAAGCGTCCCGTTGCCGGGAAGACAAGGCGGATGGCCAACCTGGCTACAGGGGCCGGGAGGGTACTGCAGAATATAGTCTCCGGTCGTAAAGTCCATATCTCCAGTCTGGATTCCTCCCTGCTGGCCGACTGAGCTTGGCAGCCCGAAAGGAGGGATGAACGTGACATCGTAGCGCAATCCAAAATTGAGGGTCAGTCTATTAGTGGCCTTCCACGAGTCTTGGCCGAACACGCTCATTACGCCGCCCGGACGTTCAGCTTCCGCCGTATCTCGACGGAAGCCGGTGCTGGGAACGTTCAGAATAAAGGACGCAATTGGATTGCCGGTATTGATGGTGTCGGCGGGGTTGGTGTCTGCCGTTTGCTCCCCCAAAAACGCCAGCGTGGAATAGGAATCGTTCACCGCCTGCGCAATGCTGGTGTATCCTCCCCCAAAAGTCAATGCGTGATTGCCTAGGATCTTGGTCAGGGTAGCGCTTTCCTCGTAAGCGTCGGTGGTCTTAGGGATAGTTTCATATACTTCCCCAGTACTCGTGTATCCTGAGATTCCCGGTGCAGGCAGAAGGTTCTGTCCCTTCGCCGCGGTGAAGTCGCCGCTAAAGGATGGCGCAAAACCTACCTGATTAAAGATGTTCGTGGTTGGCACCGTAGCCAGCTCGATGGGATTGTACTGATCCGTCGTTCGCGAGAATTGCCCCTGCAAGGTCAGGCTCGGACTAAACACATGCACGTAGTTAAATCCCCAGGAGCGAGCCGGAGTCGTCTTATGGGTAGATATGACGGGGAGACCGGTCGAAGAGATAATTGTATTGTTGATAAAACTGTAGCGGAAAAAAGCCGAGTCGTTTGCGCCGATCTTCTGATCCACTCGAACATCAAACTCATCCTGTGTCTGGACGGTTGGAAGGGTATTGATGGCGTTGTCCCCACCTGAATTCAGTGCTGGGCCTGCCGGGGGAAACATAAATTGGGCGTAGGCAACCATGCGCGGGTCAATCAGACTGGACGGGATCTGGTTCCCTGGAAAGGGGTCGCGTATGTACGTTCCCGGGTGGGCCGGATTGGGGCGAGTAGAAAACGGATTATAGATCTGCGTCGGCCAGGTGCTCTCGTCGCCTGCAAGTTGCGCAACGGTTGGAACGGCCAGGAGCGTATCGTTTGTCTTCGAATAGCGAAATCCCTGATACGCCCCAAAGAAAAAGGTCTTGTCCTTACCGTTGTACAGCTTGGGAATTACCACCGGGCCGCCAACTGATCCGCCAAATTGGCTCTGATGGTAAGGCGCCTTTGGGGTAGTCGTAGGCAGGAAATAGGTTCGGGCGTCAAAAATCTGATCGCGGTAATATTCCCACAATGAGCCGTGGAGGTCATTGGTGCCGGATTTGGTAGCTACGTTAATCACGCCGCCCAGAACAGAGCCAAACTCAGCGCTATCTGTGTGGGAGACGATCTTGAACTCCTGAATCGCATCGATGATCGGCGGCACGGTGTAGCCGTTGTAATACGCCTCGTTAGCGTCAAAGCCATCGATTAGGTAGTAGTTGCTGCGATCGCTTTGCCCGTTGATGATGGGCAGGAGGTACGATGAGCCAGTGATATACGGCCCTAACCCTCCGCCGGCATTTTGGCCTGTATTGGCTGTGGATACCCCCGGAGTTAAAGAGAGCAACTCAGTGAAATTACGGCCATTCAGCGGGAGATCATTCACCTGCTGAGTCGCAATGACGGTACCTAGGCTCGCGCTCGACACTTCCAGCTGGGGTGAAGCCGCCTGCACTGTCACCGTGGACGCAACCGTGCCAACCTTAAGAACAAAGTCGATGGCCGCGACTTGACTTACCGTTAGCGTAAAAACCGCAACCTCCGCCGTGCCAAACCCGGATGCCGAGGCATGGAGTGTATAGCTTCCGGGCGTCAGACTGAGGAGGACGTATGCGCCGGAGTTGTTCGATACGGTGGTATTCTCCACCCCGGTGTCAACGTTCCGTAGCACGACGGTTGCCTTCGGGACGACAGCCCCACTCGAATCTCGCACCACCCCACTGATAGAAGCGGTTGACAGCTGGGCAAAACTTGAACTCGATAGAAACAGAAGGCTTAGGACCAGAGGCGCCAGAAAAGGACTTGTCCACCGTAGTGACATATCACCACCGCCACACCAGAATTTGAGCTTAAGTTCGTTCTTAGGCTTTGAAACACCCTATTGATGTGGAAGAAGTCTGCTCTCGAAGGTCTTGGACGTCAAGTACAATATTTTTCTCAGATTCATCTAATAATTCGATTGATCGTCATACGGTCCAAGTCTTCAGGATCGTAAGAGGACTATTGGAACGTTGTGATCTGATAGGATGAGTGCGGTCTGCACTAGCGAGCCGGTAAGTGCCGTATAGGTGGGACGACTACCGATCCCGCTGGAGGGTTCTCAAGCCAATATTAGAGATCGGGACACTCATGAGGCGGATCCGGATTTCTGTATCAGAGAAAACTAGAACTTTTCGACTGAGCTGGTTTCGGACCTGATTCACAGGCGTGAAACTCACTCAAGATACTCATTAGAGGATTTTTACTCCGCTCCGGCGATCAACGGTATGACTCTCAGACATTCTGCAAGCCAAAGTCAGTCACGAATTGGTTGATAGGTTGACTATCTTTCTACTGGACAACCAAAGAATGCCGAACGGGTTCTTCTTAAGAAGCTAGCCGGCGGCAGTCGCTTTGCCTGGACTGAGCGAAGTGGAAAGCCGTCATGCCAACTACACTTCGGCCTGGCTACCACTTATAGGGCTCCGACCAGTTTAGAAATTTATAGAGGAAACCGAAGGTTTCCTCTCCATGAATCGTATGCGGACCATTGAAATACGCTATCTTTGTGTGGTCGGAGAGAGCGAGCTGATCATAATGACGCCGGACTTTGGCGTATTCGTAAGCTACCCAGGAATCAACGGACACACCGTCATTGTGACCGCGTTCTACCATAAACGGCCGAGGCGTCATCAAAGACGCCATCTCACTATGGTTAAATCTATTGGCTAGGTTGAATTCTGAAAGCTCGTACTCCGGGCTGAACAGATAGGTGAAGCGAACGTCATCCCGGCAAATTTTCCAGACCCACTCGTTGAAGTCTCCCGAGCAGATCGACAGCGCATATCGATCGATCAACGGGGGAACGCGGACCGCTGTCTTGCCCCCATAAGAGAGCCCATAGAACGCGATGCGATTTGCATCGACAAATGGCTGAGTGGCGAGCCAGTCTAGTGTTCGCTCGTGTTGGCTGAGAATGAAAGAATAGAGCGAAAGCTTTAGCGGATTGGCCATTCGCTGAAGCTCTCGGAAGCGATTTCCGAAGATGTATGGATCCTGCGGGCAATACACGACAAAGCCGTGATCAGCAAGATCGGCGGCGAAGCGATGATAGAGGTGCTCGGCCTCTCTGCCCGGTCGAATGAGGTCCTGCGGTCTCCCCTCCAGACCGTGCTGGCAGACTACGACAGGGCGCCGCTCACCGGGCTCCATCGCCGCCGGCTTCAGCAGGATGCCGTAGGCGAAGACATCCTGCCACAGCGGCAGAAATACTTCGTAGCCCGTCCAGCCGCTCTCTTCATAAATCTTGCGAGTCTGCGCCGCAACAGGGGTGGAGGGCGGTGACAGCTTTCCAAGACACTCTTCCCACAGATACCGTTTATAAAATGCCGTAGAGTTCTGCCAGGTCTCAACGGATGAAGCATCGGCTTTACTCCAAAATTCTGTGCGAACTGCCTCGCTCTCGAAGATCAAGGCTTGGCAAAGGTTTACCATTTGCGTGAATTGATTGTGCAGTCGCACGGCCGGATCGAAGCCTGTCCGAAAATCGTGCGCGGGTTCAGCACTTTCTTGTAGCCGGTGATGGAAGCCACAACCTTGAAGGAATTTTTCCAGCATGGCCTTTGAGCCGGGATGTTCATCTCCGTTGCCTACCAACGACAAGCGTTGAGCGACGCCCAGCTTTTGGAAGACGGGCTGCGCACGTTCAAACTCGGATCGCACGTCAGAGATTCGAGGAGAAACAAGAGCGCCCGGAGCAGCGGCTGGGCTTCGGCCCTTCCCTGCCGGAGGAGGCGCGGGAATTTCCGGGCCCATGGATGCCTCTATGATGAGCGTCCGCGGAGCAATGAGCCAACTCAGTTCCGCATCACCGAATTCGTGAAGCAAAGTCCACACATTCCGATAAAGCGGTTCCTTCGAGACATTTTCCCGCGGCTGGAAGTATCCGCTGACCGCGGTCGTCGCGATTCTTGTGTCACACGCGGCGCTGTAGAGCGCCAGCAACCCTCCTTCGCCATAACCGAATACCCCAACAGGAAGTGATGGCGCAGTTTTCCTGTACCAATCCACCGCGGCAAGCACTTTCTGAACCTCAAAGCCGATCGGGTGCCTGCCTAGCTCGTAAGACATTCGGTAGATGTACTCGCGGTGCGTCAGGTTCGTGAACCGGCCGATCTTGGCGTTGGCCGACCAGACACAGTCCCGGTTGATGAGCGTGGGAATTAGAACGGAGCATCCCTGCTCGGCAAGCAATCTGCCAAATTGAGCCTCAAGCGGCACTCCCGTCGCCAACCCAGCAAGCATCTCGGGGGACCAGTCAGCATCCGGCAATGCCACGACATTGGCAATTGGAGAGTTGTTTGGTTGAAGTAACAGTCCCTCGGCATCCAGCCGATCGAGCACAGGCCACCTTACACTAAACACCTTATAACGATCCGTCGCGGCCACCGGAAGAGATGCCGGCGACGCCGCCTGAAAGACAACGGTTACCTGTTCTACACGTGAGTCGATGACACCGATCGCGTTTCTGAAACGCTCCCGGTTTGCGGCGATGGACGTTTCATATGCTGCAAATGAGCTATAGTCCAAATGCCAGAGTTGCTGCCGCCTCTCGACGCTCGCCAGCGTTTCCCTGGCGAGGTATTGTTGAATGCCTTCCACCATTCGCGTCGCCTGATCGCCTTCTGCGGTAAAGGGTTCTGTCCCGGGCAGTTGCGACGGCGGAGGAGCGTAGGAGACCTGTTGGACGACGCGCTGTTGCCACCCGAGAATGGCCGGGACACTTGCAAACCTCGCCAGCGCCGGAGAGCTGGTGATCCAACGCAATAACTCACGACGCGTCATGTATGATCCTTTCTTCCACGCAAGGGGTGCCACTGTTCTGCTCCGCTTTGGAGAAGCGTAACATGCGAGTTAATACTCCTAATCTGTTGCGCCACCTTCGCTCCACACATGACAGCTGCGTCCCAGGAACCCTTTCCGCGACGGTCCGCTGCGATGGCGGGTTCCTCGGATTCGCTCGGAATCATCAGAATGACCATAATGATGCGAGAGATTCCGCGCTCTCCGGTCAACTCAAGATTTTTCCTAAGTAGCCGTGGCGGGCGAAGCCCAAAGATGAATGAGGCCCTGCGTAGCCTCATTGCCAAGGCCCCTACGAACGGCTTCGGCAAAGAGGGATTGCACCAAGGCTAAGCCGGGGAAGTCGCCGCCAGTCTCCTCCGCTAGTTCGCGTGCAAGACAAAGGTCTTTATTCTCGAGCACGATACTGAAGCCCGGCTTGAAATCGTCGCGTTGAATCTTAGGCGGCAAGTTCCCCAGCATCCACGAGCCTGCCGCTCCTTGAGATATGGCTTGAAGCGTGCACTCCAAATCAAGCCCCACGCCACGCGCCAGGCGCAAGCCTTCGATCGTTGCGAGAAGGTTCATGGCTCCGACTACCTGGTTTACCAGCTTTGTCTTTTGCCCGTTTCCAATCGGTCCGGTGTAAGTGATTGTCTTGCCTAAGGTCTGGAATATCGGAACGCATTTATCAAAGGTCTCGCGCTTTCCGCCTGCCATGATCGTCAAGGCGCCGTTCCGGGCGCCTTCCTCACCGCCGCTCACGGGAGCATCGAGCATCTCGCAGCCAAGACTCCGAAGACGATCGGCAAAACGAACGGTCGATGCAGGCGAGATCGTGCTCATATCGATGACAATCGTTCCCGTCTTGGCGCCCTCCAATACTCCACCGGAGGTAAATAGAACGGCTTCGACAGCTGCTGTATCGGACACCATCAAAATGATGACGTCGCTTTGGGACGCCAGTTCTCTGGGTGACGAGGCGACAGAAGCTCCAAGCTTAGCCAATGCGGCGCATCGCGATTGCATGCGATTGGAGACGGTAAGAGGGAAGCCGGCTTTGAGAAGATTTGTAGCCATGCCTTGTCCCATAACCCCGAGGCCGATGAATCCTATAGTCTGCATGGATTTCTCCTGAAAAACAAGAGTCTACAATTCCGCGATCGACAAACAAGAGCAATTAGTTGCGGAGCAACGCCTGAAAAGCATTCACAGCGCGAATGAGTCGAATGGAATCCAGCCAATCAATTTTCTGTTTGTCACCCTGACAAGCATGGACGAAATCCATATCCTGATCTCCGATTGCGCCTTCGTAGGTTTCCACTTCGGCAGTTTCGAGATTCAGACTTGGGAGGTCGGAGCGCAGATAACTGAAGCCGTCGGTCTCGACGGTATGCCTCTCGCCAACGATCAGCATGCGTATCTGGGGGAGGTGAGACGCATACGTAACGGAGATGCTCGCTGGCGCTCCGTTGGGTAGCTCCGCCAACATGGAGACAGATTGGGGGGCTCCGTTTTTTGGGAGCGCAACGCAGCTTTTTGGAGCGAACTCCCCGAACCAGTGGAGGAGAAGGTCCAAGGGGTGCGCGGAATGATGAAGCAAGGCATCATCCGTCCACGACCGCTGTCGCGGTGCAATATGGCGCATAAAAGATACGTGCCGAACGCTGCCGAGGTCACCGTTCCCGATGCACTCTTCAATACGCTTATGGGATGCCAAGTAATGGGAACTATGCGCACCCTGTATCTTCACTCGATTGTCCTTTGCCGCCTTGGCTAAATCCATGGCCTCGAAATCTGTTCCGCAAGGCGGCATCTCAAGCAAGGTATGCACGCAATAATTCAGGCATTCGCGGCCTTGCTGATAGTGCAGGGGTGAAGGAGAAGCAACAATGGCGATGTCTGCCATTGAGATTACTTCCTGAATGCTGTTGCCTACAAAACCGATAGCGTGCTTTGCTGCAAATGTTTCCGCATGCTGCCGGTCCGGACCAAAGACGGCAGTCATTTCGACGCCTGGCCGACCCTTCAATTGGCGTGCATGGACGGAAGCCACTGCGCCCGGTCCAAGAAGCGCTATCCTCACAAACTTAAACCCCTTTCAATAATCAGAGCCGAATCTCATAGTTCATGCATGAGTGCCCACAGGCACGCTTAGGCAAGCGGTCTTTTCTGCATCTCTCAAGAGCAGCGGTTAAATGATCTTGGCGTTCTGAAATGCAGTAATAACCTCTGTACGGGAGATACCGTTGCACCGGAGATACCTCCGGTCGCCGAATGGCAGCTTCACCGATTTTGCGTCACCCGACAGGCGCAGCGGCTTTCCCAAATCCTTCATCCACACTACTCGCTTAACCGGCAGCGGCAAACGCATGACTTCCTCTCCGGAACTATGCCAGAACATGACATAGATATCGTGTTGCCGCTCAAACACGAACGCACGTCCAGGGCGATCGGCACCCGCCACGTTTGCGATTTGGTCGCACGGAACAAGCTCGGATTGGCCATTTTCATCCATCAGCAGCGTATGTTCCTGTTGGAGGTTACGCAGTTGTGCTTTCTGCTCGCGAGTCAGCCACCCCTGGATGCGAACATCCTCCCACCGGCGAATCACTTCAAGATTGTCCGGGGTCCGGGGATGTGCTTCGAGCGCATCCAGATTCCCGACCAAGGACACTGGACAGTCCCATGCCGCAGCGCGGCTGCTGGTATATTCCAGCATATCTGGCTGCGTACCAATCGTGTCCTTACCCGGCGCCCAGTACCGGACCCACCCGAAGTTGACGGGGGTGAAGTCTTTCGCTGACATGGGAGCGGCAGTAGCTGGGTACGCCCGCACGGCAGCCTTCTGCACCTCAGGCCTGAAATTGTCGAAAGCATTTCCCCGGGTAACAATATGCCAACTGAAGTGCGACTGGCAGGCGCCTTCTGCAAACAGCGGCTTGGGATTCAGCCCTTGATACACGATCCACTGCGGTCGCGAGACGGTATACCAATAGTGGGGACCTGGAACGTCCTCTGCACCGTCAAAGTAGACGAACTTGAAGCCGGCATCCCGATAGATAGCCGCCAGGCGGTCAGCCACTTCTTGCTGGATGTCGGTGTCCTGGGTAAACCTCACAAAGACGGGCAATGTGTCCACGTCAAGCTGTCCAACTTGCACTCCAACCGGATAAGCGGAAGGCTGCGATCCCAGAATGCCGCGCTTGCAATTGAGGAACTGGTAGGGAGGGGCAGTCGTGTACTGCTCATAGGAAATCAATTCGTTGGCGATCTTGAGGACCCGGCGCTTATCATCCAGAGTGCATCGCCGAGGGTTCTCAAGAACGGTGATCGTCGTGGATGTTGCATCTAAAGCGCGGCCGAGCGTGAACCGGAGTGTCAGGTTTAATCTTGGATCCGGTCCCCCCGTGACATAAGCATCCTCTTTGTCGGCCTTGTTGTAATGGATGTGGATGCCGGGGAGGATGTTCGCTTGGTTTATCTTCTGTACAACTGCCTTTAGATCTTCCATGCCGTTGGGGTATTCGGGCTTCCACGGAAAGTGGCCACAGGTCTTGGCAAAGGCACGGTAATATACATACAGAGTCCGCAATCCGGCTAATTTGGCAAAGCTAAGGTGCCGGTCGATTGTTTCGGGTGTCCCCCTGAGCATTTGATTGTAGGAATATTTGAATTCCGGCCGGCGGCGGCTTTCGACGCCCCGCGGCAGATCGAAATCATTTTCGACGACGGCTATTCGATCGAGTAGTTCTTCCGGCGTCGTTACAATAAGCGCCGCCCCTAGACCTTCCAGTTTGATTTCGTCCACGCCTCCAGCTCGGAGAAGATGATAACCGTCCCGTGGCTGAGCATCGATGCGCGTCGACGCGTCAGTGGCCAAGAGATTGACCGCTACGCCCCGATCCCATACGACGTTGAGCCACCGCCCAATGTTCTCGCGGTTCCGCACCGGAAGCTGTACGAAAACAGCTTCATCGATTGGTGTCTGCAATTTCGGCCGCAGGGAAGTGTCGCCCTTGTAAATTAGCTGTTCCAGCCTAAACGCAATATAAGACTGCGTAATAGTGAAGCCGATGATTGCTTCGTAGTCTACTAGGTCGAAGGAGACATTAAGCTTGTTTCCCTCGCGGCGTATTTTGGTCCCCGGAAAATGAGTTGTGATCGCGGGATACGTCTGCTGTAGTTCATTGTCATACGGACGATATTGAGTGAGGGTGAACATCGGCGAGTTCCGGTTGACCGCCAGGCATTCCTGCCCTGTAGGGCTGTGGATCAGGCTTTGCGCAGTTGCATCGCCTGCAATCACAAGCCGGAGCTCCTGATTTTCCAGAACAATCGCTCCAGTCGGAGCTTTAGCATCGCTTTCCAGATGAGAATGCAAAGCAGCTTGTTGCACGGGGTCAGTTTTTTCGTGCAGCCAAGGTGAAACACCCAACAAGGCTGCCTGCTTCAGAAACTGCCTTCGATCGCTCATTTATTTATCCTGTACATCGGATACCCTTACTCTCTTCCGTCCGGCAGCGTGAAATGTGGATCCCGTTCTGCGTGAACACGCAAAGCTCGTCCTTCAGAGCTTCCTCTCTAAACGCCACACCGGGCGCTTCGTTGGCGCCGATTTGCGATAAGCACCTCGAATCTGAAGACTGCCCACCCTTAGAATCTGATGCGAGGTTTCGGATAGCTATAATGGCTGCACAACAGCATGGGGAAGAAGTCTTGGCATGTCAAATAGAATATCGGTGTCACATCTATCTCAACTTTCGATCAACCGCCCCATTCTGATCCCGCGATCTCAAATCGAGAGCTCTAGGACCGTTATTGAAACCCTGTGACTTGATGGAACAGCCTGGGGGGCAGGCGCGCCTTCGATACTCGAATGTATAGGCTCGCGCTAAGATGCACATGACTGGCACTGTGCAGTGGGGTTTGGCTTGCGAGTGGCCAACAACATTACACCGTGTGTCTGGACAACGTGAAATACTTCAGCGTGGGGAAGCTCAAAGTGGAAGTTCACCCCAGCAGAGGAGCCGCAGGCGAAGCAGCCGCACAAGCTACCGCGCAAGCAATCGACCGGATAACACACGTTGCGGAAAGACCTCATTATCTGATAAAGAACCGTTGGACCTGACTGCTCGTGTAATCGACGGCAGCTGCAAGGTGAGGAGCTGTTTCTTGGATAGAAGACAGTTCATTGGCGGTTCAGCAGCCTCAGGTCTCCTGCTGCTGAAGCCGAAGACGGTTTTTTGTTACGAAGCCAATTCCGCATTGATGACAATCTTAGATTGATCCGTTTGAAAAGTATGGCCAACTCGCTGCATGAGGTGTGGGCGGTACGGCGATCATCGCAAAAATGCGTCGCGACGATATCATCTTTCTATTGGACATTTTGTCCGCATTGCCTTAAATTTCGATCTCGGGCTGTCGTCCGAAGAAGTGGCTTCTTTTTTAAAGAGTATTGTTCGACATGGCAAATTTAGAAGGAAGTCAGAAAAAGGACCTTCAAGTCAGCCGACGCGGCTTTTTCAAAGTGGCAGGTGCCTCAGCGGCTGCTGCCAGCATGGCCAAGTGGACACCCAATGGCTGGGGCCAAGCCCCCGAAGACCGGCTAGCCTATGTACCCGAAAATGATCCGCTCGTACTGAAGAAACTCGATCGATGGCAGGACTGGAAATTCGGTTTCATGATGCACTGGGGACCGTATAGTCAGTGGGGCGTGGTCGAATCCTGGTCGATCTGCTCCGAAGACCGGCCCTCTTGCAAGCGCCCGCAGGGCATCAGCTACGTCGACTACGTGAAGAAGTACGAACAGCTACCGACTACGTTTAATCCGCTCAGATTCGATCCCGACCGGTGGGCAAGTGCGGCGCAGGATGCGGGCATGAAATACGTCGTATTCACAACCAAGCATCACGACGGCTTTTCGATGTTCGACACCAAGCAGAGCGACTACCGCATCACCGCCCCGAACGTTCCGTTTCATAAGAACCCACGTGCGAACGTCGCAAAGGAGGTCTTCGACGCGTTTCGCAACCAAAGTTTCGGCATAGGCGTGTATTTTTCCAAACCCGATTGGCATAATCCAGACTACTGGGCACCGGAGTGGGCTACGCCCGATCGCAACGTCAACTACGATACGCGCAAGCATCCGGGGCGCTGGAAAGAGTTCGTCGAGTTCACCCACAAACAAATTGGTGAATTGACTTCGCAGTGCGGACCGATCGATATTCTTTGGCTCGACGGCGGCTGGGTCGATAGCAAACCAAACCCAAATGCGCTGGCTGGTAGCGGCAAAGTACCGTGGTCGCAAGATATCGACATGGCCGCCATCGCCACGGTCGCGCGCAAGAATCAGCCGGGCTTGATTATGGTCAATCGCGCCGAGGGCGGGCCCTACGAAAACTACCGCACGCCGGAAAAGCAGATCCCAGACAAGGAATTGCCGTATCCATGGGAAACCTGCATGCCGATGGGCGACTCCTGGTCCTACGTGCCCAACGACAATTACAAGTCCGCGCGTGAACTCGTGCATAAGCTCATCGATATTATCGCGAAAGGCGGCAATTTTCTGCTCAATGTCGGTCCAGATGCGAATGGCGAACTGCCAGAGGTCGCTTTGCAGCGCATGGCCGACATTGGCGCATGGATGAAGATCAATGGCAACGCGGTTTACGGCAGCCGACCGATCGCGCCCTACGTCGAGGACAAACTGCGCTTCACACGGCTCAAGGATGACAGCGTCAACGTGATCTATCTGCTTGATCCGAACGAGGCGGTGCCCGCGAGGTTCGAACTCCATGGTCTCTCTCCGGTTGCTGGCGCGCACATGCGATTACTAGGTGCAACAGCGATGGTGACGTGGCGGCGCGAAGGCGAGCACAGCGTGATCGAAATTCCGGAAGCGGCACGGAGGAATATTACAGCAGCCTATGCGTTCACGATTCACATCTCCGCGGTGCAAAATGCATAGAGGGGATGTGATATTGAGGCAAATCTGGCGATCGCCGGATTGGACTTGCTTGGTGTCGCGTAGGTCTACCCGTGGTGAACCACGTGGATTGTTTCAACGCAGCGATGATCTCCACTTCCCCAATGTTGACTCCTGGTCCGAGCTGATCGGGCGACCGGCGGAAATACCTGGTGAACTCCTCCACCGCATGCATGTAGGAACGAACGGTGTTCGAAGAGTAGTTACGGCGCTGGAGCTCATTGTCGTTAGCTAATAATATGTCCGGTGTTTTTAGCAAATGAAATGTCCGCATAACGGGCGGCGAGGATGGATCCATGCATACGAGCATGGAGACTTATCCGAGGACCGCGGCGGAGCGGGCGATGAAGTTACAGGAAGTGTTGTTACGAGCCACAACGGGGAAGATCAAGTGGTGGCAGGCAGCGGAGTTGACCGGCATCAGCGAGCGGCAGATGGGTCGCTGGCGGAAGCGGCTTGAGGAGCAAGGCCCTCAGGGATTACTGGACCGGCGACGGCGCAAGCCAAGCAGCAGGCGGGTGCCGAAGGCGCAGGCCGAAGAGGTTCTGAGCCTTTACCGGGACAAGTACTTCGATCTGAACGTGCGGCACTTTCATGAGAAGCTCGGCGAGGAACATCAGATCGGGTTGAGCTACACATGGGTAAAACAAGCCTTGCAGGCAGCCGGCCTGGTGAAGCGCAAGGCCAGGCGCGGCGTGCATCGCAAGCGGCGCGAGCGGCGTCCCCTGCCTGGGATGATGCTGCACATCGACGGCAGCGATCACCAGTGGTTTCAGGATGAGCGCCGGCACGATCTGATCGTGATCCTCGACGACGCTACCAGCGAGATCTACTATGCGCAGCTGGCCGAAGAAGAAACGACCGCCACCGTGATGGCCGGGCTGCGGGCGGTGATCGAACAGAAGGGGTTGTTCTGCTCGCTCTATTCGGACCGCGGAGCCCATTTCTGGTATACGCCGAAGAGCGGTGGCAAGGTCGATTATGAGCGTCCCACGCAGGTGGGCCGTGCCATGAAGGAGCTGGGAGTGCATATGATTCCGTCCTACTCTCCGCAAGCGAGGGGCCGCTCGGAACGCAACTTCTCCACCTGGCAGGGACGGCTGCCGCAGGAGTTGCGGTTGCGCGGGATCCGAACACTGGAAGGGGCCAACAAGTTTCTAAATGAGCACTACATCGCCGAGTTCAACCGCCGCTTTACGGTTCCGGCAGCGCAGCCAGGCACGGCGTTCATATCCTGCCGGCACAGGAACTTGGAAATGATCTTCACGCAGCGGTTTGAGCGCACCGTTGATCGGGATAACACGGTGAGCTTTTACAACCTGATCATGCAGCTCGAGCGTGCCGAGTGGCGTCCCACCCTGGCTGGATGCAAGGTGATCATCCATCAGCACCTGGACCAAACACTGACACTCATGATCGCAGGACATCGCGTCGGTCATTACAGCGCGGAAGGAAAACTGTTGACGCCGCTGACCAAAAAACAAATCAAGGCCGTGGAAAAGACGTTGAGAGGAAAAGTCCAAAAACAGACTTTCCCTCCCAACTTGCAAATCCCGCACACTGCGCGGGATTCGCACTTTCCCACTGCCTCTACGGCTACTAACTTATGAAACTGGACACTTCATTTGTTCTCAAAAGCGGACATTTTCACTTGCTAACGACACGGCGCTGGAGCTCATCCAGCATCCTCTGGCGAAGACGTGTCACAGCAAAACCTCCTTGTGACCCACACCCTAGACCCAGCTAACGCCCGTGCCCACCACAACTGCAGCATCCGCGACGCCAGCGGCTTTGTTCATAATGTCGAATGCCGGACTATGCCGCATAGGGTGTTGCGAACGTTGTTATCGCTGCCTTCAACACTATTTTGTTCGGCATAATCAGACTGAGTCTTCAGGTGCAAGTGGGGTACTGATTCCGTGCAAGTGAGACAAGATTTCCAGGGGATGTAGGGCAAGCGTCAAACGAATCGTCCCCACATGCCGGAATGAATAGTTGACGCTGATCAGCCTGTTGTCGTTAGCAAGTAGAAATGTCCGCTTTTGGTAGCAAATGAAGTGTCCGGTTTGGTTAATAGTCAGCCGTAGCAGAGGCGGTGGGAAAGTGCGAATCCCGCGTAGTGTGCGGGATTTGCAAGTTGAGAGGGAAAGTCTGTTTTGGGACTTTTCCTCTCAACGTCTTTTCCACCGCCTTGACCTGCTTTTTGGTCAACCGCGTCAACAGCTTTCCTTCCCCACTGTAGTGTCCGACCCGATGTCCTGCGATCGTCAGGGTCAGTGTTTGGTCCAGGTGCTGATGGATGATCACCTTGCATCCAGCCAAGGTGGGGCGCCACTCGGCACGCTCGATCTGCATGACCAGGTTGTGAAAGCGTACGGTGTTGTCCCGGTCGACTGTGCGCTCGTATCGTTGCGTGAAGATCATCTCCAGATTCCTGCGCCGGCAGGATACAAACGCGGTACCGCGCTGCGCTGCCAGAACGGTAAAGCGGCGGTTGAACTCGGCGATGTAGTGCTCACGGAGAAACTGGTTGGCCGCTTCCAGTGTTCTGATCGCGCGCAAGCGCAGCTCCTGGGGGAGTCGTCCCTGCCAGGTTGAGAAGTTGCGTTCCGAGCGGCCCCGCGCCTGCGGAGAGTAGGAAGGAATCATCTGCACTCCCAGTTCCTTCATGGCGCGACCGACCTGCGTGGGACGCTCATAATCGACCTTGCCTCCGCTCTTCGGCGTCAACCAGAAATGGGCTCCACGGTCCGAATACAACGCACAGAACAGCCCCTTCTGTTCGATCACCGCGCGCAGACCGGCCATCACTGCTTCGGTCGTCTCCTCCGGCCCCAGCTGCGCATAATAGATCTCGCTGGTCGCGTCATCCAGGATCACGATCAGGTCGTGCCAGCGTTCATCCTGAAACCACCGATGATGGCTGCCGTCGATGTGCAGCAGCATGCCTGGCAGAGGACGCCGCTCACGCCGCTTGCGATGCACGCCGCGCTTAGCCTTGCGCTTCACCAGACCGGCCGTCTGCAACGCCTGTTTGACCCACGTGTAGCTCAACCCGATCTGATGGTCCTCGCGCAGCTTCTCGTGAAAGTGCCGCACGTTCAGATCGAAGTACTTGTCCCGGTATAGGCTCAGAACCTCTTCCGCCTTCGCCTTCGGCACCCGCCGGCGGCTCGGTGTCCCTCGCCGTCGGTCCAGTAATCCCTTGTGGCCTTGCTCCTCCAAGCGCTTCCGCCAGCGACGCAGCTGCCGCGGGCTGATGCCGATCAACTCCGCCGCCTGCCACCACTTGATCTTCCCCGCTGAGGCTCTCAACAGCACTTCGTATAACTTCATCGCCCGCTCCGCTCCGGTCATCGGATAGATTTCCATGCTCTCTCGCATGGGATCCATCCTCACCGCCCGCTATGCGGACATTTCACTTGCTAAAAACACCGGACATATTATGTGCTAACGACACTGACGAGTGGGCGGCAAACCGTTCGGAACAGGTCAATGAGTGAATCGGCGATTTACCAACAAATGACTAAGGAAAGTGACTCCCCAACTTCCAACCAGCCGCTAGGGTCAGTCCAGCCCGACGCGGCGCACCAAATCTTGAAAACGCGGGTCGCCGCGCAGAGGATCAAACAACGGGGAGACCTTGATGTATATCAAAATATTGGATTGTTCCTCGTAGGCCCGCTCAAACCACGCAAATGCCTCATCGTTGTCGCCGAGCCCCAAATAAGCATTCACAAAGGCACCGGCAGGAACGTAGCCAGTCTGCTGGCGCTTTTTCAATTCTCCGAGGAGCCGAAGTGCATCTGCTCGTCGCCCGGCGTGGGCATACGCCCAGATCAGCGCACTGATAACCCCTGGGCTGCTGTCCGTAACAGAAACCGCCTTCTCCAACTCAGGGATTGCCTCTTCGGCTTGATGGTTGCAAATGAGCGCCCACCCAAGAGGCCAGAGGGGTAATCTGTCGTCCGGTCTTACCGCCAGCACATCTCGGAACTCGCGTATTGCCTCGTCATAGCGATGTGCGTTGAACAGAGTCCACCCGATGGTATGGCCGGAAGTTCCGAGAGGGTCAAGATCGCGGGCGCGGCGGGCCCACGCCAGCGCCTCCTCCATACGTCCATGGCACAACAGCCAGTCAGAGAATCCGTCGTGCGCAGCAGCGTCGTTCGGATTCAAATCGAGGGCGCGCCTGTATTCTGCCTCGGCCTCGGCCCACTTCCACTGTCTCATATACATGTTGGCCAGCAGGACATGCGCGTCGGCGAGATCAGGATCTAGCTCCAGCGCCTTTCGAGCCGCGTTGATCACCTTTGGACGCGTTTCACTCGCGGGAGCGCCGACAAAAACTGTGCCAAGTGCCGCGTATGCCGATGCGAGGCCGACGTAAGCTTGCGCAAATGCCGGGTCCTTCCTGATCGCCTCGTCGAACCAGGCGATACGCTTTTCGACCTCAGCTCTGCTGTTGCCTTTGGCAAACATACCTTGGAGATAGCTCTCGTAAGCTTCCGGCGACACCGGACGTGCGGCAACAAGTCTGGCGCGCTCTTCGCCTGAGACCGTAACCTCCACTCTTTGTGCGATGGATTGTGCGACCTCGCTCTCCAGCGTGAGGGCGTCGCCGAGTTCGCGGTCGTAGGACTCGGACCAGAAGTGCTCGTCAGTTGATGCACGAATCAACTGCGCGTGAACA
Organism: uncultured Acidobacteriaceae bacterium; assembly: GCA_963774255.1. GTDB lineage: Bacteria > Acidobacteriota > Terriglobia > Terriglobales > Acidobacteriaceae > PALSA-350. Next base: position 664,109 of record CAVZEH010000003.1, read on the forward strand.
CGAATGCGGTTGCCTTCCCGCATCACGGATCCCTCAACGAGCGCATCCACTCCGAGCTTCCTGGCAATCTCCGGCGCCGAGAGCCGGGTGTCTTTGAATTGCATCACCGATGTGCGGGAGATAACACGCAGGCCTCGGATCATCGATAGACGTCCGATCACTTCCTCGGTCATGCCGTCGGCAAAATATTCCTGTGCCGGATCACCGGAAAGGTTTTTCAGAGGCAGTACGGCGAGCGAAGTGATTTTGGGAGCTTTCGCATGAGCCGAGCTGCTCCGAGCAAGGATGTACGCTGTGGCGGCGACAAGTACGAGCAAAGACACTGCTCCAAGCAAAAGCCACCTGTGGGCGAGCCAATTCCTCTGTCCCTGACCGTTTTCGGCAGCAGGCAATTTCGCCGCGGTTCGATCCTGCTGCTCCCCCACCGAGCGCAGTCCAGGGGTCTGCAACCAGCCGTTGGGCTCCGACACGAGATTCTGCTCGCTTGTGGGGACGGTTGATGCTTCAGGGCTGGGTGTCTCCGCCCGGTTTTCTTCCTCGACAGGAGCGACCGGCGCAATGAAGCGATACCCCTGTCCGGTGACTGTTTGTATGAATCGCGGGCACTCGGCGTCATCCTTCAGCGCCTGCCGAAGCTTCCGGATCGCGCCCCTGATGCTGTTGTCGGTATCGAGGAAAACACCTTTGCCCCAAACCCTCGAGACGATTTCGTCCCGGGTGACAATCTCGTCCTTGTGCTCAACGAGCAGGACAAGTATCTCCAAGGGGATACGCTCCAGCTTCAGGACGTGACTGCCGCGGCGCAACCTCCGGGGACGGAGGTCAAGCTCATAACCATCGCCGAGCCGGATCGATTGGTGTTCTCGGACTGGGGTGGAAGCCACAGCACACCCCCATTGGTGGGTGGGAGAATTTTACAACACATCCGGAACCACCCACGTAAATGCAAAGAATGGTTCCACTTAGCGCGACACAAAACATAACGCCCCGACACGCGCTTCGGTATGGACAACCATGCCCTCTACCGCAAGAATGCCGCTCATCACTGACCAAGAGGCAGTGAGAATTGGGGGAAGCACAATGAAGAGGATGCATAGTGGCGCGGGGAAGAGGACTTTTGGCCTGTGCATGTTGATGGCGACTCTACTGTTCGGGCCTGCCGTCGCAAAAGCCGATCCCGTCCTGGACTGGAACGTAATTGCGGTAGACACAGCCGTTGCGAACGGCCAGAACCCGTTCGCCCAGGCGCGATTTGCAGCGATTGTGCAGGTCGCTGTCTTTGAAGCCGTCAACGCCATCACTGGCGACTATCGACCGTATCTTGGGAGCATCGTCGCGCCTCATGGCGCCTCAGCCAACGCAGCAGCCGTCCAGGCTGCCTATCGGGTGCTCAGCACCTATTTCCCGGCCAGCGCTTCAACGCTCGACGCAGCCCGCGCAAGCTCGCTGGCGTCAATACCGGACGGCCAGGCCAAGATTGACGGCATCGCAACGGGCGACGCCGCAGCTTATGCCCTGATCGCTCTTCGTGCCAACGACGGCTCGTCGCCGGCGCAATTCAAGACACCCGGCCCGCCTGTTCCAGGCGAATGGCAGGCTACAGTGAGTTGTCCAATTGTGAATGGAGTCGCGTCGGGAATCGCCTTTCAATGGCAGAACATAACCCCGTTCGGTATCCGGAGCGCGAAGGAGTTTCTCCTCGGCCCCCCGCCAGCCCTTAGGAGCAACGAATACGCGAAGACGTACAACGAGGTGATGACGGTGGGGAGCCTCGACAGCACCGAGCGGCCACCAGATCGGTCAGATGTCGCGACCTACTACGCGGCCACCTCGCCAACCCAGGCATTCAATCAGGCCGCAAGGCAGGTCGCGCAGGAACAGAGGCGTTCGCTGTCAGAGAATGCCCGGGCTCTGGCCCTGATCAACATGGCGATCAGCGACAGCCTGGTCGCTGTCGTTCTTCAACAAATACCACTACAACTTCTGGCGCCCCGAAACCGCGATCCATGCGGGTGACACGGACGGCAACCCGAAAACCGACCCCGATCCGAACTTCCTGCCCTTCATCGTGACCCCATGTTTCCCGAGCTATCCCTCAAACCACGGCAGCGCAGCCAATGCGGCAGCGGCGGTCATGAGACGTCTCTACGGCGAAGCTGGACATTCGATGACGCTGTCAAACCCCGCCGTGCCCACCATCGTCCTGCAATACACCTCGTTCAGGCAGATTACCAACGACATCAGCGACGCTCGTGTTTACGGCGGGATCCATTTTCGAACCGACCAGGACGCAGGAGCGCTGCTGGGGCTGGCTGTCGGCAAAGCAGTCTACAAGCACAACCTGCGTCCGGTGCACGATGATGACTGGGATGATGACCGCGACGATGACTGAGTGATCAGGTCGAAAACGATTCGCCATTCGTGTCACGCGGTACGGCGATTGTGCGGTCACGTTGCCCGAAGACGAGACCGCACATGTTCTCTGTCCCGAAGTTGACCTACTGAGTCTGGACGACGCATCCGAACAAACTACAGGTTGGTGCTAGCCTCTGATCAAAGGCCTTCAGAGGGCCAAGCCTTCCAAATTATAGGAGAGTAACAAATTGTGCTCTCAAATTCGTGGTCGCGGGACGTTGCTCATCGTCGTCTTGAAGGCGCCGCATGCAACCGCCTTGCCGATTCTGACTCCTCCCTTGGAGATGGACGGTGCTGCGAGCGAAACAGTTAAAATCTGCAATGACCGTGCATATCGGTAGCGTATGGCTAACGCAATCAATGCGAAATCTAATCCAAACCGGCAAGCCAATTGGGCGGTCGACCAAGCCCGCCACAACGGAAGAGGTTTGCTTCTCGTCTGTCTGATCTCGTGTCTCCCAAGCGCAATTTTTGGACAGATGAACACCGCCGATGTTACCGGCAATATCACAGACCCGAGCGGGGCGTTGGTTCCTCGGGTGACCGTAACGGCATTACAACTAGCCACACAGCAAGAGCGTACGGCGACATCGAACGGTGCCGGGCAATATCTGTTGCCGCAGCTTCCCCTGGGGGAATACAAGTTGACCGTCGACGCACGGGGTTTCGAGGAGGCCGTTCAGGATGGAGTAGTGTTGCATGCCGGGGACCACATCCGGCAGGATTTCTCTCTTGACTTGGGAGTGTCGAATCAATCGGTGACAGTCGAGGCAAGTGCTGGCCTGATGCAGGTTGAATCCGCCGAAATTAAGTATGTGTTCGAGAACCAACAGATAGTTGACCTACCGTTGAAAGACCGCCAATTCCTGGAGCTGGCTATTCTAAGCCCCGGAGTCGTGAACCCACCCGGAGGCACACGCGGAGATTCCCTGCAGCAGACGGGACAACTGATTAACGTGCTGGGAAACCGAACCGGTCACAATCTATTTCTCGTCGACGGCGCCAGCGTCACCGATGAATACTTCAACAACGTCGCCTTGAGTCCATCTCCCGATGCCATGCGGGAATTCAACATGGAGCTGGCCGACTACACCGCAGAGTTTGGCGGCAAATCCGGTGCCGTGGTCAATGTCATCACCAGATCCGGCACGAATACCTTTCACGGCAGCGCGTACGAGTTCGTGAGGAACGACATATTCGACGCGCGGAATTATTTCGCTCCGCCAGGTGTTCCGGCGCCGTTTCGCGAGAACCAGTTTGGGGCCGCGGTCGGTGGGCCGATCATCAAGGATAAGGCCTTTTTCTTCGTCAACTACGATGGTCAGAGGGTGCGGAACTCTTTGTCCCAATTGAGGAGAAGACACGAAACGGAATTTCAATGATCTTTGACATGGGTGGCGAACGGTCCTCCACAACCCGGATGAGGCTGGCAGGCAAAATTTGCTGCCTTTGTGGTCGTCACCTTGACGCCATGCTGTGGCAGCCGCCAGGCGAACGTGTATGCGAGGCCTGTGAGGCCCAGCGCTCTCCTACTCCAAAGTTCCGCCGCATTTATATGTCCTTCGTTCTCTATGACCGCTGGCATTGCACATTCTTGGCAGAGGACCTGCGCACGCCGATTGCACCAGCGCGCACCTTCAGCAACCCCGATTCAATGCTCGAAATGATTCGCCGCGGCAACGGGCTCCGGGATCTTGCCTGCAGGCAGGCCGTCGACCTCGCCATCCAGGCAGGTCGCGGCAACATCGATCTGCTGTTGACCCCCGAACAATTTGCCAAGTTGACGGGCAAGTCATGACCGACATCACCGTCCACATAGCTAGCAACGATTGGTGCGTCCACTTCGTCGTGACCGCTACTCAAATACCTGTCGGGCCTTGGCTGCTCTTTGATTCGAACGACGAGATCAAAGCAAAGGTGTTCACCTGGGGCCATGTTACCGAGGAAGATCTGACCCAGTATGAGATAGACCTCCGGTGTCGCGCTGCACTAAAAACTGAAAATGTCGGAAATGGCGTTGGTTTACTGCATTTAAATCGTATACGGGCGCAAGCTCCATGTACTTAAATCTGATACCAGGATCGTGCGTGGGACATGTGGGGCAATGATTGCCTGACTGAGCCGGAGCTATTCGGCGAGAGGTCGAATAACAGCCTCACGCTCCAAGGCGGTGCTCCAATTCAACCGAGGAAGCAATCTCCCGCAATCGTGGTTTGTACTTAAATCTGATACGAAACTCACACACCATTTCGTATCAGATTTAAGTACATGAGTATCGGCTTTAACTACAATTACCGGTGTATTAAAAGGCGATAAATTGCTGAAAACAAGCCACCAAAATTTTCAGTTTGTAGTACAGCGCGACAACACGAGAGCGTCCCTCGATCGCCGCGCTGATGCGTGAGGTCAAGCGGCGATTTTCCGAGGGTCAACTCCCGACGCCGGTATATCGTACTGTGCGCAGGCGTATCGACGCACTTGATTTGAGGCTTGTGATTCGAAAACGGGAGGGAGCCAAGAGAGCACGGGAAAAGCTCGGGCCAGTATTGGTTTCTACACTGCGATCTGATCCGGCCTGCCCACGGACTCAAGACGTTGTGCCAAATCGTGGGCTTGGTCGGTTATGCTCTCGGTGGACTTCCGGGTGAGCGACTCTTACATCGCCTTGGCATCGTTCGTAGCGACGATACCGTGTTACGCCGCGTCAAATCGCGTGGGCGCGGAACGAGCCAGCCGAAGGTGCGAGTGCTGGGCGTAGATGATTGGACTTGGCGCAAGCGACAGCGCTATGGGACCATGCTGATGGACCTGGAGCGGCTGCACGTGATCGACCTGCTTCCTGTCGCGCTGTACTTAATCTGTAGATAAGAGCGATTTGGAACTGTATCAAAGTTGGGGGCCCAGCCCTATTAGTAGTGGTGGAGGAGTTTGTCGTCGGAAATTCGGTAGCCACTCGCGGAATAGCATTTCGAGCCGATTGTCGAGGACGGCGCAACGAACCTGGAGGAGGAGGTGGGCACCTTCTGCAGACCAGCGCATCGGCTGGCGTTTTCCCATCCTCTCGTTGACCAAGTGACTCATCGCAGATTCGGCCAGAGCGCTGGATATCCTGAGGCCATCCCGCCGGTCCTGAGCGTAGTTCCGTAACGCGACCTGATTGCGGCACAAATAGTCGCGCAGATCCAGCATGTGCTTCCGAAACTTGTGTATTCGTTCTGCATCGGTAGTGCATGACAAACTCAGAAACTTCTTGGTAGTCCGATAGATCGCTCCCAAACGGTCCAGGGCGGCCTGCCAATGCCCATTCCACATCTGCAAGCGGACTCGATCGATCTTCTCACTGAGCAATTCGGTCAAGACAGGATCGGCATCCCGACAATCGTCGCGACCCCCGGCGACATTTGCTCAATTGGTCGGAGACGCATGCTGATATGAAACCAATCCAGAACCCTGTGGGTTGTCTCTTCCGCCGCAGTATTAACGACATTGCTCAAACCGTCCGCTCCATCAGCCAGCACCCTGACCCGCGATGTCCGCGTCCAACCGTTGTCTTCAAGTGCGGCTTTCATGAAAGCTTTGGCATCGCACATAGGGTGCTGGGCGACCCAAGCAAAACAGCAGCCCAGCCGGCCTTCACGCTCGATTCGGCCTGCTACAACGTGGTACTCGCCCAGGCCCATCATCGCGTCTGCTCGCACATAGGTTCCATCGATCGCAACGCTAAGGTTTCGTGCCACCGTAACGGGTTCGCGCCTTGGCTCAGGCCAGTCGTACTCGTCTGGCTCAGTGACCCGCTGATCGAGTCGGTTACCTATTGCGAGTGTATGGCGACGCAGGGTAGCGTGTGATACGCCCCGATCACAAATGGGAAGTAGTTCGCCGAGCACTGCTGCTGCCCGCCGATACGGCACTTTGCTGCCCCAGGTAGCGTAGAGGTACTGAAGTTCCGGTGAGGTCCCCGAAAGCTGATGGCGATGGAGGGGCCAGATGGCCGCTTTCGTTCCGCCTCGACATTTGCAGCGAATATAGCGTCGGCAGGAAACTTCAACGGTTCCAAAAACTGTTCGGGCTGTGCGCGTTCGAAGATCCTTGACGCGCTGATTCCGGCCACACAAGCAGCATCGTCTGTGAGCAGAACTCAGCACATCCACCTGAGTCTGAACAATCCGAGCTTGCACTCTTCGAAGCACCGCCTTGCCTTCCTCCAGCTGCAGGCCGATCTCTTCAGGCCCGATTTCTGATGCAGGCCGCTCCACGCTGGATACCAGCTCCCGTTCCAGTATGGGGCCGTCGAGACGCGTTTCGACCCAAATTCGAAACTCCATCGGAACCTCCTACCCCGTTAAAATCCTCGGGGGGAACGACTCCCAGAGAGTACTACCCATAGTGTGCCGCCCCAGCTTTGATACAGTTCCCAAATACACAGTATTCCAGAGGATCATGGCAGCAACTATCAGATTGAGCCCGCTGGCGCGGTAGCGTTGGTTCTCGAAGCTGCGATCGCGCAGGTCTCCTTGTCGGTTAAAAAAGACCGCACGTGCGAGAGCGTTCCTGGATTCCCCTTTGTTTAGGCCGACCTGGAGACGCCTTCGCAGTTCAGGATCCTTCATCCATTCGAGCATAAAAAGAGAACGTTCGATCCGGCCTAACCCCCCGCATTCTGAGGGCTCGGCTGCGAGCTGCTGGTCGGTTTTCCGACCAGTCTCCACTTCGATAACTGGCGGCGGAATTACTGCAACATAAAGGACGTCATGCGCGATGTCCGGCCGAACAACCAAGAAAGAAGAGAAGCTGGGTCCCGAGGAGCGCGCCCGGATCGCTGAAGCTGCTAGGCACGGCTGGGCGGAAAAAGGTACGAAATTGGAACCTAGAGGTGAAACGCGGGTGCGGCACCCCGGAAGTGCATAGACCTGGATTGATTAGAAGAATTAGGATGATTTCACGAGGAGAAGCTATTTCATGAAACTCCTAATGCTCAGTGCTGCGATGGCCTTCCAGGTTTTCGCTTTTGCCTCTCAATCGGTATGTCAAGAGCCGAAAGCACAACGAGATCGGCCTTGCCTAACGCGTACAGAGGCTCCGCGACTACACTTCACGATACACCGGGCAGACGGTACCGGGTGGGCTCAGGTGGTAGCATCGAGCGCACAGCGGGATCTATCAGGCACGCAAACCGAATCTATTCTCCAGCTAACAGGAAATGTCGAAGTGAGGATGGTCACATGCGGGCCTACTGGCAAGCATGGCCCTGTGGTTTGTGATGCCGGTTCGATGGTTCTATACGCTAACGCAGTTGATTACAACGAAACGACTGGTGAGATTGTTGAGGCACACGGGAACGTGCATATCGTCCCTTATCAACCCACCCAGGTAGCAGCTTCAAAGTAATCCACCGCCAACCATTGGGTTCATAAACCAAGTGTCGAGGCGCTAACATCACGACGGCTCCACCCTTGGCACACCCCAGCACCAGGGACCTGCGGCGTACACCCCGCCCTAGCCATGCCCGACAGCGACTGTCGCGCTGCCCTTAAATCGTGGATTATGCGAATGCCCAGGAATTTATCGCACTTAAATCGTGGACGTCAACCAAGGTGTGGCCCTTAAATCGAGGACAAAATTGTAGGATGCCGGAAGGGAGACGGTACAGCCACTACCGCGCGAGATTTAGGTGCTTCCTGGGCTCAGCCCGAACACCGCAGCAATTTGGATCCGCTCAATTGGCTTGTCGAGATCCTTCGACGCGCAGAACGGATGATACTGCCAGCGTTTTCGCTTTCGATAGTAAAGTGCCGAGACGAAGCGTCTCCGAAGAGCGAGAGGCCACCGCAAGCTGGCCTGCTCCAGATGTCGTCCTTCATGCTGGGGAATGATCGACAAGAGAGTACTCCACAAGACCAGACCACGCGTGTAACGCTTTCCCCGCACAGACCGATCCGAACTGGGCGCCGCATTCAAAATGAGTGCGGCGACAATCTGAGCTAGATCCTGCCTAGAGAACAGAATGGGGCGTCTGGACCACCTGGGGTTGAGCCTGCGAGAGAGTAGCTGAAGCAAGTCTTCGAGAAATTGGCGGAACGCCCGATCTGTTGTTTTGCCGAGCAGAGTGGGATAAGGGATCACTCCCATAAGCGCGTTACGGTAGGCGTCTTCGACAGGTTGGATATCTGTTTTCTCAAGCCTATTTCTAGAGTTATCGACCCCGCCGGTGAGATCACCACCACAGCAACGGCAGCACCTATTGGGGGGCAGATCAGGGGCTGAGAAGATCAGCGGATCGGGATCACTGCACAGCGGGCAACCGTCCTGAAGAGGCAAACCGTGAACGGAACAAAGAATCAAATAAGCCAAACTCCAATCCCACTGCACGCAAATCGTTTCCTGCTCACGAATGCACAGGGGGCAAAAAGCGTAGCGGAGGCTCGCTGATCGCTCATCGTGACGTAACGTATCGTGGAGCCAATCGATTTGTGGCCAAGCTGCTGCTTCACGAGTGCCAAGTTCACACCGCGGATCACTTCCGCTATGCCGACTTGAACGATCCTAAGACCTTGTCGTTCCTAATCAGACCTCGATGAGTGACTCAGCGATGTTTCACCACTCTAGGGATTTTCCTAGTGTCAAGGTGCCGAACATTGCCTTTGAATAATTGTGTGAGCTAGGTTGGGGGAACTGATTCCCTATGTCGATTTCGAATTATTGCTGTCGGGTTGACGCCTACAGCTAGTGCCTCTCTCATTGCCATTGCTCGATTTCGCAGCCGCGGCTCGGACCCGAGCACATCGTGAAAGTAAGCCAAGGGACAATGCTCCCCCCGGACCCCATTAGAGTGGGGCACGGAAAACAAAACCGAGGATTCCAGAACCTTTAGCTACACTATTCGATTTAAGATCGGCCATGGGCGCGGCGAGCAGATGCCAGCTGGTGTTGGGGCGTGCGCCCACACTTGCAGACGCGAGGAGGTCACGGCTCTCACATTAATTGCCCGTGCTGCAGGAGGTTCTGCGATGCGCCTGCCAAGCCGCAGCGAACGTCCGTACCTGATGGCGCACGCCAGCCGGTTTTTTATGGCCATCGTGATAGCGCTGGTGTTTGAAGCGACGCTCGTGGCGAAGACCGCTACAGTGGGTGGTGTCATCCTTACGCTGGGCTCGGACCGGGTGCAGACGGTGTGGCCTAACGCGCGCGTCACCTTGAAGAACCTCGACACGAACAACGAAGTCGCCACGGTTTCGAATGAAGTCGGGAGGTACGCGTTCAGCGGTGTGCTGTATGGCCGCTATGAGATTGCGGTCACGCTGGCGGGATTTGATACGGTCACGAAGCACATCACGATAGAGACCGATGTCACTCCGAAGGTGGATTTTCAGCTTGTCCCGAAGGGGCAGCCAGAGACGATCACGGTTAATGCGGAGGAGCCGGGCGTTGACCTGAGATCCAGCTCCGGCGGCGTGCCAACGTTGAATGCGGGTGAGCTGAAATCTCTCATACAGCTGAACCAGGACTTTCAGGATGCGCTACCTCTGCTTCCCGGCGTTGTGCGCGGGATTGACGGGCTGATTCACATCAAGGGCGGACGGACTAACCAGGCGAATACTCTGGTGAATTCGGCCAGCGTGACGGACCCCTTTACCGGACAGGCGGCGCTGAGTTTGCCGGCTGTGGCAGTTGAGTCGGTGAAGGTATTGGCGAATCCGTTTTCGCCGGAGTACGGACGATTTTCGAGCGGCGTGGTGGACGTCAGCACTCGCGGCGGCACCGAAGAGTGGAAATGGCTCTTCGAAGACCCGGTGCCTCGTTTTCGGTGGATCAATCATCAACACACTCACGGAGTCGAGAGTGCATCGCCGCATCTGACCTTCGCGGGGCCGCTGAAGAAGGGCAAGGTATATTTCTTTCAGGCTATGGGCTACGGGTACGATACGGTTACGGTGCCGTCGCTCCCCGATCCGAACAACGTTCGCATCGTGGAGAAGATCAATACCTACACGCAGCTTGATTGGACTCCCTCGGCTAGCCATCGATTGACGGCTGTGGTCGCGCTGGACCCCCAGAACACAGAATACGCGAATATCAACACGTTCAACCCGCAGCCGGTCACGGCCAATAATCGTGAGCGTGGCTACTTCGTCTCTGCCATGGACCGCTGGATTCTGGCTGATGGCGGGTTTGTTCAGAGTTTGTTTGCGGTCAAGCAACTTGATTCGCGAGTCTATCCGGCGACGCCAGCGGGAGAGATGGTTCTTGCGCCGGAGCAGAACTCCGGGAGCTACTTCGAACAGCAGCAACGGGGCACGCAGCTTTACCAGTGGTCGCAGACGCTTCATGTGCGGCCGATGGAGCGCGCCGGCAGGCATCTGCTGACGATTGGGTATTCGTATGCGCGCTCGTCGTACGAGGGACGCGTGGGGAACTTTCCCGTGCGAGTGTTGCGTGAAGACGGCACGCTGAGCAGCAGGATCGGCTATGGAGACGCACTGGATTCGCAGACAGCGCAGGGAGAGTTCGCTGTGTTCGCACAGGATGGCTGGCAGGTTCATCGACGGCTGACCATCGATCTGGGCCTGCGGCTGGATCATGACGGTCTGTCTGCTGAACCCGCCAACGTTGCTCCGCGCATCGGTTTTGTCTTTGCTCCGACGCACGATGGTCGCACGGCTCTTCGTGGTGGCTTTGGTGTGTTCTTCGACAAGATTCCGATCAACGTCAACATCTTCAACCGGTTTCCGGTGCAGACGATCACGAACTATACTCCCGATGGCAGGACTGTGATGAGTGGTCCGACAACGTTCGCGCACATTGCTCCCAGCTCGCTGCATGTGCCTTACAGCCTTGGCTGGACGTTGCAGTTCGATCGCGAGCTGCGCCGCAATCTGCTTGTACGCTTCGGTTACGAAGACCGCCGGGTGTTTCGGGATTTTTATGTGAATCCGTTGCAGGCTACAGATGGCAACGCTCAGTTGTCTCTGCTTAACTCGGGGCGACAGAGTTATCGCGAGTTTCTTACGATGATGCGCTGGCGGGCAAACGAGCACTCCAGTGTGTTTGCCAGCTATGTTCACTCGCGCGCCAAGGGCGACCTCAACGACTACAATCAGTTCTTCAGCAACTTTTCTTATCCGCTCATCCGACCCAATCAATATGGCCCGCTTACGTCGGACGCGCCGAACCGTGGACTTTTCTGGGCCGTGATCGGGTTGCCGCACAAGTTTGATGTTGTTCCGATACTGGACGTGCACACGGGCTTTCCGTTCTCGCGGCTCGATCAAAACTGGAACTTTATTGGCGCGGAGAATAACGCAGGACGTCTGCCGCCTTTGTTGGCTCTGGACACAAAGATCCAGTACCCCGTTGACTTCAAGTTTCGTGGCCACCGGATTCAGTTCCGTGGTGGGCTAACGGTGTACAACGTGCTCAACCACTTCAACCCGCGCGACGTCCAGCAGTACTACGCCTCCCCGAACTACGGCGCCTTCTATAATTCGATAGGCCGGCTATTTCGAATAGACGGCGATTTCGATTTCTGACTTTTTGCGAATGCCGCCTACCGGCGAGTGGGGGCTTGTCTAATCGTCTAAGCTGCAATCAGGGGACACTTCAAGAAACGGAACGCCACGTACGCTAAGGCGAATTCAGTTCACCTAAGCCTTTCGTAATCAGCAAGATCTAAGTAGAGAATGCGCCGTTCTTGTACAGGGCGCAATTCGTTGTCTCTGTCCGGCTAAGCGATTGAGAACATTACATCGACTCTCTGCAAACGATCGCGGTAGGGACACTCATTGCTGAGCGCCCCCGCACAAAACCCGGCGGGCGCAATTCGCGCACCGGGCTTCCACCTTGGGTGTTTGACGGCAAAGCGATCATGTGGCCAGGCATGAATTATTCGCACGGCGGGCAGAAATGCTGCCACGAGTTGCGCGGCACGATCCCACGTTGTGCAATCTCTCTGGCTGCGTCGCCGAAGCGAGCGCCGCCAGAGATCAGTGACGTGGTGCCGAAACGCACACAAACTCTTGGTGTTGGTAGGCACGGCGTGGTACGCCAAATAGCCACGCACCACTTGTCCCAACCATCGGCCCTGCTCTGGAATAGGTTCATGCATTCGTCGCCGCAGCTCCTCTTTGATGGCTCGTAACCTGACCCTCATCCTATCCCGGCGCGTTTTGCGCTTGAGAAGGAAGTAGCCAGAACGTGAATGCCCACAGATGTGGGTAAAGCCTAGAAAGTTGAACGTCTCCGGTTTTCCAAGACCCCGTCGTTCTCGACGCTCAGCCGCGAAGCGACCGAACTCAATCAGGCGTGTCTTATCCGGATGTAGCGACAACTTGAACTTCTCCAGCCGTTCGCGCAGATCAGCTAGAAAACGCTTGGCATCGGTCTCATACTCAAAGCCAACCACACTATCGTCGGCGTAGCGCACGAGCACGACATTCCCGCGGGCGTGGTGGCGTCGCCACTGGTCGGCCCACAGGTCGAAGGTGTAATGAAGGTAGATGTTCGCGAGCGTCGGAGATACCACCGCCCCTTGCGGAGAGCCAATGTCACTCGACGTCCACTCTGCACCGTCCATCACGCCAGCCTTCAGCCATTTGCGAATCAGGCGAATCAGGCGCGGATCGCCGATCCGATGTTCAACGAAACGGATGAGCCATTCGTGACTCATCGAATCGAAGAATGATCGGACGTCGGCGTCTACTATCCAGCTCACCTTCGTGTACGTAATCCCAACCGCGAGAGCATCCAGCGCATCATGCTGGCCGCGTCCTGGTCGAAATCCGTATGAAAAGCCGAGAAAGTCTTGCTCGTAAATCGCATTGAGCACCTCCACCACGGCACGCTGGACGATTTTATCTTCCAGCGCAGCAATCCCAAGCGGCCTTTCTCGCCCATCCTCTTTCTGAATGAACTTACGCCGCGAGGGCAGCGCCCGATAGGCGCCGCGATGAACGCGTCCATGCAAATCCACAAGCTTGGCTTCCAGGTCTTGCCCATACTCGCGCCACCTGGTGCCATCCACTCCTGGAGCCGCATCTCGCTTGAGCCTGAGATACGACGTTCGCAGAAGATCGACCGTCACGTGGTGAAGTAGAGCGGTGAACCGTTCCTTCTTCCCTTGCCTTGCTCGCTCTCGTACACGCTCAAGCCCCGGTGACACGCTCTCCCGGCTCTGTGTCCGGTGTGTGTGCGGCTCGGGCGTGTTCCCCTTGGCCCCTCCCCTTGGCTCCACCGACTCCGTGTCCGATCCTCCGGACTTGTTCGCCAGCTTCGCAGCTACTATGGAAGGGTCTGACTTCTCCAGTTCGTTCATCATCGGCTACGGCTCCTCGCCTTCCCGACACGGACCACTCCTTGACTGCGAATGGCCAAACTGGAGATCTCCCGGTTCCCAAGCAAAGAGCGTCCGTGCATGCCAGGGTCTCCGACCACGCAGGACCGTTCGGGCACTCGCGATGTCGCACCCGTCCGTTTTGCCTTCCGTGTAGGTAACCATGTCGGCGTCCTGGATGAGAAATATTTCGTGGCTCAATGGCTGGCCTGCACGCTCCCCTGTCAACGCTTCGCCGCACACCTCATGGTATGCTGCGCATGACTCGGGGTCGGTGTGGTTCGCTACGCCTTCACCGTAATGGACTTGCACCATCTACTCCTTGCCGGTCTCCCGGCGCACTACATAAATTTCCTTTTCGTGAGGTGTCCCCAATCCGGCTCGGGTTCATTCCGACGGCAGGTTTCCATATTCTTCCCCGGCTTCTCGAGAAGATCAGAAGCACTCTTCCTCTCGTGAATGTGGAGCTTAACGAAGAGACCGAAGCCCCCCAAATCACAGGACTACGTTCGGGATCCCTTGATGTCTGCATCGGTCATTTAAGCCGTACCTACGAGAAGATTGAGAACATCCTGCTGATTCGGGAGCCACTCGTTGTGGCCCTCCCGAAAGGGCATCGCGCAGCTCGCAAGAAGAATGTGGGCGTAAAAGACCTTGAAGGTGAGCTCTTGATTATGCCCTCCAAGGATGTGTTGCCAAATATCCACCAAATGATTGCGACGGCCTTTCTGAAAAATCACATGCCGCTGGACAGATATCAGATCGCGGAGCATTTTCAGACCGCGGTCAACCTGACAAGTGCCCGCGTAGGATTTGAGTTCCTTCCGGCTTCTGCAAAAGGCTTTGTTCCTGATGGTGTCGTGTTGCGAACTCCAGATTTTTCTATCGGACCGTTGGACACGTTTGCTCTATGGTCGCGTGGCAATGCAGACCCGCTCGTTCACCGCGTCCTCGGTCTACTCAAGGAAATCAAGAAGGAGTTGTGATAGCGGGCTCGTCGCTCGACACAAGGACGTACAGACGTTTCTCCGCGCTTATCCGTCGCCTCGAACGGAACAGGAAAACTCATCATCGAGAAGCGAAAGCCAAATATGTGGTTCGTCATCAGCGCATTATCGCCAATTCACTTATGAGACAATCCCGGCATACGCCGGGCACACCGCCTGTTGAAGTAGAGTGAAGAGATGAAGGTCATTGAGGCCACCGCACTCATTCGAACACCACTCATTGAATGGGCGCGACCTCAATCATGGTGTGATCTTGGTTCCGGAAACGGAACGTTCACGATGGCTTTGGCTCAATTACTGGCTCCCGGCAGCACGATTCATGCCGTCGATTTCGCCCAGAAAACTCTGAAGGAAATTCCAGACCAGCACGATCGAGTACTGATTCGCAAGATCATTGCAGATCTGCAGAGCTCAAGCCTCCATCTCCCATCGGTCGACGGAATTCTCATGGCAAACACGCTGCACTTCATTCAAGAGCAGCTGATATTCGTGAAAAGGCTTCGGTCTGTGGCGGATCGCTTCTTAATCGTGGAGTATGAACGACCTAGGCCGAATAGGTGGGGACCATATCCGGTTGGCTTCGAAAAACTCCGCCAACTCTTCGCCGAGGCAGGAGTGGAGTCCGTAGAGAAACTGGCGACGCGCCCCTCGCTGTTTGGTGGCACGATGTACTCGGCTTTCGCTGAACGATCCATAGCATAATCCAGAAAACTTCTGAATCCTTCCTTTCGTCCGCGCGTCGTATTGCGTATGAGCATACGGAATAAGGGAAAGGTGGGTCGACTGGGTGCGAATCAGCCGAGAAAAAGTTGCTAAAAATCGTGAGCGGCTGGTTCAGGTCGCGACCGATCAGTTTCGTGAACACGGAATCGATGGTGTTGGGGTTGCCGATCTGATGAAAGAGGCAGGGATGTCTCTCGGATCGTTCTACGGGTATTTCGACTCGAAGGAGCACCTGGTATCAGAGTGCTGTACTCGCGTCATCGCCGAGACAAAAGATCGCCTTACCGCTGCGTTATCGCGGCCGCTGCCGAACGCGGTGGAGAAAACGGTTGACGAGTACCTCTCAATCAAACACAGGAACGAACGTTCAAAAGGATGTGGACTTGCTGCGTTCGGCAGTGAGTTCGCTCATAAGACCAAAAGCGTGCGCGAAGCGACTACCCCTGAGCTCACCCAGCTCTTCGATGAAATGGCTCGATCCCTGCCTGGGAATTTTGGGCACGGGAGTTCCCGCAAGAAGAAGCGGGAGCAGTCGATCGCGATGATGGCCAGTTTGATGGGAGGTCTCATCCTCTCGCGAATGACCGATGACGCGAAGCTTTCTCAGGACATTCTCGATGCAGTGAAGACATCTGTGAAGTGTGTCGTTCGCCCCACTAACAGGCTTGTCCAGTAATCGGTAGCCACAACAATGGAGTCTCATGATGGGAAAACTCGAAGGTAAGGTCGCACTGATTACAGGTGGCAACAGCGGCATCGGATTCGGAACTGCGAAACTATTTGCGTCCGAGGGAGCTCACGTCTACATCACAGGCCGGCGTCAGGACAAGCTGGACCAGGCGGTCGCAGAGATCGGTTCGAACGTCACAGGAGTTCAGGGCGATGTAGCAAGCATTCCGGATCTCAATCGGCTCTACGAACAGATCAAGCGCGAACATAGGAAGCTGGACATCGTCTGTGCGAATGCAGGCGCAGCGGAATATGGGCCCCTCGGAGCCATCACGGAGGAGCACTTCGACAGAATGTTCCTGGGCAATGTGAAAGGGATGGTCTTCACCGTCCAGACGATGCTTCCGCTCCTGCCAGATGGTGCTTCGATCATCGTAACGTCATCCGTTGTGGGCAGCAGAGGTCTTCCTAGTAATAGCGTCTACGCAGCGACCAAAGCAGCAGCTCGATCCTTTGCGCGTACCTGGACCACTGACCTGAAGGCTCGTCGCATCCGCGTAAATGCGCTCAGTCCTGGCGCAACTGATACCGAAGGGCTACGAGAGCTGATGGGTGACTCCGATGCAGGCAGGCAACGGAAACAAGGCATCATCGCCTCTGTTCCGCTTGGACGCTTCGGCACACCAGAGGAGATCGCGAAGGCAGCATTGTTTCTGGCTTCCGACGACAGCAGCTACATCACAGGTATTGAGTTGTTCGTCGACGATGGCATCGCGCAAGTGTAATTAGGCCGAGCCGACTGGGTGAATGAGTGACTTGGCCTTGTTGGCAACAATTGACTTCCCGAATGGAGGGGACACTAGCCGACGTCTCGGGAGTCATCATTCGGTGCTTGTCTTCAGCGGTCCTGGGACGAGCACCTGTTCAGTCTAAAGGAGTGACGACAATGGGTAGGCTAACGGACAAGAACATCCTCATCACCGGCGGCAATAGCGGAATCGGGCTGGTCGCAGCGCAGGAATTCGACCGAGAGGGCGCGCGCGTTGCCATCTGCGGCTTGAATGAGGGGTCGCTGCAGGCGGCTAAGGAGACGCTCGGCCCCGGAAGTCTCGCCGTTCGCGCGGACGTCAGCAATCTCCCTGACCTCGACACGATGTACGCCACGATCAAGCGCGAGTTCGGGCACCTGGACAGCGTCTTCGTAAATGCGGGTTATAGCGAGTTCCTGTTGTTCGAAGACGTGACCGAGCAAAGCTTCGACAGGGTGATAGCCGTCAATTTCAAAGGGGCTTACTTCACGATTCAAAAGGCCTTGCCGCTACTCAGGCGAGGCTCGTCTGTAATCATCAATGCGTCCGTTGGCGCGCGCAAGGGGTGGCCGACAACCTCGACCGTCTCGACCTGCAAGGCAGCAGTGGTCCATCTGGCTCACATCCTCAGCGCCGAACTCGTGGACCGCGGGATTCGCGTGAATACCCTAAGCCCGGGCCCTACGGACACGGCGATGTTCGGTCGCTTCCCAGGCGAAGAGCAGGGCGAGGCGGTTAAGGGCGTCCTCCGAACCAACAATCCAAGCAAGCGGATGGCCGATCCGTTGGAAATCGCGAAGCTGGCAGTTTACCTCGCGTCGGACGATTCTGCGTACGTCGTCGGGGCAGACTTCTTGATCGACGGCGGGGTCACGGCCATTTCGGGCGTGGGCGCCTGAATCTCGTTGTAGAGAGTTGAGACCTTCAACAACACGAAAGGAAATTCAAAAATGAAAACGAAATTACAAGTATCCAAGAACGTGACCATGAACAAGCCGGACGAGAAGAGACAGGGAATGAAGGTACGCACGGTTGTCACCGGCCATGACGCCAAGGGCCGGGCTGTTTTTGTGCGAGACGAGCAAGTCGATGGGACGCCCATCCCTGGCTTAGGAGAGCTCGCCTTCCTCTGGAATGCCGATGAGCCCGCAAGCTACCCGAACGCGGGGAACAATCCGGCGGCGCCCGGTATATTCCCACCCGTAGGTGGCATCCGCTACATCATAGGGACGTACTTGCCCGGCGTGATTGCACCAGAACCCACTCCCGAGATGCACCTCGGGCGGAGAATCAAACTCTCCGAGGATGGCGACGAACCCGGCGGAGCTAACGACGGCTTTCACAGGACCGACACGACGGATTTCGGGGTCCTTCTCTCCGGCAGCATGGCACTCGAGCTCGACGATGGCGCGGAGGTGGTGCTGTCTCCCGGCGATGTCCTGATCGAGAACGGAACTCGGCACCGTTGGCGCGTCGTTGGGGACGTGCCGGCTACCCTGGCTTCTTTCATCATCGGAGCCCGCCGCCATTAGGTTCCGGCCTGCGCGTGAGGTGGCGATTGCCATGACACGTAAGGACCGTTGTAGTTACAGGTGGAAGCGGCTCGAGCGAAAGAGCACGCGGCGCCACGTAGGCGGCGGACTTGCGGCGGAGCGGGGGATAGGCGTTCAGAGAGTCGAGGCCGTTCCTGTTCCCGGTCAGGCAAGGTGTCGCTTTTCCTTAATTCGTACAATATTCCTTAAAAAGTACAATTTCGCGAGATCACGAGCCCTGTTTCGTTGGTGAAAAGACGATGGGATTTAGTCGGCGGAGACGGTTAATGCAGGGCGAGATTCGGGACTATTGAAGCCAAGTCGTTGCAGGTGTTGATGAAAGTATCGCTGGGCAACGCTCTAGCTGAGGCCGGCGGACCGCGTCTCGCGAATGGGCATACCCATCCCCCGGCTTCTACTCGTCACAGAGAGTGTAGTCATTACGGAATAATTGTATTCAAGACGGCACAATTGTAGGGATTAGGGAATCGGCTAACATCTTTCGAATCAGTCGAACCATTGTAGTAATTAAGGGGAAACGACACAAGGGGGCCACGGCGTACGCCGGCGGGTCCCGGGTTGAAGTCGCGCATGCGAGTCTGGAAAGCGGAGATCGGTGTCCGGCCTGCGAGAAGGGCAGGGTGTACGAGCAGCAGGATCCGAAGGTGCTGGTGCGAATCGTGGGCCAGGCGCCGCTGGCCGCGACCGTGTACGAACTCCAGCGGCTGCGCTGCAATCTATGCGGGGAAATATATACGGCGCAGGCTCCGGAGGGCGTGGGCGAGGAGAAGTACGACGACACCGCAGCGGCGATCATCGCGCAGATGAAGTACGGCGGCGGCATGGCCTTCCATCGCTTGGAGCAGTTGCAAGAGAACATGGGCATTCCGTTGCCAGCGGCCACGCAGTGGGAGATCGTGGAGGAAGCTGCGGAACTGCTCGGCCCGGCGTACGAGGAGTTGATCCGCGAGGCAGCCCAGGGCGAGGTACTGCACAATGACGACACCAGCATGCGGGTGCTACATCTGGCTCGTGAGCCGTCGGACGAACGCACCGGGGTGTTCACTTCCGGCGTGGTATCGACCTCCGAAGGGCGTCGCATGGCGCTCTTCTTTACCGGACGGCAGCACGCCGGCGAGAACCTGGCGGATGTGCTGACACGGCGCGCGACGGGCCTGCATGCACCCATCCAGATGTGCGATGCCCTGTCGCGCAACACGCCGAAGCTGAGTGCAGCAACGGAGATGCTTGTGGCCAACTGCCTGGCGCATGGCCGGCGGCAGTTCGTAGAAATCACGGCGAACTTCCCCCAGGAGTGCCGCTATGTGCTGGAGGCACTGTGCGGCGTGTACCGCGACGATGCCGTGGTGCGGGAACAGAAGCTGTCGCCGGAAGAGAGGCTGCGCTTCCATCAGGAGCACAGCCGTCCCATCATGGACAAACTGCATGGCTGGATGGAAGCGCTACTGGCGGAGAAGAAAACGGAGCCCGACTCTGGGCTAGGAAAAGCCATCCAGTACATGTTGCGCCACTGGAAGGCGCTGACACTGTTCCTGCGCTCGCCCGGAGCTCCGCTGGACAACAATGTATGCGAGCGGGCGCTGAAGAAAGCCATCCTGAACCGCAAAAACTCGCTGTTTTATAAAATGCTGCACGGAGCGCAGGTAGGCGATCTGTACATGAGCTTGATCCATACCTGCGAGTTGAACGGTGCGAATCCCTTCGACTATCTGACCGAACTACAGCGGCACGCGGGGGAGTTACAGCAAAATCCCGCGACGTGGATGCCCTGGAATTACCACGACTCATCACCCCAGAACGCCAACACCGACTCGTAACTGCAACAGTCACGGGCTATCATGGCTCAACGACATGGCCGGAAAGGACAGTCTGTGGCCAGGCCTAGGGAGCTTCGTGAAATGCCGGTAAAGCAAGGGTCCGAAGTCAAGGAATCCGGGAGGGTTTTTGGCCAGGGGCAAAAGACCGCCAAAATGGTTCGCGCCGGTCTCTATGCCCGCGTCTCCACTCAAGATCAGCAGACGCTGCCCATGCAGAACCGTGCCATGCGCGAGTATGCCACGCGGCGTGGTTGGACCCTCACCATGCAGGTGAAAGAGGTCGGCTCCAGCGCATCGCAGCGACAGATGCGGGAGAAACTGATTAATGCTGCGCGGCGGCGCGAAATCGATGTTGTCGTGGTGTGGCGACTGGACCGATGGGGACGATCGGTAACCGACCTGCTGACCACTCTGCAGGAGTTGGAACATCTGGGCGTCGGCTTCGTATCGCTTACCGAAGCGCTGGATCTGACCACACCGGCTGGCCGTGCGATGGCCGGGCTGCTGGCCGTCTTCGCAGAGTTCGAACGCGAGATCCTGCAGGAACGCGTACGAGCCGGACTCGCTCATGCCCGGCAGAACGGCATGCGGTTAGGCAGGCCCCTCACCGCAGGACTCCATGCCGATCAGGTGCGTGAACTACACCGCTCCGGTCTCAGCAAGTCTGAAATCTCCCGCCGCCTCAACATCGGTCGCACTTCCGTGCGTCGTATCCTGTACGAAAGGACTTGATCATGAGCAGTTCGACTACGGAGTTCCATAAAATCTGGATCGACCAATGCGCGGCGACTGAAGACATCCGCGACAACTTCGGTCCGCACAGCGCTTTGGACTATCTCATCGGTGAGAAGCTCTTCTCCTTCCTGAGGGCAGCGGAGCAGGATCCCCTTTTCGCCGCCGAGGTGCCGGACTTTATCAGGGAGATCGGGCGGCTTTTTGCAGCCGACGTGATCCGCGATTATCTTGATCGTCTGGAGAAGACAAAGTATCTCGCTCCCCTCGACCCCGATCTCGAAATGGGCGATCTGGACGAACTCGATGACCCGGACGAAGACGAGCCTGAGCCTTGGCTCGAAAACCCAGTGATGGGCGCGGAAGAGTTGCTGCGCTTCTCCCGTGTCCGTCAACTTCTTCAGTCGTAGAGAGGCATGGCAAAACCGAAGCGCGATCCTGTCCGAGAGGAGCGCATCCACGAGGAAATCATCGTGGATGCCTACGGGCCCGAGGAGCAGGCCATGGGCTGGTACTACTATCTGGAAGATAAGATCCACTTCCCCTTCCAGGCAAAGTGCATCGCCTCCAAAGTAACCTCGCCGCTGCGAAGAGGCGAATCTGTCGAGGTTCGGGGTCTGGCGTCCGAAGACGCATGTTCCGGCGACATGCTTGTGCTGATTCGGTGGCAGGGCCGCGCCATGGCTGTCCCGCTCTCGCAACTAACTGCCATCGACCCGGACGAATCAACCCGCGAAGCCATCAAAGACTGGCATTACTGGGTGGCCCAGTAATATTCCGTGGTATTCCGCGTAAAGACGTATTCCCCGTATTCCCCCGATCCGTCGACAACGAGGACGTGTTGTCGCGCTGCACTTAAATACATCTTCTATTGACTTGTTGGGCGTCTCCGACTAAAATTGCCGCGGTTTTGGGATCCGAAGAACCTCCATTAGACCTCAGCTGTCTTCACCGCCCTACTGGTAAACCCTCTTACACCACCGGTAAGGATTCGTGTTGAATTGTCACACTCGTCTCTTGACGGGCGAGGTCGAGTTCTCTTTGACCGACACGTTTGGGGCGTGCTCTTCGGTCGGAGGCGATGTACCCAGAAAGGGTGCAGCCTTTGAAAAAGCCTGCAATTTCACGTTTTTCGTGAGCCAGAAGCGGGTGGGGAAAAACGACCGCTTGTGGCACAGATATTTGACCCCTTCCTGGACCCCTCCTTTAGACGGCGGCCGTCATATCCTCGCAATAAGGACGGACAACCGGCGAAACATAGTAAAAACCAGGATTGCGGGTTGCGCTAATAGGCTATCGGGGCCGGCTGTGTGACAATCCGACACGAATCCTTACCGGGGGTGTATCCGGTCGAGCAAACCGCTCTTCTATATAAGGAGGGACCCAGGTTCCCCCGCCTCTCCGGAGCTCGTTCGCCTCGGACTCGGCGCAGCGATGCGGAACCTGGCGGTGAGCGAATGTGGGGTCTCCTAGTGAATCCGACAGCCCTAATCCCGCTGACCGAGGCCGGCGATCTGCAGCAGGACCGCGTCGGCCAGCTGATCAAACGCGTATTGGACAGTCTGGCCTCGGACGAGACGTGCCGCGCCTACAGCCACGCTCTCGAGATGTTCCTCGCGTTTTGCGGCCGGGAAGGGAATCCGACGCTCTCGGCCGAGCTGGTCGCGAGCTACCGGGTCTTGCTGGTCGGGGAAGGGAAGTCGTCCTCTACGGTGGGGGTCCACCTGCGGCCATCAAAGCTCTGGCCCGGGCGGCGGTCAAGGCCGGGTTGATGGCGGCAGAAACCGCCGCTGCCGTCAACGATGTGAAAGGCGCGCCTCGGCGGGGGAACCGCATCGGCAACTGGCTCACCCGGGAGCAGGCGCAGGAACTGCTCTCCCTGCCGGACCGGGAGAGCCTCAAGGGCAAACGCGACTATGCCATCCTGGCTCTCCTGCTCGGCTGCGGGCTGCGGCGGACGGAGCTGGTTTCCGAGGTGAAGATCGGCGCCATCGCCCAACGGGAGAACCGCTGGGTGCTGGTCGACATCACGGGAAAGGGAAACCGCGTTCGCTCGGTTGCCGTCCCCGCCTGGGTCAAAGCAGCAATCGACGCATGGACCACCGCCGCCGGCATTACCGAGGGGAAGATCTTTCGCGCGGTGCGCAAGGGCGGCAAAGTCTGGGGTGAGGATCTCACGCCAGGCGCGGTGCTGCAGATCGTGCAGCAGTACGCGCGCGCCATGGGTCTCGAAAAGCTGGCGCCGCACGACATGCGCCGCACCTGCGCCAAACTCTGCCGCAAGCGCGGCGGGGACCTCGAGCAGATAAAATTCCTGCTCGGGCATGCTTCGATTCAGACCACGGAGCGGTATTTGGGTGCGGAGCAGGACTTCGTCTCTGCCGTGAATGACAACCTGGGACTGGAAAGGTAGGCATGGCAAGTAGGGCGTCGGAATCTCCGCTTTCGGCGTCAGGCAAGCCCTCCGGTTCCGAGAGGCCGGTCGTCTCCGCAGATTTTTGAGACACCGTCTGAAAAAACCCGCGTCTTGGCCATTAGGCTCATCCATGCGCGCTTCGGCTTTGGGGCAGCTAGCAGTGCATGGCCCGGCAGTCCTAAGAACCCTTCAGGATTGAGTACCTCGACCTTCTCAACAACGGCTTCAGCTACATTTAAGCGTGGAGAGGGAAATGGGCGCGGTACAGCATCGATCCAAGGTCAAGGTCCATTGGGCAATGAGAACCGGATGAGGATGACGGAACAAGACTTGGCGCTGAAGGTCCGAGAACCCCGTGAGTTGTTGATAGAGATCCGCGCCTTGATCGAAGAGGCGCGCCGTCAAACAGCCGTTGCCGTCAACATAGGGCTCACCCTCCTCTATTGGCGTATCGGCAAGCGTATCCACCTGGAAGTGCTGGGCAGCGAGCGCGCCGCCTACGGCGAACAGATTGTCGTGACAGTGTCACGACAATTGGTGGTGGACTACGGCCGAGGTTATTCCGAGAAGAATCTACGCCGAATGGTTCAGTTTGCTGAGGTGTTTCCCGAGGAGCAGATTGTCGTGACGCTGTCGCGACAATTGAGCTGGTCTCACTTTAGCGCGCTTTTGCCTCTGACTCGGCCCTTCCAACGGGAATTTTACGCAGAGATGGCCCGGATCGAAGGCTGGAGCGTACGTACTCTGCGCGCACGCATCGATTCCATGCTTTATGAGCGTACCGCACTCTCGAAACAACCCGATGCGCTGATCCAGCAAGAGCTGGCCATGCTGCGCAGCAAAGGTGATCTCACCCCGGCCTTATTGCTCAAAGATCCTTACGTCTTGGATTTTTTGGAGCTGAATGATCGGTTTCTGGAACGCGACCTCGAAGATGCCATCCTTCGCGAGCTGGAAAATTTCCTGTTAGAGCTAGGCGCCGGGTTTTCTTTCGTGGCTAGGCAGAAACGCATTCAGCTCGACGGCGACGATTTCTACATCGACCTGCTGTTTTACAACCGCAAGCTCAAGCGCCTGGTGGTGGTAGAACTGAAACACGGCAGATTCAAGCCCGAATACAAGGGCCAAATGGAGCTCTATCTACGCTGGCTGGCTCAGCACGAGCGGGAACCCGAAGAAAACCTGCCCCTGGGCATCATTCTCTGCGCCGGCAAGAACACCGAGCAGATCGAGCTGCTGGAGCTTGGCACCGCCGGCATCCACGTGGCCGAATATCTCACGGTATTGCCGCCGCCCGAGGTATTGCGGGACAAACTGCATAAAGCAATTGAGACTGCGCGAGCCAGGATCGAGGGAAAAGAACGGGACGGAGCTACAGAGGAGTAGAGTTCCGGCCGCGGCTGTCGCGCTGCCCTTAAATCGCGGATTATGCGCTTGCCGAGGAATTTATATCACTTAAATCGTGGACATCAACCAAGGTGTGGCCCTTAAATCGAGGACAAAATTGTCGAATGCCGGAAGGGAAGCGGTGCAGCCACTACCGCAGTATCTAGGTGATTCCGGGGCGCAGTCCCAACACTAAAGCGCCCTTTTTTGCATTTAAATCGTGGACGAAGTTCGTCTGGCGGTTGGTCATCCGATAACAAGCTTGTGATACTGGCTTACCCATCTTTGGGCGGTCCGAAAGCAGACTTTGGCATCTGCTGCGACCCAGTGCAGGGATCGCTTGTGTTCCAAAATACGGCTGGATCAGCCGGAAGCGCGCCATCGCAAGATCACGAGCTGCTTCGGACATTCCGCTCAGCTCTTGCATGCAAGGATACTACGACAAATAATTCTGAAAGCGACAACCTAACCCAAGTCACTGTTTGCGGTAGGCGGAATAGGACTGCGTCTTCGTCGCAATCACGCGTCGGTTTTGGAAGTTGAACAGCACCTGGTCGGCCGCGATCAAGAGATCCTTAGCCATGCGGCGGTGATATTTCAACATCCACCGGGCGACCAAGCCGTAACATCTCAGCCGTTGCCACAGATCAAGCGGGGAATGAGCCACGGAGAGGAGGAACTCTTTCGCAGCATTCCACTCCGGAAAGGCGATTTTGCGGGCCTTGGTCGGATCCCACCATTCGAGCGCCGGCAACGTACCGTGACGCCGCGTCAGGCGCAATCCCTTTGCCTTGGTTCTCTCCGGCATAGTCCAAACCGACTGGCCCGAATGACTGGTGCTGATGAACAAGTACTGAGGAACTTCGTAGAATCGTCCCAACAATCCGAGCCGCAACAGGAGCACACGGTCACTATGGGCATAGCTGTCCAACGGTGGAAGCTTGTGCAGTGCGTCCAGGCGTATCACGCCGAAGATTGGATAGCATCTGTGGCCTCGGAGCATCAGGTCTCGTGCGCGCTCGACCGCGTTAAGTGAGTTGGTGCGTAACCCGTCATTGTAGTTCTCGATGAATTGTCCGTTCTCATCGATAACCCGGGTCAGACTATGGGCGAGAACTAATGAGTCGTCCGCCTCCAAGGCGTCTAGACAAAGGCGGAGGAAGTCCGGCTGAATCATATCGTCATGTGCTGCGCTCTTATAGTATTTTCCGTTTGCCAGCGAATAGACGCGGCGGAAATTCCAACCGGCACCCATGTTCTTTGCATTTCGAAAATAGCGGGTACGTTGATCTCGGGCCGCATACTGCCGACAGATCTCCTCTGTGCGATCCGTCGATGCATTATCAGAGATGAGGAGCTCGAAGTCTTTGAAGGTCTGGCCCAGGAAAGAATCCAGCGCCTTGGCGACAAAGCGCTCGGCGTTATAAACGGGCATACCAACGGTCAACATGGGACATGAAGGCATAGCAAACCACTCCTATGTACAAATCAAGAACATCAACGTTGCGTCAGAACCCACACTTGTAGTTCGACTGCAGCGTCACTCCCTACTTCCATCGGTTTCCTTTTGGAGACCAGCCATCAGTGCTGGCGGGACGCAAAGATATTTGGGGGCCCTCCGAATGTTCATAAAAGGACCGGTCGTTCAGGGGGAGATCAAAGCCAGACGTCCACGCATTGGAGGGACGCGGTTGGGGAAAGAGGTGGCTACCTGACGGTAGTTTCGCCAAGTCAGTTCCCTGGGGCGTACGATTTACTGACCGACTGACTTCCATTTGCGAATCACGCGCCGGGACAATAAAAACCAGCCTTCGCCAGCTGATGTTCTCCTATTTCACAAAATAAGAAATATAAGGATCAGAGGGGAAACGACAGAGCGGCCCCGATGTAAAGCCGCTCTCTTCGATAAAGGCCACCGTTTCTCCGGGGAAATGCGCGGAGTTCAACTCATCGAAGGCGACCACGCCGCCTCGCACCACTCGAGGTAAGAAATAATGAAGAGCGGCCTTTGTTGGTTGGTATAGGTCAAAGTCCAGGTAAAGAAGACTGATCAAAAAGTGAGGATTTAGCTCCAGATATTGGGGTATGGTGTCGCAGCTATCGCCCTGAACAAGCTCGACCTTCGGGATGTGGCCGAGCGGGCGATTTCTATCGTGGATCGAGGCAAGGTGGTTCAATTCTTCAACGATCTCTGTGGACGTATCGAACGCTCCTTCATGAAGGTACTCCGAAGTTCCTGAGGAGGTGTCCTTTTCGTCAGTCTTTGGAAATCCAGCAAAGGTGTCGAAACCAATCACACGTCTGGTGTGATTGTAAGGCTCAAGGATGGATGAACATTGCGCCCACGTCATCAAGCCACCGCCTGCGAAGACTCCACACTCGACAACGCTTCCATGTACTCCTAGGTTCAGTTTAAAAATCTCGTACCGCACGAGAAAACGCGCTAAGGCCTGCCTGCGGACGTGCCGAGGAAAGGTCTCGAGCCGCTGAGCAAGCGGTACACACGAGTTCTCGAATGCTTCACAAAGATCATTGACAACGTTCTCCTCGGTCGGCAAATGCATCTTCGCATGATGACCGAGTTGCGCTAAAGAAAGGCTGCTGGGAAAAGTCTGGTTTATCATCGGGCGCCTCCTTTGGGCTACCAAGAAGGGCGGGGGCCTACACTGGAAGGGCGATTGCGAGCAAACCAGAGGCATTCTACTGTTCAGTAGGAGCCATGTTTAGTATGGCTGAACAGTGAGGCGATGGTAGCAAGGAATCCTGCTTCAGTCAAGCGAGCAGTTTTGACTGAAACGATGAGTATCTCTGCCAAATCCATTCGTCTCATTTCGCCATTGCCGAGGAGCTCCCGCTGGAATCGTGACAGAATCACTCTTGCGACCAAGCGGCCCAAACGACTGGGGCGACCGCGCGCGACGCGCGCAAAATGCGCCGAACTTCATAGAGTTGGATTGGCCAAAACGTAACAAGCTTACTGAATGCTGTCGTTAGCTAATAATATGTCCGGTGTTTTTAGCAAATGAAATGTCCGCATAACGGGCGGCGAGGATGGATCCATGCATACGAGCATGGAGACTTATCCGAGGACCGCGGCGGAGCGGGCGATGAAGTTACAGGAAGTGTTGTTACGAGCCACAACGGGGAAGATCAAGTGGTGGCAGGCAGCGGAGTTGACCGGCATCAGCGAGCGGCAGATGGGTCGCTGGCGGAAGCGGCTTGAGGAGCAAGGCCCTCAGGGATTACTGGACCGGCGACGGCGCAAGCCAAGCAGCAGGCGGGTGCCGAAGGCGCAGGCCGAAGAGGTTCTGAGCCTTTACCGGGACAAGTACTTCGATCTGAACGTGCGGCACTTTCATGAGAAGCTCGGCGAGGAACATCAGATCGGGTTGAGCTACACATGGGTAAAACAAGCCTTGCAGGCAGCCGGCCTGGTGAAGCGCAAGGCCAGGCGCGGCGTGCATCGCAAGCGGCGCGAGCGGCGTCCCCTGCCTGGGATGATGCTGCACATCGACGGCAGCGATCACCAGTGGTTTCAGGATGAGCGCCGGCACGATCTGATCGTGATCCTCGACGACGCTACCAGCGAGATCTACTATGCGCAGCTGGCCGAAGAAGAAACGACCGCCACCGTGATGGCCGGGCTGCGGGCGGTGATCGAACAGAAGGGGTTGTTCTGCTCGCTCTATTCGGACCGCGGAGCCCATTTCTGGTATACGCCGAAGAGCGGTGGCAAGGTCGATTATGAGCGTCCCACGCAGGTGGGCCGTGCCATGAAGGAGCTGGGAGTGCATATGATTCCGTCCTACTCTCCGCAAGCGAGGGGCCGCTCGGAACGCAACTTCTCCACCTGGCAGGGACGGCTGCCGCAGGAGTTGCGGTTGCGCGGGATCCGAACACTGGAAGGGGCCAACAAGTTTCTAAATGAGCACTACATCGCCGAGTTCAACCGCCGCTTTACGGTTCCGGCAGCGCAGCCAGGCACGGCGTTCATATCCTGCCGGCACAGGAACTTGGAAATGATCTTCACGCAGCGGTTTGAGCGCACCGTTGATCGGGATAACACGGTGAGCTTTTACAACCTGATCATGCAGCTCGAGCGTGCCGAGTGGCGTCCCACCCTGGCTGGATGCAAGGTGATCATCCATCAGCACCTGGACCAAACACTGACACCCATGATCGCAGGACATCGCGTCGGTCATTACAGCGCGGAAGGAAAACTGTTGACGCCGCTGACCAAAAAACAAATCAAGGCCGTGGAAAAGACGTTGAGAGGAAAAGTCCAAAAACAGACTTTCCCTCCCAACTTGCAAATCCCGCACACTGCGCGGGATTCGCACTTTCCCACTGCCTCTACGGCTACTAACTTATGAAACCGGACACTTCATTTGTTCTCAAAAGCGGACATTTTCACTTGCTAACGACACAAGCTTACTGAATGCCATCGCCAAGATGGCCCAAACCCAACGACGCTGACACCAGGGGCAATCTGAAACCTGTTTTGCTGCTCGTAGCCGAAGAGAAAGTGGGGTGCCGGCGAGTTCTGGCCGAAGCACGGTCAATCGATAGTCACTCAGAAGTCATTATGGCTGGCCAAAAGCGTGGAGATACTACTTAATATGGCGAATGGCCGGTCGCGGTTGGAATGAGATACCTTTAAAGTCAATGGATCGAGGCAACGCCGCCGCCACAACAGCCCCGAGGCTTCCAAAAGCCCAGCTCAAATTGCACTTGGTGTCAGCGTTGTTGGGTCTACCCCAAGTGCAGGTTGCTGTCCCGGCAGAGCCAGTGCGACCTGCAGTGACACGGAGTAGCGCGATTGAGATCCGTCTAAGAGAAGGCCGCAGTCTAGTGGTTGAGCCTGGATTCGAGGCGAGCCACTTGCGCGCTTTGTTGGCGGTATTGGAGTCCGAAGTATGATCGGTCTGCCGAGCTTGCGCGCGTTGGATGGTGCGCAGGGCGCTCGGATCTGGCTGGCGGGCGAGGCAATCGATATGCGCTGCGGGTTCGATCGGCTGGCAGAACGAGTGAAGGCGGTGATCAGCCAGGACCCGCTTAGCGGCCATTTGTTTGTGTTTCGTTCGCGACGCGGGGAGCGGCTGAAGATCCTGACCTGGGACCGCGATGGTTACGTGTTATGGTACAAGCGGCTCGAAGCCGGAGTATTCAAGCTGCCTCGCCTGAAGGAAGGGGCGCGCTCGGTGGAGTTGCGACCGAGTGAGTTGGCGATGATCCTGGATGGGATCGACATGACGAAGCTGAAGCGCGTTCCGCGGTACGAGCGAACCAGCGGAAGCAACAGGAAGAAGGTCGCGGTATAAGTTATCCGTAGCAAGTTATGGCATAACTTATTCGTGCCTGGTGCGCCGCCCAACTTACCCGACGATGACGATAAGGAAGCCCTGAAGGCCATGGTCGCCGCACTGCTGCGTGAGCGCGACCATCTGCATATCGAAAATCTGCGCTTGCAGGTAGAACTGGATGGCTACAAGAAGCGGTACTACGGGGCGCGCGCGGACCGGCTGCAGTCGGCAGCCGATCTGGCGCAGTTGCTGCTCCGCTTCGCCCAGGAACTGGATCGCAAGCCGATCAACCCTGACGACGTTCCGCCTCATTCCGAGCCGCAAGAAGAACTACGGCGGGTGAAGCGACGCAAAGGCCGGCGCCATCTTGCCAACTTCGAAAATCTTCCCGTTACCACGCACGTATACGAGTTGAACGCCGAACAGCGCTCCTGTCCCTGCTGCGGCGCGGAGCGCAAGGAGATCGGCCGGGAGGAGAGCTGGCAGATCGAACATATTCCGGGGCGCTTCGAGCGCATCCATCACGTGCGCAAGAAGTATGCCTGCCCTGCCTGCGAGACCAACGGTGACTACCCACAGATGGCGACCGCAGCCAAGCCGGAAACGGCCATCGAGCCCGGACGGTACCCCGAAATGGACACATGAGCACGAAGATAAACACATCGCTATGAAGAAGCCCAAAGTAGTTTCTCTTGCGGAGGAGAACAGTCTGATTCGCGTGGGTCACGGCAGCCTGATGGATAGAGTTGTCTCCATTTTGGAGCAGGCCCGCACCAATGTTGCCCGATCCGTGAACAGCAACATGGTCATCGCGTATTGGCTAGTAGGCCGCGAAATTGTGGTCGCGTTGCAAGGTGGCGAGGAGCGCGCAGAATACGGCGAGAGACTGCTAGGGGACCTGTCCGAGCAGCTCACGAAACGATATGGTCGCGGATTCTCCGTCACCAATCTGCGCTATTTTCGGCTCTTCTATCAAGTGTTTAGTGATCGAGCACCCGAGATTCATCACTCGTCGAGTGATGAATTGGGGCCTCTTACCCAAGATACGGTCTTAAATGATTTGACGACGGCCCTGGAGACGACAAATCAACGAAAAGGCTTTTCCCCCAACCTGAGTTGGACGCACTACCGTGTGCTCAGCAAGATCGAACAACGGCCTGAGCGCCTATTTTACGAGCTTGAGACCGAAAAGGGATTCTGAAGATGTTTGTAAAAGAGCAAAAATCCGTGGTCACTCAGATCGAAGAGTTGCTCAACAAGATGCAGGCAAAGGGCAAGCTCGAAGATTTGAGGGTTGCACAAATGGCCATTGATTCCCTCATTCTGACCCTCGTACCCAAAGACGCGAAGACGCTTAGTCTCGTGAGAAACAAGTGGACGCCGCAGGAACTCGACAGCAAGATGAACATGGTTGAGGGACCCACAATCAATCTCATCAGGGGAGCTTCGGTATGGCTTCAGGATCCGGAAGTCCAGCAATTGCCGCTGTGGGGAGAAATACTGGCTACTCAGTGCCAAGTCTATGTCAATTACATGCACGCACTCACAGTAGCTGTTACCAGCCTCGACGTGAGTTCCATGCCGGATGGTGGAGCGATCGTAAAAGCGAAGCTCGTGAGCGCCTTCACAAGCAATGATCCTGCCCAACTGGAATTTCTGCGCAAAGTGAAACCGATGGCGCAGAAGCGCGGAATCGTCTGGTCCATCGGCTACCAGAACATAGGTCAGAAAGCTGACTGCGGCCCGTTGCTCGTCCGCGATACAACCACCGGCGATTGGACAAACCTTGGCCATGAGCAACGCGTAGTTGCGGTAGCAAAGAGGAAGACGCAGAAGGCCGAAGACACCCATCCATACTTCGCAATCTTCTCCCTCGAGAGAAGCGATACGCAGTTGCGCCGTTCGCCGGGCCACGCCTTTAGAAATCAGGAAAACAAACAAATGTTCTTTATGGAAGGTCAATGGCCTATGTCGAAGCACAGTAAATGGGAGCCTGTCAAAAATGTTCCCACGGCTTACGATATCGCCGCCACGCCTGGAGAAAAAGATAGGGAGGTGTACTTATACTTCGCGGACGGCAACCAGGTCGCTCGATATTCGAACGATGGGGGCCCGGTCTTAAAAGATCGCGAGTTTCTCTATCCCTACGAGAAAGGGTTTACAACTGACTCATTGGCAGTCGCTGCGTGGCCTCTCGCCGCCGAGGGCGATGATCCCAACGTCTTGAGGGGTGAAAAGGCAGCTGTCTACGGCGCCGGCAACGACAGCTCCAACAAGCGATACATCAAAGCCTGTTTCGCCGATGGGTCCAGGCCACTACCGGGTCCGCGTGACCTGGCCAATGCGAACGACTCTCTGCAGTTCACCGGAATCACGGCGGACAGAAAACGGTTGTGGGTCTTCACGCGCGATGTCATCGCATGCGTCACGCATGCAGATGCCAGGCGATATGTACTGGAGCTTCTTGAAAACCCGCACAGATTCGCAGGCATGAAACAGCCTGAGTGGGCGGTCTACAAGATTCCAGCGGAATTCGGGGGCACATGGCAGGACCATGATGCATTCTCGGGCCTGCATGATCTTGCGCCCGGTGAGGACGGTGTGCTTCTGGCTGTGTTTCGCACCAAAAAGGCGCTTGAGCCGCGTATCTATGTTTCGACGCCGGCTTTCGACCACAAGGGCGGCAAGCTGATAATCCAGGGGGTAGCCACGAACGACTCCGGCAAGCCCTTCGAAACACCCGGTTGGAACCTGTACGATTCCAAAGGCCAGCCAGGTGACTCCAATCGGATTTACAGGCAGCCGATTTACTGCTGGCCCTCGCTTGACCGGCTCATGAACCTGCTTGAACAATCCGGAAAAATCGGGAAAAAATCGCCATACCCGAACCTGGTGATTCCGCCGCTTCCGCAGCCGGTCTCTGCAACTGTGCAATAAGGGTCAATAAGGGCAGAGTCACCCAATCGTTTCACTCCTTGCAAGAGCAGGGCCGGAGACTTTCTTCGGCCCTGTCTTCCTACGTCTAGAAATGGCGGTCCGCGACTGTCGCGCTGTACTTAAATCTGAAAATTTCGAATATGCGGTTCGTTTACTGTACTTAATTCGTATACGCGCGCAAGCTCCATGTACTTAAATCTGATACCAGAATCGTGATCTGGTCCCCAGGGTGAGTATGGCCAACGCTTTCGCGTCCGATGAAGCATGGCTGAAGCAAAACGTCGACGGAGCGCTTTTGGCCATCGGGAGCTCAAGTCCTCGAGCGTTA
This sequence comes from uncultured Acidobacteriaceae bacterium, assembly GCA_963774255.1. GTDB lineage: Bacteria > Acidobacteriota > Terriglobia > Terriglobales > Acidobacteriaceae > PALSA-350. The sequence goes on from CAVZEH010000003.1 coordinate 697,530, forward strand.
CTCCGCCGAACCGTGCGGGGATCACCTGAAACAGGGCTGTCCATAAGGCTACGCTACGACTCTCACGCTTGCGTCGAAGGCGGAGATCTGAGGTTGGCGCAGCGTTCCTGATGAGCAGAGCGATGATGTGAAGGATATCGTGTCTTGAAAAAGATACGGGAACAACTCTCCTGCAATCTGCAAGAAGGTTCAATTTGTGCCTAAGCACCTGGTGCAGATCTTCGATGAAGGCGCGGAATTGTTGCGCAGTTGATTTGCCCAGGATCTCGGGGCCGGGATCGACTCCAAGGAGAGAAGCCCTGTACGTGCCGTCGACGGCCTGTCTTGTTTCACCTGCGAGCTCATTCCGAGGCCAATCACAGGTCAGATCCTTGTAACAGGATCTACAGATGACATCAGGCGGGAGATCAACGCCCGAGAAGCTCAGTGGGTCAGTCTCGCCGCATGCAGGGCATTCGTCCAGCAGAGGGGTTTGATGAACGTCGCAAAGAGTGATGCAGGCAACGCTCCAGTCCCATCGCGTATGGATCACCCGCTGCTTCACGAGGCAGAGCGGGCAAAAGGTGTAGCGCACACGCCGATGTCTGAGACACGAGCAGCGAGACAGTGGACCGTTTTCATATCGCATGAGCTGGACGGCGTCGAGTTGGGGAGCCCGCCGCCGGATGTCCATGTCCCGAACAGCTTGCCGAGAGATCCGACAAAATTTCGACAACGCGGTCACGGCCTTTTCGGGAATAGAGTAGTCGAGCAAATCCGAGGCAAGGACCTGGCCGTGATGAGTTTCCAGAGCCTCGAGAAGATCTACAAGCTGGACCAGGTTTCGCTGCCGCGACCCGCATTAGCCAGGAGGATAGAACCTCGCCACGGATGGGCCTCGGAGCAAAACGGTAGCTGACCTGGCGATCATGATCCCGAGAAACGCCGGTTTCGCCGATCTTTGATCGATACCAGAGATTCGGTCACCAACTCGTCATTCAGCAGAGCCAGCGCGATACGTTCCTCTCCGGAACGAATCGCTTCGATGGCGGCGGTTTCGATCAATTTGCAGATGCGGCCCAACACGCCCTTGGTCAGACTGAGGATTCGCCGATGTATTTTCGGGTCGCGGAGTTCGGAAGGCAGGCGTAGCGGCAGAATCGCCTCAAAGCTCAGCAGCAACTGCTCGAAAGAGGCGTCATTCTCCCAGGCGGGCAGCTCTGCGGCCGCGAAGCGGTCCGCCAGCTGTTGGTCGGTCATGAGGGCCTGGTTGGCCTCCTCCGTTCCGAGGCAGACCAGGGGAATGCGCAGATCGTTCGCCAGGAAGCGAATCGCATTGAGAATGACTCGCTGCTCCCGAAAGGTACCGGCGAGAAGGGAATGGATCTCGTCGATGATCAGCATGCGCACTTCCAGCTGCCGGGCCAGAGTTCGGATGCGATGACGCAGGATCGTCACACTGGTGCCATGAGAGAAGACACCTCCCATCCCGGACAGGATTTCTTCGTAAAGGTTACGCTCACTGGGGGTCGGCGGCATCTGGATCGAGACGACCGGCGTGCGCGTCCTGCCGAGCCGCCGATCGAAGTGAGCACGATTGTCACGGAGAAACTTTTGGACGACTCGCGTCTTTCCCATTCCCGTGGATCCGAAGATGACCAGACAAGGCATACGATCTCGCGGAGGATAGTCGACGAGGTCTGCCAATTGCTCGAGGATGCGCTGGGCGCGAGGATATTGAATCCATCTATCCTGTCGAATCCAGGCGATCCGCTCTTGTGCGCTCAATTCCGCCAGTACGCGAGAGGGCGCCTGCAAGTGATCGAGATTCGAGATCATTCACGGTCCCAGATCTCGACCGGAAAAGGCTTCAGGTCGCGTGGTTCTGTGGACTTTCCAGTCACATTGACGGGGGACGGGGATATCGACTGCTGCGGCGTCCTTTCTCGGCGTCGCCTCTGCTGCGAACTCTTCGCGGCTTCTTTGACGAGTCGGCGTTGCTCCTTGATGGCGGCGAAAATGCTGGGTTCAGTGCGATCGGACTTCCCACTTTCTCGCAGGTGCTTCCTGGCCGCTTCCAGCTCCCAGAGGGCAATGGGAGGCTGCGGCAGGTCCGCGTAAGGAATCGGCCAGTGCCGGCCGCCAGGATCGCGCACGTAAATGCGCGCCAGATTTCGAGGGTCGTACTTGACCCATAAGGGGTCTTTGAGTCGCCCTGCCCAAGGGCTCAAGACGCTGTTCCAGTAGTGGATGTTGTGAAAGTGAATGCCGTCTCTTTGCACCTTGCGCGGGACCGCGGGCAGAAAGTCCAGAAAGAACTCCTCCGCGTCTGTTGGAAAGCGAAGAGCCTGCTTTCTTTTCGCAAGACCTTCATGCCATGCCGCCAAAGGCGTCTTGCCCAAAGCCGAGTGGACGGTCAGATGGTAGACTCCGGCAATCTGCAGCGCCAGCCAACGCTCCAACTCCGACAGGGTCAGGACCGCACGTCCTTCGGAGTCGTAAGTTCCTTTCTCCGCAACGCTTGAGAAAGTAGTACCGGGAAGCAAATGGACTGCTCCCATCATGGTTCCGATCATGCGCTCGATGTGCCCCCCATAGTGAGGCAAACCCGGTACGCGATATTCAATCGCAATGCCATATTCCTGACAACCACGCGCCAGCGCCTCGGAATGGAACTCCTTCGTGTTGTCCACGTGGATCGATGCCGGTAGCCCACCCATGGGCCAATCGAGTGTGTGAAGCTCGCGATCAGCGAGCCAGCCGATCTTAGGCAACACTGCATGCGAGAGCGCCAGCGAAACTGAAAGGGAAGAAGGGCTCTCCAGCGAAACACTAAAGCCCGCTATCGACCGGCTTGCAACGTCGATTGCCAGAGTCAGCCACGGTCGGCCGATCGGCAGCCTTTGCTCCTGGTCCACGACGATTACGTCGACGGGCGTATGGTCGATCTGTAGTACTTCCATGGGACGCTGCGGACGCAGGTTGGAAGCTCCTATGGGGCCGAACTTATCTCGCGCCGCTTTTGCGCCCTCTCGCTTCGTCGCGGCGAGGCGCGCATCCACGGCGGCCACACGTCGCATTACCGTGCGGTAGTTTGGTGCTGGCAGCTGATGCTCGGCGAAACGACGTCTGACCTCCTGGAACAGTGCAGCCAGCGAAGGCCGCTCCCTCACGAGAAAGAACTCGCGGATAGAAGAGGAGATCAGATTCTCCCGCTCCTTGTTCAGGTGCCGGCCATTGAGGGGGCGCCCCCGCGTCCAGGGCAGCAGTGACGAGGTTTGCGGTCGCTGTCGATATCGACGCAGAAGGCGGTAGAGTGCTATTCGGCTGAGTCGGAGTCGTTGGGCAGCGCTTTCGATGATCGCCTGACTGAGCCGGAGCTGTTCGGCGAGAGGGCGAATGACGGCCTCCCGCTCCAAAGCGATGCTCCAATCTTCCGGAGAGGCCGTCTCCCACGATCGCCATTTTGTACTTAAATCCGACACGAAATTCACCTGCCATTTCGTATGCGATTTAAGTACATGATTATCGCTTTTAAGTGCAGTTACGGATGTATTAAAAAGCGACAAATTGCTGAAAACAAGACGCCCAAATTTTCAGATTAAAGCGCAGCGCGACAGCTGGCCGGGAAGATCGACGGTGAACAGCAGGCAAAGGGCGTGACTGTTCCCTTCGGAGACCTGCTGATCGGAGCCACGGCGCTCTCACTTGGCTTCTCTGTTCTAACCGTCAATCTCCGCCACTTCCGGTTCATCCCCGACCTACAAATCCTCCAGCTGTAGGTGTTGTTTCAAACGCTATTTGGGGTCGCTTTAGAATACGGATCATAGAGCACGGTAGCAGCAGCGCTTGCTGCAAATAAACAACTTATTGTGCCCTGCCTTTTGTATTTCCGTACTGCGAAGCGCCCTGTTGTAAGTCATTGATCTTATTGAAGCACTCTCGTTCGTGCAGAGCCTCAGCGATTGCAGGGCAGTTTGACAAGCTCTCTAGGGTCAGTAGACGCGCCTTCCGGTGATGGTGTATTTCGCGTCGGAAGGATCCTCTGAGACGATCACCTTCTCCTCCGCAGGTTTCTTCTCCTCCGCAGCTTTCATCGCCTCCGCAGGCCTCTTCGCCTCTGCAAGTCTCATCGCCTCTGCAGGTTTCTTCTCCTCTGCGGGTTTCATCGGCTCCGTAGGTTTCATCGGCTCCGCAGGTTTCATCGCCTCTGCAGGCTTCAGCGCGTCCGCAGGTTTCAATGCCTCTGCAGGCTTGTCTGGGGTCATCGCCCACGCGAAGGCGTGCGCCAGCCACAAAAAGAAGCTGGCGAAGAGGCACACCAAAACAAGGCCAGCGAAGAGGAATACTACTTGGCCTTTCGTGTTGGCGGCGGCATACAACTCGATTGAGAAGAAGGCGACGGTTGCGAATGAGAAGCCGCCCGCGAAGCGCCCAAGTCGACGCGATAAAACACTCATGCGATTACTCATTTAGGTCCTCCGTCGCTTGCGAAATAGACCCCGGAGAGCTTATTGAACAGAGCCGCTTACCTGCCCAGATAGGCTGCACCCTCCGTCTACGGCTTCAAGTCTATCCCGATTCTTCGAGGAGGGTTACTGTGCGAATTACCAGTTCGTGGACTTGTGAAGAGGCGGAGGTTCGGGATTCGCGGCAGCAGGCTCAAGGCTTCGATTCGGAACGCTGCACAAGTTGTAGGTGGTGTCGGTACGGACCGTGCGGCCCACGTCTCGGATGAGATGTGGGCCCTGTCTCCTGAGCCGACAGGTCAAAGCGCTTAACGGGTGTCGCGCTGTACTTAACTTGTAGATAAGATCGATTTGCTGCGCTTAACCTGTAGACTCGATGCCTCAAACACTGCATTGATCTTGTAGACAACGTATGCGATTCGGGAGCGTTGAGCGGACGACTGCGGTTCAGGCTGGCACTGGCAAGTGATTGATTACTCGGGCGCAAGTCCGGCCCAATCTCCTCAGGTGGAGCCAGTTCGTGCGGGCGACTTCTGTGCCCCGAATGATTCAAAGATCGCCGTAGTCTACAAGTTAAGTGCAGGAAAATCGACGCAATAATGTCTACCGGTTTAGTGCAGTAGTCTACAAGTTAAGTGCAACGTCTACAGGTTTAGTGCAGCATGCAAGCTGCTGAAAACACAAGAACCGTGGTCTACAGGTTAAGTACAGCGCGACACCGATGCACTCAGGCAATGGTTCAGAGGCTATCGCGGTCGAGAAGCCAGCCGTTAGTATTGCGAGCGAGTGACGGGCTACACCGAAGCTATCCGATCGGGTAGTTTGCGCTAGGCAAATGAGTCCCCGGCGTGCATCGGACACTCCTGTTTGGGGTACCATTATGTTTTCGGTTGTTACCCTTGTTCTCTAGGTTGATTTCGTTTAGCCGGCTATCCTCACGTCAGCCTTGATTCTCTGCTGACTGCTCGGTCGATTTCTTCGGGGGAGGGAATTCTTCTAGCAGCCGGCGGAGAGTCGACGCGATCCCGCCTTGTAATGCTCCAAGGTCACACTTTCCAAATTCCTCAACCTTCTTAAAGTTGTCTCCTTGAGCTCCTTCGCTTCCACGCGTAGTACCATCGCCCAGTGTATGGCACGGGTCAGGAGCTTGGTCGCGTGCCGAGAAAACGTACTTGTTGAATCCTGAGAGGTGTCGCACGTGGTCCGCTGCGCTTCGAGGAAACTAGACCATGACCCCTGCAAGCGGGCCTCGATAGCACGGTTCTGAGTCCGTGAAGTCTCTGGGGCAGACCGGCGCGGATTAGTTAGCTTGATTTCATTCGCGGGTCTTGTGCAACCAAGCTTGAGCTTGGGTATGAACTGGCCACAGGTCGCCAACCGCGTTCACCAGCTGTACGTCGGCGGAATCGACAACGCTTGGTATCTCTACAACGGTTTCGCTCGGTGCGGTTTCGGTTTGCGTCATGATGTCCCCTAGGCCCAGCTCTGTAGCTTTGATCGCTATTTGGCGTAGTGTTTCAGAGGTATTTGACGTATCCGCTGAGTCCGGACGAGCGATGGGGAGGGGGAGCGGTCTCTCATGAGGAGCGAGAGATGCTCAGCCTACGGGGTAAGTGCATGGTTCTGCTTGTGAATTGCAGGCATCTTAGTTGATGACTGTCTGACTCGTTGTTGTGCGGCGAGCCGTTATTACGCCAAATAATTCTGAAATAGTGCGCCAGATAATTCTGAAAACAACACCTAAATCACGGACGAAGTTCAGCCGGAAGTTTGTCCGCGGTTTAAGTACACGAGTCCGCGATTTCAGTGCAATCGTAGTGTACTTAAATCACGGACAGGCATTGAAAACATTCGGTTCCCAATCCGCGATTTGAGGGTTCTTCCGCACTTTCGGTGCAGCTTCAAACAAACACCATCCGACCTAAACCTATGCCAGTCAACAACTTGGATGGTCTTCAGGAAAAACCGAAAGGTTGATTACTTAAAACCTGCAGATTATTGATAGCAAGAGACTTCTGCTTTTATCTGCACCGAAAGTGCGGAAGAACCCTCAATTGCCGGAATTACGCTTGTTTGTTTTCAATCCTTTTCCGGGATTTAACAATTGACCCGTTACGGCTTTCTCGACGAGTGGTAAATCGCCACTTCGCTCACCAAACTCAGGTCCATAACGTGCAGTCTTCTCGGTTGCAATGCAGCCTATGTTGACCGGTCTAGAATGAGGACACAATGGGCGGGTGTGGAATGCGCTTTGTAAGACGGTACATGATCAGTGCTTGCCTGGCAGGATTTCCTACGGTACTTGCTGCACAAACGCCAGCGCAGGCAGCCACGCCGCCGGCCCTGCAGACTGAGGCCCAGCCTCCGACGGCGTCGCTGTCGAGCCGACTTGCAGTCCGCTACCCGGTCTACGCTACCGTAGAAGGCCAGCCGATCGATCCGCGGCCGCCGGAGAAAAGTGACGATAAGCCTCTTTTCCCGGAACAGACGCGAGCCCCCTACCACGCCACCGCGCCCTTCGACGTTACTACGCTGACCAGCGCGTTGCATGCCCCCTGGGCGCTTGCCGTTCTTCCTGACGGAAAGATTCTCATCACCGAAAGATTGCCCGGCGCATTCCGCATCCTCACCAAGCAGGGAGTTTTGTCGGAGCCGCTACCCGGCCTTTCCGGTCTGTCTTCTGATCCGGAAACCGGCCTTCTTGACGTCGTGCTCGATCCCCACTTCGCCGCCAACCACCGCATCTTTTTCACCTTCTTCGGTTATGCCGACAGGACCATGGGGAATACCAACGTCGCTCGGGCGCGGCTTGACGGAGGCGCGTTAACGGACCTAACCGAGATTTCTCACGGGTGCTGATTTCAATGAGAGGGCGGTGGCTATAGGAGGCGTTGTCGTCATTTTTTGCGGGAGGACGAATCCTACGAGGGGGATTTGGCCCAGTGAAGATGTAGTTTGCAGGTTGGAGCGTGTATTTGGCGCATAGCCCTGGCTGTCGATGAAGTTCAGCGAAGGTGGAAGTCGAGTTTTGTTGGCGGATTGGTTTTCAGCAGCGCAGGGCGTGGAAGGCTTGGATATAGAGGTTTTTCCAGGGGTAGGCAGAGTTGAGTTGGAGCAGCACGCGGCGCACGCTGACTCGTACGATGGCGCCGATTTTGAGCAGCTTCAAGCGGATCGTATCCACCTGCGCCTGGGCCCAGGCAGTGCCTTTCAGCCCCAGCCGGCGCAGCGCTTCCATCAGGGTGTAGGCCAGGGCGGAGAAGTAGAGACGCAACTGGTTGCCTTTCATTTCGTCGAGGGAGAGTCGGTCGGCGAACAGGCACATCTGCTCCTTGATGCGGTTCTCCATCTCTCCGCGAGCGCAATAGAACTTCTCGTATAAGTCCTGCGCGACCCACTGCTCAGCGGTGAATGAAGTGACCACGAAGCGCGGGTTCTCGCCTTTATCGAGATACTCTGCCTTGGCCACCACGCGGCGTGCGCGCGACCAGCTTTTCCGGGTGCAATAGCTGAACGCGGCGAAGACCCGGGCCGCCTTGCCGCTGCTCTGATGCAGGAGGTGAGCCTGATGCATCTCGGCGCCGATGATCTTGCGCAGCCGCTGGTTGCGAGCCAGACCGAACAGATAATCGACCTGGTGGGACTCGCACCAGCCCATCAGTTGCTCGCGGCAGAAGCCAGAGTCGGCCCGGAGCACAATACCCACCTCGGGCCAGCGCTCACGCACCTGAGTAACGATGCGACTGACCTCTTGGAGCGAACCGGCTGCCGCATCCTGGTTGGCCGGCCTGAGCCGTGCGCATAGCAACTGATCGCCCGAGAAGATGTACAGCGGCAGATAGCAGTAGCTGTCGTAATAGCCATGAAAGAAGCGCTCCGGCTGATGGCCGTAGAGTGGGATGTCGGTCGCGTCCAGATCGAGCACGATCTGGGCTGGGGGCACGGCGTGCGATTCCAGATAAAGATCTGTCAGCAGCCGGTCCATCGATTCTGCCGAGTAGCCGATCTTGTGATAACGCAGGCTGCGGCCAGTCAATTCCAGCCGGTTCAGCGTGCTCTTGCCGGCCAATGGCTCGTCCAGCTCCCGCTTGCCGCTGAGCAGCCCCAGCAACGGATCGTTGCGCATCTGCTCATGATCGCAAAGATCTTCATAACCCAGCGCCAGCCCATAGATGCGCTGCGCCAGCATCTCCGACAAGCGGTGCTTGACCAGCATCGGCGCCCGGCCATCGATGAAACAGCCAGCCAGACGGCCCAACAGGTCGATCCTGCGGTCTGCCTCCCGTAACAGCAGCGCTCCCCCATCACTCGATACACGCCCGGCAGAAAACTCCGCTTCCACACGACGCGAAAAATGGGCTGTAAATGAGAAGGATTCTTGGATACACTCTGTCCTCAAAGGCCGCTCCTTTTCACCCGCATTCAACTACGCTTCGACAACGCAGTTATGCCTGAAAACAGCGGCCTTTGCCACCTTTTTCTTCCCTTCTCCTTCACTCCCTCACTACCCCCCCGTGAGATATCGGGGCTAAAGGTCATCTTCCGCAGCACCCCGGCGCTACCGAACGGACCGAACCTCGCGGCCGGGGCGAAAAGTGGAGGCCGCATCGCGATCGGTCGCGACGGCAATCTCTTCGTGGTGATCGGTGACCGCGACGACGCGGGAGCGACACCCTGGGACGTTGCGCAGAAGCTGGACACGGATCTGGGCAAGGTCATCCGCATTACGCCCGATGGCAAGCCCGCACCTGGCAATCCGTTCGTCGGCACGCCCGAGGCGCTCCCGGAAATCTGGGCCATCGGCCAGCGCAGTCAGGAAGGCCTGGCGTTTGATCCGGCAACGGGTCGATTGTGGGAGACCGAACATGGTCCCCGTGGCGGCGACGAGCTGAATATTGTCGAGAAAGGGAAGAATTATGGCTGGCCGGTGATCACACATGGCATCGACTACTCCGGCGTTCCGGTGGGCGCGGGTATCACCGCGAAAGACGGCATGGAGCAGCCAGTCTATTACTGGGATCCGATCATCGCGCCCTCGGGCCTGGCTTTCTATCGGGGCCGCTTGTTCTCGGAGTGGAAGAACAGCGTTTTTGTCGGAGGGTTGCGCGGCTCGCTGCTCGACCGGCTCACGCTCAGAGGCGACAAGGTTGTTGCGGAAGAGGCCCTGCTTACGGACCTGCACGCCCGCATTCGCGACGTCCGAGTTGGGCCGGACGGCGCTGTCTACGTGCTGGCAGACATGGGCTTCCAAGGGGTCCGTGACAACACTCCGCCGACTAGCAAGCTGTTGAGGCTGACGCCAAAATAGAAAAGGTGATCGGACAGGTGCATGACAGCGAGAGTGCACGCGTCCGTGTTGACGAGAATAGGCCGAGTCACTCATCGAGCGTGGCTGGCCGAGAAATCTTCGTCTCCCACAATTCCGGTCGGGTCACCGCCTAGCCACAACCGCCTACCCTGCAGTGTCGTTAGCAAGTGAAAATGTCCGCTTTTGAGAACAAATGAAGTGTCCGCTTGTTAAAAGTCAGCCGTAGTAGAGGCGGTGGGAAAGTGCGAATCCCGCGTAGTGTGCGGGATTTGCAAGTTGAGAGGGAAAGTCTGCTTTGGGACTTTTCCTCTCAACGTCTTTTCCACGGCCTTGACCCTGTTTTCTTGTCAGTGGCGTCAACAGTTTTCCTTCCGCGCTGTCGCGCTGCACTCAAATCGGTTCTTCCGCACTTTCGGTGCAGATAAAAGCAGAAGTCTCTTGCTATCAATAATCTGCAGGTTTTAAGCAATCAACCTTTCGGTTTTTCCTGAAGACCATCCAAGTTGTTGACTGGCATAGGTTAGGTCGGAGGGTGTTTGTTTGAAGCTGCACCGAAAGTGCGGAAGAACCGATTTGAGTACAGCGTGACATCGGCTTCTACCTGTGCGGCTGCGCTCCTGACGGGGCGCAGGTATATCGGCATCGAGATGAACGATGAGTATTTCCAGCAGGCCGCAGCCAGAATGGAGCGTGTAAAAGGAAGGATCGCAGCGAGGCGCTCCTCCCAGGAATTCATTCCCACCTCGCGGTGAGTGTGGCCGCGTGCCCGCCGCGCCTCAAGGCGACCTTTCTCCTGAGTTGTGATTCTCAGGGCCTTGACCCGCGCCGTGCCTGCGGATTTCTTGCCATCAACTCGCAGTTTCGGTCCCGCCCCTGCCAGCTGCGGCCGCTGTGTCTTGACACTCCGCTACACGGTGTTTATATACTTACCGGCAGTGAACTGGAAGCAATTCCTTTTGCATAATACTCAATAGATTTCCAGGACGACCGGCGGGATTTTGGCATGAAGATCGCGCGGGAACGGGAGGAAGACCCGGGAGGAATTGTGTTGAATAAACCTCGACTGATTGTTGCGGCATGGGCACTTGCCGCCGCCACGCACGCTTTTGCATCCGGTCCCTCCTTTCAACCCGACGTCACATTCAGTGGCTTGAACCTCAACGGATGGCATCCCATTGGCCAGGCAGATTGGCGCGCAGAGAATGGCGAGATCGTAGGCACACCGAGTGCAAGCGGGGGCGGGTGGCTAGTCTTCGACAAGTCATATCAGGACATCAATTTTTACGCAAAGTACCGCTGCACGGAGGGCTGTGTCACCGGTTTCTTGATGCGAGCGGAGAAAACCCCGGACGGCGGTATGAGAGGCGTCTATGTCTCTCTCAGCGACACCCACAATGAGATGGAGAATCTCGCTGGATATGACATAACCATCGATACCCAAGGGAAGATCGTCAACGCGACAAGGGAGGAGCCCGGTGGCGGCTTTACGCGCGTTGTCTCGCCCTGGCCTCCCAAACCACAGCCTCAGCGCGCCCCTGCTGGTGGCGGCCGACCGGGTGGTCCTCGCAGAGGGTCCGAGGTAGATTTGCCGATACATCCCCCCGATGCCAGCTATCGGCCGAATGACTGGAATAGCGTAGAGTTCTCCTTCGACGCCAATGTCGCCCGGGTCAATCTTAACGACGGCCGCCAACGCGGCTCTCTGGCTGCCGAGGGCTACGGTCCCATCGCGCTCTATATCGGAGGCACCGGCAAGGTGGAATACAAGGACATTGCAATAGCCGACCTCAGCCTCAAAACCCGTGAGCCGAACTACACCTCGAACGACTTCCGCAAGCAGACCCTGAACGAGTTTTACTATGGCTGGGGTCAGGCGGCGGCAGACTTCAATCACGATGGCCACCTGGACATCGCCTCCGGTCCCTTTGTCTACTATGGGCCCGACTTCACGAAACGCAGAGAGATCTGGCGGGGAGAGGCTACAGACCCAACCAATGATTTCGCGATGGATTCCCACGAGGAGTTCGCGGGAAACTTTACGGGACATCCTGACTGGCCGGACCTGATCACCGTAAAGTTTGGTGGCGGTCACTGCGTCTACTTGTATGTCAATCCCCAGGGAGAAAACCGCATCTGGGAGAAATATCCCGTCGTCGACGACGTCTCAAGCGAGATATCGATTGTGGCGGACATCGACGGGCCCGGTAAGCCCGCGCTGGTCTTTACCGGAGATGGGTATGTTCGCTATGCGGAGCCAAATCCAGCCAATCCCACCGCTCCATGGATGGTACACAATGTCTCAGAACGCGGCTATGCGACAGGTCACGGTCTTGGGGCGGGTGACATTAACGGCGACGGATTGGTAGACATCGCGGACCCCTATGGATGGTGGGAACATCCCAAGCCTGGCAGCAGCGACCAGACCTGGAAGTATCATCCGGAGGCTTTTGCACAGTATAGCCACGGCTTTATGGGAGGCGCCGTAATGGCTGTCTATGACGTGAATGGGGATGGCTTGAACGATGTGGTCACCTCGCTCGCTGCGCACGGCTGGGGCCTGGCATGGTTTGAACAGAAGCGCGACAGTCAAGGGAAGATCTCCTTTGTCAAGCATATGATCATGGATGACTTCTCGACAAAGAATGCAGGAGGAGTAACCTTCTCTGAGTTGCACGGCTCCGGCGTAGGCGACATCAATGGCGATGGCATTCCGGACTTTCTCGTCGGCAAACGGTGGTACTCCCATCTGGATAGCGGCCTCGATCCCTATACCTTCGGTCCCCCTGTCCTTTACTGGTATGAAACCGTTCGCGACCCGAAAGCTCCGGGAGGCGCAAAGCTGGTTCCGCATCTCATCGATAACGACAGTGGCGTCGGGAACACTGTATTGGCAGTCGACCTAAACCATGATGGCGCGATGGATATTGTGACGTCCACGCGCTTTGGCACCTTTATCTTCTGGGGCAAGCCTCATCCCAAGAAGAGCGCACATGCAACAAGCTCTTCCGCCAAGCACTGATCGGCGCAGAATATCGATCGAAGGTCGGGAGCTCCGTCATTAAAAGGACGGAACCCTGGACGAGAGCTTTACCAGCAAGAATCTTCGGCGGGAAGAAAGAGAAGCTTAGCCGTGAAGAGGGCATGACGCACGTCATAAGAGGCCAGCAAACACACTTCCGGTGCAAGCTTCCTGTTCTGGGGATCGCCTTGCTATCAGGTTTCAGGCCGCCAGATCGTATCGATGATGCAGCCCGCCGAGCCTCGGCATGGAAACGATCTTCGCCGCCACCATGGTGCTGATCTGCTTGCAGGAGCCGGACTCAAACTACCTTGCCCTGTTCCGCTCAAAGGGAAGTGGTGGTGAACGCGGAAGAAAATGCCACGAAAAGAAGTCATGGTCAGGTCACTTCAAAAGAGAGGAGCATAAGCGAGCCAATTTCGTATCGTAGAATCCGGAGTTAGTTAAAAAGTTCTTTGGACAAGCTGTGGCAGACCTATCCAGCCTATGAAATCTTTCTTCAGAAGGAGGTGGCATATGCGAGAGAAACACACTTATTCAGGGACGGCCCAAGAAGATTCCAAGCCTGCCATCAGGAGTCGGCGCGCGCTTTTAGGAAGCATGGCAACCCTGGGGGCAGGATTAGCCGGCTCTATGATCGCGCCCCAGAAGTTACACGCGGTTTCAGAGACTGCCCGACACACGGCTCCAGAAAATTTGGCGGCACCCTGCGGGAGGAGCAAAGTCGTTGCTTCTGACGCCGCTACAGTGGTAGAGACAAGTGCGGGGAAGATTCGCGGATACAAGCGCAACGGCATATATATCTTCAAAGGTGTCCCCTACGGCGCGTCAACCTCAGGAGCGAGACGCTTTATGCCGCCAGAGAAACCTGAACCCTGGACGGGGATGCGAAACGCGTTAGAATATGGCCGCGTCTGTCCTCAGCAAGACTCAGCACACTTCAACATGGATGGCAAAAACCTGGCTAGCGACGACGAATATAAGTTCTTGATTCATCGCGGCACGGCCATCGTGATACCTGGCGAAGACTGCTTGCGTGTCAATCTCTGGACGCCGGAAATAAACGGCTCCGGTAAGCGCCCGGTCATGGTCTGGATGCACGGAGGGGGATTCGTCGACGGATGCAGTCAGGATCTGCTCTCCTATGACGGCGAAAACCTGGCGCGGAATCACGACGTCGTTGTCGTGAATCACAATCATCGTTTGAACGTATATGGGTATCTCAATCTCGCAGGCATCGGCGGAGATGAATTTGCATCGTCAGCCAATGTGGGGATCCTTGACCTCGTGGCCGTTCTTGAGTGGGTCCGCACTCACATAGCAACCTTTGGCGGCGATCCTAATAATGTTACGATCTTCGGCCAGTCGGGAGGCGGCTGCAAAGTCGCCGCGCTCATGGCCATGCCGGCCGCCAAGGGATTGTTCCATCGCGCAATCATTGAGAGCGGACCTATTGTGAAAGCGGTCTCGCCCGAGTTCTCCCACCGGATCGCTCGAGCGCTATTGGACGAGCTTGGGTTATCCGAATCGCAGGTTGGGGAACTGCAGAATGTACCTGCGGACCGACTGTCGGGGGCAGCCGTGGAAGCCATGAAGAAAGCGAATGGCAATCCACCTTCCATTCGCTATGGCACAGGATGGGAAACCAGGCTCGGCTGGGGCCCCACGGTCGACGGTCGCACGCTTCCTACTCATCCGTTCGATCCAGGCGCGCCGGCCCTTTCGGCAGATGTTCCTTTGATCACGGGCACCAGTCTCAACGAGAGTGTTAACGGAATCGATCATCCGCACGTCAACGACATGACCGTCGAGGAAATGAATCGGCGAGTCCGCGAAGATTATGGCAGCCAAAGCGAGGCGATTATCGCCGCTTACCGGGAGGATTATCCCAAAGCTTCTCCGTTCGAACTGTATGCTACGATTTCGACCGCCAGCTGGCGCATCCCGGAATTTCAACAGGCGTCCCGGAAGGCGGCGCTGGCCGCGGCACCGGCATACGCTTACATTTATTCTTGGAGAACTCCCGCTTTAGATGATCGCCCCGGCTCATTCCACGCTGCGGAACTCCCGTTCGTTTTCGACAATGCCGAACTTCTCGACCACTACAGTGCCGGCGATCCGGCCGCATATGTTCTAAACAAGCAGATGAGCACGGCTTGGGTCAGTTTTGCACGCACTGGAAACCCCAATCACAGCGGTCTTCCGCATTGGCCCGCGTATACCGCTGACACACGCGCAACCATGATCTTCAACACGCCTTGCGAGGTGCGTAACGATCCGGAAGGGAAGGGGCTGGGAATCATCACGTCATCCGACCCCGTAAAGACGGATGCCTTGAATACTGGTTACTGAGCGGCATTGGGGTGGATAGGGACCATTAAGCCTCGTTTGAGGAGCGACGTAGGACCAATAGTGTCGTTTTTCCTTAATTAGTACAAGATCCCTTAAAAACTACAATGAGTAAGCGTTACCAAGTGGCCGGTCGCATGCGGCGACGAAAGAAGGCCGGCCATCGATGATCAAGAGCGAGAAGCGCCTTAGCTCGTCCTGAGTCGAGTAGTTGCAGCACCTGCCTACAGGTGTCTGCACGGCTCAGCCATTGAAAAGTTTGGGCGAGATCGCTGTGGTGGGCTGGGAAGAGAAGATTGCACCGAGGAAAGCGAGTCTTGCTGGCAACAGATGCGTAGGGTAGATTTCACCGCGTTAGCTAGGCATCCCTAGGGTCCTAGCCTGTAGCTTCGGTCGTTATTTATCTCTGAAGGTCACACTAATTTCCAATTTGGCCCCAAAATTGACTTTTCGCGGTTTTAGTCAAAAACACCCACTCTGCGCGCACGCATCGATTCCATGCTTTTATGAGCGTACCGCACTCTCGAAACAACCCGATGCGCTGATCCAGCAAGAGCTGGCCATGCTGCGCAGCAAAGATGATCTCACCCCGGCCTTATTGCTCAAAGATCCTTACGTCTTGGATTTTTTGGAGCTGAATGATCGGTTTCTGGAACGCGACCTCGAAGATGCCATCCTTCGCGAGCCGGAAAATTTCCTGTTAGGGGACACTTCAAGAAACGGAATGCCACGTACGCTAAGGCGAATTCAGTTCACCTAAGCCTTTCGTAATCAGCAAGATCTAAGTAGAGAATGCGCCGTTCTTGTACAGGGCGCAATTCGTTGTCCCTGTCCGGCTAAACGATTGAGAACATTACATCGACTCTCTGCAAACATCCATAAACTTCCGTTTCGTGAGGTGTCCCCACACAGACCATCACCGACCTGCTGACTCGCCTGCTAAGAGGGCGATTGCGCCTGCACCAAAGTAGCTACCAGCGCATCGAGATCGGCGGGGTTGACGTCGCTGACGGCGACGATGCTGAGATCCTGCGTCGTGGCGGAGTGGATGGTAAATCCCGAGCGGGTGCCCGGCAGTGCCGTGAGACTGGGACCGCCGAATCGTTGCGTAAGGAAAACCGAGACTTCGTGTTTGTGGATAGTGAAGAGGAGCAACGCAGCGGGCTGTCCCTTGAGATAGGTAAGGTCTGCGCCTTTGAGGGTCGTGTCCGGCGGGAGAGCCTGAGCTTCGGGAAGATTGAAGCTGAAGGGAAGGCGGCCCTGGAACCAGGGTTTGACGGTATGGCGATCGGTAGAGATGACCTGCGGGGTCGCTGCGCTGGAAAGGGTAGCGAGGTGCTGGTCGAGCAGTTCGGCGGCGAGGGTATTGGTTTCGTGTAGCTGGCGCCAGCCGATGAGTGATAAGGCCAGCAGCATCGCCGCGGCGAGGCTCGCCCAGGCTACGCGACGAATAGAGTGGATGCGCGCTCTCACCCGCGGCTCCCGATGAAGCTGAGCCGTGAGGCGGGCGAGCGTCTCGGGTGGTGGTGCAAAGCGCCGACCAGCCCGCGCGGTTGCGGCTTTCAGCTCCGTGGCGGAGAGAACGCGAAGTGCGCACGCGTGGCAGCCGGCTAGATGTTGCTGAATCGCCTCTTGCTCGCCGTCTGGTAGCTCGCCGTCGATAAACGCGCTGAGCGTGTCTGAGTTTAGATGTTCGATCGCCTGAGTCATTGGGATTCTCCGAGCAGCGGCTGCAACAGTTGGCGTAGGGCGCGACGGGCGCGAGAAATGCGTGACATGACAGTCCCGATGGGGATATCGAGGATGAGGGCGATGTCTCTGTACTTAAGCTCTTCCACGTCGCAAAGAAGCAGAGCTTCACGGAGCGGAGGCTCAAGCTGCTCCAGGGCCCTCTGGAGCGCAGCCTGGTTGTCAAGACGGATGAGGTGGTCTTCCGGGGTCGGCCTGGTATCGGTGGTGTCGAGCGCGTGCGGATGATCTTCCAGAAATACGGTACGGGACGCGGCGATGCCGGTGCGCGAGGTAAAGAAGGTATTGCGCAGGATGCGGAAGATCCAGCCCTTGAAGTTGGTGTCGGCCTGAAAAGAGTCGAAGGCGCGAAGTGCTTTGGAGAAGGTTTCCTGCACCAGGTCTTCAGCCTCCGCGTGATTGCGAGTGAGCCAGAACGCGTGATTGTAAAGCGACGGCAAAAGCGGCAGCGCAAGCTGTTCAAAATCTGCGTTGCGCGAGGCCGACACCATGTTATCAAGTGTCTCGCGCTGAATGGAGCCACGGAATTGGATAGGCACGCCGAGCAAAGCTTCACTTCGGAACATCACTACCCTTAACCGAATAACAGGCAGATTATTCCAGGGATTATTTGCGAGTACCTAGGAATAAAAGCCGGCAAGGTCAGTTGATGCAGAGGTAGTAACGGAGATCGATATGAAACATAAGAATGATGTTGAGACGGCGCTGTGCGGGTTTACCCCTTGGCCGGGAACAGTTCTCCGTGCCTAACGGAAACCCTGCTGGGCGAGAAACAGTTCCGGGAAACACTGCTAAAGCTCGGTTCCCATCGTAACGATATGTTTGAGATCGGAAAATGGGTGGTCGACCCCGCACTCCGAGCACAGAATGGTCTTGCGCTAGGCATCGGCGTACAACTCGCCGCCAGCACCGGAGCGCTCGCTCTCGCGCTGGTGAACCAATCGGAGGCCGCAAATGCAATGGCAATCTTTTCCGCCGGAAGCCGGGACAATCAGTACATGATGCTGTCTCGCCTTGGCTTGAAAACAGTTTCCGGAATCGAACCTGTGATTTCCACCGAGTATGACGATGTGATACGAGTGATGTACTGTACCCGGACTCAAAAGCTGCAGCGCCGCTTTCAGCGCATGATGGACACGATGGCAAACGCCATGGGAATCGATCAGATGCTCCGCGTTTCGGCACTCGATTCCCGCTAAATTGTGTGATGGCTGCTCAACCGGGTAAGCCAACGCGGTGCACAAGATCTTGGAAGCGTGGATCGGAGCGAAGAGGATCGAAGCCAGGCCGTATCAGCACGCCAGGGTTAAATCGTTCTTCATAGCCTTTTTCGAGCCAATTCATCGCTTCATCCTTATCCCCGAGTGACGCATAGATCGCGGCAATCTCTGAAGAATGCGAATACCGGGCGGTTGAACTACTCTTCAGGTCGTCCAGCAGCTTCATCGCTTCGCTCCTCTTGCCAGAAAAAGTATATGCGCGAGCAAGATTAGCGATGCACGTCGGGCTACCTCCAGAAAGCTGGACTGCGTTTTGCAGTTCTGCGATCGCTTGGTCGTACATGTGCTTCTGCAGATACGCCTGGGCCAGTTGATTATGTGCCATGGCAAAATTAGGGTCCATTTCTATCGTTTTACGGCTTTGTCGTATGGCTTCGTCATAAGAGTGCGCAAGGACAAGCAGTTCTGCCAAATCCGCGTTGATAATAAGAGACAACGGATCCAAACTTTCCGCCTTTTTCATTTCCGCAATTGCTTCGTCATACTGGCCCAATAAAGCCAGGTGCCAGGCATACCAATGGTGAGCGGTTGCGTAGCCGGGGCTCAGTTCCATGGCCCGCCGGAACTCCTTTCCCCCAGCGTCCAAATCCCAGTCATACCCGTCCAGGACGAATGCGAGCGAGTTGTGGGCTTCGCCCAGCGAGCTATCCAACTCCAGAGCTTTTAGCGCTGCAGCCTTCGCTTTGGGGTATGCCTCCTTGGGCGTCATTACGGCATACTGCCAGTCTCCCAACAAAGCATAAGTGTCGGCCAACCCGGAATATGCCTGAGTATAGTTGGGGTCTTCTTCGATCGCCTGGTTAAAATAGGCCAAGGCAACCCTCAAACCATCTGCGGTTCGTTTATTCCAGAAGTACCGCCCTTTGAGATAAGACTCGTACGCTTCCGGATTAACCGCCCTCACGCTTTTCAGCGCAGCTTGCTCCCGTGGCGTCAAGTTGATCTGAATTTGCTCTGCGATGGCTCTCGCTACCCGGTCCTGCAGCGCCAAGGTATCGCGCAACTCACCCTCATAGCTTTGGGACCAAATGTGCTTGTCAGTAGAGGCGTCGATCAACTGCGCCGTGATGCGGACCTGGTCGCCGGCACGGAGCACGGTGCCTTCTACCACCGCGTCCACGTTCAGCTCGCGAGCGACCTGCGGCAGAGGCTTGCGTGCTCCTTTATAGGCCATTACTGAGGTGCGGGAAATCACCCGTAGTGCGCTGATCTGCGCCAGATCGGTAATCAACTCGTCCGTCATACCGTCAGAGAAGTAATTCTGTGCAGCATCCCCAGAGAGATTCTCTAACGGAAGCACCGCCAGAGACCGGATGGCGGTGGGCCTATGGCCACGCGAAAGGAAGAACAAGATCGCAAGAATCGTCAAACTCAGTGCGACCGCCAGGGCCATGAGAACGCGACTGGTTGGCTGCAGCCGGCGTCTGGCCGGAACGGCCAACCCGGCGCCTTGGAGCTGAGGCGCGAGCTCGATCACAGGCGGAACGGCCAACCCGTTGGGTTGGAGCTGGTGCCCAGGCTCGGTCCCAGTCGAGTCTACGGACGCAGATTCTGGCCTTCGTATACGGCCGTTCGCGTCGACAAAAGACACGTCCGCGATGAAACGATAGCCACGTTTTGGAAGAGTCTCGATATATCGCGGATTCTCAGCGGAGTCCCCTAACGCGCTCCGGAGCTTCGCGATTGCAATGTTGACCGCCTGGTCGAAATCGCCAAAACTTTCCTTGGGCCAGACTCGGCTGCGTAGTTCCTCCCTGGTGACGACTTCCCCCGGACGTTCCAACAAGACCTCCAGCAGTTTCAGTGGCTGCTGCTGGACCCTGATTCTCACACCCGCTCTGCGCACCTCGCCCGACTGGAGCGAAACCTCAAAGGTTCCGAATCGCACGACAAAGGTGTGCCGCAGTGGTTCCATATTCGGGCTTCGCCCCGAAGTCTAGCACTTTGCCCGGGCAAGGGCCTCGTGAATATGGGAGGAGAAGTCTCCATCCCTACCCGTGCACTGCCGGGCTCGGCCCACCTGGGCCAAGGATATATGCAGAGCTAACCCCCTTAGCGATCATGTACTTGGCAGGCAATGTACCGGTTATGAGGAGAAAAGCCTGGGTGTATTGATGCCTGGCGGCCAGGCGCGCACTGTTGGGGTGCGATTCGGGGAGAAGGCAAATGAGACGTCTTGGCTTTAGCCCACCGGGGATGGTCCATTTTGGGTCTTCATCCTCACAGGAAGATACATCGTTGGCCGGCTTTGAAGAGTTGGCCATACCCTTGTTCGATTCCCTCTACAACTTCGCGCGCTGGCTTGCGCAGAATCAAAACGATGCCGAGGATCTCGTACAAGAGACTTACTTAAAGGCTTTACGCAGCTATGCATCGTTTGAGCCTGGCACCAATTTCCGGCCATGGATATTCCAAATCCTGAAGAACACGTTTCTAAGTTCGCGCTCAAAACTCGAGCGGCGCATGACCCTTCCAATGGACTCGGAGGAGGATTTGCCCGCAACTTCCGCCACTCCTGAGTCGCTGCTGATCGGGCGTTCCGATATCGATGCGGTTCGATGTGCAATCGAGCAGCTGCCGGTCATCTTTCGCGAAGTCATTTTGCTGTGTGACGTTGAAGATGCCTCTTACCGGGAGATTGCGGAAATATTGTCGATCCCCATCGGAACCGTTATGTCACGCCTGGCCAGAGCCCGGAAGATGGTTCGCGCGTCACTCCGCAGCACTACTGCACCAGGATCGGGAGGCTTGTCGCATCCGGGCCTCACTTCAAGAAACGGAATATTGCCCACGCTGGGACACGCCGGATTTGCATAAACAGCAGAGTTGGAGAGATAGATGGTTCCGCAGTAACGCATCGATCGCCGTTAAATGATTGAGAACACAGAGGCCGTCGGCTGCGAGCGATCGCGGTAGGGACACTCATTGCTGAGCGCCCCCCGCACAAAACCCGGCGGGCGCAATTCGCGCACCGGGCTTCCACCTTGGGTGTTTGACGGCAAAGCGATCATGTGGCCAGGGATGAATTATTCGCACGGCGGGCAGAAATGCTGCCACGAGTTGCGCGGCACGATCCCACGTTGTGCAATCTCTCTGACTGCGTCGCCGAAGCGAGCGCCGCCAGAGATCAGTGACGTGGTGCCGAAACGCACACAAACTCTTGGTGTTGGTAGGCACGGCGTGGTACGCCAAATAGCCACGCACCACTTGTCCCAACCATCGGCCCTGCTCTGGAATAGGTTCATGCATTCGTCGCCGCAGCTCCTCTTTGATGGCTCGTAACCTGACCCTCATCCTATCTCGGCGCGTTTTGCGCTTGAGAAGGAAGTAGCCAGAACGTGAATGCCCACAGATGTGGGTAAAGCCTAGAAAGTTGAACGTCTCCGGTTTTCCAAGACCCCGTCGTTCTCGACGCTCAGCCGCGAAGCGACCGAACTCAATCAGGCGTGTCTTATCCGGATGTAGCGACAACTTGAACTTCTCCAGCCGTTCGCGCAGATCAGCCAGAAAACGCCTGGCATCGGTCTCATACTCAAAGCCAACCACGCTATCGTCGGCGTAGCGCACGAGCACGACATTCCCGCGGGCGTGGTGGCGTCGCCACTGGTCGGCCCACAGGTCGAAGGTGTAATGAAGGTAGATGTTCGCGAGCGTCGGAGATACCACCGCCCCTTGCGGAGAGCCAATGTCACTCGACGTCCACTCTGCACCGTCCATCACGCCAGCCTTCAGCCATTTGCGAATCAGGCGAATCAGGCGCGGATCGCCGATCCGATGTTCAACGAAACGGATGAGCCATTCGTGACTCATCGAATCGAAGAATGATCGGACGTCGGCGTCTACTATCCAGCTCACCTTCGTGTACGTAATCCCAACCGCGAGAGCATCCAGCGCATCATGCTGGCCGCGTCCTGGTCGAAATCCGTATGAAAAGCCGAGAAAGTCTTGCTCGTAAATCGCATTGAGCACCTCCACCACGGCACGCTGGACGATTTTATCTTCCAGCGCAGCAATCCCAAGCGGCCTTTCTCGCCCATCCTCTTTCTGAATGAACTTACGCCGCGAGGGCAGCGCCCGATAGGCGCCGCGATGAACGCGTCCATGCAAATCCACAAGCTTGGCTTCCAGGTCTTGCCCATACTCGCGCCACCTGGTGCCATCCACTCCTGGAGCCGCATCTCGCTTGAGCCTGAGATACGACGTTCGCAGAAGATCGACCGTCACGTGGTGAAGTAGAGCGGTGAACCGTTCCTTCTTCCCTTGCCTTGCTCGCTCTCGTACACGCTCAAGCCCCGGTGACACGCTCTCCCGGCTCTGTGTCCGGTGTGTGTGCGGCTCGGGCGTGTTCCCCTTGGCCCCTCCCCTTGGCTCCACCGACTCCGTGTCCGATCCTCCGGACTTGTTCGCCAGCTTCGCAGCTACTATGGAAGGGTCTGACTTCTCCAGTTCGTTCATCATCGGCTACGGCTCCTCGCCTTCCCGACACGGACCACTCCTTGACTGCGAATGGCCAAACTGGAGATCTCCCGGTTCCCAAGCAAAGAGCGTCCGTGCATGCCAGGGTCTCCGACCACGCAGGACCGTTCGGGCACTCGCGATGTCGCACCCGTCCGTTTTGCCTTCCGTGTAGGTAACCATGTCGGCGTCCTGGATGAGAAATATTTCGTGGCTCAATGGCTGGCCTGCACGCTCCCCTGTCAACGCTTCGCCGCACACCTCATGGTATGCTGCGCATGACTCGGGGTCGGTGTGGTTCGCTACACCTTCACCGTAATGGACTTGCACCATCTACTCCTTGCCGGTCTCCCGCCGCACTACATAAATTTCCGTTTCTTGAGGCGCCCCTCAAAGGGGTGCATCGCGATGCCGAAGCAGCAAAGGCCCTTCCCTTGCTGAACTTCGGCAATCGCGGATGGGAGGGGGTTTCAATGCTGGAGCGGGCTGTGTGTAAGCGGCGGTTATTGCCGGCTGAATCGTTGCGGAGCATACCATTGGATCTACCAATTCTGGAGCCACTTTCCGCCGTAAGCAGGATGGTCGCCCACGTTTCCCACGATCTTCGCCATCCCTTGACCGCCATCCTGGCAAATGCGGAATTTCTCACCCAGCCAAATATCAGCGAGATGGAAAGGAACGAGCTTTACCACGAAATCCGTTGCTCCGTCGACCGGATGAATGAGTTGGTCTCCTCTTTGTTGGAGTGCTCCAGGGGGCGTGACTCACTTCGGCCCGGCGCACGAAAGATCGTTGACACCGTCGAGCGGGCGATCCGGATGACCAGTGTGAAACGGGAGTTCCGCCGCATCACTATCAAGCATCATCATGAAGGGACGGCCGTGGGCTGGTTCGATTCCAACCGTCTCGAACGGGTGGTCGCCAATCTCGTCCTGAATGCTTGCGAGGCGGTTTCGCCCCACTCGGGGCAGATCGTCATCACCACCACCGGAGATCGAGCCTGCTTGCAAATTGGCGTCTGGGACAACGGCCCCGGCATTCCCCCGGCGATACAGGACTCCATTTTCGAACCCTTCGTGAGCTACGGAAAGGCCGAGGGCAGCGGACTGGGCCTGGCGATAGCGAAGAAGATTGTCGAGGATCATGGCGGGGAGATCTACCTTGATGGGAGAAATGAAACCGGAACTTTGTTCAAGATCACGATTCCTTTTGCCATTCCGGAGGGAGCAATCATTTCAGTCGGTCCGATCCACCCCACTCGCAAGTCAAGAAGTATGGTGCATAGTGTTAACACTCCCTAATGCAGTGAAATTCTGCGGCATCACCTTGGCGGACCATACCGTTCAGTCCAAGGGCACTTATTGATCGTCTGCGCGCTCGAATGAGGCGGACGTCGCACGTCAGCCCGGAAAACTTGAATGTCTTTGAGAGTGGAACGGCTGGTTTCTCCAAGCCGACTTCATAATTGCATCGTCGCTGAGTGCCACAGGGCGTTCCTGCCCCATGAGAAGTACCTTGCGAGCGATAGTCGTCTCTAATCGCGGCGGGGAACCAGGTTAAGCCGCCACTACAACCGTTCCCTTGGCCCGGCTAACACAAGGCAGCACATATCCAGCATTTTTCTGCTCCACCGTGAGCCCGACCTCGACGTCCATTTGAACGGTGCCGCTTACGACTCGCGTAGCGCACGCACCGCACAAACCCTGGCGGCAGCCATACGGTATCTGCACCCCGTTTTTCTCCGCCAGATCCAGCAGAGTGCTCCCGGCGGAGGTTTCACAAACTTTCCCCGACTGAATAAACACGACGGTTTCAACCCCGTGCGCCTCCCCTGGACGAGGCTCTTTGGAGCGTTCCCCTCCCCCAAAACTCTCCTGAAGAATCCGGTCCTCGTTTATGCGCAGAGTCGACAGAATCTGGTGCGCACTGTCCATGAATCCTTTCGGACCGCAGAGAAAAAAAGTGGGAGAATCCAGATTGGCCATGTGCTGAGAGACAATTTCCTCAGTAAGGCGCCCGCTGTGCCCCTTCCAGTTTGGATCCGGCCGCGACAGGCAAACCTCATACGTGAAGTGGGGAAGAGACCTTCCCAGTCGCACCAGCTCGTCCTGGAAAATGATGTCCGCACGGGTGCGCACACAATATAGGAGCGAGACGGGATTAGCCAATTTGAGATCGTCGATATAGGACAGCATCGAGATCATGGGTGTGATCCCGCTTCCCGCCGCAATGAGAACTATGCTTTTGTGGAGTGTCTCGTCAAAGTAAAACTGGCCGTACGGCCCGCTTGCCTCCACCACGAGACCCGGCTTCGCCTGCTCATTGAGAAAAAGAGATACACAGCCATTTTCCATGCGCTTGGGCGTGATCTCCACATAGTTCTCGTGAACCGGCGAGGAGGAAATGGTGTAAGACCGCGGTACTCGTTGGCCATCAACCGTCCACTGGAACGTCAGAAACTGCCCGGGCTTAGCGCAAAACCGTTTTTCTTTTGGGAGCTGGAAGCGCAGCGTCCTGGTATCGTGCGTTTGCTGCTCAGTCTGTACTAACAGAAGAGTCATCGGGCTATTTCCGTTCTTGTGATCGGTGGTTGGGGTTGCCGGCGTGGGAATCTCTGGAATACGCGATGACTCCACGGAAGCACGTGACTGCTTCCTCTTTCTAAAAACCGAGGCGCACTGGACCAGGCAAACCGCAATAACCAGGCGGGTCGTCAGCCATAACCCGAACCTTCCTGGGCCCGCAGAACGAAGAAGTTCTGAGAACACGGGGATGGCCACGAGCAGGAACGAAATCACGAAGATCGTTATTCCTAGTGCCTTTAGCGACGAATGGCTCTGCTTGTAGCGGCGCGCGATCAATATCTTCAGCAGAAGCAGAGGCAGGAGCACGAACACAAGCGCAATGTGCAGAACCAGGTAGGCAGGTAGATCACCTGTTATCCCCGAGCCACTTAGTTTCTGACTCATACTGTAGGCCATGATGCAGAATAGGATCACAAATAAGTAACCGCCCACTCTGTGAAACGCGACTAAGCGGTTTCTCGTCGTTAACTTACGCGAGGGCCGGGAGGCCTCCAGCATCACCACTACGTTGGCGGCGGCCAGTATAACAAAGGCAATTCCGGTGAAAATATCTGAAATATGTGACATAGGTTTCCATACCACTACTGTCTGACGACCACTAGAACCTAACCTGTACCTGACACCGCAGGTTTTGGACAACTGAGGTCGGCTGGCTTTCGCGAGAGCCAGGCGTCTTTACCTACCAGCATGAGGTTTTGTTCTTCTTGCGCACTCGACGTTAGCGAACGCCTGCACTGTGTTAGTGCTAACGGCATTGGCCGTGATTTATTCGAGGACTGCGACCAGAATTCTTGCATACTTCTTCATAAATTCTCCTCTTGGCATTTGCATTCTTGTTGCTGATCTGTCCGGCGCTCAAGCTTTGATTCCGCAAAGAGAGGCGCTTAGCATCCGGTTCAACAATCATTCTCAGAACACTGCACTGTTCCACACCTATGAGAACTAAGCTGCCCGGTATTTATTCCAACGTACCGGACGCAAGGACGGACGGGCAGATCAAGTCAGACGGCAGCGGCATATCTAAACTTTGCGGCAACCATGGAATAAAAGCGTCTCTTATCAGTTCTCATGATTAGGTGGCAGCACGTAACTGCCAATTCGATCGGAGTGCCAACTACTCGACAGGAAGATCATGTAAGCGGTGTGGCGAGCAGCTGAAGGTGACTGCACTGGGGCTGCCCTCTGCGAAGTCAAAAACGAAACTGACAGCGGATTTAAAGGAGTGCTATGCAGAATTCAGACGGTTCGATCAATCGTCCGGTGAATCGCCGGTCGTTTCTAAAAACTGGAATGCTGGCTGGAAGTGCAGCCTCTGTAGGCGCGGGTTTGATAGGTAGTCTCAAGCCAGCGTTCGGTCAAAGCAGCAGCCTAACCAAAGGAGACGTAGCGATCCTGCGTATGCTGGCTGCTGCCGAACTCATCGAAGCAGACCTTTGGACACAGTATGCGGAACTAGGTGGTATCGGCGATAACCCGCCCATTGAGGTAGCCCCGAACCAACAGTTGAACAGCTATCAGGCTGCCCTGTCGAACCTCGATTCCGATGGCCCGCAATACATCACCAGCAACACCCTTGACGAAGTTAGCCACGCCACCTTCCTCAACGAATACCTGGAATCCAAGGGGGAACGCCCGGTCAACTTCGACGAGTTCCGCACCCTGCAAGGCAGCACGGCAACCGGAGCGGACAACATCGGCCGCCTCACCTGCCTCCAGCACCTCAACGTCGACACCAGCTGGTTCATCCGCTATCGCAGCAAAACAAACCCGGACTTTGGCGCCACGTTTCCGCAAGCCGTTACCATCAACAACCGCACCGCCATCCCCATCACTGATGCGGATCTCAATGGCTCCGTCGCCCACATTCAGGTGATCGCTAACATTGCAGCCTTCCACTTCGGATACATCGAGCAAGGCGGCGCCAGCCTCTACGCGTCTATGGGGCAGAAAGCCTCGAGCGCGGAGCTCCTTGAGATCATCTTCGGCATCGGCGGAGACGAAGTTGCCCACTTCCTGGAATGGGTCGATTTTGCGGGCAATGGAGTCCAGGCCCCTGTTGCTCCCGTCACGGACAACGGGCTGACGTTCCCTGACTTTTTCGCCAGCCCCTTGGGTGCACTCGTCCAACCCAGCCTGATCTTCCCTGTTCCGTGCGAGTTCATTAGCCCCGGTCTTCCTCACTGTTCCGTAATTCGCCCTCTGACCGACAAGTTTGGCGGCGCCGTGGCTACGATCGCAAGCTTTACCGCCGACGGGCTCTTCTTTGGCCAATCCAAGGAGTTCTTGAATGTAGTCAACCACATTGCAGCAGAGGCTGATGAGGCCGTGCGGCAAACCTAATCTCTATTCAGTTGGTCGCAGATGCGTCTCTGCTATAAAACACCAGCGCGGCGCGCCTACGCACAAGCCAGTTCGTAATAATAAGCTGGCTTGTACAAGGGCGCGACTCGGCAGCGCAGTTCCCATCGTTGACAACTTCCGCCGGACGCTCTAGCAACACCTCCAGCAGTTTCAGCGGCTGCTGCTGGATTCTGATTTTCACACCCCTTTGCGTACCTCGCCCGGCTGGAGAGAAATCTCACAGGTTCCGAACCGCACGACAAACGTGTGCTGCAATCGTTCCGTACAAGGGCTAGGCACGGAAGTCTGGCACTCTGTCCGGACAAGAGTCTCGGGGAATACGGGACGAGAAGTCTCCATCGCCAGGCCCAAGTCACGCAGAAGCAGAGCTGCCCCGAGAGCCATCGTTCCCACGTGAGCCGCGATGTCATAGACAACCGCACCCGGCCCAACCTTGGCCAAGATCGCATTCTGCACCTCGGGTTCATGCTCCCCACGCCAAAGGAGCGCTTCCCGAGGAAGGCGGAGATGCATCCACATTCCCTGAGATAAGCCGGATTGAATCCGCACCAAACCTGCACCTTGGGAAGGAAGTGCCGTCCGACCCGTCGTTTCAGTTGGTCGAGACCTCGTCCTGTGCCGGGCCATCGTCGCAACACGCCTTCGGTTGTAGACTTTCTTAAGTGAGACGTAAGTCCGGTAAAGCAGGGCGTAAGAGTTGGCCATCATCGGAGCAAGTCGCCAGCATCTTTCCGCCTACTCTACAACCACTTTGCCGGTCATATTCGGATGAATCGAACAGAAGTACGAGTAGGTGCCGGGCTTGTCCGCCCTAAACGTGAACTTCTCGCCTGTAGCGAGCACTTTGGACTTAAGTGTGGGCCAGTTGCTGACCACAGTATGGGGAATGTCATCGCCGTTTGGTGATCTGCGTGCCGGCCTTCACCGTGAGTGCCGCCGGCGAGAAGCTGAAGTTATCGATCTTGACCTCGGCCTTTCTTGCGGCGGCCACTCCCGGTGGCGGTGCCTGAAAACTAATCAAAGCTGTCATCGTCCAGGCTGCTAAACAAAAAATCCAGTCAGTCCTTCTCCGGCTACTCTTACTCGTCCTCACCCTGATCATTTCTGCTCCTCTATTTCTAGTCTGTGCAAACGATCACCCGCTCTCACCTTGCAGAACTTGTGGGCCACAGTTTTATTCCAACCGATTTCTCCACAGGCTGACTTTTTTCAAGAATGGAGTGAATAAAACGCGTGCCGCGCAGTTTACTGCTACGTAGGTGCCGCAGATGCATTGCCACCGGGGTCGTTTTAAGGAGCTGGCAATCCCTTGCGGCTGACCCCTATTATTGAGAATCTGCTACAGGAAACCTAAGGCGCTCAAAGCCGAACTGGCCTGCGACACGTGGTCTGGAATGGCTCGTCGGAACTCCTAACGCGCGTGCTGGCGATGATAGAGAGTCCTCGGAGAATGGCAATGGAGAGCATATCTCATATCCACGATAGTTCCTTGGTTCGTGAGGCGCAAAGCGGCAACCAGGCCGCTTTCGCGCAGTTAGTGCATACCTACGATCAAACAGTGTTACGGCTCGCGTTGCGGCTCACTGGGTCGGAGAGCGATGCTCAGGACATCCATCAAGAGACATTTCTAAGAGTTTACAAGAAGCTGGATGGCTTCCGGTTCGAGTGCTCTTTCACTACCTGGATTTACAGCATTGTCACCAACGTCTGCCTGGATCACCTGCGGAGGAATCGAGCCCGTAAAAAGAATGGCGGGATAGAGGTCAGCGATGACGACTTTCTGGACCAACTCTCGGACAACAGAGCAGGTAACAACCCCGAGCACCAACTATCAGATCAGGAGTGGAATGCGCACATCCTACGGGCTCTCGATAGACTTACGCCGAGCGAGCGCTTGGTGTTCGAGTTGAAGCATTTTGAGGGCCTTAAGCTGCGAAACGTGAGCGAGATTCTCAATGCCTCGGAAGGGTCGGTCAAGATGACTTTCTTCCGGGCCACGCCGGGAAACTGCGTTTCCAGCTCCGTAAGTACACGAGGAACAGATCCTCGATGAAGCAGTGCTGTGATAAACAGGTAGATCAACGGCAGAAACTTGTAGAAAACACCTTGGCAGCAACCATGAACAGCCCTATGCCGGAACTCCGACCCACCATCCTGAATCGAATTGTGATCATGGAAGGCAATGGTCATTTGCAAAGGACTCTGCAGGAGCTCTTCTCCTCGGAAGGCTATGAGGTCGATCTGGTCCCAGAGGGCCTCGCTGGTCTGGAGATGCTTCGCCAAAGACGGCCCTCGGCTGTGATCGTTGATCTACAGCACCCAGGACCCTTCGGGGCGCGATCTTTGCAAAACAATTGCGAATTTAATTCCCGGTCTGCCCCTTGTAATTCTTGGTGCCAGCTCGGAGGTTATGGAGAAAGTACTTCTGCTGGAAGCGGGTGCCGACGACTATGTGACCGTACCGTTCAGTTCGCGAGAGCTTATTGCGCGACTGCGCGCCCTCATAAGGCGTGCATCACGCATCGGTTTGGAAGATTTATATCTCGATGAGGCAGGATGTTTGTGAAGTGCGAGCTGCGGTTTGTGGCCACTGCTGTCGTCATCTCCACCCTGTCGTTGATTTGTGCCTATGCTTCCGCCTCGGGCCTGGACGACAGCCCAACTGCACTTGCCGCCCTTCAGGCCAAGGCGGATCAAGCCCAGCCCAGAGACAGATGCTTTCTCTATGCCAAGCTCGTCAGCCAGATGACGGACCTCGCCGGCCACCAGCTCAATTCCGGTGATTCCGGACAGGCTCGGAGACCCTCAAGCTGGTGCAACAGTATGCAGAGAAATCCATATGGGCGTTGCCGATAACAGCAAGAAGTTGAAAGATGCCGAATTGCTCATGCAGCGCACCTCTTTTCGCCTCCAGGACATCCTCAGCGAAGCCTCGTATGAAGACCGGCAGACCTTGGAGGCAACCCTGAAGCAGTTGAATCAGGTTCAGGCGCAGCTCATGACGCAGGTCTTCAAAAAGTAGAATGCGTACCCTTGCCTACGTAAGCATTCACATACGCCGATTGCCCTGAGGCCAAGACCGTGTGGCCAGAGACAAGTACGATGGGAACGTCAGGATTTAGCTGCTTGGTTTTCCGAGAGAGTTTGGAGCCACGGGACACTCGATAAGCCAGCAACACCAGGTCGGATGGGGTTTGTTTCATCCGTTCCAACGCCTCACCAGTGCAGTCAGTTACCACCTTGTATTCAGCCCATTCCAACGCAAACGTCAGGATTCCCTGCGCCTTGGGATTGTCGTCCACATAGAAGACTAACCGCTGATCCATTGTTTATCAAGCCTGCTCCTGCTTCCGGTTAGGTCTCTGGTCTAAGCGATATACCTCTGCCGAACAAAGAGCAGAGACGGTCAGGCTGACTCATTCGTGGGAGGGTTAGGTGTGGTCTCCCCCGACTTAGGCTCATCAGCTTGCGATGTAGCCCACCAATTGCACAGACACCTCTTAACTTTTGAACGCTCACCTTCATTCAAGGTCCAAGCCCTCCCTGGTAGGGAGGGTGTCCTGGACTGTTATGCAGTGAGCCCTGTAATAGCTAGCACCAGCTCTCGTGTTGCAGCAGAACAACGCTACACGAGTGTGTTGGAGCCTATGAGCGGAGAGACAGACGTCTAGTTGCTTCCGGAACCGCTTGAAACAGAGATGTAGTCTTGCGGTTTCGCGGCAGCCGCCATGACAGCCGAATGGGATACGGCGATGTTATAGATGTAATCTGCTGACTGAATGCTGCTGAGCAAGTAGTGTTCCCCAACCTGTTGGAAAGTTACCTGGATCTTGTTGGCAGGCACGCTTTCGACCTCGTTAGGGTTCACAAACACACTGGTACGAGTGTCATAGCTAGTGAACATCAATGGGCCGTATACCTGATCCGACAAACGACTCACCGTGTATTCGCCTGCGGGGAGTGTTGTCTGTTCCACCGACGACAAACTGAAAAGGTAGAGTTACAACGACTTCGGCCCGGGTCTCCGCGTTGGCAGCCACACCCAGCCCAAGAAGAAAAGTAACTGCGACTAGAATTCTTGCATACTTCTTCATAAATTCTCCTCTTAACGTTTCAGTTCTCGTTGCTGATCCGTGCGGCTCTGGAGCTCTGATTCCGCAAGAGTAATGCTTGATATCCGTTTCAACAATCATTCTCAACACGTGCGCAATGTTTCGCACTTATGAGAACTGAGTTGGGTAACGTTTATTCCATGGATTAAGATCCTCACAGCGGCACTGGGGCCACGGGTGCAAATAATGGATTCCACTTTTATTGGGACTGATGTGCCCGATCCCCGGTGGGGTCTTGGAGATGCCAGAGCAAAACCAGACCGTGGCGGTTGCGATCCAGTTATCCGCCAATGCAACTGAAGTTCAGCTGCGCAAGCTGCGAGTTCTGGAGTGCTCGCCTTTGGCCGACTGCGGAGGCGGCGCAAGCGTGGATGAGGACTCATTGCAGACGGAGGATGGCTTCGTGCGCTTTTCAAGAAGTTCGATGCTCAGCATTTCCGCGCGGCCGGTTGTTGCTGGCTATGCGATCTGCGCCGTCCCGGGTCGCACTTGGTTGCGCGAATCCTCCCGGTGTAATTAGGAAGGCTCATAGAAATTCAACGTCGGCTGTGCGATGAGGAAAGCGACCCAGACACGTTGTCGCACGAGATGACACATGCGGCTACCGGTGGTCATCACGGTATGTCGTGGAGAAGGAAATGATTCGGCGTCGCGAGGCCGGGGTGCTTTAGCATCCTGTGACCTGAATATCAAACGGGATGATTGGGACGGCGACCGCGATTTCTAGAGCATCGCGAATAGATCGTCCCATGTCGGGCTTACTCGCTCAATGAGTCGATCTTTTGTGCCCGAGTCCGAATGCGGAAAGCAGATTCCCTTCGGGAAATGACGGAAAGAAACGCAAAGACCGCGTACGGTTGCTAAACAGTCACTCGCCATGCGCAACTGAAATTCGGCTGCGCAGGTGCGCACGCATTGTGAGGGGTATATTTGGAGTGGTTACGGCGCAGGCAGTCTGTCGGTGACTAATGAGTAAAGCCACGAAGCCGATCGGGCCTACTCTCCTATCAGCCGGTCACAAGTGGTGATCTAACTTGGAATGTTCACCCCGCTTAGATATCCGCCTAAGTGTGCCGTGAGCGCGAGAGGAGCACGGTAGCCAGACATTCGATAGGCAGACGATATGTGGGCAATGTTTGCTGCGGCGTACGACGAAGTCGGAAGTGCGCGTACCAGACGATACAGATCGCCAAGCTCGAGGCAACGCCGAGCATGAGATGTTGCAGCAATATTCCCTTGAGTTTTTGCCCCTCGAGATTTGGAATTGCCACGCAATCAGGCCGGTCGCCACAACCAGCGGCGTCGAAAGCGCAGCGACGAGGAAATTGTAATAGGCCGTCACGGAGAGGGCGCGGCGCCCGGTCCAGTACGCGCCGAAGTCGAATGCCACACCGGCCATAAACAGGCCGATGGGGAAGTGGATAAGCACTACATGTTGCCCATGTTTTGCCAACAGCGCCTGGTGGATGCTATATGGGTTCACGGCTGGGCCTTCTTGACGATGATTTTGGCGGTCATCTTCGGGTGCACCGAGCAGAAGTATTCATATGTGCCCGGATCCTGGAACGTGTACGAGAATTTCCCGTCGGTATCAAGCGCTCGCGATTTGAACTTGTGATCGACGCTTACAACTGTATGTGGCACGTCGTCCTTGTTGATCCAAGTGACTTGCGCACCCGCAGGTACCGTCAGCTCCATTGGTGCGAAGGTGAAGTTGTCGATGGTCACGACATTTGTGGCAGACTGATCCTGAGCTGCGGCGACGGAACGCGGCGGCACAACGCCGCTCGCGAACACGGTGAAAGAACGGCCGCAGCTCCCGATATCCCGGTTCCAAGGATCCGGGAAGTCTTGCTTTGTAGTATTGTCCAGCGTTGCATTATAAATCTCCTTACACTTGAAGTGTTGAATCGACAACAGACAACGTGTGCTTGCCGCGAACAAGGTTCACATTCGTGACACCTAACAGACCGCGCAGTTTATCGGCTGGCACTTTCATTGGGCCCGGAGAAGCGGCCTGGCCCGGCGCCGGTTGGGGGAAAGCTGTCGAGGACGCCGTGTGAAACGCAATATTGCCCTCGATCTTCTGCATCGTCTGATGAATGTGTCCGTTCAAGACTGTAACGGACCCAAACCTCTTTAAGTAGGAAAGTGCTTGTTCGCTATCATCGGTGCCCCAGCCCCATTGCGGATAGAACCACCAGAGCGGGATATGTGCGAAAACAACGATGGGCGTGCTGCTCTTCAATTTGGCAAGGTCCATCTCCAGCCATTTAAGCTGATCGTTGCCGAGGGTCCCGAGGCCGCCTGCCTTTGAGGTTCATTACATTGACCAAGCCAATGAAATGCGCTCCTTTCTGATCGAAGCTGTACCAGCCATCGCCTTGCGTCCCTTTGCCGAAGCGTTCGCGAAAGATTTCGCCGTTATCGTTGAGCACGTCGTGCTCGCCGGGAACGTAATAAATGTGGCCGGTCTTCAGGCTCTTCAACGATTCGGCCAAGGTATCGAATTCTTCAGGTTTTGACAGTTGCGACAGGTCGCCCGTATGAAGAACGAACGACGGGGGCGTCGGCAGCGCGTTAACCTTGAGAATGGCTTCGCGCAGGGTCGCCGTTACATCCGGGTTGGCCGCTTTATTGAAGCCGATGTGGCTATCGCTGATCTGCACGAAGCTGAGATCGCCGGTGAGGTGCTCTACCTTGTGTTGCAACACGTCACCCAGGGCGAATGATTTTAAGACGCCACCCTGCAGCAAACACAGGGTGCCCGTGCCGGCCCATGCCATGCACTTCAGGAAACCGCGACGATCCACTCCATCTTGATCGAGATTCTTTTCAATGTACTTCGACATGTGCTTCCCTCCGGTGGCGCATCCGTGTTGGGCGAGAGGCCCGGGCGTTGCGCTCACCTATGTAAACTGCACAGGCCGCCAAATATTC
>CAVZEH010000004.1:0-347817 GCA_963774255.1 uncultured Acidobacteriaceae bacterium
CTGCCGCGGGAACTGGCCCCGCTCGCATTACAGAACAAACGGCTGATCTACAATCTGCTGTTTCATGCCAGTGCCGAGACCTTGCTCGAGATTGCTCGCGATCCTCGTCACCTCGGGGCAGAGATCGGCATCTTCAGCGTGCTCCATACCTGGGACCAACGACTGCAACATCACCCCATGTCCACTGCGTGCTCGCCGCCGGCGGTCTCGCTCCGGATCATTCCAGTTGGATCTCCTCCCGCCGCTCCTTCTTCCTTCCCATCAAGGTGCTCAGTCGTGTCTTCCGCGGCAAGTTCGTCGCCGGACTTAAAACTGCCTTCCATGAGGGCGCCCTCCAGTTCCACGGCAATCTCTCGCCACTTGGAGAACCGCAGACCTTTGCCTCCTGGCTCCGACTCTTGTTCCGTCACGATTGGGTCGTTTACTCCAAACGGCCCTTCGGCGGACCGGAACACGCGCTGCGCTATCTAGGTGCCTACACCCACCGTGTCGCCATCGCCAATCACAGACTCGTCGCCCTCTCCGATGGCAACGTCACCTTCCGCTGGAGAGACTCCGCCCACGGCAACAAGAAGCGCGTCACGGCGCTACCCGTCGATGAGTTCCTGCGCCGCTTCCTCCTGCATCTGCTTCCACGCGGCTTCGTCCGCATCCGCAACTTCGGCTTCCTTGCCAACCGGCAACGCGCTATTCTCCTGCCGCTCTGCTTCGGCTTGCTCCATAGTTCAGCCGCGATCTCAACTTCGACCACATCGCCTGCAGCGGACCATCCTCACTCCCTCTGGAACTGCCCGGTTTGCGGCGGAACCATGCATGTCGTCGAACGGTTCTCCCCGGCTCAACTCCTGCTTCGTTCCCCGCCTCGCCACGAGTACGCCGCATGAACCCGCAACCACAGCATCGACTCATCCTCGCGCTCCGGCACGTACAGAGACTCTGTGTCTCACTCCACTCAGACTGCTTCGCTGACCCTCACCTACACCACTACCGAGCAACCCGGCACCGCTCTTCTCTGCACTTTCTCTCGCTGCAACTACCGCACACAGCCGTTAACCGGAACTTTCCAAATCATCCGCACCTGCTCAACCACATACAAAACCCATAGGCTCACGCAAAGGGCGGCTTCCTTCAAGTCGCTGTATCTGAAGCGCCCCCGCATAGCACCTCAGCCACCCCTTTGCACTCGGGGCGCTTCAGATACAGCACTAAGACTTTTCAGGCAGCTCATGGAAAGGTCATGCCTCAAAGCGCTAACCCACGCCGATCAGCCCGCTGGCAGAGAAGCCGGCTATACGGGATCGACAATGGGCCACACTTCCGCAATACTTCATATCCAGGAATAGGAGAGAGCTAATCTATGTGCGATGACTTGATTCACCAGGGTCTTATCCATGATCCCACTGTTTCGCGGAGAGCCTTTGGACTTGGAGCGGCAGCGACCATTATGCTGAGTTCTTCGGTGGCCGCGGCACAGGTAAAAGTGGTTCAAAAGGACGTAGATGTGCCCATGGCGAGTGGTGTTGCCGACTCCGCGCTCTTCTATCCCGAGGGCAGGGGAAGCTGGCCGGCAGTCCTGGTGTGGACCGACATTCTTGGGCTGAGGCCGGTGTTCCGCGAGATAGGTCAAAGGCTCGCCGCCGAAGGCTACGTGGTCCTGGTGCCGAATCCGTTCTACCGTAATGCAAAGGCGCCGGTGGTCGATGGTTCGTTTGACTTCAGCAAGCCGGAAGACCGCGCCAAGGTGATGCCGATGGCAGCGGCATTGACAGCCGATGCTAACATCAGCGACGCAAAATCGTACGTCACCTTTCTCGACGCGCAGCCGCAAACAGACAGGAAGAAAAAGATGGGTGTCCAGGGGTACTGCATGGGCGGGCCGCTGACCTTTCGCACTGCAGCCACCGCACCCGATCGCGTCGGCGCGGCTGCTACCTTTCACGGCGGTGGGCTGGTGACCGACAAGCCGGACAGCCCCCACCTGCTGATCCCGAAGATGAAGGCCGAGATTCTCTGTGCGGTGGCAGACAATGACGACAAGCGCGACCCTGCTGCCAAGGACAAACTAAAGGAGGCCTTTGCGGCAGCGCATCTGAAGGCAAAGGTTGAGGTCTACGAGGGCTGCAATCACGGCTGGACGGTGCGCGGCAGTCAGGTCTACAACGAGGTAGGAGCAGAGCGAGCGTGGGCGGAACTCACCGCACTCTATAAGCGGAACCTCGCCTAAGCGATGGAATTGCAGGCAGAGATCGTGCTCTGTAACTGACTACGATCGAGCTTTCGGATAATTCATAGTGCCGCAGACGTATTGACGCGAATCAGTAACAACAAGCGCGCTTGTGGTCAGTTGGGCGGGTGGTCTGCAAACAGGAGTAATCGAGTCTTTGAAAAACTGACTCGCATGACGAGGGTCCTGATGAACGCGGGTTTGAGCAACTTCAACTCCCGGCTGTAAAGCCGAGATCAAGTTACCGGAAAGGGGACTTTCTGGCATTTCACCTTGATGTGCTGACCTTATCGGAGCCCGGCGCAACACTCACCTTTGGTAGAGCCAACGTTCTTAGATGAAAGCAGTACGTTATTTCACAATCCAAAAAGACGCTCCGCGTTGCCGTGTGCGATCCGCTCCCGGTCAGCAGTGCTGACCGGGAGTCGGTCCAAGAATGCACGCGCTTGGGTCATGGATGCATAGGGATAGTCAGCCGAGAACATAATCCGATCGACACCGACTTCAAGCAATAGGTCTAGAAATGTCGGCGTGTAGTTAAACCCGCTGAACGTATAGTGGATATTTTCTCGTAGGTAAGAACTGATCGGGCGGTTGAGTTTTGTCATTGCCATCGGCATGACATCAAGTCGTTGTAACATGAACGGAAGCGTTTCGCCCATGTGGCCGACCACGAGTTGCAATCTCGGATGCCGGTCAAATGTTCCACCCAGGATAATACGGATCACGTGGAGCGCTGTTTCGATGTGCCAACCCCAACCCGCACCGGCGAGCATATCCGTCACTGTCGGTGTAAATCCACCGTACGACGCCTCGATCACTGCGTTAGGAGGTTGGGTCGGATGGAGATAAATGGGGACCTTGAGTGCTTCCGCACGCTCGAAAATAGGCCAGAAAAATTTGTCATCGAGATAGCGGCCTTGGATATGACCATTGATGAGCGCTCCCTTGAAGCCATAATCATTGATCGTACGATCCAGT
Source organism: uncultured Acidobacteriaceae bacterium (assembly GCA_963774255.1). Lineage (GTDB taxonomy): Bacteria > Acidobacteriota > Terriglobia > Terriglobales > Acidobacteriaceae > PALSA-350. Next base: position 3,206 of record CAVZEH010000004.1, read on the forward strand.
TCGGCGGCCGCTGCATTGGGGTCTGCGGTCGGCAGCGTGGCAAATGCGCCGAAACGAGTCGGATGGCTCCGCAGAGCATCCGCAAGGTAATCATTCGTTTCGCGGGCAAACGCCGAAGCCTCAGCAGCTTCGAGCTGCTCTGCGCCCGGGGAAGTGAGCGACAGTATTTGCATGTCGATGCAAGCAGCATCCATTTCCGCGATCCTCTTGTCGCCAAGGTCGCAGAGCTGTTCAAGCAGCTTGGCAGCTGAACTGCCGAACTTTAAAGCTTGTGCTTTGAGTCCTCGCCCAGGACCATCGAGGAATCCGGGACTCGCAAAATGTTCTTCAAGGGTTATGGTGCGCATAAGCGTCCACCTCTGCCGGACGTGCTTGATAATATCCGCCTATCACTCCTGCGACTGAACACAGAGCTAGGATCACACGTTAAACGGTAGAAGAGCGAACTGCTCGAAAACGGGGGTTGGCAAGTTCGCCGAGCTTTCGGCTTGCCAAAGTCTACTGCCGGCTCTCAGTTGGTACCTATGGACCTGCTTCGACCATATGAGGCCGACCACATGACAGCCTGGGAAATCGACAAACGGATAGGAAATGTTCGCAATGATTCTCCCGAACTCCTCGAAGAGCAATCGACGCCGCCCAAAGAACCGAGCCTGTTCGATGGCGCTCCTTTATAGAGGTTGAGATCAGGAGGAGCAGGAGGCAGGCCGCGGCGCTCAAGCTCTCGAATTGCGGAGAGGATCAAGGTCGTCTTGCCCGCGCCAAGAAATCCTCCGACCAGTACTATCCAGGGCTTTGCTTGGGGTTCTGGCTGGGGAACCCGCAGAGACCCGGCTGCGTTCATACAACCTCCATCCTAAGCTGATCACCCTCGCGCAACTGAATCAAATCAGCAAAGTGCACGATCGTCTGCCCCGCATTGCTCTTTTCTGCACGGGCCGGGTGGTTACTTGAACCGACGTGCGCCAAGGCTCGAACGCCGGAGCCGGCAAGGGTGCAGGATCTACACGGCAGGGTTCCGGCAAGGACCTGAAGGCTCAAGTGGACTCCGCCTTGCGCAGCGCGACGCAACTCGTATGTGCCCCATCCTGTCCCTGTAGCCCAGAAACAACGGAAGTTATTGGCCTGGACTGGCGGTAGCACGATGACATGGGCGCTATCCCCTTCATAGCGGAATCCGCTGAGAGCTACAACGCTTGACCACGAGGACATCGCCCGGGCATAGTGATGGCCACACTCGGCCTCATCCCAGGGGTTGCGTTTGACGCCGTCGTAACGGGCGCGAAGATTCTCGACGTACTCCACGCCCTGGGGAACCATGCCCGAATAGAACATCAACGCAGCGGTCGAATGCTCTAGGCCTGTCCATGCTTCGGCGTAGTAGGGAAAGGGAATGTGAGGACGTTCGCCTTTACCATAGTCGCAGACCAGTACTGCAGCTTCATCGTTGAGCGCGTAGATGCGCTCGACAGCGTCATGGTCGACCAAGGTGCGTTTATAGTTGTAACGATAGATTGCATGCAGCGTTTGACGTACATGCTCCTGGGAAACCAGCGGGCCCAGACCGGCCACGTGCGCAAGATATTGCCCGAGCAGTTGATCGATCAGGCAACCTCCGCCTACTTGATACTCCGGCTGTTGCGTATTCTCACTCCCCATGCCGCTACGAAGCTGAGGTGCGATTTGGTCCGGTTGAAAACCGCGAACCTGTTGAATGTAAAACTCATCCTGGAAGAGATTGGCGTCAATCCAGCGGCTGCCCTGCTCGAACAGTCTTCGATAATCGTTCGCAGATGAATTGTCTCCGGAGGCTCTCGCCATCTCTTCCGCGGCGCGTAAGGCGCCCAGGTAGTAAATTCCGCACAGCGGATTTGGACCATAGAACTCGACATCATATGTCGTATGTTGAACGCCGTCGAGAACTCCGTCACGGTTCGCGTCCCAACCGCCGGGGATCCAGGCAAACTCAATGCCCTTCTTGACAAGGGGCCACATTGTCTTCAGCCAAGCCTGATCTCCGCTTAGCTTCCAATCCAGATACGCGTGCATGATCTGGCCCATCTGTCCGTCTGCAGCTGCGATTTTGTATCTCTCTTTGCCGTCCGGCAGAAGCTGGCGAAACCGCATGCCGCCTTGTTCATCCATGCTGTATCCGAACGCCGATTTGCGTAGAGAGCGCGCATAGGAAGGAAACAGAAACGCAGTGGCGGTCTCGTAATTCCACACGTGGGTACAGTTTCCGAAGCAGCATCCCCTTTGATCGTCCGAGCCCTCAAAGCCGTGAAATTCCCCATCTGCCGTGCGGAAGCAAGTGGTCGTAGCCAGCGTGGAAAGATTGGCGCTCGCTGCTTCTTTGACGGCTGCCGGCAGCGTGCTCGCGGCGAATGCATTCGCAAAACTGCGGGTGCGCGATTCCAGCGAACCAAGATTGGTCGCGGTGTAGTCCGCGACCTCCCAGGCATTTTTGAAGCGTGTGGCATAGTAGTTGCCAATGATTGTGTGGCCCTGCCCCGGCGGAGCCGACCACCCACACCAATCCGGCGTGCGATTGGGGAAATGCCAGGCCAACAAGAATGTGTACTCGGCGGACCCGCCGGCGGGAATCCGGTTCTGTTGGCAGAGAGCGCCCACCGCGTTGCGCAGTGCCGGTTCAGCCAGCAATTCTCCATCCCGCGAGAAGGCATCCCAGAACAGCATAGGGGAATTCCACCAGCGCCCTTGAGGCCAGCCGCGCCAATAGGAGACGCGTGCATTTTGACTGGAGACGGATGCCAGGACGAAACTCCCCTGCATCGGATCGTCTGCGGACAGGCTCGGATTGCTCATTAAGAGACCTTCGAGCCGGTTCCCTTTGCGGTATTCATTAATACGGGAGTCCTCCGCCAAACGCGATGCTGCAGATCTGGCGGCCGGAATCTTTACCGGATTGTCGATGGAAAACGAAATCCCGACCTTTGCGTTCATCCTCCCCGGATTGCTCACGCGATAGCGCAAGATAGCAACCGGCAGTCCGGATGCGTCCGGATCGTGTGGGATGAAGGGCGAGAACGCATCGAGTTCGATGTTGACCCCCAAGCTTGGGTCTTCGAACCGAAGGTGCGCGAGCGGATACTCCCCGGTAAATTCAGCCGTTGCGACGCGGCTCAACCCGGGCGCATTGTTCGCGCCTAAGCCATCCTGGCCTTCATACGGCGGAAGAATCCGCGCTTCGAGGACGCGCGCCACCGGCTTCGCATTTCCCATCTGAATCCAGATCGAGGGAAACGCGTATTGCGGAGAGAACCCTTTGTTGGGCCGGTTGAAGATCTCCCAGTCCCTGAGTTGTCCTCGCCCGCCCAGTGCAAGGCTTCCGGCGGCAACACCACCCAGCGGGAAGGCAATCATCTTCAGTTGTGGACCAGTGAAGACGCGCGGATACGAGGTGTCCGGCGGTTTCTCCCGACCACTATCCAGGGCGAAGTTCACATTTTCGAGCCCGGGCCAGTAAGCCTTTTGAGTAGTTGCTCCTACGGCCCCGGCAGCATTCTTTAAAAAATCTCGTCTTCCTATCTTATGTTCACCCGCCATGACGCTCCATTCATCCTCGTGCAGAGATCAGTCTAGAACTCTGGACTAATTCGGGATATCTATCGACCTCGTCCACTGAGCAGACCCATAATGTATTTGTCCAGGGGGAAACGGGACGTTTGCCGGTGTCGCGGTAACATCCTTCCCTGCACTAGTGAAACGCGTGCTCATTCAAGGCGCGTTCGCCGTTACCGGCCGGCCTTAGATAGAGTTCGTGCAAGCGCCATGCTCCCTCTTGTCGACTCGCGTACGATCAGAGTAGGCGCAATTCGCACAACCACCGGCTCTCCGGCCCTTTTCCCCTCGATCCGGTCCATCAACATCGTCGCAGCGCGCGCTCCGATTTCGTAGCCTGGCTGCACCACTGCCGTCAAGTGTGGATGAAACGAGCGATCTAACGCAAGATCATCGAACGTCGCCAGCGCAAGATCGTCCGGACACTCCAAGTTCATTTCTTCAAGCGCCTGAAGTACCCCGACGGTCATAACTCCGTTACATACAAGAACGGCCGTAGGCTTCATGCGTCTGCGCAGCAGCAGTTCTTTACCCAAACGATACCCGGACTCCTGGCGGAAGTCCCCCTCGAAAATCAACTCTTGCCGGACGTCGATTCCCGTCTCGTGCAGTGCCTCCTCGTAGCCACGCAAGCGCTCGCGACCGGTCTGGAGTTGCAACGAGCCCGTGATAACCGCGATCCGGCGATGCCCACCCTGGATCAAATGACGCACACATTCCTTACTCCCTCGCACGTTGTCGAGGAGTACGGCATCCGTCTTCACGGATGTGACACTCCTATCCAGACAAACTACGGAAACCCCGGCCTGTATCGTGCTGAGAATATGGCTTGCGTCGCTGCCCGGCGCCGACGCCAACAAGATTCCGTCCGCCCGGTAAGACCGGAGGGCGGAAATGACCCGCCGCTCCCTCGCTATCTTCTCGTCAGTATTCGCGGTCATCAAGAAGTAACCACGTTCAAAGGCGTTGTCTTCGGCTCCGCGAATGACGTCTGGAAAAAACGGATTAGTAATATCCGGGAGTACCATGCCCAGCATACGAGTCTGCTTTACCTTGAGACTACGAGCTATCTCGTTTGGGTAATAATCCAATTCGCGAATTGCCGCCCGAACCCGCTCCTGTAGCTCGGGACTGACTTTCTTGCTCTCCCGAATCACATTCGAAACTGTAGCGACAGAGACTCGAGCAACCTTCGCAACCTCGACAATAGTGGGCATAGAACCGAGTTTAACGTGCTTTTAACTTCGCACCAACCTTGATCGACGATTTCGTTCCGAGTGGTCCCGCCGAGCATTCACCTCCGCACAACTTTTCTGCTTGACCTATTAGCTAGCTGACAACAGTACTGCCACCTTCCACACCATCACGCTCCAATCGTGCGTTTTTGTCGGGGTTCAGCTTGGACACGCAGTCAATCACCAGATAAATTTGCCTGCTAGCTGAATCTGACGGGGAAGGTTGAATTGACTGGAAATTACCCCCGTTGTTCCGCTTTCAAGAGCTGTGTTCGGCGGCCCAAACTGGACGCGATTAAAGAGATTGAATGCCTCCACCCTAAGCTGGAATTGAAGGTTTTCGCGAATTTGCGTCGTCTTGATACCCGATAGGTCAATGTTCTCTATGCCGGGGGCGCGCAAGAAGCCGAGCGTCCGGGCGGTATTTCCGTATGTGAATGCCGGGGGGGCCGAAAAGTCACTTACATTGAAGTACTCATTGATCTTGTTAGCTTCCGCGCCGGCTATCTTAGGATTAACACCGTTCCAGTTGGCGCGCTGAGTTCCTCCGTTATTGAACAAAGTGTTGGTCGCTGTTGTGATCTGCAAAGGGGGGCCCGTCGCCGCCGTTCCTATTCCATTCAACTGCCATCCCCCTACCAGGATATTGGTGATGCCACCGCGGTTGAGGAACATTCTCTGACTTCCGAACGGCAGGCTCCAAATTCCGTTGACCGCGAGATATTGCGGTACGTCGAACACGGCCGGCGCCCACTCGGCATGGATATTGTAATAGTCCTGCAATCCTCCAGACGCGTACGAACCTCCTGGAAAGCCTGTAGTCGTTGCCGGGAGGTTATCCATGAGCTTCGACCAGGTATAGGCGCCCGTGATGGTGAATCCATGCGAAAAACGTCTTTCAACCTTAAGCTGTAGAGCGTTGTAATCAGACGCCCCAAAGTTAGAACTATTCCCTAAGGTAACCCCGATAAATTGGGGATAAGGAAGTAGCAGTTGGCTCCTGGCAATTTGACTATTACTCAGATTGCCGGTGGTAATCAAAGGGTTATGATAAAACGGGTTCGGCACTAATTGATTCAGTTGCGAGCCCAGCGCCAGATATTGGTCAGGCAATTGATTCGCAAGGTAATTTCCATAGAGATGGACGCCGCGACTGCCGGCGTAGGCAAGATCGAACAGCAGATCTCCCGGAAAGCGTTGTTGTATATCGAGATTCCACTGCTCTGCGTACGATGTCGGCCGGTTTCTATTCATGGCAATAATACTTTGGCCTAGCTGAGTGGCCAGCCCCAAACTGCTGCCAGTGGGGAAAACAAAACCATTTGGAAATGGGTTGGAAAGTGTGCTCACTACTGTAATGTTATTCAACGTCGAGACCCAGGGCGTAGTTGCCTGAAATCCCGAGATTGGGACGGCCGATCCATTGAAGCCGCCGCCAGTGATAGGAGAGGTGAAGAGGCCAAATCCTCCTCTGATATCGGTGCTTTGCGATAGAGAGTATGCAAAACCAAAACGTGGAGCGAAGTTTTTTCTGTCCGGATTGAACTGATAGCGAGATGCGCCATTCACTCCCGGAAACGCCAAGCCTCCCACCAGTGGGCCCAGACCAGAGACCTGTAAGGGAGACGTCGCGGTGGGATTCCAATAGTTGAATCGATTGAAGCGCTCCGTCCACGGAGTGTTGTAGTCATAGCGAATCCCCAGATTCAAAGTCAATCGCGGAAGCACTCTCCAATCATCTTGAAAATAGCCCCCGTAGTACCGGAAAAGGAGAATCTGATCGGGACCCCCACTTCCAGTGGAGCCTGTGCCGGTTCCCACCAAAAAGGACGCCATCCCAACACCGCTCGCGGTATTCGCGATCGGATCGGGACCTTGAGTAAAGTTTGTGCCAAAACTGAACGTTGGACCAGCCGGGAGATTGCGAGCCGTGGCGAGTTGGGATGTGCCGAAGTCGCCACCCATCTTGAAGGTATGGGTTCCTCGAACCCAGGTCAGATTCCCATACTCGTGATAGACCTGGTACGCGTCACGAAGAATGGAGCAGGAAGCGTCGACGAACCCACCGCCATTGTTTGGCACCGAGAAAGTTACCCCTTGCCCGGTGACGGCGACTACCGGAAAGCAGGGCGGCCCGACCTGAAGGAGTTGATTGAAATAGGACGGGAGGCCGACGGTTGTCGGGCTGATGTTGTTATTTGGCAGTATGCGATTCAGGTGATAGCGGATGAAGCTGGTGCTTAGTTCGAGGACCAGATTTTGCCTGAGCGGAGAGGTGAAGTTGATTGTTGCCTGCTGCTCTCGAAGAACATCGTTGCCGATGGTAGGAGCGCTGATCTTATAGTTGGGGCTCGTTCCATAGACCGCCGGTCTATCCTGCGAAGTAGTCGATATGGAGTAGCGGCCAAACAGTTGCTGGGTTTTGGGGAGCGCCTGGTCAATTCGTATGGAGTAATCATTCTTGTCGATTGGGGCGCTCGTCGTTGAAATGAAATTGTTTGCCCCTGTTCCGGGAACTCCGGGCTGGTTTGGCGGGGGAACATAGGCCAGTATGGCTGTCGACACAGGGTTGATTTCACTTGACGGGATCTTATTTCCCGGGAACTGAGTTCTTATGAAACCGGAAGGGTTTGCCGGATATGACTTTGTCGAGAACGGATCGTAGATTGGAATGAGATTTCCGCTCGCATTGAACGTTTGTGAAAAGTCCCCTGCGCGCTGAAGAGCTGTCGGCACAGTACCGACGGCTGTGAGGGATTGGTCCCAACGGAGCCCCTCATAGGAGAAGAAGAAGAACGTCTTGTCTCGCTTGATTGGGCCGCCCAGTGTCCCGCCGAACTGTTGGAATCTGAACGGGGCCCGCCCTTGACCTGCGTGGTTTGCAAAGAAGTTATTAGCGGTGAGCCCGGTAGAGCGATAGAATTCGTATCCGGTGCCGTGTATCCGATTGGTCCCTGCCTTGGTAATGACATTGATCACCCCGCCGGCTGAATTAGAGAATTCTGCGCTGAAGTTATTGGTTTGAACCTTGTATTGATTTACCAAATCCACACTCGGGAAGAAACCCGCGCCATTGAATGCGGGTTCCGTATTCATTCCGCCGTCGAGAAGGAAAGTGCTCTGGTTTGGACGGGAACCATTGATAGAAACGAATTGGTCATTGTACTGGTCGTAGGCCGTTTGGGTGAAGCCGGCCGAGGCATTGACGCCGGGTACAAGCGTCGCGAACCCATAGCTATTTCGCCCATTCAGCGGAAGCTCGACGATGTTTCGGTTGTTGATGACCTCACCCAGCGATGAGGTCTGGGTCTCGAGAATAGGCTGTTCGTTCGTTATTGTAACTGTTTCAGAGGCTTGACCCAACACGAGGACCGGGTCGAGGGGGAGACTGAGACCGACGTCAAGGACGATTCCTTGCTGGACGAACTCCTTGAATCCGGTCATCTCGACTGTCAGTTTATAGGTGCCCGGCGGAAGCAACGGAAAAGAATAAAAGCCCTGCGTGTTGCTGACAGTGGTTCGGGATTCGCTGGTCGAGACATTGACCAAGGTGAGTTTAGCGCCCACTACCAGGGCGGACGAGACGTCATGGACATCGCCTGAGATTGTACCGGTCGCTGTTTGAGCGAGAACTTCGGACGGTTGAGATGCCGTGATCGCAACCGCAGTGCAGATGACTAGCGTGCAGAAGGTCCAACGGACCACTCGGAACGTTTTGAAGATGCAATCCTTGCGCATGGTTCCTCCAGAAAGACGACTTTGGCCAGAAAAACCTGTGATTTCCTCCGAGCGCGACGGCTATACGCCAACCCTTCGGGGTCGATGGGTAAAACGTATAACCAATGGGTTTGTACCGTGTCAAGCGAAATTATTGCAAGGCGTACGAGCCATAAACCTGGAAATGGGGGGGGGAACGTCTCGCTTTCGAAGCGGTTTACAGACGAGCGCTAGAGTGCCGAGTAAAACGTATAACCATGATTCCCGGTATTGCCCAGGAAACATCGATGGCGGAAACCTTGTCTGCGGTCTGATCTTTAAAGGATCTCCCCGGTACGCTCGTCAGAGTTGGCTTATCTTTATCAATGATCGATCGACCTCCAAATCTGTCGCTTTCAGAATTATTTGTCGAGGTGTTTCAGAATTATTTGTCTTAGTCTCCTTGCATGCAAGAGCTGAGCGGAATGTCCGAAGCAGCTCGTGATCTTGCGATGGCGCGCTTCCGGCTGATCCAGCCGTATTTGGAACACAAGCGATCCCTGCACTGGGTCGCAGCAGATGCCAAAATCTGCTCTCGGACCGCTCAAAGAGCGAGTTCTCAGTGTGAATGACCTTCGAGTCGTCTCGACTGCTGTTGTCGAAGCCGCGCGGGATAGCCTCGTGATCGGCCCCGGATAGACTTGAATACGACAAATAATTCTGAAACCCTACGACAAATAATGGCTCTTGCGCACATTTGGTGATACTGCTCAATTTCGACGGGAGCCGCTATTCTGTTGGTGATTTCAGGAACTTTAGGAGGTCGGCGGATCACTGCTCCGGCGCCTAGTGGTGAAGCTTATCTCTTTTCTGTCCTTTTCAGTTCCCTTTCACCAAATGTGCGCCAGAACCCAAATAATTCTCAAAGCTACAGGCAATACCAACTTCACGCCCGGCGGGCCCCAAATCCACTCCGCCCAGGCCTTTTCGACTTAGGGCATGAGCAACTCAGGCGCAGATTCTTTGCTTGAGTCGGGGCGAAGAATGCACTCGGCGATGATCTCGAATCCTCGGAGCGACCGACCTCAGCCGACCGGAGTTCCGGTTCGGCAGCGCTGGCCGTTTCCAATGCCCTCTGAGACGGTGGATTGATCAGGATGCAATGCACTCTATGATCCGGCGTTTCCGGATGATACACCGCAGCCAGCGTACGCGCCTGGACCATATCCGGCTCACCCTGATCATTGAAATGCAGCCTGTAATCGGAAGAGCACGCCTCGCATATCCAGAAGAAATGTGTGGCTCTTTCATCTTTCGACGTTCTATGCATATCCACAGCATAGAGGACTCCGGAACGCAGATAGACCAGGCGTTCGTCACAATGGGGATTCGCACATTTGTCGATCATGGCTTCGATACCTTTCCCCGACGGTATCGGCCGAAGGTGTCCGGATGCAGTGATTCGAGTCACAACCGCCTGTATTGGCTGTCACACACGCTGGGTCCGATGCGCCCTCTTCTCGCCCATACCGACCACAACAATCGGACCGTTCAAGGCTCCTACGGATGGTTCTCGGCATGGGAGCGGAGTTCCTTCACGCTGAGCACAACGACGCGATGGCCGCGAATTTCAATAATGCCGTGCTGCGCCAGCTTATGTAATCCGCGCGTGACGACTTCCCGGACCGATCCGAGGCGTGCTGCTATCTGGGTATGAGACAGAGGAAGAGAGAACGAGACGCCATCCTTGAGATCCGGTGTACTTCTCTTCGCTTCTTCGAGCAATAGGGTTGCGAGCCGCTGCCCGACGTCCATCAAGGCGAGCTGCTCGACCATCGATGCGACCATCCGCAGTTTCTTCGCCATGATCGCCAGCGCGGTCACCGCTGCCTCGGGATGCTGAAGCATGAAACGGCGCACGTCCTCTTTGGCCAGAAACAACACTTCGGAATCTTCTTCCGCGATCGTGGTCGAGGGGTAAGGGCCATTATCGAAAACAGCGACCTCCGCCAGTGTGCCCCCTGCGTGTTCCACATGAATCGTCTGTTCGCGCCCGTCGAGATTGATGCGGAAGGCGCGCACAGAACCGGAGAGAACAATGTAAAGGCCGACTGAGGACTCATTCGTGGAGAAGAGAATCTGTCCCTGGCTGAGTCTGTGCTCAATCGCGCGCCCCGCCAAATCTGCCAGGGCATCGGCCGGCAGATTCTGAAACAAGGCGGATTTCGCTAGAATTTCGATGCGACGCTCAAGGGACATAGGACCATCTTCGTGGATCCCTCTGGATATCACAACAGAAGCCATTACGACCCTTTTATGGTTGTGATCTAGGTCACTGAGTGTCTTCCGGTCTGCGCCTACTTTGGAAGCTGTCAGGAGATTCGAACATGGAGATCACATCGGAAACGCCGGTACGGGACATCGCAGTTGGACTGCCGACAGCAATTCCAGTGCTGGAACGGTTCGGCATCGACTACTGTTGCGGAGGAAAACATACGCTCACAGAAGCCTGCGCGAAGCGCGACCTAAGTGTCGCTCCGGTACTCAAGGAACTGGAGCGTCAGCAACAGAGAGCGCCACTACCTGAGGCCAACTGGCAGATGGCGCCACTGAAACAGCTGACAGATCACATCGTCCAAAAGCACCATCTGTTTACCCGCGAGCACCTCGAACTGACCCGGCACCTGGCCGCCAAGGTCGAACGCCGCCACGGCAGCCAGCACCCGGAAGTTTTTCAGCTAAGCACGGCTCTTGCCTCCATCAGCGCGGAGCTGACACACCATTTCTTCTGCGAAGAGAACATTCTGTTTCCATACGTCGCCCAATTGGGAGCGGACGAGAAGCCCGCGCTACCGCCGGTCTTCGGCAGCGTCGAGCAGCCCGTTACCCGCATGGTGATGGACCATGATCACACCGGCGACGAGCTTCGCCTGTTGCGCGAGATTACGAATAACTACCAGCCACCGCCAGACGCCTGCGCTACCTATCGCTCGCTCTACCATGCTCTGGCAGAGCTGGAACAGGACCTGCACCAGCATATTCATCTTGAAAACAACATTCTCTTCCCGCGCGCGCTGGCTGCGGCAAAGGATCAGTTGTGAGTGCAACACCACAATTTACGCTCGTCGATACGAATGCCGCGCGCATCGCCGGCGAGCGGATAAGCCAGCGTCTGGTAACGGCATTTGTCCTCAGCGGCATCTTTTTCATGCTGTTGCCCGGAACCTTTCTGGGCGTATGGAACCTGTTGAGCATTTCCCAGGCACACGACGTTGGAATGCTGCCCCAGGCATGGCTGCAGGCTCACGGGCAGGCTCAACTCTTCGGGTGGATCGGCTCCTTCATTCTCGGCATCGGCTTTTACTCGCTTACCAAGATACAGGGCGGACACACTTTCCCGGCGCGTGCGGGCTGGACGATATGGTCTCTCTGGACGCTGGGCGTGACGCTGCGCTGGCTGGTAGGTGTAACTGCCTGGGGCTGGAAGGAGGGGTTGCCGCTTGTCTGCGGCATTACAGCTTGCGGCCTTTGCCCTTTTCTATATTTACGTCCGGCGCCATCGCCCTCATACGGTCGGCAAAGCCCCAGGTCTGGATGCGAATCGTCGGCGCGTCCACACTTGTTTTCTTGATTACGCTGATAGCAAACTGCGGAATTCTGTTCTGGCAGGGGCTGACTGGAAACACACCTGCGCTGCCACATGTCCTCGATCAGCAGTTTGTGGTTCTGGCGGTCTGGGGAATTCTCGTTCCAACGATCTGGGGATTCAATGCACGATGGCTGCCCGTCTTCGCAGGGTTAAAAAAGCCAGACGGCGGTCGCCTTCTGGTTGCTTACGCCCTCAGCATTATTGGTATCGTGACGACCTTTGCCGGTTGGTTATCTGTGGCCGCCGTGGCCTTGCTCTTCGCGGCCTTGCTCTCGGTCGATGCGCTGCATATCTGGGAGCGTTCAGTAAATCCGCCAAAGCTGCTCAATATACACCCGAGCTTCGCTGTTTTCGTTCGCCTCACCTATCTATGGCTGCTCGTCTCCTGCCTGCTCGGGCTTCTCGCAGTCCCACTGGACCGAGCAGGCGGGTTCTGGGGAGCGAGCCGCCATGCGCTGACGGTCGGATTCGTCGCAGGAATGGTCTTCGCCATCGGCCAGCGCGTTCTGCCCGCGTTTTGCGGAATGCGCATTCTGTGGAGCAAGCGGTTGATGTTCTGGTCTCTCCTGCTTCTTTATACCGGATGCTTCCTGCGCGTCGCTTCGGAACCTCTGGCCTATGAAAACCTCTGGACGCCCGCATGGAAGGTTCTGCCCTGTTCCGCGGTGATCGAACTGGCGGCAGTGAGCCTGTTCGCTCTCAACATCGGGGTCACGTTATATCGGCCGCTCGCCCATCTGCGTCTCGCACAAGAATCGTTTCCATCGCAAGGAGCAGCATGAAATCGTACAGACGACTGTGGTACCGGTCGAGACTGACACCGGAACTAAGTCAACAGGGGACTAACATATCAACCGAGGCACTATGATCTCGTTCGACGCTGAGCACAGGGCGGTCCACTACCCTCTGGATCGCCGATTCCGCATCTGGATTCGCCCCTCTCTCCTGATTGGAACGGGTACCGCATTGCTGTTGGTAATTGCCGCGGCCTGGATCGAAGTCGCCGTGCTCGGGATGCCGCACATTCCGCCAGTTCCCCAGGTTTATCCCAATAACTTCACAGGACCACACGGCTTTCCTCTTTGGGTTCGATACAGTCACTTCTTCAACTTCCTTTTTGTGATGATGCTGATCCGCAGCGGCCTCTCCATTCTGGTCGATCATCCACGGCTGTACTTCAACGACGACTGCACACCGGGAAGCGAGTGGATCCGGGTTACGCCGCTCAAAGTTCCCCGTGATCGTATCTGGACTGCAAAAGATGACGCTCGCTATATCTCGCCGTTAGTCGCTACGCCGGGATACCGGCACACGATAGGCATTGCGCGAGTCTGGCATTTCATCAATGTTCACGGATTCATCATCACAGGTGTTTTCTTCATCACCATGCTCTTTAGTACCGACCAGTGGAGGCGCCTTGTCCCCACCTCGCCGCTGGTGCTCTTGCAGGCATGGAACACCTGGGTACACTATGCGACGTTTCATTTGCCGCCGGAGCCGAATGGATTTTACGGCTACAACGCGTTGCAGCAGATTGCGTATTTCTCGGTCGTTTTTGTGTTTGGACCACTAGCCATCCTTACTGGCATCGCCATGTCTCCCGCCGTGGTGAATCGCTTTCCGTGGTATGCCAAAATCTTTGGCGGCAGACAGTCTGCTCGTTCGATCCACTTCCTTACTATGCTCAGCTTCCTCGCATTCCTCGTGGTACACGTGACTCTGATCGTGATGACCGGCTTTGCGCGCAACATGAACCACATCGTGTTAGGCACAGACGATAAAACCCATCTGGGCATGTTCATCGGTCTTGGAGGAATCGCCCTCGTTGTCCTTTCGTGGATCGTGGCGCACTACGTCTCCTGGCGTCATCCGCGTGGGTTACAGCATGCGCTCAAATTTGTGGCTTATCCAATGCAGCTTCTTACCTTGAACCGCCTGGTGCCACAGGGAAAGTACAGTGAAAAAGACATCTCGCCATACTTCTGGCCGAATGGGAAAATGCCGGTCAGCGACTACTGGAAACGGCTGGCAGAAAGAGAGTTTCAAGACTTCCGGCTAAAGGTGGGTGGGTTGGTCGAGCGACCAGTTGAGCTTTCGCTCGCCGATCTCGAGCGACTGGGAGAAACGGAGCAGATCACCATGCACCATTGCATCCAGGGATGGAGCGGCGTTGCGAAATGGGGTGGCCTTCCCATGAAAAAGCTCGTCGAACTGGTGCGCCCGAAACGGGAAGCTCGAACGGTCGCCTTCTTCTCGTTTGGCGAAGCTCTCTACGGCGGCCCCTACTATGACACGCAAAGTCTCGAAAACGTGCTTAAAGCGGAATGTCTGCTCGCTACGCAGATGAACGGACAGCGGCTGCCCCTAGAATATGGAGCTCCGCTGCGACTGCGCGTTGAGAACCAGCTCGGCTACAAGATGGTCAAGTGGATCGAACGGATTGAGTTTGTGGAGTCTGAAAGGCTGCTCGGCAAGGGAGAAGGTGGCAAGAATGAAGATGATGAATACTTCGACCTGCTGCCGAACATCTGATGCCAGAGCCTGATTCGCCGCTACGCCAGGGCAACCACCACGAGCATGATGGCGTTGACCATGTTCTCTCGCTCCTGCGCCGGCTCCGTCTGGATTGGCTGCTCAGTCACTTTCCTCCGCGCATCGTCCGCTCGCTCTATGTCTTCGTGAATGGATTTGTCACGATCGGATTGCTTGCGCTGCTGGCTTTCGTGACCGAAATCCATTTGTGTTTCCATCGCTTGGACCCACCGCGTACCTTGCTCTTCTTCTCGCCTCTAGCCAAAGCCTCCAGCCCGCGAAATACAATTCTTGGCCATGCCATCGGGCTGGTTTGCGGTTATGGCGCATTCGTACTCACAGGCGCCGGATCCATACCGTTCGGGACACATCCGGGCATCTTCTGGCCAAGAATTCTCGCAGCGGCGCTTTCGCTCTCCGCCACAGGCGCATTCATGACCCTACTCGACGTGAGCCATCCGCCGGCTGGTGCGACGACATTGATTGTTTCTCTGGGTATCATCGCAAGGCCTCGCGAACTCATCGTTATCGAAGTAGCTGTGTTTCTGCTCGTCGCTTCAGGCTCTATTGATCAACCGGCTTGCAGGGTTACCCTACCCATTCTGGAAAGCAGAGGTCTCACTCACAGCCACAGATGAGTCTCGGGAATGAGCGCGCCCTCTCTTTGTCTTTCACTAGTTCTCATGTGCGTTCAGCGGGACCACGACGATTCCGGTTGGCGACTACTGCAACCCTAAATCAGCTAGTTGCTTTGGGTTGGGTTCATCGGTTGCCAGCAAATTATGGCAAACGGAGCAATCGTTGGTGATGCTCGTCCCGTTCCTGCTATTGTGATTGCCGTCATGACAGCGGAAGCACCCCGGATAGTCATTGTGGCCGACGTTGTTCGGATGTGTCCCCCACCAGGCTGGGTTACCGGGATCAGGGCCGTCGGATTCACGAGGAGACCCCACATTCGCCCACCGGCAGGTTCCGGGCCGCTGCGCCGGGTCCGAGGCGAAAAAGCTCCGGAGAGGCGGACGGTTGCTCGCTCCAAGGCTGGCGGGGGAGTTCCGGCCCCTCCTTATACCTCCTTATATAGGAGAGCGGTTTGCTCAACCGGAACATGGAGGTGGTCGGAAGTGCGCCGGCGGGACGGGCGCATCAGTTGTCCTCGGGCAGATCGAGCTCGTTGGGAGCCACCACCGGAATCGGGGAGAAGGCGGCCTGCTCGAACTGCCGGTAGAGGTCGGCCCGCCGGCTTTCCCGGTTGGGAGGTTCTGTCTTGTCATGCCGCTTTCCCTCGGCATACACATTGCACTGATTAAGGAACAATTGTATTAAGGGACTGTCTTAGCCGAAGGCCGTCGCATGAGGGAGGTAGCAGACATTCTAAAGGTCAACGAGAAAGCGGTTCTGTTCCACAAATATCACATCCTGCAATCCCTTCAATCTCGATAGCAACGCCTACCTACCAATTCTGATAGTTGCGCACACTCGCGTGGGCATTTACGTTAGGTGATAGCCTCTGTTTTGAGGCGTTTGTGACCATGCCGCTGGGCATCGCACGAAGCGTGAAATCGTCGAAAGAGAGGCCACTCGTTGCATCGGAGGACGCTTGTCCACCGACGGCCACCCTCTTGTGCGCGAAGGCGCCTGCTCTCTTGCAGCCGAACTTTGAGGCCCTCTTGGCACGTTACAGTGCAGAGGGAATAGGAAGTCTTAGCGGGCTAGGAAGTCCGCAGATCGTAACGAGGAGTGACTATGGAGAGGATAAAAGACAGGTCTGGTCCGCACCTTTTGATCGCCGACGATCATGCCATCTTTGCAGAATCGCTCAGGATATTGCTGGAAAAGACCTATTCTGTGCTAGGCATCGTAACGGACGGCCGTGCGCTGGTATCGGAAGCTACCCGGCTCAAACCGGATGTTCTGGTGGTCGATGTCGCTATGCCGCTACTTAATGGTCTGGACGCAGCTCGGCGAGTGAGAGGACAAATTCCAAACATCAAAATTGTCTTCTTGACGATGAAGGACGACCCGAATCTCGCGGCAGCCGCCCTGGAATTGGGAAGGGTAGGATTTGTCCTCAAGAATTCGCCAGTGCGAGAGCTGCAGACAGCGATCGATCATGTGCTGCGCAATGAGTCTTACTTAGTGCCCCAGTTTAGAGCTGAGGATTGGGTCGCGCGCAAGGCGCGGGCGCAGCAATTCTCCAAGGCATTAACGCCCCGGCAGCGCGATGTTATCCAATTGTTCGCAGAGGGCTATCCCATCAAGCAAATCGCCGATCAGCTGAACCTGAGCCAAAAGACTATCGAATTCCACAAGCACCACATCATGCAGTCGTTCGATCTGAAGAGCAATGCTGGGCTGGTGCTATTTGCCCTCAAGCACAACCTGATCACGTTTCCTTCTGAAACTCCGCAGTCCCCTAAAGAAGCTTCCTGAAGACTGGCCAAGCGACCTCACCGGGCTACCGGGCTAGACCGTGAGGAAATCCATAGTAAGGTTTCTTGTGGCCCGTATTGTGTCCACGACTTCGCGTGCTGACCTCTGCCCTGTTTGCGAAGCTCTCGCTTCCCGGCGAATCGCTGCTCGAGTTCCGGCTGGCACGAAGTGCCTGAAAAACGGTCCTTTGAATGTACGAGAGATTCGAAGCTCTCAAGAGGGCGGTCCCGGATCCGACAACCCTCATCCTCGTGGATGAAGCAGATCGTTTGCGGATGAACAGCCTCGAGATGATACGGTCCATCTTTGACAAAGGCCACTCAGGTATTGTGCTCATTGGCATGCTAGGCATCGAAAAACGCGTTGCTCGTTTTCCGCAGTTCTACTCAAGAATCGGGTTCATTCACGAATTCCGCACTCTCGAAGAAGCTGAAATTACGGAGCTACTGAATCAAAGGTGGGTGCCCGCCGGCGTCACCCTTCCAAATGCAGCGCTCGCACCCGAGGTAATTGCCAGTCTGATCCGCATGAGTGGCGGAAACTTTCGCCTATTGACCCGTCTCCTGACTCAGATCGAGCGAATATTGAAGGTCAACAACCTTGTCCGATTCAATAGGTGCAGCCATTCCGATATTTTCGTCGATACACTGTGGCATATGGTTACCGCCGACCCTCTAACTTTTGAAAAACTTACGGCTTAGAGAGGCCCAAAGAACAGATCTTCGAGGATCATGCATCGAACCTGCCATTGCTCTAAGCCATCTCCACCATCTACGCGTAGCTTACATCTGCCTTCATTATCCAAGGTCAGCGTGATTGAGAATGTTTCGCCGGGTCCAGCTACTACAATCTGGTCATTAGCGAGATGGAATTTCACTGTCCCGTTCTGGCCCCCTCCTCGAAATACCATAAACGAGCGTCCGCTTGGGAAGTCAGCAATGTCGAATGATGCATTGGATTCAGTGGACTCCTTCATCACCTTATTCGCCTGTTCAACATCGTACTGCGCACCTAATTGAAGCTCGCGAAATACCCGTTCTAGCGAGCACACGGAACGCGCTTCTACCCAATTAAGCTCTTGAGGTACGCTACACATTTGTTTCTCCTCCCGCAGCATCTACTGACGGCTCAGTAGCTTTCGCATTAAAAAACGCCTCGGCTGCAACCTCGGAATCGCGCATCATCTGTTCGTAGTTCATTCCAAGTCTCTCCGCAACCTCCCTAAGGTGACCTCCCGCCGCTATACCTCGCTTCACACAGCGTCTGATCCAGCGTGGTCGTATCGCCTTTATCTGCGCACTGGAGAGTCACGCCGCCACAGCACCGGTATCAAGATCCACCGCGTGTTCCGCCTTTTTGGGAAAGTGGGTGCGCCCATCCTTCATCTTCGCAACCCGAGAATCCGTGTCCGATGGGCTCAACCATTCCCGGTTCGAGGTTCGCTTCTTGCGCTTGCGATCCAGCCGCGCCAAGTCTTCTCGTGTCGGCGTTTCAATCCCCGAGGCCTTCGCCAAGCCGCGGAGAAAGTCCTCGTAACTCTCCCCTGTATCGCGCCGCACGATGGAGCGCATCGCCGCGTTGGCCTCCAGGGTCGTCGCATCGATGGCAATGCGCTGGCCCTTGATAAGCCCGCGATCAGCCAACACACCCAGCACCCACGTGAACACCTTGCGATGGGTGTCGAGGTCGATCAGACGGCGGGTGCGCGAGATTGTCGAATGGTCCGGCGTCGATTCGTTTAGTCCAATGCCCAGAAAGCGCCGAAGACCCAGAGAGTCGGCCCTCCACGCAATGCCGCGTTCCGAACCAATGCCCTCAAAGTAGCCAATCAAGAGCGAGCGAAAATAGATGCCCGGTGTCAGGGAAGGACGACCGTAACGCGCCGAGTAGAACTTCACGCACAATCTTTCCACAAAGGTGTCGAACTGCTCTGCGTCGAGAAGTTCCCACAGACGCTCATAGAACGGATGGCCTGGCGGCGACGCAATCTCGAGATACGGAACCCAGATATCTTCTTGCTTTTCCCGATGTTTACGCGTCCCCATCGCCATGCTGACATTCTAAAGAACAAGACTTGTTGGTCATTCACTCTATTTCGGCAGGAATCTAGACCTTTACCCTTTAGTACGAGTAGGGGTACCGGCAGCATCCGTGCAAAAATTTACTCTAAGAGAATCAGCCCATCTTTAAGTCCAATGTTTTCAGTGCGCCTTGATGTCAAACGCCAGTCGTCAAAAGGTGGAATCACGGCCTTTGTAACTGTTTGAAAACACTGGATTCGACTGTCCTTAGAGTAAGAAATTGCCCAACTGCTGCCGGTCCCCATAGGAGCCCGATTTACTCCCGGTTGTCGGATCCACAGCGGCAGGGAGGGAGCATTAATTGTCCTCGGGCAGATCAAGCTCGTTGGGGGCGACCACGGGCAAAGGTTGGGAGAAGGCGGCCTGCTCGAACTGCCGGTAGAGGTCGGCCCGGCGGATTTCCCGGTGACGAAGGGCCTGTTCGAGATGCATCGTGCCTTCCCCGGCCTCGGTAGCCTGGGCAAACTCGCGCAGATCGGCGACCTGGGCGAGATAAAGGCCGGTGAGATCGTCGATCAGGTCTGCGATGTGGGCGGCGCGGGAGGCGTGGGCCATGGCGGAGGTTCCGATTGGGGCAAAATCGAAAGTATCGTGCAAGAAGCCACTTTACTATTGATAAGCGGCATTATCGGGTGCTATTTTAACCGCTTTCCACAGTTGTCACGCTGCACTCAATTCCCGGAATTACGCCTGTTTGTTTTCAATCCTTTTCCGGGATTTAACTGCTGTGCGCAGCGGCTCTTGGGATCGGTGCTGGAGGGCTCGCCTGTTTGGGGTTCCGGCAGTCTTGGGGGCTTAAAGTGGCGCTGCTGGATGGCGTACTAGCTGCGTTTGTTGCAGTTGTCGCTGCGTATGTAGTTGCGATCATAGAGGCGTCTCGCGGCGTCTGGGGGTCCCGAGTGATCTTGGTTTTAGCTATCGCTCTGGGCAGCGCTGTGCTGAGACATCTTCTCCAATTTGCACTTCGCCCCACACATTAGCTGCCCAGGGTACAGCGTCTGATCCGTGCGTGCGAATCTCTTGCGAATCGATGCTGCATCGATCGTGAGAAAGGGTAACCAATGCGGGCCAGAATATGCCTCGGACGTGATACTGCTTCAAGGAGATAAGACACCGATTCGCTCTCGGGATCAAAGTCAATGACGAACCGCTCCTGCCCTTCCTCGACGTGAAAGGCAGTAGTGGTGTACATAAAGCCGAAGCGAGTCGGGCTGTCCACAACCTCAACAACGCGGTTGAAACTTATCGACCATAGGTAGGCGGTGTGAGCTTCCACAGCTACTAGCTCGCCCGGTGCGATCTTAGCAATCGGGTTCACGACCTGTACCCATCCCAAATCGAACTGTTCCCATCGCTGAAAGGCTTCGCGGGCTGCCACGAAAACGTGCAGTCCTCGACCAATCTCGCTGCGGGAAAGATCATGCACAAAACCCTTCGGCGGGGTTCCAAGCGAGCCGTCTGTTACCGTCAGCAAATGAGGACTGGAGGCCGGCGCTTCGCTGGCGGCTGCGAGGAGCTTTTCCTTCTGAGCTTCGCTTGTTCGGAATGGCCGCAACACACGTCCAGTATCTCAGGAGCCTTCGGGGGGCTGCCTGTGCCGCACGGTGGCCGCGCCCGGCATCGCCGGTAAGCATCCTTCGAAAATCCCCGTCTCGACCAGCATCGTGAAGAGCTGTCGCGCTGCACTCAAATCGCGGATAGCGGCGCTATATTTCTCATTGACTTTCCGTGATTTAACTACAATCTCATTGCACCTAAATCGCGGACTGGTGTATCCAAATCGCGGATAAAGTTACGTCTGAGGTTTGTCCGTGATTTATGTGCAGCGCGACAGCTGGAAACGCGAAAGCACTGCACTCCTCTCTCTTTCGCCGCAACACGGTCTGTCCGAGATTTAAGCGCAGTGAGGGTATCGTTGTCCGTGTTTTAACTGCAGTAAAGTGACCCTCCAACTCAAAATCCGCGATTTGAGTGCAGCGCGACAGCGGTCCTCCAAAAGCCTTGCCAGTGCTCAACACTCCACCGTTCAGGGGCACAGGATCTAAGTGTTCCAGCGTTTTTTAATTTGTTCATGAACTGATTAGCGCAAGGACTGCGGAGGATTCAGCTAGGCTTAGCAGAATCTCCGATCGATTGGTAGGGCATTTCTATGGCGCGTAACGACCAGGGGGCTACCCGTGCTCGTGGCTCCTAACGCGATAATGTATTTTATCGAGTTAGGAGTCAACAGGGGAGTAATCCCGCGTTAGATCGGCAATCCCGTCACACAGCCAGAAGGTATCTCGCCAGCGAGCTGAGACGATTTAATGTCTCCGGCCGCATCCGTGCAAGCAAATCACCCCCGGACTTCTCGTTGCCTAGGAGGGGGCGAGCTAAATACTTGAAATGATTTGGTGGACCTGGTCGGGATCGAACCGACGACCTCTTCCATGCCATGGAAGCGCGCTCCCAGCTGCGCCACAGGCCCACAAAGGACTTTCTGTATTTTCCGTGAGCCGGCGCGATCCGTCAAACTGTTCATTTTTGTGGCAACCTACTCTAAGGTGGTTTGTTTGGAGGAGAGTAATGTTTATGCCCGGCTACCGGCTCAGCGCGGCCATTCCCGTTTTTGCCTTACTCGCATCTGGTGCGCTCGCCGCTGCCCAGGCGCCTTCCTCCCCTGCCCCAGCTGCTCCTAATCCTGCGCCCGAGAGCCTGTCCCCTGCAGCGGCCGTCACCAGCTTGCGCCCGGTCCTGGCCCAGGTAAGCGCGGCGGTCGCGGATCTCAGGATCTCCCGCTGGAAGGCGCCGCAGGAGTTTCGGACTTCCAGTCAAGAGGATGTCATATCGATCCAACGGGATCTGGACGCCACATTGCCGCCGCTGCTGGATCAGGCGCAAGCGGCTAACTCCGCCTCCGCCCCGCTCGCGCCCTCATTTGCCGTCTTCCGCAACATCGATGCCCTGTACGACGTGCTTCTTCGCGTCACCGAAATGGCGACCTTGGGCGGCTCGGCCGAGGACGCCGCCCACCTGGAAGATGCGCGGGCCGCCCTGGAACAGGCTCGCTCCCAGCTCGCCAATTCGCTATTGGCCTCCGTCTCCTCCCGGGACGCCGAGCTCGCCCAACTCCGCGCTCGGATCGCCGAGGCGGTCAAGCCGCCGCCACCCCCTGCTCCCACGACCACCGTGATAGACGATGGCGCGGCGCCGGTGCAGCCTCACAAGAAAAAGCCCAAGAAGACTCCTCCCCCTCCACAGCAGTAGCTTCCGCCTTAGCCCTTCCAAGCTGCTTTGCGGGTGTCCCGCGCGAATTTCAGGAACCTCGCGGCTGCCGCGGTGTCTAATCAGTCAGGGAGTGGGAACATGCCGATCAGGCCTGAGTCCCTCTTCTGGTTACCCACGGGCTGACCGGAACGGTACTGCCGAGCGCCCGGTTTCGATTCCGGGAGAGATGTTTCCCGCGCAGACGCTTATCCAGAGGCGGACGTTCCTGTTATCTTAAGGAGAAACTTCGGATGCAAACGGGAATCGCCTTGGGAAACATCGCCAGTCTCATTGGAATACAGCCGGAAGAAGCTTCTATCGTCTCTGAGCTGAAAGCCGGTTCAGAGGAAGCCTTTTCCTGGCTCATCGCCAAAGTATCACCAGCCGATCTTCAGCGTGATCGCCCGCACGATTTCCAACCCGGCGGACGCGGCCGATCTGACCCAGGACGTATTCATCAAGGTGTACCGCGGCATCGGCGGATTCAATGGAGAGGCCAGCCTGCGCACCTGGATCTACCGCATCGCCCTTCGCGAAGCGTCGAATCAGCGGCGCTGGTGGCACCGCCACAAGCGCCAGGAGGTCACCATCGAGTCAGAGGCGAGCGAATCGGGCGACGGCCAGTCGGTATGCTTGAAGGAGACCTTAGTGGATACGCACGAGTCTCCGTTCGACTACGCCGCTCAGCGAAGAAGTCCGCGCCCGAGTGGAGGAGGCGCTGCGCCAGTTCCGGAACCATTCCGCACAGTCGTCGTCTTGCGCGATATTGAAGGCTTTTCCTATGAGGAGGTCGCGGAGATCCTCGACGTCAATCTCGGCACGGTCAAATCACGCCTGATGCGCGGCCGTGCACATCTCAAAGACCGCCTGGCTGGGTTTGCAGCCGCGGCAGCCAAACGTCCAGTCCGTTCGCTTCAGCCTGCCGCGCTCATGGCGCGTCGCTGAGGAGGCCAAATGAAGGAATGCGTTCAAATTCGCAACGAATTTTCTGACTACCTTGATGGTGCAGTTACCGGCGCGGCCATGCAGAGGATCGCTGGGCACCTGGAGAAGTGCCCCGGTTGCGCCGCAGAGTTTTCCGATTGGCGGAATGCTCAAACCCTGCTCAGCTCGGTCGGCCCCGCCAAGGCCCCGGAGATCTCGGCCTTCGTCTTCGCATCGCACTCTCGCAGGAGGCTGCCCATACACGTAAGGCAGAAGCTTGACCGTTGGCGGGTTCGTTGGCAGAACACTGTAAGGCCCCTGGTTTTGCAGGCTTCCGCAGGTTTGGCCAGCACCATCCTGCTGCTTGGCTCGGTTTCCCTGTTGGTTGGCATGTTGCTTCCCCGATCCGCTGTTGGCGCGGGATCAGCCTTTGGGCATGGCTTCCGATCCTCGCTTTCTGTACACCTCACTTGAACCTGGGATCCATTGGAGACCGCGACAATCCGGTCGTGGTTGAGGCCTTCATCAATGGAAACGGCCAGGTCTATGACTACAAAATCATCTCCGGCGCGACCGACGTAAAGACACGTTCTCAGCTACAGAACGCTTTGCTCTTCAGCGTTTTTGACCCGGCGCGGACATTCGGACAACCGGTGCGGGGAACCGTAGTGCTCTCTTTCTCCGGCGTCTCCGTCCACGGCTAGGCCGCCTTTGACAGGAGTGCAACCAATCCGGGTACCCCAGCTTCGCGAAGCTAACCAACAGGTGGAAGAGAGCCACACCCGGATCAGTGCAGATTGCAGGCCCCGCACCCCAAGCCTTTTTCCTGCTCGTTTGACCCTTCATCTGGCGCATGCATAGACTAAGCGCAGGCAGCCATGCAGGGTGATTCTAAGCAATCTGTACTCCCACGCCGGATTCGCAAAAATCCCGTACGTGAGGCGTTTCTCCATCGGGCTTGCGCTTGGCCTGCTGGGCGCCTCGCTCCTTTCGGGCCAGCAATCCTCCGACTCGCAGTCCTTCGCAGCTCCCAAGCAAGCGCCCCCAAAGTCTCCCGCACTGGTGGATCCGGCCGGACCTGAGATCAGCCTGCAAAGCAGCGAGGCTCTCTTCGACGTCGCCGCCGCCCTCAACTGCCTGCGGCTACGATCAGGGACTGGAAACCTCCGACCCGGTGCGCAGAGCTGTCCGGGAGGAGATGAATCAGGCCCTTCTGACTTCGGCGGAGGCGCGCGACGCGCGTGATCGCTGTGTACCTTTATCGACCAGCATCGGCTCTCGGATTCCGGCCTTGAATTGGCGCAATACATTTCACTCGCTCTCTACGTCACTCCTCCTCCTGATCTGACCCCCAGCGTCGAAAATGCCGATATGCCTCCGGACGCCACCCAGGTGGTGGAGATTCTTCCTTTGCTGCGCACTTTCAGCAGCCTCATCGATTTGCATGTCATCTGGCTGCACAACCGCCCGCAGTACGATCGGGAGCTGACTCAACTGCACAATCCGCTGACGCAGATGATCGTCAACATCAATGCCTACCTCAAGACGCCGGCGAGCAACTCCAGCGGGCAGCGCTTCCTGGTGGTGGTCGAGCCTCTGCTTGATCCGCGGCAGACCAATGCGCGAGTGTACGGCGCGGACTATGTTGTCGTGGTGTCACCGGTCAACGGAACAATTCGCATGAACGATGTGCGCCACACTTACCTGCACTATGAGATCGAGCCGCTGCTGTACGCGCGCGCCCAGGCCATGGACCGCCTGCTGCCTTTCCTCAAGGTGATTCGCGACGCGCCCATCGACTACACCTATCGCAGCGACGTGGTCGCTCTGGTAGTCGAGTCGATGATCCGGGCCATCGAAGCGCGCACCATGGATACCGGAGTCACGATTTACAAAATTCCCGCTGACATCCGCCGCAATGACCTCGAAGCCGCCACTCGTGAGCACAATACATCGCTCGAGCGCGCCGAGGCCGTCCGGCGAACCGCCGTCCAGCAGTCGATGCTGCAAGGCTTTGTCCTCACCGGATACTTCTATAACGCCTTTGCCGAGTTCGAGAAGCAACCGCAGAGCTTTTCAGAGAGCATCGGCGAGATGGTCTACGGTATGGACGTGACTAGCGAGCTCAACCGGGTAAAGCACATCAACTTCGTCGCCCAAGCGCCCGGTGGATGTGGTTCAAAAAGCGCCGCGGCAATTGCGGGGACTCGACTTGGCCGAAGCCAATCTGATGAAAGGCGACTTCGACGCCGCCGCCAAGCTGGCCCAGCAGTCGCTCGATGACCGGGCCGGCGATGCCGGAAGGGCCAACTTCATTCTTGCCCGGGTCGCCATCATGCACCGCGATGTAGCTGCCGCCCAGCACGACTTTGACGAGACTATCCGGCTCTCCAAAGATCCCCGCATGCTCGCCTGGTCGCATATTTATCTCGGACGCATCTACGACATCCAGGACCAGCGAGACCAGGCGGTAACCGAGTACCGGGCTGCGCTCACTGTCCGCGACGGCCAGCAAGACACCAAGCTAGCCGCGGAGAAGGGCATCAAACAGGCCTATGTCTGTTCCTCAGCAGGCGCATACCGAGCCGGCAGATGACGACCAGGAGGGCAAGCCGGATCACTCGCCGCCGAATCAGCCTCCTCAGCCGGATCAACCCAATCCACCAAATCCACCTCGTTGATTCGGCAAAGCACAGGATTGGCTTCTCCTCTATCAAAGGCTGGATTGCAATAGAGTAGAGGAAGGGTTTCCAGGTGAATGGCACAGCAGCTTCTCAAAACACTCCAGACCTCGCTCGGGCATGCCTTCCGCGATGAGCAACTCCTGGTGCGGGCGCTGACTCACAGTTCTCTGGCTCACGAACAATCTGTCGAAGCTCGCCAGGCGGCAGGATCGCGCCACCCATGGCCCGTCGAAGGAGGACAACGAACAATTGGAGTTTCTGGGAGACGCGGTTTTAGGTTTGGTAGTCGCGGAGATTCTCTTCCGGCGCTTTCCCGGCTTTCACGAGGGTGAGTGGACACGTCTGCGCGCCAGTCTGGTCAGCCGCGGCCACATGGCGCAGGTTGCCGCTTCTCTCGGATTGGGGGAATTCCTGCGCTGGGGCGAGGAGAAGAGCGGAGCGGAGGCCGTAAAAAATCCGCTCTGCTGGCCAACTCGCTCGAAGCGATTATCGCGGCGCTGTATCTGGATGGCGGCCTTGCGCCGGTCGAGCGCTTCATCGACCAGCATGTGGTTGCTCCCTATCTCAATGATCTGCGCGAGGCGTTGGATTCGGGCGTCTCGCTCGGCGACCACAAGTCCGCGCTGCAGGAACTGCTGCAATCCCAAAGAGGCGGGCCGCCCAACTACGTGCTCAAAGCGGAAAGCGGTCCTGACCATCGCAAGCGATTTTTGGTGGAAGTGAGAATCCCCCGAGGCGGGCACAGCCCCACCCCGCTGGCGCGCGGGATTGGAACCACTAAGAAAAAGGCCGAGCAGGAGGCTGCACGCCGCGCCTTCTGAGAAGCTGCGAAGGCAGGAGCATACCGGGCTTCCCGTGACACCGGATCCCGCGGCATTGGACCCCGCAGGCCCGGTGACATCAGGAGAGGGGAACGGCTCTTGAATCCAGACCTAGGTGCTACGTTTCGAATCTCCCCGGCGTTGGCAAAGGTCGAAACCGGGCAGCCCGCCGCGGAGCGTGTATCCTCCCGCGCAGTCGCCCACGGCCATGCTCACCTTATTTTCCCCAATCTCCTCGATTCGATTCGTTCCCTGCTGTCGATCATCGTGATCGCGCTCTTCATTCTCACCTTCGTCGTGCAGCCTTTCCGCATCCCTTCTGAATCCATGGAGCGAACCCTCCTGGTGGGCGACTTTCTGCTGGTGAACAAGTCCATCTTTGGGCCTTCGGGAGCTTGGGGATGGCTGCTGCCCTACCGCCGGATCTCGCGCGGAGACATCATCGTCTTCCATTTCCCTCTCGATCCCTCCGATCATGTGGTCAAGCGGGTTGTCGGGCTCCCCGGCGATCGCGTGCACTTGCACGACGGCGTTGTTTACGTCAACGGGCAAAGGCAGACTGAGCCCTTCGCGCTTTTTGAGGGGACCTACCCGGACAACTTCCGCGACCAGTTTCCTGCCGCTGTGGACACCGACCCCGGCGTCGATACAAGCTGGTGGATGGAGATGCGGCGCGACGTGCGCAACGGGGAACTCCTGGTGCCTCCAAACTCGTACTTTGTCCTGGGGGACAACCGCAATCACAGCCGCGACAGCCGCTACTGGGGATTCGTCCATCCCGCCAGCATCGTAGGCCGCCCGTTCCTCATCTACTTCTCCCTGCACGAGCCTTCCGCCACCGATGCAGCAATGCTTCCGGATGATAGACTCGGACACGAGAAGAGCCCGCTGGACTCAATCGTGGACTTCGCCCGATGGAGCCGCATGTTCCGGATCGTCCATTAGAACCGTCCATTAGATGAGATGGTTTCCGGCTCGATTATTTTCCCTGTTGGCTTAGCCAATAGACACAAGGCACAGTCGAAAACTCATGATGCACGCTACGGTCACCGCGGTTCAAAGCCAAAACGCCAGAGAAGAGACCCCGCTGGAAGCATTTGCTTCGATTTGCACGGTGCTCGTCATCGGACTTTTCGTCCTTACCTTCATTTTTCAGAACTTTGAGATCCCCTCCTCTTCGATGGAGAAGACCTTGCTCGTCGGCGATCATGTCCTGGTAGACAGGATCATGCTGGCTCCGCCCGCCCCCTGGGCTCCTTTCGTTTCTTATCGCAATGTCCGGCGCGGCGACATCATCGTCTTCTTCAAACCCGGCGAGCCTAACCTGTACCTGGTCAAGCGCGTAATCGGCATCCCCGGCGATCGCATTCACCTCCGGGACGGCATTGTCTATCTCAATGGAAAAGCGCAAAACGAGCCCTATGCCGGCAAACCAAACTACGGAGACTACTTCCCTTACCGGGATGACTTTCCCGCGGTCCCGCCCTCGCAAAGCGGGGATGTAACGCCCACCTGGGCGCTCGACTTGCCCAATCATATTCAAGGCAGGAGACCTTGTCGTTCCTCCAGGCGACTACTTCGCCATGGGCGATAACCGGACAGTCTCGCTGGATAGCCGCTACTGGGGATTCGTGCACCGGGCCGATATTGTCGGCAGTCCTCTGTTCATCTACTGGTCTTTCATCGAGCCGGACGATCAGTATGAAAGGCAGAGTCTGGGCGACCGCATCCAGTTCTATCTGCACGTGATCACTCATTTTTTCAACCAGACCCGCTGGCGGCGCACGTTTATGCTGGTGCATTAAAGTGGGTGGTAAGAGACGCCAGCCTTCGCCCAGGCACTGGATTCTGTTGGGCGCAGTCGTACTGCTGGTGCTGGCGGTGCTGCTCCCGCCGCTGGTCAATATCGGCCGCTACCAGCGCATCATTGCCGCCAGCATCAGCCGCAGCATCGGGCGACCGGTCCATATGTCTTCGGTCACGCTGCGGCTTCTGCCGCTGCCGAACTTTGAGCTGTCCGATTTTCTGGGTGGAGGAAAAGCCCGAGTTCGGGGCTGAGCCCATTCTTCGCGCCGCCAGCGTTGTCGCCTATCCCCGACTGACCTCTCTGTGGCGGGGCAAGCTCGAAATTTCCCGCATCCATTTCGACGAGGCCAGCCTCAACCTGGTTCGCGCTCGCGACGGTTCCTGGAATTTCGGCTCCATCCTGGTGCAGGCGGCGCATAGCCCCGAGGCGCCCACCGGCCAACGGCATCCCGGCAGCGCTCCCCGCTTTCCCTACATCGAAGCGACCAATTCGCGAATCAACTTTAAAGACGGAAACGAGAAGAAACCGCTCTCCTTTCTCAATTCCGACCTCTCCGTGTGGCTGGACAATCCGGATGAATGGGGTATCCACTTCCGCGCCCAGCCGGTGCGCACCGACCTCGACCTCGACTTAGCCGATACCGGCATCCTGCGCATCGATGGCACCTTGCAGCGCGCCGCCACGCTGAACCAGATGCCGCTCAAGCTGAACGCGGAATGGAGCGCGGCGCCCCTGGGCCAATTGAGCCGGCTCACCATGGGTGAAGATATCGGCTGGCGTGGAGATCTCCAGGTCCAGGCAACAGTCAGCGGCGCCGCCAGCCTGGCGCGGATCAATACCGTCTTGAAAATCAAGGGCCTGCATCGCTCCGAGTTTTCTCCGGCGCAATCGATGGATATCGAGACGCTCTGCCAGGCTTCTTACCGCAAAGCTTCCTCCGCGCTTGAAGACATCGACTGCGCATCTGCTGTGGGCACAGGAAAATTGGAACTTACCGGCTATATCCGGGATATGCAAACACAATTGCAGACCGGACTTGCCCTCAACATCCATCGTGTTCCAGCCTCCGCCGTGCTCTCCTGGTTGCAGGAAGTACGCGACGGCCTGGGAAGCGGCATGGAGGTAGCAGGAGCGGTCAATGGCCATTTCCGCTACGCCTCCTTGGGAGCTCAGCCGCCTCAGCTTTCCGGCGAAATGGGATTGAGCTCTCTCACGCTGATCCCCCCGGACTCGGGCAAGCCGGTCTCCTTCGCCCCCGTGCGCTTCCAGCTTGAGAATCAAGGCGCTTCGCGGTCCCCGGGATCCTCTTCTGCCCGCGCAGCGGTTTCGACCGCCCAACCTGCGCTGCTGCTGCAGCCGGCGCGGCTCTCTCTGGGAGCGCCTGCTCCGCTCGTCATCGATGGTCGCTTCACGCTCGACGGCTTTGATATCCATCTGAGCGGCGCTGCGGCGGTCGGCCGCCTGCGCGGGCTGAGTAAAGTAGTCTCCTGGCCGGGCGAGGGCGCCTCCACCGGTCAGCCTCGTCCGCAGGTGGCCCTCAGCAGCACCGGCACCGCAACCCTGGATCTCAATGTTCGAGGACCTTGGCTGCTGCCTTTGGCTGATCCCGAGCATCCGGCGGCGCCCTTCAACATGACAGGCAGCGTCTTGCTCAGGAATGCCGAGCTGACGGCGTCCTACTTATCCCAGCCAATCAGGATCGTCTCCGCTCAAGGGCTGATCGGCCCTTCCGGAGTTGCGTGGACCGGCGTTTCCGTCGGCTACGGCACGTTGGAAGCTCAGGGAACGCTCGAGTACCCCACTCTGTGCTCTGCAGCAAAGCCGTGTTCCGGTCATCTTCTGCTCGCCTCTCCGGCTGTAGATGCCGCCGAGCTACAGTCGGCGTTGCGTGGCGCGAACGCAAAGGGAGAACTCTTGCAGGAGCTCCTGAGCCGCATCGATCGCCGGCCCGTCGCTTGGCCGCAGCTCTCGGGAACCTTTGAGGTCGGCGCCCTCTCGATCGGCAAGCTGATACTGCGCGACGCGACCGGCGAGCTCGAGATCTCGGGCAACTCGATGGTCCTCCGCTCGCTCAACGGCCGGCTCATGAACGGAGCCATGCATTTAACCGGAACACTGAATGCCGCCAAGGACCCGCCGAGATATGAGATTACGACAGAGGTGACAAGCATCTCGCCGCATGCATTCGCGGGTCTCTTCGACGAGCACTGGGGAAGCGGTACAGCCGATTTCTCGGCCCATTTGAAGATGTCCGGATTTACTGCGCGCGAGCTCGCCGCTTCCACCACCGGCACACTGCATTGGAACTGGATGAAGGGGTCGCTCGGTGAGCAAAATGCCCTCACCGTTGCCGCCCAGCCGCTGTTTCGTTTCGATAGCTGGAGCGCGGATGCGGGGCTGGCAGACTCTGTCATCAGGATCGATCACAGTTTGCTCGAGCGCGGCGCGGAAGGGATTCCCATCTCCGGTACCATCTCCTTGGATCGCGCCATAGACCTGAAGAGCGACTCTGCATCGCACGTATTCACCGTGGGCGGAACGCTGGAGCAGCCCATAGTGAAATCGCTGGATACTGAAGCTGAAGCCCCTCGCTCGCGCTACTCGCGATAAATCACCTGACGTTTAATGGGTTGAGGAAGGCTTGGTTGGTAATTACACCTAACTTTGTCATCTCGACCGGAGTGTACATGGGCCTGCGGCCCACCCAAGGGAATGAAAATCGGGTTGAGGAAGGCTTGGTTGGCCACTACACCTAACTTTGTCATCTCGACCGGAGCGCAGCGTAGTGGAGAGATCTGCGGTTTTCCCACATCTGAGTGAGAGTAAAGCTCCAGTCGAGATGACAAAACTTTTGCCGTGGTTTACTTTAACAGTGAAACACGATTCTGGGACCTGGGATTATCACAAGTTGGGCTGGTACAACTGCATGAGGTCGCGCATCCGGCTGCGGGTTAAATGGATCAAGCAGCGGGTTCGGGCGCTTGGCTCGGTCGTTCCCGGATGCTTGATAGTGCCCACATCGTAGACGTTGCTCACCGCGTCGCACATCTCAATCCGGTACTTCTCCCAGGCGCGTTCCGTCGCATCGAGCGCCAAGGCGTTGGCGTCGTTGGGAGATTCATCGATCAGCGCTTCGCGCAGCGCGGCAAAGAACGCATCGAAGTTTTTGTAAGTTTCGACGCGAACATTATTCAGGCACTCGTTCCGGTCGACCAGGGTGAGCTGGTCCGGACAATCGTTCCCGACGTGCGCCATCTCGGCGTCATAAGCAAGTTCAGCGGCATGCCGCGCCGCCGCGGATTGCGCCTCAGCAGCCGTGAGAGAGCCGCCCAAGAGCAGTCCCAGGATCAATCTCAGGATCAATCCCACAACCGCAACCAAAGCCGGTTTTCCCAACGTTCCGCGCATACTCACTAAAATAGCTAAGAAGCGGCTCGATGAAAACTGGATATGGCAGCGCGATCCTCTAATAGCCGAGAAATTTCCCGAATGTGCCGTAGGTAGGTTCACGCCGCTCGGGTGGTGGCGCTGCCTGATCCTGCCAGCGGGGCTGTTGTGCCTGTGCAGCCTTCTTGGGTACCGGCTGTATCTTCTGTGTCCAATTGCCGATGGCAGTGACGATACGCGCAGCCGCCAGGCGTCGCGAGCCGGCGTCGGCCTTGGTCCCGCCTTTGAACTGACCCAGTTCCTGAGGCTCTCGCCCGTCATCCAATACGGCCAGCGTCCATTGCGCATCGCCCAGCGGAGCCAGAACGAAGATCGCTCTCAGACTGCGGACCACAAATTCGATGAGCGGCCGTCCATCCTGCAGATCCAACCGTGGATCGAGCTCCAACTTCTCTTTGCTGGTGAAGTCAAAGGCCGCTTCTACCCGCCCAGCCAACTCCATCAGGCTCGTCTCTCGCTCTTTCTCATGCCGGCGCTCTTCTTCCTCGGCCAGTCTGCGATCGGCCTCGGTCACTAGCTTGCGAGCCTGGTCGAACATATCCGCCAGTGCCTGTTCCATACCAATCCTCCTCTGCGCCCCAGCAGTATGCCGGACCCAGGTGAGGAGAAACCATACAACTTTGGACGGAAGCCCCCGAGGCTCTTGCGGGGTACGGTCTTCAGGCCGTACATAAGTGGTTGAAAAGTAGTACGGCTTTAGCCGCTGAGGGAATGGTTCTCGCATTTCCACAAATGCGGGTGCCACAGGTCCCGATTCTGGGACCTGGGATTCCTCAATCACCTAACCCCTAGTACCGCCGGCTGCGGTCCCGGTCGCGATTGCCACCCCCGCCCCCGCCGCCGCCACGGCTCTGCCGTCCTCCTCCGCCCCCGCCGCTCCCTTGCTTGGGCCGATAGCAGCTCTTGCAATAGACAGGACGGTCGCCGCGAGGCTCGAAGGGCACAGTTGTGGTTTGCCCGCAACTGGCGCAGACGACGGTTGTGCCGGTACTCGAGCCGGAGCTATATCCTCCGCCGCCGGCGCCCGCCGCATCATGATGTCCTGCGGGAGCACCCTGTTTGGCTTGGCGGCATGGTTTGCAGCGCCGGGGAGAGGAGTACCCGCGCTCCTGGAAAAATTGCTGTTCTCCAGCGGTGAAGACAAATTCTTGTCCACAGTCGCTGCATGTAAGTAAAGAATCGCCGCCGCTCATGATAAAGCCCCCATGATGGGAGTGTACTGCCAACCGGCCGCCTCCTACGGTAAATCGGAGCCCCCGCCTCCCTTTTTTAAGCCTTTCTTAAGCCTTTCCACTGGCTATAGGTGGAAAACGGGCTAAGTCCCAGCTTTGGCCTTCTTGATCTCTCCCGTCAAAGCAGGGACGATATCGAAGAGATTCCCCACAATGCCGTAGTCGGCAATCTCGAAAATCGGCGCCTCGGCGTCTTTGTTAATCGCCACGATGATGCGTGAGCCCTTCATCCCGACCATGTGCTGAATGGCTCCGCTGATCCCCAGCGCGATGTAGAGCTTGGGCGACACGGTCTGACCGGAGCTCCCGATCTGCCGCTCCAGAGGCATCCAGCCGTTGTCGCAGATGGGCCGCGAAGCAGCCACTTCGCCGCCCAACGCTTGAGCAAGTTCATCGGCAAGCGCGATGTTCTTCTGCTCTTTGATACCCCGGCCGACGGCAACGATAATTTCGGCCTGCGAGAGGTCAACTGTCGGCCTGACCTCTTGAAAGACTTCGTGGGGAGTGATGCGTGCGGTGCCCTGCTCGGCGGCCTGCACGATTTCAACCGGCGCGGATCCCGATTTGGCCTGCTCCGCGCGGTAGCTTCCTATTTGGATTGTCGCCAACCAGGGAGCATCTCCGGCGAATGCAACATCCGCGACAAACTTGCCTTGAAACATCTGCCGGGTGAACAGCAGCCGGCTGTTTTCGAGCTTATAGCCGATGGCATCGGAGATGAGCGTGCGCTCCAAGGCCAGAGCCAGTCTCGGGGCAAAGTCGCGTACCTGGTAAGTATGCGGAAACAGAACCAGCTTGGGATGCTTGCAATTGAGGAAATCCTTCAGAGCATGCACGTATGCGTCTGAAGTGTAGCTCCCCAGCGCCGGGCTATCGAGCGCATAGACCTTTTCAACCGCCAGCCCGGCCAGTTCCTGGGCGGGCTTGGCGATCTCCCGGCCTGGAAGCACAACTTCAACCGGCCAACCGGCATCTTCCGCAATGGCTTGGGCGGCAGCCAACGTCTCCAGGGAAGCGCGGTTCAACTTGCCTCCCCGCTGCTCTGCAACGACGATGATGCCATCCGTCATATTTTGAAATGTTCCGGAACTTTAAAAAGGTTGGGTCGAATGAGTCCCGCAGGGACGTCAGTGCTGGGGATGTTCGGCTATAAATTAAAGTCCCGCAGGGACGGCTGAATCATCTAGAGGAACTGCTCAGCCCGAACCCTCAAGAATCTAAAATTCTGGAGAGCCGCGGCGCAGAAACATTCCGGCCATTCCGCAGATAGTCGAAATTCCGACCGTAACCA
Source organism: uncultured Acidobacteriaceae bacterium (assembly GCA_963774255.1). GTDB lineage: Bacteria > Acidobacteriota > Terriglobia > Terriglobales > Acidobacteriaceae > PALSA-350. The sequence continues at coordinate 37,863 of CAVZEH010000004.1, forward strand.
CAAAATAATAGAACATAGGATGGGCCCAGCCGGGCGAATACCTTAGATCCTGGCCGATCCAGAGCAGCAGGATGCACGAGATAATCGCGAACTGACCGGAAACCACCAGCAGCATCATCCCGCGATGTCTGCGCTTATCGAGTGCGCCGACTTGTTCAGGGTTCAAATTGCGTTCTTCCGTGGCATGCAAGGTATTTTCCATCGTGTACTTCTCCCACAATCAAAACTAAATCTCCGTCCCTTAAATCTATTAGAGCACACGCGCATTCTTTTTGAGCTCTTCGACCAGCTTGCCGGCGGCCTCCGCCGGAGACCCGGTGAGCATCTCGGTTTTCTTTTGCTTAAGTGGAACGTACAGGCGCTCGATGACCTGCAGGTTCTTTCCTATTTTGCTCTCGATCTCGCTCCAGGCAACCTTGCGCAGCGGCTTGGCCTTCGCCTGTTTGATGCCAAGCAGCGTGGCATATCGCAATTTGTTGATGCCGCTCTGGATGGTCAGCACGGCCGGCAGCGGAACATCCACGTATTGGTAGCTGCCGCCCTCGAGTTCGCGCTTCACGCGCAGGCCGGCGCCTTGAGCCTCGATGCCCACGATGATAGTGGCGTGCGGACATCCCAGCAACTCGGCCAGCAGCACTCCAGTCTGGGCGCAGCCAAAGTCGTCCGATTGCAAGCCGGTGACGATGAGATCGAAGTGCTCGTCTGCAATTGAGGCGGCGATGGCGCGAGCAATGTTCGCCGAATCCATAGTGACGAACCTGTCGTCCTCGAGGTGGATCGCACGATCCGCGCCCTTGGCCAATGCTTCGCGCAATGCCTGCTGCGCCCGCGCCGGTCCGGCGCTCACGGCCACGACTTCCCCGCCGAACTTCTCCTTCAGGCGCAGCGCCTCTTCCAGCGCATAAGCGTCCGGCTCATTCACCTCGTAGGAAATCCCCTCGCGAATCCAGTCCCCAGCATCATTGAGCTTGAGAGGCGCATCTTTTTGCGGCACTTGCTTGATGCAGACCAGAATCTTCATCATCCCCTCGCAGCCATTCTATTCGCTGGAAGAAAAGGTTCGATTCGATCATGGACGTTGCCTTTCTTTCTCTCATTCCCGAAGGGAATCTGCTTCTAGTCTTTCGGGCATACTTGGTTTTCGGAGTGACACTTTCGCCATGGGGCGGCGGTGCGGCCGGGTGCCCCATATCTGGCGCGACCTTTGGCGCCAGATGTGGGATTCCACAAACCTCCGCAGCGGGACGGGATATTTTCAGAGCAGGGCACGGTTGGAAAATTCGCTCAGCTTTACAGGCTACGGAAAAACCCGGACTCAAATAAAGATCAGATAAAGATCAGTTCGCTAAGTCCCGCAGGGACGGCCTGAAAATAGCCCAGCACGCCAGTGCTGGGAAAGTCTTTCCTATTAGGATGCAGTCCGCAGAGACGGCTGAATCATGTTCTTTTGCAAACGTCACGTGCATCCGAAAGTTCGATTTCACAGAAGATCGCGCACGGCCGTGGGCCAGAGCCTGGCGGGGGACCACGGACTGGGACGGCTCTGGTCGCCAATGGTGGAGCAAACAGCGGAGAAGGACATCGCTGTCATTGGCGCGGCGGCGAACGATCCCGGCTTCGACGACAAAGGCAGCCTCGTGCGGTACTGAGTATCTACCGGCTCCGCGGCCGGCCCTTTCCACATTGAGGCTGAACTCTGGTACCAGCTGATCGGTTTCCGCTGGGCCCATAATCTCAGTCCATATCAGGCGGCGGAGCCGCAGCGCTTCGTCAGCTATTACGAATCCATGTCAACGTCGACCGCGGTGGTATTGGCTAAAGCGGAAGCCACGCGCTGATACGCTGATCCTCAGGTCCTCAGAGAAATGCCACCGACTGCAGGCTGGATACCTCGAAGCGCTTGCGGCAGCGTATATTCTTGCAGCCGGCAATATCATCCTTGCGCACCATGTAGGACTGGGCCTTGGCAAAGCGTGCACGATCCCGTTCGTCCGCGTTGCGCGGCAGTTGCGCCTTCTTACGCCGAACCAGCCATGCAATCTCGTATTCCTCCGCTTTGCCGCAATGCGGACAGACCAGCGTATGCTTGCGCTGTTCAGCTTTTTCGTCAAAAAAATCTCGCTCTTCCATGGAGAGGAGTCCCTGCTTCCCGGCGCCGGAAGACTTTTGTCTCTCCGGCCCCTTCAGAAGTATTCCATACTCATCAGGCGAGGGACAAACCTAGCCCCGCGAAACAAATCGAGAGGCTCTTGATGGCGAAAAGGAAACGCAGACCGGCAAAGTTTTCAGTAATCAAAGCAGTCAAAGCAAATGCCCGCGAGCGCGTCGGCCAACCCAAACCGGGCCGCGTAATCGAAGACCAGTCACGCGAAAACCGCCGCAAGCAAAAACATAAAGAGACTCTAAGCACCCTCCTCGACCAGGAACGATGATTGAGACTTCTGACATACTTGATATGTGATGCACGCACTGGAACGGACATGGCTTGGTTCCCATCAGGTAGCGTCCTCGGCGGTCGTCGTGGATACCAAAGCAGGAGCACGTAACTTCACCTAACTTTGTCATCTCGACCGAAGCGAAGCGGAGTGGAGAGATCTGCGGTGGTCGATTCGTGGCGGTTTTGGATCTATGCTTCAAGCAGATCTAGGGTGCCCCATCCTTGCGTAGCAAGGGTAGGAAACCACAACCGTTGGCAGAACAGGCCTTCCCAGCATTATTTTCGACAGAGTAAAACGAAGCGAAGGGATCCGTGATCACCCAGATAAACCGCAGATCTCTCCACTGCGCTTCGCTCCGGTCGAGATGACAAAGTTATGGTAGCGGTCTCGTTGCAAAATGATTCCGGGGCACCCGTCAGGTCTCTTCTGCAGCAAGACCTGACGGGTGCCCCACGTTCGCACCAGCGTACGTGGGCCTATATAAGATGCCATCATGGCTTCCGGCTTAAAGCGCGATCAGCAGACAGGTCATCTTCATTTCGTGACGTTCAGTTGTTATCGGCGGCAAGCATATCTGGACACTTCGGTGACGAGAGATCTATTCGCAGATGCATTGGAACGGGACGCGCCGCAGTTATCATTTTCAGGTCATCGGCTTCGTGGTGATGCCGGAGCACGTCCATCTGCTGGTAACCGGGCCCGACAGCAATCCGCTGGCCTTAAGCTTGCAGGGGTTGAAGCTTTCGGTGGCACGGCCAAGCAAACAAAGTCCACTCTGGCAGGCGCGCTACTATGACTTCAACGTCTTCACTGAACCCAAACGCATGGAGGAACTCGAATACATGCACTGGAATCCTGTGAGGCGAGGACTGGTAAGGACTCCGGAGGATTGGTAATGGTCGAGTTATTGTCACTACCGCACTGGAAAAGAAGGACGAGTGGAGGTTGAGTCTTGCTGCACAATGCATTGGAACCCAGCCTGAATTGTCCCACGTACGCTGGTGCGAACGTGGGGCACCCCCAATGCCCTTTTTCACTCCAGATCTGGGCCACCCGCGGTATGCTCCGACAGCAGCTGGGTGACGTCCCAGCCACTGCTTAGCGCTTCGATCAGCTGCACACTGCTTCACTCGAGAGGTGGATTCGCGCTCAGCGGCATTACAACTTTTACTTCGCTAGTGGGAATATTTTGCGCGAGTAGGTGTCATATCTGACGGTGCCTGGCACCAACCAGACGGATCGAGACGTGAACAATTGGCTTTTTCAACCCTTCCCTGCTTCGAGACAAAATTTAGAATCGTCGGCCTTTCGGGCTCTTGCCGCTTTAGAAATTCTTCTGTCTAAGATGAGGAGCCGTCTCATGTCGGAATCTCGCTCACACGCACTTCCCAACCCTGGCGTCTGCACCGGGATTGTCATTGTCATGTTGGCAATGATCGCTATCCCTGCGGCAATCACGTTGCAAACCGTCCGCGAGCCCGCCCCACTCGTGCCTGTCAACCAGAACTCCACACCGCACGGCTACACGGTTAGCCTCTTGTTGTTCATCTTCCCGATTGCTGTAATCGCAGGATGGTTTATGCCTGCAGAGCGATTGCACATTCCTCGGCGCGCCTTCTGGCGGACGCTTGCCATTCTCGTCCCGTTGGGCTTCATGCTCGACTTCGTCTTTGCACAATGGTTCTTCGTCTATCCAAACTTAGGCGCAACGCTGGGCATTCCGGCTCCAGCGCTCGGCAGGGCTGTGCCGGTCGAAGAATACATCTTCTACCTGACCGGCTTTCTCGCAGTTCTTCTTCTGTATGTGTGGCTGGGCGAGTTTTGGTTGGCCGCTTACAACATGCCTGACTATCGGGGCGAAGCGAGAAAGGTACGTCGCCTCCTGCAGTTTCATCCCACATCTTTGATCCTCGCCTTGTTCCTGATCGGCGCTGCCTGGTTTTACAAGAAACATCTCGCTCTCCCTGACGACCAGGCAGGCTTTCCCGGCTACTTCACCTTTCTCGTCGTTGGAGCCCTGCTTCCATCTGTGAGTTTTTTTCCCGTGGCGCAGCGCTTCATCAACTGGCGCGCTCTTAGTCTGACGCTTTTCTTCATGCTACTCGTCAGCCTGCTCTGGGAAGCTACCCTAGCCGTACCATATAACTGGTGGAACTTTCAGCATCGGCAGATGACCGGACTGTTTGTCGTTGCATGGTCCCGCCTGCCCATTGAAGAGGTTTTCATCTGGATAGCTGTAACTTACGCTACGGTGATCGTTTTCGAAGTCATGAAGATCTTGGTGGCATCAGAACGCTCGGTGCGCGACGCTATGATCGGTAAGAAATAAGGCTCTTCCCTCAGAGTAAAAGACTCCTTTCGAAACGATGCGTGCTTGCACTTGGTTCCACTTGAGCCGGCATGTAAGTGTCGAATCTTGTAATCGTTCGGCGGGTGGCCCAGGTCTCTTCCCAGCAAGACCTGACGGGTGCCCTTTTTTCACTCCAGACCTGGGCCATCGGCCCGAGAGAAGATCCGTGATCACCCAGATAAACCGCAGATCTCTCCACTCCGCTTCCCACCCCCAGCAAGCTTCGCTTGCCGGGGACCCCGGTTTCGCTCCGGTCGAGATGACAAATTTACGGTAGCGGCTAGAAATGATTCTCGACAGAAGCGGGTGACCCGGATTTCTTCTGCTCCACCAATCGAGGGTGCCCCATCCTTCGCACGGCGCTGTTCCGTGCGAAGGGTGGGAGACCACAAATCTATACGGGCGGGTGGCCCAGGTCTCTTCTGCAGCAAGACCTGACGGGTGCCCCACGTTCGCACCAGCGTACGTGGGCCTATATAAGATACCATCATGGCTTCCGGCTTAAAGCGCTATCAGCAGAGAGGTCATCTTCATTTCGTGACGTTCAGTTGTTATCGGCGGCAAGCATATCTGGAAACACCGGTGACGAGAGATCTATTTGCAGATGCATTGGAACGGACGCGCCGCGGTTATCACTTCCAGGTCATCGGCTTCGTGGTGATGCCGGAGCACGTCCATCTGCTGGTAAGCGAGCCCGACAGCAAACCGCTGGCCTTAGGCTTGCAGGGGTTGAAGCTTTCGGTGGCACGGCGAAGCAAACAGAGTCCATTCTGGCAGCCGCGCTACTATGACTTCAACGTCTTCACCGAACCCAAACGCATGGAGAAACTCGACTACATGCACTGGAATCCTGTGAGGCGAGGACTGGTAAGTACTCCGGAGGATTGGCAATGGTCGAGTTATTGTCATTACCGCACTGGAAAAGAAGGACGAGTGGGGATTGAGTCTTGCTGGACAATGCATTGGAAGCCAGTCTGAATTGTCCCACGTACGCTGGTGCGAACGTGGGGCACCCCAACGCCCTTTTTCACTTCAGACCTGGGCCACCCATCGCAACGGAGAAAGACCATCCCGCAATGTGGGCTTTATAATCACAGTGAGGATGTCGTGCGGCATGAAGAGGAGTTCCCTTCACGCTTTTTCCCCAACAAACTTGCACCAAGGAGATTGATTGATGTCCAGCCCTACCCAGCAGCTCTCTGCCCGCTCCGCCGGGACTATCACGCTTGGAGGCGACCTCACCGTCAACCGCCTCGGTTACGGAGCCATGCGCATTACCGGCGACGGCATCTGGGGGCAGCCCAAAGACCGCCAGGCAGCCATTGCCGTGCTGCAGCGGGCGGTCGAGCTTGGCGTCAACTTCATCGATACCGCGGATTCCTATGGGCCCGAAGTCAGCGAGGAGATTATTGGAGAGGCGCTTTCTCCCTACGCCCCGGGCGTGGTAATCGCCACCAAAGGCGGCTGGAAGCGGCCCGGCCCCGGGCTATGGACGCACGACGCCGCCCCCCAGAGTCTGCGTCAAGCGGTTGACGGCAGCCTGCGGCGTCTGCGCCTGGAGCGCATCGACATCTACCAGCTTCACATTCCCGATCCGGCGGTCTCCTTCGACGCCTCCATGGAGACCTTGGCGGAGCTGCAGTCACAGGGCAAGATCCGCCACCTCGGGCTTTCCAATGTCACTCGCGAGCATGTCGAACGGGCACGCAAATTTGCTCCTATCGTCTCGGTGCAAAATCGTTACAGCTTCGCCGACCGGGAGTGGGACTATCTGCTCGACTACTGCCAGCAGAACGGGATCGCGTTTATTCCCTGGGCGCCGATTCGCGCCGTTCCCGGCACGCAGGAAGTGCTTGAACGCATCAGCCGAGCCCATGGCGTCTCCCATATGGCAGTCGCCCTTGCCTGGTTGCTGCGGCGCTCGCCGAACACTCTGCTGATCCCCGGCACCGCTTCGCTGAAGCATCTGGAGGAAAACGTGAGCGCAGCGTCTCTTGAGCTCTCGGAAACTGAGTTCAAACAGCTTTCCGAATCGTCCTTCCCGCCCGCGAGCTTGCGCTGAGGGCGGCTGGGAGAATTTGATTTATGCGGCGGAAACAATGTAAGGATCGACAATCAGGGGCTCAATTGCCACCTGCGGAGCCAATTCGGGCATTTTTACATCGGTATAGTGGCCTGCAGCCACTTCCTGAAACACGGAATTGGCCGTGTCCTCGGTGCGGGTCGTGCTGATGTGCAGCTTTCGCACAGCCTTGATGGTCACGGTCGCGAGAAGAAACCGGTTCTCTATCTTAATGCCAGCCCAATAGACTAGTTCAGAGCGCACAATGCCTCACGTATTGCTCGGATTGTCTCAAAGGGGCGCGTTGGCTCAGGAGGAGAACTGCAAGCCAAGGCTGTCAAAGGGACTACTTTAACCATACGCCCCGGCGGGGATTGTTCCTATCAAATTCGTGCGCCCGGTCACTCTTTCGTGACTCCCGCGCTCAAAAGATAGCTAGGAAACCTCTCCGGCCAGGACCTCGGCCAGATGCACCGCGCGCCTGGGCGTGTTTTGCTTTATCTGCTCCCGGCAACTGAATCCGTCGGTAATCAGAATCGCGTCCTGGGAAGCCCGTCGTACGGCGGGCAGCAGCACCCGCTCGCCCAGTGCTTGCGAAATCTCATACTTTTCCCGTTCGAAGCCGAAAGGACCGGCCATCCCACAGCAGCCTGAGTCCAACAGATTGACATTCGCGCCGCTCGCCTTGAGCAGCGAGATCTCATCCTGCATGCCCATAAGCGCCTTGTGGTGGCAATGGCCGTGCACGACCATTTCCCGGCCAGTCAACCGCGGCGGCTGGTAATCCGGCGCATGCCGGAGGAGGAGCTCGCTGAGCAGAAATGTTTGCTTGCTCAGGCGCCGCGCGCGTTCGTTCTTGGGAAAGAAATTGATCAGCTCCTCGCGGAAGACGCTGGCGCAGCTTGGCTCCAGGATGACAAAAGGCATGCCGGAATCGATCTGCGATCCCAGACGGTCAAGAATGTCGAACAGATATCTACGCGCCCGATCGAGAAAGCCAAAGTCATAGAGCGGGCGGCCGCAGCAAAGGTGGCCGGCGGGCGTCTGCACGCTGAATCCCGCGGAACCGAGAACCTTTTCCGCCGCCTGGAGCGCCGTGGGATGGAAATAGTTATTCCACGTATCAGGCCAGAGCAGGACAGGACCGCCATTGCCAACCGTGCTCCCTTTGCGGCGGCGCGATTGGAAGCTTTTCCCGGCGAAGCGGGGCAGCTCACGCTGCGGCGCGACACCCACAAGAGCCTTCAACGCAGCGCTGATGCCGGGGGTCTTGAGCGGCAGGTTGGCCAGCCCCGGCGCCTTGGAGGCCAGGTGCGACCAGCGATCCATCAGGCCAAAAGCGTAATGCTGCAAGGGGTGAACCCGGCCGGCGAAATGGTGGGCCAGGAATTCGGCTTTCCATGTGGCCATATCGACATTGACGGGACACTCCGTCTTGCACGCCTTGCAGGAAAGGCAGAGGTCCAGCGCCTCCTTGACTTCTTCGCTGCGCCAGCCGCCCGAGATCACCTCGCCTTGGAGCATCTCCCACAACAGGTGGGCGCGCCCGCGGGTGGAGTGCTTTTCCTCAAGCGTGACCATATAGCTTGGGCACATGGTTCCGTGGTCCTGCTTGCGGCAGGCTCCCACTCCGACGCAGCGCAGAGTGGCTTCGCCGAAAGACCCCTTCTCTTCCGGAAACTGGAACCAGGTCTTGGGTTTTTTCGATTGATACCCGGCTCCCAGCCGGAGATTGTCGACCGGATCGTATACCGCGACAGGATCGATCAGCTTGCCCGGATTCATCCGGTTCTCGGGATCCCACAGCGCCTTGAACTCGCGGAATGCCTGCATGATCTCGGGCCCGAACATCTTCGGCAGCAGAGCGGCGCGGGATTGTCCATCGCCATGCTCTCCAGAAAGCGAGCCGCCATGGGCGAGAACAATATCACTCGCCTGCTCAATGAACTCGCGAAAATTATGGATGCCCTGCTGGGTCTCCAGATCGAAGGTGATACGCAGGTGAACGCAGCCCTGGCCGAAGTGGCCGTACATGGGCGTGGTGTAGCCGAATTGGGCGAGCAGCTTGTGAATTTCGCGCAAATAGCTGCCCAGCTTTTCCGGCGGCACAGCCGAATCTTCCCAGCCCTCCCATCCATGGGGTTTGCCCGGCACGAAGACATTTGCCCCCAGAGCGGACTCGCGCACGTGCCAGACGCGGGCGGCCTCCGCCGGGGAGTAGAAGCGTACGCTGGGCATCGAGGAGAATCTGGCCGCCGCGGCCATGAACTCCTCCAATTGGGAATCGGCCTGCTCCGGCGAATCGGCGCCGAACTCGCAGAGCAGGAAGCCGCGTCCTTCGGGAAGGAGTTTTACGTCCTCGACGGCGAGCTCCTTCCTGAGCATGTAATCGACCAGCAGGCCGTCGAATCCCTCCAGGCCGATGGGCCGATACTCAAGCACTGCGGGCACGTAGTCCGCGGCGATGAAAGGATCCGTGAAGGCGAGAACAACCAGCCGGCGATGCTGCGGGCTGTGCTTGAGCTGGCAAGTAGCTTCGAGCACGGTGACGCAGGTGCCTTCCGCGCCGACCAGGGCGCGAGCAACATGGAAGCCGTTCTCCGGCAGCAGCTCGTCGAGGTTATAACCGGAGACGCGGCGGGGAATTTTAGGAAAGCGCCGGCGAATGGCGCCGGCGTACGTGTCGCGGATTCGGGCCAGACCGGCGTAGATTTCCCCGCGCCGACCGCCCCCGGCGATGATGGCGCGCAGTTCTTCCTCCGGCGTCGGCCCCACACTGAACCGCGTGCCGTCGTAAAGAAGCACCTCGAGCGATTCAATGTTGTCGACCGTCTTACCCCCCATCAGGGCGTGTACGCCGCAGGAGTTGTTGCCGATCATGCCTCCCAGCGTGCAGCGGCTATGCGTAGCCGGGTCGGGCGCAAAGGTGAGCTGGTGCTCTTCAGCGGCGTCTCGCAGCGTGTCGAGCACGATGCCAGGCTCCACCCGGGCAATCTTCCGCACCGGATCCAATTCAACTATGCCGTGCATGTATTTCGAGAAATCCATGACTACGGCAACGTTGCAACACTGTCCCGCCAGGCTCGTGCCACCGCCGCGGGAGAGAACGGGCGCGCTGAACTCACGGCACACTGCCACAGCAGCCGCAACATCGGCGGCATCGCGCGGGGTAACCAGCCCGATGGGAACCTGGCGGTAGTTCGATGCATCGGTCGAGTAAAGAGCGCGCGAGCTTTCGTCGAAACGGACCTCGCCGCGCACCCTTGCTCGCAGCCCCGCTTCGAGCTCCTTGGAGGCGGAGAAAGATTCATGCGGGTGCGCCGCGCGAGGCGCAGCGGGCTGGGCAGAAGAGGGAGCAAGAATCGGGAAGGGACCGGAGACTGACATCACAATCCGATGGTATCAAGTGAGCAACCTGGCCGTGGATCGGCTGCTCGTTTCCTGAAACCTACCTGAGCAGCGCGCCAGTGGAGCCCGTCCACTCATCGACAACCACTCCGAGATCGCTGAGAACCTGGATCGTGGCCTCGATATTACGCCGGATCGCCACCCGCGCCGCGCCTGGAGCGGAAGGCGATTCTTCAATCCCGACCACGCGTCCGTAAGGCCATACCTCCGGGGGCAGCGACGAGAGCGCGTCGGGAAGATCGCTGAGCCGTATCTCTATCTGTTTTCTGCGCGCATTCGCCGGCCGCAGCATGCCCCCGGTCCCGAATGCATTCGGGTTCTGGTCGGGAAAGATGATAGTCAGCGTAATTGTGTCAGGATGGACCAAGAGAAAGGGATTGGCATAGGCGTCCCTGCTGCGTATGCCTAGATAGCGGCTTTTGGATGGAGGGAGGATCTGCTCCAGTTCCTCGCGCGCCGCATCTTCTTTCGTCCGCGCGGCTTTCCGAGCCTGCAACTGGGCGGCTCGGGATTCGGCCGCCTGCGATTCAGCGGATTTCGCGGGACCGTTGCGCGAGCACCCACAGAAGCTTAGGAGAAGAACGAACGATAGAAAAAGCGCGTTGGGCAGCCGGCATGGGCGCCGGCTGCGCGGGGAGGAACGGGTCGAAGATTGCGAACGCGCCACAGTTAGAGCCTGCTCTAGCATAGCAAGTGGCTCCGGCGCGGCGGAATGGTAGAGTCAAAAGATGATCAAAGGCATTACCCTCGTGCGCCCGGCTGTGAGCACAGAGGCATACGAAAAACTGGCCAGCTTCTTTTCATCCTTGGGCTTCGAGGCCGGACGGGGATGGAATGAGGAGCGGAGCCGGGGCGTTGCCTTCCTGGCGCCGCTGGGAAATTTGGAATTCGTCGATGGCAGCCTGCCTGAAGCTGCGCAAATTTGGGTGGAAGTCACCAGTCTTGAGGCCATTGAGACTTTGGCCCGTGGTTGGATGGCCGCGGCCTGGGGTGAAGAGGAAGCAGCGCGGAGGCTTAGCCCGGTGTCCGACATGCCATGGAAAAGCAGGTCCTTTACCGTTGAACCGGTTCCCGGGCATGCCTTCACCTTCTGGGAGTGGTCGGATCCATTGAAGGGAAAGCCGCTGGCCCTGGAAGGAGACTTGAGCGCCCAGGAGATGCGTTTTGCGGTGGTTGTCTCGCGCTGGAATTCGGTGATAACCGACCGGCTTCTGCAAGGAGCGCTCGATGGCCTGTTGCGCTCGGGCGCGGCCCGGCAAGATGTGCAGGTAATCCGGGTGCCGGGGGCCTGGGAGATACCCGCGGCGGCTCGCCAAGCGGCCCTCGGAGGCGTGGATGCGGTGATCACACTGGGAGTCCTGCTGCGCGGCGAGACCGCGCATTATGAAGCCATCTATAACGAAGTGTCGCGGGGAATCGGACAATCGCAACAGGAGACTGGGGTTCCGCATGCGTTCGGCGTGCTCACCTGCGAAACCCTGGAGCAGGCGCTAGACCGCGCCGGCATCAAGGGAGGAAACAAGGGCTTTGAGGCGGCCATCGCCGCCATAGAGATGGTCTCGCTCAAGCGAAAGATGAAGAGTGATGATAGCCACGGAAGTACCCGGCAATGAGCGCAACCGGCAAAAGGCGGAAGTCCCGCGAGCTCGCCATGCAAATGCTGTTTCAGTCGGATGTGGGCAAGCAAACGGCGGATCAGGTACGCGAGACCTTCTGGGCGGCGCGCGAAGAGGTGGATGCGGAGACCCGCGGCTTCTCCGAAGATATCTTCCGTGTGGCCAAAGCCCGCGATGAAGAGATCGACCAGCTTATTGAATCGCATTCGGCCAATTGGCGGCTGCAACGGATTCCCGCGGTCGATCGCAACGTCCTGCGGGTGGCAATCGCCGAGATGCTAGGCTTTCCCTTGACTCCGATTCCTGTAGTCATTAACGAATCGCTCGAAATCGCGCGCCGCTACTCGGCTCCGGAATCGTTGAATTTCCTGAATGGGGTGCTGGACGCGATTGCCCGTGAGAAGAAAACGATGGCAAATATTGAAAAATAATTAACTCGCGAAACCAGGCTAGGCAGCCAGTCTGGGTCTTTTCGCTGACTACGATATGATCTTCAAGCGTTGCACTGGGCGAGAGGGAAGCAGATTCCCTGCGGGAATGACAGAAAGAAAGGCAAAGGCGATCCATGGGCCTTGGTTGGCAGTTGCTTTTCTTTCTGTCATTCCCGCAGGGAATCTGCTTCTGGTCTCTCGCGTCAGGCTGTCCGTAAACAATTGAAAATTTGAGGAGTTTTCCCGCAACTTATTTAGCCCAATCGCGTTTTCTACACTAGGGTTCCTGCATCTTTCCCTCGAATTATTCCGTCCATTCAACATCCGAGAATCCAAGGGCGCTCGTGGAGTGTCTGCACAGCTTCTCCGTTGAGAACAAGCTGCACCTAACTGCCTTGAAAAGGACACCCCAACAGGAGATATGCTCTGTTTGATCGTTCACAATCAACTCAAGTTTTATCTGCCGGCGATCTGGCTGATCGCTGTTTCCCTCGCCTGTACGGCGCCGGCGCAAACTACGCAGCCCGCGGAGCAGGGGTCAACCACCTCATCGACGCAAAGTGCAAGTCCAACGGAGCCAGCGCCTCAGATCTCGCCAACCGATCAAACGAAGACCGAGCCAGATCGGGAAAAGGCCGCCGAGCAGCTCAAGAGGCAGGAGAAGCAGAGAATTTTGGGAATAGTGCCCAACTTCAACACTTCTTATGTAGCGGACGCGGTGCCGCTTTCGCGCACTCAAAAATTCGGCTTGGCATTCCACAGCGCGGTTGATCCTTTTATCTTCGTCGCTGCGGCGGGGGATGCGGGCATCAGCCAGGCGCAAAATGAGTTTCCCGGATACGGACAAGGCTGGGGGGGCTACGCCAAACGCTTTGGGGCCTCTTATGTGGATGACTTTGACGGCACCATGATCGGGAACGCCCTCCTCCCCGCTCTCCTAAAGCAGGACCCACGCTATTTCCGCAGAGGGACAGGGACTTTCAAGAGCCGTCTTCTCTATTCCATCTCCACCACGGTGTGGTGCAAGAATGACAATGGAAAGTGGGGTCCGAATTATTCCAACGTAATCGGCAACCTGGCCGCGGGAGGCATCTCCAACCTCTACTATCCGTCAAGCGACCGGGGCGCTGGGCTGACCATCGAACGAGGTTTTACAGTGACGGCGGAAGGAACCTTGGGAGCTTTGGCCGACGAGTTCTGGCCGGACGTCGCGCATCGGCTCTTCAAGGGCCGCTACGCCAGGCTGCAAGGAAATATTCCCGATTCCACGCCTGCTCCGCCGCCCCCCGACAAACACTGACAAATCTGTTACGCGTAGCGAAAGAGCATCATAAAGCCGAAATCCATGTGGTCCTGCTGGTGGCAGTGAAAAAGCGTAGGCCCGGGATTGGATGCGGTGAAATCGACCTCCGCGGTGCTATTCCCCTTGACCACGATCACGTCCTTCAACAGACCTGAAAGTGGTTTCCCGTCCAAGCTGGTGACTTCGAAAGTGTGGCGATGGAGATGCACGGGATGATCGTCGGTGCTTTTGTTGGTCATGAGCAGGCGGTAGCGCTTCCCTTCTCTGAGCTCGAGCGTGTCCGTCTTAGGATAGGATTTTCCATTGATCGTCCAGTAATCGAAGTCGCCGTGCCCGCGAAACTTGGATTCAAACACCAACGGAATGCGAACGTCTGGCGCGAGCGTGTTTGCTTGAGCCGATGCGAACGGCAGATAATCCCATATCGTTTCTTTAGGTTCGATCCATTGCGGCTCGCCACTCCGGCCGGAGTACTCGACGATTACGCCCATTCCACTTTGGCGGATACTCTCGCGTGTCTCGCCCAGTACCCAAATCCCCGGATTGTCCATGGTAACAACTGCGTCGATGCGTTCGGCGGGAGCCAGGCGAATGGCTTGCACGCGGGCCTGCGCCGGCACGGGATTGCCGTCCATGGCGACGATGCTAAACTCGTGACCGGCCGTCGCCAGCCAGTGTGTAACTGTGGCGCTTGCGTTTAAAATCCTGAAGAGCACCCGCTGTCCTTGCCGGACGCGGATCGGATCGCCAAAGCCGAGCATCCGGTCGTTGACGGTCGCATAGTCGTAGAAAGCATCCATCGACGAATCGGCGCCCCCGCCCATATAAGCATTCCAATCGTGCAAGGTGAGGAAGATTTCCTGGTCGTATGCGCCCAGCTCCTGTTTAGGCTCGACATAGAAACAACCGAATTGACCGGTATAGGTGGCTCTTTTCAGGTCGTGGCCGGCGAACGTATGGGTGTGGTACCAACGAAAGCCAGCGGGCCGGGGCGTAAAGCTGTAGCGGCGCTTGCCGCCGGGCGCGATCATCGGCGAACCTTCTTCCATAGCCCCGTCCATCTCCGATGAAATCCATTGCCCGTGCCAGTGCACGATCTCGGGAACCGCGGTATGGTTCAGGACATCGACGGTAATGGGTTTGCCTTCTGGCCAGCGGATGAGGGGGCCGGGAACGCGGCCGTTGTAAGCAACTGTGTGAATTATTTTTCCCGGCGCGATCTCCAACTTCAGGGGCGCGATCTCCAGCGTGACGTCGCTCGCCGCCTGCGGCCAAGCTGAGGGTGAGAGAGCCGCGCCGGCCAGCGCCGCGCTCGAGATTGTCATGAACTCGCGACGGTTCATTCGATACCTGCTCCAGAACGGCTCATTGCATACTGTCCGAGCTTCCTGCCCGATGATGGGTCCAGTCGAAGCGGCGCCCAACAATGGCTTTTATAATCAGGTGGTCCGTACTGGCGGTCGGCCCTACTCCAACACCAAAGTTGAACTCCCAGTTAGGGGAAACGTTCAGGTCGATTGAGGGAAAAAACTGTTGCTGCTGATT
Organism: uncultured Acidobacteriaceae bacterium; assembly: GCA_963774255.1. GTDB lineage: Bacteria > Acidobacteriota > Terriglobia > Terriglobales > Acidobacteriaceae > PALSA-350. The sequence continues at coordinate 53,016 of CAVZEH010000004.1, forward strand.
GTGCAGGTCCAGAAAATCTCCAATCTTTCCAAAGGCGCCGTAGTATTCCAATCCTCCGCTGATGTACTTGTTGAAGTCGTAGCTGAACTTGGCATCGGGCGAGAAGGCTACTCCCTGGTTTACGCTTGTGCCATGGAAAGACCGTTCGAGCGCGGGATTTACCGTGAAATACCAGCGCCCGATCTGCTTATCTATGATTGGACGGATCTCCCAGGTCCAGGTATCGGTTGAGAAAACGCGCCGCTGATAACCGATCTCCGTCGAGAGGCTCACGCCCACTGGCCAATGCCAACTGTCCGGAACGCGGACTCGCGGCCGGATATGATCGCCCACCCATTGGATACCCTGACCGCTTCGCGAGCTGGTGAAGATGTAGAACCCCACCTCGGACCAGTCGGTCAAGCCCTGCGTGATCTCGATGGTTTCATGCTGGGCGTGATTCGTCGGATAGGTGCCGTCGGAGGCGAGATTCGAGCCTGGCACGGCTCTGGAGCCATCTGCAGTGAAATTGGTGTGCAGCTCAAGCATCGTCGTCCGGGGCGGCACGGTATCCGATCCATAGACTTGGATTTCGTAGTTATCCTGCCCTTGCGCCGCCGGCAAACCCAGCCCCAAGAGGGACACCACCATAGCGAAGCATAGAAGACTTCGCACGAGGGCCGCATGCTTTGATCCTGCTGAAATAGAAACCAAATCCTTTCGCTCCCGGTCGGTCAGGGCGCCATGGCGCGTCGATGGCGGCAGTTTGTTCAGGATGGGCTCAACGCAAGTCCATTACTACGATCCGGCCATCCGATTCAAACCCTCCGCCGGTTGCCGTCTTCGCTGAAGTGAGAGGATTGGATGGCAGAACATAGGCCGCTCCAATCAGTGTGCCCGCGTCAGCGAAGGTCCGCTCCAGAAAATCGCGCTCCTGATCGATATTTGGGTCGATGTGATGGGTTACTCCCCCGGTGCGCTGGTCTTTTTCAAAGCCGTTGTCGTGTGTCGCCGAGCCCACCCACAGTGGCTGCCCGGCGACCTGCTCGGTCGTCTTCCACACCCGCAAATGGTGGCGAATGGCGGCAACTTCGATCGGCGCCGCCCGGGCAAACGACAGATCCTGCGAGCGGCCAAACAGAAATAGCGTGCTCATGGGCATTTCGGTATAGACATTGTGGGACAGGGTAGACAACAGGCCGTGCAGTACAGCCTCTTCGGTGGTCTTATCCACCGCAACCCATGCGGCCGAGGCGAAGGCCGCCTTCACCTGGTCTTCCGTCCCGATAAGCGCGAAATTCACCATGTCGCCCGGATCTCCCTGTTCGTCCTGAACCCGCCGGGGCACGTTAGCGAATAGGTTTGGGGAAAGCAGGTTCGCCAGATCCGGCGCGGAGGCGCTATTTTTCGCTACCTGCCGGGTCAGCTTCATCTTCACCGTGTAGTCGCCGGTCGCGGTCAGGTCGGAGCTGAAGTTCTGCCGTAGGAACAGATGCCCGGTGGCATTGACATTGATCTGCTTGCTCGATCCGATCGAAAAAAGCGCGGCAGCTTCGCCATCGCCGATGCGCCCGATCAGGGCGCCCGGGTCGGCGGTATTCAAGGGAAAGATACGCAACATATCGCGCCAGCCGCGCGCCATTCCATCCGGGGTCGTTGTTCTTCCGTCGCCTGTAGTGGCTTTGCCGCTGGCCGTGAATTGGAGATCGTCGCCGGTGGTGATGATTACACCCGTGTCCTTCCAGTCGCCGCCGCCCACAGTAAAGCTGTAGGAGCCTTTCCGCGCAGCCAGCACCGATTTATCCGGCGCTGTTGTCTGGATCACCTGCACGGCGGGATGGCCAGCATCCGCTTGCCCAGCACAGATCGAGCAGAAAAATATTGCAACTGTGGCGGCGGCAATTGCCTTACCGTACGGAACCGCTGCACGAAGATCCATTTTCAGGCCTACACGGTGGAAGCTTGATTCCTAAAGCCGCCACCAATCGCGGGTGCCCCATCCTTCGCACGGTGCTGTTCCGTGCGAAGGGTGGGAAGCCCCAAATCTCGCCGAACCTTTCAACAAACTCCCAACCTAATAACGGTAATGATCCGGCTTAAACGGGCCTTCGACCGGCACACCCAGATAGTCTGCCTGAGCCGGAGTGAGCGTGGTCAACTTCACGCCGATCTTTTCCAGATGCAAGCGCGCAACCTCCTCGTCCAGCTTTTTGGGCAGCGTGTAAACATCCCGCTGATATGTGTCCTTGTTCTTCCAAAGATCGATCTGCGCCAGCGTCTGGTTGGAAAAGCTATTGCTCATCACGAAACTCGGATGTCCGGTCGCGCAGCCAAGATTTACCAGCCGGCCTTCTGCGAGAACAAAGATGCTATGCGCGGGCTTACCGTTCGCCGCCGGAAAAGTGTATTGGTCCACCTGGGGCTTAACGTTCAACTTCTCCACCCCGGGCGCGTTGTTCAGGCGATCCATCTGGATCTCATTGTCGAAATGTCCGATATTGCAGACAATCGCCTGGTCCTTCATGCCCTGCATATCTTCCAGGGTGATGATGTCCAGGTTGCCGGTACAGGTCACGTAGATGTCGCCCCGCCCCAATGTATCTTTGAGGGTGGTAACTTCAAATCCCTCCATCGCGGCCTGCAGAGCATTGATAGGATCGATCTCCGTGACTACGACGCGCGCGCCCATCCCGCGCAGGGAATGCGCCGAGCCCTTACCCACATCGCCATAGCCGCAAATCACCGCGACTTTGCCGGCCACCATCACATCCGTTGCCCGCTTGATGCCGTCCGCCAGCGACTCGCGGCAGCCATACAGATTGTCGAACTTCGACTTGGTCACCGAATCGTTTACGTTGATCGCAGGAACCAGCAACTTGCCCTGTTCCTTCATCTTGTACAGCCGGTGCACGCCGGTTGTGGTCTCCTCCGAAACCCCACGCCATTGCTTGGCGACCTTGCGCCAATGCTGCGGATCGTCGGCATAGACCTGTTTCAAAAGGTTCTTGATCACCTGCTCCTCGTGGTTTGAGGAAGGCCCATCCACCCACTTGTCACCCATCTCCAGCTCATAGCCCTTGTGAATCAGCAAGGTGACGTCGCCGCCGTCATCGACCACCAACTCCGGGCCTTCCCCCTCGCCGTGGTTGAGCGCCTGATAGGTGCACCACCAGTACTCCTCCAATGACTCGCCCTTCCAGGCAAACACCGGAACGCCGGCCGCAGCGATGGCGGCCGCGGCATGATCCTGGGTGGAGAAAATGTTGCAGCTGGCCCACCGCACGCTGGCGCCCAGCTCCCTCAGTGTCTCGATCAGGACCGCGGTCTGGATGGTCATATGCAGCGAGCCGGTAACCCGCACGCCGGCCAGTGGCTTCTCCGCGGCATACTTCCGCCGAATAGACATGAGTCCCGGCATCTCGTGTTCGGCGATGGAAATTTCTTTCCGGCCCCAATCGGCCAGAGACATGTCGGCCACCTTGAAGTCGGCGGCAGGAGCAGTGCGATTCAACGTTGCGGTAGCCATGGAAGCCTCATGATTGAGATGGGTAGCAGGTACGCTTTTCTATTCTAGCGATTTCACCAGTGGCGCGCCCGGTGGAGAGGGCCGCGAAGCATGTTTGCGGGCGGGTGCAGTTTTACGCTTCCCGCATCCGGCGCGAAGGCCCTCCGGATGCGGGAAACCCGAGCTTGCAATGAATTCAGAGCTCATGACTCAGGACGTCTTGGCGAACTCTGGGGGTTATCTGGCTACAGCCGATAGCTGGGGCTCGCGGGCAGCCTGCTCGCGCAATGCGCCGGCCTTATCCGTCGCCTCCCAGGTAAAGTCCGGATCGGTGCGTCCAAAATGCCCGTAGGCAGCAGTCTTCTTATAAATGGGGCGGCGCAGATCCAGGCTCTCGATAATGCCCTTGGGGGTGAGTTTGAAATTGGCGCGTACCAGTTGCTGAAGCTTCTGCTCATCCACCGTCCCGGTACCGAAGGTGTCCACCTTAACGCTCACCGGCTCGGCTACGCCTATGGCATAGGCCAATTGAACCTCGCAGCGCTTGGCCAGCCCGGCAGCTACGATGTTCTTGGCGATGTAGCGCGCCATGTATGCGGCGGACCGATCCACCTTTGTCGGGTCCTTGCCGCTGAATGCGCCGCCGCCATGCCGGCCCATGCCGCCGTAGGTATCTACGATGATCTTGCGCCCGGTCAGGCCGGTATCGCCCATCGGACCGCCAATAACAAACCGGCCCGTCGGGTTGATGTGGTACTTGGTGTCGGCGTCCAATAGATCGGAAGGCAGCACTGCCTGGATGACGTGCTTGAGGATGGCCGAGCGCAACTCTTCGGTAGAAACCGTCTCCGAGTGCTGGGTCGAGATGACCACGGCATCGATGCGAATGGGATTGTGGTTGCTATCGTACTCGACCGTTACCTGGCTTTTTCCGTCGGGCCGAAGATAGCCAAGCAGACCGCTTTTACGCACTTCCGTAAGCCGGCGGCTAAGCTTGTGGGCGAGAGAAATGGGGGTGGGCATCAGCTCCGCGTTTTCGTCCGTCGCGTAACCGAACATCATGCCCTGGTCGCCGGCGCCGCCGGTGTCTACTCCCATGGCTATGTCGCCGGATTGCTTGTTGATGCTGGAGATTACAGCGCAGGTATTCGAGTCAAAACCGTAGAGGGCGTTGTCATAGCCGATGGCCGCGACCACTCCGCGGACCAGCATCTGAAAATCCACATACGCCTTGGTTGTTATCTCCCCGGCGATCACCACCAGACCGGTTGCGGTCAAGGTTTCGCAGGCCACCCGGCTGAAAGGATCCTGTTCCAGGCACGCGTCGAGAATGGCGTCTGAAATCTGATCCGCAATTTTATCGGGATGCCCTTCCGTCACCGATTCCGAGGTAAACAAAATCTTATCGTTTGCAGGCAAAATAACTTCCTCCTCTAGGTCTCTGGGTCCGTTTGCAGGGGCGCTCGCGTCACTTCCGAACACTACTTTACACGGTATCAGACGGACGCGGCAGGGTCTAACGCCATCGCTCTTGAATTGTTCCGAGAGGCTGAACGGAAGCCGCCTGGTGATTCGCCGGGGCAGGCGAGATCTTCTTGTGGACGTACCTCCAGACGAACCAGCTCAGGGCCGCCAACAACAAGATCAGCACCGCAATACCGGTCCAGCGCAGACGCATTTCCGGTCGCCTGGCTTGAGCGGCTTCGCGGGCTCTACTGGCATTTTCCGCAAACTGGGCCCAGCCGGACTCCTCGTCGGGAGCGGCGCCGCTGGAGCGGTAGGCGGACATGTACCGCTCCACCCACTCTTCTTCGTTCAAGCCGACAACACGCGCATAGCCGCGCACAATACCCTTATTGAAAACACCTCCGGGAAGGGCTTGAAACTGCTCCCTTTCGAGAGCGAGGAGATGCCGGTTGCTGATCTTCGTGACCTTGGTGATCGCTTCGAGCGCAACTCCCCGAGCTTCCCGCTCTTTGCGCAATGTTTCGCCGAATCCGCTCATACTTGCCTGCGTAAAGCCCAACTCTTAGCCTAACCATAAAGGGCGGCCTTTTCCCCGGTCAAAGTAATTTGCTCCTAGCCCTTTATTTCGTTGCACCTACAGCATCTTTTAAGTTACTAGTCGCCGCGCGGTGAATACGGCCGGAAATCCCGGAATGCTATAGACTCACCTCAAGACGATGAACAGGATGGTGATCGGCAATCTTCTGCACCGGCCGCTGCGATCGGCGATCACCGTGCTCGCGGTGGCGATCGAGGTCATCATGATCCTTTCGATCGTCGCCATCATGGTCGGCATGATCCAGGGCTCCAGAACGGAGACCAGCGGTATTGGCGCCGACTTGATCGTCCGTCCTCCCAACCAGAGCTTTCTCGCCGGTGTCAGCGGCGCTCCGGTTCCGGCCAGGATCGCCGATGTGCTGCGTAAACTGCCGCACATCGCCGTCGTATCCCCGGTCATTCAGCAACTGACGACCGGCAGCACGGTGGAGACGATATGGGGGATCGATTACCAGAGCTTCAATGCCCTGCGTCCCTTTACCTTCCTCTCCGGCGGCCCGTTCCAAAACCCCGACGACGTGATTGTGGACGATATCTTTGCCCGCGGCGGATACCACGTCGGGGACTACATTACGATTTTGAACCACAAGTTCCGCATCTGCGGCATCGTCGAGCATGGCAAGGGCGGCCGCAAGTACCTGCCCATCAAAACTCTCGGCGCTTTGCTGGGCTCGGAAAACAACGCCAGCCTGTTCTTTGTCAAAAGCGACGACATCAAGAACCAGCCCCTCATCAAGCAGGAAATTCTTGCAACCCCTGGACTCTCTCAATACGAGGTGCAAACGCTCCAGGAACTTCTCTCACAACTGACTCCGGAGCACCTTCCTGCCTTCAACACAGCACTGCGGACGGTGATGGGCATTGCGGTTGTCATCGGCTTCCTTGTCATCTTTCAGGCGATGTATACCGCGGTGCTGGAGCGGACGCGCGAAATAGGCATTCTCAAAGCGCTGGGCGCCTCGCAGTTCTATATCGTAAATGTGGTTTTGCGCGAGACCGCATTGCTGGCCACGGTCGGCATTGCTCTAGGAATCGGCCTGACCTTCGCCCTCAAAACCGCGCTGGGTATCCACTTCCCCACGCTGCAATTCCCCATGACCCCGGAGTGGATCGCGCGCGCCACGATAATAGCTTTTGGGGGATCGTTGGTGGGAGCCACTTACCCGGCAATCAAGGCCGCCAAAAAAGACCCCATCGAAGCCCTGGCCTACGAATAAGCTGGAGCATCGCAAACCAACCTTTGTCATCTCGGAGCGTTCATGGGCCTACGGCTCCCCCAAGAGGATGAAAATCGGGTTGAGGAAGGCTTGGTTGGCAATTACACCTAACTTTGTCATCTCGACCGGAGCGCAGCGAAGTGGAGAGATCTGCGGTTTGCCGGCTGCGCCATAGCTCCGCCTTCGCTTTTCTTTCTGTCATTCCCGAAGGGAATCTGCAGAAGGGCGGAGCATCGCAAACCAACCTTTGTCATCTCGGAGCGTTCATGGGCCTGCGGCCCACCCAAGGGGATGAAAATCGGGTTAAGGAAGGCTTGGTTCGCAATTACACCAACCTTTGTCATCTCGACCGGAGCGCAGCGGAGTGGAGAGATCTGCGGTTTGCCGGCTGCGGCCGCAGCACCGCCTTTGCCTTTCTTTCTGTCATTCCCGCAGGGAATCTGCTTTTCGTATCCCCAAGAGACCAGAAAAAGCAAAACCGGAGCGATTCAATGAGCGTTGACCGTTAACAAGGCTTTCAGCGTGGCCCCTGGGCTTCCGGAAATGATTTCAAACGCCCGCTGGCCTTCTTCGAGCGGCATCTCCAGCGTCCACGGCGACAGATCAATCTCTCCCGCTATTAAAAGCGATAACGAGCGCTCGAAATCGACCGGGTTATATGCGAAGGACATAGTGACCCGATGCTCTTTGCGAATGCTGGTGACGAAATCGACCTCGCTTTTTTGCGCTCCCATGCCCAACAGGATGACTTGGCCGCCCGCCCGGCAAAGATCGAAGGCCATTTGCCGCGCTGCCGCGCTGCCGCTGGCGTCGAGCACCACGTCGAAGCCCGTATCGGCCAAAGCGGTAGCCTTGGCCCGGCCCTCCGCCGAGCCGGTATTCACCACTGCCGCCGCGCCCAGCTGCGGCATGCTTTCCAGCCGTTGATCGTTCACGTCCACTACCAGAATGTCTCTGGCGCCGATCAGTTTGGCAAAGGATACCGCCAGCGCTCCCATCGTCCCCGCGCCCACCACGGCAAGCCGGAACAGCGGCGGGGGCGCCCCCAGCCGGAAGAGATGGACGACGTTGGCCAGCGGCTCGGTAAGAATGGCGCGGCTTGAAGGAAGTGAAGCAGGAACCTCGTAGATTTGCGACTCGGGTACGGCCACGAACTCGGCAAATGCGCCGGGTGTCTGATCCATCCCCAGCAAGCGCCAGCTTTCGCACTGATTCTGCGATCCCGACAGGCAAGCCCAGCAGCTTCCGCAGCTAATCAGGGGATTGGCGACCACGCGGCGCCCGTCTTCGAGTGACCCGATCAACTCATGCCCCAGCACGAGTCCCGGACGCCTTCGTGCGCTATGGCCGAGAAAGGCTGAGATATCCGATCCGCAGATCCCGGCTTTTTCGATGGTTATTTCGGCTTCACCGGGGGCCAGTTCAGGCCGGGACCGTTGTTGCATTTCCACTGTATTCGGCGCGGTATAAACCAATGCACGCATGGCAACAAAGTATATATATCCCTGCCTGGATGGCAAAAGAAGTTATTTCAGGGGCAGGGCGCCCGCTCCAAGCAGTTCGGCAATCTTCTCGTGATGGCGCTCCCTCGCGTAATTCGCAGGGGTCTTACCCTGGTCGCACAGCTTGCCTGGATCGGCGCCGGCCTGAAGCAACAGAAGGACCAGGTCTTCCCTTCCGGCGGCTGCCGCCTGGTGCAGCGGAGTATAGCCTCCCGCCTGGGCGGCGTTCACGTCCGCTCCTTGATCGATCAACAGACGCACGGTCCGCAAATCCTGGCTCAAGCCGACGCAGGCGTGAAGCGGCTGGTTGTGCATCGGATTACGCGAGAACTGATGCACATGCGCTCCATGCTCCAATAGCAGGGCTACGGCATCCGGTCCGCCGAATGCCGCGGCCAGATGGAGCGGTCCCCATCCATCGGCCGATACCTGGTAAACCCAGACCGCATCTTGCTTGAGCAGCGATTCAAGCCTGCTCAAATTACCCACCGCAGCCGCTTCGAAGACGTCAAGCTCGGATAGATGGGAGAGCAGGAAATCCCTGATCAGCGGTTGCCCGCAATAGACGGACCACAAAAGAGCCGAGACGCCCTGAGCATCCCTGCAGGCAACAAGCGATTTGTCCTCTTCGGCGGCGGCAGCGGCCTCGGCCGTCTCCCCTCTTCGAATGAGATTCAGAAAACGCTGGCTCACCAGCTTATTGTAGTTCGAATGGAGCCTGTCCAAATCAGGGACTCTTCATCCCTGGCGCAGAGCCGGGCACCCAGGTGGTTTGACACTTTGTCAAATATGGTTGACCGCTCTACGGCTAATGCGCGGCTTTGGATGAGTCTGAATCCCACGCGGAGGCCACCACTTCGGTCTGTTTGGAACCCTTGATTACAGAGCCGGGCTTGGTTCGATTGGAGTAGATGCGAAACGTAACCACCAGGTCGATCACAACCGGCACCGGCTTGCCGTTCTCCGTTGCCGGCGTGAAGCGCGATGCTTTAATCGCGTCGACAGCTTTTTCATCGAGGCCAAAACCGATCGGCCGGGCGATGGCTATCTGCTGCGGCCTGCCGCTTGCATCGACCACCGTGCGCAGCATGGTCATTCCCGCGACCCCGAACTTCTGCGCATATTCATTGGAGCTGGGATCGATGCTGTTGAGGACCTTGGGCGCGCTCACATTGCCCCCTACCTGCACCACGTGCGGGTCGGTGGGAACGAATTCACGATGCTCGCGTTTGCTGTCGAAATACTGCCGCCAGTAATCCGGCAGGTGAGCCATCATCCGCTCGTCGATATCCGTGGCAAAAATATTATCCAGCGCCGCTTTCAGCAGCATCGCGCTGTGCGCGGGATCGGTGGTGGTGCCTGGCGCCAAAGGTATGGCCGCAGGGGCGCCAGGCGCATTCGTAACCGTCGCGGGCGCCGTCGAAGCGGCCGTGACTGCCGTGCCCTGGGAGGTGGAATTGGAGCCGGGTTTCGTCCCATCGACGCTCTTCTTGTCTTTGTCCTTCTTTTCTTTTTTCACCTTGGGCACAACCACCAGTTCACGATCGATCGAGATATGCACCGGCTTTTTGGAAATCTTCACCTTGTCAAAGGACTTCGAGTCATCCTCGTAAGGCAGAGCGCCGGAGAAATGCAGCGCATAGCGGTCGGCCTCGAATTCCGCTTTTTTCTTGGACAGACTGACCTTTCGCACCTCCAGGGCGGAGAGCGTGAAAGACGCCGTCGAGGGCGAGCCATTCACCTTGCCGTTCATATCGAAACTCAAATCATCGGAAACGTAAAAGCCGCGAACAAAAACCATTTTTCCCACGAAGCGGCTCTTCAAGGCATCTTCGGTAATTATCTGAGCTTTGGCCTTGGCGGAGGTGCTTTGCGCGGCGGACGGATTGGCGGCGCTCTGCTGTCCGCGCACAATCGCGGTAGACGCTGTGCCCACCAGGGCCACAACCAAGAGCGAAGAAAAGCGTTGCAAAAGCCTCATACAATCTCCTTCGGAATGACTGGCCCTGCGCGCGCGGTTAAGGAGCGCACGGTTACGGAGCGCGCGGTCACGGTGCTTACGCAGTCGCGCGCGCTTGAATAGCTTTTGTATCGCTCATCGCGGAACAAGCGCATTGAGCGTCTTCAGCTGAGGGACAGCGCTGCCCGGTGCTGTAATTGCTCCCCGTACGCTAAGGTGGGGAGCCAAAAACCGTTTCGCCTGGGCGTTTTCGGCGATGAGCATGATAACCAGCGCCAGCAACAAACCAATACGGATCAGTGCTGCCATGAGCGAGTCAAAAGCGCGGGGTGACATGGTGGGGGACCCTCCGGCGTGAGGCGCCATCCAAAGCGTAAGCCGGTCAACGGAAGGAGCGGAATGCCTCTTTCGTGGAAAGGACCTGTACCTTTAAGGACATACACCGTGTCCGCGGGAGATCAGCGTTGACTCCTTGCCTGGACTGCGGTAGTCTTGAATTCTTGCGCAGGGCTACGTCTGCCCGTTTGCACTAGTCTGCGAACCAGCGGGCTTTGGGGAAATCGGGCTTTCGCTGCCGGGGTCCTCAAGCGAGCTAAGGCAGCGCGGCCGGATATTCAATCGAAAGAGCCTGGTCGATTCTCTCTGCGTCAACTCACACGATCTTGAATTTGTCGTTTGTGGGGAAGGATTGCGAATCCGCGAAAATATTTTCGCGCGATTGCCAAATGGTCGCCGGACTCTTCCGGGAGATAGGGTTGAACGATGTCTACATATATACCGAGCTCGCATGAGATCAACCGCAAATGGTTCGTCATCGATGCCAGCGGCAAAACTTTGGGGCGTCTGGCGACCGAAGCGGCCAGCGTGCTGAGCGGCAAGCGCAGTCCCAAGTACACGCCGTTCATAGATATGGGCGATCACGTAATCGTGATCAATGCGGCCAAGGTTTCACTCACCGGGCTTAAGGGTGAAAAGAAGGTGTATCGCCGCTACACCGGCTTCCCGGGTGGCTTGCGCGAAGAGTCGTTCGTGCGGCTGCTGGCGCGCCGGCCGGAGAAGATCCTCGAAGAAGCGATCAAGGGAATGCTTCCCAAGAGCAAGATGGGCCGCCAGATGGCCACCAAGCTGAAGGTGTATCGCGACGATAAGCATCCTCATGAAGCGCAACAGCCACAAGTGCTTGAGCTAGCCGCGCGCTAGACCGTTTTCACCTTGGGGCTAGGACGGGTAAACAGAACTCCACTCAGCCTGCTATTAAAAGCAGGCTGCACATAGCGAATTTTCACCGCCAGATCGTAAAGGTGAAAAGCGGTATAGAAGACGGAAGAAACAGGACGGATATGGCAGATTTGGTTCAGTATTACGGAACAGGACGCCGCAAGTCGAGCGTGGCCCGGGTATTTCTGCGGCCGGGCAGCGGTAACTTCATCGTCAATAAAAAGCCCTACGAAACCTACTTCGTTACCGAGCAGCAGCGGGTCTCGGCCAAGCGGCCTTTGGCGCTCACCGAGCTGACTGCGAATTTCGACGTCCTGGCCACCGCCAGCGGCGGCGGTGTAAGCGCTCAGGCGGATGCGGTAAAGATGGGCATCTCCCGGGCCCTGCTGGAGTTTAACGCGGAGCTGCGTAAGACGCTGAAGGCCGACGGCCTGCTCTCGCGCGATGCCCGCATCAAGGAACGCAAGAAGTATGGACAGAAGGGCGCTCGCAAGCGGTTCCAATTCAGCAAGCGCTAGAGGCAACAGTTCTCGCATCACCAATCTTCCCTGCTTTCAGGGAATCAATTCCGGACTAAGCTCCGGGATGCAATTCACGAGGAGGTCGTTTGGCCACAATCACCATGAAGGAGTTGCTCGAAGCGGGTGTTCACTTCGGGCATCAGACAAAGCGCTGGAACCCACGCATGAAGGAGTACATCTTCGGCGAGCGCAACGGCATTTACATCATCGACCTGCAGAAAACCTTGAAGATGTTCAAGGAAGCCAGCAAGTTCGTGACTGATCTGACGGCGCAGGGTAAAGTCATTCTATTTGTCGGCACCAAGAGACAGGCGCAGGACGCGATCGCCGAAGAGGCAAACCGCTGCGGCATGTTCTACATCAACCAGCGCTGGCTGGGCGGCTTGCTGACAAATTGGATTACCGTGCAAAAGTCCGTGAAGCGCCTTCAGGAACTGGACGATATGGCCACCGACGGCCGCTACGAGCTGCTGACCAAGAAAGAGGTCATCCGGCTGGAGCGCGAGCGCAAGCACCTGCAGGCGAACCTTGCCGGCATCAAGAACATGCGCCGCTTGCCCGATGCCCTGTTCGTAGTGGACTCCAACAACGAGGCTATAGCCGTGAAGGAAGCCCGCAAACTGGGTATTCCTGTAGTCGCCGTGGTCGATACCAACTGCGATCCGACTGTCGTCGACTACATCATTCCCGGCAACGACGATGCTCTGCGCGCCATTCGCCTGTTCACCTCGAAGATCTCCGATTCCGTGGTTGAAGGCGTACAGACGGCTGGTGAAAAGCGCTCTATTGATGCCGGTGTGACCGCTGACGCCCAGCTTGAGGCCCCCGCTGCCGACGCAGGTTCCGAGGCCGCGGCCGACGAGTCGCCTGCCGATAATGAAGAGGTCGATCTCGAAGCCGCGTTGGGCGGAGGCATCCGTAAGGCGCCCGGCGTGATCGCCGCGGTGGACGAGCCGGACGCAATCGAAGGATCGCTCTAAACACTTTACAGTCTCTCCTGAGCAGCCAATGCTTTGGGAGAGACTGTGCGTTATCCACCCAAGAAAGACCTCGCCTCGCCGCGCACTCGACAGACAAGGAACTGTAAAAGGGATGTCAACCGTGACCGAAAATATCTCCGCCGCACAGGTGAAGGAGCTTCGCGAGAAGACCGGAGCTCCGATGATGGATTGCCGCAACGCGCTTCAGGAAGCGAAGGGCGACTTGGATCAAGCCATTGTTGTCCTGCGTAAAAGGGGCATGGCTTCGGCTGCCAAAAAAGCCGCCCGCAGCACCACAGAGGGAGCCGTTGGCACCTATATTCACGCCGGCGGCAAGATCGGCGTCCTGATCGAAATCAACTGCGAAAGCGACTTTGTCGCCCGGACGGAAGACTTTCAGGAACTGCTCAAAGACGTCGCCATGCACATTGCCGCCACCGATCCGCGCTATGTGCGCCGCGAGGACGTTACCGAAGAAGACCTGGAGCGCGAGCGGGATATCTACCGCACCCAAGCCGCCGCGACCGGCAAGCCGCCGCAGGTTACGGAGAAGATTGTCGAAGGCAAGATGAGCAAGTTCTACGAAGAGGTTTGCCTGCTCGATCAGCCTTTCATCAAGGATCAATCCTTCTCGATCAAGGATCTTATCGCCCAGAAGGTCGCTAAACTCGGCGAAAATATCGTCGTGCGCCGCTTTGCGCGCTTCAAAGTCGGCGACACATCCTGGACCGTCGCCCAGACCAAACTCAGCGCCCAGGAATAGCGGCATCTGCCAACATTTGTGGTCTCCCACCCTTGCTACGCAAGGATGGGGCACCCTAAACCTGTTTCAAATATGGATCCAAGACCACCACCAATCGAGGGTGCCCCATCCTTCGCACGGCGCTGTTTCGTGCGAAGGGTGGGAGACCACAAATGTATGCGCCCCTGATTTTCATCCCCTTGGGTGGGCCGCAGGCCCATGAACACTCTATCGAAAATCATCCTGGGAATCCCCCCGAGGATCAGTTTCTAGCCACTACCATAACCTTGTCATCTCGACCGGAGCGAAACCGGGGTCCCCGGCAAGCGAAGCTTGCTGGGGTGGGAAGCGGAGTGGAGCGACTGTCTGATTTGTCAAGTGAGAAAGGTGGAGATTGTGGAAAAGACGGCGGCTCTGCCGCCTTGGAAAACGCTCATGCGTTTTCCACTTTCCCCCAATCCCGGCGGCTAGGGTCAACTGGTCACAAGAGGGCAAGCGATAGTAGCGGCAAATTGTTGGCGCACCTCGCGGGCCTTCGCATTGAGCCGCACCAGCAACTTGTGCGCCAGGGCAACGCGGATAACTTTTTTCGGCTTGCCCGCTCGAACCAAGCGCTCGCGGAAGGCGATAAAATCCGGATGATAACGGCCAACTACGCCAGCTACCACAAAGAGAATGTCGCGGATGCTTCTCCGTCCTCCACGCACCGGACGTTTGCCCTGAGTCTTGCCGCTGTCGCAGGCCAGCGGGGCCACGCCGGCCAGTTTGCCAATCTTCTTGTTGGAAAGCATACCTATCTCCGGCAGCTCGGCCATCAGACGGGCGACCGTACGATCGGCCACCCCCTTGATGGTGCGCAAGCTCTCATCTAGCTTGCGCCAGAGAGGATCGACGGCAAGCATCTGGGCGATGGCCACTTCCATGGCGCGGATCTTGTGCCCCCAGAAAGGTGAGGGCCTGGCTAAAAGAATCCAACACTGTAGCCTCGGTGACCAGACGGCGCTGGTTGCGCTGCGTGGTCCGCAGGTCGGTGAGCTGGCGCAAGCGGATGACCAAAGCCTTCAGCCGTTGCTGCTCGGCCGAGGCCGGGTGACAGGCAACGCATTTTTTGGTCTCTGCAAACCAAGCAATCACCCCGGCATCGATGGCGTCGGTCTTCTCCAAAAAGCCCATGGATTTGGCAAAATCGCGCACCGCCCGAGGGTTGAGGATGGCCACCGGGATGGCTCGCGCCCAGAGCAGGGCGAAGGGCTGTTTCTCGTATCCTCCGGTGGCCTCCATGGCGACCAGATGCACCTGCTGCGCCTGACAAAATTCGGCCAGCGCGGCAATGCCTTCCGGGGTATTGGCAAAGGAAGCCGCCGGTCCCTGCGGGCCAATGCGAACATCCAGAGAATCTCGCGAAACATCCACTCCACAAATCATGCGATTCGCTCCACAATAAAAGAAGTAGGTTGCTGGGTCACGGTAACCTGCCTTGTGCGTACGACTGTGCGTCAGGCGACTGTTCGGTTGTACGTGACAGCGGCGGCGGTCCCAAAGCTCCACTGCGGTTGTTGCCGGAGAGATTGCGGGCGCCGTCCACCGCGCGAGAGGGCCGATGGCCATCGGCCCTCTCACTACGACATTTTCACCAAAAATGCCGCTACCATCTAGATACAAGAGATCTGCGGTTTGTGGGCACCTAACCGCGGATCCCCTTCACTCCGCTTTAGATATGGAAAACCGCAGATCTCTCCACTTCGCCGCGCTCCGGTCGAGATGACAAAGTTAGGTGTAGTTGCCAACTAAGTCTTCCTCAACCTGATTTTCATCCCCTTGGGTGGGCCGCAGGCCCATGAACACTCTGTCGAAAATCATCCTGGGAATCTCCCCGAGGATCAGTTTCTAGCCACTACCATAACCTTGTCATCTCGACCGGAGCGAAGCGGAGTGGAGAGATCTGCGGTTTGTGGGTACCTAACCGCGGATCCCCTCCACTCCGCTTCGCTCATGACAAATTAGGCGGAGTTAAACTCAGAATTGCACTCGCGCGAATAACTCGATCACCCGCCCGGCATCGGAACCGGGAGCCAATCCAAAGAGACTGTTTTCAATAATCGATTCATTACTGCTGGCGCCGTTAATGAGCGGATTCAGATTCTCCTTGTTGAAGGCATTGTAGAAATTAGCCTGAATACGGAAGGAGCTTTCGTGGCCGGCGATGGTGAAGGGCTGCTCCTTAGCCGCGGTGAGATCCGTGTCCATGTAGCAAGGACCATTCCAGGAGTTGCGGCCGATGCCCGGAGGGCCCGGCGTGCCTATCTTGAAGTACTGCTTTCCCCCGCCGGGAAAGTTGGTTCCATTGATGTAGGCGCTGTTGGAGCACGAGTTGTGCGCCCCGCCAAAATACGCAAGCGGGCGGGTAGGAGCAATGGTCTGCGCGCTCTGTACGATCGCGACCGTAGGCTGCCCGGTGACCGGGGTCCAAGGGAAACCGGTGTGGAAGGTATAGATGCCATTGATCTCCCAGCCGGTCAATACTTCACCAATCCATCCATGGCCGTTGTGGTACTTAGGCAAATCCCAATTGCCGGAGACGGTAACCCGATGACGATTGTCGAAATCCGAAGGCCCGTATTCCGTCGCCGGCTGCGCGGGATCGGTCTGATTGGAGAGCGCGCCCGGTCCCTCATTGGATGATTGATCCATACTCTTCGAGTAAGTATAGGTTGCGTTGATACTGTAGCCATGACTGAAGCGTTTATTCGCGGTGAGGTTGAGACCGTTGTAATTGGTATAAACGTCGGTTGTAGGAACGTAGGTATCGCTGAACGGAGTGATCGTCCCCGGACAGCTCCCGTCGGGGGCAAGCGTGGTGGAGCAAGTGGGATAAAGGAAATTCTGATCGACCAGGCGCGGGAAGTGATGTCCTACCGATCCCTGGTAGCCGATACCGGCGACGATCTGGTGCGGTAACTCGTATTGCGTTTGCAGCGTAAAGCTATAAAGAATGGGCTGGGGGGTGTGCTGCTCGGCGCCATAGACCTGAATCTTGTTTTGGCCGGTGGGCAAGCCGGTAACCGGATTTGTCCCCGCAGCCAGGTATGGATTGGGAGCAAAGCTGTAGGCGGAATGGGTCGCGCCGCGCTCCAAAATGATGGAGATGGACTGGGGCGTATGCGTGGCATCGGCGCAGCAGAGACCAAACTGCGCGTAGCCGGGTCCGTTTTGGAAGTTATTGAGATAGAGCCCATCGTCGATACGGTCGTAGGACACTCCGAATCCCCCGCTAACGACCATCTTGGAGTTGTAGATAGGCGGCGTCCAGGCGAAGCCCAGCTTCGGACCCCAGTTGTTGTAGTTGGCATTGAAAAGATGATTGACCGGCCTCAGGACTGCCGCGGTAAGGAAAGTGGCGTAATTCGGCCCGAACGAAGGCAGGTTGATGCGTCCACCGTTGCTGTAGATAGGCTCGAAATACTCCCAACGGAGGCCAGTGTTAACGGTCAGGGTGGGCGTCACCTTCCAGTCGTGCTGCACGAAGGCGGCGATATCGTGATCGCGGAAGTAGCGCTGCCCGTTGGCCGGCGCGCCGGTGTCGGGATTTACGGCGATGCCCTCATCGATAGGCGCGTCATTGGCATAGTTCCAGATACCGTTGAAGACATAGTCCGGGCGCGAGAAGCCGCTCAAATTATCGTTATCCTGTTCCCGCCTGTACTGGAAACCATAGCGAATGGTGTGGGCGCCGATGGTCTGGATCATGGTATCGCGGACTTCATAAGTATTCTGGGCCAGAATGCCAGGGGTGGTCGATCCCCAGCTTGGACCGGCATATAAACGGCCGAAGGTGTAGTTTTGCACTTCGAAGCGAGGCACCCCGAAATCCACCGTCGTGCCGGCGTCATTGTTTTGATTATCCGCGAAGCGAGTAAAGTTGGCGCGGAGTTCATTGAGCAGAGTAGGGCTGAAAGTATGGATATAGACTAGCGTTCCGGAGGAGTTGAAAGGCTTGAAGGGGAGATTGGAGAGCGGTTGAGCTCCGGTGGTAGGGTCTGCGCTCACCTGGTCGAGCTTGACGATGAAAGCGCTGACGGCGAATTGATCGCGTGGAGTGATGTTCCAATCCACACGCGCATTGTACTGGTTGCCGTGAAAGCTCGATGGGGTGCGGACCTCGGCAAATTCGATGTCGGGAATGCCATCGAGGCCGCCGCCGGTCACGAAGTTCGGCGTAGTCGGACTTGCCGCGCTATAGGCGGGAAGGTACGTCCCCAGACCACCGGTAAGTGAACCGACGTCGGCGCCGCCTGCAAGCTGCGTGCACTGGCTTTGCAGATTCTGGCACAGTGTCGGTAACACTTTGACCACCGAAGGCTGGGCATTTGCCGCCGTGAGAATGCCGGAGACGAGACCCTGATTGCGCGAAGATTTCAGTGCGCTCAAAAATTGGGGAGTGGGCACATACTGCTCGGAGAAGCCGTTGTTGGAGCTGTGAATGCCCTCATAGGAGCCAAAGAAAAAGAGCTTGTTTTTGATTATCGGGAAGCCGATGCTGGCGGCATATTCACGTTGCTTATTTTCCACGCGGACGGGCAGGGCTCCAGCCGGGCCGCCATAGGGCTGATAGGCGTTCAAGCCAGGCTCATCATACTGAAAGAAGAGGCTGCCATGAATTTGATTGGTGCCTGATTTGGTCACCACCCGGGTATGCATACCGACATTGCGTCCTTCGCTGGCGTCGAAGTCGCTGGAGGTAGTGGTGATCTGCGCCACGGACTCGGGATTTGGCGTAACGATGGCGGCTCCGCCGTGCGAAAGGCTGTCAACGCTGACGCCGTCGATCAGGTAGGTATTCGAGGTGACGCGCTGGCCGGCCGCCGAGGCTTGAATCTGATTCTCCGTCTGAAATATGCCCGAATTGGATTGATTGCCACTCTGATTGTTGGGCAAAGAGATACTCGTGCCCGAGCCGCCGCGGGCAGCGTCCGAGACAACACCCGGTGTCAGACGCAGCAGCTCATAAGGATCGCGCCCGAAGACCGGGAGCCGCGTAACATCGGCTGAGGATAGGCTTGTACCGATGCTGGCGTCGGAGGTATTGAGCGCCGGAATCTCATCTCCGGAGACTGTAACAGTCTGTGACGCCACCCCCACCTGGAGCTTGATATCGACGTTGCGCGGCGTCTCCGCGACCAAGGTGATATTCCCCAAAGACGACTTCTCGAAGCCCTTCGCCGTCGCGTCGAGGGAGTAGACGCCGGGACCCAGTTCGCTGAAGTTGTAAGAGCCCGAGGGGCCGGTGGTAGTAGTCTTGACCGCCTGCGTGCCCTGGTTGGTCAACGTGACGGTAGCTCCGCCGATCACCGCCCCGGTGTTGTCCTCCACCGTGCCCGAAAGGCTGGCGTTGAACTGTGCCCACGCCGGCAGGCTGAAGGCGGTTAGGAAGAGCGGGAGACTCAGGAAATGAAGCCGCGAAGTCCACGAAGCGGCGAGCAGGCGCATGGTAACCTCCGAAAGCTATGGGAAACGGGCTGCCTTGAGAATCATCCCCTGGCGACGCAGGTGGCCAACCCTAAGCTGGTAGGATGCCAAAGCCGTATGTAAGTTGTTTCTAAAGTGATTGTTGACGCGCCTGCCTGGCGCAACCCGGCGCATCGCCGGAGAGCAAAATGCATCCGGAACGGGCACGGTTTTCACGATTAGGCTGGTGCGATGTGCGATACTTTTTTTGAATGTATAAGCGAGTTCTCCTCAAGTTGTCTGGCGAGGCGCTGGCCGCGGGCCGCGGCTTCGGTGTCGATGGCGCTCGAGCACAGGAAATTTCCCAGGAAATTTCGGCAATTCAGGACCTCGGAGTGGAGGTCGCGATTGTGGTCGGCGGCGGGAATTTCTTCCGCGGAGTCGCCGAGCAAGCCCGCAACATGGACCGCGTCTCCGCCGATCACATGGGCATGCTGGCTACCGTGATTAACTCGCTTGCCTTGCAGGATGCGCTGGAGAAATCGAACGTGCAGACACGCGTCATGTCGGCGATTGAAATGAACCAGGTAGCGGAGCCATATATCCGCCGCCGCGCGATTCGGCATCTAGAAAAGGGGCGAGTCGTCATTTTTGCCGCGGGTATTGGGAACCCCTACTTCTCCACCGATACGGCCGCGTCTCTTCGCGCTATGGAGATCAAGGCCGATGTGCTGTTGAAGGCCACCAAAGTCGAAGGGATTTATGACGCCGATCCTGTGATCACCAAGGACGCAGTCAAATTTGAGCAGATTACTTACATGGAAATCCTGCGGCTGGGGTTAAAGATAATGGATACCACCGCGGTGAGCCTGTGCAAGGACAATAATTTGCCCATGATTATTTTCAATATGAATGAGCCAGGAAACATCTTACGTGTGGTGAGCGGAGAAAAAGTCGGTTCTCTGGTAACCGCCTGAGGTGAACCCGCCTGACTACGGTGAGCACAGTCCTGCAAGCCCCCGCTACCGCTGCCCAAGCCGCGGTAGCGAAGCCCTCGAGACGAGCCCAACTGCCCGCCTTGACGGGTATTCGTTGCTTTGCCGCGCTTAATATCGTCTTTTTCCACTATTCGAATCCGCAGTGGTTCGGCCCCTTCGGCCCCATCGTCGACCGCGGGTATATCTCGGTCAGCTTCTTCCTGCTGCTCTCGGGTTTTATTCTCACCTACAACTACGCCGAGCGGGCCCGACAAGGGAAGTTCTCGGCGCGAAGCTTCTGGCTGGCCCGATTTTCACGCCTCTACCCGGTCTACTTCTTCAGTTTGCTGATCTCCGCCGGGATGCTGGTTCAGGAATTCCATGCTCAGACCCACCTGAAATTCGCCGCCGGCCTGGTTCTCACCCCGTTGCTGCTGCAGGGCTGGCATCCAATCCTCTCCACTTTTTGGAACACTCCGGCGTGGACCATGTCCACCGAAGCCTTCTTTTACCTCTTGTTTCCATGGCTGGTCACACTGCGCCGCCCACGCCGTCATTTAGGCCTCTTGTTGCTCATGCTTGGCCTTTGGACGCTTGGATTAGTGCTTCCCCTGCTTTATGTGCATTTCAATCCGGATGGCGATGCGCACATCGGACGCTATTCCGCAGGCATCTGGCTGCGCGCCTTGAAGTACATGCCGGTGCAGCATTTGCCCTCTTTCCTTTTCGGAATGTCCCTGGCTTTTCTTCATGAGTTGATCCCGCCACAAAGCCGTAAACGCCTGGCCGTCGGCATCGTCGCCTTCGCCGCGCTTTACGTCGTTCTGTATTTTGGCGACCGTCTCCCCTACGTATTGCTGCACGACGGCCTGCTGATGCCGCTCTTTGCCGGCGTCGTTCTCTGCCTGGCAGGCGTCAACCCTGTCGCCAGGCTCTTTGGCATACTTCCCTTTATCGCCATCGGAGAAGCCAGCTATTGCCTCTATCTGCTGCATTTCAACTTGTGGAACATGCTGCACGACTCGCACATACTGGAGAAGACCGGGCTCATTGTGTTCGACCCCTGGCTCTCCTACCTGCTGCTCATCGTAGCCGCGCTGCTCACCAAACGCCTCATCGAACGGCCGGCAAGAAGCTGGCTCTCCCGCCATCTGCCCAAAGTTGAAAAACCGGCTGCCCCAGTCAATTACACCTGATCTGTCATCTCGACCGAAGCGTTCATGGGCCTGCTGCCGTTCAAGGGATGAAAATTGAGTTGAAAAAGGTTTGGTTGGCAATTACAGCTAACTTTGTCATCTCGACCGAAGCGAAGCGAAGTGGAGAGATCTGCGGTTTTCCACATCCGAGTCAGAGTAAAGCAGAGTGAATGGGAGCCACGGTTACGCACACATAAACCGCAGGTCTCCTGGGAGGCCTGCTCTGCCAACGGGCGTGGTCTCCCACCCTAAATCTGCTTGAAGTATGGATCCAAACCGCCACCAATCGAGGGTTTCCCATATCTGGCGCGCTTTTGCGCCAGATTTGGGAAACCCCAAATCTCTCCGCTTCGGTCGAGATGACAAAGTTAGCTGTAATTGCCAACCAAGCCTCCCTCAACCCAATTTTCATCCCCCAGGGGTGGGGTGGGAGCGGAGTTGAGAGATCTTCCAACATGACGAGAGTGCCCCATCCTTCGCACGGCCTGTTCCGTGCGAAGAGTGGGAGACCACAAATCTATACGCGCCTGCTAGCCTTGCACGTGCTGGATGGAGTGGTTGCCGTGGGTGACGGCGGCTGAGCATGTCGGCTGGCCGGCGGCGCTGAAGGGTGAATTTTGCGCCCCTGAAAGCGCTCCCGAGTTGGGATTCAAGTAAATGCCGGAAACCGTATTGCCGAGGAAATTCGAGGTATAAACGTATCGCCCGAGCGCCGGCTCGATCAGAACGCAGGTTGGTCCCGTATCCACGGCAAACGTGGGCGTGGTTGCATTTGACGAGAGATTTCCATTGGCCTGGTTGATCGAGAATGCAGTTACAGTACTCGAGTTATAGTTGGCGACCAGGATATACTGGCCGCGCGGATCCGCTGTTACAGCGTCGGGGAGATTGCCCGTGCTGAAGGGTTGTTGCATGGGCAGCAAGCTTCCATTGGTCTGAATTAGAAAGCCGACAACCTGGTTTGACGCCCCATCGGTAACGTAAATATACCGGTTCGTTGGATCGCTCGCGACCGCATTGGGAGCTACCCCGATCGGGTAGGTTCCGACCGCAGTGACTCCCCCGGTGGAGGTCACCTGAAGCGACTGGAGCGTCGCATCGTTTTCGTTCACTACATATACGAAGTTGCCGCTCGCTAGCACATTGACCGCAACCGGGTTGTTGCCGACCGGGAAGAAGGAGCTTTGGCCGTTGGCCACCGGCGTACACAAGCTGCCCGTCGCCCCCAGTGTGCCGCTTGAATTGATGGGAAAGACGACTAGCGCGCCTGGTCCGGGACGGCTGACATTGTAGTTGGGCTGGTAGGTCTCGACTATGTATAAATAAGTTCCCGCCGGATTTACAGCCAATTGCATGGGGAAGGTGCCCGGCATGTTGCAGGTCTGCTGGGGATAAATCTTCCCATCCGTACCTACGGCAAACTCGACCACTGTATTGTCGTCGTGGTTGATAACATAAAGGTTTTTACCGTTAGGGGAGGTAACATCCGCCACCGGGTTTCTGCCGCCGGAACTATAAGGCGAGTCTTGAATCTGGATCAGGGCGCCGGATTGGCTGTCGACCTGATAGACGTTGATTTGCCCAGGGTTTGGTTTCGACGATGTAACGTAAAGAAAATCGATCGTATTACTGGGTCCGCACGCAGTAACGCCTAATCCCAGACCGAGAGATGCAGCAGCAGCCATTGCTATCTGCCCAAATTTCCTAAACTTCATGCGCTTCCTTCATCCTGATCCATGCCGGGCGTGGATCAAGGCTGCACTTCGCAGCAAAGCTATCTAAGATTGTGTGGTTCCACTTGCATTGTAAAAGCTTCAACTGTGTTCACCTAGAACAACG
This sequence comes from uncultured Acidobacteriaceae bacterium, assembly GCA_963774255.1. Classification (GTDB taxonomy): domain Bacteria; phylum Acidobacteriota; class Terriglobia; order Terriglobales; family Acidobacteriaceae; genus PALSA-350. The sequence goes on from CAVZEH010000004.1 coordinate 76,161, forward strand.
TGCCGCTTGCCACGCACCATGTAGGTTCGCCCACGGTGCCGAAGGATGAATTCTTTCGCAGGTTGGTTAAAGTTCCAGCCTGTTGGTTGATCAGCGCGCCGGTTACCGTACTGCTGTCGTAATTGGCGGTGTACAAGTATTGGTTTGACGGATCTTCAAGAATGCAGCGCGGACCGGATCCGGAGCCGAAGGGCACGCTGTTCGCCGCTGTGCCCGATGTCAACGGCTGCAGCAGGCCGGTGGTGGGTGTGATGAAGAATGCACTTACTGTACTGGCCGGACTGCTGGGCGTTAAGTTCGGTCCCCGGTTGGCGATATACACGAATTTCCCCGTGTGGTCGACCAGCATGGCGCTTGGATCCGCGGTGGTGCCGGTGTTGGCAACAGCGCCGCCTACCAGCGATTGCAGCGCCCCGTTTGTACCCACGGTGTAGGGCAGAACCGTACCCGGGGTAGTCAAATTATCCGCGTCGAGCAGGTAGACGCCCGCAGTCGAGCCGGTGCTCGCGCCTGCCGTCCCGCTCGTGCCCGTTCCGCCTGCATAGATATAGGTCAGATCGGTGGCGTTGGTCGGTATGGGGGTATTCTGCGTCAACGTCAGCTGGCCCGTGGTGTCGGCGAGCGCGTACACGAAGACGGCCTGGGTGGGATCGGCTGACGATCCGCTGCCCTTCTCGATGGTATAGATAAAGGCGCTATTGTAGACCGCGAAATCGATCGGGCCGCTGCCGATGGGGAAATAGGTAAGATTGCTTCCGACGCTGTTCTTTTTCTGCTGATTGGTGATCAGCGACAACCGCCCGGTATTGCCATCGATGTTGAAAGCGGTGATGTCTCCACAGGCAGTAGCTGGATTGCCGGCCACGTACCCGACGCAGGTGGTGGGGTCGGGAGCCAGCGAATCAAGGACAAATAGAAATTTGCCTGAGGCATCGGTGATGATCGAGACCGGCAGGCTTCCCTGGCTGGTATAGGCCTGTTGGAAGTTCAAGGATCCCTTGCCGCCGACCAGGAAAAGAGAAATATTTGGTCCGGCTTGGCTCGGAGTCGTGCCCGATGGACACGCGATCTGAGACGTTCCTCCGCACCCCGCATTCAGGACATAAAAGAATCGTCCGGCATTGGCCACCACGGCCCTGACCGGGTTCACGCCTCCCGAAGGATAGGGAGAGCCTGGATTGGGGGTGAGTTGTCCAAGGTTGTTGTCGATCCTGAAGCCGCCGATTTGACCGTACTGCGCTCCCAGGATCCAGAGGTAGCCCACTGTGAAGTCCGTGCTGCAGGAGGTCACTCCCAATCCCAATCCCAGGGATACTGCCAAGGCCAGTGCTATCCGGCCGAATTTCCTAAACTTCATGCGTTTCCTTCGTCCTGGCCCTTTTCGGCGGCCTAGGGCTGCACTCGCAGCTTAACTGTTTGGGGATGTCTCCCGCTTGAATTGTAAAAGCTTAAGCCACGTTTCGGCTAGCAAGAGCGGTGATTCGCGTTCCGCCGACGCCCGATTCTCTTGTCGCCGCTCTTCATCATGTGCAAGCTCTTCTTGTCTGTCTCATTATGCCGGTTCTTCTGGTGTTTGATAAGGACCGGAGAATCCCGGCTTCCAGAATCTGGGTCCCGGGGCCCATTTGTCATCTCGACCGGAGCGAAACCGGGGTCCCCGGCAAGCGAAGCTTGCTGGGGTGGGAAACCGGGGTCCCCGGCAAGCGAAGCTTGCTGGGGTGGGAAACGGAGTGGAGAGATCTGTGGTGTGTGTGCGCTGTCGCGAATCCCTCCCTGCCGCCTTGCTCTCTTTAAAAATCATCACCTGGGTGCCACATATCTGGCGCGCTCTTTGCGCCAGATATGTGGAAACCGCACGAATCTCTCCACTCCGCTTCGCTCCGGTCGAGATGACAAAGTAGGTGTGGTTGCCTCATTCTCTGCGCCCTGAATTCAAAACACCTTGACGTGGAAGGTCAGGTACTTCTTAGGATTCTCTCGAATCGCCGCCACCAGGTTGCGGGTCTCCGTCAGCATTTGATCGCTATTGTTGTACAGCGAGGGATTTCTCACCAGCTGTCCCAGTGTGCCTTCGCCGCTGTCCGCCCGGCTGATCAGTGAGTCCAGTTTTTCAACCGTGTCTCGCAATTTCGCCGCAAACACCGGATCCTTGGCAATCATGCCCAACCCTCCCTTGCCGGAGTTAATGTCGGCCAGGAGCTTGTTGGCATTGGTAACGGTTTGGTTAAGGTTGTCCGCCAGCGTCTCATCCTTGAGCAGTTTACCGATCGTGCCCTTCCCTTGATCCAGTTGCGTGACCATCGCGTCCAACTTGCCGACCGTATCGTTCACGTGGTTGTACAAGGTGTCATCCTTCACCAGCTTACCGATCGAGCCTTTCCCATTGCTCACCTCCTCTACCAGTTGCTGCAACTCGGTGATCGTAGCCGCTGCCTTGTTGTAGAGAGTGGGATCGTTGATCAGCTCACCGATCGATCCCTTGTTCGAAGTCAGGGCATCGGCAAGGGTGTCGACCTTAGCCAGGATGACGTTCACCTGCTGGATCGTCCCCTGGCTGGATTTGATCACGTCGGAAAGGTTGGGGGTCTCGGTGGTAGGCATCTCGCCGTTATTCGCGATCGGCGGTCCTGTGGCGCTCTTGCTATCGATGTCGATCACCGTGTCGCCCAGGACGCCGACAGTATCCAAGCTGGACTTTGAATCCGTGTGCAGGGCATCTCTATACTTGCCGCTCACCTTCATGACCACTTCGACGGGTGAGAGTTTCCGCTCGGGAACGATTCGGATCGTCTTTCACATTGCCGATCGTGACTCCTTCGAGGTTGACGGGAGCGCCTACTTTAAGCCCGGCGGAGTTTTCAAAATAAGAGCGCAGGGTTAGCTTGGGTCCGAATCCTCCTTCGTCCTCCGGACATGAGGAAGACGAGGGTAGTCAGCGTTACCAGGGCCACGATCACCAGCAGGCCCACCTTCAGTTGCGACCATCGAACTTCTTGCTGGCTTGGCACAGACCCCCTCGGATGAAGCTGGTGCAGCCGTGGTTAGAGCACTTCAAATCTGATGTCGAGCCGGGCGCCCAGATTCGCGATCCTGACCGCAATACTGACCTGAATGGTTTTCGCCCACGGTCCGGCCCTCTGCGCTGAGGATATCAAATGGCGCGTATCGGGGAGCGGGAAGCGGGTATTTCTCGCCAATGGTGTGGAGCATCTTTCAATCTTCGGCCAGCGCCGGGCTCCCCAGGCCGCGATTGGAAGACGTGGGTTCGCCCTCCATGATCACCATGGCCATCGCCGACCCCACGGTATGTGTCAGAGAGAGTGAGATCAAGCGCACGCCCAACTGCTGAGCGACACTCAGAGCGCGGCCGGAAAGTTTCAGACTGGGACGCCCCGAAGGCAGGCGCCCCACCTCAATCTCGCGCCAGGTCACCCCAAAGTTCATCCCCGTGCCTAGAGCCTTGGCCCCCGCCTCTTTCGCGGCAAACCGCGCGGCAAAGCTTTCCGCTTGATTACGTTTGCCGCTGCAATAGGCAATCTCGCCAGGAGTAAAGACACGATTAAGGAATCGCTCCCCAAAGCGTTCGATGGAGTGGGCGATCCGTCCGACTTCAACCAGGTCCACGCCTGTCCCAAGCAGCATGCTGACCACGGTACCACGGGAATCCTTTCCCTTCTTCACCTGTGACCAAAGCAGGTATCGGAAGTACCAGCGTCCAGGGTGATGCCCAGCGTCCCCAGGCCGATCAAAGAATTATGGTGGGAATTATGGTGGAAGTCTCCGCATTCAAGGGTACCGCCTCAGGATGAAGGGTACGGCCTTCAGGCCGTACGTCTTTGCTTGAAAACTCGATCGGCTTTAGCCGCTGAGGGAACTATTTTCCACTTTTCAAAAGCCTTCCCCCCAGACTGAAATCCAGCTTCCCAGCTAAAGCAGGGGGCTTCCACCAAAGATCTTCTGCAGAGGAATATGAACTCAACTTTCGAACTCGCGGCCTCTCTGCCGCAAGGCCATTTTCAGGTGCTGCCCACGCTGCATGACGTCCTTTGCGACTGCGGCGGATGGATCATCAGCCGGGGATGCGTCGAACCCGGGCTGGTGCGCGTCATCTTCGAATTTCCCCGCGACATCTGCGTTGACATCTATAGCACTCTGGTTTCGCTTGGGCTCGAGCTCAGTTCACACTCTCATCGCCTGTTGGCCGAGCTATGCCGCTGCACCCCCCATCTCTTCGAGCTGCCTTCAGGCGCCGTCACCGCTGTCGATGCAATTTCGCTGGACCAGTCCACCAGATATATCTGCTCCCTTGAAATCATCAAGGTCGAACTCTACGTCCGCTTTGTCGCTGGGACAGCTTTGCCCGAGCGCGACTCCGACGCCGCCTGAGGATCGCTACGCTTCCACCAGCCCATAGCGGCGCTGCCATGCCTCGCGCAGGCGAGCCCAAACCGCGCTCCTCTCTTCTTCGCTGACCTTCGCCTCCGGCTTGGCGGCGAAGGCGGCCGACTCCTCTTTTGCCAGTTCCAGCAGCGCTCGATCGCGCACTAGGTCGGCAATCCTGAAGCTGGGCAACCCTGCCTGCCGGGTGCCAAAAAACTCTCCCGGCCCGCGCAGCGCCAGATCCAGCTCCGCCAGCTCGAATCCGTTCTGTGTGCGCACCATGGCCGCCAGTCTCTCCTCCGCCTGTGGGGAGGGTTTTCCGCCGGTCATCAGGATGCAATACGATTTGGCCGCTCCCCGTCCCACGCGCCCGCGCAACTGGTGCATCTGCGCCAGCCCAAAACGCTCCGCATGTTCAATCACCATTACGGTGGCATTTGCCACATCGACACCCACCTCGATCACCGTGGTCGCGATCAGCACATCCACCTCTCCTCGCTGAAAGCGGCGCATGGTGACCTCCTTATCGTCGGCGTTCATACGGCCATGCAGCAGGCCCAAACGAATGCCTTTGAGCGCTCCCTTGCCCAGTTCCTCATACATTTCCATGGCTGCCTTAAGCAAAGGCTTTTCCGATATCCATGCATCCGGACTCGATTTGCTCCGGCTGCCGGTCGCTTTCTTCGCTTTCGAAGGCTCGCCCGGCGCTGGTTCTTCGAGCGCGGGAAAATCCAGCTCCGGCTCATCCTCCTTCGCCCCTTCGATCACCGGATACACTACGTAGGCCTGCCGTCCCATCTTCACCTGCGCGCGCACAAACTCCCAGACTTCAGCCGCTCGCGTATCCGAAACCTGCCTGGTCAGTATGGGAGTCCGTCCCGGAGGCAGTTCATCGAGCACGCTCAAATCCAGGTCTCCATAGAGCGAGAGCGCCAGCGTCCTGGGAATCGGCGTCGCCGTCATTACCAGCACATCGGGTTCGCCGGCATTGGGCTTCTTCATCAGCCGGAAGCGCTGCAAAACACCGAAGCGGTGCTGCTCGTCGACCACCACCAGCCCGAGGTTGGCAAATTCCACCTTCTCTTCGATGAGGGCGTGGGTGCCGATGACCAGTTGGGCCTCTCCGCGGGCAATCATTCCCCGGTTCGCCCGCTTTCGATCCTCGTCCAGCGATCCGGTGAGCAGCACCAGCTTGTAGCGCGTCTGCGACCGCTCCAGCAGCCGCCTTGCTCCCAGGTAGTGCTGGGTAGCCAAAATCTCCGTCGGAGCCATCAGAGCCGCCTGATAGCCGTTTTCGATCGCCACCAGCGCCGCCTGCAGGGCCACAATGGTCTTTCCCGATCCCACGTCGCCCTGCAGCAGCCGCCGCATCGGCCCCGGCTCTCGCATGTCGGAGACGATCTCGCCCAGCGCTCTCTTCTGCGCGGCGGTGGGATGGAAGGGCAAAACCTGCCGCAAAGCCGCCCGCACCTGGTCATTCGCCGCGAAAGCGATGCCCTGCCGCTGGCGCATCTTCTTCCGCTTCAATTCCAAACCCAGCTCCAGGTAAAAGAGCTCCTCGAAAATCAATCTCCGCTGCGCCGGCGTGGTCGAGGATTGGAGCTGGTTGAGCGGAGTCCCCTCTTGCGGAAAGTGAGCCTGCCGGATCGCTTCTTCGCGGCAGGGAAGATTCAGCCGCTCGCACATCGCCCTAGGCAGCGTTTCCGGAATTCGCCCCTTGACCTCTTCCAATATTCCCCAGATTACCCGCCGCTGCCACCGCGAGGTCAGCTTGCTCCCGCCCAAAGACTCATAGACTGGCGCGATCCGCCCTACCTCGAGCAGCCTGGACTGCTCGTCGTCGTGGTCATCGGGCAGCAGTTCAACCTGCGGCTGGATCATCTTGAAGCTGTTCGTGCTGCGCGACGCCTCGACCTTGCCGTAAACTGCCACCATCTGCCCGGACCTGAATTTGTCCTTCAGGTAGCCGCCATGGAACCACATGCACTTTACCCGGCTGAGCCCTTGGCCCACCGTCATCTCGAAGATGGGCATGCGCCGAGTCCGCAGCAATGCCGCTCCCCGTACCTGGCCGATAAAACTGGCCATCTCGCCCGGCTTCAGCTCTTCGATTGCCTGCGGGCGCAGGCGGTCCTCATATCGAAAGGGCAGATGATAAAGCAGGTCTTCGACGGTCACGATCTCTTTTTCGGCCAGCATGCTCGCAATGCGTGGCCCGATGCCCTTGACGAACTGAACCGGCGTCTCAACGGTAAGCACATCCACGATCCTACCGCGCCTGGCCTTCCAGCAAATCCTGGGTGCCCCAGGTCCCGATTCTGGGACCTGGGAATTCCACAAGTCTCGATAGAAAGTGCCGTCCTCGCTCCTGGGGCACCAAGGCGTGGGTTCAGTTGTTGAGTCCCGCAGGGACGGCAAGAAAATAGCCCAGCACGGCAGTGCTGGGTAGAGTTTCTATTGGCGAACAATCCCGCAGGGACGGCTGAATCATTCCTCAATTCGTGCCGCCAAGACCGGGTGCCCCATATCTGACGCGTTTTTTGCGTTTTTTGCGTCAGATATGGGATTCCACAAATCTCAATGAAAACTGTCGCCGCTCCTGCTGCGCAAAGGATTGTCTTTTCTTTCTGTGCTTCAGCCCTTCTAGCCCGTCTTGGCTTTTCTTTCTGTCATTCCCGTAGGGAATCTGCTTTTTCTCCGAACTGCAGCAATCGTTTGCCAAAATCGCGGCCGCCCGCAGCCGCGATACACTTAAGCCCTGTTCCCAAGGAGACGCTGTCCATGGCTGTCGTCGAGTTGGAGCGCGTCTCCAAAGCGTATGACCAGAAGATCGCGGTCCGCGAGCTGAGTTTCCAGATCGAGCCCGGCGTTATGTTCGGACTGCTGGGGCCGAACGGAGCGGGAAAGACCTCAAGCATCCGCATGATGATCGGCATCACGCTGCCGGACTCGGGCACGGTGCGCATCTTCGGCCAGCCCTTCCACCGTAAGCTGCTGCGGCGCGTCGGCTATCTGCCGGAAGAGCGCGGACTGTACGGAAAGATGAAGGTCCTCGAACAATTGATCCTCATGGGACAATTGCACGGTCTCGATCGAGCAACCGCGGAAAAGCAAGCCAGGTCCTGGTGCGAAAGACTGGACCTCGCCTCCAGCATTGACAAGAAGACCGAAGAGCTCTCCAAGGGCATGCAGCAAAAAGTGCAGTTCATCGCCTCTCTCTTGCATGAGCCTGACCTGATCATCATGGACGAGCCGTTCACCGGCCTGGATCCGATTAACACCAACCTTCTGGAGGAGAATTTGCTGGCGCTCCGCAAGGCTGGCAAAGCGATCCTCTTCTCCACCCATCGAATGGATCAGGTGGAGAAGATGTGCGACGCAATTTGCCTGATGAACCGCGGGGAAGCTGTTCTTTCCGGAGGCATGCGTCAGATCAAGTCCCGATATCCGCGCGACCGGGTTGTCCTCGAATTCGATGGCGACGGATCGTTTCTCAAAGACGCGGAGATCGCCGAAGTCAAGAACTATGGCAACCGGGCGGAGCTCCAATTGAAGCCTGGCGCAGACCCCCAGCGGATCTTGCTCCTGGCGTCCCAGCAGGCGCGCATCCTCAAGTTCGAGCTGATGGAGCCATCGCTCCAGGAGATCTTCGTTCGCACCGTCGGAGGAAAACCGGATGCATGATGCTCTGCTGATCGCCAAGCGGGAATATCTGGAGCGGGTCCGCAGCAAAACCTTCCTCTTCACCACCGTCGTTCTCCCTCTTCTCATGGGCCTCATGATGGGAGGCAGCATCCTGGCTTCGCGCCAAGGCGGCCGTGGCCCCCACACCATCGTCATTGCCTCGAATGACAGCGATCTGGCGCAGAGCGTGAAGACGGAGTTGGAGAGCAGGAGGAGCTTGCGCTATACAGTCAATGTGCTGGCGCCGGTGACCGAAAGCGAGCGCGCTGAAATTACCCGCGCGCTGGACACACACGAAAACGATGCCCTTCTTTGGCTTGAGATGGGGCCGGACAACACCCGGCCGCGCGCGATCTACGAGTCGCGGTCCTCTGTAAATCTCTCGACCCGCGATCTATTGAGCGACGCCGTTACTCAGGCGGTTAGCCGCCGCCAGCTGGCCGGGCAGGGGATGGCTGCGGGAAAAATCGACGAGCTGCTGCAGCCGGTCGAAGTCCGGACAATGCGCATTAAGAGCGGCAGCGCGTCGTCATCCAACTCATTTTCGAGCTTCGCCGGCGCTTACGTGATGATTTTCCTGCTCTACTTTTCTGTCATCTATTACGGCATGAACGTCGCCCGTTCCGTCATTCAGGAAAAGACCTCTCGCGTCTTTGAGGTCTTGCTGGCCGCAACCCGCCCCGAATCCCTTATGGCGGGCAAATTGATAGGAGTGGGCGCCGCCGGTCTCACGCAAATCGGCATCTGGATTGCGCTCGCGCTGCTCTATGCCGGCTCCCCCATAGCGGCGCGCCTGGGAAGCGGAGGATTCGCATCCCTGGGAATATCTGTCACCCAGGTTGTCTTCTTTGTGCTTTTCTTTGTGCTGGGATTTCTGTTCTACAGCGCGCTCAGTGCCGCCTTCGGGGCCAGCGTCGGCTCCGAGCAGGAGATCCAGCAGTTCAGCTTCATTATCGTCCTGCCCCTGGTCGTAGGCCTGGTGATGGCAACCTACATCCTGGGCAATCCCAACGCTCCGGCAGTCGTGGCTCTCTCGCTGTTTCCGCCGTTCACGCCCATTGTCATGTATCTGCGCATGGCCGCAGAGACACCTCCGTTGTGGCAACTGGCGCTTTCAGTCGCGCTGCTGCTGCTGGCCATCTGGGCGATGCTATGGGTCGCATCGCGTATCTACCGCGTGGGCATCCTCATGTACGGGAAGCGCCCCACTCTGCCCGAGATTCTGCGCTGGCTGCGCTATAGCTGAGTGCTGCGCGCGCGTAGATGCGACGCCGCTCTACGCTTTTGGCCGGCTGCATCCAGCAGATGGACGCATTTCGCATCCACATGCTCGGCCGCCTGGAAAACCTTGTCGAGCCTGTCATCGAGCGACAACCTCTGGCATGACGACTTCTGTCCACAGGGCCGAGACGCAGGCAGAGAAGAAGCAAATGAACCAACTGCAATCCGTTGTGTACTCATAGTGAGTATTGGTATACGCCCGTGGCCGGCGAGTTGAAATGAACCAAACTCACCAGCGAAATCACACCAATTAGGGATGGAGAGTTTCTCCTGGGCGAGCGGAACACCCTGACTACTGGCAGTTCGGTAGAATCGCACGGTGAAGGACTCCGGGCAGCGGTTGAGTTTTGTCCAGCGGCTCACCATCGCGATTGTTCCGCGGCTGGCCGCGCTCCTGCTGCTGGCGCTTCATCGCACATTGCGCTACGAGGTGGTTGTGGAGTCCGGGGCGGAGCCGGCCATTCCACCCGCACTCCAGATCTGGTGCTTCTGGCACCGCTGCCTGATTCCTTCCGCTTGCTATTTTCACCGCGTGATCGAGCCGGCGGTGCTCATCAGCCGCAGCTTTGATGGCGAATTGATTGCCCGCACCATCGAGCTTATGGGCTTTCACACTGTGCGCGGATCAAGCTCACGTTATGGCGCCAGTGGCCTGCTGGCCTTGGCCCGAGCGTTGGAAGATGGCTACCCTGCTATTTTCACTGCGGACGGTCCGCGGGGGCCGTTGTATAAGGCCAAGCCGGGAGCGGTAAAACTGGCCCAGCTTACCGGCTATGCGATCGGCGCCTTTTACCTTCTTCCCGAGAAGGCCTGGCTGCTGCGCTCCTGGGATAGCTTCATGATCCCCAAACCCTTCTCCCGTGTGGCGGTAAGCTGGGCACGGCAGGTCCACGTGCACCGGACAGACGACCCGGAGATATTGGAGGCCAAGCGACTAGAGGTGGAGAATACGCTCGAGCGAGCACGCCTGAACGCCGAACGGTACTTCGAGCGGCCGGACAGGAAAGCAGATTCCCTTCGGGAATGACAGAAAGAAAAGCCAAGGCCTTGGTTGGCAGTTGCTTTTCTTTCTGTCATTCCCGAAGGGAATCTGCTTTCCTGTCTCTCGGCCTTGGTTGGCTATTACATCTTTGTCCCCGCCGGCCCTCAAGCAATAAACATGCAGTCCCCGTAAGAGAAGAAGCGGTAACCGGCTTCGACCGCATGGCGATAGGCCGCCAGCACACGCTCCTTACCGGCGAAGGCGCAGACCAGCATCAACAAGGTCGATTGCGGCAGATGGAAATTGGTAATCATGCCATTGACGACGCGGAATGTGTAGCCGGGAGAGATAAAGATGCTGGTTGAGCCGGAGTGCGGCTCCAGTCTTCCGATCGCCGCGCAGTGCTCGAGCGTGCGCACCGTGGTGGTGCCCGCCGCGATGACTCGCCGGCCATCCTTGAGCGCCTGATTCATTTCCGAGGCAGTCTCCAAAGGCAGCGAATAGTGCTCCGAGTGGAGCTGGATCTTTTCCACCTCCGCCACCCGCACCGGCTGAAAGGTTCCAAGGCCGACATGCAGCGTTAAATAGCAAACGCGAACCCCTCGCGCGGAAATGCGTTCCAAGAGCGTCGGCGTAAAATGCAGGCCGGCGGTTGGAGCGGCCACTGATCCCCGCTCTTTCGCAAAAACTGTCTGGTAGCGTTCGCGGTCGAGGCTCTGGTCATGCCTGCGGATGTAAGGAGGCAGCGGCACGTGACCGAGCCTCTCCAGACAAACAAAGAAATCGTCCACCGGAGTAAAGCGAAGGATGCGCTCCCCAAACTCTCCCTGGCCGGTGACCAAGGCTTGGAGCAAACACTCGCCCTCCGGCGAAGCGAACACAATCTCTTCCCCCACCGGCAGCTTGCGCGCCGGCCGCGCCAGCGTGCTCCACTCCCATTCACTTAACTGTTGGGTCAGCAAAACCTCGATTTTGCCCCGATAAGTTTGCCCAAAAAGCCTGGCAGGAATTACCCGGCTCTCATTCAGGACCAGCACATCCCCTTCTCTCAACAATTCGGGGAGATCCTGAAACATCGCATCCTCCCACGCCCCGGTCGGGCGTGAGAGGGTCAACATCCGGCTGCTGCCGCGCTCCGCAGGCGGCCGTTGCGCAATCTGTTCCTGGGGAAGCTTGAAATCGAAGCTGGAGACAAGCACAGATCGATTGTAGGCAATGCAGGGAGCTACGCAATCACGGTAAACTCGTCAAACCATGGCCTCCACTCCCAATCCATCCATGAAGCAGGAAAAGCCCGCCATCTTCCTGCTGGACGCGATGTCCTTCATCTTTCGCGCGTATCACGCCATGCAGCGGCAGCGGCCCATGTCTACGCGCACCGGTCTGCCCACGGCCGCGATCTTGGTCTTCGTGAATATGATCAACAAGCTGCGCCGGGATTTTCAGCCGGAGTATTTCGCCGCGGTCTTCGACGTAAGCGCTCCTGTCTTTCGCGATGAGCGCGCGCGCAGCATCACCACCGTGCGCAAGTGGAACAGCAAGACGCAAACATTCGACGAAGTCGATTACGCCGGCTACAAAGCGAATCGCACCGAGATGCCCCCGGACCTGGTGCAGCAGCTACCGTTTATCCGCCGGTCGCTCGAAGCTTTCCGTATTCCCATCCTGCAATTGGAGGGGTTTGAGGCCGATGACGTGATCGGCACCCTGGCAGCTCAGGCCTCTAAAGAGGGCCATCCCGTCTACGTGGTCTCGAATGATAAGGACATGCTGCAACTGGTGAACGATCAGGTCAAGGTCCTCAATCCTGTAAAGGACAACCTCGTGCTTGACCGCCGCCAGGTGGTCGAAACACTGGGCGTGCCGCCGGAAAGCGTCGTCGATGTCATGGCCCTGCGTGGGGACTCGATCGACAACATACCCGGAGCCCCCGGCATCGGGGATAAAGGCTCGGTCGAGTTGATCCAGCAATTTGGCAGCGTTGAGGCGGCGCTGGAGCGGGCCTCCGAGGTCAAACGCAAAAGTTATCGCGAATCGCTTGAGAACAATCGCGAGATGATTCTGCTCAGCAAGGAGCTGGTCACCATCCACTGCGCGGTTCCGCTGACCCTCGATCTTGAGCAAATGCGCACCCAGACTCCGGACGTGGCTGCTTGCCGCGTTCTCTTCAATGAGTTGGAATTCACCTCGATGCTCAAAGAACTGGCTCCGGAAGAGACCGCGCCGCTTGAAGTTCTCTCCTCGCCCTCGCCAGAAGAGATCGGCCGCTTCATGGAACAGACGCGCGCCGGAGGATTCTCCTTGGCCATCGATGCATTTCTTCCTGAAACTGCCGCGGAACAGGCAGCAGAGATAGAAGGCGAAGCCGCGGAAGAGGAACCGCCTCTGCTCAAGACCGGCTCCCTGCTGGATCTCGCCGAGGCGCCAGAGGCAAAAGATGAAATCCTTTCGCAAAAGCCATGGCACATGGCGGTTTCCGCGGAATCCGGCAAGACGCTTGTCTTCGACCTGAATAAAGATCTGGGCGGGGATCTGCGCGCCCTGCTCGAGAATCCGGAAATCCCGAAATCCCTGCACGACCTGAAAGCTGCCCTTCGCGTCTTCGAGCGAATTGAAGAGCGTGACCCAGCCGCGCCTGGCATCCGGCTGGCAGGCTCGATCGACGACCTGATGCTCTACTCCTATCTCATCAATCCCACCCATGCCACACATCGGCTGCCGGATGTCGTGGCACTCTTCAGCGGCCGCTCATTAGATGCCCAGCCGGGCGAACGATACCTCCCCGAAGCCGCGCATTCCATCCATGAGCTAGCGCCGCTTCTGCGCGCCGAAGTCGAGTCCCTGGGAGAGACCAAGGTCTATCGCGAGATCGACCTTCCCCTGGTCCCCGTACTGCTGAGGATGGAGAAGGCCGGTGTACGCATCGATCGGGCTGTTCTCTCCGAGATGTCCGGCCGCCTGAGCAGCGAGATGCACCGGGTCGGAGAACAGATTTTCGAGCGTTGCGGACACCGCTTCAACATCAATTCGCCCAAGCAGCTCGGGGATGTGCTCTTTAACAAGATGCGGCTGCCCAAGCCGATGAAATATGGACGCGGCAAGGTCGTCTCCACCGCCGTGGACGTGCTCGAAGAGCTCGCCGAGCACAACGAGGTTCCCCGTCTGGTGCTTGAATACCGCCAGCTCGCCAAGCTGAAGTCCACTTATGTCGATTCCCTTCCGCTGCTTGCGGATGCGGATTCGCGCATCCACACAACCTTCAACCAGGTTGGAACAGCAACCGGCCGCTTGTCCTCGATCAATCCCAACCTGCAAAACATCCCCATACGCACCGCCCTGGGGCGGGAGATCCGCGCCGCTTTTATCGCCGCTCCCGGCCGTGTGCTGCTGTCGGCCGACTACTCCCAGATCGAACTGCGGCTGCTGGCGCACTTCTCTCAAGATCCGCTACTGGTCAGGGCCTTCGCCAACGGCGACGACATTCATACTTTGACCGCATCGGAGGTCTTCGGAGTGTCTGCTCAGGAGATGGACAAGCAGACACGCGACCGCGCCAAGGCGGTCAATTTCGGCATTGTCTACGGAATCTCACCCTTCGGTCTGGCCCAGCAACTAAGCATTGAACAGCACGAAGCTCGCCTCTATATCGAAACCTACTTCTCGCGCTATCAGGGAGTGCGCGCCTATATCGACCAGGTGCTCGAGGAAACGCGCCGCGAGCAGCGAGTACGCACTCTCTTCGGCCGCGTGCGCCCCATCCCCGACATTCAGAGCCGCAACGCCAATCTGCGCGGTTTCGCGGAACGGACCGCGGTCAACACGCCGCTCCAGGGAACCGCCGCCGACCTGATCAAGATCGCCATGATCCGCATCGATCGGCTGCTGCGGGAGGAAAAGTTCGAAACCGTGATGACGCTTCAGGTCCACGACGAGCTTCTCTTCGATGTTCCTGAAGACGAGCTCGATCGAATCAAGCAGATGGTTCAGCGGGAGATGGAACAGGTGATTGAGTTGACGGTGCCGATTGTCGCCGATTGTGGAGCCGGACTGAATTGGCGGGATTTGAAGTGACAACCCAAAAAAGACCGGGTGGAAGCCCCCGCATTTATGCGGGGGTAGGAGCGCTTCAGAACTCGAAAAGCAGATTCCCTTCGGGAATGACAGAAAGAAAAGCAACTGCGATTACGAAACGACCGAAGGACCGCAGGTACTCTGCCCTGTTTTTGCTTTTCTTTCTGTCATTCCCGAAGGGAATCTGCTTCTTTGTCTTTCTTCAGCGCTCCGGGAAGGTCGACTCCGATCATGACACGCTTGAGCGCTGGCATCGTAAAATCCAGGGCTTAAAGCCCTGGGGGGGTTGCGGTACTAGCGAAACAGGCCGTTGCTGGGGCTAGCGCGCCGGGGATATTACGAAAACCGAGGAATGGAAATGACCGGATCGGAAGTCGTTGTGTCACGGACCATTCGTGCCGCAGTTTGTGCTTTCTTCTCTGCCCTCTTTGTCTCACCGGCCTTTCTTATGGCCGACGTGAATGCCGGCCATAAAGAATTCGACAGCATGTGCTCCACCTGCCACGGCGGTGATTTGATGGGCGGAGAAATGGGACCTGCGATAGCATTTCGGCTGCCGAGAATGGATGATCAGCAGGTCACCAGCGCGATCCACCAGGGCCGGCCGGGTGGCATGCCGCCCTTCTCCAACATAACGGGCACCGATCTCTCAAATTTGCTCGAGTTTCTGCGTTCCGCCCAGATCACGCACCGCCCTGCTCCGGTTATTCGAAGAACAGTCGAGACTACGGATGGGCAAACGCTGGAGGGACAGGTCCTCAGCCAAAGTACCGAGGATCTCGAGCTGAAGACCGGCGATAGCGCCATCCATTTACTGCGATCGAGCAAAGGCAAATGGCGGCCGGTAACTTCAGAGACGAACTGGTCGACCTACAACGGCAGCCTCGATGGCAACCGCTACACCAGCCTCCGCCAGATCGATAAGAAGAACGTAGCCACCCTGGCGCCGAAATGGATCTTTACCATGCGGGATGTATCGTCGCTCGAGACTACGCCCGTGGTCGTTGACGGAATAATGTACGTCACCAGCGCTAACGAATGCTACGCGCTCGATGCCGGCAACGGCAGGGAGCTATGGCATTTCAACCGGCCCCGGACCCAGGGCCTGGTCGGCAATGCGGCCGCCGGGTTCAATCGCGGCGTTGCGGTGGTTGGCGAGCGCGTATTTATGGTGACCGATAACGCGCATCTGCTGGCCCTGAATCGACTGACCGGAGCTCTTATCTGGGAAACGCAGATGGCCGACTGGCATCAGAATTACAACGCCACTTCCGCGCCTTTGGCGGTTGGCAATCTGGTGATTTCGGGCACTGCGGGCGGCGAGCAGGGAGTGCGCGGTTTTGTGGCTGCCTACGATCAGTCGAATGGCAAAGAGGTGTGGAGGTTCTGGACCGTGCCTAAGCCCGGTGAACCGGGCTCCGAAACCTGGAAGGGTAACGCCATTGAGCACGGCTCGTCCGTTGCCTGGTTCACCGGCTCTTACGACAAAGAACTCGACACCCTGTATTGGCAAACCGGAAATCCGGGGCCCGATTACAACGGCTCAGAACGCCAGGGCGACAATCTTTACTCGTGCTCCATCCTGGCGCTCGATCCCAAGACAGGAAAACTCAAGTGGTACTATCAGTTCTCTCCCCACAACGTTTACGACTGGGACGCCACAGAACCGGCCATTCTGGCAGATGCGAATTGGCAGGGTCAACCTCGAAAACTGCTGTTGAGCGCGAATCGTAATGGCTTCTTCTATGTGCTCGATCGCAGCAACGGCAAACTTCTTCTGGCGAAACCCTTTGTGAAGAAGCTGACCTGGGCCAAGGAAATCGGAGCAGATGGAAGACCGGTCCTCAACCCAGTCGAGAACTTCGGCCGCGGCGTCAAGGTATGCCCTTCGCAGGATGGCGCCACGAATTGGTATGCAGCCTCGTACCTTCCGTCGACGGAACGATACTACGTCCAAGCCCTCGAAAAATGTACCGTCTTTATCTCATCGCCCGACCAGTGGCAGGCCGGACGGGGATATGCAGGGGGCGGCTCCCGCCCAGTCCCTGGCGAAATTCCGCAGAGATTCCTTCGGGCGATCGACATTCACACCGGAAAAATTGCCTGGGAGCTGCCGGAAGATGGCCCGGGTTATACCTTCGGAGGCGTGCTGGGGACTGCTACGGGGCTGATTTTCGTTTGCGATGACAGCGGAATGTTCCTGGCTGCCGACGCCACGGACGGAAAACCGCTTTGGCATTTCGAAGCAAACCAATCATGGAAAGCTTCTCCAATGGCCTACCAATTCGACGGCAAACAACTGATAGCTGTCGCCTCCGGCCAAACAGTGATGGCGTTTGGTTTGCCGCAATAGGTCGTTTACGGTGGTGGCGCAGCCTGAAGAACGACTGACGGAGGATCTTGGCCAGCCACTCGAATGTTCTGTGAGACGTTCGCATAGGGAGCCTTTTTCGTTCTCATGCGCAGTCCTGTTTTGTCCTCTGTTTAATTTGTCATCTCGACCGGAGCGAAACCGGGGTCCCCGGCAAGCGAAGCTTGCTGGGGTGGGAAGCGCAGTGGAGAGATCTGCGGTTTCTTTTCCCCTACCTCGCTGAAGCTCGGGTGCCCCAGGTCCCGATTCTGGGACCTGGGATTCCACAAATCTGGAAAGCGACCCAGGCTAGCTTCACGAACCCGCTGCACTCGGCGATAACCCCTAATTTTGTCATCTCGACCGAAGCGAAGCGAAGTGGAGAGATCTGCGGTTTCTTTTCCCCTACCTCGCGGAGCCTGACCGGCAGGATTCTTGTCGCGGTAAATATGTTAGGGCGGCGACCAAAACGGGTGCCCCGGGTTCGCGAAGCTAACCTGGGTCTTTTTCGAGGTTTGTGGAATCCCAGGATCTGTGATTGATGTTAGGAACCGCAGATCTCTTCACTCCGCTGTGCTTCGGTCGAGACACAACGTTGTTATCATCGCAACCAAATTTACTTCGCCTGGATCGTATAGGTATGGCCACCTTCAATAGGAAACTGCAACGCAAACCTTTCCCATGCCCGTCGGGATACCGGATATATTCTAGCCACCACCTTATTTTGGCTTCTCTCCAGAACAATGCCGGCGCCCCCAACAAAGAGCGGCGTCTTCCACACGGGGAGCAAAGCTGGAGTAGGCAAACGCAAACGCATTAACCGGACCGCGATCCTGGTCCTGATTGTAGTTAAAGTCGTTGATGCGCTGTAAGTCTCCGTCGGAGGATCTTTCCCTTCTTGCATCAGCCGGTTGTTTGTCGGATCGATTTTATCGTTGCTTTTCTTTCTGTCATTCCCGCAGGGAATCTGCTTCTGCTCTCTCGGGCATACTCGGTTTCTAGCGTAGGGAAAGCAGATTCCCTTCGGGAATGACAGAAAGAAAGACAAAAACAGACAAGGAGGGCAGAAGCAGACTTCCTAGATTCGCCACTCCGCTTCAGTTCGGTCGAGACGACAAAAATGGAGCCGCGCCGAACCGAGTCCCGGAGGGACGGCTGATTCATTCCCCCACTATCTCTCAAACTGTTCTAGACCCCTATTTCAGACCGGATCGCGTCCGCGATCCGGTCTGCATGTTCCCGCATCTGCTCTTCCGATTCCGCTTCGATCATCACTCGCGCCAGCGCCTCGGTCCCTGAGTAGCGCACCACCACGCGGCCTATCCCGTTGAGATCGGTTTCCGCCCTGCGGATGCTTTCAATTACCGCGGGGATGCCGTCGAGCGGCCGCTTCTCCCGCACCGGCACATTCACGATGACTTGCGGAAAGACCCGGAGGTCGCTTGCGATCTCATGCAAGGGCTTTCCCGAGCGATCCAGCAGATCAAGCAGCATCAGCGCCGTCAGCAGTCCGTCACCGGTGGTGCTGCGCGTGGGAAAGAGAATGTGGCCGGATTGCTCGCCCCCCAGCTTGGCATTATGTTTTTGCATGATTTCGAGAACGTATTTATCGCCGACCGGCGCGCGCAACATCTTAATGCCGCTCCTGCGGAGCGCGCTCTCCAGACCCATATTCGACATGGTAGTGGCAACCACGACGTTGCCGGTAAGCTCGCCCTTGGCTTGCATGTCGCACGCCGTCACCAGCATCACCGCGTCCCCGTTGACGACTTGGCCCCTGGCATCGGCAAAGAGCGCGCGGTCGGCATCGCCGTCGAAGGTGATTCCCAGATCCGCGCCCAACGACTTGGTCTCCCTGGCGACGACTTCAGGATGGAGCGCGCCGCAATTGTCATTGATGTTGCGCCCGTCGGGCGCAACGTGGGTAAAGAAAATCTCCCCGCCCAGGGTGGAAAAGAGTTCCGGAGCGATGGCTGCCGCAGCGCCATTGGCGCAATCGACTACTATCTTCTTGCCCTTCAGGTTGAGTCCGGGCGCCAGGTTACGCAGGTATAGCTCGTATTCCCGGCGAAATTCCGGCAATGCCATAGGCGGCTTGAGATTAACGGTGTCAGGCAGGAGCACGCTCTCCAGCCGGCGAAATATTTCCGTCTCGATCTCCAGCTCTGCATCGTCCGGCAGCTTGTATCCATCGCAGCCGAAGATCTTGATTCCATTGTCCCGCCAAGGATTGTGCGAGGCGGAAATGACCACGCCGGCGGCGAAGAGATGTTTGTGGGTGAGATAAGCGACGCCCGGGGTAGTAATAACGCCGGCGTTCAACACCTCGGCGCCTCCGCTGCTGAGACCCGCTGCGATGACCGCTGAGATCCAGCCGCTGGACTCACGTGTATCCATGCCCAGCAACACCCTGGGAAAGGGGAATGTCTTGCTCAGGTAATGGGTCAGCGCAACTCCCACCGCGAAAATTGTTCTCGAATCGAGTGGGGCTTCTCCGGCTATCGCGCGAATGCCGTCTGTTCCGAAGAGTCTTCTCATGCGTCTTGCCGGGGCTTCCTTTCGATCACGCGGCTGGTCACCGAGCCAACTGCCAAGCGCGTGTTAAGCAAACTGCCCTCGGGGACGGAGAGGGCGTCCTTTACCAGAACTCCAGCCTCATTAAAAACCAGGGCATATCCACGGTTCAGCACGGCTAAGGGAGAGAGCGTGGAGAGGAGGGATTCACTGTTCAGGAGCGAAGCTCTCCGCTCAGCCATGAGGGCACTCTGCGCGCGTTCGAGTCTCGCAGACTGCACGTCCAGCCGTTCGCGTGCCACGCGCATACGATGGCTCACATCCTGACGAAGCAGCCGCGACTCCAGTCTCTGCAAAATCTCCGCCGAGCTCCGGCATTGCCGCTGCCAAGCCGTATCCATGCGATATTGCAGCTCGTCCAGGCGCTGCTGGCGCCGGGCCAGCGCGTTGCGCATGCGCGCGAATGCGGCGGGCGCGGAGATGCGGGCGAAGCTCTCATTGGCGCGCATAAGCGTATATCGGCAGGCACGGAGAACCCGGCGGTCGAGCTGCTCCAGGCGCTCCTCAAGTTTGTGCTGAGCCTCGGTCAGCAGTTCGGCCGCGGCCGATGGCGTGGGCGCCCGCAGGTCGGCCACGAAATCGGCGATAGTGAAGTCGGTCTCGTGACCGACGGCGGATACAACCGGCAATTCCGATTTTGCGATGGACCTGGCCAACAGTTCACTGTTAAAAGGACTCAGGTCTTCGAGCGAGCCCCCGCCGCGCGCAATCACGATTACATCTACGGTACCTGCTCGGTTGAAGTATGCAATCCCAGCCGAGATCTCCCGAGCGGCCGCCTCCCCCTGCACCGGCGAAGGATAGATCTGCACATCGAGCGCGAAGTGCCTGCGTCCGGCGACATTGAGAAAGTCGCGGATCACCGCGCCCGCCGGCGATGTGACGATGCCGATGGAGCGGGCAAAGGCGGGCAACGGCTTCTTGCGCTCGGCGGCAAAAAGTCCTTCCATGTGCAGCTTGGCCTTCAACTGTTCAAATGCGACCTGCAATGAGCCGGCGCCGACCGGTTCGGCGAACTCAGCCACCAATTGCATCTGGCCGCGCTGCTCGTAGACGGAGACTCGCCCGCGCACCAGAATCTCAAGCCCATCCTCGGGACGAAACCGCAGCAGCAAAGCCTGGCGGCGGAACAGCACAATCGGGAGCTGCGCCTCGCCATCTTTGAGCGTGAAGTAGAAGTGGCCGGAAGGAGCGGGGCGAAAGTTTGAAATCTCGCCCTGCACCCATACGTCGGCGTACTCCTGCTCGATGTGGTTGCGGACTTCGCCGACAAGTTCGCCGACGGTCCACACTCTTCGCCGGTTTACCTCAGGCCCGGGAAAAGCCAGCCCCATCTGGTACTGCTGCTCATCGGGATTGGGCACCAATTGCCTCCAGCCAATGTCGAGTCTAGATCATTTCACGCGTTCCTGTAGCGCATTCTGTGGCATCCCACCCTTGCTGCGCAAGGATAGGGCACCCAAGATCTCTTAAAGTATGGACTCAAAAAACACCGCGAATCGAGGGTGCCCCATCCTTCGCACGGCGTCTTTCTGGGCGAAGGGTGGGAGACCACAAATCTATACGCCCGATGTTTTCCGGCCAAGCGCTAGCGGTGAAAGGCGGGTGCCCCATCTCTGGCGCGCTCTTTGCGCCAGATGTGGGAAACCACAGATCTCCGCAGTGCGCTTCGCTTCGGTCGAGATGACAAATCAGGTGCAGTTGCCGATCAGGCTTTCGCGATCCCATGCTGCGTCCAGCTCGGCTTATCCGGGTACGAAGAAGCCCCGTAGGGGCGGCTGAAAATAGCCCAGCACGAAGTGCTGGGTAGTCTTTAGGCGGAGAGCAGTCCCGTAGGGACGACTGAACAGGCAAAGAGATGATTCAGCCGTCCCTGCGGGACTGCTCTTATGACCGAAGACTACCCAGCACTGACGTGCTGGGCTATTTTCAGCTGTCCCTGCGGGACTTAATCCGTTTTTTTTTGTGGCGCCTTAGCCCGGCCCAACCGCTAGCGATGAAAGCGGGAGAGCAGGTAGAAGACAATGGACAGCACGATGCTGAGCAGAATCGAGGTTCCCAGGGGGAAGTAGACCGACATATTCTTCCCGCGATAGGAGATATCGCCCGGAAGCCTGCCTAAAGGGAGACCAATCTTGCCCAGGATCAGCAGTAGACCGCCGGCGATTAGCAGGAGGAATCCCAAGCCGATCAGCAGTCTGCCCACAGCATTCATCGGCTCAGTTTATAACGTTCCTGAACCCTGTGTTTTTGCGGAAGGATCGGCGGCATGGGGGGGGATTTCTGTTTTGACCAGTCTGGACAATTCGTCCAGCGCCGCTCCGACCCGTTCAAGCTCGGCCCGGCTCAGTTTCACCGGCTGTCCAAAGGCTTCTTCCACCACCCTGGCTAAATCAGTGCCGCGCGGCAAGCCGAAGGTGCCGAGCACTCCCGCTAATTTGTGGGCCGAGTCGACAGCTCGCAGCCTGGCCGTCTCATCCAACTCGCTCCGGAAAGCCAGCACCTTTGCTTGCTCCAGGATCTCGACATGGCCCGCAACTCTTTCCTTGCTGCGCTGCCAGATAGCATTGATCATGGCGTGCAGATTCTGTTGCGAATTCTTCGCCGGGCCCTCGGTATTGAGAGCGGAGCGCCGATGTGCTTGCTGGTTTGCTGGGGGATTATCGCTCATAACAGGCAAGTCAATCGTCTTCACTCCACCCTAACACGTCCGAGATCTGGCTTGCCAAGGTTAAAGGGTCAAATGGCTTAAAGAGGATGGCCGCGACTCCTAATCCGGCGAACCTACGCTGGTCGGGGCCCTGCACCTTGGCGGTCAGGAGCAAAACGGGTATATGGGAGGTTTTTTGGTTCGATTTTAACTTGAGGAAGGTGGTGGGCCCGTCCATCTCGGGCATCATTACATCTAGCAGGATTGCGTCCGGCTGTTCGCTGGATGCGCGTTCGATACCCTGCTTGCCGGAGTTGGCGAGCACAACATCCCAACCGGCCACCGTCTCCAGGCTTAGGGCAGCCACTTGGCGAATATCGTCCTCGTCATCGATGATCAAAACACGGCGCGCCATGCGATGTTCCCGATCCGCGTTCAAAGATTACTGGATGCTGCCCCGTCCCAGTGGAGTTTATCTTCGACGATCACACGGTATTGACGCAACATGGTAAGAACCAATATTTCGACATCCGGCAACTGCACCCGCGCCTTGGTCAGGAATTCAGTGGGTCCAAGCTGCAACTTCTTCCGTTCCGTTTCATTCAGATCCTTGGCGGAATAGACCACCAGAGGCAACTGTTTGAGATCGTTCTGTTGACGCAGCCAGTCCACTACACCGAAGCCATCCCCGTCGGGAAGAGCGAGATCGAGAATCAGCAGATGGGGCCGCGATGTAAGGCATAGCTCGATCGCTTTTCGCCGGGTGGAGGCATGATAAACCTCGATCCCCGCGCGCTCGAAGGTGGCAAGGATAACCTTGGCCAGATCGGGATCGTCTTCCACCAGCAGCAGACGCGCGGGATCGTTGCCGGTTCGTAATACGCGCGAAAGCTCGGTCAGCAGCAATTCTTCTTCGAGCGGCTTCTGCAGCCAGGCATCCGCGTTCTCCTCAATCTCCGGGTCGTTCAGCGCTCCGAAGGCGCTCAGCACGACCACCGGTATGGATGCCGTGCGCCGGTCATCTCTGAGCTGCCGCAGCGTTTCCCATCCGTGAAGACCGGGAAGGCTGAGGTCGAGCAGGATGGCATCCACGCGAGTTTGGCGGGCAATGGCGATTGCCTCATCTCCGCCCGAAGCCTCGAGAACGAAGTAGCCCTGATCCTTGAGCGACTCGGCCAGCATCCCTCGCGCCTCGGCCCCCTCATCGCAGATCAGTATGGTGGATTCGGCTATTGTTTCCGCGTGTTGGTCTTCCCCCTGATGCAGGCCGTCTCCCTCCCGGGTGAGAGCGGGTAAAAACATGCGGAAGGTTGAGCCCCGGTCGGCGTTTCGCTCCGCCCAGATACGGCCGGCGTGTTGCTGGACGATGGTGCGGCAAATAGCCAGCCCCAGGCCTGTGCCCCCCTTCTGCCGTGAGTCCGAAGCGTCTACCTGCTGGAAGCGGTCGAAGATCGACTCCAACTTATCTTTTGGTATTCCCCTGCCATGATCGATCACGCTCAACGTGACCCCATCCAAGAGTCTTTCCAGCTTCACCGTCACTTGTGAGTATGGGGGCGAAAACTTGACCGCATTGCTCAGCAGATTGGTCATCACCTGCTGCAGCCGGTCGGTGTCCGCTTCGATCGGCATCGGCTCGGAATCCAGCAGCAACTGTACTTTCGCTGCTTCAGCCATCGGTGTCATGCCGTCTATGGCCTGCCGCGCCAGTTCTTCAAGGCAGCATGGACGATAGGTGAGCGGCGCGCGGCCGGACTGCATGCGCTCCAGATCCAGAATGTCGTTGATGAGGCGGACCAGGCGGTCGGAGTTACTGACCGCTATGCGCAGCAGGTTGGATGCCTTCTCTCCTAACTCTCCCAGCAAGCCGGCCGAAAGCAGGCCGAGGGATCCGCGAATGGAGGTTAAGGGAGTGCGCAGCTCGTGGCTGACTGTCGAGACAAACTCATCCTTCATGCGGTCGAGCGCATAGCGCTGGCTGATGTCGCGGAAGCTGAGCACGCTGCCCACGGCCACGCTGTGCTCGACCATCTGGGTGACGGAGAATTCAACCGGGAACGAGGCGCCATTCTTGCGGTAGAAGACATCCTGGCCGCTATTGCCTTCCTTCACCAGGAAAGCACGCCGCGTGCGGCATTGGTCGGAGCAGCTTTCCCGGTCTTTGCGCTCTTCATGCACTACCGAATGTACCGTGCGTCCGATCAGGTCAAAGGGTTGGGCGCCCAGCATGTTTGCCGCTGCAGGATTGACAAAGACAATGCGGCCGTTGGAATCGGTGCCGAAGATGCCGTCCGCCACCGAGTTGAGGATCGATTCCTTTTGACGGTTCAGCTCTTCCAGGCGGCTCTCCTGCGCCGAGCGGGCCATGAATTGTCCAATGGAGGCACAGACCGTCTCCACCGTAGCCATCATTTCGGGGTCTTGGCGCTGCTTCTCGCGGCTGAAGAACTCGACCACCGCAATCACCTGGTTGCCGACGCGCACGGGAACGCCCCAGCCTGTGACCAGTCCATCGGCGACTGCAGCCGCGGTGCGCAAAAAGTTGGAACTCTGTTGCAGATCCTCGATCCAGCACGGGCTCTCGGCTGCCCAGATCTGACCCGGCAGGTCCTTGCCCTTTTCGATCACACGTCCAATGCTGTCCCGGTGAAACTCCGCGCAGGCGCATTCCGGCGCATACCATCCGGCGAGATAGCGGGTGTGCTGGCCGCTGGAGACGAACCACAGCCCGGCCATGTCAAAGCCCAGATTCGTTCCCAGGCATTCGAGCATAGCCGGCAGGGCCTCGTCTGATGTATTGGATTCACCCACCACCTGGCTTACCGCCAATTGCATCGCCAGTCTGCGCTCGCGCTGGTATTGGGCAGTTACGTCACGGAAGATGCAGCGCACGGAAACCGGCTCTCCGCGGTCCTGGCGGCAGCTAAGGCTAGCCTCCAGCTCGCGATACATTCCATTCGCATCCTGCATGCGCAAATTTGCCCCGTCGATGCGCTCGCCATGCAGCGCGCGCTCGAATAGAACGGCCGCCTGGCTCTGCATTTCCTGAGGGAAGGCAGCCTCGAAATTCAACAGGCTTTCAAAGGCGGCCGCGCTCTTTCCAAAGCATGCCTGCCAGGCCGGATTGACGTACAGATACTTGCCTCGCGGGCTGAGGGTGGCAATCATTTCCTGCGAGTTCTCGAACAGGTCGCGGTAGCGTTCCTCGCTCTCTCGCAAGGCATGCTCGGCTCGCTTGGTGGCGGTTAAATCGGTCGCGATCGCCAGCAATCCCGTCAAAGCGCCGTCGCTGTTGCGCACCGCCGAAAGGTAGACCATGGCGGGAAACGAACTTCCATCTTTGCGCCGGCACTGCAGCTCGAATCCGCGAACCCGGCTTACCGGAAAGCTGGTCACATACTGCGCGTAGTGCCTGAGTTGGCTGGAGACTCCGTTCAGCTCGAAAGCCGGCGCGCGTTCCAAACGCGAAACCAGGAGCTGGCCGACGCGCTCCAGTTCGCCCTCGGGAAAGAGATCCTCGGCGCGCATGCGGCCCAAGACCTCGTTAACCCGGTAGCCCAGCATTCTTTCCGCGGCCGGATTGAAAATAAGAAGGTTGCCTTCAAGGTCGGTGGCGAGAATCATCGGACCGGCAGAGTCCAGGATGCTTCTCTGCATTTGGGCTAGCTGTTGTACCTGCCGTTCCGCGGCGTCCTGCCGGGAGGCGCTGAGAAAGTGAAGAATGCATAAAACGATAAGCAGCGTTTGCGCGCAGGCCCAGGCGATAACCGCGGCCACAAAAATGCCGCCGCGTCCCAAAAGCAACACGATGCCGCCATAGGCTGACA
The DNA here is from genome assembly GCA_963774255.1 of uncultured Acidobacteriaceae bacterium. Taxonomy (GTDB): domain Bacteria; phylum Acidobacteriota; class Terriglobia; order Terriglobales; family Acidobacteriaceae; genus PALSA-350. The sequence goes on from CAVZEH010000004.1 coordinate 101,960, forward strand.
GCAAGAGTGAAGCGGCGAAGATAACAGTTGAGGGAAGCCTATCCCGTAGCCAAGTCAAAGGAGTACCTGCTTGGTGCGTTTTGGATCCAGGGAAAGGTAAAAGTGAAGAGCCGTGGGTTCGTGGCGCCGATACCGGGGCCATTTTCGCCGCACTGGCCCTGGAGCGATCTTCGTCGCTCGCCTGAGTGCTCCGTTGCCTATTATGGGCTCAAAGAGGCTTTACGGGTTTGAGAACCTAGCCCTTCCCACGCTTGGGAGTGCCTAGCCGCGTTTGAAGGGAATGACATTGGCCCGGTTTTCTTCAAATCTGTCCGCCACCGCCGCCATACGGCAGAGACTCCAGAAGGAGAAAGATACCACTAAATAACTAATTACAAGACCAAGCAGAAAAATTGCTAAGACCACAAGGGACCCCGATATGCGATAGAGCCATCTCACAGTTTGTGCTCAGACTGCCACGTCACAGTAACTGTTAGCTTGCTCTAATCAATCAGCTTACACCGGTTTTTCCACCCAGCCACTGCAACTTTCGTGGACCGCGCCGCAGGGTTGGCTCCAATCTTGGGCGGCCCCGGATTGTCGGACGCCACCACACCAACTTTGTCATCTCGACCGGAGCGAAGCGAAGTGGAGAGATCTGCGGTTTCCCACATCTGGCGCAAAGAGCGCGCCAGATGTGGGAAACCCAGGATTTGCTGAAAGGACGAGCTATGCCGTGACCGGCTCCAACAATCTTGCCCAACGGCGCTCACTGCGCTCGGCGTAAGCCTTCTTCTGGTAGGCATAGCCGGCGATCAAGGGCAGCGCCAAAGTCGCTTCACTGTAGACCATCTGCTCAAAGGTTGTGTCCACCTTTCCCCACGAGCTCGCTTCCTTGAGTGTGCTGGAGGAGAGGGCGCCGTCGCGCACATCGGCCACCGTAATCTGCACCGCATATTTGTGCATAGGCGCATCTATACCCAGGATTTCAGCGGAAACGACTATATCCTGGGCGAAGTTCTTGGGCACCCCGCCGCCAATCATGAGCAGGCCGGTGGTAGGGTTGGCGATCTTGAGCTGTGTCAACTCATGGAAATCCTTGGCTGAATCGATGGAGACTTTAGGTTGATCGCCGCGCTCATGGCGATGGGCGACCAGCCCGAATCCAGCCGAACAGTCACTGAAGGCGGGCACGAAGATAGGCACGTCTTTTTCATAGGCGGCGAGCACAATGCTGTCCGCTCCCCCCTTCTCCGGCGTCTTACCCAGCTTTTCGAGATAGGCGCCCATCTCGCGAATGAACTCGCGTGAGCTGTAGGGGCGCGGCGCCAGCCCGTCCGCAATGATCTTGGTGGTGTCGTCGCAGATGCGTAGTTGTTCCTCATCGATCAGCGTGTCGTAGATGCGATCGATCATTAACTCGCGCAGGGTTGCGTCCTCCGTGCCCGAGCGGTACAGGTCGTCGGCGATCCAATGCCTGTAGCCAAGCGCTTCAAAAAAATCCTGGTCCACGATATTGGCCCCGGTCGAGACGACGGCGTCCACCATGTTGCTGCGGATCAGGTCAACGAAGATCTGCTTCAATCCCGCGCTGATCAGTGAGCCGGCGAGGCACAGGATGATTCCGCACTCCCGATCGCGCAGCATGCGCTCATAGATGGCCGCGGCCCGGGCAAGATCACGGGAGCTATAGGCCATGTGCTGCATCGCATCGACCAGCGGGACAACGTTCAACTGCTTGATGTCGATGTGTTGAATGGGCTTGGTGAGGAGCTCTTTTTTTGTCGGCATAATAAATAAGAATATCAATTCCCAAGCCCAGGTTCTCAGGCTGTTTTGTTAAATTTGCGGTGCCGGGCCCCCGGCCCAGGCCGATTATTTGGGGTGATTATTTCCCTGCGTCCCGATCAAGCCGGGGAAGGAGACCGGTCAACAGCCTGGTCAGTTGACCTTGCACTCGCGTTCCGGTCTCGACAACGTCCAAATGGCTGATGGGCTGGTCGAGGATTCCCGCCGCCAAATTCGTAACGCATGATATTCCTAGAACTTCAATGCCCATGTGACGGGCGGCGATCACCTCGTGTACGGTCGACATCCCCACCAAATCGGCGCCTAACGCGCGGAATGCCCTGATCTCCGCCGGGGTTTCAAAGCTGGGTCCGGGAACGCTGAGGTAAACGCCCTCGGCGAGATCGAGTCCCTGTTCTCGCGCCGTGGCCTTGGCCAGGAGCCTCAGCCGCTTGGCATAGGCATCGGTCATGTCGAAAAAGCGCAATCCGAAACGGATGTCGTTTTCCCCTGCCGCAGGATTTGCCCCGGTGAAGTTGATGTGGTCGGCGATGAGAACAAGCTGCCCTTGCTTCAGGTTGAGGCGAATGCCGCCGGCCGCATTTGTAACTACTATTGTATTTACGCCCAACCTCCCCAGCACGCGGACCGGAAACGTCGCCTCCTGCGGGCTATAGCCTTCATATCCGTGGACCCGGCCCTGCATCACTGCCAGCGGGATTCTGGCCACCGTGCCCACCACCAGGCGGCCGGCGTGTCCTTCGACAGTGGAACAGGGAAAATGAGGGATCGCGGAATAGGCTATCGTCACCGCCTGATCGACCGCCTCTGCGAAAGCTCCCAACCCCGAGCCGAGAACCACCGCAATCCGCGGCGCGACGCCGATCTCTCGGCGAATCACCGCCGCCGCTTCTTCCGCATTTTCAAACACACCCATCTTGCTCTCAGAGTAACGTGAGTGGCTGCGGTGCACGAAACTTGTCCGGGCCGGGTTGAGGAAGGCTTGGTTGGCAACTACACCTAACTTTGTCATCTCGACCGGAGCGCAGCGGAGTGGAGAGATCTGCGGTTTTCCCACATCTGACCCAAAGAACGCGCCAGATATGGGGCACCCAGGTCTTGCAAAACGATTTTCGACAGAGTGTTCATGGGCCTGCGGCTCATCCATGGGGATGAAAATATAGGTTGAGGAAGGCTTGGTTGGCAATTACACCTAACTTTGTCATCTCGACCGGAGCGCAGCGGAGTGGAGAGATTTGCGGTTTCCCACACCTGGCGCAAAGAACGCGCCAGATATGGGGCACCCAGGTCTTGCAAAACGATTTTCGACAGAGTGTTCATGGGCCTGCGGCTCATCCATGGGGGTGAAAATATAGGTTGAGGAAGGCTTGGTTAGCAATTACACCTAACTTTGTCATCTCGACCGGAGCGCAGCGGAGTGGAGAGATCTGCGGTTTTCCACATCTGACCCAAAGAACGCGTCAAATATGGGACGGCCGCATCCAATCTGACCAATGGTAAGCGTTGTTCTGGCCGTGGGATTGGCAGGCAAGAATTGACAGGAAAAAGACGAACCCGCAGCGTTGCGAAAGAGGCACAGAAGCAGCCGCGGCTGAAGCCAGAAACGGCAGAGGCTCAAGACCCTGCCGATGCGCTGAGCCTCTTTCACCCCGCCACCGCGGACTGGTTCCGCGCCGTCTTCGAGCATCCGACAGCGCCCCAGCGGCTGGGCTGGCCGGCGATTGCGCGCGGGGAAAACACGCTGATTCTCGCTCCCACCGGCACCGGCAAGACCCTGACTGCATTTCTCTGGTGCCTCAACCGCCTGATCTTCCACCCGCTATTGAACGATAAAGGAGAGACCGGCTGCCGCGTAGTCTACGTCAGCCCGCTCAAAGCGCTTGCCGTGGACGTGGAACGCAATCTCCGGGCGCCGCTGGCCGGCATTGTGACTATGGCTGCCCGTCAAGACATTGTTGTCCGGCAACCCGAGATCAGCATCCGCACCGGCGATACTGCGCAAAAGGAACGCAGCCGCTTCCTGCGCCATCCCGCCGAGATCCTGATCACCACGCCCGAGTCGCTCTATCTGCTGCTTACATCGAATGCCGCGGCAAGCCTGCGCCAGGTGGATACGGTAATCATCGATGAGATCCACGCCCTCGTGCCCACCAAGCGGGGCGCGCACCTGGCGCTGTCTCTGGAGCGGTTGGAGGCGATCACTGAGAAGCCGATACAGCGCATCGGACTCTCGGCGACGCAGCGCCCGCTGGAGGAGGTGGCGCACTTCCTTGCCGGAGCCGAAGCTGGCCCCAAATTAAGATCGGCCGCAGAGGATGTGGGCCTTGGAGCCGAGGAGCTAGACGACCCCAGCGGCGCCGGTCCGGTCGCCTACCGTCCGGTGACCATCATCCATGCGGCCGAACCGAAGAAGCTTGAGCTGCGCGTGGAAGTACCGGTAGAGGACATGGCGCGGCTTGGGCAGACGGAGGAGCTGCCCAGCGGAGACGCCTCCCAAGGACCTAAACGAACCTCGATCTGGAGCGCCATACATCCCCGGCTGCTTGAGCTCGTCCGCGAACGCCAATCCACCATCATCTTCGTCAATAGCCGGCGCATCGCCGAGCGTCTCGCCGGAGCCATCAACGAGCTGGCCGGTGAGCAACTGGCCCGCGCGCACCATGGCTCGCTGGCAGCCGCACAGCGCTCCGAAATCGAAGAGCAGTTGAAGGCCGGACGGCTGCGCGCTCTGGTGGCTACTTCCTCGCTCGAGCTCGGCATCGATATGGGGGCGGTCGATCTGGTGGTCCAGATCGAAGCGCCGCCATCGGTGGCCAATGCCATGCAGCGCATCGGCCGCGCCGGACATCACGTCGGCGTGCCCAGCGAAGGCATCATCTTTCCCAAATACCGTGCCGACCTGGTGGCCTGCGCCGCTGTCACCCGCGCAATGCACGAGGGCCTGGTCGAGTCGACGCGTTTTCTGCGCAATCCTCTGGATGTATTGGCACAGCAGATTGTCGCCATCGTCGCTCAACCTCCCGCATCCTTGAGATACAGGCTCTCGAAGACCGAGCAACCGGCCGGCACGGAGACAAATGGCCCTGAGATTGGAGTTGAAGAGCTGCTGGCGCTGGTGCGCGGATCTGCGCCCTTCAGCGGCCTCAGCCGCGCAGCCTTCACCGGGGTTCTCGATTCGCTCGCCGGACGCTATCCTTCCGACGAATTCGCGGAGTTGCGCCCGCGCATCACCTGGGATCGCGCGCGTAATACCCTGACCGCGCGCGAAGGCTCGAAGATGCTGGCCATTCTTAACGGCGGCACAATTCCCGATCGCGGCCTCTATGGTGTCTTCCTCTCCGGCGCCGAGGGCAAACCGGTCCGCGTGGGCGAGTTGGATGAGGAGATGGTCTTTGAAAGCCGCACCGGGGACGTCTTCGTCCTGGGAGCCTCGACCTGGCGCATCGATGAGATCACGCACGATCGCGTGCTCGTCTCTCCAGCCCCAGGCCAACCTGGCAAGATGCCCTTTTGGCACGGGGACGCGGCCGGACGTCCGCTGGAGTTTGGCCGGCGCGTCGGGCGCCTGGTGCGCGAACTGCGCGAGCTGCCCCGCAACGCCGCCCTGAGCAAGCTGACGCGCGAACATGACTTGGAGCCTGTAGCGGCGGAAAATCTCATCCGCTATCTGGCCGATCAGGAACTTGCCACCACCGCGGTTCCGGATGACCGCACCATCGTGATCGAGCGCACGCGTGACGAGCTGGGCGACTGGCGCGTCTGCGTGCTCACCCCCTTCGGCAACCGGGTTCACGCGCCCTGGGCGATGGCCATCACCGGGCGTATCCGGGCCGGCGGCGGTCCGGATGTCGAAGCCATGTGGGGTGACGATGGAATCGTCCTGCGCTTTCCGGATACTGAAGCCGCGCCCGAGCCCGACCTGATCCTGCTCGATGCGGCGGAAGTCACCGATCTGGTGCTGCGCCAGCTCAGCGCCAGTGCGCTCTTTGCCGCCAAGTTTCGCGAGAGCGCCGCCCGCGCGTTGCTTCTTCCCCGCCGCCGCGCCCAGGGCCGGGCGCCGCTGTGGCAGCAGCGCAAGCGGGCTTATGATCTGCTCTCTGTCGCCTCCCGCTATCCCTCGTTCCCCATATTGCTCGAGGCTTATCGTGAATGCATGCGCGACGTCTTCGACATGCCGGCGCTGGTCGAGACGCTCAACGCCATCCGTACGCGCGACTTGCGCGTGCACCTCGCCGATACACGCACGCCATCTCCCTTCGCCTCCTCGCTGCTCTTCAGCTATGTCGCCAATTACATCTACGATGGCGACGCGCCGCTTGCCGAGCGCCGCGCCCAGGCTCTCTCCATCGATCAGGAGCAGCTTCGCGATCTGCTCGGCGATGCCGACCTGCGCGAGCTGCTGGATGCCGACGCCATTGCCGAAGTCGAAGAGCAGCTCCAGTGTCTGACCGACACCTATCGCGCCCGCTCGGCAGACGGCATCCACGACCTGTTGCTGCGCATCGGCGATCTTTCACGAAACGAGCTCGCCCGCCGGCTCGCCGCGCCGGAGCTCATGAGCCATCTGGAACGGCTTCTGCGCGCGCGCCGGCTGCTCGAGATCAAGCTGGCAGGAGAGAAGCGCCTGATCGCGGTCGAAGACGCCGCGCGGTACCGCGATGCGCTGGGCATCCCACTGCCCCCCGGCATTCCAAAAGCTCTGCTGGAACCGGTGGCGGCCCCGGTGGTTGAGCTGGTTCGCCGCTTCGCTCGAACCCACGGTCCCTTTACCCTCCAGGAGATCGCCTCGCGCTTTTCCTTCAGCCAGCAGCAAGTGGAGAGCGCGCTGCACGCGCTGCTGCTCAACGGCCGCATCGTCGAAGGCGGTTTCCGCCCAGGCGGCGTGCATCGCGAGTGGTGCGACGCCGAGGTCTTGCGGCTGATCCGGCGCAAGTCTTTGGCCCGGCTGCGGCGTGAGATTGAACCGATCGAACAGCAGGCGCTGGCGCGCATGGAGACCCACTGGCAAGGAGTGCTCCAGGGACGCCGCGGCCTGGACGCGCTGCTGGATACGGTCGAGCATCTCCAAGGAGCGCCGCTCCCAGCGTCGTTGCTCGAGGGCTCGATTCTCCCTGCGCGCCTGGCCAACTACTCGCCCAGCCAGCTTGATACCCTGATCGCTGCCGGCGAAGTGGTCTGGTGCGGCCTGGATTCGCTAGGTGAGCACGATGGCCGGATTGCTCTCTTCCTATCCGAGAAGCTCACCGCGCTGCTGCCACCCCGGCCAAACCCGGAAGAGATGGGCTTGACCCCGCGTGAGCTGGCGCTCATCGAGCAGCTCCGCCGCGGCGGGGCGGCCTTCTTTAGCCAACTGCATGACGCGGCCGGCGGCGGATATCCCGGCGAAACGCTGGATGCGCTCTGGAGCTTGGTATGGCGCGGCCTGGTCACCAACGACACCTTCCATGCCTTGCGCGCTTATGTGGCGCGGCCGGCATCGGCACGGCAGCCCAAACGGCAGCACAACCTGCCCTCGTTCCGCTCCCGCCGCACCACTCCACCCAGCGCCCAAGGGCGGTGGTCGCTCGTCCCTCCCACTCGCGCTACGGCAACCGAGTGGAGCCATGCCGCCGCCAACCAGTTGCTCCATCGCTATGGCGTCGTCACGCGAGAGTCTGTCGCCCAGGAAAATATCCCTGGCGGATTCAGCGCCATCTACGACGTGCTCAAGGCGCTGGAAGAAAGCGGCCGGATTCGCCGCGGTTATTTCGTCGCCGGTTTGGGAGCGGCGCAGTTCGCCCTGCCCGCCGCAGTCGATCTGCTGCGCTCCTTGCGCAGCGGCCCGTCGCTCGAAAAGCCCGAGATGGTTTACCTCGCAGCCACCGATCCAGCCAACCTCTATGGTTCCGTCTTGCGCTGGCCGCAGGCCAGCTCGGAAATCGCTGAGGAACCGGGGGAAAGCGCCGGGCGCATGCTCACCCGCAGCGTTGGAGCGAACGTCATTCTGCGCAACGGCGAACTGGTCGCCTACCTGCGCCGCAACAATCCTAACCTCCAGGTATTTTTGCCCGCCGACGAACCCGAACGATCGAGTGCGGCTCGCGACCTCAGCCACTTTCTCGCGGCCATTGCGCAGCAAGAAATGTTGCGCCGCGAGGATCACCGCGGAGGCATTCTGATCTCCTCCTTGAATGGCCGATCCGCCGGCCTCCACTTCATGGCTGGCTTTCTGCAGGACGCCGGGTTCCAGGTGGGGCCGATGGGCTTCAACCTTCGCCGCGCTCTGTTGCCGCCGCTGGCCGGCGGCGAGGTCTCCGCTGAGCTTCAGTAGGAACGATGCCTGAAGGCGATACCATCTTTCGGTCCGCTCGCGCTCTCAATCAGGCGCTTGCCGGGCATGTGATCACGCAATTTGAAACCGCCTACGCGCAGTTAGCCCGGGTCCATGACCAGTCGCCGGTCACCGGCCGCATCGTCGAGCGTGTAGAGTCGCGCGGTAAATGGCTGCTGTTTTACTTTTCAGGCGACCTCATCCTGGTAACGCACATGCTGATGAGCGGCAGTTGGCATATCTACCGCACGGGAGAGCGTTGGAAGCGAGCGCGCAGCCATATGCGCATAGTGGTAGGCACAGCTCAATTTGAAGCAGTAGCCTTCGATGTGCCGGTGGCGCGCTTCCACAGCGCGCGAACGCTCGAGCGGCATACTTCCATTCCCGCACTTGGTCCCGACCTGCTGGGCCAGGAATTCTCCAAAGATGAAGCAGCACAACGCCTGCTGGCCCACGCCGGCGAGGAAGTCGCGAATGTCCTGCTCAATCAACAGGTGATGGCGGGAATCGGAAACGTATTCAAGTCGGAGATCTGCTTTGCCTGCGGAGTAAATCCCTTCCGGCTTGTCTCCAGCTTGCGTCCGCAAGAGATTGAATGCCTGCTCGCTACCTCGCGGAAATTTCTAGTTGCAAATGTGAGCGATAGCGGCGGCCGCCGCACGACAGCTTCCTATGACCAGGCGGCACGTCTTTGGGTCTACCGCCGCCAGGGAGGAGCCTGCCGCCGGTGCGGGGCCACAATTCTCATGTGCAAGCAAGGCCCCAGCGCAAGATCAACCTATTGGTGCCCGCAGTGCCAAAGGCCGTGAACCGAAATCGGGATCTGCCTTTGCTCTTGCCTTTCTTTCTGTCATTCCCGCAGGGAATCTGCTTCTGTCTCCTTGCCATCTATATCCATACCAGTATAATCTTTGGATGAAGCTTGTTCGGTTCCTTGGAGACTCGCTCGAACGTTTGCGAGAGTTCCCTGAGGATATTCGCCACGATGCCGGGTATCAATTGGAACAGGTGCAGCATGGCAAGCAACCGGATGATTTCAAACCGATGCCCAGCATAGGTGTATGTACTGCACGCCTTCCAGAAGAAAACAGAGTCTACTGCCAAGAGGGAAATCGAGATAGCAAAGCAACGCTTCGCTAACTTGATAAGGGGAAGATGAAATGCGCAAGATAAAATCTTACGCCAGCGTCTGGGACGCCATTGCCGACACTCCCGAGCAAGCAGCCAACCTGCGGGCGAGGGCAGAACTCATGCAGAAAATCGCTGCCATCGTGAAGGAGAGCGGGTGGACGCAGGCTGAAGGGGCCCAACGCTGCGGCGTTACACAACCTCGCATGAACGACTTGATGCGCGGCCGTGTCTCACGTTTCTCTCTCGACGCGCTGGTCAACATCGCTACAGCTATCGGCCGCCGCGTCCGAGTTGAAATCGAAGCAGCCTGACTTGCTTTGACTGCCGCCGCCAGAGAGCAGCTTTTGCTCTTGCTTTTCTTTCTGTCATTCCCGCAGGGAATCTGCTTTTCGCATGCCCAAAAACCAGAAGCAGATTCCCTGCGGGAATGACAGAAAGAAAGGCAACTACAAATACAAAAGCCCGGAGCACGGAGTGGGGTGCCCGGGATTCTCGGACGTGGGTTTCCGCGCTGATGCTGCTCTGCGCTAAGAATCTATTCCGCCCCAGCCAGATACACACTGAACCATTGCCGAGGATTTGTCCACCGCCCCCGGATCTTAAACCCCGCCTGGGCGAGCATCGCCGCCGCGCGCTGGCGAGTGAATTTGTAACTGTTTTCGGTATGAATCGTCTCTCCGCGCGCGAAGCAAAGATCGAGCCCTAACTCCGCAATCGAAACCCGCTGCGCGACGAGACTCTCCAGATGCATCTCCACCCGGGAATGGCAAGGGCTCCAAATGGCCTTGTGGGAAAAGAGGTTTAGATCGAAGTTCGCGCCCAGTTCGCGATTGATGCGCGTGAGCACGTTTTTGTTGAAGTCCGCCGTAACTCCGGCAGAGTCGTTGTAGGCAGCCAAGAGCAGCCGCTCGTCTTTCACCATGTCGACTCCCAGAAGCAGCCCGTCTCCGGAGCCGAGTTGCGCTCGCACCTGGCGTAACAGATCCAGCGCCTGCTCAGGGGAGAAGTTTCCGATGCTCGATCCGATGTATAGCACCAGACGCCGCGCAAAGCCGCCCGCATTGCTGAGCCTGATCTGCTCGAATCCATCGGTGTAGTCGGCAACGATGGGTTCTACTCTCACCCCCGGCAGCTCCGATTCAAGCCTGGTCTTGGCCTCGGCCAGCGCAGTATGCGACACATCGATGGCATAGTAGGTTATAGCGCCCTGCCGCTCGACAGCGGCCTTCAGCAGAAGGCCGGTCTTGGTTGCCGTGCCGGCTCCCAGCTCGAGCATTGTCAGCCGGCGATCTCCCGCCGCTGCGGCCACGATTTCCTCAGCATGGCCGGCCAGAATGCTCCTCTCAGTGCGCGTAGGATAATACTCCGGCAGCTCCGTGATCTCTTCGAATAACGCCGATCCGGCGGAGTCATAGAAGAGCCACGGGGAAAGCGTTTTGGGGCTAGACGTCAGGCCCCGGTAGACCTCCGACCCCAGCGCGGTGGAGGCGGCCTCAGGCGGCTTGGGTAAAACGGTGGCGCTCATAGGTGTGCTCTAGACCTCGGCTTGTTTCTGCTGGGTTGCTCTTTTCGCTTTATTCCTGGGATTGCGGTCAACGCTCCGCCAGACGGATGCCGGAGAACTGCCATCGCGTCTGCGGCGCGAAGAAGTTGCGGTAGGTGGCGCGAATGTGGGAGGCGGGGGTCACGGCCGAGCCGCCACGCAGCACCATCTGATTCGACATGAACTTTCCGTTGTACTCGCCCAATGCTCCGGGCGTGGGAGTAAAGCCCGGATAGCCCACGTAGGGGCTTTGGGTCCACTCCCACACATCGCCGAACATTTGCGCCGGACCGCCCGCCGGCTGGGTTCTACAAATATCGGGATGCAGGCGTCCGCTGTCCAGCAGGTTTCCTTCGACCGGAAGTTCCTGGGCCGCGATCTCCCACTCCGCTTCCGTCGGCAGCCGCTTCCCCGCCCAGTTGGCGAAGGCGTCCGCTTCGAAATAGCTCACGTGGCACACGGGGGTAAAGCTCAAATCTTCCAAACCGGCGTAGCCGCGCATCGTATAGATCCGCCAGCTCCCCTGATGTCTGCTCCAATAAAGCGGCGCATTCCATTGTTCGGCCTGGACCGTATCCCACCCCGCGGCCAGCCAATACTCAGGACGCCGGTATCCGCCGTCTTCTATGAATTCCAGATATTCCACGCAGGATACCGGCCGGGAGGCCAGCCGGAAAGGCCGCAGATACTCAGGATGACGGGGCATTTCGTTGTCGAATGAGAATCCGGCGCCGGCAAAGCCAATGTCGAACAGGCCGCCTTCGCGCTCCACCCAATTGACCGCGTCGCGCACCTTGCCTCCGGTCCCGTCCAGACCGCCCTCGATATAAGACGGGTGCAGAGGATTCGACCACAGGGCATGTTTGATATCCGTCGCCAGCAACTCCTGGTGCTGCTGCTCGTGATGAAGGCCGAGCGTGATCCGCCGTGCTGCCTCCGGGTCCAGTTTCGATTCCATGAGTTGCTGCATCCCCTTTTCCACGTGCTGGCGGTAGTCGAGGACTGTCTGCACTCCCGGCCGCGAGAATGAAGCGCGCAGCTTCTTCTCAGGCTGGTCGGAGATCGCGTTGTAATAGCTATTGAAGAGCCAGCGGAAATCGGGATCGTACGGCCGGTAGCCGGGCAGGAATTCGCATAACAGGAAGGTTTCAAAGAACCAGGTGGTATGCGCCAGATGCCATTTGGCAGGGCTGGTCTCGGCGCTGGACTGCACCATCATGTCTTCCGGCGAAAGTGCCTGACAAAGCTTTTCGCTTTGCCGCCGTACGGTCGAAAATAGTTCGCTGAGCAGGGAGTCTGGGGTAGTCTCAGTGGCTGGGGTCATGAGTTGGGTCCATCTCTATGAGAGAAGCTTAGCGGCCTGACGTTGCCTGCCGAGTCAATTTTTAAGCCTTGCCCGGTCAGTAGGATTGGATGAAGGTTCACCGTGTCTTGTTACACAAAGATCAAAAAAAGCCTATCGCGGATGGGCGCTCAGCAATCGGGCCAGGAGATAGGCCGCTCCGGCCGCCAATCCTCCGATCGAAACCGTCTGTACGGCGCTGCGAACCGCGCCTGCTCCGGTAAGCCTGCCCTTGACCGCCCCAAAGCTCAGCAAAGCCAGCAGCGTAATCACGACCGATGCTCCCAGCGCAGTCCGCGGATCCCATGCCATGTAGGGCGCCAACGGAACCATCCCGCCCACCACGTAAGAGAGGGCGATGGTCAGCGCGCTGCGGCTGGCCCGGTTGCGCTGCGGCTCCTCCAAGCCCAATTCAAAGCGCATCATGAAATCGACCCACGATTTGGGTCTACGCTTCAATGCCTCCAGCACCGGCTCTCCCTCCCGGCGCTCGACACCGTACCGCTCAAAAATCTCGTAGATCTCTTCTTCCTCGTCCTGGGGGCGCTCTACGATCTCGCGCTCCTCGCGCAAGCGTTCGCTGGCATAGTGCTCCGCGTCCCCTTGCGCCGCCAGAAATCCACCCAGGCCCATGGCAATGGATCCCGCGGCTATCTCCGCCAACCCTGCCAACACCACCAGATGCGATGAATTCACCGCGCCCGACAAACCGGCGGCCAGGGCGAATGGCACCGTCAACCCGTCTGCCATTCCGATGACCACATCCCGCACCAGCGCGGTGGACTCGAAATGCCCTTCTTCGTGCAACTCGGGGGCGGCTTCCATGGTTTTCTGGGACATCCCGAAAGTTTATACCGATCTCTCCTACACCCGGATGTAGCGGACCACCGCCATCTTCGGCTGCGTCCTTACTGTTCCATTGGCCGTCTAAAATGGGCAAAGACCGGGAATGGCTGGCCACGGCGCACAATAGTTGTGGAAGCCAGGTAAAACCCGTGGTGATGAGAATTCCATATTTCGCTTTTCTCCTTGTCTTTGGGCTCTTCGGGATCATCGTTCTCGCCCGCCCCTTGGGTGCGCAGGAAGATCAGTCCGATCAGGCCGCCCAGATCGTTCAGCTATTCGGTGAAGGCAATGGCGTCAACGGCATAGTCACCGCCTCCTCTGCCAGCGACTTCATCATCCGCACCGCTGAAGGTGAAAGCTACAAGGTGTTTTACGGTCCAAATACGCGTCTGATGAAGGAGAGGCAACCGATCGGCGCAAGCGATGTCCACCCCGGCGATGAACTGATCGCCCTCGGCCAACTAGACAACAAGGCCAAAACGCTTGGTGCGGTCTTTATCTTTGACGCCGATGCCGCGCAGGTGAGTAAGGCCCGCGCCGGCTTCGGCAAGAGCTGGACGGCAGGCAAGGTCACAGCCATTCACGATCTGAGGATCACAATCGACCCGGTCATGGGGTCTGCAGGAAGCAAACAGACGCAGGTTATTGCCGTGGATGAAAACACGTCGTTCCGGGAGCGCGGCCAGAGTGTCACTCTCGGGGATATCAAGGTGGGCGACTTTATCAATGCGCAAGGCGCATTGCATAATAAGATTTTTGTGGCTAGCGTCCTGCGTGTGATGGGACCGGCAGCCGGCAATGCGGTCTTAGGCGACCCGGCAGCCTTGAGCGACTCGAGGGATCGCTAATCTTCCATGAGCATCTGCTTATCCAGCTTGAAGCGCTGTTCCGGTGATGCTTCTTGGCGAAAGGCACCACAAATTCCCGGTGCCCCCTATCTGACGCGCGCTTGCGTCAGATGTGCGAAACCACGAACCTTTCTGTGTCTGGTCGCGTGGCTTTGTCTCGTCTCCTCCGCCTTCGCCCAATCGATGCCCGCCCAATCGGCTGCTCCCTCCTCCGATACAGAAAGTGCTTCAGCCGGCAATGTTGGCAATGTTGTGGAGCAAAAGGGACTGGTTCACGGCACGGTGAAATCGGGTAACGTTCCGCTCCCCGGGGTTAGCGTCACTGCGAGCAATACCCTCACCGGCCAAAGCTTTCAGACTACGACCGACATCAATGGCAATTACTCGATGAGCATTCCTGCGAATGGACGCTATGTGCTCAAGACCGGCCTCGCCGCTTTCGCCCCGGCTACCAAGGAAGCTCTGTTGAAACCGCCAGCGGCGCCCGCCAACCAGCAAGTGGATTTCTCGCTGATGCTGGCCTCCCGCGCAACCCTCCAGACCGCCGAACGGCCCCGGAACTTCCGGCGTTATGGCGGCGGAGCCCAGAGTCTCGATCTGCTCGGGGAGTTATCGGGAGCCGCAGAGGCTGGCAATAATACCGGCGCCGCCGGAGCCGCGCTGCCGTCGCTCGCCAACAACGCTGACTTCTCCGGCGAATCGGTTGCCGTCGCCGGCCAGGGAGGGACAACCAGCCCCTTTGCCGGGATCGACATGGACCAGATTCGTCAAAACGCGGAGATGAATCCCGACGGCGGATTCGGCGGAATGGGCGGACCCGCCGGAGGCCCTGGTGGAGGGGGCGGAGCCGGCGGTGGTGGCAGAGGTGGTGGTGGCGGCGGCCGGGGCGGAGGTGGCGGCGGCGGAGGCTTCAGAGGCGGAGGTGGCGGCTTCGGCGGCGGGAGGGGCTTCGTAAATTTCAGAAATCTGAAGACCAATCAGCCGCATGGTGCGTTCTACTGGAATGGGATGAATAGCGCGCTCAATGCGCAACCCTTCCCCATCAATGGATTGGCCAGCCAACAGCCGAGCTACGCGCAAAATAGGTTTGGACTCACGTTCCTTGGTTCTCCCTACATTCCCGGGATCTTGAAGCACGACACCAAGGATGTTCTGTTCTTCAACCTTTCGGGCCAGCGGTCTTCTTCCCCGTCCGACCAATACGGCACGGTTCCCACTGCGGCGGAGCGCACCGGGGACTTGTCCGCTCTTACCCAGAATGGCTCCAGGACGACAGTATACGATCCAAGAACCAACCAACCGTTCCCCAACAACGTCATCCCCGCCGCGCGCATCTCGCCCCAGGCCTCGGCGCTTCTGGCCTACGTTCCCCTTCCTTCCTTGACCGGGCAGACGCTCAACTACCGCCGGCTTACCTCCGCTGAAAACAATACGACGACTATCGGATTGCGCTATATCCGTTCCTTGGGGGGCAGCTCGCGCGGCTCGCCTATTGTCGGCCTGATTCGCCAATATCTCGGCCAGGGAGGCTCAGGACTGCGCCAGAACATCAGCGCCAATTTCAACTACGTCCACACGGCGGCCGATGAGGTCAACCTCTTCCCGCAACTGGGGGGCAAAGAGCAAGTCCACCAATACTCTCTCCAATTGGGCTACTCGCTCGGTAAAGGACGTCTGACCAACAACTTCAACGTTAATTGGAACCGCACCGGAACCGATCTCAGCAACTTTTTCACCAATACAACCGATATTGCCAGCCAGATCGGCCTCAGCGGTCTGCCGACCAACCCCTTGCTCTATGGTTTGCCCGATCTCTCTCTGAATCCCTTCAGCGGCTTCAACGAACAGCAGCCGACCTTTCAAACCAATCAGACCCTCTCCTTTTCCGAATCCGGTTCCTGGATCCACGGCAAACATAATGTTCGCTATGGCGGCGACATACGCCGTGTCCACCTCGACCTTTTAGGTAAGACCGGCAACTCCACCGGTTCCTATATCTTCACCGGCCTTTTCACGCAGCAGCCTGGCTCCAGCAATACCGGGACTAAGTCCAGCGGCTCCGCGCTGGCGGATTTCCTTCTCGGTCTTCCGCAGCAGACTTCACTACAAGCGCCCTATCAGAAGTCGTATCTGCGGGAAAATGTCTGGGACGCCTATGCCCAAGACGATTGGCGGGTTAGGCCGAATCTGACGCTGCTCTTCGGCGTGCGTTATGAATATTTTTCGCCTTACTCCGAAAAATACGACCGGCTCTCGACTCTGGATACAGGGAACAACTTCGCAGCCGTCGCCACCGTGCTATCGAATGGCGTCGGGCCTTATACCGGCAAGTATCCGCGCGGCCTGATCTACCCGGAGCATAATAACTTTGCCCCGCGGCTCGGTTTTGCCACGCGGTTTAAGAACACCGTCGTGCGCGGCAGCTATGGGATCAACTACACCGTTGGGCAGTACGCGAAATTCGTGCAGGACTTTGCCTTCCAGCCGCCCTATGCAGACGTCCAGACCAACGAGTCCACCACTGCCGGCACGCCGCCCATTACTCTGGCCAACGGCTTCCCTTCCCCGCAAGAGGATGGCAACTACGCGGTGAATAAGAACTACCGGCTGCCCTATGTGCAGGCATGGAACCTGAACCTGCAGCGCACCATTCCCGGCGACATCGTGCTGAACGTCGGTTACAACGGCTCCAAAGGCACTCGCCTGGATATTGTCGACGCCCCGGGCCGCACCGCGACCGCATCGTTAAGCGGAGTGCTCTACGACTACGAGGACTCGGTGGCCTTTTCCAACTACAACGCTCTTACCGTCCGCGCCCGGCGGCGGCTGCACGGCGGAATCGCCTTAGGCGCGAATTACATCTACTCGCATTCAATCGACAATGCCAGCTCTATCGGCGGCAACGGGGGCACGGGCCTCTCGATCGCGCAAAATTGGCAGAATCTTCTGGCGGAGGAGTCAAATTCGAGCTTCGACATTCGCCACAAGGTGAGTGGGGACTTTCTCTATGAGTTGCCCTTCGGACCGGATACGCATTTGCTGACTACCGGATGGGAAGGACATGCTCTTGCCGGACTCTCCATCTCCGGCAGCTTCGGCTTCGCCACCGGCGAGCCGCTGACACCGAACTATGCCAGTAACATACAGGATGTTGCCCGCGGCAGCACCGGGTCCTTACGTCCGGATCGTGTCCCCGGCGCATCCCTCGCGGCAGGCGGCGGCTCGCTCAAAAACTGGTTCAACACCAGCGCGTTCACCAATCCGGCCGAGATTTATGGAACCGCTTCGCGCTTTTCCATTCCCGGTCCGGGCACTGTCTCCGTGGATGCTTCGCTTTCAAAGACCATACGCTTCGCCGAGACGCGCACATTCGAGATGCGCGCTACCGCCAATAATGTCTTTAACACCGTCCAATACTCGGGAGTAAATTCAAGCTTGGGGACGGCGAGTTACGGTCAGGTGACCTCGGCGGCTACAATGCGTCAATTCTCATTCATAGCACGGGTGCGTTATTAAGAGCTTCCATCAAATCGGGCGCTCGAAATCGACGGCCTTCGCCCTTGCGCTGCTGACGGCCATGCCGATCTGCGCGCAGCAGCCAAACCAGCAGCAGCCGAACCAGCCGCAGCCAACCCAGCCGCAGGCGAACGAATCGCAGCCATCCCAGCCGCAGCCCGACCAGAAATCCTTCACCCTCAAAGTCAACAGCGATCTGGTTCTGACCAACGTCGTGGTTCGCAATAAAAAGACAGGAGAGCTGGTCCGCGGCCTCACCGCCAAGGATTTTACTCTTGAGGAAAACGGCAAGACGCAGGAGATCACGAGCTTCGACTTCGAAAACGTCGATCGGGCCGCGCCTCTCGATGAGGCCACGGTCAATGGCAAATCCGGCGTCGGCATCCTGGGAAACATGAATCGCGCCGCCACCTCCGAGCAGTTGCGCAATCACCGCCTGATCGTGATGTTCTTCGATATAACCTCGATGCAGCCGGAGGACCTTGAACGCGCCCAGGAGGCCGCGCGCAATTACATCAACAAGCAAATGCAACCCGCGGATCTGGCGGCGGTCGTTTCCTTGGATAACTCGCTTTCCCTCGATCAGGACTTTACCGCCGGCAAGCAACTGCTGCTGCACGCCGTCAATGCATATTCGGGAACGCAGGAATCGGGCTTTCAGGCAGGCGCCACCAGCACCACCAACCAGGTGGAAGATACCACCTCCTTTACTCCGGATGAGTCGGAGTACAACGACGTCAATACCGACCGCGAGCTCTTCGCCATAGAGGACATATCCCGCTCGCTGGCCTATATCAATGAGAAGAAGTCGCTGCTCTACTTTTCCGGAGGCATTCAGCGCGACGGCATTGAGAACCAGGCCTCGCTTCACGCGGCGATCAATGCAGCCGTGCGCGCCAATCTCTCCATTTACTCAGTGGATACGCGCGGCCTGCAGGCGGTCACGGTGCTGGGCGATGCAACCACCGGGAGCCTGCGCGGGAGCAGCGGCTTCAATGGCGCGGCTCTGCAAAATAATCTTGACTCCAACTTCAATACCCAGGAAGTAATGGCCACGCTCTCGTCCGATACCGGGGGCAAAGCCTTTTTCGATTCCAACGATTTCTCCCCCGCTTTTGAGCGTATCCAGCAGGATACTTCCGCCTATTACGTCCTCGGCTTCCGCTCCACCGACACGCGGCGCGACGGCCGTTACCGCAGGCTGAGCATCAAGATCAATCGTCCGGGAGTCAAGCTCGAGTACCGCCCCGGCTACTACGCGCCTGCGGATTTTAAACATGCAACTCATGAGGACCGCGAGCGTCAGCTCGAGGAAGAGTTGGCCAGCGATCTACCTGCCACCGACGTCGAGGTTTACCTGCAGGCTTATTACTTCCTTGCCAATACCGGCTCAGGACCGGAGCGCTTCGATTTGCCCGTCTCACTCATCGTACCCGGCTCACAGATACCCTTCGTCAAGGGTGGCGACCGCAGCAAAGCCACTCTGGATATCATCGGAGAGGTCAAGAACACTGCGGGGCAGGATATCGCCGACGTTCGCCAGACGGTGAAGCTAGCCATCGACGATTCACAGCAGGTTCAGCGCAAGAACATCCAGTACACGACTTCCTTCACCGTCCCCCAGGGCAAATATCATTTGAAATTCGTGGTCCGGGAAAACGAAACCGGTCGCATGGGCTCATTTGAAGCCGACATTAATCTGCCTGACCTGAAGAAGCTTCCACTCAAGCTCAGCTCCGTGGTGCTGGCCAGCCAGCGCGTTCAAGAGAACAAGAAAAATCCCGGCGACCCGCTGACGAATGGCGGCTTCACCTGGATTCCGAACGTCGCCCACGTCTTCCGCACCGATCAGCACCTCTACATGCTCTACGAGGTCTACGATCCCACGGCGGCCAAAGTCGTCGCGGCGGCAGAAACCAAGCCGGCCAGCGGCCAGGCCCATGCAGTGCAGGTGCTCACCAGCCTTGAGTTCCTTCACGGGACCAGCAAGGTCTTCGAGACCCCGCTGGTTCAAGCGAACGAGATCAACGTTCCCAGCCGCAATGCCGTCGCCTTCGCCTTTGACATTCCGCTCACCCAACTCAAGCCGGGTCTCTACATATGCCAGGTAAATGTGATCGACGATGCCGGGGGCAGCTTCAGTTTCCCCCGTCAAGCGCTCCTCATCCGCGCCGTTCCCACCGCCCCAACCCCACCCACGCCCCATCCAGGTCATTAGCTCCTTGAACTTCATTCGGCGCAGAAGCTCTCGCACGCCTTTGCGTGCGAGGGCGAAAGACGGCTGCGCATAATGAGTCCCGTAGGGACGGCAAGAAAATAGCCCAGCACGCCAGTGCTGGGGTCGGGTTAGGAAAACAAGCCGAGTCCCGTAGGGACGACTGAGACGTATCACCGTAAATTCCGCAGTCTCACATGGCTGAGGAATGATTCAGCCGTCCCTGCGGGACTTCTCCGATTAGCCAAAGTCTCCCCAGCACTAACGTGCTGGGCTATTTTCTTGCCGTCCCTACGGGACTTGACGATGGAACTTCACCGTTCCGAGTCTTTCGGCTATCCCTTGAAACAGTTCACAGCATTCCTGGAACCCTCTAAATCCCCTTTGCGCAAAAGGGAGAATTTCTGTATTCTCCTGTCAATAATTGAGAGGAGAGCATGACCAAGTCTTCCGAACTGCTTCAGGGAACGCTAGACCTCATGATTCTGAAGGTCCTAAGTTTGGAGCCAATGCACGGGTGGGCCATTGCGCAGCGTATTCGGCAACTCTCGAAGGATGTTCTACGCGTGAACCAGGGCGCTTTGTATCCGGCATTGCACCGGCTCGAGCATCAGGCCTGGATTGAGGCAGAGTGGGGAGAGT
This sequence comes from uncultured Acidobacteriaceae bacterium, assembly GCA_963774255.1. Classification (GTDB taxonomy): domain Bacteria; phylum Acidobacteriota; class Terriglobia; order Terriglobales; family Acidobacteriaceae; genus PALSA-350. The sequence goes on from CAVZEH010000004.1 coordinate 122,141, forward strand.
CTGAAAACAACCGGCGGGCAAAATACTACACGCTGACCAAGGCAGGACGTAAGCGGCTGGAGGCGGAAGAAGACTCATGGGACCGGCTATCAACCGCGGTCCAAGTCGTACTTAAAGCTGTGTAAGTGAGGTTCCTATGCGCTCATTTCATAGTCTGCTTCGCCGCTTGCAGTCGTTTCTTCGAAAGGATGCAGGCAATGTTGACTTAAGCGAAGAGCTATTGTTCCACGTGGAACGACAAACGGAAGAGAACCCGCCTCATCTTACAAGAAGGACTCGGACTGCTTGCAGTAGGCTTGCTGCTTGGGCTGGCTGCGGCAATGACATTCACGCTGCTGTTGGCCGGCTTTCTCTATAACGTCCCGGCCATCGATCCGATCACGTTTTGCTCTGGTTCCAATCCTGCTGCTGGTTGCAACACTCGCCGCCTGCCTCATTCCGGCTTGCAGGGCAGCCGCTGTCGATCCGATGAACGCCCTGCGCCACGAAGGATTCTCACGACTGCTGGCCTTTCTTTCTGTCATTCCCGCAGGGAATCTGCTTTTCCTACTGAAAGACCAGAAGCAGATTCCCTGCGGGAATGACAGAAAGAAAAGCCAAGACAGAAATCAACGGCTACTCCCTTTCTATGAATACGGACAAAGTTCACGCTTTGTACCAGCTTATTTCGCGTTGCCTGTGATTTGAAGTTGTCATCAAGAATTCATTCTCCTGTTACTTCACGGCGTGTACGCTCAAGCCCACGTCCCGATGTCCAGCATCGTTGGAACCCTTATGGGTAACGGAGGTCCATGAACAGGTCAGAAGAGCGGATGCTGCCATTACTACTTTTGGCACGTGAAAGCTCTGCCGGGCGTCACGCAAGACTTGAGCGCCAACCCAGCGATGAAGACTTAATGGAGAGACTGCGGGCGCGGGATTCTGAAGCGCTCGACAGCCTCTTTCGCCGTTACGCTCGCCTGGTGATGGGTATTGCCTTTCGCGCTCTTCGCGATCACGGAGAAGCAGAAGATACCGTACAGGAGACTTTCCTCTACCTCTACCGGAAAGCGGCGCTGTTTGACGCGCAAAAGGGCACCGCGAAGGCCTGGATTATTCAGGTGGCCTTTCACCGCTCGCTCGACCGAAAATCGTATCTGGCCAGGAGAGGCTTTTATTTTGGTACAGAGATTGATTCACTAGACGATACTCTGGTGGGAACCACGGATCTGGATCGCGAGGTCGAAGCCAGACTGAATGGCGCAAAACTGGAAGAAGCTTTCGCCGAGCTGCCGCATGCCCACCGCAGGACCCTGGAGATGTTTTTTTTCGAAGGCATGGAGCTGCGGGAAATAGCCGGCGAGCTTGGTGAGGCTCTAGGGAATGTTCGTCACTACTACTATCGCGGGCTGGAGCGGCTAAGAAAGACCGCATTTGTCAGAAAGCTGAGGAGCGAGCAGATCATTGACACACGCCGACGCTAATTCGGGCCAACACGAGCGGTTCAGGGAACTCGCTGCTGCAGCTACTTGCGACGCGCTTACAACCGAGGAGAGCGAGGACCTGGAACAACACCTCCGCGGCTGCGAAGAGTGCCGCTCGGTATTTCGCGAGTACCGGATCCTGTCGAACGACGGCTTCGCTCTGCTCGCTCGAAGCTACGAGCACCGCGAGGAAAACAGAAGCTGGAATGAAGCAGCCGCGCGGCGCAGGCTCCTGGCCAGCGCCGAAGAACCCGAAAAGCCAGACTCCAGCACATACATCCCGCGAGCTCAGCGCCTTACGATGCGGCGAGCTGCCGGGGCTGCGGCGCTCGCGGCGGCTCTCCTGGCGGGCGTGGGAATTGGCGCATGGCAATTTGGCAGCCGGCAAAGCGACAAGCTTAAGTTAGTAGAAGCTTCGGTCAACGGCCGCGTGGCCGAACTGCTTTCGGCGAAGATGTCGACCGAAGCCGCGCTGGCAGCTCAAGGGAACGATCTCGCCAGGCTACAGGCGGAAAGCTCCGCCAAGCATCTCGCGTTAGAGCAGCTTCAGGGCCAGCTCAAGGATCTGCAGGAGGAGCGCACGGCAGCGCGAGCGGGAATGAGGGCACTGGCTGAGGAGAAGGCGGCAACTGAGACACATCTCAACCAAGTCTCAGTCCAGCGCGACCAATTGTCGGAGCAATTACGAGGCGCCCGCCAAGCCTACGATGCTGTTGAGGAGCAGCTCGCGAGCCTGCGCGCCGAACGTGACAAGGCGAGGCTGCAGCTCGCCTCGGTTGAGGCGCACATCGGCGAACTCACCACCCTCAATCGCGAGCAGGAGAGACGGATTAAAGACAATCAGCAATACCTCGCATCGGACCGCGATATCCGCGACCTGATGAGCGCGCGCAATCTCTATATTGCCGACGTCTTCGATGTGGACGGTCACAGCCACACTCGCAAGCCGTTCGGCCGCGTCTTCTTTACCCGGGGTAAGTCTCTGCTGTTTTATGCATTCGATCTCGACCAGCAGTCGCATTTGAAGAACGCGAGCACATTTCAAGTGTGGGGACAGAAGGAGACAGTTCAGAACGAGACCGCGCGACCGGTGGATCTCGGCATCCTCTATCTCGACAGTGAAGCTAACCGCCGCTGGTTTATGCGCTTCGACAATCCGCGAACCCTGTCGGAGATCGATGCTGTGTTTGTCACTGTTGAGCCGCATGGCGGCAGCCAGAAACCAACCGGCAGACCCTTCCTATTCGCGACCTTGCAGAAGGAAGCGAACCATCCCTAGAGCATTTCTCCTGATGCTGTGATGTGGCGAGAGTAGCTGCCTGTAGCCATTCTTCGATGGAATGGCTATGTTGAGCTCTGCTCTTTGCCTTTCACCATCAGGGGAAATGCTCTAACTCGCCTGCAAACTAACCGCCACTATTACAGGCATGTTTCAAATTGAATAACTTTCGCCCGCTCGGGTACAACGCGCTGCTTTGGCTCGTACATGTAGACAAACGAGCCAATTACAGACGAGGAACCGAGCAACATGCGAAGAATATCCGCTCTGGCGGGAGCGCTTGCAATTTCTTTGGCTGCGGGAGTATTGCATGCGCAATCACCCAACGCTTCACTCACCGGCAGAGTAACCGATCCCAGCAGAGCGGTCATCGTCGGAGCTCGTGTTGCCGCCATCAGCGTGGGCACCAACATCAGTTATCAAGGCACAACCAACGGGAGCGGGGAATACTATGTCCCGGATCTACCGCCGGGAACTTATCGTATCGAAGTACAGCAGACGGGGTTCGATACGGTTATCAAGCCCAATGTCGTGCTGCACGTTCAGGAGGCGGTCGAGATCAATTTCGAGATGACCGTGGGTTCGGTATCGGAGAACATCACGGTGGCAGCCGGGGTCCCCGCCGTAGGGCTAGCCACGTCTACACTCGGCGGGGTTGCGGACGCCCAAACCGTACGCCAGTTGCCCTTGAACGGCCGCTCCTGGACAGACTTGGCGACGCTGCAGGCGGGAGTGGCCCCGGTCGAGACACAGAGCGCCTATACCGCAGGCTCCACTCGCGGCAATCGCGGCTTCGGCGCGCAGCTAAGCGTCTCCGGAGGGCGCCCGCAACAGAATAGCTACCGTCTCGATGGAGTCAGCATGAATGACTACACCAACGGCGGGCCGGGCAGCGTAATCGGGGGCACCCTCGGCGTGGACGCTATCGAAGAGTTCTCGGTGCTGACCACCAACTATCCTGCCGAATACGGACGCGCCTCCGGAGGGATAATTAATGCAGTCACGCGTGCGGGATCGAATTCATTTCATGGAGCGGCGTACGAATTTTTGCGCAACAGCGCATTCGATGCCCGCAACTACTTCGATCCTGCCAGTGTCCCGCCCTTCAAACGCAACCAATTTGGCGGCGCCGCCGGCGGTCCGATCTGGAAGAATCGCACCTTCTTCTTTGCCGACTACGAGGGTATACAGCAGTCGACGGGAGTTACGAATGTGGCGACAGTGCCTTCCGTCGCCGCGCGCCAGGGCCATCTGGTCGCCAAGGACATTACGGTCGACCCGGCGGTGGCGAAATACCTCACGTTCTGGCCGCTGCCAAACGGTCCTCTTCTCTCTGGAGGTGACACGGCCATCTATAAGTTCACCGGGCAGCAGGTGGTCAAGGAGAATTTCGGCACCGGCCGGATCGATCACAGGCTCTCGGACAAAGACAGCCTCTTCGGAACTTACTCCGGCGACGACGCCCCATATAGTTCCCCGGATAATCTGAATGCCGTTCTTCTTGGCTCGCATACTTCGCGGCACACTATCTCGGTCGAAGAAGCACACATATTCAGCGCCTCGCTGATAAACACTGGGCGGTTCGGATTCTATCGCGAGACAGTGCAGAACAACACCAGTGTGAGCCCCATCAATCCGGCGGCGGCGGACACTTCCCTTGCCGCGGTCCCCGGTTCCTATCCTGCGGTGGTGACGGTAGGCGGGATCTCTACCTTCAACGGAGGCCTTCAGGGAAGCTCTCCCTGGACCTACGCATGGAATTCCTTCCAGGGATATGATGACGCCTCATTGACGCGGGGACGGCATTCGCTGAAATTTGGCGTGGCCTTCGAGAGGATGCAGTCGGATATGGAAGCGCTCTCCGACGTCACCGGGGGTTTCTTCTTCGGATCACTTACGTCTTTTCTAACCAACCAACCTTCCCGGTTCCTGGCTGCGTTCCCCGGCCAAGTCACACCGCGGAAGTTACGGCAGAGTTTGTTCGCGGCTTATGGCCAGGACGACTGGCATCCGGTGCCGAACCTGACGCTGAATCTCGGCGTGCGCTACGAGATGACGACAGTTCCGACGGAAGTAAATGGAAAACTATCGACTCTGTGGAACGTCACTGACTCGCAGGTGCATCTCGGAAGTCCCCTTTTCCAAAATTCCACCCGCTTGAATTTCGAGCCCAGGATTGGAATGTCGTGGGATCCATGGGGAGATGGGCGAACCGCGATCCGGGCCGGCTTCAGCGTATATGACGTGCTGCCTCTGCCCTATCAATTCTCCCTGTTGGAAACCCGGTCCGCTCCATTCTACTCAGGGGGGTCGGTTTCCAAGCTGCCGGCCGGATCGTTCTACTCGGGCGCCTTTGGGCTCCTTACTCCCGACAGCTTAGCGGAGACCTATATTGAGCAGCACCCGAAACGAAATTATGTGCTGGGTTGGAATCTCACCTTCCAGCGAGAGCTCGCGCGCGACCTGACCGGCACGATTTCCTACGTCGGCACCCACGGGGTTCATCAGCCGCTGCGGATCGACGATGTAAACATTGTCGAACCCACCGCCACCCAAGCGGGCTACGTATGGCCCTCTCCGGCCGGAAGCGGAACTCCTATCAATCCCAACTTCGGAGAGATCAGGTCCATGCAGTGGGTAGGGAGTTCTTCCTATCACGCCCTGGAATTGAGCCTGACTCAGAGATTGCGCTACGGATTACGGCTGCGCTCGGCCTACACCTGGAGCAGGAACTTTGACACTGGTTCGTCAGCCATCGGCGGCGACGGCTCCATCAGCAGCGTGTCCAGTCTGGTCGCATTTGACCTGAGGCTGGATCGCGGTCTGTCGGACTTCAACATCAGCCACACCGCGGCCATCGCAGGCACATGGCAAATACCGGCCTTCCACCCGGGCCCGAAACCTCTGGAATGGGCGGCGAATGGCTGGGAGCTCAGCGCAATCTTCAAAATCCACACCGGCACACCGTTTACTCCGACGCTTGGCACTGATGGCGATCCCTTAGGGCTGAACAGCAGCGATCCATGGGATTATCCCAGCCGCCTCGGCGGATCGGGCTGCAGCTCCCTGGTCAACCCGGGCAATCCTAATCACTACATTAAGACGGAGTGTTTCTCGTTACCCGCCGCGCCGTCGCAGGGATATTACACGCAGTATTGCGATCCCAGCTTCGCTTACCCAACCTGTATCAACTTACGCGGCAATGCCGGACGCAATATTCTCATCGGTCCTGGCCTGGCCAATCTCGATTCTTCATTGATCAAGAACAATCCGATCAGCCGGATCTCGGACAGCTTCAATCTTCAGTTCCGAGCGGAAGTCTTCAACCTGGCAAACCACGCAAACTTCCAAGTCCCGACGTTGCCGGACAACACCGACATCTTCGATTCGACTGGAGCCCGTAGCCCCACCGCAGGGCTTTTAACTTCAACCACTACCACCTCCAGACAAATTCAGTTGGGACTCAAAGTGATCTGGTAGACGCAAAACAGGAGAAGAACCCGTGAAGAACTCTCTCTATGCAGCATTGCTCATTGTCGCCGGCGCCCTTGCGCCTCATCCGGCGGCCGCTCAATTAAAACTGATTCAGCACATCGATGTTCCCGGAAACCCATCCGGAAAGTTCGATCACTTTGGCGTGGATCTCAAGCACGGCCGGTTGTTTGCGACCCCGGAAGATGCGAGCGCGGTGGAAGTATTCGACATTCGGACCGGCAAACACCTGCAGACCATTGGCGGCATCGGTCAAGCACACTCGGTTGTGTATCGGGAAGATCTCAACAAAATTTACGTCGCGGATGGCGGACTTGATGGAGCAGCAGCAGGTTTCCTTCGCATCATCGACGGCGACTCATATTCGATTGAGAAGAGTGTCAGCCTGCTACCCGATGCCGACAACGCCGGATATGATTCGCAGACCGGCCATGTCTATGTTACGAACGGCGGCAAGGATGCCAAGCTGGATTACGTAATGATCACCGAGATCGCCACTGATACGGGTGAAAAGGTGGGAGACATCAAGATAGGCGGGGATACCTTGGAAGCCATGGCTCTCGAAACCGGGAGCCGGCGAATGTATATCAACAATTCCGCGACTAACCATGTCGAGGTCATCGATCGCGACCAACGCAAAGTGGTGGAGAGCTGGCCGGTGACTCTCTGCCACATGAACGTCGCAATGGGCTTGGATGAAGCAAATCACCGCTTGTTCCTGGGCTGCCGGGACGGCCACCTCGTTGTCATGGATACCCGGACGGGTAAAGAACTACAGGCCCTGCCTATCACCAAGGGGAGGACCGACGATTTGGTCTTCGATCCGGTGAAGAAGCGCATCTATGTGGCTACCGCCGGAGTTGTGGACACGTACTCGCAGATCGACGCCGACCACTACAAGTTTCTCCAGACGGTGCCAACCAGCCCCATAGCCAAGACTGCGCGCCTCGTACCGGAGCTCGATCGATACTTTGTCGCGTCTCCCAAAGACACTGACAGAAAGGCTCAAATCCTCGTCTACAAGGTTCAGTAAAGAAGCCCAGCTCCCCCTGCTAAGAGCAGGGGGAGCTTTCACCTTTTATCTGTAGGGACAGTGGCGGCAGCCGGAGTGGCAGCATGCTCCCCGTTTGAGATGGTAGCGCTCGGTAAAGACCATGTACGGTCCTTCGAAGTAATAGTCCTCGCCTTCCCTGAGCTGCTCGCTCTCCGGCGCCTGCTCTTGAGAGCTCCGATTCGGATCGACAGGTGAAGACTCATCCCGCATGCTTCCATTTTCTCAGGTCGGTCAGGTTCCGGTATCCAGATGAAAGGACTGCTCATAAGGCTTGACCGGGTAACCCTTTGCCTTCCAGGCGGCCAATCCGCCCCGGAGAAATTTCACATGGAAGAATTTAAGCGCCAGCGCCTGATCGGAGATCAGCCGGCTGGTCTTGTCGCTGGGGCAGGTACAGTAGACGACCGAATCTTCTTCCTTGGGGATGAGGTCTGGATTCGCCATCACTTCCTTGGGAGCAATCCGTTGCGCTCCAGGGATGATCTCGGAATCGGCTAAGAGGTCTAGCGGCTGGCGAACATCAAATATCTTCAGTCTGGGATTGGCTTGCATCAGCGCGTAGAGAGCCTCAGGAGTAATGCTGGACTGCTCCAACCTGTGGCGGTCCCTGGTGCGCTTGAACCAGATTGCGGTCCACAGGCCTAGCCCCACAATCAAAAGTACCGTTGCATCCAGAGGCACATTCATTTTTCCCTCCTACGCTGAACGAGATTCCCGACAGGGGTGAAAAGATTCTTTGCGTTTTTTTCCAAATGGGCGGTTAGGACCATGATACGGGCGCAGCAGGGGCTAAAAATGCCGCCGGGTGCCCCATATCTGGCGCGCTTTTGCGCCAGATATGGGAAACCGCAGATCTCTCCACTGCGCTTCCCACCGGTCGAGATGACAAAGTAGGTGGAGTTGCAGATCAAGCCTTCGCAGCCCATGCCTGGGTGCCCCATATCTGGCGCGCTTTTGCGCCAGATATGGGAAACCGCAGGTCTCTCCACGGCCGGGTGCCCCAGGTCCCGATTCTGGGACCTGGGACTCCGCAAGAATGCTCCGAGCGTAACCGGACTGCGCAGAAATCGTGCTCATGCAAAGACCCACGTCCGAAAATCCGGACGTGGGGCACCCGCCCTGATTTTCATCTCACATAGGTGGTGGAGGGTTTGGATCCTTAAATATATTCAGACGGCGGTTGCGGCGGGATCGGCTTGGGCCGCGCACGCAATTCCCGCGGCAAATGTGACGGTCTTTCCTGGGATCGCCGGGGGCCTTTCCCCAGGCACGACGATTCCCACCAGGTTCAGCGGATCTACGGCGGCTACTGTGACCGGCCCGTCTGCGCCATCCTGCTTGCGCATCTCGCGGAGCGATTCCACCGCCTCCGGCAAGGCAAACTGCTCCCCGCCGAATCCATTCACAAAGCGTCCGCCGCGCACCGTTCCTCGCGCCTCAAGGCGGCGAAACATGCCCAGCAACTCGCGCCAGCGGGGAACCGCGGACTCGCGTTCGAGCAGATCGCGGAAGACCACCCCATAGCGCCGCAGGAGCATCGCGCAAGCGGACTCGATCGCGGTCTCCTGGCGCTCGACCTCCGCCCTCTTGTTCCCCGCCGGATCCTCCGCAACTTCGCCCAAAGGATTGAGCAGGCCCCAGCGTCCAGCCGTGGTCCGCGGCCGCCTGACGGTGGTCATGCCGCCCTGAAATGCCGCCTTCCGCCGCGGGTCGATAAGCACCCGCAGGCTGTCGAAGCCGTCGGCGGTGACCAAGCCGGCCGCCACTAACTCCCACAAGGCGCGGTTTATCTCATCCGGCGGAGCACCCAATCCACGCACGAGATCCCCGGCGAAGGTCGCTCCCTGCTGGGTCAGACATGACCGTACCCGGCAAGCGAGCTGGCTCAGGCATGCGTCAAGAGCCTTTTCCGGGATCTTGCGTTCCGCCAGACAGCGATCCATCCACTGCGCTTCTTCGCGCACAAAGAAGGTCACCGGCGCCACGCTGGTCGGCACCACACGCCGTGGTCCGAAGGACTCGCCGCTTTGCGAAGAGAAGGCCGGATGAGGCGAGATTCTTCCCCAGCCTACGACGCCCTGAAGACAGAGACTGTCCAGCCACCGCGGATCGTACCCGGCGACGCGCTGAGGAAGAAGCACCCGCTCCCACTCAATGGCCGGGGCTTCAAAGCCCTCCAGCAGGCGCAGGGCCTCCAGGACCCCTTGCTCTCCCAGGAGCTGCCGCTGAGGAGCTACCCTCTGCCAACGCAGCAGCCATTGCATAAAGATGGCCGGCGAGACAGGCTCAACCTGCCGCCGCAAGCCGGCCAGAGTCTTCTTATGGATGCGCTGGAGCAGCCGCCGCTCGCACCACTCCACATCTTCATCATTGCCGGGCGCAGACGCCGCTGCGAAGACTCCGCGTAGAATTGTGCCCTGCATCTCGAGCGCGAGCATGGTCCGCCAAATGGCCGCCGGGTCAATACCTAGCCGCTGCCCCAGAGCGTGCGACGTCACCGGCCCGGTGAGCGCCATCCATCCCTGAACCGTCTTGCGCAGCACGTCTTCGGGAAGCAGTTGCTTCGCTTCCCCTGACGATACGGACGGGCAGGAGAGCTGCCGGTCAAAAATCGCTTCAGGCCAAAGGGCGCGCAGATATTCAACCCGCTCGGCAGCCGCCAGATATTCGGCGCCGCCATGGCGGGCAGCGGTGAGCCGGCCCTGGTTTTCCAGGCGCGAGACAAACAGCAGCCAATCCTTGGCGCCCTCGGCGGTAAGGATATCGACCGGCACGACCACCAGCGAGCACAGCAGGTCGTGAAGCTCATGCTCATCGCGCAGGTCCGGCCAGCACTCCTCCCTGGTCTCCCGTATGGCCGCCGGGTCCAGCCTGCCCGCCTCGCCCAACAGCTTGTCCGGGGCCATTCCGCGCAGGCTGACGGCCCGCGCGCGCCGCTCCTCCAGCGGCGCATCGTCAAGAAAAGCGTAAGGGTTGGCGTTGAGCAGCTCATGCGCGAATACCGAGGGAGCGGTCGAGTCCACCGCCAAACAACGAATGTCCCCGGTGCGGATGCCTTTGAGCAACGCGATCAGCCCTTGCAGATCCATGGCCTCGCCGAGTACATCCTTCATGACTTCGCGAATCAAAGGGTGATTGGGAATTTCAATGTCGCCCTGGATATTCTCCTGGCAGGCGGCCACTTGAGGAAAGACGCTGGCCAGCAGGTCGTCGGAGCGCGTGCGCTGCACCTGGGGCGCGATGCGCTTCCCTTTATGAAATCGCAGCAGTTGCAAACTACGTCCCGCGTCCCAGCGCCAGCGCGCGCGGAAGATCGGCGAATCAAGCGAGGCCTGCTCCAGCAGCTCGGTAACCGTCTGCTCGGTAAGAAAGGCGAAGACGTCGCTCAAGGGGAAGCTATGCTGCTCCGCCAGCGAGATGTTCAAGCCGTTGTCGGTGGCCGAGGCTTGCAGCTCGAAATTGAATCCGCGGCAGAAACGCTTCCTGAGCGCCAGGCCCCATGCCTTATTGATGCGGCTGCCGTAGGGCGAATGCAGAATCAATTGCATCCCGCCGCCCTCATCGAAGAAGCGCTCCGCGATGATGGTATCGAGCGCGGGAACCGCGCCCAGCGCGGCGCGGCCCGCGGCCGCATAGCCAATCATCTGTTCCGCGCCGGCGTCGTCAACCGCGCACTCCTCCTTTAGCCATGCGACGGTTTCAGATACCTGAGGATGGGTCTGGCTCACATATCCAGGCAGTACATCGTTGGTTCTCGCGCTGATCTCCTGCCGCAGGCCGGAGACAAAGCGGGACAACTCCATGGTCCGCCCGGGAGCCTCGCCACGCCAGAAGGGCACATTGGGGGGCTGCCCGTGGGCGTCCTCTACGAGCACGCGGCCGGCGCTCTCCACCCTTTGGATTCGCCAGCTCATGTTGCCCAGCAAAACGATGTCGCCGGCTGAGGATTCGACGGCGAAGTCTTCATCCAGGGTGGCAATCTGCACGCCTTCCGGTTGCACAATGACTGAAAAGAGCGAGGTGTCGGGAATCGTGCCACCGTTCGAAACTGCAATTGTGCGAGCGCCGCGGCGGGCCTGAATACGCCCGCGCACCCGGTCACGCAGCAGATGCGCTCCATATTGCCCCCGCGTAGCCTGAATGCCGTCGGTTAGAAGGCAAAGGACCTCCTCATATTCCTCTCGAGTGAGAGCAGAATAGGGGTGGGCCCGGCGCAAAACCTCGTACAGCGCATCTTCCTCCCAGGGCTCGGCGGCGCAGGATGCGACAACCTGCTGCATCAGCACATCGATGGGACAGGAAGGAATCTCCAGGCGATCGAGCAGGCCCGCGCGCATGGCGCGGATCAGCGCCGCCGACTCGATCAGGTCGTCGCGGGTGGTTACGAAGAAGCGCCCTTTGGGGATGGCTCCGCGCCAGTGCCCGGCGCGGCCCACGCGCTGCATCGCCGCGGCAATCGCCCGCGGGGAGCTCACCTGGCAGACAAGATCGATGAAGCCGATGTCGATACCCAGCTCAAGCGACGCCGTAGCCACCAGCAGCTGTATTTCGCCATTTTTGAGTTTGCGTTCCGCTTCGAGTCGCAGCTTTCGCGAGAGGCTCCCATGATGCGCGGCTACGTTTTCCGGACCCAGCAACCCACCCAGATTGAAGGCTAAGCGCTCGGCCATGCGCCGGGTATTTACGAAGACCAGAGTCGAACGGTGCTCCTTGGCCAGCTCGGCGAGGCGCGCATAGACGTCATCCCAGATGGCGTTGCTCGCGACCGGCCCCAGCTCGCCGCCCGGCACTTCGATGCCTAAGTCCAGCGTGCGGCGCTGCCCCACCTGCACGATGGCCACCTCGCGCCCGCGCCTGCCGCCTAGGAACTCCGCGACCAATTCAATCGGGTTCTGTGTTGCCGAGAGTCCTATGCGCTGGGGCGGCTGAGTTCTGCCGGCGATCAAGGCGCCGGGGCTTAACCGGTTTTCGCCGCAAACCAGCGCGTCCAGCCGCTCCAGGGTGAGCGCTAGATGGGCGCCTCGCTTGTCATCCACGACAGCGTGGATTTCGTCCACGATCACCGTCTCCACCCGACGAAGATTGTTCCGGCTCTTCTCCGCCGTAAGCAGGATGTAGAGCGACTCCGGTGTAGTCACCAGGATGTGCGGCGGCCGCTTGAGCATGGCCTGTCGCTCCGCCGGCAAAGTATCCCCCGTGCGCACCGCGGTGCGAATCTGGGGGCAGAGATAGCCGCGCTCCATGGCCAACTGCTGAATCTCGCGCAGAGGCAGCTCCAGGTTTTTTTGCACATCATTGCTCAAGGCCTTGAGCGGCGAGACGTAGAGGACCGCCGTCTCCGCATCGAGCGCGCCGGAGATGGATTTACGAATCAGCTTATCGATACAGATCAAAAATGCGGCCAGAGTCTTGCCGGAGCCGGTCGGAGCGGAGATCAGAGTAGGCTCTCCGGCGGCGATGCGCAGCCAGCCCAGCTCCTGGGGCTCAGTCGGGGTCCCAAAGCGCCGGACAAACCATTCGCGCACAACGGGATGAGCCCAGTCGAGAGCGGTTTCGCCCAGCTCTGGGAAGGTGTTTACTCCCTGGGGGAACATTGGCCCATTGTAGAAGGTTTAGGGCGTCTAGATTGTTGCTGTCCCTCAGCGGCTAAACAGGCTGGGGAACCCCGCTTCACTTCGGTGCGATGCTCCGGGCTTGCGTAATCGCAGTTGCTTTTCTTTCTGTCATTCCCGCAGGGAATCTGCTTCTGCTCTCTAGGGCATACTCGGTATCTAGCGTAGGGAAAGCAGATTCCCTTCGGGAATGACAGAAAGAAAGACAAAACGGACAAGGAGGGCAGAAGCAGGCTTCCTGGATTTCGCCACTCAGCTTCAGTTCGGTCGAGATGACAAAATGGAGCCGCGCCGAACCGAGTCCCGGCGGGACGACTGAAAAGGCAACGAGATAATTCAGCCGTCCCTGCGGGACTCTCTCTTCTAGAAGCCTACCCAGCACTTCGTGCTGGGCTATTTTCAGCCTCCCTCGCGGGAATTACCAAGCTCGCAACGCTGCGACGTGGCTAAAAGGCCGTACCCTTCAAGGCTCCCGGGTGCCCTACCTTCAAAGGCTCCGAGTGCCTACTTTTAAAAGAGGTGGCGGTGGCTGTGCCAGTTGCCCTCTCCCTTTTTCATCAGCGGCGGGGTCACGTTGCCCCAGGTCGCGTGGTTCCAAGTAACTGCCTGCAATCCATCATGGCTAGGCTGGAGAACCAGCGCCGGCTCGGCCGGACCCCCGTCGCTGGCATCGAAGGTGATCGTGATTTGGCTGCCGGAGTCGGCCCAATGGCCGAATAGCGTCTTCGAGCCTTTGCCGGGATCCTCTGTGACCGTGGCCGTGCCATCCATCCCCAAGCTCACGCTCATTGTAGGGGTCGGCTTGGAAGTGGGAGTCTCGGGAGGGGGCGGGGCCGATTCATAGACACCGGCGAATTTCGAGCGGGTGTTGGAGCCAGAATGTGCGGCCAGCGGCGCCAGGATCAGCATTGCGCCAGCCAATGTGACATGCGTGATCCAACGGTGTGCAGGTCTCATAGCTTCCTCATCATGCTACCCAAATACATGCAACCCAAATATACGTATCTCTATGTGTCGAACAAGATAACGGACGGGTGACCAAAGTTGTAGCGATTCGGGCTTATAACGTTCTTATCACGAATAACAGCCTCTTGGCACCAATCTCGCCGTCAATGCTTGAATCCCGTGGGAATGCCGCGGGTCGACAAGAGCGGCAGCAGCGGCGAGAGTGAGGGACGGGCGGGCGCTAGCGTATGCTATCTCTTTGGAAGACGGGAAAACGCCGCCGCTTCGGCTGGTTCGCCGTCAATCCCTCTCACTCCTCAGGAGCGTTGAACAACCCGATGTCCAAACAACCGGTGCTCAGGCCGTTTTCCCCGCTTTTCCGTAGACCTTTTCTCCTTTCTTTTGTCCTCGCGCTTACCGGAGTATGTGCGCTGTTCGGCAATCAGGCTTTTGGCCAGATACCCAAAAACTTCGATGTCGCCATCAACTTTTTTGGGCAGTTCACCGGATCCACCAGCGGCAACGGAATCCACGACGTACCCTCGGACTCAGCGGGAGCACTGGTCAGCTTGCGGCAGTCCTTTAAGCCCTGGCTCGGCTACGAGGTAAACTACAGCTATACGCGCTTCTCCGAGGCCTTTTCAACCCTGCCTTTCCATGTGCAGAGTAATCTGCACGAGGCTTCAGGCGCTTACCTGGTTCAAGGGCCAAAACTGCTCGGTCTTCAACCCTTCGCCGCTGCGGGAGCCGCGTACCTCCTCTTTCTGCCGACGAGCGTCGGCGGCCAGCACTACAACCAGCAGGGCCGCGCCGCGTTTCTATACGAATTGGGCGTGAACTACCCGATTTTGACCGACCATTTCGGTCTCCGCCTGGAATATCGCGGGCTGTCGTACAAGACGCCGGATTTTAACCAGGCGGAGACGACAACAAACACCAGAAGGCAAACCTCGGAGCCTGCATTTGGTCTCTACGCCCGTTTTTAGAGCAAGTCCTTCGATTTGAAGAAGGAAAGATGGGGGAGTGGATTTATTTTTTTTTGAGGCCACCCGTCGGGCCGGTTTGGCATCTACCCAACTAATAGCAAGAAAACCAAAGTAGTCACTGGACTTCTTCCCGCGACTTCCACGTAGTTCAAAAGAATTCTATTATTGCCGGTTTCAATCTTCTTCAGAGGTGCAGTCGCAGGTTGGCCTGTTCCGTCCGCAGTACGGCCGGAACCAGAAGATGAATCCGGTTTGACATTCGATTTCGGTGGTTCAAACGCCGAACGCCGGTTTAGGAAGATTCCGAACGCAGTTGCGTCTCGGAATCGACTCCGTGCTGATCCTTGGTTCTCTCTTCTTATTCCGTTTCCGCCGTTACTGCGATCCCCATGTTAATCCGAGGTTGAACATGACATTATCATCATCATCCGGTTTCCCTCTACGTTTGGCTTCTCTGGTCCTCGTTTCGGGAATGACTGTAGGGTCAGCGTCGCTGCTAGCGGCGCAAACAGCCGGGCAGGACCTAAATCATGCAGGTACTGAAACCAAGAACGCGGCCAAAGATACCGGGCATGGCGTAGCGAAAGGAACTACCAAGGCTTATCACGCTACCAAACACGGCACGGTCACTGCCGCCGACAAAACCAAGGAAGGCACGACCAAGGGCTACGACAAGACGAAGGAAGGCACTACCAAGGCGTACGACAAGACCAAGGAAGGGACCAAGCACGTATTGGGTGCGAATGGCCAGCACTCCACCGCAACTAAGGACCAGGTCAAGGAGAGCAATCAGAAGGCGCACGACTCCGCCAAGGAAAGCACCCAGGAGCTGAAGGATTCGAGTCCCAAGTAGCACTGCGAATAGACTTTGAAGCAGCGGAAAAGCCCATATCTTAGTTGTTAAGATATGGGCTTTTTCCATGATTAGGCTGCTTTGCTATCCCTGAAGGTTTTTATCTTGTCGTGCGCCTGCAGAATATGCTCCTGCTGCGTGGTCAATAGCTCCTTCAACGGAAGGGGAAGGTTTTCCTCTTGCAACACATCTGCATAGGCCTCCTTGGCCTCGTCCTCCCCTTGCTCGGCTGTCGCCAGCAGGGTATGGTCTCCTCCACCCAGATGGGCCTTTAACTCGCCCCAGGTGCGGTGGACTGCTCCGGCGGTGGTGCCGCCTTCTTTAACGTCAGCCACGCCATGACGGTGCAATTCGTTTTCCAGATCGCCCGCAAACTGCTGCCTTGTCAACGATTCCATGAGAAGGAAAGCTTTGGCGCTCTGATCCTTGAGGTGGTGACCTATTTCAGCGAGTCCCTTGTGTCCGTCGTGCAGCACTTGAATCAACGAGCGAAGGCTCGACTCGAACGTATCTGCCATGAGTAATATTCTCCTGTCGGTGTCAGATGCGGCACAGCGGGCGCGAGGTTGCGCCATGCACATCGGCGACCGGGCGCACCACTCTCGCGCCAGGCAATCTTAGGAGGGAATTGAATTATGGATCGAATGTATGGACCGCCCGAGTTCGTGCATATCGACTGGAAAGACACGAACGATCCGGGTCTAGTCATAAAGGACCTTGGCAAAGGAAAGGTGGCGTGGCTGCCCTGGGATATCGGAGGACTTTACTATCGCCAGAGTTCCGAAGCTCACTCCAGGCTCATGAGCGACCTGATCGATGCCATGCTGCCCGAGGGGCGCCAGATGAAAACCAATGCCCATCCTCTTGTTGAGATAACCTTTATGCGGCAGAAGGATCGCTGCCTGATTCACTTCATCAACCTTTCAGGTCACTCTGAGACCGCCTATTTCAATCCGATTCGCATGACGAACATTCAGGTAAATGTAAAAGGCAAGTTCCATTCCGCCCGTACAATCCAGTCCGGAGAAGACGTTGCCGTCGCATACAACAACGGTTACGCCCAATTCACGCTCCCAACCTTAGACGAGTACGAATTAGTCGATTTGCGATGAACGCGCCCTACCTGTCGCAATGTCCCGCGATTGATCCAACCAATCTTGGGTGCCTGGGATTCTCGGACGTTGGATCCGCAAATCTCAACAGTGTCGCCTTTGCTTTTTTTCTGTCATACGAAAAGCAGATTCCCTGCCGGAATGACAGAAAGAAAAGCAAAGGCGCTGCCGCGATAAAGTCGATCGATTTGTGAGTAGCTCGCGGCACGACTGAAGATCGTGCCCTGCTCTCAAAATAGTCTGTCGCGCTGCGGAGGTTTGTGGTTTCCCACATCTGAGTGAGAGTAAGGCGGCGTGAAGGGGATTCCGCAGTTATGCACACATAAACCGCAGATCTCTCCACTGCGCTTCGCTCCGGTCGAGATGACAAAGTAGGTGTAACCGCCAACCAAGCCTTCCTCAGCCCGATTTTCATCCTTTTGGGTGGGTCGCAAGCCCATGAACACTCTGTCGAAAATCATCCTGGAGGCCTGTTCTGCCAACGGTTGTGGTCTCCCACCCTTGCTACGCAAGGATGGGGCACCCTAGATCTGCTTGAAGTGTGGATCCAAAACCGCCATCAATCGAGGGTGCCCCATATCTGGCGCGCTCTTTGCGCCAGACGTGGGAAACCGCAGATCTCTCCACTGCGCTTCGCTTCGGTCGAGATGACAAAGTAGGTGGGTGCGGTTGCCGACGAGTTACTGGCTGAAGTCAAACTTACCCGTGCTATCGATCAGGGTTACTCTGCTGCCGTCGGCGGTGTGAACTGCTACATCATTGACTGACCAATCGCGCGCGTCCGCGATCCTGCCCGCAGTCTGCGCTTTCACGTCCCAATGCTCGAGACGGAAGGCGGTCAGCGGGGCATCTTTGTATGCTGCGACATTGAAGGCTGCTTTTGCGCCTGTAGCTTTCACTCCGGTAATGGTCACGTCGCGGAATTGGGGAAGGCCGCGGCCAGCGGGCACCGGAGTCGCCAGCACACGCCAGTAAGGCGGAATGTTCTTCGCATCGGGCGGGATGGTTGCATAACTGTAGCTCGGGTTCCAATTCAGATTCACCTCTAAGACCGTTTTTACGCCTTCGGCATCGATATTATCGATGCGAATGTCTTCGCCGACGCCGCCACGGGTATGCGCGGACTTGAACAAGATCGCCACCGGAACCGGATTCATCACGTGGATGCCGCTAACTTCAATATGCCGGAATCCTCCCGAGGTTTCGCTGCCGAAGGTCACCCCTGCAGCCCCCGCGCGCACCGTCGAGTTGCGGATCACGACATCCTCAGTCGGCCGGTTGACGCGCAGTCCATCCGCATCCCGGCCAGCCTTCAGGCAGAGTGCATCGTCATTTACCTCGATGTCCGCATCTTCGACCAATATGTTCGAGGATGAGTCGATGTCGATGCCATCGGTGCTCGGACCATGTCCGTCTATGTTGTTGCGGATGGTGACACCATCCACAGTGACATCGTGGGAGTAACAGATATGGACAGTCCAAAAACCCGAGCGCTCCAACCGCAGCTTACTCAGCCGCACATTCGAGGAGTTGAATATCTGAATTAAGCGCGGCCGCTGGGCGTCGTAATCCGCGGCCCATCGCAGACCACGCGGCTGGTACTCTCCCCGCAGCGCCCAGTATCTGTCCCACCAATACTTTCCATCTCCATCGATGGTTCCGCTGCCGGTGATGGTTACATTGCGCTGATGGTAGACATTGATCAGCGCGGCCGGCCAGCTCATCTCAATTCCAGCAACGCGGGTCGGCATCAGAGGGTAGGCGCTCAGCTCCCGCACTCCGCGGATGGTAACTCCAGAATCGATCCGCAGAGTAACTCCCGATTTCACGAACAGCGCACCGCTGAGATATGTGCCTGGACGGAGTATTACCGTCCCTCCCGACGCGGACGCGCGATCGATCGCAGCCTGAATTGCCCCGGTCGCAAGCGTCGCGCCGTCCCCCTTGGCCCCATAGTCGTTGGCGACAAACTCCTTCGCCTTTGCAGAGGCGCCGGAGAGTATAAACACCAGGACTAGAAACAAAATGGTAGAGCGCGGTCCGGAAAACCTGGCGATGTGCAAACGAGCGCTCCTTACCTAAAGGACTCAGGCGCTACCGCGATCAGGCGTACACCTTGCAATAGGCCGGACGGCAATAGCCGCAGACCGGCCATGTCCTGGGGAACGAAGCGAACGCCATAGCGGCTGTTCAGCAGCCTATAGTCAGGTAACTGACGGCCGGCGAGGGTGTTGATGGCCAGGTTGCCGACTCGGACCTCGAGATGATTTGTCCCTGGCCGGAGCAGCGCAGTCACCTCAACCTTGTAAGGTGGATGCCACACCGATCCCGCGCGCTTACCATTCACAAACACAACAGCCGCCTCCCCTACTGGATTTTCGAGCAGCGCGAGAGTGCCATGCTCTCTGGGTACAGACGCGATCGGCGTTCCCTCTCCGAAATCAAGTTGTAGATCATGGCTGGAGTTCAGTGCGCGTGGACTGAGGTTGAAATCCTTTGTATAGATTGCTACGCCCGAGTAATAGCGTGTTTTTGGGTCTTGGGTCCACGAGGTCTTCGCATCCGATGGATGGGTATAGCTCAGCGTGGGAAAGGAAACAGTCCAGCCATCGCTCAGGTCTTGAAGAGTACTCCCCTGCCCTCTTGTGGCTGCCTTGGCAGGCGTGGGATTGCTGGGCCTCGCGGAGCGATCGTTGGTGAATACCAATATGCTGGACTGGTAAGGCTCAAGATCGATGTGCACAGGTCCCTTGCCTATAGCTCTCTCGACGCCAGACATCGGATCCCACCATTCCGCGGAATCCTCAGGAAGAGCAAAGTTACCCAGCGTATGGATAGCCTGGTTGCCGGTGTTGGCCAGAAAGACGAGCTCTCCATCGGAAAGCTTCCGGCGAATAAACCCGAGAGTGGGCGCCGCGGGTGAAAAGCTCGCCTCCGCCGTGGACTCTGCCTGAAGAAGCTTGCCTACGCCGGCATCGGCGCCGGCGATTTTTGCCGGCGCGTTCTTTCCGGAGAATAGCGAACGTGAGATTTCCTGAACCTGGGAAGACAAGCTTGCCCGGTTCAAAAATCCTGGAGCATGAGCCGGGGGCGCCCCAACGGCAATTACCTTTCCTCCCGCACTGGCATACTCCTCTATCTTTCTGTAAGTTGCGAGCGGGATGCGGTCCACATGAGCCAGCAACAGCACTGGATAATGTATGCTCAGGGTGTCGATCGCAGCCGAGTCGATATAGTCGAAATTGTGGCCGCTATCCAGAATTTGCTGGGTAAGCGCAGGGGTCACGTACTTATCCATCTCGGCGGTCAATGAGGTGTGCCCCGGCGTAAAGCTTGCCCAGGCATCGTCGGTCGGCACCATGATAGCAACGCTGTTTGCAGGCTGCCCCAGGCGTAGTATGGCGCTCATGCGCTGCAAGTATGCGGTGAGCTCGGGCATGACGCCCCACCACGGATTATGGTCGTTGAGCGCTCCAGCCGCGTAAAAGGCCCAGCCAGGCTCAGGCACACCGGGCGGAGTATACGGCCATCCATGACCGACGAGTTGATTGGCCCCTTCCAGGAAAAACAAGTCCGCCTCCGCCTTCATATCCAAGGGTGTGGCGCGGAATGCCGGCGAATGAATCCATGTCCATGCCTCGACGGATGTGACCGGCCAGCGATACAGGTGGCTTGCCGAGGTTGCCCAGCGTGTGAAGGAGAAACTCCTCCACTGCGGGCCTTCGCCTTCGGGAAGGGCCACCAGATTGTTGCTGGAAACCATGGCGGGCGGCGTGCCGTAGTTTTGCGAGCGGAAGCGCGTGTGGTGAGCTTGGGCCCAGGCATTGATCGGAGTGAGATAGTCGGCGTCGACCAACTCGGTGAGAGTCTCGCCCCAATCGTGGCGCACGGCCGCGCTCTCGGGCAGCGATGTATCGATCAGTGCGGGCAGATGCGGAGTTAAATCATAACCTCTACGGTTGCGGAATTCGGAGAGCATGCCGCCGGTCCAGTCGGCGCCATATACTTCCAGGCTGTCGCTGAAGACGGAATCCGGAGGGTGATCGCCAAATGCGGCCATCAGAGGATCGCCGACAGCCTTCAGGTGGTCTTCAATAGCGCTTTTGTCATAATGGTCCAGCACGAATCCATCGGCATCGACTGCGGCGCGCTTGACCATCTGGCCGGTGCGGCTGGCAATGAAGAAGACTGCGGCCTGGTCCTCGGTGTGGGATCGAAGCGCGAGGCGAAAGCTTCCATTCAGAGGAACCTGGCGCAGGGCGGCGCCTAGCGGGCGGCCGTTGTTTGCATCTCCAAGAAATGCCGCCAGCATTTGTTCTCCGTTGCCGATGTTAGGGAGAGCGACCGAATCGACTCCTGAGGGTGCATCCACCACCGCAATGCGCAGTTTGCCGGCAGCTTCAGTTACTGGAGTATGGGGGCCCCCATAGGGCCAACCACTGGCCAGTGTCATGCTCACGCGCATGCCTTGAGCGTGGGCTATGCCCGCCGCAAAGCGCACGTCGTCGAGAAACTCGGGCGAAAGATAGGGTAGATTGCGAAAGTGCTTCGCTGGGTCGTCGAGAGCCAGGGGATAAACCGGCTGTATCTCGAAGCCGCCGACACCGGCAGCCTTCATAGCGTCGATCTCACGCTCTAATTCCGGTTTGACGACGGCCGGGCCAAACCACCACCATCGCATCATCAGGCGGGCATCATTGGGTGGCTGTGCAAAGGCGCTGCGCAGAGCGGCTATGCTGGTTTGCTGGGCGCAGAGGGTAAATGGGCGGAGCCACAGAAGAGTGATTGCTGCGGCCAACAAGGCGGCTCTCCAGTAGGAGCCCAGATCCCAGAATCGGGACCCTTCGACAAACTCAGGGCGGGCTCCGGGGCACCCCGCGGTAGGGCAACAGGGTTGAAGGGCAGATGACACTAGCAATCCCCGTCCCGCAAGAGGCTGCGATCGATTTCACCGATCGATGCGCACCCGGCCAGTCCCATCGCCATTTGCATCTCGAGCTGCAATATGTCCACGACTTCTTTAACGCCTTGTGCGCCGCGCAGCGCGAGCCCATAAAGATAAGGCCGCCCGATCAGGACCGCGTCCGCGCCCAGGGCCAGGGCTTTTAGGATATCGGCTCCGCGGCGGATTCCCCCATCAACCAAGATTTTCCCTTGGCCTCGCATGCCTTCGACGATACTGGGCAAACGTTCGATGGTGGCGGGCACGCCATCGAGCGCGCGGCCACCGTGATTGGAGACGATGACTCCGTCGCAGCCCGCGGCGATGGCCGTTTGCGCATCCTCGGCGCGGAGAATGCCCTTGAGCAGAAGAGGAACGGGCACAATTGAACGCAGCCACTCAATGTCTTTCCAGGTAGCGTTAGCGGCGCGAATTCCGCTGTAGATGTTGCGGCCGACGGTGCGATGCGAAGCGGCCGCAATCTCTCCGCCGAGCGAGGTCAGGTTGGCTCGATGAAGTCCTTCGGAGAGGCGAAAGTCGGTAGCGTGGCGGCTATCCTTGATAGGGTTTACCGGCACGTCAACGGTGACGCAGATGGCCTCGCAGCCCGCGTTGAGAACCGTCTCGGCCAGTTGCCGGGTAAAGCCGCGATCAGGGTTGATATAGATCTGGAACCATAGTGGCCCGGGTGACGCTTGCCGCATCTCTTCATAGGCAACGGTTGAAAAGCAGGACGCTACCAGGGTTGCCCCGCATAGCGCGGCTCCCCGCACTGTTTCCAGTTCTCCCTGGGGATGAAAGAGCTTGTGATAACCGGTGGGCGCAAGCAGGATCGGGAAGTCGTGGATACGGCCGAAGAGATCCACGCGAGTCTCGATTTTGCTCACATCGCGGAGAATTCTGGGAAGCAGTTCGATAGTCTGGAAAGCTTCCCGATTCCGGCGAAGCGTGCGCCCGTCCGCGGAGCCTCCGGCAATGTAATCGAAGGCCATCGCGCTAAGGATTGCCTTAGCCTGGACCTCGTAATCGTCGAGCGAAACAATTGGCTGGGGTGTGTCAGTTTGCGTCTTCATATTCCGGATAACAGGGTAACCGACCGGGCGGAGAAATTGTATTGAACGCTGCTCTTCATGCCTTTTCCGTCCAAACGCGCAGACGATCGCGGTCATGGGATCCGCAGAGTTTTACGCGCTCGCCTTTGTCATACCGCTGATTGGCTGCGAACGGGTAGAAAATAACCGCCCAGTTCGAGGTTGCCGCGGTTGCCGGATGGTTTTCATACTCGGCATCATCGTCCAGCTTGAGATAGATCCATTGCGCGACTCCATTGGCATCGCCACTGCGCGCGGTGAGGGACACGGATGAACGGCTCTCTGGAAATGGCCCTCCAGAAGTAAAGTCGAAGCTGAACAGGTCAGCGGGATCGCTGAGAAGTGTAAGACCGCGATCGTGCCATTTAATGCGAAGGTTCTTAGGCGCGAGATCGTTAAACGGGGAGAGATCGAATCCCTCCACCATCCCCATACGTTTTTTATCCGCATCCAGGTAATGGCCCAAAGCAACGCGTACGGAACCACGCGCGGGAATTATCCGTCCTCCTGGTTTTAGAAGCCCAACGGCTTTTTCCATGACCGGGAGAACGCCTTCGGCTAACAAGTCATTGCTGACGATCTCGGAAACCAGCACATCCACCGGCCCTCCAAGATCTACCTGAGGATCAAGATTGGTGGAGTGCTTGTCTATGATGCGGACGCGATCGGCATAACCATTTGCCGCGACGATTTTGCGCGCCGCCTGGGCGATAGCCCGATTCATTTCGCAGCTAATGACTTCAACAGCGCCGGCGCGAGCCGCCATCATGGCCAGCAGCCCAGTGCCCGATCCGATGTCGAGAACACGCATTCCCGGCCGCACAGCTCGGCGGAGCGCGCCGTCGAAGGCTGTGTTGCGGGCCGTATCGCGGACAATGATGAAGTGCCATTCGGGTATACCGGCACTCAGGACCTCCGCGGTGAGAACCGCTACCTCGGCATTGCCGGGCGCAAGCCTTCTCGCCTCCATGGCCAGAGAGCGGGCACGATCCGCTTCTCCTCTGGCTGCGAGAATGTGCGCCAGAGCCGCCAATGCCTGTGGATGGTTCGAGGCCTGGCAAACCAGTGCGTCAAGAATCTTCGCTGCTCTCTCATCGGGAGAAGCTTGGGAAGAAGAATCCGGTGTCAATTGGCTTTGAAGCTCCCCCTTTCAAATCCTTGGCGCCCCATATCTGCTCTGCACCAGGATTGATTCTACGATCTAGGGTTTTGAGACCCCCGATCGCACAACCATAAAGCCTGCCTGGGCTGCTGCTTCGCATAGACGCACATCTCCCGAGATTAGCGTGCGGCGGGCAGGCTTTTGTTGACACCAGATCATAGCCGCTGCCAGTTGCAGGCTATCGGCTGCGCGCAGGGAATACGCGTCGAGCAAAGTCTCAGCCTGGTCACGCAGCTTGTCACTGGGAAGAATTTCGCGCCAGCCCTGTCTCAAGACCAAGAGGCGGTCAAGCGCCGCTCGCTTGCCCGCATCGTCCAAATCGCCGGAGCGATGCAGACGCGCAATCGCGCTGTGTATCTCGACCGTAGTGCCCCACCAAACAACCGGCATAAATTGCTTTGCCATTTTCCTGGCGCGATTGCTGGTCGGCTCCTGTATGCAGAGCGGGATCAACGCGCTGGAGTCCCAAAACGCGGTGCTTCGGGTCACCAACCCTCGTTCCTCTCGCTCAGCACGGCCTGGGTTGCAGCGTTCCCTCGCACGGTCGCCCTCGGCATCTTCGAAAGCTGGCCGACGTTCAGAGGCTTTTCCGGCAGACGCATCGCTCCGGCTGCAACCAACGTCAACTCCTCTTCGTTTGCGTCATCGGCAGTGAAAGGGATCAGCTTGGCTACAGGCAGGTTCCGATCCCGGATGACTACCACTTCGCCTGCCTTGGCGAACGTCAGGTAGGTGCTTAGCCGGTTCTTAAGTTCCGCTACGTTGACTGTGCGCATGGCAATCCCTCATCATGGCTATTATAGCCACATATTGGATGGCCGGGCAGTCTTCGTTGGAGTTAGTTGCGCTATAATTCGGCGTATTGGAGGAAGACCGATGGTTCACTACTCCAGACGTGATTTCCTGAAAACCGGACTTGCAGCGGGCGCGCTGGCCAGTGCCGGACGCCTGCCCCTGAGGGCGGAACGCGAGACAGCGACGGATTGGGTAACGCTGGGAAAATCCCGAGTCAAGGTAACGCGGCTCGCGTTCGGTACGGGAAGCTTCAGCGGGCAAGTACAGCGCGACCTGGGACAGGAGCAATTTACCCGGCTGGTGCGCTACGCCTACGATCGCGGGATTCGCTTCTTCGAGACCGCGGAGAGCTACGGCGGTATGCACGAGATGTTGGGCGTGGCGCTGAAGGGCGTGCCGCGCGATAGTTATCGTCTTATGTCCAAGGTGACCACACGCCGAGGAGAGGACCCGCAGGCGAAAATCGACCAGCTGCGCAAGCTCGCGAATACCGAATATTTCGACATCATGCTGCTGCATTGGCAGCACACCGCGACATGGCCCGCAGACACTGCCCGGTGGCAGGACGGACTTTTGGAAGCTGAGGCGAAGCACGCCGTGAGGTCGCATGGTGCGTCGGTGCACGGACTGCCGGCGCTGCGTCAGGTACCGGAGACCAATTGGCTCGAAGTCGCTATGATCCGGATGAATCACAAAGGCGTGAGGATGGACGCCGAGGATTACAACACGGAAGGCCTGGGAAATGTGAACGAAGTGGTCACGCACGTGAAGCAGGCCCGGAAAGACGGAATGGGCGTGATCAGCATGAAACTCGTGGGAGAGGGTACGTTCACCAACCGCGAGGACCGCAAGGCGGCGATGAGGTTCGCGTTCAGGCACGCCGGCGTAGATGCGGTTACCGTCGGCTACAAGAACACGGCAGAGATCGACGAGGCGATTGAGAATCTGAATCTGGCGCTGGCCTAGCAGTCTTTGGCACGCACATTCTTATGCCGAGTCCTTGGGCGGCCATGTAATCTGACCGCCGTGACGGTAAGCCAGGTTCGCGATGTGGCCGGCGCGGCCGCAGGCAATTCCGGCTTCCACCGGCGCGTTCGGCTCCTTTCGCGTCTTGACGCACTCGAAGAAATTCTGCATGTGCGAGATGGTTCCGTCGCGGAAGCTCTCTCCCTTTAGAACGGGATTCTGGGCGCGTTTCACATCCTCGCGATACACGCCAAAGCCGCTCCGGTCGATCTTCAGTGTTGCCTCCGTTCCGCGAAATTCAAGGCCGCCGTCATCGATCGAGGAGCTCATCATGCCCTCGTACACGACGTCGAAGCCGGGATAACGAAACGCCGCTTGAATGGTGTCGGGACAATCCCATTGCTTGAAAATATATCTGTCCGCCAGCATCTGCGCCTGACGCGGGGTGTCGGACTTCATGGCCCAGTGGGCCACATCGATCCAGTGGGCGAATAGATCGGTCATGGCGCCGCCGCCGAAGTTCCAGAACCAGCGCCAGTGGTAAAACTTTTCTTCGCTGAAGGGCTGCTCAGGAGCAGATCCAAGCCAGAGCTTCCAATCGAGGGCCTGGGTGTCGACAGGCTTGGGCGCCCAGTCCCGTTGATAATTCTGCCACCAGTAGGTCCTCACCTGGGTGATTCGTCCCAGACTGCCTCCCTGAATCAGATCCACCGCGTCACGGAAGTGAGTCCAACTGCGCTGCTGCATGCCGCACTGCAAAATCTGCTTGCTGGATCGAACCGCGTGGCTGAGCGTGGCCTCTTCCTCGATGGTGTGGGTGACCGGTTTTTCCAGATAAACGTCTTTGCCGGCGGCAAGCGCGTCGACGGCCATGCGAGTGTGCCAGTGGTTTGGAGTGGCGATGAGCACGGCATCGATATCCTTCTCCAGCACTTCGTGATAATCGAGATGGGTAGTAGCGAGGCCGTTCGACCGTTCCTTGACGGCATCGCGGCGCGGCCCATACACATCGCTCACGGCCACGATCTCAAAGGGGCCGGCCTGAGCGGCACAATTGAGCAGGGTATTCATCCGCTCTCCGGCTCCTATGACCCCGATACGGAGAGTATCGTTGGCGCCAAAGACTTTGCTTGAGGCGAGGGCGGTAAGTCCGCCTGCGATGAGAAAGCTGCGGCGATTGGGTTTGTAGGTCATGGCGCTCCCGTGGATTTGTTCCCGACGATCTTATCAGTAAAAGTCACGATCCGGGTAAGACCATGTTGGTTTCCAAGGGAAGCAGGCATAGTCCGTGAAGTCGTGCAACGATATTCCCGGGCCGCTTTGTAGCGAGTTGCCCCGATCCGATGTCGGAGGTCAAATGTATCGTTTATCGGACGATCTCTTGACGTCGGATTTGGCATGAAACAACCGCTGAAAACCGGAGAGCCTCTATTGGAAAATATATTGGCGGAATTGCAACCATTCCCCAGGTTGGGGTTGAAGGTTGAAGGAGACGAACAAAACTTCTTTAGGGGGATTCAGAGCGAAACGAACACTGCAGAATTCAACGCCTGCTTAAACTGCCAAGCAAGCCAAAGTGTCAAGAGCACATATCGCGAGCACTATTTCCACATCACTGCCGTGTACTTCCCGGATCGGGATAGCGAGGATTAAGCTTACGAAGTCGAGCAGCAAAGTCCTGAGCGTCCGCCAGCATTTCTAGGATCTCCTCGCCTATGCGCACGTAAATTTGCTGATAATCGGCTCTTTCCCTCTTCTCCTTCAGGCGCCGCGCAATTTCTGCAAGCTTCCAACAGTCAGGTTCCGGACTTCCACTAAAATTCCGCCACATTTGCGTGTGCGTCCCTTCGCCCGGTCTAACAATGAATCCGTTGGCTTTCACCCGCTCTAACGCCAAGTGATAAACGAAGTAATAGGCGCGACTCAGGGCGCTCCGGATCGACGCTTCATCTGTACGCTTTGCTAGTTCGTTAGCCAGATTCAAATATTCGGACCAATCGAAGGGCTGTGAAGCCATTACACCAACTCGTATGTGAAAGTGAGATACCCTGACGCCTTCCGTGAGTTCGCAATCCACCAAGCGTCATCGAATTGCTCTAGAGCCCTTCTCACGTCCTTCAGCGTTCCGGGCCACATTGCAACAGCATAGAGCGTCTGCGATCCCGATTCATCGATCGGTACTCTCAGGTTGAAGACTACATCCGCACCAAAATATCGTTTGACGTGTGGGACCGCCTGAAGCAGCAATTGGGGAATCGTTCGGTGGTCGTTAAAAAATCCTTCTACGGATGAATTTGTCGGCAGCACAAAGTTTCTGCGCACATCATTGATTATGACGTTGTGTTCATTTTCGAAATGCACCATCTCA
Source organism: uncultured Acidobacteriaceae bacterium (assembly GCA_963774255.1). GTDB lineage: Bacteria > Acidobacteriota > Terriglobia > Terriglobales > Acidobacteriaceae > PALSA-350. The sequence continues at coordinate 150,261 of CAVZEH010000004.1, forward strand.
TCTTCGAAGTCCGCAAGTATCTGGGCTCTCCGTTTGGGCGAAGGAAGAGCGCCAGATTCCTGAAAATCTTGATAGACCATTACCGGCACCGGTTCGGGCCAATCATTTCCAGACGTTTGGCTACCAAGGTATCCGTTCATGTTCGATCTTCCGCCACACCCAACATTGCAAACAGACTTCCCTGGTCTGCCCTCAGTTGGTGAGCTATTTCCTCAAAGGCGATTGGACCGTCGAACTCGCGCTCAAACCTCAAAAAGACACCGTTTGAGATTTGCCCCGATCCATCGATAGTTACTTTCCGCTTATCCCACTTCACGACTGACGCCATCGTTTTGACATTCTCTTTTTCCAGTGCCGCCAGCTGTGGGGGAACAAGTGGCTTCAATATTTCCATAAAAGGTAGCCTTTTAAGCTGAAGGTGTAATGCAATCAGCGTTTTTTGCAAACCAACTACTATCCCGCTCAGCTTGATTAATGTCGAGAGAGCCGCGTCGAGGATCTGTATTGTCTCCTCTGCTGAGTCCCAATCAGCATCATCCTTTGTAAACCTGCAAAATGCGGGACCGAAAAAGAAGGACACGCGATTTTCCAATAACTTAAGCTTGAAACCTTGCTCGGAAGGCTTGCCGTCCGACAGAACTTCGACATCGTCAATTTTGGGATTCCATGGCTTGAGAGCGTCAAAAATTCCCTGTACCACAGAAGCGCGGTCCATCCATAGCCTGACATTCGGGCTTTCATAGCTGACTACGATTTCAAAATAGGAAATCGGTATGGATATAAGCTCAAGCATTCTCTCTCCGTGCTAAATTCTACCTTGCATATCACAACGGAGCTTTATTTTCCGCATGGCCGGCACAATTCACAACGCTGAACATGCGAGCGGTCCCTTGTCCCTTGCGAAAAATCTCCTTTTATCTCTTCGCTCAATCTTTCAGAGCAAATTTAGGCAGTCTTATCAAGGCTACCACTTGCGATAGTCAGCCGGATCAAACAGCGTTGTCTTCATCGCGCTCGAGCGCACTTAAGTGTAGCTCATAGAGTTCTGAGTCCCGCAGGGACGGCACGAAAATAACCCCAGCACGCCAGTGCTGGGGTTGCTCGAAGAAAGCAAGCCTATTACCGTAGGGCAACTGACGCATACCGCTGTCAATTCTGCTGGTGACAATGATTCAGCCGTCCCTTCGGAACTTCTGTCATAAACCAAAGTTTCCCTAGCACTGACGTGCTGGGCTATTTTCTGCAGACTTGTCCAAATTAGAGACTCTTCGTTTCTGGTGCAGAGCCGGGTGCCCCAGGCTCGCGCAGCTATAGTGGCCTGGGGCTTTTCTCCGGACTACGTAGGACACTGTCCATCGAGATAGGTGGAGCACCCTCGGTTCGTTGAAAGGACCAGATTCAAAAGCAAAAGTCTTCGGGCACATCGATAGCCGCCGTTAATTTGTACCTTAGTCAGCGTGGGAAAGCAGATTCCCTTCGGGAATGACAGAAAAAGAAGAGGGCGGCGCTGCACCGCAGAGCCGTCCTTATGAACGGCATTACGCCACGTCTTCGTGATGTGCTGGAGTGACGGAAAGTTGAAGCCCAAGCGCTCGCACAACTCGCATTACCGTGCTGAACTCCGGATTGCCATTTGCACTCAGTGCACGGTACAAACTTTCTCGCGAAACCCCCGCTTCCCGCGCCACCTCGCTCATGCCCCGCGCCCGCGCCACCACGCCGAGCGCGTCGGCTACAAACGATGGATCACCAGTTTCCAGCGCATCCGTCATGTAGCTAGCGATTGCTTCGTCATTGTCTAGATATTCAGCCGGATCAAATGGCTTTGTCTTCATCGCGCTCATTGCGCCTCCTTTGTTTCCCGGATCTCAAGCACACTCAACTGTAGCTTATAGGCTACTCGTTGGCCAGTCGCCAAGCGAAGTTCAGCCGTCCCTGCGGGACTTGACGACCGATTTTTACAGTTCCGAGTTTTTGTGCACCCACTTAAGTCAACAATATTTCTGAAAATGCTCATTCCCATCTGCCTCAGCGCGCGAAAATCCCACATCTACTTTTGACTAGTGTACTAGTTAAATAGTACATTGATCGCGAATGAAATCGAGCTCCCCAAATGCGCATACGCCGTTTGCCTTTCGCCTGGATCCCGGTAGCGGAGTGCCCGTTTATCGCCAACTCATCGACCAGGTGCAGGCTGGCATTTCCGCAGGCGCACTCAAGCCCGGGGCGCAATTGCCTACCGTTCGCCAGGTTGCGGTTGAGCTCACCATTAATCCGAACACCGTCCAACGCGCCTATCGGGAGATGGAGATTCGCGGCATTCTCGAGACGCAGCAAGGTATCGGCACGTTCATCTCTACGCAGAAGGTTGAGAGATCCAAGGATGAACACCAACGGAGACTGGCGCAGCTAACCAGCGAATTTGTGTCGCGTGCCGGAGCCGGCGGATTCACTGTGCAGGAAATCATCCACGCCCTGCGCGAGCTGTTACCCAAAGCAGAAAGCAAAAGAGGTTAGTATGTTGAGACATCGGAGATTCAACAGCGTCGGTTTCACCTTATTCGCCATTTCGATTGCGGCTGCGCTGCTCTGCCGCGTCTTCACAACCAATTCCGCACCCGCGACCGCCTTGGTCCTGCTAGGGCTGTATTTGCTTTTCGCGGCTAAAATCGTCGATCAATGGGAGAAGGTAGCCATCCTGCGCTTCGGCAGATATAGAGGATTGCGCGGCCCCGGGCTCTTTTTCATGATTCCGGTCGTGGACTCGCTCAGCCGCTATGTCGACCAGCGTGTCAGGGTCTCGACGGTGAGCGCCGAGTCAGCGCTTACGCGGGACACCGTGCCGGTGAATGTAGACGCGATCGTCTTCTGGATGGTGTGGAATGCGGAGAAATCCATCCTCGAAGTGGAAAACTTCATCGATGCCATAACTCTCAGTGCGCAGACTGCGCTGCGCGAGTCTATCGGCCGTCACCAACTGGCTCAGATGATCACCGACCGCGAGACGCTGGGGCGCGAGCTGCAGCAAATTCTCGACGAAAAGACCACGCCTTGGGGTATCACCGTGCAATCCGTCGAGATACGGGATGTGCGTATTCCACAGGCCCTGGAGAACGCAATGTCGCAGCAAGCCCAGGCCGAACGCGAGCGGCAGGCGCGCGTCATTCTCGGCGAAGCTGAGGTCCAGGTTGCCGGCCAGTTCGCCCAGGCGTCGCAAGTCTATAACGACAACCCCGGCGCACTGCACCTGCGGGCCATGAATATGCTCTATGAGGCGATCAGGGAAAAAGGCGCAATGGTCATCGTGCCCTCCTCGGTGGTCGAAACCATGGGTTTGGGCGGCATGCTGTCCACGGCCACGATCGCCAAGCAACAACAGGGTTGAAGGGAGGGCCATCCCCCGGCCGCACAACGAATATCGGAGTTCATCATCAACCGGCTGCCGGCGCCCACGCAGAAGAGATAGAGTCCTTAATGACTTACCGAACTGCTTCCTGAGAGCAGTGCCTCGCCAGAACTAGCTCCAGCGGAAAATCCGCAAAGAAAGCGAAAACGTTATGACCAGCCAAATAAATAAGATCCCGACAGGAACAAGGAGATGCGTTAATGGGGTCCCCTGAAGCATGTTGCCACGTAGAGCATCAATCGCCGCGGTGAGAGGTAAGGCATGGATGAAGGGCTGAACAACATTAGGGAAGCGGCTAGCTGAAAAAAAGACCCCTGAAAGAATCCACATTGGCATCATGGTTAGATTCATCAGGCCTGAGGCAGCTTCCATGGTTTTTGCGCGCGATGCAACCAGAAGCCCGATTGCTGAAAAGGTGAGGGATGCAAGTACGCACAAGGAGCCGAGTTGCCATAAGGAGCCCCGAACCGGAACGCCAAAGGCGAAATGCGAGAAGCCGAGAAACACGCCAACCTCGATCACAAGCAACAAAAGTCTCGACAAGAGAAACGAAGCAAGATATTGCCAGCGAGGCATCGGAGACGCAACAAGTCGCTTTAGAAGTTTTTTCTGCCGAGCCTCCACAATCGAGAAACCCAGCGCCCATATTGCCGAGCTCATGAGATTCATCCCGAGGAGGCCGGGGATAACAAAGTCGATATACCGGGACCCGGTTTCATGAATCAATTCATCCAGTGTCCCTACAGACTCTCGCTGCCCTCCGGCTCTCTGGATCGCGCGATCCGCGATCAACCGTGCTGTCCGGGCTTCGGGATTGGTATTGTCGTACTCGAACTTGATACTGCCGGGCTGCTGCACCGCCAAGAGAAGAATTTTTCCGGTCACAAGCGCATTGCCGCCGCTAGCCTCGTCTAGTGTGATCGCACTCAAACCCTTCTCCGCATTGAGCGCTTGGGTTATCTGCGCCGTAGTACCCGCAACCTGCAATACATCTGCCGGCCGATTGCGAAAAGCAATACTCAAGCCGACCGAAAGTACTATCGGAAATACGAAAATCCAGAAGACTGCTTCAGGCTCACGAAAAAGGAGGCGAAAGCGAGTAACTGTCAGTTGAAATAGAGAGCTTTCGGATAACCTACTCATCGCGCAGCTTCCTTCCAGTGAGCGAGACGAAGACATCTTCCAATGTAGCCGAATGAGTCCGAAACTCGGTCAAACCTAACCCTTGAGCTGCCAAAGATTCAAAGATGCGTGGCACGGCCGTATGCAATTCGGATACGAAAAGCTGATGCAAGCCTGCATGCACGCGATGTGATTGGACTCCTGGCATTTCCGTCAAATCCGCGGCATTGAATACGGCCCCTGCGGCGATTGCAAACTCCACAATTTGCTCACCGCCGGCAGAGGTTATAAGCTCGCGCGGCGTGCCCAGCGCGATGATGCGTCCGTGATCCATAATGGCCACCCGATCGCAGAGCCGCTGAGCTTCATCCATATAATGAGTAGTCAGGATGATGGTTCGTCCAGCCAGTTTTACCTGGTCTACCAGATCCCACAGATTTCTTCTTGCCTGCGGATCAAGGCCGGTAGTGGGTTCGTCAAGAAATAACAGTTCCGGGTCACCGACCAAAGCGCAAGCCATCGCAAGCCTCTGCTTCTGGCCGCCCGAAAGACCGCCGATATACGACTTCCGTTTCTCCTCAAGCTGCACCATGTTAATCGATCGCTCTACGGTAAGGCCCCGGTGAAAAAAGCTGCGGAAGAGGCCTACCGCTTCTTCAACTGTGAGCTTGTCTGGAAATTGCGTCTCCTGCAACTGGATGCCAATGCATTGGCGGAGTTTGTCAGCATGGTCGGGCCAGCTACATCCAAGCATCTCGACTGTACCCGAATCCGGAACAGTCAGCCCCTCGCATATTTCAATGGTCGTGGTCTTGCCGGCGCCGTTGGGACCAAGCAGGCCAAAACACTCACCGCGTTTGACCTCGAGATTAAGGCCGTTCACCGCAATAACGTCACCGAATGACTTGCAAAGGTTACGGATGACCAATGCGGAACTATTCGACCGATCCTCAGTATCCAGCATTCCTCAACATTATTACGGAACTGCATCGGAAGGGAAGATTGAGCGCGGCAATGTCACATTAGTTATTTCTGTCTCTTTACATGCTTCCAATAACTCATTTGGATGGATTTCGAATGCGTCTAAGTCAGAGCTTAAATTGCAAGTGAGGTAAAACACCGCCCGGTACGCGCTTCATATAGTCTGAATAACCGTCCAGATTCTGTTTGAGAAAAGCGTCTTCCCTCCGCGCCCGCCACACGGTAATGGCACAGACGACTGCAGCTGGGATTAAGGCTATCCAAGAACCAATGGCGAGCGCGCTGGCTGGAACAGCAACGATATTTGCGAAATATGCAGGATGCCTGAGGATACGGTATGGCCCGCGAGTGACCACGCTATGTCCCCGCTCTGCTTGAATGTGAATGACTGGCGAGTAAAACGAATTCACGCTCATCGCCCAAGCCTGAAATCCCGAGGCGGCGGCAAACATAACCAGAGCAATGACGCTGAGCGCAACGGGTACGTTGTTGGATAAGTGCAGATGACCCACGTCCAAGGCTGCAAAGACGATGGTAGCGAAGAAGAGAACCACCAGGGCTAGTCGCGCTCCTATATCGTGTCTCTTGTCGTCCGTCTGCCCGCGCTCCTGGGCGATCTGTGGGGCAATGGCCAGCATCATTAACAACAGCGATGGTGCCAATACTACGACGTATCCGTTCAGCATGGGGAGACTTGTGGTTCCAGCGACTAAAAGCAACCCCGCGGCGACGACAACCATCAGGACTGCCCACCGGATGAGGATGCGCAGAAGGTGGCGTTTGACCATAGGATCTCTTTATTACAGCCCAGGCGATTTGTAAAGAACAATAATTGTTCTTTAAATTTCCATTTTCTAGGCGTTACAACATTAATAGCAGTGGAACAAGGTTACTTCTTCACATAGGGGAGATCGATTGGCCGCTTGTGTACAGGTCGCGATTTCTGCCGCGGTTCCCGCTCATCGTCCGCGGTTGCTTAGGCCGCCGCATTGGTGGCGTTTGCTCGAATCAAGCTGCCCGGAAGCGTTAGCATTGTGGGAAGTGGATGCTGTGAAACGATTTTACGATTTTGAAATGGCACGATACTCGGAGTTGTGGAATTGCCTATGCAAGCCGGCCCTACTTGCCATGGTCACAGCCCTGGCTTTGACCGCAGCGGATGGGTTACACGCACAAACGTCAACGCCACCTCGGTCTTTTGAAGTGCTGACTCACCGCATGGATGTGGATGTCGATGGAGCTCCGAACGCTTACGGCCCGCCTGGAAAGCCGACGCTGGACGTCCTTATGAATGCGCACTATCTGGAGCGGGCCGATCAACCGATCGTCGGCTACATTGTGGACGACAAGGGACATCCCATCCTCCAAGGCCCCAAGGATCCGTTCCCCGGCTACTACATCTCACAGACAGCTTTCGCGGACGTAGCCAATCACAACGAGCGGGATCCAAGGTGCTACGTCGACGCCCGAAACATCAACTACGTTGTGCGTGGCGACGATGCCCGGCGGCGGGGCGTGAAGGTCGGCGACTTCGTGGCCGTATATTCAAGACGGACGCGGAAGGCCGTCTTCGCCATCGTCGGCGATACCGGTAACCCCACCGGCGACGAAGGCTCCTTGCATCTGCTGCAAGAACTCGGCTATCCCTTTTACGACGGCAAGAGTGACTCGGTCACACGGCCCGAAATCATCATCCGTTTTTACCCCAATTCCAACCCGAAGCATCTGTTCTTCTTTACTCAGGCCGCACTCGATGAAGCGGCTACAAAGATCGGCCTCAGCCGCAACTTTTCTGATGATTTTTAAGGCAGTTCAGGAAATACTGTTGTCTTTTCCAGTTTGCTCGAGACCGTCGCCCCCTGCTGGTCGCGCCGGCTTGGCAAGAGTGGCTTCGGTCTACACAATTTCCTAAACTGCCGTAGCTCCCGTTCATCAGTTCTTCAGTGCATAGGCGCTAGGGCCCCCTATGCGCTTAGGCCTTATCTGAGCCATTCGGTTTGCCGGAGCACAGCTGTAGTAGCGGGAAGTCGCCAGGACGGCTTGCCTCGCGCCAGATCACAGATAGCTGAAATCCGAGACTTGAGTTGGCCCTGGCGACTCTGATCGAACTCATGCCTCGGACCAAGCCTGCCGGCAATTGACGAGTCTGGCTCTGGCTTGTCGGTGTTGAAATATCGCTTGTATGCCGCGATCCAATCGGACGCGATATCGCTTTGCGCCGTTGCCAGTTGGACTTTTCCCCGGCAGACCAGTTTGTGCAGATGATCTTCCAGCTGATCTTTGACACGGGCATTCCAGGTTGAGGAGTAGGGCTGTGGCCAGAGATTTTGAATATCGTCCGCCCCGCCCAGCGCGGGCGTAATCAGATAGTCCAGCTCGTACTCGTTTTTCGAGGAGGCCGGAACACCGTATTCCTTGAAGACAGCCTGCTCCAAGGAAGGATTTACCGGCGGGTCATTGTCGAGATCTTGACTGCTGCACAAAGCTTCGATCCGGACAACGCGGGTGGAACCCGGTGTCAGAGTTCTACGCGGGAGTGCGATGCCTTCAGCTATCGTTGCATCAGAGCGAGATCGCTCTCCCACGATATGGCGAACAGTCCAGGTGGCCCCAACTATAAGCAGGAGCGCCAGACAGGCGCAGGCCAACTGTTGGGCCACTACCCTCCCAAATGTGGCACGTGGCCGGGAGGCTTCAGACAAGCGTGCCTTCAGCAAAGAGCGCGAGTTCCCCAAATGGGAGCTTTGCGCTTGGACTTCTTGTTCATGAAGATCGAGAAAATCGGCCAAAGCATTTTCGAGCTCTGTCAGGCGCCTGCGGCATGGCTCGCATTGGGTAATGTGCTCGCGCACCCTGGCTGCCTGGCGGGTCGGCAGTTCTTGGTCGGAGAAGAGAAGAAGCTCTTCGTCCGATAGGTGTGGTTTGTTGCCCTGCATGGCTCACTCACTCCCAGTTGCCCGCATTATACGCGCGAGAGATCGAGAGAGCGACAAAGAGACTCCTCCTAGCGAGATGCCGAGGACATCGGCAATCTGGCGGTACTTCAACCCTTCGGCGCGCAAATAGAGGCATCGCTGGTCTTGCTCGGGAAGAGCTACGAAGACGGAACGCAGTCGCTGCCGCGTCTGATTGAACGAGAATTCCTCCTCAGGATTGGTCCCCCCACAGGCATGCTGGGCCACGCTCTTTTTGTCGACAAGGTTACGCTCAAGCCCCTGATTTGCGGCCCGCCGCTTCAACGCCAGGTTATGCGCGACTCGAAAGAGCCAGCCTTCGAGATTCGAGCGCGGGCGGCCGAGTTCTAAATGCCGGAACAGAGAGAGAAACGTCTCCTGGACGATATCCTCGGCATCGTGAAAAGGCAAACCGCAAGCAACTACGTAACTTAAAACTCGCCCCTGGAACTGATCGAAAAGACGAACGACCACAGACTCCAATTCCGAATGGGCCGTCGGCTGCTCGGCGGTCGAGTTTGGAGACAGCAGGGCAACTTTTGGGTCCTTGGAAGGCAGCATGATCGGCTTTTGAGTGGTTTCCATAGCGCCCCGGACGTTACCGACCGACACCAACTCCTTCTTGATATCACAGGCCCAGAATTTTTTCTCAAAAAGAGGCTGAACAAAACCGGCCAAAAAGGAATATTCAATTATGCGACCAATTTTCGGTGTGTCGGCATCCTTGCTACTTTGCGTGTGTTCCGCAATAGGTCAAGTGAATACCGGCGAACTCCGGCTGAAGGTAACCGATCCTTCCAGTTCGGGTGTCAAGGCGTCGGTTCGGCTTCTCAGCCAGGTCAATCAGTACAAGAACAACTTTTCCACAGACGATAGCGGCAAGGTCGACATTCAAACACTGCCTTACGGGATTTATCAGGTAGTGGTAGACAAGCAGGGATTTTCATCGGTCGCGAGAACTGTTGAGGTCAGATCAGCTCTCCCAGTCGATTTGACGGTGGAACTTGAGGTAGCTCCGGTAAATACTACTGTGAAGGTAAATGAGACCGAGACGCTGGTCGATCCCAACCGGCCTTCCTCTGTCATGCAGATTGGCACCAAGCAGATTGAGGAAAGGGTCACTTCCCTACCGGGGCGCTCCGTGGAGGACCTCGTCATTACTCAGCCGGGCTGGATTTACGAAGGCAACGCAGTCCTTCATCCTAGAGGGGCGGAAGCCCAGACACAGTTCGTGATCGACGGAATTCCTCTTACCGATAACCGATCCCCGAGTTTTGGACCTGAGATCGAGGCCGACGATGTGGACTCTATCAGCCTCTATACCGCTGGCATTCCCGCGGAGTATGGCCGAAAGATGGGAGGCGTGGTCGAGTTGAATACCAAGAGGGACACAGACCCTGGATTGCATGGGCTAGCCGTCCTGTCGGGGGGGAGTTATGACACGGCACACGGGTATACGCAAGTGCAGGACTCCTGGGGCAAGAACACGATTGGCGCAACCGTCGCTGGAGGCAGAACAAGCCATTACCTCAATCCCGTCGTACCTGAGAACTATTCCAACGCTGGAACGACGGGGGACTTCTCCGTCAAATACGACCGCGACTTGACGGAACAGGACCGGTTAACTTTGAGTGTGCGTCACGAGCTCTCTCGATTTGAGATACCAAACGAGCTTGTACAGCAACAGAACGGGCAGTTACAAACCGGCAATAATTTTGAAACAATGGGAATTGTCCGTTATCAGCACATTTTCTCTCCAGAAAGCCTCGGCACGCTTTCGGGGATGGTACGCGACACCGCCAACAATCTCAACTCCAACGAAAATTCGACTCCGATCATCGCCTTCCTGCATAACGATTTTCGCGAAGGCTATTTCAAAGGGACATTCTCTTTGCATCATGGTCGCCACGAGTTCAAGGCTGGCGTAGAATCAGACGCCGCTTTCCTCCATGAGTACTTCTCCTACAACATTACCGATCCGACGCAATTCGACCCCGATACTCCGCCTAGCTCGACGTTTCAGGCGAGTCGCCCCGATCTCGAGCAATCAGCGTTCGTCGAAGACTTAATCCGATGGGGCAAATGGACAATCAGCGCAGGTTTGCGCTGGGACCACTATCAACTGCTATTGAACCAGAATGCCTTCAGTCCCCGGGTTTCGATCGGCCGTTATCTGCCCTCCTTCAACACAGTGTTGCACTTCTCTTATGATCGCGTTTTCCAAACTCCATCGTTCGAAAACATTCTTATTTCGAGTTCCAACCAGATCAACGTTCTAAGCGGAAACTTCCTGCATCTCCCTGTTCAGCCCTCCAAGGGCAGCTACTATGAGGGCGGTCTCACCACCGGACTTTCCGATCGGTTGAAGGTTGACATCAATCTTTATCGCAGGGATGTCAGGAACTACTCCGACGATGACCAGTTGCTGAATACCGGCGTCAGCTATCCCATTGCTTTCGATAAGGCGGTGATCTATGGCGCCGAGGGCAAGCTGGAGGTCGTCCGCCTGGGTCAGCTCACGGGATATGTCAGCTACTCGTATATGGTCGGCAACGCATGGTATCCAGTGACGGGCGGGATCTTTCTCGGTGACAATGCGACTGCCGCCGTATCGCAGCTTAACGGGCATTTTCCCGATTCGCAGGACCAGCGCAACACAGTGAGCACACGGTTTCAATACCAGATATTGCCGCGTCTTTGGCTGGCAAGTGGTGCGTCTTACGGATCGGGGCTTCCATTTCAATATGGAGGTGACCTGCCCACCGCCTTAGCTGAATATGGTCAGACAGTCGTCGATCGTATCAACTTCGACCGGGGACGCGTGCGACCCTCGCTGGCGGTTAGTGCTTCGCTCGGCGCCGACGTTTACAAGAGCGAAAACGTCAATATGCGCCTCCAGGTTGATGGAGACAATTTGAATAATCGACTTAATGTGATCGATTTCGGTGGACTGTTCTCGGGCAACGCAATCGGGCCCGGACGCAGCTATGCGCTGCGGTTGACTACTTCTTTTTAGGACTGCTGATAGCAGATCTTTATTCGTCGAAGAGTAAAAAGCCGCAAAATGAGGTGAAATTGCATCAAAATTTTCGTTCCCAGCCGCATTCGGAGCTGCGGTCTGCCCGGGAGACCAGAAGCAGATTCCCTGCGGGAATGACAGAGCAGAAAAGCAACTGCGCGAAACCGGGGCATGATCTGTACCCTATACCAGAGCCTGCTATCGCAGAACTTAGGGCTGTCTCCACGTTTCTCTGATACGCTGTCTCGGGATGGATGATGACGAACTGCCGGAAGACAATACCCCGCCGCCGGACCCGCTGAGGCCAAGGCGGCGTCTGGCGGTGCCCGTCCTATCGCAAGCCGCGATCGATTTCACAAAAGCTCAGGACCGGCGGCTTTTGGACCGATGCCGCCAGATTTCTCTTCCCCGAAGACGAGGACTGGAACGAGCATTTCCGCCGGACCGTCGAGATCTCGGCGATCGACTCCTCCTGGGTGCTCGATCGCCTGACAGCAGCCCGCGAGTAAACTGCGCCGCCGTCAGAATTTCGAATCTGCAGCAGGTGCCTAACCCTCGCCTGGTGTCGCACTTCTCCGGCAAACCGTCTCGTTTGGAGGAATGGAAATGAAACTCAAGTCAATATCGCGATTTTCGGCTGCTTTGTTCCTGTGCGGTGCGATTGCCGCCATCGCCCAATCGCCCGGGGCCCCCGCTGCCGCGCCCAGCGCTTCCGCCAAGCCCAATGACACCTTCCGTCCCCGCGGCCGCCATCTGATCTATGTCGCGCTACCCGGTTCGCTCGAGCAGCCCGGCTGGCTGAATGGCGTAGGCATTGTCGTGCTCGACGCCAACGACAATTACCGCTTCGTCAAGCGTATTCCGACCTGGGATTATGCCGCCAGCATGAGCCCTGAACAGGTCTCCGGAGTCGCCGCCAGCCCGGTCACGAACTTAATCTATGTCGCGGCGCGCGGCCGGTTGGGCGCGATCGACATGGGCTCCGACAAGATGGTCTGGTCTGTGACGCTGGACGGTAAATGCTGCGAGCGTCCTCAGGTGACCCCGGACGGAAAGATCGTGGTGGTCGGCGGCGACCTGCAGGACTATTGGTACGAAGTCGACGCCAAGACCGGAGAGCTGATCGGCAAGCTCGAAGCGCCGGAAAGCCCGAATTCGCACAATCTGAACTTGAGCGCGGACGGCAAGACGGCCTTTATGTCGCCCAACAACAAGGTGATGACGATTTCCGATATCAAGTCGCGCAAGGTCATAAAGACCATCCGCTTCCCCGACAACGTGCGCGTCTTCGTTCTGAACAAGGATTCGACCAGGATCTATGCCAACAACAACAATTTCCTGGGATTCTTGATTGCCGACGTCGCGACCGGGAAGGTCATCAAGTCAGTCGAGGTGACCAGCGTGGACTGGAAGTCGAAATGGAACGTGAGCCCGCGCCCGCGACTTCCCCATGGCTGCCCAAGCCACGGCATCGCCTTAACCCAGGATGAAAAGGAGATCTGGCTTGCCGACGGCGTCTTCAAGAAGATCCACATTTTCTCCAATACCGATGATCCGAAGGAAATCGGCACCATCGACACCCCGGCGGGCGTCTTCTGGTTGACCTTCGGTCTGGACGGCAAATATGCCTATGCCTCGTCGGGTGACATCATCGAGGTAAAGACGCACAAAATCGTCGGCCAGATGAAGGACGAATATGGACACACCATGTACAGCGAAAAGCTGCTGGACATTACCTTCGACAATGGTCACGCCCAGCGGGTCTCTAACCAGTTCGCCAATGCCTTCGGCGACTACCAGACCGCGGAGGAGTTGGGCGTCGGTCCCCATGTCACGCCGATGCCGGGCAGCGCACCGATCACCCTGACGGGCGTGGACGCCGTCCATGCACAGAGTACAAATGAGTAAATCGCTCAGCCAAGGAACTCGTTTGGATAGGTTTTGGCCTGGTTGTATGCCCCGTCGTTTAGGGATTGCCGTAAGCGGCGGGCTGCTGCTTGTGGCAACTCTGTTCGCCGCGACCGGGGCCGCTGATGTAGCGCCTCCGGCTCCCGACCTGGCACGGGAAGCCCAATCGCTCAAAGCGGTCTGCGCCAATTGTCACAATCTGCAAATCGTCATGGACACGCCCATGAGCTATGACGCCTGGCATGAGACCGTGCAGACGATGGTGGATCGGGGGGCCAGCGGGACCGACGAGCAGTTCGCTGACATCATGGACTATCTCCACCGCAAGATGACCACAATCGACGTGAACACGGCCGATGCGGACGAACTGGAGATCGTGTTGAATGTGCCGGAGACAGCGGCGCGGGCGATCATTGCGCGGCGGAGCTCGCAGAAATTCACCAGCCTGCCCGATCTGAAGTCTGTTCCCGGCGTCGATGCGTCAACGATTGATTCGAAAGCCCGGTTGATTTTCTTCAAATAATCGGCTTTTCGGCTCTAAAGATTCGTCGGCTTGTACCATTCCTTGCGGCGGCGTTGGCCGCTTGGCGCTGGATTCCGTGTGTTACGACGCCATACATAACTGCGGAGAGGGAGGAATTATGACAGGGGTTTCCGGTATCGATCGAAGGCAATTTCTTGGGGCTCTCTCGTTAGGAGCGGCAGCGTTAGCGGTCCCACACCTTATCAATGCGCAGACGGCGACGAAACGGCTGGCAGGCGTTTTCCCGATTGGCTTTACTCCGGTAAACGCGCGAAACGAAGTCGATTTCGACGGGCTGGCTGCGCAGGTGCAATTTTGCAGGCGAGGCGGCGTGCACGGCCTGGCCTGGCCACAGATCGCCAGTGGATGGACCACGCTGACCGAAGAGGAAAGAATGCACGGTGCGGAGACCATCATCTCAGCTGCCCAGGGTGGCACCACGGCAGTTGTGATCGGCGTGCAGAGTCGCGCGGCAGATTTCAAAGAAACCGAGCGTTACGCCAAGCAAGCGGAGAAACTTGGTGCGGACGCCATCATTTGTATAGCCCCGCCTGGTGTGGCGGCTGCCTCCGAATTACTGCTTTACTATCAGCGGCTGGGAAAGGTGACATCCCTGCCGCTGTTTGCGCAGACCGGAGGCGACTTCAGCGTCGACTTGATCGTCGAAATGTTCGACACGATTCCGACGTTTCGCTACGTGAAAGATGAAGCGGGCGATCCTCTCGTGCGGGTGACGGAAATCAGAAGGCGCACAAACGACCGGCTCAATTGCTTTTCCGGCAAGGGAGTCGCCACCATGATCACGGAGATGGAACGGGGCTTCGCCGGCCATTGCCCGTTCGTGAGCCTTGCCGATCTTTACGCTTCCGCCTATGACTCATATCATGCGGGTAAGGTCCGCGATGCATTCGATCAATTCGGGCGCATTGAAGCGGCCAGCTCGATGTTTGCTCAAAGCGACATCGACGTCTTGATTGCCCGGCGGGTGTTCCGCCCGGGTACGACCACGCGGGTTGCCCCGCCGGCGCCGGGCGCCGATACCCGGCGCCACAACGTCACAAGTCCCGATGAAATCAGGCGCGACTTGGACACTTACTTGAAGCCGTACCTACGAGCATAGCTGGGCAAATAGAGCAGTTCTCCTTCTGATGTATCCGATGTGAGAAGGCCATCTGCCACGGTGGCTCCCGTTGCGCTGAATGATCCGCATTTGGCGGCGCCGCGTAAGCATCCGGTTTTGATCGTCTGGACTTTCAGCGGCAGTGAGCAGATGTTGCGGTTGTGAGCGAGACGACGGAGGCGACAGTACGGGTCTCGGTGCGCTAGGGCGTTCTCGTACGGATTTCCGGTGCGGCTCATGCTGACCAGGATGCCGTGTGCCGCTGTCGAGCGCTTAGCCGAGATTTCTCACGGGTGCTGATTTCAATGAGAGGGCGGTGGCTATAGGAGGCGTTGTCGTCATTTTTTGCGGGAGGACGAATCCTACGAGGGGGATTTGGCCCAGTGAAGATGTAGTTTGCAGGTTGGAGCGTGTATTTGGCGCATAGCCCTGCCTGTCGATGAAGTTCAGCGAAGGTGGAAGTCGAGTTTTGTTGGCTGATTGGTTTTCAGCAGCGCAGGGCGTGGAAGGCTTGGATGTAGAGGTTTTTCCAGGGGTAGGCAGAGTTGAGTTGGAGCAGCACGCGGCGCACGCTGACTCGTACGATGGCGCCGATTTTGAGCAGCTTCAAGCGGATCGTATCCACCTGCGCCTGGGCCCAGGCGGTGCCTTTCAGCCCCAGCCGGCGCAGCGCTTCCATCAGGGTGTAGGCCAGGGCGGAGAAGTAGAGACGCAACTGGTTGCCTTTCATTTCGTCGAGTGGAGAGTCGGTCGGCGAACAGGCACATCTGCTCCTTGATGCGGTTCTCCATCTCTCCGCGAGCGCAATAGAACTTCTCGTATAAGTCCTGCGCGACCCACTGCTCAGCGGTGAATGAAGTGACCACGAAGCGCGGGTTCTCGCCTTTATCGAGATACTCTGCCTTGGCCACCACGCGGCGTGCGCGCGACCAGCTTTTCCGGGTGCAATAGCTGAACGCGGCGAAGACCCGGGCCGCCTTGCCGCTGCTCTGATGCAGGAGGTGAGCCTGATGCATCTCGGCGCCGATGATCTTGCGCAGCCGCTGGTTGCGAGCCAGACCGAACAGATAATCGACCTGGTGGGACTCGCACCAGCCCATCAGTTGCTCGCGGCAGAAGCCAGAGTCGGCCCGCAGCACGATACGCACCTCGGGCCAGCGCTCACGCACCTGAGTAACGATGCGACTGACCTCTTGGAGCGAACCGGCTGCCGCATCCTGGTTGGCCGGCCTGAGCCGTGCGCATAGCAACTGATCGCCCGAGAAGATGTACAGCGGCAGATAGCAGTAGCTGTCGTAATAGCCATGAAAGAAGCGCTCCGGCTGATGGCCGTAGAGTGGGATGTCGGTCGCGTCCAGATCGAGCACGATCTGGGCTGGGGGCACGGCGTGCGATTCCAGATAAAGATCTGTCAGCAGCCGGTCCATCGATTCTGCCGAGTAGCCGATCTTGTGATAACGCAGGCTGCGGCCAGTCAATTCCAGCCGGTTCAGCGTGCTCTTGCCGGCCAATGGCTCGTCCAGCTCCCGCTTGCCGCTGAGCAGCCCCAGCAACGGATCGTTGCGCATCTGCTCATGATCGCAAAGATCTTCATAACCCAGCGCCAGCCCATAGATGCGCTGCGCCAGCATCTCCGACAAGCGGTGCTTGACCAGCATCGGCGCCCGGCCATCGATGAAACAGCCAGCCAGACGGCCCAACAGGTCGATCCTGCGGTCTGCCTCCCGTAACAGCAGCGCTCCCCCATCACTCGATACACGCCCGGCAGAAAACTCCGCTTCCACACGACGCGAAAAATGGGCTGTAAATGAGAAGGATTCTTGGATACACTCTGTCCTCAAAGGCCGCTCCTTTTCACCCGCATTCAACTACGCTTCGACAACGCAGTTATGCCTGAAAACAGCGGCCTTTGCCACCTTTTTCTTCCCTTCTCCTTCACTCCCTCACTACCCCCCGTGAGATATCGGGGGCTAGATTACCGACTTTAGAGCGACCGTGAAACACCTTAAGCGAGAAGCGGGAACGTCACAGTAGAAAGGTTCTGATTGCCTCCCTTGAGATAAGCCGCATACCTGATAGCAACCGTGGCAGCCTGAGTCAAGCACCTGTTCCGTTCTTCGACGGTCAATGAGGTTAGCTCCCCGTGCCGTACCGCTGTAGCGTGCGAGGCGTATGTGTCTAGCCAGCTACGTTCCAAACAAAGTGCTTCTCTCAAACGAGCCCAGGCGATGCTGCGGTCCCTCTCTCCGTGACTGAACGCGTGTCGAACTCTCTCGATGGCCCGGTAGCAGTGAATTGCGGCCTCATTCGGGGTCTGCATTGCCAGACGAATGTCACGCAACGCTGCTGTTAGATGCTCGCTTTGAAGTGCCAACGAAATCCAATCGTGTGGCTTTATGCCAGCTTGTCTGATTGCTTCGCTGAATTGGGGGAGAGACTGGGACACTTTGGCAAAGATGCGAGACCCTACGAGTTGATAACCATCAAGCCTTACGGTGAGGGGATTTCCGACAGATAAGCCCAGGGCATCATAGAATCCAGACATCGCATTGCCCAGGGTGCCTGCGACACGACCGATATCTGTTAAGAGTTCGTCACTAGTCACTTCCAAATGAAAGCCCTGCGATCCGAACATGAAAATCTTCACGTTAAGCAGTTGCCCATCGAAGGGCACGATGAGCTCTATCGGAGGGTTTTCCACCTCCAAGTTAACCATCTGAGGTCCTAGAGTTGAGCACGAGAAGATATAGATTGGCATTTAAGCTCTTATCCTTGACCTTGCGACACAGAACGATCATCCACCGAGCCCATTGCCGCGCAGAAGAAGCCGAATCATCGCAAACATGCGGTGAAACAAATAGTCGACATCGGATGAATTGTTGATGGGCGTTTTGTTGGTTTCAGTATGACGAATCATGAAGCTGTTCCCGATTTCGGTCAGCTCCCTAGCTTCTTTTTCGATTCTCGCAAGCAAAGCGGGTTCGGGAACGGCCTTCACCAGCAAGCCCTGTGCCTGCGCTGCTTTGTCTTTGCCGGGTCCTATCGTCTTCAGACGCTCCCAGGCGTCCCACAGCTTTTCGAGTGACTCCTTGCGAACCTTCAAGTCACGATGCAAGACCTTTTGCCGAGCGTCCTCTAGCAGCTCGTCTAAAACCTTGTCACCTGTCTTGAACACAGTCTGTGCCAATGCTTCTTGAAGGCCGGTGGGAGCGATCCGAGTCACTTCGCCGTTGGTCAGCTCGAACGCAATCCCATGATGCTCAAATATGCGGTTTACCTCTGCCGCAAACTCAGTCCGTCCAAGCTGCTTGTCGTAACGGTAGTGATAGTGCTTATGCCACGTGTGCTCCTCGTAGGGATTCGGCTTTGCAATGTGTTCGTAGGAAAACTCAATCAAGTCAAAAATCTGACCATCAGTCGGAACCTCTTCCCGAAAAGGCCAGCCCTCTGGCCACACCACGCCATACGTGGCCATCCTGGCCTGTAGTTTTCTCTGATCAACGCCCGCGTTAATCTGTCCGTCCTGGCAAGCCGCTGGAAAATCTAGACCAAACCAATGCTCGCTGATTCGAGCAGCCACGAGTTGCACAATACTATTAGCGGCTGCTTCATCCAGCACTTCGCTTGTGCGGGCTTTTTTGGCTCCATGCCTCTCTGTGAATAAGGGTTTCATTCGGGGCTGGTGGCAGTGCTAAACATGCCGTAGATACTACAGTGAATTGTCAGTGATTGTTAGTCGACTTCGGTAATCGCCAGTGTTTATAGGGGTTTAAGAATGGAGGCGCGGGTCGGAATCGAACCGACGCGTAAAGGTTTTGCAGACCTCTCCCTTACCGCTTGGGTACCGCGCCGCTTTGCTGTAACCAGCGGGTCCCGGGTGTGCGCAAGCGGGATGCAACCTGCGAAAGAGTCCGTTCAAGAATCCAGCTCCGTTCCCATCCTGGATTGCTGCGGAATTTGTTAACAACTAGTTCCAAAGTCTCATTGTGGCTCTTGGCTGCTCACCGAAGATCAGGCGCGCCGCTTCTTCTTTGGAGCAGCCGCTGTTTTCTCTACAAGAGGATTGACGAGGACGACAGGCTCCTGATCGGGAAACGTCGCAATCATCGTCAGATGGCCCCCCATTGCAGCTACTGTGCGTTGCATCGTGGACAGCCGCGGGTCTTTTCTCTTCTCCAGACGCGAAATCTGCATCTGGCCGATTCCCAGCGCCTCAGCGATTACGGGACTTTTTCGAATTCTGGGGAATGGGTCGGCTGCGCGACGGCCTAAGCGTCTCATCTGCTCTCGCAGAGATGAAAGCCATTTGAGCAGTTGCACCGGGAATACGGCTTGATGAGGTTCGATCTGAGCGCGTCGGTCGTTCCGCTCTCTGAAGTCATTGTCGGCGACGTCCGCCCGATCCTCCTGACGCTGCTGAGCGGAGCTGTACTCCTGCTCCTGATCGCCTCCGTGAACGTAGGCAGTTTGGTGCTGGTACGCTCCGAGAGCAGGAGACGCGAGGTTGCAGTGAGGGGCGTGCTCGGAGCCTCGCCGGCGCGTCTGGTGTGGCAGTTTGTCACCGAGGGGCTCCTGCTTGCGGCACTCGGAACAGTAGCCGGAGTGCTAGCCTCTGCTGGAGTCATGAAGCTCCTTGGCAGCCTCGTCCCTAAGGACATGGCAGCGAATATGCCTTTTCTCAAAGGCGTACAGTTGAACGCGCACACGTTGATCTTTGCCGCATCGATCGGACTGTTTGCCGCAGCGATGACCGCCGCAACCCCGATATTCCGGCTCTCTTCTCAGAGTGTGCATGACGGACTTGCCGAGGGCGACCGCGGTTGGACGAACCGGTTCTGGCGACGGCTCGGATCGAACCTCGTCGTCGTCGAACTCGTAATCGCAGTGGTTCTGATGGTCGGCGCGGGGCTGCTGGGCCGCAGTCTCTATCAACTTCTGCACGTGCCTCTGGGTTTTGACCCCAACCACCTTGCCACCGTGGAGGTTATGATTCCGGGAACGACTTACCGTAATGACGCGCAAGTGGCCGAACTCTACCGGGAAGTTGTCCGCCGTGTAAAAGGTTTGCCGGGCGTGGAATCGGCTGGCATCACCAGCCGGCTTCCTGTCCAGTGTGACTGCAACACCGATAATATCCAGGTGGTGGGCAGACCGGCCCTGAACCAAAATGAGGAAGTGGACGAGCGCCATGTGAGTCCGGGATATCTGCCAGCGCTGGGCGCGACGTTACTGCGTGGGAGGTACTTTACTGAAGCTGACGACGCTTCGAAGCCCGGTGTGGCAGTCATTAATGAGACGCTTGCGCGCAAGTACTTCCCGAACGAGGATCCAATTGGGCAGAGGATCTCCGACACAGAAGGCGGCAATCCCACGGTCTGGGAGATTGTCGGAGAAATCAAAGACGTCCACGAGGGACCGCTCGATGTCTATACGTGGCCCGCGGAGTATTTTCCCCTCGATCAGACGCACAATGGTGGATCCAGTCTAGGTCTCCGAACACAACAGAGCCCCGGAGCGTTACTGCCCTCCGTCGTGAGAACGTTGCATCAGATCGATGCAAATATCTCCGTCTCCAATGAGGAGACAATGAACGCTCAAATCGACGCTACGCAGGCCGCCCTCCTGCATCGCTTTTCCGCGTGGCTGGTTGGCGGATTTGCTGTCGCGGCGCTGATCTTGGGTGTTGTTGGTCTCTATGGCGTGATCGCGTATTCAGTCAGCCAGAGAACACGCGAAATCGGGGTGCGCATCGCTCTCGGTGCTCAACGCAGCGCCGTTTATGTTCTCATACTGCGACAAGCGGCATGGCTGACAGGAACAGGCTTGGCTATTGGACTCGTGTGCTCGGTCGGAACATCGCGCTTGATGCGCAGCATGCTATTCGGTGTGCAGGCGTGGGACGCAATGATTCTGGGTTGCGTCGCAGGATTGCTGGCCTTCGCTTCGCTGGCTGCCGCTTTCTTCCCAGGCCGCCGCGCGGCCTCCGTAGATCCGGTTGAAGCTCTCCGTGCCGAATAGCCGTCTTATGCGGCACGTCCTGCGCTGAGTCACTCCCAATTACCGAGTCATTCCGCAGGCGGCAATTCAGGTACATAGGTAGATCACCGCGTCCGCCGCAAACGCCGGCGGCTCAGTTCAAACGATCCTATCGAAACTGCCCCGGCCGAAGAAACAGGGCTCAACCCTGCCTCGTCTGCCGGGGCAGTCCCGATAGGAACCTGACGTTTGTCAGTACCTATTCACTTGGTCTAAATCGCTTAGCACTATGCAACGGTCAGGAAGTCCGGCAGTTGCTTCAGCGTTCTTTCGAAGGCGTTTTCTCCAAGTACTCGAGAGATAACGAGAGCCCCTTCAATTCTCATGATTGCTTCTTCGGCACGTATACGAGCGTGCACAGCCGTCAGCCCACCTTCCCTCGCGACCGTCGTAAAGGCATCAAGCCAGCCCCGGAGTGTCCCGCGCAATACCTCCTTCACCTCTTCGGAGGCTCCCGGGATCGACATCACGTCCAGGGTGCAGGACTTCTTGCCGCCAGCATAAAACTCACGCAACTGCTCGCATGCAAGCTGAACGCGTCTGCGCGGAGACGTGCCAGCCGCACAGAGTGGTTTGAAGACGTGCTCACGGATCATGGAGTCGACAGCACGCACCATAGCCAGTGCAATCTCATCCTTCCCACCCGGAAAGCGATAGTAGAGGCTCGCCTTTTCGAGCCCCATGGAATCCGCGAGCTGCTTCAAGCTCACACCATTGAAGCCGTATGTACGGAAGAGTTCGAGCGCCCTCGTCATCATCTCTTCATCACTAATAGTCTTATGCGCCATGCTGCCTCTTCCTTTTATAGATGCCGAACCTCCGGTAGGGATACTTTTCCACAAAAGAAGGCACAATTCCGTGAATCGTTACCGTTCGTTCGGTATCTATTTAGTCGGAAATGCTCGGGTTGCGATTGAAGCCTTTGCGAAGGAGAAGGACCATGTCCCGACCAAAGAAACCCTTCCTGAGGGCTTCCAAGCCACGGGTACCGGCTTCGCCTTAGGGAGGGCGAGCATTGCGCTTCGCCAACACGGATAATGCACGCGTTTGTCTTGCGCCGGCAGTCATCGCTGACAGCCCGGCCCATTCACAAATCACATCAGAAGGAGACTTGAACATGGCAACCGTACAGGAAGTTACCAAGGACTACCCGGTTCACTACGCAACTGCAAAGATCGGCAACCTGGACGTCTTCTATCGTGACGCAGGCCCGAAGGACGCTCCGGTCCTTCTCCTCCTACATGGGTTTCCGACTTCATCGAACATGTTTCGCAACTTGATTCCTCGGCTCGCTGGCACGTTCCGTCTCATTGCGCCCGACTACCCCGGCTTTGGACTGACGACGATGGCCGATCACAAAGAGTTTTCGTACACTTTTGGGAACCTGATGAACGTCGTGGACGGTCTTGTCCAACATCTCCACCTGAAACAGTATTCGATGTACGTAATGGACTATGGTGCGCCGATCGGGTATCGCCTTGCTCTCCGTCACCCCGAACGCGTTCAGGCGATCATCGTTCAGAATGGCAACGCGTACGACGAAGGTCTTCTGGAATTCTGGGATCCCATCAAGAAATACTGGAATGAGCCGACCTCCGAGAACCGTGAAGCAATTCGATTCCTGGTGGACCCGAAATCTACGAAGTGGCAGTATGAGAATGGCGCGAACGACACAAGCCTTCTAGACCCCACCACATGGATGTTGGACCAACTCGGTCTGGATCGACCCGGCAACGCCGAGATTCAACTCGATCTGTTTTATGACTACCGCACCAATGTGCCTCTCTACCCAGCCTTTCAAGCGTTTTTCCGCAAGTTCCAACCACCCACGCTCATTGTCTGGGGAAAGAATGACTTTATCTTCCCGGCTGAGGGTGCTCCTCCATACAGCCGCGATCTAAAGAATATCGAGACACACATGCTTGATACAGGGCATTTTGCACTGGAGACGCACTGTGACGAAATCGCGACTCGTATCCACGGGTTCCTGAAAAAGAACGGCATTGCGCACGACTAATTCATCCAACGGTGAGGTGGGACTTGCAGGGACCCGCCTCACATGAGGGACATATGGCTAATACTTTTGGCTCTCTGGTTTTCACTCCCGTAGTGAAGGAGTTACAGCAGCGCTATGGAAGCCGACGACAATATGAACGGCTTGCGGCCCAGGGCGCGTCGTATCAGGGACTGGGTCCTGACGAACGAGAATTCATAGGCGAACGTGACAGCTTCTACATGGCAAGCATCGGAGGTACTGGTTGGCCGTATGTACAGCATCGGGGCGGACCGAAGGGATTTCTGAAAGTTTTGGACAACCAAACAATAGCGTTTGGAGATTATCGCGGGAATAAGCAGTACATCAGTACGGGCAATCTCCTGACAGATGATCGTGTCTCACTGATTCTCGTTGACTATCCACGTCAGGCACGCCTGAAAATTCTGGGTCATGCCAAGATCACGGAGAGGGCTGAGGCTAAAGAACTCCTTGAGGCGGTCCGTGATGAAGGCGAGAATGCCTTTGTTGAACGAGTCTATGTAATCCATGTCGAGGCGTTCGACTGGAACTGTCAGCAACATATCACCCCGCGATTTACCGTAGATGAGATTCGGACGATTCTGGCGCCTTTTGAGAAACGTCTCCAAGCCTTAGAAGCTGAGAATGCTCGCCTCCGCACGCAGCTCGCGTCGAAACGTTCGAATGCAGAGGATCTACAGCTCATACTTGCCTGACCAGCGCTCGAAGGCCCACGGTTAGCCTTCCCCGAGCGGGGAGAGCTGCATGTGACGTTGGAAGAAGGGACCTGGGCGGCCTGGCTATTATCCGCGCAGTGCGGCGGAAAAACGCGCATCGAAAACAGGCGTGGCAGAATCTAATAGCGGACATTTTGGACTGAGGGAGATTCTCATGGCCACGCTAGAGGCTAGTTTCCTGCAAGGTCAACTGGAGGAACGCAAACGCCGGTTGGAAGTTGCGGTTGCATCTGCGCCGCGAAACTCCGGTCTGGCCGGCCTCTTGCGCGAAGTCGATTCGGCGCTGGACCGGATGGCCGAAGGCACCTATGGCCTATGTCTTGAGTGCCACGACTCGGTGGAACGGGACCGCTTGCTCGCGGATCCATTGGTGCGCTACTGTCTGGACCATCTGACCCAGCCGCAACGCGCCGCGCTCCAACGGGACCTCGACCTGGCTTCCCAGGTGCAGCGTAACTTATTGCCGCAAAAGGGCCTGCGCGTGGGCTGCTGGGAGACGAGCTATCATTTCGCGCCTGTCGGCGTCGTCAGCGGCGACTACTGCGACTTGATCCCGTCCGATGGGCGTCTTCTCTTCCTATTGGGCGACGTCTCCGGCAAGGGCGTGGCCGCTTCCATGCTGATGGCACAACTTCATGCCTTGTTCCGCAGCCTGACCGGCATGTCCCTGCCGCTCGGCCAAATTGTCACCCACGTCAACCGCTTTTTCTGCGAATGTGCGCTGGCGGGACAGTACGCCACGCTGGTGTGCGGGCTGGCCAAGCCGACCGGAGAGGTAGAAATCCATAACGCCGGCCACTGTCCCGCAATCGTCGTTGGGCGCGGCGGCGTATTTTGTATTGAACCTACCGGTTTGCCTCTGGGGATGTTCCTCGAAACAGAGTTTTCCGCCACGCCGGTGCAACTGGAAACCGGCGACACCCTCTTCCTTTACACGGACGGTCTTTCAGAAGCCAGCAACGAGAGTGGTGAGTATGGTGTGGACCGCGTCATGACATTGGTGCACCAACAGGCCGCGCGGCAACCTGCCGAGTTGATTGACGCCTGCCTTGACGACGTGCGGGCGTTTACCAACGGCGTCCCAAGTTTCGACGACATGACTGTGTTGGCCCTTCGGCGCTGCGGCTAAGCGGATGAGTACCGAGAGGTCGGCATGTGTCCAGGTTTCCAGAACCGAATTGGACTGGCTCGTTGGCATGTCCCATGGGCGTTTTTCAGGAGCAATCTCACCGATTCGCATAAATAGGTGTCGATGAGCGGTTTGGCCTGTTGGCGTCAACCGAGGATCGCGCCTGGGCAGAGCGGCGGACACTAGCCGGTCGGGTCGAGGACTGGCGCGGTATTCCGAAGGTCGGGCCTAGCCGGTTGCTCCCCGTTTCCTCTGGGAGTGCCTCAATAGCCAAACCGTGAATCCGTTTCCAGCCCCCGCCACATCGCACCCAGCGTGCGGATTTCCCGCACTGGGCGCACCTGTTTGCTTAGTGCCAAGAGTTATGTGGCCTATCGTGCTGGAACGACTTTCGCACCTGACCATCGACGGAGCTGGTAGTTGTTGAACAAACCCAGCCGATCATATAGCCATTCGCTACTCCACCGCGTCCAGCCGAAGCCTTTGCGGCCCCGGGCACGCATCAAATGCCGTCGTACCCTCTCCTCTACCCAGCGTTTGACCACTCCAAAACAAATACTCGAATGACCGACCCGAAAGTAGTTCACCCACCCGCGCAAAACCGGATTGATTTTCGCAATCACGGTCTCGACGGGCCAGCTGATGTGCTGCCGGAAGATCTCCCTGAGCCTTTCAAACAGCGCTGTTCGCTTCTTCAGCTTCGGGGCATAGTGGGGTCGCCACTTCCGCTGAAGGCTCAGTACACGCCGATATTCAAAGCCCAGGAAAGTGAAGCTCTCTCCCTTCTTCAGATCTACCATCCGACTCTTGTCCTCGTTGATCTCAACGCGGAGCTTCGCGAACTCCTCGCGCAGCCGTCTGTCTATCGCCTTCACCAGCCAGTCACTCCGCCGTTCCGCGTCGACCAAGATCACCATATCGTCCGCAAAACGTGCATACTGGACGCTGGTTGACTTGCCCCTTCGCGTGGTGTCCACCGCCTTCTCCAGCATCCGGTCTACCTCATTCAGATAGAGGTTACTGAGCAAAGGTGAAATCACACCGCCTTGGGGAACGCCTTTCTTCCCAGTAGCTTTGAGAATCATCTTGAGCAAGTGCATGACCGCATCATCATGGACCCGCCTCGCCACTTTCTCTAACAGCAGCGAGTGCTGCACGTTATCGAAATAGGCGGCCAGATCCAAATCAATAATGCGGGTTTTCTCTTCGACGATCGCTTGAGCTACCCGGGCTACGGCTTCATGCGCCGTCCGCTTCGGTCGATA
This sequence comes from uncultured Acidobacteriaceae bacterium, assembly GCA_963774255.1. GTDB lineage: Bacteria > Acidobacteriota > Terriglobia > Terriglobales > Acidobacteriaceae > PALSA-350. The sequence continues at coordinate 176,475 of CAVZEH010000004.1, forward strand.
TCCATACGACCCTGCTTGGAAGTCAGCTTCGAAGATCGGCTCCAGAATGAGCTTTAACGCCCCCTGAACCACTCGATCACGGATTGCAGGAATCGAAAGGATGCGGACTTTCTTGCCCCCATCCTTTGGAATCTCCTTCTTCCGTGCCTGCATGGGCCGATACGTGTTGGTAACTAGCTCATCCCGAACCTGCACGAGAAAACTCTCCGCTCCGCTTTCCTCGATGGCTTCAAACGTGACCCCATCAATACCCGGTGCCCCGTCATTGCTTCTCGCCATCTGATAGGCTTCCCGCAAAGTCTCCATCTTGCAGACGTGGACGTATAGTCCCCAGAAACGCCAAGACGGTTCTGCCTTCGCCTTGACATATAGACTCCTTCTCAGGTCCTGCAAGCTGATGGGCGCTTTTGTCATCTCACCCTTGCCTCCCGTTTTGTTAGAGCCATTACAAACAGCAGGGCCTCTTCGCTCCGCGGACATTACTCCGCTTCATCGCTACTACAGACCCGGCCGAATCCCTCTCGCCGTCCACCGACTTCCCGGGGTCACCGGTTATACGGCTTCCCTGCTCCGCCGATTTCTCGACGGGGCGAGGAGGGCTTCTCCAGTTGCTTAGCATGACCTTGTCACCGTGCTGTCCCTACCAACCCCGCCGAAGTGTTTCGTCGCATCAGTCCTTGCGACGCTCCATGCTGCCTTCGCCCGATAAGTGAGGGCTCGGCCTTCGGGTTGCAGTACTTTCGAGGCCATATGGGTTCACTTGCGTTACGGCCCGGCGACTCGCTCACCATCCTTTTCAGATGGCTTCGTCAATAGGCTTCAGGATGTTCAGTTTCCTTCCTTCCTGCTATTCAAGCTACGGGGCTTGGACTCTTACCCCGGTGGGACTCTCACCCACTGTTCACGCCAGCCTTCGCTGGACGCACACTTATCGGTACTAACCGGAATGGAAGATTGATCAGGCGGGCACATAGGTCAATCGGACCGCGTCCTCTCCGATGGCATCAAGCTTTATCTGGCGAAGCGGAGGCAGGGGACCGGCGAAGTAGGGTTTACCGCCGCCGAGCACGTACGGACGAAAGTACAGGCGATACTCGTCAACGAGACCCGCAGCGGACAGCACGTTCGCAAGCTCCGCGCCAGCGACGTCGATGTCTCCATCTCGTTCGGACTTGAGGTTAACTGCAAGTGCAGACGATCTACCTACTTAGGGATTTCCCTCATTGTTTCAATGACTCCTCGGCATAAGAGTGTTAGCAGCTCCAGAGCCCCGGGAGCGATTTCGGGCAGGTCCAGATTACCGCGCTGGAACTGCAGGGACAGCAACACGCCCCGGTCTCGGCCCCCTCACCAGGCCCGACCCAAGCGAAAGGGAAGCCGGGACAGCCCCAGTCCCTGGTCGGCATTGCTGTCGAGGCAACTCACCCTCAGCCCCAGAGTGACCCCGTGCCGCTGGAAGGTGAAATAACACTTGAGATGGCGTTTTAATGTTACGAAGTTGAAGACCCAAGAGTCGATATTGCGAATATGACCAAAAAACTTCCCTTTAATGGAAGGACTTCGATGAAGAGGAATTTCGAGCTTTGGCGCCATAGAGCGGTTTCGTTGGCGGTCTGTCTGTGGCTGTCCCTATTTATGTGTTGCGGCCTTGTACCCGCGCAATCCAACTCTTCAGACCAGTTCGAACTCAACGACTCACACTTTCATTTGACGAACTACATTCAGGAAGGCACAAACATTCACGACTTTCTGAAGATCATGGGTACGCGAGTCGGACGCGTGGCGATATTCGGCATCCCCCTGCAACAGGAGTGGTCGTACCAGAATTCCGGTGACCTTGCTCCGACTTACTACCTGCAGACGGATGCACCGCTCTACTACTACTCCTTCACCGATGCCTATATTGCGATGGCGTATCGGTCGCTATCGAAGGAAGAGCGGGATCGCTTCGATCCGATGATCACCGGTTTCAACCCGGCCGATATGTACGCCGCCGATCACATTCGCCGGGTGCTCGAGACTTTCCCGGGCGTCTTTTCGGGTATCGGTGAGTTCTCAATTCACAAGGAGTTCGTGTTAGCCAAAGTGGCGGGCGAGACAGCTAGTCTGCTCAACCCGGCGCTTGACCGTATTCTGGACTTTGCCCAGGCGGTCGGGCTTGTCGTGCTTATACACAACGATATGGACGTGCCGTTCGCCAAGGAAGGCTCGCAACCAGCTTACCTGAACCAGATGAAGGCCCTTTTCAGGAGGCACCCAAACACAACCATTATCTGGGCTCACACAGGCATGGGCCGGGTAGTTCGGCCGATAAACAATCATGCCGCTCAGCTGTCAGAAATCTTGGCTGACCCGCAGTTCAGCCACATCTACTTTGATATTTCCTGGAACGAGGTGGCTAAGTACGTGGTCGCGACTCCGGAGTCGACTCGCATTACTGCCGACCTGCTCAACCGCTACCCAGACCGTTTCCTCTTCGGCACTGACGAGGTGGCGCCCCCCAATCAAGAGCAGTACCTAAGGGTCTATTACCAATACGGGCCGTTATGGAAGGTTCTAGACGAGAAAACGCGCGAGAGAGTGCTCAAAGGGAACTATGAGCGCATTTTCGATGAGGGTCGACACAAAGTGAGAGCTTGGGAGACGGCCCAGGGCCTAACCCCTGCGGAGAGCCCCAGATAATCAGCATAGGGTCGGGCAAAATGCTCGGGTGCCCGACCGATCTGAAGCACTTGGGCTCCAGTTTCGTGGTTTGTGCACAATGCGCAGATTTGTCATATGTTCGGTGACATATGTCAGTGTTTTAGCTGCGATTCGGAGGAGCTTGAGTATGCGAGAGCATAGGTGTCTGTGCGCTCGCTGAGTCTGAGTCGAGCGGCGAATGAAAACGGGACGGTGGTCTGTAGAAAGCAAGGGGCAGCGGCTATGAAGTCTAAGCACAGTTTCACCAACATTTGTCCGCACCGTTTCGCCAATCATCAGCTATCATTTGCGCTACGGCACTCGGGCCCGGAAATGCGATAGCAGTGCAGGCACAGCAACCTGCGGCTCCCACGCAGCAAGCTGAGCCGAAGATACCGCCGGACCAACTCGGCGTGAAGGTGACTCTCGAACAGCCACCGCCGTGGCCTGACGAATCATTTTCGAAGGAGGAGGCCAAGTCGTAACTTAACTCAGGCGGACCCGTTCGACCGTTCACTTACCACATGGCGACTTCACAACAGCGATCCTGCCGACCAAGGGCTTGCCTCGGCCCTTCGGCTCACCTTCGGACTTTACCATCGTGCAGTCAGTGCGTCGGCTGATTAAATGATTATGCATCCTCGCAACATGGAGACCTTATGACGCGAAAGACAGCAGTAGCTCGCTACGCAATCATCGTCTGCGCTGTTCTTTTTACGATGGTCGTTTCCGCTCAACAAATCACTCTCAAACCCGGAGCGATTCCCGACAGCGAGTTTCACAGAGAGAATGCTCGCGACTTCGCCTATTGCGAAATTGCACCCGTGTTGGGCACGCCTCCCATGGCTCAGATCTACAACAGCAGCGCTCTCGGCGACCGTTGCACAGTGAACGAGATGGCTGCCATTGATTCGAAGAAGCTCGCGGCGGAACTTGGAGCGGAGTTTGTGTACATGAATCCGACACCACAAACGGCGCGACGATATTGGGTTATGGACCAAATTTGGGTCTTTGAAGTTGGCGAGACTGTGGACTTTCATGGCATTCGGGCCACTTGGATGGCCTCGATGTCGCCAGAGCTTTTGGACGGAATGCTCAAGAGCGACTTTGTGCCCGCAGAAGGCCATCGTGAAAACAAGTATCTGTACGCGAAAAGAAGGAGGGTCTTCCTGTTGCATTCACCGGACGGAAAGACTTGGGTCATGCTGTCGGACACGACCGAAGTGGACACAGACCTCACTCTCGAGAACCTTGCCAGCAAGTTAAAGCTGCCGGACGGATTTAAATTTGAGATCAAAACGCTCACGAGAGATCTGTCCATTGACACGCGCAATGCCAACGGCTTGGCGCACATCATTCGGGACAACCTCCACGATATATACCAGGGCTGCGGTTTCGACAACGCTTGCAGCTACATCCCGTAACTTGTTAGCCGTTGCGCTCAAAAGGCCGCTCCAAGGAGCGGCTTTTATCATCAAAATACTTCGCCGTCATGGCTAGCACCTCCAGCCACCTCGGCCGCCCGGACGCCTGCTCCCGCCTGCTGCGCATCCTCGGTCCGGAACAAGCCGATGCCCTGCTCACTCGCGCTCAGAGATGGCCACCCTATTTCCGAATGCGCATGATGCAAGCCAAGTAAGAGCTCCATCGTCTGGTCTACGGATTAACTGCGAAATCTACTCATTAACCGAAAACAACAGCCGGCCCCCAAGTAGCCGGCCTAGAGCTGCAGTCCTATTGATCTGTAATGCCGGCGTGCTCTCGACTGTACAGCGTTCGTTCTTCAGGCGACAGGTCAAGTCAGTGGGAGAACTACTTATTAGAAAAGGGTTTTTCGAGCAGGTCGTAGCGCCACAACACGAGATTGAAAGCCCAGAGACGCTGGCCGCGTTATCTGATTACCTGAAGGACAGCCGAGTGAAGCAACAAGGTTGGGTCACACTAGCGGCCGATCGCCCTGTAGGGGACGTGCCTCGATGAGGTATTTCACGAATCTTGAGTTTTATCCACGCACTAAAGAGCTTGGATCAAAGATCCAGAGGCGCCGAAATCTTCTTACAGTGTCAATGTATTTGCTTTTGTCAGCCGGCATCTTTGCACATGAGGCAGTTAGTATGACGCCACTGGGTTTTCATCGAGTCTAGAATTTTTCTTGATCTATCAAGTAAAGAGATATTGAGCCACATATGGAAACTGATCGCACTAAATGCCTTTGTAGCTGACTTAATGTCGATAGATAGAACTTTACATGCACGACTGCCGTGATCAATGGGGAATTAGTCAGCCGCGCGGTTTGGCGTGTCTCTTGCAAGTGCCCCCAAACCATGAACGGAGACCGCTCTGTTTCGGCGCGCGAAACCTCGCCGCTACGCTTTCGGTCTTTTGGGATAGAGCAGAGCGATCTGAAGCCGCATGCCCCAGGGCGATGCACCCGGCGGATGCACGGCGCTTCCATAAAATTGCGCCATGATGTTGACCGGCTGGAATCCCAGACGCATGATGCGTCCGACCCCGCCTCCCAAGGGCACAGTCCATACCCCGCCTCCAGGGGTGTCATTCCCATCTGCCGCCTCGCCGCTGGCCCGACTATGCCAATTCGCGCTGACGATCGGTGAACTGCTGATGTACCAGCCCTTTTTCAGGTTGTAGTTGACGAAGTATTGCAGCAGCATCTGGTTTACCGCAGGTCTATGGGAAGAACCGACGATAGAAAAGACGTTGTTGACCAAGACTCCGAGGGTCCAAGGTCCTGGTTGGGTCAAGGCCACAACTGACGGACCCATGCTCAACTTCCCCTGGCCTAGAAGTGCGCTGGTAGCTGTTGGGATCACAATCGCGGGGCCGGCTCCCCAGATCAACTTGCTAGGCTTCACCGGAGACAGGAAGAAGGTTGGGTTCATGTCACCAAAGCCGGACTGTCCACCAGCGCTACTAGCGGGATACGGTTGCCATACGATCGGTTGAATGATCCGCGTGATGAGGTTCCAGTTTTCGCTAATTCGAATTGGGATCACAGGCTGAATGTTGAGCACGTCCTGTGTTCGGTTATACGGACCAACACCGAAATTTGAGCTGTTTTGAAAAGGAACGCTGATCAGGCTTGCGACTGGATTTTGTGTCGCCTTGGCAAGGACCGCCGTATCCTGTGCAGCCGCTGGCTGTCCCGGAACGCCCGGGTTTGGGGGACCAGGGGTCGCGGGAGCTTTCTGGCCAAATAGAGCGGCGGCAAAAGACAACATCACGGCTGCCGACACCTCGACAAGTCTTATTCTTCGAGACATAGTTCGCCCGTCCCACGTCCGCGAACAGCCGGCGCGCCTTATCCTCAAGCCGACACATTTGTGCAGGCGTAGGCAGTCTACAAAGCAGACTGCATCGGCCCTCGCTCCGGAGGTTAGTTTGTTCAAACAGTGACTTCCCGCAGCGTCTGACCACGAAACTCCATCTCGTACGACAGATGTTCGTTACGAAACCCCAAGGTTCTCACGCCACTTCTCCACGTCAGCAAGCCAATTGGCCGCAGCATCTGGGTTCAACCAGCGATAGGGAGCGATGCCATCAATGATGATCGCGGTGTCCCCAAAAACACCGCGGAAAAGCTCTGTATTCTGGGTGTTGAAACCGTTGATATGATCCTCGATAAGGGTCTGGATTTCACTCGGTGGTTTGTTAGTCACGGTGATCCTCCGGCCATCTCGCGCGTCTCATCATTCGCAACTATACGCATCACGGCAGCTATGTCTTGAGTTCAGCCAGCCAATGCAACGCGCGCAGGCCAGGGAGGAAGCAGTACTCACCGCCTCGTGTGACCACAAAGCGAGGTAAGCCTTGCAGCCGCATTCGCAGTGGCCGTCTGGGTATATCAAACGATCCAGTTCCATCGCTGGCCCCCGCAACTGGGTCTTTTGCGGCAGCTCCTCCGAAAAACGCGCTGTCGTTCATCCACTCCGATTGCACGAATTCGAACTGGCGACTCAGGTGGGCTCCCACAAACGCGAACATCAATCCCCGCTCCACTCCGTCATCTTCCAGAACGCCCTCAGGTAGTGAAGGACCGTATGAAGTGCCACGCCGGATCATACGATGGATGCGAACGACCCCCGCGACATCCGCATCGCGGGGATTCATACGGCGAATGTGGGAGCCGCAGGGTGTCTTATAGCCAATAGCATCATCCTGCTTAAACAGGAAGGCGTTGTTGCGTCCCGCGTCGGCTCCCAGCGCTGGATCGTCATGCATTGGACACAAAGCCAGAGGAGCTCCGCTGCGCCAGCGCCCCATCATCTTTGCTGCCAGCAATTCCTCCGCTTCGACACTGGACGCATTCTCCTTCAGATATCGCCGAAACGCGGCCACACGCTGATGAAGCTTCCGAAACACAACATAGCCTCCGTTGCGCCCCAATATCTCTGGCTGCGGTATCGCAGGCGTATCTGCCATTTCATCGGGATACCCAAGTACAAACTCGCCTGCCTTGAACGGCCGCTCATTCGGATTGCTGCCAGCAACACCGGTGCCTTCGATTGCCGGATGTCCGATACCATCCCTGAACCCGAAGGCTTCTCTCTCACCCTCACGAACATGGCAGTCCTGCCGCCAAATCGCAGTAACCCCCTGCAACTCCCGATATGTCTTCCGTGCGCCTTCCATGGCAGCCTCAAGACGTTCCGTATCCGGCGCAATGGCAGTGACAACCACATGGACCTCTGGCGACCCAAGCGGCTTTTCCCAGTTCTCGGGAGCGCTCTCACCCTTGTCCCCCAGCACTTTGGCGCGTGCCGCCATCCCCTGCTGGAATTGTGGGGAAAAGCTGTCGAGTGAGGCTTGCGGGACACCCAAAGCCTTGAGGCCCTGGAAAGTAAGTGCGACGCTCACCCAGGTGTCACCGGTGGGGCTTGTGGGGTGAGCAGCTGAGGCTACGACGCTGTTCAACCGGGCCATCAGTTCGCGACCCGCCTTGCGTTCGTCGATCCGAAACAACACGTAAGTCGCCGCATAAGGTGTAGGCCGCGGACGAAGCACTCCGCTCTGAATGTCATCGAGTTCAAGAATCGTTGATGCCATGTGCTTTTCTCTCTTTCCAGCATTTAGAAACTAATCGAACCAGAAAGCTGCACGGAATATCCCTGAAACGTAGAGCGATCCGCAAATTCCTTGAAGTACTTCAGCCCGACAGACGCTTTATGCTTCGGAAAGGCCGAGTTCACAGCGAACCCGAGCGCGTTGACCGCATAGCGATCCATCGATGCTGCTTGAGAAATTCCCGGCCCGGTCGTTGCGGTCGTCTGCCGCGCCTCATAACCCGACCAAGCCGGCCTGGAGTTGAAAAGAGTTAGTCCGCAGAAGCGAGCCCATCATCGAGTAGTCGAGATCAAACGTCTCTCCCGGATTGATGTCCGTACCTTGCTGCGTACCATGGAATTCATACATTTCGAACGTAGACAAGATGAGGCGCTTGTTCTCCTTCAGATAAAACGTCTGCCCTGAGGACACCGCGTTCGTCCAATAGCCTGAGCCAACGTTGTCGTTTCCTCCTGCGACGAAGCGGCCGGTGGGAGCAAGAAAACCATAGATCGCGCGGATCGCAACCCGTTCGCGATTCCATCCCAGGATGAACGGCATGTAGTATGAGTCGGCAAATCCTCCTCCGCCACTGATCTTTCCCTGAATGTCCGAAGTGAGATTGTTCTTGGCGAATGGCAGAGTCGCTACCGCGGAGAAGTTGGCTCCCCCAAGAAACTTCTTCTTACTCACCCAGGCCAATGTATTCATGTCCATAAGGACATAGTTCTCTCCTGTAACCGGTAGCGTATCGCCCTCATCATCTTTGGCGTGATCGCGGGAGTAGAACAGGAGCTGATTGACGTAGGTAAAGCCGGGTGCCGGCGTGACACCGGAATTCGTTGCAGTCATGCCGAGTGGGTAGACACCACGATTTTGGGCTTGACTGCTCATGCTGAGGATCATCACGCAGACCACACTAAAAGTCCCGGGCCGGAATCCGCCAATTTGCATCATTTGCTCGCGAGGTTCTTCCAGAAGTGCGTCAGGCTTTCGTCACCGCCAAACAATGTCATGAAGATTGTGGAATCTGCCAGCAATATGTCGCCAGCGCGTTCGCCCTTCGGCGGCATCCAGAGGAACATATTGAACTCGCGGTTCCCGGCTTCGACAAAAGGATGAGGCTTGGACATATCGATCGGTTGCCGCGCCAGCACGCGAATAGCTCCAGGATCTTCCGTCGTCACGGCATAATGCGGCAGATGCATGTGGAAAACGAAAGTCTTCACATCGGTAAGCCAACCGCGGGTATCCAGGTCGTTGGTGATTGAAAGGGGAACGGTTTGCGTGGTCCCCGGAATGGTGGCCGGCCGCAGGCCATACCGATTTTCAACCGGCACACCGAGTCCCTTCATGACGGATCGTGTGTATTTGCCAAATCGCTGCTGCCGCGGGACAAGGGGATCACCGTGGTGAGCATACTCCAGTTGCCGCTCCTTCAGATCCGGTGAGACGCCGACGTCATGGTGAGGGCCGATGATCAGACAGGTGCCCTCGCGAGCAAGAAAGCTCCGCAACGCTTCAATCTCGTCAGGAGAGGCCTCTTGCTCGGTCACCATGTGGTCGAGGCCAAATACCATGAGCGTGTCTGTGTCGGCGAGTATCCGTTCGTCAATCGGCAATCTTTGCCCGGCCTGATCGATCCGCTGATACACGGCCACGGGCTGACCAGTTACCTCGCCGACCAAGATCTGGAAGGTCATAGACGACAGGTGGAAAAGTTCCAGCGTTCCTGCGATGCCTTGCAAGAACATCCGCTCCGAATACTCAATCGACTCATAGTTCGGCCACGCTACACGGCGAACCTCAGTCATCGTCGAGAAACGATTATCCAGTTCTGTGACGTCGCGATTTGCCTCCCAGGGATAGCTCCAGGCCCAATAAACACTGAACCGGCGCTTTCCTGGCACGTACTTTCGCGGCACGTGGAGTTGGTTGTAAGTTCGACCGGATTGCGTTGCTTCGCTCATGTGTCATCTCCTTGGATTCATCGAAGGATTCATCAAACAAGGGCTTCCCTTTCGCGAGAAACCAGCCGGCGCAAGCCGTCAAATGCCGCATACTTGTAGGCATAGCTATACGTCGGCGTGTTCATGGAAATGTTCGCAATGGTGTTCATCGTGCCGCCGCAGCGAATAACCATTTGACCGATCCCGATGATTTCCGAAGCAAGATCACCGATGCAATGAACGCCGACCAATTTGCGATCGGCCTTCAAAAAGATCAGCTTCAGGAGTCCACCGCGGCCGGCAATGGCGCCGCGAGGGGTAAGATCGAGGTTCGCACGGCCAACCTCATAGTCGAGTCCTCTTTCACGACACTGCTCCTCAGTGAGGCCGGCTCCGGAGACCTCGGGCATGCCGTAGACTGCGGAAACTGGACACGGATCGATGATCCCTTCGAATGGAATTCCGAAGGCATGACAGATCGCCACCCGCCCTTGCTCCATCGCGATTGAAGCCAGCGTGGGCTTCAAGACATCGCCAGCGGCGTAGATGCCCTCGACGGAGGTGCGAAAATTTCCGTCCACAACGATTCGTCCCCGCGAATCCCTTGCAACGCCCGCCGTCTCAAGCCCCAGGTCCTCTGTATTCGCAACACGGCCCGCGGCAAAGAGGACGGTGTCCGGGAAAAGTCTTTCCCCGCTAGAGAGCTTCACGTCCTGGCAATCGCCCTTTGCGGCTACGCTTTCCAACGTCGAACCGAACAAGATTGCGATGCCCCACTTCTTGAAGAGTTCTTCCATGCGATCCGACAGTTCGCCATCCATCATGCTCATCAGGCGCGTTCCGCGGTCAAGCAGCGTCACCTTTGTTCCCAATGCATGACAGATGGTCGCAAATTCCAGGCCGACCGGACCACCTCCAACGCTAACGATGTCTTTCGGCACCCGGCCGCGATTCAGGATCGTATCCGTATCGCAGACGCCCGGGATGTCGAAGGAGATATTTGCCGGATGAAATGGCCGAGAGCCCGTCGCGATCAAGATCGTTTTCGCGCGCAGCTTGTGTTTTCGCCCGTCATCCGCAGTGACCAAGACGCTGCAATCCTGATCGAGTCGAGCTGAACCCTCAATGTAATCGACGTTGTTGTTTGCGATGTTTTCCGCCGTCACTTTTTGCAACAAATCGCAGACGGCGCGCGTTCTCTTGCGGATGATGTCGGTGGCGATCTCCGGCGGTGTAGCGATCCGGACGCCGTAGACGTCGCCTTCCGATAACCCGGAGAAATAGAGGGCCGCTTCGCGAAGCGTCTTCGTTGGCGCTCCGCCGGTGGTCGTCACCGTTCCACCTGGACGGGCCCTCTCGATGACCGCGGAGCGGTGGCCAAAGAAGGACGCTAACTCGGTAGCGCTCTCCCCCGCCGGACCCGCTCCGATGGCGACAAGGTCGTAGGCATCCGTCATGGCAAACTCCTATTGCATCTGATCGAGCATCTGCCCCAGAGCCTCCTTTATTTTGAGAGCCTTCTTGATCTCATCGCCGCTCACATACGGATATTCCCCATATTCCAGGAAACTCGGACACTGGTGTTCATGAGCGAACTTAGCGAACGCCGAAGGATTCCTCCAGTCTTCCGGAAACCCTTCGAGGTTCTCGAAAACGGTGCTGAGGCCGCTCCTGTTGAAGACCGCTACCGCGTCATCGACGTATTTGTCGAAATCGGTGTCGAAGATCCCTTGATACATGAAGTGCAATCCCCCGCCGACGTCGAACAAGACCCAGCGGAGGTAATGGAGCTTGAGTGAGGCGAGGAACGACGGGTCGGCCTTCACCGCCTCTTCTATCTTCTTCCCGTAATCGCGAATCGCCTGCTCCCGGTTAGGTTTGACCTTCGCGACCAGCGAAAACCCGTAGCTGGCAGGTGTTCTCGGAAAGATCGGGCCATACTTTCCCTGCTCGTATTTGAAATATCCCTCTTTCGGGATCGCCATTGCCTGTGGTTTTTCCCAATCGTTCTCTGTTTGTGTCACGCCTGTCATCACTTGGGTTGCCATATCTGTTCTCCTTGAAATTGCTCGGTTACGACTTCCTGCGACGGCCAACCGCACCGCGAACTGAATTCCTGTGAATCCTTTGGATTCGGACCGCCGATGTCGCACTTGAGACATTCTCAGCGGGGTTGCAATTGGATACAAGAAAGGGAGGTTCCCTTCGACCTCTTTTTCGTTAACTGTTGCAATGTCGCGATTACACTCATCGACAGTGCAATGAGCGCTATGACCTGATTCGCAGCGGTTCCCGGGCGCCTCAGAGTGCTCTCTTTAAGGATTTCCTGTTCTTAGTAGAGGGCGATCACGCCAAAGGTAAACACCTGACCAGTGAGCTGTCCCACATAGAAGCCGAACGTACTCCCGACGGGCGAGTGAACCGAGGGCATCATTTGGAATCGACAAAGGAATCAGTCCCCCCGGCCTAGCTCACACAATTATTCAAAAGGAATACTCGGCATTTTGCCACTGGGGAAATCCCTAGACTGGTGAAACATCGCCGAGTCATCGAGGTCTGATTAGGAGCGACAAGTCCTAGGAACGACAAGTAGGAAGTGATCGATCACGCCGCCCAACGAAGCCTACGCCGGAGTGTCTGTAAAGTCGCATTTTCGGTAACTTCGCCCTTCACGGCCAATAGCGAATGCACTTGTCGGAGGTGGCCGCGACCGGATCGGTCCTGAAAAACGCGCTTGTGTCCCGCGGACAGGCTGTGAGTGTTCGATTGATTATTCCTAGACACTGGCCGACTATCTCGGTACCAATCTCTCGAGTGGTCAGCCCGGCTCTAGAGTTGCAAATTCCTACTTCTCGGTCACCGATGGCCTGCAAACTTCTCTTCACGGCAGGCTTCTTCGCTCTAGCACATATTTTGGATTGAATGACTGCACACATTGAGCAATATGAGGCGGGTTACTTTTCGCGTTTGAAGGCCTGGGCAGGCGTCAGCGGTGACAGTACATAGATCTGATCGAGCACCTCCAACATGAGGGCGTTGGCTGTCTGTTTTTCGTCGAGCGATACGGTCAGATTGGTCCAGACCACGAGCGTCACCTGGTTGCCGGGGTCGTAGCCCATGAACGAGTTGTAGCCGGCGGTCTCGCCACCGTGAAAATAGATCGTGTTCGGTCCCCAGCGCAGTTTGTCGATGGCATACCCGTACTGTTGACCGTCGGGCTTGTTCGGGTCTTCGGGCTGCGGACTGTCGAGCCAGCGGCGCTGATACGTGGCGTTGAGCACGCGGCCGGCAACCAGCGCCTGGATCCAGGTGGCGAGATCGTTGGCAGTGGAGATAACACCGCCGGCCCCTGCAGCGAAGGAGTGGTTCAAGCCTGTGTAGTCCTTTGGCAGCAGAGTGCCGGCCCGGGCAGAGGCCTGGACCTGGGGCGAGTAAGGAGGCGTGCCCACCATGGCGACAGAGGCACTTCCGTACAGGTAGCCGTGCGAGTAGGGATCGGGGATGGTGTTCACGGCGCTGGCGGGGAGTAAGGTGTCCTGCAAACGCAGCGGTCCGAACAACCGGTCCTGCATCGCCTGGGCCAGAGACTTTCCCCCGGCCTTTTCAACGATCAGGCCGATCAGCACGTAGTTGGTGTTGCTGTACTCGAAAGCTGCACCGGGCGGAAAATTGGGCGGGTGCGCAAACGCAATGGCCAGCAGTTCGGCCGGAGACCAAACCTTGGACGGATGACGGTCCATGTTCTCCCAGATTACGGCGGCATTGGTGTAGTTGTAGAGGCCGCTGCGCATCTCCAGCAGTTCGGCGATGGTGATGTGGTCGCCATTGGGCACGCCCGAGACGTACTTCGATACGGGATCATCGAGACTGAGCTTGTTCTCCTGGGCCAGTTGCATGATGATCGCAGCCGTCATCGTCTTGGTATTGGACGCGGCTCTGAAGTGGGTGTCGGCGCGGGGCGGGGTTGTTGCGCCCAATAACGTGGTGCCGTAGGTGACCGTAAACTCCCCTTGGGGCGTGCGCAGGAGAATCACCGCACCAGGGATCAGAAGCTCCCTAGCGGTCTTGTCGAGCATGGTCTGCAGCGCAGCCTGGTCGATCTGCTTGAGTCCAGACGCAGGCGGTGTGGTCCCGCTGGTGCCGGGTGAGGCGGGAGGCGTCGATGGAGTTGGCCCAGACGAGCAGCCCGCCATCAGGAGAGTGACAACGATCAGGAAGCTAGCGACGTGGAGAGAGTTGCGTCGTCGCTGTAGTTGTGACCGTGCTCCCTTTTCCATGCTGGGCATCACACAAACTCCAATACATGTTTTGGACCTGCGTTCATCAGCCGGACAATCACTGCTTCTGTAATTGGTGGAATGGCGGAAGAGCGGTCCTGAACCGGCTCCAACACCTCCTCATACTTTTCCATCCCGGCAGGCGAGAAAAAGAGCAGCATCTTGGCTGCCGTGCTCCCACGTTCTGAAATCTATGGACGGTTCCGCGAGGGATTTGCACGAAGTCTCCGGTCGTGGCGTTGATCTTTTTCTCGCCCAGCGATCTCGAGAGTGCCTTCGAGAAGGTAGAAACTCTCTTCCTCGCGATGGTGAATGTGCAGCGGCGGCCCGCCTCCGGAAGGGATGATCCCTTCTATGGATGAATAGGCTCCGTTGTTTGGGCGCCGGTGACCAGGAAGGTGTAACGGTCGCCCGGTCCCCAGTAAGACGGACCTGTGTCGGTTGGTTGATGAAACGCGATACTTTGATCTTCCATGTGATCTTCTCGTTGAGTGGTCTTCTAAATCGGGCCCCCGAACGAGCGCGCTTCGATGATCATTTCCAATGGCCCGAAGGCGTCAGTGAAAAATCGTTCGATTGAAGCCTACTCCATTCAGTAACAATATGCTCCAAGTTGGCGAAGATTGGGCCGAGCTCAGGCCAATTTTCATAGGTAGGTACCCACAAACGCCCATGTCGCTGGGAATCCTTCTGGATTCACGCAAAATCGCCAACTCACTCAGCGAACACTGCGGGCCGAGAAATTTCCGGACGTCGGAGTTCGGGGCGGTTGACGGGCAAACAGGAAGTTGACCAGAAGAGTAGCCAACAGACCGCCGCGAACCCAGATCTGTTGCCATTCTCGTCCAGCCTCAAGCGACGACTGCAGGTTTACAAGACTTTACTTGGCTTTACTCTTCTTTACGGCACGCGCCTCCTTCCAATGCTCGAATAAGTTGATCCTGTCACTGCCGGAACAGCAGGCGCTGTCACGGCTATGACCTCTGCAAGCTGATCGAGGGCCGCTCTGCCGGAGCGCCGGACCTGCCAGGAATCTATCGAGGCAAATGAGCCGGCTCATGGGGGTGGAACATGCCTGACTGGAAACAGGAGATAAGCAGGCACCTCGCGGATCTGCATATTGAGCCGGCCCGCGAGACCGCCATCGTCGAAGAACTGAGCCAGCAGCTCGAAGACCGCTACAGGAATCTGCTCGCGTCCGGCAGCAGCCAGCCCGAAGCGCGTCGGAAAGTACTCGAGGAGTTAGAGTGCAGCGAGCTTCTCGCCGCCGCGCTGCCGCCAGGCGAGCGCAGGTACAAGCAGACGGTGCCGCCGCCGGCAGCATCGCCCTCGGGCAATCTGCTTGCTGACCTTCTGCGCGACCTGAAATATGGATTGCGCAGTATGGCGAGAGCGCCGGCCTTTGCCATCTTTGCCATTCTGGCCCTGGCCTTGGGCATCGGTGCAAGCACGACCGTTTTCACGGTGGTGAACACTCTGCTGCTCCATCCGCTTCCTGCTCAGGATCCTTCCCGCCTTGTCTCCCTCTACACGACAGACCTGAAGAATCAAATGCAGTACAGCAGCCTCCTTCCGAGTTCCTATCTGAATCTCAAGGATTACCAGGCCAGAAACGCCGTGTTCAGCAGACTCGCCGGGTTCTCGCCGCCTATGCCGATGACTCTGGTCCAGGGCACAGAGCAGGAACGGTTCTTCGGGCAGCTTGTCACAGATGGCTACTTTGAAACGCTGGGCCTCACACCAGCAAAAGGTCGATTCTTTCTTCCCGGCGAGGTCAACACGCCAGGGTCCGCTCCCGTTGCCGTGCTGAGCTACGGCGCCTGGAAAAACCGCTTCAACAACGCTGCGGACATTATCGGAAAGACCCTTGAGGTCAACGGCGTCCCTTTCACGGTGGTTGGTGTCGCTCCGCAGGGATTCCTCGGGGTCAGCGCCGTCTTCGGACCGGATGTGTGGCTTCCGGCGACCATGGCTCAGCAGGTCCTGCCCATTGAGCTCCAGGATGTCCTCCGCGAGCGCGGAAAACCCCTCTTTCAGGGTATCGCGCGGCTGAAGCCGGGAGCCAGCCGCAGCCAGGCGGAGACCAGCCTGCAAACGCTGGCGGCTGCGTTAAGGCAGGAATATCCGGATGCGAATGCAGGGCATACCATTTCTGTGGAGCCAGTGACCACCGCATTGTTCTCCAGCTCGGGCGGCGAGCGCGGCTTGGCCCTGGTAAGCACAGTGCTGCTGCTCATCGTAGGCTTGGTGCTGCTGATTGCCTGCTCGAACGTTGCCAACCTGCTCATGGCGCGGGCGGTGAGCCGCCGGCAGGAAATCGCCGTTCGTCTGGCCATCGGCGCCAGCCGCGGACGCCTCGTCCGCCAGCTTCTGACGGAGAGTGTGCTCCTCGGCCTCTTTGGTGGCATTGCCGGTCTGGGCGTGGGCTACGAAGGCTGCCGCTTCCTCTGGTCCTTCCGCCCGCCTGAGTATGCTCGCAATCTCGCCGATCCGAAGCTCGACGGCACGGTCTTCCTTTTTGCCTTACTCCTGTCACTCGCTACAGGTTTCATTTTTGGCATTGTGCCTGCCATGCGAGCCTCGAAGACGGGCCTGGTCGAGAGTCTCAAGGAAGAGACCCATGTCGCGGGACCATCCGGCCGTAGCGCCCGCTTCCAGAAGACGCTGCTTGCCGGTCAGGTTGCGTTTTCGTTGGTATCGCTGATTGCAGCCTCGCTCTTTCTTCGCGCCGTCCAGCGCGCCTACGACATTGATCCGGGATTCGATGACCGGCATCTCGCCGTGTTCATGATGAATCCACAGCAGCAAGATCACGACGTGGTGCGGCTCAAAGCCTTTCATCGCGAAGTCGAGAACCGCGTCTCAAGAGTCCCAGGCGTTCAGGCCGTCACCTGGGCGTCCAATATGCCGTTCTGGTCGAGCGCTTCGCGCGGCGTCTTCATCGAGGGACAGGAGCAGCGGCGGAAGTCTGAAACAATCAGCACCGTGACAAATACGATCGATGTGGACTACTTCAAAACCATGCAGATTCCTCTTCTTCAGGGAAGAGCATTCACCGAAGGAGACCAGGAGGGATCGCTACCCGTCGTCGTCATCAATGAAGATCTGGCGCGGAGATACTGGCCGAACGGCAACGCTGTTGGGAACCACCTCCGTCTTTCCGGTGACACCGTTAGACGCCAGATCATAGGCGTCGTCAAGACAAGCAACTACACGACTCTGGGCGAAGCGCCTCAGCCCTGCCTCTACCTTCCGCTCCGTCAGACTCCCGAAGGAAGCTCGAACCTTTATGTAAGAAGCGCAGCTGATCCTTCGCTGGTGCTCGTGGAGGTTCAGCGCGGGATCAGGGACGTCGACCCCAAAGTCGAGGTCACCGATGTCCGGACAGGCGCAAAGCTCGTGAATCAGGTGCTGTGGAATGCGCGCATCGTGCTTGGCATGCTGGGTATCTTCGGGTTGCTGGCCCTGGCCCTGGTCAGCGTAGGCCTCTACGGCATCCTTGCGTACTCGGTGAGCAGTCGGCAGCGTGAAATCGGAGTCCGCATGGCTCTCGGCGCCTCGCGTTCCGATGTTCTGCGGCTCGTGCTACAGCAGGGCATGATGCCGGTGGGCTTCGGCGTCGGTTTCGGCCTGGCGATCTCCCTGCTGGTCGGACGCGCATTTTCAAGAATGCTGTTTGGCCTCAGCCCTGCGGATCCGCTGAGTTTGATGGGAGCTTCAGCGGTCCTGCTTCTGGTGGCGGCATTGGCATGCTATCTGCCTGCCCTGGCCGCGAGCAGGATGGACCCCATGCAGGCCTTGCGAGAAGGTTAGCGCTCCCAATAGCCAGGCAGACATCTCCCCCGGAGCGCCACTGCTGGCGACATCTATGTCCCCTATTGGCCGGTGTGGTTTAGCGCCTACTTCATATCGAGAGATTGAAAGACAAGATCCCTTCGCTGAAAGCGATCGACTTTCATTTGATGCATTATCGCCATAACCGGCCAATCGCTTCCCGTTCTAATGGTGTGTAAAATATTGCGCTCGTCGCAGGCGATGTTGCTCTAGGTTGGCTGAGATAACCATCGGTCCTTCCAAAGCTCTCGGTTACTCGAGTTGCGATCTCCGCTGCAGGTGTGGCTTTTGGGCCCAGGCTGGCTCCTGGAAGTCCGAAGCTCTGTCCAAATGAGTTCCAGTCTGCCGCCGCTACTGGTGAGTCCGTTATTGCGAGTTGCGCTGACCTCGCCAAACGGTAAGAAACCCAGCTGAAGAATAATAGAACACCTCTCAACCCCGCGCCAGATCAGGGTCTCCGCTCACCAGCGAGTCTCGCAAGGTTGGCCGGTTATCTCCGCCAATGCGCTCATCAACGACCGATCAGAAACGACAAGTCGGCTAGTTTTTACCGATCGGTTCCGTCTCCGGACTGCGCGCCGAGTACATTTGCCGATATCAGGAATTCGCATAAATGACTCCTGTAGCTAAGGTGATCGGCAACGGTGGCAGAATCGTGGCCATTTGCCAGGGAGAACTACGAAGCGACAAAGGCCTGGTCCTCTTCCTCCGTTTCCTCATTCTCATTGATTTCGGCAAGAATCTCGGCTTCTTCGTCCGAATCGGCCGGAGGAGTCGGCCTCGCCCCGACTGGAGCGGGCATATCGAATTTCGTTGGCGATCTTCACCAGCCTTTCCATGCCATCGCGGATGCGCGCGGCGGAACGGTGTGCCTGTTGAGTTCTTTGGTTCTACGCAGTGTGGCTACTACGCCTGTGAACTTCATGGTGTTTGGGATACTGACCTCATAAAAGCACACTGGCATTCGTGAACATCGTTACGCTGCCAGCGCTGGAGACCATGATCGCAGAACAGCATCTGCAGGCCGGCGCAGAGGCTCCGGAGCAGTGGGCAAATGAATCCCTCAGCCTCGCGAAAGCGGTATGGGTTGAGCCTGGCGCCGTCATTGACGAAGCCTACTGTGACCGGGAGCAGCCCGTAGTAGACCGACAGCTCGCCTTGGCTGGTCTTCGGTTGGCACGAGTGCTAAATGATGAGGTGGGAACGTGTCTTTGACCAAATCATGTGGCGGAACCGAAAAGCATTACCCAAAGCTGATTTGTATTAATCGTGGCCGGTTGGGCAACCCCGTCGTGCCAAACGCATCCAGCAGACTACTGCGCGCCTGGTTGATCGTGGAGCCGCACTGAACAGTCTGGATGTGTTGGAATGGCATTTGAGAGTTTCATAGTCGAAGAAATAGCAACGCAAGCGGATACGATTCACAGCCTGAGAAGAGGTGCCGGCCCTCCACTGCTTCTTTTGCATGGATATCCTCAGACGCATTTCATCTGGCAAAAAATCGCCGATCGGCTTTCCGAGCACTACACCGTGGTGCTGACGGAAAAGCCGGTTGTGCATGCGCATGCCGTAATCGGCAAGGACGGTATTGCACACGGCGGCCATCTACTCGAGGCACATATCCGTCCGACCTGTGAGGTCATACCCGTATGCCAGAAACAATCGGATTCGTAGGACTCGGAATCATGGGCTCAGGAATGGTGCGGAACCTGGCCGCAAAGGGCCACACCGTCCGCATATGGAACCGCACCGAAAGCAAAGCAGAAGATCTCGCAAAGTCCCTGAAGATCGAGCACGCGAAAACCCTCAAAGACCTCGGAGCATCCTCATCAGTCCTCATGCTCTGCGTAACCAACACCAGTGACGTCGAGCAGGTCTTATTCGGAAAGGACAGCGCCGCTCCCAGCCTGAAAAAAGGCAGCTTGGTCATCGACTGCAGCACCATCAGCCCCAAGGCAACCGAAGACATCGCCGCCACACTTCGTGAACAAGGGATAGGCTTCATCGACGCGCCCGTTTCCGGCGGCAGTGAAGGCGCGCAGCAAGGCACCCTTGCCGTCATGGCAGGAGGAACCGAAGACGACTTCAACCGCGCCCGTCCCTTCCTCGAAGCCATCGGCACGCGCATCACCCACATGGGCCCCGCAGGCAAGGGCCAGGTCACCAAGCTGCTCAATCAGATTCTCGTGGTCGTCAACATGCTCGCCGTCAGCGAGGCATTGCTCTTCGGACGCGCAGCCGAATTAGATCTGAAGAAAGCCGTCGCCGCCGTCGAATCCGGAGCCGGCGGCAGCTGGATGCTTTCAAAACGCGCTCCCCAGGTCCTCGACAACTACTGGCAGCCCGGCTTCATGATCGACCTTCAGCAAAAGGACCTCAACCTGGTCCTTGAATACGCCGGTGAACTCGGCGTTCCGCTGCTCGCCACCGGCATCATCCGCCAGCTCTACGCACGCCTGCAGAAAGAAGGCAAGGGCCGCCTCGGCAACCACGCCCTGATCCAGGCACTGGAGCCGCTCATGCCCGGCTCAGCTCCGCAAGACAAGAAGGCGTAACCCGCCGGTTCACTCGCCAGTGTCTGATCTGTAGCCAGGGTTTGAACGGGCCCCACCGTGGTTTGGATACCGGCATTTCTGTTTATGCGGCGGATCCATCGCCACATCGCCAGTGAGCCTCGGGCCAGGCAGATGGATCCGGGGTAGGAACCCGGCCACCGGCGTCAGCCCAGGCCGATACTCCGTCGGCCAGCGGCTTCTTGAACTTACCGATAACCTGACTTTACGGGCACTTCGTAAGCGTCGCCTCATCAGAGCGAGCGCCGCGATCAGAACCCTTCTGCACAAGTCGATGTCGGAGTCGGCACGAAATTGCTGCAATGCAATGAATCCCCATAAGGCAATTGTCCTGCCAAATGCCGACACGGTCTAGTACAAATCGCCGTATCCACAATGCCCCGCAGACGCAACCACGCCACCAACCTCTGCCCGCGGAGCACCGTCGATACGGCACTCGAGATTTATCGCCAACTGAGATCGGGGCTTCGAGGAAGACTCGCTCTTGGGTATAGATTTTGTGGAGTTCCCCGGCCCGCGTGATCGTCGGCGCGTTGCCCTGATCCTAGGGATTTCCCGAGTGGCAAAGTGCCCCGCATTGGCCTTGAATAGTTGAGGTAGCTGGTTCGCTAACTCACCCGCACGGTACAAGAGTGTTCCTAGTACTTCCGGATTCTGTAAGCGGCAACTGCCCCAAGGTCTCCCTCTCCGCAGCGGCTCCGGGGCCCGTTTGAGACAGGAGGATTTCAATTCAAAAGGAGGAGTGTCGGAATGAAGCAGTCACCGATTCGGACGTTACCGGAAAAAGACCCAGCCCGAACCATCCTGCAACCCGAGAACAACCTGCTCTGCGGCGTAAAGATTATGGAGAACCAGATGCTCACGCAGAGGAAGCCTCTGCTTTCGTCCACCAGCTACTGGGTAACGCTGCGGCCCGCGACTATCAGCTATAAGATTTTTTGCCAAGCAGATGAAAAATCTGCCGGCTACGTGCTCCAACGGTATGCCGCCGGAGGAAAAAGCAAAAACCCGACAGCCCGGGGAGACACGCAAAGTGCCAGCAGCTATCAGGTACCAATAGAACCGCCAGCAGCGCCAAGAACGTCATGGAGGCGATGAGGACTCTCACGTCAGCATCTGTGAATACCAGTGTCTTCATGTCGCCCTCCCGGTCGTCTGAGCTTCAATAAGACTGCGTTCGCCACATCAGCATCGGGAAGGAGCAGGAAAATGAAAGCAATTCGTCTACTCAGGATGGCCAATATCGTAACGCTGTTGTTTCTGGGCATCGCATCCGGAACAGCCCCGGCTCAATCGACGAAGGTTAAAGGCATCATCAAAAGCCGCAGCGGCCCCGACATCATCCTGAGCACAAGCCAGGACCCAAACATGGTCGTCATGCTCATGGATAGCACTGACGTGGGCCAGGTGGAGGGTGTGCTCAAAGCGCGCAGCAAGCAGATGTCCATGGCTGCGCTCATCCCGGGCCTCGCCGTCTCCGTGGAAGGCGACTACAACAACCAGAACGTGCTCGTCGCCAGCAAAGTACGATTCAAAGGCAGCGACCTGAAGAACGCCAAAGCAATCGCAGCCGGCATGCACGATACCAATCAGCAGGTGCAAAAGAATCAGGAAGAACTCGCGAAGCACAACGCCGAGTTGCAGGCACAGAATGAGGCTCTGCAGAAGCACCAGCAAGCCATCGCAGCCAACAAAGCCGCCATAGACGCCGCTATCGCCCGCTTCGGCCAGCTTGACGACTACTACATCATGGACGAAGTCACCATCTACTTCGCCAACGGCAAAACCAAGGTGGATCCCAAGTACATCTCCCAGATCACGACGCTGGCTCAAAACACAAACAAGGTCGATGGCTACATGATCGAGGTAAAGGGCTATGCCTCGGCCGTGGGCAGCCCGCAGGTGAACCAGACGCTCAGTCGGGAGCGGGCGCAGAACGTCTGCGATATTCTGCTTCAGCAGGGCAAGGTTCCTCTTACCAGAATGCTTGCCCCCGGAGCGATGGGCGAAAGCGAGCAGGTGGGCACTGACAAGACTGTGGAAGGCCAGGCAGCGAACCGCCGCGTTGTGGTGCGCGTCCTGCAGAACAAGGCCATCGCCGGAGTGCCAGCAGCCTGAGCTTGCAGGGTGCTTCCTGGAGGCCGGAAGCGGCACCACCGCAGCCGTCATCGTGAAGCCTGCGTCGAGGATTCGGCGGTTGTGGCTTATCGAAGTGCCTCAAAAACGGGGTTTTCGGTAAATTGCTCCTGCCTAGCCCTTCGGCTGGGGAACATACCGAAAACGAGACTTCGCAGGCACATGAATGCGTCACTTGGCTGGTAGCGCAATGATGTACCGTTATACGCATATGCGGTTCTGTTTCGAATTGGATGCAATCGAAGCCATTGAGCCCTGGGGAGAAGGTGAGGACCGCAAGCTGCATTGGTTTGGTCTGACTTCGGGACGGTACTGGATATCGACTCCGTTGGGCGAAGTACTGCGGTACACCGACGAGCAGGCAAAGCGCTGGGGTCTTGCCTCGCCCCATGTTGACTATCAAGTCGCCCGACTCTTCGAAGATCTGCAGTCAGTACTCCCGGCGGCCCTTGAGCCTGTGCCTTCTGATGTTGCTGCTTTAGTCTCTAATGGCAACTGGTTCGCTCGGGCTGAGAAGTGGATCGACAGCTCCAAGAATCCAGACGAACGAAGGAGCCTATGTGTTACTGCAATGGATTGGTACCAGAACCGCTCGGTGGATACGATGTATCTCACCAACGGTCCTCTTTTTCATTTCTGGCGAACTGGAGATGACGTCTCGATCCGCTGGGAGCCAGCCGGCAACAATCCAGAGGGCATCTGGTCGACACCGCAGGGAGAATTCACTATCGGCGAAGGGCAGTTCAGGTCGGCCGTGTATTCATTCCTCGACGACGTGCTCAGAACAATGCAAGAACGAATCGATTCCATTGACGCGAATGGGTGGCAACGTACCGACTGCAAACTGGATATTCCGTTGCTACTCAATGAACAGCAAAAACGCGCTGCTCTGGTGAGCGACTTGAAAGAGCGGCGGTCAAAAACCAGCTGGAAAAGCATCAGGCGATTGCTTGAGCGTCTTTCCATGGCGTTCTAAGAAACTCGACTGCTCGAACTTCCCCAGAAACGGGGTTTTGAGTAACTTCATCTGTTTACCAGACGATTATCAGGCAAGTTACTCAAAACCAGACTTTCAAGGAACCTGCCGTGCTGCTGCAAACCGCTCAACCCAGCGCACCTGGTCGGCAGTATCAGGGACCCGTAGGCCAATTCTGGAGAAAATGGGCCCATCTGGAAAGCTAGCGCCAGCTCAAAGTTGTTGCCTGCAGCGGTGAATGAGGTTGCCCCATCGCTGTATTCGGGGTCTTTGGAGGCTAACGCTTCATGGCGATCTCCGCGCCGTAGAGCGACAGCAGCGGATGGTGAATGTATCCGTCAGAGCAAACCCACGGTTGACAAGTGCGGATGTCTCGCAGCCCAGGTGGCAGGGGTAAGTTCTGCGATGCGCTGGAGTGGCGCGTTTGCAAGTCCTGGAAGGATGGCCGCCAGGTAATCACGGACCGGGATGTTGAGCCGGCGGCAGCTTTCAACAACGGAGAAGATTGCCGCGATGCGTGGACCGGCGTGTTCGCTGCCGATATGGATCCAGTTGGATCGGCCCAAGGCAATGGGACGCATCGAATTCTCGGCGAGATTGTTGCTCAGTTCCAGTTCTGGATAGTCGCGGAAGCGTGTAAGTCGTGTCCAGATCGCCAGCGCGTAGCTCGAGGCCTGGCCCGCGGCGCTCTTGGGCAGCACCGTCTTGCTCATCGCCAGGATGTGACTGCGGATCTGGTCGAGCAAAGGCGGAGCTTTCTCCTGTCGGAGAGCATGGCGGCGGGCGTGGTCCATGTTGTCGTCGCGCGCCTGGGCATCGATCGCGAACAACTCGTCCATCAGTTCCACCGCCCGGATCGAGGCGGCATCTTGCTTGTTGAGCTTCACCGCGTCGATAAATCGCCTTCGCGCGTGCGCCCAGCAGGCGGCGTGCACGATGTTCGTTCCGCCGACCCCGCGATCATAGGCGACATACGCGTCGGTTTGCAGTAGGCCTTCGAATTTATCCAGGAAGTGGGCCGGGCCTTCGCGCCCGCGGCTCATGCGAAAATCGAACACCGTCGCTCCGCCCGGAGTTCCGTACTGCCACAGATATGCCTGGTGATTCGTTCCGCGGCCATCGTGGGTCTGCACATCTACCGGTGTTTCGTCGGCTTGGATGTAGCTTCCGGCCAGTAACTCACTGCGCATGGCGCCGGTAACAGGGATCAGCAAGTCACCTGCCCGCATGATCCAACCGCACATGGTCGCTCGGCTGATCTCGATGCCGGCGTCCCTCTTCAGAATCGAACTCTGTCGATACGCCGGGCAGTGGTCCGCATATTTTCTGACGATCGTATCGATGATGACGCGGTCCGACACCAGGCTCTTGTCGATGATGCGCGCGGCAAGCGGCGCCGCAACCACGCCCTGCTCCTCACACTTTTTGCAGGCACGCTTTTCGCGTTTGGTCACCTCCACAAAGTACTCGGCGGGCTTAACATCGAGGACCTCGCTGGTCTCATAACCGATCACCTTCGTCTCGCCTCCGCAGAGGGTGCAGACACACTGCGCGGGCGTGCACGTCACCACCTTTTCTACACGGGGCAGATGCGCCGGCAACGTTTGGCGGCCAGGATGCGGTTCACCTTGCCTCTTGCCCGTTGTGGCAGACGGCGGGGCCACCGGCTCCCGCTCGCTCTCTGCCTGAACCTCATCGCGGCTCAGTGTGGGTTCTTCTTCCAACAACTCCAATTGCAGGTTGCTCAACTTCTCGCTGCCCGGACCATAGCGGGCAATCCGCTGCTGCCGAAGCCGCTCTTCCAGCACCTGAATCTTCAACCGCGCGTATTCGAGCTCTTTCTTCTGCGACTCGACTTGCTTCTCCAGTTGCGCGATCACTTCGGCCATGAAGGGATCCGAGTGCGGGGCAAGAGTGGGCTCAGAGGGCGTGCTCACGATGCTTCTTGAATAGCAGAAAGCGATCGAGAAAACGAGCGAAATATCCAGTGTTCATGCGGTTTTCAGTGACTCTGCTGGTTCTTCGGCCGGAGGCTTACGATGCCACTTTCGGGGCCGCGTTTGAGTCAGATCAATGCCCCCCAACAGCAACGCCAGCTCTTCGTGGCTCAACACGATTTTCTTCACCGTGCTGTCTCTCTCCGGCCAACGAAATCTCCCGCCGTCCAATTTTTTCGCACATACCCAAAGCCCGCTTCCGTCATAGACGACCAGCTTCAGGCGATTGCGCCGCGCATTTGTGAACAGAAAAACATGGCCGCTCGTCGGATCGCATTCCAGCCGGTCGCGCACCAGACCGTAAAGACCGTTGAATCCCTTGCGCATATCGGTGGCGCCAGTAGCCACGTAAATCCGCGTCGCCGGTCCGAACCCGAACACCGCCTACGCCCTGTCCAATATGGTCAGAAGGCGCTCCAATGTCCCCGTATCGAATCCACGGCGCACTTCGATCCGGCGCCCGCTTCGCGACTCAACCACCAGCACACCACCACTATCGGCATGGCTACTTGCTTGTTCCGAAGTGCGCGAAAACACTTCCACGGGAAGCATGGGACCGGAGACCGATCGCGGTCCAGGATGCACGCGTCGCCGGTATTTATCCAATGTCGCTAACGACAAGCCTCGTTGCTGACAGAACCCATCCCGCGTCAACCCGCTGGCTTCATACTCTGCAACCAGCCTCTGCACCTCGACCCGACTCCGCCGCTTTCGCACTACTGCCGCTTCGCTCATGACTCAAGTCCACCACGAAACCAAATGGCACAACAGGTGCGTTGCTCAGACGGATACTGGTGAATGACGGCGCGAAACTCGTATGCACCTTTCGCGGAGAGGCCGTCGATATGGGCCGTGAAAGGGCCGGGCTTCAAGATGGTCTGTGCCGGCGTCGCCGTCCAGGCCGAGGAACGCGAATTGACGTCTTCACCGAGAATCGGACGGTATTCAAAGCCGACCTGGAGCGATGAGCTGTCGCCCATATCGAGCACCTCGCCCCGCAGCGTCTCCTGCTGGCCGGATGATTCGGCGACTGACCCGCTGGTCTGTACGTGCGGCGGAGTAAAAGCCGGCTCGACGTTCGTAATCTTCAACACAGCCGGGTTTGGCCAGCGAAAATTGTCCTGCAGGCGTTGTGTCTGCATCACCCGCACATGGAGGCCGTCCTTTTCCTGGTGCCAGCTGGATTTGGGATTGATTTCGGGGTGGTACTCGACCACCTGGTCGTTCTGACCGAGCACGCTTACTTCGGTCTTGTCGGTCGCGCGGACCGAATGCAGCGTGAATTCCTTCCAGGTCGCGCGCGGCCACGGTGTGTCGGATTCGACGCTGGCGTAGAGTGTCGGGCTATCTTTCTTTTTCGTGAACCAGATGTCTCCTTCGTTGGTGATGACCCATGGCCGCACGGCATAAATTGCGTCGGAGTTCACGAACATCCAGAGGGCTATTTCGCGCAGGCGCTCCTCTTCTTCAATAGGAAGTTCGCCGTTCGGCTTAGGGCCCACATTGAGCAGGAAGTTGCCGCCCTTCGCGCGTGTCTGGATCAGGAGGCGAATCAGCTCGCCTCCTGATTTGTAGTGCTCATTCTGCGGCTGGTATTGCCACGCGGTGCCCATGGTCATGCAGGTTTCCCACGCGCCCGGCAGCGGCATCCCCGGGACTGTGAGCTCCGGTGTTTTGATTGCTCCGCGGGTCACGATGGTATCAGGATTCAGCTTCCATGCAAGATCGCGAAGGCCGACCGCTTCGCCGTCAAGGAAAAGCGCATCAATTTTGCCATAGTGCGTCAGCAACTCGCGGAGTTGGGTCTGGTCGTATTCCATTAGGCCTGGGTTATTACGCGGCTGGACGCCGGGAACCCCGCGCTCGATCGTCTTGCCGTGCTGGTGAAGCCACCAAAAATCATCGGGCGAATAATAAACGCCGGTGGCGATACCTTCGGAACGGAATGCGTCGAAGACTTCCTTCGTGATATCGCGATGAAAGGGCGTATTCATGATGCCGAAGGGGGTCGTTGCCGTGTCGAACATCGCGAAGCCGGAATGGTGCTTGGTCGTGAACATAACGTATCGAACGCCGGCCAGATGCGCCAACCGAGCCCAATCCATCGGATGAAAATCGTGCGGATCGAAGGTCTTGGGTAGTTGTCCGAAGAAGCGGTCAGTGTATTCCGGAGATGCGCCGACGAGTGAGTGGCTGATGACCACGCCAAGCTGACTGTCTACGCTCCAGTGGATGAATAGGCCAAAACCCTGATCGCGGAACCACTCCAGCCGCTCCGGCTTGTTCAGCGAGCCCAATTCCGGATCGTCCGCAGCAGCGGAGCAGGGCAAAACGAACAGGTTGCCGGCCAGGCAGAAAACCGCTAGCAGAGCCATGGTGCGGATAAGAAATCGCGTTTTTGACATGGGAAGTCGACCTATTTGCATGCAGATGGAAGATTCTCGCAGGAGACACCCACCACCATATATGAAATTGCTCCGCATCGCGATCTGCATGAACGCTTGCTCAAAGATCCGACCAACGTTAATTGGGGTAGTGGCCACATCCAACCGAAAATCTCCGTTAAGGACTTTGATCTGCCCCGTTATTCGGCCATAGCCGGCCGGATTAGTTCCTGTTTGCCGACCACTCGGAAGCTATCCGGCCATCCACTTCTAAACACATCGAGCAGCGCTCAACTCTATATGATCGGTGATGGGGGTTGGCGAAATGCATATCGGCCTTATTGGAGGGATCGGCCCTGGTGCAACGGATTTTTACTACCGGCGATTGATTTCGACGTTTGCCAGGAAGAACGCGACGCTGGAGCTGACCATTGTGCATGCCGACACGCCAACGCTCCTGAGCAATCTGGCCAGGAATGACGCCGCCGCGCAGACCGCCATATATACCCGGCTCACAAACCGTCTTGTTTCGGCAGCGGCCGAATGTGTCGGCATCACATCGATTGCCGGACATTTCTGTATCGACGATTTCAAGGCCGTATCCCGGCTTCCCGTCGTTGATATGATCGCCGAAGTGAGCCGGGCCATCGAAACGCGCGGTCTCAAACGGATCGGAATTATTGGAACTCGCACAGTGATGGAGACGCGCTTTTACGGGCGCATCGCTAGTGCGGAGATCGTTCCGCCAAGCGAACCGGATTTGGACGATGTGCATCAAGCATACATTTCGATGGCCGCGTCGGGCTTTGTGACTGAGGATCAGCGTTCGATCTTCAATGCCGTGAGCCACCGTTTGCTCGAGGACCAGGGCGCGGAGGCGATCATGCTTGGAGGTACCGATCTCGCGTTGGCCTTCAACGAACAGACTGCCGAATTCCCGCTGGTCGATTGTGCGGGCATTCATGCCGATGCGATTGCAAAGTTGGCGATCGCTTGAGGAGCTTTGGCAGGAACCACCTGTTCGGGTTCCCATAAGCACGCCGGGAACTACGTGCTTTGAGCGAGCGCCGGCGCTGCCGTCGTCGGACGGATCTAAAGCCCCACAGGGGTTCGCTTAACCACGTATTGCATTGCCCCGCAGCGACGGGGGTAGAGGCGCTGCCGCCTCAGGCTGCGGCGGGTTTTTGTTGCTCCAGCCGCTCTTGTTCCTGCCTTTCGTCTTTCCGCTTTTGCAGTACAGCCTTGACGTTCCAGGGAAGCAACGCCTCGACCTCCTTGACGGTGGTGGCCGTCGGTAGGTGCTCAAGATCAAAATGATCCTGGATAGATCCGCACGCCGCTGCGTTTGCTACCCCCTCTTGCCAGGGCGGGTGCTGACTTGTCGGTTTCCACATTCTGTCACGAATACAACAAACTGCGCAGAATAGCGTTACTGCGCAGTTTTCCGGCGTGAAAGAGGCTCTTATGCGCGACAGAGCCGTTCAAAAGCACGAAAGTGCGTGGTCGTCCGCTAAAGGCGCAATTCCCGGCCGGATTAGCTCGCATGCAACATGCCTCCTGCCCGGGACACACGAATCCTTAACGGAGGTTTTCGGTTGGATGTGGCTACTACCCCATTTATAAACACAAGCCGACTTCCCCTTAATCAATCGAAAGCTCGCTAGGATGCACGCTTGGACATTTGGCAGCAATGACTGATAACGGCTGAACTGGTCAGTTGGTGATGGGCTTTGGCGATTTGGCTGAGGTGACGCGAATGACCTGATACGAGGCGGGCGTGGAACCTATGTTGCGCAGGGCCCGCTCGTCGTTGGGAGCCCAGTACAGGAGCGAGCCTTCGTTCATGCGCGAGGCGATGCCGTTGACAGTGACCTCAACCTGACCGGATTTGATGACAACGATCTCGTCGTTTGAATCGATGATATTGGGCGCCGTCTGTTGGCCTACGTTGAGAGTAGTGATGTGACTTTCAAGAGCGAGGAAGGTGAGGGTGGGCGAGTCGACGCAGACGACACGGGAGCCTGAGGGCGTGGGTATGGAGGGCAGACGGCTGCAGTCCATAACGGAGGAGGCAAGTTTGCCGGGGACGGCCTGTTCAGCGGCGGACTTAGCGGATGCGGAGTGCGAGAGATCAGTGACGAAGTTGAGGACGTAGTAGGTGGCCGGTGTGTTGCCGACGTTGCGGGCATTGTGCGGATCGTTGGATGCTAGGAAAACCATGGCCCCCGGGCCGGCGTGCTGCTTGTGGCCGTTGATGGAGAGCTCGAAGTCGCCATCCTTGATAAGGAGGATTTCTTCCCAGGGATGGCGGTGGATGGGGTGGGATTCCATGCCTGGATTGAGGGTGGTGATGTGAACTTCGAGCTTGTCCATAGCGATGGTTGGGTTGTCGAAGACATGGCGCATCTGGCCGGTCGAGGTAGAGTTTGGAACGAGTGAGTTCCAGTCGACGAAGGTAGTAGCGAGGACGGTCGATTGCTTGGGCGGGACGTAGGCGTTGACTTCAACGGACTGCGCCGTGGCCCGCACGGTGGTCGCCAGGCAGAAGATTAACAACAGAATTTTCATGCAGGAAAATATACCAAGAAGCGACTGCGTGTGGACGAGCTCAGACAAGCTGATGTTTTTCCGAGGTGGCTTACATCAAGATCGAAGATGAGGCCAACAGAACTTTCGCTCGATAGATTGCAAGAGAAGTGTGACTGGACTAGAAGATCCTTGGTCTGCGGCTATGCACCCGCGTTAATCCCGTTCAAACGCGCTTCTCGGTGTTGAGGGTTCGTTTCGAGAAGATGAGTCGCATACAGGGCGGGGTGGCTCGGTAGCGTGGGTGATTACCGGCTCATCGCGGTGAGGCGGGCGAGAGTGGAGCGGCCCCGTTGGTTGGGTCCTGGCGGGGTGATGGAACGGCGCGGAGGCTGAAGCTCGCGATGGTGGCAGCGGAGTGAGCGGTTGCTGTTCTACGCCCGCGCTCCCTTCAGCCCACTCGACAACGACGCAACTTGCGCTGCTTCTGAAAGCCGCTATCCCTTCCTCCTGAGATATCCGTCGATCGCCATCGGTCCAGAACCACCGAGGACGAGCGCGGCGAGGCAAGCAAGGTAGAGCAGGTTAGTCTCGTAGCCCGGTGGTCCGAGCTGGGCATGACCGGAGGTCACGCTTATCAGCTTGATCGAACTGAACCCATAGGGCAGATGTACGGTAAAGATCGCGACGAGCAGAACTGCAGCCATCGGCAAACTAGCAAGCGGGACGAGAGCTCCCAGTAGAACGGCGAGTCCTCCGAAGACTTCGACCAGAATGGTAAGCCATGCCATGAGATGAGGCGCGGGCACGCCGATTGCAGGCAGGATGGCAGCGAAGACTTCAGGTCCCTTGGACAGCTTGGCGAAGCCGTGCTGCATGAAGCCATACCCAACAATCAGCCGGAGCGGAATGGGAGCCCAGCGAGCGAGCGCAGCTCGATTTAGGAACGCAAAGCGGTTGCTGTGTCCCTGTTCCGATAATTGGCGAAGATCCTTCATGTTCGTTTTGGTCCTTTCAAAGAAGACCGCGCAAAGATCGCGATCTAGTGATTTTATTATGATGTTATAATGTCATAATGGTTACAGACTTCGAGAAGAATTTTCGCTGGACTCTGTTTTCCAAATTGTGGACCTGCCTGGACCGAACCCAATGGGTGTTGGCGGCTCCAGCTCAGAGTCATGCGGCGCCTGTTCCGGGTCATGGAATGGCGACGACTGAGTGTATTGTGAGAATGCGCGAAAGGACGTGTACTGGACCGTATCTTTTGCAAAGACGAGATCGAGAGTCCAATCCAAAACCACACGAAGACGCTTTTCGAGCCCTGGCAGTTTGCTGAGATAGATCGTCCTCCACATCCACCAAGCGATAAAACCGGAGAAACGTCGACCGAAGAGCTGGCCGACCCCCGTCCGATGTCCAATTGCGGCCAGCTGACCGATCGTTCTGAACGAAAATGGTCTAAGAGCCTCGCCTCGTATTGAAGCAACAAGGTTTCTCGCAGCCGTCCTCGCTTGGCGCAGCGCGTGCTGAGCAGTGGGCGGGTGAAAGCCACCGTTTCCGTCAGGAATAGACGCGCAGTCCCCCAGAGCCCAAACTCCTTCCTTTCTTTCAACCTGTAACATCAGGTTGGTATCAATTCGACCGCCTCGGTTCGCAAACGGCAACCCGGCAACGACGGGGGAAGGAGAGTTCCCCGCAGCCCAGACCACGAAGCTTGTCCCAATGAACATACCGTCGTCCAGAGTTACACCTGAGTCTGTGATCGACCTCAGCCTTCGCTGCGTGAGGACTTCGATGCCACGTTCACGCAGTTTCTTCTCTGTGTAGCGGCCGAGCTGATCGCCGAGCTCGGGCAGCAGGTGTGCTCCCGCATGAACTAGTACGACTCGAATCTGTAGCGGGTGAAGGTTGCGGTAGGAACGGATCGCGGATTGCATGAAATCGTGAATGCCCGCGACAGTCTCCACGCCGGCGAACCCGCCACCCGCAACAACCACAGTCAAGAGATCATTTCGGGAAGATGCCGAATAAAGTGGATCTGCTTCTTCCAGATGGGCAATCATGCGGTTACGAAGTAAGATTGCGTCCTCAAGTGATTTCATAGTGAGAGCGCGTTGTTCCAGGCCTGCCATTCCATGAAAATTGGGGACCGACCCTAAGGCAAGCACAAGATGATCGTATGTAAGGCTGTGACTACGCCGATCGAAGCCATGCATCACCCTGACGCTCTTGTTATCGGTGTCGATGTTTTCAACATCTGCCACAATAAATTCAGTACGTCTAATCATCTTGCGAATAGGGTTCGCAATTGTCGAGATGTCGAGATCGCTCGCTGCAATTTCATGAAGCATCGGCGTAAAGAGGGCAAAGTTGTCACGACTGACCAGTTGGAGTATCGCCTCGTCCGGAGTAAGGAGTTTCTCGAGCTCCCGTGCTACTTCGACTCCGGCGAATCCGCCACCCAGAATCAATATCTTTGGCGTCCGCTTCATTTCGGCATCCTTTCTGACCCGGTTTCTGCTGGTTGAACGTCAATCCTCGGGATTCGTGCCACTTAGAGTGAGAAATCAGTCCCGTTGACATTATGACGTCATAATGTCAACATTGGTTACAGGATATGACAGATTTTTGTGTCGATGGAACAACCCCGCTTTCAGAACCCGGAATGCCGCGGGATGAGCCTTTCGCTGCAGTGCCGCGACCTACCTTCAGGAAAGCGCTGCGGTTTTGGTTCAAGCTGGGATGGATCAGTTTCGGCGGCACAGCAGCTCACATCGCCATCATGCATGGCGAGTTGGTCCAGAAGAAGCGGTGGATCAGTAATAGAAGGTTTCTTCATGCGCTGGGCCATTGCATGGTCCTGCCGGGACCGGAGGCGCAACAACTCGCCATCTATATCGGTTGGAAGCTACATGGGGTTAACCCCAAATAGAAATCCACAAAATGTCTCAGCTCACGCTGCAACGATCTGCAGTGTGTGCTCGGGAACGAGTGTGTCGAAATGAGCCAAGCAATACACCATAGCAGGTCCATCCAAAAGCCACCCTTCCAGGATGCACTCAAGTTTTGGTTCAAGCTGGGATGGATCAGCTTCGGTGGCACAATGGGACACATCGCCATCATGTATGAGTTCCTCGTAGAGAAAAAGAAGTGGATCAGCAGCAGAAAGTTTCTCCACGCGTTGAGCCTCTGCATGATCCTGCCGGGACCCGAGGCACAGGAACTGGCTACCTACGTTGGATGGCAGCTTCATGGCACAATGGGAGGCTTAATTGCCGGTACGCTGTTTGTGTTCCCATCGACCTTCATTCTTCTGGGCCTGAGCATCATCTACGTTTCCTATGGGAGCATTCCGTGGATACTTGCCATGTTCAATGGGCTGAAGCCAGCCGTGGTTGCCCTCATCATCATAGCCCTGCTAAAGGTTGGGCAAAAAGCGTTACGTGGACCATTGCATTTCTTCATGGCAGCTTCCGCCTTCGGTTGCATGTTCTTCTTCAACGTAGGGCTGCCATGGATTATGTTGAGTACACTGCTGATTGCGATCATCGTCAATTATTCTCGTCCTGCGCTCTTTCATAACAAGCATGAAATGCATGCGGAGGAAGATGAACATGAGTATTACATCAACCGCTATCCTAGCGATGCAGCGGCCAAACTGGAGATGCGCACGATCTTCACGGTAATCTCCATTGCGTTGTTATTATGGTTCATTCCGACCCTCGGTTTTTATTTCTTCGCGCCTGACTTCCGTTTCTGGCGTAGCCTGGCACTCTTCTTTACAAAGACAGCATTCGTCACGTTTGGAGGATCGTACACCGTTATCCCATACGTCGCTCAACTCAGCGTGTCGAAGCTGCATTGGCTAGCGAAATCCCAAATGATGGATGGATTCGCTCTGGCGGAGACAACTCCGGGCCCACTTATTATTGTTCTAGTCTTTGTTGGATTTATGTCTGCATTTAATCATTTCCACGGCTCCATTTGGATGGGGACTCTAGCACTTTTAGCGACTACTTTTTACACTTTTCTACCGTGCTTCGTGTTTGTCTTTCTAGGTAGCCCCATTGTGGAGAGGACTCAGGGCAAACCGTTGATCGAAGGAGTTCTGGGTTTAGTCACCGCAGTCGTACTCGGAGCCA
This sequence comes from uncultured Acidobacteriaceae bacterium, assembly GCA_963774255.1. GTDB lineage: Bacteria > Acidobacteriota > Terriglobia > Terriglobales > Acidobacteriaceae > PALSA-350. The sequence continues at coordinate 211,012 of CAVZEH010000004.1, forward strand.
TCCTGGACCTGACACTCTTCCTTGGCAAAGGTGTTTTCTTTCCGCGAGGCGCATTAGCAATCAACGGACTAGACTGGGCTGCCCTGGCTTGGGTAGCTGTCTCGCTCGTTTTACTGAAGAGGTTCAAGATGAATGAAATGCACGTCGTCTTGCTCAGTGTTACTTTCGGCCTTATGCACTATCTCATTGGTTCAGCTCTCTGAAGAGAGTCACTCATATGACAGACACCGATGCGACACGACCATTTCGCCGGTACGTCACAAGCCTCGGCCGATTCCAGCAGGCTCCTGAAACGGTTGTCCCATGGCACCGCCACAGGAGATCAGCATGCTATCGCTACACCTGTTGCAACTCGCCCTCGTCTATGTCAATAGACTCATGATCCAACAATCGCTTTGCTGCTCCGGCGGTGACCGGGATGCGCGGTCGGCGCATGGTTCTGGAAAGCCGCCGCGAATGCGCTGCTAGGCATCCTCGTGCGGGAGCGCAAGGTGACCATGAATGCGCCCGCACCGGTGCCCGAGTGGCGACAGCTAAACGATCCGCGAGGGCGCGTCACGGCAGATAATCTGCTGTGCGTGGCGAGGCGCAGCAACACGTCCACAATCTCTTGCGTATTTGTTCCATGATTCACCTACTTGTCAGGAGTTTGAAGAGAATCGCGCGTGGCGGTTCTATTAAAGCCGTACGCGAGTACTTGCTCTAGCTACGCCGCAGGGAGCACCCGCCTCAGAGAGAGAGACCTCAGCTTCAAGTGACAGAGCAGCGATCGAAGCGCTTAGAACGATTTTACGCGGTTTTCGCAGTGTTCAGTTTACTTATGCTACACATGCATAAAGGGTTGCATTGACATTTGGCATCTCGACTGTTCACTTTTGTGTTTGGGCTTGAGGGGGATGCAAAGTATCATCCACGCCAAAGGAGGGCCGGAAGTTAACCGACCAGTGACTGACGGTTGGGCAGTGATACGGCAAGGACAGGTAAGTTATCGGGGAGGGTGTAGAAAATTTTGTGTAAACGGTCTTTTCTAAGGAGAGGAGATCGTAATGGGGATAGACAAGGAGCTGATCGATAAGCTGCTGGAGGACTACAAGAGTCCGGAAGACATAGTGGGGGAGAGCGGACTTTTGAAGCAGTTGACCAAGGCGCTGGTAGAGCGAGCGCTGCACGCGGAACTGACCACACATTTGGGGTACGAAAAGCATAGCCCGGAAGGCAACGAGCAGGGCAACACGCGCAACGGGACGAGCAGCAAGCGGCTGAAAGGCGACTTCGGCACGGTGGAGATCGAGGTGCCGCGGGACCGACAGGCAAGTTTTGAGCCCAAGCTGGTGGCCAAGGGAGAGACGCGGTTTGCCGGTTTTGATGACAAGATCCTGTCGATGTATGCGCGGGGCATGACGACGCGCGAGATCCAAGGCCATCTGGAAGAGATGTACCAGGTGGAGGTTTCGCCGGCGCTGATCTCGAATGTGACCGAAGCGGTGATGGAAGAGATCAAGGCCTGGCAGAGCCGGCCGTTGGACGCGATCTATCCGATCGTCTATCTGGATGCCTTGGTGGTGAAGATGCGCACGGAAGGGCGAGTGGAGAACCGAGCCGTGTATGTGGCCATCGGGGTCACGCTAGCCGGGATGAAAGAGGTGCTGGGGCTGTGGACCTCGGCCAACGAAGGGGCGAAATTCTGGCTGGGCGTGCTGACAGAGATGCAGAACCGAGGACTGAAGGACATCTTCATCGCCTGCGTGGATGGGCTAAAGGGCTTTCCCCAGGCGATCGAGACGGTCTATCCGAAGACGACCGTGCAGCTCTGCATGGTGCACATGGTGCGGGCCAGTTTGAACTACGTGAACTGGAAAGAGCGCAAGCGGGTGGCGCAGGATCTGAAGGCGATCTACCGTGCCGCCACTGTGGAAGAGGCCGAGCGGCAACTGGCAGAGTTCGCCGCGCAATGGGACCAGCGCTACCCGTCGATCAGCGCACTGTGGAGGAGAAACTGGCAAGGCGTGATTCCATTTTTCCAGTTTCCACCGGAAATACGGAAAATCGTCTACACCACCAACGCCATTGAATCGCTGAACATGAGTCTGCGCAAGGCCATCAAGACGCGCGGTGCCTTTCCCTCCGAAGATGCCGCCTTGAAAGTGATGTATCTGGCGCTCAGAAATCTGGCCAGGAAATGGAGTGCCGTGCAGGGCTGGAAGGAGGCTCTCAACCGTTTCGCATTGCTGTGGGAAGCGCGCTTTCCACAGCAATGCCTTTGACGAAAAGCTATCAGGCTGTGCAAATGTGGAAAGCAAAAAACGCTTCCCACATTCGCACAGCCACGGCGGCTGCGGAATGTTTCCAACGCCAAACCAAAAGCCAGACGTTTACACAAAATAATTGACACTACCTTATCGGGCCGACTTTTCAATCCTTTTCCGGGATTTAACTGCATTGTCACCGCACTGAAATCCCAGACTGTTGCACATAAAACCCGGACGAAGTTCCTGCTGAAGTTTGTCCGGGATATAAGCACAAAGATGACACTATCCTTTTTCCGTGCATCGGTTTCGGTCCGGGATTTGAGTACCGCGCGACAGCTGGACACCGCGAATCGGCTCGACCCCAGGGTGACACGCGTCACCGAGTTGTTCGGCGGCCTGCTCCACAGGGACGGGCTCGCAGTCAATGCATCCTCACTGGGTGCCGATCAACTATTTTCCAGCCTTGTGAATTCGCAGGCGCGCTTACTTGCCTTCATCGACGTGTTCTGGGTCCTTCAACTTCTTGGCGTGGCAGGTATCGTGCTGCTGTTGATCCGCAGATGCGCGCCCAACGCTGAAGCTGAGGGAGCCCTCACCTTGAACAGGCTCAATCCCTGGAGCTACAATGAACAACCTTTGTAAGAAACGGAACGAAATCGAACGGCTCTTCAGGCGGCTCAAAGGCTTCCGACGAATCTTCTCCAGATTCGAAAAACTGGACGTCGTCTTCCTCGCATTCATTCACTTCGCGCTCATCGTCGAAGCACTACGAGTAGCGGGAACGCACCCTAATCTCCCGCGCTTCGCTTGTGCAGACCTCCGCTTCGCTCCGCCCTCTCCACTCCGTTCCGACGGTAGGGAACCCTCCTCTTGCAATTGCCGCCTCCGCTGGCGTGGGCCAGGGCCAAGGCGTGTTTGTTAGCAAACACAGCACGGTCATTCAAAAACGGAGGAACTACCCAACGAGCAGCAACGCCACCACGAACGAAACCATCAACGTCACTTCCCTTCCCTCTACCCCCAAGGCGCAGACCGCCAAGGAAGTAATCGCCGCCAACGTCAAGCTCCTCATCGAGCAGTTGGAAGCTGGACACTCAGAAGGACTCACCGCCTACCTCACTGCAATGGGCCGCTTTCATAGCTACTCTCCTGGCAATATTCTCGAAATCGCGAGACAGCGACCTTCGGCGACCAGAGTAGCCGGGATGTACGCATGGAACCAGCTTGGCCGCCGGATCAACAAAGGCGAGAAGGGCACCCTATGCAGCAGCACCAGACTCAGGCTATGCAACGTTTGGAGCAATTCGTGAGTAAACAGAGAAGTCTGGCCGATATCTCGATGCCCCGGGAAACTACTATCCAGTGACTGGATTGATCGGATCTCGGATCCGACTCGGGGCGGGTCACGGCGGAACTCGACGTTCGTTCGATCGCTTCGGAAGAGTCTCCTGGCTCTTCAATCTCGACAGAAACGTTCCCCTCGATACCGGCCCTCTTCAGTACGTCTCCCAGAAACTCCTGAAGGTCAGACGCGCGTTCATAAGGGAAGCGCACATTCAGATTTGTGATCTTGTCGGCCGGGATATAGAAGTTTGCTCCAGGGATTTCACTCCAAAATTGTTCTTTGTCAGCCTGTACCCGGTCTGGACCCCGGCGCGCCTCTTCGAATTCCTTGCTCCTGAATCTCTCCACATTTTTCATGAAGATGCCTGAGAGCCCACCAGATGTATCAAGGAAATAGTCTCCAACTCTACCTCGGTACAGGTGATCATCGCAGAGCACATCCGCAAACACGTCGCGTTTCGGCTTCTTGGGAAAAGTGAAGTCGGTCAATAGCAATTGCCACTCTGAGACGTTAGACAGCAAAAACTTCCTTGCAACCCATTCATATATTCGGATATCCGACCAGTCCCCGTACTTCCGAGCCATGTACCCGAAGAGCACACCTTCACAAGTGATGAAGACGTAATACCAGGTAAGGAATCGAAATTGACGATGTTCAAGGTTGTTCATCGATAGTGCATATTTACTCGGTTGCCCCGGCGTCGATTGCAGAAGTTTGGAGGGGTCTTCAGCCACTACAAGTGTCAGCGCGCGACGATAATCGTCCTTGTACTCTTGCAAATCTCTGTTCGGCAAAGAAAACGGGCGATTGCGAGCGATTGGAACATGCCACACAAAGAAAAGCGCGAGCAGAAAGGGCAACAAGGACACAAAGCAGCCGAATGTTGCTTCTTGAGTCTTCGTGAGCTGAAATAGCCGAAGCCGGATGAAAAGAGAGGCGGGCAGGCGGAAAAGCACACCGGGAATTAGAATATATGCAACGATCAGATAGGTTGTGAGAAGGGCTAGCAACCGCCCCTCCCAACATTGGACCTACAGAGCGCCGGAAGTCTTATTGCGAGCGGGCGAGATCCTGACCACACGGCCCTGAGCGTCGTGAATTTCAAAGGTCCTGCCATTCCTTAGATCCGACACCAATTCTGATTGCCGAACCCTTATATCGCGCTCCAAGGCCTTTTCGGGAGTGTCCCGCCGCAGGGAATCCGATAATTTCTTGAGATCGGCAGTCATAAAATACCTCGCGTACACATTAGATTAATTCTGGCGAAAAAGGGAGCGAAAGGCGTTCGCCGACGGTTACCCGCTACAATTCTCGCTACATCCATGATTTCTTGGATCTTCGCGAATCTTCTAACCCATTGAGAGGAATGGAGGCGCGGGTCGGAATCGAACCGACGCATAAAGGTTTTGCAGACCTCTCCCTTACCGCTTGGGTACCGCGCCGCTTTTAAGATTGACGCCCGGCAATACCAGCCTCCCCGGCCACTCAGCAAGACGATTTTGCTTTGACTGACGTCGAGACTGGAGCGGGAGACGGGACTTGAACCCGCGACCCTCGCCTTGGCAAGGCGATGCTCTACCACTGAGCTACTCCCGCATGGGCGCTCGCTCAGTATAGCGAGAGGGCGACAGAGCGGTCAACGCGGCTCAAGGGCTTTCCTTGACTCATTACGAATGCGCCGCTACACCAGCAGATGCTTCTTCTTCGAGCAGGCGCCCATCCCGCATGTGCAGAATACGGTCGCCGATGGCGGCAGCTTCAGGATTATGGGTGATCATCAAGATCGTCTGATGGATGTCCATGTTGAACCGCCGCAGCATGCCAAGCACCGCATTCGAGTTCGCGGTATCGAGGTTGCCCGTGGGCTCATCGGCGAGCACAATGGCGGGCCGGGTAATCAGCGCCCGGGCGATGGCAACTCGCTGCTGCTCTCCCCCGGAAAGCTCCGCCGGCCGATGATCCAGGCGGTCGGCGATACCAAGCAACCCGGCGAGCTCCGTCAGGTAGGGTTCTTCGAGCTTGCCGTTTTGCCTGGCAATCTCGAAGGCGATCTCAATATTGCCGCGCGCCGTGAGCGTTGGCAGCAGATTGAACTTCTGGAAGACGAAGCCAATCTTCGTCCTCCGCATGAGGGTACGCTGGGAGTCGCTCAGGGCGGCGAAATCGACGCCGTCAATCAAAACACTGCCGGAGGTGGCCTGGGTAAGGCCGCCAAGGATGTGAAAGAGCGTCGACTTGCCGCTGCCGGAGGGGCCAACGATGGTAACAAACTCGCCAGGCTGGATGGTGAAGGAAACGCCGCTCAGAGCGGTCACCGGTACTTTGCCCGTCCGGTAGACCTTGCCTACGTTGTTCGCCACGATGATGGGCTGCACACCGTCGATTGTAAATGCAGCCCGGCTCTATGCGGCTAACCGCCGCTTCTAAGATGCGCCGGCTGGGGCCAGCTCGGTATGTTCCGACTCGCGCACAGGCAGGCGTAGGGCGCTCGCCTTCTTGGGGCCGCGCTTGCGGGCCACCATCACCCGGATGCGTTCCAGCATTTCCGAGAGGAGAGCAGGCGCCCTTGGGCAGGAAGGCGTCAGCGCGATTGGCCCGCTCGAAGGATTTGACGCTTCCGCTGATGAGGATCGCAGGCACCTCCGGAGCCAGCTCCTTCATGCGGCGAACAAGCTCGTTGCCATCCATGCGCGGCATGATGAGATCGCTCAGGACCAAGTCGATGCCTCCTTCACGGAACAACTCCAGCGCCCGCTCGCAGTCAAGCGCGACCAGAACACGATAACCGCGGGTTTCCAGCATAAATTTACGAACTGAGAGAACCTGCTCGTTATCGTCCACACAGAGAATCGTCTTTTTCGGCCTCATGGGTTCCAAACTGCTCCTCCGGCGAGGAGCTGCAAATACGAAGGCCCACTCTCGTGTGCCCCCGCAGGGGGGGTTGCCGTCAAATCGCATCCCGGGCCCGAAAAGGGAAAAGAAAGCGCATCCACGAAGCGCGGAGGACAAACAGCAGTCCCAGCCGTGCTAATCGCGGCGCCGCTTTCCCCAGCTCGGGCCGGGTTGCGGAGAACAGAAGCGCAGATGGCATGTTGCCTGGCGATGGACCGATAACAGATGCTCCCTCCCGGCGGTGTCGATAAAACTCCGGGAATGGAAAGGCTCCTTATTCGCTCGAGCGCACATGCCTGCGCTTCCGCTCTATCCCAAGTTGTCAGTCAGTCAGTGCGCGAAGCCGTGCTTCTTTTTTTTCGAACGCTTGCCAAGATTAGGCAATGGAGACGGCCCTGTAAACAGAGAAGATCAAGCGAAGTGTCGCGCCATTTTCTGCTCAAGTTCCACTGCAAGTTGTATACCTGCTGTTAATCTTGCGCGCGCGGCCCATCCGCCCTGTTGAAAGAGTGTGAATCCCGCAAGGAAAAGCTGCCCTTTTGTACCAAGAATAGTGCTGCCTCTTCAGAGGAACTTCGCCAGGCATCTCCACCGGGGTGAAAAAATGTGGATACTCCCCACCCTTAAGGCAGTTCAGGCAGCCACCGCGAATCGATCCTCAGGGTGTCACGGTTTGACACGCCCGCTCAGCGGGTTCTATGCTTCGAAGGTAAAGCGTTACCCATATTTGCGGGGCAGCGCTTGCAAAGGTTTGCAATCAATGGCCCCCAAGCACACCTCGTTGACGGTATGTTGCCGTGGCTGCTGTCGCTGCTCAGCCGCGCAGGTGTGTCTCTAGCGAACCGGATTACAAATTCGTAACGCGCAGAACCCACCCGCCGTCATTGGACCGGGTGGGTTTGCTTTTGACTGAACCACGGAACTTGGAGCGGATAAATGCATCCTCGCTCGAGAGCTCCTAACAGATAACTGCGGGAAAACCCAAGAGGCGAGATCATCATGTCATTACGCATCAACGATGTAGCTCCCGATTTCACAGCTGAAACGACTCAAGGCCCGATCCATTTCCATGAGTGGATTGGCGATAACTGGGCTATTCTCTTCTCCCACCCTAAGGACTTTACCCCGGTTTGCACCACCGAGCTGGGCATTGTTGCGGCTCTTGAAGGAGATTTTGCCAAGCGCGGAGCCAAAGTCATCGGCCTCAGCGTGGATCCCGTCGCCAGCCACGAAAAGTGGGCCATCGACATTGAAGAGGTGGGGGGACACAAGGTCAATTATCCGGTCATCGGCGACCCTGAGCTGAAGATCGCAAAACTCTACGACATGCTTGCGGCCGATGCGGGCAACACATCCGAAGGCCGCACGCCGGCGCTCAACGCCCCCGTGCGCACGGTATTCATCATTGGCCCGGATAAGAGAATCAAGCTGACGCTCTCCTATCCGATGAGCACCGGACGCAACTTCGACGAGATCCTTCGCGCTCTGGATTCTCTGCAGCTCACGACCACGTACAAAGTCTCAACGCCGGGGAATTGGAAGAACGGCGATGATGTCATCATCTCAGGGGCCGTCTCCGATGAGGAGGCGAAGAAGATTTACCCGGAAGGCTTCAAGACGGTAAAACCCTACTTGCGTACCGTGACCCAGCCTAAGTAAGCGGCTTGGACTGTCACATCCGCTGCGCGGGCATTGCACGACGCGCAGCGGACAAGTGAGCACCGGTGGCGAAGTGGCTAACGCGCTGGTCTGCAAAACCAGTATTCGCGGGTTCAATCCCCGCCCGGTGCTCCAACAGATGGAGAGTTGTAAAGAACCCGCCTCGCAGCGATTGGCAAGAGGCGCGAATGCCGCTGTTCACTCCTGTGTCTTCATGAACTCGCGTACTACTCCCGAAATCTCATCCGCTTTGGTATCAAGCGCGAAGTGTCCTGCGTCGAATACGTGGACTTCCGCGTTGGCTACGTCCTTGCGATAGCGTTCCGGCTCGTCGGGATCGAACGAGAGGTCGTGCTTGCCCCAGAGGACCAGAAGCTTTGGCTGCGTCTTCTTGAGCCATGCCTGCCACTTTGGATACGCATCGACGTTCGTGCGGTAATCGTAGAAAAGATCGCTTTGAATCTGCGCCTGCCCCGGCGCATTCAGAAATGCGTACTCGTCGGTCCAAAGATCCGGATCATAGAACTCAATCTTCGGATCGTCTCCGATATGGCGCGTCTTGGTGGTTGCAAGCGAGAGCAGGTTTTTGCGCAACGCTTCCTCATGAGCGGGCCGGTCCGCCCAGAATGCCCGCCGCGTCGCCCAGTTCGCCCCAAGGCCTTCATTGTGAGCGACCGCATCCTGGACGATGAGAGCCCGCACCCGCTCCGGGTGCGCCAACGCCATGCGAAAGCCAACGGGCCCACCGTAGTCCTGCATGTAAAGCGTATAGCGCGACAAACCCAGAACTTGCGTGAAGCCGTCCATCACCGAAGCGATGCGATCGAAGGTGTAATTCCACTGTTTGGGGTCGGGCCAGTCGCTATGCCCGTAGCCCGGATAGTCGGGCGCAACCAGGTGATAGTTGTCTCGAAGCCTTGTCAGCAGCGGCTGAAACATCCGCGACGACGACGGAAGACCGTGCAGTAGAAGAATGGTGGGAGCGTCCTTCGGCCCCGCTTCTCTGTAGAAGATGGAGAGTCCATCGACCCCCACTGTGCGATAAAACACCTGCTGTTCCATTGGTTTGTCCTTTCCGGGCATCCACGGCCAAGATGATGGCGAGCACGACCGCAGAAGATTCAGACGTACATCTGACCGCGTTTGCTATTCTGCCACTTCGAAGATGACATCGAGTTCTACCGGCATCCCGAGGGGAAGGCTGGCAACGCCGATTACCAGCCGAACCGATGTTTTCTCCACGCCGAAGAGGTCTCGAAACAGGTCTGAGACAGCATCCGCCACCTTGGGCTGGTCGAAGAAGTCCCCGGAGGTTGCTATGAATACTCCGAGCCGGATGACGCGAGTCACTCTATCGAGTGAGCCCAGATGCTCCCTGGCTGCGGCGAGAACGTTCAAAGCCGCAGTGTAGGCGGCATCCCGTCCAGCCTCGGCATCGAGCTCTTTCCCAAGCCGGCCAATAAACTTCGGCTTGTGGTTGACAACTGGGAGCATCCCGCTAAAGAAGAGCAGGTTGCCCGTCTGTACGGTCTCGACGTAGGTGCCAAACGGCGTCGACGCGGCGGGGAGCTGAATGCCGAGGGCCAGGAGCCGGCGCTCCGCACCGTCCACCTGCAAATCTTGGTTACTTGCCATAGTTAGCTCCTGTCGCTTTCTCGCAAAGCCTGGAAGAATCCTGGCCCATGTGTGCGCTTGATCTGGTAACCAGATGAGCCCGTGTCTACTGCTCAATCCCCCGTTCCAATTGGACGATAAACCGGCTTTAGCCGCAATGAATTTAAATTTATCTGCGCACGGCCTGAACAGGTGCGCAAAAAAACTCTGCAGAAGCGTTTTGCTGGAAGCCCCCTGCTTTAGCAGGGGGAAGATGGACTTGAAGTCCAGCGGAGAGCGGTTGATCTTAAGATGAGATTTTTTAGCCCTGGATTTTACTTGCCCAGCAAGGTCGACGACAGTGTCCGTCGAGATCTGTGGAATCCCAGGTCCCAGAATCGGGACCTGGGGCACCCAGGCATACGAAAAGCGGATTCCCTTCGGGAATGACAGAAAGAAAGGCAAAGGCGCTGTTGCTGCCGGCAAAACCGCAGATCTCTTGTATCTAGATGGTAGCGGCATTTTTGGTGAAAATGTCGTAGTGAGAGGGCCGATGGCCATCGGCCCTCTCGCGCGGTGGACGGCGCCCGCAATCTCTCCGGCAACAACCGCAGTGGAGCTTTGGGACCGCCGCCGCTGTCACGTACAACCGAACAGTCGCCTGACGCACAGTCGTACGCACAAGGCAGGTTACCGTGACCCAGCAACCTACTTCTTTTATTGTGGAGCGAATCGCATGATTTGTGGAGTGGATGTTTCGCGAGATTCTCTGGATGTTCGCATTGGCCCGCAGGGACCGGCGGCTTCCTTTGCCAATACCCCGGAAGGCATTGCCGCGCTGGCCGAATTTTGTCAGGCGCAGCAGGTGCATCTGGTCGCCATGGAGGCCACCGGAGGATACGAGAAACAGCCCTTCGCCCTGCTCTGGGCGCGAGCCATCCCGGTGGCCATCCTCAACCCTCGGGCAGTGCGCGATTTTGCCAAATCCATGGGCTTTTTGGAGAAGACCGACGCCATCGATGCCGGGGTGATTGCTTGGTTTGCAGAGACCAAAAAATGCGTTGCCTGTCACCCGGCCTCGGCCGAGCAGCAACGGCTGAAGGCTTTGGTCATCCGCTTGCGCCAGCTCACCGACCTGCGGACCACGCAGCGCAACCAGCGCCGTCTGGTCACCGAGGCTACAGTGTTGGATTCCTTTAGCCAGGCCCTCACCTTTCTGGGGGCACAATCCGCGCCATGGAAGTGGCCATCGCCCAGATGCTTGCCGTCGATCCTCTCTGGCGCAAGCTAGATGAGAGCTTCCGCACCATCAAGGGGGTGGCCGATCGTACGGTCGCCCGTCTGATGGCCGAGCTGCCGGAGATAGGTATGCTTTCCAACAAGAAGATTGGCAAACTGGCCGGCGTGGCCCCGCTGGCCTGCGACAGCGGCAAGACTCAGGGCAAACGTCCGGTGCGTGGAGGACGGAGAAGCATCCGCGACATTCTCTTTGTGGTAGCTGGCGTAGTTGGCCGTTATCATCCGGATTTTATCGCCTTCCGCGAGCGCTTGGTTCGAGCGGGCAAGCCGAAAAAAGTTATCCGCATCGCCCTGGCGCACAAGTTGCTAGTGCGGCTCAATGCTAAGGCGCGCGAGGTGCGCCAACAATTTGCCGCTACTACCGCTTGCCCTCTTGTGACCAGTTGACCCTAGCCGCCGCGATTGGGGGAAAGTGGAAAACGCATGAGCGTTTTCCAAGGCGGCAGAGCCGCCGGCTTTTCCACAATCTCCACCTTTCTCACTTGACAAATCAGACAGTCGCTCCACTCCGCTTGCTTCGGTCGAGATGACAAATTAGGTGCAGTCGCAAAGGGTCGACGACAGTGTCCGTCGAGATCTGTGGAATCCCAGGTCCCAGAATCGGGACCTGGGGCACCCAGGCATACGAAAAGTGGATTCCCTTCGGGAATGACAGAAAGAAAGGCAAAGGCGCTGTTGCTGCCGGCAAAACCGCAGATCTCTCCATTCCGCTTCGCTTCGGTCGAGATGACAAATTAGGTGCAGTCGCAAAAGGTCGACGACAGTGTCCGTCGAGTTCTGTGGAATCCCAGGTCCCAGAATCGGGACCTGGGGCACCCAGGCATACGAAAAGCGGATTCCCTTCGGGAATGACAGAAAGAGAGACAAAGGCGCTGCTGCAACCGCAGCCGGCAAAACCGCAGATCTCTCCACTCCGCTTCGCTTCGGTCGAGATGACAAATTAGGTGCACTCGCAAAGGGTCGACGACAGTGTCCGTCGAGATCTGTGGAATCCCAGGTCCCAGAATCGGGACCTGGAGCACCCAGGCATACGAAAAGCGGATTCCCTTCGGGAATGACAGAAAGAAAGGCAAAGGCGCTGCTGCAACCGCAGCCGGCAAAACCGCAGATCTCTCCACTCCGCTTCGCTTCGGTCGAGATGACAAATTAGGTGCAGTCGCAAAGGGTAGGTATAGGTTGAGACCTTGTTAGTGGGCGGCGGCGCTTTGCAGCCAGGTTGTCAATTCTGGCGGAGAGTTCAAGTTGCCGCGCAACATCTGCAGGAGGATGTCGTGCAACACAATCTCATTGAAGGATTCAGTGATGCCAATTTCGCTTGACTGGCCCGGGAAATGGATCATAAGCACCGGCCGGGGATCGAATCTCCCCTGTGACGCGGCTTCTTCTTCCTTTGTCCAGCCAGGCGCGCCACGCCATATGGGAACTCGCCATGAGTGATCCGAGCAAATCACAAGCGTGGTTTTAGAGGCTGAAGCGGTCCTGTTCAATGCTGAGATCAAGTCGCCCAAAGACCGGTCGGCCAGAGCCAGATTATCGATATAGGTGCCGCCGGCGCGCATCTGTCCTGTTTTCCGGTCGTAGATGCCTGGCGGATGGGGTATAGGTAGATGAATAAAGACGAAGCGGATATTCTCGTTTTGAATCAACATCTCTGCGTGTTGCATGAGCAGCCTAAGATCATCCTCGTGATCCTGGCGATGCAAATTATCCTTGTGCGCCAGTTGCAGCAACTTGCCGCGAACAGGCTCTAACGCACTGTCCCAGAATGAGCCATAGGGCGCCAAGGCTCCTAATTGCCCAATCGCGGGCCTCCAAAAGCAAGAGTCGAGCTCGCCTGCAAGAATGCGGCAGTAAGGGTTGTGCCAGCCTACGACGCCAGTGGTCCACCCGGCTTGCCGGGCATCCATAAAAAGTGTTTGCCGGCCATCGAAACCACGCCAACCGCTTTCGCCCGAGAGCTTCACTATTGCCCTGCCTTCAAGGTCACTGCGAAGATCTTCAATAACATGACCCAGAAAAAGAGACGGTATTACTCGTTCGGTGAAATAACCAGCCGGCCTCAACGCTTCAAACGAGAGACTTTCACCCTTCAACTGGTCCAGTACGGGCAGAGTAACCCCGGCATAGGGATGTTCGAAGCTCTGATCATAGGAGAGCTCGTCGAAGAGTAACCAGACGATACGCCGGCCTTTCTTCTGGCCTGCTGCGGGTATGGCCTGCTCAAAACCGGCAGATTCCACCGGTTGACGTTCTAAGCCAAGATAGAGAAGTTCGGGGATCATCCAAAGCATGGAGAGCCCCACCAGCAAAAGCAGAAATCGCAGTACCTTTACGCTCGCGCGGTAGGCCGGCGTGCAGAACCGGTACAAGATCAACCCGGCTACCAGAATTACTCCGAAGACCAGCTCAGCGCTAAGGTAGGGACTGGCAGCTGCCATTCCACCTGAAAGCCGAGCTGCCTCAACCGTGAGAAAGACATATAGGACCACGATGGCAAACTTCGCCGCGATCAACGACCAGGCAGCACTGCGCAAGCCAGTGTCCTTCTTGTCCAGGTAAGCAAAAAGGAATGCGGCAAGCAGGCCCACGCCGACCAGATCGGTAAGGATCCCCCAGTCAACGGAGTGGCTCGGCATCAGACTGTGATACAGGATGGAATGGTAGGGTGAAAGCTGCGACCACGCGTACGGCAGCATAACCAGGATGCTTGCACCGCAACCCTCAAGCAGGGTTCTTACTTTCATCTCTTTTCCAGCAGGAAGAGCACTCGACCGTTGCCTAATTGCTCACGCTCGAGTATGTTGAAATGCTCGGCGAAAGCCGCGCCGAATGCAGGTTCGTCCAAGTGCCTGTAGAGATGGTCTCTTCCCCGGCTTAACTCAAGAAAGCGCACATCGGTCGGCGGCACCCATTCCACAACGGCCCATCGATGCGAGAGCATGGCTAAGAGCGTAGCTATGCCATCCATGGGAATCTGATCGGCGACCAGGAAGTGGTGCACGATGCCAAGCATGAGCACGCAATCGAATCTGTTGTAAGAACGTTCGATGAGCGAGAGAGATTCTCCATTGAGCCAACCGGCGGCCGGAGTCGGCCTGGCTGCATCGACAACCAGGGGCTGGATCGCTAAGCCCGTCTCTTTTGCCTCTTTCCAGTTACGCTCGCATGCAGCCACGTCGGTATCCCAAGCCACAACCCGCGCGCCCGATTTTGCTGCTATGCGCGAATACTCCCCGGTATTCGCACCTATGTCGAGTACGTTTTCAGGACCCAGAACGGCCAAGATGCGTCTCAAAAAGCTCTGCTTCCGTTCCCGGTCTTTGGCGTCATAATGATCGGCCGCCTCCGGATAGCTGCTCCAGCGGGAATGGCGGCGCTTGGGCTCAAGCGCACGCAGCGCTTTGCGCAATACACGGATGTTGCGCCGCAAAACCGCGGTTGCGATCTCCGGCTCGCTCTGTAATTTAGGCGGCGGTGATCCAATAGCGTTTGCTCTCTTCTCAAAGAAATAGGGGATCGTCACCAGCGAGCGGAGAGGCGCACTCCAACGCTCGAGGACGGAGAGATAGGGATACAAGTCTCCAGGCTCGTAGCCGTCGCGCCGATGCAGGGTAGCAGCCAGGGGCCAGCCCAGATATCTGTTAGCCGCAAGCGGCAAGAGAAAAGTCCGCGCGAATTGCCCATAAGCAAGCCACAGGAGATTCCGCGGGTCCCGCCGCTCCACCGAAAGTACGTCGACAAAGATAGGCTGGCCGCCGTCAAAGAGTATGTTTAACGGCGTGGCATCCTTCAAAATCCATCCGCTATCAAGCAACTGATCACAGAGATCGAGCGTCAGCTCCCCGGCTGCCATCCACTGGGACGGACTCCATTCCCATGGATAGGAGGGAAAGGCAACACGCGGGTGCTTGAGCAGCAGGGGCTGGCCTTCTCGAGTGCGCAGCACCCGGCTCCGGACCAGGCGGCCCTCGCTCGTCCAACGTGCAGCGATTTCCGACCCTAAGAAGCGCAGCACCTCCGCGGCATGTGGAGGGTTGACAGTTCGAAGAACCTCTTCCCCTTCGATACGCAAAGATCCTGCAGGATCGCGGAACGTCGCATTCCTTGGCGACGCAAAGCTGTTCAAGGGGTGGTCTCAGTCGTACCTGTCCCTGCATTCAATTGAGCCGTCTGATCAGCTTTACGCGTGAATCGAAGGAGCTTCTTGACCCGATGGCGTAAGTAAAAGAAAGCCCCAGCCATCATCGATCCGGCGATCTGCAGAAACACAAAACCGGAACCAGGATCGACGTAGGCATGCGCCTGCTTCTCAAAGGCACACAGGAGTGAGGCTACCTCCAAACAGCCGATCAAGTCGAACAATAGGAAACAGATACCTGTCGCGAACGGGGAGTGCCTAAATCTCTGCACAGTATGGTCTCCTCGGTTCCAAAGGAACTGTATGGTTTAACGTGATGGCAACACAAAAAGTTGCACTCAAGGCTGATTATTTTTCCGGAAGATTGCAACACATATCCGCTGGGCATCGACGTGTCCGAGAGTGAGACGTGTCCGAGAGTGATTTTCGATAGAAGCGCTGATCGGACTGGAACCTTCTAAGCGATGCTTCCGTCCATTTGTATTAGCAGTTGCTTTTCTAGGAAGAAACAAATCCCACGCCTATGCTGCCAGTGGGGTGACTTGAACGGCGAATCCGAGACTGCCGTTTTATCCCTCGCGGGTCGGCTACGCCGGTGGACGACTGGTCGGTAATTCCCGAAGGGGATCTGCTTTGCCCGTTCGCGATGCGTGCGCGAGCGAAAGTATTCGAAGCACACGTGACGGTGAATGGCGTCTTTCACCATTCGCGGAACTGCGTCGCTGCATGGTAATAGCGCTGCAAATACGAAAAGCAGATTCCCTTCGGGAATGACAGAAAGAAAGGCGAGAGCAGAAGCAGATTCTCTTCGGGAATGACAGAAAGAAAGGCGAGAGCAGAAGCAGATTCCCTTCGGGGATAAAAAGAAAGGCAAGAGCAGAAGCACAGATTCATTTACGGCGGTGAGTTCGCACGAGCTCGAGAAACGAGTTGAGAACGGGATTCTCGTACTGGGGAAACCAGGCGATCACCATGTCGATGCACGCCCCGCGATCGGCAAGAGGGATAAACACGACTTCATCGGTCCCAAGCTTCTTCGAGCCCTCGGGCAGAATCGCCACGCCCTCTCCTGCTTCAATCAGGGCTATAACGCCGGAAGATACGGTTGCGGTCGAGCCTATCCTGGGTGAGAAGCCTGCCTCGGCACACAGTGTAATGACCTTGTCGAAGGTAGCTGGTGAATGACTTCGATCGTTCAGGATGAAGAGCTCATCGGCAAGTTCGCGGAGGTGGATGTAGCGCTTGGCGGCCAGCGAATGGCTCCGGAGCAGCACAGCATAAAGAGGCTCCGTCTTAAAGTGTTCCGACCGGAGAAGGGTGGCGTAGGCCGGTTGCACCGGCCGCGTGAACGCTATATCGATGGTTCCCGTTTCCAGCGCGCGGTGTTGCATGCCGGGCGCCATCTCCACCAACGAAACCTGCACATTTTTGAAACGGTGGCGGAACTCTTTGATGATTTTTGGGAAGAATGTTCCCGTCCCGCCGACGAAGAAACCGATGTTGAGCGTCCCCAGCTCGCCCCGGATCGATTTCTGCACATTGGCGACAGCCTGGTCGGCAATGGCCAGGACGGCGCGGGCATCCTTTAGAAACTGCTCGCCATGGTAGGTGAGCCGAATGCGCCGGTTCTTTCGATCGAAGAGCGCTACACCCAGCTCCGACTCGAGATCTCGAATCTGCTCGCTGATAGCCGACTGGGCCACGTGGAGAATTCGCGCGCTGCGTCCGACGCCTCCATGCTCAGCGACTGCGGTGAAATAACGTAAGTGCCTGAGCTCCATTAGATTAATTTTAAGCCACCCATCGGAAATTCCGCACATATCCATCGGAACAAAAATGCCATCGATCTCTGCCGCCGGTGAATCTTTTTAATACACGGCGGTTTTTCCGATGGCAGCTTGACGCTCGCTTCGAGCGTCACTGGGAGGGGGCTTTCTAAAAGTGTGGATCGTCAAGCTAGCGCTCGATCGCCCCTATACCTTCATCATCCTGGCTCTTCTGATCTTGATCATGAGTCCAGTGGTGATCATGCGGACGCCGGTTGATATCTTTCCCAACATCAATATTCCAGTTGTGGCCATCGCCTGGCAATATACGGGGCTGGATCCGGAGGAGATCGAAGGGCGGCTTACCACTCCTTACGAGAAGGTACTCACTACCCTGGTCGACAACATCCAGCATACCGAGTCGACATCCTACAATGGCGTGACGGTGGTCAAAGTCTTCCTGCAGCCTGGCGCGAGCCTGGAGACGGCGAATGCGCAGATCACCGCGGCTTCGCAATTCATTCTGCGTCAGCTTCCTCCGGGAACGCTGCCGCCGGAGATTATCAACTTCAGCGCGTCCAGCGTGCCGATTCTCCAACTGGGAATCTCCGGCAATGGCTTGAATGAGCAGCAACTCGCCGATCTAAGCCAGAATTTCGTGCGGCCTCAGCTGGTGACCGTACCAGGAGCCGTTCTCCCCCTCCCCTATGGCGGAAAGCAGCCGCAGATCAGCGTCAGCATGGACCAGGCGAAGATGCAATCCAAGGGCGTCTCTCCAGGTGACATCCTGGCCGCCCTGAATGCGCAGAATGTGGTCATGCCTTCAGGAACGGCGAAGATCGGGGCGGACGAATACGATGTCCGCACCAATGCCGCTCCTCGCACGATCGACCAGCTCAGCATGATCCCCATCAAGCAGGTCAACGGCGCGATCGTTTATTTGCGCGACGTGGCCACGGTAAGCAACGGCGCCGCATTTCAAACCAACATCGTGCGACAGGACAGCCGCCGCGGCGTGCTGATCAGCATTCTGAAGGCGGGAAATGCGTCCACCCTGAGTGTGGTCTCAGGCATCCGCCAGATGCTTCCACGGGTCGCGCAAATCGTGCCACCCAATCTGAAGATGACTCCGCTGAGCGATCAGAGCGTGTTCGTGCGTTCCGCCGTTTCCGGAGTGATCCGCGAGGCTGTGATCGCGGCCGCGCTGACGGGCCTGATGATTCTGCTCTTCCTTGGCAGTTGGCGATCCACACTCATCATCGCCATCTCGATTCCGCTCTCTATTCTCTCCTCGGTTATCGTTCTCGGCCTGATCGGCGAAACCATCAACACCATGACTTTAGGCGGTCTGGCGCTGGCGGTCGGCATCCTGGTGGACGATGCCACGGTAACCATCGAGAACATCGAGCGCTTTCTCGAAAACGGCTACGAGCTGTATGACGCGATCCTGGACGGAGCGGCACAAATCGCCGTGCCGGCGCTGGTTTCCACGCTCTGCATCTGCATTGTGTTCTTGCCCATGTTCTTTCTGAATGGCGTCTCGCGATATCTATTTGTGCCTCTGGCGGAGGCGGTGATGTTCGCGATGATTGCCTCCTACATTATTTCGCGCACTCTTGTTCCAACACTCGCGTTGTACATGCTGCGCGCCAAAGAGCACGGAGAGACGCGCAATGTATTTACGCGGTTCCAGCGCGGCTTTGAACGGGGCTTCGAGTCGGTACGCGCGGCTTATCAGGTTCTGCTGACGCGGCTGGTCTTCACGCGCAAGATGTTTGTCCCGGCATTCCTGCTGTTGTGCCTCTTCGCGTTCGTGCTCGTGCCGTTCCTGGGCCAGGATTTCTTTCCCGACATGGACGCCGGAGAATTCATTCTTCACATTCGCGGCAAAACCGGGATGCGTATTGAAGAGACGGCTCGCCTTGCCGATATGGTCGAGACCTCTATCCGCCAGACGATTCCCGGCAAAGAGCTCAACAACATCCTCGATAACCTTGGCCTTCCCTACAGCCCGATGAACACCATGCATAGCACATCCGGGATCGTGGGCGCCTCGGATGGCGACGTGATGGTCACCTTGAACCGGCGCCATCATCCGACCGCCGACTATGTTCGCGAGCTTCGCGAAAAGCTTCCCCGCGAATTTCCGGGAACGCTTTTTTACTTTCTACCGGCCGACATCACCACGCAGATTCTCAACTTTGGGCTGCCCGCTCCCATCGATATACAACTGCAGAGCGACGACGCAGAAGCGAGTACTCAGCAGGCGACATCCTTGCTAGAGGATCTGCGGAAGGTCCCGGGCCTGGTCGATCTTCGCATCCAGCAACCGACGGACTATCCCACGCTCCAAGTGGACCTGGACCGGACGAAGGCAGAGCAGGGCGGCTATACCGCGCGCGACGTTGCGCAAAGCATGTTGAACAGCCTGAGCGGCAGCTTCCAGATCACGCCGATGTTCTATCTGAATTACAAAAACGGGGTTAACTATAACCTGGTCGCACAAACGCCGCAGTACCAGATGGACACGTTGCAGGATATCGAGAACATTCCTGTCAACTCGGCGCTGGCTCCGCCTCGCGCAACACCGGAAGTGCTCGGAGACCTGTCATCCATTCAGCGCAACCATGAATTGGCGGTGATTTCGCACTACAACATCCGCCGCGTGGTTGATATCTACGGCGCAGTGCAGGACCGCGATCTTGGATCTGTCGCCAAGGATGTGGAGGCAATCGTCCATCGCCACGAAAAATCCCTGCCTCGGGGCATGTTTGTTTCGGTGCGCGGGCAGGTGCAGACGATGCGCACATCCTATATTTCGCTGCTCGGCGGCCTGGTATTCGCCATTCTGCTGGTTTACATGCTGATCGTGGTTAACTTCCAGTCCTGGCTGGACCCTTTTATCATTATCACCGCATTGCCGGCTGCGCTGGCCGGCATTGTGGTCTTCCTCTTCCTGACTGGTACAACGCTCAGTGTGCCTGCCCTGATGGGCGCAATCATGTGCATGGGTGTCGCCACCGCGAACAGCATCCTGGTCGTGTCATTTGCCAAGCTGCGTCTCGCCGAGCACGGAGACGCCATCCTTGCCGCGGTTGAGGCAGGCGCTACGCGGTTCCGCCCAGTCTGCATGACAGCCCTGGCGATGATCATCGGCATGATACCGATGGCCATGGGGCTGGGAGACGGCGGCGAGCAGAATGCACCGCTTGGCCGTGCCGTGATTGGCGGGCTTCTCTGTGCGACTGTGGCAACGCTTGTCTTCGTGCCCGCCGTCTTCGGATTACTACACGGAGCCAGGAAAGACGGCAGCAGCACGAATAAGCTGGATCGCGAACGGCAGCCGCAGCACGCATAGTGGCGGCGTTCGTTTGGCCTTCAACCGGAGGTGAGGGACCATGCAACACAATGACGAAATACGAAACAAGACGATGAGGGATACAGGCGGCGGCGTTGCCACAGAGAGCGAGAAGGCTACGGAGGCAAGCCATGAGAAAGCGATCGTGCTTGACCCCAATCGCAGATTGGGACGCGCGCCGCTGGCCACCGTCCTTGTTGTGCTGTTACTGCTCGCGGTGTTTATCGTTGTGGGTATTCGCTCGCGCGTCCATGCGGAAGTGAAGCTCGCCAGCACTTCTCTTGAGAACTCAATCCTGCCGGTGGCGGTGACGACTCCCACCCAGGGGGCTGGACCGCTCGAGATTACGCTGCCCGCGAACACGCAGGCTTACATCGATACGCCGATCTACGCGCGTACGAATGGATATTTGCGCAAATGGTATGCGGATATCGGCGCACACGTGCATCGTGGAGAGGTTCTGGCCGAGATCCAGACACCGGAGCTCGATCAGCAGGTCAACCAGGCGAAATCGGACCTTGCGACTGCCCAGGCAAATCTGGGGATGGCGCAGATCACCGATCAGCGTTGGAAGAAGCTGCTGGCAAAAAATGCTGTTTCGCGGCAGGAATCGGACCAGGCTAGCAGCGACTACAGTGCGCGCCAGTCCGCACTCTCCTCTGCCCAGGCCAACCTTCGCCGCTTGCAACAATTGCAAGGCTTCGAGGAAGTTTATGCGCCGTTTGACGGCGTCATCACGGCTCGCAACGTGGACATTGGCTCCCTCATTCAGGCGGGCGACAGCAACTCGCCGCGAGCAGAGCTTTTCCACATGGACTCCACCGACAAGCTGCGCCTGTTTGTTCCTGTCCCCGAAGTTTATGCAAGCGCGGTGCGCAACGGCGAGCGTGTCGCCGTGACCTCGGATGCCGATCCCAATCAGAAATTCACCGGGACGATTGTCCGCAACTCCGGCTCCATCGATATCGCCAACCGAACCTTGAATGTTGAAGTCGATGTGCTCAATTCCAGCCATAAGCTGCTTCCCGGCCAGTACGCTTTTGTTCATCTGCCGATTCCGCCGTCGACTTCCTCGATGACCTTGCCCTCCAACGCACTGCTCTTTCGCGCAGAGGGGCTGCGAGTCGGAGTGGTGCGCAACGGCCGCGTAGCTCTGACGCCGGTCCAGATTGGCCATGACTACGGCGCCAAGGTCGAGATCACTGCCGGACTCACCCCTCACGATCAGGTCATCCTCAACCCCTCCGACTCTCTCGCGCAAGGAGAGCAGGTGCGGATCGAAAAAGGGGGTGCGGAATGAGAAGGGTCTCCGGTCTGGCTATCGCGCTATCGCTTCTGACGCTCTCCGGGTGCATGGTAGGGCCGAACTACAAAACACCGCCCGCGATCGTCGCCCCATCCTTTAAAGAAGCCCCGCCCGCCTCCTTCACCGCGAAGGATGGATGGGAGCGGGATCAGCCCAGCGACACCAAGCTGAAGGGCGATTGGTGGACGATCTTCGGCGATCCGCAATTGAATACGTTGGAGGCACAGGTTGACGGCGCCAATCAAACGCTCAAGGAGGCCGAGGCCAATTTCCGCGCCGCACGCGGGCAGATCGGCTATGAACGCGCAAACGAGGCGCCCACTATCGGTGTGGGGCCGAGCATAAGTACGGTCCGCTATTCAGCGAATCAACCTTACTTTCCGAGAAACCTCGCGAACAACGGCTCCGGCGACTTTATTCTGCCTGTCGACCTCAATTATGAGGTCGATTTGTGGGGACGCATCCGCCGTAGTGTAACCGCCGCGCGGGAAACAGCTCAGGCGAGCGACGCCGATCTTGAAAACGCGCGCCTCAGTCTGCATGCGGAGCTGGCGATGGACTACTTCGGGCTGCGCTCCGCCGACGCGCAGGAAAAGCTTTTGGACGATACCGTGAAAGCTTACCAAGCCGGGCTCGAACTTACCCAAGATCGCTTCGAGGGCGGAGCTGCGCCTCAATCGGACGTGAGCCAGGCGCGAACCCAGCTCGACCAGGCGCGTGTCGAGCGGACCGATCTCGAAGTGCAGCGCGCCCAGTACGAACATGCCATTGCCGTATTGATCGGTAAGCCTCCGGCTGAGTTCACGCTGCCTCCACTCCCTATTAACCTGCAGGCTCCTCTCATCCCGCAGATTCCCGGAGTGGTGCCTGCAACGCTGTTGGAGCGGCGTCCCGACATTGCTGCGACTGAGCGCCGCATGGCTTCCGCCAACGAAGAGATTGGCATTGCACAGGCCGCCTATTATCCAACTCTTTCCCTCAGCGCAATCGCCGGTTTGCAAGGAACGTCGGCGCTGAACTGGTTCAATTGGCCGAGCCGCTTCTGGGCGGTGGGCCCCACCTTCTCAGAGACCCTTTTCGATGCGGGACGCCGGCGCTCCGCCAAGAGAATCACGGTCGCGCAGTACGACGGGAATGTCGCGAACTATCGCCAGACAGTGCTCACCGCCTTTCAACAGGTGGAAGACAACCTGGCTGCTCTTCGTGTCCTGGAAACTGAAGCACAGCAGCAACACGAGGCAACTGACTCCGCAGAGCAGTCGCTGGATCTCTTTGAGACGCGCTATGAGGGAGGCGTAGACACTTATTTGCAGGTGATCACCTGGCAGACGGCGGCGCTCACCAACCAGCGCAACGATCTTGACATCCTGCAGCGCCGCCTGGATGCAAGCGTGCTGCTGGTCAAAGCACTGGGCGGGGGTTGGGATACCACAAAGCTTCCGCATCTGTGAGCATGTATTTTTCTGGACGCCGTCTTTGCTTTTCTTTCTGTCATTTCCCGAAGGGAATCTGCTTCGGCCCTCTGCTTAAATCCCACGTCCGAAAATCCGGACGTGGGGCACCCGGCAGTTGCTTTTCTTTCTGTCATTCCCGCAGGGAATCTGCTTTTAGTCTTCCGGGCATACTCGGGAATGACAGAAAGAAAAGTAAAGACTGCACTGCCTTGCAATTTTACGGATGCCCTTGAGGCAATCGCTCAAGCCGGGTCCTCAGGCTTGCATACGCAGCATCGGAAAAAGCACCGGAATTAGTCCAGGATATGTGACCGGAAGGCTCCAGCAGGAGCACGTAAGCACGGCTGTCATCTGAGACGGCGAGCCGCTGCTTCCAAAGTTTCTCATCCCGATACAAGATGATGGTTCGATCCTGCAGGGAAGGAGGCATGCTGCTTCTGATGCCCGAAACAGCCATTCCGCGAAAGAGTTTCGGGACCGACTCCAGCAGGATCACTGTGTAGATTGGGATGGTGTTGGGGAAATCCCTGGTCAAATGTTCGCTCCACGAGCGGGAATCATTGCCCGCCTTCCTGGTGAAGGAGAAGACCAGCACGGCATCCCTGCCGGCGGCGGCCGCCGGTAAGGTCAAAGACTTGCCCGTGAGCGTCTGCCCGGAGAGTTGTGGGAACAGGTCTCCGGCATGCAAAGGGGGAAGATCGGATTGGGCAGCATTGACCGGCCGTGCAAATATAGCAAGGCTGACCACAAGAGCAATGAGTGTCCGTGACATGGAATCTTATCCCATTAAGATTACTCGCTAAAACCATTCCCAGGGCTATTAAAGCCCATTTAGATCGAAGGTTTTCCGCTGGACTGAAGTCCAGCTTCCCCTGCTAAAGGCAGGGGGCTTCCACCAAATAAAGTCGCGGATGGTGGAAAACCATCGCTCCAGCCCTGACATCGAAGTGAAATCGGCTCCTAAGACAATAAGACAGCTATCGCACGCCAATACATCGAATTCGTCGGCTCTTTTCCGGAGGCAATTTCTATGTTTGACGCTCACTGCTTGTGTACCCGGGGTTTCGGACCTGCGGTTCTGCTCTGGTTATTCTCCGCAGTCTGCGTTGCCCAATCTGTCGGCAACATCCAAGGCGCGGTCCAGGATGCAACCGGCGCTGCGCTCCCCGATGCAACGGTAACCACGCGAAATGTGGCCACTGGCCTGGTTCGCACGGCGCAGAGCGACAACGCGGGCAGTTATACGTTTCCGGGTCTACTCCCCGGCACCTATAACGTCACGGCAGTAAGAACGGGATTCAAGACAACCGAGATCCAGAACGTCGTGCTTGAGGTCAGCACTACGGTTCCCATCAACTTCCGGCTTCCGCCGGCGTCGACCCAGCAGACCGTCCAAGTTACCGCGCAACAGTCTGCTCTAGACGTGACGGGACCCACTGTCGGCCAGGTAATTGACCAAAGGACGGTCCAGGAGGCGCCGTTGAACGGGCGCCATTTTGTCGATCTCGGCACTCTCATTCCGGGGTCGGTTACGGCTCCGGCTAACGGCTTTCTAACCCAGCCGATCCGCGGCCAAGGCGCGCTGTCGTTCGATTCCGCCGGGCAGCGCGAAGACACCGTGAACTTCATGATCAACGGGATCAACTTGAATGACATGATCCAAAACCAGATCACTTTCCAGCCGACCCTCAATACGGTAAGCCAATTCAAGGTGGACAATTCGACGTTTTCCGCGGAGTTCGGCCGGGACTCGGGAGCGATCGTCAATGTTGCCACTCGTTCGGGCACAAATCAATTTCACGGCGAGGCCTATAACTACCTGCGCAATACCTTCTTCGACGCGCGCAACTATTTCAACCGGCAACATACCGTGAGCGGTGCGCACGTGGTGCAGTCGCAATTCATTCGCAACCAATTTGGCGGGGATGTGGGCGGCCCCATCTGGAAGGACCATACGTTCTTCTTCTTGACCTATGAAGGGTTAAGACAGCGTCAGGGCGCGACCGTCAACAGCGGAGTGCCGCCCCCCGGCTCCGTTGGCTCAGACTCCACTGTCCAGAAACTGTTGCAGCTCTTGCCCGCTCCCAACTCAGGCAGTAACTTCGTCAGCTCGGCCAGTGCGCTGGCCAGCATCGACCAGGGCACAGCGGATGTCAATCACCAGATCGGCGAGAACGATCAAGTGCACGGCTACTACGCCATTCAGAACGATTCCCGTAATGAGCCATTGGCGCCTACGGTAGCCGATACCATTCCCGGCTACGGAGATACCCGGCCTGCGCGGCGGCAATTGCTGACTTTAAATGAGACACACGTCTTCAGCTCTACAGCGGTAAACGAAGCCCGGCTGGGATTCAATCGAATCTCCATCACCTTCACGCCGGTGTTTTCCGCCAACCCGGCAAGCTATGGCATCGACAATGGCATCACCAGCAACATCGGGCTTCCGCAGACTACTGTTACGAGCTTAGGCCTGACTTTTGGCGGGCCCTCCTTGGAGCCGCAGGGCCGGGGTGACACCACCGGTCTGTTCTCCGACACCTTCAGCCTGCTGCGAGGCAATCACTCTTTGAAGTTCGGTGGCGAGTTCCGGCGGTTTATCAACAGCAACTTCAACGGCGATACAGGTACCTTCACCTTCAACACGCTTAGCCAGTTCCTGAGCGACGAGATAAGCGCCTTCACTGTAACTCCCGGAACCAAGCCCAGCCGTATTTTTACTAATGCGCTGGGGGTTTATGTAATGGATTCATGGAAGGCGACAGCTAACTTTACCGCCGAGCTCGGTTTTCGCTTCGACTGGAACGGAACTCCGGTCGAAGGGGAGAACCGCTTTGTGGTTTTTCAACCCAGCTCCGATTCCCTTGTCCAAGCCGGACACAACGGGCTGAGCCGTACAGTGTATCCCCAGAATTACGACTACGGTCCGCATATCGGCTTCTCGTGGGACGTGTCAGGCAAGGCCAAGACTGTTGTGCGCGCAGGATACGCCATTTTTTACAATCAGCCGGAAACTAATCTGGTTACCGGCCTGAGCACCAACCCTCCCTTTGCCGTTCCTGTATCTCTGACTCCAACGTCTCCGAGCCCGGCGCTGAATATGCAAAACGCCTTCGGCCAGGCGAAGGCGGCAAACTCGATTTCTCCTTACTCGGTAAGCGGAGGATTTAAGAATCCCCAGGTTCAGTCGTATAACTTGAATGTACAAACCCAGCTCAGCCGCTCCATTGTCGCGCAGATCGGCTATATCGGCTCCAAGGGAACGCATCTGCAGATCGTGCAGAATCTCAATCAGCCCATCAACGGCAAGCGCCCCTTCCTCAACAGTTGCGTCCAACAGCCCCATCGAGCCTGGCGCAGCACTGACCAATGTTCTTGAGAGCAGCAGCGTGAGCATCTCCAATTACAATGCCTTATGGATAACTCTGAGCAAGAACTTCAGCAATAATCTGCAGTTCAGCTCTTCGTACACTTGGTCGAAGTCACTCGATGAGAACTCCTATAGCCTTTTCACAAACAGCCAAATACCCCAGAATAGCTACAATCCGAGCGGCGACTATGGCCTTTCGGACTTCGACGCCCGCAACCGTTGGGTATTCAGCGGCGTGTATTACCTCCCGATCCACGGCAGCCGGCTCATTCAAGGGTGGGAGGTTTCGACCATCGTCTCCCTGCAAGCGGGCAATCCATTTACCGTGCACACGTCTTTGCCGACGACCGGCGTCGTGGGCACAATCCGGCCCAACGCCGTGGGGCCGTTTCCCACCTCCTACACACTCGCAACTAACGGGAACGTCCAGTACATTCCCCAGGCCATCTGCAATACGCCAACCCCGGGGTGCCTGTTTTCAAGCCCAGGCAGCGGCTTCGGCAATTTGGGCCGCAACAGTATCATCGGTCCGGGATTTGAAGATGTAGACTTTTCGCTGGTCAAGAACACTGCTCTATACCACGAACTGAATTTCCAGATTCGGGCGGATGCTTTCAATCTAATGAATCATCCAAATCTGGGGCAGCCCAACGGAACGTTCACCCCAACCGCTGCTCCCGGTACCTTCGGCCAGATCTCCTCGACCCGCTTCCCGATTGGTGATTTCGGCTCTTCCAGGCAGCTTCAAGTTGCGGCGAAGATCGTATTTTGAAGACAGCATCGAAGGCGGCATCCTGGGCGCGGTAAACTCTGAGCTAAATCTCACATGCAGGCGGAGAGGAGCTTCGTGAACTCTTGCAAGAGGATCTTTCGTTTTGCCGTCCTGGCAAGCGCGCTCGCCTTAAACCTGATCGCTCCGGCACAAATGGACAGCCGTTCCTTTGGCAAGCCGGTAGCTCCCGCACCCGCCGATCTCCGCATCCAGGCTGCGATCCGGCAGATTTCGCCGCAGCGCATTCAGCAGGACATAAACACTCTGGT
Source organism: uncultured Acidobacteriaceae bacterium (assembly GCA_963774255.1). Classification (GTDB taxonomy): domain Bacteria; phylum Acidobacteriota; class Terriglobia; order Terriglobales; family Acidobacteriaceae; genus PALSA-350. The sequence continues at coordinate 238,482 of CAVZEH010000004.1, forward strand.
CGGCTTTCATAACCGCAGCACGCTTTCAAGCAGCGGGGTGGGGATTCCCAACGGACAAGGCATACTGCCGGCGGCAGACTGGATTGCAGCGCAATACAGCGATTACTCCAAGGCCTGTGATGGATGCCTCGAAGTGAAGCGCGATAGGTTTACCCAGCAGCCAGGCCCGCGCATAGCTCAGCCTACGGTGCTTGAGAATATTTATGCAGTGCTTCGCGGGACCGATCCGGCGCAGGCAAACCGCGTTTACCTGGTCACGGGTCACTACGATTCCCGCGACAGCACTAACGAGGACATCCATGGCCTCGCGCCCGGCGCAAATGACGACGCGAGCGGCGTCGCTGTCAGCCTGGAGTGCGCGCGCGTGCTCAGCAAGCTGCGTTTCCCCGCCACGGTTGTGTTTGCAGCGGTCGCGGGAGAGGAGCAGGGACTTTACGGGAGCCATCACCTGGCAGAGCTCGCCAAGCAGCAGGGTTGGAATATTGAAGGGGTGTTGAACAACGATATCGTCGGCGGAAACACCACGCCAGGGGACAAGCTACAAAACAAAGATCTCGTCCGCGTCTTTTCAGAAGGCATCTCCGCCACTGCAAGTGAGGCGCAGCTACGCATGATCCGCATGCTGGGCGGCGAAAGCGATTCCCCTTCGCGAGAGCTGGCCCGGTCAATAGCCGATGCCGGCCGGACGTACTTTCCCGCGAAGGCCAGCTCCGCGGCTCTTACCTTTCATCCGGTGCTGATATTCCGCCTGGACCGGTATCTGCGCGGCGGAGATCATTACTCATTCAACTTGTTAGGCTTTCCTGCCGTACGATTCACTGAGTGGCGCGAGGATTTCAATCATCAGCACCAGAACGTTCGCGTCGAAAACGGGATCCAGTACGGCGATCTGCTCCAATATGTCGATTTCAACTATGTCGCGCATGTTGCCCGGTTGAATGCGGCTGCCTTGGCTACTTTGGCTCTGGCGCCGGGAACGCCGGCAAACGCGCGGATCCTTACCAATAATGTAGACAATAACACTCAGCTTGCGTGGGATGCCCCCGCTGGCATGCCGCCGAACGGGCACTATGATGTCGTTTGGCGCGATACTTCCTCTCCGGACTGGCAATTTTCATTTCCGGTAGGAACCGCGCTCAAGGCCACCGTGCCCGTCTCGAAGGACAATGTAGTCTTCGGCATTCGCGCCGTGGACCGGTTCGGCCATAGGAGCCCGGCGGCTTTCTTCTTTCCGGCGCGGTTCACCACCCCGCCGCTGCCCAAACGCTGACGATGCCTTAAATTCACATCGGCTGGCAATCAGACCTAACTTTGTCATCTCAACCGGAGCGAAGCGAAGTGGAGAGATCTGCGGTTTATATGTGCCTAACCTCAGATCCCTTCACTCCGCTTTACTCTCACTCAGATGTGGGAAACCGCAGATCTCTCCACTTCGCTTCGCTCCGGTCGAGATGACAAAGTTAGGTGTAGTTGCCAACCAAGCCTTCCTCAACCCGATTTTCATTCCCTTGGGTGGGCCGCAGGCCCATGTACACTCCGGTCGAGATGACAAATTGGGATGTAATTGATCGAAGTTTACCTACGGGAGATATAACACCGGCGCTGCTACTATCAAGGCAATGCGAAGGCGATGTAGACTCCCCCGGTATGCTTGGGGGTGTTTTTTCCTCCGCCCGCGGCAGTCACTACATATTGTTTGCCGTTGACCATGTAAGTTGCAGGAGTCGCCATGCCGGCGAAGGGTAGCTCGCATTCCCAGAGCAGTTTACCCGTGCTGCTGTCGAAAGCGTGGAATTTCCGGTCATAGGCCGTGGCGCCGATGAATACCAGGCCCCCGCCGGTTACGATCGGGCCGCCATAGTTCTCCGATCCGGTGTTGCGCATTCCCTTCGCTGCCAGCTCCGGGTACTCACCGAATGGAATCTTCCACAGATATCTCCCGGTATTCATGTCGATCGCGTTCAGCGTGCCCCAAGGCGGGTCGATCGCGGGATAGCCGTCGGGGTCGAGAAATTTTTTATATCCGGTGAACTTGTACGGCATGTCGTTCTTCGCGGCGCCAGCCCCAGCCATTTCCGTTTTGGCGGACGCAGCGTCGCCGTCCCCTGACTGCTTGGCCGTGAGGTAACGCAGCAGCGCCTTGATCTGTACATCGTTCATGTCGCCGAAGGCAGGCATTCGTCCCCTGCCCTGATGGATGGTCTGGGCAATCTCCTGATCGCTGAGCCTCTCGCCGACTCCCACCAGGGAAGGAAAAGATGGAGGAGAGCCGGTCCGGTCCGTGCCGTGGCACATGCTGCATTGGTTCTGGTAAATGCTCTCACCCAAGCTGGTGGGCGGAGGGGGAACAGTCAGACCGCCGAGCCAGGCCATCTCGTTTGAGTTGATATAGATCACGCCTGTTGCCGGGTCGACCGCCGGGCCGCCCCATTCGGCGCCGCCATCGAAACCGGGGAAAACCACGGTCTGCTTATCCAGGCTAAAAGGAACGAATTGCCCTTGGCTGCGAAGGGTCTTGAATCGGTTCACCGCCCAGGCATGCGCCTCCGGCGTGCGATGGGTCAGCATGTCTTCAGTAAGGCGTTGGCGGGCGTAGGGCGGAGGAAGGGTAGGAAGCGGCTGGGTGGGCGAGGTTACTTCACCGGGAACATTGCTGGAGGGATAGCTGGATTCCTTTACCGGAAACAGAGGGAGCCCTGTCGTCCGGTCGAAGAGATAAAGGAAGCCCTGCTTCGTCGTCTGAGCGACTGCATCGACCCGCTCGCCATCATGTTGGATCGTCACCAGAGCGGGCCGCGATGGAAAATCCCGATCCCAAAGGTCGTGGTGTACGCCTTGAAAGTACCAGATACGTTTGCCCGTCTCGGCATCCAGTGCGAGCAGGGTGTTGGCGAAGAGATCGTTGCCGACGCGGTCGCCGCCATAGAAGTCAAAGACGGCCGATCCGGTTGGTACATACACGATACCCCGGCCCGCATCGACGGCCATACCCGCCCAATTGTTCGCGGAGCCGGCATCCTTCCACGCATCTTTCGGCCAGGTGTCATATCCGAATTCGCCTGGATGAGGGATGGTATGAAAGCTCCAGCGAAGCGCCCCGGTGTGCACGTCGAAGGCACGGATGTCGCCGGGAGGCGCGGGATGCTCCTCCGGCTCGCGGCCGCCCACAATGATCAGATCTTTGTAGATAATTCCCGGGGTGGTCAATGCGATGGACTGTGTCAGGTAATCCCGGCCCAAGCCCTTGCGCAGATCGATTCTGCCATTTTCCCCAAACTCCGGGATGGGCTGGCCAGTCGCCGGGTTGAGAGCGTACAGAAAGTTCATCACGCCGGCGAAGATGCGGCTCTCTTTCCCATTGGTCCAGTAGGAGACGCCTCGAGCCGGCTGTGTGCTTGCGATCCCTGACTCGAACTTCCACAGCAGCTTACCGGAAGCCGCGTCGAGAGCGATCACTTTCTGACTTGGCGTGTAGGCGTAGAGAACATTTCCTACAATGATCGGGCTTGTTTGAAGGCCGCCTTTTTCCTGGGTATCGAACTTCCAGGCCACGCGCAGCGTGGTCACGTTCTTGCGGTTGATCTGGGCAAGAGGCGAATAGTGATCTCCTGCATCCTGTCCGCCGTAGACCGGCCAGTCGCTGGATTGTGCTTTGGCGATGCCGGGGATCACGAGAAACAGGATGGTCAAAGCCAAAAACAGCAAGGCAAGAACCCGGGAAATCTTCGCTTTTATGAATTCGAATGGAACGGGGACGGACATACGGGAGGAGGATACCAGAGACAAGGGGCGAAGCCGCTCTCGGAATCGCCGCCCCGCCGGGTCTGCTAGCCTAATAGAAGCACCGCATCTCCGGTTCTCAAGGCTGTCCAATGACGACTCCAGAACACAAGCTTTACTTCTTTGAAAAGTTCGGATTGACCGAACGCCTGCTTGAGCGTTGCCTGGGTGAGGCGCTCTCGGCCGGCGGAGACTATGCCGACCTTTATTTCGAATCTATCGCGTCGACTTCGATCTCGGTAGACGAGTCTTTGGTGAAGTCCGCGAGCCAGGGCGTGAGCAGCGGCTGCGGCATCCGCGTCATCTCCGGAGACCGCACCGGCTATGCCTACACTGACGATCTCTCCTCGGAGCGGCTTCTGCGCGCGGCGCGCACCGCAGCCTCAATCGCCAGCGGGCCGGCCAAGCAGCCGGTTGCCGGTTTCCGTGAGACATCCAAGTCGAGCCTCTACCCCGTTCCCGCAGCCGAGATCGATTCCGGGATTGCGCAAAGGCTGGAGCTGGTAATGCGCGCCGACCGGGCCGCCCGCGCCTATGATCCCCGCATCGTGCAGGTGCGCGCCGGATATACCGATGAGTTGCGCCACATACTTGTAGCGGCTTCGGACGGCGCCTATGCCAGCGACACCCAGCCGTTGGCCCGCTTCAGCGTCTTCGTCATTGCCCGCGACGCGGAGAGGAGTTCGCGCGGCAGCTCCGGCGGCGGCGGCCGGGTTGAGATCGATTTCTTCCACGAGGAAAAGACCCCCGAGCACTTTGCCCGCGAGGCGGCGCGCCAAGCCATTCTGCAACTCAAGGCCGTACCCGCGCCGGCGGGAGAGATGGAAGTGGTTCTGGGGCCGGGTTGGCCGGGAGTTCTGCTGCATGAAGCCGTCGGCCACGGTCTGGAAGCTGACTTCAACCGCAAGAAAACATCGGCCTTCGCCGGCCTGATCGGCCGTCAGGTGGCCGGTTCCAAGGTCACAGTGGTGGATAACGGCACCTTGCCCTCGCGGCGCGGTTCCCTGAACGTTGATGATGAAGGCTCGCCCACGCAAGAGACGGTACTCATCGAGAATGGCATCCTCAAGGGCTATCTCAGCGACAAGCTTTCGGCGCGCCTCATGGGCATGGCCGATACCGGCAACGGACGCCGGGAGAGCTATCAGCATATCCCCATGCCACGCATGACGAATACGTATATGCTCTCGGGCGATGACGCCCCGGAGGACATTTTACGCAGCGTGCGGCGCGGACTCTACGCCGTCAACTTTGGCGGCGGCCAGGTGGATATCACCAGCGGGAAGTTCGTCTTCTCCGCCTCTGAGGCCTATCTGATCGAGGACGGCAAAGTTACCGCGCCGGTTCGGGACGCCACTCTGATCGGTAACGGCCCCGAGGCGCTCAAATACGTCTCCATGGTGGGCAACGACCTTGCTCTCGACGAAGGCATAGGAACCTGCGGCAAAGATGGACAGAGCGTGCCTGTGGGCGTAGGTATGCCGACTGTTAAGCTCGACCGCATGACCGTGGGCGGCACGGGCCATTGAAGCAGGCAGGGTACAAGGAATGACTCGACGTTATCTGGTTGTCTACGAGAGCGGTCCAAATAATCTCAGCGGCTTTGCGCCTGATGTGCCAGGCTGTGCCAGCACGGGATCTTCCATAGAGGAGCTGAGAGTCAATCTGCGCGAGGCTCTCGAATTCCATTTAGAGGGCCTGCTGCTCGATCGCCAGCCGATCCCTCCCGCTGCGGCCCATATGGTCGAAGTACCCGAGCAGGGTTTCTCAGAGTGGCTTGACGTGACACTTCCAGTTGGGGAAGCGATCTCAGCGTAAATAGGGTTTCCCGGCTGCAGCGCCTTTGCCTTTCTTTCTGTCATTCCCGAAGGGAATCTGCTTCTGGTCTACGGAGTACGAAAAGCAGATTCCCTTCGGGAATGACAGAAAGAAAAGCAAAGGCGAATATAAAGGCGCAGAGCATTCACGGCACCGCAGCCCATCCAAGGATGAAAATGGGTTGCCCTGAATCGAGGAGATCATGTCAACTGAGATCGCAACAAACGTCAGCCTTTCGGAGCTTCAGCAACTCGCCCAGGATGTAGTGCGCCGCGCCTTGCGGGCCGGGGCGAGCGACGCTGAAGTGGTAGTGCGCGAAGGCGATGAATTCTCCACCCTTGTCCGGCTGGGGCAGGTCGAGACGCTGAAGGAGTCAGGGTCGCGCGGCATCGGCCTCCGGGTCTTTGCCGGCGCCCGCACAGCCAGCACCTCGTCGAGCGACTTCTCCGCCGCGGGTCTTGATCTGCTGGTCTCAGGAGCGATGGGCCTGGTCCGCATCACCTCCGAGGATCCCTTCGCCGGCCTGCCGGAGACCGGCGCCTTCGGACAGCTCACGGCCGACCTTGATCTTTATTACGACGATGTTTACTCGTTGCCCGCCGCCGAGCGTATCGAGTACGCGCGCCGCGCCGAAGCCGCCGCGCTGGCCGCGGATACCCGCATTCAGAACAGTGACGGTGGCAGTTTCGATGCCGCTACCGGGCACAGAATCCTGGTCAACTCCCGCGGTTTTTCCGGGGAGTATCGCCGCTCTTACTGCTCGGTCTCCGCCATGCCTATCGCCCAAGCTGAGGAAGGGGGCATGCAGCGCGACTATTGGTATTCCGTCGCCCGCACGCTTGGCCGCCTGGAATCGCCGGAGAGCATCGGCGCTGAAGCGGCGCGCCGGACCCTACGCCGCCTGCACGCCCGCCGTGTCCCTACACAGCGCGTCCCCATTGTCTTCGCGCCTGAGACCGCCCGGTCGGTCGTGGGCCACATCTTCGAGGCCGCCAACGGCGACAGCATCTATCGCGGAGCATCCTTCTGGGCCAACCAGCTGGGCCAGAAAGTCGCCTCATCCGGCATCACAGTCGTGGACGATGGAACCCTGCGCGGCGGCTTCGGCACCATGCCGTTTGACGGAGAAGGCTTGCCGGCGCGCCGCACCACGATCATCGAGCAGGGGGTACTCAAGAATTACCTGCTCAACACCTACACCGCGCGCAAATTGAATATGCAGAGCACCGGGAATGCTTCACGCGGGCTCACCGGCAATCCCGGCATTGGAGCGGGAAATCTCTTCCTCGAGAACGGATCTATCTCTCCCCGGGAGCTTCTTGAGGATGTCAAATCGGGTCTCTACGTGACCGGGTTGATGGGCTTCGGAGTCAACATGGTCACCGGCGACTACTCCCGCGGCGCAACCGGCTTATGGATCGAGAATGGCGAATTCGCCTATGCCGTGGAAGAGATCACCATCGCCGGCAATTTGAAGGAGATGCTCAATAACATCAGCGCCTTTGCCAACGATCTCGAGTTCCGCGGTTCCGTCGCTTCACCCACTCTGCGCATCGACGGAATGACCATCGCAGGAGAATAATTTCTCCGTGCCGTTACGCAACTCCCTACCCTTCGATTCCGCCGACCCGCTGGCCAGCCTGCAGGGGCTGCCGCAGGCGGCTGGTGTTTTCGCGCTCTACGGCGCCCAACGCCCGGGTGAAGCGGCGGCTGAGCCATACCTGGGCAAGACGCCAAATCTGCGCCGCCGGCTGATGCGCTTTCTGCGCGATGGGGGAGCCGGCGGCACCTCGCCGCAAACCGGGCCGCAAACCCGGCGGCTGCGCCTGGCGCATATGGTCCGCCGCATTGAATACAGCGTTACCGGATCGGAATTTGAGTCCTCTCTGTGCCTCTATGAGGCTTCGCTCGCTGCTTTTGGCAATCGCGGCCGCAGCCGCCTTCGCTTGCGCCCCCCAGCCTTCCTGCGCATGTCGCTGGACAATCCCTATCCTCGCGTCTACGCCACCGCGAGAATCGGCAAATCGGCCTCCAAGGCGCTCTTTGGCCCGTTCCCTTCCCGCGCCGCGGCGGAGCGCTATGGGGAAGAGATGCTCAATCTCTTTCTTCTGCGCCGCTGCACCGACGACCTCAACCCCGATCCTGCTTTCCCGGGCTGTCCTTATTCCGAGATGAAGATGTGCCTGGCTCCATGCTTCAAGGGGTGTACGGACGAGCGGTATGCACAGGAGTCGGCCGACGTGCTGGCGTTCCTCTCCACCCGCGGCGCATCCCTGATGGCAAAGCTTGAGGCGGAGCGCGACCGCGCATCGGAGGGGCTTGAGTTTGAACAGGCCCAAGCCCTGCATCAGCGCATGCAAAAGGTCCAGGCAGTCACTCATCTGGCAAGCGAAGCGGTTCGGCCGTTGGCCGACCTCAGCGGGACCATTGTCCAGCCCGCGGCTGAACCTGGCGAAGTAGCTCTTTTCCAATTGCGCAGCGGATTTTTAAGCGGTCCGGCTCTCTATTCCACCGCCGGGATGCGCCTTGCAAACGAACGGTCCGGCTCAACTTCGCTCTTCGCACAACCGGTCGCCATCGAAGCTATTCCCCTTGACATCCCTGAAAGAGCCCAAGCTGCAGACCATCTCTCGGCAAAAGATGTGCTGGAATCGCGCCTCGATGAGGCGCTGATGCGGCTTGCCAGGTCCGCGCCAAAACCCGCTTCTTCGCAGGTTTTGGCGGACCATCTGGCGCTGTTCACGCGCTGGTTCTATCGCCCGGCAGCGCGGCGTGTGGGAGAGATCGTCTTCATGGAGAGCAAGACGGAAGGCGGCGGCGAAGTCTCGCGCAAGGCGCTGCTGCGCGCCATTTCCCGGGTCGCAGTCCGGGCCGCCAGCGAAGAGCGCGCCCAGATGGATCAGGCTCCGCTGATACACTAGAGGCTGGGGAGCGTCCAAATGGTCCAACTCGCGCCATCCATCCTCTCCGCGAACTTTGCTCATCTGGCTCGCGATATCCAGGCCGCCGAGCGTGGGGGCGGCTCAGTCATCCACATCGACATCATGGACGGTCATTTCGTTCCCAACATCACTATGGGACCGCCTGTGGTCAAGTCATTGCGCAAGGTCACGCAACTGCCGCTCGATTGTCACCTGATGATCGAGAACCCGGAGAACTTCATCCCGGATCTTGCCCAGGCGGGGGCCAACTGGATCGGCGTACACTATGAGGCTTGCCGCCACCTGCATCGAACCCTGGAGATGATTGGCGAGCACGGAATGGAGCCGGCGGTGGTGATCAACCCGGCAACCAGGGTCGACTTTCTCATCGATATTCTGCCTATGGTCCATCACGTGCTCGTAATGAGTGTGAATCCGGGTTTCGGAGGACAAAAGTTCATCGGCTTCGCCTTGGATAAGATTCGACGGCTGGCCGAACTCCGTGAGGAGCTTGAACTTGGCTTCGCAATTGAGGTCGACGGCGGGGTGGCTCACGATACCATCGCCGCTGTAGTCCAAGCAGGAGCGGACCTGCTGGTGGCCGGTAGCGCTGTCTACGATGGCGACGATCCGGAACAGGCGGCGCGCGAACTGCTTGCGGCAGCTCGCGAGGCCGAACGGCGTAAGTCAAGCCAAAATTTTCATCCATCGCGGGCCGCGGCAATTTAGACTCTAAAGAGCCGTTGTGTTCGCGCGAGTCACAACCGGCAGACGATACAGTCGCTGCCAATGGGGTGCTAATGAATCGTTTGTTTTTCCAGGTCTCCGCTGCGTGCCTTATGATCGGAATGGCCGCCCCGGCTCCAGCCGGCCTCTTCAAGAAAACCCAGACTAGCAACAAGCCGACGCCCGAAAATCCGCTTGCCGGGAACGCGTCCAAGCAGCCGGACAAGGAACTTTTTGACAAGGCGATGGCGGCCATGAAAAAAGGCCGGTTCGACGTCGCCCGCCTGGACCTCCAGACCTTGCTGAACACCTATCCCGAGTCCGAGTACCAGATGCGCGCCAAGCTGGCCGTAGGCGATAGCTGGTTCAGGGAGGGCGGAACGGCTGCTTTGACCCAGGCTGAGGGGGAGTATAAGGACTTCATCACCTTCTTCCCTAACCAACCCGAAGCCGCCGAGGCGCAGATGCGGGTCGCCGATATTTATTACATGCAGATGGAGAAGCCCGACCGCGATCATGCGAATGCGGACCGGGCCGAGATGGAATACCGGACGATGATCCAGCAGTTCCCCAATTCGCCGCTGGTCCCGCGGGCCAAGCAGAAATTACGTGAAGTGCAAGAAGTGCTCGCCGAGCGCCAGTACGACGTTGGGACCTTTTATTCCAGCCATGAGAACTGGCCGGCCACAATCGCCCGGCTGGAGACGGTCACGGACCGCTATCCGCTGTTCAGCCATAGCGATCTGGCGCTGATCGGGCTGGGAGACGCTTACGCTGCGGAAGCGCGCTACGCTCAATCGCTCAATATCAATGCCAAGGCGAAACAAGAGTTGATGAAGGCCTACGATGACCAGGCGGCCGACGCTTATGCCAAGGTAGTGACCCAGTATTCCGCGGCCCCGCACGTAGAGGACGCCCGGGAGCGCCTGATCGCTCTCAATCGTCCCGTTCCCGAACCGAATCAACAGGAACTCGCCCAGAGCGAGACCGAAGAACAGAGCCGCGCCCCCATAACCTTGAAAGATCGCGCTTTGTTCCTGGTGAAGCATGGCCCAAGCACGGTGAGCGCGGCTCGTGTCGGCGAACCAACCATGACCGATACGGCGCAGGTGATCGCGCCGGCGATCAACCAGCAAAACAGGGAGTTGTTCACCGCTGCATTGGATGGCAAGCCGCTGCCGCCCTTGGGTGAAGCTGCCAGCCCGGCCGCGGCGGAAGCCGCTAACAATGGCGCAGCCCCGGCAGCCGCGGGCGACAGCGGCAGCACGCCGCTCCAACTGGAGAGTGTGCCGACGGCGAGCGGCGGAGCGGCTGGAGCCTCCATTGGAGCCAGCATCGTGGATCAGGGCGAAGGCTCGAATGGCGCAGCCGCCCAGCAAGGGCAGCCGGCGCCCCCGGCTTCAACACCGGCAGCTTCAGCACCGGCAGCTTCAGCACCGGCAGGTGCAGCGCCGGCAGGTGCAGCAGCCACCGGAGCAGCGCAACAGGATTACGGTATCGCGCCTGTGCGGCCGCCGAATACGACGCTTCCTCCGGTCGATAAGCCAGCCGAAGCCGCCGCGCAAATTAACGACGTCCACGGCAACAACACCGCCCAGGTGCAGACCGGGACCAGCGCCGGAGCAACCAAGAGGAAAAAGAAGACGCCCGCACCTAAATACGATTCGAGCGCCGAGTCTTCGAGCAAGCACAAGAAGAAGACGGGCCTGGATAAGATCAATCCGTTTTAGGCCTCTGGCGGTAATCTAAAATTGTCGGCAAAGATGAAGATACTGACGAACGAAATGCGGGGCTGCCGCAAAGGGTCTGAGGACTGGTTTACCGGCACAGTATGGCTGGACGAGATCATAACCGGCGGCCCTTCCGGGGTGAAGGCGATCCGGGTCTCATTCGAGCCTCGTGCGCGCACCGCATGGCACTCGCATCCATTGGGACAGACGCTGCACGTATTGGCCGGCTTGGGCCGGGTCCAGCTCAAGGGACAACCGCCGCGGGAGATTCGTCCCGGTGACACGGTCTGGATCGAGCCCGATGAAGTCCACTGGCACGGCGCAGCTTCAGGACACACCATGGTTCACCTGGCAATCCAGCAGGTCGATGAACATGGCGGCGATGTGCTGTGGCTCGACCACGTCACCGACGAGGAATACTCCGTCTCCTGGACGTGAAAGACTGCTCTTGGTTCGGTCCAGATGAAGGTCTGCCCGCCTTGTTTCGTCTCTTCTTTTCTTTCTGTCATTCCCGAAGGGAATCTGCTTCTGCCCTTCAAGCATTGGATTCGGGCGCAAAAAAGATCGGAAAAGCAGATTCCCTGCGGGAATGACAGAAAGAAAAGAAGAGAAAATACGGGGCTGCAGCCGCCGCTCTGGTTCAGGGGATCGGCACTCGAAAAACAAGTCCCGGGTTCTGCGGTGCAGACCGCACCTGAGCCGTCATGCGCTAGCGCAGTAGAGCGGTCGCACACTCACTGTGACGCGGGAGCAGCCACAGTGGGTACTTTTAGTGAGATGCCGGATGCTGTAGAGGCCGTTTCCCAAACTAGATTTGAGAAAACGATGTTGGGGTGAGAATCAGGTTCGAGATATTGCTCACGGTCGGCTCGAAGGCGAATTTCGGCATAGCCGATAGTTTTTTCCAGTCGGGATTCGACCGGAAGGCATCCCAGCCTTTATCCATCGCCGCTAAATCGGGAAAGGTCAGCATATAGGTCAGGCAGGGCCGTCCGCGGCCGATGAGGACGTCGCTGTAAAAAACGCTCCCGCAGCCGGATTGTTTGAAGATTTCAAACTCGCCGCTGTGAAACATCTCGACCTTGCGAATGTGATCCTGATAGCTGGGGCTTTGGTAAGTGCGCATCTGGAAGATTCTCTTTTCGCGCGCCGGCGGTGTGATCTTTGGCCAACCCTCAAAGGCAATCAAAAGCTCATTTTCTATCCGGCCAAAAGCAGGCTCTTTGGCTGGCGCGTTCCAGAAGGGCGCAGCGGCCTTCTGGAAATCCTCGTCCTGCGCCAGGCGCAACTCGGCGGTAACCAATGTCTCCAGGGAGGAGCTTGGAATCAGCACATAAGTGGCCGGCGTTTCCGGCCCATAGCTAAGCTCGAAGACCCCAATCGGCGTCATGCCGAGGCGGTTGAGCGCGGGTATCAAGGCTTCAGACAAATATTGCGCGGTAAGCTTGGTTTGAGGACCGGCCTCAAGTTGATATTTCTGCAGTTGATAATACTCACGAGCCTTGCCGGCTGTTGTCTGCCCTCTGGACTTGCTGGCCAAAGCGAAGGCGGATGCGGCAAGGGATGAAGTCAAAAAACGGCGTCTTTCCAAAAGTTCCTCCTGGACTAATGAGCATTTTATAGCTTTTTTCTCGCTGGGCCTTCAAATGCTCTGTCGATCGAATAGCGGTTGTAGTTGAGCAGAAAGAGCAGCCCGAAGTAGGCGATCGCGTAGGTTAACTGCAGGCCCGCAATCCCCCAGTCCTGCACCACGCCTGAGCCGAAGGTGAGAACGAGCATCAAGAGGCTTCCGGCAATCAGAGCGAACCGCGTCCATAGACCAAGCAGGAGCAGGAGCCCGAGCAAAGCCTCCACCCAGGGCAGAAGAACCGCAAAGCCGACAAGACTCCAATGGGGCAGCGGGGTATGTGCAAACTGCACGGTTATCTTTGCAACGAAGACGGAGGGGCCTGCAAGCAGCCGGCTCACCCCGTGCATGAGAATATTCACGCCGAGGATAATGCGCAGAAGCGCATAGGCCGTATGCTTATCCTTCAACTCTTGGGTTTCTGCCATTTCTCACGGCCTCTCTGTTGCCGGCTGCCCACCTTCAGATTCTCGGACGTGGGTCTAAAAATCGTCATTTCCTAATTTGTCATCTCGACCGAAGCGAAACCGGGGTCCCCGGCAAGCGAAGCTTGCTGGGGTGGGAAGCGAAGTGGAGAGATCTCGCGGTTTCACCCACGCGCCGCTGCTCCTTATGCATTCATCCTACAGCGATCTTAAACAGCGATCCCACCGGTCGATTTGCACCCGGCGGCAAAATTCCGAGCGATAGGTTGACTGGCAGCGTTGCTGCATGGCAGCGATCTGCAGGGGCGAGTTTGCATACTCGAGCAACCGTTCACTGATCTCGCAGAGGTTCTCTTTAGTCAGCACCCAGCCGACCCCGAACTCCTCGATCCACTGCGCCAGCGACGATTCCGGACTACCCGCGAACAAAACCGGCCTTCCGGCAGCGAGGGCCCCAAAGAACTTCGAGGGCACAACCATGCCTGTCCACGCGGGACGCAGTGTGACGACATGGATATCCGCGCAGGCAAGACGATCCTGAAGCCGCTCTGGCGATGCAAACGGGACAAACTGGATATTCGCGTTTTTCTCCTGAGCCGTCTGCTTCAGCTCCGCCTCGCGATTGCCGCGGACACTGAAGACCAGCTTCCCTCCACGCGGAGAGAGCAGCTCAGCCAGCCTTAGGACTTCCTCATATTATCCAGTCCCGCTATCTATATGGATGGGGCCTACGTCCTCTTATCTCTCGAGTTGTCTCGCTCCGTGCCGGCAGCTTTAGAGGCACCAAAATTGGGTGGCCCTTCCACCAAGGAGAGTTACACAAAATGAAAGATGGGGAAACTTGGGGAAATGGTAGCGATTCTTCGTGAGCGTGCCAGGGGACGGCTCGGTTATCGAGGTCCAGCTGAACCAAGGTCGTAGCCTGCTGGTCGGGTCCGGATGTCGCGGAACCCTAGATGGCTGACATCGTTGCCCCGGTCCGGGTTGGACTTGATGCGGGTGCCATTCGTTGTTCCCTTGAAATGAATGCCCTCCGCTGTGATATGTTGCGCTCCTCCGGCAATCTAGCAGCCTTTTGACCCCCTCTGTAACTCTTCTGGCCCTTACGCGAGGCCGCACATAGCCCAAACTAAAGATTGAGGCTGTGATGCGGCGATTTTCATACGAGAGTGACTTATGCTTTCGCAATCCGTCCTAGATATGGGTTTGTCAAAACTCCGCCACCTTGTTTCGCAATCGCCTGCGAGCGTGCCGGGTGATCTAAAACATGAGCCATATACATGTGATCGATCCAGAGAGCACGTTGAAAAATGCGCTTTTGGCGCAGCAGGTTGTAACGAGTGATGGGACGCAAAGGATGTTTCTGGGCGAATTCTTTCGCAGCCAGCAGTTCGCCGCAATATTCATTGTGGCCGTCAAATTCCAAGTCGTCCAGATAAAGGATGACCCAGGGCAGATAATGATCCGGAGGACCGCACAAAACCTGGAGAGCATCCACCGTACTGAAGTAATAATCAACATCGATGGATACAAAGCCGATGGGTGCGCTCGGCATAAAAGCAGCCACGGTATCGCGGATGCTGCCTAGAATCAACCTGGCATTTTCCGGCAGCAAGGATTGTAATGCCGCAGGATCTTGCATGGGAAAATCGCCACATCGGTAGTATTCAGGATGGTCTCTAAAGTCTCTGGGCGGGGGCATGCCAGTACCGGTGTCAAATCCGTAGATATCGAACTTGATGCCGGTCGCCTCGGTTACTTTCTGAGCGATCCTGCATAGATTCACTAATCCAGCGCCATTGGCAACCCCGAACTCAATCACGCTCAAACGGGGAATACCAGATTCCTTAGCCCAATCTGCGGCTTGCATGAGCCCAAATGCATGCTGAGCGCGCACTATCAAATCGAAGTTTACTTTTGACCGGAAGGAGCCAAAGAGCCCTACAGCAATCGCCGCAACGTTCAAATGGACGGGCTCGGAAAGACGCTCATGCATAATTTTCTTCCAAATTCTTGGTTGTAATAGCTTTTCAGTTAAGAATTTGTTCATAGCTGGTTCCGGAAACGTGCTTCTAAGCGAATTTCCCGGAGAAGGTTTTGTCCCAGGAGCTGGAGCGGCCATTTCGCGGTTCGCGACACCGTGAAGTTTACAAGATCCTCCGCTTCAGGTCGATGCAGGACAAAAGCGCTCACGATTCTTCTCCGTACAACCGTTTTGCAACTTACCCGATAGCCCGCCCATCGGAGATAGCAGGGATGTCCCTGCGGCGGAGTGTCTCCTTCCAGCGTTTCATCCTTACCGATTTCGAATAAAGAAGCCTTTCAAAGAAGCATTTCAGAGTAATCCTCGCAAACACCTTGCTTTTATAACGGCGGTATTGCCTTGCAGCTCGTGCCAGGAGCCAGACCGTCAGCAACAGATTTATAAAGTGAGAACAGTATAGGCCTAGGTATACATTCTCGGCTGCGAGAAAATTGCGGTATCGCTCCGCTCCCGTATGTCTATCGTAGTCCAGGGACGCAATGGAGTGAGGAAGTTCGAGATCCCCAGCGATATACATCCATCTGCCGTTTCGATGCAGCGTCTCGAAGATATATGCATCGGAGAGATCGAGCCAGAATTCCAAAGGCAATCAAAAGCTCATTTTCTATCCGGCCAAAAGCAGGCTCTTTGGCCGGCGCATTCCAGAAGGGCGCAGCGGCCTTCAGGAAATCCTCGTCCTGCGCCAGGCGCAACTCCGCGGTAACCAATGTCTACATCTGGCGGGCCGCCAGATATGGGGCACCCACGCGCCCCTGCTCCATATGCATTCATCCTACAGCGATCTTAAACAGCGATCCCACCGGTCGATTTGCACCCGGCGGCAAAATTCCGAGCGATAGGTTGACAGGCAGCGTTGCTGCATCGCATCGATCTGCAGGGGCGAATTTGCATACTCGAGCAACAGTTCACTGATCTCGCAGAGGTTCTCTTTGGTCAGCACCCAGCCGACCCCGAACTCCTCGATCCACTGCGCCAGCGACGATTCCGGACTACCCGCGAACAAAACCGGTCTTCCGGCAGCGAGGGCCCCAAAGAATTTCGAAGGCACAACCATTCCTGTCCATGCGGGATGCAGTGTGACGACATGGATATCCGCGCAGGCAAGACGATCCTGAAGCCGCTCTGGCGATGCAAACGGGACAAACTGGATATTCGCGTTTTTCTCCTGAGCCGTCTGCTTCAGCTCCGCCTCGCGATTGCCGCGGACACTGAAGACCAGCTTCCCTCCACGCGGAGAGAGCAGCTCAGCCAGGCTTAGGACTTCCTCATAGCTGTGGGCTCTGCCAAAGTTGCCGGAGTAGAGCAACGCGAGTGACGCCTCTCCGAAGAGACTGGCGCGCTCCGAAGCGCACGCCGGCAGAGGCGCATCCACCTCTTTGAGCGCCCATGGCACCATGGTTTCTCTCTTCGCGGGTGAGGGATAGTGCAGGAGCATCCGCCGCATGCAAGGACCGATATCGGCAATGAGCGAGCATCTCCGGTATGCGGAGCGCACGAGCCCGGAAAAAACGCGCGTCAACAAGCCATGAGGGGGCAAGAGACCGTCTGCAATGGCTGCTTCCGGATAGAGGTCAAAGCACCAGTGAGCAATCTTGGTTCGCGGACTGAACAGACGCCAAAAGAATGCAACCAGAACGCTGAGGATAGGATCGGTTCCGACCAGCAGCACATCGGGATGGGGCCTGAGCGTAATGGCCAGCAGGGACCAGCGAGCGATCATCCACATGGCATTCAGAAGCCTGCCGGCGGCGGACGATTGCCGGAACCTGGGGCGCCAGATGCGCTTGACCCAAACCCCCCGCCACTCCTCCGTTGGAGCGAAGCGCACGCTCTCATCACGGCATGCCCAGACACACGGGTACGCGCTGACCTGCCAGCCCCTCTCCGCTAACCCCGAACAGAGTTCGCCGAAGTGCACGGCGCTGACGACGTCATCCGGCGGAAAGAATTGGTAGAGAGCAGCGATTGAGGGTTTTGTCGCGGACATGAGAGGCGTAACCTCTGAGTGTATAGCACCATCGCTGCCTGGCGGCATCATTGCAACCGGCGATAGGCCTCGAGCGTCTGCTGTCCGCAATTTTCCCAGGTGTATGACTGGAGGAGAGTTCTGCCACGCTGCAACCGCACCGCTCGTCCCTCGCTGTCGGAGAGAGCGACAGAAAGCATGCGCAGGAAGTCCGATTGATTGGCAGGGTCGAAGTAGAACACCGAATCCTGAGCGATTTCACGCGTAGCAGGATTCGACGCCACCAGCGAGGCGCATCCAAGAGATGCAGCCTCCAGCGGCGGCATGGCGAATCCTTCGTAGAGTGAGGGATAGACCAGGAGAGCGGAAAGCGCGTAAGCCTCCGCCAGCAGAGCCGGCGAGGCATGCGGAACGAATTTCACCCGGCTGGACAGTCGGAGTTGTGCGATCAAATTCGTCTCCGCCGCTGTTGCCGCCCCGCCGCCAACCACCAGCAAGGAGTAGCAGTCCGCCATTCCCGATTCGGCATAAGCTCGGAGAAGACCATTGAAGTTCTTGTAGATGTACCGGGCGCCGACATAGAGCAGATAATCACCCGAGACATGCGATCTCAGTTCGGCCTCTGCACCAGCAACCCGCTGCAAACGGGAAACGCCATTATGAACGACGACCGCCTTCTCCGGCGGGAGGTCGTAGAAGTGAAGAAGATCGTTCCGGCTGGACTCTGAAACACAAAGAACAAGATCAGCTTGACGAAACATGCGACGTTTGGCCCCACGCATGAGGCGCTGGTCCGGATACAGTTCCGGAAACCGCTCCGGCACGCAATCATGATGCGTGGCGACTCTGCGCCTAGCGCGAACGGCAGGCGAGAAGCGATAGAGTGTGTTGTGGTAAATGTCGAACTTTCCGAGAAAGGGCGCATACCCCGCAGTGAGCGCTTCATTCAGGGCATAGTTTCCCATTCCGATTCGAAGCGGACCGCGCCCCAGGTGGAAGACCCTCCCAGCGGGTGAAACAATCCCGCGGAAATCGGCCTGCGTGTTGGAGTAGCCCAAAAAAACCGTGGTCGAGATATCCGGTTCGCGGTTCAGATAACGGATGAGTTCGCTGAAAACGCGTGTGATCCCACCGTAGTTCTGCAGCGAAAAAGCCTGATGGTCATAGAGAATGCGCATGTCTGAAATTAGCGATGCAAACCGCCTTTATCCTGCTCGCTAGCGAGTCCTCCCTATTCTGGGCTCAGAGCAAAAAAGGAAGAGAGCGATTTCACTCCAGCGCGCGTTTGCGTCAAACCAACGAATGGAGAAGTCCACCAATTCATAATCCATCAAAACCTGCAAACAGGCCAAAGAAAAACTGAAAGGTCCACTGGTTTCCGTCTGAAAAGCAAAAGCGCCTACTCGGATTTAGGAAGCTCTTCAGATCTTGAGATTGACCTACCGGCAAAGCAGTGAAAACTGTGGGTGTTCGACAGAAACGTTTGATCTACCTTATGACCGAAGATTTCAAGCTCCGGGGTAACGAGCTTTCCATGTTCGCCGCGCCCAAATCGCTCATCCCTTGCTGCCCGGCCAACTGGATTTACTGGAACTTTAATTGGCTCGATGATCTCAACCTCACTGAAGGACGTTGATAATAAATCCCTCAATTCTGAATAGCTGTTCTCTTTTGTGTGGAAAGGATTGTTGAGGCCGACGAAAAGCTCGGGATTCGGGGTGGCAATAAAGCAAAACCCATCCTTGCGAACCACGCGGGCTAACTCTTGCACATGCTTTGCCTGATTGGGAAGGTGTTCGAAATTCTCAGTGCTGATGATTATGTCGAAACTTTGCGCGGGAAATGTCATATTCTCCGCGTCCATCTGCAGGAACTCGCCCTCTGGATAAAGACGAAAGGCCTCATTGACTGCAATCGGCGAAAGATCGATGCCCATCGCGCGAGAAGCGGTCCTGCCCAGTAGAGCCGTTCCATAACCCACGCCGCAACCGACATCCAGCACTTGCTTCCCCTTAGTAAATTGGCTCACATATTGGTATACCCTGAGATGATTCACATAATTGTTGGTCACGAAAAAAGGATGAAGGCGTTCGCCCGTGCTCCAGTATCCCGTTAGAAGGAAGTAAATAATTTTCTGTGCCTTCAGCCTAATGCGTTGCCCAACAGACTCAGCCCCACGAAAATGTTGGACTGACATCCAATCCTCATTCATACTCCGTACTCCGATCGCATCTGGAATAGCCAGAACCCGGAGCCTTGTGGTCGAGCCTCGAACCTGATGCGAGTTGTCTACAGATCGTGCTGGACCTATGCGAGACCGCGCGATGACTGGGGCTCCGCCCTTGCTCGACATTAACGGAGAGAGGATCGAATACCAAATCGATCTAAGTCCGGGGTCTGACGTCGGTCAGTAGTGCGACACAGAATAAGCACGCTCCGAGAAGAACAACTCAATGAATTCCGATGTCCATTTACCTTTTCAGTTCTTTCATTAGCGCTGACTGGGCCAGTCTCATCTACGTCGCGCGCCCAGAACGCCTTCAACTGGTTTGACCCCAGCCCAACCTGCCCCACCGCAACCCTCCGCAGGAGAGCGGGCGTAAAAAGACCCCCACCGATGGCCCGTATGCGACCCTTGGAAATCGAGGCGATGCATATGCTTCGATATCAAAGATATTGGCGAGCCCTCTCTAGAATACCGCCCGCTCGCTCACCCGGAAAGAAAAGAAAGTTATTGATATATCTCCGGACCTTGGGACCCTGTCTTGCCTGGTCGCGGTCAGGGTCAAATCGTGCGACCGGGATCAACTCCCTCCCGTCGAGATAGTAACCTAAATATCCTATACCTTCGAGAAGAGCCGCTACGCGCTGCAGTGAGCCAGGTGCATGGCGCTCTTCGATTTCGATCATTAGGTTTGGGATCTCGCGCTTTACCGTATCTAACCCGCCGTGCAAAACCGCTTCTTCGTGACCTTCGACATCTATCTTGATAAAGCCAACCTCTCTCAGGTTAAAGCTGTCAAGGGTCTTCATGGGGGCGACCAGGGTTTCGATGACCCTTCCGCTTTCTAATGCGGAGGAATTCGATTCAGCAACGGTTGCTACCATGTAGCCTCCAACCGGATATCTCAGTTCACCTTGACCCCTCCCGGTCAGAAAGGATCACGCCGTGGACTTCAATCTTGTCCGAATGATTTGTTCGCAAACGGGCTAGCATCTGCGGAAGCGGCTCAAAGGCTATGACGTTCTTGGCAAGAGACAAGAGATGCGCCGCAAAAAATCCTTCGTTGGCTCCGATGTCTAGGGCGACAGCGTCTTTAGAGCACAGTGCAGGTAGCAATCGCAATTCCGGCTCTACTTTTACCCATAGACGAAAGCGTCTTTCGTACGATGCCTTAGGAAAGAGAGATTCAATCACTTGCCCTAACCTAGGCCTTAACGTTTTTAGAGCGCGTTTTATGTTCAAGGCTTCTTCCCCATTTAAATTAATTGCAATTCTTTATAAATACGATCTGATATTGTAACAAATCTGAATCATCCTTCAGTGGGATCATACTTGATGCATTCCACGGCCTGAACTAACAGGCAAACGCCGGCTCGGAATCGTTCCCCCGGGTCATTTTTGGCATATGGTCGGTAACCCTACCGAACTATTGAGTTGTGAGTAACGGAAATTGCGCGCGAGCAGATCACAATCGACTAGAGCATTTTCACTTTTACTGTGAACTGGTGAGAGCGCCTAGAAGCGGCCGTTCTTCGATGGAACGGCCGCGTTTGGAGCAGTCTGCTCGTAAACACTTAAAGTGAAAATGCTCTAGGCTTTGGTAGACGAATTTGATTTGTAGAAATGACGAAACTAGGGTCGATCCGGAAGGCGGAGGATCAAATTTCACTTCGTCCTGGGCCGTATCTTTCTTAACGCAGGATACGGGTTGAGGCCAAATCGAATTGCAAAGAGGGCAATCCTCCTCTTGACCGTCGGCAATTGACCGATCGAGATCTTCATGAACTGGATCGCCTCATGTTTTTTCCCAAGGTTTGCGTAACCGGAACCGATCGCCCATGTGACCCTAGCCATGGCCTGCGGACTCTCTTGAAAGGACGGAAAATAATTCTCTAGTATTTTACGCGCTGATTCAGGAGAAACCCTCTTATTGACGCTATCTGGCGAGTCATAGGAGACCAGCGTGACCTCGTCCAGAAATGCAAAGGAATACTTTTGAGAGAGACGCAATACGAGGTCCCAGTCTTCTAAATAATCGAGCGTCTCATCAAAAAACCCAACTGTATCGAGCAGATCTCTTCGAACCAGAAGAGCGGGAGTATCCACCACATTCTCTTCGATTACCCTCCGGTAAATATCGCCGCGTAAGACATCAGCCGAATCCGGAGGCACAATTCTCCGCTTGCTCTTCGCGGAGACGGCGAATCTCGAAT
The DNA here is from genome assembly GCA_963774255.1 of uncultured Acidobacteriaceae bacterium. Classification (GTDB taxonomy): domain Bacteria; phylum Acidobacteriota; class Terriglobia; order Terriglobales; family Acidobacteriaceae; genus PALSA-350. The sequence goes on from CAVZEH010000004.1 coordinate 259,956, forward strand.
AAACTGCCGCTGTATTAAGGTTTTCAGCGATGGATCGCTCAAGAAGGTTGACTTGCCGCTCAAGTTTGCCGGGAAGCCACTCTGCATCGCTATCCTGGAATGCGACGAATCTTCCAACTGAGGCTTTGATACCGGCGTTTCGCGCGGCGGCAGGCCCTGAATTCACCGCCAAACAAACGACTTTCATTCGCGGATCTTGAATGGCGGCCAGGACCTCCAAACTCGAATCTTTTGAGCAGTCGTTGACGACTATAAGCTCGATATCCTTGTACGACTGGTTCAAAACGGAATGCACGGATCGGGGCAGCAACGATGCACGATTATGTGTGGGCAGGACGACACTAACGGAAGGTGCTTTCATGCATGAATCGCCGTTCACCTGGAATTTCCATGATGGATTAGGATACACGCGGCTCTTAATGGCTTCCAAACAGGCTCACGCGGACAGTCCGATAGACAAGCCATCCCAGAAATAGAGCGGCCGCCAACATGGCATTCCTGACTAAAATGGCTACCCACTCAAAAATACCGGATCGCGCCATCCAAAGCATGACAGGAAGGATTACCACGGTAACAAACATTCCAAATGGGTGGCGGCAAAACCTATGCAGCTCATCCAATGAAAGGCCAAGAAGCAAGGAAAACACAATTACTCCGGATATGCCCCCGGCAACATACGCTTCGCCCAGAAAAGAAGATCCGGAACCCATTCCTTCGCCGAATGCAACCGGATTCAAAAAGACGGTGATGTCTTCAGCCAGGCTTACGCCTCGGTTGTAACTGGTTTGGCTGCCGGCAACAAACGCTTCTTTAATCTCGTTAATAAAATACGAAACTGCATAGGGTTTGAATAAATCACGATACTCAATTGCGACCTCGCTAACGTTCATGGTGTTACCTTGAGATCCTAGAAAATAGATTAAGGCGAGCGATCCGGCGCCTGAATCGCTGTCGCCTTGGCGAAGGGTTCCAATAAAATTTCCGACGCTCGCCAAAATTATCGTGATGAAGACAAGCCGCAATACGCGGGGACGTTTTACCGACTTCATTCGCGAGATGTACCAGAGCACGAGGATAAGACTGAATGTCTCCGCCCGGGAGCCGCTCAACAAGACAAGAACCGAAGAAATAAAGTAAAGCGTCGTAGCAGCATAAAGAGGGAACTTTCTGTATTCCAGTACAAAGATCGCGAGAAATGCAGGAATTGCAATCAGTGAGGCGAAATGCACCGGACGCGGCACGCTGGCTACGAGACCGGCCCGGTCCAAGTAAAAGGTGAGATAGCCGTTGTGCGCGTTAGCATACCGCAGGAACAGAAAATTCTGCAAGATCTGGAATGGAAGGCTAAGGAAAAATAAGCCATAAAGATACGGCAGGACTGTAGCGGCGGAGACCGGCCGTTCGGGTAAGACAAAACGGTATCTCCAGCGGCAGACCCCATAGATGCAAAGGGCAGACAAGCAAAGTGAGAGTAGAAATAATGCGGCTGTCCGGGTTGACACGTCGAAGGCAGGATCGACAAACAGATCGATTTCGAATGGGTAAGGGAACATCCCCAGGGAAAAGAGAATCAGGCGCCCAGCCTGAAACAGGGTGAGAAGGCAAAGAAACAGAAAACAGGGATGTCTCCCGCTGTCGAAGCGGACCCAGAGAGTCCCACTAAAGACAGGAGCAGGATCGTTGCCAGAACGCTGGCTGCGGCAAGGCTGATCAAGCCCAAAAGGAAGCCCATCACTGCAACGAGAATAACTATGCAATAAGCAAGGATTTCGCTAACGGCCAGGTACCTCGCCGGCAAGAGCGGCGCCCGGTTGCGCCACGGCGCATCACCGCGAATTGCGATTGAATCCGACGTTCCCAAAACTTCTCCGAAGTGCTGCTATGGAAAACGCGTGCAAACCTCTACGCTGCACGCTAAAACCATTTTGGGTGAACCTTCTACTGAACGGGCCGGCCAGCGGAGACAATAGGCAGATCTCGCTGAAGCGACTGCCGGTTCCATCGCAAGAGTCTCTGGCTTTTCGAAAGAACAATTCTTCTCATAAGATATTCCCGAGTTATTTTAGAAAAATCCTTATTTGTCAATCGTAGATACTGTTTGATCGCACGGGCGAACAGTCTCAGAAGCTGGATACCATTTGCAAAACGCGACCGGTACAAATCGAAATATGCGCCCTCTGCGCTGAGAAAGCTGCGATAGCGCTTTGAGGACATCGAACCCTCGTAGTCGTTCCATGTCATCAAGTGAGGCAATTCTAAATCGCCCGCAATATACAGCCGCTTGCCGCGCTGGTGCAGCCGGTGGAAAACAACTATATCGGAGTGGTCCAGCCAAAAATTCTCGTCATAGCCCCCAATCTCTTTCAAAGCTGAGGTCCGCATGAGGGTGCCGCTGTTTGCGGCATACAGTTCCCCACGATGGACACCCGAGAACGATAGCGGAACCAATTTCACCCCAAAAAATCGAACGATCGCAGGCGAAACTATTCTTTTTCCGGAGAGCAAAAACGGAGCGACCGCGGCAATCTCGCTCCTTGTCTCCAGTTCCCTGCTATAGGCCACCATCCGGTCCAGATAGCGCTCATAAATGGTCGTATCTTGATCGAGGAGCAGCATCCACGGGCAGGAGAGTCTCTCGGCGATCTTCAATGCCTGGTTATAGGCGCCGGATACACCGGCATTTTGCGAGGAATGTCTGTATTCGAAGGGGAAGGGCAAGATCTGAGCCAACAGCGGCCGCGGACTGTTGTCCCATACAAGGAGTTCTATAAGATCAAGTAGATCGGGTCGCGACTCGAATGCCTTGATCAATCCTAGAATGGTTTGTGATTCATGCAGCGGTCGCTTATAGAGTACGACGACAGCCAGGATCCGCCGCGAGCAACCTGGCTCTACCTCCTCTGATATGAGGCCGAGTGAATTGTCCATCACAATCCCCCAAGGTCGGCCTTCAACTTAGCCAGCTTCCTACTCTGCTCCGGAACGGCGTCAAGACGATGGTAAACATGCTCCGCGAAGACCCAGGCGCAACTAAGAAGAAATCCCAGCAGACCTCCGAGCAGCATCCACAACAGCCGACGTGGTCCTGATTTCCAATCGGGCGGCAGAGCGGGATCCACCACCTGGATCACCGGAGCGGCCTTTGCCTCGTCGATTCTCGCTGCCTCGTATTGCCGGGCGAGGAGGTCGTACAGCAATTGGTGATACCGTACATCGCGCTCTTTGCGGATGTATTCGAGCCCCACTCCGGGCACGTTGGCCGTGGTTATCGAGATGTCTCCGGGCGCATGCTTCCCATGCCCGGTTTCCAAATCGCGCAACTGTCCCCGCAGGCTGTCGAGCTGGGTGCTGAGCTGGACAACATCGGGATTCTCCGCTGTCGAGGACATGTGCATCGCATCGAGCTCCACTTCGCGCGATGTGATCTCCGCCTGCAGCTCCGCAATCTGCCGAATGATGGTTTGGGTTTGCCCGTTGGGTGCGATGGCGCCGGTCGATTCTTCCGTCTTCCTCAAAGCGACTTCCGCGTCGGCCAGCCTGTCCTTTTCCTGTGCGAGCTGCTGCTCAAGAAAACCCTGTGCTGCGAAGCTTGGGTGATCGCCAGGTGATCGTTCAGATTGTGCAGCTCGGTGACGTAGGCGTTGGCCATGGCCGCAGCCCGATGCGGATCGTGGTCGTCGACCGAGATGTTGATGAGGCTGTCTTTCCCGCTGAGGAATTTGGATCTCTTTGCCAGGTCGCGGCGGGCATTACTCAACAGCTTCTCGTGGTAAAGCTGCATGAGATTGAATCGCTTAATTAGCCTATCCGCGATGGTGTCGCTTTTGAGAATGCCGAGATAAAGGTCGTTAGGACTTTTAAGTCCCAGCGAACTACCGACACCCGACATGGATGCCAAGGCGCCAAACTGTCCTAGCAGGGCAGAGGTGCTCGACTGTTCCTGCTGGGGAGGCATGATTACTGCTTCCGCGGTAAACATGGGGCGGATCACGAAAAAAGCCAGGATAGCAGCGATCAGCAGGCCCGCGGCGGTGGCCAGAAAAATGACGCGCTTGCGGGCGGCAAGCACCAACAGCAGATCCAGAAGATCAAACTCCGCTGCCGCCGGCGGCGTGCTCGTCTCCAGCGGAACTTCCCGGGTAATCTCATTCACGGGAGTCATACGATCTGCTCCGTCATCGCACCACGGCGATCGCCGCCGCACCGAGCGCAAGCTGCGAGAAGATCTGCGTATAGTTCACCAGGTTCCGCAGAACCGTGGCCCGCGGCACCTTCTCCGGAATCACAACTGTGTCTCCGGGATTGAGCAGCCTCGAGTCGAAGGTATTGCCAAAGATGCCGCTCTCCGATTGCCGGCTGACAACCGAACCATCCGCCCGGATGACAAAGGCATGCCCGCCATCCGCATCTCCCGTCGCTCCGCCCGCCAGCCGAAGATATCCTCCTACCGATTTGCTTCTCTGGAAGATAAAAGAGTTCTGGTTATAGACTGAGCCCACTACGTTGATCGTACTCGGCCGGGAAGGGATGGTAAATCGATCGCCATCCTCCAAGGGAATCGGGGGTAGGCTGGCGATTCCCGTCGCATTCGGCGACATGTTGAGCACAATTCGCCCAGTGGCGCGCAGCAGGCGGAACCTGGCCACCAGGCTTCTCGCTGCGGCGACGGAGGCCTGGGTGGCGATCGCGTCCTGGGGAGTGACACTGTTAGCCGCGGAGAGCGCGGTGGATGCGTCAATCTCCACTTCCAAATGCGACAGATAGTCGCTGAGGCGCTGCTGCTGGATCACGCGCGTCGATTCCCGGGTAAAGTCAGAGCCGAAGAGATACGCATCCGGCGTCAATCCGCCGGCCCGGGCCACAAGTTCGCTCAAGGTCTCACCCGGCCGGACGCTATAAATCCCCGCGTGCTTGAATTCCCCTTCCAGGCGAACATACTTGGTCCGCTGCACCTGGGGAACCATAATATCCGCTTGCGAAAAATAGTGACCACATCCCCGGCTTCCAACGTAAGATCCTCAGCGGCATTATGGTCCAAAACAAGCTGCCCCAGATTGACCGGCACCAGCGTGGTGGTCAAGGTTTGCGGGTTGAACCGCTCAATCGCCGCATACGACCAATCGATCTCGGGGGACAGGAAGATCCACCTTCAGCGGCGGCCGGGGAAGATTGCGCCCGCCCGAAGAGTTCAGATTCCCATTGGACATGGTGTTGCCGCCGGGAGTGCATGGCTCCAGGCCTTGTTGACCGTTCTGAGGATTGCCGGAGTAATAGCCTTGCTCATAATTACTGGGAGCCCTGGGTCTGATCCTGGCTCCCGTTGTAGTTGGGATCGCAATTCTGGTTGCCGTTCTGATCGTTGTATTGACCGTATTGACCTTGATCCCATTCTTGTTGATATTCGGTCTGGATTGCCGCCGGAGATGGGACTGGAATTGGGATAGGCGCTGGAGTTGGCGTTGGGATTGTTTTGGTTATCGTAGTTTTGATTCCCATTGGTTTGCGGCTGGCCGTTCGAGTAAGGGCCAGGGGCATTATTCTGGGGCCCGCCGGTAGCCGTTGGGAGTCCTGGGGTAGAGATCCGGGTTCATCGCATACTCCGGCTTGAACTCCGGTCCGGGGATCCCTAACTGGTTCCTGCGCTCCCAATAGTCCCTGGTAATCAGAGACTTACTGTCCGGGACAATCTCACTCAGCTTCATGCCTGGATGCCAGGTGAAGCGGCCGGGCACGGCGACATTGCCGCGCAGGGTCACGGTATTCTGAAACTGCGGGGAAATCGGGACCACATAGAGAATATCGCCCTGCCGCAGCGCCGTCTCGAGCCCCGCGCCCTCCAGTGATATGTCCAATGTCCTTCGGTCTTTGTGACCATCGATGCGCTCGATCGAGGCGCGCTCTAACGACGCAGTAGTAGAGAGGCCTCCGGCAAAGCGCAGGATTTCACTGACCGAAGTAGGACCCTTAAGCTCATAGATCGCGGGGACGCGCACGCTGCCGCCAACCGCTACTTGTGGCCCGACAGGAGGAATGTAGATTACGTCTCCTGACAGCAGAGGGACATCCTTCGATTTGTCTCCGTTGATGAGTAAATCGTAAAGGTCGAAGTGGGTGACGATCTCGCTCCCCCGCTTCACCTGAATATCCCGCAGGGAGCCTTGAACCGAAGGCCCTCCGGTAGCGAAGAGCGCGGTGACCAGGGTGCTGAGCGAGCTAACCGTGTAGGTTCCCGGCCGGCGGGCCTGGCCCACGAGAAACACCTGAATGGAGCGAAGCTGGCCCAGCTCCACGCTGAGATTGAAATTCCGGTAGATACGGCCTATGGCGTCATGGAGATGCTGCTGGAGCTCCGAGTACGGCAGCCCCGCCACGTGAACGTCCCCTACCTTGGGCAAATACACCGATCCGGAGCGGTCAATGGTAAGTTCCGCATTAAAGTTGACCTGGCCCCAGATGCGGATCACCAGTTGATCCCCCGGCCCCAGAACATAATCCGGGGTGACCGGGGTAAACCACAAAGGAGCAAAGGTCGAGGGCACCCGGCGAAAAAGCGAGTCGCCATACACAGGAAGCATCTTGCCCAGGGAGCCGCGGACAAGTTGTTGAAATTCCGTAGGCGGCTGATAAGCCTGCATGGCCAGCGCCTGGGCCTCATAGAGGGCCTGCTGCCGGGCCTGCCATGAAGTAAGCCCGCTGCGGTCATTGAAGGTAGGTATCCTGCCGTTCATCCCCTGGGATTCTGAAGTCCAGGATATTGTTGTAAAAGTTGATCTTGAGAGAGGGAGAGACTCTGGCCGGAGTATCCAGCGCCGGCTGCGTTGGATTGGGGCGGGTTTGCTGGTCCATGGTCATCGACTGCGACTGGTCGCTGCCCACGCAGCTTCCATCGACCGGGGAGGTAATACCCGATGGGCAGCCGGAATCACTCTCATCCGACATCTGAGCCGCCGCTACCGGAAGTCTCACCTGCACAATGCTCGCGACCAACAGGATCGCCAGGAAAAAAGCCGAGCGCTTACCCATAGTTTTTGAGAGCAGGAAGCCCCGGTTGCACGTAGATACTGCGCAACCCAAGGTCCCTGCCATGCCCTGCTCCTTTGCAACCGGGTGCAATCGGCACACCGATCCCTGTCCGGGACGACCGTTCGGATTTCTGATTCTAGTGTAGAGGTTCTTTGCCGATGTGCAAATACCCGGTAGTTTAAGGCTGTGTAGTTGTTTTGGTCGAAGCCTCCTGCATTTATGCGAGGGTGGAGAGCTTCAGCGCTGGCATCGAGAATCCAGGGCCAAACAGGCTGGGGAAAACTCGAGAATTGTTAAGGATCAATGGTCAAGTCCCGCAGGGACGGCGTGAATCATTCCTCGAAAGGTATTTCAGTCGTCCCTACGGGACTGGAGTTTATTCCGCCGCAAACCCAGCACTGACGTGCTGGGCTATTTTCACGCCGCCCCTACGGGGCTGCTCTTCCCAGTTCTTCCGCAGCCTGTTTAGCCCTGGATTTATCGATGCCAGCGCTAAAGCGCATCATGATCGGAGTCGAACTTCCCGGAGCGCTGAAGCGCTCCTACCCCCGCATAAATGCGGGGGCTTCCACCACCCAAGGCACCGCGCCGGCCTTTTTCCGCAGCATGTTTAAGCCGATCGAATTTCAAGCAGTTACGACGCGACTAAAGTCGCGCCCTGATACAGAAAGCCATAGTTTTTTCGCTGTGTGAGGCCTGTCTTCAAGGCAACGGTTTGATAAGTCCCGTCAGGGACGACAAGAAAATAGCCCAGCACGTCAGTGCTGGGGAAGGGTTCGGCATAAGATGGAGTCCCGCAGGGACGGCTGAATCATTCCTCGAAAGGTATTTCAGTCGTCCCTACGGGACTGGAGTTTATTCCCGCGGAAAACCCAGCACTGACGTGCTGGGCTATTTTCACGCCGCCCCTACGGGGCTGCTCTTCCCAGTTCTTCTGCAGCCTGTTTAGCCCAGGATTTATCGATGCCAGCGCTAAAGCGCATCATGATCGGAGTCGAACTTCCCGGAGCGCTGAAGCGCTCCTACCCCCGCATAAATGCGGGGGCTTCCACCACCCAAGGCACCGCGCCGGCCTTTTTCCGCAGCATGTTTAAGCCGATCGAATTTCAAGCAGTTACGGCACGACTAAAGTCGCGCCCTGATACACAAAGCCACAGTTTTTCCGCTGTGTGAGGCCTGTTTTCAAGTCAAGGGTTTGATAAGTCCCGCAGGGACCGCTGAATCATAGCTTTCAGTCGTCCCTACGGGACTGGAGTTTATTCCGCCGCAAACCCAGCACTGACGTGCTGGGCTATTTTCAGGCCGCCTCTACGGGGCTGCTCTTCCCAGTTCTTCCGCAGCCTGTTTAGCCCTGGATTTATCGATGCCAGCGCTAAAGCGCATCATGATCGGAGTCGAACTTCCCGGAGCGCCGAAGAAAGACAAGAAGCAGATTCCCTTCGGGAATGACAGAAAGAAAAGCAAAGACAGACAAGAATGCTGCGGCCCTTCGGTCGTTTCGTATTCGCAGTTGGTTCTCTTTCTGTCATTCCCGAAGGGAATCTGCTTTTCGAGCGCTGAAGCGCTCCTACCCCCGCATAAATGCGGGGGCTTCCACCCAAGGCACCGCACCGGCCTTTTTCCGCAGCATGTGCGGCCCCTGTTCTTAGAGAATCGACCTCACTACGCCGCCATCAACCCGCAGCGCCGCTCCGTTGGTGGCCGAAGAAAGCTCGCCGGCAACGTACGTTGCCATTGCCGCGACTTCATCCACAGTGGCAAAGCGCTTCAGCAAGGACGAAGGCCGCACATGCTCGAAGAATTCCTTCTCTACCTCTTTCTTCGACTTGTTTTGCTGTTTCGCCATCGCTTCGACAAAACCTCCCACTCCTTCCGATTCGGTCGGCCCGGCAAGTATGCTGTTCACGGTCACGCCGGTCCCAGCCACCGACTCGGCAACCCCGCGCGCCAGGGCAATCTGCGCCGTCTTGGTCATCCCGTAATGCACCATCTCTGCCGGAATCTGTACGGCGGACTCGCTCGATATGAAAAGAATACGGCCCCAGTTCTTCTTCAGCATTCCTGGGAGAAAGTGGCGCGTGAGCCGCACTCCGCTCATGACGTTGATTTCGAAAAAGCGGTACCAGTCAGCATCGGGAATCTCAGTAAACGGCTTGGGCTCAAAGATGCCTACGTTGTTCACCAGCACATCCACCGCAGGCAGTTTCGCAATCACCGCCTCGGCTCCGGCTGCGCTCGAAAAATCGGCTGCAAAGCCCCCCAGTTTTGCTCCTGGGAGATGCGACCGGATCTCCGTCATCGCCCTATTTACGCGCTCTTCTGTGCGCCCATTCAGATACACATGCGCACCTTCCCTAGCCAGGCTCTTGGCGATCGCAAACCCGATCCCGGCGGTCGATCCCGTTACCAATGCGCTTTTTCCAGCAAGCTTTAAGTCCACATCATCCTCCTAATAGTGAAAGCACCAGCCGCTCCAAGATGATCAGAGCTTGTTCAAGCCGTCTAAGGCAGCTACCTTGTACGCTTCGGCGAGGGTTGGATAGTTGAAGACGACATCCCGGAAATATTCCACCGAGCCACCATAGTAGAGTACGGCCTGACCAATATGGATGATTTCGGTGGCGCGCTGTCCTAACGCATGCACGCCAAGGAGTTTGCGCGTTTCCGGATGGAAACTCGAATGGCGCGGCTATAGTACTCGACCGGCAGGGCAACGTTACCTTCGACAGCCAACGTATAATCCCCCCTGCGGATGTGGAGCGATACGGGACTATTACAGTGTTCGATACAATCCAGGGTTTCGAGATTCTTCCCCTGGGCCGGTTCGCGGAGAGTGAATTCCGCGCGGATTTCCTCAGCCATCGCATCGGCCAATGGATAGGTTTGCCAGTATCCGGCGAGATACGCGATACGCGTCTTCGGTTGAATCGGCAGATCGGGAATAAATGTATAGCGCTGCGATTGGGTCTCGCGAATCACCTGCACCCCGAGCACTCTGCCTGGAATCGCAGCGGCCGATCGAATGAGCGGGTTTTCCGACATAATCAGGCGCTCCCATAAAGTGAGTTCGCGAAATCGCGCGACGGTCGAAAATTTTGAGAGCAGGAAGGGCCGGGGATACCCGTGGGAGTGAGATTTGCGCTCTAAATCGGTGGCGACCCGCATCGCTGCGCCATACCGCTTGGCGTAATAACGGCCCGCGGCGTACTGGAACATCTGATTGCCGAGGCCGCTGACCTGCCGCACCACAATTTCCATGCAACTCTCCGGCAAGCCCTAAGATGCTCTCTCAGAGCTGTCCAAATTAACGGCAGATTTGATTTTTGAAGCTCCTCGTTCAACCAATCTTGGGTGCCCCACGTCCGGATTCTCGGACGTGGGATTCCGCAAATCTCGACCGCCAGTGTTGTCATCACGCAAGAGCGACGACGCAGTCCCTTGAGATCCGTGGAATCCCAGGTCCCAGAATCGGGACCTGGGGCACCCAGTATTTGCTGACGGGACGAGATCCTGGAACCGAACGCTATCGGACATTGATGTCATTGATGTCGTACCAATCAACTCAGCAGCGTAGAACGTCTAGAATCGAAATCCTCAGTTAATTTTGGACAGGTTTGGAATGCTCTAACAGCGAACGATTTTGTCCGAATCGAGTCCGCGGGTAGCGTTGCGCGAGTCAACCACGAGCCGCGCTTCGCGCACGATGCGGGCGTAGTCGTAGCTCGAATGATCGGTCACAATCAACACGCAGTCATAAGCGGCGAGCTGCTGCGAACGGCTGGGATGTCATGTTCAAGCGGTATTTTCGTCCCTGACCGACGGTAGGGAAGAATGGATCGTTGTAGCTGACCTCCGCCCCCTCGCGCTGGAGCATTTCTATGATCGCGAGCGATGGAGATTCGCGCAGATCGTCGACGTCCTTCTTGTAAGCCAATCCCAGCACCAGGACCTTCGATCCCTTTACCGGCTTGCCGCGATCGTTTAGGGCGGAAGAGAGCGAGCGCACCACGTGATACGGCATGGCCTCATTGACTTCGCCCGCGAGTTCAATAAAGCGCGTGCTGAAGTCGAATTCCTTCGCTTTCCAGCTCAGATAGAAGGGATCGATCGGAATACAGTGGCCGCCCAGTCCCGGGCCGGGATAAAACGGCTGAAAGCCGAAAGGCTTGGTTGCGGCCGCGTCGATGACTTCCCAAATATCGATGCCCATGCGCAGGCAAAGAAGCTTGAGCTCATTCACCAGCGCGATATTCACGCAGCGATAGATATTTTCAAGCAGCTTGGTCATCTCCGCCGCCGCCGGACTGGAGACCCGGATGACCTGCCGGAAGGCTGCCTTATAGAGAGCGCTGGCGGCTTCCTGCGCCAACGCGCCCGATTCCGCCGACTACTTTGGGAATGTCCCGCCGGTCGATCCTGGTATTTCCCGGATCCTCGCGCTCGGGAGAAAAGGCGACCAGAACGCCGTCTTTCATCTCTCCATCGCGAGCGACCCTCAGCCGGCCCGCCCGCTCGATCGCCGGGACCACCAACTCCTCCGTCGTCCCCGGATAGGTGGTGCTCTCCAGGACCACCAACTGTCCCGGGCGCAGATGGTCCACGATCGAGTCCATGGTGGCCGTGATATAGCTGACATCCGGGGTGCGGTGGTCGCTCAGAGGCGTGGGCACGCAGATCAAAATCGCATCGACTGCGGCAATCTTCGAGAAGTCGGCAGTTGCGAGAAATCCCTGGCCTGGGCATTTACGATCTGCTCCGCTTCGATACGGTGGATGTACGAGCCGCCCGCATTGAGCCGGTCCACCTTGACCTCGTCAATGTCGAAGCCGGTGACGCGAAAGCCCGCCCGGCTGAAGAGCAGGACCAGGGGAAGCCCAACATAACCCAAGCCGATGATGCCAATTCGCAGCTCACGGTTCTCTACAAGCGATAACCACTCTTCAGATGCCTTGCTGATCGGACACCAATTCTCCTATACCGGCTTCCCACCGGCGCCGCAAGCATCTCGCGGTACCATCGGACGGTGCGCTTCCAGCCCATCCTCGAAGCCCACGACGGGCCGATATCCAAACGCCTCCGCGGCGGCGGAAATGTCAGCCTGGGAATTGAGAATATCGCCGGTTCGTGCGGACCGTAGAGCGGCTCACCGGTCGAACCCAATGATCTTTGCCAGCGCCCGATAGACATCCTCAAGGGTGTGCCGGCCGCCGCAGGCGATGTTGAAGACCTTGCCCGCTACCCTCTCCGCCGGGGCCACGCACGCCAGCAGATTGGCGGAGACCACATTGTCTATATACGTAAAGTCGCGCCCTTGTTGGCCTGTGCCGAAGATCGTGGGCCGCTCTCCCGATGAGCATCTGCCCGGATGAACTTGGCCAGGACTCCGCTATAGGGAGAGTCGGCCGCCTGCCGCGGTCCGAAGATGTTGAAGTAGCGCAGGGAGACCGTCTCCAACCCGTAGACCTGCCAATAGCTGCTCATGTAATATTCGCCGGTCAGTTTCTGTACCGCGTAGGGCGAGATGGGCATGGGACGCATCGACTCCTGGCGCAGCAATACCGGTGGATCGCCGTAGGCCGAAGAGGAGGCGGCATAGATGACGCGTTTGACTCGAGCGGCCCGCGCGCCTTCGAGCACGTTGAAGGTGCCGTCGACGTTGCACTCGTGACTGGGCTCGGGTTCTTTTACGGAAAGTGGAACGGAAGGCAGTGCTCCCTGATGCAAGACGTAGTCGATGCCCTCGCATGCTTCACGCATGGCTCGGGCATCGCGCAGGTCGGCCTCGCGAAAGTCGATCCGGTCGAGCAGGCCCTGGAGATTGGCCCGCTTGCCGGTGAGGAAGTTATCGATCCCGCGAACCTCCTCACCCCGCTCAACTAAGGCCAGCGCCAGGGACGAGACCGATAAAACCCGCAACGCCGGTGATCAGGTATTTTGCCATCGAGAAGGACTTGCCTACCAGAGACCCCAGGCACGGCTTATGTAGTCGGTCAGCGTCATGGTGATGAGCACCAGAAAGGTGAAGAGGCCGCAACAGACGGTCAGCTTCAGCAATTTGGAGCTGTAGTGGAGATGCATGAAGAAGAGAACGACCAGGGTCGCCTTGATGCAGGCGATCGCCAAGAGCCACGATCGGATTGAAGATGCCAAGGTCCAGAAAGGCGACGCCGGTCGTGGTCGCGGTAAGAACCAGGAGCGCAATCAGAATCAGAAGATAGATCTTCGGCTGGACAATGTGATGTTCATGCAGAGTAGGAGTCGACATGATCGCTCCTTTCCATCTGGCAGTTCACTTCAAAGGATGACGGCTGATGAGATACAGCAGGGGGAAAAGAAAGATCCAGACAATATCGACAAAGTGCCAATACAGTCCGAAGTTTTGGATCATGGATGTGTGCCCGTCGGTATATGCTCCCCCCCATACCTGGAAAAGAAGAACGATCAAGACGGAGCAGCCGACGATCATGTGCAGCGCGTGCACGCCGGTCAGGGCGAAATAGAGGAAAAAGAAGATCTGCGCGTGTTCCGCCACATCCGGCGCCATGGGAACATCCCGCTTGTCCGCCGGATGGACAAAGTCCTCAATGCTGAAGTTGGCGCCGGGAATATGGTGCTCGATATATTCCCCGTGCCACTCGTACGCCCTTCACGCCAAGAAAGGAGCAGCCCCAGCATAAGGGTGAGGACCAATGAAATGATGAGCCCTTTGCGGTTGCGCATCTCGGCCGAATAGACGCCCATGGCCACGGTGAAGCTGGAGAGGATCAGCACCGCGGTCATGGTCGTTCCCAACTGGATGCTCAGCAGGTTGCTTCCCGCCACAAAGGCGTCGTAGTACCAGTTGCGGTAGAGCAGATAGGCCATGAACATCCCGCCGAAGAACATGATTTCGGTCAGCAGGAAAAGCCACATTCCAAAGCTCGCGGTTTCCACCTGCTGCCCCATCGTTGCGAAATGGTGGACCAGATAGGGAGGATGCTCGTGCGCGTCTTGGGTTTCGTGCGGTTCCACGGATCCGGTTGCAATCACTTGGCTATCCAACGGTCTTTACCTCGTGTGCGGTCTTGTTCGCCAACCATTCGTAATCGTATGCCTCGAAATCCACCACCGGCGTTTCCAGAAAATTGTCTTTCAAGCGGCGGCGATTGAATCTGCCACTCCAGGCCCGTCGCCTGCCAGGGATTGGCGCCCGCGATCTTACCATACTTGAGCGACCAAAGGAGATACATCGCCGGCAGCAGATATCCGATGGCGAGAATCGAGGCGCCCGCGGTGGAGAGGACGTTCAAAACCTGAAATTCCGGGGGATAGGCATGATAGCGCCGAGGCATCCCCATGTAGCCGAGAATGAACTGCGGGAAGAAGGTGAGATTGAAGCCGATAAACAGAGTCGAGGCGGCCAGCCTTCCCAGCGACTTCCGGATACATTCTGCCGGTAATCTTGGGCCACCAGAAGTGTATGCCCGGCCATCACCGCGCTGACCATGCCGCCGACCATGACGTAGTGAAAGTGGGCGACGATAAAGTACGTTTCGGTCAGGTGGATGTCCATGCCGAGCGAAGCCAGGAAGACTCCGGTCAATCCGCCGATGGTGAACAGCCCGATGAAGCTGAACGCATAGAGCATGGGCGTATCGAAGGTGATCGAGCCTTTGTACATGGTCGCCGACCAGTTGAAGATCTTGATCGCGGAGGGAACGGCGACCAGCATGCTGAACAGGGAAAATACCAGCGCGGAATAGTTCGATATGCCCATGATGAACATGTGATGCGCCCAGACAAAGAAGCTGAAGACGGCGATGCGCGACGGATGAGAAGGCAACCGCGGTATAGCCGAAAGACCCGCTTCTTCGAAAAGCAGGCGATCACCTCGGAGATGATTCCCATGCCGGGCAGGATCATGACGTATACGGCGGGATGGGAGTAGAACCAGAAGAGATGCTGAAACAGGAGCGGGTCGCCGCCCATCGGCCGGGTCGAAGATTCCGATGCCGAAGACGCGCTCGAGCATGAGAAGCACCATGCGTGATGGCAATCACCGGCGTAGCCAGAACAAAGATGATGGATGTCGCGTAATACGACCAGATGAACAGCGGCAGGCGAAACCATGTCATGCCCGGAGCGCGCATCCGGTGAATGGTGACGATGAAGTTCAGCCCGGTCAGGATGGAGGAAAAGCCGGCAATGAAAACCCCCATGGCCGCGCTGATCACGTTGGTGTTCACATAGTGCGTGCTGAGCGGAGTGGTAAAGGTCCATCCGGTATCCATGCCGCCGGTCATCATGGCATACAGCTCGAAACATGCCGCCGGTGAGGAACAGGTAGTAGCTCAGGAGATTGAGCCTGGGGAAGGCCACGTCCTTGGCGCCGATCATGATCGGGATTAGAAAATTTCCCAGCACCGCGGGCGCGACCGGCACCAGGAAGAAGAAGACCATGATGATGCCGTGGATGGAGAACAGTTTGTTGTAGGTATCCGAGGCTCACGAGATCGCCGGCGGGAGTCAACAGTTCCAAGCGGATCAACGCCGCCGCCGTGCCGCCGATGACGAAGAAGAAAGCGATCGTGACTCAGATAGTAGCAGGATCGCGATGCGCTTGTGGTCGAGGGTGAGCAGCCAACTCTTCAGGCCATAGTCGTCATTCAGATAGTTCGACTTGGGCAGCGTCGCCTCTTGCTGATGCGGAAGACTGACGAGCGTACTCATTTGTTCACCTTCCCCGGCGCCTTCTTCTGCGCCCCTGTGCTGGCTCCGCACCAGAGCCGTTGTCCAGCACCTGCCCGGTACTGGTCTGGACCGGTGTCGGGATCGACTGCCCGAGGTGGACGATTTGGCCGCCCCCGGGCTGAGATCGACTCGCGGTCATCTGTCTGCTGGATGCGGTAGTTGGACTTAAGGGTCTTAGATATATTCCACCAGATCGATCAGCCCTTCTTCGCTGACCTGGCCCTGATAGGTTGGCATGATCGGAACATACCCGGCTATAGGTGGGTCGACGGATTAAGAATTGTCTCCCGCAGATAGGCGTCGTCCGCCGTCATGTAGGAACCGTCTATCAGCTGCACCCTGGCGCCGTAGATCCCGCGCCAGGTTGGGCCCGCGCGTTCGAGGGGCCACCCGTATGGCAGGAGTTGCAACCCAGGCTGGCGAACAGTCGCTCCCCGTTTTGCGCCAGCGAGCTCCCGCTGGTGCTCCCGGCCGTCCATGCCTGGTAGTCGTCAGGCGTCATCGCGACAACGTCGCCGATCATCGCCGAATGGTTGGTGCCGCAGTATTGGGTGCAAAACAGATGGTAGGTTCCCGGCGTGGTCGCTTCAAACCAGACCGTCGAGTAGCGGCCGGGGATCACTTCGCGCTTCACGCGAAAGGCGGGAATCGAGAAGCTATGGAAGACGTCCTGGGAGATCATGGTCAACTGCACGGGCCGGTTGATGGGAATGTGCAGCGCGTCGATCTCGTGCTGGCCGCCCGGATGCTCGGCTTTCCACATCCACTGCTTGCCGACGATGTAGATGTTCATGGCGTTGGTGGGCGGATCGTAGATGCGGAAATAGAGCAGCGCGCCCCAGACAAAGCAGACCATGAACAGGGCCAGCGGGATGATGCGTCCATGTGGCTTCGAGCAGCGTCGAGCCTTCGATCTGCGTCGCTACCGGGTTCTTGTCCTTGCGGTAGAGGATGGAGAAGGCGAAAACCATGCAGACAGCCGACGATCAAGACGCCGATGGCGGTGATCAGCAGCAGGAAGAAGTAGAACGCGTCCATGTGGGTCGACATGGTCGAGGCTTCTGGCGGAAAAAGGGCGAAGCTGGTCAGCCACTTTTACGAGAAACTGCCACAGTACTGGACTTATATAATGCATCGTTACCCTTTATCCGTGTGCGTTGATGCAGCTCGCGTTGCTGCTGCTTGTTTTATGTCGCGGCGAAAATTCACCACCATGAAGCTGCCCAATCCAAAGACGGTCAGCAGGCAGGCAAGCTGCGTAATCCGGGCCACGATCAAGCTGTGCCGGTTTGACTGCGGGATCGTAGCGGTAGCAGTAGGTCATGATATTGTCGACCACGCGTGCCGATCTTGTGGTGCGACGCCTCGACCAGGCCCAGCCGTCAGATCCTTCGGCGAATACTCCACACCCATGTAGTATTGCGCCACCCGCCCTTCCGGGGTGATGATCTCGATCGAGCTGCATGGGCAAACTGATTGAGCTTGCCATCCGGGCCGGGGACGCGCACATACCGAAACCCGACAGCCTTGGTCGAGCGCCGTAATCGAAGATTCCGGGCCGGTCAGGAAATGCCATCCGGTCGGCGCGTGTCCGGCCGGCCGTAGCGCTCAACGTACATGGCCTTCTTGGCTCGTGCCAGAGCCGGCCCTTCGCTCGGATCGAAGCTCACCACCACGATGTCGAAGTCCTTGCCCGGCTGAAGTTCACCATCTCGAGAGCGCTGACCAACCCCTTCAGCTCCTCCGAACACAGGATCGGGCACTTGGTAGTACACCAGCGCGAGGATGACCGGGCGCTTGCCGAAATAGTCGCCCAGCTTGACCTGCTTGCCGCGTTCGTCGACAAAAGGCAGCGTCAAGAGGCAGTTGCTGGTCCAACCGCTGGGCAATCTTGAACCGCTCCAGAATGTCCGGCAGATGATCCTGGGCCGGGTCGCCCATGGTCTTTTCGCCGTAGGGCGCGACCTGCGCGCGGGCCGAGGCCGCGCACCGCGAGCATCGTCAGCCGCGCACAATCCCGCTGAGCGCAACGCTGCATCATCCTCGGATTGGATCGACTGTCTGCATAACCTGAACAAGAATCCGCTGTATCTGTATCCAAAAAACGCGCTAGCGGTTCGGTTCTCCTAGCGATTGGTTCCCAAGGCCGCCTGTTCGGCCGGCGTTTCGCCGCGTGCACGCTGTTGCTCCATGGTCTCCAAGGCTTGCTGCTCATAGCCGGTGCGGGCAAAGCCGTTGGTCAAAGGCGCGGCCACCGCCGGGGCCTTGTCCCCCGTCATCAGCGGTTCCGTTGGCCGCGCCTGAGGCGCAACCGGGAGACCGTACTTGACAATCAATTCCATCGCCCGAGCGATCGGAATTCGCACCTTGCCCTGCTGCTGGTCGACCCAACTGTAGTGATCGAGCAGCAGGTCTTCCCGCGCATGGAGATCGGTGACGTCCTGATCGCCATCGTCGGTCTGCAGCCTGGGCGTGGGAAAACTCTGGGTCATCTGCTGCAGTTCCTCTTGCTCCAGTGGCCGCGTCGGAGGCCATGTTCTTCCTGCGTGAGTCTGACTCGACTGCCGGCCGCATTCCATTTGTTCAACGGCCCATCATGCTTCACAATGGCGGTGTTGATCACCTTGCCGATGCCAAAGGCAGACGACAAAGAAGACCACGCCGAAGACGGCCAGCGCAAGTCAGGAAGACGACGATCTCCGGGGACGCTGGCGTCGGTGACTTCGTAGCCGGAGAGCCTCGGCCGAGCCGTGGCCGGCTGGCCGGAGCCGTGGGGATCAGGCGTGGGCATGCTCGAGCCTCCAAAATCTCATCCAGGTGCGGATCGTTGGTCTGGACCACGGGCCGCTTCTGGAGTTTGGTGAAGTAGTACCACATCCAGAGGGCCATCACGGCGACCGGCACGGTTGCATATTCGAGAATTCCGAAGCTGAAGTGCAGATTGCGCGCCGCATCGGGAAAGTTCGGCTCGATCAGCCAGAACAGTGTCCCAACAGCGGGCAAAAATCATGATCCCGCACACCAGCATAAGCCGCTTCTTGTTGCGCTTCAAATCGCGCGAGAGCAGCAGCGTGAATGGAATCAGCCAGTGAAAGACGAAATCGAGCGTGGCGATCACGCCCCAGCCGCCGCGAATGCGGTCCAGATACCAGGGAATCTCATCCGGCAGGTTTCCCGACCAGATGATCAGAAACTGCGAGTAGGCGATGTAGATGTTGAGCATGACAAAGGCAAAAGCGAGTTTGCCCAGGTCGTGCTGTTCGGTGACGCGCAAAACCGTCTTGATCGGCTCCGCCTTGGACAACTTGAGGGTCGGTGAGGATGACCAGCGCGAAAGCCGCGTATCCCTGGCCTACCAGGAAGAGGAAGCCGTACATCGACGAGTACCAGGTGACGTCGAGCGACATGACCCAGATCGATGGCGACCACCGTCATGGTGAGCGAGTAGATCACGATGCCGATGCCGCTGAGGTTCTCGAACTTGATCTGCCAGTAGCGCACATTGGGCAGCGTGTCGGCGTCGCGCTGGAGCGACCAGCGGTTCAGCGGGATGATGAAAAAGAACCAGATCGCGAAGCAGATCGACGGTCTGAATCCACACGCTCGGAATGCTCAGCATGGGACGCTTCCAGGCAATCGCGTGCGCCTGATCGCGGGTGATCAGGTGCGCCTTGAAGGCCGCTTCCGGGATTGGCGATTCTCGCCCACAGATAGAGCTTCTTCATGAAGAAGCCGACGGGGAGAAACATCAGCGCCACCAGCGGCAGGGTGCGCGACATGGCCTCCAGCGGACGCCGCACCACCAGCCCCCACTTGCCGCCGGTCAGGTATTGCACCATCAGCAGCGCCATGCCGCCGATGGCGAAGCTCCAGCACATGACAAAGCCCATCAGGTAGGAGCGCAGCAGGTGATTGATGCCGTCGTGGTCGACGCGTGGCCGCGAGAAACGCCAGCACGACCGATAGAACGGTGAACACGGCGCCACCACCAGAGCCCGGCTGCGCCAGCCATTCACAAACGGCGGCGCGCTCAAGTCGGCGGGAAGCGATTTTGCGTGATGTTCGTGAGCCATGAGTTCTTCCTGAATCCTATTTCGCGCCGTGCTTTACGCCCTGCGGCGCCGCTGTCGTGCCACTCGTCGCGGATGGAGCCGGTTGAGCGTTCCCAATGAGCGGAGCATCCAGGTTCGCTGGAGCCATTCCCGGGTGCCCTGGCTGGTATCGATCGGCTCCGTCGTAACAGCCGTCGATGCCGGCAGCTTCCACGGCTCGGCGAAACTATCCGGATAGCCTTCCTGCTGCAGCGATATCTTTCAGGTTTTGCAACCTGTAACGCCCGGCAGGAACGCATGCTGGCGGTGGCGTTCTGGCTCAACTGCAGCGCCCGGATATACGCCGCAACCGACCAGCGGTCGGCCGGCGTCAATTGCGCCGAATAATCGGGCATGGCGCCATAGCCGTTGGTCATTACAAAGAAGTAATGGCTCAACGGGCTCGGCCAGAAGCCGCGCCTCGTGGAAGTTGGCGGCAGGCTTATAGCCGCGCTGGACGATCATTCCCTCGCCGTTGCCTACCCTGGAGTGGCACGGCGTGCAATAAATGTTGTAGCGTTCCTGGCCCCGCTCCAGGACCTGCATGGTCACCGGGAAGGGCAGCAGGTCGGCCTCCTTGCCATTCAAGAGCCCGGTCGTGAAGTAGTCCCTTCGTTCAATTGACCGCGGGCCACGGTATGCTCCACCTGGGGACGGACCGAGCGATGGTCGGCGAAGAAAGTCGGTTCCCCGCTGGGGAACGAATTTGGGCTGGTCGTGCATGTCCTGGCGGCATCCGGCAAGCCAGCATCAGCATGGCCGCCGCGCCCAACCCAGAAGCCGGGACGGCCGGGCTTCGCGCGCCGGGAAATCTGCCGCGGAATTCGCCAGGCTCTAATACTCCACCTCCACCACCGACGCCGGCCGGAAGCTCCTCGAGGAAAGCGCGCGATTCCACCACGGAAAACTTCGGATCGGTCGCTTCCAGGCATAGGAAGAACTTGTCGGTGCGACGCGCCATTGCGGAAATTCGGCGCGTTGAACAGCGGGTGATAGAGCGACGGCAGACCGCACAGGGCCAGCATGCCAAAGGCCGCCGAGAGGCCCGCCCAAAGGATGGTCCACTCATAGGCGGGAACGACAAACGCCGGCCAGGAGAAGAGCGGGCGTCCGGCGATATCCAGCGGATAGGCGAAGACGGCGATCCAGGTCTCCATCAGGAACATGGCGGCCAGGCCCATCAAGCCGCCGATCAGGCAGACCAGCGGGACGTAGTTGCGATGGAAGCCGATGACCTCCGCCGCCTCTTCGAGCGGCATAAGGGCGAGTAGCAATCCATCCGCCGCCAACCGGAGTCATAGGCAGCCTTGGCCGCCGCCACCAGTTCGTGGGCGTTTCAAACTCCGCCAGCAGTCCGTATATTCCTTCGCGCATAGGCATCAGTCACCTGCCTCCAACGGTTCTGGCTTCCGCCCTGACCTTGGCCTGAGGCAGCATCTTTCTGAGCTCGGACATCGGGATCATGGGCAGGAGCCGGATGAACAGGAAGAACAGGGCCGTAAACAGGCCCAGCGTTCCGACGAAGGTCGCGTAGTCCCAGCGCGTCGCCCTGTAGGTTCCCCAGGAGGAGGGCAGAAAGTCGCGGGTAAGGCTGACGACGATGATCACAAAGCGCTCGAACCACATACCCGTATTGATGATGAGCGACATGATGAACAGCTTGCCCGGATGGACGCGGAAGCTGCGGAGCCAGAGCAACTGCGGCAGGGCGATGTTGCAGGTAATCAGCACCCAGTAGGACCAGCCTATGGGGCCGAAGATGCGGTTCCACATCATGAAGAATTCCAAGTGGCTGGCCGAGTACCAGGCCATGAAGACGTCCATCGCGTAGCCGTAGGCGATGATCAGGCCGGTCGCCAGCATCACCTTGCCCATGTTGTCGAGATGGCGGAGCGTGATCAGATCTTCCAGGTGATAGAACTGGCGAATCGGAATGGCCAGGGTGATGCACCATGGCGAATCCGGAGTAGATGGCGCCGGCGACAAAGTAGGGCGGGAAGATGGTCGTATGCCAGCCGGGCAGGACCGCCACCGCGAAATCGAAGCTGATGACGGTGTGCACGGAGAGCACCAGCGGCGTCGCCAGGCCCGCCAGCAGCAAGGACGCCGTCTCATACTGCGCCCAGTGCCTGCACCGAACCGCGCCAGCCCAGGGCCAGCAGGCCATAGAAAAACTGCGCGAACTTCGACTGGGCGCGGTCGCGCATCGTGCCCAGATCGGGAATCATGCCGATGTACCAGAAGACGACCGAGATGGTGGCGTAGGTGGAAACCGCGAAGACGTCCCACAGCAGGGGCGAGCGGAAGTTCGGCCACACGTTCATCGTGATCGGGAGAGGGAAAGAGCCAATATCCCAGCCAGGGACGGCCGACGTGGATCAACGGGAACATGCCGGCGCAGATGACGGCGAAGATCGTCATGGCTTCGGCAAAGCGGTTGATCGAGTTCCGCCACTGCTGCTTGAAGAGCAGCAGAATGGCGGAGATCAGCGTGCCGGCGTGGCCGATTCCGATCCACCAGACGAAATTGATGATGGCGAATCCCCAACCGACGGGGATGTCCAGGCCCCAGATGCCGACGCCCTTCAGGAACAGCCAGGTGAGCGCCGTCAGCAGCATGATGACGATGCTGCCCGCGACCATAAAGCCGAAGTACCATCCCAGCGGGCGTATGGCCCGGTGAGAACGATGCGGGAAACTTCCTCGGTAACCGACTTGAAGGTATGTCCGGGCGCGATGACCGCGTACTCGCCCGTCTTCGGGTCCAGCATCGGATCGTTTACCGGTAATTCTGGTTTGGTCGCCATGCTCCGCTAGCCTTTCAGCTGTTTTCCGGCGCCTGCTGCGCCTCGGTCAATTCCGGATTGGGGTTGATGACTTCCGCGATATAGGTCGTCCGCGGCCGCGTAGTTGAGATCGGCCAGCACGCCGTAGTTGCGCTGCTGCGCCTTCAGCTTGTATACCCGGCTGGCTTTATCGTTGATATTGCCGAAGACGATCGCCTCCGTCGGGCATGCCTGCTGGCAGGCGGTCACGATTTCGCCGTCGCGAACCTCGCGGTTTTCCTTGTCCGCGGCGATCTTGGCGGCAATGATCCTCTGCGTGCAGTAGGTGCACTTCTCCATCACGCCGCGGCTGCGCACGGTCACGTCCGGATTGCGCATCAGCTTGAGGCTCTCCGTCTCAAAATCGGAGAAGAGCAGGAAGTTGAAGCGGCGCACCTTATATGGGCAGTTGTTCGAGCAGTAGCGCACCCCGACGCAGCGGTTGTAGATCATCAGATTCAGGCCTTCGGGCGAGTGCACGGTGGCCCCTACCGGGCAGACCTGCTCGCAGGGCGCATTCTCGCACTGCTGGCAGGTCATGGGCTGGAAGTGCGCCCGCGGCGCCTCCAGATCGCCTTCGAAATAGGTGTCGATGCGAATCCACTGCATGATGCGGCCGGTCTGCGGTGTTGTGCTTGCCCACCACGGCGATGTTGTTCTCCGCATAGCAGGCCACGATGCAGGCATTGCATCCGACACAGGAGTTCATGTCGATGGCCATGGCCCAGGCGTTCTTGTCATAGCGCCAGTTGCTGAACATGGTTTCGTTCGGCTCCGGATCTTCGCGGAATGCTTCTCGTCATGGGCGAAGTTGGGATTCTGCTTGAACTCGTCGAGGGTCGCGTAGCGAATGATTCCGCGGGTCAAGGCCTCGTTGCCCTCGAGCGAATGGGTGCCCGAACCGTCTCCGCCGGCGAAGCGCCCCGCGGTGATCGGTATAGTGGCTCTTGGTTACGGCGAACTCGTAGGTCTTTCCGGTCTTGGTCAGCTTCGCTCCCGGAGCAAACAGCAGGGCGTCCGAAGTGCGGATGGCATAGGCGTTGAAGCCCATGTCCGGCGCCTACCCGTCCCGACGTTGCGGCGTCCATAGCCGAGATAGAGCGTAACCGCGCCGTCGGGATGTCCGGGAATCGCGAATACCGGCGCCAGTACCTTGTTGCCGTTGGACTCGATCGCCACTACATCCTGCTCGGCCAGTCCCAACTGGCCCAGAGTGTTGTAGCTCATCAGCGCGGCATTGTCCCAGGACATGCTGGTGATCGGCTTGGGAATCTCCTGCAGCCAGCCCACATTCGCGTAGCGGCCGTCGTAGATATTCGGATCGGGGCGGAAGATCACCTCAATGCCACTCTGCCCGCCGCCCGGCTTCGGGCCGGAGCCAGGGAGACCGGTCTATCTTGGCCGAGACCGTCTTGGCCTCAAAAGCGCTGCCGGAGACAAATCCATCGTGGAGAACCTTACGCCAGGCGAACTCCTGATCGCCGCCCGGGTGGGCCGCGCTCCAGGTATTGCGCACCACTTCGTAGGCCGAGAGATCGGGTTCGTCGAGCAGCGACTGGATGATTTCATGCGCCGATTTCCCGCCATAGAGCGGATCGATCATCGGCTGCACCACGCTCAGGGTGCCGTCATAGGCCCGGGCATCGGACCATGACTCCAGATAATGCGCGCTGTTGATATGCCATTGCGCGCCGTACCGCGGTCTCATCCAAATGCGAGCCAAGGTGGACGACCGTCTTGACCTTGTTCATGGCGTCTTCAAAGTGCAGGTCGACCGGCGCCGTGTACACGGGATTGGCGTTCAGGATCAACAGCCAATCGACCTTGCCCGCCTGCATATCGCTGACCAGCGTGCGCATATCGTCACCCTGGATCGACGGCATCGGGATTGACGGTCTCGGTGTAAACCACGGTCTTGCCCACGTTGCCCAGCGCCTGATTGATGGCGATGGCCGCCAGATGCACCTGCGCCGGCTGCTGCTCGCCGGGAATGACCACGCACTTGCCGCCATTGGCCTTCAGATCCGCGGCTAGGGTCGCAAGAAACTTCTGCTGTGGGCCGGTTCCCCACCCGCTTGACGATCCATCGGCAACTGCGCGCCTACCGCGGCGGCCAGCGCGGCGGCAAAAGCCGGCGACCTCGCTCGCCTTGAGCGCCAAGCGGTGCTCGGCCTTGAAACCGGTAGTGGTCGGGCGTGCTCTCGACCGCGTACAGCCGGTTCATGCTGCGGGTTGGGATTGGCCGCTGTGGCGGAGTGTCTGCGCCGGCCGGCATAGTCGCCCGCCAGATCGCAGAAAGCCGGGATGCGCGATGCCGGAGAGGAAATCGGCATCGAGCGAGACGATGACGTCGGCGCCCTTCCAAGCGGTACTGCGCGTCATAGTAGTCGCCAAAGGCGGTCTTCGAGGCCGTGTACGCCGAATCGCGATTCAGCGGATCCCACTGCATCCACTTGGCGTTGGGATAGGCTCTGCTGCGCCTTCTTCCACTGCGCGGCCAGGGTGGGCGAGGTTACGGTGTCGCTCAGAATGTAGAACCCGCTGCCGCCGCTTGCCTTCTTGTCGGACGCCATGGCGCGGAAAGCGGCCAGAAATGCCGCCCACTCCCGAACCTCGCCGCGATAGAGAACCCTCTGCGAGCGGTCGGGATCGTAGAGATCGAGCAGCGTTCCCTGGGTGATCTGGTCGGAGGTGCCACGATTGAAGGGATGCTCCGGGTTTCCGTCGAGCTTGATGGGACGATAGGCATCGCTCTTCACCAGCAAAGGAATAGCGCCTGTCGGGAAAGGAAATGCAGTCGCGAAGTACACCGGACGGCCGAGCACGAGATCTTCGGGCTGCTTGACGTAGGGATAGATCGGCTCATCGGGCTGCTTGGTGCAGCCGGAGAGCCCGGCCAGAGCCAGCGATGCGCCCATCACCTTGAGAAATCCACGCCGGGAGACCGGATCGATCCACTCCGCAGCCTGCGCGGGAAACTCGCGCTCCAGCATCTCGCGAAAGGCCGGCGTATCCGCCAACTCATCCACGCTGCGCCAATATTTCTTTCCCGTCTTGCCGGCAAGCTTGGCCCTGGCCTCCTCGAGCGTCAGCGCCTTCCCCGCGGCCGGATCGGCGGAACTTTCTGGGTCTGAGCCTGGATCCCGCTCTGGCCCTCGACTGCCTGTTTTGCCATGTGTGCCTCGCGCATTCCCTGACTCGGTTCCTGGTTCGGGCTTTGGTTCGGCGTTTGCATCGAATCTTGCGAATGCAAACCTGCCAAGCCATCCCGGGTTGCCGCCGCAGTTCGCCCTGAGGCCCCTCGGTCCCCGCTCTCTGCTATTTCTTTCATCGGTGACATGTCTCGCAACTGCTCAGCTCCTGCGGGCGTCCGGATGTGGTATTGCTCCACCAGGAATTTACCCAGCGCTTCCTGATTCGTAAACTTCACATAGTTGACGGTCGCCGGGGTCGCCATGGCGGGAACTTCGCTGTTCATCTGACCCTGGAAGCGTGGCGGGAAGCATGTCGAGGGATGCCGCTTCGGCTCCTGCATGGCTGGGATCGACTGTGGTGCAGCTCACCGTTTGCGCCGTGGGTACACCATCCTTGTCGCCTGGCGCTCCGCACCACACCGGCTTGTTCGCGCGAAGGTCCTTGCCATGCCATGTTGTAAATCTCGCCTGTCGGCCGAATATTTTTGGCCGGATCGCGATGGCAGTTCAGACACCACTCCATCTGCAGCGTGTTCTCTTCGTACATCAACGGCATCAAATCCACGCGGCCATGGCAGCGAGGAGCACCCAATGCCTTTGTTCACGTGAATTTCATGGTTGAAATAAACAAAATCGGGAAGATCGTGCACCTTGATCCAGGGAATCGATTGACCGCTGGCCCAGCTCTCCCTCACCGGCTCGAGCAGCCCTGCATTGGTCCATATCTGCGCATGACAATTCATGCAGGTCTTGGTTGGCGGAATGCCCGCATAACCTGACTTCTCAACCGAGGTATGACAGTACTGGCATTGCAACCCTAGTCCCACTACATGATGCTCATGGCTGAACGGCACCGGCTGATCCGCGCGCTGTCCTTGCCTGGTTACCCACGGAGAACGCTGCAACTGGTCCAGCGTCACTCCCAGGGCAATGACGATCAACCCTGTCAAGACCAAGCTCATGCGAACAAGCGCGTTTGAGCTGCGGTCAAAAATCTGCGCCATTGAATGAGTCCCTGCTTCCTCGAATTCCGTGCTGGTTTGGAAGTTGTCGTTGCGGCTAGTATGCGAGCTCGAGCTGAAGGAAGTTTTCCGCCAGAGCGGTTCTATAAATCAATAGCAGTTCTCTAAATTTGGAGTCTTACCGTAAAAAATGAATATACCAGCAATCGCGTTCCTGAGAAAGATACGGCCGCTCTCGAAACGCCGCCGTGACAAAGATTATTGAAGACGAAGGAGCCCATCGCGCACGCTTATTCTCCGCTGCTGGAGCGGCTTCCGCCGCATTCGATGTATGCGGCGCCGCAGTTTCTAACGGCCGCGGCGCAGCGAGAAACCCAGGTCCCAGAATCGGGACCTGGGCCACCCGCCGTGGATACAACCAACGAATCGGAGATCCACCCAACATATATTTCAAACAATTGGGCGCCCCACGTCCGATTAGATTCATACCATCCGGGTTGGTGGCGAATGCTAACGTATTTAATTACGGAATAAAGCGATGAGCCCTGGACGAAGACCCGTTCGCTACGACGCCGATACAGCTTGCCGGCAGTTAGCGGCGTCAGACACAAAGCTGGGCGCGCTGATCGAGCGTGCAGGCCCTTTCATGCTGCGGGATCAAAAGCTCGCACTCTCCCTTTGAGGCGCTGCTCGAGTCCATTCTCTACCAGCAGCTTCACGGCAAGGCCGCGGCCGCTATCCTGCGCCGCTTGCTCGCCATCTTCGGCGATCTGCATCCGCAACCGCAACAGTTGCTGGCTGTTCCCGATGAGGCACTGCGCGCCGCCGGTGTCTCCAGAAACAAAATCCTCGCGCTGCGCGATCTCGCCGCAAAAACAGTGGATGGCACGGTTCCATCGCTGGCCCGCATCCGGCGCATGCCGGATGCCGAGATACTCGAGCGGCTCACCGAGGTGCGCGGCATCGGCACCTGGACAGTGGAGATGCTGCTCATTTTTCGACTGGGCCGCCCCGACGTGTTTCCTGTCACCGACTACGGAGTGCGCAAAGGATTTCTGCTGACCTTCGGCAAGAAGACCAATGGACAAACCGATCACTGCCGCGATGCTGCCCAAGCCCGAGGAGATGCTGCGACGCGGCGAGCGTTGGAGACCTTGGCGTTCGGTCGCCAGCTGGTATCTCTGGCGCGCTTGCGACCTGGACCAAGGAGATCAGCGGAGCCTCGAGATCGGGCCATCGGCAATTCCTCTGACGCCTGACCCCTGATCCCTATTCTATCATCTAGAGATGGCCGCTTCTATGTCTCTGCCCGCACGCTATATCTGCATTCACGGCCACTTCTACCAGCCGCCGCGGGAAAATCCCTGGCTGGAGGCGGTGGAGACGCAAGACTCGGCCGCGCCTTACCACGATTGGAACGATCGCATCACTGCCGAGTGCTATGCGCCCAATGGCGCTTCCCGCATCGTCAATGGACACGATCAGATCATCCGTATCGTCAACAACTACTCCCGCATCAGCTTCAACTTCGGCCCCACGCTGCTTTCCTGGCTGGAGGAAAACGCGCCGCGCACCTATCGCATGATCCTCGCAGGCGACCAGCAAAGCGTCGCCCGCTATGGAGGACATGGCTCCGCCTTGGCGCAGGTTTACAACCACATCATCATGCCTTTGGCCAACCAGCGCGATCGCGAGACACAGATTCGCTGGGGCATCGCCGACTTCGAGCATCGCTTCGGCCGCAAGCCGGAAGGCATGTGGCTGCCGGAAACCGCTGTGTCCGCGAGACCTTGAACATGCTCGCCCAGCATGGCATTCGCTTCACGATCCTCGCTCCCCATCAGTGCTTGCGCGTGCGCGAGCTTCCCGAGAACCAGCCTGCAGCCCACTCTGCCCGACTTGGATGGAGCAGGCAGCGCGTGGATCGGCGACTCGCCGGCGCCTCGGTCAATACCCACTCGCCCTTATCTTGTGCGCCTGGATGAGGGCCGCAGCATCGCCGTTTTCTTCTACGACGGCCCCATCTCGCGCGCGATTGCCTTTGAAGGGTTGCTGAACAGCGGAGAGAACTTCGCCATGCGCCTGACTGGCGGCTTCGACCCCAACTCCGACTGAGGCGCAACTGGTGCATGTCGCGACCGACGGCGAGAGCTACGGCCATCATCATCGTCACGGCGAAATGGCTCTTTCCTACGCTTTGAAACTGATTGAAGACAACCAATTCGCCACGCTGACCAACTATGCGCGAGTTCCTGGCCAAATTCCCGCCTACCTGGGAAGCGGAGGTAGTGGAGGATACCTCCTGGAGCTGCGTCCACGGCGTCGAGCGCTGGCGCTCCGATTGCGGCTGCAACGGCGGGCACCCCGGCTGGAACCAGCAATGGCGCACGCCGCTTCGCGCCGCTCTGGATTGGCTGCGCGACACCATCGCTCCGCTGACGGAGAAGGCCGCGCGCGGCCTGCTCAAAGATGTTTGGGAGGCTCGCAACGCCTACATCTCCGTGCTGCTGGCTCCCGCCGCAGGAGCGCCGCGAGGCAGTCGACCAGCTTCTTCGCTGGAGCATGGCGTGCGCGCGCTTTCGCCCGCGGAGCGTATCTGAGCTGCTCAAGCTGATGGAAATGCAGCGTCATGCCCAGCTCATGTACACCAGTTGCGGCTGGTTTTTCGACGACATCTCGGGCATCGAAACGGTGCAGGTTATCGCCTACGCGGCGCGCGCCATTCAGCTTGCCGCGGAGGTCATTCGTGCATCGATCGCGCGCAACTGGAAGCGCATTTTCTCGAGATTCTCGGCCAGGCGCAAGAGCAATGTCCCGGAGTGGAAGAATGGCGCCGAAATCTACAAGCGCCTGGTCAAGCCGCTGGAAGTGACCCTGGAGCAGGTCGCCGCCCATTACGCTATCTCCTCCTTCTTCAGCAACTACTCCGAGGAGACAACTCTCTTCTGCTATACCGTTCGCCGCCTCGATTACGATGTCGTCGCCTCGGGCCACGGACGCCTGGCCATGGGCCGGGTGCGAGGTTACCTCCAACATCACCGAGGAGAGCGAGACTGTTTTGCTTTGCCGCGCTTCACTTCGGCGATCAGAACGTCACCGCGGCGGTCAAGAGCTTTGCGCCCGAGGACCTCTCCGGCCTTCAAGGCTCTTAAGAAGAAGTGCGGCGCAGCCGTCACCCTGGGCAATCTGCCTGAGGTCGTCCGCCTCATCGACGGATACTTCGGCGGCAGCCCGTACTCGCTGGTCTCCCTCTTCAGCGACGACCAGCGGCGCATTCTGCGGGTGATTCTGCAGTCCACGTTAGGCGAGGTGGAGCGCAGCCTGGCCAGCATTTACGAGGAGCACGCCTCGCTGCTGCACTTTCTCAGCGCGGCAAAACTGCCCAAGCCTCCGGCCCTCAACATGGCCGCCGGATTCGCCATCAACGCCGGCCTGCGCCGCGCGCTTCGAAGACGATCCGATCGATCTGGCGCGGATGCACTCCCTGATCACGCTGGCCAAGGACGACGAAGTCTCTCTCGACCAGTACGATCTCAGCTATCTGGTCGATCAACGTATGAAGCGCGCCATGGTCAGCCTGCAAGCCGAACCCGCTGGATATCGACCTGCTGGAACGAACCCTCGCCATGGCCCGCACGCTGCGCGAGCTTCCCTTCCGGCTCAATCTCTGGCAGGCGCAAAACATCTGGGATGACATGCTGAACGAATCGCCGAGACTTCTCAAACCGCTCGATGCTTCCAGCAGCCGAGCGCTGGCGCGAGCTCTTTCTCGAGCTCGGCCGCCAGCTTTGGATCGCAGTCGAAGAGCTTGTGGTCGAGGATGCATCCGAAGAGACCGAGGATGAAAGTCCGGCTCAGGAAGTTGCGTCGGCCCCATGAGCATTCTCATCCCTGGAGTCGGGTAGGGAGCGAAACCGATGCGGGTGCCCGCATCGAACCTGTCTGTCTATATTTCTGACCAGAATGGCTATAATATTGGGTTAGGAGGCGCTCATGGCAGTCTGGCAAGTACAGGAAGCAAAGACACGCTTTAGCGAAGTGATAGAGGACGCCAACAGCAAAGGCCCTCAGATCATAACCCGGCATGGTTCGGAACGAGCCGTCGTTCTTTCTATGGCCGATTATCGCGCCCTCACCGCTCACAAGCCGGATCTGAGAGAGTATTTGCTCGGTGGTCCAAAGGTCGACAGCTTCGAAGTAAAACGCGACCGCGACACAGGCAGGAAGGTCAGCTTGTGAGCGGCAGGGTTCAATATCTGCTCGATACCAACATCCTATCCGAGACCCGCAAGAAACAGGCCGACCCCCGGGTTATCTCTTTCCTGTCCAACGCTGAGCCCTCCGCGCTTTACATAAGTGTCCTCACTCTCGGAGAGCTGAGAAAGGGGGTGGCCCTCAAGAAACGCTCCGACCCTGAGGCAGCGAAAAAGATCGCATCATGGGTGGATGGCCTGGAATACAGCTTTGCCGATCGTATTCTCGGCATTGATGCCCACGCGGCGAAGCTATGGGGAGAATTATCCGCCGAACGTCCCAGGCCGGTTATCGACACCCTGCTGGCAGCGAGCGCGGTTGTGCATGATCTGACCTTGGTTACGCGCAATGCGAAGGACATGGAGGGTATCGAGTTGAAATTACTTGACCCGTGGAAGGGATAGCTAACCCCGGGCTTCCTAACTGCGCCAATGGAGGGTTACTGGTCCGTCCATGGGGTGGTCCATGGGACGGCCCGTCTCCTCTGCTTCCAGGCGGGCGCGCTTCAAGGCGAAATACCACTTCGCCGGACGATCCGCATCGTCGATCAGCATCAGGCCGGGATTGAACTTCAGGCCCTCGGCCTGTTGAACCATGGTGAGCTGATCCTGGCGCACGAAGCGGTTGCCGAAAAACCGGGCCAGCGAAGTTACAAATGGGATACCGTGGAAGACATTCCAGGCTCCGTAAACATCGATGCGGCACTCGTTCGCTGTCGTCGGGGTCACCGTGGTCAAGCTGGAAAACCACTTGGAGCCGCAGCGCAGCGTCTCATAGCGGCGGTTAGGCAGCACAAAATCGATCGTGGTCTCGATCGGCTGGCCATAGACACCGAGCAATTTGTATGGCGCGCTGTTGGCCGAGGGCACGTGAGCCGACATGCGGAAGCCCTGCGCTATCGGCTCGAAATGCTTTTCCTTTTCGTGGATGCTGTGCCGGGATCGCCACCACCAAGCCTGATGGACGAACGGACCATGCGCCGGGTCCATGAGTCCGATGATGCCATGATCCACATTGCAGGGTAGATCCGCGGTCAGATGCGCACTGCGGTAGTGGCTGCCGAATTTAGGCGTTTCAGGCACGGCCGGCAGCGTGTCTCTGGCCTCCATGCGCACCCGCCCGCTGCCCGGCTTAGGCACGTAGACCCAGGCATAGCCATCGGCCTCGCGGCAAGGAAAGGCGGCGGCGTAGATGCGGCTGGGAAAGGCATCCCGGCTGGTGAGGGAAGGAATCTCCATGCACTGGCCCGACTCCGGCTCGAAGGCCCAGCCGTGATACTTGCAGGTCACAGCGCTGCCGTCGAACCAACCGCAGGAAAGCGGAATGCCGCGATGGGGGCAACTGTCGCGCATGGCGAAGAGACTGCCATCCTCCTTGCGCCCCAGCACCAGCGGGATGCCGAGAAGCATCGCCGTCGCCATTTTGCGCCCGCGCAGAGCCTTGCTGCGTAGGGCGGGATACCAATCGTTGTAGAGTAGAGCCGTGCCCGGCGCCGCCAGCGCGTCGCCCGCTCTCGTAGCTGCCATGTTGTCTACCGCCATGACTCGCATCCCAGGAAGCCCTTTCTCACTATAGCTCTCCGGGCGGATCAGGGGTTCGCTGACCGCTTCTTAGCTGACCGGTCTTTAGCTAACCGCTTCTTAGCTAACCGCTTTTTAGCTGCTCTCAGCGATAAGCTATTCCCAGTGTCCACGCCTCCAGCCAGAAAACTCATCTTCGCTCTGATCTCGCTTTGGATCTTGCTCTACGCGAGCTTCACCTTATTCAGCCCGCCGCTGCTCGACGATGCCGACTCGGTACATTCCGAGGTAGCGCGGGAAATGACCGTTCGTCACGATTGGATCACGCTTCACGCCAACGGCATCCGCTATCTCGAAAAGGCCCCTCTGATGTACTGGAGCATGGGCCTTAGCTTCACACTCTTCGGTCCGCGAGACTGGGCGGCGCGGCTGCCGCTCGCGCTCTACACGCTCGCTCTCATTCTCGTCACCTACGGTCTCGGCCGCCGCCTTTTCGCCTCCGATATCGCCGGATTCTATTCCGCGCTCATTCTGCTCACGTCGTTTGGAATCTTTCTCTACACCCGCATCATGATTCCCGATGTCATTGTCTGTTTATGGCTGACGCTGGCGGTGTATTTCTTCTGGCGTTCTCTCGAACAAGAGCGGCCCACAAGGGCGACGGCCTGGGGATTCGCCGCCGCCTGTGCGCTCAATGTGCTCACCAAGGGACTGATCGGCGTCGTTTTCCCTCTCGCCATTGTCGTCCTCTTCCTCCTGCTCACGCGCAATCTCGGCCATCTGCGGCGCTGGCATCCCTATTCGAGCCTGCTCGTTTTTCTTGCGGTGGCCGTTCCCTGGCATATCGCGGCAGGCTTGGCCAACCCCGCGCAAGGCCATCCCGCGGGCCTCCCTCCCAGCCAAGGCAACGTCCACGGCTTCTTCTGGTTCTACTTTGTCAATGAGCAATACTTGCGTTATCTGAACCGGCGCGTACCGCGCGACTATGGCACTGTTCCGCTGGCGCTCTTCTGGGGTCTGCTCCTGGTTTGGTTGATGCCCTGGATTGCATACGTGTTCAAGGCGTGCGGGGAGATTCCGCTATGGGCCGGGCTCAGGCGCCGCCCGCTTTCACCGAGCGATAAGGCATGGACGCTGCTCGCCATCTGGGCGGCATTCGTAATGCTCTTCTTCAGCTTCTCCACCAGGCAGGAATACTATGCCCTCCCGGCGCTGCCGCCGATCGCAATCATGATCGGGGCATGGCTGGCGGCGGAAGAGCGCAGCCCGATAGGCGATGCGCGGCGCACCGCCGCTGAACGCATCGCCGCCGTGCTGTTTTTCTTAGGCGCGATCGCAGCCGGCTTGGCCGCTTTTTTCGCCTGGCGCGGTCAGACTCCTGCCCCCGGCGCAGATCTCGCCAGCCTGCTGTCACAGAATCCAGGAGACTACGTTCTCTCGCTTGGCCATTTTCTCGACCTCAGCACCCGCGCCATGGGCTTCTTCCGTGTGCCTCTCATGCTTACCAGCATTGCGCTGCTGGCCGGCACTTTGGCCAACCTGCTCCTGCGCCGCAGGGGGAATGCCAGGCTGGCAAACTACTCCCTGGCCGCGATGATGGCGGTCTTTCTCGTCGCCTCACACATTGCGCTGGTGACCTTCTCGCCCGTGCTCTCCTCGAAGCTCCTGGCGGACGCCATTCGCCCCAACCTTCGGCCCGGCGATATGGTTGAAATCAATGGGGAGTATGAAGCCGGATCCACGCTCGGCTTTTATCTTCGCCGCCAGGTCCGTATCCTCAACGGACGCTCCTCAAACCTTTGGTACGGCTCTTTCTTTGCGGACGCTCCGCATATTTTCGACGATGACGAGTCCTTCCGCCGCCTGTGGACCGGTCCCACGCGGATCTTTCTCTGGACCGAGCTTGACAACCTTCCCAAGCTGCCTGGGGGTGTTTATGTCCTAGCCAAAAGCGGCGGCAAGGAAATCATCAGCAATCAGAAGTAGGTTGCCCCTTGGCGCGGCTAAACAGGCTGCGGAAAAAAGGCCCGTGTGGAGCATTTGGGTAGAAGCCCCCGCATTTATGTGGGGGGTAGGAGCGCTTCAGAACTCGAAAAGCAGATTCCCTTCGGGAATGACAGAAAGAAAAGCAACTGCGAATACGAAACGACCGAAGGGGCCGCAGGCATTCTTGTCTGTCTTTGCTTTTCTTTCTGTCATTCCCGAAGGGAATCTGCTTCTTGTCTTTCTTCAGCGCTCCGGGAACCTCGACTCTGATCATGATGCGCTTTAGCGCTGGCATCGGTAAATCCAGGGCTAAAGCTTATCCTCGGCCGGGCTGTTAACGCTATCAAAGGCGGCGACCCCAGGTTAAAGTTTCGGTACCGAACAAAAATTGTTCTTGACATTCGTTATCACGTTGCGTTTGATGGATATGGTTCCCTGTGAACTGTAGTTTTTGAGCGCTGTGGCAAGCAACCTTAAGAAACGCGCAAAATACCTGATCCCGGGTTAGTAGTCGATTCAAACCAACTCCCGCGCCACTTCCTGATTGACGAACGACGCTCAAGATTTCTATAGTTCCGGCAAATTGACGATAACGGCGCCAAACGTAAGCGTTTGCTCAATCTTCAGTTGCGCATGCGTTCAGGCCCTTCAGACAAGACACAATTGCTGTTGTTTAGGAGAGGAAACAGATGCGACGCGCCAATCAACCCCTTCATGCCCATTTCTTCCTGCAGCTCGCGCTGGCGGCAATGCTAGCCGTCTGCTTCGGGTCCACAACGCTCTTCGCCCAGGCCACAGGGTCGATTCAGGGCACTGTCGTCGATCCGAGCGGCGCCGCGATTCCGGGAGCCTCGGTCCAAGTCACCGATCAGGCGCAAGGGGCCGTTATCCGCGACATAAAGACGGATAACGGCGGCACCTTCAGAGCCTTAAACCTGACGCCTGGAACCTACAGCGTCAAAATCAGCGCGACCGGGATGAAGGATCTCCAACGCGGCAATATCGTGCTGGACCAGGATCAGACCCTCGGCCTGGGCCAGATACCGCTCTCTCTAGGAGAGGCCTCGCAAGTAGTCACCGTCACCAGCCAAACGCCGCTGATCGAAACGGCCACGTCCAACAATTCGGCTGTCATCACGACACGTCAAGTCACCGAGCAGCCGCTGAACGGACGCGACTTCGAATCTCTCATGACGACCTTGCCCGGAGTGGTGACTAACAACTCGTCCCAATTCCGCCTGGTCTTCAACCAGACAGACGATTTCTATGTCAACGGAATGCGCGGTACGGCCAATAACTTCTTTCTCGATGGCGTGATCAACACCGATGTGGGAGCCAACGATGGAGAATATACCGAGCTGAGCATCGACGCGGTGGGTGAGTTCAAGACCTTGACCGGCAACTTCAACGCGGAATACGGGCGCAGCCCCGGCGTGATGATCCTGGTCAACACCAAGGCCGGCGGCGACCGCTTCCATGGCACAGCCTGGGAATTCGACCGCAATACGGTTTTCGACGCCAACGACTGGTTTACCAACCATTCGGGCGGTTCCCGGCCTGTCTTGAAGTTTAACCAGTTTGGCGGCAACATCGGCGGTTATATACCCATTCCTAAAATCTCGCCCAGAAGCAATAAGAAGGCGTTCTTCTTCTTCAACTATGAAGGAACGCGCTCCAGCCGGCCCAACGGCAACCCGGGCGGAGCAGCCGCCACCTACTACACCATGCCGCTACCCAGTATGCTGGGCATCGGGACGCCCAACGGTCAGGCGGACCTTTCACCTGTCTATCGCCCGGGTAACATGTGCGATCTCAACGGCACCACGACCTGTACGAACATCCACGACACTCATGGGAACCTGGTACAGAACGGGCAGGTTTTCATACCCGGAACCATAAAGTACAACTCGTTCGGTGAGGTTCTGACCGGAACGCCTTACCCGGGCAATATCATTCCAGCCTCGCAATTCAGCTCTCAGTATCCTGCGATGATCAAGTACTTCACACCTGGGTACAAAGGCAACCTGAATCGCCCCATTTACAACAATGGATTTAACGACCGGGAACAGGTGAACTTTCAGGACACCTACAACTTCTACAAAAATCAATATGTCGTCCGGGTCGATTACAATTTTGGCCCTAAGGCGAATGCCTTCTTCCGTTACGTGGATGACCGGCAGCAGGAGAGCCAAAGCTTTGGTATCTTCTCCGGCAACAGCTTCCCCGTTCTGCCGCAATACCGCAAAAAGCCCGGAAAGAGTTGGGCATGGAGCCTGGTGAACGTCATCTCGCCCACGCTCACCAATGAAGCGACTGTCGGCTGGATGCACCTGACCCAGGTCGTGGACATCGTGCCCGGTACGTCGAAATCTCTCTACGACAAGTCCGCTTTGGGGTTTAGTTTCCAGGACATTTATCCCGCAACGAACACCCACGATCTCGCTCCGAATATCAACAGCGGCGACGGCTATATCAACATCAGCCCCTTTCCGTCCGGGTGGACCTCCACTGGAAACACCATCGTCGCCACGGATGACGTAACTAAGATCCTGGGCAACCACGTGATCAAATTCGGTCTCTTCGCCGACCTGAATGAAAATGGTCAGGAAGGAACTTGGACGGAAAACCCGAATCTAAATTTCGGCGCCAGCAACCAGAACGGGAACAACACCAACTCGGGAATCGCGAATACGCTCCTCGGGAACTATACAACCGTAAGCCAATCGAACATCTATGCCTACGGCCACTTCCATTTCTTCCAATATGAGGGCTATGTTCAGGATACCTGGAAAGCCGCGCCGAGACTTACTCTCGATTATGGCCTTCGCTATGAGTTCGTAGGTCCGACCTACACCGTCGCTCCCTACCACCAGTACTACTTCGAGCCGAGCGCCTACAACCCGGCCAATGCCGTGAGTATTAACACCGCATCCAATATACCTGGCCAAGCCCCAACTCAAGGCAGCATCATTCCCGGCTCGGGTAATCCTTACAACGGCATGATTCAGGAAGGAACGAATGGATTGCCCAAAGGCGGCTTGGACTATCGCTGGAACAATTTCGGTCCGCGGGTGGGCTTTGCGGACGATGTTTTTGGCAATGGCAAGACCGCTCTTCGCGGCGGCTTTGGCATCTTCTATGAACGTTACGAGCAAAACGTATTCAACTTCGGTGGCATCAGCAATCCTCCTCTTGTCTACACGCCAACCGTATACGGCGGAAATATAGCCAATATCTCTCCCTCCATCGTGAACGGCGCTCCACTTACACCGTCAAGCGGAGTTCTATCGGCGGATCGAGCGGGCCAGATTCCGACAACCTACGGATACAATCTCGGCATACAGCAGGAGTTGCCCGACCGGGTGGCATTCGAGATTACTTATATCGGCAACGTCAGCCGGCACCAGATGTACAACCAGGCGCTGGAGCAGCTACCTCTGGGATTAACCACCAATACGCCTATCTTATCCACGGTTAATAATGTTACTCAGGCAATCCTGCCCTACAAGGGTTACAGTTCAATTTACTTCAACCGGTTCGGCGCCAGTTCCAGCTACAACGGCCTGCAAGTGAAGCTGCTGCGCAGATTCAGCGACAAATTAACCATTAATGCGGATTACACCTTCTCCAAGGCTATTGACCTGGACGACGTCGACAACGATCAGAATGCCTTCCCCGACTACACGCAACTCAAGCGGTTCTACGCGCCAGCGGGTTTCGACCGCCGCAATGTCTTCAACATCCAGTATGTCTACAACCTCCCCGATTTCCGCGGGCATAACAAACTCGTACAGCTTACCGCCGGAGGATGGGAGTTGTCAGGAGTCTCGCAGTTCTGGAGCGGTAGTCCCTGCCTCGCCAGCAGTAGTCCTACCAACGATGCCTGCGACCTCTTCTCCAGCGGCAACTTAGGCACTGGAGGCGGCCAGCAAACTCCTGGCAATAACCAGACCGGCGGCCTAACAGGCGGCCACATCCGTCCCGACTACATTCCGGGCAGTCCCATTCTGACCAGCCATAACCACAACATCCCCGCAAAAGAATCCCCGATGTGGTACAACCCAGGGGCCTTTGCCCAACCTGCCAACGGCAGTTTCGGCAACTTCGCCCGCAATTCAATCTATGGCCCAGGAGTCGACAACTGGAACATATCGTTGTTCAAGAACCTTATCTTTAACGAAAACGTTCGCGTACAACTGCGATTCGAGGCATATAACATCTTCAACCACACTCAGTGGGCAAACGTCAATAACGGCCTCAGCGCAGTGAGTCCTGGAACGCAATTCACGGGCCAGTACGCCGGCAGCTCCGGGCAGATCACCTCCGCACGCGATCCTCGCGAGTTGCAGCTTGGAGGGAAATTCTACTTCTAGTTCCATCTGATTTGCTGGGCCGGATTCACGTCACTTTGAATCCGGCCTTTTCTTTTTGTCCAGGGATGATGAGCCAAGCTGGTTGCCAAGGCTTCATCGGCAACGGCGCCTTATTTGTCGTCTCGACCGAAGTGTTCACGGGCCTGCGGCCCACCCAAGAGGATGAAAATCGGGTTGAGGAAGGCTTGGTTGGCAAGTACACCTAACTTTGTCATCTCGACCGGAGCGCAGCGAAGTGGAGAGATCTGCGGTTTCCCACATCTGAGTGAGAGTAAAGCGGAGTGAAGGGGATCCGCGGTTAGGTACCCACAAAACCGCAGATCTCTCCACTTCGCTGCGCTCCGGTCGAGATGACAAGGTTATGGTAGTGGCTAGAAACTGATCCTCGTGAAGTTCCCAGGATGATTTTCGACAGAACGAAGCGGGGAGATCTGCGGTTTCCCACATCTGGCGCAAAAAGCGCAACCTCGATTGCTGGTGGTTTTGGATCCATACTTCAAACAGATTTAGGGTGCCCCATCCTTGCGTAGCAAGGGTGGGAGACCACAACCGCTGGCAGAGCAGGCTTCCCAGATGATTTTCGACAAAGCGAAGCGGAGTGGAGAGATCTGCGGTCCGGTCGAGATGACATAAGGTGTAATTGCCGGTTTTAAGTATACTTTTGTCGTTTTGCGATATTCGCAGTTGCCCTTCTTTCTGTCATTCCAGAAGGGAATCTGCTTCTTGTCTAATGAAGGCAGAAGCAGATTCCCTTCGGGAATGACAGAAAGAAAAATAGAAATCCTCTAACATGTTAGGCGTGAAACTCTCCGCGCTTGTTATTGCAATTACTTTGCTTGTTTCGCCTTTGTACGGCGCGGACTCCGCTAAGCAAATCTTCGATGCGGCCATGCAATCGCTTCAATCGGGCGACTATGCGCAGGCGGAAGCCGGCTTCCGCAAAGTTCTCGAGCTCGATCCGCAAAACATCGGCGCCATGGCGAATCTCGGTGTGGTCTATTCCCACACTCACCGGTACGCCAAAGCGATCGAGACCTACCAACGTGCGCTTCGCATCAGCCCGCAACAGCGGCGAGTCGAACTGGACCTCGGACTCGCTTATCTCAAGCAGGAAGACTACAGCCTGGCGGCTCCGTACTTCCGGCGGTTACACAACCGTTATCCCGATGACCGCCAGGCGGCGATGCTTCTCGCCACCTGCCTGGTATTTAACGGACATGCGCAGGATGGTCTTACCCTCTTGAAGCCTCTGGCCGAGGGAGCAGACCCGGATCCCGCGGCACTGTATCTTCTGGGTGTCGGGTACGCGCGCGCGGGACAACCGCAGGCTGCCCGCGAGGTATTCGCGAAATTGTTTTCGAGCGCCGCCACTCCCGCGCAGGCGAATTTTTTGCTGGGAAAGGCCTATTATGACGCCGCCCAATTCGAGCAATCGGAGAGCGCATTTGAAGCGGTGATTCAGGCCGATCCGGCTTTTCCCGGGGTTCACCTGGAGCTGGGAAAGGTTTATCTCAGCTTAAGGAAAAACACCCAGGCTGAGGAAGAACTGAACAAGGGGATCCAGCAGGATCCGCAGGACGCAGGCTCCTATTATTTTCTCGGTGCGCTTTTGGTTCAAACCGGCCACTATCAGGACGGCCTTCGCGATCTCGAGAAAGCACAAGCCATGGCGCCAGATTCATGGGCAACTTATTTCTATATGGGAAAGGCCAAGCTCGAACTGAAAGACGCCGCCGGAGCCATCGGCCTGCTCCGCCAGGCGGCTGAGATGAATCCCGACGATCCTGGAGTCTTCTATCTGCTGGGCAGAGCGCTTCGCTCAGAAGGCCGGACGCAAGAGGCGGAAGCAGCATTCCGGCGTGTGGCGGCGCTTCACAGCACTGCACTTAACGCCGAAAAGCGCGCATTGCAGAGCGCCGATATCGTCGGGACACGCTGACCGTTGGCGGCTTTACCACGTAACCACGCCGGTGCTTTGATCCTTGCTGGTTTCGCTTTTACCGGCGCGCTTTGCAGCGTCGTCGGCTATGCGGTCCAGATTCTTTTCCGCTGCTTCTTTGGAATCCGCATCCCTATAAAATGAGACTGGAAATGAGAGGTGTATGAGCGAAGAGCGTTGGGTTCTATTGATTGCCAGTGAAGTAGGGGGCACCGATTCGGTTTCCGACCGGGCCATGGAACGCTTGGTCGACGCGATCAGCGAAGAAGGATACGAGGTTGTCCGCACAACCACGCCCGAAGACGGCTTGTCGCTGGTCGGGTCGGATCCATCGCATAGCGCGATCCTCCTGGACTGGGATCTCGAGGAGGATCATCAGTTCGACGAGAGGGCGGCGCTCAGGATTCTGCGCGCGGTCCGCCGGCGCAACAAGAAGGTGCCGATCTTTCTGATCGCCGATCGCACGCTGGTCAGCGAACTCCCGCTTGAAGTGGTAAAGCAGGTCCATGAATACATTCACCTTTTCGGCGACACCCCGGCGTTCATCGCCAATCGGGTGGACTTTGCAGTGGAGCGGTACAACGAGCAGCTGCTGCCGCCCTATTTTCGCGAGCTGAAGAAATATACCGATCAGGGCGCCTACTCGTGGGACGCCCCGGGACACATGGGCGGCGTCGCCTTTCTCAAGCATCCGGTGGGCATGGAGTTTCATCGCTTCTTCGGCGAGAACCTGATGCGCTCCGATCTGGGTATTTCGACTTCGCCTCTCGGCTCCTGGCTGGACCACATCGGGCCTCCCGGCGAATCGGAGCGTAACGCAGCGCGCATCTTCGGCGCCGACTGGACCTTTTACGTGCTCGGAGGCTCTTCGACCTCCAACCAGATCGTCGGACATGGAGTGATTGGCCAGGACGATATCGTTCTCGCGGACGCGAACTGCCACAAATCGATCTGCCATGCGCTGACCGTCACCGGCGCCCGTCCGGTTTATTTCAAGCCCACTCGCAATGGCTATGGAATGATCGGGCTGGTGCCTCTCAAGCGCTTCAGCCCTGAATCCGTTCAGCGCCTCATCGAGAGGAGTCCCTTCGCCGCCGGAGCGGCTTCCAAGGAGCCGACTTATGCAGTGGTCACCAACTCCACGTATGACGGGCTCTGCTACGACGTAAACCGCGTGGTCAAGGAGCTGGCGAAGAGCGTACCCCGGGTTCATTTCGATGAAGCCTGGTACGCGTATGCCAAGTTCCACCAGATTTATCGCGGCCGCTTCGCGATGGACGTACCGGACGAGATGCCAAACCGTCCCGCTCTCTTTGCCGTGCAGTCCACGCATAAGATGCTGGCCGCTTTCTCAATGGCTTCCATGATTCATATCAAGCTGAGCCCGCGCGCGCCCCTGGACTTCGACCAGTTCAACGAATCGTTCATGATGCACGGCACAACCTCGCCTTTCTATCCGCTGATCGCTTCGCTCGACGTGGCCGCGGCCATGATGGATGAGCCGGCCGGGCCCACCCTGATGAATGAAACCATCCAGGACGCGATCAGCTTCCGCAAGGCGATGTCCTCCGTGGCCCATCGCTTGCGCGCAGCGGAGGATGGAGACGGATGGTTCTTCCGGCTCTTTCAACCGGACCGGGTGACTGACTTGACCGAAGAGAAGAGCTACCTCTTCGAGGAGGCCCCTGACCGCCTTCTGGCTACGAATTCCAGCTGCTGGACGCTCAAGCCGGGTGAGGATTGGCACGGCTTTCAAGATGAGGACATCGCGGATGAATACTGTATGCTCGATCCCACCAAGGTTACGATTCTCATGCCGGGAGTAAATGCCCAGGGACAGACCTCGGATTGGGGCATTCCGGCGGCGATTCTCACCGAGTTCCTGGATGGGCGCAGAGTC
Organism: uncultured Acidobacteriaceae bacterium; assembly: GCA_963774255.1. GTDB lineage: Bacteria > Acidobacteriota > Terriglobia > Terriglobales > Acidobacteriaceae > PALSA-350. The sequence continues at coordinate 302,753 of CAVZEH010000004.1, forward strand.
GAGATTGCCCGCACCGGCGACTATACCGTCCTGGTGTTGTTCTCTGTGGGAACCAGCAAGGGCAAGTGGGGCAGCCTGCTCGAAAATCTCTTTGAATTCAAACGCCTGTACGATACCGAAGCTCCGCTCGAAGAGGCGCTCCCCGACCTGGTGCTCAAATACCCCACCCGCTATCGCAACGTCTCACTGAAGGAGCTGAGCGATGAAATGAACACGGCCATGAAGCAAATGAACCTCGCCGGCCTGGTCAATGAAGCGTGCGATGAAGACTTCGACCCGGTGCTGACGCCTGCGCAGACCTACCAGAAGCTCCTGCGCAATGGGACGGAGCGGATCAGGTTCAATGAGATGGCGGGACGGATCACCGCCGTGATGCTGGTTCCTTATCCCCCTGGCATTCCCATGAGCATGCCAGGGGAGCGGCTTGGCGGACCGGAGAGTCCGGTGATCCGCCTGATTTTGGCGATGGAAGAGTTTGGCAAGCGCTTCCCCGGTTTCGAGCGTGAAGTACATGGAATCGAGGTCGATGTTCATGGAGACTACTGGATGCGCAGCGTGATTGAGTCGCCGGGGGCCAAGAAACACAGCAACGGCAAACACCGGCCGCCAAATTCAGCGCCGCCGGTGAAAAAGCGCAAGCGCTCCCCGCCGGTGGTCAGACCGCCTGAATAGGCTTGACCTTCGGTTCGTGATCTCGTCCCGTCAGCAAATACTGGGTGCCCCAGGTCCCGATTCTGGGACCTGGGATTCCACGGATCCCGATGGACAACACCGTCCGTCGGGATTTGCGGAATCCCACGTCCGAGAATCCGGACGTGGGGCACCCAGGATCTGTTGACACGAGGGGCACTCATTTCTGCACATGGTTGTCCATCACCATGGCGTCCACTTTGCCATCTGGATTGATATAAACCCAAGCGGTAAGAGGCGTCGAACCGTTGCTTGCGCGGTCCCGATTCAGAAATGAGTAGGCGAAGCGCAGATCGCGGAACTCGACAGCGGTATCGAACGGGTTGGGCGCAAAGCTATTCGACGCCACTAAGTTGGCGCTGCCACGGTCCGTGACCACGGGAAACTTCGCCCAATCCAGATAGACCCGTCCGAGCGGGGAGCGTTTGGCCGCCATCACGGCAGACGTTACCGGCGGCTTGAAGACGACGTCATCGCGATCACTGGTATCGACTTCTCCGCTGCGGGTATTAACCGAGCCAGTCTGGTAATAGTCCTTTGTCTCCGCGATGAGGAACCAGTGGAATGGATTGACGGGATAAGGCTCGGCGGCGATGCGCACCACGGGTTCGCGGCCAAAGCGAGCATTGCCCGCCAATTCGAGCGCCCGGGCGTGCTCGCCCCAGCGAACAGCCCAGACAAGGACCATCAGGCCCAGCGCCGCGATCGCCCACCCTTGGCCGCGGAAACAGGCCCGGCCCCGAGCGCCGGCCTTGCGGACGCCAATCTCACGATCGGCCAAACCCAGGATGGCTGGGATCAGCAAAGCAAACAGCAACCCGGCAAAGATCACCGGTTCAAAGATGAAGACCAGATCGAGCGAATACCAGTGGGGGTTGAAGGGAAAGAAAGGGCGCACTGCCGTAATTGTTGGTCCAATCGAGCAAGATATGGCTCAGCGCGGCAATGAGCGAAAAGAGCCAGACCAAAAACCAGCGCGCCGGAATTGGTGGCCGCTTGCGTCGCCAACGGTGGAAGAACCAGACCGCTCCGGTTACAACGGTGGCCACCAAAGGCGCGCCCAGCAGAGTGTGGGTGAAGCCGCGGTGATGCTCGAAAGCTGCAACCGGCCCGCGGAAAGCCCAGAGAATGTCCAGATCGGGCGTCTCGGCGGCGAGGGTCATGGCCAGGGTGGCATACGCTGTCTTACGATTGAACCCGGAGCGAGCCAGACAGGCTCCCGTCAGAAAATGCGTAACTGGTTCCATCCGCTCCTTTTGGAACTCCCGGGCTCATTTCGTTTACATTAACTGTGAAAATGCTCTGATACACGATATGTCCAAAGCTGAAAGCTCACAGCGCGACAGCGAACAAGCCAGCCAGCGGATCGACGAGTTGCGCGATGAGATCCGCCACCACGAATACCAGTATCATGTGCTGGATTCGCCGGAGATCTCGGATGCGGCCTACGATGCGCTCATGCGCGAACTGCGCTCCCTGGAAAAAGAATATCCCGAATTGGTGACGGCGGACTCCCCCACCCAACGGGTCGGGGGAAAGCCGAAGGAAGGCTTCGCCAAGGTCGAACATTCTCGGCCGATGTTGTCGCTCGACAATGTCAACAATGAGGAGGAGCTAAGCGATTGGGAGCGGCGCGTGCGCTCACTCGCCGGCAATGCGGAGGTGAGCTACGTGTGCGAGTTGAAGCTCGACGGAGTTTCGCTCGCGCTGCATTATTCCGATGGCGAGGCTGGCGGCGCCGTGCTCAGCCGGGCAATCACGCGCGGCAATGGAGTCATTGGCGAGGATGTAACCACTAACATACGCACCATCCGTACGGTGCCCTTGTCGGTCTCCGCGGAGCGGCTCAAGCGGGCAAAGATGCCGCAGAAGTTCGAGGTGCGCGGTGAAGTTGTGATGCCGGTGAAGGCGTTCTTGAAACTAAATCAGGAGCGCGAGGAGCAGGGACTGGCGCCGGCGGCAAATCCAAGAAACGCGGCGGCGGGCACTATCCGCACGCTGGAGCCAAACATCGTCGCCCAGCGGCGGTTGGATTTCTATGCCTACTTCCTTCTTGAAAACGGCGAGAATGTCTTTGCTGAACAACTAGAGGCTCTCGATGCGCTCACCCATGCCGGCTTCCGGGTGAATCCTCACCGGGAGGCTTTGCATACCAGGGAAGAGCTGCTGGCCTTTATATCCCGGGCAGAGGAGGAGCGAGAGAAATTAGCCTACGAGATCGACGGGGTAGTGATCAAGGTGAATCAGAGCGCGCTGCAGCAACGGCTTGGTTACACCGGGCGAGCGCCACGCTGGGCCGTGGCCTATAAGTTCGCGGCCCGCTCGGGGATTACGCGCGTCGAAGATATCTCAGTCCAGGTGGGGCGCACCGGCAAATTGACGCCCGTCGCCAACCTACGGCCGGTTGTGATCGGGGGAACCACGGTCAGCCGCGCCACCCTGCACAACGCCGGCGAGATTGCCCGGTTAGGATTGATGATCGGCGACTCGGTGCTGGTTGAGCGCGGTGGAGATGTGATCCCCAAGATCGTTGAGGTGGTTGTGGATAAGGACCATCCTCGCGGTCACAAGAGCTTTGTCTTTCCCAGCCATTGTCCGGCATGCGGGAGCGAGGTGGTGCGCGACGAGGGTGAAGCCGACTATCGCTGCGTCAATACGGACTGCCCGGCGCGTCTCAAAGAGAGCCTGCTGCACTTTGCCTCGCGCGGCATAATGAACATCGAAGGCTTAGGTGAAGCTTTGGTTACCCAGCTTCTGGAGCGAGGACTGGTGACCGGCATCGCCGACCTCTATTCGCTCACCGAGGAGCAACTGCTCTCCCTCGAACGCATAGGCAAGAAATCGGCGGAGACGCTTCTCAGCGAGATCGGGAATTCGAAAAAGGCGCCTCTCAACCGCGTGCTCTTTGGATTGGGAATCCGCTTTGTTGGGGATCGCACCGCGCAGTTGCTGGCCCAGTCCTTTGGCTCCATGGATGCCTTGATGGAGGCATCCCCGGAAGAACTTGAGCGGGTGAATGAGGTTGGCCCTCGGGTCGCTCAGGCCATCGCCGAGTTTTTTGCCGAGCCTCGCAATCGCGAGCTGGTCGAGCAATTGCGTAAAGCAGGACTTACCTTCACCGCGGAGAAAAAGCAAAAATCCTCCGAGTTCGAAGGCTTGACCTTTGTGCTCACGGGCACCATGGCGGGACTGACGCGGGACGAGGCCAAGGCGCGGATCGAAGCCGCGGGCGGACGGGTTTCAGGCTCTGTGAGCAGGAAGACGAACTACCTGGTGGCAGGGGACGATGCCGGGTCGAAACTGGAGAAGGCGCGTGAGTTGAAGGTCCCGGTAATCGACGAAGCACAACTGCTGGCGATGCTGAGCGGCCAGGGCTGAATCCTATGCTCAAAACTTGGTAGCGAAATAACCCTTGCTGGCGCGCACCACATAGCGGCGATCGAGAGAAACCAAGTAGATAGAATCGAAACTGGAGAAGGCGCGTGAGTTGAAGGTCCCGGTAATCGACGAAGCACAACTGCTGGCGATGCTGAGCGGCCAGGGCTGAATCCTATGCTCAAAACTTGGTAGCGAAATAACCCTTGCTGGCGCGCACCACATAGCGGCGATCGAGAGAAACCAAGTAGATAGAGCGGAACGCGCCGTCCGGCTTAAAGTCGGCAGGACGATAGGCCAGAGAATATTGGCTTCGCAGCTCGTCCTCGATACCGTGAAAGCTGTTGGACATATCTTCGAGCCGTTTGGGGAAGAACGCCGTGCCGCCAGTGGCTATCGCCATCTTGTTCAGAACGTCATCGCCGCGATCGCGGCTGGGACTCACGTTGGTGCTGATGGCGTAGATGAGAGTTTGAGCCCTCTGGCACATCTTGATGGCGTCGTCGGGGTAGGCGCGGCTCTGGTTGTCATCACCATCGGAGATGATGATCAAGGCTTTCCTCACCGTGCCCTGCAGGGTGTTGGGCACGTTCAACAACTGATCCCGGCAGGCCGTATAAACAGCATCAAAGAGAGCGGTGCCGCCACCGGGACGAAGCTTGTTGATGCCGGCCTCCAACTTGTCCTGGTCATTGGTGTAGGGCTGGGTGACATAGCTGGTGACGTCGAAGCCCATGACGAAGGCTTGATCGCCGTGAGGACGGGAAACGACCTGCTGCAGGAACTGAATCGCCGCGCTTTGCTCGAATTCAAAGCGTTGCCGGATGGAGGTGCTGGAATCGATCAGGACACCGACGCGCAGGGGCAGATTGGTCTGCTGCGTAAAGCTGAAGACCTGCGCCGGCGCCTTCTGATCGTCCAACAGCGCGAAATCTTTTTGCTGGAGATTCTGAATGAACCGGCCGTGGCGGTCGGTAACCGTAAAAATGAGGTTGACCTCATTGACGTTGGTCTGGATGGTGAATTGCCCGTCGTTCTTACCATTGGCTGTGGCCGGCGGCAACGGCTGCGGGGGCGTAGGCGGAGTTTTCTGTCCCAGGGCCGCCCCAACGGCAAAAAGCAGCGTCAGTCCCAAAGCTGCAAGACTTAAATGCAGCGGTGATCCGGAGCGCAACAGAGGAGACGCCTTGCTCGGGGAGAGATTCCATGGTCGGAAAGATGGCAGCCACATCATACGTTTTCTTCTATTCTACAACCCGATTGTTTGCGCCTACCCGATTCTGCCTTTTGAACCGCTCCGGCGCCATCCCCTGTCCGAGGTATCTCTGCGCTCCCCATAAAACCGTCAGAACATCTGGGCCATACAGATTTGTGGCTTCCCACCCTTCGCACGGAACAGCGCCGTGCGAAGGATGGGGCACCCTCGATTCGTGGTGGTTTTAAAATTCATCTCCAAACAGATCTTGGGTGCCCCATCCTTGCGCAGCAAGGGTGGGATACCACAACCGATCGCAGCGAGACAGTGAATGCTGGGGCTTCCACCGACTCACTCAGCCGCGAGACGACTTAAGAAGAGCTTGAGATCGGCGGGCAGTTCCGAGGCCAGGCTGACGCGCTCACCGGTTCGTGGATGGGCGAACTCGAGCTCCGCCGCGTGCAGAAAGTTACGCTCCAGGGTTAGGCGAGGCAGTACCTCGGGCCGATGCTTGGGGGTAACCGGCACAATCACGGCGGGCGCGCCATAGAGCGTGTCTCCGACCACCGGGTGCCCTAAAGAAGCCATGTGGACGCGAATCTGGTGGGTGCGGCCGGTCTCGATACGAACCGCGAGCAAGGTAAATGCACCATATGGGCCGTGAACGCGGCGAATGACCTTCCAATGCGACACGGCGGTGCGGCCGCCTTCCCGCTTTGTGGTCATCCGGGTTCGCCGTATCGCGTCCCGGCTGATGGGCGCATTCACCGTCCCCGAGTCCCGCTCGAAAGCGCCCGCCACCAGCGTGAGATAGGTTTTGCGTACCTGCCGGCGAGAGAACAGCTCAGCCAGCTTGGCATGCGACGGCATCGTTCTTGGCTACCACGATCAGACCGCTGGTTTGCTTATCGAGACGGTGAACGATGCCCGGGCGAAGCGGCCCGCTGGAGTTGGAAAGCTGGTTCATATGATGGAGCAGCGCGTTGACCAGGGTGCCGCGGTTGCGCGCCTCTTCGGTGCTGCCCGACCCGGCGTGGACCATCATTCCCGCGGGCTTATTGATGACGGCAAGGTCCTCGTCTTCGTACATGATCTCGAGCGGAATATCCTCCGCCATGGCGCGCAAAGCGGGTGGATGGGGATCGCCGAGGATCGAGATGGTCTCGCCGCCGCGCAATTTCAGCGATGCTTTGGCCGCTTCGCCATCGACCTGGACTGCTCCCTGGCGAAGCAAGAGCTGCACGCGCGAGCGGCTTACATCTTCAAGCTGTTCTGCTAAGGAACTGGTCGAGACGCGAGCCTTTGGCAACCGCGGGAACAGTAAGCGTGCGTAGTGGCGGCGTCTCAGCCGGCACGGCGCGAATCCAAAGCTGAAGACCGGGCTGATGACTGAATGGGTTCCCGGCGCAGCCACAGGAATCCGCCGAGCAGAACCATGAAAACCGCCAAGAGCTGCATCACATTCAGTAAGCCGCCGAAGATCTCGTAACTGCTCCCGTCTCCGCGCAGAAACATCAGGAAGAAGTCACCCAATCCGCCTAAAAAGAGCCACGCACCGATGACTTCTCCGTCGCGATGAGGATGATGGAGCAGCCACAGCAAAAGCACAAACACTACGAACTCCCACAGGCATGAGTAGATCTGCGTGGGATGCAGCGGCACTCCCAGAGGGGTACCCGGTGAGCTGAACGGACTGGTGAAGACAATGGCCCAGGGCGCGCGCGTGGGCGTGCCATAGTTGCAGCCGGCTTCCAGGCAGGCGATGGATGCGACGGAGCTGACCAGCGCAAGCGGAGGCGCCAAGGCGTCCGCCGAGCGCCGGATGGGCAAACCTACCCGCCGTGCATAGAACCAACAGGCAGCGAATGCAATCGCGCTCCCTCCCAGCAAGGCTCGGTGGGATTCGGTAAGACTTAAGGTCAACGCGTAAGCCCCATAGCCCCGCCAGTGGGATGCGGCCATCAAGAGCTTAGCGGCGGCGATCGTCAGGGCAATCGCCAACAGGGCCAGATTCCAAATCTTCTCCGCATCGAGAGAGAGCAGGCGGGCCAAATGAAGGCACAACAGCAAGGACGCGATCAGGCCGATGGCAAGCACCACTCCATAGGTCGGCAAAACGAGATGGCCGAACTGGAATAATCGCGGATGCACAAAAGAAAAGATGAAACCGGCCCGCGGGGCCGTGCGGCAGTGCGCCGGTGAACCCGTCCTAAGACGTTGGGACTCCCCGCAGCTCTTTAGGCATTCCGGACTGGCGGACACTGCGCACGGAGCCGATTTTTCGAGTCGAGTCCCGGTTCAATGAATGTTGGTTCAACCAGCGTTAACTGCCGCACCTGCTTTGCAGGTCGGTCTCTAACTGGATGCTAGCGGCAGAGGGGCCGCTTGGCAAGTGGTCAAAGGAGGAATCGACAGCCAGGAGCAATTTTCAATGCAGGGGTAACAAATCTATTTTGGAGGCAAACGGCGCGCCCAGACCCCTCTTGTCCGTCTTTGTCTTTCTTTCTGTCATTCCCGCAGGGAATCTGCTTCTCGTATCGCTCGGGCGCAAAAGATCGAACTCATCGAGCGAGTAAACCCGACCGGGGAAGATCTATTCTCGGCGCTCCGGAAACCGAGTATGCGAGAGACCAGAAGCAGATTCCCTGCGGGAATGACAGAAAGAAAAGCAAGTGCGAATACAGAAGGCCTGGGCCCACGGCCTACCCATGGGGCACCCTACATTGCGGTAGCTTTACAGGCTGCGGAAACCGTTCAGCCGGTCTTGCGGGTATCCGCGAGGACGGAGTCCAGCAGGCCGGAAAGATTGTCGGCGCGCGCGCGAATTGTCGCCGAATCGCTAGCTGCGCCGCTCACGGCACGATACTTCTCCTCCAGCCTGGCCAACTCGTCGGCAATGTTGACCGCGGCCAGAACGGCGACCCGCAGCGAATCCACGGTACTGCCGCTGGCGGCAACCGCCCGCATCTTGCTGTCGACAATGGTGGCGAGCTTCTGAATATATGCCGGATCGGAGCCGCGCAGATGATACATCTGATCGTAGATATCCACGCCTATGCTGGATACCGCATTCCGGCCCTCGTTATCGGATTCTGCCATTTAAAAGCCTGCTCTCACACTTCGTCGAGCTGTTTCAAAAGCCGCTCAATGCGCTGGCGCACTGAGTCGCGCTCACTCTTGAGTCCGGAGAGTTCTTCTTCAAGCCGGGAAACGTGGGCTGTCTGCTCTTCTACGCGATGCGAAAGTTCAGCAGCCTGTTGTTCGGCTGAAAGGCGGAATGCGCGCTCTGTTTTCAGCAGTTCGATGGCGCGTATCACGCGTTCCTCAAGCGCCTGGAAATAGTCGTTTTGGGCGGTTGGCATCTCAGTGGTGTTTTCTGCGAGCGCGGACATCTGACCTCTTATCACGAAAGGGGGATTGCGTTCTTCAGGAAAGTATATCCTCTTTTTTGGCGCAATTTTTCTACTTTGGATCATGCCCGCTGTCTGCCGCCGAGCGATTCCAGCGACCGGACCAGGGCCTGTGAATAACTCTGCAGCTCATCGTCGCGCAGCGTGCGATCCAAGGACTGGAACGTTACTCCAATCAGAATGGAGTAGTGCCCGGGGGGCAGATTTCCCAGAGTATCCGAGGTTTTCGAGCCGGTCTTTTCTTTCATCTGGCCCTTTATCCCGCGAAATATTTCCCGGGGCGCAAAGTGCACCAGCTCGGTGAGACGCTGACTCTCCAGCGCTTCTGCGATCTCCCGCCAAAGTACCCGCTCGGGGAAGATGAAGGAAAAATCCCGGTGTACGGGCTGGAAGCGTGAAAGCTCTTGAGCTACCACCTGACGTAGAGGCAGCCGGCACAAACGATCGAGATAAATCTCTCCTACGTAAACGCTCTGGCGGAGCTTATATCGCTGCGCCTGGCTGGGATGCAGTTGACCGAACCAGGCGACTGTCGAGCCATCGGCTACAGCGCGCGCCGAGCGCAAGGGATGGAGCCACTTGGGCGTCAAGCCCGATTCGGCGGGGAAGGCGTCGAAATACGAGGAGCGGGTTGAGAATCTGCTCAGCAGCTCTTCGATGGCGCCCTTAAGGTCGTAGAAATCCAAGGCCCGGTCTGGAACATGGGGCCCGGCGGAGCTTGATCCGGTGGCGCCGATAGCCAGCGCCGGACGCTCGTCGACGCGTTCCGTCGTGCCGCTGAAGACGGCGCCGATCTCAAAGAGCTGAACGTCGTTCACATCGCGATTGAGATTGTTTCCCAACATGGCGAGCATGCCGGGCACGAGCGAAGGGCGCAACACTCCCGCCTCCTCATTGAGCGGATTGCCCATGGGCACGGCGAGACCCGGCAATGGGGCAAACGTATCCGCCTCGGTAGCAGAACAGAAGGTGCTCGATACCGCTTCGCTCCAGCCGAGGGCCAGGAGCGTGCGTCGAACTTGAGCCTCCTGGGCGAGCTGCGGCGGTTCGACCACGGTGCCCGAGAAAACAGGCAGAGTATTGGCGAAGCGGTTATAGCCATACACACGGGCGATCTCCTCGATCAGGTCGATCTCCCGTTCCAGGTCCAGCCGCCAGCTCGGCAGAGTGACGGCATACGCGTCGTCCTGGGTCGCTTCGAGCGAACAGCCCAGGGCTTTGAGCACGGGCTCGGTGTTCTCCGGCCCAATGCCCTGCCCGTCTTCGGTATCGCCCAGGATGCGGCGAACCTCGCTTTGATAGAGACGAATGCGGGGCCGGAGAGCGGTTCGAGCCGCTGCCTCAGGCACGATTGCGTCCGCCAATTCGCCTTCGACCGAGCCGCCGCCCAAGAGCAGGAGCTGGCAAACCAGCGCCGAAGCAACCGGCAGAGCGTTGAAGTCGGCTCCGCGCTCGAAGCGGTGCGAGGCATCGGTGTGCAGACCGTGCCGCTTGCTGCTGCGGCGGATAGAGAGAGGGTCGAACCAGGCGGCTTCGACCAGAACGTTCTTTGTTTCCGGGGTGATCATCGTGTCCCATCCCCCCATGACGCCGGCGATCGAGAGCGCCTTGGCTTCGTCCGCCACCACCAGATCTTCGGGATCGAGTACACGCTCGACACCATCGAGGGTTCTAAGCTTTTCCCCTTTGCGGGCGCGGCGCAGGATGATGCCGCCTTGCACTTTGTCGCGATCGAAGGCATGCGTGGGATGGCCCATGGCCAGGGTGACGTAGTTGGTAGCGTCCACGGCATTGGAGATGAGCTTCTGCTCCAGCAGCTTGAAGCGGTCCTGAACGATCCCGGCCGAAGGCTGGATGCGAATGCCGCGCAGGGCACGCGCGGTAAAGCGGCCGCAAAGGCCGGGAGCTTCAATCAGCACCTTGACCGGCTCGGCGGCGACAGGAGAGGGGAGGGCGGCGTTGAGCGGAGTCAAAGGCAAACCATAGATGGCGGCGATCTCGCGCGCGATGCCGTAGTGGTTCATGGCGTCGACACGGTTGGTCGTGATGTCCATCTCGAAGAGCGAGCCGTTGCCGGGACCGAGGTCAAAGACGCCGTCAACCGCAATGCCGCGCAAGGTAAGCGCATCGGCCAATTCGCGATCGCCGGCGGTAAGGCCGGGTAGGTAAGAGCGGAGCCAATTGGAGAGGATCTTCATGTTTGAGCGAGTCAGCCGGTCAGCGAGTCAGCAAGTCAGCGGTTAAGCTGGCCGGCAGCCTAGACTTCTTCTTTCAGGGTACGCAACAAGCCGTTGAGCATTCGGGCAAGTTCCTCACAATTCTGATCGAGACCCGCAGCGGCTTCAGCCCTGAGATAACCAAAGTTAGCCGCAAGCTCTAACTGCGTTTGCAGTTCAAAGAGCGAGCCACGCGCATGGCCCAAAAAAATGCGAAAGGCGCCGTCAGAAAGTCTACCGTGTCCCTCGGCAATGTTACTGGGGATAGAGACGACAGCGCGCCTTATTTGACTTCTAATACCGAAGATCTCCTGTTTTGGAAACGAGTCGGTAACGGCATAGGTATCCCGGGCAAGCTGCATTCCTCGCTGCCAAACTTGAAGCTCACGAAAATGCCTCGTCCTATTGGCAGATGCTGACTGGCTAGCTGGCTTACTCGCTGCTTTCATCGCTGACTCGCTGACTCGCTGACTTGCTGACTCGCTGTCGCTTCTTAGCTGAACTGCTGCAGAAATCGCATATCTCCCGAGTAGAACTGGCTGATATCGCCGATGCCGTACTTCATCATGGCAATGCGTTCGACTCCCATGCCGAAGGCGAAGCCGCTGATGGTTTTGGAGGCGTAGGCAGGCTGCTTTTGCGCGGCGAAGGCGAAGACCGCGGGATCGACCATGCCGCATCCCAGCAGCTCAATCCATCCGGAGTGCTTGCATTTGCGGCAGCCGGAACCGCCGCAGAAGATACAACTGATCTGCACATCGGCGGAGGGTTCGGTAAAGGGAAAGAAGGATGGGAAAAAGCGCGTCTTCACGCTGGAACCGAAGAAAGCCTTCATGGCGTGGTCGAGCGTCCCCTTAAGATCGGAAAACGTGATGTTGTCATCCACGCAAAGACCCTCGACCTGATGAAAAATCGGGGAATGGGTCGCGTCGGCCGCATCATTGCGATGCACCTTGCCGGGAATCACGATGCGCAGCGGCGGCGGCTGCCGCTCCATGGTGCGCATCTGCACCGGCGAGGTGTGGGTGCGCAGCAAAAGCCTCTCGCGAAGAGGCTTGCGCTCCTGTTGAGCGACCACCAGCGTATCCTGCGTATCGCGCGCGGGATGGTTCGGCGGAAAATTCAGCGATTCGAAATTGTAATAGTCCGTTTCTACCTCGGGCCCCAGGCCGATCGAGTAGCCCATCGCCGTAAAAACGGCAACAATCTCGTTCATCGTCTTGATCAGCGGATGTTCGGCGCCGAGGGAGCTGCGAACTCCCGGCAGCGTAATGTCTATTGCCTCACCGGCGAATGGGGCTTCACTCCCATGCGCAGAAGTCACTTCCTCCAGCTTCATCTCAATGTGCTGCTTAAGATCGTTGAAGCGCTTGCCGACTTCCCTCCTGGCATCGACGGAGGGAGCTTTCTCCATGTAAATCGAGTTATAGCGGGCCAGTTGACCTTGCTTACGGCCCAGCCAGCGGATCCGGACTGTCTCCCGCTCTTTCTCGTTCGACGCGGCCGCAAGATCCTGGTCGAACTCTAAACGAAGGGTCTCGAAACGCCGATCGAGTGCGCTGGGAGAAAAATCAAGGGTTACGTCGTACTCAGGATCGGACATAGATGTCGGTTCCGGACGCGTGCGAAGAAATAGCCGCAAGCAGTTCAAGCTACGAAGACCGGGTGCCCCATATCTGGCGCGCTTTTTGCGTCAGATGTGGGAGACCGCGAATGTCGATGGGCGCCTTTGACGGGATCCGCTGTTTGACTTCAGGCCGCGACGGTGGACTTCAGCGCGTTCTTGGCCTGCTCGACCAAGGCGGTAAACCCGGCTGCGTCGCGCACGGCAATATCGGCCAGGATCTTGCGGTCGAGCTCCACGCCTGCCATCTTGAGACCGTGAATGAACTGGGAATAACTGAGGCCGTTGATCTTGGCGGCTGCGCCGATGCGGACGATCCAAAGCGAGCGGAACTGGCGTTTCTTCTGCCGGCGGCCGGTGTAAGCAAATTTCAAGCCGCGCTCGACCGCTTCCTGCGCAGCCTGGTAGAGCTTGGATTTTGTTAGGAAGTAGCCGCTCGCTCGTTTGAGTATTTTCTTGCGGCGATCGTTGCGCTTGGTTCCACGTTTGACGCGGGGCATGGTTCTTTCTCCTTTTTGTAATTCGTTTCGCGGCTGGAGGCAGGAACCGCCTCTTCACTCGCTGGCTTGAAATCTCCCACTGCGAAAATACTGCAAAATTTTTCGCGGGCAAATCTCAGGAATTCTCCTCCCGCGCCGTTCAGGCGTAGGGGATCATGCGCAGCACCTTGGGCAAGTCGGCCTCGGAAACGAGGACGCTGCCGCCCAGCTTGCGCTTGGTCTTCTTTGCCTTCGAGGTCAGGATGTGGCGCATCTTGGTCTGGCCGCGCAAAACCTTTCCTGTCCCGGTTTTCTTAAAGCGCTTGGCTGCGCCCTTGTGAGTCTTGAGTTTAGGCATGGCTTTCCTGCTTAGGGTTATCTCTCTTCAATCAAGAGTCTTAGTGGGAACTGGCTATCCAAATAAGTATACGGGAGAAGGGCCGGGCGCGCCACACCGCGCCCCGGCCTGCGCTCCGGCGCAGACGAGATTTCGCAGAGAATAATCCTGCGGACTCGGCTACTGCGCCTGGGCTACTGCTGTACCTGGCTGGGCGGCTGTGACTGCTGCCCGACCGCGTTCGGTGCGGGCGGCTTCTGAGACGGCTTCTTCGGAGGCTCCGCCTTCTTACCCGGCGCGAGAATGGCGTGCAGCGTTGTGCCTTCCATGCGCGGCATGAATTCGACCACCCCGGCATCGCCCATGTCTTGAATCAGCCGGTTTACGATCGCGTACCCAAGCTCACGGTGAGCCATCTGCCGGCCTTTGAAGCGCAGCGACGCCTTCACTTTATCGCCTTCGTTTAGAAAGCGAACCGCCTGGTTTTTCTTTGTCTGGTAGTCGTGCTCGTCGACGGTCACGGAAAACTTGACCTCTTTGACGACGATCACCTTTTGTTTCTTACGCGCGGCCCGGTCGCTCTTGTCTTTCTCATACAGGAACTTGCCGTAGTCCTGAATGCGGCAGACCGGAGGCTGAGCTGTCGGTGAGACCTCTACCAAATCCAAGCCCCGCTCGCGGGCAATTTTTAACGCTTCAAAGGGTGGCAGGATTCCGAGCTGTTCACCGTTCTCGTCTATGACGCGGATTTCCCGCGCGCGGATCCTGTCGTTAATACGGATGAATGACTTTGCTGAACGTTTGTCGATGGCTCCTCCTGAAACCGAGGGACACTTCCCCCGGAGTTTAAGCATAGCATTGAACGGTGCAACCCAACCATCCCCGGCGGATGCACTGAAAGGTCCCGAACGAGCCGCGAAATCCCAAACTCAGGAAGCGGCGTATCCTGCCAAACCATCTTCCTCGACTGCTGTGATGCTCGCCCATACGCTCTGGTTGGAGGGAAATTTGCCCTGGAGCTCCACTTCAAGGAAATTGTCACTCAGAGCGCGAGTGACCCCCGCCCGGCGCTCGGCTTCGGATGTTTCCAAAGTGACGGCTGGGATTTCGCGGCCTACAAAACTCTGCCGGAAAGCCAGGTTTTTCCGGGTAATCAGTTGCCGCAGCCGCGTCATGCGCTCTGCCACTGCCGCCGGCGCAACAGGATATTGCTGGTTGAGCCGCCAGGCAGGCGTGCCGGGACGCGCGGAAAAAGGAAACAGATGCAGGTACGTGAACGGCTGAGCCGCGACGAACGCGAAACTCTCCTCGAATAAGGCCTCCGTCTCCCCGGGAAAGCCCACCATCACATCTGCGCCGATGGCGGCATCGGGCATACGCTCACGAATGGCGGCCAGCTTATCCGCATAATGCCAGGGACGATAGCGGCGATGCATGGCGCGCAGAATTGCATCCGATCCGGATTGCAGGGGCAGGTGCGCGTGGCGCGCGAGCTGCCGCCGCCCGAAGGACTTTACCTGGTTGCGGAAGAGAGATAGCAGTTGGGGAGTCCAATCCATGGGCTCGATGGAGCTCAGGCGGAGGCGTGGGAGCGAGGTCTGCGACAAGATCGCGCTCACCAGCTCCTCAAGGGTGCGCGCTGGTGTGAGATCGCGCCCCCAGCGGCCGAGATTGATCCCGGAAAGCACCAGCTCCACGCCCCCGCCCGCAGCGAACTCTTCAATCGAGCCCAGGCATGCCTCCAGGGACATGGAACGGCTGTGGCCGCGGGTGGCGGGGATTACACAGAACGCGCAGCGGTTCCCGCAACCGTCCTGTACCTTGAGATTAGGGCGCGTCTGGCCACGGGCCGGCCCAACCTCGGGCGCGGCCAACATCGAATGAGCGAAAACTTCATCCACATAGACGCTTGCAGGGCGGGATACGGGCTGCAAGGCGTATACCGGAACGAAGCCCGCCACGCTCGCCGCCGCGGCAGTCTCCGCCACCAGAGCCTTGTGGCTGTTGCCCAGAACAGAATGGACGCCGGGAAGAGCGGCCACTTCCCCGGCCGCGCGTTGCGCATAGCAACCTGTCACCAGGATGCGAGCGGATGGATTCTCGCGATGTACGCGGCGCAGATAAGCGCGGGCAGTCCGGTCAGCTTGCGCGGTGACGCTACAGGTATTCACCACCACTACATCGGCACTGGCAGAACTCGAGGCCGGAGACAGGCCGCGGCGGCGCAGTTGAAGGCCGATGGCCTCCCCATCAGCCTGGTTGGCGCGGCACCCGAAGTTCTCCACGTGGTATTCTGCCACGTTGCCAGTCTATCAACCGGGTTCTATGCTTATGGCTGAGTAGATTGTTTTCCCCCTATCCCCTCGTATTTCATTGCATTCAACGAACAGCCTCACCTGGGAGTTTCCGCTTATGAAACGTCGCATCTTACTGGTGGATGACGAGTTGGCGATTTTGCTCACGCTCAAGGCGATCCTTGAGATCAATGAGTTTGAAGTTGACACGGCGGCCTCCGCCCGGGAGGCGAAAGCCAAGCTGCGAAGCGGCAAATATCACATGGTAATCACCGATATGCGCATGGAGAGCGAGGAGGCCGGTCTTGAAGTGGCGCGTGCGGCCAAAAAATCCGCCGGCCAGCCTGCGGTCGCCATGCTGACCGCGTTTCCCTTGCGGGATATCGAATGGCAGGAGTACGAGATGGATCAGATGCTGGTCAAGCCGGTGAACACCGAGGAGCTGCTGCGGCAGATTGAGGCGCTGCTGGTGGCGCACGAAGACAAGAAACACAAGCCGGCTGTGGTGGTTGGCAAAACCTCTCCCCAAAAGCCGGCGGCGCGCCCGGCCTCCCCTAGAATGGCCAGGGCAAGATAGAAACCGCGGAATCCCACGTCCGAAAATCCGGACGTGGGGCACCCAGGATCTCTTTGAACGTAGCGACGGTTGGTGCAGAGGCTGGGTGCCCCAGGTCCCGATTCTGGGACCTGGGATTCCACCCATCTCTATTTGGATAGTGTCTGTAGTTCGGAAAAATGCCCAAGCTTGCTGCGCGAGCCTGGTGCAGCCGGCTCGGCACCAGAAACGAAGAGTCTTAATTCCGAAAATCCGGACGTGGGGCACCCAAAGATTTATAGAAAACCGCAAGCTGCGAAAGAATCAGCCGTTTTCAAGCTCGTCCTTCAAACAAATCCTGGGTGCCCCAGGTCCCGATTCTAGGACCTGGGATTCCACCTATCTCTATTGGATAGTGTCTGTAGTTCGGAAAAATGGCCCAAGCTTGCAAGGAAATAACCCCCCGCGCAGCAGGAACCGGCTTCGACGGAATGCCTGCGTCGAAGCGGGGTTGGCTTTGGTCTACGCTAGACCGAAGCCCTTCAGGATGCGGCGCCGGCAGCCGATATAGCCGGGGGAGCCGGACGCTTCTGCTGAAAGCACGAGCGGCAGAGCACCGGGCGACCTTGTGTAGGCTTGAACGGAACCGTCGTTTCAGCCCCGCATTCGGAGCAAACGGTGCGGGTTTCCGTTCGAACCCCGCTCCCCGAGCCGGAAGCGCGTTTTACCTTGCACTGCTTGCAGCGCTTGGGGTCGTTCTTAAATTGTTTGTCATGGAAAAAGAGCTGCTCACCTGCGGTAAAAACGAAGTCGTTCCCGCAGTCCACACATTTCAATACCTTGTCGATGAACTCCATACGCGTACCTGACCCTCCCTGGAATTTCCACACCTCCGAGGCAAAGCACTGTGTCGGAGCATCCGCCAGTCAGCGCTTTATCCTCATTCGACCAAGAGCCCAAGCGACAGAAATGAAATTGGCGGAGGGAGAGAAAAAGGCCCTATCTCTTGCTGCGAGCTGCCATTGCGGCTCACTGAGACGTCTGGCCTACCGCATTGAGGAGATCACAGTAGGCCAGTATGTTTTAGTCCTGCTCTTTACGAGCTTTTTTGCGATTCCGCTTGCGCGCCAGCGCTTCTTTTACTCGACGGCGCTCGCCCGGCTTAAGGTAAAAGGAGTGACGCTTTACTTCCTTAATAATGTCTTCCTGTTGAACCTTACGCTTAAACCGACGTAATGCGTTTTCAAGCGGCTCGCCTTCTTGAACGCGAACCTCTGCCAAAGAGAACTACACCTCGCAATCGACCCAATTGGGTCATACTAGAGTACGTTACTTTTAACGTCACGCTCAAGTTTAATTGGCATAAGCAACAGTCTTTTTCATCACGCAGACACAAACTCGATCCAGCGCACGTTTTTGCCTGATTTTACGGGTTAAGCGTCATTCTTCAGGAGCAGCCGCAGCATGATTCGCGCGTATCAAGGCCATTTACCCCTAATTCCCTCTTCCTGCTATGTCGATCATTCCGCCCAGGTGCTGGGCGACGTAAGGCTAGGCGAGAACTCGAGCGTCTGGATGAATGCGGTTCTTCGAGGGGACGTAAACTCCATCCGGATAGGCGCCAACAGCAACATACAAGACTGCGCCGTTCTCCACGGCATGCGTTACAAGTATCCGGTAATAGTTGGCGATTGGGTGACAATTGGCCATAACGCGACCGTTCACGGCTGCGTGATAGGAGATGCTTGCCTTATCGGTATTGGAGCCACGGTGCTTAACAATTCGACCATCGGCGAAGGCTGCATCATCGCCGCCGGCGCGCTTATTCCGGAGAATACACTGGTGCCGGCCAATACCCTCTGGACCGGAGTTCCGGGCAGGCAGCGCCGGAGCCTCGACCCCAAGGATCGGGAGCTAATTCTGCAATACGCGCGCAATTATCTCGACTACACCGCCATCTATCGTGAAGAAAGTAAAGCCTGGTAACATGCTGCGCGCCTACCCTGCCCGGCTCACTTATCCCCTGTATTCTTATAGAAAGCGTACTTATGGCTACTTTGAAAGCTATCCGCGGCACGCGGGACTTACTCCCCCCTGAAACCGCCTTATGGAACCGGATCGAGGACACGGCGAGGAGGGTATTCGAGCGTTATGGGTTCAACGAGATCCGCACTCCCATATTTGAAGAGACGCAGCTCTTTTTGCGCGGCGTAGGAGAAGAGACGGACATCGTTTCCAAGGAGATGTACACCTTCACTCCAATCGAGGACCAGGGACGCGGAGCTCAGTCCCTCACTCTGCGGCCGGAAAATACGGCAGGCGTGGTCCGGGCCTATATCGAGCACCAGCTGGGAGAGGCCGGCCTGCTGCAGAAGCTCTACTACATCGGGCCGCAGTTCCGCCGCGAGCGCCCGCAAAGGGGCCGCTACCGCCAGTTCTTCCAAATCGGCGCCGAGGTCATAGGTCCGCCCAGCGCGGGCAGCGAATCTCCACTACGCGACGCCGAAGTGTTGGAGATGCTGGCCACCTTTCTCGGCGAATTGGGTGTTGCCTCCTGGAAGCTGAAGATCAACTCTATCGGCTCGGCGGAGGATCGTGTCCGCTACGTCTCCAAGCTGCGCCAGGCGCTGGAACCCGTCGTTGGCCAAATGTGCGAGGACTGCCAGCGGCGCGCCGAGACTAACCCGTTGCGCGTGCTCGACTGCAAGACGCCGGAGGACCAGCCCATTATCGCGGGGTTGCCGCGTATCTGGGATTCCCTGGAGCCGGCCTCGCAGGCGCACTTTGCCGCGGTATGCGCCGCGCTGGATGCCTGCGGAGTGCCCTTCGAACAGGATCATCGCCTGGTGCGCGGCCTGGATTACTACACCAGGACAACCTTTGAATTTGTCGAAGACGGGGCAGGCGCGCTGGGCGCGCAAAATGCTCTCCTCGGCGGCGGCCGCTATGACGGGCTTTCCGAGGCGATTGGCGGTCCCAAGGCTCCCGGGATCGGCTTTGCCATCGGCGAGGACCGGCTGGTGCTCACGCTCCAGGGCCAAGCCGCAGAGGAGGCCTCTGTTGCGGATGCTTTTGTTGCTCCTCTGGGGGAGAAAATGAACGCTCCGGCGCTGGCTTTGGCCAAAGAGCTGCGCGCACACGGACTGCGCATCGAGTTGGGAGACGGAGCATTCCGGCTCAAGAAGTCCTTGGAGACGGGGAATAAACTGGCTCGCGTCATCGTGATTCTCGGCGAGGATGAATTGGCATCCGGTATCCTCACAGTAAAGCAGTTTGCAACCGGCCAGCAGTTCAAGGTTCCCAGAGGCCAACTCGGCCGACAGCTTGGAACCCTTGCCAAATGACTGAGCCTCCATCTTCAAATTAGGAAATTCTCATTTGCTCGACTTTCTAGGCAATCTTCAGCGCACGCATACCTGTGGCCAGCTTCGCGCGCAGCAGGCCGGCGAAACGGTGACTCTGATGGGATGGGTGAACCGCCGCCGCGACCACGGAAACCTGATCTTCCTCGATCTGCGCGACCGCACCGGAATCACGCAAATCGTTCTGGACAAAGACCTCACACCCGAGGGGCACGCCAAGGCCGAACAGGTGCGGCCGGAGTTTGTAGTCGCGGTCACAGGCAAGGTGCGCCTGCGCGATAAGGACGTGATCAATCCCAAGATGGCCACGGGCGAGATCGAAATCGCCGCCGAGCAACTGCTGCTCTTGAACGATTCGAAGACGCCTCCCTTCTCCCCCGCGGAGGATGCGATCGGCAACGAGGAGCTGCGCCTCAAATATCGCTATATCGATCTGCGCCGGCAGCAGATGCAGCAGAACTTCGAGCTCCGCCACAAGATCGCTCTGGCGGTGCGCGAGGACCTCTCCCGTCAGGGCTTTCTTGAAATTGAAACTCCGTTCATGACCCGCTCGACTCCCGAGGGCGCGCGCGATTATCTGGTGCCCAGCCGCGTGCATGCAGGGCAGTTCTATGCCTTGCCCCAGTCGCCGCAGCTCTTCAAGCAGATCCTGATGATCTCCGGCTTCGACCGCTATTTCCAGATTGCGCGCTGCTTCCGGGATGAGGACCTGCGCGCCGACCGGCAGCCGGAATTCACGCAGATCGATCTCGAGATCTCCTTTCCACAGCAGGAAACGGTCTTTCGCATCGTAGAGAGCTTTCTCTCAGCAGCATTCAAGGCCGCGGGTATTGCCCTGCCCACGCCGTTCCCGCAGATCACCTATGACGAGGCGATGCGGCGCTACGGCATCGACAAACCCGATCTGCGCCTGCCTGGACTCACCGATGTGCGTTCCGCCTTCAGCGAAGACGAGTTGAAGACGCTTGCCATCGATCCCGCTTTGCCCGTGGTAGTGGTGCGCATTCCGGGTGTGGGCGATCTCTCCCGCAAGGAACGCGACGACAACCGCCCGCTGTTTGACTCGAAAAAAGGCGCGAAGCTGATCGACGATTGGAAGCGGCTGGAAAAGGGCTTTCCGGAGGCAGCCAGGAAGGCGCACGACGCGAGCGGCGCGGCCAATCCGGAAGACCTGTTGGTTATCGTCGCGGGAGATGCAACCGTGCATGCCCAGGCCAGCGACACCAAGATACCTGGACGGCTCTCCGAACGCGAGATCTGGATCTACTCGGCGGCGGGGAATCTTCGCGTGGAGTTGGCCAAGCGCTATGCCGACCGGCACGGAGCCTTTGCCGTCACCGACGAGGTGACCGCTTCTCCCCAAAGTCAAGCGGGCGAACTCGTGGCCGGCGATCGGGCCTTTCGCCCTATCTGGGTAACCGACTTCCCCATGTTCGAGTTCGACCAGGAGTCGAAGCACTGGCTTCCGGCGCACCACCCGTTCACGGCGCCGCATGAAGAAGACATGGAGCGGCTCGTATCCGACCCTGCCTCGGTTCGCGCGCGCTACTACGACCTTGCGATGAATGGACTGGAGCTAGGCTCGGGCTCGATCCGTATCCATCGCCAGGATGTGCAGCGGGAGATCTTCCGCGCCCTGGGCATGAGCGAAGAGGAAGCCCGGTCGCGCTTTGGATTCTTTCTGGAGGCGCTCACCCTGGGCACTCCTCCCCACGGCGGCATTGCTCTGGGATTGGATCGTATCGCCATGATTTTGGCTGGAGCGCAGAGCCTGCGCGAGGTCATCGCCTTCCCTAAGACCGCCAAGGCAATCGACCTCATGGTCGATGCGCCGACCCCGGTAAGCCAGCAGCAGCTCAAGGAGCTGCACATCCGCACAGTGTTGAAGGAGTAGCGAGCCTCGATTTACCTGGGTGCCCCATATCTGGCGCGCTTTTTGCTTTTTTGCGCCAGATGTGGGAAACCGCAAATCTCTCCACTCCGCTTCGCTACGGTCGAGATGACAAATAAGATGGAGTTGCACCAGGCCGGCCTTCTGTATTCGCACTTGCTTTTCTTTCTGTCATTCCCGCAGGGAATCTGCTTCTGGGAAAGACAAAGGCGGACAAGAATGGCCTGGGTGCCCCATATCTGGCGCGCTTTTTGCGCCAGATATGGGAAACCGCAGATTTCTCCACTCCGCTTCGCTCCGGTCGAGATGACAAATAAGATGGAGTTGCACCAGGCCGGCCTTCTGTATTCGCACTTGCTTTTCTTTCTGTCATTCCCGCAGGGAATCTGCTTTTGGAAAGGCAGAAGACACTCCCCTTAGAACCCCGTGTTTCCCTGATCGTTAGCCATTATGTACCCGTTTAGAGAACGCTTTTCATATCTTGGTCGTCGAGAACAGGTGAAGAGCGACAGGCCGTTCTGTTTAGCAGCGGTTTTGGCTGAATTCCCGGCGGTACAACGGATTTTGCGGATAATGGCTCGACAATTCTGAGAGAATGCTGCAGGCTTTTGCCGGTTCCTTATCTCGAAACGCCGCCACTGCCAACAGGAGACGCGCAAAAGGTGCGAGCAGGTCTCCGTGCGCGGCCGTCAACTCCAGATCATGGATACCTTGGGCTTTGTCCGTCTCCATTCCGCCTGCCGACATCAGCCAGCGAATGGGGGCTGGTTCTATGCCGCTCAGATAGTTCTCAACGCCCACCGCCAGATATGCGTCGTAAACATTAGGATCCTGCTTCAGCAACCGCTCGGCCAGAGCCCTTCCTTGTTTCGTGTAATGCATGGCCGCCAAATCGCGCTTCTCAACCAGCGCTGCGTAATCTGATCGCAGCCCCAGCGATAGCACCTTCGCGAATTGGGCGTTCGCATCGTTGGCATCCTTCGCCAAGGCCTTCGCCGCCAGGGCGTCTGCTTGATCCAGTTGCGCATTGATCATGTTCTTAACCTGCGGATCGGGGCTAAGTTTCTGGCGGTTCTCAAAGCGCTTGTCATCAGTGAAAAGCTGCGACTCCAGCACTCCGAGTCGCGCGAATTCCGTGAACAGATAAGCCGCAGCATGACAAGCGGGCCCCATCGGATCCTCGGGGTGCAGCATCTGCCAAGTGTCGAAGTCCCGATGAGCTGCCGCGAAATCGAGGTTGTACATGCTGGCAAAGCCCTGTTGAATCGGCGTAGCCGCCGGCCTGCTTGCATCCGCGCCGTAGATCGCTGGGTTGAGCAGTGCCAGCAGGAATGCAACGAAGCAAAATCGCCGCATCCATATCCCGAACTGAAATAGTTTGGTCATCACTTCCTTGGACCCAATGTAGGTCTAACGTCCTGTCAGGACAAAGCGTGAGCTCCTATAGGGTCCAGCCGCCGGCGTCTGCCTCCGCAATAGGAACGAGGTCGATCCGTTGCCCGGCATTAACCTGTCCAGAACATAAAGATACTGGTTCGAAGATACTGGTTCGGCAATGAAAACGGTGTCACGCCGGAGTCACAGGTTTGTCATCTCTTCGTCGTAGAGAATTGGTAACGCTGCTGGAGGCTCAGTGTTCGTGAGGCGCACCGTATTTGTGGCGATTTAACACCAATGTAATGTCAGGAATAAGACCGAGCCGCTATTAAACGCGACTCATCTTAGAAGGAGTAGCGTGCCGCGAACTCAATGGTACGAGGCCCGCTGCGTGTATTCGTAATCTGCCCGAAGTTGGTGTCCGTGACATTATTGTCGGGGTTGCCGTAACTGGCGAAGTTGAACACATTGAAGCCATCCATCCGGAAGCTAACGATGTGCCGCTCGGTGATGTGGAAATCCTTAAACAGGGAGATGTCGATCTGATCGAATCCGGGCGCGCGCTCTGTACCAACTGCCGCTGAACCATACGTGAATGTTGCGGCCGGTCCATAGGCACAGGTCCCATTATCAGGGCCGCTGCAGGGGACGGCTGGTCATTCGGGGACAGGTCATTCGGGGACAGACGGAACGTTTCTCACTCTTACACGACTCCAATGCCATGGGCCAACGCGATTAGCATTTGACGTTCAAGATAAACGGCCGCCCATTTCCCACGTTGCGTGACATGCACGGCAACGACGCGAGCCAAGCATGCCTCGGCTCGTCACTCTATCAGAAAACGTTCCGTCTGTCCCCGCGTTTTGGACGACACGGCTCATCTCAGTCTCGCCACCGTAGCTGTTTCATTTGTCTTGGCAGGTGTTTTAAACACATGAGAAGAAGACATTCTTCTCATAGATGAGAAACACCCCCAGCGAGGACGACGGTCAAGGGCGCACGTTCTTAGTGCGTCGCGCTTGCGCGAGCGAAGCCCCTTGACGGTCACCGCAGCGAAGGGTACTGCGCACGAGCGACGCCAGGATGCCATTCCGCCTCGATCTATCGATTTTAGACAGTCTAAGTTGCTGAGTTGATCAGAACGACATCGGTCTGCAAAAACTTTTGGTTCTTGAAACCTATCATTTCAACAAATCCTGGGTGCCCCAGGTCCCAATTCTGGGACCTGGGATTCCGCGAATCCTCGATGGACCGTGTCGTCGCTCTTGCTGGCGAAAGGATTGCCTGTAGTCCAGAGAAAAAGACCCAGGCTAGCTTCGCGAGCCTGGGGCACCCGCCTCTGCACCGGAAGCAAAGAGTCTCTAAATTTGTCATCTCGACCGGAGCGCAGCGGAGTGGAGAGATGACAAAGTAGGTGTAATTCCCAACCAAGCGTTCCTCAAACCGATTTTCATCCCCTTGGGTGGGCCGCAGGGCCATCAACACTCTGTCGCAGATCATTTTGCCTGGGTGCGACAGATATGGGAAAACCACGGATCTCGAGTGAAACGAAACCGCGTCTTACTGTTGCTGTGGCATGGTAACTAGATACACGTGCTTGGCTATATAGGGAGTAGCTTCCGAAATATATGGCGTTGCATAGGAGATGTGGGGACCTTCCAGCGGGATCTCCGGAGTTGGGTCGGAGATGCGGGGAGTCGCGCCCGGAACGTAGGGCGCCCCGCTTGAAAATCCCAAGACCAATGTGAACTTGGCTCCATCCTGCTGCAGCTTGAGCGGAAGCCACTCGTCCGGATCGGCGTAGATGAGGAATTGCCGGTGCTGCGCGATGAAGGCGGAATAGGGGTCGATGTTCCCATGGAAGGGAAAGCCGGCCCGCTTCATGTCGTCGAGCGCTTCGAAATCGTAGTAGTAGTTGGTGCCGTCGTACTTGAGCGCGGCAGCGCGGTCTTTCAAATAATAGAGGCGGGCAATAACCTGGGGCGACTCGTGATGGTTCATCTCGACGAAGGTTGCGCCATTGCTGACCGCAATGGGCAGATCCGGCCGCAGCGATCTCATGATGTTCGGGTCGAGCTCCCGCGGCCGCTTGATCCAGTCACGCTGCACGCTATGCGCCAGCAGAATCAGCATCACCAGCATTGCCGCGTAGCTGGTGACGCGACTGAAGCGCAAGCGAACGGCAAACAGCACGGCGAGGAAACCATAGATCAGCACGTCGGTGGTCAACGTGTAGCGATCAAAAAAATCACCTTTCCGTAGCATCAAGAGCAGGTTCAAAAGCACCGGGTTCAGTAGCACGCAGACGAAAAGCGCCCAGTCTTCAGGAGCGAATCCGGGCCTCCGGCCGGCTTTGCGCTTGAATGCAGGCAGGAGCAACATAGCTACCACGCTGACGACAAACAACGCTCGAGCTACGCAATCCAGCGCATGATAATAGAATGTGCCCGCCATCCCTAAGGATGCGTGAAACTGAGGCCAAAGGATCAATCCGCGATATACCTTGATCAGAGGTATGTAGAGCAGCATGACCACCATGGGAAGCGCCAAGGCGGCATAAAGCGGATAATCCGGCTTGCGCCGGCGCAGATAGCGAACGAACTCCGCAATTAGAACTGCGAACAGGCACAGAGAAGCAAAGACGTGCGACCCAAGAAGAACCAGATTCGAAATCGCTACGCACCACAGCGCCAGCGTACGATTGTCTTTCTTGGTTGCCGTGTCCCAGGAGAGGACAAGGCAGGAGAAGCCCAGGAACACGAGGGCATAGACCCGTGCCTCGGTGGCGTAATAGAAGCTGGCGCTGGACCAGAGCATGGCCATCGCGAAGGCCGCCACTGAAGTACCTATCTTTCGCCGCAGGTAGATCAGCATGGCGACGCTTCCCAAGTAAAACTCAACCATGGAGGGCAGGCGTAGCCCAAGCGGAGTCGGCCCGAAGATCCACATTGAGAAACGGCTGAGCAGATAGACCGTTGGGGGATTGTTGTCGAATTTGAGGACCCACTGCCAAAGTTGGTGAAGAGATGCTGCCCGGGCAATATCGAATGTGCACAATTCGTCAAACCAGACGA
The DNA here is from genome assembly GCA_963774255.1 of uncultured Acidobacteriaceae bacterium. GTDB lineage: Bacteria > Acidobacteriota > Terriglobia > Terriglobales > Acidobacteriaceae > PALSA-350. Next base: position 328,612 of record CAVZEH010000004.1, read on the forward strand.
ACCGTTGGCCCTCGAAGAAGAGGGCGGTCACGTAGATCGGCGTCAAAATGGCGAGAACTGCCCAGAACTCACGGTCTTCCCAAAAATGAGCAGCCGAGCGGGCGGGAGCTATCCTCTCTCTGGCTTCTACGACGGCGGAACTCATGAAGTAAGGTCTCTAAGTTCTTGTAACCGATTGTCTCGTGCTTGATTGCGGGAGAGCCGATTCGGCTGCGAAACACTCCGAAAAAAGCGCCGGTTGAAAACAGCCGGCACCAATGAATCGGCGCCCGCCCCGGGGTATGGGGGATTCAAGGGCCTTGAGAGTTGATGGTAGCAGGCGGGTGCGCAAAAGCCAATTGCGTCTGAGCGGCCTCACCCGGAAAAGCCATCAAGTGACAGCTCGAGCCATCTTGCGGCCCAGGCGGACACTTTCTGCGATGCTCCTGTCTTCGGGATAGTAGAAGCATGTATCCGCCACCTGCAAGCCTGCGATCGGCGTCTGAATGGGGGGCAGTTGAGCGGCGAATCCGGGCGGGCTAATCACTTGCGAAAAGCGCAGGCGAGAAACTTTAGCGTCAACGAGATCTTCCCTTGTCAATGCCGGATTGAGCGCCTGCAGGCACTGGAACGCGCCATCGATCAAATGCTGGTCCGGCCAGGTGAACTGTGCATTCGTGGCCGGCATGTAGTAGGGCGCGTACACAACGCTCAAGCCGAGTGGACGCAGGTTGGAGAATTCAATGATTCCGGGCAGCCCCTGCGGCAAGCCGGTAATGTTGACCCAAAAGTGCCGGCTGACCGGGCGCCGCAGCTTTAGAATCGCGCAGCAAATGGCCAGGCTCTTGATCGAACGATAACGTTGCTTCCAATCCTCAGGAAGGTCGGGGATCATAGGCGCGACATAAAGCACCGGGATGGTGGAAATGACGTGGTCTGCCGGCAAGTGCCCAGTGGAAGTGTTTACGCCGGTGGCGCGCCCATGCTGAACTGTGACCTGCTGCACCGCGGATCTGAGATGCACGCGTCCACCGCCCTGCTCAATGGCGCTGACCAGCGCATCCACCAGGGCCACCGAGCCCCCTTCAATGTAGCCCAGCTCTTCCTGCAACATGCTCTTTCGGGAACTCCAAACCCGGCGCATTCGCGTCCACATCCAGGCAGCCGAGACCTGATCGGAGTATTCGTAGAACTTCAGATCCAAGAGCGAGCGCCAAAGCTGGTCATAACCACGTTGGCCGCACCATCGGATGATCCATTCCTTAGCTGACCTGTTCTCCAGGGAAGGCCACGTCTTGCGCCGGACGCAGATGAACCCAAACAGGCCGTAGCGGAACTTGGTGATCAAGCTGACTCCGGGAAGGCGTAACAGTGCGATCGGGTCTCCCCACGGATGGAGCTGCCCGTTGAAATAGAGCCCCATGGAGGTCGGGACCCGGCGCAACTTGTCTGCAATGCCTAGTTCCGCCATGAGGTCGAAGGTGGGCTGGTCGCTTTGGCAGACAAAATGATAAAAGCGCTCGAGCGAGAGGCCGCCGAAGTCGAAGTGAGCCGACATTCCGCCGGGTTCCGCTCCCGCTTCGAGAACGTCCACCTGATGTCCGTCTTTGACTGCTTGATATGCGGCTGCCAGGCCCATGGGACCGGCGCCGATGATGACAACGCGCGACATTGATTCTCGCCTCTCAAGAACGGGGCCGGCGGCGGACTCAAAATGGGGGAGATTTCCGGTGGAGCAACTACTTCCGTAAATAGAATGTTGCTAGTTCATCCACTTGCGGTCTTTGGGGTCGCGGCGTTCGTCGGGATCGATGTAGCGCCCTTCGCTGTCGAAGCGGACGTCGCGGTTCTGCTTGCGCATGTAGACCTCGAATTTCCGAGCTGCCCGGCGGCGCTTCCAACGGTAATAGCTGTTGCGTAGACCGAAGAGGCGCTCGCTAAGAGCCGGTCCGGCGGTCCGGCGCCGCGGAGCCCGATGGGTATTGGTATAAAGAAAACCCACCAGCGCGCCGCCCAGAATGGTGAAGTAGGTAAGCGCGGGTCCACCGGCCAGCAGGAACGCAAGATCGATCAGCATGTAGACGATGACCAGGTAGCGCGCCTTGATGCCCACCGGCAGCGGAAACATCATCATTTCAAGGTCGCCGAAGAGCACGGCGAAAGCGGCCAGCACACCGAAGATTGCCGCATCCGAGCCAACGGTAGACGATCCCGGTTGAGAGTGGAACAGGTGGGTAAAGCTGAGCGCGCTGCCAATCAGGGCGCCCCCGATGGCGCTCAAGAAATAAACGTTGAGCAGCCAGCGCCCCCCTCTTGACGTCTCCAGAAATCCGCCGATGAACCACAGTGTAAGCATGTCAAACGCGACATGCAGCACCCCGGTATGGAGAAAACTGTAGGTAACCAGTTGCCACACCCAGCCATGAACAAGCAACACAGGGGTGAGCGAAGCATAGCTGAGCGTCAAAAAAGCAGCCCGCGGCGCCACATATTGCATCAGCAATAACAGAAAGAAGACGGCCACGTTGGCGATGATCAGGCGGCTGGTGACGCCGCTGAAGCTGGGGAAGGAGATCATGGTCGAGCTTGTGCGAAAACGTGGCATAGTCTCTTGAGATAACGGTACTCTAGGTAAGCCTAACTCTTTTTTTAGCGCCGCGTGTAGCCGAGGAGGTGGCCTGGAGAACAAGCGCCCGGTCAGGAAGCCTTCCCGCCGGGGCAGACTCAGGCAGCGGATTAGCCATAGAATTGTTGATGAAGAGGACGGGTTTTCCATTCTTTTTTATCCGTCTTCATCGGCCTAGGATACGATTTTGTAAGCACCAGTTGAGTGCCGCCAAGCGCGGCCATTTATCCAATACTCCGGCTATGGAGGAGGCAGGCATGCCAATTTGCTCAGAATGCGAGACCGTTCTCGACTTCGATGCGGATGAAGTCGAAGAAGGCGACGTTATCGTTTGCGATGAGTGCGGCACTGAGTTTGAAGTTGTCGCTACCGAACCCCTCGAACTCTCCAAAGTAGACGAAGCGGCCTACGAGGATGAGGAAGAGGAGCTTAAAGATGAGGAAGAGGAATGAGGCTGGCGGAAGAGACTCCGTGCAGCGGCGGACAGCCGTGCGCGGAGCCCGCAATGCATTTCCCCCGGGCGTTCTTCCTGGCAGTTTTGGGCCTGCTGCTGCTCTTTGCCTTAGCCTCGGCGAGAAGCCATGCGCAAGGCCTGGGGCAGTGGGCGCGGGTGGTGCAGGGCAAAGTGGTCGATTCTGACGATAAGCCCCAGCCCAACGCCATCGTCTATTTGCAAAATGTGAAAACTCAGGAGATTAAAACCTACATCACGACGGAGGATGGGAGCTACCGGTTTGGCCAGCTTTCCACCGACATGGATTACCAAGTCTGGGCCAAGTACCAGAAAGAGAAGAGCAAGACAAAATCCATCAGCTCCTTCGACAGCAAAAAGCAATTTACCTTCATCCTGAAGCTCGAGCCATCCAAATAGTTGCGCCTGGACACGCTGCGGGAGAAGACCTGTCGGTTTGAAAGAGTCCCGGAGGGCCGGCAAGAAAATAGCCCAGCACTGACGTGCTGGGTCTGCTTGGGAGCAGGCACGCGCATAACTCTGCTGAGTCTTCAACCGCGGATCTCCCCACTCCGCTTCGCTCCGGTCGAGATGACAATTTTGCATTTCTTTCTGTCATCAGGGAATCGGCTTCGGGAAAGACAGGAAGAAAGACGGAAACAAAAAAAAGCCGCCCTGTAAAGGGCGGCTTTTTTCTTTGCTTGCGTTGCTACTGTTCCGAGCGCTTCCAGTTCACCAGATCACCCAGGGTTGTGGTGGAACTCGAGACCGGCTGCTTGTAGGCTTCCACATCGGCACGGCTGGCTTCTTCGCCTACCGCGCGCAAGCTGAGGCCGACTTTCTTCTCATCCTGGTTCATCTTGATGATCTTAAAGTCGTGTTCCTGGCCTGCTTCGAGCTTGACCGGAGTGCCTAACGCATCCGCAGCTTCCGAGATGTGGCAAAGCGCTTCGACTCCCTCTGCGATCTCTACGAAGGCTCCAAACTGCGCCGTGCGGAGCACCTTGCCCTTGAGCACATCGCCTACCCGGTGCTGGGCAAAGAAAGTTTCCCATACATCCGGCAGCAACTGCTTGATCCCTAGGGAGAGGCGGCGGTTCTCCGCCTCGACACCCAGAACCACGGCGCGCACTTTCTCTCCCTTTTTCAGAATCTCGGAAGGATGCTTAACCCGCTTGGTCCAACTTAAATTGCTGACATGCACCAAACCGTCGATGCCGTCTTCAATTTCGATAAAGGCGCCGAAATCGGTCAGATTCCGCACCCGGCCTTCCACGATGGTTCCCGCCGGATAGCGCTCGGAGAGGTGCTCCCAAGGATTTTCCAGAAGCTGCTTCATGCCCAGGGAGATGCGGCGGTCGCTGGGGTTGACGCTGAGCACAACCGTCTCTACGTCGTCGCCCGGCTTGACCAGTTTGGAGGGATGCTTCATCCGCTTGGACCAGGTCATCTCGGAAACGTGCACCAATCCTTCGATGCCCTGCTCCAGCTCCACAAACGAACCGTAGTCGGTCACGCTGAGCACCCGGCCACGCACCCGGGCCCCGGTGGGGTAGCGTTCCACCGCGTCCAGCCACGGATCGGGCGTAAGCTGCTTAAAGCCGAGAGAGACGCGCTGCTTATCGCGATCGAACTTGAGCACCTTGACCTGGATCTCGTCGCCGACATTGACCAGATCGCGGGGATGAGTAAGGCGGCCCCAGGACATATCGGTAATGTGCAGTAGCCCGTCGATGCCGCCCAAGTCCACGAAGGCGCCGTAATCGGTCAGGTTTTTGACCGTGCCGGTGAGGATCGCCCCTTCTTCAAGATGCTCGAGCGTCAGGCTGCGCTTGGCCAGTTGCTCTTCTTCCAGCAGCTCCTTGCGCGATACCACCACGTTGCCGCGCTTTTTGTTGAGCTTGATGACCCGGACTTCAATCTGCTGGCCAATGTAGCCATCGAGGTTGCGCACCGGGCGGATCTCAAGTTGAGATCCGGGCAGAAAGGCCTTGATGCCGATGTCGACCGTAACTCCGCCCTTCACCCGTCCTAAAACCGTGCCGGTGACTGGAGTCTTATCGTTGGCCGCCTTCTCGATCACGTCCCACACGCGGTGCCGCTGCGCCTTGTCATAGCTGAGTAGGAAGCCGCCCTCGGCTTCTTCACGCTCAACCACCACTTCGACGACGTCGCCCGGCTTGAGCTTGGACTGGCCCGTATGATCGAGCACCTGCTCCAGCGGAATCAGGCCTTCGGACTTGAGACCGACGTCTACCACGACGTGCTTATCCGTCAGCTTGATGACCGTGCCGGTGACGATATTGTCGTCATAGGCTTGGGCCGCGGCTTCGGCAGCCTGCTCGCGGTCAAAAGACTCCAAGGCGGCTGCAAAATCTTCCATGCCGCTCAGGTCGGGCTCCTCCGCCGCTGGATGGCTGGCAAGAGCCGCGTGCGAATCCTGACGCGAGGCTGGATGCGAATCCGGGGACTGCTGACGATAGCTCTGGGACCGCGGGTTAGAGGTTGATTCCGGGGACGGCTCTGAGTGATCCGTCGCTGCTTCCAAGGTTGGGGCTTCTAATGGGGTGTTCAGGGGTGCGCTCTCGGTTTGTTCGGGATTAAGGACGTCTGCCATGACTTCCAGCTCCGGATTCGTGGTCGGCGGGCCCGATCGTTCCGCCGCCGCAGGTCTTTCTCGACTTCGCAACCAAGGCCGTCAAGTCTTCTCGACCAGAGTTCCGGCTCATTCCTGCAGCTTGCTTCGCTGAACCGTCCTTTAGGTAGGCTTGTTCCGCGAAAGCTTCGGGCGCCGCAAAGTTTGCATACCCCACTTGGCGCCAGTCAGATTCTCAGGGAGACAGCGAGACGGCTCACTTGAGTGAACCCTCACTACCTTGGTCTCCGGTCGGGACCTTACCGGCTGGCGGGATGAGCAAGAGCGGCGATGAAAGACTACGTCGAATCCGCTACGTAGCCCCTCATATCAACTATAGCAATGACCCGGAAAACATGTCAACGGAAACGCTGCTATGGTTAAGGACCGGAGAATCCCAGGTCCCAAAATCGGGACTTGGGGCACCCGCCGTAGTTACAACCTTATACTTGAGCCGTGGATCATCTTTGGACTCCCTGGCGATATGCATATCTGGCCGATACGGCGAGCCGATTACGCAAAGGCGTACCGGAGGAACTGGCAGCGTGGCCAGGCGATCTCGACTGCGTCTTCTGCAATCTGCTCGCGGCCGCCAATTACGCGGTTGAACATGGCAAATCCCCTGAGGAAGCCGACCGGGCCGCGGGCATCGTGCTGCACGCCACACATACCTTCGTGTGCCTGAACAAGTTCCCTTACACCTCCGGTCACCTGATGATTTTGCCCTACGCGCATCAGGGCTCGCTTGCAGCCCTGGCGCCCGAGGCGGCCCAGGAGATGATGACGCTTGCGCAGCGGGCAGCCGCCGTGTTCGACCGGGTCTATTCCCCGGACGGCCTCAACCTGGGCATGAACCTGGGACATGCCGCCGGGGCGGGAGTTGCCGGACATTTGCATTTGCACGCGCTGCCGCGCTGGACCGGAGACGTGAACTTCATGACTGCCGTCGCCGAAACCCGGGTTCTGCCCGAGACCCTGGAAACAACCTGGGAACGGCTGCGGGCGGGTTTCCTGGCTGAAGGGAAATGAAGCCGCCGCCCTTACATATCTTCGCCCAGCTTTATCCCACTCCCGGCAATACGCAGCAAACCACATGCCCTGCAGGGCACCAGTGGGTTTCGTGGTTTCCCACCCTTCGCACGAAACGGCCGTGCGAAGGATGGGGCACCCTCGATTCGTGATGATTTTGAATCCATCCTTCAAAGAGATCTGGGGTGCCCCATCCTTGCGCAGCAAGGGTGGGAAACCACAAACCTCCGCAGCGGGAAGACTCATTCCCGGGCGTCGGCCACTTCCGGCGTCTCCCCCAACTCCAATGTTTCCTGCTGTGCCATCTCCACCAGGCCCTGGGGCAGTTGTTTTGCCGGCTTTACTCCGAGCCCTTTGAGCCTTTCCGCCTGCCGGATCACGTTGCCCCGTCCGGTGCTCAGCTTGCCCAATGCGCTGTCGTAGCTCCGGTGCGCCTGTTCCAGCCGCTCTCCCACATCGGTGAGGTCATTCACAAAACCGGCCAGCTTGTTATAAAGTTCCGCTCCCAGCCTGGCAATCTCCTCTACATTGCGCTCCTGCTGCTCCTGCCTCCATAGGTACGACACCGTCCGCAGCACAAAAAGCAAGGTGCTGGGGCTGACCAGCAGGATGCTTTTTTTCCACGCCTGCTCCCAAAGCTTGTCATCGTGGGAAAGGGCCAGCATGAATGCCGGCTCAATGGGGAGAAACATGATGACAAAATCCAGAGAGTTCAATTCATACAGCGTCTGGTAGTTCTTCTCCGCCAATCCCTTGATGTGGCTGCGCACCGAGGCCAGGTGATCGCCGGCGGCTGTAGCCCGCGCCGCATCGCTTTCGGCATTGCAGTGCGCCTCATACGCGGCCAGCGACACTTTCGAGTCGATCACCAGGTGGCGGGAGCTGGGCAGGTAAATCACCACATCCGGCTGACCTCGCCTGCCGTTTTCCGCGGAATAGCTCTGCTGGGCCTCGTATTCGTGGCCTCGGCGCAGGCCGGCGCTCTCCAGAATTCGCTCCAGTACAAACTCTCCCCAATTGCCCTGGGTCTTATTGGATCCCTTGAGCGCATTGGCAAGGCTATTGGCCTCCGCCCCGACCTTGGTGGTGGAGTCGATCATCCTCCTCACCTCCGCCTGCAGAGCCGCCTCTCCCCTTGCCTGCTGCAGACGCGCCGCTTCTATCTCCTTCTGGAAATCTTCCAGCCGGCCCTTCAAGGGATTGAGCAGAGTGCCTAAGCTGGTCTGGTTCTGTGCGGCGAGCAGTTGGGACTTCTCTTCCAGAATCTGGCCGGCCAGCGACTTAAACGTATGCGGCAGGCTGGCGCGCATCTCGTCAAAGGCACGCTTCTCCGCCAGATTGCGCTCCTCCAGCCGGGCAATCTCCGCCTGCTGGGCGGCCGCCTGCTCCCGTGCCCGTTCCAGGCTCTCCCGCGCCTCCAGCCACTGGACCTGGTGGGTTCTGGAAGCTTTCTCCAGGGCCGCGATCTCCGGTTGGCTGCGGCTGTGCTCGAACCACCAGGCAAGGACCGCGCCGGCTGCAAAAGCGATAACGGCTATCAGCAAGACATTCAGCATAGGGGGAAAATCAGGCATCACTCTTCCTGACTCTACTCGTCTTCAACAAAAAAGAGGCCGCCAAAATCGCAGCCGGATCCCACCCCGGGACAACCGTAACCGATTCCGGCACGTGCCACGCTTTACACCACTTGGGGGCCTCAGTAGACTGAAATTCTTAGCGTTCCGAACCGCGCGGCTACCCCGCATAGCCGCTCCAGCCACAATTATCGGGAGAAATGCTCTATATTTTCACAGGAACACTGAGAATGTTCTAAACCATCGCATTGCGCTCAAGGGCTGGTAGTCTGCTCGCTGGTAGCGGTGCAGGCGACCGAACGAGTTTGTGTTTTCTATTATTTGGACAGGAGATGGGCATGGCAGCAGCAGTGGAAGACAAGGTAAAGCAAATTATCGTCGAGCAACTTCAGGTGGATGAAGCCGAGGTTACTCCCAGTGCATCGTTTCAGGAAGACCTGGGAGCGGACTCGCTCGACGTGGTCGAACTGGTGATGCAGTTCGAGGAAGCCTTTGACCTCGAGATTCCGGATGAAGATGCGGAAAAGATCAAGACCGTGAAGGACGCAACCGACTACATCGAGAAGAACGCGAAAGGTGGCAAGTAGTTTGGCCAGAAGGGTCGTCGTAACAGGCATCGGGCTGATGTGCGGAGTAGGCAATACCACGCCCGAAGTCTGGAAGAATCTGCTGGCAGGCAAGAGCGGCATGGCGCCGATTACCGGCTTCGACACCACGGGGTTTTCCGTGACGTTCGCCGCTGAGGTAAAGAACTTCGATCCGCTGAACTTTGTGGAAAAGAAGGAATCGCGCAAAATGGGACGGTTTATCCATTTCGCTCTTGCCGCGGCTCATGAAGCGATAGCCTGCTCCGGACTGAAGATCGGACCCCACAATGCCGAGCGCGTAGGCGTACACATCGGATCGGGAATTGGCGGATTCGACGTTATTGAACGTGAACACAGCGCGATGCTTAAGGGCGGTCCGAGAAAGATCTCGCCTTTCTTTATTCCCGCAGCCATCGTCAACCTGGCTGCGGGCCAAGTGAGTATCCGATATGGCGCCAAGGGACCGAACGAGGCTACGGCGACGGCTTGCACCACCAGCGCACACTCCATCGGGGATGCCTATCGCATCATTGAACGCGACGACGCCGACGTCATGATTGCCGGCGGGGCGGAGGCGGCCATCACCCCCATGGGGGTGGGCGGCTTTGCCGCCATGCGCGCCCTTTCCACCCGCAACGACGACCCGCAACATGCGTCCCGCCCCTTCGACATCGACAGGGATGGCTTTGTGGTGGGTGAGGGAGCGGGCATCCTGATCCTGGAAGATCTGGATCACGCCCGGGCTCGCGGGGCTGAAATCCTGGCGGAAATCATCGGCTTCGGCATGAGCGCCGACGCTTACCACATCACCAGCATGGCTCCGGAAGGCGAGGGCTGCGTGCGCGCCATGAAGAACGCCCTGCGCACCGCCAAGCTCGAGCCGTCGGCGGTCGACTACATCAACGCCCATGCTACTTCGACGCCGCTGGGAGATGCCTTGGAAACGGCAGCCATTAAATCCCTCTTTGGGCAGCGCGCGCTCAGCCGGGAATTGCTGGTGAGCTCCACCAAATCGATGACCGGACACCTGCTCGGCGGCGCGGGAGGCCTCGAGGCGGGCATCACCATCATGGCGCTCAGAGACCAGATTGTTCCCCCCACCACCAACCTCGACGATCCCGACCCTGTCTGCGATCTGAACTATGTCCCCAACAAGCCGGTAGCCGCCAAAATGAATGTGGCTCTCTCCAACTCCTTCGGCTTCGGCGGGACCAACGGAGCGTTGATCTTTCGCCGCTGGACGGAGTGAGAGGCGACGGATTAGCGTCACGAACTCGAAACCTGAGAATTTTTCTCTCCAAGATGTGCTGGGAGTGCTGACATCTGATCGGATGCGGGTGCCCCACGTCCGGATTTGTGGTCAGCTGTTGATCCGCTGCAAAGACCCGGGTTAGCTGAGCGCGGTCCATCCGACTGTGACCAGCACCAGCAAGATCCACCAACCAACCACGGCTACCGCGGCCTGGCTGCGCTTTACCCTGGCGACGATCGCCGAGCCGAGCGAAAGAAGGATTAGGAGCCACAGAGTGAAGATGCCCAGATGCGTGGCCAGAGCCGTCAACCAGGCTGGCGTGTCGAGGCTCAAATAGTAACCGAGGTTGCCTCCAACCGGGTTCTGGATCCTGAATTGAGCGGGATTCATACCCGCAAAGAGAACAATGATTCCCAGCAGATACTTCAGATTGAGAGGGAAGGTGGCATAGAAGTAAACTGCCATCATCTGCCCGAATTTCGCTCTTCCCGCGAAGATGAAATTAAGCGTAGCCAGCAGCAGGGCGGAGACAAGAGCAGCCACCGCCAGCGCGAAGAGCGGAGTCGCGTATGCAATGTAGCGGAAGAACATCTGCATTCCTCTCTTCATCGCGGCTGCCTGCTCCGGCGTCATGTTGGCAAGACGGTCCTGCTGCGGCGATTGCTGGATCACGTTCTCGACCACCTGTTCCCATCCGACCTGCCTCTCGACGGCATAAGTAAAGCCGTAGCCTATGAGCGCAGTCAAGACGAAGGGCAGCCACCAGCTTGCATTGCGCAGAATGTCGGCGAAGGTTTTGCCGGGCGCGATAAAGACATAGAGAAGCCGTTGCCATTGCGATAGCGGCTGATCAAGGGGTTGTGTGGGTTGTGCGGATTGTGCGGCGGAGGAAGAGGACGCGGCAACCGGATCGGTCATATGATTCCTCGTAGGGGGTTCCTCGCAAACAGGAGTGTTTCGCTGGCCGAATTGTACTCGCGGGAGGGGCTCGGCATGTTCACGCGCTTTTAACACTTGCGGGAATCAAACTCGCCACTTTTGCCCCTACCCCGGCGAAGGCTACCCTCAAAACTCTGGCAGTTTTTGCGCACCTGCTTATGCGGCGCCCCAATTTTCCCGGTTTCCCCCAACTGAGCGCGCTGAGCTCGACCGCGCTCTTAGCCATCGCTCTTTTGCTGAACGCGATACCCGCGCGCGGCGCCAGCGCCCGCGCGCATCGCCGTCACCATTCGCCTGCAGGTCTCCGCCGCGCCATTATCCATAGCCGGCGTGTTGGATCGCGCTATGGGAGCAATCGTTCCAGCCTGGCGAGGCGGAGACGCGAGGCCCTCGAAACCAAGCACACCACGCCTCGGGTAGAGCTCGCACGCTTGCCATTGGAGCATTTCCGCATGCTGCCGCCGTTGCGAGGATCGCGCGAGTCGCTGCTGCGCCAGAACGAACGCGCCAACCGCGAAGACTTGACTCGAATCGAAGACGGTCGAGCGCTCGCAGCCATGGCGAAGGGCAAAGAACTGGTGGCTCTGCCGATGACCGTGGGGCTGCGCGTGGACCAGCGTTTGCAGCCGAGCCTGCGCTATTGCCGCCCTTGGACGGCGCGCTTTCTTGAGGATCTGGCGCAGCGGCACTATGCCCGCTTCCACACTTCTCTGCAGGTGAACTCGGCAGTGCGCACGGTTGCCTATCAGAAGCATCTGCTACTGATCAACGGCAATGCGGCTCCAGCCGAAGGCGATACCCGATCGCCTCACTTGACGGGCGAGGCGGTTGACATCGGGAAGAAGGGTCTCCCGGCATCGGAAATTAGCTGGATGAGGGCTTATCTCTTTGCTCTGCAGGCGGCAGGCAAACTCGACGTCGAGGAAGAGTTTGTCCAGGCCTGCTTTCATATATCGGTATACCGGTCCTATGTGCCGGCAAGCCGCACCAATCCTGCAGTCCCCGCAAATCCCCTGCCCCGCCCGAAACAGCGCCATCGCGCAACCGCCCTTCTAGCAGCCCGGTTGCGATAGAGCGCTTTCATGGCTGTTATCGCATTTCAAACTGTTACCTTTGTGTAATGTCAGGACGGGACCTTTGGTGCGTAATCTATTTGAGAACTGCCCAATGCGGGAATCGCGGGAATGATCGCCCAAATCCGCGTAACAGAAGGCGAGGCGAATTGAAGCGACTGGCTACAGCTCTGGCCGGCATGGCCTGTACACTTCTCGCGGCAACTTCGCTCGCCGAGTGCGCCCAGCCTATGCCGGTTCGTCAGGAATACAAGCAGTCGGAGGCCGTTTTGATCGTCACCGTGAACTCGTCGCGGCCTGTTCCCCAATCCTGGGATACCCTGGATGGGACGAACTACACTGCCCACATCGACCAGAAGGTCAAGGGCAAGCAGTCGGGAGAGATCGTCATCTTCAACGAGCACAGTGCAGATGGATTCAATCTGCAGGTGGGCCAGCAGTACTTGTTGTTTCTCGGCAATACCTACCAGCACTGGGTAGTGAACAAATGCGGGAATTCAGGCCCTCTGGATCAGGAGGGCGCCATCATTAAGCAATTGGCGCGTATGCTTGGCAATGACTGACCCAATCTGCCCCCCATCGAAAAAATCTCAAGGCCGATGAGCCTCAGCCGTCCCTGCGGGGCTGGTTTCAACTGATTCTCGCGCCAATTGCGCAGTATGAGCAGAGGGCCAAGCTGCAAAGGCTTCATCCGCAACTCCCACTCAATTTGTGATCTCGACCGAAGTGAAGCGCAGTGGAGAGATCTGCGGTTTCTCTTCTGTATTCGGAGAGAAAGCAGATTCCCTTCGGGAATGACAGAAAGAAAGGCAAAGTCAGACCAGGAGGGCAGAAATGTGGGACGGGACTACAAAGCCTACATCCAGCCACTCCACCTACCTTTGTCATCTCGACCGGAGCGCAGCGGAGTGGAGAGATTTGCGGTTTCTCTTCTGTAGCGCAAGCAGATTCCCTTCGGGAATGACAGAAAGAAAGGCAGAGTCAGACCAGGAGGGCAGAAATGTGGGACGGGACTACAAAGCCTACATCCAGCCACTCCACCTACCTTTGTCATCTCGACCGAAGCGAAGCGCAGTGGAGAGATCTGCGGTTTCTCTTCTGTAGCGCAAGCAGATTCCCTTCGGGAATGACAGAAAGAAAGGCAGAGTCAGACCAGGAGGGCAGAAATGTGGGACGGGACTACAAAGCCTACATCCAGCCACTCCACCTACCTTTGTCATCTCGACCGAAGCGAAGCGCAGTGGAGAGATCTGCGGTTTCTCTTCTGTAGCGCGAGCAGATTCCCTTCGGGAATGACAGAAAGAAAGGCAGAGTCAGACCAGGAGGACAGAAATGTGGGACGGGACTACAAAGCCTATATCCAGCCACTCCACCTACCTTTGTCATCTCGACCGGAGCGAAGCGCAGTGGAGAGATCTGCGGTTTCTCTTCTGTAGCGCAAGCAGATTCCCTTCGGGAATGACAGAAAGAAAGGCAGAGTCAGACCAGGAGGGCAGAAATGTAGGACGGGACGACAAAGCCTACATCCAGCCACTCCACCTACCTTTGTCATCTCGACCGGAGCGAAGCGCAGTGGAGAGATCTGCGGTTTCTCATCTGTATTTGGAGCGTCTGGAATAGCGCAAGCAGATTCCCTTCGGGAATGACAGAAAGAAAGGCAAAGTCAGACCAGTAGGGCAGAAATGTAGGACGGGACTACAAAGCCTACGTCCAGCCACTCGACCTACCTTTGTCATCTCGACCGAAGCAAAGCCTCAAAAGCTCGCGGCCTTGTTGGGCGTCCCGGCGGTACGGGTCTGCTGAGTGTCGTAAAGCGGCTGAAAAAGTAAGCGTCCTAACCCGCCTGGGATCTATCCGCCGCCGTGGAGTCATTACCATGGGCACTCCTTCGGCGCACTCCAGTGCATCTGTTTTTCCTCCGAAGTAAGGGCTTCAACTCGATCCTCTTCTTGCCATCCCGCGCGGCTCGGGAGAAGCTACCACTTAAGTGGTAGCTCATACAACCTAAGTATCAGCAGTTGAGCAAAATTGAAGCCCCGAACCCCGAGGAGTAAACATTGAAACATATTGCAATTTTCTTGGTTCTCATCCTGGGCGCGGCTACTGGCTTTTCGCAGTGCAACGCGCATCGTGTCACGGCTCACAATGAGATGCATTCTTCATCTGTAGTGATTGTGGGCACTGTGACGGCAGTTGTACCGGTGGCTGCGTCGTGGGATTTTCTCAATGGCGTCGACTACATTGTGCATGTGGATTCCGTCATCCACGGCAAGACCCACCGCAATGAATACACAGTCTTCAGTGAAGATATCCCAAACGCTTTCAATATGACGGTAGGCGGCCACTACGTGCTCTATTTGCAGCCTCACTATGATCGCTATGAGATCAACAGCTGTGGCAATTCGCATCAGACTGAGGAACAGGAGGCATCGGTCAGACAGACCTCCGCGAAGGGCTACTAAGTAAAATCCTCTTCTGTTCCATTTGAATTATTTGAGATTCCTTTGGTTCTCAGCGGAAAGGGGCATCGCCAAACAGCGATGCCCCTTTCTGTGTCAAGTGATGTTGAAGGAGATTCTTCGCTTCTGGTGCAGAAGCGGGTGTCCCAGGCTCGCGCAGCTGGCCTGGGTCTTTTTCTCCGAAGCCGACGCAAATCCTCTGCACAGCAGGCGTGATCAGGACACTGTCCAATCGAGGTTTGTGGAATCCCACATCTGACACAAAGAACGCGTCAGATATCGGATTCCAGGACTCGTTGACATATTTCAGTCGCCCCTACGGGATTGAATGCCTTCCCTCCAGGAGAGGAACAGTTTTCTATTGCAGCAGTGAACCGTTCTCCGGCTCGATCTTAGCCTCTTCAGGCGGAATAACCACCGCGGCCGCGATCTTGTCTTCCTCTTCCAGGTGGAGCAGCCGGACGCCCTGCGTGGAGCGCCCAGCCGCCCTGATGGTCTTGGTGTCGATGCGGATGATCTTGCCATACTGGCTGATGGCCATCAGCTCCGAGCTCTCATCGACCAGCAGGATGGCCGCGACTTTGCCGTTGCGGGCAGTGGTTTTGACGTTGATCACACCCTTGCCGCCCCGGGTCTGCAGACGGTACTCATCGACGTCGGTGCGCTTGCCGTAGCCCTGCGTAGTGACGGAGAGGATCAGGCTTGGCGTGTCCCCTCCCTCGCCGTTCTTCTTCCGCTCGCGGGGAGTGGCGGCGAGGCCGACCAGGTAGTCCCCCTTGACGAGGTCGATTCCGCGAACCCCATAGGCCGGCCGGCCCATGGAGCGGACGTCGTTCTCATCGAAGCGGATGGCCATGCCCTCGTGGGTGGCCAGAAAAATAATCTGGTTGCCGTCGGTATGGCAGGCTCCAATCAGCTCGTCGTCGCCATCGATGCCGATGGCGATAATGCCGCGGGCCATTACGTTGGAAAAGTCCTTGAGCGGCGTCTTTTTGACCGTGCCCTTGCGGGTAGCGAAGAAGATATACGCTCCGTCGGTTTCAAGATCGCGCACCGGCACAATCGTGCGGACGCTCTCGCCCTGCTGCAGGTTCAGCAGGCTGGCCATGGATTTCCCTTTGCCGGCAGCGCCGACGTCGGGAATCTCATAGACTTTGAGCCAGTAGACGCGCCCGGCATTGGTAAAGCAGAGCAGATAGGCATGGGTCGAATCGACGATAAGCTGGGAGACAAAATCTTCCTCGCGTGTCTTCATGCCCAGCCGTCCCGTACCCCCTCGCCTCTGCTGGCGGTAGGTGGAGATAGGCGTCCGCTTCAGATAGCCGGAATGCGACACAGTGACGGCGACCTGCTCGTCGGCGATCAGATCTTCCAGTTGCAGCTCCGCCGTCTCGTCGAGAATTTGCGTGCGCCGCGCATCGCCAAAGTCTTTGCGGATCGCTTCCAGCTCCTTGACGATTACCGAGCGCAGCTTCTTCTCCGATGCCAGGATGGACTCATACTCGGCGATGCGCTCGCGGACCTCAGCCAGTTCCTTGAGCAGCTCGTCAATCGAAAGCTGGGTGAGCCGGTAAAGCTGCAGCTCAAGAATGGCGTCGATCTGGCGATAGCTGAGGCCGGCCTGTCCCTCGACCAGGGGCGTCGCCGGGTCCAGCTTGATGACGATTTCCTTGCCCAGCGAGAAGACGCGTAAATTTTCCCGTGCTTCGACGCGCGATGCGGAGCCGCGAATGATGCGGATGACACGGTCGAGATTGTCCAGCGCGATCTTGTAGCCTTCGAGGATATGCTCGCGCTCGCGCGCCTTCCTGAGCAGAAATGCGGTGCGGCGGCGAACCACATCCACGCGGTGATCGATGAAATGACGGATGGCTTCGTGCAGAGGCAGTTCGCGCGGCTGGCCGTTGACCACCGCGAGAAAGATCATGGAAAAGCTCTCCTGCATCTGCGTATGCTTGTGCAGCTGGTTTAAGACGATCTGAGCTTCGGCGCCGCGCTTGAGGCCGATCACAATCCGCATTCCATCGCGATCGCTCTCATCGCGGAAGTCGTCTTCGGCAATATCGGTGATGATCTTCTCGTTGACCAGCTCGGCAATGCGCTCGATCAGCTTCGCCTTATTGACCTGGTACGGAATCTCAGTGACGACGATGGCGGTTCTTCCACCCTTGAGCTGCTCAACCGCCGCCTTGGCGCGCATCAGGAAGCGCCCCCGGCCGGTGGCATAGGCCTGGGCAATTCCGCTTCGTCCGTAAATGAACCCCCCGGTAGGAAAGTCCGGGCCTTGTACGTGCTTGAGCACTTCAACCAGTCCCCCCGCAGGATTGTTCACCAGCGCGATGGTGGCATCGATCACTTCGGTGAGGTTGTGCGGGGGAATATTGGTCGCCATGCCCACGGCGATTCCATTGGAGCCGTTCACGATGAGATTGGGGATGCGGGTCGGCAGGACACTCGGCTCAGAGGTGCTCTCGTCGTAGTTTGGAACGAAATCGACAGTATCCTGATCGATGTCGGCCATCATCTGGCCGGCAATGCGCGTCATCCTGCTCTCGGTGTAACGCATGGCCGCCGGCGGATCGCCATCCACCGAGCCGAAGTTTCCCTGGCCGTCCACCATGGGATAACGCAAGCTGAAGGGCTGGGCCAGGCGCACCAGTGTGTCATAGATCGCCGAGTCGCCGTGTGGGTGATAGACGCCCATTGCCTGACCCACAACCTTGGCGCACTTGGTGTACTTCTTGTTGTACTCAAGTCCCATCTCGTGCATGGTGTAGAGGATGCGCCGATGCACGGGCTTGAACCCGTCGCGGATATCCGGCAGCGCGCGCCCGATGATGACCGACATCGAATAGTCGAGATAGGAGCGCCGCATCTCCTCTTCAATGTTGATGGGAATGAGGTTGCCGCCGCGCCCGGCAGGCGGATTGCCGTCACTGCCGTTCGGATTGCCTAAAGGAAGCTGTGGATTCTGATCGTCTGCCATAGGTGTGAATCGCCATCAGGGAAAAAGCGTCCAGCCGCCGAGGCGGCCGCACTCCGGCAAAGGCCATTCCGAGGGGGGACTATTTCTAATGATACGTTGTCGGGGGCCGCGCAGCAAGCGGCATATGAGGCCATAAACGTCTTTATTTCAATTACTTACGGTCACACCGCAGAGCCTCTAAATGGTTATCCCTTCGCTCGCCGGAAAGGCTCGATTCCTACACCAACGACGGCAGCGACAGAATGCTGATCACGACCTCTAAGACCAGCACCGAACCGGTGGCCCAGAAGAAGATACTCCGGTATCGTGTTTCGAGGACATCGGCAAAGACGCCGGCGATAAAGGCGAGCAGGAAAGGAAGACCCCAGAGAGTGGGCTCGCTGGCCGTGCCCGGCGTCATCAGCGGAAACAGCAAGAGAGCGATAAGCAGCGGGAGCGTGTTGCCGAAGTAGCGCGAGCGGCGAATCAGAATATAGAGCAACAAGGCTGTCGCGGCGGCAATGGTTACAGCGGCGTTGGGCAGGCTGAGAAACCAGGCCCCGGCCGTGCCCGGTGAAAACCACAGCCTTCCCGCGCTGCTGCGGAAATAGTAGCTGAACGTATCGGGGTTGAAGGCATAGGAGGCGAAGACCAGCAGCATAGAACCGCCGATAGCCACCATCATGATGGGAATGATGCTGGCGCGGTGACCCTCGGCCAGATACGCCATAAAAACGACCGCCAGCACGACAGCCAACAAAAATGCGCCCACGTGGGCGGCGGCGGTCATGCCAAAGGCGAGAGTGAGCAAGAGTATGCGGGAACGCCACTTGCGCCGCGGACCTTGCGCCGCATGAGCCACTCCGATGGCGGTATAGATGGCTGCGAACAACCCAAACGCGGTCAGGATCTCGTTATTGGGATAGGTGCAGGCGTGAATCACCGGCGGAGAAAAACAGTAAAGCGCCAGCGCGATGAAGCCGCCCGTATTGCCATAGAGACGGCGCGTAACCCACCACAGCGCGGCGCCCAGGCAGAGCCCGGTGAATAAAAATGCGCTGTGCAAAAGGAAGAGCACATGAGTCAACTCATGGCGCATCTCCCAGGTTGAAGTAGCCGTACCCTCTCCGGCGAGAATACGCTGGATGGTTAGCGGCAGAGCGGCGGCGCGATATGCCAGCGTGCCATCATGGAAGTTGCCGCAACTGGTAAAGTATCCGGCCAGCGGCGATGGCTTTTCCCACATCTCGCGGCCACAACGGGCAAAATCGTAATCCCGAGCGGTAAGCGTTTGATGCCGCATCACCCAGACGCACTGCGCCAACAACATCAGCAGCAATAGCGACGCGAGTTGTTGGGGGCGCTTGAAGCTGAAGAGGCTGGTCTTGGGCATCGATCGGATTCAGAACTCCCAGTGTAAACCGGGGACTCGCCGTCCAGGCGGATGCCGCGGCGCGGCGGTTTGTTATGCTGTCGCGCTTTTACGTCAGATGCCATTGGTTGTAGTCTCCCACCCTTGCTGCGCAAGGATGGAGCACCCTAGACCTGCTTCAAGGATGGATCCAAAACCGCCACCAATCGAGAGTGCCCCATATTTGGCGCGCTTTTTGCGCCAGATATGGGAAACCGCAGATCTC
>CAVZEH010000005.1:0-333652 GCA_963774255.1 uncultured Acidobacteriaceae bacterium
GCTGGATGTCGACCGCGGCAAACTGCTGAGCTTGGAGCGACAGCGGTCTTTGCAAAACCATTTCTATCGGCGAGCCGGGAGGGATGTTGATATCGTCGCCGCGAGTAAACATGGTGTAGAGAGCTCCGGCAGCCGCCCCGCTGCCGCCGCCGTACGCCATACCCCTGAACGGGGCTGCCGCTTGCTATGCCGCCGATCGCGCCCCAGCCACTGCCCCCAGCCTCCCCCTTGATCACGGTGCCCGCGTCGCGGCCTCTTCTTCGCGCCTCTTCCACCGTGCCTTCTATCACCCTTCACATTCGGACCTGTCGACCCCGGGAAGGCTGTTCACAACTCCCGGGAATCGATACCACCTGGCCGTTGGGAAAGATCCGTATTGAAGTGAAATGGTGATCTTTGCCCGGCCTTTGATCCGGCCCGGGCACTCAACACGGTCCACCACGCCTTGCACGTAGACTCCGTCGGGAATCAGAACGTGCCCGTCGATCACGACAGGAAAGGTGGAAACCAGATAGACACCGTCGCCCGGCCGGGCGGTGCGGGTACTGACCGCGCTCTTCAGTGACAGCAAAACCCTGGTACCCGCAGGAACAGAGATATTTTTGCGGCTGCGCGGAGGCGGGTGCAGCGGGCTGAGCGGCGGTGTGGGTGCAGCAGTCTTTCTGCGGGGGCGGCGGCTGCAGCGTCAGGCGCTGCTGCAGCCGCGGGTGTGGGGCAGGGCGCGTGTTTGGCGTCCGGCGGCATGACTCCGCTGATCCCAGCCGCTAGTGCTGCGACGAGCAACTTTGCACGCATAAAACCTCCGTACCCGAACCGTGAAATGATAGACCCAACTACTCCTCTTAATGGTAGCGCGTTTCACTTGTATTGGTAGTTGGCAATCACCCATGTCCTGCGCCCGGTACCCATTCCGCTAGCTCCGCCGGAAGTACCCTCACCTCACCCGGCTGAGAACCAGCGCCTGCGCTTCGCCGCCGCCTACTCCATCCTGGAGCGCTCCATCGATCAGCGAGTTTTCCCCGGCGCCGCCTTTAGCGTACTGGTAGACAAGGAGATAATCGCCATCGATGGCGTAGGCCGGCTGACCTATGAGCCCTCTGCAGCGGCGGCCGCAGAGCGACGATCTACGATTTGGCCAGCGTTACCAAGGTGCTTGCCACCACCTCCATGGCGATGCTGCTCTAGAACGCGGACAGTTACCGCTCGATCGTGCCATCGTTGACTGGCTGCCCGCCTTCGCCGGGGGCGAGCGGCCGGGGAGCCAGCGCTACCGGGTGACTCCCCGCATGTTGCTGGCGCACTCCTCCGGGCTGCCCGGTTATGTCCGGCTCTTCGAAAGCTGCCCTGATGGCGATGCGCTCTTCGCGGCCTGCCTGCGGCTGCCGCTCACAGCAGAGCCCGGCGCGCGCGCGGAATATTCCGATATGGGATTCATTCTCCTGGGCAGAGTTCTGGAGACGATCGCAGGAGAACCTCTGGACATCTTTTGCAGGCGTGGGATTTTTGCTCCGCTAGGCATGAACAGCACCTGCTTCCGCCCTCCGCCAAGTTGGATTCGCTCGATCGCGCCACGGAAGAAGACTTGACCTTCCGTCATCGCATCATTCAGGGAGAGGTGCAGGATGAGAACTGCTTCGTCCTGGGTGGAGTGAGCGGCCACGCCGGACTTTTCTCAAACGCCATAGACCCGTTGCGCTATGCGCGATGCCTGTTGAGCGGAGGCGGAGGACTCTTTCATCCGCAGACGATCCAACTGTTCACCACCCGCTCGGAAGTTCCCCAGGGAAGCTCACGCGCATTGGGCTGGGACACGCCTTCCCCTCCCTCTTCTTTCGGGCCATTTCTTCAGCCCGCACTCCGCCGGACATCTCGGTTATGCGGGCACTTCGTTGTGGATAGACTTCGAGCGCCGGATCGCCATCCTGCTGCTCACCAACCGGACCTGGCCGCATCGAGAGAACGAGGCCATCCGCCAAGTCCGTCCCGCCTTTCACGACGCTATCGTAGAAGTGATCTGACGCTCATATCGGGATTTTGTGAAATCCCACGTTTGTGGAATCCCACATCTGGCGCAAAAGGTGCATCCAACCCAAAGTCTAAGCGGATGAGCAGAATTTCTCTGAGAACATGGTTGTGCCATCGAAGGCACTCCTGAATGTTGGTCCATTCCGCGTGAGTTGGGGATAAAATTGAATCGTTCAGATGGGACGAAGACTATGGCCACGACGACAACCCAACCTGGAGAGAGTGTCAATAGCAGCGAACCCCACAGCGAGCACGTAGCAGAGTTGCACGAGCTCACCACGGAGAGTTCCAACGACGCCTCCATCGGTTTCGACACCAAATCCGCCCTCGAAATTGCCCGCATCATCAACCACGAAGATTCGAAGATCGCGGCGGCGGTCAGGAAATCGCTGCCGGAGATCGCGCTGGTGATCGACATGGTGGCGCGCAGCCTGCGCGATGGCGGCCGGCTGATCTACGTCGGCGCCGGTTCCAGCGGACGCATCGCCGCTCTCGATTCCGCGGAATGCCCGCCCACCTTTTCCACCCCTCCGCAATCTCGGTGCAGTACATCATGGCCGGCGGACCCAAGGCGCTGGCTCGGCGGTCGAAGTCAACGAGGATTCGCCCGAGCTCGGCCAGCGCGACATGGCCCGCCGCCGGCCCACGCGCAAGGATGTGGTCATCGGACTCTCTTCGAGCGGACGCACTCCGTACGTGGTCGCGGCGGTGGAATATGCTCGCGCCCGCGGCGCCAAGACCGCGGCCGTCACCTGCAATCACAACACGCCTCTTGCCGCCGTAGCGGAGATCTGCATCGTGGCCGAAGTTGGACCCGGAGGTTGTCTCCGGCTCGACCCGCATGAAGGCTGCGACCGCCCAGAAGATGGTGCTGAACATGATCACCACCGGCGCAATGACCCGGCTTGGGCTATGTGTACGACAACCTGATGGTCAACGTTCATATGCAGAACACCAAGCTGGTGGAGCGGGGCATCAGCATCCTCATGCGCGCCTGCAACGTCGACCGTGAGGACAGCCGTGCACGCGATCAAGTCCGCCGGCCGCAGCGTGCCCGTCGCCCTGGTCATGCTCAAGGCCGGAGTAGACAAGCCTGAAGCGGTACGCCGCTTAGCCAAATCCGACGGCAACGTCCGCCTGGCGATTGAGGATACGACGCTGGAATTGTAGAACTCCGCAGCCGTCCCACAGAAAGTAACTGCCAAGCAATCTATGGACAAATTTGTCATCCGCGGCGGCAATCCGCTGCTGGGAACTATCCGTGTCAGCGGGGCCAAGAATTCGGCCCTGCCGTGCATGTCGGCTGCCATCCTCACCGAAGAGGACGTGGTGCTGGAAAACGTTCCCCAGGTGCGCGACATCGAGACCGAGCGCAAGCTGCTGGCATCGATGGGAGCCGAAGTCGAACTCGGCTACGGACGCGCCCAGCACCGCACCACGATCAACTGCCGGAGCCTCTCCGACCCCACCGCCAAATACGAGATCGTCAGGACCATGCGCGCTTCTTCGCTGGTTCTTGGTCCCCTGGTTGCCCGCTGCGGTTTCGCCCGGGTGGCGCAGCCGGGAGGCTGTGCCATCGGCGACCGTCCCATCGATCTGCACCTCAAGGGTCTTGAATCGATGGGCGCCACCATCCTGCAGGAACATGGCTATCTTGAAGCTCGCGCCAAACGGCTCAAGGGCGCGCACATCGTCTTTGACAAGATCACCGTCACCGGGACCGAAGATCTGATGATGGCCGCGACCTTGGCCGAGGGCGAAACGCTGATGGAGAACTGCGCCCGCGAGCCCGAGGTTTCCGACCTTGCCGCACTGCTGAATGCCATGGGAGCACAGATTGAAGGCGCCGGCTCGGCAACCATCCGCGTGCAGGGAGTGGAAAAGCTGCACGGCGCCAGCCACCGCATCAACCCCGACCGGATCGAGGCGGGAACCTTTCTGATTGCCGGAGCTATAACCAGCGGCGATCTGGTGGTGGCCAACTGCCAGCCGGCGCATCTTTCGGCGTTGATCGCGAAGCTTGAGGCTTCAGGCGTTCGCATCGATCCGCTGGGACCGGAATCGCTGCGGGTGCGCAGCGAAGGAAAGCTTTGCGCCAACGATGTCTCGACCGAGGAGTATCCCGGATTTCCCACCGACATGCAGGCCCAGTACATGGCCTTGGCGACCCAGTCGGAAGGCACCTCCATGGTGAAGGAAAACATCTTTGAGAATCGGTTTATGCACGCCGGCGAGCTGGTCCGCATGGGCGCAAATGTCAAGGTGGACGGACGCACCGCCATGGTGCGCGGGAAGACGCCGCTCTCGGCCGCGGCTGTCATGTGCTCCGATTTGCGCGCCTCGGCTTCGCTGATTCTGGCCGCGCTGGTGGCCGATGGAGAATCCATTCTCGACCGCGTTTACCACGTAGATCGCGGCTACGAACGCATCGAGGAAAAGCTCCGCGGCGTGGGCGCGCAGATTCGCCGCATGGGCGATCTGTTTAACAATGGAAAGAGAGACTAAGGGAGGCCGGCGCTGAGCTTCTGCGGTTTCCCACATCTGGCGCAAAGAGCGCGCCGGATATGGGGCACCCGCTGATTCGTGGTGGGTTCGGATCCATACTTCAAGCAGATCCAGGGTTCCCCACGTCCGGATTTTCGGACGCGGGTCTTTGCATGAGCACGATTTCCGCAGTCCGGTTACGCTTGGAGCATTCTTGTGGAATCCCAGGTCCCAGAATCGGGACCTGGGGCACCTGGCATTCGCAACCTGTCTCATCTCATTTTCGTTTCTTTTGTGCGTGCATCTCAGCAAGACGAGAGGATCTCAATGGCCAATAACGCAACTCCAAATCAGGATCGGGCGCTTCGCGAGCAACTAGTCGAATGCCTACGCGGCGGGAACGCGCATACCGGCGTGATCTCCGCTTTGGAGGACTTCCCTCCCGAGCTTTATGGCGTCAAGCCGAGTCAGTCGCCCCACTCCGCCTGGGAGCTGCTCGAGCACATGCGCATCGCGCTCCATGACCTGCTCGACTTCTCCACCAACCCCGAATATGTTGAGCAGACCTGGCCGGACGATTACTGGCCCGCGTCTCCCGCTCCTCCATCTCAAGATGCCTGGCGCATCTCGATCGAAGCATTCAAGCAAGATCTGAATGCCTTCGAGCGTCTGGCTGGAAATCCAAACAGCAATCTTTACGCGGAGATTCCCTGGGGCAAAGACCACCAGACCCTGCTCCACGAAATCCTGCTGGCCATCGATCACACCAGTTATCACACCGGGGAATTTGTCCTGCTTCGCCGCATCCTCGGCGCCTGGAGGAATTAGAGTATTTTCAAGTGGAAATGCTCTAGCCGAAGAGCCGGCCGAGCAATTCTGCCGCGCGGCCGCGGAGACGGCGGGAGAGCGGCGGCCCGAGCGCTTCCCTACCCTTGCAATACTGGCAAACCGCGGTGCCGGCGCACTCTTCGCACTCGGAGCGATCCGCATTCAGGTGGATGTTCTTTCCCGTGCCGTAGCATTTGGAACACTTGCCGCTGCCCGGATAGTCGTCGCAGTGTTCGCATCGTTCACCACGCCCAAACATAGAAAGACCGCTGCTCTCTCATTTCCAACTCACGGCCAACTGCCAACGCAATTGGCGTTCGGCCGTCTTGCGCAGGACGCGCTCGAACTCCTCGATCTCCCGGATCACCGCCGAAGTATCGGTTCCCAGGGCGGAGGGCGACGCCCTCAAATGATCGAGCAGGGCGCAGATGGTAATCAGGCCATCTTGCGGCGAGAACCACTGTGGCGGAGGCAAGGTTTTGGCCCATTCGGGATCGCCGGCCCCCTCTTCCAGGAGGAGCGCCATGGAATTTTCATCCGCTGAAAAGAATTCCAAGAGCGGCTGCACTCCGATGCGCTGCGCCATCTTCTCCAGAGCATCTTCATTGCGCGCCAGTGCCCTACCGTTGACGAAGATATCGAAGCCCGGATCTTCTCCCTCGACGACGATGTACAAAGAGGCGCTCATCGCCTGAAGTTTACCGCAAATTCGCGATTCTGTTCTCGCGTAACCCGGCTTGTTGAGCGGCCGGTTACCCGATGTCTCAATGGCAATGCACAGATGAAAAAGGGGCTGCGCTCACCGCGCAGCCCCTTTTTTTTACCTTCTTTAGATCGAGGTCAACGGCCGCCGCTGCCCGGTCCACGTCCGCCCCCGCCGCCTGGTCCACGTCCCCGGCCGCGGCTACGGCGGCGGCGCTGCCCGCCTGCTCCCGCGCCCGCCCCGGCGCCTTCCGGCCGGCGCGTCTCCGGCTGGCCTTCCACCTGGCCATCCGCACGATTGAAGTTAGGCTCGTCGTCACCTTCGGTAAACGGCGCGTTGTCGTCGAAGTCGTCGCCGCCTTCAATGGTGATGGTGCTGGCGTTGGAAAGCGGCTGACGCTCGCCGTCGGGCTGGGTCCGAGGCGCTCGCGGCGCATCTCCGTTGGCGGGTTCCGCCGGCCGGGTGGGCCGGCCAGGCTCGGGAAGGCCGAGTTTTTCACGCTGCTCCCGGAGCAGCGCTTTTCTCGAGAGCTTGATGCGGTTGCCTTCTATGCCCAGCACCTTCACCAGAACCTGATCGCCTTCGCGCAACTCGTCCTTGACGTCCTTGACGCGATGCTCGGCAATTTCGCTGATGTGCAGCAGTCCGTCGGTTCCGGGAAAGATCTCGACAAAGGCGCCGAACTCAGCCAGGCGAACCACTTTGCCCAGGTAGGTCTTGCCCGCCTCCGGCACCGCGGTCAGATTGCTGATCATTTCCAGGGCCTTTTTCAGACCATCTTCATCGCTCGACGCGACATTGACGCGTCCCGTGTCATCAACGTCGATCTTGACTCCGGTGGCTTCGATGATGCCGCGGATGGTCTTGCCGCCCGGTCCGATCAGGTCGCGGATCTTGTCGGTGGGAATCTGCAGCGTATGGATCTGCGGGGCAAACTTCGACCGCTCGGCGCTGGCGCTGCCGAGCACGGCGTCCATCTTGTCCAGCAGGAACAAGCGCCCGTGGCGAGCCTGCTCCAGGGCTTCGCGCATGATCTGCCCGGTAATGCCGCTGATCTTAATATCCATTTGCAGGGCGGTAATGCCTTCACGCGTGCCCGCCACTTTGAAGTCCATATCGCCGTAGTGGTCTTCCGCTCCGGCAATGTCGGTCAGGATGGCATATTGATCGCCTTCCTTGACCAGTCCCATGGCAATACCGGCCACGGAGGCTTTCAGAGGAATACCGGCCTGCATCAACGCCAGGCTGGCGCCGCACACGGTGGCCATGGAAGAGGAGCCATTCGACTCCAGAATGTCGGAGACGACGCGCAAGGTATAGGGCGACTCGTCCTCGCCGGGCAGCACGGCGGAGATGGCGCGCTCCGCCAAAGCTCCATGACCGATTTCACGCCGGCCCACGCCGGTCATGCGGCCGACTTCACCTACGGAGAAAGGGGGGAAGTTGTAATGCAGCATGAAGCGTTTTCGCTGCTCGCCCTGGAAGGACTCAAGCCGCTGCTGGTCGTCCGTGGTGCCCAAGGTCGCGGTGACCAGGGCCTGCGTCTCCCCGCGGGTGAACAGGGCTGAGCCGTGGGTACGAGGCAGGACACCGATTTCGATGGTAATCTCGCGAATCTCGTCGAATGCGCGCCGGTCCGGCCGCACACGCTTCCTGGTTACCTGGTCGCGGAAGATCTTCTCGCGCAAGGCTTCAAGGTACTTCGACAGCTTCTTCTTGGCATCGGGGTCACCCTCGGGAAGCTCTTTAGCCAGCTCGTCCTTGATCTGCTTGACCAGCGAGTGGCTTTCCGCCTTGGGATGGGTCTTGGTATCCAGCGCGTCTTCCAAGCGGGCGCCGACCTTGGCTTCCAACGGATCGAAATATTGCTGATCGAAGTCGGACGGAGGGACTTCTCGCTTCGTCTTGCCCGCTTTGGCCACCAGCTCGTCGACGGCGGCACAGATTTTCTTGATCTCCTGATGGCCGAATTCGATGGCGTCGACCACCAGCTCCTCGCTGACTCCCTGGCCGCCGCTCTCGATCATCACGATGCCGTCTTTGGTAGCGACGACGGTAATGTTGAGCTTGCTTTCAAGCCGTTCGGCGTAGGTCGGATTGACTTGAAACTCGCCGTTCACTACGCCCACGCGCACTGCTCCGATGGGGCCGCCGAAAGGGATATCAGAAAGCGCCAGCGCTGCACCGGCCGCGTTGATGCCGATGATATCGGGATCGTTTTCCTTATCCGCGGACATGACCAGGGCGATGACCTGAGTCTCGTTGCGAAAGTTTTCCGGGAACATGGGGCGGATGGGGCGATCGATCTGGCGGCAGGTGAGGACTTCGCGCTCGCTGGGCCGTCCTTCACGCTTGATAAATCCGCCGGGAATTCGGCCTCCGGCATAGGTGTACTCGCGATAATCCACGGTCAGGGGAAAGAAATCCAGTCCTTCTTTAGGTTCGGGAGCGGCTACCGCGGTGGCCAGGACGACGGTGTCTCCCTGGGTAACCAGCGCCGCGCCGGAGGCCTGCTTGGCCATGCGGCCGGTTTCAAAGGTCAGACGCTTGCCACCGGCAAGCTCGACAGTAACTTCTTGTTTCATAAATTCCTCATTTCAAAAGTTTCCGGAGCCGAGTCTGCAAGGGCAAAAGATTCGGGAGGACGGCATATTCGTCGCATATCGGCATGTCGCTCAACCGGTTTGCCTCGGCTGTTACTTCCCGCGGGTTCTCGCGGTACTGCTTGAAGGAGAGAGCGCTTTCTAAGAAGTGACCGGGGACGGGAATGCGTTCCCGGCGAGTTCTGCGCTCGATTGCCGTGAACGCCACGGCTGCACGAATCTTATCCGGGAAGCTTGACGACGAATGCCTCGATAGAGGCCCGGTACCGTCATTTCGCTCTATTAAGTGAATATGCGTGGCTCGCTTGCTTATTTGCGGATGCCAAGCTTACCGATGACGTCCCGGTAGCGGTCGGAGTTGTTGGTCTTGAGATAGTCCAGCAGACGGCGGCGTTTGCTCACCAGCATCAACAGACCCCGCCGTGAAGCGTGGTCCTTCTTGTGTAATTTGAAGTGCTCAGTCAGTTCGCCGATCCGTTCACTGAGAATCGCAATCTGCACTTCCGGGCTGCCCGTGTCACTCTCATGGGCGCGGAAGCGCGTAATAACCTCGGTTTTCTTTGCAGGTGCCAGCACAGCGGTGCGTTGCTCCTCTATATCTTTGTCGAGTCCACTCTCTAAGTGTCTGTCCAAGAGTAACATGGTCGGCAATTTTGCGTCCATCGCGGCGAGGTGGCCAGAGGCTGGGATTTGTGGTTTCCCACCCTTCGCACGGAACAGCGCCGTGCGAAGGATGGGGCACCCTCGATTTGTGGTGGCTTATGGATCCCCACTTCAAACATCTCTAGCGTCGCCGCCATAGATCTCAATGTAAGGGGTAGATCGCCGAGTCTCCTAAGGCCGCCAGCGGGGTCATCTTAGCCAGCGCCGGACCAAGTCCACCCTGGTCGCTTTTCCGGACTGCCAAATAGAGAGGAGAGCCGGGGAATGCGGCATGGGCTTGGCCAATTGCCTGATCGAGCAATGATGCCGAGTCGATCCCGCGCACGATGTGCCGCTTCGAATAATAGACGGGGTTCGAAAACAGCTCAGGCGAGAGCACGACCGCGTTGGGCGGCGTTTCCCGTTCCACCAGCGTGGAAAGGTCGCGAAACTCCGGTTTTGTGAACCGTTCCCGGACGTGAATCGCAGCCTGCAACGCACTATGAAATACCAGCAAGGGCAGCACCAGGGCCATGACCCAAAGCGCCGCGCGCCATTCCCGCCGCTGCAGCAGCCAGGCAAAGACTTCATCCAGGGTAAGCCCGGCAGCGAAGGCCAGGAATGGAGCCGCCAGCACCAGCGTGAAGGCGTGTATGCCCATGTACTGGCGCATCACCACGGCCCAGAGAATCCACGGGAAGCAGAGCCCTCCGACGATCAGCAGTCTCTTCTCATCCCGGCGCAGCGCCGGCTGCCGCCAGATTGCCAGGAAGAGACACCCGCCCAGCAGGACGAAGGGACCGAAATACCTCAGCAGGTTGCTGAACTGGTTGACGAATGAGGTTAAGGCGGAAAACTGGATCTTGTAGCCCACCTGGTCGACGATGCCGTGCAGCCGGACCACGGACGGCGCTTTGAACGGCAGGCCCATGCGATAGCCGATGGTGGCCACCTGATCGGCGAAGAGCGCCGGATAACTCAGGATGTAATCGGCTTGAATAAGGGCAAACGTCAGCCCTGCTGCTGCAAGATACCAGGCGGCAAGTTTGATCTTGAACCGGTCGCGCACGTAGATCGCCGCTAACAACAGACCCAGAGGCATAAAGAGGGGATCCCAGGAGGCCAGGACCATCAGCACCACCGAGATCACCCCTGCCGCCGCCCAAAATTTGCGCCACTTCTCGTGAGAGATGCCAGAGCATAGAAGAGCACGGCGGCGACGGCAAACATCATCGGCCAGAGGCGGCTGCACAATTACCCGGCCGCCATCGTAGATCGCAGGCGCGGTCAGATAGAAAAATCCCGCCAGCATCCCTACTCGCAGGTTGTAGAGAGTTCTGCCCAGCAGCACGAGCAGCGAGGCGGTAATCAGGCTTACCAGCAAGACAACGATTCTGCCCGCCGCCTCCCTTTCCCCAACAATCCGCATGGAGAAGGAAACAAGCAGCGGCATTAGCGGAGGCCAGTGAAGATATACGTCCGGATCGCGGCCTAGCGGCGGATTGTTCTGAACCGGAACGAAGTGGGTGCGCCAGGGCCCAATTTCAAGGAAAGAGCGGGCTTGGGTCATCAGGTTGGTGCTCGCCCAGTCGTGAAGATCACCGTCCAGGGTCATGTTGAAGACGCGGCTATACAGAAATATGAGCAGCAGGACGGCGAGCAGAAACCAGGCGCACGCCACCGCGGAAAGCCAGCGGGAAGATCCCTGCTCCGCGACGGCGGTTGGCTGGGGGCTGGCTTCGCGGGTCGGGGTCGAGATCCTGGTCTGGGTCCTGGTCTCGGTCATGGACTGCGGCAATCATAAGTGGGCGACACGGGAAAAACCAAGTGCTCCACACCGTGTGCTCGCCTTACTCCATCATCACAGCCCGCTCGCCGCTGGGGCGGTTCTTAGTCAAGAGGAAGGCCGTCGGAATCATCAGCATGGCGGCGACACCAAGCACAAAGTACACATCGACATAGGCCAGGACCTGAGCCTGGCCCTGAAGCTGATTGTAGATTTGCCCTTGGGCCAAGTGCAGTGAATTCGAGTGCCCGGCGCTGGTATCGAAGACGTCGCGCAGGGATTTGATTTGCTGCTGGTAGTTGCGGCTTGCGGGGTTGAGGTATTTCGAAAGCTGATCCTGGCGTGATTGTCCCCGCTCTGTGACCATGGCGTTGGTGAGGGATATTAGAATGCTGCCCGCCGATGTTTCGAACAAAGTTGATCAGGCCGGCTACCTGGTTGTTCTTCTCCGACGGTATGCCAAAATAGGCGGCCGTGGTTACGGAGATAAACACCAGAGGAATCGCCACCACCTGGAGGATGCGCAGCCAGGAGGCGAAGCGAAAAGCTGAGCAGCAGGCTCAGATGGGTTGCCGTAAAAAAGTAGGAAATCGCAAAGATGGCGAAACCCAGGGCAATCAGATTCCGCGCCGGAAACCGGCTCACTGCCTGGCCGGCCATCGGCATCACGAGCAACAGAGCAAAGCCGCCACCGGAAAGGGAAAGACCAGCTACAGTGGCCGTATACCCCAGCTCCGTTTGTAAAAACTGAGGCTGCAGCACAGTAGTCGCATTCAGCAGGCCTCCGGTAAGAAGCATGAGAAAGGCGCATGCGGCGAAGTTCCTTTGCCGAAAGAGGCGCAAATCCATCAACGGCCTTTCCGCGCGAAACTCCCACACAATCAGGGCGATGAAGGAAACGATAAAGGTGACGGCGAAGGTGACGATGAAATGCGATCCGAACCAATCCTTCTCTTCGCCTTTATCCAGCGTGATCTGCAATGCACCCATGGCGATGACCAGCAGTGACAAACCGATGTAATCGATGCGGAAGAGATTCTTCCGGTCCGGCTTGTTGTATGGAGGATCTTCTACCAGGCGCTGGGTAAGAAAGAGGGCCAGAATCCCCACCGGGATGTTGATGTAGAAGATCCAGTGCCAGGAATAGTTGTCGGTAATCCACCCGCCCAGAGTGGGCCCGATCGAAGGAGCCAGGACGGCGACAATCCCATAGAGGGAAAAGGCCAGGCCGCGCTTACTGGGCTCAAAGGAATCGGCCATGATGGCCTGCGCCATGGGTTGCAAGCCGCCGCCGCCGACACCTTGGAAGACGCGGAAAATCAGCAGCAACGCCAGGGTGGGCGCTATCCCGCAGAGAAACGAGCTGATTGTGAAGATCACGATGCAGAGCATGAAGAAGCGCTTGCGCCCGATGACGCTTGCCGCCCAGGCGCCCATAGGCAGCACAATGGCGTTGGCCACCAGGTAGGAGGTCAGGACCCATGTGCTCTGGTCGAAGCTCGCTCCCAGGCTGCCCGCGATATGGGGGAGGGCGACGTTGGCGATGGATGTGTCCAGCACCTCCATGAACGCGGCCAAGGCCACGCTGGCGGCGATGATCCAGGGGTTTGCTTTCGGCTTCCACGAAGCCATCGCATTGGCAGCCGCGGAGTCCATGGTGGTGCTTGCTGCCATAGTGTCGTCGCTCCTCGCGGCTAATTTCGATCAACGCCCTACTATAAATTTGTCATCTCGACCGAAGCGGAGTGGAGAGATCTGCGGTTTTCCAAAAGATGACCACAAATCCTGGGTGCCCCAGGTCCCGACTCTGGGACCTGGGATTCCACAAATCGCATCCACATACAAGGTCAGCGGTTACACACGTAAACCGCAAATCTCTCCACTCCGCTTCCCACCCCAGCAAGCTTCGCTTGCCGGGGACCCCGGTTTCCCACCCCAGCAAGCTTCGCTTGCCGGGGACCCCGGTTTCGCTCCGGTCGAGATGACAAATTAGGTGTAATTGCCAACCAAGCCTTCCTCAACCCAATTTTCATCCTCATGGATGAGCCGCTATGAACACTCCGTCGAAAATCCTCATGGAAAGCCTGCTCTGCGGAGTGTTGTGGTCTCCCACCCCTATATCTGCTCAAAGTATGGAAACAAGACCGCCACCAATCGAGGGTGCCCCATCCTTCGCACGGCGCTGTTCCGTGCGAAGGGTGGGAAACCGCAGATCTCTCCACTCCGCAGCGCGCAGGTCGAGACGACAAATCGGGTGCGGTTGCCGTTCAAGCCTCGCAGCCGCGGGTCACCCGAAAGAATTAGCCGGCGTGCGATTTGAGAAATTCAACGGTTCGCCCAAAGGCTAATAGCGCCGCCTGATCGTTGTAGGTACTGCGGGTATCGTTGTTGAAGGCGTGACCCGCGCCGTCATAGCGGAAGACTTTCACTTCGGGATGAGTTTTCTCGACCAGGTCTATATCGGCCTGAGGGATGTGTGAGTCTTCTCGTCCGAAGTGCAGCATCACCGGGGAGCGCGGCTTTTCCTGGACGAACTTGGCGATCTGGCCGGGGTAATAACCGACCGCCGCGGCCGGAGTCAGCCGGGTTGCGGTCAACCAGGCCAGGGTTCCGCCCAAGCAAAAGCCCACGGTCATGGCTGCCTTACCGGTCTGCTGCCTGGCATAGGTCAAGGCCGCGTCCAGATCTTTCAGCGCATCCTCAATCTTGAACTTTTGCATGAAAGACATGGCTTTTTGCATGTCCTCGCCCTGGTCGGAAAGCTCTACGTTTCTCTCCGTTCGATCGAAGGTCGCCGGCGCCACGGAAAGGAAGCCGTGCCGCGCGAACTTATCCGCCACCGAGCGGATGTGCGCGTTCACCCCAAAAATCTCCTGGATCACCACTAACCCCGCCAAAGGTTCTCCCTGCGGCTTGGCCACATAGGCGCCCAACTGGAAGCCATCGCTTGCTGTAAGCCTGGCTGTTTCGCTCATCAATTCTCCTTATTCCCCGGCATCTGCCAGGCGCGCTTACGTTTGGATGCATCCCCGGCCAAGGCGATGCAAGGAGTCAAGAAACAACTACCAGAACGGTTGCTGTTAGAGATTCATCCGCGTTTAACGGTTGGACTGAGCCTCCGGATTGCTCTCGGCCCAATAGCTGGTTCTGGCCACCACGCGGGCGTTGTAGTCCTGGGTCAAGCGAACATCGAGAGTGTGCAATCCGGGAGCATTGTTCGTGGGACGAAAGCTCAGGAGGTAGCGGTTCCTTGCATGCTTGGCCACTTCCTGGATGCGGTCTTCAAAGGCGCGCTCGGTAGTGAAGGGGGCATATTCTCCGCCGCTCATGACGGCAATCTCCCGGGCGGCATTTTTGCGCACGGCCTGAATGGCCATGAGTAACGGAGTCAGCAGATCGCCCACCCCGGCGGATTGACCGCCGTTCTTCAGGTCATTCAGGAGCAGAGCCTTGGAGGGCGAGAAGCTCACGCTCAAGACCAGAGTATTGCTGCTGCCGATCTTCTCCACCAGTCCCTGCGGGTTCACCTGCCGGCTGCCGTGATCGCGCGTCTCGCTGATCAGCAGCAGGACGCGGCGATAATTTTGCGGCTGCTGCTCCAGCAGATTCACAGAATAGGCGACGGTGTCGAAAATCGCCGCCCCGCCGTCGCCCGGCTGAAGGCGCCTGAGCCCCTGGCCGATGAGGTTGGAATCCCGGGTAAATCCGGCTATCGTCTGCGGCTTGGAGTCAAAACTCACCAGGGCCGCCTGGCTTTGTCCATCGCCGAGAAAAAGATCGATCAAGGAGGACATGCGCTCGATCTTGCTGAATTCGAGCTCCGCCATCCGCCCCTTCTCGACGGCGAGGACGATCGCCACCGGCTCGTTATCCAGATCGTCATCGACATGCAGATCTTGCGGCACTCCGTTGTCGGTCAATTGAAAGTCCTTGGGACCCAGCCCGTATAGGATTTCTCTTCCCTTCGGCTGCTCCACCAGGGTCGGCACTAACACTTCAGATGTCTGGACATGAATGGTCGGCTCCGCCGCCTGCCCTGCAGAGGCCGGCGGAGAGAAAATAGCGAGCGGCAAAATCAGCAGCAACAAAGGGCCGATGGGGTTCAAGGGCGAATCCGTGTGCGGGATTCAAAGTCATTTGTCCAGCTAAGAAAGCGGAGCAACTGCAGTTTTTCCCGCCAGAGGAATTGGAAGAAGGCGCGCGCATCGATGGTTGCGGCGTTCTTGCCGGAATAGGTTTCGATCCGCCACTTGAGATATTCGCTGCGCCAGGGCGTGAGCCGGTGTCCCCGCGTCGCATTCCACAGAAAGCGGATGGCCGCCGTCATTCCACGATCCTCATGTCGAGTATATCGATCCTATCCGCGCCGGGGAGTAGCGGAAAAACCCCAGGCTTGCTTCCCACCCCAGCAAGCTTCGCTTGGCGGGGACCCCGGTTTCCCACCCCAGCAAGCTTCGCTTGCCGGGGACCCCGGTTTCGCGAGCCTGGGCACTCGCATTCCCTATTCACGGGCGGATCGCCGGCGCGCAAATCCTGCAGCCTGGACCACAATGACCGCGCCTGAGAGCAGAGCGAAGAGGATCACCCAAGGGATGCGGCGCTTTTCAACCAGTTGAAAGGCGATGCCATGGATCACCGTCAATCCGACGGCGGCATACGTCCATCTCTGGAAAGACTTCCACCGCCGGAGCCCTAATCCGCGCAGGGAAAGGTCGTTCGATATGGCGAGCAGCATGCAGAAGAGAAACGCGGCGCCAAGTCCGGTGTAGTTGGCAAAGCCGAATGCACTTTTCTGCAGCGCCAGGGGATGGAGCCGCGCGAAAAAGTACATCCACATGCGGCCGCGGAGGTGCACAGTGAGTCCTATGCCGGTGTGCAGGAGAGCGAGAATGCCGGCCCAGATTCCCATATCCCGGCGAAGATCGAAGCTGACCGGATTGGGACGCCGGCGCAGAATATTCCACGGCCCCAGCGAAAGGCAAGCAACAAGCAGAGCCAGGGCGGCGTAAGCCGTGCTCATGCTCAAACGATGGCGAATGTCGGGCGGGGGCGTAGCCAGATAGGCGATCCACACCAGGAAGGCCGCCGATGCCGCCAAGCTCAGATGCCGCTGGATGCGACGTATCCAATATTTATTTTTGTTTTTATTCAGAAGAAGGATGGTCATGCGCCGAGTGAGTCTCCATGTGTTTGCCGTTTTCGGGCGAGCTCATCATGCGCAGCATCTCAGGGCCGCCCGTCTTCAAGAACCGCCAGACCAGCAGCGCGGCCAGAATCAAGAACGCGATATTCAGCCAGGTAGTGTAATTCCAGCGAATGGCCTCTTCAACAATGCGCGCGTTGCGCTGCTGCGGAATGAGGTGCAACGCCCCGAATACGAATTCGACAATCAACGCAGCGGCAGACATTGAAAGATAGAAAATCACGAGCAGGAAGGCGCTGATTTTCAATCCATAATATTTGCGATAGATATTCAGGATAGGCAGGATGATG
Organism: uncultured Acidobacteriaceae bacterium; assembly: GCA_963774255.1. Taxonomy (GTDB): domain Bacteria; phylum Acidobacteriota; class Terriglobia; order Terriglobales; family Acidobacteriaceae; genus PALSA-350. Next base: position 16,565 of record CAVZEH010000005.1, read on the forward strand.
AGGTCGGCAAAGAGGAAAGCGATCACGCCGCCAAAACTTATGCCGCCATTCCACAAGATCGCAGCCAGGGGAACGTTGCCTACGGAGCAGACGAAGGAAACGATAGCCACCAGCGGACCGACAAACGGTCCCCAGAGTTTTGCCAGAAGCGGATGACCGGCGAAGAAAAACCCCTGCCAGAAGTGCTTAGGCACCCAGGCTGCAAGCGCTCCGGCGATCAGCAGGCCCCCGCCGATGTCGAGCCATACCGATGCCCAATCCATCACGAAGAAATGGCTGATAGCGGTGCGCCCTTGGCTCGAGGTCATGCGCTGCCATACCGTGCCTTCATGCACCGACATATCCATCGCCGCATGGCCCTCCATCCGGCCCTGCCGCCCTTTGTCGGCCTGCTGGCGGGCCTCTTCAACCATCTTCGGAGTCAGGAACACCTTAAAGAGCAAAACCAGAATGACGATCATCAGCGGACCGCCGGTGAACTCGGCGAGGGTGAATTGCCAGCCCATCAGGACGGCGAGCAGGATTCCCAACTCGAGAACCAGGTTGGTGGACGCGAACTGGAAAGCCATCGCTGCGGTAAAGTTCGCGCCCTTGCGGAACATCGATCGTGCTAAGGCGACGGCGGCATAGGAGCAGGAGGAGGAAGCCGCTCCCAGTCCGCAGGCAACCGCAATCGTTTTCGGAGAATCGTCGGGCAGCAATCGGCTCATCTCTTCTTTGGAGACGACCGCCTGGATGACGCCCGACAAGCCGAAGCCCAGGATGAGAGCCCATAGGATCTCCCATGCCATGGTTCCGGCCATTAAGAGTGCGCGAGCGATTACCGCGAGCACCGTGTCCCTCCATTTCTTGTGCGTCGAAGAGCCCTTACCCTGCCGGAGAAATCCCTGCTTCCAGGCCAATCGTGCAACAGACTCCTGGGCGTAACAGAATCCGGGTGCCCCATATCTGGCGCATACTGTGCATACTTTGCGTCAGATATGGGATTCCACGCATCTCGAACAATCCCAGGTCCCAAAATCGGGACCTGGGGCACCCACCGTGTACAACGACAAGCTGCTCAGTACCAGAGCCGAAGTCCGAAAACGAAGCGGGGGTCGCTTGTGGCTTCTCCCGCCCGATGAGCATAGCTGGCCGTATTGCCGTATTTCCCGTTATAGGCGAATCCTATGTAGGGCGCGAATTTGCGCCTGAGTTCGTAGCGCAAACGCACGCCTGCATCTAACTCCGAGAAACCCGATCCGGTCTTGCGAGCAGGGTCGTCCTTGCTGTAGAAGTTCAACTCCGCTTCCGGCTGAACGATCCATCGGTCGGTAATCAATAAGTCGTAGGAGCCGGTCACGCGGCCTGCGATATGGCCGCCGTTGCGGATGTAGAGAGTTGGCGCAAACTGGAAGTAGTACGGCGCAAGTCCCTCGATGCCTAGCGCGGCCCAGGCGCGGCTAGGATCTGAATCCAAATCTGCGCGTATTCCGGCTTGGGCGTCAAAGTACCGCATGTGCAGAATCGGACGATCGTAGAGCGCTTCGTGATCGCCGTCGCTAACTGTATTTTGACCGACGAATCCCTCCGACTTAAGCCAGAGGCGGTTCATGTCGGTTCCTATCCACCCTTCCCCATCCCATCGAAGTTGGTTGTCGGGGCCGTTGGTGCGGCCTTCGAACTGGTCAAACAAGACGTGAGCGAAGACCTGGTTGTCCATAACGGGCGGTTCCAGACCAGGCAAGGAGGCAGTTACCTTGCCAGCCGGTTGCGGGGCCGACGCCTGTGCGGCTGCCGCAGGTGCGTAGAAAGACGACAGCAGCCCAACAATGATAAATCCGCAGATATGGAAGGCATGGCAATCAAACTTGGTTCGAGCTTTCATGACACCACCACCGTGCGGAACATTCCCGCCTCCATGTGATAGAGCAGATGACAGTGATAGGCCCAATGACCGGGTGTATCCGCGCTTACCAGGTAGCTCACCCGCTCCGCCGGCTTCACGACAATGGTCTGCTTATAGGGATTGAACTCTCCATGCCCGTTCTCTAACTCACTCCACAAGCCATGAAGGTGGATGGGATGTTCCATCATGGTGTCGTTGATGAGGACGAATCGCACCCGCTCGCCCAGCTTCAATTCGATCGGTTCGGCGCTGGAGAACTTCCGGCCGTTGAATCCCCAGATATAGCGTTCCATGTTTCCTGAGAGGTGCAGCTCGATTTCACGCGTAGGCGGCCTGCCGTCCACTCCGCGATAGCGGGCGCGAAGGTCGGCGTAGGTCAGCACGCGTCGGCCATTGCCACTCAGACCATCTCCCGGATCGCTCAACCGCTCGCTTACGTGCATTGCCACCTGGTTCACTTGTGGCCCTATGCGCATCCGCACAGGGTTGGATGGCTGGAGGTTGGCTCCGACGTTCGGGGTCGCGGACGAAGGCATAAGAGGCATGGTGTTTCGGCCGGGTTGAGGAAAGGGCGTGGTTCCCGTTCTGCTCCCCATCTCCATGTCAGCCGCTCCCTTCATGCCGCGCGCGGCTGCAGGGGGTTCCATATTCATGCCCGCCGAAGGCTGATCGCCCATGTTCATTCCGGGGGGCATATCTTTCTCTTTCATCCGGTCCATGCCGGACATGTTCATGCCCGCCATGTTGCCCATGCCCATATCCACCATGGTGCGCATGGGACGCGGGTCCATTGGAGGAACCGCGGCCGTCATCCCCATCCTGGGAGCGAGTGTGCCTCGCGCGTAGCCACTGCGATCTTGGGCCTGCGCGAAGACGGTGTAGGCGGCATTGTCTTTCGGCTGCACGATCATGTCGTAGGTCTCGGCGACACCAATGCGAAATTCATCCACCGTGACCGGCTCAATGTTGTTACCGTCGGCCTGCACCACTGTCATTTGCAGACCGGGCACCCGAACATCAAAAAAAGTCATGGATGAGGCATTGATGAAGCGGAGACGCACACGTTCATGGGGTTGAAACACTCCGGTCCAATTCGCATTCGGAGCATTCCCGTTTAACAGATAGGTATAGGTTGCACCCGATACATCGGAAATGTCGGTTGGGCTCATATTCATCCGGGCCCAGACCAGGCGCTCTGAAATTGTTCGCCTGAGGCCCTTCGTTTTCGCCTCGGAGAAGAAGTTGGGAACGGTGAGGCGACTGTAGTTGTAGTAATCACTCTGTTGCTTCAGATTGCTGAAGATGGTTTCAGGATTGGTATCCGTCCAGTCGGAGAGAACAATTACGTATTCCCTATCAAACTCGAAAGGATCTTTTTCGCGCGGCTCCACGATGAGCGCGCCGACCAATCCGGTCTGCTCCTGAAAGCGGCTGTGGCTGTGATACCAGTAGGTGCCGCTCTGCACCACCGGTATGCGGTAGTGGAAGGTCTGGCCAGGCGCAATACCGGCAAAGCTCAAGCCGGGAACTCCGTCCATATTCGCGGGCAGCCGGATGGCGTGCCAGTGGATCGAGGTTGGCGTTTTGAGGCGGTTGGTTACTGCCACAGTGACTGTATCGCCTTCCCGCCATCGCAGGATCGGTCCCGGCACGGAACCATTGACCGCAGTGGCTAAAGAATGGCGTCCGCTAAAGTTCACCGGAAGTGAATCGATGGTTAGCTCGAAGTGTTTCCCGGTAAGTGTTGCCGGAGTATGCGGCGACCCCTCGCCGAAGGCGCGCCATCCGCTCCAATCGAGCGCTGCAAATGTTGCACCAGCGGCTAATCCCTGCACCAAGCGGCGGCGGCTGATAACCGTATTCTTTTCCCTTGACATAGTTCTCCCCGGTTGATTTGCGTCAGTTACAGAACCGGGCGCCCCAGATTTTTGGAATCCCAGGTCCCAGAATCGGGACCTGGGGCACCCGCCGTATGTACAACAACAAACGGCAGTGGGACTAGACGCGAAGTTTGCTGATCAAGGGGTCGTAGGGGCCGTAATCGGGCGGGGAGGCGCTTGGCCGATAACGCTGGAAGGATGAAACGTTCGATTGCGCCGGGAGATGAATTGCTAAAGAAAGAATGGGGGTGAGGGTGGAGACAACCGATAAAGGCGGCTGGGCGCCGCCTCGCGGCTCAACCAGGATATTGCCGAGATGGCAAGGCGCCCCCATGCACGAGGGGCTGGAGAAAGTGTGATGCATTGAATTCGTGCAGCAACCCTGCTCCAGGTCACAGGACACTCTGCAAGCAACCGACCATGAGGGCACTACCAGCAGAAGAACCACCAATAGCACCGCCGGCGCGCGCATGAATCGGATCATAGACTTCGACTTCATCACTCGTACTTTACGGCTCGAGCATGTGTTCGATCAGCTTGCCGGCGACATCGGAAGCAGATACATCATCGGATCCATCGGCGATGGCCTTGCGTATGCGCGCTATCTTCCTCGAACGGCTCGGCGCTGGGCGCGGTGCCACTGTTTTGACGGGCGCTGTTTTACGCGAATCGCCGGATTGACTGGGCACGCGATCAAGTTCCATATGCCGCCGCTCAAGAGGCTGCTCGAAGCACTCGGCAACCTCTACAGGGTAGCATCATAAGAACACGTTTTGGGCACCTTTGTAATACAACCGACTCACCGCTTTTGGCTTTTGTCTTCGCGGCTCGTTTGCCGGCCGCCCAAGTCAGCCAGCCTGGAGCGAAGATGCAGCACCGCGGCGGCATGGAGCTGAGAAACGCGGGACTCGACAACTCCCAGGATCAGGCCAATCTCCTTCATCGTCAGCTCCTCGTAGTAATACAAGGTCATGACCAGCCGCTCGCGCCCGGGAAGGGCGCCGACCGCGTCCGCCAGCCTCTGCCTCATCTCCCCGTGCAGGCAGCGAAACAGAGGATCGTCCTCGGGCCGGTTGGGTAAGTAGGCCAGCTCCTCTTCGCCCGAATCTTCCATCCGCTCGGAGTGCAGGGTTCCAATTTCCAGGCCCCTGAGCTCGCCAAGCAGATTCTGATACTCGGCTAACCCCATGGCCATTTCCTGTGCGATCTCCGCCTCACTGGGGGCGCGTCCGAGCCGGCCGGTAAGGGTTTGGATAGACTGCTCGACTGCCCTTCCCTTGCGGCGCAGCTCGCGCGGACTCCAATCCAGAGTACGCAAGCTATCCAAAATCGCGCCGCGGATGCGGAACTGCGCATAGCTGCGGAACTGGACCTGTTTGGCGGGATTAAATTTGCTGAAGGCATCCATCAGTCCCACCACGCCGGCGCTGAACAAATCCTCGATCGAGACATGCTGGGGCAGCCGCTCGTGGATGCGCCGGGCGATGAAGCGCACGATCGGGAGGTGATCGACCATGAGCTGTTCTTGTTCCGCGCTCAAGCTGCGGGTGTCTTGCGGTTGGGAGAGTTTAGACAGGGCCGCCGGGCTACTCCTACCATCGGGGAGCGGAAGCACCAGCGAAGAAATGGATTGCGGCGGAAGACTCACTGGCCGCGACCTCTTTTGAACTCGTCGAATTTCCTGCATGTTTACCATCCAAGGTAGAAATTGTTCATAGAGTGAAGCTCGGCGGCCGCCGGTGTTGCTGAAAATAGCCGCGAAACGGTACACGCCGGGTCACCGATACGTTGCCTCACGGTACTTCCCGGCCATGTCTTGCTTGCGTGTATGCTCACGATTGTTCCGCGGCTGCCGATATCAAAAGAAGCAATCCTATTTTTAATGGAACCATGTAAGTTGCCTAATTTATCGGCATTCTTCGGCTGGACTCGACTGGTGTCGCAAATTCGGTCTCGATAGCTGAACATCTTTGAGCCTCCTTGCATCTCTACCGTGCCTCACCCTGTAATCCGGCAACAAGACACAATGGAGTTAAATCCGGAGCGCTGTCTCGAACTGGGACACCTCGCCCAAAATGGAACAGATTTGCGTTTGGAGGAAAAACGGCAGAAGCAGATTCCCTTCGGGAATGACAGAAAGAAAGGCGGTACTGCAACAGCAGCTCGATGTATTCAAGCCGGACGAAGGCTGGTTTGGCCGTTACACTTCATTTGTCATCTCCACCGGGCGAAGCGCAGTGGAGAGATGACAAAGTTAGGTGCCGTTGTCGATGAAGCCTTTGCGGTCCCAGGCGAGCTGACTTGAAACTCTCCCCTTGAAATCTTAGGGGAGTTGTGGCACACTTCCCCTATAAATCTAAGGGGAGGCTTGGTTTGGAAAAGCCGGAGCTTGACCTGGTCCGCGGTACGCTGGACCTGCTCATCCTGAAGACTCTGACCTGGGACCCGCTGCACGGCTACGCGATCGCGAGCGCGATCCGGCGGCAGACCGATCAGGCGCTGCTGGTCGAAGAAGGCGCGCTTTATCCGGCGCTCTACAGGATGGAATCCAAAGGATGGATCGAGGCGGAGTGGGGCCTATCTGAGAATAACCGCCGCGCCAAATTTTACCGGCTCACGGCCGAAGGGCGCCGCCATCTTCGCGCGCAAGTAAAAACCTGGAAAGCCTATGCCGATGCGGTGGCCAAGGTACTGCAGGCGACCCAACTGCCCGCGCCCGAGGGTTCGTAATGGCACACACTCCTTTGTGGCGGCGCTATCTCCGCTTCTTCGGCGCCGACGTGCGCGCGGATGTGGAAGAAGAGCTACGCTTCCACCTTGACGCCAAGATCGATGAACTGGTTGTCCAGGGCTGGAGCGCTGAAGCGGCACGCGCCGAGGCGCGGAGGCAGTTCGGAGACATGAGCGAAGTGCGCCAGATCTGCGAGCGCCTGGGAGAAGAAAACGAGCAGCGCAGAAGAAAAACGGAGTACTTCGCCGGATGGCGCCAGGACATTGCATACGGTTTACGGCAACTGCGGCATCGCTGGGTCACGACTCTGCTGGCCGTGCTTACGCTGGGGATCGGAATAGGCGCGGTGGCGGCGGTCTTCAGCCTGTTGGACGCGGTTGTATTGCGGCCGCTTCCCTTTCCCGATCCGGACCGGATCGTCAGCGTCTGGTCCACGCGGGACGGTCATGACGATGAGGTTACGCCGCGCAACTTCGATAGCTGGCGGAGCGGCGCCCGCTCGTTCACCCAATTGGCGGCTTTGGAGCGAAGTACTTTCACGCTTTCCGAGGGAGGCAGCGCCAGCCAGATTCCGGGCGGCGAGGCGACCGCCGATTTCTTCTCCATATTCGGCGTGTCGCCATTGTTTGGCCGTACATTCACCAGCGGCGAGGACCGTCCCCCGCGCCTCCATCTGGTGGTGCTGAGCCACCGCCTATGGCAGGAGCGGTTTCAAGGGGATCGAGGAATACTTGGCCGGCAGATCCGCCTTAACCGCGAAGCCTATACGGTAATAGGCGTGATGCCGGCCGGCTTCGATCTGCGCTCCGAGGGAGAGCAGCTTTGGATTCCGCTGGCAATCAGCGGCGACGAAATGAGCTGGACCGGCGGCGTGCTCTACGTCTTCGGACGCCTGCGGCCCGATCGCACCCTCGGACAAGCACAAGCCGAGATGGCGGTTATGGCGCACATCCTCGAGGCCCGCTATCCGGAGATGAATCGAGGGCGGAGCATTCGCGTCCGCGAGTTTGCATCGGAGTTGATAGGCGGCTATCGCCAGCAGCTCTTGATCCTGCTGGCGGCAGTAGGCTCGGTCCTCCTAATCGCATGCGCCAACGTCGCGCTCCTGCTGCTGGCCCGCGGAGCGGGGCGCGGCCGGGAGTTGACGATCCGTGCCGCTTTAGGCGCGACTCGTTCGCGTATCATCCGCCAGCTCCTCAGCGAAACGCTTCTCTTGGCGTTGGGCGGAGCGGCCCTGGGTCTGCTGCTGGCGGAAGGCTCGGTGCGCATGGCGAAGCTGGTGGGCGCCTCCGTCGTCCCTCGGCTTGGCGAGGCCGAGATAAACGCCCCGGTCCTGCTGGCTGTCTTCGGACTGGCGATTGCGTGCACCCTGTTATGCGGAATGTTGCCGGCCATGCGCGCGACGCGGCTGGACCTGCAGAGCGCACTGGGACAGGCCGGACGCAGCGCGACCGGGCTGTCCCGGGATAGTGCCAGGAACGTATATATCGCGACTGAGGTGGGCCTGGCGCTGGTGCTGCTGGTCGCGGCCGGGCTGCTGATACGAACAGCCATCGCAGCGCAGAACGTGCGCCCGGGGTTTGCCTCCGATCGCCTGGTTGCCGGGCGGACGGCGTTGCCCTTAACCGACTACAAAACGGCCGATCAAATTGTGGGCGTCTATCAGCGTATTGTCGAGGCTCTGGCGGAGGAGCCCGGCGTGCGCTCTGCCGCGCTCACCTCCAAGGTTCCGCTGGGCGCGAGCGCCTTGGGCCTGATGCTGAAGCCGACAGCGGTTATCCCGCCATTGAAAGATGAACTCTCGACCGAGCTTGAGTATGTAAGTCCCGGATACTTCGCCACCATGGGAATACCGCTGCTTCACGGGCGCGAGTTCAGCTTGCATGATCGCGCCGGGTCGGCCCAAGTGGGGCTCATCAACCAAACGCTTGCACGGCGGCTTTGGCCGGGCCGCGACGCCGTGGGCCAGCTCTTGCGGATTCCCGAGTTCGACAGCGGCTCGCTTAACTGGACGGTCGTGGGAGTGGTGGCGGACGCACACGATGACGGGCTGATGGCCGCGCCGCCGGCGGTGCTCTATGTGCCCTTCGCTCAGGTATCGATCGATGCCTGGCACTGGGCCGATCAGTCTCTCTATCTGGCCGCCAGAACCCGGACGGATGCGCTTGCCGGTTCGGAAATCCTGCAATCGGCGCTCAAAAGGACCGATCCTGAACTGCCGCTGGGCGATGTCCGCACCATGAATCAGAGACTGGCACAGTCCATTTCCGCGGCTCGCTTTTATACTCTCCTGTTAACCCTTCTGGGTCTCTGCGGGCTGGTTCTTACCGGAGCCGGGATTTACGGCGTCGTTGCCTACTTTGTCGATCGCCAACGGGCCGAGATCGGCATCCGCATGGCATTGGGAGCGACACGAGCGGCGGTTCTGCTGCTGGTTGTGCGCCAGGGAATGCGCCCGGTTCTCGCCGGGGTGGGCTTCGGCCTCCTGGTCTCGCTGATTACTTCGCGTGCGCTGGCCTCTCAACTCTATGGAATTGGCTCCATGGACCCGATTACCTTCGCCGCCGTGGCCGGAATGCTACTGGCAGTCGCCGTCCTTGCCTGCTATGTGCCGGCACGCCAGGCGGCAAGGGTAGATCCCGTAATTGCGTTACGCAGCGAATAGCTCTCTCAGCGGTTAAACAGGCTGCGGAAAAATTCTGGACCTATGGCAACAATTGGCAGCGACATGAGTCCCGAAGGGACGGCACGAAAATAGCCCAGCACGCCAGTGCTGGGTTGGCGGGAAAACAGGACCAGTCCCGTAGGGACGGCTGAGACATGTCACAACATTGACAGATTGACAGAAAATTCGGGGAATGATTCAGTCGTCCCTGCGGGACTTCCCTTTACGACCGAAGCTTCCCCAGCACTAACGTGCTGGGCTATTTTCGTGCCGTCCCTTCGGGACTTAACAACCGATTCATTTCAGAAATCCGAGTTCTTACGAAGCTTGGCCGGTCCCCCTGCCGAGGTTTGTGGTTTCCCAGATCCCGATTCCGGAACCTGGGATTCCACAGCATCTAGCGTTTCATCTTCAGTGCTGCGGCATCGAAGGTGGTCACCTGAGCGGCCATTAGACCATCCTTGGTCTCGTATGCATCCGCTCCACGGTAAGTCTCGGCCAGAAACGGGGCATCCGCACGCCATTGCACGTTGATTACATCGCCGACAGCAAAAGTATGCTCGGCGGTAATCTTCAATCCGCAGGTCCCTCCCTCTTTCGGCGGCTTTACGATCTTCGCGAACATTTCGCCGACAGCCTTGCGGCCGCGCACCACCACTCCGTTGGGCGCAAAGAATTCGACATTGTCGGGAAACTGCGCCATCAGGCGCTTCCAGTCGCAAGCGCTAAAAGCGGCCATGTGTTCCGCCACTACCTGCTGCGGAGTATTGCGGCGGACCTGTTTGGGCAAAGTTTGAGCGAATCCGCAGGTCGCGGACACCATCCCCGCGAGCACCAGGGAAATCTGAGCGGCTCTGAGCCGCCCGCCAGGAAAGTTGGGTGAAATCATGGGGCGATTATAGCGTTGCCACGACACCCAGCCGCGGCCGGTTTCCGGGCGGCCGGGTGGGAACCATTGTTTACCCCATCAAAGAACGCCCGGCGATGAAGGCAACTTTGCCTGGGCGGTAAGCTTCCCGTTCTATATCGCTCAATCTCTGACTGAGCGTTTCTGGGCTCCGTTAATACTCTTTTCCTAACTTATTGAGAACAAACTCACCCCGGCTGAGACGAAACAGCTCTTGTTGTTGTTATCCGGTGCATAAGGAGAGTAGCTCGGGAAGAGGAAACTATGTGAAAGCCAAGCGGATAAATAATGTTGTACGAAAAAATGTGCAAAGCTCTTGGCTTGCGGGAAGAGATAGGTTATCTTTGCCGTCACCTCAGAAAGAGGCACGAGATAGCAGGTAATACGTCGGCCGACTGAGACAAAGCTTCTGATGAAATGGCGGTTTCGAGGTTCATACCAGGCCACTTTCCCATAAGTACCGGCTGGTGCCGTAACCGGGGCACGAGTCGCAAAAAAATCTCGAAGTCTCCAAAGGGGCGTTCGCCATGAAGTCTCCTCTTTGTCCGCAAGCCTGTGTTTTAGCGGTTTCCCTCTGTCTGACTCTCGGTTCTTGCGCCTATGCCGGAGACACGTCCCTGACCGCCTCGCCAGCGCCCGGCCGGCCTGGGAGAACGACTTCAAAGCCGCCGACGCCGGCGACTCTCGCTTTAGAAAGCGTGACCATTCCCGGCCCTCTGCATTCCTTCTTACGCATGGCCGGAATCAGTCAAAATACTCCTCCGGACGGGGTACTGGCTTTTTTTGCTCATAACGTCTATACCTTCGGCTACCAGAGCGGCAGGGAGACTGAGTTTCTCCTCCTGGTGGACCGTTACCTGCATCAGGCAAGGGAGTTACAGGCGCTGGCAGGAGCCAACGAAACCATTCGCGTGGCTAACTGCGACAGCGCAGGACCATTGCTTCAGATCCTGGGTTACCGGCTAAGAGAAGGTTGCGGAAAAAAGAGCGCCTCATTGGCGACCGCCGAGCCGGAGAGGGCCTTCCTTACTATCGATTCCGGCTTCCCTCTCATGGATCTTGAAGAGGCGCTCCAGAAAGACATCCCGTTCAGCTATGCCTATCACAGTTCCAAGGTTCCATTGCTTTTCAATGAAAGCGATTGGATGAACTTGAGCATGGCAAAGAGTGCCAACGAGCCAGATGTCACGGAAGTTTTCCTGCACCAGCCCAGCTTGGCCCGTCTGTACTGGGGAATGGCGCAAATCGACACAGCCACTGCCGTTAGCCTGAAACAATCTCCGGGATTAGGGAGATTGCTTCCCGTGGCCGATGCCCTTGATTTCTACGGAAGCCAGATTTGTATCCGGTCGGGACACGTAGCTGTACCCGGTGGAGCGGCTGGGGAGGCAGGCTGGAAGCAATTGGTGGGAGCGAGTCCAGAGTCGCCTGGAGACTTCGTGGGCCGCCTGCTGGGAAAGGACGGAGGATGGCTGAGCGCGTATTACGACGCTCTGTCGCGGGTCCGGCAAAGTCAGCAGGCCCACTTCACCGATCCCTCGCGGCTCAAGCAGCTCTACTCGGCATTTCACTCGCCGAACACTCATAGCGCCGCCGCCGAGTCCTCCCTCCGGCCTGCCCCGGCGCTCCTGGTTCTGGTGACCCGCCTGAAGTGGGAAGCCAACGGCGAACCACGCATCCCGGGAAATCTGGAGATCTGGAAGGAAATTCTTCGCCAAAAAACCGATCTCAAGGTTGTTCATGATTGGGGCAGGCACGACGGCCATTGGACCCGTCCGGAGCAGTTCCTGGAAGCAATGTTCGCCTTTTCCCGGTTGCAAACGGATACAGGCCCGCTGCAAGCCTATCTAACGCTTTCGGAACTGGACAGCAGACGGCCTGCGGGCAAGCAGCTCTCCCCGGAGACTGTTCTCCTGCTGGCCCGCAAATTTCCGGATATCGGCAGTTGGTATCCGACCTTTGCCGAGTTTCCGGATTTAAGCGACTCGTCCATTACCAGCTTCGTCCACGCGACCGGCGCCATTGACGGCATCCACAACCATATCCTGCGCGGAAACGCGCTGGGAATTCTTCAAGCAAATATCGGACTATGGCAGATCCTGGCCCGCCAGGGAGAAATTCCGAACGCCCAGTTGAACGATTCATGGCAGAAGACTATCCAGCCCTTTTTGGTGATTTCCTCCTCTGTCCAGCTTCTCAATGCTGGCCGAAGCTCGTTAGGAGCGGTTTTGCAGGCAGCGACCGGGAAGCCCGACTGCACTCAGGATGAACTCGTCGATCTGCTCGCGGGTCCTCATCAGGAGACCCCTGAAGGCCGGATGGTCCATCAGCAACTGGCGAATAAACTGCGCCTGGTTCTGTACAGCCAGCGATTAGTCTCTCTCGACACGTTATTCGGCCTGGACACCGGTTTGACCCAGATGGCGCACGGAGCTCAGCTGGGCAATCAATTGACACCGCTGGCAGCACAGCTTCGGGAATTCGAGATGCCGCGTCCAATCTTTACTAACTCCGAAAAGACGCGATGGGCTCCCGGTGTCTATGACAATCGTCATACCGAATTGCAGTTGCGAACGGATTTGGTCAGGGTCGTCAAGGCGCCGAGCTCACCCGCGCAACTGGAGGATGCCCGCGGCCAACTTACCCCATTTCTCAGGGACACGCTGGTGGGTTTGAATTACGCCTATTATGAGCCGCCGGGCTCGCAAATTCTGCAGAGCAACTCGCTGTTTGTGCGCTCCCACGATTTTGCCGGAGAGACATTTGTCGGAGACGAACAACCTTGGCAGGCGCCCCAGTTATTCAACGCCGGTTCACCGGCTGGCGGCGGAGCCTATCTGGCCGGGTCCCTGGCCGACTTGCCTTTCGCGCTGGCCACAGCGGAACAGGATTTCATCGCTCCGGAAAATGTCCAGGCTTTGATATGGAAATCGCTGGTGCCGGACCTGTTGGTCAGCTCCATCCTGCCGCGCTGGTGGAACGTGAGCCGCAACGAACTTCACGCCGTCACCCTTTACCAGCGCTCCGGCGAAGAACTCTTGACTGCCTCAGCAGAGAACCAGGAGCTTCGCGTCAAGGTAGTCAGCATTCTTTCCGATCGCATGGATCCCCAGGAGCTGGGAAGAGTGGAGCAAGGGCTTAGTACTGGACAGGCGGCCGGCGTGCTTCCGCGAATGCTCCCCGCTGACACCTTTTATCTCGCGGCTGAATTTCGCGCGGAATACCGTGCGGAAGCAGCGTCCTATGGCCCGGCAAGCCGGGAATTGGACGATCTCAGCCGGCGCTATCCGGCGGAAGTCAGCCAGGAGCGGCTCTCGAAAGACTTCGGCGTGCCCCATCCGATACTGGCCCAGAGTTACGGCCGCGAACTGCTCAGTGTAAAGCCGTTTCCGCCCTTTGGAGGTAATTCCAGCCGCCTGTTCGCCGAGTCCTGGGATTCCAGCAATCTGTATTGGGGACGCCTGGCGGATGAGATGGGCTATTCACCGGTGATGCTGAATCGCCTGGTCCCCGAGTTAACCAAAGACATGGTGGCAAAGATCTTCGCCAATGACTTCGAGGATTGGCAAGCAATGCTCCAGGCCATGCAACAAACAGGGGCGGAGTTTCGCCAGGGAAAGATCGCGCCGCTAGTTACCGCGGACGCGAGTTACTTGCGCTAGGCGTTTTGGGGCAGGCTTTCGTCTGCCCGGGTCTCCGTTGTGAAGCAGTATCAATTTCAAGCACGAGCTGGCTTATGAGAGACGAGGCGGGCTCAACAGGAAGGTTATGGCGACCAGATATTTTCTACTCTCCTGGTTTTTTCTGGGTCTCTTCACTGGCTCCGGAAGCTTAGCAGCGGCCCAAGACGACGAGTTGCACATTCGCGTGAATGTCAACCTGGTGCAATTGGATGTAGCAGTGACAGATAAGAAAGGGAACTATGTTACCGGCCTGCGTCCGCAGGACTTCATAATTACCGAGGACAAAATCCCGGAAAAGGCCGCCTTTTTTGGAGAAGGCAATGCGCCGGCGCGCAGCCTGGATGAAACTGCCGCGCCGGGTACGCCCGGCGCCAAGCCCTTGGTCCATTCCATCGCGCAGCCGGTTAACTCCTTCCGCCCGCCCGCCGCGGCCGACCCGGCTCCATCGCTCAGCTCATTGACTGCCGGTGCCAATGTATTCATCCTCTTCGATACCAGCAACTACATGTACCGGGGCTTTGCCTTCGCCCAGGATGCCATCGCAGATTTTGTCCGCTCATTAGAGAGCGCCAGCAAACTGGCGTTTTATTCTTATAGCCGCGACCTTTCACGGGCGTCCACGCTGACCGCCGATCGGTCGCAGGTTTTGCGCGGCGTGCGCACTACAGTGGCCGGAGACGATGCGGCGCTCTATAACTCCCTGCTGTTGACGGTACGGGATGCCGCTCCGCATACCGGACGGAAGGTTGTTGTGGTTTTCTCCAATGGCCCCGACAACGCCAGCGTTGTGCCCCCGGAAGATGTAGCTGAGCTGGCTCAATCGACGGGAACGGTCATTTACATGATCAGCACCCGTGAAGCCCAGATAGAGCCGATCTCCTCCACCGTATTTGAGCGCATGAGCAAGGCGACAGGCGGAAAAGCTTATTTTGCCAAAACCTGGAGAGACGAAGCACGGGCATTTGCCTCGATCCGCAATGATCTGGCCCACCTCTATACGCTGAGTTACTACCCGCAGCCAAATCCCAACCAGGGCTGGCGCACGATCCGGGTAAGGCTGGTGGGGGACAAACTGAAGAAATACCATGTGCGGACCAGGAATGGTTATCGTATCCAGCAGGCCTTGGTGTCCGCATCCACGAGTATTCCGCAATGAGCTCATAGCTCCCTCAACGGAGATCTGTGAAATCCCAGGTCCCAGAATCGGGACCTGGGGCACCCAGCACCTAAAATTTGTCATCTCGACCGTAGCGGAGTGGAGAGATCTGCGGTTTCGGCGGCCCACCCATGATGACAAAGGGGTTTGTTGACTATCTACACAAGCTGGTGTAGATAATCATTGTATGGGCAAACCAAGCGATCTCGTGCAGGGTACTCTCGACCTGCTCATCCTCAAAACCATCTCTCTCGAGCCGAAGCATGGCTGGGCCATCGCCAAGCGCATCCAGCAGATATCGAATGAGGTCCTGCAAGTGCAGCAGGGCTCACTCTATCCGGCGCTCCATCGGCTGGAGCAGCAAGGGTGGATACGCGCCAAGTGGAGTGAGACCGAAACCGGCCGTCAGGCCAAGTTCTACTCGCTGACGGCCGCCGGACGGGCGCAGCTTGAGCGGGAGAAGCAGAGCTGGACCCGGCTCTCAACCGCTATCAACCTGGTGGTCGAGGGCCTATAGCAGAACAGGAGAGGCAAATGCGCTGGCTGGAGCGATTTCGCGTAGCCATGTCGATGTTGTTTCGCCGCCGGACGGCGACGGCGCGGCTCAATGACGAACTGGAGTTTCACCTGGAGCAGCAGGTCGCGGAGAACATCGCCCGTGGCTTGAGTCCGGAGGAAGCCCGCTCCGCCGCCCTGCGCAGCTTCGGCAACCCCGCGCTTCTGCGCGATCAGGCCCGGTCCAGCTGGAGCTGGAATTGGATCGAAAGTTTCGTGCACGATGTACGATATGGCGCCCGCACTCTCTCCCGCTCGCCTGGCTTCTCGCTGGTCGCCATTCTGGTTATTGCCCTGGGCATCGGTGCGACCACTTCCCTGTTCACCATCGTGCGCGCAGTGCTGCTCAAGCCGCTGCCTTTCCGCGATCCCGGAAATCTGGTGATGGTCTATGAGCATTTCCGCGGCGCCACCAGCGCCGAGGAATTCAATGTTGTCGCGCCCGCGGATTTCCGCGACTGGCGCCAGAAGACCCACGGCTTTCAGGATATGGCTGCGTGGCGCCGCTATACCTTCGATCTCACAGGCGAGCACGCGGAGTTGCCGGAAGTGGTCCGGGCCGCCGGAGGCTCCTCAAACCTCTTCTCGCTGCTGGGCGTTCAGCCGGCTCTGGGCCGTACCTTCGCTCCCGATGAAGATACGCCCGGAGGCCGCCACGTTGTTCTGCTTACCTGGAGCCTGTTTCAGCGGCGCTTCGCTGGAAACCCCGCCATTGTCGGGCAGCAGGTTCGCCTTGACACCACTCCCTACACCGTCATCGGCGTTCTCCCCCGCTGGTTCACCTATCCCGATGCGCGGGTTCAACTCTGGGCGCCATACGCTTCGACGTTCACGCAGAAGCAGTACGATGCGTACGACATGCATCAGAGCTATGTTGTGGCCCGGCTCAGACCCGGCGTGAGCGCCGCGGCCGCAACCAACGAGGTGAGCGCGCTGCAATACCAGAATCACCTCGCCCATGCCGCTGCGCCGGTCGCGGAAGAGGCTCGCTATAGGCCCATGCTCGACGACCTCGTCGAAGACGTGAAGACACCGTTGATCGTTCTGCTATGCGCGGTGGGATGCATGCTGCTGATCGCCTGCCTCAATGTTTCCAATCTGCTGGTCGCGCGTGGAGCGGCCCGGCGCAAAGAGATCGCAGTACGCGGCGCCCTGGGCGGCGGCCGGCTAACCCTGATCCGCCAGCAAATGACGGAGAGCCTGCTCATCTGCGCTGCGGGAGGAACACTTGGAGTCTTGCTGTCGCTCCTGGCAACCCGCTGGCTCGCCAGCCAATGGCGCGACCTGCCACGCGCCGATGCCATTCAACTCGACGCTCCCGTGATTGCCTTCGCGCTTGGCCTCGTTTTTCTCACTGCCTTGCTCGCCGGCCTGCTTCCCGCAATTTCCTCGACCGGCAAAGGCGTCTTCGCAGCCCTGCAGGAGTCCTCACGATCCGTGGGCGGCAGCACTTCCCGGGCCACGCTTCGCAGAGCGCTGCTCACCGTAGAGATCGCGCTGACGGTAGTCTTGCTTGTCTCCGCCGGCTTGCTCTTCAAGAGCTTTCTCCACCTGCGCACCTCCGATCTGGGTTGCGCGATGGACCATGTGCTCACCATGAAATACGGTTTGCCCAAAGACCAGTACGACACGCGGGAGAAAATCGTCGCCTTCCACGAATCGCTGCTGGAGCGCGTACGCCGTTTGCCCGGAGTGCGCGCCGCGGGGCTGGTCTCCACCCCGCCCGGCGGCGGATATGAAGGCGACTACGTGTTCACCATTCCAGAGCGCCCCTCAGAGAGCTTCCAGTTGCAATACGACGCTCTGATCCGCACCGCCGATCCCGGCTACCTTGCAGCGATGCAGATACCCTTGATCAGCGGCCGCTTTTTCAGCGATCAGGAGCGCCTCACCCGCGACCACTATATCGTTGTCAGCAAGAAATTCGCCGACCAGTTCTTCCCCGGCGACAATCCAATCGGCAGGACGATCAAGATCGGATTAACCGGCGAGATAGATCAGATCATTGGTGTGGTCGGCGACACCCCATGGAGCGTGACCCAGCCGAGCAAGCCCACCATATACTTCCCTATCCTTTCCGGCATTCCCAACCGGACGAACGCGGCGACGATCGTGGTGCGCACGGCAGGCGACCCGCTCATGCCTTCCACCCCTATCCAGCGAGAATTGGCCGCGCTCGATCCCGCTCTGCCGGTCTCCAATATCCTCACCATGCAGCAGATTCTGGGCGAGAGTACGGCCAGCCAGAGCTTCAGCGCCACCCTGCTGCTCGCCTTCGCCGCTCTGTCTTTGCTGCTCGCAGCCATCGGCCTTTATGGAGTGCTCTCCTATCTGGTGTCCCAGCGTATTACGGAGATCGGCATCCGAATCGCGCTTGGGGCGCAACGGGCCCAGCTTTTGCGGCTGGTGTTGCTTGATGGATTACGGCCCGTCTTTCTGGGATTACTTATCGGCCTCGCGGGCGGACTAGCTGCGGGCTCGCTTATCCGCTCTCTCCTTTACGGAACCAGCCCGCTCGATCCGGCAGTCTTCGCCGCTATGGTCGGCAGCCTTCTGCTCACGGCAATTTGCGCGTGCGCGCTGCCTGCGATTCGCGCCTCGCGGATCGAACCCATGCAAGCGCTGAGGACTGAGTAGCGGGAAACCGCCTGGGAGGCCTGCTCCACCAACGGTTGTGGTCTCCCACCCTGACTCTGTTTGAGTATGGACCCCAAAAACCACCACGAATCGAGGGTGCCCCATATCTGGCGCGCTCTTTGCGCCAGATGTGGGAAACCGCAGATCTCTCCACTGCGCTTCGTTTCGGTCGAGATGACAAATTTAGAGCGAATACAGACTAAAAGCAGATTCCCTGCGGGAATGACAGACCAGAAAAGCAACCGCAAATACAGAAGACCGGGACAACGCAGATCGACAGACGCAGCGGCCGATAAGCGCTAAGGTAATCCATCTTTGTTTTTCTTTCTGTCATTCCCGAAGGGAATCTGCTTTTTAAAGTTATGTCCAGCAGGGCGGCTAGGGGCTGGTGAAGTGGGAGACGGCGCTCTTGACTCCATCACTCGCACCGTTGCCTTGCATCGAATCAACCCTGTAGTAATACGTTGTTCGCGGCTTTACGCCATCCATGCGCACTCGGAAAACAGTATAGGAATGGTTTTGGTTCAGCCGGATGTGAGATTTCGCGACCTGATTCAGGTGCTCCGGATCGGTACCGTAGTAGACCACCCCAAAATGCTCATCCGTGCCTCCGGGGTTGTTGCTTGTCCACGTGATAATGGCCCACGGTTCGTGCACCGATTCGAGCGCCGGTCCTTTGGTGATATGGACGAAGGCAGCTCGTTTGGCGGGGGGAAGTATCCCGGCCTGCTGAGCGTGGATTGAGCCTGAGAAAAGCAGGCCGCCGGCGACAGCGGTGATCGCCAGCGGCAGAGGGAGTTTATGAATATGCAGACCTCTCATAGATGCAGACCCTGTTTACCGGGAATCCCAGGTCCCGGAATCGGGACCTGGGCCACCCGCTGTATGGATTAGTGCCGTTTTAAAAACGCGCTGTTGGAAGGAATTATGGAACTATTCCCTTGGGTTGAAGCATTACCGCCGGACATGCAAGCCCCGGTATAGGTACCGATGTCGGGATAAGGTGTTGTGTAACCGTCGCTGAGCGTTTGCAGGAAGGCGACGATCTGATTCTCCTCCTGGTCGGTCAAACCGAGCTTACCAACCGTCATATCCTCGTTTTGCGGCACCTCAGGCTGCGGCCAGCAGTTTACTTTCTCAGTTGTTCCCACAGGGCAGTTGCCGGACTCCACGGGATACGGGTACACGTCGCGCGTATTGTAGAAATGCACAAGCTGCTTCAGGCTCTTTATGTAGCCATTGTGGAAAAACTCCTTCTGGAAGTAGGGGCCTGGAGCTTCTGTGGTGGGACACTGTGGCGGTGCAAGCCCCACATCGCGCGCTGTAGCCGTCTGCATTTGGCCGTCGGAAGTGGAAGCAAATTGCCTCCAGTCCGAGTTTGGATTGGGCCCGGAGCCGAAACCGCTCCGGAAGAAAGTTCCCAGGCCATAATCGGTGTAAGCAAAGCCTTCCGGATTGACCGTAAATCCCACGGAATCCGGCGTAGTTTCATAGTAAAAGGCGACGCTGGGATTCTTGGGCAGGCCGAGATTGGCTGAACCGAAGCAGGTGAACAGCGGCGTTGTGTCTGCTGTTGTCCCGGTATCTTCGGCGCTGGTAGCGGTTGGCGAGGGTGCGGTTGACCTGCCGTCCAGATGGCAGGAATTGCAATTGCCTTTGCCGTTAAAAAGGTTATACCCGGCCTGCTCGTCCGCTGTCAGCGTGTACTTGCCAGCCAGGTAGGCATCGAATTTCGACGTGAACGGGCTGACCGACAAGCTGTGCTCGAATGCGCTAATAGAGTGGGCCCAGTGATCGTAATCGTTATTGGAGAGCGTTCGGTCATTCGGACTTAGGTCAACCGGTGTAGCGCTGCCGTTGAACTGGGAAGCTCCGTTGGGAGTAGCGCAGATTGCCGCAATATTGGACGGCCAGGTGATGTCGAAGGAGCCGGCTCCCCATATCTCCTCAAAGAGTGGTCTGTAGGGCGCCAATGAAAGCTTGTATACGATGCAAGCAGTGTCAGGGTTGCCCATCTCATCCGGATCGACAGGAGGAAACTGTGCCTGCTCGGCATCGGGAGCCCGAGTCAAATATCCAGTTGCGCGTGAATCCCAGAAATTTCCGCCAAAGAAAGCGCCTTGGGTCGCGTTGTACTGGAGCGGAGGAAAATAGCTCGAATAGGTGTATCTCTGCGCTGTGCGCTTGGCGGCCCGATAGTGAACCGATCCGGGATACGCGATCATCGTCAAATTCACCGACGGAATCGGTCCGCTAAAGGCGGCGTACGGCATGTGGCAGGAGGCGCAGGCAACATTCTCGTTAGGCGAGATCGTTGAGTCGTAGTTCATGAGCTTGCCGAGTATTTCTACTGAGGCAACTCCGGTGTTTTGCAATATGGGTGGGTTACCTGTCAGAGTTGGAGGCGTCAATGCCTCCCATTGACCTATAGCTTCATTTTCGATGGTGTTCACTTCGTTCAGAACCCTTTGTAACTCGGCTGGCAAATCGGCGGGAAGAAT
The DNA here is from genome assembly GCA_963774255.1 of uncultured Acidobacteriaceae bacterium. Classification (GTDB taxonomy): domain Bacteria; phylum Acidobacteriota; class Terriglobia; order Terriglobales; family Acidobacteriaceae; genus PALSA-350. The sequence goes on from CAVZEH010000005.1 coordinate 37,168, forward strand.
GCCGGATGGGTACGGGTCATAGACCGGCGCCGCTGCTTGTCCGCGAACAACGTGAGTGGTAACAACCATTGCGACAGCGATTGTCGCACAGGCCGCGGCTGCTGCTATCAATTTTGGTGGTCTCACGAATTAACCTCCCTGGAACCGGTAGAGTTCGGGTAGGGTGGACAAGTTCGCTCAGGAGAGACGAGCGCACCAGTACTCTCTTGGCGTTTTTTATATTTACCCGAATGGGGTGGGGACGCTGGGAATCATACCGTCATTCCTCAAACACAGCGATCGAAAGAGCGATCAAAGCAACCTGAGTGAGAAGCGGGAACCCTATCGAATAGACCCGAAAGGATTCGGGTCTTTCGAATGCCCAACGATGGTCTCTCTATGCAAAAAAATTGTCAAGGGTAGCGCAACGTAAATAAATAGGTCGGGGATTTCCCGATACCAGCGCGGGAGCGCTTGATTCAGCTCCGGTGCGGAGAGGAGCTGACCCGAGGCTAATCTGGGTTTTAATTCGTAATGACAATTGAAAGACACTTAAAAGACCCCAGGTTAGCTTCCCACCCTAGCAAGCCTCGCTTGCCGGGGACCGGAGTTTCGCGAACCTGGGGCACCCGCATTCATGAGACAGCGGGGAACTGCATAACTCAGGAGTTGCTTCCGCCCGGCCGATCGTTAGGCGTCGCCCGGGGGCATCGCCGGCATGCCCAACATCCAGCGAGCGATCCTGCGCAGCGCCGGTTCGATCTCCGGGCAGGCGTAGTAGATCTGGCGGTTGACCCCCATGAGCATCTGGATGGCCTCGATGCGCGGGTCCCTTGTGTCGAGCGTGCCCACCTGGATCGCGGTCAAGGCATACTCATCCGTCAGGTACTCGATCGCGTGCCCTAGTATTTCAAGCGCGCGGCCGTTTATCGGAGAGATCCGCCGCCGCCGCGCCGGAATGAGGCCGGGATGGAAACCTGCATTGGATGTTGCTGCCCTGCCGTCGCCTGCTGTGGCGAAAAACGATTGCATAGCCATGGTCTTCCCGCCTTGAGTCCTTCTGCCGGCGACAACCGGGAGAATGGCTCTAGCATCACTATCGACGGGCGTGGAAGGTTGCTTGAAATTGTTTTGCGGGCGCGGCACGCGCCGTTTCGATTTGGAACAGTTACAGCACGCTCGTGCCATTTTGGGACACAGGAAGCCGCGAAAATGGGCCGCCACGGTTTTGTTGTAAGCTAGGGGGTGGGCTTGCTCTCGAACGCAATGCACTACACAGTCCAAACCGGGTGAATCTCGATGCACGCGCCTGAGTATTTCTGGAATTATCTGCCACTCCTCTTGCAGATCCTTGTCGCTATAGGATTTGGCGCGGGACTGGTCGTGGCTTCGCGGTTCGTCGGACGGCGCCGCGCGAACGCGGTTACTCTGGCGCCTTACGAGTGCGGAATCGAGGCCGAGGGCGACGCCCGCGGCCGCTTCTCCGTCCGCTTCTATATGGTCGCCATGTTGTTCATCTTATTTGACGTGGAAGCGGTCTTCATGCTGCCCTGGGCGGTGGTCTATCGCGATCTTCCCAAGCTGGTAGGGTCGCGCATGTTTGGCTTTTGGGAGATTGTGGTGTATCTCGGCTTTGTGATGGTGGGGTTCTTCTATATCTGGAAGAAGGGGATCCTGGACTGGTCATCGGATACGGCGGGCCTGGACTAAACATGGACTCCGCTCAGGAAAGAGACGCGGTTTTGCAAGCTCACGCAGAGAACCGTGCTGTTGCCGCCCTGCTTGCCAACCAGGCGGTTTCGGTCACGAATGCTCAATTTGCTAAGAACGAGCTGACTCTGTGGATCGCGCGTGACGATCTTCGCCCCGCCGCCAAAACACTCCAGGATGCCGGCTACAACTTCCTTGTAGATGTCACCTGCGTGGACTGGCTTCCCGCCGAACCGCGCTTTGAGGTGACTTATCACATCCTTTCACTCGGCCTCAAGGAGCGGGTACGGCTCTGTGTCCTGGTGGACAGCCTGGACCCCGAGGTCGCGAGTATCACGCCACTATGGCCGTCGGCCAATTTTTATGAGCGCGAGATTTGGGATCTCTTCGGCGTGCGCTTCGGCGGCCATCCCAATCTGCGCCGCATTATGATGCCCGACGAGTGGGAGGGCCATCCCTTACGCAAGGACTACCCGGTGGAGGGCTATCGCTAATGGATGCCGCCGAATTTGCCATCTCTCCCCTGATCGAACCGCGTGGAGCCGAAGGCTCGCAGGACCGCACCATGGTCCTCAACATGGGCCCGCAGCACCCGTCCACGCATGGCGTTCTGCGCCTGGTTCTGGAAATTGACGGCGAGACCGTTCTGCGCGTGGCCCCGGATATCGGTTTCCTGCACACCGGGATCGAGAAGACCTGCGAGGCCAAGTTCTATCAGCAGGTGGTGCCGCTGACCGACCGCATCGACTATCTGTGCCCGATGACCAACAACCTGTGCTACTGCCTGGCGGTCGAAAAGCTTCTGGAACTGGAGATTCCGCCGCGGGCGCAGTTTCTCCGCGTACTCCTGAACGAGCTCACGCGCATCCAGTCGCACCTGGTTTGGCTGGGCACGCATGCGATGGATATAGGCGCGCTGACGGTCTTTCTTTACACCTTCCGCGAACGCGAAGAAATCCTGAAGATTTTTGAGCACGTCAGCGGGCAGCGCATGATGGGTTCATATTTCCGCATTGGCGGCCTGTCAATGGAGCCGCCGGTCGACTTCTATGAGCGGGTGCAAAGCCTTCTGAACATGATGCCGGAAAAGGTCGACGAGTACGAGAACCTGCTGACCGGCAATCCCATCTGGCAGAACCGGCTCAAGGGTGTTGGCTTTTTGAGCGCGGCGGACGCGATCGCTTTCGGCGTAACCGGACCGCCTTTGCGGGCCAGCGGCGTCGATTGGGATCTGCGCCGTGACATGCCCTACTCCAGCTATGACAAGTTCCAGTTCAAGGTGCCCGTCTCCGATGTCGGCGACGTCTGGGCCCGCTATGTGGTGCGTTTGCAGGAGATGCGCGAATCCTTGAAGATTTGCCAGCAGGCGCTGGATGGAATGCCGGAAGGCCCGCTGAATGCCGATGCGCCCAAGGTGGTGTTGCCGGATCGCGAGAAGATGAAGACCCAGATGGAGGCCTTGATCTACCACTTTAAGATCGTCACCGAGGGCTTCGCGGTTCCCGCCGGGCGGGTCTATCAGGCGATCGAGTCGCCGCGCGGGGAAATGGGATACTTCGTGGTCAGCGACGGCACCGCCAAGCCCTACCGGGTACACATGCGCAATCCCACCTTCGCTTCTCTGCAGGCGTTGGAGACCATGTGCGTCGGACGGCTGCTGGCCGACGTGGTGGCGGTGATCGGCTCTATCGATATTGTGCTGGGAGAGATCGACCGGTGACCGGGGATGGAGCGGAAGAGGAGGTTCCCTTTGAGGTTCGTGTCCGCTGGGAGATTTGGGAGTCGTTCGTGTCTATGCTTCGCGTCTACGCCAGCGCCGCCGCGGAGCGCGGCGAATTTACGGTAACGGCCACTAACGCGGCAGTTTGGGTAGCGCACAAGAATCATGTTCTGGGGCTCTCCTTGAATCCCATAGATGGAGCGGCGACCTGGAAGTTTGCGCAGCAAGGATTACATCGTCAGGGCAGCTTTCAGGTTCTGGAAAGCGGAATGTTTCGCTTTCCAGATGAGGAGAAGCAACTGGACGAGGCGGCAATCGATTGGATCGAGGAACTGGCGCGGGCGGGACGAAGCAGCGAAGAAGAAAAGGAAGAGTTGGAGATGGGGTAAGAGCTCTCCCTCAGCGGCTAAAGCCGATCGGATTTTCAATTGTCGACGGACGGTCTGAATCCCGTCCCCTTCAACCTGCCGCAGAATCGGGTGCCCCAGGTTAGCTCCGCGAACCTGGGGCACCCGATTCTGCACTCAACGTGATGTGGAGACAACAAGCTATGAGCATGGAAACAGAAACTCTCTTCTCCCCTGAGCTGGCCGCGCGTTTCGAGCGCTTGGCGACCCTGTATCCGGCGCGCCGCTCGGCCCTTATCCCCATGCTGCTCTATGCCCAGGACGAGGTCGGATATCTGTCGGATGCGGTGATCGCCGAGGTGGCAAAGCGGATTGGGATCACGGAGCTCGAAGTACGCAACGTCATTAGCTACTACTCCATGCTGCACACCAGCCCGCGAGGCAAATACCATGTGCAGGTCTGCACTAATATCAGCTGCATGGTGCGCGGCGGCAACGAGCTCTTCGAGCACTGCAAGGAGCGGCTGGGGATCGGGAACAAGCAAACCACCCCGGACGGCGTGTTCTCATTAGAGGAAGTGGAGTGCATTGGGGCCTGCTCCTGGGCGCCGGCCGTGCAGGTGAATTACGACTTCCACGAGAACCTTACCCCGGAGTCGATGGACAAGATCCTGGAAGAGTATCAAGCCAAGCAGTAGGAGAAAACATGGCATACCTAGTCTCCCATCCCGATGAAGTCAAGCTGATCTCCTCTCGCTTTGGGAAAGGCGCGACCTCGATCGACACCTATCTCGCGCTCGATGGATATAGCGCGGTGCGGAAGGCCATTCAGCTTGGCGCCGAGGGCATTATCGCGGAAATGAAGATATCGAATCTGCGCGGGCGCGGCGGCGCGGGCTTTCCTACGGGCATGAAGTGGTCCTTCGTCCCCAAGCAGAGCGAGCGGCCCAAGTATGTGCTGCTGAACGGAGACGAGAGCGAGCCTGGAACCTGCAAGGACCGGCTGATCTTCGAGCAAGACCCGCATTCCGTCATCGAGGGGGTCATCATTGCCGGATTGGCCATCGGCTCCAAAATGGGCTTCATCTATCTGCGCGGCGAATACCGCTATCTGCTTACCATCATGGAGCGGGCCATCGCGGAGGCCTACGCCAAGGGCTTTTTAGGAAAGAATATCTTCGGCAGCGGACTGGACTTCGACGTCGTCTCGCACACCGGCGCGGGAGCTTACGAAGTGGGCGAAGAGTCGGCGCTGATGGAGTCGCTCGAAGGCAAGCGTGGAGTACCGCGCATCCGGCCTCCCTTCCCCGCAGTGGTCGGTCTTTATGGCGGTCCGACGATCATCAACAACGCGGAGACCCTGGCCACCGTTCCCCACATCTTCCGCATCGGCGCGGTGGAGTATGCCAAGATCGGCACCGAGCGGAACGGCGGAACGCGGTTGTTCTGCCTCAGCGGAAATGTCGAGCGCCCCGGCGTCTATGAGCTGCCCATGGGCTACAACCTGAAAAAGATGATCTATGAGGTGGGCGGGGGTATTCCCAACGGTAAGAAGCTGAAAGCCGTGGTTCCCGGGGGCGCATCCACGCCATGCCTGTTGCCGGAGGAGATCGATATCGGCATGGACTTCGATCAGGTTGGAAAAGCGGGCAGCATGCTCGGCTCGGGCGGCGTGGTGGTGCTCGATGAGACCGTCTGCATGGTCGAGTTTGCCCTGCGCACCATGGAGTTCTATCAACATGAGAGCTGCGGCTGGTGCATTCCGTGCCGCGAAGGCACCGACTGGCTGAAGAAAACATTGACCCGCTTTCACGCCGGAGGCGGGGCCGCCAAGGATATCGACAACATTCGCTATCTCTCGGAAAACATTATTGGCCGCACTCTCTGTCCGCTGGGCGACGCGGCGGCCATGCCGACCATCGCCTTCGTTAAGAAGTTTCGCAAGGAGTTTGAAGACCATCTGAACGGCGCCGGATGCCCGTATGAACGCTCCCGCGAGCTGGTAGGCGCGTGAAGTATATCCATCGGGGAGCATCGGCATGCGCCCACGTCCGAAAATCCGGACGTGGGGCACCCACATTCCGATGAGTGCATGATTTCTAAATTACGCAGTATTCTGAAGCAAGCGGGGTTGAAATGAGTAAGTACACCGTCGCATTCGAACCGTCGACAAATGGCTGGGGAGCTTATGTGCCAGACTTGCCAGGATTGGGGGTAGTGGGAGACACCCTGGAGGAAGCCAGGCAGCTTATTCGTGAGGGCATCGAATTCCATATTGAAGGACTGCGCAAATCCGGGCAAGAGGTGCCGGAGCCGTCAACCCTTGTAGAACAGATGGACGTAAAGCTACCCGCGTGACGACCCCGCTCCGGTTTCAACAACGCTCTACAACACAACGAAATGGAACTAACGCATGGCTGATGTAACCTTCACCGTCGATGGCAAAAAACTGACCGCGCCTGCCGGGACGCTGCTGATCGAGGCCTGCCGCGCGGCGGGAATCGCCGTGCCGCAGTTCTGCTACTACCCCGGATTGTCTCTCACGGCAGCCTGCCGCATGTGCCTGGTGCGTCAGGAGAAGGTGCCCAAGCTGCAGACAGCGTGCTCCACGCAGGTGGCTGAAGGCCAGGTTTTCACGACTGAAAGCCCGGAGATCGCGCAAGCCCGCAAGGCCACGGTCGAGCTGCTGCTGGGAAATCATCCCCTCGACTGCCCGGTCTGCGATGCCGGAGGCGAGTGCGAACTGCAGGACATGACCTTCAAATACGGGGCCGGCGAATCGCTCTACACCGAGGCCAAGCAGCATCGCGAGGAGCAACAGTGGTCGCCGGTGGTGTTTTTCGACCGGCCGCGCTGCATCTTGTGCTATCGCTGCGTCCGGGTCTGCGGCGAAGGCATGGATGTATGGGCGCTGGGCGTGCAAAACCGCGGAGTAACCAGCGTGATCGCGCCCAATATGGAAGATCACCTGGATTGCGAAGAGTGCGGCATGTGCATCGACATCTGCCCGGTCGGGGCGCTCACCTCGGGCACCTACCGCTACAAGACGCGTCCCTGGGAGATGAACCACGTCTCCACCATCTGCACCCATTGCGGCGACGGCTGCAAGACCACTCTGGGAGTGCGCAGCGTCAATAACGGCTCGGAGATTTTGCGTGGCGACAACCGCGACAGGAGCGGGATCAACGGCGAGTTTCTCTGCATCAAGGGCCGGTACGCCTTTGACTTCGCCAACCACTCCGGGCGGCTGACCAAGCCGCTCGTGCGCGGAACAGACGGCCAGCTCAAGGAAGTGAGCTGGGAGGAAGCGCTGGAATATGCGGGGAGCACGCTGCGCGAGATTCGCGAGAGCCGCGGCGGCGCCTCGATCGGGGTGATCGGCTCCAATCGCACCACCAATGAAGAGAATTACCTGCTGCAGAAGTTTGCCCGCACGGTGCTCGGAACCAACAATATCGACCATCACCGCACCGCCGACTATGCCTCCTTTGTGAGCGCCCTCAGGGCCCAGAGCGGGCGCGCGGCATCGATGCGCGAAACCGCAAGCGCGGGCGCCATTCTGCTGCTGGGCAATGATCCCACCGAGCAGCATCCCCTGCTGGCTTGGAATCTGCGCAACAACGTGCGCCTGAACAAGGCCAAGCTTTTCATGGTCAATCACACGGAAATCAAGCTGGCGCGGCAGGCCCGGGGAGTGCTGATGATTCCTGACGACGGCTACAGCAATGCGATTCGCTTTCTGGCGGGGGATGATTCCGCCGCCCCCGTATCCGATCGGGAGCAGGCCATGAAATTCCGCGATGCGGTCCGCGCGGAGCCAAACCTGCTGATCGTTTTCGGTTCCGAGTACCGCGGCGGCGATATCGCCGCGCTGGTCGAGTTTGGCCTGGGATTGCCCGACACCAAATTTGCCTGCCTGGGCGACTATGCCAACTCGCGTGGAGCAGCCGATATGGGATTGCTGCCGGACTTTCTGCCGGGATACGTGCCTGTCGCTCAGCCGGGCGCCTTTGCCGACGAATACGGCGCCAGGTTGCCGCAGAGCCCGGGGAAAGATCTGGTGGAGATCTTCGACGCAGCCGGGCGGGGTGAGATGGCAGCGCTCTATGTGGTCGGCTCGAACCCGGTGGCGCGTTACGGTATCGATAGCCGGGCGCTGAAAGATACATTCGTCGTGGTCCAGGACATGTTCCTGACGGAGACGGCGCAGATTGCAGATGTGGTGCTTCCTGCAGCCAATCTTTATGAAAAGTCCGGCACCGTCACCAATACCTTCGGTGATCAGCAGTTGGTGAACAAGGCCGGCGATCTTGCCGGAGTGCGCAGCGATTTCGAGCTGATCGTGCGCATCGCGGCCAAAATGGGGGCGGAGCCAAAGGCGCTGGTCCCATTCGGCCGGGGCGTGCGGGCGGACATGGGTCAGAGCCGCGGCGCGCAATCGGGCGAGGCGGACCGCCATGCCGTGTGGTTGACGGCCCACAATCTGGAGCCGAAGCTCAGTCCCTTCGACCCCTTCGCCATTCTTGACGAGATCCAGCGCCTGGCTCCGGGCTATGAGGCCTCGCGCATCAGCCTCATGGCGGGCAGCGACGTTGCGGTGCAACCCTCATTGGTCCAAATCACCGCGAACCCGGCGCGCCGCGACTTGGTTCTGCCCTCGGAGGATACACTGTTTACTTCCGGCACGTTAGGCCGCTATAGCGAAAAGTTGCACGCGGTGATGGAGTCGCGCGAAACCAAGCCGAGAGAAGCAGCGGCGGATTGAGAACTCGCGCGGGGATTTGTGAAATCCCATATCCGACGCAAAAAACGCGTCAGATATGGGGCATTTCATGATTTGTTGCACCTTCCCAACGAACATCGGGTACGACTATGAGAAAGCGATAGACGCGTGACCTTGTTGACGTTTTTTCTCCTGAGTGTCTTGAAAATCGCCGTGGTGCTGGCGGTCTTTCTTACCGCCGTGGCCTATACCGTCTTGCTTGAGCGCAAGTTGGTCGGACGCATTCAGAATCGCTGGGGACCAAGCCGGGTGGGGCCGTTTGGCATGCTCCAGCCCCTGGCCGACGGCGCCAAGCTCTTCCTCAAAGAAGACCTGATGCCAACCGCAGTCGACCGGCCGCTCTTTATCCTCGCACCCATGATCGCGCTCACCTGCGCGCTTATCTCAATCGCCGTCGTGCCCTTTGGAGCGCCCATCACCTGGCATGGCGTGGATATGTTCCAAATCTCCGACATCAATATAGGGCTGCTGGTAATTCTCGGAGTGACCTCGGTCGGAGTCTATGGGATTGCGCTCTCCGGCTGGTCATCGAATAACAAGTATTCCCTGCTGGGCTCGCTGCGCTCTTGTGCACAGATGGTGAGCTATGAGCTGGCCCTGGGGCTGTCTCTGGTCGGTGTGGTGCTGCGGGCAGGATCGCTCAACCTGCGAACTATCGTCGACAGCCAGTCGGGGCACGGGCTTCTCTCCTGGAATTTCTTCGGAGGGTTTCAGTTTGTCGCTTTTTTTATCTATCTGATGGCGGCGTATGCGGAAACCAACCGCTCTCCGTTCGATCTTCCTGAGGCGGAAAGCGAACTGACGGCCGGCTATCACACGGAATACAGCTCGATGAAATTCGCCATGTTCTTCATGGCCGAGTACGCAAACATGATCATGGTGGGTTGCGTGGCGACGCTGCTTTTTTTCGGCGGGTGGACCAGTCCCTTCGGAAATCTGTTTCCGGCCTTCGGCGGCGTGTTTGTTCAGGCCATTCTGCCCCTCTTCTGGTTTGTGCTCAAGGTCCTGTTTTTCCTCTTCCTTTACATCTGGGTTCGCGGCACTCTGCCCCGCTTCCGCTACGATCAATTGATGGGCTTTGGCTGGAAGTTCCTGATGCCTTTAGCCGTCGCCAACATCATCGCTACGAGTTTGTGGTTCGCCGTGCGCGCCGGCTAGACCGGATGTCGCTTGATGGAAGAGTCCCGCAGGGACGACATGAAAATAGCCCAGCACGAAGTGCTGGGTCTGCTTGGGAGGAACAGTTCCAGTCCCACAGGGACGGCTGAAAGGGAAAAGGGATGATTCAGCCGTCCCTGCGGGACTTTTCTCTTATTCGAACCGACCCAGCACTTCGTGCTGGGCTATTTTCAGCCGTCCCTTGCGGGACTCACCGAACTTGCGACATGTGAGGAGACGGCTAAAGCCGATTGACTCGCGTGTTCTACAATTTATCTTTTGGCCTGACATGTATCTGACTCTCTTTATCGTTTTCGGCGCACTGTGCGTGGCTGGGGCCTTAAACCTCCTGCTGCAACGCCATCCCATCAATTGCGCCCTTTCGCTGATCGTGGTCATGACCTCACTGGCCGTGCTCTACCTGTTGCTGGGAGCGGAGTTCCTCGCCGCGGCGCAGGTGATCATCTATTCCGGGGCGATCATGGTGCTGTTTACTTTTGTCATCATGCTGCTCAACGCCGGCAAGGAAGATCTCACCCACGGCAGCCGAGCAGCTTATATAGTTGGCATTCCCGGAATCGCGGCGTTGCTCGGCCTGCTGACCTTTATCTTTCTCTCCCAGCGCGGCAACATGGCGCAGGCGCGGCTGGGTGACTATCTGGTGACAACCCAGGATCTGAGCAAAGTGCTGTTTCGCGATCTGCTACTTCCCTTCGAGGTGACCTCCGTCTTGATCCTTATTGCCATTTTGGGCGCGGTCGCACTGGCCAGGAAGGGGCACTGACCATGGTTGTGCCTATCGCGTATTACCTGGTGCTAGGCGCCATCCTCTTCTCCATCGGCGTGGGCACCTTTCTTATCCGGCGCAGCATCATCACCATCTTTCTGTCGATCGAGCTGATGCTGAATGCCGTCAACCTGACCTTTGTCGCCTTCGCTCACCAATGGCATCGGGTGAACGGCCAGATTTTCGTCTTCTTCGTGATGGTCGTGGCGGCCGCGGAGGCTGCCGTGGGACTGGCCATTATCATCGCGATCTTTCGCGCCCGTAACACGCTCAATGTGGATCAAGTCGACCTGATGAAACTATGAACGGGACTCACTCACTCCATCTCTGGCTGATTCCATTGCTGCCATTCGCTGGTTTCCTGCTGAATGGCCTGCTCGGGCGCCGTCTCCCGAAGGCGCTGGTCTCGGCTATTGCCCTGATCTTTACCGCCGCGCCGCTGGCCCTCGTCGGGAACATTGTCAGCCAGTGGAATACCCTGCGGCTCCCATATCTCGAGACCTTCCCGGCGCACTGGATCGCGCTCTCCACCTTCCGCGCCGATTTCACTCTTCTGCTCGATCAGCTAACTCTGGTCATGCTGCTGATAGTGACCGGCGTCGGATTTCTCATCCACCTCTACTCAGTCGGTTACATGGCGGAAGAGGAGGGATACTGGCGCTTTTTCGCCTATCTCAATCTCTTCATGTTTTTCATGCTGACCCTGGTATTGGCCGACGACTTTCTGCTCATGTTCGTGGGATGGGAAGGTGTAGGGCTCGCTTCCTACCTCCTGATCGGCTTTTATTTTCAGAAAAAATCGGCGGCGGATGCAGGCAACAAGGCCTTCATCGTCAACCGCATCGGCGATTTCGGCTTTTTGCTGGCGATGTTTCTGATGATTGCTCACTTTGGCTCGCTGAACTTCTCCACCATCTTCAGCGCCATCGCCGCGCATCCCCAGATGCAAGGCGGCTTTGTGACCGCGATCGCCCTGCTGCTGCTTTTGGGAGCGGCGGGAAAATCGGCGCAGATTCCCCTGTATGTCTGGCTACCCGACGCCATGGAAGGTCCCACTCCCGTCTCCGCGCTGATCCATGCCGCGACCATGGTCACGGCCGGAGTCTACATGATTGCGCGCTCGCACGTGCTCTTTGACCGCTCCCCATTTGCTTTGTGCGTGGTGGCCATCATCGGTGCGGCTACGGCAATTTTTGCGGCCACCATGGGTCTGGTGCAAACGGATATCAAGCGCGTGCTCGCCTATTCCACCGTCTCCCAGCTCGGCTATATGTTTCTCGCCTGCGGCGCGGCGGCCTATTCAGCGGCCATCTTTCATCTGGTCACCCACGCCTTCTTTAAAGGCTTGCTCTTCCTGGCCGCTGGCTCGGTGATTCACGCCCTGGGCGGCGAACAGGATATGCGCAAGATGGGCGGTCTGCGGAAGCTGACGCCGGTCACCTTCTGGACCATGACTGCGGCAGTCTTCGCGATCTCGGGAATCCCGCCCTTTGCCGGCTTCTTCAGCAAGGACGCGATCCTTTACCAGAGTTACCTTTCGCCTACCGCCGGCCATGCTTTATGGTTTGTCGGCCTGGTGACCGTGCTGCTGACGGCCTTCTACATGTTCCGCCTCTGGTATCTGACCTTCTTCGGCCCCTCCCGGGCGCCCCAGGAGGATGCCCACGGAGGCCATGCGCACCATATCCATGAGAGCCCCTGGATCATGCTGCTTCCGCTGGTCCTATTAGGCATACTTTCGGTTGCGGGCGGCTGGATTGGAATTCCGCAGGCGTTGGGAGGCGGAGACCGCATCGCGCATTTCCTGGAACCGGTCTTCGCCACCCCGCGGCTTAGCTTTGAAGAGATCAGCATCAAGATGAACGTCGAGGGCATTCCGGCGGCCACCCAGGCATCCACCGCCCAGCCCCCGGCGCCGTCCGAAGGCGACCCGCATCAGGAGCGCCTGTTCAGCGTCCTCTCCGTCGTCATGGCGCTGATTGGGTGGTTTCTGGCCGACTTGCTCTATCTGCGTAAACCCGGCTTGCCGGCGCAACTGGCGGAGCAGGTGCGCGGAGGGTATCACCTGTTGCAGCACAATTATTATGTCGACGAGCTCTATAACCGCTGCATCGTGATGCCCATTCTCTTCCTCTCGCGCTTTGTGCTATGGGGCGGAGTGGATCGCGGGATTATCGACGGCGGCGGACAGATTGCCGCCGGAGGCGCGCGCGGTCTCGGTGCGGTGGTGCAGCGCGTGCAGTCGGGAAACATTCGTTCCTATGCCGGTTGGCTGGCGATCGGCGCGGCTGTTTTTCTGTTACTCACCTTTTTTGGTTTTGCCGTGCAGTAATAACGCATTCAGAATCGGACTTTCCAGCAGCCTGTGAAACCCGGTTGAAAGACAGTTGAAGGACACTCTCGTGCTGAACGATTCGATATTGACGCTAACAACATTGCTGCCGGCCGCCGGAGCCGTGGCCGTGGTTTTGCTTCCCCGGCGGGGCCGCATTATCCAGTGGTTCACTTTGCTGGTGACGCTGGTCTTCTTTGCTCTGACGCTGTATCTTCCGGCGCATTACGTCTATGGCCGCAGCGGTTTTCAGTTTGAACAGAATCTTCCGTGGATTGCCAGCCCAAATATCCGCTATCACCTGGGAGTGGATGGAATCTCGCTCTGGATGGTGGTGCTCTCCGGCTTTCTCGCGCCCCTGGGCGTGCTGGCCTCCTGGAAGGCGATCGATCGGGGCGCCAAGGAGTTCTACTTCTTCTTTCTCCTGCAGCAGACCGCGATGGTCGGTGTCTTCACCGCCCTCGACCTGTTCCTCTACTATGCCTATTGGGAGCTGACTCTGGTGCCGATGGCGATTCTCATCGCCATGTTCGGCCGCGACCGCGGAGTCCCGGCGGCGCTTAAGTTTTTTATCTATACCTTCCTGCCCTCGGCGCTGCTGCTGGTTGGCATCCTGTGGCTCTACGGAAAGACGGGAAGCTTCGACTTTGTCCAGTTGCAATCCAGTCTGGCCAATCACGCGGCCTTCTCCGCCGGCGCGCTGCAGTGGGTCTCGCTGGCTTTCCTGGTGGCCTTCGCGGTCAAGGTGCCTGTCTTCCCGTTGCACGGCTGGCTGAGCGATACCTTCAGCGAAGCGCCGACAGCCATGGCCATGATCGTGGCCGGCAAGCTTGGCCTCTACTCTATCCTGCGCTTTAACCTGGGCCTCTTTCCCGAACAAGCGCAGCGCATCGCGCCGTGGATGATCGCACTATCGGCGATCGGCATTCTTTACGGTGCGCTGCTTGCCTTAGTGCAGACGGACATGAAGCGGCTGGCGGCGTTTGCGACCCTGAGCGGTCTGAGCTTTTGCACTCTCGGTATCTTCAGCTTCGCGGTTACGGGCATCGACGGCGCCGTCTACCAGACCGTCAATGAAGGTGTCATTGGCGGCGCCTTGCTGATCCTCCTGGGTATTCTCTACGAGCGCTACGGCACCTATGAGATCTCCGCCTATGGCGGCCTGGCTGCGCGCATGCCCTCGCTGGCGACTCTGTTTGTGATTACCTCGCTGGCTCTTATCGGTCTGCCGATGTTCAGCGGGTTTGTCGGCGAATTCCTGGTTCTCAGCGGCAGCTTCTCAGGTCACACGGGTTGGGTGGCGGCTGCGACCGCCGGGGTGATTCTAAGCGCGGCCTATATGCTCGGGTTGGTGCAGAAGGTTTTCTACGGTGTTGAATCGGATATGGTGCGGCAGCAAGGGCGCAGCGACATGGGCTTCCGCGAGCAGGTGGCGGTATGGCCGATGGTGGTCCTGATGCTGGCCATGGGAGTGGCTACTCCTCTATGGATGGGCGCCATAGACGACACGGTTAGCAGGCTTGTCCCGGCGCAAACGCCGGTGTCGGCCGGGCGGCAGATTACCCCCTTGGCCGGCGTGGCGGAGAGGCAATGATGCAGATCGAAACGGGAGCGCAAGTAGCTCAGGTCTACCGCATTTTGCCGGAGGTGCTGCTCACCCTCACCGGAGTGCTCATTATGCTGATCGAGCCGGTGATGCCGCGCGGCATGAGCCGCAAGCCGATGGGAACGCTCGCCGTGGTTGGCGCGATTGCGGCGCTGGTAGCCAGCTTCCAGCAAATCAGCCTGCCACCGGGAACCGCCTTCTACGGAGTGGTGCAGACGGACGCCTTCAGCGGCTTCTTCCATGTAGTCATCACCGGCATCGTGCTGGTAACCCTGCTGACCGCGCTCGACACCTTTGACAGCAAGACGGAGGATACGGGCGAGTTCTACGCGCTGATCGTATTCGGCGCTGTAGGCATGTGCCTGATGACCAGCGCGGTCGAGCTGCTGCTGGTCTTCGTCTCGCTCGAAATCTCATCCATCTCGACATATATCCTGGCCGGCTTCCGCAAGCACAACGGCAAGAGCCTGGAAGCGGGACTCAAGTATTTCCTGCTCGGGTCCTTCGCTACCGCCTTTTTTCTCTATGGCATCGCTCTCACCTTTGGCGCTACGGGAACGACTAACATCTCCGCTGTCGCCGCGCTGCTCCCGCAAAGCTCCACTCCGGTCTTCGCCTATATCGCCATGGCCATGATCCTGATCGGCCTTGGCTTCAAGGTTTCGGCGGCGCCTTTTCAGGTTTGGACTCCCGATGTCTACGAGGGCGCGCCCGCGGTTGTGGTTGGGTTGATGTCCACGGCGCCCAAGGCCGCCGCCTTTGCCGTGCTCCTGCGTATGGCCTATGGCGCCTATCCAGCGCTCCACGCGCACTGGTTCGTGCTTATCTGGCTGATGGCCGCCATCTCCATGACAGTCGGCAACCTGGGAGCTCTACGCCAACAGAACGTGAAGCGAATGCTCGCCTATTCCTCGATCGCCCATGGAGGCTATCTTCTGGTGGCCTTCACCGCGCTCTCCCGCGAAGGAATCGCAGCCGCTATCTTCTACACCGCGGCCTACGCGGTCACCAATGTGGGAATCTTTGCCATCCTGAGCCATGCCGGCGGCTATGAGGATAAGCTGCTCTCGGTCTCCGATTACCGCGGCTTTGCCTACCGCTCGCCTTTGCTCGGCGGGGCGCTGGCCTTCTTTCTTCTTTCCCTGATTGGGATTCCGTTTACCGCCGGATTCTTCGGCAAGTTCTACGTCTTCTCCGCCACTCTGAGCTCCGGGGTTGTCTGGCTGACGATCCTGGGACTGGTCAATAGCGGCATTGCCGCCTTCTACTATCTGCGGCTGCTGACATCCGTTTACAACAAGCCAGCGGGCGACTTCCCTCTCCCGGCCGTTCCCCGGCTGAGGCCCGCATTGTTCGCGGCGCTGCTGATCACCATCACAGCCACTCTCATCCTGGGTATCTTCCCCGGCAGCACGTTGAAAGTAGCCCAAGACGGCGCCGCGACTTACGCGGTAATTGGCGGCGGAGGCAACGGCGCGGTCACGGCAAGTATGAACAAGGGTTCACCGCATCCTTGAAGGATTCAGACGTTTGGCGTAAGCCAGGGAATGCGGTCATGCCCACCCGTTCTATCGAGAACAGCTGTACTTTGTCGCTTTAGACTAGCTTAAATATCGGCAGGAGTCGGTCAGCCAGGTACGGGATAAGGCGGGACAAGGCCTCGATTAGCCGACCCGTACAAGCGTTATGATTGTCCACAACGTGAGACTATCAGGCGAGCGCATCACTGGTCGGGAAGGTTTAAATGCTGCTCAGGCATTCTTCGAGCGCAACGGATGTGTTTTTCAGGAAGTTGCACAACAGAATGACTTCGGAAAAGATGGGTATCTCGATCTCGGAGAAGCTGGGATCGTCACTTTCTTATGCGCCGCACTTCAGGTGAAGTCCGGAAAGTCCTACCGAACCGGGAAGGGCGAGTATTTCATTCCGGTTGATGATCACGCCGACAACTGGCGCCGGTCTACCATACCCATCTTTGGCCTCGTTTACGATCCCGATGACAAACTGATCCGCTGGATTGACCTTACTGGTTATCTTCGCGCCCATCCGAACCAGAAAGGCGGAAACGTTCCGCTCTCGCGCGACAGCGTCCTTGATCAAATCAGCCTCTATGGTAAGTTCAGAGCCGCCTTGGCGGAGTACGCGGCTGGCGGATTTGGGGCAATCACCTTGAATCTCCTTTCAGCCGGTCCCTTGCAGACAGATGCTGTCTATGACGCGTGGGCGCTCGGGCGTCACGATGTAAAATACCTCGCTATTGTTCGCCGTCTCATTCTAGATCTGCAGCCCATTGCAATCCGCAGGGCTATTGTTCTCCTCTCGCATGCCGGCTCTCATCCGGATATTCTCTGGACTCCACATAATTGGATTCCTCAGCCTATACAGGACCGTATACTTCCTTTCTTCCGCTGGTCACCGGAGGAAATTGCTCACATGATTTCTGCGGTCGATCCCGGGGACTGGGGACGGGGCACTCTTGGCCAGTGTTTGGATGTGCTCTTGTACGAGGACCCGAACGTAGTTGCCAAGCTGCACATAGCGATAAAGCTCCTCTCGAAAGAACCCGATGCCACGCAGGCCGTCCGTGCCGCAACGCTAGTATTGACGCACTCGCGAGACCAGCGCCGTGAACTCTCGACGTTATTGCGGGAGCATCCAGTGCTGATGAATCATGAGTGGTTCCAAGACGTTTCCGCCGCAGTCCAAGAATCTGGTGACTTTTCGTTGTACTGACTGCTGCCGGTACCACCACGAACATGGCGTTGCCTCAGGCGCTATACTGTGATGGTTCGAGCCGTCTTCGCATATCAGGGAAGGAGTTGCCAATGAGTGATCAGGATTTAAAGAAATCGCTGGAAGCCATGAAATTGCTCCGGAAGGACCTGACGTCCTCGCCTGCAAAGGCCTTAGCCTTTTTGGTCGAGGCCGGCATTGTAACTCCCGCTGGGGATCTGACCGAGCATTACCGGCAGAGTGCATAGCTTCTCTACATTCTTCTTCTTGGGATACGCACTATGGCTCAAATCCAAAAGCAAAACCTGACGGTGAGCCTCAGCACACAGACCGTGCAAAAGGCCAAGATTGTGGACGCGGAGGAAGTCTACGAGAGCTCGCATAGGGCGGCGCTGGACCTGATGGAGCGGGGATTCAACCTGGGTAGAATCCGTTCTGTTCATCGAGATGAGTTGCATGAACGCTAAGACTTTCGTCGACATATGTGAAGCAGAAGCATAGCCGCGAAAGTAGCGTGGTAAGTGCGTTCACATGCTGCGGGAAAGGGCCGGAGCTTTCCCGGAGTCAACTGGAGTAAAGTAAGTGTGTCTGCGAGATGAAACGGGGCTTCATGCCAAGTTTCCGGACTTTCCGGCAGGGTCCTACCTTGGTTAATTGTTGGATTAGCTTGGGGGGCACTCCTCCCCGAGATCAAGAAATCTGTTCGATTTTGGATCGTACTGCCACTTTTGGCATCTACTTTCATGCTCATTTCTCCAACGGTAACTGTAGGCGAAATATACGAGCAAATCTGCTCGACCACTTCTAACCTCAGATGCGGCCGGCTCGCTGAGTCTTTCGGGAAGATCGGCCTTCCCGCCAGGATCCAGAATTCTCTTATTTGCGTGCTTTTCAGTTATAGGGATGCGTATTCCGCTGACAAAAATGGATCGGCGCAGGGAGATCATCTCTGCCGGTATTCTTCCCGTATTCACCAGTTCGATTGGGTAGGACAGAAAATGGGAAACAGCACCTTTAGGGTCAACTTCAATCATACCGTCGAGGTATGGCCGAGATTCCGCCTCAAAAGCTTCTCTTGCGGTTATAGCCTGTTTCAGGGCCTGGTCCGCAATGCTCTTAGTAGCTGCAGCCTGAAGGTTCAATTTCCCCACAGCATTCCCGATTTCCGTATTGATATTCCCGGCGCTAACAGCAAATCTGTCAGCGGCTTTGGCTTGCTGTTGAGCGGCCACCTTGATCGCTGTGGTATCCGCCTCGCCATTCACCATCTCGCGCCACTGCAAAACGATTGCAGCCGCGCTAACAATTGTTCCCAAAGCGATGAATGTGGTCAGCAGCAGCATAACTACATCCGAGAAATCAATTGGGAAAACCCAAGCTTTGAATCTTACCCACCGCGATTTTGGGTTTTCCTCTTTCTCGGGCTTGTCCTTATCGTGTTCAGCGTCTTTGCCAGTGTGAGTTGCTTCTTCTTTGTTCTGGAGCGGTTGTACTGGGCCTTGGGCAGTGTCATTTTCTCCTGCCTTCTTTGGGCTATCTGCTGTTGGCTTATCCTCCATACGTTCAGCCTCCTTAATGAGAATTTCAAATTAGGACACTACCGACTTTCCGCTGCGCTCGGCGGTTGAACGTTCTGGTGCTTGGACTCATGCTCGCTTTTTTCTGGGGACTGTGCGGGAGCCGTTCCTCCGCTGCTCAAGCCTCCACAGGCAACTGCGAGCTCAAACAACCGGAAAAGCACTCAACGTTGATTTCGGAGATGGAAGTCCCAAAGACGTCCGTGGATGCTGTTTCTCCGCCGCGACTCCTTTATGCTCCTGAACCGAAACTTCCCGCGGGGATCTCTGATCAAGACTTTTCCGGTAAGGCCGTTGTTGCTTTGCTCGTGGACGTAAATGGAATGCCTCAGCAGGTACATGTGTCATGTTCTTCACTTGGAGCCGGTTTCGACGAAAATGCCGTCAAGGCAGTCAAGCAGTATCGATTTGAGCCTGCCCGCCTCAAGGGCAAACCGGTTCCTGCGAAGGTATCCGTTGAAATTCTTTTTCAGCGCTGACTGTACCGCTCGAAAAACACCGTTTCACGCGGTTTTCGCCTGCTTCTCCTTCAGCTCCTTGAGCAGCATCTCAATCTGGTCTTCCCGCTGCAATGCGGCAAAACGGTCCTCCAACGAATCGCCGCCCATCAGCTCGACCTCTGCTTCGTTCCGCGACTCGTGAGTCGCAATCCGGGCTTTCATCCGGTCGAGCACCACGGATTTCTCCTGGGTATCAACGGTCTTCCGCACCTGAGTGGCGCGGCTGACCACGCGTGCTCTGCGGTCCTGCGCCATAAGCAGCTCGCAGCGGCTGCGTGTCTCCGCCAGCTTCTGGTCCAGCTTGCGCAGTGCGGTCCGCAGGTTGTCGGCCTCCGCCTGCTGATCCTCAAGCTGTTGGGCAAAGCCCTTGGCGATCTCGTCCTGGCTCAAGGAACGTTCGAGCGCGCCCCGCGCCAGGTCATCGTGCCCCTTGCTTACCGCCAGCTCCGCCTTTCGCCGCCAGTCCGCGGCGCTAGCCGTATGTTCTTTTTCCTTCTTCTCCAGCAGGTGCTGGTCTGCGATCGCGATCGCTACCTGCGTTTTTACCTGCATCAGTTGGTTTTCCATATCCAGCACCAATTGCCGCAACAGCTTCTGCGGATCTTCAGCCTTGTCGATCAGGTCGTTCAGGTTCGCTCGGAGCAGTGTGCTTACCCGTTCCAGTAATGCCATAACATCCTCCTTCATCTCGATTGTTCTGATTACTAACTGCGGCCGGAACCATCTCCGCCGTTGCGCGGCTGCATACCTTTAACGTTCGCCATCAACTCGCTCACGTTCATTCCGGAGAGCGTTTCAAACAGCGCCGGCACCTGAGAGGCGATTTTCATCATGTCGCCGGTAAGCCGGTGGGCGCCCGTCGCGCTGTCGTTCCCGCTGGAGACGATGGTGATCTTGTCCACCTTGGACAGCGGCTCGGAGAGCGCCCGCATCAGCTCCGGCATGGCTGCGATCAGCCGGTCGACAACCGCTGCCTGGGACCACTCCTGGTAGGCTTCGGCCTTGACGTTCATGGCCTTGGCTTCCGCCTCGCCTTTCTGCAGGATGATCGAGGCTTCCGCCTCACCTTCCATTCTTATGGCCGCGGCGCGGCCTTCCGCTTCTGCCATTAGCCGCGACTTCTCCGCCGACGCCAGGTTTTCAATCCTCTGACGGTCTATCTCCGCGCCCTTCAAGACCGTCGAAATCAGCTCTTTCTCGTGGCGCAGAATTTCCGCATCCTGAACTTTGATCTGCTGCTCCTTCTCAATTTGCTGGATCTTCACTTGCTCGGCGATTACCTGCTGCTGCATGACATTTGTCTGCAGCTCATAGGATTTGTCCGCCGTCGCCTCCTGCCTGCGGCTCTGTTCCATGAACTGGGCCTTCTGAATGTCCAGATCGCGCTGCGCCTCCGCCTGTTTGGCCAGTGATGCAGTCTCCGCGATCACGCGCTCCTGATCGGCCTGCGCCTTGGCAATGGCGGATTCCCGCAGTGCAATCGCCCTGCGGATTGCGGTATCGCGCTCGGCTTCCGCAGCCGCTACGTCAGCGTCGCGCTTGATGCGCGCCACGTCCGGACGGCCCATATTGGTGATGTACTCGTTCTTATCCCGCACCTCTTTGATGGTGAACGACACCACTTCGAGGCCCATCTTGCTCATATCATCGGCGCAGGTGGAGCGCATGCGGTCGGCAACCATCTCCGGCTCTTTTACAATTTGCTCTACCGTGAGCTGACCGATGATGCCGCGCAGGTGGCCTTCCATTACCAGGCGGATTAATCCTTCCCGTTGCGGAGGGGTCTTGGTCAGGAACTGCTCCGCCGAGGTTAGAATCGATTCCTGATCCGAGCGCACCTTGATCTGCGCCACCGCCTCCACCGTGACCGCGACACCCTGCTTGGTGTAGAGATCCTGCTGCGGCGCGACATCAAATGACATCAGCTCCAGCGAAAGCTGGCGGCAGCTCTCCACCATGGGGAAGATCACCGTACCATGGCCTTTGACTACCCGCGGTCCGCGAAATCCGTAGACTACGATAGCCTCGTTCGGACCCGCCTTGCGAAACATCTTCGCGATCATTGCCACCAGCAGAAGCACGACGAGAACGCACAATCCAACAACCACTACAACGGTATTCACCATAAGCGCCTCCTGTGTCCTTTCATCAGGAAACCGAACTACGGTCGAGCTCCTCGGATGTTTGAATCATCGAGAGAGCGATTCGCTGCCGGAGATTTCATCCCACCGGCGCACATAGGCAATGCCTCGCTCGTAGCGCATTACCACCACTTCAACGTCCCGCGCAATCGGCTCTCCGTTCTCGCTGCGTGCCGGACTCGAGCGCCGGATGCCGTTCTGCGAGAACAGGATCTCGCCGGTGCCGTTGTCGCGAATGGTTCCGCTTATCCGTCCGATCATGCCGGTCATCTCCGACTCCTCGGCGGTCAAAGCCTTGTCGTGGGGCAGCAGCACCTTGGCCAGAAACCAAAAAATCGACACGCCCGCTGCCAGCCCACTCAGCAAAGAGAAGGCCACAATGAGAGGAATTGCCAATCCGCCATAGCGCTCCAACAGATATCCGGCCCCGCCAAACCAGCAGAGAAAGGCCATCACAGTAAACCCGTTCACCGGAGAAACGCCATCGGTCGCATGGACATGGCCGGCATGACTGGCGCTGTGTAATCCGATGTGCAATGAATGAGGCAAGAGCGCCTGCAAAGGAAAGCAGAGCCAGCACCAACCCTACGCCAAAACAAATCAGGTAGAAGCTTTCCCATGTCATCGGACTCTCTCCTTTCCGCTGACGCTTGGATCCGCCGCTTTTGGAACCGCCGCTATTGGAGTTTCTCGCCAGCGCTCGATTCCGAGCTCCCGAGATTTCAGCCAACGGCCGAATCCTGAGTTGTTTTTCGCTTCTCGCGGCAGGCCGCAGCACTTCGACCAGCCGGTCCACCAGTCCCGGAGTCTCAATCAACGACTCGAGCAACAGCAGGCATTGCCTCGAATCCTGATGCTTGGCCAAAGTCAGCAGCGCTCTTCTCAGTTCGGGGTCGCGCGGGAACCGCTCGGCACCGTTCACCAGCCACAAGTCCAGCTTGTCATCCAGCACCCGCGCCTCACTCATCAGCTCGGCATGGTAACCCTCGGGATCGTCCACCAGATAGCCGGGGTGTACCTTGAAGAACTTCGCCAGCATCTGGCGGGTGGTGTTGGTCAGGTGGGGCCGCGCACCGCTTTCGATTTGCGATAGGTAGGACTGACTCATTCCGGTTTTCAGCTCCGACTGGATGGCCCGCACCAACTCCTGCTGAGTGATGGCTCTGCCCATCCCGCGCAAGCTGCCTTCCACTTCCCGCAGATACCGTAATTTGTCGCCCAGTTTCATCTCTATTGCAATCCGCAATAACTATATTGCAATCTGCAATAGGCCGTCAAGGACGATAAGTTTTGTCATCTCGACTTGAGGGCAGTGAAGCGAAGATATCAATCGTCGAGTCCCGAAGGGACGGCAAGAAAATAGCCCAGCACGGCAGTGCTGGGGAGACTTTGGTCTATCAGGGAAGTCCCGCAGGGACGGCTGAATCATTCCTCCGGCCTGTGAGGCGGCGCAAGTTACAGTGATCTGCGTCAGTCGTCCCTACGGGACTCGGCTTGTTTTTCTAACCGACCCCAGCACTGGCGTGCTGGGCTATTTTCTTGCCGTCCCTCCGGGACTCGTTATGCGCAACCGTCATCCGCCCTAGCACCCAAAGGCGTCGGTCAAGAACCGTGCTTCAACGAGTGAGGCATTGAAGGGGTGAAACCGGAAACTGGCAGTCGATCTCACAAGTCGTCGAAAATTGACAATAACGCTGTAAATGATGCGTTAAATTGTATTTTGGCGATGCGGGCGAGCATCCAACTGGTAAAGCTGGGCATGCGCACGGGCCGCCCAATCCATCTCAACCGCGGATTACAAGCACACGGAAGGAAATCACCATGACGGACAAGAATACCCTTTTATCACGCCGCGAGGCTCCGCTCAGGACTCCCGCGGATCTCGAACCTCAAGCGGTCAAAGACATTACGGAAGCGCTCAATGCTCTGCTGGCCGACACCTTCACCCTCTATCTGAAGACAAAGAACTTTCATTGGCACATGAGCGGTCCTCACTTTCGCGATTATCATCTCCTGCTGGACGAACAGGGCGAACAGATATTCGAGATCACCGACGATATTGCCGAACGGGTGCGCAAGATAGGCGGCATCACCATCCACTCCATCGGGCAGATTGCCCGCTTGCAGCGGCTGGCGGACAACGATGCCGATTATGTGGACCCCGCCGACATGCTGAGCGAACTTCGCCAGGACAACCAGGCGTTGATTCTAAGCATGCGTGCCGCGCACGACCTCTGCGATGAAGCGGGCGATGTGGCCACCACCAGTTTGCTTGAGAACTGGATCGATGAGGCCCAGCGCCGCTCCTGGTTCTTATTCGAAAGCACGCGCAAGTAGGAATGCATACGCGGCCCGTGAGGCCCCTACACCAGGCAACCCCCTACACCAGGGAATGGAGAATTTTATGGCCGAAATCTTGACGTCCGGAACTCCGGCGCCAAACTTCAATGCTTTTGTGACCCCGGATCAGAAACTTTCGCTTGGCGACTTGCGCGGCAAGCCCGTCATATTGGCGTTCTATCCGGCAGACTGGAGTCCGGTTTGCGGCGACCAGATGGCTTTATATAACGAGATCCTTCCTGAGTTTCATAAGCATGACGCACAGCTAGTGGGAATTTCTGTCGATGGCGTGTGGTGCCACAAAGCTTTCGCCAAGGAGCGGAATCTCCATTTTCCGCTGCTCGCGGACTTCGAGCCAAAAGGCGAGGTAGCGCGGAGTTACGGAGCCTATCGGGTCGAAGACGGCATCAGTGAGCGAGCGCTCTTTGTCATCGACCGGAACGGGGTGATCGCTTGGAGTTACTGCTCCCCGATTGCCGTCAATCCGGGAGCGGACGGCATACTGGAAGCTCTTGAAAGTTTACCCAAATAGGAGATCCTCCTCCATGAGCAAGCTTTCGATTGCCGTCCATGCGGGAGACCACGTGCAGGGCGATCTTGCCGCAGGATGCATTTTGGTCGAATACGGCGACTACGAGTGCCCCTCGTGTGGACAGGCTTATCCCATCGTCAAAAAACTGCAAAGGCGCTTCGCAAAGCGCCTTGCATTTGTATTCCGCAATTTCCCCTTGAGCCAAATACATCGCTGGGCGGAGCCGGCTGCCGAGGCCGCCGAGTTCGCGGGAGATCATGGCAAATTCTGGAAGATGCACGATCTGCTCTACGAAAATCAGAAGAGTTTGAGCGGCGCGCTCCTGGTGGAACTGGCCGAAAGGCTCGACCTATCGTCAACGCAGTTGCAAACTGCCGTCGCCGAGCAAAGATATCGCGAGCGCGTGCAGGCGGACTTTGCAGGCGGTGTCCGGAGCGGCGTCAATGGGACACCTACTTTCTTCATCAATGGGCAGCGTCACAACGGACCGTTTGATTTCGATTCTCTCAGCGATGCCATAGAGCGGGCGCTTAAGAGTTAGCTCGGCCGCCCCTTTGCCTTTCTTTCTGTCATTCCCGCAGGGAAGCTGCTTTTTGGTCTCTCGGACATACTCGGTCTCTGGAGCGCTCTTGGGAGTCTTCGTCATGGGTGCAGGTTGTTTGTCATGCCGATGCATGGTAACAACACTGCGAAATACAAGCAGATTCCCTGCGGGAATGACAGAAAGAAAAGCAACTGCAAATACAAAAGCTGCGGCTGCGTGGACCAGTTACGATCCCGAGGATTTCGATCTGAAAGGCAATTACGCCAACGCGAGCGAGACGATCTTCGCCGCGCTTAGCAACGCCCTCTCGCCCGGCAGCCTTCCTACGCGCTAGCTAGCTTAGCTAAAAAGCGGTCAGCTAAAGTCCGGTCAGCGATAAGCGGCGCAACTCACACGCTATCAGCACGCCTGCGAACGGAGCATCCGACGCATGTTACGAGCGGGCGAATGCCAGCAGGGGTCCAATATCGTTTTGATCCGCCACGCGCAGAGCCTGGATATAACGGCGCCGGAAATCTCCAGCCTGCATGGTATCCGCTCCGCCCCAGGTAAAGACCGGCCTTCCCTGCTTTCGCGCCAGCACGGCGGCAATCAACCGGGCGTGGCGGCCATTTCCGTTGGGAAACGGATGAATCAAGACCAGCCGATGATGGAGGCGAATGGCGATTTCGTCGCCTGCAAAACTCCGGTGATCCAGCCAATAACGAACATCGCCCAACAGAAGCGCCAGCGCATCGCGGATCTGGTAGTGAGGAATGCCGATATTTTTTTCCGTCTTGCGATAGGCGCCGGCCCATTTCCAGGTCTGGTCGAACATGCGCAGGTGGAGATCTCTCACATACGGTTCAGTGACCGGATCTTGCCGGCGAATTTGTTTGGGGGCGAGCGCCCATGCATACGCCTCGAGAATATTTTGCCGCTCCCATTCGTTCAGTTCCTCCTTGGTGGAGAGATTAGGCATGAGCTCTGCCTGTTCTTCGGGAGACAGAGGTGTATGTCCGTCTCCCGCCGGAACGAGGGTCATCGCCCGACGCGCTTCCTAACCAGGCGGCGCGTCTCTGCTTCAACCGCCTCGTCGATGCGCCCGGCCGCCTGATCTTCAAGCGCCATCGAATGCTCCACCCCTAGAACATTACGTTTAGCCTGAGCGCGGGCACGATTCTCCATCAAAGACTGAAAAGAGCCGTGCTTGGGCACCAGAGCGTAGACCAGATCGCAATCGAGCGCGCCGGCTGCATTGCGCAGACTCTTTAAAGTGATGCGATCCTCGGCTTCGGCAAGTTCCAGTTCCGGAGGGAGTGAACGGCTTCTTCCCAGGGCTTCGGCCATTTCGCTGGCGGGAACACCAAGAGCTTCGCGAATGGCGCGCAGCCAGCCCTTTGCGGGACGCGAGAGTTTTTTGCGCCATTCGGAACGGCTTCAGGGAGCGATCCAATTGTTTCAGCCGCAAGCTGCGGAATTCATTGCGCATGATGATGCTGCCGCCTTGTTGACAAGTTAAAGATAGACTTTGGAGTCATTAATGTCAATTTATAAATATACATACAACCGATTAATGCTATATTTATAGATAGACATTAATCGGAAGATGTATATCTTTAAATAAGCGCATGGAACCGCACCAGCGCAGGAAATTCGCTTCTAGTCGTCCTTGAGGCGTAAGTCACGGCGGCTGAAAATGGCTGCCGCCGCGGCAAAGAAAGAGACAGCCGCCACCAGGATTATGAGCACATCGGAGATACGCGCTGCAGGCTCGATCGGTATCTCCCCGTTCAGGTCCATCCCCAGGATGGCGCCAAGCAGCCTCCCCGGCCCGAAGCCGATTTGCGCTGAAAGCGCGGTGGCCGAGACGAGCGCCAAGGCCGCCATTGTGGCCAGGAAGGACGGCAGCCAGACGGCGAAGAACAGGCTGGCCGCCGCGGCCCAAAGTCCCAGCAGGAGCAAGGCAAACGTCATGGTTACGAGGCCTGCGCGCGGCTCGCTTGTTCCGGCGATCAGAAACACTCCGCTCGCAAGCAGGCTGACCGCGTAGAGCGCCAGCGGAATCCAAGCTGCGTAGAGCAAGGCAAGAAGGTATTGCCGCCGGCTCACCGCTCGGGAGAGCACGGCCACGATACGGCGAGACCGCTGCTCATTCCCAAGCTGAACGCCGGCTGAGAAAACCACCAAGGCGATTCCATACAGGCACTCCTGGTGAAGGATGGAGAGTACGTCTCCCAAATCCGGCGGCGTGCCGGTCAGCAGAATGATGAGCTGCCAGGCCTGGAGGCAGCAGCAGCAGGAGCAGATAGAGCCAGCGGTTCTGGTAGAGCAAGCGGCGCGCGATCTGCCATATCTTCATCGCTCGGAACCTGGCGCATTCTCGCTCCCGTCCTCGCTCCAGTTCAGGAATAGCTCCTCCAGAGTTTGCCGGACCGGGGTCAGGCTCATGATCTCACCGCCGGAGCTCCAGACCTCCTCCAGGACGCGGCGCTGCTCTTCACGGGGAAAGATGCGCTTGGATTCGATTCCGAAAGCGTCGCGGATGCGCGCCTCCATGCTATTCGATTCCTTGAGCAGAGTTTCGAGCTTTCCATAGCGCACCAGCCGGCCTGCACGCAGGAAGGCGATGCGGTCGCAAATATGCTCGACCTCGGTGAGTTGATGGGAGCTGAAGAAGACGCTCTTCCCCGTCTCGCGGGCATGAAGAAGCAACTCCCGCACCTGAAGCACTCCGGCGGGGTCGAGCGCGGAGGCAGGTTCATCGAGGATCAGCAGTTCCGGATCGTTGATCAGCGCCTGAGCGAGGGCAAGGCGCTGCTGCATGCCGCGGGAGAACTTCCTCACATCCCGGGCAGCGTCTTTTCCATTCTGTTTTCCGTTTTGAGGCAAGCCGACCGTGGCCAGAAGGCTGCGAATGCTCTCTTGCAGTCGGGGATGGCGGACGCCGTTGAGCCGGGCCGCGAACTCGACGGTGCTCGAAGCCCGCTCGGCAAAGAAGACCGGCGTGTCGGGAACGAATCCCAAGCGGGCCCGCGCCTCCGCCTCGCCGAAAGGTTTGCCCAACAACGATCCCGTTCCTGAAGAGGGACGCAGCAGGCCCAGAGCCAGATGGATTGCGGTGGTTTTTCCGGCGCCGTTGGGACCTAGAAAGCCCAGGATTTCACCGGCCTCAAGGGTCAGGGTCAACCGGTCGAGCGCCGTGTAGCCGCCGAAGAGCTTCGAAACGGCATTGAATTCCAGCCGAGGCGCCATGGAAGTAAATCAGTCAGCCGGATCCCATATCTGATGCAAAAGCGCACCAGATATGGGACATCCCGGGGTCAGCGGTAGTTTTTGAAGTCGGAGCTAGTGGATTTTGGTGAAGATGATGACCAGGGTGAAGAGCG
Organism: uncultured Acidobacteriaceae bacterium; assembly: GCA_963774255.1. Lineage (GTDB taxonomy): Bacteria > Acidobacteriota > Terriglobia > Terriglobales > Acidobacteriaceae > PALSA-350. The sequence continues at coordinate 65,325 of CAVZEH010000005.1, forward strand.
AGAGCGATTCCATAAACGCCAAGCCCAGCACCAGCAGCAGCAGGATGCCGGCGCGCGCTCCGGGGTTGCGGGCAACAGCTTCAGCAGCTGATGCCGTTGCGCGGCCCTGGCCAAGTCCGCAGAGCCCGGCGGCGATGCCCATGCCTACACCGGCCGCGATCGAAGTGAGGCCAGCCCCCACGCCTCCGCCACCGCCGGCGTCTTGAGCGAATGCCGGCGCCGAGATGAATAGGGCGGCCAGCGTCATGAATAGATATTGCAGCTTACGCATTTCTTCCTCCTCACTTCCGTAAGAATTGCCGCCAGTGGGTGGTTGAGGCTCACCGTGCTGGCCCCCTCACGCTCGCGGCGCCCGCATCGGAGCGGAAGTGCTTCTCCGGACGGGAAAAACTTTTGCGGAATCAATGCTCGTGCGCGACCGCCTCGCTCAGGTAAATCATGGTGAGCAGCATGAAGATGTAGGCCTGAATGATCCCCACGAAAAAGTGCAGCCCGAGGAAGATCACCGGGATGGCGAACGGCATCAGCGAGAAGAAGACCAGATAGACCATCTCGCCGGCAAACATGTTGGCATAGAGACGGACGGTGAGCGAGAGAATTCGAGCCAGGTGGGAGATGATCTCGATGGGCAGCATCATCCAGGAGATCCACCAGATCGGACCCAGAAAATGCTTAACGTATCCGATTAAGCCCTGTTCGCGGAGACCGTTGAAGTGGTAGTAGAAGAAGGCCAGAAGCGCGATGCCGAGGGGCACGGTCGGCTTGGAGGTAGGGGAGATCAGCCCAGGGACCAGGCCCATCAAGTTCGAGAGCAGAATAAAAATCAGCACGCAGGTGGTGAACAGGACATAACGTTGGCTACCCTGCCCGATAATGGAATCGGCCTGGTCGGAGACGAAGCCGTGAAGCATCTCGGCCACCTGCTGAATGGCGCCCGGCCGCTCCACGTTGAGCGAAAGACGAACCGCAATGAAGAAGATCAAGAGCAGCAACAGCGCCAGCACTTCCATAGCGAAGGCGTTCGTGATGGGCGCCTGCGCATGATAGGGAGCGAGGTGCACGGCGTTCAACAGCCGCACCACCAGGTCGCCGAAGTGGCGGTTGAGGAATGCGCTAAATGCAGTTTGATAGTTCACGAGTTCTAGATTCCTCAGGGCCCCCGGACGCCAAGCTCACCATTCACACTGTTACTGTGTCCCGCTGAGAGCAGGGATTCAGCTACTGTGCAAAGGGTCTAAGCCGACCAGAAGCGTAAGAGTCGAATTGCCTCGATAAGCAGGGCCAGCATGGCTAAGGCCAGCCCGGCGATAAGAGCGGAAATCCTGCCGTCTAAACTCTTAAGGCTAACATAAAGAAGGGCCGCGGCGGCGGCAATGCGCACAAAAAACCAGAACAGAACCGGGCCTATCGGACGGGGTTTTTCGCCCGTGCCCAAGCGTGTCAAGACGGCGGACATGATCTGCCGCCATTCCAGGATCCCGGTTGCGGCAATCGCGCCACCGACCATGAAGAGCAGCATCGAGCGCCAGCCCCAAGCCAGCCAGATCAGGGGAATTCCCGCCACCGCAGCGACCCCGACATTGCGCAGCGCTCGATTGAGCGCGATCCGCAGATCCTGATCGCTAAATTCCATTTCCGCTGCCGCCACTTGTCTCCCCTTCGTTCATTCCTTGTTACTTCATTCTTTGTTGAGCGCCAGGACAACGCGGAAGAGCTGAACAAAACCGGCCACGGCCCCAAGCACCAGGCCGGCAATGTAGATCCAATCTTGCTTGAGCCAATGATCCAGACCGAGACCGATGGCCCATCCGATCATGGTTGCCGCAGGCAGCAAAAGCGCGAGCTGGACCAGGCTTTGCGCCCGAACCAGGGAGCCCACAACGCTGTCTTCCGATTTGGTGTCAGCCGCCGGCTTGGCCGGCCGCTCCGGTGGCGTGCTCATATGTTCTGCGTTGTTATACACCAATTTGTCGTCTCGACCGAAGCGGAGTGGAGTAGGTCTTTTTCAAGATTTGTGGAATCCCAGGTCCCAGAATCGGGACCTGGGGCACCCAGGATCTGTGGTTTATCTTTTCTCCACTCCGTTTCGCTGTGTCGAAAATCGTCCTGTCCGCTGCGCTCCGGTCGAGATGACAAAGTTAGGTGTAGTTGCCGGTGGCCACTTCGGCCGGCTCAGGCCCTGCTGATGGGTATACTTACTTTTTCGGGAAGCGAGAGGGCAGCATAGTGTTTGAGTCGGAGTTTGAGCGCAATCTTTTCGCGCTTCGTAAAGAAAAGCTGCAGCATATTACCGCGCTTGGCCAGCAGTCCTATCCTAACCAGTTCCTGGCATCGCATACCATTGCCGAACTGCGGCAAGCCTTCGATTTGTCCACGGGGGAAGAACTGGAGCAGAACCGGACCACGGTCCGGATCGCGGGCCGGGTGATGGCCATACGCGCGCAAGGAAAAGCCGGCTTCGCGCACTTGCAGCAGGGCGGCCAGCGGCTGCAGATCTATGTCCGCCGGGACGCCGTTGGGGAAGCAGATTTCGAGCTTTATAAGCTGCTCGATCTGGGAGACCACATTGGCGTCTCCGGCTATCTGTTTCGCACCCGGACCGGAGAGCTGAGCGTACACGTCGACAACATCACCTTTCTCGCCAAGGCCATGCTGGCTCTGCCGGAGAAGTACCACGGCTTGTCCGACGTCGAGCTACGCTACCGGCAGCGCTATGTCGATCTCTTCATGAATGCCGAGGTCCGCGAGGTATTCGTGAAGCGCGCCCAGACGCTGAAGGCCATACGCGGGTTTTTCGACCAGCGAGGCTATCTTGAGGTCGAGACGCCGATGATGCAGCCGATCCCTGGCGGAGCGGCGGCCAAGCCCTTCCGCACCCATCACAATGCGCTGGATATGCCGCTCTATTTGCGCATCGCTCCGGAGCTTTACCTCAAGCGGCTGGTTGTTGGCGGCCTGGACCGGGTCTACGAGATCAACCGCAACTTCCGCAATGAAGGTATCTCTACCCAGCACAACCCCGAGTTCACCATGCTCGAGTTCTATCAGGCCTACGCCAATTACCGTGACCTGATGCAACTTACCGAGGAATTGATCGTTCATGTGGCGATGGAAGTAAATGGCTCGACTCGAACCAACTTTGCCGGCCAGGAGATCGATCTGGCGCAGTGGCAGCGCTATTCCATGCGCGAGGCCATCGTGGAGTTCTGGCCGGAAGCGGCGGGCGCCAAGCCGCGGGTTGAGGACTTTTACCAGGATCGCCTGGAGCAAGGCTCGGTCGAGGAGATAGCGGACCGGTTGCGGCGCGCCAAGGTCCACCTCGACTTTCAACCCGGCGAGCCCAGAGGCAGAACCATCGCCAACATCTTTGAAGCGGTGGCCGAAGAACATCTCATCCAGCCGACCATCATCTACGACTTTCCCCTGGCGGTCTCGCCGCTTTCCAAGAAGAAGCCGGACGAGCCGGAGTGGGTGGAACGCTTTGAGTTTTACATTGGGGGGATGGAGCTGGGCAATGCCTTCAGCGAGCTGAACGACCCGGAGGAGCAGAGGTCGCGCTTTCTGGAGCAGCTCACCCAGAGGGAGCACGGGGATGCCGAAGCCCATGCCATGGATGAGGATTATGTACGCGCCTTAGCCTATGGACTTCCGCCGACCGCAGGCGAAGGTATAGGCATCGACCGGCTAACCATGGCGCTAACCGGCGCCAAGTCGATCCGGGACGTTATCTTATTTCCGCTGTTACGCACACAGCAGAGCGAAGATAGCGTCGCCGGCGAAACTTGAGCCGCATCCCTTCGCGGCTCATTTGCGACCGCCCGCTATCTCTTGCCCGCCCTTTCTACCCGTTTGAGAACCTGGCTAAGGCTAGTCTTCTCAAAGTCGTCAAACAGAGCCGACATTGAGGCTGAGAAGACTTTCTCCAGCGCGCCGTTCACCCGCACCGGACCTGCGGCGCGTACCTGTGGGGTGTGAAATAGCGAGCCGGTTTCAACAGCTTTGTATACATCCGCCAGCGAGATCGCCTTGGGGGTTTTGAGTAACCGCGACCCCCCGGTCGGACCCTTTTGACTCTCGATAAGTTTCGCTTGCTGAAGGGACGCAAGCACGCGACGGACGACAACTGGATTGGTATCCAATTTCTCCGCTATGTCCGTCGAAGTCTGCAACGTGTCAGGCTTTGCGGCAAGCAGGACTAGCACGTGCACTCCGGTAGCAAATCTACAGTTGACAGCCATGCCGGAACCCTAACACATAGAAAGCGAGATTCAATTGAACCACGGGGCGAACGTTAGTCACTTCCAAAGTTGCACAAATACCTGAGAGTAACCACCTGTTTGTAGCCGTGCTAGCATCGTTTTTGAATCATAACCAGGAAACCGATCGAGGGCTGCGTGCGCATTCTGTTTGTGGGTGACGTGTTTGGGTCGGCGGGACGGAGAATTGTACAGGAGCATCTGCCCCACTCCATCCAGGAGCAAGCTATCGACCTGGTGGTCATCAATGGGGAGAATGCGGCTGGAGGATTCGGCATAACTCCAGTTATTGCCGAGGAGTTGTTCGACCTAGGCGCCCAGGTTATAACCACCGGGAACCATATCTGGGACAAACGCGAGATCATCGAATATATGCAGGCTGCGCCAGCGGAAAGTCATGAGCGCCCGCGCCGCCTGTTACGCCCGGCAAACTATGTAGCAGGCACTCCCGGCTATGGGTTCTATGAGGGATCGCTATCTTCAGGCCAGGCTTATGCGGTGATCAACCTGCAGGGGCGGGTCTTCATGGCCAGTCAGGAAGACCCCTTCCGGACAGCCGATTCCCTACTGCGGAATATATCCGCCAAGGTGGTTCTGGTGGACTTTCACGGGGAAGCTACTTCGGAGAAAATGGCCCTCGGTTGGTACCTCGATGGGAGGGTTACTGGAGTAATAGGGACGCATACTCATGTGCCAACTGCGGACGAGCGGGTGTTGCCGGGTGGCACAGCTTATCAGACCGATGTGGGCATGAGCGGCCCCTGGGACAGCGTGATCGGGGTGGAAAAGGATCTGGTTCTGGCGAGATTTCTCACCGGCATGCCGGCCAAATTCGAGGCAGCCAAAGGCGACCCGAGAATGTGCGCGGCGCTGATCGAATGCGACGAGAGAACAGGAAAGGCTGTTTCCATTCGCCGCCTTATGCTGGGCGAATGACCGGCTGATACGGGAGGACGGTCTAGACCGCCTCCCTGTATTCCGGAACCTCCACGATTGCCAAGCCTTCGACCTCTTCCGGCAATTCCGCGGCGGCTGTCTTTTTAGGCGCGGCAACCGTCTGCGTCAGGTCCACATTGCCCTGCATCGAAGCATTGTCCTCAATAGAGAGCCGGGACGCGACTATATCCCCGGTAAAACACGCGGTGCGCTTTAACTCGGCGCGAGCGCTGGCCTTCACAGTACCCTCGACGCGGCCGAAGACCACCAGATCGCCGGTAATGATATCCGCTTGGGCAAGGCCATTAGGACCAACAGTTAGCCGCTTTTCCTCCAAGGTGATGTTGCCTTCGATCATGCCGTCGAGGAAGAAGTCCTCCGCCCCGAAGATCTCGCCGCGAATGCAAATGCCTTTCCCAATTACCGTGCCGGTATTGCTCATTGTCTGAGCCTCCAATTTGGATAACTGTATGGAGGAAAAAACCAGATCGCAATCACCGAAAGGTCGCAGATGAGGGGCCCCCGCGCTTTCCGCTGGACTCTAGCATCCCTATGCTTTTCTTTCTGTCATTCCCGCAGGGAATCTGCTTTCCTATAGCAGCGCCGCACTGCCACCCAAAGCAGGTATGCCCGAGAAACCAGAAGCAGATTCCCTGCGGGAATGACAGAAAGAAAAGCAACTAAGGACCCCTTAGGGCTTATGGGCTTAAAAGTCCAGCTTCCCCCCCCGCTAAAGCAGGGGGCTGGACAGGCTTGGGCAAAGCTGAGTGTCGGGGTAGAGAATAGCTTTGGATTCAGTCCCGCGGGGAAGGCCTGAAACTGCGATGCGGGCGGTCTATTTTGCAGGGGTGTCGGCGTAGTATCCCGATCTGGTCTGCACCGTGAGTCCTTTTTGCTTGGTAGTGAGGGTGATGCTGTGGAAGCCTTCAACATCGGACTTGGCCGGCGTATAGCCCAACATGTATTGGGTGCGCAGCTCCTCGGCGATACCGGCGTAAATCTGCTCGACGGTATCTTTTTTGGAGACTTCGTAGAGACGGCCGCCGGTCTCGCCGGAGATCTGCGCGAGGATCTTCTTGCCGTCTACATGAGGCAGATTGGAAGGCGGCTGGGTGCCGCCGCCACCGGGATATCCTCCGCCAGGGTATCCGCCGCCAGGATAGCGGCCACCGGGATAACCACCTCCCGGATAGCCTCCGCCAGGGTAGCCTCCGCCTGGATACCCACCGCCGCGCCGGCCAAATCCCCGGTTCTCCTCATGTTCCTTCTCCGCAAAATAGATGGAGTAGACGATGGTGTTGGCTCGTTGCGCGGCCTCAATGGCGCTGGCCAGCGACTCCTTGCTGCCCCGGTCCACTCCGTCTGACAGAATCACCACCGCCTTGCGGCCACTCTGCTTACTCATCAATTCATCGCAGGCCAGAAAGATCGAATCGTAGAGCAGGGTGCCGGCCCCACGCCGTGAAGACCCTCCTCCGCTCGAGGTTTGCTGCTCGTATCCCGGGGTTTGCAGCGATTGGAGCGCGGATTCCAGCTTGCTGTGATCCGTCGTCAAGTCCTGCAGCAGCTCCACTTCGCGGTCAAAATGAATGACAAAGGCGCGGTCCTTATCTGTCACCATTTGATCCAGAAAGCTCTTGCTGGCGCTGCGCTCCTGATCGAGAACATTACGCTGGCTCTCGCTGGTATCGACCAGCAGACCGAGGGTAAGCGGCAGATTGGTTTCCTGGGTGAAATAGCGAATCGATTGCGGCCGATTATCTTGCTGGAGTTCGAAATCGTCTTTGGTAAGGTTGCGAACGATTTGGCCTTTTTTATCCCTGACCGTCACCGGCAAAGTGACTACCTTGACGTCGACGGGATACGTGGGAGTTGCGCCGCTCTGGGCGGGTGGATTTACCGGCGCGGGCGTAGCCGCCTGTGCCACAGCAGGCGCCTGGTGCAGCAGGCAACCTGTAAAAACGGCCAAACCCAACAGCGCCAGCGGTTTCCTCTGCGGCATTGCAGGCAACGGAAAAGAGATACAATTCAAAAGATCCTCCATAGTATTCCCCACGTGAACCATGTAAACCTATGTGAACCTTAGACGAGAGCGGTCACGCGATAGTTACCTCACGACAAACGAGGCTGCCGGGACTCCCCAAAACCCAAAACAAAAATGGAGTTCTTCGCTGCGAAGGGCCTAAAGGGAAACTTATGCGACGCGGTCTGCGTCTTCTACCCAGGGAAATTATGCGGTTTGCGGTTTGCCGTTTGCCGATTTCGGGAAATTCTGATGCCTTCGGCTACGGGTTGCTGAACCCGGGTATTGGAACCAGACAATAATTTCTTCCAGTTTTGACCTGCACACATACTCATGAATCGTATACGTTGCTTTTCGTTGTTGTTGATCTGTATCGCTGTAGGCTTGGCTGGCGCCTCGCCACAACCACTCTTCGGGCAGGCGAACACGGGTGCTCTTCGTGGGCAGGTCACCGATCCGACCGGAGCGGTCATTCCGCAAGCGCAGGTCACCGCCACCTCAGCCGGCGGCAAGGCGAGCAGCGCACAAGCCGACGGCGGCGGCGCCTACCAGGTGCGCGGATTGCAGCCCGGGACATACAGTATCACCGCGTCCTCCCCCGGGTTCGCATCCTATACGTCAACCGTGACCGTCGCTCCCGGCCAATCGAGAACTCTCAATATCGCGTTGCAGATCGAGACCCAACAGCAACAGGTGCAGGTCGAAGCCGATACCCCGACGGTAGACACCAGCCCCGACCAGAATGCGAATGCGGTAGTCATCAAGGGCAAAGATCTTGATGCTCTCTCGGATGATCCGGACGAGTTGGAAAACCAGTTACAGGCATTGGCGGGGCCGGCGGCGGGGCCGAACGGCGGGGAGATCTACATCGACGGTTTTACCGGCGGACAGCTTCCGCCCAAGTCGTCGATTCGCGAGATTCGCGTGAACCAAAATCCTTTTTCCGCCGAATTCGATCGCCTGGGTTATGGACGTATTGAAATTCTGACCAAGCCAGGAACGGACAAGCTGCATGGACAGATTGAGGCGCGGGGAAACGATTCGAGCTTCAACTCGAAGAATCCGATTCTGCAAGTCCCGGAGCCGGCCTACCACTCGTACAACATTGAGAGCAGCGTGGGCGGGCCGATATCAAAGACCGCTTCCTATTTCGTAAGCTTTTTCGGGCGCAACACACAAAGCGTAAGCGTGATCGACGCCATCGACCCGGCCAGCGTCACCCCGGATAATCCAACAGGGCACGCGGCTGAATTCGCCCGTTCTATACTCCCAGCTCGCGTATCGATTTCACGCCCCGCGTGGATCTGCAGCTGGGGCAGGCCAACACCTTGTCGCTGCGCTACGAGTTCTATCGCGCGGTGACTACTGGAGGCGGCGTCGGCCAATTATCGCTGAGCACTCAGGCCATGAACACGGAGAGCATCGAGAACACCTTCCGGCTCAGCGATAGCCTGGTGATCAACAAAAACTTCGTCGACGACATCCGCTTCCAGTACCGCCGCTTTCATTACCATACCGCTCCGGTATCCGATCTGCCCTCGATCTCCGTGCAAGGTTCCTTCAACGCCGGCGGCAACAATAGCGGGACCACCGTCGATCACCAGGATATCTACGAGCTGCAGAACTACTTCACCGGGGCGAAGGGCAACCATTCGTTGAATTTTGGGACGCGCCTGCGCGCCTATCGCGACGCAAACTTCACCAACGGCCAAAGCAACGGGGCCTACACCTTCAACTCGCTCACCAATTACCTGAACCAGACGCCGCAAAAGTACACCATCGCTCAGATCAACCAATATACGGCGCGCGCTATGCTCTTCGACGGAGCGCTCTTCTATCAGGACGATTGGAAAATCAACCAGCGATTTACCTTCAGCTATGGGTTGCGATGGGAGACGCAAAATCGAATCAACGATAAGAGCGACTGGGCGCCGCGAATATCGTTTGCCTATGCCCTGGACGGGGACGGCAAGAAGCAGCCAAAGACCGTGCTGCGCGCCGGCTACGGCTGGTTCTATCAACGCTTCACCGTACCCAACAGCTTCGGTTCTCTGGCCGGCACGCCTTACGTGATTCAGGCCATTCATCAGAACGGAGTCAATCAAAAGGTTTTCACGGTCACCAATCCGGCCTTTAACCCAACAGGCAATCCAGGGCTCACTGAGGGGGTCGCCGCGCCCAGCCACTACAGCATCGATCCACACTTTCACGCCTCCAACGATATGCAGGCCGCGGTGGGCATTGACCGTCAGATAGCCAAGAGAATCACTGGGAACATCACCTATCTCTACGGGCGCGGCGTACACCAGTACTTCACCAACAACATCGGAGCGCCATTCTTCCCTACCGCGGATCTCGGCATCTATCCCTCCAGCCCACTTCCGGCCCCGGTAGAGAATAACTATCAGTACCAGTCGGGAGGCGTGTACAGGCAGAACCAGATCATTGTCTCCGGCCGGGCCTCTTATCCCAAGGTGAGTTTTTTCGCCTTCTATACGTACAACAACGCGAAGAGCGATACCAATGGAGTGAATTACACTCCATCCATCGCGCAGAATCCACGGCTGGATTATGGGCGCTCGAGCTTCGATGTTCATAATCGCTTCGTTATTCTGGGCAACGTGATGGCGCCGTATGCCATTTCGCTGACGCCCTTCTTCGGCTACAACTCAGGCGCGCCCTACAATGTGGTCGCGGGAAGCGACCTCACCGCCAACAACAGCTTCAACGGACGGCCTACCTACGCCGCCAGTTGTAACGAGCCTAACGTCGTCCAGACAGCCCAGTTCGGCTGTCTGGATGTAAATCCGTACGGCACCAACGAAAAGATTATTCCCTATGGCCTGGGCACAGGCCCCTCCAATTACAGCTTGAACCTGCGCGTGAGCAAAGTGATCGGACTGGGTCCAGTTGTCGAAGGCGGGCACGGACCCGGTGGTGGCGACGGAGGCGGAGGCGGGCGCCGTGGGGGTGGGCTCGGCGCCGGCGGCCTAAGCGGCAGCCGAGGCGGCCCGGGCCGTTTGGACCAGAGCACTTCGCACCGCTATAACCTCACGCTTACGGCTTACGCGGCCAATCTGTTCAATCACCAGAATCTGGGCATGCCGAATGGCACCCTCAGTCCCCACCTCAACAACGCCGGTGTGCTCCAGCCGCAGCAGTTCTTCGGCACATCGCAATCGCTGGCCGGCGGATTCTTTGGGCCTCCAACCTCGGGCAACCGCAGTATCTTTCTGCAAGCTGTCTTTAATTTTTAATCTTCAATCTCTCTTAAGGTAAGAAACCCAGGTCCCAAAATCGGGACCTGGGGCACCCGTTTTTGCGGCGGGGGGAAGCTCTCGCATTTATGCGGGGATAGGAGCACTTCAGCGCTGGCATCGGGGCTTCCACCAAGTTGCGATTAAATGAATTTTTCCATGATCTGCGCGTCCAGCCGGCCGGCATAGTAATCGGGAATGCGTCCCGCCTCGGCAAATCCGAACTGATGATAAAAAGACCGGGCCGCGGCGTTGTCCTCGGCTACTTCCAGAGTCAAAAGGACAGCCCCTTCTCTCTTCAACTGCTCTTCCGCGGCTTCGAGAAGAACGCTGCCCACTCCCTGCCGCCGCATCTCGCGATCCACATCGATGGTGACGATGTGCCCGGTCATGCGCCCGCCGCGGCGAACCCGCTCGACGATGGTGAACCCCGCCAGTCTCTCATCCGGCGCTTCCGCCACCCAGCAAAAGCAACGAGTGCTGGCTAGGAAGTACTTGAGGTCGGCTATGGAGTAGGCGATATCCTGCGCAAAGCAGCGCTGGTCAAGCTGGTGCAGTTCAGGCAAGTCATGCTTGCGAAAACCGCGCAGACGAATCGGGGGCTGTGTACCGCGTCTCACATCATCGGGTAGTTATCGGGTAAGTTATCGTTCGGAGCGCACGGCGGCGGTAGCAGCCAAGTCCATGGGCTGAACGACTACTCCATTGTAAAGCGAGGCTCCGAGCAGGCGTCCCCCGGAAGAGCGAACATGGCGCAGGCGCCACCCTGCATCCCACCATTTCCATGTCCTATCCGCGGGATCTACGCCAAAGATCAAGGTGGACTCCCATGAGGTTACAATCACGCGCTTCAGCGTGGAGTCGTAGCTTACTCCGCTGATATCCGTAATCGGAAGCCGCGACATCGCCTCCCATGTCTGCCCTTGATCCTTGCTGAAGAAGACACCCTCCCGGCCGCCGATCCATAGGCTTCCCTCGGGGACAATGGTTATGGCACGCACCGCAGTCAGTTCCTGGGGCATCGCCAGCTCTTGCCAATGTGTCCCGCCGTCTGAGGAGAGGACTAGCATTCTTCTCTGTGCAGCCAGCACGGTGGACCCATGCGCCGCAACCATCGAAAAGTCGGTTTTGCCTAGGACGGCGCCGCCCTCCCAGGATGCGCCCTGGTCTTTGCTGGTATAAACGCCGGCGGAGGTGGCCGCAGCCCAGAGGTCTCCGCTTACGTCGATCGCACCGACGCGTCCGTCGATTTGGCCTGCCGGGCGCCATCACTGTCGTCTCTACTTTGACCCTCTTGCGCTGGCGAATGGTATAGGAAGTCTTCTGCTCCGGCTTGATGATCTTGCCGTCCTGCTGCCAGGCTGTACCGTTCCAGCGGAAGACGCCATTATTCGCGCCCGCCAAGATCGACCCGTCGCCGGCCTGCGCCAGGCTGTAGATATCCCGTCCTTCCAGGCCATTGCTCTGCTGGCTCCAGGTAACGCCGTCGTCTTTTGAAACAAAGACGCCGCCATAGCCTTTGTCATTGAGCACGCCCGCATAAATGGTTCTGCGGGTTCTTGCCGTCTACCAGCAGGGTGGCAACCTGCCGTTGCGAAAAACCGGCGTTGGAGGCTTTGAAAGCTGACGCCGGCATCGTCGCTTTCGAGCACTCCGCTGCGATCCGTCGCCAGAAGCACATGCTGCGGGTTCTTAGGATCGATGTGAACGTCGTTGACGATGACGTCCGGTCTCCGGTCATACGCTGCCAGTTCACGCCGCCGTCGACTGTCTTGTAAAGCCCTTCGGTGGTCCCGGCATAGACGACGTTCCGGTTCACAGGATCCTGCATCAGCACGCGCGTTCTGCGCGCTGTCGAGGGTATGCCCTGTACCTTGTGGTACAGCTCTCCGCCGTTCTCGCTCTTGTATATTCCCGAGCAGGCGCTGGTGTAGACAATATTGGTCTGGACGGGATCGATGATGATGGAAAACACATCGGAGTCGACGATCAGGCCCTGCTTGATGCTGTGCCAGGTTGCGCCGCCATCCGTCGTCTTCCACGGCAGGTGCCAGGTACCGGCATAGACTATCGCCGGGTTTCCTGGGATCGATGGCGATGGACTCCACTTCGTGAAGCTCCATGCTCCCCAGACGGGCTGATCTGCTTCCATTGGACGCCGCCATCCTCGCTGCGATAGACCCCCTGCAGCGTACCGGCAACCAGAATCTTGGAATTCGACGGCGATTGCGCCAGAGCGCGAATCGATTGACCTTTCATGGCGGCGACCGAGGTCCAGGTGTTGCCGCCGTCGTGACTGATGAACAAGCCGCCGTCGGTGCTGATCCAGCACCCATGCTCCGACGTATAAGGTCTTGGGGTCAGCTTCGTCGACCACGATATTGTCGACGATCAAATCATCGGTCTTTGAGAGCTTGGCCAGACGCTGCCAGCTGGCCCCGCCATCCTCCGTCTGGTAGACCCATCCGTTGGTTGTTCCCAGGTAAATATGGTTCACGTTGGAGGGATCGGCAGCAAAACTGCGGGCATCTCCGCCGTCGGGACCGACGGCGAGTCCATTCATGAGTGGCCGCGAAGCTGGAGCGGCACAGCCGGAAACGCAAGGAGAAGCAGGAACGAGAGAAGTGTGAGTCGGCTTGAATTGAGTCATTGTCTTGGTTTCAAAATAAGGGTCTGTCAAAAGTTGACTGTGTGCGGGCATTGCTTAACGGAATGCCTGCGTCGAATGGGTGGCATCTGTCTACCTCAAGCATCAAAATGCTCTACCGAACGGCCTTGCGCGGTCAAGGATAAATAAAAAGGGTGACCGGTACTAACCGGTCACCCTTATTCTACCTACGAGCTACTCTGCTGTCCCGGTTACTGGGCAGGCGGAGCGGCCCTTCTGCTGCGGCGAGCTGCAGCGGCCGGGTGCGGCCTGAGCTTTCACCTGCATTTTCGTCGACCGGCGTCGTGCCCGGTGTGTCGTTGTCGAAGTTCGCACCTGCAGGCACCAGGTAGTTCTCTACTTCCTTGTTGCCTTGAGTTCCGGTGCGTACCGAGATCCGGGAAGCGTCAATACCCTTCTCCTTCACCAGGTAGTCCTTCGTGTTGACGGCACGCTGTGCAGCCAGGGTATCGGCGTGCCGTTCGTCGGAAGCAGCTTCGCCAACCAGAACCGCGGTCGCATCGGCTTGCTGCTGCAGGTTCAGAGCGACATCGTCAAGGCATGCCTTGGCTTCGTTATCGACGCGAGCCGGACGTCTCGCGTCGCGATCGAAGGTGATCGAGCAAAGCTGCTTGATCTTGGGGGCCGGAGGCGGCGGCGGCGGTGCTTCCACATTAACCGTGGTTGTCGCCGAAGCAGTCTGTCCCTTGTCGTCCTGGACGGTGCAGGTTACGGTGATTGGACCGGAAGGCGCGCCGGCAGTGCTCAAGGTGGCGCGAGTTGCCGGTGCCGCTGACCTGACCAGCCGAGGCGCTGTAGGTGTAAGTCAGCGTGCGGTTCTGCGGGCTTACTCCTTGCGCGGTGATGGTTGACGTTCCGCCAGGTTGAACCGTGCTCGGGTTAGCCGAGCAGCTCACTGTCGGCGGCTCAAATTGCTTGACGGTCAAGGGTAGCCGTGCAATCGGCGAACTGACCGACCTTTTGGCCTTCGGAAACGTGGCCGGTAACGGTATAAGCTGCCGGGAGCCAGGCTGGAGGTGTTGATTTGGCCGGTCGAGTTATCGCCCGTGACCGTCACTCCGTTGGACCCGGTCCAGCTATAGGTCACGGTCCTTTTCGGATTGAGGTTGGTGGCCGTTCCGGTCACCGTGACGGGATCGCCAGGATAGACGGAGTCAGGATTGAGAGCGCAGCTATAGGTCACCGGGGGCGGCGGAGCAATGGTGCCCATGTGGATACAGAAGACCGGCGCTCAGCCGAGCATTTTTGAGGTTGGCGCGACCGCCGGTCGGAAATGGCGGTTGAGGGCCAAAGTTGTCGTGCATGTACTGAAAGTCCGCCTGGAAGAGACGTAGACCGAAATGGTTGTTGAAGAAGGGCAGATCATAATCCAAGCCGCCGCCGACGTTGAGCGTGGTTCCCCAGGTATACGGCTGTTTGAAGGGGCCGCCCAAGCCTGGACTGCTCCGACATCGGCATGCACAAATGGGGTCATCTCCTCCGTGGGATAGCGGAAGACCAAACCGAGGGCGTAGGTGCTGAGCTCCGTCATTGTTGCCGTCCGGATGAGCACCGATTTCAACTTGGCCGCCGACGTAGCGGTTGAAGAAATAGTTGAAACTTCCAATGCGCGCCGTAATCAATGGACGAGTAAGAAACGGGTCCGTTGATGCCGATGTTGGCACCACTGGGAATCGTAACTGAGCCATGCGGCGCCAGGTAGGAATATCCCGCGAAAATATCAATTCGGGAAGCCGGCGGCTCGGCAGAACCTGCCGGCTTTGAAGCTGGACTGGCCGGACTGGCAGGACTCTGAGCCGCGAGAGTGGAAGCACTTAGGCCCACAGCACATGCCACGATCAGAATTCGGCTCAGAGAACTCAACGGACTAGAGTGCATGCGTCTATCCTCCGCAAAATACTAGATGATTGGAAAGTCATACAGAACATCTGCCAGTCAGTCTTCATAAACCGGCGTGCTACTGGACCTGCGACGTCACCCAACTTTCGATGGCGAAAGCAAGGCAACCCCAAGGGTACACCACATTTCAAGTCAGAACAGATTTATTGCTGGGGAGTTGCCTAGAAGCTAAACATCTGAGCCAAAAGCCCGTGGCGTGAAGCCGGGTTGCTCGGTTCGCCAGGGTATATGCTTCCAGAACTCCCATTCCCAAAGCCAGATAATCGTCGTTCAAGTTACTACAAGTTGTGCAGTTTTCCAACCAAAACCTGAATTATTGAAGGTTGAGGGTGCGTCGTAAGCTGCCCTTTTCTCTTTGGATCTTTTCCTGGAGCAGCGTAATCGCGTACACCAACTGTTCCGGGCGCGGCGGGCAGCCGGGCACATATACGTCTACGGGGATGATCTGGTTCACACCCTGGACCAAAGCGTAATTGTTGAAAACCCCGCCCGAAGTCGCGCAAGCCCCCATCGAGATAACCCATTTGGGCGCGGGCATCTGTTCATAAAGCCTGCGGATCACCGGAGCCATCTTTTGCGAGACCCGTCCGGCGATTACCATCAGGTCCGATTGCCGCGGAGAAGGACGGAATACCTCCGCGCCAAAGCGGGCAACATCGAAGCGGGCGCCTCCCATGGACATCATCTCTATAGCGCAGCACGCCAAGCCAAAGGTCATGGGCCAGACCGAGCTCTTGCGAACCCAATTCACCGCGTAATCGAGCGAGGTCATCACTACCCCTTCCGGCTGTTCGTATCCGAAGGTCACCTCGCGAACTTTTTCCCGGTTTCTACTGCTCGAATCCAAAGCGCCGAACAAATATCGATCGCTGTTTACAGAACTCATATTTCAATCATAACTTGTCCGATCGGGTCGGCGGCTACATTCCCGCTGGGAATCTGCTTCTGCCCGCAGCGAGGATGCCCGAGAGACCAGAAGCAGATTCCCTGCGGGAATGACAGAAAGAAAAGCAAAGACGCGCAGACAGGGACAGCAGCAGATTCCCACGGAGTGGCGGGATATATAGTTTATCTATCTGCATGGGTGGTGACAGATATTTCCCAATGCTTGAAATTCATGCTCACACGCACTCCACACCGAGATATTCCCATTTCCAAAACAAGATGCATACCATTTCCGAAACCAAAGGATGAGCCGCAGCATGCTTTTTTTCAGATGGAGCTCCATGCGCCGTTGTGTTCCCAAACTGCTCTTTTGCCTGATTTTCTGTTCAATGGCCGCGATTTCCGCCTATGCGATAGCTCCCCGCACGGGGTTCCAGGAAGCGATTACTCCCGAGCGAATCGCCAAGCTGGAGCAGGCCGCAACGGCCTCACGGGTTGACGCCGATAACGCCTGGATGCTGTTGTGCGCCGCGCTGGTGCTGATGATGACGGGCCCCGGTCTGGCGCTGTTCTATGGCGGCCTGGTGCGCAAGAAAAATGTGCTGGCCACAATGATGCAGAGCTTCGCCATGATGGCCATCATTACCGTCACATGGGCGTTCTTAAGCTACAGCCTGGCCTTCGATTCCGGGCTCAGCTTCATCGGGGGCCTCCATCACATCTTTCTCCACGGGGTGGGCCTCGGGCCCGACCCCGCTTACTCCGCCATCCTCCCCCTGCAGACCTACATGATCTACCAACTCATGTTCGCCATCATCACCCCGGCTTTGATCACCGGGGCGTTCGCCGAGCGTATGAAGTTCAGCGCGATGGCGCTATTCCTCGTCCTTTGGTCGATATTGGTTTACGATCCCATGGCCCACATGGTATGGGGCAAAGGCGGCCTGCTCAATGCAGCCGGGGGGCGCTTCCCTACTCTCGATTTCGCCGGCGGCACCGTGGTTCACGTTACTTCCGGGGTCTCGGCCCTGGTCTGCGCGCTCTATCTGGGTAAACGAGTGGGCTATCCCAAGGAGCACATGCCGCCGCATTCGGTGGTACTCAGCTTTATCGGCGCCTGTCTGCTTTGGGTGGGGTGGTTCGGGTTCAATGCAGGCAGCGCGCTCTCGTCCGGACCTTTGGCTACGAGCGCATTCGTGAACACCCATTTCGGAGCAGCGGCGGCAGCCATTGGCTGGATGCTTGCGGAATGGCTAAAAAACGGCAAGCCGAGCGCCCTGGGAGCGATCTCGGGCGCGGTCGCCGGATTGGTCGCCATTACCCCGGCCAGCGGTTTTGTTCAACCCATGGCCGCGCTGCTGATAGGCTTCATTGCCGGCGTCTTCTGCTTCCTCATGGTCACCCTGGTCAAGCACCGGTTCGGTTATGACGATTCCCTCGATGCCTTCGGAGTGCACGGGGCCGGAGGGACGATCGGAGCGGTGCTCACCGGCGTTTTCGCCGCCAGCGCGGTAAATCCTATTTTCAGCGATGCCCAGGGACACGTGCTCCCTTCCGGCGCCGTCGACGGCCACTGGGGCCAAATCCTCAACCAGCTCGTTGGCGTCGCCATCGCCTGGGTTCTTTCCGCGGCCGGCACATGGATCATCCTCAAGATCGTCGATGCGACCGTCGGCCTGCGGGTGACGCGCGAGGAAGAAATGGAAGGTCTGGATCTCACCCAACACGGCGAGGAGGGTTATGATTGGGCAACATAGACCGGCACGCTCGTCCCCAAGTATTTTTCGCCAGAAGCGCTCTACTGTGGAATAACTCCACATCCGGGAATTCTTTTGCTACCTTGAGACTCGACTATGCAAAAAATTGAAGCTGTCATCCAGCCATCGAAGCTCGACGCCGTCAAAGACGCTTTGCTTGAAATCGGCGTCGAAGGCATGACCATTCTTGAAGCACGCGGACACGGACGCCAGAAAGGGCACACCGAGTTCTATCGTGGCCGTGAATACACGGTCGATCTCTTACCCAAGATCAAGCTCGAGACCGTGGTCCCGGACGAACTGCTGGAGAAGGCGGTAACGGCCATTATCAGCTCCAGCCGCACGGGCAAAATCGGCGATGGTAAAATCTTTATCTCCCGAATCGATGAAGCCATTCGTATCCGGAACGATGAGCGCGGTTTATCCGCTCTCTGAGACCACCTGTCCAGCAAGGGCGGTTCCAGCCGGCGCGAATGCGGGTACAAGGTCAGCTTTGAGAAGTCCCGCGAGGGACGCCCGAAAATAGCCCGGCATACAATGCCGGGCTCCCTTCAGGGAGGAAGCTTCAGTCCCGCAGGGGCGACTGAAAAGCCGGTTGAGGACTCGTCTTCTTTTCAGCCGCTATGAGCTGCATGCATCCTGAGACGTTCGCACGAACATGAAACCTTCATTCAAGTCTCTCCCAGAGCTCCGGCAGCACTACCAGAGTGAGACTGCGGTCACATGGCAGGCCTTCGAGCGCAACGGGGACGGTACCATGGCTGTCCGCCGCCGAGCCCTGCTCGTCGACCACCTCTGCGAACAACTCTGGCAGCTGTTGAGCAACTCCGCGGTCCGCTCGGGCGTAGCGCTGGTGGCCAACGGGGGCTTCGGCCGCAAGGAGCTGTTTCCCTACTCCGACGTGGACATCCTCTACCTCTGCGCCGACGAACGGGCGGAGCGTGAGTTTAAGGAAACCATCCGGGCGTGCAATCAGGCTATGTGGGATATAGGCTTGCGGGCCAGTCCGGCCACGCGGACGGTAAAGGAATGCGACCGCTACGATCCCGACAACCTCGAGTTCACTTTATCCCTGCTCGACCGCCGCTTCGTCGCCGGCGATTACGCGCCTTATCAGGCTCTGCAGTCACAAACCCTGCCCAGCCCTGGTGCTGCGGGAATGGAGCAACATTGCGCACCAGATCGCGGAGCTTACCCGCACGCGTCATCGAAAGTTCGGCGACACCATCTTCCATCTCGAACCCAACATCAAAGAGTGTCCCGGCGGCTTGCGCGATTACCACCTCGCCCATTGGCTCAACATGCTGAAGCATATCCACGAACATAAGAGCTGGCCATCGTTTCCGGGAAACTCCTTCTACGCGGTGAATAACGAGGAGGCCATCGCGGCCTTCGATTTCCTCAGCGCCACCCGATGTTTTCTGCATTTGCGCAACCGGCGCGATGAGAACATTCTGGACTGGCAGGCTCAGGACGAAGCAGCCGCGCACAGCATCGGGTCTGGAGACCAAGGGCACATCCGACCCGGCGTATTGGATGCGCACCTACTTCCGCCATGCACGCACCGTCTACCGGCGCGCCATGCTTCTCATGGAGGCGCTGCCGCCCGTGCGGCAGTCCTTCTACAAGCATTTCCGGCGCAAGCGCACCCCGATTCCGGGAACCGATTTCATGCTCGAAGATGGGCGCATCGATATCTCGGAATCCACGCTGCTCATCGATTCGGAAGGCATCCTGCGCGTCTTCGCGGTCATCGCCGCGCACGGTTACCGCTTGACTCAGAGTGCAGAAGAGCGCCTCGCAGACGCGCTTCCGGTGCTCGACGTACACATGCCCGAAGGGCCGTTTTTGTGGAACGGCCTGCGCGAGATCCTGCTCGGCCCGCACGCCGCGCACGCTCTTCGCACCATGCACGCCCTGGGTATCCTGGAGCTGCTCATACCAGAGTTTCACGGCATCGATTCGCTGGTGATCCGCGACTCGTATCACCGTTACACGGTCGACGAACATACGTTCCTGGTAATCGATAACGTTCACTCGCTGCGCCAGCCGCATCTCCCTTGGGAACGGCGCTACGCGACTCTGCTCTCGGAGATCGACCGCTTGGATCTCTTCCTGCTGGCGATCCTAATGCACGATACGGGCAAGGCCCGCCGCACCGGCGACCACACAATCGCCAGCGTGGAGCTCTGCGAAAGCCTGGTGGCGCGCCTCGATTTCGATGCCGAAGAACGGGATATCGTCCGGCGGCTCATCCGTAATCACCTGGAGATGTCGATGGCGCTTCGCCGTGACATCTTCGACTCCGAGACCATCCGCGTCTTCGCCGAAAAGGTCGCTTCGCAGAGCCGGCTCAAAATGCTCACCTTGATGACCTTCGCCGATATCAAGGCCGTCAACCCGGACGCGCTGACCCCATGGAAGGCCGACAACCTCTGGCAGCTTTACATGGCCACCTCGAATTTCATGGATCGCAACGTGGATGAGGAACGATACCGGACCGCGATCGATTCCACCCTGTTCAAGCGCATGCTGGCCCTGGTTCCCGATCGCGCTGCAGAGCTGCGCACGTTTCTCGAAGGGTTGCCGCAGCGCTATCTGCAGACTCGCCAGCCGGAGCAGATTCGCGACCATTTCCTGATGGCTTTGCAATTGGACAGCTCCTCGGCTCAGCTCAGCCTGCGCGAGCTGCGCCAACTCCACGAACTTACTCTGGTCACTCGCGATCGCCCTATGCTCTTTGCCGACTTAGCCGGCGTCCTTTCCGTCTGGGGCATGAACATCGTCAAGGCAGACGCGTTTTCCGATGACGCCGGCATTATCGTCGACACTTTTCAGTTTTCCGATCCGTTCCGTACGCTCGAGCTCAACCCTCAGGAAGTAGATCGCTTCAAGCAGAATCTGCTGGACGTGGTTTCCAATAAATTGCCCATTGAGGAATTGTTGCGCCGCCGGCGCCATGCCTCGCGCACCAACTCCATGGTCAAGGTGGCCACGGTAACGGCCTTCGACAACGAGTCTTCCACCCACAGCACGCTGCTCCAGGTAGTGGCGCAGGACGGCCCCGGGCTGCTCCGGCAGATTGCAACTACGCTCGCGGAGTACGGTTGCAATATCAAAGTAGCCCTGATTGATACCGAAGGAGAGATCGCCATCGATGTCTTCTATCTGACTATCGGCGGAGCTAAGCTGGATGAACATGTGCAACAGGAGCTGGGCCGCGCCCTCGCCCGGACTATCGATGAATTGCGCCCCGCGCAGGTCTCCTGAGCATCCCGTCGGTTGTGTAACAGAGTTATCACCGCAAACGCCGCAAATAAATCTCTAGAAGTGCTTGACCTGCTCTATTTTATTGTAGATATAATAAAATGATTAGGATTGAGTTCGACAGGGCGAAGAATGAAGCCAATATCGGTAAGCATGGCGTCGATATGGCTGCTGCTGCCGATTTCGAATTCGATACCGCCTTGACGACGCCTGACACTCGCCAGGATTACGGCGAGGACCGAACCATTGCTCTTGGCTTGATTGCCGGCGTTCTGCATGTTCTGGTGTTCACTATGCGGGGTCCGGCCGTCCGGGTCATCAGTCTTCGCAAAGCGAACAGGAAAGAAAGGAAGGCTTACTATGACCAAGAGCAAGAAGCCGAGTCATATCTCCCAGACGAATTGGGATTCCGTCAACTCGCCGCCCCTGAATGGGGATATCTTGCGCGCTCTGCGTCCTGCCAGTGAAACATTCCCAGAGTTGGCCGGCGAATCGCTCAAGCGCAAGCGTGGCGAGCGCGGCCCGCAGAAGAAGCCTCGCAAGGTTCTAATTTCGCTGCGCCTTGAAAGGGGCACGGTCGAGGCATACAAAGCCGGAGGCAAGGGCTATCAAAGCCGCATGGCGGCGGTGTTGGAGAAGCACGCGAAATAAGGCTTGACCGGTTATAGCGGACCGGCTTTTAGCTAATACGCGCACCCCACTTTTCTTCGAGATACCCAGCGGACTGCGCCGGCCTTCTGTATCCGCATTTGCTTTTCTTTCTGTCATTCTCGCAGGGAATCTGCTTCTGCTCTTTCTGAACAAAGGGAATGGAGGGGGGAGCTGAAAGAAAGCCCAAAGACCCAAGTCGAATGTATTGGCTGTAGTCAAGCCCTGAGCACATCTTCGCCTCCCGTCACATTCATGTAATAGTGAAGATTGAAGATACAGCCGAGGTCCTGTGAGACTTGCCCGCTCCATACGGAGGTTCTTGCGCCTGCGGAGAACGCCGCGTCAGCGGCCGGCCTTTGTCCGCGTCGACGATGAGATTCGCGCCCGCACCAAGGCCTTCATCGCTTCAAACTCCCTGCAGTCCCGTACCGCGACCTTCGGCAAGCTCTTCCGCGCAATCTGGACCGGATCGAACGAACGCTCGTTTACCGTGCGCCTTATCCGCTGGGTGCGTCTGCTCGAATACGACGACCTGCTGCGCATCGATTTCCAGCAATCCTTTCAAGCCCTGCTGGCGGAGCTGAACTCAGTTCCTCTCTTCGCTGAGGCCGGCTTGCCGGCGCACCACGCAATTTTTTCCGAAGGCTTGCGCCGCATCGTGCAGCGGCTGCTGCCCACGGCGCGCGCCGAGTCGGATACTTCGCGCCTGGTGATTTCGCTCTTCGCGAGTTCGCGCGATGTCGAACGCTTCCTGGAGCTGCCCGACTACCTTTTCGAACGTCTCCGCGTTCTTCTCTGGCCGGAGGCGCGGCGCGGCGGCCCGGTGCAACAAAATACACGAGTAGCCAGCGACCTGCGCGAGGCGCTGCGCCTGATGGCCACGCGCATCACCGGACGAGGCATCAGCGGGGCCATACGCGAGCGCGGCGGCCAGCAACCGGTCGAGACTTCGCCCTTTTATCGGTTGATCTTCGTGACCGAGGATCTGGTGAGCGCAAGCGACGCCCAATCCATGACAGAATGCCTGGCAAAATGGCGCGCTTGTGTCCGCGAATGCCGGGAAGAGCTCGACCTGGTCCATCTGCACATGGAAGGGTCCGGGGTGAGCGCCGATCTGGTGCTGGATCTGCGCAGCATCGAAATGGGATTGACGCGCATGGGCAGGTTGGCCGCGCTGCTCGAAGCAGCCGGTCTCCCGGAATCCGCTGCAAAGGCGCCTGTGCGGCTACTGCTCAACGAACTCATCGAAGGCCGCCTGGAAGACAAGCGCCTGCGCTCGCTGCTCAAGCAAAATCTCAACCTGCTGGCGCGCAAAACCGTCGAGCGCACCGGCAAGAGCGGCGAGCACTACATTGCGCATTCCACCAAAGAGTATTGGCAGATGTGGCTGGCCGCCTTCGGCGGCGGTCTTCTCACTGTCTTCACCGCCGCAATTAAAATGCGCATTATCGACGCCCATGACCCGCTCTTTGTCGAAGGATTTCTAAGCAGCATCAACTATTCCGTCAGCTTCATCCTGCTTCAGGTCTTCGGGCTGGCCCTGGCTACCAAGCAGCCTTCGGCGACGGCGGCAACATTGGCCGGGATTGTACGCAGGAACCGCGGCTACGCCCGGTGGAGCAAAATCGCCGACTTTACCGCGCGCATCACCCGCACCCAGCTAGCCGCCGCCATCTCGAATATCATCGCCGTCTGCTCCGGCGCAATCGTGTTTGAGCATCTCTGGCGAACCATGTTCTCCGAATCCTACCTGCAGCCGGAGAGCGCCAAGCATGTCTATGACACGCTCCATCCTCTCGCATCCGGCACCATCTTTTACGCCGCCGGCACCGGCGTGCTGCTGTGGCTCGCCGCCCTGATCGGCGGATGGTGCGAAAACTTTGCAGTTTATCACCGCATCACCGCGGCCATCGGCCAACATCCGCTGGGTATCCGCGTCGGCGAGCGGAACATGCAGCGGGCAGCGAACTGGATCGAGCTTCACCTGGCTGACTGGAGCACCAGCATCGCTCTCGGTTTCCTGCTGGGCTTTGTTCCGGTGATCTCCCGCTTTTTCGGCATCCCAATGGATGTCCGTCACGTCACCCTCTCGACCGGAACGCTGGCTCTCGCCGCTGCCCGTTACGGCTTCAGAGCATTAGGGTACGACTGGTTCTACTATGCTGTCGCCGGCATCGGTGTGACCTTCGTTCTCAACCTCGGGGTCAGTTTTTTCATCGCGGCCTTTGTTGCCCTGCGCGCCTACGATGTAAGCGCCCGAGAGCAATTTGAATTGCTGCGCTTCCTGATAAAACAAATCCTGCGCTCGCCGTTGAAATTTATCGTGCCTGTCAGGCAGAAGCGTCCCCTCACCCTGCTTGCCCCGGATGCGATTGAAGATCGTTGAAGTCTCTGCGGGGGGAGAATTGCTTCGGCGCTCTCTCGAAAATCATCCCGCAAAATCTGGGTCTTGTTCGAGACTTGTGGAATCCCAGGTCCCAGGATCCTAGCCAGGATCTGTGGTCTATCTTGTGGGAAACCGCAGATCTCTCCACTCCGCTGCGCTCCCGTCGAGATGACAAAATTAGGTGCAATTGCCAACCTAGGCTTCCTCAATCCGATCTTCGTTCCCTTGGGCCGCACCCTCATGCGCACTCTGTCCAAAATCATCGCGGGACGTCTGGATGCCATCGGTTGTGCTCTCCCACCCTTGCTGCGCAAGGATGGGGCACCCTGAATCTGCTTGAGATATGGAGCCAAGCCACCACAATCGAGGGTGCCCCATCCTTCGCACGGCGCTGTTCCGTGCGAAGGGTGATCCCGAAAGAGCGGGGACTACAACCGTTGGCGTCCATCCGGACATCCAAGGTGTGTTGTCTCCGGATTGAATCTTTGGACCGTATATGGGCGCCGCGGTAATCGTGCAATCACACTTTTACCCCGCGATTTTCAGACGCCTATGCCAGGCCGTCATGGCATTGCTCTTTCTGGTCTTCAGCTGCGGAACACGGGCCCCGGCTCAAGCCGATAGTCAGGCTCCGGGAACGTCACCCCAGACAGCGGAGTTTCTCTCCTCTTACGAAGGACAGAACGTCTCCTCGATCGAGATCGCCGGACAGCCCGATCTGCCGGACAGCCAATTCACACAGCAGTTTGTACAAAAGGCAGAGGAGCCGTTCTCGCTTAAAAAGATAAATGAGACAGTAGCCGCCATGAAGCGCAGCGGGAAATTCCAGCAGATCGAGTTGCAGGTCGAGCCCCAGGCCGATGGCGTTCGCGTGCTGTTGATCCTGCAGCCGGCGGTTTACTTTGGCATCTTCGAGTTCCCCGGCGCGCAGCGGTTCGCCTACTCCCGATTGGTTCAGGTCACCAATTATCCTCCCCAAGCGCCGTATAACGCGGGCGATGTGAAACAGGGACAGGAGGAGCTGCTCAAGTTTTTTCGCCAGCAGGGTTACTTCGAAGCGGAGGTTGGAACCCAGTTGGCGCCGGACCCGGCTCACAAAATCATGAACGTAGTCTTCAACGTGAAGCTACACCGCCGCGGCAAGTTTGGACAGATCAAGATCACCGGCGCAAATGATCAAGAGAGCTCCAGGCTGCGCCGCGACCTGCAGGGCATCAGGGCGCGTCTGCGAGGGGCGGCGATCCGCCCGGGAAAGAATTACCGCCTCAAGACACTCACGAACGCCACCCACTACCTGCAAGGCAAGCTGGAAAAACAGGGCTGGCTGGCTGCGCGCGTAGAGCTTACGGGAGCCGAGTATCATGCGGCAACCAACCGCGCCGACATCAGTTTCAACGTGCACGCGGGTCCGGTAATTCACGTCAAAATAGAAGGCGCACACTTATGGAGCTGGACCCGTAAATCCATGTTGCCGGTATATCAGGGAGTGGGTGTCGATCCGGAATTGGTTCAGGAAGGGACCCAGGCCCTGGCGTCGTATTTCCAGGGCAAAGGCTACTTCGATGTGAAGGTAGACTCACATTTTGAGCAGCAGGGCGCAGGCGGCACAATCGTCTATCAGATCGCCAAAGGCAAGAAGCACAAGGTTTCGGCAGTTGAGTTATCCGGCAATCAACCTCAGCCCGCCGAGCAGTTGATGCCCTATATCACAGTCAAAAAGAGTCACTGGTTTTCAAGGGGAAAGTACAGCCAGGAGCTGGTTCGCAGCAGCGTAAAGAATCTTACCGCTTTCTATCAATCCGAAGGCTTCAGCTCGGTCAAGGTGACCCCGAGCGTTCTCAACCAAGGGGCAAACATCCGGGTGAGCTTCCATATGGGCAGGGGAATGCGCAACTCCGAATTGGAGAATCAGAAGCTCGTTTCCGCCGCTGGGGACCTGGATCAATGTGCAATTGGTGGTGCCGGTCTGCACACCGGCACCTGACCTTGGTCCGTCGCCACCGGCGGAAAGCCGCGTAAGGTGCTGCCGTCTCCTGACGGCGGAAATGTCTTTCCCTACGTGGGTTTCCATGACTTTACTTCGCTCTATTCCAACAACGTCGGGCTGGGCCTGCGCTATGCCACTCCGGTTGGCCCCATACGCGTCGACCTGGGCCGCAACCTCAACCCTATTGCCGGCATTAACGCCACGCAGTATTTCATCAGCATCGGGCAGGCATTTTAAGGGAGGCTTATCTTGAACGCTTCACCCTTTCGTCGGGATCCTGACCGTTCCCCAACTCCGAAAATAACCACGGAGCAGGCGGAGAAGCGGGGACGGCGGTCGTGGGCGCGCGCCGCCGTCTGGGCTGCGGGCGGCGTGGCCGTTCTTTTGCTGCTGGCATTTGTCACCATCGCTGTCGTGATGCACAGCGCGAGGTTCCACCACTACCTGCTCACTCTGGCGGAGAGTAAGGCGAGCGATGCGATTGGGGCTCCGGTTCGGTTCAGAACTTCGCCATTCACCTTTCCACCTTGAGCCTGGACCTGTACGGCCTGAAGATATCCGGGGCCGCCCCCTTGCTTGACCCGCCGCTGCTCCAGGCGGATCGCATCGCGGCCGGCGTGCGAGTGGTCTCCATCCTGCACGGGAAATGGTATCTGGAGAGCGTTCGCATCGATCATCCCGTGGTTCAAATCTTCACCAGCAAGGATGGCGTTTCCAACCTTCCCCAGCCGCAGACCGGCGGCACGAGCAAAACCAATCTCTTCGATCTGGGCATACGCCACGCGGTTATAGACCGCGGAGTAGTGTACTTCAACGATCAGAAGAGCGCTCTTGAGGCCGACCTGCACGACCTCAGCTTCCGGTCATCATTCGACAGCCTGCAACAGAAATACTCGGGAGCCGTGAGTTATCGCGACGGGCGCCTGCGCCTGGGTTCGTTCAACCCGATCCCTCACGATCTGCAAGCTCAATTCGCGGCTACTCCCTCCAGTCTTCATCTAACCAAGGCCAAGTTGATCAGCGGCGCATCGCAGCTTGCAGGTGCAGGGACGCTTACGAACTATAGCCGGCCCAATGTTCAGGCTCGTTATGACGCAGCGGTGGACGCGGGCGAGGTCCGCCGTATCTTGAACGACCCGACCGTGCCCACGGGTGTGATTCGCGCCAGTGGATCGATACGCTATCAGAACGATCCGAGCCGTCCGGCTATCGACTCGGTTGCGCTGGACGGAGAGCTGAGCTGCCGCCAACTCGAGGTGCATGCCTCCGGGATTCGCGCCCGGATCGATGACATCGCAGCGCATTACTCTCTGGCAAACGGCGATGCGCTGGTGCGCGGATTTTCGAGCGCATCTTCTCGGCGGCGAGGTCAACGGCACGCTCGCTATGCGCGATATCGGGGGAGACTCGCGTTCCAATCTCAACGCGACCCTGCGCGGAGTATCGCTGGCGCAGTTAAAAGGCCTGGCTCCATCGGCCTCTATGACGCGGGATCTCTCCGTGCGCGGCGCACTGAACGCCGATGCCAACGCCACCTGGGGCAGAAGCCTGCATGACTTAGCAGGGCGCGCCAATGCCACACTTCGCGGGAACGTCTCGCGCGCGGGTGCTGCCGGCGCACTGCCCGTAAATGGCGTCTTCAACCTCGCATATCGCGGCCCGGGAGAAGAAATTGTGCTGACACAAAGCTATCTGAGGATGCCCCAGACCACGCTCGCGATGGACGGTGGCATCGGCAACAGGTCGAGTCTCGCGCTTCAGTTCAAGTCCGGGGATTTGCGCGAAGTGGAGGCGGTTGCCGATCTTTTTCGCGCGCCGTCGCCAGGCCATCCGGTCGAGCCACTCGGCCTCGCGGGAAGCGCATCCTTCGACGGCTTGGTGCGGGGATCGCTTGCCAGCCCACGCCTGACCGGAGAATTGGCAGCTTCGGGCCTTCAAGTGAAAGGCACTGCCTGGCGAACGCTTAGAACCAATGTTGACATCGCACCCTCCTCTGCCAGCTTGTTGAATGGCGATCTGGAGCCGGCTACTCGCGGGCGCATCTCCTTCAATGCCAGCGCCGGGTTGACGCGCTGGTCCTTCACCAAGACGAGCTCCGTTCGCGCCGAGCTCCACGCATCGCAGTTGAATGCCGCAGACTTAGCCAAGATTGCAAGCTTCGAGACCCCTATCGCAGGCACTCTGGCGGCGAATGTCAGCGTCCACGGCACGGCGTCGAGTCCCGTGGGACAAGGCAGTGTCTCCCTCACCCGCGCCAAGTTATACGACGAACCGATCCAGGAGGCGAAGCTGACCTTCGCCGGAACCGGAGGCGAAGTTCACGGCAATCTCGATGTCCATCTGCCTGCCGGCAGTTTGCAAAGCCAAGTGGCCATCCGGCCGGGGCAGCAGAGTTATACCGCGCAATTGACGGCGGATGGCATTCTCCTGGACCGGTTACAAACCTTGAAGGATCGCAATCTCGATCTCAGCGGCGTACTAAACCTGAACGCCCAGGGCCAAGGCACCTTCCAAAACCCGCAACTCGATGCAACCCTGCAAGTCCCGCAACTCGAAGTGCGGAAACAGGCGATCAACGGCCTGAGCTTGCAGATGAAGGTCGCTCAGCATGTGGCCAGCGCTTCATTGAACGCACGCGCTTTCAACAATCCGGTACGCGCTCAGGTGAAGGTGAACCTGACCGGCGATTACTTTACCCAGGCCACGATCGATACAGAGAGCATTGCGCTGCAACCGCTCTTCGCCATCTATGCTCCTTCACAGTCCGGGGAGCTAAGTGGAGTTACCGAACTGCACGCTACCCTGCGCGGTCCGCTCAAGAAGAAGAATCTGCTGCAGGCTCATATCACGCTGCCCATGCTGAAGGTGGACTACAGCAACACCGTCCAACTGGCGGCGACGGCGCCGGTCCATCTCGACTATGCGAACGGGGTGGTCGCGCTGCAGCACACAGCGATTCGCGGCACCGATACCAATCTCGAGCTGCAAGGATCGTATCCGTTGACCGGCAAAGCGCCCCCCTCGATCCTGCTTATGGGCGCCGTGGATCTAAAGCTGGCGCAGTTGTTCAATCCGGATGTAAGGAGCTCGGGAGAGTTAAAGTTCAACATCAACTCGTATAGCTCGGGAGGCGCGGTCTCCTCGGGTCAAGTGCAGATTGTGAATGCCAGTTTCGCCAATGGCGATCTACCGATAGGGCTGCAACACGGCAATGCGGTTCTGACACTGACCAAAGATCGCCTGAACATCAATAGCTTTCAAGGGAACGTCGGTGGAGGAACGGTTACGGCGCGCGGCGGCCTCGCCTACAGCCCCGCGGTCCGATTCGACTTAGGCGCAACCGCCAAAGGTGTTCACATGCTTTATCCGCAGGGCGTTCGCGAGAGCCTGGATGCCGACCTGAGACTTACCGGGACAACAGAGAATGCGCTTCTCGGGGGCCGGGTTAGCATCGCCGATTTATCGTTTACGCCAAGCTTTGATTTAACCAGCTTCATAGGAGAGTTTTCCGGCGGTGTTTCCCCGCCTCCAACCCCGGGATTCAGCCAAAATCTTCGCCTGAACCTGGCCGTAAACTCCACCAACAACGTCAATCTGGTGAGCAGGACCTTGAGCCTCGATGGAACGGCCAATCTTCAGGTACGCGGCACTGCCGCGCAGCCTGTCATCTTAGGGCGCATCAATTTGAACAATGGAGACCTCATCTTCAACGGAGACCGGTTCGTCCTTAACGGAGGAACCATTGAATTCGTGAATCCTACCGAGACACAACCGGTGGTCAATGTAGCCCTGAGCACTACGATTCAGCAGTACAACATCAATCTGCGTTTCAACGGCCCCATCGATCAATTGCGCACGAATTACACCTCCGATCCCTCATTGCCCGCGGCGGACATCATCAACCTGCTGGCCTTCGGTGAAACGACGGAGGCCAACGCGGCGAACCCGTCGACTCCGGGAAATCAGGCGGCGGAGTCCCTGCTGGCATCGCAGGTGAGCAGCCAGGTCACCAGCCGGGTCTCGAAGATCGCAGGCATCTCGCAGCTCTCGATCAATCCCGTATTGTCAGGCGCTGGCAGCCAAGGTCCCGCGGGCGCGAATGTAACCATTCAGCAGCGGGTGACGGGAAATCTATTCGTTACCTTTTCAACCAACGTCGCGTCCACGGAAAACCAGGTCATCATGGGGCAATACCGGCTATCGCCGCGGGTTTCGGTGACCGGCACGCGCGACCAGAATGGTGGGTTCGCCTTCGATACCATCATCCAGAAGAATTGGTGATTTACCGGAAACCGCAGATCTCTCCACTGCGCTTCGCTCCGGTGGCCGACAAAGTGGCTGTCGTTGTTGAAGAGGCCGTCGCGGTCACTTCCCTAAGCTGTCATTCCCGCAGGGAATCTGCAGGGTACGGCTTTCAGGCGCGGAATACGGTGTTTTGGCTCGAGTTTTCCACGGCAGGGAAAGCCGATTCCCTTCGGGTGGGTAAGCAAAAGCAGCGCGGGACTACAAAGGCTTCTCGGCAACTCGCAACTTTGTCATCTCAACCGGAGCGAAACCGGGGTCCCCGGCAAGCAAAGCTTGCTGGGGTGGGAAGCGCAGTGGAGAGATCTGCGGTTTGCCGGCTGCGGCGATCTCTATGAATATTCACGAAATTTGTTCCAGATTCCCTGCAGGGAATGACAGAAAGAAAGGCAAAGGCAGACTGATACGCGCAGAGGCGCCAGATGTGGGAAACCGGAGATCTCGACCGGAGCGATCATGCTAGGCTCAAATTGTATGAGCGACCCAGAGCCCTCAAAGACGTCTCGCCCACAACCGCAGGATGAGGCGGGAGTAAGTCTCTGGTGCCCGGTCTGTGCCCGGGCTGTCGCGGACCCGCTGGTATGTGGCGATTGTTCGTCGGTTCTCTGCCGCGTTTGCGGAAGTCCGCTTGAGTCTGCCGATGAACTTGCCGGTGGATAGGTAAGGGTTCTTATCACTGCCCTTGCCGCGGCGTACTCTGCACCGTATCCCCTGAGTGGATTGCATCCGTCGCCGCCTGGATGACCTGGTCTCCAGCGTGCAGTTCCCCGAATACCTCGATCTGGCTGCCCACGGTTTGTCCGGTCTGAACGGTCACCCATTCCGCTTTGTTGTTCTCAACGCGAATTACGAAGGTGTGTTGTTGATCGGTAGTGACGGCCGTTGTGGGAACGAACAGAGTGGGATATGCACGCTCGAGCGGCCACAGAACCGTAGTAAAGCTGCCGGGAGAGAGCCTTGCGCCTCGATTGAGAACATCCAATTCAACCGGCATGGTGCGGGTGGTCTGGCCTACTTCATGGGAGATGCGCTTGATCGGAGCCGTAAAAGCCTGGCCGGGGTAAGCGGGAACGGTGAAGGAGACCTGCCGGCCAATGGTCATCTCGCCAACCTCGGCTTCGGGCACGGGCACGACCAATCGCAGACGATTATCGTCCACGATCTGGAGGATGGGCTGCGCTCCCGATTGACCGGATGCAGGGCCGAGCAGAGCTCCAGGATGAAGGTTCCTGGTTGTGACCACGCCGTCGAAGGGCGCCGTGATGGTCAGATAAGACTCAACCTGGCTGACGCTGCGAAGTGCGTCGCGGGCGGCGGCCACGTTCTGCATAGCGGCGGCGACCGCGCCCTTGTCGGCGGAGGCGGTCTGGCCCGCGACCATCAGGTCGTTTTCCGCGATCACCCCTGGAGTCTTTGCAGCCGCGGCCAGGTGCAGATAAGTGCCATCGTCCGATGCGAGCTTGGCTTGGGCGGCGGCGAGCTGGGAT
The DNA here is from genome assembly GCA_963774255.1 of uncultured Acidobacteriaceae bacterium. Taxonomy (GTDB): domain Bacteria; phylum Acidobacteriota; class Terriglobia; order Terriglobales; family Acidobacteriaceae; genus PALSA-350. The sequence continues at coordinate 97,086 of CAVZEH010000005.1, forward strand.
TGCGCGGCACGGACCGCAGCTTCCGCCTGAGCGCGCTGGCTGCTTAGCTCGGGCGCGATGAGCCGGACCAGGACTTGACCGCGGCGTACGTGCGATCCACGATCCACCATGACTGCCTGAACGAAGCCCGTGACCTTGGGATAGATATCGACTTGTTCGTAGGGAATGAGCTGGGCCGGCAGACTGACGGTCGTGCGCAGCTTGCGCGATACAACCGGAACCACGCTCGCCGCCGCAGGGCTGGCAGGCGATTCCGCAGCCCGCGCGCTCTCATTCTTATTCGAAGAGGGCGCGTTGCAACCCAGAGCGGCCAGCAGGAAAAAGATGCAAACAAGACAAAACCGCTTCATCGTACAGCCTCCGGATGCTCTTCGAACCATCTGCTCTGGGGGTCTTCCGGATCGAGAGAGCGCGATCCCGTCGACGCGTGGCGCTGGGCGATGCCAAAGATCATGGGGAGCAGGAAAAGCGTGGCCAAGGTGGCGGCCAGCAAGCCGCCGATTACGGCGCGTCCCAGCGGCGCGATCTCCTCGCTGCCTTGACCGATGGCAAGGGCCATCGGGATCATGCCCGCAATCATGGCCAGGCTGGTCATGAGAACCGGCCGCAGACGCTCGACCGCGGCGGCACGCGCCGCTTGAGGCGAAGCCGCGCCCCGCAAACGATTTTGTTCGGCGAAGGTGACCAGTAGGATAGCGTTGGCCACGGCGACGCCGACAGCCATGATGGTGCCCATGAAGCTCTCGAGGTTGAGCGTCGTGCCGGTAATGAGCAGCATGAGAACAGAACCGGCCAGCACCGCCGGAGCGGTAGAGAGAACAACCAACGCCAAGCGCAGCGATTGGAAATTCGCGGTCAGCAGCAACAGGATGACACCAACAGCCGCGGCCAGCCCGATAGCAAGTTCTGCAAAGATTTGCTGCATGGCGCTTACCTGTCCACGTATTTGTGTCTGCACTCCACGCGGAGGTGTTCCGGCGTCGGCGAGCGCCTTCTCAATCGCCTTGTTGGCGAGCCGGAGATCGCGCTGGCCGAGATTCGCCGAGAGCGCGAGCATCCATTGGCCGTTCTGCCGGTCGAGCTCACCGGGAACCGTGGTGGAACGCAAAGAGGCAAGTTGGTTGAGCAACGGCCGGGCGCCTGTCGCGCTGGCCACGGGAATGTTTCCTATATCGGCGAGGGAGGTCATCTTTGCCTGCGGGACCTGGACCTGCACCTGATAGCTGACGCCGGATTTCGGATCGCGCCAGTAGTTCGGAGAGACAAAACGGCTGGAAGCCGTCGCCGAGACTACGGCGGCGCCGACATCGTTTGCGGTGGCGCCGAGCTGGCCTGCCATGGGCCGGTCCACACGGATGTCGACGGTTGGATAGTGACGCGGCTCTTCATACTCCAGATCGCGAAGAGCGGTCACATCGGCGAGCTTCCGCCGAACCCGCTCGGCGTAGCTTTCCACATCGGCATACTGCGGGCCTGTGATTGTGACTTCGGCGAGCGACGAAGAACCGAAGCTGAGGATCTGGCTGATCAGGTCTCCCGGATCGAAGGAGAAGTGCGCGTCGGGAAACTGCTGCGGCAGCTTTTGCCGCAGCAGTTCTTCCAGACGCGCAAGCTTCAGCGATGTCCCCTGCTTCAGGCCGACGTTGATGATCGCCTGCTGCGGGCCGCTGGTCCAGAGAAAGACCGCGTTGATGGGGTAAGACGAGCCTTGGGTCCCGACGTATCCCAGACTGAGGTCGAGGTTCTCTTCTCCGGCGACGTTGTGGATGGTTGTCAATACGCGGCGCACCAGCTCCTCCGTCACCGGTACCCGCGTCCCGTCAGGCGCATCGATGCGCAAGCGGAACTGGGTCGACGCCGCAGACGGGAAAATTTCTTCAGCGATGCGCGGGGTGACGAGCAACAGCACCAGCAGCGCGACAACTGCATAGGCGCCGAGGAGAAGACCGGGAATGCGCATGGCGCGGTCTAAAGCTCCCTCGAAGCGGTGGCGAAAGCGATCGAAGCCGCCTTCCCCCTGCTGCTCGCCGCGCTGTTGACCGGCTCCTGATTTCAATATCCAGTTCGCCAGCACGGGTACGAGAGAGCTGGAAAGCAGATAGGAGGCACCCATCGAAAACCCGACTGCGAGCGATAGGGGCAGAAAAAGCGATTGCGCCGGACCGGTCATGAAGAAGGATGGAATGAACACCGACATCACACTGAGCATGGCGAGCAGGCGAGGAGTTGCTACCTCGCGGCTGGCGAAAAAAACCGCTCGGGCGGTAGGTTCACCGCGGTCCAGATGCACATGAATGTTTTCGAGCAGCACCGTGCCTTCATCCACCAGAATTCCGACTGACAGCGCCAAGCCTCCCAGGGTCATGATGTTGATGGTTTGCCCGGCCAGTTTGAGCAGAACAACCGCGGTCAGCAGGGCAAAAGGAATGGTGATGACGACGATTACGGATGAACGCCAATCGCGCAAAAACAGCAGCAGGGTCAAGCCGGTGAGCACGGCCCCAATCAGGCCTTCACGCAACACCGACATGAGCGCGGCGCGCACGAATTGCGACTGGTCGAATTCGTAGGTGATCTTGATGTCAGCAGGAACCAGCGACTGAAAGCGCGCAAGATTCTGGCGAACCTCGCCGACCACAGTGAGTGTGGAGGCGTCGGGCCGCTTGGTTACCGGGATGTAGATGGTTCGCTTTCCGTTTAACAGCGCATACCCGGCGAGAATGTCGGACGAGTCGGAGACGCTGCCCACATCGCGGATATAGATGGAAGCTCCGGAACCGAGTTTGAGCGGGATATTCAGTAAATCGTCGATCCCGGTGACTGTCGAGTCCGTGGTCACCAGCGTATTAGTTGTGCCGATATCGGCGTTTCCCGCAGGCTGAATGCTGTTGCCGGAGGCGAGGGCCTGGACGAGATCGTTGGGCGACAATCCGTAGGCCTGGAGCTTCTGCGGATTGACATTGATCACGATGGTGCGCTGATTGCCGCCGAACGGGGGCGGCGAAGAGACGCCGGGCAAGGTCGCAAAGACGGGACGAACGCGGTTCAGGGCCAGGTCCTGAATTTCGGCGAGGGTTCGCGACGGACTGGAGAAGACCATGTAGCCCACCGGCAGCGTTCCCGCGTCATAACGGATGACAAACGGCGATACGGTGCCTGGAGGCATGAATGCGTGCGCGCGATTGACATAGGAGATGGTCTGCGCAAGCGCCTCGCTCATGTTCGTGCCGGGATGAAAGGTGAGCCGCAACAGACCCGTTCCCTGGATCGACTTCGCTTCTACGCTTTCAATGCCGTTGATATAGAGAAAGTGATACTCGTAGTAATACGAGATAAAACCTTCCATCTGCTGCGGACTCATGCCTCCGTAGGGCTGGGCCACATAGATCACCGGCAGGTCGAGGTTGGGGAAGATATCGACCCGCGTGCGCATGATCGCCAGGATGGAAGACAAAGCCAGCGCAGCTACAAGGACCAGCACGGTAATGGGCCGCCGGAGCGCCGCGCGAATAAGCCACATAGTATGGTTATCTTCCTTCCCTCATGGTTGGTTCCTGAGCATCTGCAGGAAAGGCTCCAGGTCACCTTGCGCGGCGGCCACGCCCAGCTCTGCCCGCCAGACGCTCAGGCGCGCGATGGCGTCATTGCCCTCCGCCTGGGCAAGAACCGCTTCCGCCACGGCAACGTCAACCACGGTAGCCAATCCGGAACGGTAGCGAACCTGCTGTTGGCGCTCGCTGATTCGCGCCGCATTCAGCTCGACAGGCGTGATCGCCGCTATCCGGCGCGCACCGTCCAGCGTGGCCCTTGCCTGTTCAATGGCCGTGGATACATCGTCAACCGCTTGTGCGTAGCGCGACTTCTCGGCCTGGATCTCCGCTTCTTGGACTTTCTTTTCTTCGCGCAGGCCAAAGTAATCGAAGGCTGAAAAAGTCACCTGAACACCCGCGGCCCAGTTGAACGTGTCCGGCGCGAGCCCTGCGCTTCCTCCGGGAAAGTTGCCGCTCATGTTGGTGCCCGCGCCGCGCCCAGAAACCGCGCCCAGCGTGTTGAAGACCGGAACATAGCTTCTATCGAGAACGCGCTCTTGAGCCTCTTGCCGCCCCACCAGAAATCCCTCTTCGAGCACCTCCGGATGGTTGGCTGCCGAAAGCGGAGCTGGATCGGAGGGCGGGAGCGTGGTAAGCAGACGCGACGAATCGATCTCCGGAGGTTTTCCTCTCGCTTGCAGATACTCCGATAAGGCGGCCCGGCGGATCGCCTCTTGCGTCCGGGCCTGGATCAATTGAGTGCGGGCCAGGGCGAGCTGTGCGTCCGCCTGCGCAGCGTCCGCTTCAGGACGAAGCGTATTGTCGACCAGCACATGCACCGCCCGGTCGAATGTCTGCAGGCGCTCGACATTGGCCTCTGCAACCGTGGCCAGCTGCTGCCCCGCGGCCAGATCGAAAAAGGCGCTTCCCGCCCCCGCGCCGGTTTCGAGCGTGATCAGATCGGCCGCTTGCTTTGCGCTCTCGCTCCCCTCACGGGCCGCTCTCACCTGTGCGCCCCGCGCCCCAAAGTCGAAGGGCTGCCAACTCATCAGCGCGCCGCCGGCGCTGCTCCAGGCATTGTGCGAGACGTCGGATGCAATCACCGGTCCGGAAATAGTGGGGACTACGCCCTGAGGCAGCAGCAGCCCATAAACATTGTTGGCGGTGGCCCGGTTGGTTTGCCAAAGCAAATCGGCATGGGGCAAGTAGGCTGTGCGCGCAACGCCGATGGTTCCCTCGGCGGCTTTCTGCTGGGCCCGCGCCGCTTGAATAGCTGGATAATTTGCTCGAGCTTGATCGATCGCCCGGGCCAGCGTTATTTTCCCAGTACTACTATTGGAAGCAGACGCCTGGGCCAAAGCGACTCCCGAGTTCGCTGCCGTCGAAAGGGCCGCCGCGCCGGAGATGCACACAAACGCAAGGACGGGAATGTGCATAGAAATGACCCCACCTCCGGGAAGGAAAGCCGCTGCTCTCTGAGAGGCATCATAGCATCGAAATTCGATAGAATGATTAACGGGGGCCGCGGAAACCGCAGCCGCCGGAGCTATCTACCGAGCCATCCACTTTGACCCAGATCTTCCGCGGCCTGGTGGGATCTCTGGCAGTCTGTTCTCCGTTGATGCTCGCGGCACAAGCCGATTTTCCTCGAGTTCCGGAGCCAATCTGGGCAGACCTGCCGCGCGACCTGAATAGTGACGATGTTGAGGAGAAATTGATCCCGGTTCAACTGCGAGACGAGCAATCACAAGACTTGCAGAAAGTGTGATTGATTCGATGAGCGGTGATCATGAGACTGCTACCGACCATCGTGATCGCCACTTCGTATGCGTGAGAAGGCAGCATATCCCCGAACCAGGCCGATCCTGCGATGCAGGCAAGACCGCCGATCATCAGAAACAAAATCGTTGTGCGGCGATGTCTTCGAAAGCCGCTGATCAGAGCAATCGTTCCGAAGAGGGCAACCAGCACAGCGAGACTGCGATGCACCCTCTCCTCTGCCGGCAGGAAATGCGCAATGACAGCCGAAAAAGAGATCAACACCGGTGTGAGAACGCAATGGACGACACACAGGGCGGAGGTCCAGATTCCCATCCTGTCTGCCCACTCCCTTGAACGGCCTGCCGAAACCCGAGCTTCCAGAACCATAAGATCAGGCTACTGAGAATCGTTCCTCAATTGCAACTCAGCAACAGACCAGACCTACCATGCGGCAGTCAACGCGACGGAACACTCAACTGTGATCCAGCCGAGCGTCACTACTTGCAGAAGCAAGATGCGCTTCTCCAAGTAACTTCGAGAGAGGTAGCTTCGAGAGAGCTTCGAGGGGCAGCTATCTTCGTCATCTCTGATGCCTCCCGCTGATGCCGATGAGGAGACCAGCAGACATGCCTATCGACTGCTGATGACCACCCGCAAAACTATAGTCATAGGCCGGCTCAAGGAACCACCCAAAGCGGTGTCTTCCCGTTGGCCAGAACATGAAATCTCCAGCCAACTCTCCGGATATGGAGTTGGTCGTTCTTCCATTCTCTTTCAAATGAACCCATTGGGGGCCCACTCCGAGCATGAACTCGGCCTTCTTTGAGATGGTCCAAGGCTTCTTGAAGAGAAGATCCGTATCCCACTCCGTAGAGTTCCGGGTGTAAAAGGGCGAGACGCCCGCTTCCAGTTCAAGCCAGTTTTCGATGGGGGTACACTCCGCCGCAAGGTTCGGCGCGAACGTCGCCGCTCCTCCACTGAAGTTCCAACTGGTTGCCGCTCCCACCTCCAAGATGGCAATTGGATCGTCAGTATCCTTTGCAGCTTCGGTTGGGTGAATCGAAGGGTCGTTATGGGCAGCCTGTCCGAAAGCAGGTAGACACCACAATAGAAAAACATACACTCCGGCGAGCGTGAACGCGCGTGTACGCATAGGAGATCTCCAGGGTCAATACCGATTCGCTCCGCACAAAGGGCGGAGGGCTGCGAACTAGGAGGCGACTATACGTGGCGGTCGAAATATCGTAGAGGGCGGCGCGAAAGCAGGACGAGGTGCTTCAGGCGAAACAGCTGCGAGCTTGACGTTTACCGGTATCAGGACCTGTCGGGTATTCGGAAGTCCATGGAGCCAGCAACAAGAGCAAATCCCATTACAGGTATCAGGCGCGACAGGATGAAAATCCTGGAGGATGGACTGCTGCAATGACGCGACAGAAAAGGAAATTCCATCGCACAAATCGCAATGCGGAGGACTCACCGTAAGCCAGAGCAGCAATGCGCAAAGTAGGCATGCCCACGCACGAGTTTTGCTCTTGCCGCTCATACAGCTAACGATAAACGATCGCGGGACAATCGGCATCTCAGCAACTTGGAAGGCTGCGCAGGCTTCACCTACCTCCTCCCTTATCGCCAGTGGCATGAGAGAAGGTAAGAGCATTACGCGGTATTCTTCAATTGTGCCACCACATCAGCGGGAACTCCTTTTCGGCCTTATACGGATCCACGTGCTCCTGCACGCGGTTCACGAGCCTATTTTCGGGCTGGCCATGATGGAGGAGTTGGAGCACCACGGATACCACATCGGGCCGGGAACGCTCTATCCGCTCCTCCACGGGCTGGAACGCGGCGGACTCCTCCGCTCCGAACTGAAGAACGTTGGGGGGCGCAGGAGACGGGTGTATAAGATCACCGCAGGTGGAAGGAAGGCGTTGGAAAAGGCGAGGTTGAAGGTCGATGAACTGCATCACGAGTTGCATGAAGAATACCCGAGAAAGATTTCGTCTCTGAATCGTGAGCCTTGAATCGTTTCCTCGGCGAATACCTGCCTGCCGGCGTGCCGCAAAAACCCTGTCAGCCATCGCCGTTCTCCTGATACTGTGATAAGCGTTGCTTGGAGAACCACTTGTTTACCTGGCTTGACCGATTCCAACCCTTCGGCGCTCTGGTGATGCGCCTCGCTCTCGGCGCGATCATCTTCGCTCACGGATACCAGAAGGTTATCCCGCATGGAGCGCTTTACGGATTCACCCACATGGTCGGGCGTCTTGGCCTGCCGTCGTGGCTGGGTTATGTCTCGGCGTTCACCGAGTTCTTTGGCGGCCTGCTTCTCATCATCGGCCTATTCACCCGCATCGCAGCTTTTCTGGTAGTGGTCGATATGGCAGTAGCCATCGACAAAGTCCATCTGCACCACGGTATTCTTGCCAGCAACGGCTACGCCTTTCCCCTGGCTTGCCTCGCCCTGGCCCTGATGCTGGTCCTCAGCGGTGGCGGCGCACTGGCGCTCGACGACCTGATAGGCAGAGGCGGCAGTCCCAGGCCAAAGGTACGGTAGTTTTTTGGGGTAGCTGCAATCCGTGTGGACCCTAACTGGCTATCTATGTCTTCCCCATCAATTCAGCGGTAGGCTTCCCGGCGGTGGCGGACGCCGGTGACGGCGATCGCGTGTTCGCTGGGCTGCTCGAAAAAGATGCGGTAGTCCCCACAGCGGAGGCGGAAGCCGATCTGGGGCGGCTTAAGCTTCTTGACGTCGCCATTGCGTGTGGTGAGATAGCGGTCTACGCAGTGGAGAATCTCGAGGGCGGTCGCGCGGTTGATGGCTCAGAGGTCGCTTTGAGCGTTCAGTGACCACCGGATGGACAGGTGTGCCGGGGTGGCACCGCTCACAAGCCGAACTCGCGGAGAACCTCTTCATGGGAGATGCCCTCGCCGCGAGCAAGCGATGCGCGGGCGCTGTCCAGCGCCTCGGCTGTTTCCGGCGTAAGTTCTTCTTCCTCCACCGGGGCCATGGCCAACGAGCGGGAGAGTGGTTCGACCAGGACTTCGAGTAGGTTGCGCACCACTGAGAGCTTTTCCTCCGGCAACACATCGAGCAGCAAATGGGCCTGCTGGCGTTGGTGTTCGAGATCGGCTTCCATATTCTTCCCCTGAAATGACGTTCGAGGCACCGCCGTGTCCCTCACGGGAGCCATTTCTACAAGTGTACTTCCAATGATCCAAAACAATTTTCCAGACAACAACTCCGCCGTTCCGGCGGTGTTCTATCACGCTAGCCATGCCCCTCCCTCCGGTACATCCAAACCAGGAGCACGTCTATGAATCCCTTTCCTCTCTCTCTGAATCGCGTGAGAACCGGGGCATTCTTGATCCTGTTCTCGCTCATCCTTGCCGTCGCCAATGCGCATGGATTCGCCACCCCGCAAGCAAGCAGCGCCGGTCCGGACGATAGTGCTGGAGGCATCCACAAGATCAAGCATGTCATCGTCATCATGCAGGAAAACCGGTCATTCGACACCTACTTCGGAACCTATCCGGGGGCGGATGGCATTCCCCGGAAAGACGGTAACCCGACGGTCTGTGTACCGGACCCGAAGACCAATCAATGCGTCTACCCTTTTCACAACCAGCAGGACAAGAATGGCGGCGGCCCGCATGGGGCGAGCAACGCGACGGCCGATGTAAATAGCGGGAAAATGGATGGATTTATCGCCCAGGCGGAGGCCGGCCAGCAAGGCTGCGTGAACCCGGATAATCCTGCTTGCTCCAACGGTGAGCCGGATGTCATGGGATATCACGACTGGCGCGAGATCCCGAACTACTGGGCTTACGCGGCTCTCTTCGTTTTGCAGGATCACATGTTCGAGCCGAACGCATCCTGGAGTCTTCCAGCGCATCTTTTTGAGGTTTCGGAGTGGTCGGCCAAGTGCACCAAGCACGATGACCCCAGCAGCTGCGTGAACGAGCTGCAGAATCCGGGGCTACCCCCCGACTTCCAGACGGGTCAACCCAAAACAATCCCTATCTACGGCTGGACGGATTTGACCTATCTGCTCCAGCGGCAGGGAGTCAGTTGGGGATATTACGTCATGACGGGCACGGAGCCGGATTGCGAGGACGATGAGAAAGAAGACTGTATCCCCGTCCCGCAGAATGCCAAGACTCCGGGCATATGGAACCCGCTGCCCTACTTCGACACCGTCAAGAACAATGGAGAACTGGGAAATATCCAGACCATCGATAATTTCGTTCAGCAGGCAAAGCAAGGCACGCTGCCGGCAGTTTCGTGGATTGCGCCCGCAGGCGCGGTGAGCGAGCATCCGCCCGCACTGGTGAGCGCGGGACAGTCCTACGTCACCAGGCTCATCAATGCCGTGATGCAGGGTCCGAATTGGAAAGACTGTGCGATATTCCTGGCCTGGGACGACTGGGGCGGGTTCTATGATCACGTCGTGCCGGTCAACGTTGACCAGAATGGCTATGGGTTGCGGGTTCCCGGAATCGTTATCTCGCCCTATGCCAAATGGGGTCACATCGATCATCAGGTTCTGAGCTTCGATGCTTATGTAAAGTTCATTGAAGACGACTTCCTGGGGGGACAGCGTTTAGATCCAAAGAACGATGGACGGCCCGATCCAAGGCCCGACGTGCGTGAAGATGCCCCGCAGCTTGGCGATTTGAGCAGTGATTTCAATTTCGACCAACCACCCCGCTCGCCGATTCCTCTTCCAGAGAACCCCTTGACCGATCTGCAGCCTCAGCCGACGGCGACGACGCCTGAGTAACCGGAGTGTACCTGCTGCTTTTCTTTCTGTCATTCCCGAAGGGAATCTGCTTCTGCCCTTCTTGCCCGTCTTTGCCGACAAGCCAAAGCAGATTCCCTTCGGGAATGACAGAAAGAAAAGCAAAGACGGACAACTGCACTTAACTTGTCATCTCGACCGGAGAGAAACGAAGTGAAGAGATCTGCGATTCCTGATTTTTCACTTCCGCGCGGTAGCCGGTGTTCCGAGACGGTTGGCCCCTTGGCGCGAAAGCATCCAACCCGGATACTCGGGCGGCAGGGCGCTCACCTCGTCGAGCTGCTTGATTTCGTCGGCTGTGAGCTTGAGGTCCACAGCAGCCAGGTTGTCCTGGAGCTGGTCGAGGCGCTTGGCTCCAATGATGACAGAGGTGACAACGGGCTTGGACAGCAGCCACGCCAGTGAGATTCGCGCCGGGCTGCAGCTATGGGCTTTGGCAATTGGAGCCATGACGTCGAGAATCTTCCAGGCGCGCTCCTTGTCGACCAGGGGAAAGTCGAACTCCGAGCGGCGGGATCCCTCAGGCTTCTGATTTTCACGGCTGAACTTGCCCGAGAGCAGGCCGCCGGCGAGCGGACTCCAAACCAGCAGGCCGGTCTTCTCGGCTTCAAGCATGGGGCCGATCTCGCGTTCGAGGTCACGGCCGGCAATGGAGTAGTAGGCCTGCAAGGTGTCGAAGCGAGCGAGATTCCTGAACTCGGAAATGCCTAGAGCCTTGACGATCTTCCATGCCTGCCAGTTGGAACAACCGATGTAGCGAACCTTTCCCTGCGTGACCAGAGTGTCGAGGGCGCGCAGAGTCTCCTCGATTGGGGTCACCGAGTCGTTGCCGTGAATTTGATAAAGATCGATGTGGTCGGTCTGCAGACGGCGGAGGCTGGCGTCGACCGCGTCCAGGATGTGCCCACGCGATGCGCCGACGTCATTGGGGCCGGGGCCCATCCGGCCGAAGACCTTAGTGGCGAGAACGACATCCTTGCGGGCGATCTTCAGATTCTTTAGAGATTGACCGAGTGTCTTTTCGCTTTCGCCCTCGGAGTAGACATCGGCTGTGTCGAAGAAGTTGACGCCCGCCTCGATCGACGCCTTGATGAGCTCATCGGCTCCGTTCTGGTCCACCGACCCGATTGCCTTCCAAAAGCCCTCGCCACCGAAGAACGTCATGGTGCCGAAACACAGGGTAGAGACGAGGAGGCCAGTGTTGCCGAGGGTCTTGTATTCCACTTTTTGATCCTTTGGCCGAAGATTCGGCGCTCACGCGATTAGACGATTGTAGAGGCAGCCGCGATTTACATCCGGCGTGATGCCCTGCCGGAATGAAAATCCGGATGTATAGATTTGTGGTTTAGGAATCCATTCGGGGTTACTCTACGGAAACGGATCGCGACGATCCATGGCGAACCATATCACATACCGCTTGAGCCTGGGACTGAGGTGCATGGCCGTCGCCGCAATAGCAGCCGTTGCCGCGGCGCTTATCTCGCCCAGCGGGGCCCAATCCGCTGCGGCGCCCGGCCCTGCGGCCTTCGAGGTGGCGTCGGTCAGACCCGGCGCGATGTGGAAGGCCGGGGGCGAGGGACATTCACGCTCCGATATTGAGTTCTCTCCGGACAGCCTTACCATGCGGAATGTCGATCTGAGCGAGTGCGTGCAGTGGGCGTACGGCGTCAAGTTTTATCAGATCTCAGGACTGAACCCGCCGGAACGCTACGATATTCTCGCCAAGGCGGATGGCCCGGTGCCAGTCAGCCGGCTGCGCGCAATGCTTCAGGACCTGCTGGCAAAGAGATTCAACCTGGCGTTGCATCGTGAGACCAAGATGCTCCGCGTCTACGAGCTGTCCACTGCAAAGGGTGGCCCCAGGCTCCCTGCGGCGAAAACTGACGCCGAGATTTCGGCTCTTCATGGCGGCGATTCGCTGCCCCGGGTGGAGGATGGCAACTTCATCTTCGCTAATACTTCCATGCCCGAATTTGCGGAGAAGTTATCGGCCTTGCGGGGAATCGATCATCCCGTGGTCGACCGGACGGGCGTTAAGGGAGTCTTCGATATCACCCTGAAGTCCGCCGCCAGCGCAATGTTACAACCGGATGGGCCATCGCTCATTACCCTTCTCCAGGAACAACTCGGACTGAAACTGGTATCCGCAAGAGCCCCGGTTGAGGTTCTGGTAATAGATCACGCGGAGAAACCCTCGGCAAATTAAATACATTGCCTTCAGCCGGAGCTATTTCTCGCCGGATGCGCTCGATGCTGAATCCAAGATGGGGCGGTACTGCGGATGCGCCTCAATGAAGTCGGCGACGAAAGGGCACCGCGGAACTACACGGAGACTGTTTTTCTCCGCATAGTCAAGGCCCGCTTTAACCAGCGCCGTACCGATACCGCGCCCATTCAAAGATGCCGGAACTTCGGTGTGGGTAAATGTGATCACGGATGAATCGAGGCGGTAGTTCAGAAATGCGGTCTTTGCGCCAACCTCAGTTTCGAAGCGGTGCTTGAGAGTGTTGTTGGTGATCTTCAGTGTCATGCTGGTTTCGAACTAAATATCATTCTATCTTCCTGGCTATGGACAGTAAGTTTTGTCATCTCGACCGAAGCGTTCGTCGGCTTGCGGCCCACGCATGGAGATGAAAAGTGGGCTTAGGAAAAGCCTTGATTGCAATTACACCTACCTTTGTCATCTCGACCGAAGCGAAGCGGAGTGGAGAGATCTGCGGTTTCCCACATCTGGCGCAAAGAGCGCGCCCTCGATTCGTGGTGGTTTTGGATCCATAATTCAAGCAGATTGAGGGTGCCCCATCCTTGCATAGCAAGGGTGGGAGACCACAACCGCCGGCTGGACAGGCTTCCCAGGATGATTTCGACAGAGCGAAAGCGAAGTGGAGAGATCTGCGGTTTTCCCACATCTGGCGCAAAGAGCGCGCGAGATATGGGGCACCCAGGCTATTACACCTATCTCTGTGATCGCATCTAGTGTGTGCCGTGCTTTTGCGCGAGATAATTCTCCACCCAGGGTTTTGTTGAAAGGACGAGCTTCAAAGCTCAGAAACTTAGCCTGTCTCAAATCGAAATCCGCCGCTAACTTGGACAAGTCTGATTTTCTTCCCGTCCCTACGGGACTCATTAGGGGCAGCCCCAACCAAGTAGTGATGAGGGTGTGCCAGTCGATCCGGCCGAAGTCATGCAACTGCCGCAGCTACGGCCATCTCAAGCGTTCTCCGGACGCCGGTATCACCCTCGACTGGACCATCGACAAATTGGTTGAAGGGATGCGGCTTCCAACTGTCGCGCGATGTATCCGGCGTGTAAGTCAGAGGCAGACCGGTGGCGGCGGGATCATAGGTTTCCGCATTCAGTGAAGACATCTTATAGACCACCATGTCCAACGAGGGGATGATGTACAAGCCAAATCCACCCGCACCGGACTTGAAGAAGGTATCCCGCGGCGCGCCGGCGACATGGCCATCCACGTTCACTTCAAATTGCAGGCTAAAAGGGCTATGCGGGTTGAAGGGTGAGGGCCGGCTACAGAGCTCAATGTACTCCTGAGGCACCAACTGCTGGTTTTCCCATCTGCCCTTCATGTGCAGCAGATAGGCGAAGCGCAGGGCATCCGTGGAATGCAGGGCGATGCCTCCTTCGCCCGGAGTATGAGGCAGATTCCCTTCCGGCCGATGAGTTGCGTATCCCCATCGGCCCCAACCCATCGGCTTCGCCAGCTTCTGGTTCAAGTATTCCTGCAGCTCCATTCCTACTATTCCGCGAAGGACGATGGAGGCGATGTGCGGATCGCGCCCGTACATGTATCCCTGGCCGGGCGAGGTCCACATCTTGCCATGAAGGGCGCTGCCGTCCTGGTCCTCCACCTGGTCGCGCACCGGATCGGGAGAGACCCAATACGGCACCTTGACATTTTCGCCATGAACGATCCCGGTAAGGTGTCCGGCGGTGGCAACGGTTGCCAAGCCCGGTGGAACGACGCGCGCTTCCTGAATGCCGGATGTCATGGTGAGCAGATTGCCAAACTGTATATCGGCCATGCGCGGGTCGCTCAGAGGAAACGCCTGGGGCAGGTATGTCCGGGTAAAAACCTTCTGCGCCAGTCCCTCGGGAAAGCGGCTGCCATGTTCCGACAGCATGATTCCGCAGGCGGCGCTGGTAAACATCTTGCCGATGGAATACATGTTGGGATTGGCTTCCCTGTTTGCTCTTCCGAAGTACTTCTCGTAGACCAGATAGCCGTGGCGGACGACGAGCAATCCACCGTGTTGGCTGGTGGTTTGCACATATTGAAAGGCCTCATCCAGCCGGGATGTATCTATACCTGTAAGCGTGCGAATCTCGGAGGAGCGCTCCAGGGTTCGCCAGCCGCCTTGGGCGTCGGGAGGCGGAAAGTAGGGGTTTTGGCTGAAGGCGGCGCGGGCCGCCAGGTTCAGCAAAGGCACAGCAACAGGAAGGGAAAGCAGTGTTCTTCGGGTAAGGGTCATATCGTCAAAAGCCGCAATGCCGCCAGATGGCATTCTAGACTAAGCCCGATACCGCAATCGTCCGCATAGGCAGAATCAATCGCATGGACTCAGGCAGCTTGATAAACCCGTGCGCCTGATAAAACCGCACGGCTGTGTCATCAATCGCATCGACGACAACCATTGAGGAGCCGACGACAGAAGCGTTCTCATCGGCCTTGAGCAGTGCCTTGGCGAGGAGGAGCGAACCCAAACCTATTCCCTGAACGTCTTTCCTTATCGCAAGCCGTCCGATCAATGTCGCACTGACCGCGGGATAACGAGGGATGTGCTTTTCCGCCGCTGCGGGAATCGCTCCCGGCGAGAGGCTATAGGCACAGAGCGTAAAATAACCCGCAATCCTGGTTGGGGAGTCCTCTAGAAGCAATACGAATACAGCATTGGCCTTGCGCCGCATGTCCTGCGACGCAAGCGTCCTCAGATACGAGTCGATACTCTCAACTCCGCAGGTGAATCCCTCCCGGTCGTGATGCTTCCCGAGCGGCTCAAGCCGCGACTCCTCGGCCAATGACATCAGGAGACAATTTTCTCCCGGGCAGATCGAAGCGCGCGCTTGAGGCGCGCATTTGGTTTGGGAGGATGGACCAAGGCATCAAAAAAAACTTCACGGTCGCGTTCGGTAAGCACGATGGTTTCATGCCGTGTAATTGTGGCCTGCGTCGCCTGCGTCAGCGCCGTCAAACAGAAGTCTGTAAGGCTCCTGCGCTCCAGCGCAGCAGCTCTTTCCACCAGCTTCTTTGTCTGCGCATCCACCCGAAACCCTAGACGCGAGCTGCGAGCGCGGCCCTTTTCTGAATTAGCGGACGATAAAGATTGAGGCATGGCTGTTTCTCCCGCGTGACTCACTGGTACCAGCGTACGTCCAATGGGATAACAACTCAAGCCGAGCGCTTCCGTGCGCTTAGATGAAGTTCAAGAAATGAGCGGGCTTCAGCCTCGACCCGGGGAAGATCAGTTCCAGGTTTTCCGCCCCCAGGGTCCGGTACGCCGCCTCGCCCAGTACCTGGCGAAAGTCGGTGGTGATGGAGAGATCGCGGTCCTGGTAGAGCTGTTCCGGCGCAAGACCCGGCCATTGGCCGTAGACTTTGCCTCCTTTGACCGGACCGCCCAGGACGAACATTACATTCGCATGTCCGTGATCTGTTCCGCCGGTGCCGTTCTGCCGCGCCGTCCGGCCAAACTCGGACATAGTCACCAGGACTACATTTTCCGCGCCGCTTCCCATGTCGGTCCAAAAAGCGGCGATAGACTCGCTGAAGTCGCGCAGAACATTGGCCAATTGGCCATCGACGCTGCCTTGATTCTGGTGGGTATCCCAGCCGCCAATGTCGGTAAAGGCTGCTTCGACACCGAGGTTGGCCTTGATTAACTGCGCGATCTGCCGCATATCGTTGCCGAACGGAGAATTGGGGTAGTTAGCGCCAGGAGCAGGAGTGTAGTGCGCCGGATCGGCCGCCTTGAGCATTTTCACCGCGGCGAAGGTCTCCGCGGCGGTGCCGTGCAGCTCGGAATCCGTTGCCTGATCGTACATGGTTTGGAAGGTCTGGCTGATCGACGCCGCGTCCGGACCCTTGCCGGCAATGGTGAAATCCTGCAGGCGGCTGACCGCAACCGCGGGAATAGCGCCTGCAAGGGTACGCGGCACTTGCGCGCCCAGAGCTACGGCTTGAAATGGGGTGCGGGCGGAGTCATGACGCGATTGCTCCGCTTGCAGCGCCCGGTTTAGCCAGCCATCGGCGGTCGACTTTACCCCCGGAGTGCCGCTTTCCATATAGTCCTGCGCGTCGAAATGGGAGCGCGTAATATCCGGCGAGCCGGCGGCATGGACGATCGCCAGGTGTCCCTGGTCAAACAGCGGCTTGAAGGAGCCAATCGCCGGGTGCAATCCGAAGAATCCGTTCAGATCGATGACCTGGTTTTGCGGAATGGCAATGGTCGGCCGCATCTGATAGTAGCTGCTCTCCGCGTGGGGCACGACGATGTTAAGACCGTCTGCGGCGCCGCGGGCAAAAATCACCACCAGCGTCTTGCCTTGCGCCTGCGCAGTGGTCACCTGCCCCAGGACGGAACGGGTGAGGAAACTCGGAACAGCGGTAACGCCTATTACGGACATGGCGCCGCCCTTCATGAATGCTCTTCGTGTGAATGACATGGACTGCTCCTGTCCTTTCCTGTGCTGTCCTCGACTGCGGCAGGGTCTCGATCGAACTCTTCGGGGTGAGCTCTACTTAGATCGAACGTATGCAGAGGGGATAAGTTGCGCTAAATGATGTTTTCGGAAAGTAAGAGCTGTTATATCCCACATCTGGCGCAGATTGCAGTCCCGATCGTTACTGTGGTCTGCTTTTGTGGTTTCCCACCCTTGCTTCGCAAGGATGGGGCACCCAGGATCCCTTTGAAAGATGGGTTCTGAACCGCCGCGAATCGAGGGTTCCCCTTCCCGCTGCGGAGATATGCGGCACTCTGGATTGGTGGAGAGGTTTGGATCCTTGATTCCCACGTCCGAAAATCCGGACGTGGGGCACCCGCATTAATACTTCGCCAGCTCTGCGATGGCGGCGAAGATATTCTCCGGCTGCGGCAAAATGGCGTCTTCCAGAACCGGCTGGTAAGCCACAAAGGTATCCATGGCTGCGACGCGTTTGATGGGGGCGTCCAGATCGTCGAAGAGCTCCCCGGCGATGCGCGCGGCGATCTCGGCGCCGTACCCCCAGCTGAGCATGTCCTCATGGGCGACGATGACCCGGCTGGTCTTTCTGACCGACTCGGCAATCGCCTCCCAATCGTAGGGACTTAAGGTGCGCAAGTCGAGAACTTCGGTTTCCACCCCAAGCTCGGCGCTGGCTCTTTGCGCGGCCCGAAGGGCCCTGGGAACCACTGCGCCATAGGTCACCAAGGTGATGTGATTGCCGGCGCGCACGATCTTGGCTTTGCCGAAGGGAATGGCATAATCGGGCCCAGGATAAGGGGCGCGGCCGACGGTCTCGCGATAGAGCCGCTTGTGCTCAAAAAAGAGGACAGGATCGTCGCAGCGAATTGCCGTCCGCAACAATCCGTTCGCGTCCAGCGCATTCGATGGAAAGACCACCCGGATCCCAGGAGTGTGGGTGAAGATACTCTCGCCGCTTTGCGAGTGATAGATCGCGCCGCCGGTCAAATAGCCACCGATGGGCACTCGCACCACCACAGGCGCAGAGTATGCTCCATTCGAACGCCAGCGGACCAGGCTGAGCTCATTGCGCAGTTGATGCATTGCCGGCCAGATGTAGTCGAAGAACTGGATTTCGACCACCGGCTTGAGTCCGCGAATCGCCATGCCCACGGCGCGGCCCACGATGTTGGCTTCCGCCAGCGGCGAGTTGAAGACCCGGTCAGCGCCATTCTCCCACTGCAGCCCCGCGGTGAGCTTGAAGACGCCGCCCTTGCCCTTGACCGGACTCTGCTCGAGACTTCCCTGACGGCTGGAGTCGGCCACATCTTCGCCAAAGACGATGATTCGCGGATCGCGCCGCATCTCGTCCTTGAGGCAGGCGTTGATCAGGTCGGCCATGGTGCGATCCTGGGTGTGATCCTGGGTGCGGTCGGGCGCATCGTCAGAATCAGCCGGCGGCCGCGCCATCTGCTCGCTGGTTGGATCCAGATCCGCTGAATAGACGTGCAATGGAATGGAGGAGATCTCCGGAAGCGGCGCCCGCAATGCCCTCTCCGCCGCCAGCCGCACCTCTTCATCGACTTCCCGTTCGAGTAAATTGATCTGCTCAGCGTCAAGAATGCCCTCGCGCAACAAGCGCATTTGCAGCTTAGGCAGAGGATCGCGCAGAGCATCTGCGTCACGCTCGGCCGCGGACCGGTAGAGTCTGTCGTCATCGGAGAGCGAGTGGGAATAGAGCCGGACCACGTGGCCATGAACAAATGCCGGCCCGCAGCCGGAGCGGCAATACTCGACCGCCTGCTGGAATGCGGAATAGCTCTCTACCGGATCGGTCCCATCCACCTCGGCAAAAAAGAAATTAGGAAAATTCGCCACCAGCCTGGATATGTTTCCACCCGAAGTGTTCACTTCCACCGGAACCGAGATAGCGTAGGCGTTGTCTTCCACCAGGAACAAAACAGGCAGCTTTAAATTGGAGGCTGAATTCAAAGCCTCCCAGAACTCCCCTTGGCTGGTCGAGCCCTCGCCTAAGGAGACATAGGTGACCTCGTCGCCGTGGAACTTTACGTCTTTGAATGCCCGGTAGTCGCCTTCGCCCCGCTCTGCGGCTTCAGGATGATGGGCGAAATACCGGCCGGCCTCGGCGCAGCCGACCGCATGCAGGCACTGGGTGGTGACGGCGGAAGATCCGGCAACGATATTTAACCGCGTGTCGCCCCAATGCGAAGGCATCTGGCGGCCGCCGCTGGCACGATCCGCCGCCGCGCCCACCGCCTGGAGCAACTGATCTTCCACCGTGCTGCCCAGGGTCAGGCAAAGGGCGCGATCGCGGTAGTAGGGATAGAACCAATCGTAGCCTGGGCGGAGTGACATGCCGGCGGCGACCAGCAAGGCTTCGTGCCCGGCGCCGGAGATCTGGAAAAAGGTCTTTTGCTGGCGCTTGAGCATGATCTCGCGATCATCCGTCCGGCGTGACAAATACATAAGGCGGTACATGCGGACGAGCTGCTCTCGGTCAAGCCCGGAAGAAGTCTGCACGGCCCGCTGCTCTCTGGTGGAAGTAATTGTTTCGGTCATGCAGTATCGGTGCTCCAGTGATTACGTGGAGAAACTCGCCACCCGGGACCGTCCTCCCCTGCCATCGCCGAGGCATAGAGTGACGGGAAATTGTAACGCGAATGCGCGAGAGCATGCTTTCGCAGAGCCATTTTTCTTCTCCCAACCCAAGGCGTCCAAGCCAAGGTGACAAAAGAAGTGCTCTAATAGTTTAGTTTGGCGCAATTGCCGGAAGAATGCGAGACTGACGCCAACCCCTCGGCAAGCCGTGCAGCAAAGATTGACCATCGTTTTCTCAGCATGATTTAATCAGCCGGGCTTCAACACTATTGCGTCTCCAGGTCATGGGATGGTTCCGTTTACCGGAAAGGAGGCGCGTTCTCTAGTCGATTTTGGAGGGATTTGAATGTCTTTGGGTCATTTGTCGACTGCTGTCCTAGGGCAAGCTTTGGGGCAGGGTTCGAGTGCCGCCGCCCTGGGCGATGGCGCTCACTTTCTGTGGATCGCTTTGGCCGTGGGCGTGCTCGGCCTGCTCTTCGCGTTGGTCATGACCAGGTGGGTGCTGGGGGCGGATACCGGAAATGCGGAGATGCAAGCCATCTCCAACGCCATCCGCGAGGGAGCCGAGGCATTCATGTCACGGCAATATACCTCCATCGCGCTGATCGCGCTGGTGCTTGCCGTGGCTCTCTTTCTGGGCTATCGGCTCTCTCCTTTCACCTCGCCAATGGCGGGCAAGGTGGTCATCAGTTTCCTGATTGGCGCCTGCTGCTCGGGAATTGCCGGATATACCGGCATGTTCGTTTCCATTCGCGCCAACATCCGAACCGCCAGCGCCGCGCGTTCCAGCCTGGGCCGCGCCCTTAAGATCGCATTGCAGGGCGGCGCGGTCACCGGCCTGGTGGTGATCGCCATGTCCCTGCTGGGAGTGGGACTGCTGTTCTACTTCTTTGGCGGACTCGAGGACCCGCAGCATGTTCCCTATCAACTGGTGGGATTCAGCTTCGGTGCATCCCTGGTGGCTCTCTTCGCTCAACTGGGAGGAGGCATCTACACCAAGGCCGCCGATGTGGGCGCGGACCTGGTAGGCAAGATTGAAGCCGGAATTCCGGAAGACGACCCGCGCAATCCGGCTGTAATCGCCGACCTGGTGGGTGACAACGTGGGCGACTGCGCCGGCCGCGGCGCGGATATCTTCGAGTCGAATGCCGCCGAGAGCGTGGGCGCCATGATCCTGGGCACGGCTCTTTATCCCGTCTTCGGGGTCAAGGGCATCCTCTTTCCGCTCATGGTTCACGCCATCAACCTGGTCTCGAGCTTTATCGGCGTTCTGGTGGTCCACAGCCGCGAGGACCAGGACCCCATGGACGCGCTCAACCGCGGCTACTATGTCACCAGTGTGCTTGCATTCCTGGGCTTTGCCGGCGCGGTATACACCATGCTGCAGGGCCGGTGGTGGCTGCTGGCTTCAGGCGCAGTGGGCATCGTTACGTCGTTCCTCTTTGTCCGCATCACGGAGTACTACACGGAGACCCGCTACCGGCCGGTGCAGTCGATCGCCCAAGCCTCGCTCACCGGGCCGGCCACCAATATCATCAGCGGACTGGCAGTGGGCATGGAGACTCCCGCTATTCCGGTAATCGTCATCAGCGCGGCCCTGCTGCTGAGCTATTACTTCGGCGTGCGCGGCTTGGCGGACGCCAACATCTCCGACTATGCCAAGGGCATTTACGGCACGGCGATCGCCACCATGGGCATGCTTTCCTCGGCAGCCTACATCCTGGCCATGGACACCTTTGGTCCCATTACCGACAACGCGGGCGGCATTATCGAAATGTCCGATCAGCCGCACGAGGTTCGCGAAAGAACCGACAAGCTGGACGCGGCGGGCAACACCACCAAAGCTCTCACCAAGGGATATGCGATCGGGTCGGCGGCCCTGGCCGCGTTTCTGCTCTTCTCCGCTTACCTTGAGACCGTCCATGACATCCTGGTCAAACGCTTCGCCGACGCTCATCAAATGCTGCCGCCTAACTGGACGTTCACCAATATTAACCTCGCAAGCGTGCCCGTCTTTGCCGGCGCTTTGCTGGGCGGAATGCTGACCTATCTCTTTTCCTCCTTCGCCATCAAAGCCGTAGGCCGGGCGGCGCAGTATGTGATCGAAGATGTCCGGGCGCAGTTCAAAGAAAATCCCGGCATCATGGAGGGCACCTCGAAACCGGATTACGGCCGCTGCGTGCGCATCGTCACCGGAGCGGCGCTCAAGGAAATGGTGTTGCCGGGCGCATTGGCTGTGCTCATGCCGCTGGCCGTCGGTCTCATCTTCCGCTATCTTAGCCCGGCCTTTCACATCCAGGTCGCGGGTGAAGTCATCCCCATGCTCAACGGGAAAGCGATCAACCTGGCCGGAGCCGAATCGGTTGCCGGCTTGCTCATGGTGGGCACCATCAGCGGCATCCTGCTGGCCATGCTGATGAACAACGGCGGCGGAGCCTGGGACAACGCAAAGAAATACATTGAGACCGGAGCCCTGGGCGGTAAACGGTCGGAGGCGCATAAGGCCGCGGTTGTCGGCGACACCGTCGGCGATCCATTCAAAGACACTGCCGGCCCATCCTTGCACGTGCTCATCAAGTTGCTGGCCACAGTAACGCTGGTGCTCGCGCCTTTGTTTCTCTAGCCAAGGCAATGAAAATCAGGGGGACGTATACATTTGTGGTCTCCCATCCTTCGCACGGAACAACGCCGTGCGAAGGATGGGGCACCCTCGATTGGTGGTGTTTTTGGATCCATACTTCCAACAGATTTAGGTGCCCCATCCTTGCGTAGCAAGGGTGGGAATGAAAAATGGGTTGAGGAAGACTTGGTTGGCAATTACGCCTAATTTGTCATCTCGACCGGAGCGCAGCGGAGCGGAGAGATCTGCGGTTTTCCACATCTGAGTGAGAGTAAAGCGGAGTGACGGGGGATCCGCGGTGACGCACATAAACCACAAATCTCTCCGCTCCGCTGCGCTCCGGTCGAGATGACAAATTTTATGGTAGGGACTACAAAACTCGCGGGCTGCGGCCTTATTGCATCAGCCGGTGAGGGGCACGTGGCGGAGCCTTGTAATTCACCAGCTCATCGACCGGCTTTTTCCCGGCCCAGGCGATGCCCCGAAGCAACATGGTTTGGATTTGCGGATTGGCGAAGTTCGCGTAGGTATGTCCCTGCATCCATACGAATGCTCGCGCCGCTTCGCCGCCGGGAACGGTATGCTCATAGGTCCAGATCTGCGGCACCACCTCGCCTTTGTGCGCGCCGGCGCTCGGAGTTCCAGGGATCACAGCGGTCGCCAGCACGTGGATTCCAGGATTCTTTGCCCAGGTCATATCGAAGAAGGCTTCATCGGGGATGGTGATGTTGGACATGCCCTGCATGATGGGATTCGATTTGTCCACGATGGTGTAGGGAATCTGCGCGTCCAGGGTGTAATTCACTTGGCCGTGCTTCTTGGCGCCGCCGACCAGGCTGGCGAAATACTCCGGATCGGGACCGCACAAGGAATCGTGCAGGCTGACCAAACCGCCGCCGCGCTTGACGAAGGCATCGAGAACCGCCTTCTCGTCATCGCTCATGTAGCCCGCGTCGCCCTTATAGATCACCAGGACATCAGAATGCTCAAGATCGGCGGCTGTGGGGGGATGCAAAGCGCCATCGACCACAGCTCCGTGCGCAGTCAGGATCTTGCTCCAGTCGGCAAGAAACTGCGGATAGTCGTGCTGACCGGGAAGGTGAGACTTGAGCCCCGCCTGAATGTATATATGCACGCCGTTCGGGTTCTGCCCCTGGGGACGTGGGGCGGGAACGGATTCCTGCGCGAGCAGCGGTGAGAATGAGAGACCGAGAGCGGCGGCCAGAACCGCGGAGGATAGAAACGAGAGACGCGATTTTTGTGCGCTCATAATGTGTATACAGTATATAAGTCCCTCTTGCGCCGCTCGTCAAGGCAAAGAATTGCCTACACTCCGGAGAAAAAAAAGAACCCAGGCTAGCTGCACGAGCCTGGGTCTCCCGAAATTTGCTAATTTTTAGAACTGGCGCCTGGCCTCGTCCGCCTCCTCCGCAAGAGACATGAGCAGTTGTACCAATTCCGGATTCTTCAATGGGGTTTGGCCGATGAAGAGCCCGTCGGCTACAAAGGCATTGACAGCGGCCACCGCTCCCGAATTCTGTGTTGAGGTGGGACGAATGATGGCAACCGGCGGAAAGCTGCGGTTGCTGTTGGTGAGAAAGTGGGTTGGCTCAGGCATGATCAGGTTCGCTTGCAATGTATTCCCCTTGAGAGATTCCGGATTGGTCTCTCCCTGAGCTTTGGTGAGGTCAGTGAATGTAACCGACGCGCCCGTTCCCCCGGGTCCATTATCAACATCGGTCAACGGCAGCGCATTGCCTGCCTTATCCTGCCAAGTCTGAAAGTGCATAGTCTCGCTTGGACCGATGCTGAGCAGGATGCGCAAGACTTCCAGATTGGTGACCTGCTGCGCCAGGGTCGGATAGAGGCTGGTGCCGCCTTGCTCAATAAACGCGAAATGAAATCCAGCCGTGAACGCGATCGCCTGGAGGTGGGGAGTGATGCTCGCTGCATTATTACTGCTGAGAGAACTACCGGCTGTGTCGTCGTCGGTTCTTGGAATTGCTGTATGCTGGCCCACATTCAGACTCGGCACGGCTTGAACGAACGGGGCGCCCGGATCGAAATCGGGGTTGGTTACGCTCCGGTACCGGGACCAGAAGCTGGTGTCCACGGTGAGCTGCGTGAGGTTTGTTAACCGGCCCGCGGTCTTGTTTGCTCCGGCGGCCTGGCTGCTGGGCAGATTGGCAAAGCGGCTGAGATCGACTGCTTCGGCGCCCTTCGATTCCAGATACGCTTTTAGAAAGGCGGCGTGGCTGTTTTCATCATCGGTATTGTCGTGGATGTACTGGGCCATGTCGCCGTCAAGGATTTGCAGCGCTCCGGTGTAGAGCGGATTCCCTCCATTGACTCCTGAGACTTCGTTGTCCTGGGTTCCTCCGAGTTCGGAGTATTGCTGCCACAGGTCCGCCTCAATCTGTTCTAAAACATTCAGGAATTTTAGAATCGCGATGTCTCCCTTGGTTAGATTGCCGCCACCCCCATCCGGGTCCTGGCCGAAGGCGGGCAACCCGCCGCGCAGCAGCCCGCCGCCTACAGTAATTGCGCCCGCGGCGGCGATTCCGTTTTTCAAAAATGCGCGCCGATTCGCGGCTTTCGCGATCGTAGTCTTCAATTGCTTCATCTTCCTCTCCTTTTTGGCCCAAAGAACTGAGTCTAGGAAAGCTGACCCCTAGTGACCACACGGTAGGCGCTGGCGCTCAGGGCAATTGTCACGATGAAGTCAAAGGCTTGTCTTTTCTTTGAGGGTTGTGGTGCTCGTTCACAGGATGAAAATCGAGAGCCTATAGGGAATCACAAAAAGAAAAGGCAAAGACGGACTGGAAAGTTTAAAAATCGGCGGTGAGCCGCAGATGCAACTCACCCGTACTCACCTGAGAGAAAACGGGCACGGCCAGCAGGAGGAACAATGCTAAGAGCTTATTCATGAAGAAGATTTGCCGACAAATCTCAATCGCCAGTTTTAAGAATAGACGGCCTTTGCTGTTGCCGGACCCGGTTATCTGCAAACTCCTCCAGGCGAAAAGAGCATAGTCATTTCCGTCTCTGTTATTGTTACTTTAATAAACTTGGTAACCTCGCCTCCGGTGATCGAATCCCGAGCAACCTTTTTTTTGTGCGCCTACTCTTATGACCAACCGCGCTGAATCTTCCGGTAGCGGCCAAATAAGTAATCACACACTACCACTGATGTCAATAGGAGCGGGCCGACCATGGAGAATACCAATCCAAGAAAGCCGAAGCGCTTGGAATCCGAGGATCTAATTCTTGAAGAATTGCGGGACGAGATGATGATTTACGACTCTCGCCGAAACCAGGCATTTTGTCTGAACCCAACCGCCACGTTTGTGTGGAAGCACTCCGACGGAAACACGACCGTGGCTGAAATGGCAAACACCCTAGGAAAGAAACTAGATGCAGCAGTAGACGAGCAGGTCATCTGGTTTGCACTCGATCAGTTTTCCAAAGACGGGCTGCTCGCTCCCTCCACCACTTTGCCCGGCAATGTCGCGGGAGTAACCCGGCGGACGCTGCTGAGAAAGATGGGAGTCGGAGCCATTGCACTGCCCGCAGTGACTACACTGCTCATTTCCCCAGTTAAAGCGCATGCCTCCAGCATGCCACCCAGCGCCACCCTTCCCGGCGCCCCTGCCTCTATTCCCCCAGCCTTAACCCAACAGCGGGCCGGTGGTTTTTGGGCGTGGCTTGAAGGCCTCTTTTAAATTCAGCCCGTAATCGATTCAAGGCGACATCGCCGCCTCTTCGACGCATCTATCTCTGTAGAATTCGCGGTTTCTACAGAGCTCGCGTCGGGAGGCGGCAAACCATGATCCGCAAATTGAAATCCGGCGAATACCGTTTGTACTCACGCAAGAAGAATGAGACAACCGGGAAACGGCGGAACCTGGGTACGTTTGCCAGCCTCGAAAAAGCCAAACAGCACGAGCGCGAAGTGCAGTATTTCAAAAGACACTGAACGTAAACTTCGCCTTGCCAACAAAACGAGACAAATAAGAGGAGGGGAAACATCATGGTATTGTTTGCTGGAAATATCGACGACCTGAGGTCACTCTACACAACTGAGCTTCGCTACCTCCGGTCCAGCGAAGAGCAGATCATCAAGGCTTTGCCGAAGATGATCGAGGCGGCTACCGATCAGCAACTGCGGCAAGGTCTGCAGACCCACTTGCAGGAGACGGAAGGTCACGCGCGGCGGCTGGACACCATTCTGGAAGATCTGACTGGGTCTAACGACGACAAGAAATGTTCGGTAACCGCGGCGTTGATCAGCGCTGGTGAAACCACGATCAAGGCTGCGAACGACAACGCGGTCCGCGATGCAGGTATTATCGCTGCTGCTCAGAAGATCGAACATTTCGAGATCGCGTCGTATGGATCCGTCCGTGCCTGGGCTCTGGTGCTGGGAGAGAGCCAGCACGCTCAATTGCTGCAACAGACATTGCAGGAAGAAGAGTCTGCGGACCGGTTGCTCACCAGCATATCGGAGAAGCTGAATCCGGCCGCTCGGAGAGCTGCCTAGTTCAAGGCAGCGCATCGCCTGAAGGAGCTGCCAGGCTTCTTCAGGCTTTTTTTATTGAAAGCAGGAAGCTGAAGTTTCTTTACAATCAGGAGATGAGCACCGCGGCAATAAGGCCGGCGACGAACCCCGGGATCACATTGGAGCAAATCCAGCAGATCGTCGGCGCCGGCGGCCGGATAGAGCGTGAAGAGGCGCGGTGGCTGTGGCTGCACGCGTCCGATGCGGAGATTCGCGAGTTGGCGATGCAGACGCGGGCTCGCTTCCATGCCGCCAATGCCTGTTCCTACATGGTCATGCGCATTATCAACTACACCAATGTCTGTGTAGCGCAATGCGACTACTGCGCCTTCTACCGGCTTCCCGGACAGGAAGGCGGCTATGTGATGAAGCAGGATGAGGTTTATACCAAGCTCGATGAATTGCTTGCCTTGGGGGGAGATTTAGCGGCATTCAACGGCGGCTTTAATCCTCATCTTCCCCTCAGCTACTACTGCGATCTGTTCCGCGCCATCCGGACGCGTTACGGCGACCGGCTGGAGTTTTACGCGCTCACAATCGCAGAATTTATGTATCTCGCCGATCACGCCAAGCTGGACTATGCCGCGGCCGCCAGCAGGCTGGCGGATGCCGGGGTGCGATGGATTACCGGCGGCGGTTCGGAAATTCTGACCGAAGATTTCCGCCGGCGCCATAGCAAGTTCAAGTATTCGGTCGCGGAGTATTTCGAAGCGCAGCGAGCCATCATCCAAGCTGGACTCCGAACAACGGCGACCATGGTCATCGGCTTTGATGAGACGCTGGACGAGCGGCTCGAGCATCTGGAGCGGACGCGCCGGTTTCAAGACGAAACCGGCGGCTTGGCCAGCTTTCTCTGCTGGACGTACAAACCTTATTTCACGGCGATGGGCGGAACGGAGATCGGAACTGGAGAATATCTGCGCCACCTCGCCCTCAGCCGTATTTATCTCGACAATATTCGCCACATACGAACTTCTGTGCTGACGCAGAACGAGCGCGCGCTCCAAGGGCTGGCCTATGGAGCGGACGACTTCGACCTTCCTATCGAGGACGAGGTGACCCAGAAGGCCGGCGCCACCATCAGCCTAGCCTTTGACTCCATCCTGAGCGTTGCCGCAAACCTTGGATTTGAACCCCGTTACCGCCATGTCGCCGCGGCCTATAAGACGGCTTGATTCGAGAGACAAGAAGCAGATTCCCTTCGGGAATGACAGAAAGAAAAACAACTGCCAATACAAAGCCGGAGGATCAGCGCTGCGCTTTGTCATCTCGACCTGAGCGTTGCCGAAGGCCTAGGATTCGAGCCCCGTTACCGCCATGTCGCCACGGGATAAGGGAATCTGCTCCTGCTTGTACGGTTTTGTCTTTCTTTCTGTCATTCCCGAAGGGAATCTGCTTTTGGCCCTTCTTGTCCGTTTTGTTCGAGAGACAAAAAGCAGATTCCCTGCGGGAATGACAGAAAGAAAAACAACTGCCACAACGCCGGGTGCCCCTCGATAAGGAAAAAGGTTTTGTCAAGGACAAAAATATCCTGAGCGGTGCGGAGCAGCGCTTGGTATAGCCAGAGAAGGTTGTTGGGACCGAAACTCTGGGATATCACCGCTGCATCACCAACGGGTAAGATCGCTCCACCCAACCATCGATACGACCGCAACTACGATCCATGATGTTTCTATGCGGACATCCAGCCGCCGCCGGGCCTGTGCGGAAGTGGGAAACGCCGGAGGCGTTTTCCAAGGCGCTTGCGCCGTCTTCTGCATAGGCCCAACAACCTGGATGCGAGAGCACCCAATCAAAGTTACGGGCTAAGCTTCGCCCAGGGGCACCCGCGGGTTGCTCTCGACATGAGCGATCTCCGGATAGCCAACCTTGGTGCGTAGCATCCAGTAGAGTCGCACAGCCAATTTCCGTGCCGCCGCCACCTTGGCCACTCCCTTGGGCCGGCGATGGCAACGGTGTTGATACTCTTTGCGAAAACCTTCATCTCGGCGTACAGCGGTTTGCGCTGCCTCCACCAGCAGCATGCGCAGAAAGCGGTTGCCTTGTTTGCTGATGGCCCCCAATCTGCGCTTGTTCCCGGAGGTGTATTCGCTGGGAATTAAGCCCAGGTAACTGGTCAGTTGCTTGCTCCCTTCAAAGCGCGACACCTCCCCGATGGTCAGCACGAAGGCCAGGGCAGTCACTGCTCCTACTCCAGGCTGAGTCATCAGCAGCTTGGCTTGGGGATTTTGCCCGGCGGCCAGCTTCACTGCTTTATCCAATTCCTCGATCTGGCTGTCCAATTCTTGCAGCAAGTGCAACAGGTCTTGCCGCCGCTCTCCCGCCCAGCCCGGCATAGCCAACTGCTGGAACTCCGCCAGACCTTTCGAAGTCCACAGCCGGCTCTTCTGCTGCATCCCCCGGTTCATCGCCAGGTGCTGCAAACTGTTCTTCACTCGCGTCCGCATCTCCACCAGCTTGTGCCGGTGGATGAGCAATTGCCGCTGATCCCGGTTCGCCGCGTTTGGCGTCCACAACTGCGGAAATCGCTCCTCCAACAGCAGCTTCAGAATATGGCCTGCATCCCGCCGGTCCGTCTTTTGCTTGCGCACATAGCTGGCCCGGATCTTGGCCGCATCTCCTACCTTGATCTCATGGCCCAACCGCTGCACCAGATCGATGAACCACTGGCTGTTGCCACACGTCTCGATCCCGATTAAGGCCGGCTCCAGCAGCTCGCGGTAGAACCGCTCCGCCTGTCCGTCTGTGTGACTCAGTTTGCGCTCCTCGATCTCTCCTGTCTCGCTCTCAAAAATTGCTACCTGTTGCCAGCTCGGATGAAAATCACAACCTATAATCTTCATAAGGCTTCTCCTGGTCCTCAGGGTTTTCGGGTCCCAACAACCTTCAAAAACTCTACCGGATCGCTGAAGCCTTTTTCCTTATCCCATCAAGGTTCGCGAAGCTAACCTGGGCTTCTTCGGGATTTGTGGAATCCCAGAATCTTTAGAATCTTGGTTCGCCGGCGTCCAGAATCCGCCTGCTCGAGCAATCGGCTGATCAGCAATTTCTCCCTTGACAGTAATGGTATTACCAAGATACCGTGGCTTTCGCCACGAATTCGCCTGAAAATAACTGCCCTGGCAGAACTCGCGGTTTTCCGCATGCTTCTGAGGAGGTTCGTTATGCGCCGTAATTTCATGCCCGCCGTCTTCGCCGGGTTGCTTATTTTGGGATGCTGCTTACCGGCGGCTGCTCAAACCACAAACGCCACCCTCTCCGGGGTGGTTCGCGATGCCCAGGGATCGGTGGTCCCTCATGCCTCCGTCGTGGCTACGAACACGCAAACCGGGCAAAGCCGCAATACAAGCAGCGGCGACACCGGCGATTACACGATTACCGATCTGGCCATCGGCGATTACAAGATCTCCGCATCGGCTCCCGGCTTCAAAACGCTGGTTATCCCTTCGATCACACTGCACGTCAACCAGCAGGCGTCGCTCGATCTGAAACTTGACGTGGGCGCCGTATCCGAGCAAGTGGTTGTCACCACCACTCTTCCGTTGTTGAACACCGAAAGCTCCTCAGTCGGCCAGGTGGTGCAAAATCAATCCATCGAAAGCCAGCCTTTGAATGGGCGAGACTTTTGGCAGCTTGTCGCCTTGGTTCCGGGCGCCAGCTACACGCCAGGCGGCCAAGGAACAAGAACCGGGGGCGGCTCCCTTCGCGCGTCGGTGGTCAATGTGCAAATCGCCGGCACAGGATTCATCTGGAATGGATGGTTGATGGATGGAGCCGATATCACGGAGTATGAGCAGGGCGGCACCAACATCCAGCCGAATGTCGACGCGCTCGCGGAGTTCAAGGTCTTCTCAGCTAATATGCCGGCGGAATACGGGCACACTCCCAACGTGGTCAGCGTCACCATGAAGAGCGGAACTAATTCCTTCCATGGCACGGCTTATGAGTTCATCCGCAATGACATTATCGACGCGCACAATTATTTTGCGACCACTTCGAAGAATATTCTCAAGCGCAATCAGTTTGGCGGAACCCTGGGCGGCCCAATCAAGCGAGATAAGGTCTTCTTCTTCACCGACCTTGAAGCTTCGCGCCAGTCTCAAGGGATCACCTTCTCCAACATTGTGCCCAGTTTGGCCATGCGCGGCGGAGACTTCAGCAGTGAGCTCCCGAAGACCAAGATCAAAGATCCTTCAACCGGCTTGCCATTCCCCGGTAACGTGATTCCTCAAGGCCGGATCTCGCAGCAAGCGGCCTACTTTTTGTCCTTCCTGCCAACGCCGAGCCAGGCCAACTTCAGTTCGGCGCAGAGCCTGAACATCATTAAAGGGGATATGAAGGTGGACGCCGCCATTACCGCCGCCGATCACGTCATGGCCCGATATTCTATCGCCGACAATCAGGAGATCGATCCCAACCAGTTCCCAGCTCTCAAAACCCAATCATTGAATAGCAGAGCGCAGAATCTTGCTTTCAGTGAGACGCATCTCTTCGGGACTAAATGGCTCAACGAGGCGCGCGCTGGATACTATCGGGATTATTTTCTGTTCAGCGCCATCCTGGCGGGCACGAACTATCTTCAACCAGCCGGTATTACGGGGTACGAGCAGACTCAAGTAACTCCCAGCTTTCCCTACATAACCATGTCGGGTTACTCGTCATTCAACGGCTCCGGTTCGGGAAACTTCCCCAAGTCGAATCGCATTCGCACCTGGCAATATGCCGATACCGTCAGCTACACCAATGGAAAGCACGAAGTGCGATTCGGCGGCCAGATGTGGGTGCAAAGGCACAGCTTCTTTAACGGACAGGGGCAAGAAGGCGAATTTACTTTCACTACCCAGTTCACGGGAGACGCATTCGCAGATTATCTGCTAGGAGATCCCGCGCAGGTCTACCGCTCTTATCCGCTCACCCTGTACGGAAATCGGGGAATAGAGTGGGCGGCATTCGTGCAGGATAACTACCATGCGACAAACAATATAACCTTCAACCTGGGCCTGCGCTGGGAATACAACCCGTTCTTCGACGGAATCGATGGCCAAAATTCAGCCTTCGATCCGGCGACGGGCAAGGTTATCGTGCCCACGCGGAATGGGCAAATTCTAAATCCGATGGCTCAGCCCGAAACGCCCCAGCTCATACCTCTGTTCAAAGATCGCGTGCTGGGAACGGACGCGCTCGGCCTTCCCGACTCCATTCGCAAGGCAGGAGCCATTGGACAGTGGGTTCCCCGCATCGGCTTCGCCTGGCGTCCGAACGGCAGCGATCATGTTGTGGTCCGTGCGGCCTACGGCCTTTTCCCGATCTTCCTCGATACCAACATGACGCTGCAATGGGCGCATGTTCCTCCATTCCTGATTCAGCAAACAATAGTCAATTCGCAAGGAAAGCCGGCGTTCAACTGGGCGAATCCATTCAACGGCCAAGCCCTGGTCGCTGCGAATCCCAACCCCGGAACTGTTTGCCCGGGCACCAATCTGGTTCTGCTCAGCTGCGTCCAGCCCGCGATTTCGACGGCGCCCAGAACTTTCAACCACACCTACATGGCGCAATATAACCTCGCACTCCAATTTCAGCTTCGCAAGGACATGTCGCTCGATGTGGCCTACGTGGGAAACCATACTGTTCATGGCCAACTGATCTCGGTTCCGGTGAACACTCCCAATCCGGCGGCAGGGGCGGTTCAGGCGCGCCGGCCTTATCCGCAGTGGGGACAGATCGGAGCGAGCATGAGCAACGGCATCGCGCATTACAACGCTCTGCAAACATCCCTGGAGAAGCGCTTGTCGGACGGCGTCTATGCGCTCGTCTCCTACACTTACAGCAAATGCACGGACAATGGCTCGACCGAGACTGGTCCCCCCACGATCTCCCTGTTGGCGCAAAACTATAGTGTTTGCGATTACGATATAACCAACAACTTTACCCTGAGCTCCATCTATCAACTGCCCTTTGGAAAAGGCCGCAGGTTCCTAGGCAGCGCAAGCTGGCCTGTGGATGCCGCATTGGGCGGCTGGGAGGTTGCCGGCATTTTTTCGGATCGCACCGGCCTGCCCTTCACCCCAATCCTTTCGAGCGATGTGGCCAATACAGGAATATCGGGCGAGTGGCCAAATCGCATTGGCAGCGGCACGCTTGCCCATCCCACTGCGCAGCTATGGTTCGATCCAACCGCCTTTACCAGCCCTGCGGCGGACACCTATACCACATCCCGGGGGCGTAACATTCTCCGCTCGCAGGGACTGGTGGATCTCGACATGACGCTCAAGAAGAACTTTAACTTCACCGAATCGAAGATCATGGAGGTTCGGTTTGAAAGCTTCAACCTGGCAAACCATCCCACCTTCGCCGCTCCGAATGCGACCATAGGCTCTTCCTCCGCCGGCCGTGTGACCAGTACCCTCAATTCGAACCGGATTTTTCAAGCTGCTGTGAAGTTCTTTTTCTAGAGAGGGATATTCGTGACCGAGATGGACCGTCGTAAGTTTGTGGCCGGCCTGGGCTCCGCTGTAGCGGCCCTGGGAACTGGCCTCGCCGAGCCGCTTGCGAAAGCAGCGGCTGCCGCTCCCCAGTTGCCGTCCAGCCCGGTTATCGGCATACAAATCGACGCTGTCTCGTTCCTGGATGAGGGGACGGAGAAGGTGCTCGATATTCTTCAGGAGAAAGCCTGCGTGAACGCGCTCTTTATGGGCACGTTCACCTACGGAACCGGCATTACCGGGCGCCAGATTGCGGGACATCCTTTTCCCGACCACGGAGTGCAGAAGGAGCAGGATTTCAGCCACGGCCATGGCGGAGATTATGCGACTCCACATCCGCAGTATTACAAGAACACCAGTCTCAAGGCTTTGAAGGCTCCCGATTACGGCGATGTCGATTGCCTGGAGCTGGTGCTTCCCGCAGCCAAGAAGCGCGGAATCAAGGTATTCGCCTGGAGCGAGGATGTTTTCAGTCCTACCATCCCCGGCATCGAGAAGGTTCAGGAGCGGGACCTCTATGGCAGAAACGCGCACACGGTTTGCTTCAACAATCCGGACACTCACAGTTTCTGGCTCGCTCTGCAAGAGGACCTAACCAGGTCCTATGAGATAGACGGCATCATGTGGGGCTCGGAGCGATATGGACCGTTTGCGAACATGGTCGAATCGGTGCACAACCGCAACGGAAACGATCCCTCGCGCGTGACCTGCTTTTGCACCTTCTGCCAGGAAAAGGCGAAGGCTCGGGGGGTTGATGTGAAGCGCGCCTTCGAGGGTTTTCACACACTGGAAAAGTGGGTTAACTCCTGCCGCGGCGGGCAAAGGCCGACGGATGGATATTACGTCACCCTGTGGAGAATTCTATTCCGCTATCCGGAGATTCTGGCCTGGGAGACGATGTGGAACGATAGCGTGCACGAGACCTACGAAGCGATCTATAAGCAGACTAAGTCGATCAGGCCCCAGGTTCAGGTAGGCTGGCACGTGTGGCACGCGCTTAGCTTCAGTCCGTTCTTCCGGGCGCAAACGGATTTGGGAGAAATCGCCAAATACTCCGACTATCTGAAGGTAACCGTCTACAACAATTTGGGCGGAACACGGATGGAGACATATATCACCAGCGCCAGCAAGACAATCTATGGGGATATGCCGGTCGACGAAGCTCTTCAATTTGAATACCGGATCATGAATTTGCGAGAACGGGGTTATGAAGAGCTGCCCTATACCGGGCTCTCGCCGGATTACGTGTACCGCGAAACGGCGCGGGCGGTCGAGGATGTCAAGGGCACACAAGCACAGATCTGGCCGGGACTCGATGTGGATATTGCAAATGTGGATCTTCAATTCAGCAGGTCCAGCCCGCCGGTGATCAATGCATGCACTAAGGAGGCGTTTCGCGGCGGAGCCCAGGGTCTGGTCATCTCCCGGAAGTACTCGGAGATGCGGTTGGCGAATCTTGCGGCGGTCGGCGATGCGCTTCGGGAGATGAAGGTGGCGGGTTAGGCGTGGGACTGCGAAGAGATGAAAAGCAACCGCAGATCTCTCCACTCCGCTACGCTCCGGTCGAGATGACAAATAGGAAGGAGCCGTTGCCGGTAGAACCACTGCAGTGCCTCAAAAGTATCCTGAGTAAGTTTGTCATTCGCCGGCATAGCGATTCCTGGCTGCATCTCGACCGGAGCGGAGCGGAGTGGAGAGATTGCGGTTTCCCAGCACGGACTTCGCGAGGAAACTGAGTGGAGGTCTTGGATCCCACGTCCGAGAATCCGGACGTGGGGCACCCCAGATTGGTGGCGGATATTGGATCCAAAGGACACTCGATGAAAGCACGATTTCCGCTGGTACTGATTTTTGGATTGGTGGCGGCTTTGACCTCCTTCGCACAAGATAATCCTCTGGCCGGCGTGATTGACATTCATGTCCATTGCGCGCCTGACAGCATGCCGCGCAAGATCGATGCCATCGATCTCGCGCGTATTGCAAAAGAGCGAGGCATGCGCGGCCTGGTCTTCAAAAATCACTATGAACCGACTGCCTCGGTTGCCTATCTGGTACGCAAAGAGGTTCCCGGGATTGAGGCGTTTGGGGGCGTCGATCTCAATCTCTCCGTTGGCGGCATGAATCCCGAAGCGGTCAAGCATATGGCGGCGACCACCGGAGGATATGGGCGCTTTGTCTGGATGTCTACCTTCGATTCTGAAGCTCAGGTGCGCTATTCAAAGGAGAACAGGCCGTTCGTCAGAGTGTCGCGCGACGGACAACTGCTTCCTGAAACGAAGCAGGTCATAGCGGTTATCGCCCAGGACCACCTGATCATGGCGACCGGGCACGTCAGCGCGGAGGAGGGCCTGATGCTGATTCGCGAAGCGCGCAAGCAGGGCGTGCAGCATATAGTCGTTACCCATGCCATGATCGCGCCCATCCATATGTCGAATGCCCAGATGCTCGAAGCCGCCAAGATGGGCGCTTACATCGAGTTCGTTTACAACGGTCTTATCGGCTCGTATAAGGAATTCACGTTTGCAGATTACGCCAAGGCGATTCGCTATGTCGGCGTGGAGCACTGCATTTTGTCGAGCGATATGGGACAACCCGCAAATCCAATCCATACCGACGCTCTGGTGACCTTCTTTCAAGGCTTACGAGAGCAAGGATTTACCCAAGCCGAGATCGCCCGCATGTCGAAGGAAAACCCGGCTCGCCTGCTTGGCCTGCAATAACAACAGATCATTAGAAGGATGGAGAACAATCAATGGTAGAGATGGATCGAAGAGCTTTTTTACAGAGCGCAGCCGCCGCCGCGGTTACCGCGGCAATGCCACGCGCAGCGGCGGCGCAGGCCTCCCCGGCCGGCGTCCCTAAGGAGAGAATGATCGGTATCCAGGTAGGGGCCGTCTCCTTCACCGATGAGGGAACGGAGCAGGTGTTGGATGTGTTTCAGCAGGATGCCTCCGTCAATACCCTCTTTCTTGCCACCTTTACCTATGGCCGCGGGATCGCCGGACGGCAGGTTCCCGGTCAGCCTTTGCCCGACCATGGAAAGCAGGCCTATGACACAGGCACCTTCTACGGCGGAAACTATGCGACTATTCATCCTCAGTACTACAAGGACACAGTCTTTAAAGGGACGCGCGCGCCTGACTTAGGCGCTAACTATGATGTCCTTGAAGCAGTGCTGCCCTCTGCCAGGAAGCGCGGCATCAAAACCATCTGCTGGTTTGAAGATGTATTCCGCAAAGATCTGCCCAATATCGATCAGCTCCAGGAGAAAGAGTTATCGGGCAGGAATGCGACGACACTCTGCTTTAACAACCCGAATTACCGGAACTTTCTATTGGGCATTGTGGAAGATTGGTCGCGATCCTATGAGATCGACGGAATCATGTGGGGATC
This sequence comes from uncultured Acidobacteriaceae bacterium, assembly GCA_963774255.1. Classification (GTDB taxonomy): domain Bacteria; phylum Acidobacteriota; class Terriglobia; order Terriglobales; family Acidobacteriaceae; genus PALSA-350. Next base: position 133,526 of record CAVZEH010000005.1, read on the forward strand.
GGAGCGCCAAGGCGCTTTCTCGAATGCGCTCGGGGCCAGCGCCGGCGGCCGGTCTTCCAACCCTCATAATGTGACCTGTTTCTGCCAATACTGCGAGGCCAAGGCAAAAGAGCGAGGCATCAATCCCGATCGGGCAAGGCAAGGGTTTACGGAGCTGGCCAAGTTCGTGGACGCAGGGCGTCAGGGGCAGCGCCCGGTGGATGGGTATTATGTCCAGCTTTGGCGCCTGATGCTGCGCTATCCGGAACTGCTCGCATGGGAGATGCTGTGGACGGACAGTCTGCGCGAGACCTATGCCGCCATCCACGCGAAGGTGAAGGAAGTGAAGCCATCCCTCGGAGTGGGCTGGCATATCTGGCACACCAACTCATTCAATCCAATCTATCGGGCGGAACAGGACCTGGCCGCGATTGCGCCGGCTTCAGACTTCCTCAAGATTGTCATCTATCAAAACTGCGCCGGCGAGCGAATGGCCAGTTATATCGACAGCGTCGGCAAGACAATCTATGGCGATGTGCCTGGACAGGAGCTGCTGGACTTCCACGACCGGGTTCTGAATTATGAGCAGCAGAACCTCGCGCAAATACCGTTCACAGGATTCTCCGCGGACTATGTGCTGCGCGAAACCAAGCGAGCACGCGCCGGCCTGGAGGGAACCAAGACGCAGTTGTGGCCGGGAATTGACATCGACATCCCAACCGCCCAGGGCCACAGCAAATGCACGCCCGAAGGCACCAGGGATGTGGTCCTGGCGGCCTTTCATGGCGGAGCCGATGGAGTCATCCTCTCGCGGAAATATTCCGAGATGAAGTCATCCAACCTGAAGGGCGCCGGCATGGCGCTGAAGGAACTGGGCGGCGCAACGAGCTGAAACCCAGGTTAAGGCAGTTTAGGAAATACCGTGGTCTTTTCCAATTTGCTCGAGGCCGCCGCTCCCTGCAGGTCGCGTCGGCTTGGCGATAGTGGCTTCGGTCTACACCATTTCCTAAACTGCCGTAGCTTCGCGAACCTTGATGGGATAAGGAAAAAGGCTTCAGCGATCCGGTAGAGTTTTTGAAGGTTGTTGGGACCCGAAAACCCTGAGGACCAGGAGAAGCCTTATGAAGATTATAGGTTGTGATTTTCATCCGAGCTGGCAACAGGTAGCAATTTTTGAGAGCGAGACAGGAGAGATCGAGGAGCGCAAACTGAGTCACACAGACGGACAGGCGGAGCGGTTCTACCGCGAGCTGCTGGAGCCGGCCTTAATCGGGATCGAGACGTGTGGCAACAGCCAGTGGTTCATCGATCTGGTGCAGCGGTTGGGCCATGAGATCAAGGTAGGAGATGCGGCCAAGATCCGGGCCAGCTATGTGCGCAAGCAAAAGACGGACCGGCGGGATGCAGGCCATATTCTGAAGCTGCTGTTGGAGGAGCGATTTCCGCAGTTATGGACGCCAAACGCGGCGAACCGGGATCAGCGGCAATTGCTCATCCACCGGCACAAGCTGGTGGAGATGCGGACGCGAGTGAAGAACAGTTTGCAGCACCTGGCGATGAACCGGGGGATGCAGCAGAAGAGCCGGCTGTGGACTTCGAAAGGTCTGGCGGAGTTCCAGCAGTTGGCTTTGCCGGGCTGGGCGGGAGAGCGGGGGCAAGACCTGTTGCACTTGCTGCAAGAATTGGACAGCCAGATCGAGGAATTGGATAAAGCAGTGAAGCTGGCCGCCGGGCAAAATCCCCAAGCCAAGCTGCTGATGACTCAGCCTGGAGTAGGAGCAGTGACTGCCCTGGCCTTCGTGCTGACCATCGGGGAGGTGTCGCGCTTTGAAGGGAGCAAGCAACTGACCAGTTACCTGGGCTTAATTCCCAGCGAATACACCTCCGGGAACAAGCGCAGATTGGGGGCCATCAGCAAACAAGGCAACCGCTTTCTGCGCATGCTGCTGGTGGAGGCAGCGCAAACCGCTGTACGCCGAGATGAAGGTTTTCGCAAAGAGTATCAACACCGTTGCCATCGCCGGCCCAAGGGAGTGGCCAAGGTGGCGGCGGCACGGAAATTGGCTGTGCGACTCTACTGGATGCTACGCACCAAGGTTGGCTATCCGGAGATCGCTCATGTCGAGAGCAACCCGCGGGTGCCCCTGGGCGAAGCTTAGCCCGTAACTTTGATTGGGTGCTCTCGCATCCAGGTTGTTGGGCCTATGCAGAAGACGGCGCAAGCGCCTTGGAAAACGCCTCCGGCGTTTCCCACTTCCGCACAGGCCCGGCGGCGGCTGGATGTCCGCATAGAAACATCATGGATCGTAGTTGCGGTCGTATCGATGGTTGGGTGGAGCGATCTTACCCGTTGGTGATGCAGCGGTGATATCCCAGAGTTTCGGTCCCAACAACCTTCTCTGGCTATACCAAGCGCTGCTCCGCACCGCTCAGGATATTTTTGTCCTTGACAAAACCTTTTTCCTTATCGAGGGGCACCCGCTTGATTGTGGCGCCAAAATTGTGAAGCGAGTGCACCAGGCTCGCCGAGCCCCCGGTATACTTGCAGCCAGGGACGTTTCAGAGATACCTCGCTTCTAGCAGCAGAATGGAAACCGCCCAGGCGACCCAACTCGAGAGAGCCGCATACCGCAAGGTTGACTCGCGGATCGTCCCATTGGTGATCCTCGCCTATACGGTCGCATATCTGGCGCGGGTCAATATCGGCTTCGCCAAGCTGCAGATGCTGGGCGACCTGCACCTCAGCGAATCAGTCTATGGGTTGGGCGCCGGGATCTTTTTCTTCGGCTACCTGCTCTTCGAAATCCCCAGCAACCTCCTGTTGCACAGGATCGGGGCGCGGCTGTCGATCACCCGCATCATGATCGTGTGGGGCATCATCTCCGCCTGCATGATGTTCACCTCCTCCGCCCTGGTCTTCTACCTGCTTCGTTTTCTGCTGGGGGTAGCAGAGGCGGGCTTCTTCCCCGGCATCATCCTTTACCTGACCTACTGGTATCCTTCGCAGCGCCGCGCCTCGACAACCGCGTTCTTCATGGCATCGATTCCTCTTTCAGGGTTGATCGGCGGTCCCATCTCGGGATGGATTATGCGCAGCATGTCAGGGTGGCACGGTCTCGCCGGATGGAAGTGGATGTTCCTGCTCGAGGCTCTGCCTTCGATCGTGATGGGCTTCGTTGTTCTGTTTGTAATGAAAGACAGAATCGACGACGCCCCATGGCTCAATAAGGAAGAGAAAGCGCTGCTCAAAAACCGCCTGGTCAACGATGCCGGCGCAAGCAAATCAGTCGCTTCAACCAAAGGCGCATTCAAGAGCCCGCTTCTCTGGTTGATGACTGCGATCTATTTCTGCATGACCACGTTGACCTACGGCATCACCTTCTGGCTACCCACCTTCCTGAAGGGGGCAGGGGCGAAAAGCGTCTTCACTATCGGGATGTTGACCGCCATTCCTTACTTCTTTGCGGTCCTAGGCATGATTCTGTGCTCGCGCAGCTCCGACCGGACGCGCAAGCGCCGCTGGCATATCGCGCTTCCCAGCTTTATTGCCGCTGCGGCGCTTGTAGGCGTGGCGTTGAGCGGATCGAATCTCACCTGGACTGTTATCCTGCTGACGATTTCAACGGCCGGCCTGATGAGCACGCTGCCGCTCTTCTGGCCATTGCCCACGGCACTGCTTACCGGCACGGGCGCGGCGGCGGGCATTGCGCTAGTGAATTCCATAGGAAACTTCTCCGTGTTTTTCAGCCAACCGCTGATGGGATGGCTGACGGACTTGACCCACAGTACTCATAGCTCTCTCTATTTCATGGCTGTGGTCAGCGTGGTTGCAGGACTGTTGACGCTCGCCGTCCCAGCTCGGCTTGTCGACAAATGAAGCGCGTTACCGCGATCGAATTTTCGTCACTTAAGACAGTCAAGACTGAAAAAGTCCAACCTAACAGTGGCGACCTGCTCTGAAAATAGGCCATCCCGCTGCGATCGGTTGTGGTATCCCACCCTTGCTACCCACCCCAGCAAGCTTCGCTTGCCGGGGACCCCGGTTGCGCAAGGATGGGGCACCCGAGATTTGTTTGGTATCAATTTTAAAACTACTACTCATCGAGGGTGCCCCATCCTTCGCGCGGTGCTGTTCCGTGCGAAGGGTGGGAAACCACAAATCTATATGCCCCGATTTTCAATGTATCTGGGGATAGGTTCCCGGAATCTTCAGGTTAATGCGATAGATGCTGCTGCTGGCCGCGACATAGAGCGTGGTATGATCCGCGCCTCCCCAGCCGACGTTTCCCACTCTCTCGGGAATCACAATCGTGCCCAGGTGTTTCCCCTCGGGAGAAAAAATCCACACTCCGGCAGGTCCGGCGCTATACACATTTCCCTGCTGATCGACCTTCATGCCGTCGGGAGCGCCCACCCGCGTATCCGAACTCGCATCGAAGAAAACCTTCGCATCCGTCAACGTTCCGTCGGCTTTCACGCGATAGCGCATCCACAGCTTCTTAGGCTCGGAGTTATTGACGTACAGGTATTTCTCATCGGGAGAAAATGCGATGCCATTGGGCCTGGGGAGGTCTTTGACCAGAAGCTGAAGCCGCGCGCGTGCCGGCGGAGCGCCGGGCTTCTGATCCAGCGCGCCGGGGATGCGATACACCCCACTGAAGCGCAATTGCTTGTCAGGGTCATTCTCCTTCTGCGTGCGGAGTCCGTAAGGAGGATCGGTGAAGTAGAGCGATCCATCGGATTCTGTAGACGAGATCGTTGGGGCTGTTCAAACGCTTGCCCTGATAGGTGTCCGCCAGGATGGTCACCTGCGCCTTGGGATCGAGTGATTCCAACCTCCAGACATCGCGCTGGGCGTGGCCGGCGACGGTCAGTCGTCCCTGGCTATCCAGGGTCATGCCATTCGAGCCCGGCTCGGGGCCGCCATACGGAGCCTCACCTTTGTATCCGCTGGGCTGCATGAAGATGCTCACGCCCCCGCCGGGGGTCCACTTACGGATGCTGTTGCTGGGTATCTCGGCAAAAAGCAGGTAGCCCGCAGGAATCCAGATCGGCCCTTCCGTCCACTTGAAGCCGGTAGCCACGCGCTCAAGCGATGGCTGCGCCGGAACAATCTGGTCCAAGGCGGGATCGAGCCGTTCTACAGTTGGGGTGATGGTTGGGATCGCCGGAGCGGCGACAGAGCCAGATGAACTGGCGCTCGACGGGTTAGGAGGCGCGGGCGCGTTGTTGCAGCCCGCCACCATCGCAGAGGTTGAGACGGCCAGCGCGCTCAAGACGAGCAGTTGAATCGGTCTCCAGCGAATCACTCGATCTTCTCCTAATGACAAAAAAGAATTTGCGCAGGATTTCCAGTGCGGATCCAGGCAGGCGTGATTTTACACTGCTTCCGAGCGATGGGAAGCTCCGTGCACTGGACTGTTGAGGGGGAGACGTGATCTTCTGGATGCCGATGAGGAAAGTCCGGCCCTTATTCCTCCCCTTCTTCTTTTGCGCCTGTCTTACCGCCTGTGCCCAGAGGCCGCCGCTTGCCGTCACCAGCGATCCGCCGCCGGATAGGCTTCATCCCGCGGCCATGGCGACCGTTCACATTCCCAGCCACGGCGTAGATTTGAACGCCCTGATGTACATCGCGCAGGGAGCCGGACCGCATCCGGCCGTCATTCTACTCAATGGTTTTCCAGGCAACGAGCGAAACCTCGACCTTGCACAGGCGATCCGCCGCGACGGCTGGAATGTGCTCACCTTCAACTATCGCGGCTCCTGGGGCACCCCGGGCGCCTTCTCCTTAATGCACTGCGCGGAGGACGCCTCGGCGGCAATTGCTTTCCTCCGCCGGCCCGTCTATGCGGCCCAGTTGCGCACCGACACGAAACGCATTGTCCTCCTCGGTCACAGTACAGGAGGATTTCTCGCTGCCTATGCAGCGGCCCACGACCAATCCGTCACCGCGGTCGGCATGATTTCCGCGGCCCATCTCGACGCCATGGGCAGCCTCGATGGAGACGCCGCCCTGCTCTCCTCCCGGCCCGTGCTGCTGGTTACCTCCGATGACGGTTTCGCGGATCAGGCAAACGCCTTGGCCAACGCGCTTCGCCAGCATGGAGAGACGCACATCACGGAAAAGCACTTCGCCACCGACCACGGCTATTCCGGCGATCGTATCGGGCTGACCATAGCGGTATTGGATTGGTTGAACACGCTGCCGTGAAGCCAGTTCTTTAGATCCCCTTGGTTCCTGGTGCAGAGCCGGGTGGAAGCCCCCGCATTTATGCGGGGGTAGGAGCGCTTCAGCACTCCGGGAAGTTCGACTCTGAACATGATGCGCTTTAGCGCTGGCGTCGGCAGATCCCAGGGCTAAAGCCCATTTGAGATCGAACGCTTTCCGCTGGACTCAAGTCCAGCTTCCCCCTGCTAAAGCAGGGGGCCTCCACCGAAGGGCCACTTCCCCTTTTAGAACCTCTCATTGCTTGCAAAGGGCAAGCTCTGGGATGGCGCACATACGTTTCCAAAGTAACCAAAATAGAATTACCCCTGCCCTTTTCCTGCTGAAAAAGCAATGGCCAATTAGGACTGTATTGGATACATATAAAGAGGCATTGCTATATTCGCAATTTAAATAATCTGAGCTAGGAGAAACGGACATGGACCTGGAAAACATACGTGGTAACCGCGGCGTCTCTCGGAGCCTACATCGCAACCATGACCTATATCGCGCAGTCCTTTTTTTAAAGGGATGGAGCCGCACGGCACGATCTAAGAGTGGAATTCCTGCCTCCACGGCTCCATTCTTGTAAGAAGACAACCCCCTCCTCAAAGAGCGCCTCGCCTCCGGACCGAGCCAAGTCCGGCGCCGCATCGGACGGTTTACACTTGCAGTCAGAACCGTCTATCCCGCCGCTCAATCGTTGTGGAGGAGAAAATGAAACGCCGGCAATTCCTGAGTGGAACCATCCTGGTCGCGGGAGCGGCGGCTGCGAGAGCGGCAGCTCCGGGCGGATGGCCTCAACGTATACGCGCGGACGCAAGCGCTGATACATCTCACGTGAAGCGGGTTCTCGCAACCTTCAAATGCCACCTTGATGTCGGCTTTGACGACACTCAAGCGAACGTGATGCGCCGGTATTTCGACCGCTATTTTCCCCAAGCGATTCAAACCGCGGCGGCCATGCGAGAGGCGGGCGCGGATCGCTATGTGTGGACGACCGGCTCCTGGCTGCTCTACACATATCTGGAACAAGCCAACGCCCAGGATCGCCGGCGAATGGAGCAGGCCATTGCTGCTGGGGATATTGCCTGGCACGCGCTTCCCTTCAATTGGCAGACCGAGATGCTCGACCGGTCGATGATCGAAGGGTGCCTGAGCCTCTCCGCATCGCTCGACCGCCGATTCGGCGGCAAGACGGTGGGCGCCAAAATGACAGATGTTCCCGGTCACTCGCGCGGGATCATCAGTCCCCTGGCGGCCGCTGGAGTGATCCTGCTCGACATCGGAGTGAACGGGGCAAGCACACCGCCGGATGTTCCGGAGGCCTTCGTCTGGAAAGACCCGGACGGCAGTTCACTGATCATGCTTTACCATCGCCGCAATTACGGCGGCGTCATTGTAGTGCCTGACTCCGATCTGGCGATCGCCACCGAGGTGCGCGGGGATAACTCCGGTCCTCACTCCGTAGATGAAATCAAAAAGATCTACGCGGATTTGCGGCAGCAATTTCCCAACGCGGCCATCACGGCCGCCAGCTTTAGCCAGGTCGCGACGGCGGTAAATTCCTTTCGCGACCGGCTGCCAACGGTCACCCAGGAGATCGGAGACACCTGGATCTATGGCGTGCCCAGCGACCCGGTCAAGGTTGCCAGGTATCGGGAGATCGCGCGGCTCAGAGAGGAATGGATTCAGCAGGAACACTTTGCCGTCGGGGATGCCACCGATCGTCAGTTCCTCGTCTGGCTGGCCCTAGCCCCCGAGCATACCTGGGGAACGGATACCAAGCGATATATCGACTACGACCACTACAAGCCAAAGGACCTGGAGCAGGTTATCGATCAGGCAGGATACCAAACCATGGAGAGGAGCTGGCAGGAAAAGCGCGATGACATCGATACCGCGGTTGCCGCTCTGCCTTCCGCATTGCGCACAGAAGCCCAGAGCCGCCTGAGCGCATTGCGTGCCGCTCCGCCCTCCAATCCGGCCTCCAATCAAGGACTCCGCACGCATTCCCCGGAAGAAGAGCTCGACAGCGCGCATTACGTCCTGGCGCTCGACGGGAAGACCGGAGCTATTCAAAAGCTGCGCGACAAAGCGACTGGGAGGGAGTGGGCTTCGCCGGAGCACCCTTTAGCGCTCTTCACTTATCAGACATTGTCGCAGTCCGATTTTGACGCCTTCCTTGCCAGCTATGTGATCAGCAAGGCATCGTGGGCTCCGAGGGACTTCGGCAAACCCAATGTAGGGCATTTCGGAGCCGAGTCGCGCGATTGGCATCCGTCAGTGGTAAATTGCTCGACTGTCACGGACCAGGATGCCACCCGGGTGCTGACTGAGCTCAAGATCGACGATCCTGCCAGTGATAACCAGGGCCGCGTCGCGTGGCCGAAAAGGATGTATCTGGAGGTGGTGCTGCCCAACGCTGAACCGGTGGCGCACATCACGTTCCGGTCCTTCGGCAAAGCCGCCAATCGCATGCCGGAGTCGATGTGGCTGACCTTTGCTCCCGATGCGCCAGAAGCTACCGGATGGATGCTCAAGAAGGTCGATCAGGAGGTCTCGCCCTTGGATGTGGTTCGCGGCGGGAGCCGCAGCATGCACGCTCTGAACGGCCATTTGCGCTATCACGACAGCCGCGGCACATTTGAGCTTGAGACCTTGGATGCTCCGGTGGTGGCCGTAGGCAGAAGATCGCCGCTCAACTTCTCTGTCGACCTTCCCACCATGCAGCAAGGCGTTCACGTCAACCTGTTCAACAATGCCTGGGGAACCAACTATATCCAGTGGTCCGGAGGAGACTGGGCCTACCGCTTCACCATCACAACCAGCTAGGAACGGCCATGGCTTGTAATGCATTTTTGCATTACAATTTACTTGGAAGATGAAGGATTCAAGCCATGACCACTTTGACCGTCACCGCCCGAGGGCAAGTCACGTTCCGTAAAGATGTGCTGCAACATCTCGGCATCCGTCCCGGAGAGAAAATCGAATTGGACAAGCTACCGGATGGACGAGTGTCGCTCAAGGCGATGCGGCCTTCCGGAAAGATAGACCGCTTCATTGGCCTGCTTGCGGGCAAAAGTAAGAAGGTTGCGACCCTGGACGAGATCAAGGAGGCGGCGGCGAGCGGCTGGGCCGGGCAGAAATGAAGATCACTGTCGATACAAACGTACTTGTCCGTGCCGTGGTGCGCGACGATGAAAGACAGGCGCGGATTGCCGCGAAGCTTCTCAAGGAAGCTGAACTCATCGCAGTTTCCCTGCCATGCCTATGCGAGTTCGTTTGGGTTCTGCGTCGGGTTTACAACTTCGGGCAGCAAGATATTTCCGCCGCGCTCGAAGCATTGCTCAACGCCAGCAATGTCACCGTCAACCGTCTGGCTGCGGATGCCGGCTTGGCGATTCTCAATGAAGGAGGAGACTTCGCCGACGGCCTGATTGTCTATGAGGGCAATTGGCTGGGCGGCGAGACCTTCGTTTCCTTTGACAAGAAGGCCGTCTCGCTGATCCTTAAGCAAGGACAGCAAGCCAAGCTTCTCTAACGGTAGTAGCCTTGTTTCGCGAGCAGGAGCATGCCCGGCTTGCGCAACTCAGGATGTTCCTGGCGGAACTGCGGACTGAACTGCAGGCTGAGCTTACAAAACGTACCTCGAGGCTTTGTCTCGACCGGCTTGTAGCCCAGCGTATACCGCGCTCGAATCTGATCGAGCAATAGAGCCAGACGATCTGCGGCTTGCTTGGTATCAGTGCTTAGAACCGGGCCGCCGGTAGCATTGGCATATTGCTGGATGTCACCCACGCGCGTTCCACTGAGGAATGAGGATGAGCCCATACCCGAGGCCATGATCGCTGCGTTGGTTTCCGCGGTCCTGTCGATAAGCCCCGAAACTACCACTCCGGATTGAAGGAGCTTGACTAAAGCTTGTTGTTGCGTGTGGAGACGAGCCGGCGAGTGCTGACCTATGGTGGATTGAGTAAAAGAATTCTCATAGTTCGCAGTTCCATCGGTAAGCCATACGAGCACGCGGCGGCTACCGGTCAATCTTGTCTTCAGCGCCTGGTCCACGGCCTCATACATATCCTCATCGATGAAGGTGCCTTCGACATCCGCCATCCAGGAGGCGGTCTTGACGGCGTCGGCCGCGAGCGAGCGATTGACAGTAAAATCCTGCAGCAGTTCCGTACGAGAAGAAAAGATCATGACGGCCACTTCGTCCTGTGGCTTCAGGTGGCCGAGGATGGCGAGAGCCGCCTGCGCCAACGGCTTAAGCGCCGCATGTACGGTCTCCGTCATGTCAAAGAGAAAGACTACGGAAAGGGGCAGTTGATCGCGGCTGAAGTAGCTGATGGTTTGGGGGACGCCGTCTTCGGAGAGCTGAAAGTCTTTCGCGGTGAGTGTGTCAACGCTGCTTCCGGTCTTCTTGTTCTCGACCAGCGCGTCGAGCAGTACGAACTGGGAATCCACCCGAATTGTCGGGGTGACATCTTCCCGGGAAGGCTCAGCCGACTGGGTCCAGCCAAGGCGCGCCAGGACCAGCAGAGTTAAGAGCAACGCCATCCGCATGGAAACACCCCTCATCACGGGTCACCACAGCGAAGAGGATCTCATAGGTCGAGTTTTAAGAATAGACGAACCCTGCGTGGGCCGACCTCAGTTATGGAACATATCTAGCTGCAGTTGCAGCACTGCCTTTGCCTCTTCTTCTCTTTCTGTCATTCCCGAAGGGAATCTGCTTTTCGTATCCTAGCGTTGTTCGCGTGGCGCCGTGCCACCTCAGCCCCTAATCACGCGCCCGCATGGAGGCGCAACCTGATGCTCGATATTCTGCGCTTCAGAATAAAGAGTTTCAATCCACGCGCCCCCATGGGGCGCGACGGCGCTTATGCCTCGACGAGCTGCGGATACCTCGAGTTTCAATCCACGCGCCCCATGGGGCGCGACGCAGTCCGTTCCAACATGGGTTTGTATTTCTTCATGTTTCAATCCACGCGCCCGCATGGGGCGCGACGCGGCTTACCTGCTGTTTGATTACCTCTGATCTGCGTTTCAATCCACGCGCGCCCGCATGGGGCGCGACATCGCTGCGAGGAAGATGGAAACCACGATTTGCATGTTTCAATCCACGCGCCCGCATGGGGCGCGACGTTTTGAAAGCCATGTTATACCTCATCCACAGTTTGTTTCAATCCACGCGCCCGCATGGGGCGCGACCAGCATTGAAATCGGCGGATCAAACGATATCAGCGTTTCAATCCACGCGCCCGCATGGGGCGCGACCACATGAGCATTCACACACGGCCTTGCGCTTGCTTGTTTCAATCCACGCGCCCGCATGGGGCGCGACAACCGCAAGTTTACGGCAGCGAACAGATAACCGGCGTTTCAATCCACGCGCCCGCATGGGGCGCGACGCCGATATAGAAATCGATTCCCTCCGCGCCAAGCTGTTTCAATCCACGCGCCCGCATGGGGCGCGACGCGAGATGGTAGAGGTTCGCGTTTCGCGCGACTTGTTTCAATCCACGCGCCCGCATGGGGCGCGACACCACCTGTTCATGGCAGTGGAATGGATTCGGGGCGTTTCAATCCACGCGCCCGCATGGGGCGCGACCGCCGTGGTGGAGAATTGCGACTGATACCCAAATGTTTCAATCCACGCGCCCGCATGGGGCGCGACGTTCTTCGAGTTTGTGCATTGTGTGATTTTGGCATTCTGAACTGGCCCACTATGGCGGTTTAAGTTGGCCCACCCTGGGCAGAGCGAACTTCTAGTCTGGACATGAGCGGAAGCTGATGTCCGGAGGGAAGTTGGACTGGAGAGCCAAGGTGGAGTTATACGAGCAGATCCGTAGAGAGTATGAGTTTGGAGCAGGCACGATCCAGGGCGTAGCGCGGAAGTTGGGGGTGCATCGGCGCATGGTGCGGGAAGCGATCCAGAGCGCGATGCCGGCACGGCGGAAGAAGACAGAGCGGCCGCATTTGAAGATGGCTCCAGCGGTGGCGTTGATCGAAGCGATTTTAGAGTCGGACCGCAAGGCGCCGCGAAAGCAGCGGCACACGGCGCGGCGCATTTACGATCGCATCCGCGCCGAGATTCCGGGCTGCCTGGCCGCAGAGCGCACGGTGCGGCAGTATGTGGAGCAGCGCAAGCAAGCGCTGGGACTGAGCCATCACGAGACGTTCGTGCCGCAGAGCTATGTCTGGGGCGTCGAAGCACAGACGGATTGGTATGAAGCCTATGCCGAGTTGGGCGGAGAGCAGATCAAGCTGCAGGTGTTCTCGATGCGTTCGATGGCCAGCGGCGCGGCGTTTCATCGCGCCTATCTGAGGGCCACGCAGCAGGCATTTCTGGAAGCGCACCAGTTGGCGTTCCATTATTTCGGTGGCGTGTTCCGTCGCTGCCGCTACGACAACCTGTCCAGCGCAGTGAAGAAGATTCTTCGCGGCCAGGAGCGGGAGTTGACGGCACGCTTCATCGCGTTCCGCTCTCACTGGCAGTACCAGGCCGAGTTCTGCACGCCCGCAGAGGGCCATGAGAAGGGCGGCGTCGAAGGCGAGGTGGGATACTTCCGCCGTAACCACTGGACGCCGGTGCCAGTTGCGAACGATCTCGCGGAGTTGAACAACCAGCTGCTGGAAGCCTGCCGCCGGGATGAAGGCCGCCTGTTATCGGGCCGCACGGAGAACGTCGGCATGGCATTGCTGGCCGAGAAGGAACACCTGCTTCCGCTGCCCGCCGAGGATTTCGATCTGGCCGAAGTCAGCTTCCCGCGTGTCGATCAGGCAGGATGCGCGAAGGTGCGCACCAACTTCTATTCAGTGCCGCTGAAGCCGGGCTCGATCGTCGAGGCACGCGTCTACTCCAGCGTCATCCAGTTATGGAGCGAGGGTGTTTGCTTCGCCAGCCACGAACGCTGTTATAACCGCTCGCAGCAGATCCTCGATCTTGAACACTATCTCAAGGTTCTGGAGCGGAAGCCCGGCGCCTTGCGCGGATCGAAACCTCTGGCGCAGTGGAGGGCGCAGGGCAAATGGCCCCAGAGTTACGACCGGATCTGGGAGTTGATGACCGCACGGCATGGACGCCAAGGTGGAACCCGGGCCATGGTCACACTCATCCGCATGGGCCGCGAGTTCAGCTACGCCAAGCTGGAAGCGGCTGTCGAACGGGCACTCGAACTGGGATGCATGGATGTGGCTGCGATCCGTCATCTATTAATGACCGATCAACTGCAGCATCCGGTTGCCGAGGGGATCGAGATCGGCGCTCTGGCAGCCTATGAACGCCCACTGCCCACCGTGATCGAGTATGACCAACTGTTCACCAGCTCCATTCCGGCGGTGCAGGCATGAGCCTCGGAAGCGCTATCATTGCCCAACACTGTAAGGTACTGCGGCTGGCCGCCGTCGGTGCGCAGTTCGCATCGCTGGCCGAAGAAGCCAGCCAACAGAATCACTCCCATCTGCATTATCTGGAAGCTCTGCTGCAGGCCGAGGTAGAGGACAGGGAGCGCCGCGCAATCGAGTTGCGTGTGAAGGACGCACATTTGCCACGGATAAAAACCCTGGAGGAGTTCGACTTCGCGCAGTCGCCGCACATCCCTGCCTCACGCATCCGCGCTCTGGCCGAGGGCGGCTATCTCGAACGTGCCGAACCAGTCCTGCTGGTCGGTGAACCCGGCACCGGCAAGAGTCATCTTGCCACCGGCCTGGCTATCGCCGCCTGTCGTCAACGGCGGCGCGTGCGCTTCACCACCGCTGCGGCGCTGGTCAACCAACTGGTCGAAGCACAGCGCGAACAGAGCCTGAGCCGCATGCTGGCCCGCTGGTCGCGAGTAGAACTAATTGTCATTGATGAACTTGGTTATGTGCCGCTGGCGGAAGTCGCTGCTGAACTGCTCTTCCAGGTCATCGCCGAGCGAGCGGAAAAGGCTGCCCTCATCGTGACCACCAACCTGCCCTTCTCCGAGTGGCCGCAGGTCTTCACCAACGCCCGTCTTTGCAAGGCCGTGCTCGATCGGCTCACCGATCAGGCACACATCATCGAAACAGGTTCGGAGTCGTACCGCTTCCGCAGAACACTGCGGAAGAAACCCAAACCGTAACCCCGGAGGCTCCGCTCCGTTCTACTTCCGCTTCGCCCTCCGGGCTACGCTCCAGCAGAACGGAACATCCTCTCAACCATTAACGTCCCAAGGGTGGGCCAGATTAAACCGCCGAAGTGGGCCAAGCCAAGTTGCCAAACGCAATTGTGTCGAAATCTTGCGTTTCAATCCACGCGCCCGCGTGGGGCGCGACCATCGCCTTGCGAATTGGCAGTGTCAAGCTGTGTTTCAATCCACGCGCCCGCATGGGGCGCGACCTGCATCACTAGCAGTGTTGCCGATTACATAGAGTTTCAATCCACGCGCCCGCATGGGGCGCGACCTTGCTTTCGTTCACCCTCAGCTCCGATCTATAGTTTCAATCCACGCGCCCGCGTGGGGCGCGACGCCAATAATTCTGCGTTCGGCTTTAACTCGTTAGGTGTTTCAATCCACGCGCCCGCGTGGGGCGCGACATCGCATTTCAAGTTAAGTTGAGGTCGGAGAAATGTTTCAATCCACGCGCCCGCGTGGGGCGCGACACAGCTCAACAGGGAACGCACTGAGCTTCTGCAGGTTTCAATCCACGCGCCCGCGTGGGGCGCGACGATGTCTCCGGTAAGCTGGCCAGCCGCTTTTGGCGTTTCAATCCACGCGCCCGCGTGGGGCGCGACTCAAGCCATGGGCAAACCCAGCGACCGTCCATTGTTTCAATCCACGCGCCCGCGTGGGGCGCGACGCTATCTGCTCTCTGCTATGCGTAACGTTCGGGTGGTTTCAATCCACGCGCCCGCGTGGGGCGCGACCCCCCGTCTTTGTACATGCGATAGAACTCTGTCTCGTTTCAATCCACGCGCCCGCGTGGGGCGCGACGCGACAACACTAGATAGATTGCTGCTGTCGGGAGTTTCAATCCACGCGCCCGCATGGGGCGCGACCTTGAGGATGTCATCAGTTAATCCCCCATCTGAAGCGTTTCAATCCACGCGCCCGCGTGGGGCGCGACTCAATTCCGGAAAGCAAACCGACAGCCCTTACATGTTTCAATCCACGCGCCCGCATGGGGCGCGACCTCGTCTTCACGGGACAGAACGACTGGGAAGCGCTGTTTCAATCCACGCGCCCGCGTGGGGCGCGACATCCCACAAATGTATTACGCTGGGGCTTGACAGTTTCAATCCACGCGCCCGCGTGGGGCGCGACCGCAGACACGGCGTAGCTTCTCGGGTAGGCGCTGTTTCAATCCACGCGCCCGCGTGGGGCGCGACGGAATGCGTCACACTGCGAACGTGCGACCTTATGCGTTTCAATCCACGCGCCCGCGTGGGGCGCGACGCGAGTTTGACCGCGTGTCGGATAGCATCATGTTGTTTCAATCCACGCGCCCGCGTGGGGCGCGACGGGTCACGGTCGTGAGCGACGTGCCGGTCAGGGTGTTTCAATCCACGCGCCCCGCGTGGGGCGCGACATCAAACAATGGCATGCTCTACAGATATTGCATTTGTTTCAATCCACGCGCCCGCGTGGGGCGCGACTTGGCGAGCTCTTCGTGGATACCGGTGGATTCGTTTCAATCCACGCGCCCCGCGTGGGGCGCGACGCTCGGAGCTGCGCCTATCGCGTATGTGCTCTTGTTTCAATCCACGCGCCCCGCGTGGGGCGCGACCCTTCTCATGGCCCTCAGGCGGCTTTGCTGATACGTTTCAATCCACGCGCCCCGCGTGGGGCGCGACCAAACACGTCGCCATCGACAGGGCAGATCAACGGTTTCAATCCACGCGCCCGCGTGGGGCGCGACCTTCGCTCATGTTCTGGCGCACCCTCGTCTTCGGTTTCAATCCACGCGCCCCGCGTGGGGCGCGACTTGGCATCGAATGCCGGCCGTTGCTGAGTGTAGAGTTTCAATCCACGCGCCCCGCGTGGGGCGCGACCTTGTTCCAATTGAGCAGGTTCCACTGCTCATCTATGTTTCAATCCACGCGCCCCGCGTGGGGCGCGACCGCAAATATCTGCGGCGCGACAACCGGATGCGAGTTTCAATCCACGCGCCCCGCGTGGGGCGCGACGCGTCCATATCGGGTTGCTCGCCGACTACCTGCAGTTTCAATCCACGCGCCCCGCGTGGGGCGCGACTCCCGTCATGGCGATAATTCGCTGTCTGCGCGTGTTTCAATCCACGCGCCCCGCGTGGGGCGCGACGGGCGCAGAGAGATGCTCTGGTCATAGCGCTGGGGTTTCAATCCACGCGCCCGCGTGGGGCGCGACAGCGTTAGAGTATCACCTGTGTTGACAATCAGTTCCGTGGCATTCTCCGCGAATGTGAGCAGATACAGATGGACGGGCGGCCGAAGGGCACCGTGGTTCATCTAGGCCATTGAATTCGTTGACTTTAGGATTCCGCGAACGTACTAGGGATTCGGCCACCACTCGAGGTTCGCGGGAAAAGTTCAGGCCATTAGCAGGCCATCAGGATCATAGGCTGGCTTGGCTCCTAGATGCTCAACGCGATGCCGCCAATTCGCTCCCAGAAAATAGAATCGCAAACTGTCCTCACCGTGATCCATCTCCTTGATGAGACCGGCCCGCAACACTGCCCATTGAGCGGGATCAAGAGAGCACTCAAACAATGAGAACTGCGCGCGCTGACCGTGGTTTTGACATAACTTGGCGATCCTACGCAGCCGTCGCCGTCCAGCCTCCGTTTCTGTCTTCACATCGTAGGCAACAAGCACAAGCACAGTCACCTCCAGAGAAAGGGCGGATACGCATCCAGGTCGCCGCGCAGATGCCTGGCCAATAACATGGCCTGAACATGAGGAAGCAGACCCAATGAAATCTGTTCCTCCAAAAATGGATGCTGCAGTTCTTCCTGCTTGCGCTTTTGCCATGCGAGGAGCACTTCGCGGCGTGCATCGGACGACATACGAACTTCGCCGCCCTCGGTTCTTTCAAATGAATCTGGGCCGAGTTGGCGCCTGTTTATGAGCGATAATGCCAGCCGATCAGCTAGGACGGGACGGAGTTCTTCCATCAGGTCCAGCGCCAGACTTGGCCTTCCTGGACGGTCACGGTGCAGAAAACCGACCGCGGGGTCGAGACCCACGCACTCTAAAGCCGCTGCGACATCATGCACCAAGAGTGTGTAGAGGAAGGAGAGAAGCGCGTTAACGTTGTCGAGCGGCGGCCTACGGCTGCGCTCACGGAAGAAGAAGGCTTGTTTATCGGCCAGGATCAGATGGTCGAGCACGGAAAAATAGCTGCGCGCCGCCTCACCTTCAAGCCCGCGCAACTGATGAGAGAGAGGGTCAGTTGCAGGCCGCGCAGCATAGCGGCTAAACGAGAGGCTGAGTCCAGGATTTGAGCTGAGACCTGCGAATCCAAATGCTCCCGAGCGGCGCGCAAAAGCACTTGGCGGCAATTCACGATCTTGGCAGCTACGCACCAGCGGGCAACCTTAAGCGCCGCCGCGTCTTGATCGGCGCGGCGGTACTGCTCACGGCGAAGCAATACATTCCCATTGACCGGTCCCATGACTCGCGCAAAGAACCTGCCGTGCTCGCTGAGAAATGAGATGGCGACGTTCGTCCCCGCGCACAGATCCATGAGGAATGGGCTACAGGAGACATTGCCGAAACAGACAATCGACCCCAGAGTTAAAATCGGCACGCGGAGGAGCGTGCTGCCATCCACCCGCACATGCACTGTTTCACCCTCCCGCCCCAGCCATGCGCCTTGTGTAGTGACATACAGCGTGTTGAGGAGGCGCTTCATCTCAGTCCATGCCTTCGAGATTGCGAATCATGTAGCTATTGGCGCTCTTAGCTCGCGAAATCATGCGGGGCATGCAAATGGAAAAAAGCGAACAGCTATCACACTTCGCCTCATACGCCGCTTCGGGCGTTGTTTGTGCGTGGTAAAGCTGATGCATTCTGTGCGCCGAGCCCTCCGTTGCCGAGCGCAGCGCGCTATCAAAGAGCACAATGTGCCGGCGGCGCTGCGTTCCGTAATAGAGGCTTCCCTCTTTGATGGTCTGGCTGAGCATCTCTTCAAGACATAATGCTTGCGCGCAGAGCTGGATCTTGTCTTCAAGCCCTTTTTTGGGGCGTCCCCGCTTGTACTCGACAGGACGAGCCTGCATCGCGCCCCCGGTACAGGGATAAAACTCAACTACATCGGCACGCCCTGCCAATCCCAGACGGAGAGAGCGGATGCGGAGACCTCTGCATATCCGGATACCATCCCGCCATTCATCCTTTTCGTTGTCGGCGCGCTTATGCATTAAGCGTCCTTCGGCGGTGAGACGGTTCTCTTCCCATTGCTGCTCGATATGAATCAGCGCCCATTGCCGCTCGCAAAACTGCAAGTGTTGCAGCCCTGAAAGCGGCAACAGCTCTTCTTCCATGCACATATCTACACATATCGCCCAGGAATGCTAGAAGCCGTCGATCTCCTCAACCTCAAGCCCAGGAAGAGGCTGCAGAGTATGGGTACCATCTGCTGAAACCTGGAGTGAACGGTGGACTCTAGCTGATGAGTATTGCCCGGCCTTGCAATTGTGTTTCCACCACAGGACTTTCAGCACCTGCATACTTCCCTCGGGCCGGGCGGAGGATGCATCATTCTCAAAGAGCCGCGGCAGCACTGCCTTGATGGCGCCAGCATCGTCATCACTGAAGCCAGTGCGCTCCGCGAGCTGCGGATTCATGCTTCCATAGAAGACGTAGACGCCATTGTCGACGCGGTGCTTCATGCCCATCGTGTCGGAACCCCGTTTCGTGCCGTCACCGTCGCCGCTTACGCTTTTTGTGATTTGCGTACTCGTGACCTCGACCGGCTCGATGCTGAAGGCCGACTGGACTGTAACCGGTCCTCGAATCGGAATGGACACGCCTGTGTCTCCATCTTCGTCCGCACCCTTGGCTTTGGTCTTTTTCGGAAGGGCAAATAGCTGACCGAAAGCGCGGACATCAAACCAGGTCTCCTGCGCGAGCTTTGCTGTTTCACTCGACCCAAACTGTTTTCCAAGCGCTTTCTCCGCACGATCTCGGAGGCTCTTCGCATCGTCGCTCTTGCGATCGTCCGATTGTACGAAGATGGGTTTACCGTTATCCGCCAGACGGTCACGCATTTTGCGTTTCAAGCAGACATCGCTGATCTCGCCGTACCCGTTGTAATCGGTTCGCGGGCGATTACCATTTAACGGATCGCCGTTCGGATTGGCACGCTTGACGCGCAGAATCACTGCGAAGTCCATCTTATTTTGAAGTGCGCTCACTGATTCTCTCCTTCGTTGTTGGTCTCTAGATTGTCAGCCTGACCGGCATTTGCGGGCACCTTTTCGAAGAAGGCTGCTCGCTGACAGTGATAGCCAAGAAGAAATTCGCCGGAAAGCCTGCTGTTGCTCGTGAAGTCTCCTTCCTGAAAGCTCTGGATAAGTTGGTCGAGTAGCCCTTTGCGTTTATGAAGCACGCCGGGACGATTGGCTTGTAACCGAGACATGTAAGGTATCAAGGCAAGCTCGATGGTGCGCCAGGTCGAAGCAGGATGGTCGGCAAACCGCTGCATCAGCCTTATGGCTGTGGTGTCGCGGGTCTCCTTAGCAATATACAGCGCGTAGCTTTCAATATTCTCAGCAGTCGCAAGCAGTCGGCCGAACAGATAGTCTCGCGACCTGCGATCTTCTTCGATGACATAGCGTAGTGCTCCTCTCTTCTGCTTCCACGAAACAGCGCACAGGCGATACCCAGAAACTTCTCCCACTCCCACGAGTCCAATCCAGTGCGCCCTGTGGCGCGCCGGACACAAGAATCCACCACATCCCGCGGAAGGGGCCTGCCATCCACGATGCATGGCAGCAGCCGCTCCACGGTCGCCTTCCGCAGTTTGTCGTCCACTCGACGGCCATAGGCTGCCTCCGCAATGTCGCGCGGTGCAGGCGCTCCGATGAAATGTTTGTCCTTGCCGAAGTTCTGCGGCCATGCAGTTTCGTTATGCCAGCGGAAGATACGGTCGAGAAACTCGGAACCGGTCAACTCCCGATAATAGGTGATTGCCATCCGGCCCGGCGTAGCGGAATCGAGCCCTATTACGATGATGTCGTCCCGCCTACTAAGCGAGCTCGCGTAGCCATTGATCAACTTGCGCAATCGAAGGGAAAAGCTTTGTCCTGCATCGCCTTCATAGAATGAGGTATGCGTTTCCGGCACCGTCGGAACAAAAGGGTTCTCTTTAAAGCTGTGTGATGTATCGGCAAGGATCTCCGGAATCTTTTGTCCGCCCGTAGACCATGCAACGACTACTTGTCCGCTTGCCTTGTCGTGGTATCCCTGGCGCGATATCAGCCAGCGCAGAGCGGCATGCGCCTTTTGAGTTACGACGCTCCCGACGCCGTAGGCTTCAATGGGGAGAAGGAATCGCCCTCGATAGGTATAGCCGAGGTTGTCGTTCGAGGAAACGAGTTTCGCGCCATCGCCTCCATGTCGCAGGCGCTTTGGATGATTGACTGCAAGCGGCCATTGCTCGCCTGTGATGATGCATAGGCCGGCGGCTTTGCCCTGCGCGGCGTCGAAACGAATCCACGCATTTTGCACCGCTGAATCTTTCCAAACCGCGCTCTCTAGGTCACCGGGAATCTGCACACGCCATCGCACCAGCGCATCCCCCTGATCTCTCTTCTTTTCTTTCGCGGGTAGCACTTTGAAGATCGCCGGCGGAGAGCCGGCGGAGGGCCACTCGGTAAGCAGAGACCCATCTACCCCCCGGTGAAGTACCTGCTCTCGCACAAGATCATGTACTATTGTTCCTTTTTCTACATAGCGGAGCACCGCTGCTACCTTAGGATTGAAATCGGCAGCCACCCATCGACGAAGCTGGTCGAGATAGAGGTTATGGACGCTCTTCTTTTCCTCTAATACATAGTCGGCAGCGCAATAGCGAATTTTGTCGCAAAGCGGATGAGGTACAGGTCCCCCCGTTCTTCCTGCTGATTTTTCAGTCATTGGGATCAACGTCGGCTCTTTCCCGATCACCTCCGCCCTGAGAAAGTTCCCTTTTTCATCCAGCACGATTTCTATGTGAGCCTGTTGCTCAGCGTGGCTCACTGGTGTCAGCGGATTGGTTTCAAACTGTGACAACCCTGCACAGTTCTCGTACGTCCGGTAGAGCTTTTCCATCCAGCTCATGCGAGGTCGTCCATGCTGACGCCTAGTGTTTCGGCCTCCTGATCAACCCCGAGAACATTGCGGCCAACGCCGAAATTCTTTGCTGTCATAGGCCGCACCTGCTTTACGTAGAGCCGCTCCTTCGGCACCCGAAAATCCACTATCCCGTCGACCATCGACGCATTCCAGAAGTTTGTCTCCAATTGGGGGGCGCCCGTCTCATCCGGATAGTTAAAGGAATGGAACATCATGCCGTAGCTCACCTCGCCATAAGCATCGTAGTCGCCTGCGCCGGTACCGAAATCGCACGGTCCACGTAGCCTTGGCAATCGCGGGTGCCAAGAAATATATCCTGTCGTCCTCCGCGATCAAGGCTACGCTGCGCTATACGGAAGTGTTTGCCGTCGACCCGATCTGACTTGAGATCGGGTTGGAAGAGATTCCATTCAAAGTGTGCCTGCACCTGATACTCCACTCCGGGAAACTTACCTTCCGCTATGGGATCGCCGGTCAAGTAAGTGTAAATAGCAAGCGTATTTCCAGGAGCGTTATAGTCGAGCGGCTTCATCCCCTTCGTCTGCGTGCGGATACGCTTCATTACGCGTACGCGGTCGATATACCAGATAAATGTAGGCTTCCAGTAGATCGACTTACATATTCCTTTGAGGGCTTCGTAGGTAGGCAAATGGTATGAGCACTTCTCTCCCCCAATGCGCGTGACCGGATCGGTGAACATGGCATATCTGCCCCACACGCGAAACTCGATCGTGTTCTTAGGTGTGTTATGCAATCACAGCCTCCATCTGCTCCGTGCCCTCCATGGAAATACCAAACTCATTGCTATAAAACTTCTCATCAAGGCACAGGATGCCAGACCCAGGTTGAGCTTCAGTTACCGCTGCCCTTCGCTGCAACTCCTGCAAGCCATTTGGAAAGAGATTTACGGTAAATGCCTGTGTTCGCCGAAGCAACGAGTATTGCGTAGCAAGATCGCGCGAGGAACACAGTTCAGCAATGATCGCCTTCCCTTCCTTCCGAAATGGAACGACAATCCCTTGAGTGCTCTTATCAATCGCCCGGAATGCTCTGTTTGCTGTCTGGAAAGATTGACGAAGATAGATGTTTGGCGCTCCCGCTTCGTTGTAAGCCATGCTGTTGCTTCCCAACATATTCAGAAGGCTGTCGTGGCGTGTGGCAAGGTTGGGACCTATGCTGTAGGACATCTCCTGCTTACGCTCAAAGAAGTAGTGCTGGAAATATTCCTGCAACAACCCGGGATTGCTGATGTCAAATATCTGGCCGGTGCTCAACCCACGGTCGTCTAGAATTCTCTGCGCCTTATCGCGCCCAATCTGAATTTCGGCGAGTGCTTTGGGGATTTCGCCGGCAAGATTCACGATGGTTACATAGCCCATATCGCGTTTGCCGTGTCGATTGCATCGTCCTGCTGCCTGGGCGATCGAGTCCAGCCCCGCGAGATCACGAATCACCGCGGCAAAGTCGATATCGACTCCGGCCTCGATCAACTGCGTGCTGATACAGATCGTCTTTTTCCCGGCAGCCAGATATGCCTTGATTTCGTCGAGCGTTTCGAGCCGGTGCGCGGGACACATATTCGTGCTGAGATGGAAAACGTCCCCGCCGGTGAGGTTTTTTTGCGCAGATGCGAAGATCGCCTGTGCATCGCGCTTCGTATTCACAACCACCAAACAGCTTCCATGGGCTTCGCATTCCGATATGGCAAGCAGCGCAACGTCATCCCGCAGCCATCCGCCGGGTCTTCGACGAAAGCGAGTTTCGCACCTTTTGAGAGCGGCGAAAAGTTGGGCAGTATCGCCCATCATCTCTGCGCCATTCTCCAGGCGGAGCGCGCCCTTCGCTGCGTCCACTCGATGGAGTAACGGTTGCGTCGCTGTACACAAGACGGCGGTACAACCTGTGTGCTCCACCAAAAAATTGATCGCATTGTTTATCATGTGGACGGTTCGCACGGGCAGCGTTTGAGCCTCGTCGAAGATCACCACGGAGTTTGCAAGCGCGTGCATGCGGCGTACAGCACGGGTACCGCTTCCGAAGAGAGTCTCTAGCAATTGCACCGCGGTCGTAAAGACCACCGGAGCGTCCCAGTTCTCCGCCAGCACCTTGCTTCGGACCGTCTCTTTTTCCGGGGCCAGATTGGAGTGATGTTCGAGCAGTATAGAGCCAAAAGGAGCATCTTCTGTTTCAAGAATTCGGCGTACGACCGCCGCATTCTGATCCACTATAGAGATGTATGGACTCACGTAGATCACGCGGTCCATCTTCCACCGGTCTGCGTGGGATAAGGCAAAGCGGAGGCTGGCGAGCGTTTTACCCCCACCGGTCGGAGCAGTCAATGTGTAGATGCCGCGCGATCGCGCAGAGGCTGCGAGAGCATCTAGGGCGATTTGCCTTCGCAGTTCGCTTACGCGACTGTCTCCAGTGAACTTTACCAGCTCAGATTCAAGCCTGGATGACAGTGTTCTCCAACCTTCATAGGCGCCATGCTGTCGTGCCGCGGCTTTTTGCGGTTTCTCTGAGTCCGCGGTATCTGTGCGGTCGGCATCGATCAGGCAACTAAAAAGAAACCTAACTAGAAGGCCTTTTTTGAAGCTCGCAATAGCTGGTTCGCGGTCCAGGTCCGCCAATCGCGCGAAAAATGGGCCAAGGCTTTGGGCGAGCGAAGGGCTATCCAACAGCCGTTGAGCCTCAGCGCGTATTTCCATAGCTGCGCTGTTCCATGCCTCGGAAGTATGCGCATCGGCATCCGCCTTTTTCATGCGTAGTTCAAGGCGCTTGCGGCCATCCGGTTCGATGCAATCGATCAGCCCTGAGTGATGGGAGGCGATACAGAGAGAGAGTATTTCCGCCACTAGGGTCTTTTTCGCATCCTTGCCGTGCAGCGCATTCCAGATGACCTGAGCGCCAGCGGTTGAATGATCTACACTGCCACGCTCGGATTCATCCGGTTCCGTGTCCTCGCAGGGCTGCATTCTTTCAAGGTAGGACTGGAAGGACTCTGAGTACTTCCCAAGATCATGTAGAAGGCCAAGTAGGGCGCCAATCTCTTCCATTTGCAATTTCTTAGTCAATCGTCTCGCGAATCTCGAGACGGCAAAAAGATGATCCTCCAACAGTTGTGCCTCACCTCTCTCATTGAGATGGGCCAATGCGCGACGATGGGTCAGGTTCTGCAAATGCTAGTTCTGGAGGGTCGCAGGCGAACGCAGCCCAGCTCCGGTGCAAACTCTAGACCACCCGTAGAAGTCCGTTAGAGCAATAACACGGAGGTGTAATCCCAGGAAAACGTCCCCATCTCGCGATCACACGGGATGGGAGCGGAGGCATCTGGGATGAAAACAGGCGTTGCGTAACCGCAGATCTCTCCACTGCGCTTCGCTCCGGTCGAGATGACAAATTTTGGCGCAGTTGCCGATGGAGCATTCGCTCTTCGATGGAGTGTTTAGCTTCGCTCATGAAGCACCTCTTACGTAGAGTTATCATATCGACCGAAGCGAAGCGGAGTGGAGCAAACCGCAGAATCTCTCCACTGCGCTTCGCTCCGGTCGAGATGACAAATTTTGGCGCGGTTGCCGATGGAGCACTCGCTCTCCGATGGAGTGTTTAGCTTGGCTCGTGAAGCACCTCTTACGTAGAGTTGTGATATCGACCGAAGCGAAGCGCAGTGGAGAAATCTGCGGTTCTCCGAGGCACCGCCCTTGCTTTGCTTTTCTGGCCTGTCATTCCCGCAGGGAATCTGCTTCTGGTATCTCGGGAATGGTATAGGCGGGATACGAAAAGCAGATTCCCTGCGGGAATGACAGGAAGAAAGCAAAGACGGATACAGACGGCCGGAAGCCTATCGGGTGATGAGGACTTCGTAGAGGCTGTCCTTGGCTAGGAAGAACTTGGTGTTGGCGTAGGTTTCGAAGATTTTTTCGATGGTGCGGTTGGTGTAGACGCGCTGGACGGAGTAGGCGGTCGATTCCTGCATCTCTACGGTGTCGCCATCGGTGATGTGGTAGCGGCAGAAGGCGGTTTGCGCGCCCGAGGCGCGGGTGTGGAAGAGCGCCAGAAGCCGGCCGCCGGGGCGCATCGAAGAGCGGAAGCGCTGGATCACCGGAGCAACCAGAACCTCGGGAAGATAGTCCAGTGTGCTCCAGAGCAGCACGACGTCGAATTCCCTGCCGGAAAAGTCCAGGTTTTGATCGAGAAACCGTTCCACATCAAACTGCGGTGCGGAGCCGTCCTTACCGGGAGTGAGCCAATCCGCGCGGGCAGCTTCATGAACGATATCGGCCATGTACACGCCGTGGCCCAGAGTGGTGAGGAAGTTGATATTGGTCGAGGAGGTGGGTCCGATGTCTAGAATGCGCAATCCCGACTCGCTCTTGAGGTGCTTGAGCAGGGTGGACCATCCGCTGGAATAGCGCGGCATGCGCGGCCCGGTGAGCACCGTGGGATTGACGGGGGGGGCATGGCCGTTCTGGGTCCTGCTGAATAGATTACGTATCACTTTCTTCAGCTTTCGTGCTATTTCTGAGCCGAGGCTCTAAACAACGGAGTCTCCGGCGACGATGTCTTGGCCGGCGCGTTGAGCGCCGGAACCGGGGCAGCCGCTCCGTTCTCCAACGGTTGGGCCAGGTCCACCTTTCCCCGAAACATGGAGTTCTCTTCTATGGAAAGGCGGCCGGCGGAGATGTCACCCGCGAGATCGCAGCCCTTGCGCAACTCTACCCGTCCGCTGGCCCGGATATTACCGTTGAGGCGGCCAAGCAGGATGACGTCGCGAGCAGAAACATTTGCGGTGACACTGGCGCGCGGTCCGATAGTAAGGCGGCTCTCCGTCAGTGTAATCGTGCCCTCGACGTAGCCCTCGACCATCAGGTCTTCACTCCCTTTAACTTCTCCGCGGATCTGCACGGATTTACCGATAACCGCGGCGCCGCTCTCTGTCGCCATCTCCGCTCTCCCTCAATGAAAATCGCTGTTCTCTGCCCGAACTATACGCAAGATGAGCAGGCGCTGCAAGACACTAACGGGGTACGACGGCCGGCCGAGGCTCCCGATGTACACTGGATAAGGCTCCGCGCGGAGCGTTGAGCAAGGTCCAGCCGGCGGAAACGTAGATATGGGTTTTAGAGAATTCCGGCTGCACACGCGGTTCTTGGCGATCAGCGCAGCCCTGCTGCTTGCCGCCCCCGGCCCGGCGCCAGCGCAAACATCCCAGCCCGTTCCGCCTCCCGACAAAATTGTGACGGATGCCTCCTGGAATGAGCTGCACCCTAAAGGGCCGTCACATCCATTCCGCTATCGGGAATCCAAGCTGGATTCCAAAGGCAGCACGGTCAGGTTGGTGGTCGAAACCAAGGAGGGCGATATTGCCCGCTTGATCGAGAAGGACGGACGGCCCTTGACGCCGGAAGAAGACCGGGCCGAACTCGCCCGCCTGGACAACCTGCTGGCCCATCCGGAGATCCAGGAGCGCCGTCACAAAAAGCAACAGACAGACAGCGCCCGCGGCGATGAAATGGTGAAAATGCTGCCTGACGCTTTCCTTTATACCTTCGAAGGCATAGTTCAGGGACCGAGCGGCCCGTGTTATCGAGTGAGCTTTAAGCCGAATCCGGCGTTCGCCCCACCCGACCGCGAGGGCGAAGTCTATCACGGCATGGTGGGTGAGTTATGGGTGGATCAAGGTCAGTTGCGGATCGTCAAGCTCAATTCCCACCTAATCTCCGACGTCAACTTTGGCTGGGGCGTCTTGGGCAAACTCTATCAGGGCGGCAGCATCCTGGTGGAGAACCGGGACGT
The DNA here is from genome assembly GCA_963774255.1 of uncultured Acidobacteriaceae bacterium. GTDB lineage: Bacteria > Acidobacteriota > Terriglobia > Terriglobales > Acidobacteriaceae > PALSA-350. The sequence continues at coordinate 160,789 of CAVZEH010000005.1, forward strand.
GGGGCTTAACCATTGGGAGACCACTCACATGAAGCTTCATCTGCAAGGAAAGATCCTGATGATGAAGAGCGTCGATTTCTCCACTACCGAGGACTACTCCGATTTCAGCCCGGTTCCGATGGATTCGACCTACCAGGACGCAATCCGGATTCTGAAGGAAAAGTTCTAGATTCCGGACCCAGCACTTCGTTCTGGGCTATTTTCATTCGTCCCTTCTGGGACTTCCCGCCTCTTGCCGGGTGCCCACGTTCGGATTTCACCAATCTTGATTGGGGGAACCGCAGATCTCTCCACTTCGCTTCGCTTCGGTCGAGATGACAAATTTAAGTGTAGTCGCCGTTGGGCCTAATTCTGGCTGCCGCGCGCGGCATCGAGCAGCAGCAGCATGCCGTCGATTACGATAGCGGAATCGGCGACGTTGAAGTCCGGCCAGTGGTAGTGGACGATGCGGGACTTCCCGCCTCTTGCCGGGTGCCCCACGTTCGGATTTCACCAATCTTGATTGGGGGAATCGCGAATCTCTCCACTTCGCTTCGCTTCGGTCGAGATGACAAATTAGGTGTAGTTGCCGTTGGGGCTAATTCTGGCTGCCGCGGAGGGCATCGAGCAGCAGCATGCCGCCGATTACGATGGCGGAATCGGCGACGTTGAAGTCCGGCCAGTGGTAGTGGACGATGTGTACTTCCCGCCTCTTGCCGGGTGCCCCACGTTCGGATTCCACCAATCTTGATCGGGGAACCGCAGATCTCTCCGCTTCGCTTCGCTTCGGTCGAGATGACAAATTAAGTGTAGTCGCCGTTGGGCCTAATTCTGGCTGCCGCGCACGGCATCGAGCAGCAGCAGCATGCCGTCGATTACGATAGCGGAATCGGCGACGTTGAAGTCCGGCCAGTGGTAGTGGACGATGTGTACTTCCCGCCTCTTGCCGGGTGCCCCACGTCCGGATTTCACCAATCTTGATTGGGGAACCGCAGATCTCTCCACTTCGCTTCGCTTCGGTCGAGATGACAAATTTAAGTGTAATTGCCAACCAAGCCTTCCTCGCCCGATTTTCCTCCCCTTGGGTGGGTCGCAGGCCCATGTACACTCTGTCGAAAATCATCCTGGGAGGCCTGCTCTGCCAGCGGTTGTGGTCTCCCACCCTTGCTACCCACCCCAGCAAGCTTCGCTTGCCGGGGACCCCGGTTACGCAAGGATGGGGCACCCTAAATCTGTTTCAAATATGGATCCAAGACCACCACCAATCGAGGGTTGCCGTTGGGGCTAATTCTGGCTGCCGCGGAGGGCATCGAGCAGCAGCAGCATGCCGCCGATTACGATGGCGGAATCGGCGACGTTGAAGTCCGGCCAGTGGTAGTGGACGATGTGTACTTCGAGAAAATCAATCACATAGCCGAACCGCCAGCGGTCATAGGCGTTGCCTAAGGCGCCGCCCAGGATGAGAGCCAGCGCCACCGACGTGGTCGTCACCCGGCGCCCGAGCCTGACCAGGAAGATGAGGACCAGGACAGCCGCGAGAAGCGAGAATCCCAGCAGCATCCAGCGCACGCGCTCGGGCGAACTCGAGTCGTTGAACAGGCTGAAGGCCGCGCCGGGGTTCTCTACATGGCTGATGCGGAAAACATGGGGAATGACGGTGACCGCGTCGCCCAGCTCGATGTGCGCCGCCACCAGCCACTTGGTCAGCCGGTCGAACGCGACAATGGCAAAAGCAAGCAGCAGAAGCCAGAGACGGCGGCCCTCGCCCCCGCTCATGCTCTGGACTCGGTTGCCAGCGGGGCAAAGCCTATTTCGGTGAGCGCGGCGGCGCAGCGGTCGCAGACCGTGGGCCAGCGGGGGTCCTCCCCCACATGCGTGGAGTAGTTCCAGCAGCGCTCGCATTTAGCGCCATCGGCGGGCAGCGTAATCGCCTGAAGGCTTTCCGCTGCGCCGAGCTCAACCTGGGACACATTGAGGATCTCCTTCAGAGCGGCCTGATAGCGCTCCAGAACCGCGAGCAGCGCCGGGGGCCCTTGCAAACGCAGCTTGGCCTCGAGCGCTTTGCCAATCCGCTTCGCCTGCCGCGCCTCTTCCAGGCTTTTCAGTGCTTCGTCGCGAACCATGAGCAATTGCGCCCAATCGCCCAGCCACCCCGGATCGGCCTCTGGAGCGATCTCGGAGGGAACCGGAAATAGCTCCAGATGCACACTCGAAGCACGGTCGACGACCGGGGGCAGATACTGCCAGACCTCATCCGCGGTAAAGCTGATCAGAGGCGCCACCAGCCGCACCAGCGCCTCTGCGATCTTCCACAAGACGGTCTGGGCGGAGCGGCGCGCAATGTTCCGCGGGGCGAAGGTGTACATCCGGTCCTTGACCGCATCGATGTAAAAAGCGCTCAGCTCCGAGGTGGCGAATTCATTCAGAGCGTGATAAACGCGGTGGAATTCAAAGCCCTGGTACCAGAGCAGAACCTTTTCGGTAAGCTGGCGGGTGCGCGTCAGCATGTACTGGTCGAGCTGGGTCATTTGCTCCCAGCGGACGGCATCGCTCTCCGGCGCAAAGCCGTTCAGGTTGCCCAGCAGGTAGCGGAAGGTATTGCGCAGCTTGCGGTAGTTCTCAGCGACGCGCTGCATCAGATTTTCGCTGGCCGCCATATCCTCGCGGAAATCGACTGAGGCCACCCATAGCCGGACGGTCTCCGCGCCCATGCGGTCGGCCACGTCCACGGGATCGACGCCGTTGCCCAGGCTCTTGGACATGGCGCGGCCCTGCTCGTCGAGCGTCCAGCCACAGGTTACGGCCATGCGGTAGGGCGCGGCGCCGCGGGTCCCGACAGCGCACAGCAGAGAGGACTGAAACCAGCCGCGATGCTGGTCTCCGCCTTCGAGATAAAGGTCGGCGGGCCAGGGCAGGCCGGGTTCAACGCCGAGAACCGCGGCCTGGCTGGCGCCGCTCTCAAACCAGACGTCGAGAATATCCATCTCCTTTTGAAATGCGCCACCTCCGGCGCCGCAGGACGGGCACCTGGTTCCGGCAGGGAGAATCTCCTCGGCGCTGCGCACGTACCAGGCATCCGCGCCCTCGGCTGCGAAGAGATCGACGATGCGCCGGTTGATGGCGGGATCGTTGAGCGGCTTGTGGCACTCCCGGCAGAGGAAAACAGCGATGGGAACGCCCCAGATGCGCTGCCGGGAGATACACCAGTCGGGCCGCGAAGCGACCATGTTGGAGATGCGCTCCTCGCCCCACTTGGGATCCCATTTGACGCGGGAGATCTCGTCCAGGGCGCGCCGGCGGAAGGTGGTCTCCGCCCCGTCGAGGCCGGCCATGGCGGTTTCCATACCGATGAACCATTGCTCGGTGGCGCGGAAGATCACGGGGTTGTGGCAGCGCCAGCAGTGAGGGTATGAGTGGTAAATATTGTCGCGTCCCAGCAGAGCGCCGCGTTTGGCCAGCAAAGCGATGATGGGCTCGTTGGCTTGAAAGACGGTAAGTCCCTCATAGTCGGGAAGGCCGCGCATCCGGCCCGCATCATCGACCTCGCATACCTGGCTCAACCCGTAGCGCCCGCCGGTATAGAAATCGTCCGCGCCATGGGCGGGCGCGGTGTGAACCACTCCAGTGCCCTGGTCCGTGGTCACATAGTCGGCGAGCACACCCAGGACCGTACGCTCCAGGAATGGATGCTCGAAGGTAGCCAGATCCATGCGCAAGCCGGGGAAGCTGGCGATTTCGACCGCGCCCTTCAGGTTACAAGCCTGGCGAGTTGCCTCAGCCAGAGCCCGGGCGACGATATAGACCTCGCCGCCGTGCTCCAGCGCCACATATTCCAGGCCGGGATGAAAGGCCACGGCGAGCGATGCGGGCAGGGTCCACGGAGTCGTGGTCCAGATGATGGTCGAAACCCGGCGGCCGGCGAGGCGCGGATCGATTGCTTCAGGAGCGCTGGTCAGCCGGTAGCGCACATAGACGCTGGGGCTGGTGTGCATCTCATACTCGACTTCGGCTTCGGCCAGAGCGGTCCGGTCGAAGATGCACCAGTAGACCGGCCTGAGTCCTTTGTAGACAAAGCCATCTTCCAGGAATTGAAACAGCGTCTCGACGACTTTCGATTCGTACTCCGGCGTCATGGTGGAGTAAGGCCGGGAAAAACGGCCGAGCACGCCCAGGCGCTGGAACTGGGAGCGCTGCAGATCAAGATACTTCTGGGCATACTTGCGGCAGGCCCGGCGCACCGCGATCGGCTCCATCTCCAGCTTTTTGCGCCCGAGCTGTTCGTCGACTTTGATCTCGATAGGCAATCCGTGACAGTCCCATCCGGGAACATAGGGTGCGTCGAAGCCCGCCATGGTCTTGGATTTCACCACGAAATCCTTCAGACACTTATTGAGCGCATGTCCCAGGTGCAAGGGTCCGTTGGCGTAAGGCGGCCCGTCGTGCAGAAGATACATGGGAGCGTCCTGGCGGGCGCCGCGGATCTTTTGGTATAGGTCTTCCCGCTCCCAGACGGCCAGCCGCCGGGGCTCGCTTTGCGGGAGATTCGCCTTCATGGGAAAATCAGTCCGCGGAAGGTTCAGGGTCGCCTTGAGTTCGGGCGGAGCCGGCATTGTGTCTCCAAAAAGAAGGGGTCAAAACTCCATTGTATCGTCTGCTTAGCACGGCGCACGAACGTAAGGGAGAGGAGCCCATGGATGATCTAAACTTGAAGCAGATGGTCAACCGATTCGCGCTGGCTGCAGAGGCAAACACGGTGACGGGAGTTCCTGAGTGATTGAGGCTCCTCCAGTCCAAGGTGCGCCACGATCCTCCGCCACAGGCCTTTTGAGCCGGCGGAATTTTCTCACTCTGGGCGCCTCATCCGTCGCCGGCCTGGTGCTTTATTCAGGTGAGATCGAGCGCCATGAGATTGAGGTGGTTCCGCGCACCATTGCTCTTGCCGGCCTGGCGGAGGCTTTCGTCGGATTCAGAATCGTTCAGCTCAGCGATATTCACCTCAAGGAATTTACCGAATCGGCGTTCCTCAGGGAAGTCGTAAGGAGGATAAATTCCCTTCATCCGGACCTGGTTGTCCTCACCGGAGACTTCATCAGCAACGGTCCGTTCCCGGAGCACCTCTCGGTCGGATGGGCCTACCGCTGCGCTGAGATCCTGAGCAACCTCACCTGCCCGCTGAGATATGCCGTCTTGGGCAATCACGATGCGCTGGTAAGCGCGCGGGCGGTTACAGATGCCTTGGTGGTGCACGGCATCCCGGTATTGTCGAACCACTCGGTGGCCATAGAACGCGAGGGACAACGCTTCTGGCTGGCAGGCGTCGCCGATGCCCTGGAGCAAAAGCCCGATCTCTCTTCGGCTTTTCCTAGCCAGGCGAACCTGGATCGCGAGCCGGTGATCCTGTTACTCCACGAGCCCGATTTTGCCGACGTGCTGGTCAATCGCGGGGTCTCGCTTGTGCTTTCCGGACATACTCACGGCGGCCAGGTCCGTATTCCGTTCATGAAGCCCTTCGATCTTCCCGCTTTGGGAAGGAGGTATCTGGAAGGACACTTCCTGCTGGGCGGCGGCATGCAGCTCTATGTCAACCGGGGAATCGGCACCGTCGGAGTGCCTTTCAGATTTCGCTGTCCTCCGGAAATCACTGTCATCACCCTGGCTCAAGCGCCATCTGCCAGCGGTTCGGCGCAGAAAGACGGCTCAGCGTATCGTTTTGCTGCACTGGAGCCGGCCGGGTAAGCTGGAGAATTTGCCACAGCGGTAGTATCAACTTCGACATAGAGTAAGGTTACGCAACAAAAGTTGTACTCAATCCATTGCAGAATCAGCTCGGCGGACCGATAAACTCAGTATTCCGAGAGGACTCTCATGGGTATCCACGTGCTTCCGAGCTTTAACCAGCCTTCTCCGAAATCCGGTCCGCAACTGGTAGCTCGTTCGGCCGCCAACGAACAGCTCCCCTTCGAGCTTCCACGATACAGCGTCGACGTCCGCTCGGAAGAGAGCGACGGCCTGGGATGCATGCGCGGCGTGGCGATGGCGTTGGTGATTCAGGCCTTCTTCGCGGCGCTAGTCTTTGGAATTTGGGAACTGCGCCACTTGCTGTAGGAACTTGCTGCGGATCGTTAACTGGATTCCCCCTCTTTATCGGCGCAATCAGCGAACTGCCCGGGCTAGCTTCGCGAAACCTGGGGCACCCGCATCCGCTTTCAATCTCTCCTCATCCAGACCGGTCATTACGGTGGGTGCCCACAACGGGGATTGGCTAAAGGGAAATGCCAACTCGGGGTTATGATCATCAGTATGGCCGTGATCCACATCTCCGAAGCTGAGGCAACCCGGGACTTTGCCGCGCTGCTGGCCCGCGTCCGCGCGGGAGCCGAGGTGGTTATCGAAAATGGCACGCTTCCTGTGGCTGTATTGCACGCTCCATCTCCGCCGCGCCGCTCCATCTCCGAGTCCATCGCGCTGGCTGAGGCCCGCTCGAAAGAGCTTGGGTACAAGCCGGTGATGGACCCGGATTTCGTCACGGATATGGAAGAGATCATCCGTAACCGCAAGCCCCGCGACACGTCGGCATGGGACTGATTCCTTGGGCTTGATCCTGGATACCAGCATCTTGATCGCAAGCGAACGGCGTGGCGAGGCCATCGAAGATATTCTCCGTCAGGCGCGGGCCTCACATGGTGAGGTTGACATCGCGCTCTCGGCCATCAGCGTCGTGGAATTGACCCATGGCATCTACCGGGCCAGAACTGATGCTGATCGCGCACGGCGCCGTGTCTTCGCCGAGGGAGCCTTGCACGACCTGATCGTACATCCGGTCTCGCTGGAGATCGCGCAGCTCGCCGGACGCATAGAAGGCGAGCAGGCCGCCAAAGGCATCGCCATCGCCTTCGAGGACCTAGTTATCGGAGCCACGGCTCTGCATTTAGGCTTCGATGTCGCCACGCTTAACGTTAGGCACTTCCAGCCCATACCCGACCTCAAAATCATCGCGCTTTAGAGAAAGACTTCCTCTTTGGCTCCCCGGTTTAGCCGCTGATCGACGGCTCCGGTGGCTCCGGTATTGTTATATCTGCCGACCCCACACCATTCTGCCTTTCTGCGCAACCGAGTTGAGGACTGATCCAGATACGGGAAAACTGCAGACCTCTCCACTCCTTTTCACTCCGGGTCGAGATGACAAATTTGGCGCCGTTGCCGGGTGCCCCACCTGGCAAATTCTGGAGAGGCAGTTTCGCAGGGTTGAAATCCTATCCATAACTTTAACTTTCTATTGACTTTGGTCTTTAGCTTGACGTAGCCTTCCCCCGTCTTTCAAAAGGTTCCAGTTACACGCAGCTACCCCGCCGGCGGGATCTCTATGGGTCAACTTAAGCAAAGGAAAGGATAGGCGAGCCTATGGCGTTCTGTGGAAAGTGTGGATCGGCATATACCGAGGGAACGGCCTTCTGCCCCAAATGTGGCGCGAGTCTAGCTGCACCCGCCGAGAATGCGCCGGCGGGCGGGGTGTATGCGGGAGCCGCTCCGGCTGCGCCCATGATTCCCGTTGCCGCCGGAGGCCTGCATGAAAACGTGGCCGGGTTACTATGCTACATTCTGGGCTGGTTCACCGGAATTATCTTTCTCTTGATCGATAAGCGGCCGTTCGTGCGCTTCCATGCGGCGCAGTCGATCGTGGTGTTCGGCTTTCTCTTCATCTTGCGCTTGCTGTTTATCTTTGGTTTTATCGGAAGCGGCTTCTATGGGGTGTTTTCTCTTTGGTGGATAGCTTCGACTATCGTGACCTTGATAACTCTGGTGGCCTGGGTTGTTTTGATGGTCACCGCCTATCAGGGCAAACGCCTTGAAGTTCCCGTGGCCGCGGGAATCGCCAAGAGCATCGCGGGGAGCCGCTCGATCTAAAGCCTGCGCAGCTCCCGGCAGAGAGCCTGCTCAGCTGGCGGATAGAAAGAGAATTGCCGTGGCTAGTTTCTGCACAAAATGTGGAGCCGCGCTCTCCCCGGAAGGCCAGTTCTGCACCGCTTGCGGCGCGCCGGCGGCGCCCTCAGGGTTCGTTCAAGCTCCAGCGGGAGCACCCGTCTACGCACAGCCTCCGTCCTCCGGCAACACTGCGGTGAAGATCATTCTGGTCGTCATAGCGGTCTTGATCGGCATGGGCATACTCTCCGCCCTGCTCGCCGGATTCGGAGTTTGGCGGCTATCCAGGATCGCGCGCGCGAACCGTGACGGCGTGACCTTCTCGACCCCGAACGGCGCCGTCACCACGGGCGGCGGCATAGATGTGACCGAAGAGGAATTAGGCCTGCCCATCTACCCCGGAGCTGTGCATGGAGAAGGCGGAATGCGAATCCGCACCGGGAACAGGTCGATGGTGACCGCCACATACTCGACCCCGGACGCGCCCAACAAAGTGCTTGATTTCTACAAGAGCAAGTTGGACGGGAATGCGTCGGTAATCCAGACCGGGACGGGCGGCGTCATAAGCTCGGGCGAGCGGGACAAGGAGAGTTGGATGATCACCGTGAGCGCCGATCCCGCTCTCAATGGAGGCAAGACGAAGATCGCCATCATGCACGCCAAGAGGTCATAGGGAGAGCGCGACGCGAAAGCCATAGTCCGCGTATTGAAATTGGGGAGGAATACTGGAGCGCGCGGACGATCGCGATATTTTGACGTGGTGCCGCCAGGAACCTCCTCGGGACGCCTTCCTGACGCCTTGCTCGGGCCCCTGCGGATTGTGCTCCGGCGAGCCGGCATAATACTCCGCCTCAAACCAGTCGCTGCACCACTCGTGGACGTTCTCGCACATCTCAAACAGGCCGTAAGCGTTCGGCTCCGATTGGCACACCGGCTCCGGCCCGGTCTTCCATCGCTGGTAGTAGCCGGGCCGTGAGGCCGGCGGATCGTCGCCCCAGGGGAATAACTGTCCTTCGCGGCCGCCGCGCGCCGCCCGTTCCCACTCCGCTTCGGTTGGTAAGCGGAAGCGGGCGCCGGTGGCGGTTGAAAGCCACTGGCAATAGGAGGCGGCTTCAAACCAGGAGACGGCGACAACCGGCTGCCGGGGGTGATTGAAGCAGGCGTCTCCCCAATAAGGCGGCGGGTTGGCGCCGGTAGCTTCGAGAAAGCGCGCATACTCTTCGACCGTGACCTGGGTTGCCGCCATGTGAAATCGATCGACCCAGACGCGATGAACTGGCTGCTCCACGCTCTGGCCGGTGCTGCAACCCATGGAGAACCATCCGGCAGGGATAAGGATCGACGGCGGCTCCACGACAGCAGGCATACGTGACGATGTTAACCGTTTGTGAGATTTTGAGCGCAAGCAGATTCCCTTCGGGAATGACAGAAAGAAAGGCAAAGACAGAAGGAAAAGAGGGGCAAAGACAGAAAGAAAAGAAGAGCAAAGGCGGTGCTGGATGACAAACTAGATGCAATTGACGATGCTGTCCTATCGGAGCCACTGTGAGATTCACGCCCAGCATTCAGAATTTTTCGACAGTTTTCGCATTGACCTTCCTGGCGGGCTGCTCCCATACCGCACCCAAGCAAGAAGCCTCGACACAGGAGACGCACGGCATCGCTGTCGCAAACATGGACCGTTCCGTCAATCCGGGAGATGACTTCTACGAGTATGCCAACGGTAGCTGGATCAAGCGCACAGTGATTCCGCCGGACCGCGCCAGTGTGGGTGTCTTCAACTCGCTGGACGATTTGAGCAACAAGCGCACCGCTGAGCTGATTGAAGATGCGGGAAAATCCAACCCTACAGCCGGTTCAAATGCCAGAAAAATCGCGGACCTTTACAACTCCTATATGAACGAAGACGCGATTGAATCCAGGGGCATAGCGCCGCTGCGGCCGTATCTGCAGGCGATCGCCTCTATCCGCGACAAGCACGAGCTGGCCCGGTCGCTGGGAGAGACTCTGCGAGCGGATGTAGACCCTTTGAACAACACTAACTTCCACACTGCGAATCTGTTTGGCTTGTGGGTTGCGCCCGGATTCAGCGATTACCAGCACTACAGCCCTTATCTGCTCCAGGGTGGGCTGGATATGCCGGACCGCGAGTACTATCTTTCCGATACCCCGGCCATGCGCGAGATCCGGACTAAATATCAGGCGCACATCACAACCGTGCTGCGGCTCGCCGGCTTCGCCTATCCGGGTGCGCGCGCCGAGCGCATTTTCAATTTGGAACACGCGATCGCGGAAAAGCATCGCAGCCTGGCGGACAACGAAGATATTCACAAGGCCAATAACTTCTGGAAGCAGACGGATTTTGACCGCAACGCACCGGGTCTTGACTGGGCAGAATACTTCCGCGGCGCGGGACTGACGAAGCAGAAGGGCTTCGACGTCTGGCAGCCGGAGGCATTTACGGCCGAGTCGGCGCTGGTGGCCTCCCAACCGCTTTCCGTCTGGAAAGACTGGCTGGCCTTTCACCTGATCGACAGCTATTCCGGTGTGCTCCCGAAGACTTTTGCCGATGAGCGCTTTGCCTTTTTCGGCAACGTTCTCTCCGGCACACCGCAACAGCGTCCGCGGTGGCAGCGCGGGGTATTCATGGTAAATGGGCTGCTGGGCGACGCGGTGGGTCAGATTTATGCCCAGCGCTACTTCCCGCCGGCGGCCAAAGCAGAGGCGCAAGCGATGGTAGCGAATATTATTGCCGCCTTCCGCAAACGCATCGAGGCGCTCCCCTGGATGGCCGCGTCGACAAAAAAAGAGGCTGAGGCCAAGCTGACCACGCTCTATGTAGGTGTTGGTTATCCGGAGAGCTGGCGGGACTACTCCGCTTACCAGGTGAAGCCGGACGAGATTTTCGGCAACCTGTGGCGGGGCAGACTTTTTGAGTATCACTACCAGGTAGACCGGCTGGGATCTGCGGTCGATCGCAAGCAGTGGTCGATGGAGCCGCAGACGGTGAACGCGGTAAACCTGCCGCTGCAGAATGCGCTCAATTTTCCCGCGGCAATTCTGCAGCCGCCGTTCTTCGATGCCAAGGCTCCGGCAGCCGCCAACTATGGCGCGATAGGCTCGGTGATCGGGCATGAGATCAGCCATACCTTCGATACTGAAGGCAGCACGTTCGATTCCGAGGGGCGGGTGCGCAACTGGTGGACGCCTGCCGACCTGGCGCACTTCCAAGCGGCGACCGCCAAGCTGGCTGCGCAGTTTGACACCTACATGCCCTTTCCCGGCGTGCACGTGAACGGCAGGCAGACGCTGGGAGAGGATATCGCGGACCTGGCGGGCATCTCCGCCGCCTACGACGGTTACCACGCCTCGCTTGAGGGCAAGGCCGCGCCCTCGCAGGACGGCTTCTCCGGCGACCAGCAGTTCTTCATCGCCTTCGGGCAGAACTGGGCATCGAAGATCCGCGAAGCTGCGCTGCGCCAGCAGGTTTTGACCGATCCCCACGCCCCGGCCCAGTACCGGGCAGACACGGCGCGCAACGTGGATGCGTGGTATGCGGCCTTTAATGTGCAGCCGGGACAAAAGCTTTACTTGCAGCCGGCGGATCGTGTGCGGATTTGGTGAGAAGGCCATTTTCAGTCGTCCCTACGGGACTCTCAACTCGCCCGGGTGCTCAATTCTGGCGTATCGTTGGCGCCGGATGGCGAAAACCGCAGATCTCTCCACTTCGCTACGCTTCGGTCGAGATGACAAAGTAGGTGGGGTTGCACCCCCAGCTTGACCCCTCCTAACAGGCCAACTTGAAAATATTTTGGAAGATTGTTGCCGTTACCGGGCAATATCAATCAGAAGGACATGTTGGCCACTTGGTTGAACAGCAACGGTGAAGCGCAGGCGGTCCCGTCGCCCGGAGGGCAGGTCCGCCCCGAACCTTCCCCTGCCGGTTCAGACCAGGAGCTGTTGAAGCGTATTTGGCAGTTGGATCTAAGCGCTGTAATGGAGGTTTACGACCGCTATCAAGCTTCGATCTACCACTTCGTTTTGGAGATGAGCGGCGATCGAAGCGTGGCCGCGGACATCACCCAAGATGTCTTTCTGCTGATGCTCGAACGGCGCGGCCTGTTGAGCCGGGTCTTTGCGCGTTTCGATGTACGCAAGGGCAGCTTAGAAGGCTATCTGCTGGGCGTAGCGCGAAGGCTCACCAGGAAACTCGCGGCAAAGCAGAGCCGCTGGGAGCCGATGATTGAATTGGACCCCGTATCTCCCTTGGTGTTGGGAGAGGAGATCGAGTCCAAGTCGACGCTGCAGCGGCTGCACTCAGCCATCACGCAGTTGCCGGTCAAGTATCGCGAGGTGGTGGTGTTGTGCTGCCTGCAGGAGAAGAGCTACGAGCAGGCTGCCGCCATCCTCGGTTGCTCCACCGGCACAATCGCTTCCCGGCTTTCGCGGGCGCGCAAACTTCTCAGCGAGAGATTGGTATGAAGCGATTGACGAATGATCTTGGGCAGGAAGATAGGCAAAGCCTGGATTCACTTCTGGCCGGTTTGGCAGCGGCCAGTCCCAGGCAGGGCGCGCCGGTTGAAGTCCGCCAGCGTCTGCTGGTTGAAGTCGAGACCGCTCGACTTTCTTCATCTCCCGCCAGGTTGGGGAGGGCGCAAACTTTCTTTCACGCTATGTTGTGGGTTGCGGCGATGGCCACCGTGCTGATTGCCGCAGGCCGTTTCCTCGCGCCAACGCCGGCGAGGATGCCTCCAGTAAACACAGAGCCGGCGAGTGCTCTCGACGATGCGCAGCGGCCGGCGCCGGCCGGCTATATCTCCCTTCCCTACTCGGATCCGTCGATTGCCAACGGCACGGAGGCAACTGTGCGCGTCTCCGTCCCCGCTTCCCAGTTGATGGCTTGGGGAGTTCCCGCTCTTGGCAGAGGCCCGGACGAAGACCTGCCGGCGGATTCTGCTGCTGGGCGACGATGGACTTCCCCAGGCAATACGAATTCTCCCCGTCACATCATCCACATCCACCACTGAGGAGAACTATCCGTGAGCAAGACCGATCTAAAAACCTCGCACCGATTTCCCGGCCCTATTCTCGGCCTGGTTCTGCTGGCCGTCACCGCTTTACTTCTAACTCCGGCTGCGCCCGCGCAGAACCCACCGGGCGGCCCTCCACCAGGCGGCGGCTGGCGCGGCATGAGAGGACCCGGTCCGGGAGGCTTTGGGCGTCGCGGCTTGGCTAGAGTGGTCACCGGCGAGCCGTATTCGGCGCAGGCGGTCACGACGACGGTTCAGACACTGGCCGACGGAACCACCATCAAGCGGCAGATCACAGCGTCGATCGCTCGCGACAGCGAAGGCCGCACCATGCGCTCGCAAACCTTCAACGGGTTTGGCGCAGCCGGCGGCCAGCAAAACGGCGCAACCATAGTGTCTATCTTCGATCCGGTCGCCAACCAGCGTATTGAATATAATGCAACAACCAAGACTGCCCGCATCTTGGTTCTGCCCCAAAGATCGGGAGCGGCGCAGGGGCCCGGCCGGCAAAGGGGACCTCACGGCAATCATTCGTCCCAGGTTGGCGCGCAGACGGAATCGCTGAGCACGCAAACCATTGCGGGGGTATCTGTTGACGGCACTAGGACCACGCGGACCATCGCCGCCGGAGCCTTAGGAAACGATAAGCCTCTGGTTTCCACCGACGAGGAATGGTACTCCCCCGAGTTGCAGATGGTGATCCAGAGCACGCGCAACGACCCTCGTTTCGGTCAGACGACCTACACCCTCAGCAATCTTCAGCGCGCCGAGCCCAATGCGTCACTTTTCCAGGTACCCGCCGGTTTTCAAACCAAGACGGTGGATACTCCGTCCCATCCTCCCATGCAATAGCAAGGTTGAGGATTAGTGAATCCCAGGTCCCGGAATCGGGACCTGGGGCACCCATCTCTGGACCGATCCGATAGTTCGTGGAAACGAGCGAGTGTTTCCTGCGCATTCCGTGTTCATAGATTGGGTAAGATAAGCAGGGCTTCCGTACGCTTGATTCCCAACGAAAAAAAGATGCTATCCAAAATTCCGCGTAGAAGTCTGATGACCAGGCATAAGCTTGTTCAGAAAGGTCGAATCCTCCGTGAGAGCGTTTCAAATTCCGAGGTCAGTCCTGTGGGCCGCCGTGGCGGCGTGGCCCTTTGCCGCAAGCCCATTGGTGAACGCGCAAACCCAGCCGCTGGTAGCGCCGCGCATCACCCAGGAGATCAATGAATCATCGATGGTGACTCTGCAGAACAGCGTCAGCCCGCTGGCCACTGCCCAGAACGACGCGGGGGCGGCTGCGCCAGATGTGAGTGTGCAACGGATCCAGTTGCAGTTGCAGCGCAGTCCGCAGCAGGAATCCGACCTGAAGCAGTTGATCAACGATATGCACACGCCAGGCTCGGCCAGCTACCACAAGTGGCTCACGCCCACTCAGTTTGGGCAGCAGTTCGGTCCCTCGGACCAGGATATTCAAACCATTGAAACCTGGGTGCAGTCTCATGGCTTCCAGGTGGGAACTCTGCAGCCGGGAAAGGGAGTCCTCGAAATCTCCGGAAGTGTGGGCCAATTGCAGGATACTTTCCACACTTCCATTCACCAATATAAGGTGGGGGGGCAACTGCACTACGCCAACGCGACTGCTCCGCAGATACCCAGTGCGCTTGCGCCGGTGCTGAAGGGGTTTGTCTCGCTCAATAACTTCCCCGTACACAGCATGGCCCATCTGCTGGGCACGGCGAGCTACGATCCGGCGACGGGGCAGGCGAAGCCGCAATGGACGAATCCCAGCGGTTCTTCCCCACTAGGCTACGATCTGGTGCTTTCTCCCCCGGACTTCACGGCGCAGTACGATTTAAGCCCGCTCTATTCGGCAGGCACGAACGGCTCCGGGCAGACCATCGCCATCGTCAACGATTCCAATATCAACATTGGTTTTGTAAATAACTTCCGCACGCTCTTCGGCCTGACCGCCAACCCGCCGCAGGTGATCATCGACGGAAACGATCCCGGCATCGACGGCGTCAACAACCCGGACGGACCTAACGGGGACTCGATCGAGGCTTACCTGGACGTGGAGTGGTCGGGCGCGGTAGCCCCCAGCGCCACCATCGATCTGGTCATCGGGGCCGACACGGCGCTCGAAAGTGGATTGATTTTGGCCGCGCAGCGCGCTATCTATAGCGATCTGGCGCCGGTCCTCTCGCTTAGCTTCGGCGCCTGCGAACAGTCGCTGGGTTCCGGCAATCAGTTTCTCAGCAACCTCTGGGAACAGGCTGCCGCCGAGGGCATCACAGTGCTGGTGTCGAGCGGCGACAGCGGCTCCGCGGGCTGCGACACGAGCTCGGTTGCCGTAAACGGCCTCGCGGTAAGCGGATATGCATCCACTCCCTATAACGTCGCAGTGGGAGGCACCGACTTCTATTACAGCTCCTACTCGGCAGGCAGTACAGCGATCACTGCTCAACTGGGGACATATTGGAACCTGACGCCCAGCGCTACTCCGAGCACGTCCTTGAAGACCCCTCCAATCCCCGAACAGCCGTGGAACGATAGCAAATACGGGCTGAACATTTTTGCGGCCGTAAACCCGACCATCTCCGCGGGAAGCGGTGGACCCAGCACCTGCGGGGTTCCCACCACCGATCCCACGACCGGCGCAGTAATCACCTGCGCCCCCTATCCCAAGCCTGCATGGCAAGTCGGGACCGGGGTTCCGGCCGATAGCGCGCGCGATATTCCGGACGTCTCCCTCTTCTCCGCCGACGGAGCGAATGACAGCTTCTATCCCATCTGCGCCACTGACGGCGACTGCCAGAGCGGCGCTACCCCGGTGCAGATTACCGGCGTCGGCGGAACCTCCGCAGCCGCCCCCACCATGGCCGCGATCATGGCCCTGGTTAACCAGAAATACGGCCCCCAGGGGCAGGCGGATTTTGTGCTGTATCCCATGGCCGCACAGCATCTCACGGCTTTCCATGACGTAACCGCGGGAACCAACGCCGTGCCCTGCCAAGCCGGGTCTCCCAATTGCGGCAGCACGGGCGAACTGAGCGGCTACAATGCGACCGCCGGATATGACCTGGCTAGCGGTCTTGGCTCGATCGACGCCAACCAATTGGTTTCGAATTGGAGCAGCATCACCTTTACCTCGAGTACGACCACACTGACGCCCTCGCCCACTTCCTTTGCCCACGGGACCGCGGTCAAGCTCACCGGCAGCGTCACCGGGCAAGGCGGCACGCCAACCGGCAGCATCGCCCTGGTGACCGACAACACGACTATGAACCAACAGGGCCAGACAATCCTCCCGCTGACCAGCGGCTCTGGGTCGGGCACGACAAATTTCCTGCCCGGCGGTACCTACAATGTTTGGGGTCAATATAGCGGCGACGGAAAATTTGGAGCCAGCACCTCATCGAAGACACAAGTTACGGTGACGCCCGAGGCCAGCAGCCTGATCTTCAACGCCGTGACCCCATCGACTACGACTGCCGGCCAATACGTAACCGTTCCCCAAAACCAGCAGATTCTGTTTGGCACCCAGATCATCCTGGATGGGCAGGTCGTGCCCACCAGTTACTACAACAGTTGCAATGGCGGCAACAGCACCAGCACGGCGTGCACGAACGCTACCTTTGGCTCGGCTACGGGTACTGTTGTTTTCAAGGATGGCACCAACCCGATTAACACTGCGGTCATTAACACTGAAGGAGACGCGGAATACTACTATGTGGGCTACGGCATGGGATCGCATTCGATTACTGCCTCCTACTCCGGAGACCCAAGCTACAACGCCAGCACCGCCACCGCGGTGACCTTTACCGTGGTTAAAGGAACCCCAACCGTCGGCGTGACGGCCAACCCCAATCCCGTGGCCACCGGCCAGACAGTGGTGCTAACCGCTATTCTCGATAGCGGCAGCCGTTCGACCCCTCCCACCGGTACGGTTACATTTTCCAACGGCACAGCCCTTCTAGGAAGCGCAACCATGGTCGCCGGCACCGATGCATCCACCGGCTTCACGGCGGGCATCGCCACCCTCAGCGTTCCCAATGTAAGCTCCGGCAGCAAAACCATCACCGCCGTTTATAACGGGGACGGCAACTACTCTGGAGCGACGGGAGGCGTGGCCTTGACCGTCACCGGGGGGGCCACGGGCTTGCCTTCAACTACCACCGGCAGTACCAGCGGCCCAGCGACCTCTCCGACCGCGGGAATCAGTCTCTCGGCGACCGTGACCGGCCAGACCGGCAACCCCGCTCCAACCGGAACCGTCAACCTCATTGTTGCCGGGCAGAATATAGGCACCCTGGGTCTCACACCGGGCAGCGGAATAACTTCAACTACCGGTGTGGTCCTGAATAGCCAGATTCTTTACCAGTTCCAGGGCGCGAACACTATCAGCTTGCAGTACATGGGCGATACACACTATCAGCCCTCGTCCTTCACCCTGGCCAACCCGCTCAACAATTCGCTCAGCGACTTTTCCATGGTGGCGCAAACGCCTGTGATGACCGTAGCCAGCGGAAGCAGCGCAACGGAAACGGTCAATTTCACCGCGGTCAACGGGTTCAACGCCGCGGTTGCGCTTACCTGCACGGCGCCCTCGTCTATTACCTGCTCGCTTAACCCAACCTCAGCGACCTTCCCCAGCGGAGCCACGACGACAACCTCCACTCTCACCATCAAAGCGGTGGCTGCGAGTTCTGCGCTGTTACATCCGCCGGGCAGGCCAGGATGGCTCTGGGCAAGCGGCGGGGCGGCATTCGCCGGCGTCTTTCTACTGGGCTTGCCTAAGCGGAGACGGAAATGGCAGACTCTGCTCGGCGTTATAGTAATCGCCGTGCTGACCGTGGGAATCGGATGCGGCGGCGGCAGCAGTAGCAGCTCGAGCGGCAGCGGTTCAGGCAGTAACCCCGGAGGCGGCGGCAGTAGCGGCAACAACGGTAATACAGCTACCGGCAGCTACACGGTGGTGGTCAACGGCCTGCAGGGTGCAATCGCCCACAACGTAGCCGTCACGGTCAAGGTGCAGTAGAGAGTGCATACATTTGTGGTCTCCCACCCTTCGCACGAAACAGCGTCGTGTGAAGGATGGGGCACCCTCGATTGGTAGTGGTTTGGGATCCATACTTCAAACAGATTTAGGGTGCCCCATCCTTGTGTAGCAAGCGTGGGAGACCACAACCGCTGGCAGAGCAGGCTTCCCAGGACGATTTTCGAGAGACCGCAACGAAGTGGAGAGATAGCGCCAGGTTCGCGAAGAGGCTAGCTCAGATCTGCATGAGAGCCGAGGCGCTCCGCTACCGCACGCAGATGTTTATCGCGCGTCCACAGAAGAATTCCCGGAGTCGACGCCACCAAGGCCAGCAGATGAACATCCACATAACCGATTCCCTGCCCGGCAAGCGCTCCGTTCTCAATAAAAGCCAATACCTCGTCGCCGTTTGCTGTCGCGGCTTGCGACAGGTTTCGCAAAGCGCCTAGAACAATTGCGCGTTGCCGCAGGAAACAAAGCGCCAGCTCCCCGGCTACGAACGGATGTGTCAGCACCTTTTGCGTGTTCACTTCGCTGCGCTCCGGTCGAGATGACAAATCAGGTGTAACTGCCAACCCAGCCTTCCTCAACCAAATTTTCATGCCCATGGGTGGGCCGCAGGTCCATAAACACTCTGTCGAAAATCGTTCTGCAAAACCTGGGTGCCCCATATCTGGCGCGCTCTTTGCGCCAGATGTGGGAAACCGCAGATTTCTCCACTTCGCTTCCCATCAAGCTTCGCTTGCCGGGGTCCCCGGTTTCGTTCCGGTCGAGATGACTAAGTGTAGGGCTTCATTTCATCGTGAGAGGTTCAAGCAATAATCTTGATACTAAGGAGGGAGCAAATATGAAGATCGGCATCATCGGAGCAGGACGTATTGGCGGCACGCTGGCCGGCCGCCTCACTACACTCGGTCATCAGGTTTTTATGGCCAACTCACGAGGTCCGGAGACGCTTGCAGATTTAGCGTTAGAGACCGGAGCGGCGCCATCTTCCGTCACCGATGCGGCTAAGAGCGGTGAGGTGGTTATAGTCACGATTCCCATGAAGAATATTTCGAAGCTACCTCGCGGGCTCTTCGACGGAGTTCCGGACAGCGTAGTTGTCGTAGACACCTGCAACTACTATCCACAGCAGCGCGACGGTCGAATTGCAGCCATTGAGAATGGTCTGCCGGAGAGCCGATGGGTGGCGCAGCAGTTAGGCCGTCCCGTGATCAAAGCATTCAACAACATCTATGCCCAACATCTGAGAGACCTTGGCCAGCCCACAGGCACTCCACACCGCATAGCATTGCCGATTGCCGGAGACGATGCTGCGGCAAAGGCGATCATAATGCAGCTTGTAGACGAGCTTGGATTCGACGCGGTGGATGCCGGCGCACTTGATGAATCCTGGAGACAACAACCTGGAACTCCGGTCTACGCCAAAGATCTGGATGCCAACGGAGTGCGGCAGGCATTGGCTGTGGCAACGCAGGAGCGCACGCCTAGCTGGCGGGCAAAACCCATTCTGGAGAAGTGACGGCCGCCCTTCCAGTGGCCTTCCACGCTGTACCCGGAGGCGACTGTTCCCCGGCCTTAGCCTTGCACCCAGATCGAATTCGTAACGCCTAAAGGCCGATAATCCCGAACGGCTGGCAAAGCTCGCCGCCTGAGTTGCGTCTAACAAGGCATGAATCATGAGCCGGCACGTCGTTTACCCACGCCGGCGATATGAGGCATAGCACGAGGAGGGGTTCTATGGCGAAGTGCGAACGCTGCGGCAACGAATACGACAAGGCCTTCATAGTCGAAGCCGCTGGAGCGCGGCATATATTCGACAGTTTCGAGTGCGCCATCCACGTGATGGCTCCTATTTGTGAGCATTGCGAATGCAAAGTGATCGGGCATGGAGTTGAGGTCGGGGGGCATTTCTTCTGTTGTGCCCATTGCGCCCGGCTCGCCACTTCCGCAGATGTGAGAGATCGGGTCAACTAGCACGAATGCCTTCTGGCTTCAACAAATCCTCCGAGCAACCCGAACACGGATTGCGGCACACGTTTTTGACCGAAGCTGGGGAGCTTACGGACCCGTTCACATTGCAGTGCACGGCGGGCACGATAACATCAACTATTGAACAGGTTTTCGAGCGCGGAAGTTGACTGGCAATAGATTCCCCTATCGTTTCAATAATTTGCGGTCACATTTCCGGGTACTCCCAGTAAACGGCAGTAGGCGCCCAACGCAGGCAGTAGTGAGAAAAATGAATACACCTTCTCCGCGCCCCCGCGATCTCTGCTCCTGACTTCCCAAGGTCCCGGTCCAGGAGACTCGAAAGCGCTGGCCGAAATCGTCAACTATCACCATCAGGTTCCTTTCGCCGCTCATTGGGGTGAAGGAACCACTTCGTCGTCCGATGGACGCTATCGTGCCGGAGGACGCGGCGAAGCCACTGGACAGGTGAATCTCAATACGGCAATGATCCTGGCGTGACGTTTTATACCCACGTGTCCGACCAGTACGCCCGCTTCCATACCAAAGTCATCAATGCCGCGGTGCGGGATGCAACGCATGTTCTCCCTTTGACCACCGCCGATGCCTAGAACCCCACCATCATGAGCCGTCCAGTAGTCGGTTTCACGTGGGTGTTCACGCTCCAAAACTGCGAATAGTCGGACCTTGATCTGCCCCACCGGGGTTCCTCTGTGGAACACTCGCATCGGCCCGGTCTCCAATGCCCCGCAGACTTTGATGTTGGATGGTCACCGGTACGTCATCTGCGCCACGGGTGATATGCTTTGGTCTTTCCTGCTTTACTAGTCCAAGGTGTTTGCCAGTCCGGAAGAAACGAGCGAATCTTCGTACTTCACGGATAAGCCGATCGCACAGACAAACGCTTCATGAAATCACTTCTAATTTTCCTCTTCCTCGCCGGCAGCGCCGCCGGCGCGCTAGGTCAGACGGCTTCACCCGGGCTCGGCTCCGCCGACCTGTGGCAGCCGGAACACGTTCCTTTCTCCTTTAAGTATGATGGCAAGGAATCCGCACAACTGCTGACCACCTGGAAGAGCTCACAAGAAAATGTGGCCGGGGGGAGCGGCCAGACTTATCGCTATTCCTACATGGATCCTGCCACCCACCTCAAGGTCACTGCCGAGGTTAGCCTCTACCCTGATTATCCCGGCGCCGTGGATTGGGTGCTCAGGTTTCGCAACGACGGTTCCTCTGACACACCTATCATCGAAGACATTCTGCCTCTGCATTGGACCATCGCGTCTTCGCCTGGTGACTGCATCATTCGCCATGCTCGGGGCAGTGACTCCAGCGCGCAAGATTTCAAGCCGCTGGAGGAGCATTTCGGCCCCGGCGGAACCGACCACCTCGAATCACCCGGAGGTCGCCCGTCCAGCAGGAATACGCTGCCCTTCTTTAATCTGCAAACCGGCGATCACGGACTTATCGGGGCTATTGGCTGGACCGGCGACTGGAAGGCAGATTTCACTTATAGCAAAGATGGGAAAACCATCGTCCTGATGAGCGGCATGAAGAGGACGCATCTTCTGCTTCATCCCGGTGAGGAGATTCGCACACCGCGCATCGTGCTAATGAACTGGAGCGGCGGCGACTGGCAGGATTCACAAAATGTTTGGCGGCGTCTTCTCCTCGCGCACTATACGCCCCACGACAATGGCAAGCCGATGATAGGACCTGTCCTTTTCGGTAGTTGGGGTTCGGAGGCAATCGACAGCAAGATCGCCTACATCCAATGGGTGCATGACCACAAGATCCCGGTCGAGGTCTATGCCGTGGACGCTGGGTGGTACGGCGACTCGTTCGGAGCTGAGACCGATCCAACCAATCCATGGTGGAAGAATCGCGGCGACTGGTTTCCCAGTCCCAGGTATTATCCAAACGGTATCAAGCCGCTCGGCGATGCGTTGAGAGCGGACGGCTTCGGCTTTTCGCTCTGGATTGAGCCGGAGACGAGCATGCCCGATAGGAAGATCATCAAAGATCATCCCGATTGGTTCCTTCATACCGATCGACCGGCGAATCCGGGAGTTGCGCTCGTGAACCTTGGCAATCCCGCAGCTCTCAAAGGGATCACCAATATGGTTTCAGGTTTCATCACCGATTTCGGGATGACTTGGTACCGTCAGGATTTCAACATCCCGCCGGAGCGCTACTGGGAGCTTGCGGACGCGCCGGACCGCGTCGGCATGACCGAGATCCGCGACGTCGAGGGTCTCTACAAGATGTGGGATGAGTTGCTGGCCCGGCATCCCGGCTTGCATATTGACAATTGTGCTAGTGGGGGCCGTCGCATCGATATCGAAATGATGTCACGCAGTTTCGTCGTCTGGCGGACGGATCACGGTTTTCTCGACACCCTGGCCGAGCAGGCGCAGACCCAGGCTCTGGCGCCCTGGGTGCCGGAAAATATGGCATTTGAGAGCTATACCCAATCGAAGCCATGGACTAAGCCCGGGCCTTACACCACACCGGAGAATTTGTATCTCATGCGGCTTGCTTACGATGCCGGGTATGGAGTAACTCCGGGGGACGCGGGCGTCGAAAACGCCGCCTGGGTTGCCTGGATCAAGCAGGCTATCGGAGAGTACGGCGAGGTACGACCCTATTTCTATGGCGACTTCTACGCGCTCCTACCCTACAGCTTGGGCGCGGAGACCTGGAGCGCCTGGCAGTGGAATCGGCCCGAAAGTAGAGATGGTTTGGTTGTCGTCTTGCGCCGACCTAAAAGCCCATTCACGGCCATGGAATTGGGCCTTCAACACTTGAATCCCGATGCCTCCTATGATGTGGAGGTTCGAACCACTTACAACAAGGCGCCCATCAAGGAAATGAAGGGCAGCGACCTGGCCCACCTGCAAATTCAACTCCCCGACGCTCCAAGCTCCTCGCTTGTTTTCTACCGGCAGAAATAGGCTCCGGTATACCCCAATCAAATCATTATTATTACCCACAATCCGAAGCTCGTCTCCAATACGGATTCGGACCAGGTCATCCTCGCCTCATTCGATGGAACCCGCTCACCAAAGCTGGAGTACCATAGCGGCGCCTAGAAGACACCGACCTTGGCGGAACAGCATTCGGCATACGCGAGGACGTTTGTAGGGTTCTCGAAGGTGGCAGCAAAGCTTTTCAGCTTCGAGATGCGCGGTATTCGCTTTCCAAATAAAGCAACTAGCGCACCGGCCACGTCGTACTCGGTCGGGCGCGGCGGCGTCTGGCTGGAGCTTACCGAGGAGCAGTACGCCAAACTGAAGAAGCGGTAAATGCGAAAGGGCGACCTCTCTTGCGAGATATCGCCCTCTCTATCCGATTTGTCGAAGATCTGGTTCGGCGCCCAGATCGCAACAGCATCATTGCGGCCTTGTCCGGAAACTGCGAGCAGAGCCCGCACTTCCCGCACTCCTCCGTTATCAGCGTCGCACGAGCTTCAGCACTTCCATCTTTCCAGTTGCCTGGCGTGAGTCCCGTTGCTGGTCCTCTCAAATGTCCGTGGTCCGCTCTCTCCTTTGGAAGATCGCTCTTCCGTTGAAAGAAATACTATCCCCCAACCACTAGAAAAGTACGGAGCTTTCAAAATAAAGTGATGTGGAAATGGTGGCTTCAATGTGGATATTCGGGGAGATAGGTTACTGTATGTGCGGCCGCTACTACAGACGATCCGATAAGCAGCGAATCAAAGAAGCATTCCGACTCGGAGAACTCCCCGAGGGCTTTGTCCTGCCCGACTGGAACTACAACGTAGCGCCGACGACCTTTCAGCCCGTCATGCGCGGCGACAAGGAAACTGGCGCGCGCGAGCTGGTCCTAATGCGGTGGGGCCTCGTTCCCTTCTTCACCAAGCAACTCTCGGACGTGAAGGGCTTATCCACCGTCAATGCGAAAGCCGAGGGCATTGAGAAGGGCCCTATGTGGGGCACGCCGTTCAAGAAGCGCCGGTGTCTTGTCCCCGCAGACTCTGATCGATGCGGCCGCGAGGATGAGAGAAAAGCGCTCCTCGGAGAGTCAATATTCAGCGTCGGTTAAAGGTGACTTTATAGAGACTGGGATTCTTTTGCGTCTTTTTGAGCGCCGCCCGAAGACGCTCCGCGTTCGAGAATCAGTAAACCCCAAAACTCGAACTCGCCAGCTACCCGATCCCTACGATGACGCAGCGGCTTATGTGTCAGTTAATGTGTCAATTAAGTCCTGAACGCCATCCCTAACACCGTGCCGTTGCCACCCGATTGGCCCGCGACGAGGAAACCTTAAGCCATCTTCGCGAACTAGAGCGCGGCCACCGAACCGTCTTGGTGCCAGACGAACTCCATTGGCTTGGTTCCACCAAAAGGATACTTGCTCAATGAAGCCTCGTTGAGTTCGAAACCCAGGCCCGGCTTGGATGGCAGAGGAACACGACCGTCTACCATGCGCATGGCGGGGAAACCGAACCACTCTGCCCAGATCCTCTCTTTATCGCCAGGCTTTACGAAGCTGCAGATCTCCTGCACCAGAAAGTTAGGGCTTGACGAATCGACGTGCAAGGTCGACAGGCCTCCGATGGGACCTTCGCATGCATGAGGCGCCATCGAAATGTTCGATGTGTTCGCCATGGCCGCTACTTTCCACAGCGCGGAGATGCCGCCTACATGATTGATGTCCGTTTGCAGGATGTCGACAGCTCCCATCTCGATAAGCTCACGGCAGCCGTAGGCCGCAACAAGACGCTCACCCGTTGCAATAGGAGTCGTTGAATGACGGGCGATTCGCGCCATGGCTTGCGGGTTCTCCGGAGGGCACGGCTCCTCGACAAAGAGTAGATGAAGCGGCTCGACTTCCTTAATCATGATGGATGCGACGGCAGGGCCCATCTTGGCATGGAAGTCCACGGCTATGTCAATGGAATCACCCAGGCCTTCACGCACACGCTGCATATACTTGACCGCGCGATCGATCTTCGCGTTGGTCTCGATCCATTCGTAATCGGGATCGGGAAGACCGATCTTGAGGCACGATACTCCTGTCTGCAGCGCGGTCTGGCGCAACTGCGCCAAATCCTCCGCTGTGCGTATGTTTTCGACATGATAGTAGCCGCGTACTCCGCGTTGATCGTAGGGCCCGCCCAGAAGCTGATAAACAGGAACGTTTAAAGCTTTCCCGCGAATATCCCACAAAGCCTGGTCGATACCAGAGATGGCAGAGCCAATCAGCGGGCCCGCGCGATAGAAAGTGTGAACATACATGGACTGCCAGAGATGTTCGACCTGCATCGGATCGTTACCAATCAGAAAATCGCGAAAGTCCTCAATACAAGACATGGTCCCTTGTGCCTTGCCCTCGAGCGTGCCCTCTCCCCAGCCGATAAGACCCGGCTGGTTCGTCTCGAGCTTGACGAAGACATAGGGCCGATCAGAGTCTGGCGTCAGCGAAACACCAAAGACTTTCAAATTGGTGATTTTGATGCCCGAGCTGAGATCGCGAAAGGCATCGCTGGCCTTGACCTGGCCATTGGGGTTGAAAGCGTACGATCCATCTCTGGCTTGACCCAGAAAAGGATCGCATCCGCAGGAATCCACCAGTTGAGGCCTGCCGCCCACCGCGGCTCCGATTCGCGAGCCGGGCACCGCGGCGGCCATCATCGCAGCCGCGCCAAGAAACCTTCTTCGATTCATGCGATTTGTTTCCCTTCGAGGGTTTTTTCGTCGACAGCGATGCCTAGCCCCGGGCCCTTCGGTAACTCGAAGAACCCCTCGTGCAGCGTCGCTCCACCACTTGGGCTAGGCGCTTGAGCGATAAAGAAATTGGGAACACTAGCAGCAGCATGCAGCGCGGCGGCGGTTGCAATGGGTCCACCTTCATGCCACGGGGAGACGTCTACGTAATACGTCTCCGCCAGCGCAGCGAGGCGGCGAATTCCGGTAATTCCATGGGTGAGGATATCTGGCCGAAGCAGATCGACAAGGCCCTCGCGTAGAAGGTCCTGAAAGGTTCCAGAATCGGAAATCGAGCGCCCGAAGCCCAGCGGGACAACAGTTTCATCCGCAATTTTGCGAATCGTTTCCAGATTGGTAACAGCGCATGGCTCGTCAAACCAAAGTGGATGCAAGCCTTCTACTGCGGCGGCGAGGCTCGCTGCATCCCCAGGCGTCAGTTGAGAACGCGCCTCGAAAGCGAAATCGGCGTCGGGAGCAGCAGAGCGCATCGCCTTGAGACGCGCGACGCCAACACGCACAAAATCGCTGCCCTGGTTGCGCGCCGTCGGAGCTGGGATTGGAATCAGGAACGCGCGATAACCTGCGGCCAGTTGCTTCTCGAGATCGCTCTGCAATTCCTCATCAGAGCTCCCGGAGAGTCGGGTAATGGCCCGGGCCTTGTTGCGCGTTGGGCCACCGAGAACGCGATAGACCGGCGCCTGAGTTGCCTTCCCAACGATGTCGAGCAAGGCAATGTTCAATCCCCCTCGCACCGTCGTGGGGACCAATCCGTCCAAAACCTGGTAAGACGATGCCGCACGTCCGACAACGGCCCGGCTGGTCGCCCTAAGGTCAGATCCGGAAAGTGAATTACACTCCCCGTACCCGACCAGCCCGGATTGGGTTCGGACCTCGAGGATGACGTAGGAGCTCATCTGGAATGCGCGTAGTTCCGCGATCGGATGTGGGCTGGTCGCCATTGTTCCTTGGGACGGGGACGCAGCAAAGAGCATCAACGGTTTTCTTCTATCCAAAAGGCTGGTCATAAGCGGTCTCACCGGGCAGGGGAACCTGTTTGCCGACAAAGGCTGACGACTTCGAGGTTCCCCGGCTTCTTTAAAAAGTTAATCGGAGCGCGAACTGCATTTGCCGCGCGATATTCGAAGTGGAAGTGATGGTGCCCACACCGCTTGTCGCGATCACAGCGGCCGGGATCTGAAATTGAGGATGATTCAACATGTTAAACAACTCAACACGGAAGAAAGGTTCGCCCCTTCCGTAATCGGGAATCTCTTCTCTGCCGATGAATCGAAATTGATCTCGTCCGACCCTCGAAGTATGTTTCTCCCCCAGTTGCCCCAGTTGTAAGCCGTAGGCACCGAGAAGGCCGCCGGATTGAACCATTCACTCACCGTTTTTATGGACGGGCTCAAGAAACACGCTCAACTCAGGAGAAAAGTGTTCGCAACTCACGTTTTGTACCTGGTGTCGCACTGCGTACTCGTGGGAGAAGCCTCTACTGAGGTAACCGGCAGATGAAATTCGAAGCATCGTTAATACTGCCAGTACCGTTATACCGAGCAAACTCGGGATACGGGCAGACAGGAAGTGTGCGATCGACCTTACCTGCCGTCTCATGCGCAGCGACGATCTGCGCGGGAGCTTTGCCCTGTTCGACCCACTCTTCAAGGACGCTTATCTCATCAAATGTGTCAGGCCCTTCTCCGCCGGAGCAGTGCCCCATTCCCGGCACCATGAAGAGACGGACCCAGTTGGAAGCGTGTGCAGGATCATCGCTGAGTCTCACCGCTGATTTGAAGAATTCAATGCTGGAGCCCGGAGCCACTTGCTGGTCTGCCCACCCGTGATAGATGAGCAGCTTACCGCCGTGCTCCTCAAATAACGCGAGATGGGGATCCACTTCGTCCACATCCTTATCGAGCTTGTGCGCCTTGGCAGAGTCGCGTTCCAAATCAAAGGTTCGCCAATCCCAATTGGGGTCTTGGTACACAACATAGCGGAACTCGTCTAGAAAGAGATCAGCTGGGCTGGGACCGCCAGCGAGGCGATCCCAACGAAGTTCGGTTCCAGGCTCCAGACCGGGAAAGAGAATCGTGCCTGTACTTGTCGCGGCGGCACTGATCATTGTCTGCGCGGTTTTGACTTGGCGAGTTGTCAGGCAGTTAGGGCCGTCAGAACCCTTACACTGCAGGCCTCTGAAATCAATATGACAGCTCTCTGGATTCCCAATAAGACCGTCCTTCAGTCCGTCGCTAGCGTCGCAGGCATCAAGAACGAAGCGGTGAATCATCGCGTACTTATCGGACGGGATGTGGGCGGAAGGGTCTTTAAAAGTTTGTACGGCGAGCCAGAGCGCCCACGCGTTGCGGCGGACGTTAGCTGGGTCTCCGGCAATAACACCATCGAATTCGTCTGGGTAGTGGAAGGCCTGCAGGAGACCTTCGCGTCCGCCCCCAGAGCAGCCGTCCCAATAGGAGTATCGAGGAGCACGACCGTAAAAGACCCTGATTAGCGTCTTGGCCTCCACAGTCATCTCATGCTCAGCACGGTAGGCGAAGTCAACCAACTTCTCTGGGTGACCGACAATGAAGCCGGCGCCCCGGCCAGTATGTCCGTCATCCGTGGCGCTGGTAGCATATCCTCGGCGCAGTGCATCCGCCATTTTGGCGTAGGCAATGGAGCCTCCCCAACCGCCACTGCCGAGAGCGAGGAATTTACCATTCCAGTTGGCGACCGGAAGCCAAACCTCGATTCCAATATCGGAATCAGCAGTCGGTTTAATTGTTGCGACCACACGACAGAACGTAGGCAGATGGGGGATCGTGTTCCCGTCGCGTGTGAAGGCACCAGTGTCGATCGTCTTCGCGAGAGCGATTGAAACCGTTGGCGAAACTAGTTTCGTAAGGCTTTCACAATCCTGCGCCTGCAGCCGCGGTGCCAGGGCACTGGCCGCGAAGGTGATGAAAGACAGTACAAGTCCTGCGTTCATTGAATGGAAGCATACTCGTCACCTGTCATCGCGGCAAGACGCCTTTCCCGCCGGGTGACGGACAAACCGGGACTGGAGTGACAAGAAGAGTGTTTGGCAGTACCACCCCGTCGTGTTCACTCGTTCTTCGACCACCAACCTCACACGTTGAGCCGATTAGAGGCAGCAACTCGACCGTACCAGAGTCCCGAATCCTTTATCGTCCGCTTCTGGTTGCGAAAATCCGTATAGATCAATCCATAGCGCTCGGTATAACCCTCCGCCCATTGGAAGTTGTCGATAAGTGTCCATGCATGGAAGGCGCGAACCTTAGCTCCATCGGCGATCGCGCGAGCCAGCTCCGCCACTTCTGCGAAAGAGTTTACCGCGCGATCTGTACTTTACCCTTAGCAAATGCAGCCTCAGCCGCGCGACTTGCCAGATCGATAGTGCAAAGTCCGCACAGCGGAAACGATCTTCGATCTCGCGCCTACCAGTCTCCCGGATCACAGGCTACCCGGAAGTTAATGGGCTTGGCGCAACGAACGGACACGCCCAACCAGCACGGCGTGCGAGGTCAAGTCTGGGTCATCACTGATAACAAAGCGCAGAGAACCTCGTCAAAAAAAAGCATCGGCCTGCGTCTCCATCCGCCGCTGCCAAAACCAGTGTAGAATTATCGCGGGCCTTAGATCCATCCTCGACTCCAGCTATCTCAGCAGAGCCTTCGTTTCGGCAGTCGAACCCACCAGATGGAGCATTTATGCGTCTTCCCCCCGAAATCCATGTCCCCGATCCCCGCTCTCCCGAACCGGCGATCTTCGGCGTGCTCAAACCACCCGCAGATCCGCTCACGGGCTCTCGCGCCCCGGCACCTCGGCTCAAGAGCAACTCCGCCCGATGCAGACTGGAATACGAGAATCCCGATTTAACGCGACCGTCGGTGTCCAGCTTCTAGGCCACCTGAATTTTGTCGCACTTGGCAATCGCCTTCTCTGTAACGCGGGAATATGCGTGCGTCTTTTTGGACGATCAGCGAGCGGTTCTGACGCGGGTCATGTTCGCGCCTGCCGCGGTTGCGCGAGCAAAGCAAGCACAGAGATACCGGATGAGCGCAGAATCCCCTCGCCCCGCAGAGCGGCATCGAGCGGAATCACAAACAACGTCGGAGCGCCTGCGGGCGTCATTCGTCGACCTCGGCTTTTGTGGGTAGGGTGAAGTAGAAGTTTGCTCCGCGCGGGCAGTTGTCGTCAGCCCATAAGCGGCCACCATGCGATTCGATGATGGAGCGGCTGATGCGGAGTCCCATGCCGGTCCCAGAGGACTTGGTAGTGAAGAAGGCATTGAAGATCTGGTCCGCTTGCTGTGAGGGCAAACCCACGCCGGTATCGCTAATGGACACCATAAGGTGTTCGTTTTCCGCTCGCTGTGACTTGACGATGAGTTCCCTCTTCCCCTCAACATCCTTCATCGCATCGACGCTGTTGATGCAGAGATTGGTCATGACCTGCTGCAATTGCACGCGATCTCCCATGACTTGAGGAAGGTCATCCGCCAACTCTGTCCGGAAGGAGATCGAGTATCGGGTTGCCTCGCTGCCCAGCAGAATGATCATCTCGCGAATGACTTCATTTACGTCCAACACCTCTTTTTGCGGAGTATCCTTCTTGAAGAGCTGGCCGACCCGGCGGATGATGTCGGCTGCACGGGTTACGTCTTTGATGATTCTGGTGGCTGCTTGGCACGCCTCTGGCAGATCGGGCAGATCACGTTCGAGCCAGCGCAAGCAGGTGCTGGCGTCGGTGACCGCCGCGGCAATGGGTTGCTTGATCTCGTGCGCCAGGGAGGCAGTCAGCTCTCCCATGGTGGTCAGGCGGCTGACGCGTGCCAGATTCGCCTGAGCGTCGCGCAGCGCTTCCTCAGCCCGCTTGCGTTCGGTCACATCCATCACCGCTCCAATAAACTCCACGCTCGCCGACTTATCGCTCACGGCACGAGCCACGACATGGACGTATTTGACGGAATTATCCGGCATCGCCAAGCGATATTCATGTTCAAAGTTCTCAGCATTCATCGATGCACTTTCCATCGTTTGCTTCACGTGGACCACCTCTTCCGGGTGAACGCGCTGGAGAATAAGTTGCACGGTCGGTTTCGTGGTGCGGTCGTATTGGAAGATCCGAAACGTTTCCTCCGACCAGATGATCTCTCCGCTCGAGATGCTCCAACCGAAGCTTCCGGTGTTACTTAATCGCTGCGCTTCGGCTAAATAGGCCTCGCTCCGGCGTAGGGCATCTTCGGCCCGGTGGCGTTCCTCGATGTCGATGGCGGTTCCATACCAACTCAGAATGTTTCCGAACTCATCGCGTAGCGGCACGTTGCGGATCAGCAACCAGCGATAATCCCCGTCCATCCGCCGTACCCGTGCTTCACTCTCCATTGCTTGCCCGGTTGCCACGGCTGCTTGCCACTCGCCGACGTACCTGGTGAGTTCATCGGGATGGACGAGGGAGCCCCAATTCCAGCCCAGTAGGTCCTCCATAGATCGCCCGGTAAACTCCAGAAAACGCTGATTGACGAAATCAACGAAGCCGTCCGCCCGAGCGCTCCAGGCGTGCGCCGGAATGGTATCGATGACAAGGCGCAGGCGATCTTCGCTGCGCTGCAGCGTCGCGTAGAGGTCGCGCAGGCGCCGGGCGGTGTCGTTGAATACCCAGCCGAGGCGAGCAAGTTCGTCTTTTCCGGGAACAGACACTTCATGTTGAAATTCACCTCGGGCCAACGCTTTTGAGCCTTCCAGCAAACGCGCCAGCGGCTGGGTGATGCTGCGGGTAATGGCCAGGCCAAGAGTCCCGGCAATCAGCAAGGTGAACACGGCGGTCAGCGGCACAACCAGAAAGACAAGACGTTCCACGCGCTTCATGTTCCGCACGGTTTGAGCCTGCGCTTCGCCGACTTCACGGTCGACGGATTCGACGAGCGCCGCGGTCAGAGATTCCAGCGGCCCTACTTGGTTCGCCAGGCGTTGGTGTACCGCCCGCCAGTCGCCGGATGTAGCGAGTGTAGTGATGGCGTCAAGCTGGGAAGGCAGGGCGTTCTGAATGACGTGAAGGATAGGCAGGATGGTCGGATCTCGCGGGGGGTCGAAAGGCCGAACACTAAGCGCGTTGATTGCCCGACGGATGTCCTCCAGAACCGAGGCACGAAGTGGTCCAGCTTCAAGCAGCAATCGATGGGCATCTTCAGCGTGGGCGAGCTCATCCAGCCGACTATGAAACGCCGACATACTGGTGTGGACCCGTAAAACCGCAATTAGCTTCTGGTCGACATCGTTCAGGCGCTCTGCATGAGTGCGGATGATGTGGAATTGCCAAAGGATAACGGCATCCGCGGCTAACATCGAAAGCACGATGAATACGAAGCCGAGTATCAAACGGGGGCCGATGTTAAACCGACCGCCATGAAGCGTTTTCGCTTCAGCTCTTTTGACCCAACGGATCAATTCTGTTGCAGTGTGAAGTCCCATCGGTTGTTCCTGTCGAACTATCGCTGGCCTCGAACTCACGCCACGCCTCTCACCGTTTGAGCACGAAACGGAAGCCGGTCGAGGAGAGGTTATTGGACCGGTTTCAGAGTTCTATTCAGGGGCTGATTTCCTTGGGGCGGTCCGGTTTTGAAACCGGTGATGCCAACCAATTCATTCTCCAGGGCTACAGCAGCTTCCGGCGCACTCTTCTCGCCAGTCAGCACGGAGTGCACTGCCTGGATGTAAGCGCTGCTCACGTCCTCGTATTTCTTGCCAGTGACGTCGGAGGGACGCGAGACGATGCCGGTCTGGAAGGCTTGTCTCAAGAGCGCAAAACGCGGATTTGGTCCAAGTACTTCAGGCAGGTTGTAGAGTTCCGGTAGGGTGGGTGGCTGCGAAAGCACGCGGGCCCGCTTCACTTGCACGTCTCTACGGGTGAGATACCGGACCAGTTCCAAGGCTTCTCGGGGATGAACCGAGAAGCGGGAAACGGCCAAGCCCCATCCTCCCAACGTACCCAGTCGGCCTGCCTTACCCCCGGGCAGCAGGGCCATATCGAACTTATTTCGGATTAGCGATCCTGCCGCCCGGCTGTCGATGTAGGCTGACGGCCAATGCCGCATGAATGCCGCATCACCTGCTACCCAAACGTTTAGCGAATCCCACTCTCTATATCCGACCACACCTGGGGGTGAGATGGAACCAACCCAATGCGCCGCCCTTTGCCACGCGCGGATCGCCTGCGGATTATTCACGCTGATCGTCTGGTCCCGCTCGATAATCCGTCCGCCGCCTTCGGCTGCCTGCCACTCCAGCGCATCGCAGGTCAGCACCTCGTCAGCCGCCCCTTGCCACACAAAGCCCCAAAACTGTTTCTTGCCTTTGGCTCGTTCGCCAGCCTGAATTCGAGCCGCCATCATCTCCAGTTCGTCCCATGTCCTGGGTGGCTCACGATATCCATACTGTCGCAGAAGGTCGGTGCGGTAAAACAGAAGCCCGACGTCGACACGATACGGCATGGCGACCAGCTTCTTATCCACAGTGTAGCTGACGGCTATCTCCGGAAATTGAAGGGATATTTCGTTAGCGAAATATGGCTTGAGATCTATGAAATATTCGTTCAGCATCCCCGGCCAGATCGCATCGATCCCGTAAACGTCAGGGCCCGCGGCGCCTGTCCCGAGTAACTCTTTCCACATTGCCAGCCTCTGCCGCGCGGAGTCCGAAGAGGGAAGGAGACTGACTCGGATTCCTGTTTCCCGAGTGAATTGCTGCAACTCCTGCTGGCGCGCATCGCTGAACGTCTTGTCCGACCACTCCTCCAGCAGAGTCAATGTAACCGGTTCATGAACAGTTGGCCTGCTACAACCTTCCAGAAGCAACGAGAGCAACACAACGCAAATAGGGCGTACCATCCTGCCAAAGTTTGACCACTCGGCGCAAAGATCGCGAATTCTCTGTGCGATAAGGCTCTTAATTTTCCTCAGCATTTCGAAAGGTGTCCTCTCACGAGAGCATCAGGGACGATCCATCCAAAATCCGTACGGTCCAGCTTTGCTCCAACCAGATTGGCGTACGCCAGAGGCGTGCGGCGCAGGTCAACCGACGTGAGGTTCAGCCGCACACTCATCGCTGCCTGCCCAGCCTACCCAAAGCGCATGAAGCTCAAGCGCGCCAGAGAGTGAAGAGGTATCCATCGCTCCCTCCCTCTGCACTGCTCTCTAGCATCGGCAATTCTACGCCGTCTGTGATGGCGCACCGCGCCCGACTGCTCGAAGCAGGGCCGACGCATATAAATTGCTATAGGCAGCGGGCATGTAGATGGCCCAGAAGGGGATACGGAGGACCGCCCGCCGCGCCCGCCCAACTCGCGACTCCGGCTACGCGGGAATCCGCCAGGAGAAACGGCGTTGACGCGAATGTTCGATTGGGTACAGTCAAAGTGTCCCTGTCTTCGTCAGGCCAATCGCTCCGTGTTTGCCGGCGGTGTAAGCAGGTATGCCTTTGAAGCCGACCACAGCCGTCGCTGCCCACAATCCCCCAGATTGTGTTATGGTCGCTCCCTTGCCTACCGTCAGCAGAATCAGGCGGATATACGCTGTATTGCCGGTTCCCTTTTCAGTTGACGCAGAATCGCCGAGTCGCCCGTCAAGGGCCCGATGAGTGACATTCGAAGGCTTCGATGTGCAGATGGAAAACACGATTCCGCCTTAGGGAAGAGCGAAGCTGACGAAAGGTAAACGCCGGCGCGAGTGGCTCGATCCAGACTCATTCCTCCGGTAGCGCAGTGCCGGATAAGCTATTCGAAACGATAGAGCATAGCGCGCTCGATTTGATTGCTGCTGCCAGATGTTGTACTCGGGGATGTTCGCGAGCGGAAGCGATCCCGGCTGCTCGTGGTCAACAGTTGCATCAGGGCCTGCGGGTCGGGATAGGTCAGCGGCTTGAGGAGTACGGCATCTACCACCGAAAAGACCGCGGAATTCACACCAATGCCGACGGCGCTGATGTCGGTTACACGTCCAAGTGGATAACTTCCGGGTAGTCAGTCGCTCGGGAGCATCGTCCGACAACTGGAGATTCGCTTGCCACCTCCGGTAGGTTCATTGCGAGCCGAATAACCGGGCTTCAAATGCGAGCCGCCAATTGTTCGCTTGGCGGCTGTCCAGCCGGAGTTGATGTTTAGCCACGTCTGCGCTAGTCGAGTTCGAGCTTAACGTCGAAGCCATCCAAACGCTGATACGCTGCTTCAGGGCCGTTCCACGAAAATAATTCGGGATGAAGGAGGTGCGCCAGTAGCTGTGTTCCCTCCACTACTCTTGGCCCTGGCCGGGCGAAATAGGAGCTAGCGTCTACCGCGTATACCCTTCGTTCACGAACTGCTGGAAGATCAAACCAGCCGGGTTGACTGTATAGTTTTGGAGCTAGTTCCAATACCTTGTCCAGATGGCAGCCGCAGGGCATGACGATGAGAACTTCGGGTGCCCACTTCAGGACAGCATCCCAAGAAACGCGAACGGAATCGGTTCCTTCATGGGCGAGTTGATCTATGCCACCCGCGATTCTCACCATTTCAGGAACCCAGTGCCCACTGCAATAGACGGGATCGATCCATTCCATGCAGAAGACGCGAGGACGTGAAACAAGCTCGCGCGTCACCGCCGCTATCTTCTCTAAGCTGGCGCGACTGGCAACAATCAGTTTATCCGCCTTTATGACGCAACCGGTGGCTTCGCCTATTTCGCGCAAATTGTCGGCAATTTGTTGCAGAGACTTCGGTGTCAACCAAAGGATCTGCGGCTTCTTTGGAAGTAGATCCAAGGCTTGAGTGACTTCATTCCCTGAAGGCGCACAAACCTGGCACAGGTTCTGGGTCAGGATCAGGTCAGGGGCAAGCTCTTGCAACAGCTTCTCGTCCACCTGGTACACGCTTAGACCGTTTTGCAGCCGCTCGCTGACGGATCTGTCAATTTCCGCCTGAGTCATCGTTTCCACCGGAACAGCGCTGCGAACGACAATTGGTTTTCGTTGAACTGAAGATGGGTAGTCGCACTCGTGGGTGATCCCTACGAGGCAGTCGTCTAAGCCCAGAGCACACACCATTTCAGTTGCCGAAGGAAGAAACGAAACGATTCGTTGCGCCGTCATAATTTAACCCCCGATACCCGTGCAAGTCTTTTCCCTTTTTGCAACAGGGATCAGTTTGGATTCTAAGGCTTTGGAAGTGTTGTTGAGCGAAACTAACTTTATCAAACGTTGTTCCTTGACTTTGCAGATTAGCGAGGATTATAAATTCAGCCTGTCTGATGTACGGGAAGAGCGGTGAGAACCCGCCACCGCACCGCACTGTAATCGCCGAGAGTCGCTTTTTCCTCCACAAAGCTGGCCACGCAGCAACTTGACGTGCTCTCCGGCCTAAACAGCCGCCGAGGTACGCTCTTCGTTTGGAGAGCCGCCTCTTCACCATCGCTCTCCGCCTAAGGCACTTCACCCCACAAAAAATAAAATTCAAAATAAATCGACCACCTATGTCGATTTCCCCAACCCTCCTTCGACGTACCAATAGAGCAGCAATTAAGCTCTAAACTTGAGTCGAAACAAGGAGAACCAATGCGGTTCTTATGCATCTACAAGCCGCCGGACCCGAAGGCGGTCCACCCACCCTCGAAATGATGGAAACGATGGGCAAATTCATCGAACAATCCTTTAAAGAACGCTTCCTGCTCTCCACCGAAGGCTGCCTTCCTTCTGCCCTCGGAGCGCGTGTCCGCTCCACCGGCGGCAACTTCACCGTCACCGACGGCCCCTTCACCGAATCCAAAGAGCTCGTCGGCGGCTTCGCCCTCATCCAGGCCGAATCGAAACAAGCCGCCATCGAATTCACCAAACGTTTCCTCAAGGTAGCCGGCGACGGCGAAACCGAGATCCGCCAGCTCTACGAGCAGCCCGCAAAGTAAGCGTCGATCCCCACATCCATCCCAAACCCGAAAGGACAAAAAAATGCGATTCATGGTCATCGTCAAAGCAACCAAAGACTCCGAACAAGAAGGCGCACTCCCCGATCCCACAGCTCATGGCCGACATGAACAAATTCACCGATGAGCTCGTAAAAGCCGGAGTCATGCTAGCTGGCGAAGGCCTACACCCCTCTTCCAAAGGCGCTCGCGTCCACTTCTCCGGCAAGAACCGCACCGTCACCGACGGTCCCTTCGCCGAAACCAAGGAACTCGTCGCCGGCTTCTGGCTCTGGCAGGTCAAGTCCCTCGAAGAGGCCATCGAGTGGGTCAGGCGCTGCCCCAACCCCCACGCAGGCGAGTCCGAGATCGAGATCCGCCAGGTCTTCGAGCCCGAAGACTTCGCACCCGCCTTCTCCGAAGAAGATATTCAGCAGGAAAAAAACTTCCGCGCTCAACTGGCAGATCAGCTCGCAAAGAAGTGAGTGCATCTCTTCGCCCGAAAGGGCGACCCGGAGGGAGCAGGGGCCTTCAGGCCCCTGAATGAAGCCCCAATTCAAGGAGGGCTTTAAAGCGTACTTCTTCCCCGCCGTTGAACGACGGCGGATTGCCGCAGATTCTGGTCAGAACTCGGTTGGTTACGAACCAGCACGAGCCGGCGAAGGGCGGCGAACTTTGTATTGAACTGCGAATCCAGATTGCCCATCGCGTAGGACAGCGCATTGCCGCCCTGCACGATCTGCTGCAGGCCCGTCAAATCGGTCTGAATAGGCCCAAAGACTTGAGTTGGGGTGAGTCTTCCCTCCTTGAGCGTATCCATCTCCGGTCTCCGGCATCGCCTTTCTTCTTCGCATCGGCCACAAATACGGCACACGTGGAAAGCCGACGCTGGACGTCCTTGTGAATGCGCACTATCTGGAGGGCCGATCAAGCGATCGGCGTCACGCTTCCCGACGAAGTGTTCACGCCGGAAGTGATTGCCAGCCTGATCCGGATGACCGGCGAGAACTTTCGACTGCTGACCCGACTCCTCCCCCAAGCCCAGCGCGTACAATAGGCATTTGCGGCCTAGTGCCAGATTCCCCATCCTTGCAACCCATGGAGTGAGATCACAACTCTCCATCCCTGACCGGGCAAGTGGGCTATGCTCTGGAGGGAGGATTCATGAATACGAACGACATTGTTCTCGCGATCGACACAGAGATCTCACGACTGCAACAGGCGAAGGCACTCTTGAGTGATATATCCAGCCTTACCCATGCAAAGCGCAAACCAGGCCGACCGGTCGATGCATCTGGGAGCGGCAAAGCAACCAGCTTCAAACCGGCGGAATTTAATGTCATGTCCAGAAAGCCCCGCACGATGAGTGACGCAGGTCGTGCACGGATCGCCACCGCACAGAAGGCTCGCTGGGCCAAGTTCAAGAAATCCGCCCAGTGAAACAGGCGGCCCGCTCAAAACCACAAACTCCGGCGGCTTCCGCTTCACAGAAATTAGTGGAAATGGGGTTGTCGTGATACGAGGCTCTGTCCAATGGATCGCTTTGGTGGTCGTTCTTGGCATTCTAGGCATCTGTGGCAGGTGGTGGTCGATACGCCGACGCGCTCGGAATCCGCATTCCCGATCGAATGAGGATGAAGCGATGCGGCGCCACGTCAACAGAAACTATGACTGAACAACGTGACTCGGGCAAACCCAACAACTCTGACATGAAGGGCAATCTGAGCCCCGTTTGCTGGTCGTAGCTGAAGAAAAAAGTGGGTGTCGGCCTTGCCGTCTTCCACCACACACCTCTGCGAGTCTTTCCCGCCGCCAACGCCACCCCTCGAAACCGGAACCAGAACGAAAGCAATCTCCGCGCTTCACGCTCGTGCAAGGAAACCAAGCCTGCTTTGGAATGGGCGTCGGAAGAGCGAAGTTACCGAAATCCCCGTTTCCAAGGAACTTCAAATGCTCGAAACAATTTACGTAAACTCCGTTCCGTGTTAGTTCGCCGGAGGTATCTCGACGTCATACCTCCCGCTGAGCCCGGTCCGATCAACTACAGGGCGGTCCGCCCCTGATAAGATTAAGCCCTTAGGGCATGAGGCTTTTGTATCCTCACAGGATATCAAGCAGAGAACGGACCGATGTGAATTGCCAAAGACGAACTCATCGGGGAACCTTGCCTTGGGTTCTGTCTTCGCAAAGCCTGGGAGAGAAGTCGCTTATACTCGGATAAGATTCCAGAGGGACAGAAGGATACAAGAAAAAGAATGCAATGGGCAGAAATCATCGCTCAAATTGATGCTGAACTCGGCCGTCTCCAAAGTGCACGTGACTTCCTGGCTCGGGTGCCGACAACCCCCGCATTGCTCCCCGAAAGAAGGCAGAGAAAGAAGCCACCGTCAGGCCGGAATAAACCAGCGACAAAAGTGGCGGATGCCACCGCGAACCGGGTGAGAGGCTCGGAAGAAGCAAAATTTGCCGCTCCCGCTCCTGCCGTGTCGGAACTGAACGAAGGCCCACCCATCCAACGTGTGCCGCCCAAGCGCCAGATAAGCCGGCGTAAGTCCCAGTGGTCAGTGAACGCTGAAACAAGTACCCCAGCCGCGTTGAGCGGATCCGTGCCTTCCGGACCTATCGTCGTTTCAGCTGCCGAAGTGCGGAAGGCGCAGGAACAAGCCGCAAATGCTCCGGCCGTACAGGTTGAGGTTGACATCTCCTTGAACACGAGCCAGGAGCGCAGCCTCGGTGCTCTCGTCCAAGCCTTCGAGCGTAGCGC
Source organism: uncultured Acidobacteriaceae bacterium (assembly GCA_963774255.1). GTDB lineage: Bacteria > Acidobacteriota > Terriglobia > Terriglobales > Acidobacteriaceae > PALSA-350. The sequence continues at coordinate 200,171 of CAVZEH010000005.1, forward strand.
TCGACTAAGTCGAGATGGAACACCCTAAGCAGCGGTCACGCGGCAATCAAATCCAGGAATATGGGGTGGAGAGCTCTCTTGCCTAACCATCCCGTCTTCGCGTCAGGGTCTTGTTGAAGCAACGAACGGATTGCTTGAATTACGAGGATGTCCGCAAGACGGGTAACGATGGTCTCCCCGCCTGGGGATTGTTGCCGCGCTTCGGAGGCCATCAGCTTCAGTGTGCTCCGCATCCAGTCCGATTTCAGCGCTGCAAACGAGTCCACACGGATCACCGGTGGAAGCATGTGTATCAGATCGTGCGCTGCGTGATGGTGAAACCGAACCACGCCGCAGATCAGTGTACATATCGCTCCGCCGCCTCCATGGCGCAATAGCGCGTATCGCTCACCTGCCATCTCATGCTGAAGATCGAGAACGCTCGGTGTATCAATTTCAATAGCCCGATGCTTTGTCTGGTTAACGGCCGTCGACGGAAAAGGCGAGCAGGACGTTGTCGGAGCTTCCTCCGAGGACGCCGCGATAGCCGGAGATGAGGAAGAGCATCCCGTTGGCGAGAGAGCCTGAGCTGACGTCGATGGCCCCACCGGACGGGCGCCCGGTGTCGAAATCCCATAGGACACGGCCATCGGCTGCGGCGTAGGCGCGTTCGTGGCCGTCGGTGGTTCCCGCGAAGACCGCGCCGGGGGTGGCGAAGGGTGCGGCGGACTGCGCGTTGAAACAGGGCGCGCCGGATGTCCAACTGCATGGGACTTTTGGCGCGGGCGCATACCAGATGTCTTTGCCGGTCGCGGGGTTTAAGGCGAAGAGGCCGGGGCGGCCGTTGCCGGCTACGACGACATCGGCATTGGCGACGTAGAGGTAGCGCGCATCGGCCGCCATCCCCCACAGGATGCCGCCCAGGAAACCACCGGCGCCGACCTGGGTGCGCCAGAGGACGGCGCCCGAGGCGGGATCGATGCCGAAGACCGTGCCGGACTTCTGTCCCGCTGCGAGGATGTCCCGGCCGTCCGGCAGTGGCAGGAGAATCGGCGAGGCGCCGAAATCGTAGTCGTGGCCACGGGTGGATGGGCAGTTGACGAGCTTGCGTCCGGAGGTGCAGCCGGAAAGGTCGTCGTCGTTTTCGGTGACCTGGCGGCGCCAGATGGTGTGGCCGGTTGCCAGGTCCACCGCAATCACGGCATCCGACCCGTCTTGCTGTGCGTCGGTGTAGGAGTTGCCGGTGGCGAAGTAGAGACGGTTGCGTTTGGCATCGATGGTGGGGGCCGACCAGACGGCCGCGCCCGCGGGACCATACATCTGCGTGCCGGCGCTGTTCTTTTTTGTCGGGGCGGGCATGCGATCGATGGCGTAGGCTTTCCAAACGATCTTTCCCGTGGCGGCGTCCAAGGCGACGACGCTGCCGCGGAAGCTGCAGCAGGAATAGGCGGCGAGAGTTGCAGTCGACTCCTCGTAAGACGAGACGGGCACGTAGAGGCGATCGTGGAAGAGAGTCGGCGAGCCGGTCAAGATGGCGCGGGGATGGGAGTCGACGCGGGTTTTCCAGAGAAGATCGCCGGTAGCCGCGTCGACGGCGTAGACGTTGGCGGTGGTGTCGCCGAAGTATGCCGCATAGCCGCTGCGAGCGATTCCGGGCAGCGGACCGATCGAGATGGTGGTGCGCGAGGGGGTGGGTTGCGCGAAGCGCCAGTAGAGGCAGCCGGTTTGCGCATCGAGAGAATAGATTGCGCCGCCGCGGCTGGTGAGAAAGACGCGGCCTCCGACTACGGTTGGCTGGCCGTAGTTCCCTCCCGGGTAAGCAAAGGACCACTTCACTTTGAGCCGAGGGATTTCGTCGAGGGAAAGGCCGGGCTCGGGCTGGAAGCGCGAGTTCCGCGGGTCGATACTCCAACCGCTCCAGCCGCCTGGTGTGATGCTGAACGTTCCCGGATTCGGGCAGGGCGGAGGGTCTATGGCGGTGGCGACGGCTGGGGCCTTGGGCTGCCGGCCGGTTTGATCGGCCGGGTGGGACGGGGCGCGGCTGCGACGTACGGTAATCGCGACGACGGCGACGGTGACGGCCAACGCTACGACCACGATACGACGCCGGCTGACCGGGATGTGAAAGCCGCGGCCGGTCTGAATGAGATTGGTTTCGAAGAGGCGCGCGAGCACGAGCAGCTCGAGGACGCCGAACAAGACGAGCACAGCCGCGGTGCCGAATAGATCGAGGGATGAGACGCCGCTTTGGAGGCGCGCCAGCATGACCACGGGAGTGTAGATGGGTATCCAGGAGAAGATGCGCGGGAGTAGTCCATTGGGGTCGCGGGAGATCACGGATGCCAGCAACACGGAGGGCACGGCAATCAGCAGAGCCAGCGGCATGAGGTAGGCCTGGGCTTCTTGCATGCTGTCGCGAACCAGGGCGATGGCGAGGAAGATCATGCCGATGGTCAGGAATCCGGCCAGAAAGTAGAAAAACATGGCAGCCGCGATTCCCGGGGTTTGCCACAAGGAGGCGAGCGCCGGGATGAGGAAGCCGAGGGGAGAAGACGGGTTGACTTGGACGATCACGACGGTGGCCAGCGCCCAGATACCGACGATGGAGAGGCCGATGGCCGAGATTCCCACGAGTTTGCCGATCATCAATTCGCGGGGGCTGACGCATGCCAGGACGGCCTCTAAAAGTTTGTTGGCGCGCTCTTCGACGAGCCCCTGGAGCATCATGGAGCCAGTGATCATCATGGACACGAGCAGCAGATAGGCGAACGCGAGGGGCAGGACGGAATGGGCGAGGGCAGGGGTTCCGGTTGCGTGTGTCTCGGGGGCTGCGATGGAAACGGGCGCGCCGAGGGTCTCGATGCGGGCGGCGGAAAGAGGATCGACGCCGGCGGCTTGGAGAGCTTTGAGGCGCAGGCTGCCGCTGAGTTCGAGCTTGACGTCCTGCATGAGAGCCGCGCCGGCAGCGCCGCTGGTCCAGACGCGGACCTGACCGCCGGAGTCGACATCGGCGGGAATGTAGACGGCAACGGCGAGGACTGCGCTGCCCGAGGAAGTGCTGATGGATTGCTGAAAGTGAGGTCCGATGGTAGCGCCAAAGCGAGCGGCGTTGGCGGTGTCGATGTCTTGCGGGAGAGGCAGTTCCACGAGTGGGCGAGGCGGCGGTTGAAACGGCGGCGCACCGGGCGACAGCCTGGGCTTCAATTCCCGCAGCGCGGCCGTCGCCCCGCCCGCCGAGACGAAAGCTTCGACGAGCGAATCGCTCAAAGAGGCTCCGGCTTGAAGCGACGTTTGAACGTTTGGGGGCGCGGTGCCGGCCGTGCGCCATTCTTCGGCGTAGGCCAACAGTTGCACCAGCACCTGGCGTTGATAGTCGAGCTCGACACGCCGATTGATCTGCGCGCGGTAGCGTCCGGATTGGTCCACCAACACGTAGCCGGCAGTTTTCAACCTGCCGAAGAATGTTTGCGCGAGCGGCGCGACGATCACGAGCACGGGCACGATGAGCGCGACGATCCAGAATGCCGGCGAGGTCACCGTGCGGCGATATTCGCGCGCGGTGACGAGCAGGATGCGTCTCATGGACGAGGCTCCGGCTGCGGCCCGGCCAGATGGAGGAAGACATCGTGCAGGGTGGCTCCCTGGGCTACGAAGTCCCGGAGGGCGAATCCGCGGGCGATGCAGGCCTGAAGGAGATCGCCCGGCTCGCTGCCTGGCGTGAGCACGACTTGCCAGTCGGTCCAGCCGTCTTCGGTTGCAGGGAGCGGTTCGGCGCGGGCGACGCCGGGCAGATGGGACGGATCGGCCTGGGCGCGCAGGCGGACGCGGCCCGGCAGCAGGGACCTGGCCTGTTCCTGATCGCCATCGAAAACTTTCGCGCCGCCGGAGAGCATGATGAGGCGCGTGCAGAGCCTTTCGGCGTGCTCCATGACGTGGGTGGAGAAGACGATGGTGGCGCCGCGACGGGCCGCGGCGAGAATTTCATCCTGGAGCACGGCCTGGTTGACGGGATCGAGGCCGGAGAAGGGCTCATCGAGCAAGAGAAGTTTTGGAGAATTGACGAGGGCGGTGGCGAGTTGAACCTTCTGGGCCATGCCCTTTGACAGGCGGTCCACGCGGGCGGCGGCGAAGGGAGCGAGGCCGAAGCGTTCGATCAACGGGCCGGCGGCCTGGCGGGCGGTTTGACGGGACAGACCTTTGAGGCGTCCGAAATAGGCGACGGTATCGAAGACGGTCATGCCCCGATAGAGCCCGCGCTCCTCGGGCAGGAAACCGATTTCGGGCGCCTTCGCGCGTCCGGGGGGTCCGCCCAATACCTCGATTGTGCCGGAGGTGGGGCGAAGGATGTCGAGGATCATCCGCAAGGTGGTGGTCTTGCCGGCTCCGTTGGCGCCGAGGAACCCGACCAGCTCGCCTTCGGCGATGGAGAAGGTCAGATGGTTTACGGCGACAAAATCGCCGAAGCATCTGGTTACACGTTCGAGGTGGAGAACGTTCATGCCGGTTCTATCCAGCGCGTGCTTCGCACGCGCGGACAGACTGAAGGCTGTCCCACAGTCTAGCCCCCATGACGGTGAACCCATCGCGCGCGGTCTTCGGTGCGTTGACAGGATCACAAAACACCTTCGCATTCGGTCGGAGTTTTCGCCGCAGGGCATCGGGATCGTAGTGGTCAGGATGCAGGTGCGTGACAAGTGCAAAGTTGAGAAATTCGGAACCAAATACGATCGGCAAGCGCGGATCGCCCATCAATGACCGGATCGGGGTCGTGTGCTCCAACAGGTCGATGACGAGAGTAGCCCCTTCGGACTCGATTTGTACGCCAGCCCAGAAAAGCCGCACAATCCGCATGCGCACATCATATCCCGTGGCTGCGATTGCCCGGATAGAATCAAACATCTATGCTCGGTCATACCCTGCTCGTCGCTATCGCTTTCCTCATCCCAGCGTGCGCTGCTGCCCAAGGGGATACCGGGCCTACCCCCGACGTCGAGGCGATCCATTACCTCATACCTCATTGAGCGGTATACCAGAGCCGTAGATACGGCCGACCTGAACCTATTCTCGCAAATTTGGTCTCACTCGCCCGAGGTGTCGTTTATCTATCCTCCGGGCGAAGAGCACGGCTTCGACGCCATCGAGCAGCATGTCTTCAAGAACGTCATGGGTGGGATGTTCTCGGCACGCGATCTTGAGACGGACGGTGTGGCGGTTCACGTGAATGGAAACGCGGCGTGGTCGGAATTCCACTGGGTCTTTAGGGCGACCAAAACGCCGCCGCCCTGTTCGCCGAGGACGGGGCGGTCGAACTGCCGTTCCTGCATTCGGTCGGCATCCCCTGGCGCCACCGGGGTCGCCAGGCGATCAGCGAGCTCCAAGACTCTCTCGCCGGGCTTTATCTGGACTTCGCCTTCAGGCCCAAGGATTGGATTGGCAGCTGGAAAACTATTCGTCAAAGAGGGTGCCTATGTCTTCATCAGGGGCCGCGCCGCCAGAAGGAACTCGACGAGGCCGTGAAGGCAATCGGCACCAACGTTTCTGGAGTTCAAGGGAGACGTCGCCCAATTAGCTGACCTTGATCCTCTCCCAAGATCTTCGTCGCAGCGGAACAGCGTCCCGCTGCGAAGGTGTCTAGGGATCTCATCATGAGAGCAATACAGATGTATTTTTGGTGATATCAGGAGCGATGACGATGAACCACCGTGAGATAGAGGCAAATGGAATTTCCCTTCATTTCGTAGAGGAGGGTCAGGGACCCGCAGTCATCTTTTGCCACGGCTTTCCGGCGATCTGGTCGAGTTGGAAGGCTCAGATGGAAGGAGTAGCTAGCGCGGGTTTTATGGCCATCGCCCTCGACATGCGTGGTTACGGAGGAAGTTCTGCTCCTGTGGAAGCAGAAGCCTATACGCCGTACCAGACGGTTGGTGACCTCGTGGCGATACTCGATGCAGCTGGCGTTGCGACTGCGTCCGTCGTTGGCCACGACTTCGGTGCCAACATTGCATGGAACGCCGCGATGATGCGTCCTGATCGCTTTACTGCGGTGTGCGGCATGAGCGTCCAGTTTCGGCAGCCGGGGGGCCCCAGCTTCCTGGACAAGCTCCGCGCCGCGGGAAAAAACCAGTTCTACTGGTTCGACATGATGAGGGCGGAGTCGGATCAGGCCTGGGCGAACGCAGCGGTTTCGGTACCTGGGATGATGTACTGGACTTCTGGCGAGGCACCGGAAGCCAGCCGCTGGAATCCCTTCGATCCATCACGCGGGCTGTTGCGCCCTGCTCCCGTGGTTCCACGAACGATCGATGCGACCTACATCAATGATGCAGTTGCGGCCTTCACACGCACCGGATTCCATGGACCGCTGAACTACTACCGTGCGGTCGACCCTTTCACACGTAACTCGGCGGCCTTCGCAGGGGCCAAAATCCGGCAACCATCCATGTTTCTGGCAGGCACACTTGACGGGCTGAACCTCGTAGCGCAGCCAAGCGCTGAGTCGATGCGCAGTAACCTCACCGATCTTCGTAGCTTCATCATGTTGGACGGCGTCGGACATTGGCCACAGTTGGAAGCCCCCGATGCAACGAACGCGGCGCTGCTCGCATTTCTACGGAGCCTCTGAACTGTGGCGGCCGAAGTCTCAACTGAAGTCTGGGCGCAGATCAGTCTTCAGAAGTCTTAGGGCTGTGTCTGAAGCGCCCACGTGAATGCTGGTGGAGTGCGACGGGTTGCAGGCGCTTCGGATACAGCGACTTGAAGGAAGCCGCCCTTCCGCGAGAGGCACGTATGGGATTTGAATGCTGGAGAGGGGCTTCTGGAGGTCGAGTTCAATGCCAAAGCGGCTCGGTCTGTAGCGCGGTCATGAGTACGTTCGTCCGGCAAACAGGCCCGCACACCAACGTAAGCATCCAACCGAACAGAAACGCTTACTCATGGCAGATCATCTCATAACTGCCGACTGATAAAAGCTTCATAATTTGTCGGTGAGGCTGCTCCATTCCATTCCGTGCCGTTCTGGGGTATATCTGCCTGTTCCAATTGCGCCCATTTCAACACTGCGGCATTGTCGTAACCCGACGCCGCCAGAGACACCTGTAGGTCTCGAGATTAAACGGACGGTGACGCGTGAGTAGGTCAAGAATTTCATCTTCACGGTTCGAAAAAACAGGGAATGAATAGCGACCACTAAACAACTTAAATGAAAACCAATTCCACAAAATCTTGAATGACCTGAGATCGACAAGTCGATCCTCCGGCCCGTATTCATACTCTTCCCATCTCACGCCATCGACTCCTGGCGAAGCCTGACGCTTGAGAGCGTAGAAGCTATCGCGCAGTAATTCGATGTTCAGATGGTGGAGCAAAGCAGTGAACCGTTCCTGCCTTGAAGTCGGCATCCTGGATCTACGGACTTTTCGCAGCTCAATGGCCCCGCCCACCGATGCCTCTGGTCTACGCTTCAAGTGACATCTCACGATGTCCCCTGCAAGACTCGAGGTCAGCATGGAATCGCTACTTCCTTTCCTGTAGGGCTCTTGCATCCCCTACAACATGCCGGTCTATCCCGGCGCTGTCCGGATAGTCCGTGATTCGACCCCGGACAGGCAGGTGGCTCGTCGTTCTTGGCAGCAATTCCCTAGGCGCTTGCGGGTCTTGACAAAATCCTGGAAAGCACCCGAGCACCTCTTGTTCCTAGCGGCTTGCTTTTAATGAATTCGTTATTTACGCAGCTCTGACTAAAGATCGAGCATTATCCATGTTGGCGCGTGGTCGCTGGCGTTTACCTGCCCACGCGCCCATCGGTCTACACCACCGTCCACGAGCCGGTCCGCCACCTTCGGCGAGAGCAGAAAGTGATCGAGTCGCATGCCTTTGTCCTTCGGCCACCGTTCAAATTTGTAATCCCAGAATGTCCAGAGCGGCCCGTCCGGATGTAGCCTCCGCATCGCGTCGGTCCAGCCTTGAGCCAGCAAACGCGCAAAGGCTTGCCGGCTTTCGGGTTGGATCAACGCGTTGTTATCCAACGATCGAGTCGGATAGATGTCCTGCGGTGTCGGCACGACGTTGTAGTCACCGGCCAACACCACGGGGGCGCCGCTCGCCATGAGTTCGGCGGCATGGGCAATGAGGCGCTCAAACCAGGCCAACTTGTAGTTGAATTTCGGTCCAGGCTGCGGATTCCCATTGGGGAGGTAGATGGAAGTGATCAGAACTCCCTGAACAGCCGCTTCGATGTAGCGGGCTTGGTGATCTTCAGGATTTCCCGGCAAGCTTGCGCAGGTCAACACGGGAGCGTGGTTTCGCGCGAGAATGGCCACGCCGTTCCAGGACCGCTCCCCTTGCCAGACTGCTTCGTACCCGAGAGTTCGAAGAGCATCCGCGGGAAAGGCTCCCTGCTCCGCCTTGAGCTCTTGGAGACTAACCACGTCCGGCTCAGCTTTGGCTAACCAAGCCAAGAGGTTATCAAGCCGCTTATTGATGTTGTTAATGTTGAACGTCGCGACTCTCACCAAGTCCCTCTCTCACCCACAAATGTTAACCTGACACTGGATCAATACCGCATGGGATTCCTGAGCCATCTTCTATACCCATGGGGCTTGCTGCTCCAGGGGTTTGCGCTCGTCCACTTCATCCGGCGACGGCCGGACACATATTGGATTTTCATCATCCTCTTTCTCGGTCCGCTGGGCGCACTCATATATATCTTCGCCGAGGCGCTTCCCGACATTGGACTGCTCCGCCAGTCTTTCAAGGTTTTTCCCCGTCGCAAGCGCATCAGTGAACTTGAAACTATAGTGCGAGACAATCCGTCGGCGGGAAATTACGAAGAACTCGGCGACCTTTACATGGACGACGGCAGGCTCCAGTCGGCGCGAGCCGCGTTCGACAAAGCCATCGCCGCTCGCGCAGATACGCTCGATCCCTTTTACCGGCGCGGCGTTTGCGCCATCCAGTTAGGCGATGTAGCAGCCGCTTTACCCGACCTGGAACGAGTGGTCGGCAAAGACCCCGAGTACGATTTTCATCGCGCAGCTGGATTGCTCGCCCACGCCTACGCGCAGACCGGACAAAAAGAAAAAGCTGAGGCACTCTTCAGGCGCACAACCATTACGTCGACGTTGTCGGAGACGTACTTGAACTTTGCGGCTATGCTGGCGTCTGAGGGACGCAACGCCGAAGCCCGCGAATGGGCGCAGAAAGTGCTCGATAAGAAGCCGACGATGCCCACGTACCTGCGCCGGCGAGAGCGGCCGTGGTTCCGTAGTGCAAACGAGATGCTGAAGCGACTGCCCACGTGAAGATTCGGCATTTACAGATAATGTGACTTTCAGGCAGTTCGTAGAGTGAAGTGTCCCGATAGGTGCAGCTCGATCGTCTTTCGACCGAATTGCTGAGAGAAAACGTCTCGCCGTACATCGCACAGCGAAGGAAGACCCACAGCTAAATTAGTTCGTCCAATAGAGATGTTTGACGATTGACGCTATCGCTCCAAGACCTGCCAAGTCTACAAAAAGTGCAATGAGGGCAGTGCGTCTACCCGCGTTGCGGACTATCGCCACTCTCCCGCAGCCTGAAATATCAACTGTTGCGAACAGGGCAACGCTCATTTGACCTAGCCTCGACTCTGGCCCCAAGCTCACGCTTATGTAAACCGCAAGGAGGGCGCTGCGGGACTGTGACCTGCTCACCAGCAGCGGCGATTACCAAATTCTGTCATGTGTGATAGTTTTGGTTGCCGGAGGTGGGTGGAATGTCAGGGCGCCGTCCAACAGCGAACAACGTCGGCAACTGGTCCGCTGCTCCTTCGCGCCTTACCTATCATGCGATCGCCTTCGTTCTTCTGGCCATCATTGCAGTTGAACTCTTCATGTCCACGCGACAGGAATCGCAGGTTTTCGATGAAGCCGCTCACCTGTTCGCGGGCTTTGAGTACTGGAAACACGGCGACTTCGGCAGAAATCCCGAGCATCCCCCACTTGTGAAGCTGATTGCAGCGGCCCCGTTATTGACGCTCAACCTCAAAGAGCCAGGAGTTCTGCCTATCCCGTTCTTTAAGGGGCAGGATTTCATCAATGGTTCCCAGTTCCTCTACAGCACTGATGCCGATTCGATCCTGATGCGTGGCCGCATGATGGTTGCTCTCTTCACCATTGGACTAGCGGTTCTGGTTCTGTGCTGCGCCCTCGAGATGTTTAACGCCCAAACCGCACTGCTCGCTCTCGGCCTGCTGACGTTCGAACCGGTGTTGCTGGCAAACGGGGCACTTATCACCACAGACATGGGTCTCACCTGCCTGTTCTTCGCCTCCGTGTATGCCTTCTATCGCTACGTCAAACGGCCGTCGATTGCGCGTCTGGCCTTGTGCGCCACAGCCACAGCATTCACCTTAGTTGCCAAGCACTCTGGTGTGCTCATACTGCCCACGCTCGTGTTGCTCACCTTAGCGGAAGTTTTCCAAAGCCGCGGTGAGCCAGACGGCAGCTCATCCGCGCGTTTTATGGAAAGAAAGGGAGTAAAGCTCGCTGCAGCGCTCGTAGTGATCACCGCGGTGAGTTACCTCTTGCTTTGGGCCATTTATGGTTTCCGCTATGCAGCGCGACCCGACGCCCTCCAGATCACGCCCGGGCTCGGCGCGTACTCGGCGTTGCTGCAAAGTTCTACGGAGAAACTGCTGATCGCTTTGTTCGCCACGCATCATCTATTCCCAGAAGCGTACTTGTACGGCTGGGTGGACATTCTTCAGATTCCGGGCACCCGTCCAACGTTTCTCTTTGGCAAGATTTACGGAACCGGACAATGGTTTTTCTTTCCAGCAGTATTTTTGATTAAAACGACACTCGCGCTGCTCGTTTTGCTCGCCCTTGTGCCATTCGCCGGTCTTTGGAGGCACCGTCGCGAACTGCTGTTTTTAGTTATTCCTGCCGCCTTCTTCCTGCTGATATCGATACTCTCCGGACTAAACCTCGGCGTGCGTCACATCCTCCCGATCTACCCATTCTGCATCGTATTAGCGGCAGCAGCAGGTTGGCATTTCGCTGCGCGGTCACGGCTCGCCGCATTCGGCGTCGCTGCTCTTCTCCTCTTTGCAGCGGCTTCGTCGTTGCACTCGTACCCCGATTACCTTGCTTACTCAAATGAAGCGTTCGGAGGACCATCCAACACTTATCGCGTTGTGACAGATTCGAATGCTGATTGGGGCCAAGGGTTGAAATGGGTAAAAAGCTATCTCGACCGGCACCACACTTCCGATTGTTGGTTCGACTACACTGTTCCGACCGTCAACCCTCATTACTACGGCATTAACTGCAAGCCGCTTCTGTCGGCGCTCGCCCGGTTCGGACTTGGTCAGCCATCCCATGTTCCGCCCTCCATCAGCGGCACGATCCTTATTAGCGCCACCGAAGTCGAGGGATTCTTTTGGGGACCTGACGTCCTGAATCCCTACCAAGCATTCAAGGGCCGGCGACCGGACGGCATGATTGGCAATACCGTCCTGGTTTATCGAGGAACCTTCGACGTACCACTCCTCGCAGCATACAGCCGAGCGGCTGGGGCAATCGCGCTCCTTTACCAGCGCCGGTTGCCGGAAGCGATCGCCGAGGCACAGGCTGCAGTGCAAGAGGCCCCTGACTCAGCGGAGATCCATGCCACTCTGGGCCGGATCCTGATGGCTGTTGGGCGGACAGCAGAGGGGCAGCGGGAGCTTACGACTGCCGTTCATCTCGCGCGCACGATTCACCCTGACTATCAAGCGAGCTTGATCCGTCAGATCGAAGAGACTCCGCACTGACAGCAAGCCCGAATTGTAACCTCACGATCCGCCGCAGTGAACGAGTCGTGAGCGCTATGTCTGCTGTTACGCTGCACTGGAGTAGGTGATCGATAGCCGGTTATAAGTCCAAGTGAAGGCAGACTCATTTGTAAACCTTGAATAGGAGGCTCTTCCAGTTATCTGCCCATGGCCTTCTTCAACTGGGCGGGTTCAATTTTCAATGGGCTTGGGCCTCCGGCGCGGCTGCTGGGCGCACACTGGATGATCGAGTTCCGCAAAACTATTGGGGCTGCTCAGCACTTCTCCACGGCTCAACTGCTTCTTCTTTAGTCATGCGGCGAGCACTGCGATCCATGAGCATTGCGGTTTCACTCGCAGCAAGCATGTGGCATATTAGGGCATGCACTCACGCCTGGTCATCATGCTTCTGTTGTTGTTTTCGACAAATGCCGCGCGCGCCCAGGTGAAGGTCCCGGTGCAGGAGTGCGGTCTGAAGTCGCTCCAGATATGCGCGCTGCATGTTGCGCAGGACGAGGTGGGCATCGTCACCGCGCCCTTTCATCTCTTCGCGCCGAGCTACTTCTGGCTTATCCCCTTTGGAGCGGCCACCGGCATCGCCCTCGACAAGGACAACGAAGCCATGGAAGCGGTGGGATTCGATACGTCCCGCGAGAATGATTTTCGCCGGATCTCCGATTATGGCGGCCTTTACGGTCCCTCAGCGTTCGTCGCAGTGGGATATATCGCCGGTAGCGTTACCCACAACGGCCATCTGCAGGAAACCGCCGTGCTTGCCGGAGAAGCCATGGCCGACTCCATCATTCTCAACACCGGCTTGGGCTACGCCATCGACCGGCAGACGCCCATGCAGGGGAACGGCATGGGGGACTTTTGGCCGCACGGCACCAGGACGTGGCCGGATGGGCAGTCGATGCCCTCCGATCACTCCATCCTGGTGTGGTCCTTTGCCCACGTCGTCGCATCGCAATACAGCGGCATTGTCACCCGGCTGATCGTCTACTCCCTGGCCACCACGGTCTCTGCCTCGAGAGTGATGGCCCGCGAACATTTTCCTTCGGACGTCTTTGTAGGGGCAGCGCTCGGTTACGTTATCGGCGGGTATGTGGTGGAGCGCCGCTCCTCCGAAAGCGCCTGGAATCACTTCTCGGTGGCGGCACTTCGCACACCCAACGGCAACGGCGTGCAGCTCTCGTATGCCTTCTCGCGTTGAACCTGGTGGCGCACGCCTACTCTACTCGGTTTATCCCTTGCTCAAATACTGCAGAAGGCTCGGATAGCCAGCTCTGTTGTTTTGGGAATTATCTGGGCTCTGGCGCACATTTGGTGATACTGCTCAATTTCGACGGGAGCCGCTATTCTGTTGGTGATTTCAGGAACTTTAGGAGGTCGCCGGATCACTGCTCCGGCGCCTAGTGGTGAAGCTTGTCTCTTTTCTGTCCTTTTCAGTTCCCTTTCACCAAATGTGCGCCAGAACCCAAATAGCTCTCAAAGCTACTCCATCAGCCAAGCGCTGAAATTCCGGCAAGAATCGTCAAGACAGAAATCGCCAAAAGCTACTGTCACGCTGCACTCAATTCCCAGAATTACGCTTGTTTGCTTTCAATCCTTTTCCGGGATTTAACTGCATTGTCACTGCATTGAAATCCCAGACTGTTGCACATAAAACCCGGACGAAGTTCCTGCTGAAGTTTGTCCGGGATATAAGCACAAAGATGACACTATCCTTTTTCCGTGCATCGGTTTCGGTCCGGGTTTTGAGTACCGCGCGACAGCGGCGCAACAAAGGTCGGCGCGGAAGAGACGAATCTCGCACAGCAACCAATCAAGGTCGCGCAACAACTGGACCAAGCATGTTGGAGCTTTCAAATCAATTCCATCGGATCAGGCAATTCTGGACCGTAGTCAAATGCCGACCGCCTTTTCAGACGTGGCCGTCGGAAAGCCGCCCCCAAACGATCCAGGGTGCTCGTAACAACGCTCAGGGTCGTTGGCACGACAACCGGCGGAGAGTGGCGCTGGCGATCAGATCATCATGGCATCGCTGGGCATGTCTCGAAGCAGATGCTCGAATGAGGCGCCCCCCTACACCAGGTTATCGCCCCCTCCATCATCAAGACCAGAGTCATCCAATTGCTGGTCATCTTGTTGCTGGTCATCTTGGTCGTCATAGCCGGTTTCTAAGTCGGAGCTTGAGTCAGAATTTCGATCAAAGCTCGCATTCTCTAGTAGCCCGCTATCATTGTCAGATTGCCCTTGCGATTGCAGATCGGAGCTGGCTGCCTCGTGTTCCTGGTGTCGATCGAATTGATCGGCAGATCCATCGTAGTAGTTGTTAATGACCGTCTCTTCCGCCGGCGCTCCGACTCCAGGCGTTCCTAGCCCGCCAAAGCTCCCAATGCCGGAACTGTGGCCGAATCCATGCAAGAGCGACTCAACGCCTTGGAAGGCCAAAGCTCCCGCCGCGACTCCGGCGGCCGTTGTCGCCGCGGAGCGGAGAAAACTTCCCGCCCCGCTGGGAGCCGGCTCAGAATAAGGGGGAGGCGCCGCTTGGTATGGCTGGGGCGGAAGGGCAGAAGGGGGAGGAACAACCGGTTCATGACGCCCGAGCAGGCCACCAAGAAAGGTAGTAGCACGCGCCGGCGCAGGCTCGGGGGGAACTGCTTGCTGGTGAAGCTGCTCGATCTGCATATGAGCCTGATTCAAAGCCAGGTTCTGCACCAGCACCGTCTGTGCGAGCTTGTACAAGGCATCCGGGTCGCGGGCAAAGCCATCCATCAAAAGCGCCTCGGCATCCGGATCTTTTTCCGTAAGCGCGGTCTGCTGGATCTTGCGGACCAGGTCTTGCAGCATTTGAGCTTCCTGCGGAGTCATTGCTTCTCCTTTACTTCAAGCGTAGCGCTTTTATGTCTGATTCGGACTTTATTTAGACGTCTGTAGAAAATTATTTGGTAGGCGAGACAGAGATCAAATCTGTAGCACCGGCTTAGAAGTTCGATGGTCGACGGTCATCCACCACTTGGTCACAATTACCCTGAATAGCCAACCCATAGCACCCAAGGGATTAGACCCCTAGTGGCAAATCTCTTATTTATTCAGTTAACAGGCGTTTCGAGACTGTCGTTAGCTAATAATATGTCCGGTGTTTTTAGCAAATGAAATGTCCGCATAACGGGCGGCGAGGATGGATCCATGCATACGAGCATGGAGACTTATCCGAGGACCGCGGCGGAGCGGGCGATGAAGTTACAGGAAGTGTTGTTACGAGCCACAACGGGGAAGATCAAGTGGTGGCAGGCAGCGGAGTTGACCGGCATCAGCGAGCGGCAGATGGGTCGCTGGCGGAAGCGGCTTGAGGAGCAAGGCCCTCAGGGATTACTGGACCGGCGACGGCGCAAGCCAAGCAGCAGGCGGGTGCCGAAGGCGCAGGCCGAAGAGGTTCTGAGCCTTTACCGGGACAAGTACTTCGATCTGAACGTGCGGCACTTTCATGAGAAGCTCGGCGAGGAACATCAGATCGGGTTGAGCTACACATGGGTAAAACAAGCCTTGCAGGCAGCCGGCCTGGTGAAGCGCAAGGCCAGGCGCGGCGTGCATCGCAAGCGGCGCGAGCGGCGTCCCCTGCCTGGGATGATGCTGCACATCGACGGCAGCGATCACCAGTGGTTTCAGGATGAGCGCCGGCACGATCTGATCGTGATCCTCGACGACGCTACCAGCGAGATCTACTATGCGCAGCTGGCCGAAGAAGAAACGACCGCCACCGTGATGGCCGGGCTGCGGGCGGTGATCGAACAGAAGGGGTTGTTCTGCTCGCTCTATTCGGACCGCGGAGCCCATTTCTGGTATACGCCGAAGAGCGGTGGCAAGGTCGATTATGAGCGTCCCACGCAGGTGGGCCGTGCCATGAAGGAGCTGGGAGTGCATATGATTCCGTCCTACTCTCCGCAAGCGAGGGGCCGCTCGGAACGCAACTTCTCCACCTGGCAGGGACGGCTGCCGCAGGAGTTGCGGTTGCGCGGGATCCGAACACTGGAAGGGGCCAACAAGTTTCTAAATGAGCACTACATCGCCGAGTTCAACCGCCGCTTTACGGTTCCGGCAGCGCAGCCAGGCACGGCGTTCATATCCTGCCGGCACAGGAACTTGGAAATGATCTTCACGCAGCGGTTTGAGCGCACCGTTGATCGGGATAACACGGTGAGCTTTTACAACCTGATCATGCAGCTCCAGCGTGCCGAGTGGCGTCCCACCCTGGCTGGATGCAAGGTGATCATCCATCAGCACCTGGACCAAACACTGACACTCATGATCGCAGGACATCGCGTCGGTCATTACAGCGCGGAAGGAAAACTGTTGACGCCGCTGACCAAAAAACAAATCAAGGCCGTGGAAAAGACGTTGAGAGGAAAAGTCCAAAAACAGACTTTCCCTCCCAACTTGCAAATCCCGCACACTGCGCGGGATTCGCACTTTCCCACTGCCTCTACGGCTACTAACTTATGAAACCGGACACTTCATTTGTTCTCAAAAGCGGACATTTTCACTTGCTAACGACAACAGGCGTTTCGAGACGATCGGAGTATATGTATTTTCAACGATTTACGCGGACACCGAAGGGTTGTAGGTTCGAGTCCTACCTGAGGAGCCAAATAGATCGCGAAGATCTTCGGTCTTGAAGTATCCATAGCGGACGGCCGCCTTGACCATGGTGCCGGGTGATTTCTGGAGTCCATTTCGGCGCTAAGTTTTCCCAACTTCTTTCCCGAGTTTTCAGCCGGTTCTGCTCTCTTGGCCGTGGAGGAACTGACTCAAAACATCCCCCCAGCGCAGCACCCATTCAGAGCTTTCGTTCCGCTAAGGGCGTTCCTATTCCGGGGCTATGCTGAGAGCGGCACGCATCGTGTGCTCTTCCCCTGGCGCCAGCGATACCGCAGACCTGAGGACGTTACTGGCTTCGACGCAAGTCATCTGCTGCCATTCATCCTCTCCAAGATCGGAAAGAGATGCCGATCCCTGCTGCCACGGGTTCCAGACGACGGTCGTTCGAGAGTTCTCTTTCTCCGTGCGGACGGAGCGGCGCAGGATCGGATCGATCAGCTCCGTAACGCTCAGAGTATTGAGGTAGGCGTTGTCCGTCGTTCCGGTCAAAACCAGGTCACCGGATTGAGCCTTTTCGCGATTCTGATCTACGTTGTCGAGATAGGTGACCCCGTTGAGGCCACGGACGCGCACACGTTCGACCTGGCCAACCCGGAAATAGGTATGCAATGCCTCTTCAAACGAAAGAGGCGCCGATCCTGTATTGGTCGCAGTCAACTCGAGACCAAGAGTGACGCCGATCGTGATCCGAAGCGCCAGGCGAAACTCGTGCGGCCACCATAGGCGCGTGGAGGCATCGCTTTCGGTCGAGAAGACTGCGATCACAGATCCGTCTTCTTTCGAAATCACGGAGTCAAGCTGCCATTCCCGCGTGCGCACGAATCCATGGGCCGGCGCCTTAGGGTCGTCTGCCTTGGCCCGAAACCAAGGGAAACACACCGGAATCCCTCCGCGAATCGCGCGGCCGTCCTTCCAATGCGAGTGCTCACTGAGAAAAATCACCTCTTCGGCGCCAGCTGGCTGCCAGGAAGTGACCTGAGCACCGTGCAGGTAAATCTCTGCCGAAGCCGCCTTGGTAGTGACCTGCAGCTTGGGCAGTCCGCCGCTTCCAGAAATCACCTGCGCAAGTCCAGAGATCCCGAAGCGGCGATTTAGAGCGTCTGTGCGCGAGTGATCAGCCATCACAGACCGAATTCTATCCGAGTATGGCGGCCGCTGACTGCGATTGGGTTTGGAACACTTGCAAGAAGCTGTACCGACCTATGGGAAACCGCGTGCCAACGCGAAATAGCCGGAGATTTCCGCACAAGCCGTTTGCCGTGCAAAGGCAACATTCTGCCACTGGTACCCTGCCACTACCCACAAGCTGACTCATCGGAATCGATCCACGCCTAGCTCGTTATCGCAGGCATCGATCAGTACCGATGAGCTCGCCTATCCTTTGTGATTGACCGTGACAATGCGTCAGTTCAGACTTTTCCATAGCCCATCGCAGATCGATACACCGAATCGGTATGCTCTTGCCATGCCGTCTAGGGAAAATGTCATGAAAATTGTTCCTGTGGTCAGGTCTAGTGATTTGGAGCGGTCCGTGCGTTTTTACACGGAAGTGCTCGATTTCGAGTGGAAGTGGCCCGACGATGAAGATCGTGAGAAGGCCAACGGAGTGGCTCATCTGATAAGAGATGGAGCCGAGCTGCTGCTTTCACGCCATGCGGGAGACGGTGTCTTCGGTTCGGTCAATCGCGTTTTTGTGGACAACGTGGATGAGCGTTACGCGACCTTTCGCGCGCGGGGTCTGGACACGTCGCTCCGACCTGACTCTCCGATTCACACCGCGCCGGTCGATCAAACGTGGGGCCTTCGTGAATTTGCGGTGACCGATCCGGATGGGAACGGTCTGTGCTTCTGCACGCCGATCAGATGAGACGCCCGAGAGTGTTGCTTTCAGAATTTTTTGGCGTAGTGTCGGATCTTCTCTAAGACCTGCGCCAGACAGGCGCCCAGACTCTAGTAACCGAAATTAATCTGCAGAATCAGACACTTATCCGTTATCTGGATTCTCACTAAGCGCCGGCTTTTAACTCCTCAATCGTTCTTGGAGGCCCAGCGTTACGACAAATAGCGCTGAAGATAACGCCAAATAGCGATCAAAGCTACACCCAGGACCTCACTGAAAAGTCTGGTGTGGCGCAGCGGTGCCGTCTGACCAATGGAAAACGGGTACCATGAAAATGATTTCCGGCTCCGGCACGTCGCGATATTCGTCGTTGAACAACACCGGTGAGCCTGCCAGGTCTGCTCCCCAACTCGCTTCGTCTGTCTTGGGAACATGAAACATGAGGTGCGGGCACCAGTGTCCGACGGAATCACCAAGGTTTCCTGCTTTCGACATCATGTAAGACATGGCGCCAGCTTCAGGCATCGGAAGTTCGTTCTTCGCGATCGCGGCTGTGATGTTTTCACGGATCTGTGCTTTGGATAATCCGGTCAATGCCAGCCTCGTTCTATTCGTTGTGTACGGAAGAATTGTCCGCACTGCAGCTGGGTTATAACAAATCGGCCCACGCATCTTAGGATTCCAGAACTCCGGACTATCAAATGGAGACATCCACGAGCGTTCAACCAGGCACGTGAACCCATTCTTCCCTTCAACCGCGGTCTGGTAGCCACTTTTCTCAAAGACGAGAACCGTTGCATCGCGTGATATTGATGTAGGCGCCGCACTCCGCGCAAGGGCTATCTCGGCATTCCGATCCGCGATCAAATATTGGTCAAGCGGCGCCATACTGGGATATTGAGTTTTGGCATCCTGCGCCCACATCTGTCGCGAGGCGCCAGAGATAGAGCTGAGGGCGAGGATTAGGGATGCGACTGCAGCGAATCCATTTCGGCTCATCGGGTTCTCCGGGACGGCATGGGACGCTGCACTCGTTCCCATCATTGGAGAGCAGTGCCTGACCGTTTATTGAACAACAACTTCAGATAGCGCCGCAGATGGTCGATGCTTGCGGCGGCGACCTCGCGATTGTGTTTCGCTTTCGCGAGAATGAACGCGCCCTGGATGGTGGCCTGGGTGTAGAGCGCCAGGCTCTCCGCGGTCCAGTCCGGGTGCATGTCCCGCCGGCGCATGGCTTCTTCGATGTCGGGAACCAGCGTCGCAGCGTGCTCGCTGATACTGCGATTGCAGGCGTCGCGGATGGCAGGGTGCGTGTCGTAGACCTCCTGCACCATGGTGCCGACGAGGCAGGTGAAGTCGGGCAGCTCGCCCATGAGCAGGGCCTTGCGGAAATCGACATAGGCCAGCAGGCGGTCGAGCGGGTCAGCGGGGGCGTGATACGGCGCGGAGGCAAACAACGCACCCGTGCCTTCGATCCAGTAGTCGGCTGCGGCCAGCGCGAGCGCTTCCTTGCTATCGAAGTGGTGGAAGAAGCTTCCCTTGGTCAGGTTGGCGGCTTCGCAAATGTCCTCGATGCGCGTGGCGGAATACCCCTTGGCGCGGATTACATGCAGGGCCGCGTTGAGCAACTTGGTCTTCGATTCATGTCTTATTTCCGTCGGAGCCATTGCATACCAATAAATTGGTACGCAATCATACCTACTAGTGGGTGTGTTGTCTAGATCTTTTGTAGTTTTTGTAAAGCCTTACGAACATCTAATGAAGCATCTATAAGTTGAATAGAACCTCGGATCGCCGGTAGATAGGTCAGGTCAAATTCAGGTGCCCCAGTTAAACGAATGGCCCTGGCAGTTACAGGTGAAGGCGTTGCCGCTGTAGCCTGGCTCGACCTTAACGGTTGCGGATCCACCGGCGCATCTGCGCCGAGCTATTCCACCTGTGGAATCACTGTCACGGTGACCACGTTTGACTTGACTTCCATTTTCGCAATCGGATCCCAGCGCATAGCTTGAATGGCGTACCTCCCTGGGGCGGTCATTTTATAGGCTTTACTGACTTCGTCGATAGCCGGTGTCAGGGAATTGCCCGGTGCCAACTTGCCCGAGAAGACGCCTCCGCTCCACGGATGTTTAGGATCCTTACCGTGTGCCCAGAGACCGTAGGGCGTCTCCGGGGCGATCTTTCCATTGCTGTCCTGAACCAGATATTGCAAATCGCCCCATGCGGTACCGATGACCGGGATAGGCTCACTGGATATATTCTTCAAATTGACTAGGACCTTCACAGGATCGCCCGCCGGGACGGTTGCCTGCACGGCCTGGATCGTGAGAAGGAACGTCGGCGACGTGGTTTGGGCTTGGCTTCCCGTAGGACTTGTCAGACCGAATAGGAGAAGCAAGAATGCCAAATACGGTGTCTTCATCTTTTAGGCCTCTACTGGAGTGTGGTGTTGTGGACAACTGCCGTCCACGATGGATAACTGAAGGGTCCATTCGCAGGCACGAACGGCTGAGCTGATCCTATTCCACAACTCTGATTGAGCCAGCCGGATACCCCTTGATCCGGATCTAGCGAATTGATTGCATCACTGTTAAAACTCCACGATATCGAGCCGAGTGGTACAGGTATCGAAACGCATGTACTGGGTGTGGAAACATACACTCCGTTGGCGCCTAGAGTCGTGCTGGCGGAGTGACGGTTCGATGGTCCGAGCGTCGGATCCCATAACAGATACATCGTTGCAGAAAAAGATTCGATGGCCGCATATTGGGTGCTAGAAGGAGCGGCGACGTTATATCCGGCAGGACCAAAGCCTGGAAGAGGATCAGGAAAGCTTCCACTTGGTTGAAAGCATGGCGAGCTTATCGTTCATGCTGGGCTGCAGAGGCACCTGGTGCGCTTGTTGCTTCGGTCTCTGGCCGCCTTGAGCGGGTCCCATGAGGGCCTTGATGGAGAGAGCGATGCGTTTGGTTTTAAGGTCAGCGCTGAGGACCTTGACCTTGACGATCTGGCCGGCTTTGACGGCCTCGGAAGGCTCCTTGATAAAGCGGTTGGAGAGCTCGCTGATGTGGACCAGACCGTCCTGGTGGACGCCGATGTCCACGAAGGCTCCAAACTTGGTGACGTTGGTGACGACGCCCTCAAGGACCATGCCGGGCTGAACGTCGGCGAACTCGCGGACGGCCTCGGAGAAGTTGGGGGCGATGAACTGGTCCCGTGGATCGCGACCGGGCTTACGGAGTTCTTCGAGGATGTCCGAGACGGTGAAGGTCCCGGCAGAGAGCTGCTTTGCGTCGACTTTGTTGAGGAGCTGAGGGCTCTGGATGAGTTCGGCGATGGGGGTGTTGAGGGATCGGGCAATCTGCTCGACGACCGGGTAAGACTCGGGATGGACGGCGGTGCGGTCGAGGGGGTTCTCGCCGTCTCGGATGCGAAGGAAGCCGGCGGCCTGCTCGAAGGTTTTGGCGCCGATACCGGGAACCTGGTTGAGCTGGGTGCGGGAGCGGAACTTTCCGTGCTCGTCGCGGTAAGCGACGATGTTGAGCGCGGTGCGTTCGGTGACGCCAGCAACGTAGCGGAGCAAGGTCCAGGAGGAGGTGTTGAGGTCGACGCCGACGCGATTGACGCAACTCTCGATGACGGTCTCAAGGGACTGCTGGAGCTGACGCTGATCGACGTCGTGCTGGTACTGGCCGACACCGATGGATTTGGGATCGACCTTGACGAGCTCGGAGAGCGGGTCCTGGAGACGACGGGCGATAGAGATGGCGCCGCGGACGGTGAGGTCGAGCTCGGGAAACTCCTGGCGGGCGATGTCGGATGCGGAGTAAATGCTGGCTCCGGACTCGGAGACGGTGACGGAGAAGAGATTGTTTAGCTCGCGCTCGCGAAGGAAGGCACGGACGAAGGCGTCGGTCTCGCGGGAGGCTGTGCCGTTGCCGATGGCGATGGCACGGACGTTGTATTTGGCGATCAGCGCAGCGAGGGTGTCGCCTGCTCCGGAGGCTGCGTTCTTGGAAGTATGAAGGTAAAGGACGTCGCGTGCGAGGAACTTTCCGGTCTCGTCGACGACGGCGATCTTGCAGCCGGTGCGGAGGCCCGGGTCAATGCCCAGGACAGAGATAGGCCCGGCGGGCGCGGCGAGGAGGAGGTTCTGGAGGTTATCGCGAAAGACCTGGATCGCGTCGGCGTCGGAGCGCTTTTTGAGCTCGAGGCGTAGCTCGCCCTGGATGGAAGGGCTGAGGAGACGCTTCCAGGAGTCGTCGATGGCGAGCTCGAGGTGCGGGGTCCAGTCCCCGGTTTGGCGGAGGATACGGGTGCGGACGAGGGAGGTGGCGCGGAGCGGGTCAATCTCGATGAGGAAGTAGAGGACGGACTCGGTCTCGCCGCGGCGAATGGCAAGCATGCGGTGCGAGGGGATGGTCTT
This sequence comes from uncultured Acidobacteriaceae bacterium, assembly GCA_963774255.1. Classification (GTDB taxonomy): domain Bacteria; phylum Acidobacteriota; class Terriglobia; order Terriglobales; family Acidobacteriaceae; genus PALSA-350. The sequence goes on from CAVZEH010000005.1 coordinate 222,869, forward strand.
TACCGGCTCGCGATAGTCATAGTACATCTTGAATTTTTCCTGTTCATCGACCGCGTCGAAAGATTTCTTGCTGACGATGATGCCTTCCTCGAACAGGAGTTGGCGGACTGCCTTACGGAGGTCGGCGTCCTCACTGATGATCTCGGCGACGATATGGCGGGCACCTTCGAGGGCGTCCTCGACGGTGGGCACTTCCCTTTCGGGGCTGACAAAGGTGGCTGCGAATTCGGCGAGGGGCTGCGCTGCTGGGAGCTGCGCCCAGAGGTAGTCGGCGAGGGACGCTAGGCCGCGGTCGCGGGCGATGGTGGCCTTGGTGCGCCGCTTGGGGCGATAGGGGAGGTACAGATCCTCGAGCTCGGACTTGTCGAAGGTGGCGTCGATACGAGCCTTAAGGTCATCAGTGAGCTTGCCCTGCTCGAGAATGGAGGCGAGAATGGTCTCGCGGCGGCTGACGAGATCGCGGAAGTAGGCTAACTTCTCCTCGATGTCGCGGATCTGGACCTCGTCGAGGTTGCCGGTGGCCTCCTTGCGGTAGCGCGCGATGAAGGGGACGGTGCCGCCATCGTTGAGCAGGCCGATGACGGCGATGAGCGACTGGAGGGGGAGATTGAGGCACTTTGCAATGTGCAGGAGGATTTCAGGGGAGAGGATCTTTGCGTCGGCCATGTTTGCTCTGTGTCTATCGTAGCGGCAAAGGGTCTGGAAAACGGGTCCATCGAGCGTCCATTCCCGGCAAGATCATGACCAACTGGCATGCGGGAGCGTAGGTGATGTGCGCGGGTGTCGCGCTGGACTTAAATCGCGAAGGGGCGCCTTATTGTTTTCAGGTATTTGTCTCGATTTAATGCCAACGACATTGCCTGTTAATCGCGGACAGTTTGGACTGCACCCCTAAGCTGAGACACGCACTCCGTCCCCGATTTAATGCCAAAAGTGGCAACCTTGGAACGGATCCTCCGAGACTGAATAGCGGGCCGGCGTGCTTCTCCATGCTGGTTACGCCGTCAGAGCCAGCCACACCGACCTCATCACCTCATCGCACATCGTCCTCGATTTAACAGCAATTTGATTCCTCACGCGTGCGATTTAAATGCCAAAAGTTGCCCTCTCCACGCGAATTCCGCGATTTAAGCCTTGGCCTTTTCCATAAAAGCAAGGGACGCAACGAGGACGATTTGACGGCGCTGGCACTGGTGCGCCGCTAGTCCTCATTGCCACGCCTGGTGGTAGATGCGCTCGATCTCTTCCGCCGTCGGGATACGGGGGTTGTTCTGGGGAGACCCCGAGGCAAGCGCCTGGGCGGCCATGGTGCTTACCAGTGCGACGTATCGCTCTTCCAGTATGCCGAATTGTTTAGGCGAGGGCACCTGCAACTCGGCGTTTCGTTCGTACAGCGCGCGAGTTAATCGATCGACAGCCGCCCGATCGCTGTCATGCGCCTGTGCCAGGCCCATGGTGCGGGCACATTCCGCATAGCGGCCCAGGGCGGCCTCTGCTGAGAAGGCAGTGACTGCCGGCAGTAGCATGGCGTTGGAGAGCCCATGCGGAATATGAAAATGCGCCCCCAACGGGCGGCTCATTCCATGCACCAGCGCTACGCTTGCATTGGAAAAGGCTATGCCCGCCTGAGTCGCTGCGAGCATCATGGCTTCCCGAGCCTTCACGTTGCCAGGATGGTGGAAGCAGGTTGGCAGCTCTCTCCATATAGTCTTCATCGCCGACAGAGCGAGCGCGTCAGTAAACGGATTCGCCTTGCGGCTAACAAACGCCTCGATCGCGTGGGTCAATGAGTCAGTGCCTGTATCCGCAGTGAGCCGGGCCGGCATGGTCAGCGTCAATTCGTAGTCCACCACAGCGGCGGAGGGCAACAGGGTGTCCCCGGTAATCAACAGCTTCTCTCCCACCTCCCCATCAGTGATCACCGTAAACCGTGTGACCTCTGATCCGGTCCCGGCGGTCGTCGGAATCGCCAGGTGCGTCGGGCCGGCTAATGGGATCTCGTGTGGAACTCGATAGTCTCGGACTCTCCCGCCATTGCTGGCGAGCATGCCGACGGCCTTTGCCGTATCGATCGGGCTGCCGCCGCCCAGGCTCACCAGGCTGTCGTGCGCGCCTTCCACGAACCGGCGAACCCCCGCATCCACCACCGCCGTCGTCGGGTCGGGCACGGTCTCATGGAAAATCTCACAGCTCAAGCCCGCGTCTCTTATCTGTGTGGCTAGTCTTTCGGCAAGCTGAGTCTTCATCAGGAAAGGGTCAGTCACGATCATGGGACGTCTGCAGCGAAGGCGAGGGAGCAGCGCTGCTACGGTCGCGAAGGACCCACCCCCAATCTTGAGGATGGGGGGAATCTTGATCTCAGCTATCATTGGCATCTCTCCCTCTTAGCCTTTTCTTCGCGATGTACCATGCCGGGCAGCCGAAAACCCGGTCTTTTCGAGGTCAACCTGCGGCAATCACACAGTTGGTGTAGTGTTCCCATCCGATTTGCACCGCCCAATTACGGTAGTACCTTGCCAGCTAATGGCGAAACTCGAGTTCAGCACCTTTCAGGTTACCCGGCATCACCTCGCGCTTTGCGTAAGGCTTCAGAGCCCGGGAGTTGCCTATCTCGCGGCTGAGTTCCACAACTGCTATTGTGGCTCTGAGATCGTCCGGGTGAGACAACATATTCGCCTCGATCTGGATGGGATCGAGCGGATTGCGTCCAGTGAGCCGGAGCCGGCCTCGGCTCTTAGGGCGCACGCCAACCAGCATCCATTGGGACAGTTATCCCATCTTGCGGTTTCCGGAGGCGCCGACTATCCAGGTTGAGCTGTTGGAGCACCCTGACCAGCCGGCTCTTGGTTCAGGAGAGGCGGCCGGCACACTCGTTCAGGCAGCGCTGCCAACGCCACCTCCGACGCTACCTGCGTTCGTTTTCGAACTGTGCCGTTCACCGCGGCGCGTCTCCGCGCAGCGTTCAGCTAATTTTATTCTGAGGCACACCTTGAGCTAACACGGCAACAGGCAGGGTGTACAAGTTGGCCGAAAGATAAATCTTGACCTAAAGATAGCCACTCGCTCTTGAAACCCAAGATTGTGCGCCTTGTATGCAACCATTCGCAACCCATTCCGTCTGTTTAGATGGCGAAGTGTGGACGACACCTTAGATTTAACGCAGCAAACCGGGTTCTACGACGTTCGTCTCTTTCGTGTCGACAGTGGAGAACGATGGCATTGCTTAGATCCCGTTCGGTGGGCATCCGTAAGTTCAATGGTTTGCTCGTGTCTGCGGCTGAACTCTGCGGAATTGTGAGAGCCTCCTATCTTAGCGCCTCCTTCCCATTGCTCCTTTGCTTCGAATTGTGGCAGTACCTTCGGCGGCAGCTGGCAAAAGGAGATCATTCCGGTTCAGCACGACACAGTCGTCAACCACGCTGGAAGGAAACCTCAAGTAACGCAGGACTTTCATCGACCCGGCGTCTAGTCCGAGGCACCGTTATCGTGGTAACGTTGCTGCTGCCCGCGGAAGGATGGGCGCAAGTTCAAGCGGTGCCGGAGGTTTCCTCCTTGCCTGCTGCTCCCGTTTCCCAACAGGGGAACACATCCGCACAACAGGATGGAAAGCCGAGTGGCAACGGCCCGCTCTTTCCCCGAGGGACAGTCAAGACGGGTGTGAGTTCAGCGGATGTGTTGAAGCAAGAAGAGCGCCAGCGCATTCTAGGGGTAGTGCCAAACTTCAACACTGTCGAGAGTTCCGCCGGTGTGCCGAGTCTCTCGCCGAGACAGAAGTTCCACCTGATGTATAAGAGCTCTATTGATCCCTTCGTTTTCGTCGCAGACGCGTTTGTCGCCGGTCTCAGTCAGGCGCAGAATTCCAATCCAGGGTTCGGGCAGGGAGCCCAGGGCTACTTCAAGCGCTTTGGTGCGTCGTATCTCGACACCGCAGACGGCAATCTTTGGGGCAACGCTATTCTCCCCATCGTCTTCAAGGAAGATCCGCGCTACTTTCGTCTTGGCTCTGGTACGTTCACCCATCGCTTTCTCTACTCCGCGGCCACCACCATCTGGTGTAGGCGCGACAATGGCACTTGGGGGCCAAACTACGCGAATGTGCTGGGCAACTTCATCTCCGGGGCCATTTCTAATGCTTATTATCCCGCTTCGGATCGAGGCTTTGAGCAGACGGTAGACGGGGCGGTCACGGTTACCGCAGAAGGCATTATCGGCGCGGAATTTGTCGAATTCTGGCCTGACATCTCAAGGCGTCTCTTTAGGAAGCACTACGCCGCGCAGCAAGGAATGCGGTGACGCTAAATCGCTGTTCCGGTACTTCCCGGATAAGGATAAGCTGCTCAACGAGCTCTACTGCGAGCTAGAACTAGACATGCGAAACGCTACGATCGCGGGCTTTCCCTTGACCGGCTCACTCCGGAAGCGGGCCGCAATTGGTATCGGCAACGAAACGACTCACCCCTCTTTGATGAACTCCACCTAACATTGGAAAAAAATCACCGGTTGACCGTCGATGTGCTTGCCACGTGTGTACATGAGCCAGCAAAGCTTTGCTGAAGTTACCAGCCAAAACCAGCGGGGCTCCAGCGAAGGCAGTCTATATGCGCTTCTTTCATACCCGGCAGACCGTTAGTAGGCAGGTGCCGGTTACCGTCAAGTTTGGCAGAAATTCGGGGATATTTGTCATTGCCGCTATTCGACCTCAAGAATCTATTCAAAGTGAACGCACGGCTTAGACAGCTCCAGTCAACCGCCGACGAAGGAACCGTACGCCCGCAGATCGGAAAGGATTGAATATGATTCCCACAAATATAAGTCTGGATGGACGCGAACTCACTCTTCTCGAAGCCCAACTGGTGGAAGGCGAGATACAGCGGCCCGAAACCATTCTGAGTTTGGCCTCTCCACCTGCTGACGAACGGGTGCCCTATGGCTCGGACGCGCACCAGTTCGGTGATCTGCGCGTTCCGAAGGGCAACGGACCTCACCCGGTCGTGATGAACATCCACGGCGGCTTCTGGCGCAACGAGTACGATCTCACGCAGGCGGGTCACTTGTGCGCAGCGTTGACCGCCAAAGGTGTGGCCACCTGGAATCTGGAATACCGTCGCGTCGGAGATAAAGGCGGCGGCTGGCCCGGAACATTTTCCGACATCACCAACGGTTATCGTTTCATCGCGCAGCTATCGAAACGGTACCACCTCGACGCCGAAAAGGTCGTCGTGATGGGCCATTCCGCAGGCGGCCAGTTGGCACTCTGTCTAGCCGGCCACCAGGCGTCGGTCAAGCATGCGATCTCCTTGGCTGGAGTGGTGGACCTGCGACGCGCCTGGGATCTGCGCCTGGGCACCAACGCCGTGGTTGAATTTCTGGGTGGTCCACCGGACCAGGTCCCCGAGCATTACCACGAGGCCGATCCGACCCACCTTGAGGTCAAAGCCGAGCAGTGGTTATTCCACGGCCTAGAAGACGACGTTGTGCCGTCGCCATTCAGCAGGGACTATTGCGACCAGAAGAAACGAAAGAAAGAAAACGTTCACCTGGTCGAAATCGCGAAGGCAGGACACTTCGAGTTGATCGATCCGCGTTCCACCGCCTGGCCTCAAATCGAGCAGAGTGTGTTGCGCATCTTCGCCTGATGCGACGGGACACGGCCCGCCTTAGGCCACCTTCCGCAGAACCAGCGCGGAGTTCTTTGTTGAATGCTGATAGCAAACTTGGTGAAATGCGATGCGAAAAAATCCGAAGACGTGCTGCGACTTCCGAATCGCAAACAGTGTACTCAGCTTGCTCTTGGTTGTAGCTCTCCTAACTCACCCGTCACCGGGACGAGTGCCAGAAATGGAGCATGGAGATGATTTATGTCTAAATCGAAACCGATCACCCTGGGTGCCGCGATATTTTACGGCGGACTCATCGCTGGAATACTCGACGCGGCTGACGGCGTCGTGGCCTATTACTTCGCTGCGGGCTTCAATCCGATCCAAGTTCTGCAATTCATTGCCAGCGGCTTTTATGGAGCGGCCGCTTTTCAAAAGGGTATTTCCGGCGCCTTGGTTGGTCTCCTTGCCCATTTTTTCGTCGCCTTCGGGGTCGCCGCTATCTACGTGAGAGCAACCCGGTTTCTGCCCATGCTAAGCAAGGAGGCGGTAATGTGGGGCACGATCTACGGCGCTGCGGTATTCATTGTTATGAACTTTGTCGTACTACCGCACACAGCCGTCGTGAAATCACCCTTGTCTTTGCCGCTCTTGCTGAACGGCGTTCTCGGGCACGCTTTGTTCGTTGGCTTACCGATCGCCTTGGCAACCCGACGCATTACAAACCAGTTCAGCTTCAGTACTCAGGCGGCTTAACTATAAATCTGTAGGAGTAACTCCACACCAGAATATTCCTGAAAACACGGCGCGCCAATTTGCAGGAGAAGACGCGGTTTACTACGGCACAAAACTCTCTGGTGCTTCCAACCACCAGGCGAAGAGGTTGTTCAAGTTCAAAACCACGGCGCCTAGATTGACTCAACGACTAACACAATCGCTCCCCGCGGGGAACGCAAAAAGAAAGGAACGCACTACAGAACCTCGATACTGTGTCTTCCCTTCCCGGACTCGTACCCACCTATTTTTGGCGTTCACAACCTCTGTCAGGCGAATTGAAAACACAGGAGGGAGATTCCCCGTCCCGAAGGGTTCGAGCATCAGGAGTTGCTCCTAAAAGGGACGGCCGACCATGGACAGGGAAAGTTCTCCTTCGCCTTCGTTGAGGGGCCTTCGAGTCTGCTCCGGTCGACACAGGGGCCTAACCTCACTGAAACCCCACAACATCGCGCGAGAGCGGCATCGCGCGGGTGAGCCGCTTTGCCTCGTTCTTGTCCATGGGTATCGCGATTTTCTTGTCCGTGTTTTCGTCCAGAGCTGTCAGGTCCAGCGACACACGCCCCTCAAGATTCATGTGGTCGAATACGAACGGAAGTGACGTGTCGTCCAGGCTCGATGGCCGGTCCATCACCTGAAAATGAAGATGCGGCGCGCTGGAGTTGCCAGTGTTCCCCAGCAGGCCGAGCTTCTGCCCCTGCCGCACGTAGTCGCCGACGTGCAGTTGAACGCTGCCCGGGGCAAGATGCGCATACATCGCGTAGTACCCCGAGCCCATGTCGATGATCACGCGATTGCCGGCGATCTGCGCGATTGTCAGCCCTTCGGGATTCTTCCCCGGCGTCACGTTCGGCAGATCGCGCACCACTTCAACCACTGTGCCCGGCGCGACGGCCGTAATTTCAGCACCATAACCGATCCAATCCTCCGGCTTCTTGCCGTCAGTCCGGTATGCGAGACCATGAGCGTCAACCTGCACCCAGTCGATGGCGAAGGTCTCGCTGGGATCAAGCGTGCCATTCATTGGGTTAGTGACGAATCGATGCGGGCCGATCTCCAGGCAACATCCGTTGCCGTTGACCCAGCCGCTGCCCTTTAAGGGGGGACTGATCACAATCGCCTCGCGGCCGATCGGGATAGAGTGGCCGACGGCCGTGTGCTCCGTCCCGACCGGAGTCGGAGGAGTCGTTACCGTGATCCGGTGCGCAATCGCCGTCGGTACCTGGCTCATGTTTTCATAGGTGACGTCGAAGAACATCACACCCGACTGTCCGCTCGGAATCTGGTTGGTGTAGCTCTCTTTGTTCATACTTCCCGGCAACATGAAGAGCTTCACCTGGCCGGTCACGTCTTCGTTCTTGATGTCGAGCACGCGGTTCTTGCCGCTTACCTGATTGCCGCGTGCCGGATCCACCACCTCGACGGACTTGATGGTCGCGGTTAGGCTCCAGGAGTTAGTGACCTGCAGCGCGTACGCAAGATGGATTAGTCCGTCGGAGCCTTTCACCGGATAAATGCCGCTGCCGACCACGTGCCACGTGAGTGGCCCGATTTCCAGCGGATAGCGCAGGCCGTCGCCGTTGGTCAGTGGCGCATACCAACCGTGTTGAGAAGACTCCTGTGCGGCGAGGAGGGGCAAGCAGGCAACCAGCGACAAGATTGTGATCGCAACCCAACAGCAGACGCGATTAGGCATAGCAGGGCATCCTCTCGACTTGGACATGAACAACAACTACCGGCAAAGCGAGTGGCTCAGACTACCACTTTGAGACCTGTGAGGCGCGTCACGAGCCATTCATTGTCGACCACCGAAGATGTCGACGCTACAGGCGCTAATTCTAGACCCCATGATGGTTGGCGTAACATGCCAATGCGCTCACCAGAAATAACGAGTGAAACTTCCGGATTACGAGCAAATTGAACGGCGAATCGTTTATCGCTCCAGCCGAACTAGGGGTTTTAGCGCTCCATTGTTGACGTCTGTGTGCGTCGAAACCTATTCGCGCATGAAGGCTACAACAGGGTATTCGTATGAGAGTGCGGATTATAGGAAGGCGCTGGCGTCGCTTGGCCCTGAGGTGGAGAGGGATTTTCGGATTGCGGAAGGGGCATAGTGGTTCTCGAGCTTCAGGGGTTCGAGGCTAGCTGGTCTGTGCTGCTTTGTTCTGCGTCCTGCACGGGAACCCATGATTTGTCGGGGTTGAATCGCTCCATCTTCTTAAATTCGTCGAGGCTCTTCGGTCCCAAATCTTGTTCATAGACGATGCCGTCCTGGCTGACGATGAAGCTTCTCACACCGGTCACGGCATACTCGGCTGGCACTGCTGCAAGGGCAAAACCGCCAATCATGGCGCCCTTCACGATGTAGTCCATTTCGCCGAGCGGCGCAGCGGGGCCCTGCCCCTTCAGAATTTTGAAGAAATAACCGTGGTACGGATCCGCGCCGACGGTGTAGCCCTGTTCAATCGTACGGGCGATCTTTTCGCCTATGGGACCTGCCCATGTGCCGTCAGAGTCTTGCCAGGCTAAGCCATCCTGATTGCCTGGGGTGCTAATGATGCGGCGGGCATATTGGTTCACTTCGTAACCTTGACGCTTCTGAAATGCATAATCGTATTGAGCTTCCACGTAGCCGTGACAGATCGCAATGGCGTCCAGTTCATTGGCACCAATGCGGCGATAGAGGAGTTCCTGGCGGCCGGCTTTGGCGTCGAAGGACCACTTGTCGCCGCTTTTCACAATCGGCACAGGGAAGGGCCAATTTTCGTTGCCAACGAGAAGGAATGCGCGGTTTCCGGCTGAATCCACGGAAACGCTTTTCTTTTCGCGAGCTTCGGCAACGAAATCAGCGGCGTGCTTTCTGTCCTGCGCGAATTCGCCGCTGAACACGATATCCTCGCCTCCAGGCCCAAAAATCTGAATGAGCGCACCAACGTCAAACTTTTCCGCCGCGTCGATCATGGAATTCGTAGCCTGCTGTGGACTTTCGAAGCTCTTGGCTGCCGGAGCCGTTGGAACGGCAGGAGCGGACGATTTTACGGCTGGAGATTGCTGCGCTGAGACGAGAGACGACGCACACAGACACGCACAGGCCACTGCGCCGGCCATCAAAGCATTGCCAAAGCGAATTCGATTCGGAGAGGTCATTCTCGTATCCATAGCAGTGCTCCCGTGAACACTTCCCAGCGACATACGCCGCTCATCTGCGCCCTCCTCCACCTCTGCCTCCGCCGCCGCGACTGAAGCCTCCGCCTCCACGGGACGACATGCTGGAGAAACCACGACTGCTGCTGCCGCGCGCGCTCGATCCGTTGTATCCTCGGGAACCTCCGCCAAAGGCATCCCTGCTTCCGCCACCGCTTCGCGAGAGATTCCGGCTTCCAATGCGGTCCGCTCCTCCTGCGCCGGTCCTGTTGCCGAAACCGCCTCCACCCGCACTATTGCCAAGTCCAGTGGTGCCGGACCTGTTGCTCAAACCGGCTCCACCTCCCCGGTAGCTGGCAAGAGTGCCGCCCTGGCGGCCAAGCTGTTGACGGGCGTTTGCCTGACGGTTGGCAAGCGAATCACCGCGCGTGTTACCCCCAAACCGGTCCGCCGTTGCCCGGTCGCGGTAAGGCGCACCTCCACGATGTGCGGGATTGTGCTGCCATCGATCGCCGGCTCCGTTCGAGGGCAGTTGTGACGGTCGATTGCCTGAGTTCCCCCGATTGCCCAGGTTGCCGCCGCGGTTGCCCCCTATGTTCGAATTGCGATTGAAGTTCGAATTGCGATTGAAGTTATTGTTGCGGTTGATGGTGATGTCGTTGCCTCCCCACCCAGCTCCACAGCACCAACCGCCGCTCCAGAACGCCCCCATCGCGATGCCAACGCCGAAGGAAATAGCCAGGCCGGCCGGGTAGTACCATGCCGGCGGATAGTAGATGGGCGGGTAAGGATAGACTGGCGGCCCGTAAACCATCACAGGATCGTAGCTGGGCACGTACACCACTTGCGGATTAGCCTGTTCGACAACGATGACACTTTTGTTTTCGACGATCGTGGTCTCCACCTTCTGTTGCTCGGTTGATTTCAAGTTGCCTTTGTCCTGGGCCTTCTTGCGCATCCGCTGAACGGCGTTCATGACATCGCTCTGCTGGGCAAGGAATGCGTTGCCTAAATCCGTGGTCCATTGAATGTCGTTCGCCAGGCGGTTGACGACATCGGGCAAGGCGGCCATTGCCTGGACGCTTGGGTCCCAAGATTCTTTCGCTACAGCATCTGCCAGCGCCTTATCCATCAGGTTTTTGTTCTTCTGCAGCCACTGTTGGAGCTGAATGATCTCGAGGGGATAGGTAGATGCTGCGAGGGCTTGGGCAAGCAGCGGATCTGGATACAGTGCAATGGGCGCTACAAGGGAATCGAGTTGCTCGGGCGAGATCTTTTGCGCCTGTGCTGGCGGCGCGGATGCAGGCGCCTGAAGAGTTGGCGACGGATATGCGAGGGTGTCACCGGGTAAGAGAGCGAGAATGCAGAGAATCGCCCACACAGATCGGGACACTGCACCCTTCGAATACACGGGAACTCCTTTGTCCTGGTAGGGAGTGCGGTCTTGCCAGATCGGCTTCGGACGTTCGAAGCTACGATCCCAGGTTTCCGGAATGGCAGAGACGTACTTCCGCGGATTTAATATTAGGCATACATTTCCGGGGCATCTACTAGGAGAACCCCTAGCTGCAGCCGCTAGACAAATAATTACAATTGCTGAAGCGAGGCTATTTAATGGTTCAGGCCAAGCCCATTCGTATCCTGAGCTTAGAGGGTCATCCGGTTTTCCGCGAAGGACTGGCTGCGATCATCAACTTTGACCAGGACATGCTTCTCGGCGCTCGCGCTTCGAACGCCGTGGAAGCTGTTGCTGAGTTTCGTCGTCATCGCCCCGGCGTCACCTTGATGTAAGCGGCGCGGGCCGCGGTAGCCGGCAAGCCATCACAGATGATCAGCAGCTTGCCGGATATCTGACGTTGCAATTGCACCAACTCGATGATTTGCGGGTGCGAACGGCGCCCGGGCAAAATGCTGGTCTATCACATGGTGACATATAAAAAGGCGATCTTAGAACCAGTCTTGATTTCCAGCCAATGACTACTCCGGATTTTCCAACACGCTCAGCATGGAGCCTTCGGTCCGGCGGATATGCCCCTTACTCAATCTACGGACGGCTACCGACCAGGTGGCGTGCGATTCTCCGACTCCTACTGCGCTGCCCTCCGTTACTGAAGCATCATCTAGGAGTGAAACCCAACGTCATCAATTTCGCACAGAATATCGCGCAGACCACGCAAGATAAGGTGAAGCTCAGTGCGGCTTTGGTTCTCTGCGCTTTTCTAGCTTCTCCCGTCCTGGCACAGGACCAGAGCGCTGCCACATCTTCAAAAAATTCAGGCCCCGGCGACAAGGGCGTCGCCTATCTGTTGAATTACCTCAACATGGCAGGAACAAAAAAGGCAACAGAATTCCGGCCTATGACGCAGCGGGAAAGAACCAGACTTTACCTCCAAACCATGGTGAACCCGCTGGGTTTGGCCAAGGCCGGACTTTCGGCAGGAATCGACCAGTGGCACGACAAACCCCCGGAATGGGAACAGGGAGCATCCGGCTACGGCAAACGGTTTGCGAATATCGAAGGCCAATACGCGATTCAGCGCACGGTGACGTTTGGCTTGAGCAGCGCGTTGCATGAAGACAATCGCTACTTCAATTCTGGCAAGAAGGCTACGTGGCCACGCATTGAATACGCCCTCAAAAGTGGCATTTTGGCGCGCCATGATAACGGAAACCGGTATATTTCCGTCTCGCAATTGGGAGGGGTAGCGGCCGGGGCCTTTTTGTCTCGGCTCTGGCAGCCGTCTAGTCAGAATTCCGCTGGGGATGGAGCTGTAAGTTTCGGCATTACAATGTCCAGCAATATTGCCTTCAGCGTGGTGAAGGAATTCCTCCCGGATCTTGGGCAGGCGATCGCAAAGAAGCACCAGAAGTCCTCAAGCCCGCCGTTGCCGTCGCCGTCGCAATAAAGTTGACCACGGAGGACGGATGGGGCCGGACAGGGGTATGTGCCCAGGGAGCATGAGAATAAAGTTGTCACTACTCGATCAGCTGGATCTCCGGGGTTAGCGACGTTTCAACAAAGGACCGGCGAATTGCAATCGCGATGAGGCGTCGACGTCCAACCGCACGCGAGACTCGGCTGGGCTTATTTGTTGAGGACTACGGTGGGTCCAACCGCACGTGTTGGATTTTGCTTGACGATGACGGATGGCTGGCATGATCTCAATTCGCGGTATTCTCCGATGCATTGCGACCTGTTTCTGCATCTCGGCGTGTATATGTCCCGTGACCCCGCTCGCCGCTGCTGTGGCCACTCCTACAGTTGCACCGGAAGATGCCTTGCCTGACGCTCCGGCAGCGCAAATTGCTGTGTCCGAGAAGGGGCTGCCACTGGCGATCCTCAAGGATCAGATTCCGATCTGGACGAGCCCGGTGCGGATCAGGACTCATGACCTGATTTGGCTGCTGCCACTGGGGGCGGCGACCGGTTTGACACTGGCAACCGACACGGACGCCATGCGCAACGTATCGCGCGACCGAAGCTTCAACAAGGACAGTGTGAATGCGTCGAACTATCTATTAGGCTGCGAGATGGCCGTGCCGGTTGGGTTGCATGGCATTGGACTCTTCGATGGCAGTGCCCACGCGCGCGAGACGGGCATCTTGAGCGGTGAAGCGCTTGCAGATAGCTTGGTGGTGGAGGAAGTCACGAGAATCATCTTTCGGCGGGAGCGTCCTCTCTACAACAATGCGGCAGGTGACTTTTTTTCGTCGACCGCAGGTTCCAACGGCTCGTTTCCATCGTCACACAGCATGCTGGCGTGGACACTTGCAGCGGTATTGGCAGGCGAGTATCCGTCGAAGTGGATGCAAGTGGGAGTGTACTTTGTCGCCTCGGGGGTAAGCCTGACGCGCGTCCTGGGACAAGAACATTTCCCGAGCGACGTACTTGTGGGCGGCACCGCGGGATGGTTGATCGGGCACTACGTGTTCCAGAAGCATCACGTGTACCACGCACCGCGTGCGCTGCGAGCGAAGCACGCGCTTGACAAATGAGCGACGACTTGGGGCTAGTGAGCGAATTGAGATCCTGGATACTGTCACAAACAACAGTGACGATCACATATGGAGATAGATTCTCATCGGGATTGCGACTCGCTCGTTGGCGATTGGCCGGAAACCGAAGTCGTTCAATGAACCCGTTGTTCTCGGCGCCCGTCAGATTCAGGCACGAGGGTCTCATTTCTTCGACCCCGCCAAAGCCGGCCGCGTGATCGGCAGATCTACGCTGATGGCAGCATGGTCTGATAGAGGCTCGCTCATCGCTTCGTTCGCTTCGTTCATGGTGCGTGCAAAGGCTGGCGCAAAGCGATAGGAGTCAGCTGCTTCAGGATCATCTTTCAAATAGCCTTTCACAAATATCCAGTCGAGCCTGAATTTCCCCACTGCCCCGAAGGTTCGGGGCAATGCGAATGTCGTCACAAATCCCTTGCTGGCACGCTCGTTCGAATTGCCCAATGTCCCCGAGCGGTCATTCACCGAAAGTTCCTCATCCCCGCGAAAATCAATGCGGGTCCCATCATCGAAACGATACTTACCGAGATCCTTAAAGAATCCCTGTTCAGGATTGGGCGCCAGTAAAGGAACTCCTGATGCAGTCGGGTCGCCTTGGAACTTGGTCCGCTTGAAGGCGAAACTGCTAACGCCCATGATGAGCCCCGCTCCTGTCGCGTACTTAACTCCTTGTGTCGCCCAAAACGAAGGATCGTTCATCTTTTTCAGCAGCGTCGATTTTATGCTCATAACCGATCCGTCAGTCCCTGTCGTATTCATATCTCCGGCAATGACCACGGGATTGTGAATCGCGCGGATCATGTCAAAAAGTTCATCCGCCTGCTTGACCCGGCCCTTTGGCGTCGTGCGATTCTCAAGATGAGTAGCAACAATGGTAACCTGGTGTTCGGGAAGATCAGGCAATTCGATCGTCGCAATAAGGTTGGTGCGACCCCCGCGGCGTACCTCGCGCACGATGCTTTCTCCGAGGAGCAGGCTTGCCCCCTTGCGTTTCCCGGCCTCGACGGATCCATATTCCTTCTCGCCGTTGTACCAATCGTAAGCCCGATATTTGAAGGGCACGAGCTTCACATCCCGAAGAGGATAGCGAGAAAGAATAGCCGTGCCATGCAGCCCGAGAAGCCGCGTCTTGTCGGTGCTGTACAGTTCCTCCAATTCCTTGCGTTCGGTTTCATTTTCCACTTCCGCGAACGATTGGGTACCCAACACTTTCGGATCAATCTCTACGAACTCGACGCCATACGCCCAATTCATCTTGAGTGCAGCGGCGAGATCCTTTACCACGGCGCGGTAATCACTTCTCTTCATGCCCCAATCGAGCTCATTCAGCACGAGCACGTCTGCCGACTGGAGGATGTCCATCTGCGCACTCAGCACCTGGTCGTCCATCTTCGCGGTGTTCGTGTTGTTGGCAGCATCGCTGTGTACCTTCGCAAGGAAGCCTTGCTTATCAGTTAGCAAAGCCTTGATCTCGTCGAACTGGATTCCCCTCTCGATGTTCCATTCGACAAGGCGCAGCGAGGGGCCTATACCCTTGAGATCAGGGCGAAGAGGTTTTACCCCGGAGAAGTACGCCTCATTATTGATAAACGGCGTCGTCAATAGTGTGTTGAGTTTCTTGGCCAAAGCAGGATCGATTGTTTCCTGCTCTTCAAGAGCAACCAGTTCCTGGTAGTTCAAGAGTGACGGCTGTGAGCTACGGATGTAACCCGCTCTATGTTCATTTTGTGCGAATGCCCTGGAACACAAGATCAGTGTCAGGAGCAGGACGAGTTGTGCCGCGGCTACAAGAGCAACTCCAGGTTCGGGAAAAAACACAGCCCCGAGAGGGGTCTTCGGCGTTTGTCCAAACCTCGTCATGGCGATTGGCTCCTGATACCGATCGTGATTTGCTACAGGCAGGATACTCATTTCGTTTCCCACCCAGCGCAAGACAAAGTAAGACGTCGAACATCGGTGGCGTGCTCGCTTGCGAGGAACAGATTGCCCTCCAACCTTCCGGTCGTGGTTACTGCACTTCCGTGGCCAGCAGCAAGATCCGTGCTACTACGTCTTTACCGGAGGCGGATAATTCTTCAGCAGCTTTGTAACTGCTTTATTGAGGTTCTTTTGCTGTTTGTCCGGCTTTGCTTTGGCATCGAGGGTCTTGGATGCCGTTCCCTCCCACACCAGCGCCTTCTTAGCTGTGTCGTATATGTCCAGGTCGATCCCTCCGACGTGAATGGTCGTAGTATTCGTTGTGGTCATTCCACCCCCTCCGTATCCGTACCTGCCATAGCCCCAGCCCGGACCATAGCCCCAGCCGCTGTCGAAAGACGTGTACTGCTTCTCCTGCTGCAGCGCTGCCTGGTACGTGATGTAAAGGTTGGCGTCGTTAGACTCGACCCTTGTCAGACCCTTCTTGCCAAGCTCTGCGTCCACCGCGGCTTTGAACTGTCTATCTGCCAGATCGGACATTTTCTGGGCGTTGGGGTTGTCGACCCACTTATACGTCTTGTAGCTGGAAAAATTAGCGCTGCGGTCGAAGTTGTACCGGACATCCTGCGCGAATGTGCACCGGCTGCCCGCAACCGTAAAGATGAAAGCGAAGCTGAGCAACACCATTGTCCTGGTTCTCATCATCGTTCTCTTCATCGTCTCCTCCGTTCGTGGTTACTGCATGTTTTTGCTCCAATTTCGGGCCGCTATCGCTAGCGTAAGCACCATCGTGCGATGACGCTCCGTTAGTCGCCGCCTCGACTCCAGCGAAAAAACACGGGGCGGCGAAGTTCCAGTTCCCGCCGCTCCGCTACCCAGCGCAAAGATAACTGCGAGCGGAGCGAGCGCCCGGGGCGTGCTCAGCTTGCCAGCAGTTGAGCTCTTTGCTCTGTCTGTCAAACCGACGGCATAATTCGTAATCGACACAGGAATCAGTCCCCAAACCTAGCTCACACAATCATTTCAAGGTAATGCTCGGCACCTTGCCACTAGGGGAATCCCTAAGATGGTGAAACATCGCCAAGGCACCTGCCGAGCGGGTAAATGGCCAACTCTTGTCTTTTGGATCGCGGGCGTGTTCACGGGCAACCCGGAAGTGATCCACTCGGACGTACAACCGGCTCCCTTAAGGTTATCCATCTCCGGCGACAGCGCAAGCCGAACACCGTTGCGCCAGCGTCAACCCTTACCGGATAAACCGTACCGCCCCAAGTGGAGGGAACGCTAGTGATTTTCCCAGTTGCCTCGATCCGACTTCCCCTATACGAATGGTCACTAATCACCCAGAAGCGAGTTTCGCGCGATAGGATTTCGTGTATCTCAAGGGCCATCAGATCAAAGGCCACGCGTCTTTCTTTGCTCAACCGTATGAGGTTTCGTTGAATGACGACGACAATGGAATGGATTAGCGACGCTCTGCGAGATCATCCGCAATTGGCGCTGTTTCTGACTCTGGCTGCGGGTTATCTGCCGGGCAGGTTTCGCATAGGCTCATTCAAGCTGGGACCGATTGTGGGGTGCTTTCTGTCGGGCGTTGGGTGGGACCGATTGCCATCGTCGTACCAAGTGTTCTTGGCACAACATTTTTTCCCTTGTTCCTGTTCTCCATTGGTTACAAAACTGGGCCTCAGTTCTTCCGGGGCCTTGGCCGGGGTGCGCTTCCGCAAATGGCGCTGACGTTGTTCTTCGACGCGACTAGATTCCTTACTGTCTACGCGGTGGCGACCATCCTCGGATTCGATGCTGGAACGGGGGCGGGGCTTCCTAGGGAAACTCCTAGTTGGCTAAATCAGGATCCAAGCCTAGGGTAAGTCGCGTAGGGTGTGCCACGCACAACCTGCTTTCATCTCCGATCGAGCAGGCATTACGCACCGTATCTAGGTAGAAAGAGAGAGGTCCATTATGTCTAAATATGAAAATAAGATATCTGCCGACAAGCTCAGCTCGATCGAGCAACCCCGCGAACCCGTTCGGGATGATCCGCTGGACCTCACGGATCAGTTGGACTCGCTGGTGATTCCCCACGGAGTGGATCGTCGCACCTTCCTGATGCGCAGCGCGGTGGTGGGCGCTGCGGTCGTGATTACCGGCTCACAAATTTCTTGCCAAGACAAAACAGCCAGGGCCACGGCACCAGCGCCGAGTGCAGAGCCGAAGGGGGTGGCGGGAGGGCCAGGTAATGTGGAGCTTTCTCCCAGCTTGAACGTCGTCAAGGAACAAAAAGGACCCGTGATGACGACGCTGGACGAATTCTACAAGGTTGGGCCCGGGCCATCGAGTTCTCACACAATCGGCCCGATGCGCATTACCTACGATTTCTACCAGCGATGCACAAAGCTGCCGGCGGACCAACTCGCCAAAGCGACCGCGCTCAAGGTTAATTTGTTCGGCAGCCTCAGCGCCACAGGCAAGGGACACGGCACAGAGCGAGCTTCCCTCGCGGGGTTGATAGGGATGGAACCGGCAACCGTCGATCCCGCATTTCTCGACGGCTTGCGCGACAACCCCGACCAGTCTTTCCCAGTCAAGCTCGGTGCAAAGACTGTGAATGTGTCGCTCAAAGACGTTGTATTCGATTCCGTCAAAGGTGACTTCCCTCACCCAAACACAATGACGTGCAAGCTCATGGCCGGGAACACCGTGCTGCTTGAGCAGGAATACTACTCGGTGGGCGGGGGATTCATCGAGTGGAAAGGTTACACGCCTCCGAAGAAGAATCCGCCAAAGTATCCGTTTTCGACAATGAAGGAGTTGCGCCAGCACGCGGATCAAAACAATCTGACGATTGCACAAGTGATTCTCGCCAATGAGATGGCGATCCCGGGGAGAAGTCAGGAGGAGGTCTATGCCTTCATCGACAAAATCACCAACGCAATGGTCGCCACTGTGAAGTCAGGACTTGCCGCACCGGAAGATAGTGTGTTGCCCGGTCCCATCAAGCTGCACAGCAAAGCGGCAACAGTCTACAAACGCGCCATGGATGATAAATACCAAACGGAACGCGGAATTGGCGTCGTCTCGGCGTACGCTCTGGCGGGCTCTGAAGAGAACGGGCGGGGCCACCTTGTCATCACCGCGCCGACAGGCGGCTCCGCCGGAGTCATGCCGG
Source organism: uncultured Acidobacteriaceae bacterium (assembly GCA_963774255.1). Lineage (GTDB taxonomy): Bacteria > Acidobacteriota > Terriglobia > Terriglobales > Acidobacteriaceae > PALSA-350. The sequence continues at coordinate 241,484 of CAVZEH010000005.1, forward strand.
CTGTGGTCTATGCTCTGGGCGAAGGCGGTCGTAAGCTTGACGCGGACAAAATTCGACAGGGCATGCTTGCTGCAGCAGCAATTGGTTACCTATGCAAGCACAATGCAACGCTATCTGCTGCCGAGGGCGGCTGCCAGGCGGAAATCGGTGTGGCATCGGCAATGGCAGCGGCATTGGCCGCAACTGCACACGACGCGGATTCCCGAGTCGTCGAGAACGCCGCGGAGTCCGCATTGGAGCATCACCTGGGAATGACCTGCGATCCGGTGGCCGGATTTGTTCAGGTTCCGTGCATCGAGCGATGCGCATTCGGCGCGGTCAAGGCATGGACCGCTTATGTAATCGCCACCAATGAGATCGCCAGCCGGCATCGGGTTGATTTGGACTCCACGATCGCCGCGATGGCTCAGACCGCCAAGGACATGAACAGTAAGTACAAGGAGACCAGTGAAGCTGGACTCGCGCTTTCTGTAACTCTCTGCTGATGGAGACTGACCTATGGAACTCGACGTCACGCCAACATTCCCCACTTTGATTGGTCGAGCTCGATTGCCAGATGCTGAGGCCATGAATCAGGGGCTGCATGCGCTGATCCTTAACGAGGAAGCGCAATATCCAAGTCTGGGGCGGAGCAACATCGGAGGTTGGCACTCGCGCCCCGACTTCCTTCATCGTTCCGACGCCAATGTAGCCGCATTGACGTCATGGATTATTTGGGCTCTCCGCCGCATGATCTGTGCAACGACGGGCCAGGATGCTTTCAAGGGGACGCTCTCCATTACTGCATGGGGAACGGTCTGTCGCGCCGGTGCATACCATGCGCCCCATTCGCACCCGGACAGCGCGTGGTCTGGAGTGTACTACGTGGATGGCGGTGCGGAGAATCCTGATCGGCCACTCAGCGGCATGCTGGAATTTCTCGACCCGCGTGCTGGCGCGGAAGCTGTGAGCGCACCCGGCGATCCGTACGGAGAGCCTTTTCGAGTCCGGCCACAAGCCGGATTACTTGTTGTGTTCCCCAGCTGGCTATTTCACTGGGTTCACCCTTACGCAGGAGAAACACCCCGCATTGCCATTTCCTTCAACGCGACTATAGGAGCGCACGCCGCCGACGAAGCCGCCATTGACGAAGGAAGGGCGGCCACAGTCGCAACCGATATTCCTCACCAATTCCCGGCTAACGTCATCGGCTGGGCAGCAACCGTGGGAGACCTGAACAGCCATGCAGATAAAGTGTGAATCCTGTGTCTTCTCGGCAGCCCTCATGATGGGTTTAGCGGCTGTCGCATACGGCCAGTCACCGGATGTTGCGGCTGGTAGCCTGGCGAGCGAAGTCACGGCGCTCAAGACCGATAACATCGCTCTACGAGAGCAGCTCAATAAAGTTGAGGAACAGCAGAAGATGCTGCTTGAGGTAGTCAACGATCTAAAGCAGCAGTTGGGTTCGCCTGCGACTCCGATAACAGGAGATCCTTCATCTTCCTCACAACAGAGCCTTGCTGCCGCACAGGAGCTTGCAACGGCGGTCAACAGTCTCGCCGTTCCGCCCGCCCCAGCCGCGCAGCCGCAATCCGTTCCCGCACTACAGAGCAATCGACGATCGTTATCGAGATGGAATCATAATCGGGGAAGCTCCCGAAAGACGCTGAGGTGCCTTTCCTGCTGAAGTTCCAGGGCACTACCCAAGTGCGATATCTCAACACTCTTAATAGCGCCAGTACTTTCACTGACCACCTGGGCGTTACCTACGATGTTCATAAGCGCAACGATATTACGGTAAATCGCTCAATGATGGTCTTCGGCGGCTACATCTTCGACAAGAGGGCGCCATATAGCTTCACCATCTGGACATCCGCCGGGGCGGCGTCGATCGTCGTAGCCGGCAACATTGGCTGGCAATTCAGCAAGGCTTTCACGCTAACCGGAGGTTACTTTGGCGTTCCGGGCAGCCGATCACTGGTTGGCACGTTTCCATTTTTCACGGCAAATGATAGGACCATGGCTGACAACTTCTTCCGCCCCGGGTTCACTCAGGGCGTCTGGATGAGCGGACAACCCGTGAAGGGACTGAATTACCTGGCGATGGTCGGCAACGGTCTCAATACCATAAGTATCACGGCAAACAAGATCGATACGAATCTGCTGGTTGCCGGCAGCGTCTGGTGGGAGCCGCTGGGAGCCTACGGGCCACCCGGTAGATCACGCAACATGTACGATGATTATTTCTCCTCCAGGAAAGTTCGCATTCGACTAGGTACCTCGTTTACAAGATCCCGGGAGAACCGTTTTTCAGATCTCGACCAATCCAGTCCCGAGAACACCTCAATATACAATTCCGACGGCGTGCAGGCCTTCGCGACCGGAGCGTTTGCGCCGGGTGTAACACTCCAGGATGCCACGTATAAGATGTCGGCAATTGACGGCGGCATCAAATGGAACGGGCTTGCGGTCAACGGGCAATACTTCCTGCGCTGGCTAAATGATTTCGTAGCCGACGGACCGCTTCCGCTCGGATCCACATTTGACCACGGCGCTGAGGTTTCGGCGAGTTACTTTGTCAAGCCGAAAAAATTGATGCCGTATGTCCGCGGATCATGGGTGCGCGGGCAGTTCAGCGACCCTTATGAGTATGGGGCCGGACTAAGGTGGTATTACCTTCCGACAGAGCGGCTGTGGCTCAACGCAGAGGTGTTCCATATCAACGGAGAGCTCCTTATAGCGGGGGCTTTACTCCCTATACCGCAGGGATGACGGGTTGGGTGCCGATGGTGCAAGCGTACGTCGCTTTTTGACGATCATCAGTTTCTGACAATCGCGGACTCGCGGGGAAGAGAACTGCAAGAGGCTGGGCCCGGCCATCTGGTTGATTTCGTCGCAATCGTGGCGTTGAATGCGGAGCCGGGGGACGCGAAAGAAAAGTAGATGCGCGGAGACCACAGAGACGGGATCGAGGCTAAGTAACGCTTCGCCTCTTCACTTCAACGGCTTGTAGCAGACGTCCACGTTCACGTCGCAACCACCTTCGTTCATCTCGGGAGTTGAACGTCATTGGACAGACGGAGGCTCATGAATTGCCTCCCGGCTCGGAGGGGTTGATTTCCAGAAGGGGGACTCTAGTCGCGCACCAGCGCCACCGCGGTCAAGTCGTCGTTGCCGAGATGTTTCCCGTATTGCAGGAGGTCATAGAAGCGAGTCCACGGATGGTTCCCGAAGGCATACGCCTGCTGCAGCACGGTCTCACAGATTTGCGACGCCGAGTCCGCCTTGACGTTTGCGAGCAGTTGCTCGACGCGCTTTGCGCCAGACTCGGACGCTCCCCGCGGGCTCTCCATTACTGCCTTGGTTACAAGAAGCAGCCTGGCTCGTGGCTCGAATGCCAGGACCTCCGGCTCATAGGTGATGTGGGTGAAGAGACCCAGCGGAATGCCGCTCGACTGAAGGATTCGTGCGCCCTCCGCATCGTGAAATACGGCGAGGAGACCTGCATTGTGGTACGTGAGGATACCCAGTGCGAGGCTGAAACAACCCAGAAAGGCGGGAGTAAAGTGAACCCCGCAGGCAGCCTCAATCAGGGATCGGTTGAGCTCATACGCCAAGGTGGCGATGGCCTCGGATTCATTCGCCCCGGACGGCCCAAAGAGATCGGGTGCATACTGGCGGAAGGCGGCTTGCACGTCGACGGCGAGTGCTCGGGCTTCGGCACGGGCCCCGGCGATATCGGTCAAGAGGAATACCACACGTTGGCCGATCGCCAGTCCGTCGAAGAAATTCCCCCCGCGGCGGGCGGCGCGATAGCGGGCCATTAGATCGAAGCCGTCGAGCTTCGTCAAATTGGCAAGATAAGGCGCGGGATGGGACCCGCTCATGGGGGTGCCTGACCCTGTCAGGGGAAAAGTCATCGTCTTCTTCCACACGCCGGCGCCACCCTCCTCGCGATGTTCTGTCGCGAGCCACGCTGATTTTTGAAACCAGACCGATTTTCCGGGATGGTCACTTCGACACTGCTTTAATTACTCTTTACGTGGATTGCCACCATCGTAATATCGTCATCCAGGTCTTCACCCGACCCTCGAGCCGACCAGCGGGACAACTCCTCAAGCAGTTGACCGGCGAAATGATCTGCGGACGTGCTTTGCTCCACCGCCAGAAACTGCTTTAAGCATTCTGTGCCAAACTCGATCCCCGCCGGGTTCGTCGTTTCCGAAATTCCATCGGTGTAGAGCAAGACCCGATCACCAGCCTTGAGCGGCAACTCCAGTGAAGAATAAGTCGCAAACGGAAATCTTCCGAGAAACAAACCATTTTCCACCACATTACGCACGCCTTTGGATGACCCCTCCCGCAGGAGCAAGGGCGGGTGGCCTGCGCCCGCGTAAGTCAGGGTTCGTTTCTGCATGTCCACGAACAGGTACGCGGCCGTGACGTAGTGGTGCTGGAACTTTCCGCACAGCGCTTGATTCAGGCCTAACAGCACTTGAGCCGGATCAGCAGCGTGCGTCCCCTGGGCGGAGAGCGCAATCTTCAGCATCGAGGCGATAAGCGCGGCAGGCATTCCGTGTCCGGAAACATCGGCCACCAGAATCCCGATATGTTTCTCATCCACGACAATGAAGTCGTAGAAGTCGCCGGCAACCGCGGCCATGGGGACGTAGCGCGCAGCAATGTCCAGACCTTCGGTTTTCGGGATCTCGGATGGAAGAATCGATAATTGGATCTGCCGCGCTGTTTCCAATTCCTTTTGGACCGTGAGCAACTGCTCTGCGAGCTGTTCGCGAATCCCGCGAAGCACGAGATGAGTTTGCACCCGCGCTCTTACGACCGCAGCAGAAAACGGCTTATGAATGTAGTCCACGGCGCCGACATCAAATCCCCTTGTCTCCTCCTCCACATGCGTCTGTCCGGTAAGAAATATGACTGGTATATCCCGCGTATCCTGCCCCAGTTTCAGCTGTGTACACACTTCGTACCCATCCATGTCCGGCATCATAACGTCGAGCAGGATTAGGCCGGGCAGAGGTGTAATTTTTGCCAGTTCCAACGCTTTCGCACCGCTCGTTGCGATGCGGATCTTGTAGATGTCTTTCAGAATCGAATTCACAATTTGAATGTTGGCAGGAGCATCATCCACCAGCAGCACAGTCTGCTTCTGATCAGCCTTGTTCATCAGTCACTCCAACTTGCGCAACGTCTGGCAATCTCATCCAGTTTCACCAGCGCCGCGTCAAAATCGAAATCGTTGATCGATGCCCTCAGACCGTCCAAGTACGGCTTCTCGATGACACCTGCTAAAGCTTCCTGTAGACTGCGAAATGCCTCTTCGGCCTCGCCGTCACTCAGTTCGAGCAAGATTTTGAGCCGGGCAATCGCGCCGGCCGAGGCCTCTCTATCGAAAGGCCAAGTCCGCACTTCTACCGGCCGAGCTGCTGCTGCTGAGTCGAACAGTGCTTTCTCGATAGCATGAACTTGCGTGCCCATCACGCTTGCGAACTCAACAAGCAGCGCCGAAGCATTTATCGCGCCGTCGCAGAGTGCCTTCTCCAGCTTTTGAGCCACAGACTGCACCTCCGTGATTCCAATGTTGCCGGCAACGCCCTTCACGGTATGGGCAATGCGTTCAGCTCCTGCGTGGTTGCCACTTTCGAGCGCCGTTGAAATCTGGGCGGCTGCATTGCCCTGTTTGGCGGCAAACTGCCCGAGCAGGTCGCGGTAGAGCTGCCTGTTCCCGGCAACGCGCTTCAGTCCATCCTCAAGATTGATCCCCGCGATTTCTGGCAGGACCACTTCCTCGGACGCTTTTATAGGGCGGAACGAGGCTTGGGAGGCGAGTACTTGCTTGGGCTGGGGCTTCGCCCATCGCATCAAGGTCGACAATAGGTTATCGGGGTCAATAGGCTTTGACACATGGTCGTTCATGCCCGCGTCGAGGCAGCGCTGGTGCTCTTCCACGAGGGCGTGTGCGGTCATTGCAATAATCGGAAACTTCTGTAAACGTGGGTCTCTCCGTAGTAGCTTGGTTGCCGTAAACCCATCCATCTCGGGCATCTGCAAGTCCATGAACGCCACATCGAACGCTGGAGCCTGGTCTCCGTTGGTCAGGATTTTCACGGCTTCACCTCCATGGTTGGCCACGGTGACGATTGCTCCGGCGCTCTCCAGCAGTTCTCTCGCAACCTGCTGATTCACCTCGTTGTCTTCGACCAACAGAACACGGATTCCCGTGGCAACAAGCACTGAGCCATCATGCTTTCTCTCATGGAAACGTTGGTCCTCGATTTCGGCAACCCCGAACAGGTCCACCAGAGTGTTGTAGAGCAGCGATGGGCTGACCGGTTTCAACAGGAAGCCTTCGATCCCCATCTCCTCGGCCTGCGTGCGGATGTCCTCTCGTCCAAAGCCAGTGACCATAACGACCTTAGGAATGTGCTTCAACAGCCCGCCGTGCTTGATGATGCGGCTGGCTTCAAGGCCGTCCAGGCCAGGCATATGCCAGTCGATCAGGACTACCTGATAAGGGTTGTACGTGTCGGCAGCGGAGAGTTGGCGGATTGCGTCCTCTCCTGAGGAGCTAGTGTCGACTTTGATCGCGAATGCCTTGAGTCTTTCGGTCATAATTTCGCGAGCTAATGCGTTGTCATCGATTATCAGCGCCCGGATATCTGAGAGGTCCGGGACGAAACGCTTTCCCTTGGGCTCACTTGAGGTGATCCCAAGCCAAGCGGTGAAGAAGAAGGTGCTACCCGCGCTAGGATTGCTCTCGACCCAGATTTCGCCTCCCATCATCTCCACGAGCCGTTTGGAAATAGAGAGGCCGAGCCCGGTTCCGCCATATTTGCGGGTGGTCGAAGTGTCGGCTTGGCTGAATGCTTGAAACAGACGAGCGGCCTGCTCTGGGGTCATCCCGATACCAGTGTCGCGGACCGAAAACCTTATCTTCAACCGACCCGCTGACTGCTCCTCCGGCGCAACTGTTACTACCACCTCGCCACGATCGGTGAACTTGACCGCGTTGTTGACGAGGTTGATCAGGATTTGGCCAAGGCGCAAAGGGTCGCCGATGAAATTCGTCGGCAGATCGTTTGGCGAGGCGATCAAAAATTCCAAATTCTTATCGTGAGCCTTTTGACCGACGACGGAGGATAGATCTTCGAGCACCTGATCGAATCGAAACTCCGTATTCTCGACTTCCAGCTTGCCGGCTTCGATCTTTGAGAAGATCCAGGATGTCGTTGATGATGCCCAGGAGGGCCTGAGCAGCCACCTTTGTTTTTGTCAGATAGTCGCGCTGCTTCGCTGTCAACTCAGTCTTTAGGGCCAGATGGATCATTCCGAGGATCGCGTTCATGGGGGTCCGAATCTCGTGGCTCATGTTGGCGAGGAACTCGGACTTGGCCTCGGTGGCGGCTACGGCCTGCTCTTTGGCAGCGAGGAGGTCCGCTTCGGCCTGCTTGCGATCAGTGATGTCTTTGGTCATGTTGAGGAGGTACTGTGGCCGTCCTGCAGTGTCCCGGATGACCGAAAAACTCCCATCCGCAGTGACCGTAAGGCCGTCGCGGCGAATGAAGCGTTGCTCCCATTCGTCATTGTCGAGCTTCCCCTCAAGCAGCTCGGCATATCGTTTCGCGCTCCAGATGCGATCATCCAAGTGGACGATCTTGTCCCATTTCTCCACGGAGCTCAGGTCTTCATGAGTACAGCCCAGCATCTCGTGAAGGGCGCCATTGGTGAGATACCGCGACTTGGTGAAGTTGTAAAGACTGATACCTACGGGAGCGTTTTCGAAGATAGAACGGAAGAGCTTTTCGCTTTCCTGCAGGGCCTCCTGGGCCCGCTTGCGTTCCGTGACGTCTTCCGTCAGGGCGACGAGATACTGTGGCTTGCCTAGAGCGTCTCTGAGCAACTGGAACCTCCCGTTGCAAGCAATGATGCGGCCGTCGCGGCGGACGAAGCGGTTCTCGTACTCATCAGCGTCTCGCTTACCCTCAATGATTGCTGCATACCGTTTCGCGCTAGAGATGCTTTGATCGGGATGAAAAATCGCGTCCCATTGCTCCAGGCCCCCCAGCTCCTCTTCGGAGTAACCCAATATCTCTTGCATTGCACGGTTGGTGAGATGTGTCTGAGCCTCTATTCCAAATATGCCGATCCCAATCTGGGCATTCTCAAAGATTGAACGGAAAAGCTGCTCACTCTCCCTCAGCTTTTCCTCGGCCCGCTTTCGCTCGGTGATATCGACAACCGTGACGACAGCTCCACTGACCTTTCCGCCCTCAAGAATTGGGAACGAGGAGTATTCAACCGGGATCGGGTTGCCGTCCCGGCTCCACATCACTTCCCCATCCACGCGGCAGCTCTCCCCCTTCTTGTATGCGCGGTAGATAGGGCATTGATCCACTGGATAGGCGGAGCCGTCGGATTTGTGGTGATGCACCAGGTCGTGCAGATTGTGGCCCAAAGCTTCTTCGGGCCGGTAGCCGACCATCTCGCAGGTAGCGCGATTGATGAACGTGCAGTTGCCCTGCAGATTGATCCCGTAAATGCCCTGCCCGGTAAATTCAAGGAGCAACTGCATTTGTTGCGTGACGCGATTTCGCTCCTCCTGCAGCCCTTTGTACGACTCCAGCGATCGTGCTATGTCACCGATCTCGGAGCGATCTTCCTGAAACCCGATCTCGATGCCCGGCCTTCTGGCTAGAAGGTCGCTCAGGCTACGTCCCAGGGCAACCAGAGGGGCCACCATCTTCGTACGGTAAAAGATGAGCGCACCCGCGATAGCCAAAGCATTGAGGACAGCGGCAATGATTGCGAGGTTGACAGACCGCTGGGCCGCCTGCTCTTCGGCGAGGGCTTGGTCAGCGAGACGCTTGTCCAGCCGGCGGCGGAATTCATCAATGGGATCCATGATCGCGGCTTTCGCCTTGAGGTATTCCTCGCCATACACATATCCCATCGCCTTGGTGAAATCTTTGTGTTCGGCGGCTTCGAACGCCTTCTCCTCCTGGACGATGAGAGCATCGGAATTTCGCTTGGCACCGGAGACCAGCTCGTTCTCCTCCTGGGTCAGGCCAAGCGCCTGCAAGCCTTCTACAGCGCGGTCGCGGCTGCGCTCGATACGAATCTCCCGCCGGAACACGTCCCGGTACCGGGGATCACCCGCGACCGCGAATCCCCGCACCGCCGCCGTCAACTTGTCGGTGCCCGCAGCGAGCTGGATGCTCAGTAGCAGCGACTGCGTCCTGGCGTTCAGTGCAGTCACTTGGCGATGTCTGAAATACCCGGACACGAGTACGCATGCCACGGACGCCACCGAAAGCGATGCGACCAATATTGTGAGAATTCGGTTGGCCCTTTGAAGACTCATTGTAGGTGGCAGCAGGTTCCGGCCTCGAGTTTGTGCCCTCAGCCACTCCTAGTTAACTCAATTGCCGACCGTCTGGAAACTGTCACTTGCGACAGGGGCGGGAGAATCTCGTTAATGTGATTTGTGACCCCTGATGGAATTGGGTCGGGTAAGTGCTCCTCCGTAGTGCCTGAGGAGTCAGCTCTTCAGTAACTCCACCGGCAACGGCTGGAATTTACCGGAAACCCCTGTACCCTTCCCAGCAGCTACGGGGTGAGCTAAGCAGATAGACAGCTCGGCCGCCCGGCGGGAGTGCCACGTAAAACCCCAGCGAGGGATGGATTCAGCGCCTAAAACGGAGCAGCGCCCCGTTGGGTGGCCCGTAGCCGAAAGTCCAGTGGGGAGTTTGCGCCATCAGCAGGTCGAATGAGCGCCAGTACAGGGCTGACATTGGCTACGGAGGTCGAGCGCCGTCACCAAGGAGGTTTAGCCGTGAAGGAGAGGTTCTCTTTCTATGTTGGAGTGGACTGGGGAGTGGAGTTCCACCAGGCCCGCATCCTGGACGCGAAGGGGGAGAAGATCTGCCAGCGCCGCATCGAACATAGTGGCCCCGGCATGCTTGAGTTCTATCGGGACGCGCGGAACTTCGATGCCGCCCTAAAATTTCAAAGCGCGTATTCCAGCCGTTCCTCGGCGGAGTGGCGTTGCTGGAGATCGCTGCCGCGGTGACTCTCGGCGTGGTGCGCACACTAGCCAGCAGTTGCTCGAAATACGCACACTGTACCGCCCAGGTAGTACGGGAGTCATCATGCATCGGGATAACGACCGAAATCACATGATGCGGGTCATAGCCGAGGGGTGTATGGATCGTCCGCACAAATCCTGCCATGGACGCCACAGCTCCCGCCAGCAACAGCATGGTGAGCACAATCTGACCGGAGATTATCTCTGGATCTCTAAGCCTGGATCTCAGAGCGAATCACGCGATGCGGGTCAGCACCCGCGGGTTGTTTCTATAACACAACATTTTGATTTATTTCATCAGTCTACGCATGGCGGGAAACGAAATAACCACAGTCACAAATAGATCGAAAGTTTTCATCACTTATTGACCTGAGCACACTTGCCGCCACCTGTAAAACATAGAGGCACGTGTTTACGGTCGGATTTGAAGGCCAAATCCGATCAGCTCATCGAAGCCGTTGCGAAAACATTGCGAAGGAGGCCGCTGCATTTTTGCGTGAAAATGCCTGAACAAAGTCTCCCAAGTCAACCCGGCGCGTCGAGCCGAATTATGGCGGTCCGCGACGGACAAACCAAGCCTTTGTTTGACTGTGCGCTGCAAGGACCGTATTCGCCGTCTCCATCTCTGCTGATCGAGAGGCATGAAATGCCTCCCACGGACTGGCGGACAGTGATCATTCCCGATCAGTTGCTGACGTTGTACCTGCGGCGTTGCGGTGTGGAATACGGGAGCAGCGCTGCGGATTGCCATCGCCTGGTCAGAACAAAAGGCAGCGTGGTGATCGAGAAGCGAGCATGTGAACATCGGTTCCGTTGGGGTTCGGCCGCGTCAACACTGACTGTCCGGCTGTCCGATTCAGCACTCGAACAGGCTGCTGAAGCTGCTTCACCCGTAAACGACGGGGCGCCGGTTGATAGCGCCGCCCAGGACGCACGCCTCTCATCGTTGCTATTTGCGCTCGAGCAAGAGCGGATGCATGGGTATCCGGCCGGGCGCTTGTTTGTGGATGGAATAGAGCAAGCACTCGCAGCAATTGTCGTCAGCTATGAGGGGGTTGCACGCCGCGCTTCCCAAGTATACAAAGGCGGACTAGCTCCTTACCGGATGAAGCGCGTCATCGAATTTATCCACGCGCACATTGAGGAAGAAATCACGCTGAACGAACTGGCACAAGATGTCGGATTGAGTCCCTCGCACTTTTGCAGCCTTTTCCGCAAAACAGCAGGCACCACGCCACACCAGTACGTGCTCCATTGCCGAATCCAGCATGCGAAATCTCTGCTGGCCAGGTCGGGCCATTCCATTCTCGATGTCGCGCTTGCTTCCGGGTTTCGGACACATCAGCATTTCTCGAGGATGTTCCACCGCCTGGTTGGGGTACCGCCCAGCGCCTACCGCGATCAGCTTTGACAGGCGCGCCAGATCGCTCAAGGGGTGGGTCGGTGCACAATTGAGCACCACTCAGCCTGCTCTCTGCCGCTCCAGGCGAAGCTCGAATGTAGCCGTGCGCGCCAAGCTGAACGTATCGCCATCGCGCAGCTTGGCGGCCACTCCGGGCTGGAGCAGCCGCCTGTGCAGAAAGGTCCCATTCGAGCTGTCGAGATCGATAAGGTAACAGCTGTTGCCTCGCTTATGCACCTCGCAGTGAAAGCGGGAGACTTGCCGATCCGGATCCCGAACCAACACCTCGTTTTTCTTGCCTCCGTCCATGGCGACGCCGCCGATGTGCGTAACCTCCTGGTTCAGAAGGTAGCGCTTCCCTTTATCGGAGCCGTCGAGCGCAACCAAATATGCCGTCACTGTCTTCCCGCGACGTCTCGAGAGGAAAACCAGCGGCGCTACGAGAGCGACAAGACCGCCACCGCCAAGGCCCATGCGCAGCATGAGACGGTTTCTGAGCCTAGACCGTATCAATGCATGCAGGCGATCGACTTCAGGACCATTGGCCCCGAGACGTTGCGCGTCGTTCAGCCTGTCCCGAGCTTCATCGGGATCTCCTCGCAACAGCGCATCCTGAGACTGGAGCACAAGCGCAGAACGCTGGGTAGTGTTTGCCTCTAGTTTGGCGACGGAGGCTTGCTGCTCTTGCTTGCCATGCTCGCGCTGCGCGTTCGCCGCATCGATCTGCGTCTGGGCTTTGTCCAGGCGCTGCTGCGCAGGCATGTCCCCCGGATCGAGAACCAGGATCTGCTTGTTGATACGCACAGCATCTTCCGGGGTGGAGGCGCCAAGAGCCTCGACGGTAAGCTTGCGGATCTGCTCCTGGTGCTGTCTCTCCTCGGCGGACGGCCCCGGCATCATCATAGGCGTGGCAGGAGGCGCTGGACCGACGGGGAGGCCGGGGACGGCCCTGGCGGAAGCGGCCGCCGCGATGGACTTGGGCGGGGTAGGCGCTTCTGGCCCCTTCGGCAGGCTCGCCACCTCAACATCTCTCAGGTCAAGGATGGCCTTCTCATTTTCTATGCGAAATCCCAGTGGACCAGCAGCCGAGTGGTAAAGACCGTCGGGACGGGAATCGTAGTAGTCAGTCACAAGCGTTCCGTTTATCCACACCGAGAAGCGATGGGCGCGTGCAATCACCGTGCACGTAAAGAACTCTCCGGCACCCACCGAAGGAGCGCGCGACTTCTCGAGCTTGACCAGACTACCCATGCCGAAAGATTTTCCATCCTGCAACTGGTGGTCCGTAGCACTATCGGTGCTGACCGCATAACCGGAACCAAACTGGTTAGGTGTTCCGCGAAAGAACATTTCGATTGCGGTGTGTCCATCCTTAAAGGTGGCCGTGGATCTTGCTGTGAACTGCAGCGTGAAGTCGTCGTAAGTGCCGGTCGACTCTAGCTGGCCTTCCCCGCCCTCTCCATGAATGGCTCCCTGGCCAGACCACCGCACGTTAGGCGGCGGTTTGGGCTTGCCGGATAGCCCTGGAATTGGCAATTTCAGTTTCGCCTTGCTCTTCGGAGGGGGAGCGGCCACAGCTCGCCAACCGTCGAGATTAGAGCCGTCGTAAAGCCGGTCAAGTCCCAGCGGTTTCAGCAGCACGGAGCGAACTTCCACCCGCGTACCGCGCGATGCGGCGAATTCAAAGTAGCCGATTCGATTCTTCGTATCATTCCTGTCGGCGGTGATTCTTCCGTTGAGGCTCGCGAGCAGATGTGTGCCCTCCGCCTTCACCTCATAAGTATTCCAGCCGCTGATGCCGGCGGGACTTGCGGCGGCAGCCGCTCCGCTTACTCCTGGGATAGTGCCGTCGTTGAGTGAGAGGGTATAGCCGGGCTGTGCAGGCTTGCTTTGCGGATCGGCGCGCAGCAGCAGCGTCGCCGTACCGCCGGTTACGCGGGCCTCGAACTTCAGGTCAAAGTCAGAGAATGAAGTAGTAGAGCGCAGCCAGCTCTGGACTGCCGGGTCTGAGACAAGCTCATTCCTGCCAATCTGCCATTCTCCACCCCCGGCGGTCCAGCCAAAGTGAGAATTTCCGTCAAAAAGCCGGATCCAGCCTTGCGCTGCCTCATCGGTCGATGAAGCGGCCAACCCCGACGCTCCGGCAAACGCCACAAGATAGAGAAGCGAGACGGCCGCAGCAGCAAGTGCGCGCTTGCTACGCGGTAGTCGTGGCATTTTGGGAAACGTCAAAACTGAGTCCTGTTTCTTCCGAATAGCGGATATCAAGCTTCTGTCCTCGCTCGATCTCGCCTGCAATCAACGCTGTGGCAAGCGGAGAGAGAATGACCTGCTGCATCGTTCTACCCACGGGCCTTGCGCCGTATTCCGGATCGTAGGAAATCGCCGCCAGATGCTTGAGAGCAAGCTCATGCACATGCATCTCGATCTCGTGTTCCTCCGCGAGCCTTTTGCGCAGGCACTCGAGCGAGTGCCCCACGATACGTTCAAGCTCAACAGATGTGAGCGCATCGAACGGCACCACCTGCGAGATGCGGTTATACAGCTCGGGCCGCAGTGTGGCTCGCACAACCTCCATGATGATCGCGCGGCGCGCCTCGGGTTCTTCGCTTGCGGTCATAGCTTCGCGCGCACCGAGGTTCGAGGTAAACAGGATGATGGCATTGGAGAAGTCGCAGAAACGTCCCTTCGCGTCCGTTAGGCGGCCCTCGTCGAGCACGGCCAGCAATAAGTCCAAGACCTCGGCATGTGCCTTCTCGACCTCGTCGAATAACACGATGGAGTAGGGGTTGCGTCGCACCCGTTCGGAAAGATATCCTCCCTCATCGGAGCCAATCAAACCAGGGCGTGCGCCAATCAGGCCGCTGACAGAATCCCCTCTCTTTGTACTCACCCATGTCAATGCGGATTAGCGCCGTCTCGTCGTCAAAGAGCGCATCCGCCAACGCTTTGGCCAGCTCCGTCTTTCCGGTACCAGTAGGTCCAACGAAAAGAAACGAGTTCGGTTTGCGATGCGTTTCCAGGTCCGCGCGCATGCGCCTGACGGCGTCTGAGACAGCGAGTACCGCCTCGGGCTGGCCGAACACGCGCTCCGATAGCCGGTCTTCCAGTTTCACCAATTTGTCGCGTTCGCTCTCGAGCATGCGCTGGATTGGAATGCCAACACGATCCGCAACAACTTCCGCAACATCTTCTGGACGCACCTTGTCCGGCACAGAGAGGTTATGGCTGGCCTCCCCCTCAAGTTGCTGCTCCAAGTGGCTGCGTTGCGCTTCGAGATATTGCAGCGAGCCGCAGCGGATCTCGGCGACACGGGTGATGTCGCCCATTGCCTCAGCCTCGGCCAGCAGAGAATTCTGTTGTCCGATTCGCTGCTTGGTACCCTGCAACCGTTCGGAGACCTGCTTCCGAGCGAGCCACTCGGCCCTCAGCGCATCGACCCGGCTCGTCAGTTCGGGGATTTCATCTGAAAGCGCAGAGAACTGCTCTGCCTCTGGAGACATGCCCTCAAGCTCCCGCCGCTTGTCTTCCAGCAGGCGCTCCAGCCGGTCAAGCTCTCGTGGCTTCGACTCCTTCCGCATGCGGATGCGCGCGCAGGCTTCGTCGATAATGTCAATCGCCTTGTCGGGCAGGAAGCGAGCCGGCAGATAACGCCGCGATAACTTGACGGCGGCGTGTAACGCCTCGTCGGCCAGCCGGACACCGTGGTATGCCTCGTATCGGGGCCGGATCCCGCTAAGAATGACCAGCATGGCTTCATCTGTTGGTTCCTTGACTACAACGACATCAAAGCGCCGCGCGAGCGCGCCGTCCTTCTCAATCTTCTCGCGATATTCGTCAAAGGTCGTCGCTCCAACGCAGCGCAGTTCGCCACGCGCAAGCGCAGGTTTCAGGATGTTGGCGGCATCCATGCCGCCCTCGCTGCCACCGGCGCCCACCAGTGTATGCAGCTCATCAAGGAAGAGAATTATCTCGCCCTTGCGCTCCCGGCACTCATCGACTATTCCCTTGAGCCGCTCTTCGAATTCCCCGCGATATTTCGTGCCAGCTACCGTAGCAGTAAGATCGAGAGCGAGCACTTTGCAGGCCTTCAGAGATTCAGGAACATGCCCTCCCGCGATCCGCAGGGCCAACCCTTCCGCAATAGAGGTCTTGCCCGTACCAGGATCGCCGACGCAGACCGGATTGCTCTTGGTCTTACGCAAAAGTATCTGCATTACGCGGTGAATCTCTTCATCCCGCCCTACCACGGGCATGAGTTCGCCACTACGGGCAAGCGCCGTCAGGTCGCGCGCGAATCGCGCAAGTAACTTGCCTGGAGCATTCAACCCAACAGAGCGCGCGTTTGATCCGTTCGCTCCAGCTACACCACCCAAAACTTCGCGCGCAGAGTCGCTCTGGTTCTGCGCCGACGCCAGAGTCTCACGAGTGATGCCGGCAGCGTGTAACTCCTTGGCAATCTCCTCTCCACACGCACAGACGGCCAACACGAAATCCACTGACTCCGCAGTCTCGGCCCCGCGCGCTTCCATCTCCTTGAATGAGTACTCGATCAGCTCACGCAGGCCGCGCGAAGCTACCGGACGCCTGCCTGGCTCGAGCGTGCTCTTGGGCAGCCGGTTGATCCGGGCGGTAAGCACGGCAAGCACAGGCGCAACCGAGACGCCGGCTCGCGCAAGATACGCCTTCACCGCTGTCTCTTCGTCGAGCAACACAAAAAGGAGATGATCTGGCGCAATACTGGCGTGCTTGCGCTCTTCTGCAAAGAGGCGCGCACGACCCAAGGCACCTTCAAAATCTCCAGATAGTTTGTCCAAGGGAATGGCCTGCAATTCGCCCTCCGAACGCTCTCCCTATTCCAGGCGCCGTCTGCGTGGCGGAGAAACAGGGTGTTCTATCGGTCTGGATTCAGGAGCACCCGGCCGCTCGTCGCGAGGTCCCCAAGAATTCCGCGAGCTCCCGCTCGGCGCCTCCAAGGGTGGCCGAAAGGATCCCGGCGGCGCACCGCTGCGCGCAAGAGCGGGCATTTCCACTCCTTCGCGCAGATTGGGCGCCTCATTAGGCTGCAGGGGCGTTTCAATCGGTTGATTTGGCGGGCTCATGCGCTCCGTGTCCTGAGCATAGAAACGATGGCGCACAAACAACAGAGCTGTCCGCACGTTAAAGTGCGCGGGCACAGCCACGCGCAAGTCGGTCACTGTTGCAATGTCGGGCGCCTCAAAGTCGAACTCCACATTTTTTTGGCCGACGAAACGAGCTCGCGCCACCCCGTGGATCGGAGCACGACGCGCTCCGCTTCCTTCGTTGATCCGAATCTCTACGGGCACCCGAGTCTCCGCGGCATACTCATGATCCAACTCGGCAGTGACAATGATTCTGTACTTCTCGCGCCCTTCGAGCCGAATCCCCGTGAAGTAGAACGTCATCTCATCGCCGAAACCCTGCAGCCGAGCGGGCTTGGCCGCCATCTTGTAAAGCGCGCTCCCGCCCCGGTCGAAAATGAAGGTCATGCTATCCAAGGTGGGGCTTACCCGGAAGTCAATGTACTTGCCTTCCAAGGCCCGCTCCAGCGTCTGCAGGCTGCGCAGCGAGTTCTGCACGAAACGCACTTCCAGGCCGAGATCGTCCTCGACTCGCCAGCGGCGAGAACTCCTTAAAAGCTGTTTCTGTTGTTCGAGCAAAGGTATAAGTTCCGTTTCGCCTGCGTTTTTCAACGCACTGAAGTACTGCTGCACAGGCGGGTTCAAGTCGAGGCCCGCGGCAGCGCCCTGCAGAAACATACGAAGATTGCCAAAGAACTGAGCAGGAGTCTGTACGGGGTCGAGGCAGCCGTACAGACAAGTCTCAATGGAAGGAATGATCCGCTTGACGAACTCGAGAGTATCCCGGTCCAAGCCGACGTCAATGCCGCGCTCGCGGGTCAGCTCAATGTACTCCTGCATGGCACGATGCAGATCAATGAAGCGGCTGGAAAGAGAGGAGAGTTGTTCCACGATGCGCCGCCACGCGGCGCTGAGTTCGCTGAAAGCAGTCAGATTGGTGCAGGGCGGAATGAAACTCGAATCGTGTTCATAGGAGATACTGCTCTCGGAGCGACACAATCTGCTCACCACGATCGCATCCTGCACCTCCTCACCATGTGGCTGTAATGTAAGGCGGTAGGCGCGGACTCGCTCTGTCTGCATCTGCGGGTTGTGTTCATCGCGAGCGCCGTCAAGCACGGTATAAGTATGGGGTGGCGCCACGATATAGACGCGCGTCTCCCTGACGCCCTCGAAATCTGCTTTGCTGAACTCCTGATGCAGCGGGTAGTCGGGCGCAATCTCGACCGGAGTGCCCGCCACAGTCAAGCCGCGGCATTGCGTCACTGTGATGCGCAGCGTGTGTTCATCTTCAGAGATCGTGACAATCGGGTCATGCCGCACAGCACCAAACTCGCTCTCCGGCAGACGCGGACCGCCACCGATCAACCCGAAGCTGTCGTGGGTGTAGCGCAGCATCCAGAGAATCGTCGATTCGTAGAAGCGCTCCTGTCGCAGGAAGTGCTCCGGAGCCACGAGCATCCCAAATTCCCAGTTGACCGCATTATGGCGAACATCTTCCGGGTTCATGCTCTTGCTCCTCCACCCAGGTGAAAGTTGAGGCCGATGCGACTGTTTTTCGCGGCAATGCCCAGACGAGGAGCTTGGCGGGCATCTTCAAGCACCCAGGCGATGGAATGATTCTGATAGGCGCTCATGCACATGTCTGTCGTCATCTGAAGCAGCCGACGGCCCCGCTCGGACTGAAACCTGGTATAGGTATCGAGTGGTACAGGACCTACTTGAATCGTGATGGAGTCGGTGTCGAGCTGGCGATCGCCCATCAGGAAGTCGCGGCCGAGGCGGCTTGACCGAGAACCAAGAAGCGATCGTTCTCGCGGATCGATGAGACGATACGCAGTGCGGTAATGAAACTTGCAAACGGGTAGGCCGAGAAGAACGAGAAAGGCCAGCCGTATTCCGACCTCTCGGGCGGCCATACGCGCCAGTGTTGGAGCGAGCAGCGCAAGCGGGTAGAGCAGCTCTTCCGGCCACGTCGACGAGTCCAGACCGAAGAGCGTGAGCCAGCGGCGGCAGGCGCCAAACTTGTCAGGACCTATATTGAAGAGTGGCGCACCTGCACGAAGCCACTGCGCCGCTTTCTGTATCGGATCGTCGAAGATCTGGCACAGCTCACGTGTGCCCATCTCGGCCTCTCCGCCGGACTCGCGCATGGGCAGCGGTAATGCGTCGAAGAAGCCGAAGCCGGCGATCCACAGGGTGACTGGTACGGATGGAGTGAGCGGGGTGCCGGGTGGTGGAAACTGCCGCACGATTTCCAAGGAGGGACGTCCCGGCCCGGCCATGCGCAGGGTAAGCCGCGATTCAGCGATGCCCAGCGCGTCGAGCACATGCACGGCCGAGTCCACCGTGTGCGCAAAACCAGCGGTGCCTTGCGCGAAGTTCGGCATCCTGGGATGCTGTTGCTTGGGAGCGGTGAGATGGTCATGCCCATGCGAGCTCCACACTCACATCGACGTCGAGCGGCATCCGCTCTGCAAGGAAACTGTGCAGGTCCGTAACCAGAGCGCGAGCCTCTTCTTCCGGAGCTGCGAATCTGTCGCGCAGAGCAGTCACGGTGATGCGATGCATCCGGCGCAGTCCGCGAGCGCTGCGTGCAAGAATCGGATGCACGTCGATACTGGTGATGCGGCGATCGAAGGAACGAATCGAGACTTCTAGATCGGCGCGTGTGAGCAGACGCTGTCGCGACAGTAGGGCCTCGGAGAATCGCCGCTGCGCCGAATACAGACCTTCTCCATTGGAACCGCCCGCAGCCGCGGTGATGTTCTCGACCGAGAGGCCGCGTGCAGGCGCCTTGCCAAAGCTCCGTAAGCGTGCAACCCCCATGTGGTTCCCGGCCGCTCCCGCAGTCATCCAGAGGCGCACGTTGGCATAGCTTTCATCGGCTCCGTTCGGCATTTTGCCCGGCAGTAGCGTCAGATATCCATGGTGCAGCCGGTATCGTCCGATCCCGGGATGGAGAGAGGGCTGGAACTCGGGAAGATAGGTCTCCCCGCTTTCGCCGGTAATGGAAAGCGGTGCTACGAGAAAGGAACGTCCGCCTGTCTCCCCACTGATGGGAATGGTCGTGCCGTTCTCTGCAAAGCGCACCGTTTGATTCGAGCACTCCATGTTAGAAGCACTTTGCGCATGAAGATAGACAGCCGAGATGGCAGTGTGCAGCGGCTCCACACGCGCGTCGAACTGGATACGTAGCCATGCACGCGGCTTGAGGAAGAGCCCGGAGCGCTCAAAGATCGCGCGAAGCGAGGCCTCAAGTCCGTGCGGGGCCTCGCACAGAAAATGACGCTCCGTAGGAATGGACGGCAGGACAAAGCACTTGCCACGCCAGAAGCCACCGGGCAAAGAGGGCGTTTCCGCGCCTTCTTGATCTGCCCACGCATCATCCGTCGTCCGCAGCCACTGTAGTTGATGCTGGCCTGCGTTCAGGCTGTGTGGCCGAAGCACACCCGTCGCCTCGAACCTTCCAAAGTTTGATGCCAGGCACCAATTTTCGGTCTGCAGTTGCTCATTCAACAACGTGGCCTCCGGGCTGGTTTGCAGAAAGATTCCGTGCCGAGAAAGATATGTGGGACTTAGATTCTCGAACGCGATGTAGACCGCCGGATGCACGCCCAACTCCGCCGAGACAGCGCCATAGGACGGACCGGCGCGCAGGCTCTCCGCTGGGAGTTCAATGCCACTCAGCAGGCGCAGGGCACCGCTGGAGCCTTCTCCCGTCCGATTGCTTTCGATTGGGCGTTGGTAGACGAACACCGCCGCGATGCGCGCAGCAGAGACGGAGATACCATAGTCCGTGGTGAAGGACATGTGCCCCCCGCTCTCCGGCTCGCCGTTCAGCGTCGTACCCACCGCTATATGCACGGGCTCCGCATGGCAACCGTAGCGCAGTACCAACTGCGCCGGATGTGCGAAACGGCGCTCAAAGCCCAGCCCATCTAGAAGCTCATCGAGCAGTGCGGTCCTGAGTCTGTCAGTGTCGGACGAAAGAGCGTAGAGCTGTGAAGCCCAGGTGCGAAAGAGCACGGCCAGCACAGGGTCGATGAGCATGGACTCGATGCCGTACTCCCGCAGATATCGCCGAAAGTCATTTCGAAGCTTCAGGTCGATCTCTGCGGCACTCGAATTCATAGGGCATATCCCGTTGCGCGGTCGCTAGCGCTTTCACGCAGCATCAGCGTCACACCGTGTCCTTCTTTCATGCGTTCCGCCTGTCGCACACGATCGGCCCCCTCAGTGTCTTTTGCGAGTGGTTCGAACACCAGAGAGTCGACGCGATAGCGCGTGAGTCCAAGGTCTACGAGGGTGGAGTTAATCTGTCCGGCAGTCGCCTCCGCCATGCGTGTACGCGAGTCGGGCGACAGGCCTTCTTTAACAATCTCGGAAAAGAATTCGCGGAAGCCGAACAGCGGGTGGCCCGCCCAGGAGCCTTGTGGTGTGCGCGCCATGATCCCGAGCAACATCAGATATGCTTCCCGTTCATCGGTCTTCTGCAGCAGCCCCTGCTG
The DNA here is from genome assembly GCA_963774255.1 of uncultured Acidobacteriaceae bacterium. Classification (GTDB taxonomy): domain Bacteria; phylum Acidobacteriota; class Terriglobia; order Terriglobales; family Acidobacteriaceae; genus PALSA-350. Next base: position 262,580 of record CAVZEH010000005.1, read on the forward strand.
TAAGCGCAAGGGAAATGCAATCGATGGGTTCGAAAGACTCTCTGCGACATAAGTTGGGATCAACGCCATGACTCCTGAGAGGATGGAAGCGCAGAATCCGCACCGGCATAAGAGGGCGCCCCCGCGACACCGGGAGTACCGCGGACGAAGCGCCACTTCTGCCGTGCTTAGTTCCCCATTGTGATGTCTTTGAAGTTCTGCTGATTCATCGCCGGCTCTAGCTCGAGCGTGAGCAGGTGATTCACCGTCGAGAAGCTGCTCGAATCAGTGTTTCCGTCGGGAGTGGACGTTGGAAGCGGATTGGCGGTCTCGAAGCGGCTGATCCAGCCCTTGAACTTGTAGCTGCACAAAGCATCTTGCTTGGCGTCATCCTTCCAGTATTCAATCTTCATATCGACGATCTTGTCGCGCGTAACCACGTTCGCAAGATTGAAAAGACTCTGCAGGGTGGTGAACGGTACGTTCACGTCGTCGTGGAAGTCGATATAAATCTTGATCGCGGTAGAGAGTGTGCCCATTTCCGGCATGCCCGCGCGATCCTTCAATGTTGCAAAACGCACTGTGCTGGCCAGTGCATCGAACTTATTTCCATCTACGGTGACCGTGCTGCGCAATGGACTTGACATGTGAATTGTCCTCCCCTTTTCCTTCAGCTGTGGTGTTTTCGACTGAACTTTAGGCCGCCTGTACAACAGCTGCCGAAGAATGCCAAAGATGCGATCAGTCCGCATACTTGGATGTGTCTGCGTTTAGCGGAGGCACACTATCGGCCTGCCTGCTCCTGCTTTGATCCTTCAGAAGCAAACTCAGGTGTATCGATCTTGAGGCGGAAGCTCTCACCTGGTCCCGTCGGCATGACCTCCAGCTTAAGGTCACAGATGCCCTGCATGCGCTTATTCGCGTCGCGATCGATCTCCAATTTGAAGTCAAGAAGAGTGCCCGCCTCCACTTGCTCCTGCAACATGCGCGTGATCGGCTTCTCGATCGCCTCGTCCATGAACTCGCGCGTGAGCACCTGGCCGGCTACCTGCAACAGATAGTGCCGGCAGCACCGCTCGATGTAGCGGATGATCCGATAGGAGGTGAAGAACTTGTACACGCCATAGGGGTCATCGGCGAGTGTTCGGCAGCCAAAGAAGCAGAGCTTGTTATCGGCATCGCGGATAATCGGGATGAGCTGGCGCTCCATACTGATATGTTCCATCTCGCTAATGAGCGGTTCGATCCTGGCCTTTTCAGGCCCGGTGACCTGGCCGAAGCGCGAACCGACCGGGCCCTGCGCCATGCCGGCGCTATCGTCTGTTCGAGCTACGGCGCCGGCAAAGGGAAGGGACGGGGGACCATAGAGATCATCGCCATTGTCGATCGTCTTCTCAAACCAATGCTTCGGGCGTAGCTGCAGATAGCCCATGACAACCACGTCGGCAGCGGCTCGATCCTCAGGCCGCTTGAGGAATTCGTACTTGCCGCCGGGCCGGAAATTACGTTCTACGTTCTGGAACGATTTCTCGTCGTCAATGTCGGTGATGAGCAGAATGCCCCATTGGTTCGCGATGCTTTCCAGGCACTCCCTGACCGGCTGGCTGATCCATCCCGGAATTACCAAATTGCAGATATCATCTCGGAAGTTGAAGTTGTCATTACGCTTCTTGCAGAAGTTCTCCACAGCCGCGATCGTTATGCTGTACGCGCCTTTGATCTCGCGCGGATCCGTATTCCAAATGAACAGGTCGACTGGTTTCCTCTGTTTTCCGTCGTAGACTTTTGTGTTCTCGAAAAAGGTCTGCAACTCACGATAACTCCGCTCGATGGGGCGCAGCTGCGCGAAGACCTGCTCCAGCAGCTCGTCGCGAATCTCTTCTGCCTGATTGATCTGGGATTGCAACTTCGCCAGCGTCTCTTCAAAGCTGTCCTCCTCGTTCAGAAGCGAGGTGATATCCGTAAGCTGGGAGAGAAACTCGCGCGCACTTTGGGGTGTGAAGATGGAGGTAATCGACCGGCTTTCATCGATCAGCCCGGGATGCAGGTCTGCAAAAATCTCCAATAGAACGTCGCGCGCGGGCGCATTTCCCAGAATCTCGTTAGTAGACTTCGTGAGTGTCTCCATCAGTTTTGCCCTTCCGCGACTTTGTCGAGTTCATCGCGCAGCTGCTCCAGCGCGGCAATGATCTGCTTGCGCTGCTCCGGATTACTCCATGCACGGCGCACCGCAGGCAGCTTCCACCGATCCTTGAGCCGATAGAGTAAGTCGATGTTGTTTTTGAGATCGGCGAGGTCGTTGCGCATGTAAGTTACCGAGCCATCCTCGGCACGAAGCTCCTGGCGAACCATGATGTTGGAAGGCTCGAAGTCCTTGATGCTGCGAAAGCGAAGGTCGGCCTGGAACTCCGTATCTTCCTGTCCTGCTCGTCCCTTGAACTTCATCTGCGGTCTAAATTTCTCGAAGGCGTGCTGGAGCGACTCCACCGTTTCGGGCTCTTCGTTCTCGCTACGAACTTCTCGGCCCACCTGCTCTATCGTCATGGGCATCGTCACCGCGCAAGTGCTTGTGGGGATCTTGCGAACCGCTGGCCGGACACCTTGGCGCTTCACTTCGATGATGGGCATAGAACTCCTTCCGCTAGGTCAGACGCGTTTTATTTGGATCGAACTCTGTGACCGATCGAACAATCGTGTGCTCTCCCGGGCTGCGTATCGGCGCGCGCGCTCCACGGGCTGCCGCCTCAAACCCGGGCGGAGCCTTCCGGAATGCGGGTTGGCTGGCTCGACGCGTCGATGGTTCAGCACCGGGCCAGTACTCTGGCCGAACAGGCCGGGCTGAGCGATTGTCGTAGCGCTCGGGCCATAGCAGCCGGGGAAGCCCGAACCACAACACCGCCAGTAGCACAGCACACGCTGCGAAGACAAAAAATGGGCGCAGTATGAACAGGAGCGAGCTATGATCGAGCCGCGCGTATTCCAGAAAAGCATGCTGTTCAGCGTTCGTCGCGCTGGCTTCGAACGAGGGAGTCGCAAGGGGCGGAGCAACCCACAGGGCCTGCCTGTTCTCCACCAGCACGGAGCCATCGAGCAACGTGATCTTGACGCGGAAGTGGACCACCCGACCAGCAAGCATCGTGCGCGACCCAAGACTGTCCGGCGCCGTGAGGGTAACCGTCAGGCTTCCATCCTGGGGAAGTTGTCGCACCTGGAAGGCCTTGTGTAAAGTGTCTAAGTCGAAGGTAATTAGAGGCGGCCGGGTTCCCAGGCGCGTCATTGCTATCTCGTCGACCGATTGCCTGTCGCCTAGCCCGATTGGTTGAACTTCGACACCCGATTGCTGTACGGCCGCCGCCGCAGTAGCAAGTCCGCTCGGTCCGGTGAGCAGCTCCTGATCGTCGCCCGATTGCGGATGCACGTCGTTCGTGCCATCCGTCAGCAGGAGCAGGCGTGGTTGTTCAGCGTCAGGACGAGCCTGCTGCCTAAGCACCTCGACGGCCGCGCGCACAGCCGAGTAGAGCGCAGTATTGTTGCGAGGCTCCGGCCGGGGCAATGTGTCAATCTCCGCCTGAGCCGCCGCACGCGTGCTTACAAAATGAGCCGCTGCGATAGTCTTCTCAACGTTACGGCTGGCAAATGGAACAATCGCTACGAGGTCCTGACCGTCGGAAAAATTCTTCAGATACTCCGCTGCTGCGCCTTTCGCCGCTGCGAAGCGGGATTGCCCTGCCAAATCCGTGGTAAGCATGCTGCCGCTAACATCGAAGAGCAGCAGCGTGGTCTGCGGCCGTCTTGTTTGATCGGGCCTGCCGGGATTTGCCTCGGCATAGAATGGTCCCACGGGTTGCCCATCTACCTGCACTTCGATATGCGAGGCCAGGTGGTTGGCAGGCGGCAGCTGCACGCAGGCGGCAGCTGCACGTTTAATGGTTTTCCCGTTTCGTCGAGAAAGCCGACTTTCATCCGGAAGCACGGCTCCCCGCTTTCCGGCTCGCACTCGATAAGCGCAGGTTTAGCAAGAAAGTCGAGAGCGGCGGTCTGCGCGTACGCAAAGGTCTGCTGCCAACCCGTAACGGCAAGGACAACTGCGATTGCACGGAAGAACCTCCTCATTGCAGCGAGCCCCTCGCCTTCTGCTTGGCGACAAACATGAGGGTCGTGCGACCAAGGACGATCAGAGTCTGATCATGCAACTCACATAAAGAGGTCACGGAGCGGTTCTGTACCTTGAGCACAAAGCGTCGCAAACCCCCCTCCGACATAAGGTCAGGATGGCGGGCTACATAGAAGCGGCCATCCTTGCCATAAATACGGGCGTGCCGTGGCGCAACCGATCCATCCGGAAGATAGATGTCCACTTCCCGTCCGTAAGTCGACTTAGACAGATCGGCGCTCTGGCTCCCCAGCACGTAGCTATCCCCGTCTTGGATGGTCCACTCTTTCTTCCCAAGCTTGCTCAAAGCTCGAGGGTCACCGCTGCTCACAAACCGCAACACAGCATCACGGAGGACAATTGGTGCGAAGGCAATCCCGAAACTGATGCCAGATCCAGTAAGCACGAAGGCGAACGCCTGGGATGTGCCCGGAAGCCATTGGCTGAGGGTGCCAAACATCATCCCACCCAGAAAGCCTCCACACATTCCCCCGACCATGCCGTGCGCTAGCCGGGTGCGGTTTACTGCGATCCAGCGAGCACCCAGCCCGGCGCCAATCAAGGCTCCGCTCATCATCCAGCCCAGCACTGTGCCGAGAGAAAGCGCGCCGGGGAGCGCAGCACGTAAGGGCAAATGCAGTGCGCCCGATAGCATGCCGGCGCTGAAACCGATGACGGCTCCCATTGCGACCCAGCGTCTTTGCACGCGATTGCCCGCCCATTTTTCATCGAAGGCCACTGTAAAGCCGCCGATAAAGCCCCCAAGGAGCGCGGCGGCAATCATCGCCGACAGCCACGCCGGAGGGCCTGCCGGTATCAATAGTACGAGGAGCGCCTGCGAAGCCCACGCGAGCAGACCAGCCATTCCTCCCGCTAGCGACATGAAATACAGTGTTTGATAGATATTCATGCGGAAGCAGAGCTCCGTACGAGTATGGCGATAAGTGAACTGCCCTTGTCCCTTGGGATTATCTGCGCTTTACACGTCTTGTGAATTGTCCACGTTTGCGAGCCAGGCGATGTGTCCATTCCTGCGTTTTTTGATCCAATCCAGCGGCAATATTTCAGATAACTACAAACGTGCTTGCGATGAGTACACAAATAGTTGCGAGGACAGAAACACCTTGTCGGCTCACGATTTGTATACTGTGGAAGTTCGAGAACTTACGGGGAATCTGTCCGGAGTGGGTTCATGTTCCACCAAGTACTGGTTGCAGGCATAGGCGCACTCGGCTCCGAGGTTGTGAAGAACCTTGGCATCTTGGGTTGCGAGTCCGTATTTATAGCAGATGCGGATGTACTCGCGGCAAAGAACATCGCAAGATCAGTGCTGCTGCGCGAGGGAGGCATCGTTGGGCATAGCAAGGTTTCATGTGCGCTAGATCGATTGCGGATCTGGTTTCCGGAGACCCGCTGGGATGGAGCACCGGTAGAAATTGCCGACGTTGAACCAGAGCATTTCCTGAAGTCGGAAATACTATTCGGCTGTGTCGATACAGATTTGGCTCGTACGGAGATAGCGGCCCTCGCTGCACGCTACAAACTCCCGGTCTGTGATGCAGGACTGGGAGGCATAAGCACGCGCGTCGGTCGCGTCTCGTGGTTCCCAGGCGACCACTCGGCAGCCTGCTTTGCCTGTCTTCTCACCAGCGGGCGCCGGGCGGCGCTATTCAGTATTTGGGAATCGGATGTGCACGCCTGCTGGGCTCGCGATCCGAGTGAAGAAAATATGTGGACGAGTACAGCAACCATGGCCTCTATTGTGGCCGGTCTTCAAGTAGAGCTCGCTATTTCCTCTGCAAAGAGTGCCGGGGAAGCCTTTTCCGTGCATGTCGATCTCGATCGATCGCCGGTTTCGCAAACGATCCAGCACCGTCGCGGCGTCGAGTGTCCTTTGCATGCTGATCTGCCTGGCGCCCCGTTTCCTGTATGCACGCGCGCAGAATGCGGCACATGCGGCAGCCAATTTTCGCCGGGCCGCCGGATTGCTTGGATGAGGCGCTGGTGGGCCTGCCCAAGATGCGGGAGCCGCGATCTTCTCATTCGCGATAGCGTGCGCGGAGAACAGGTTGGCAGGCCATCGTGATGCAGCTGCGCACCCAGGTTCTGCTCGCAGCCCTCTGCATCCTTGCCGCGGCGGTGCAGTTGTTGGCTACAGGCTGGGGACTTGTCGGCGATCTCATCGGTGGTTTCCTTTCCGGGGTGCTTACCCTTTTGGGCACACGCGTACTTGCGATTGAGACAGAAAACGTGTTCCTACTCCCTTTCGTCGCAGCTGCAGCCAGCTTGCTTGGTCTTTTCTTCGGAATGGCCGGGACGGCCCGTGTTTATCCGCCTGCGACGTGGGCGGCTCCTCTGTTTGCAGCACTTTCACCCGGAGTGCTTGCCCTCATCATGGGCATGCGGGGGGGAGGTTGCCATCTCTGTCACGAGCCTTTGCGCAGGCGTCTCTTTTTCTCGTGCCCCCGCTGTCAGCTAGTCGCGTGCGAGAACTGCTGGGAATTTGAGCGGGGCAGGTGCCGGCTCTGCGACGCGAATCAAATCCCTCTCTTTCCTCTCGACTTCTCGTGGTGGCAGGAACACTTCGGCTCTCAGGTTCGGGGTGCCCGATGCGCTCTCTGCCTCCGCGCGGCAGATGGGCGCATAGCACATTGGGCTTGTGCAGGCTGTGGACACAGCCAATGCCGTTCATGCTGGGACGATAACAACGGCCAATGCAGCCGATGTGGCTGGACGATTCCGGACCTGCCGCCCGAAGTGAGCGAGTATGTCGCAGTTGGAACACGCGCGGCGAAAATAGACAGATAAACGGCAATGTGTGGGTGTTTCGCAGCTCCCGAACATACCTAGAGCGGAAAGGATAACCACGATGCCCAAGTACCAGATGTTCTTCGATACAGTTCGGGCCGAACAGAAGTTCAACGTCGACATCGACGAGCAGGAAACGCTCGACCTCACGCTCGACGAGATCCTGTTCGAACTCAGAGAGAGAGGAGACTACCTGAAAGGCGAGGGGCAGCCGCAGGTCGTCTGGAATGGCTCTTCGCTCGATTTTTCTACCCCGCTTCCGGATCAGGGCGTACGGGCAAACGACATCCTCCGCGTATCGACGATCGTGCTTAACGGTTGATGCAGCCAGATGAACATGCGCAGCCGACGTATGGAAGTGGAGTGGCAGTTCCTCGAAGCCCTGGCGACGGCAAACCGGGCATCGTTTTCTGCCGTCACCCGATTACAGGATGAATTCCGTATCGTTATGCGAGAGTCCCCAGCATGGGTCGGGAGGTGGAGCGAACGGCGGGTCGAAACAGAACATGAGCTTCGCTATGTTTACCCTCGCTACTATCCTTCTCTGCCGTTGGAGGGCTATTTTGTCCGTCCGATCTTGCATATCAACGTTGACTCCGTGACAGGATTCGTCTGCCTATGGCACGCTTACCGGCCCGCACAGACGATCGTGGACGCAATCCTTATAACCCGCTCCATCATGGCATGCAAGGTCGCAAACTGGGACCCAGCACATCGCATGCAGGAGGCCCCTGCTCTGGACGACCCGGATGCCTACACGCTGTCGATGCCATCCCTGACCATTCCCGCTAGCTGCCGCCCAGCTCTGCCTAACCGGAGCATCGGCAGCAAACGACGACTTACAACCGAGTCTCGATAACCAGGTAATACGTGAGAACAGCTTTGCATTTCTTGATCCTGAGTGATATTCACGCCAACTGGGAAGCTTTGAAAGCCGTTCTTCGGGATGCCGCCCGCCACCGCTACCAGGCAGTACTTTGCCTCGGCGACATCGTGGGCTATGGGCCGAATCCCAATGAAGTCACGGCTTGGGTTCGCACGCATGCGGACGTGGTTATCCGAGGCAACCATGACAAGGCCTGCTGCGGAGTCTCAGCTTTCGACTCCTTCAACTCTGCCGCACAATACTCTTCGCGTTGGACGAGAGAGGCGTTGCTTGACGAACACACGCAATGGCTGCTCAACCTGGACCGAGGTCCGGTCCTGGTTGAAAACTTCGACCTCGTACATGGCGCACCCGATGATGAAGACCGCTACATGTTTCACGAGCATGAAGCCGAAGAAGGTTTGAGGCATGCCAGCGAGCAGCTGACTTTTTTCGGACACACGCATGTGCAGGGTGGATTTGTTGGAGAGCGCTATCCGCGAAGCCTCGAAGTGTCGCGCCTGCATGCTCTTTCACGCCAGATGACAATTGTCCCCGATCGAAGGTATCTTCTGAACCCTGGGGCTGTCGGGCAGCCGCGCGACGGTGATGCACGCGCCGCATATTGTATCTACGACTCGGCCATGAGAGTGGTCGAGTTCTGCCGCGTGGACTACGATATTCGCACCGTGCAGGACAAGATTCTGGCTGCCGGTCTTCCAGAGGAACTAGCCTTCCGCCTCGCGTCTGGCGCTTGACGGTTCGAGTTTAATTGGAGACAACGACTACGGGCGGTTCGTCTCCAGAAATGCATTGATAGATCTGGCAACCTCGCTGTAGCCGGTCTGGTCGGTCGCGCCTGTTAGGTTTTCGGCGGGTTTATCAACAAGACTCACGTAGAGAAACAGGCTGATGTCCGCCACACCGACTTTGACGCTACGCACCTCTGAAAACGGATATTCTTTTGAGCTAATGGGAAATGATAGAAGAGTCTTTCGTACGCTCAAAGTACCTGTATCCGCCGAAAGGGTGATCTGCGTTTTAACTTGTCCTAGCACGCCTAATACCCAAAACGGCGCTGCAATCAGAATAGGAATAAGCCATGTTAACCGAAGGGCGGGATGATTAGGACGTGGCACGTTTTCCCACAAAGAAAAGAGCACACCATAACCTATTACCAGACACAACAGGCTGACGATCCAAACCCAACCGAAAGAATGGGAATTAAAAGGAGGGACGACGGCAATCAATTCATGCGCAGTTTGTGATGCAATGTATAGGTCAGTTGGATATCCAGCCACTCTGCTCACTCCGCTAGGGTCCATGTGGGTTTCATTTCACGTTCAATTCGTTTGCAACCGAGCTGTGCAAAAATCTCTGACAACGGCTGTGCCGACACGATCAGGATACCGCGGTCCTCCGGGCTCTCCCGTATATAAAGCGAGATATTGCGCAATACACTTGCGGTAAACGGTTCCATCGATTCGGCAAGCACCGCTTTCTCAATGAGTGGCACGTACCAGGGAAAGATGCGAAATACAGGGTCCTGAATGAAGTCCAGAAGGAGCCCTTTCAGGTCCCTCAGCAAAACGGCGCTTTCAACATTACTCACAAGCTGCAGTCCGCAACCGGTGCCCAGCATGGTGGTCATCGAGTCGAGTCTCGCATTTGCGTGAGCCGTCACGCGGAATACAGAATTCAGCAATGGCCCTGTCCCTGAAGCCGACTCTATATTTTCCATGTCTTCCATCTTCCACATGCGAGGCGCAGGGCGATGCGGCCACACGCCCAGTCCTGCTTCTGGAATCCAGTCACGCGCATGGCTGGCGAATAGACGGGTTGCCTCCTGTTCACGCACCTGGCCTATCTGTATGAAGCTCTCATGGCCGCAGCCGAGACGGGAAGTGAAATAAGAGACGACATCCTGTAGAAAGGCTCGTGCAGAATCGTAGGAGTCAGGCCGCAGACCCCGCGGCGCGGGAATGAGGTAGTACTCGAACCCTCCCTCCTGTCCTTCGAAGCTCAATTCCTTCACGGGAAGATATGCTCGGACATCTTCCGCACTGTTTGCCTGTCTCAGCGGCTGATCGGCGATCAATAACTATCCCTCCCAATAGCGATATCCCTTGCTGCGCATCTCTCCAACAATCGATGTAATCAAAGAAGTCAGGTTGTCTTTGCAGGCCAGGATGATTCCCTCATCTTCAGGGCTTTCGTTGATGTAAACGTCGAAGACTTCAAACCAGCGTCGAATTTGCTGGTCAGTCTGCGCAAAAAAATCTTGCGAAGCAAGTTTAGGGAGCACAAAAAGTATCCCTTCGTACTCCAGATCCCGCGGGATTCCGGCCCCGAATATCTCCTTCGTCAGGTAGCGAAAAGGCGACATCAGAGCCTTAGTTTTCTCCTGCGTCTTATCGACATCGAAAACCGAAAATACTTGCTTCATTGCGGGATGATTTCGTATGAAGCCAGGAATTTGATGCGGCTTCTGCGGATCGAAATCTTCGAGCAGAACTTTTAGTCCTGGATGATTGCGGAGAAATTTAGGAATGATAATCTGCGTTTCTGCGGGAGGCGCGACAGCGATACTTTCCTCCGTATCTGGCTTCAGGAAAAAGACCGTGAGTCCGCCATATCCTAAATAGCGTCCCCGCAGTGCGTCAGCGTCCCTGCTCAAGAACCACCACGCCTGCTGCGGAGCATAATCATACGGACGAAATTCTTTCTTTTTGCCGGCAAGCAATTCCACTTCCTGGTCCGACGCCGGGATAGGCTGTTTTCCCCGAGGCAGCCAGCACCGTCCCAACATGGGAGATTCCTTCATCACCGCGTTCAAAAATACCTTGCGCAGTTGCTCGTTTTCGTCGATGACCTGCATCTGCATGAAATGCTCTGCCTGCAGACCCCTTGCCTCGGATAGATGAGCGGACAGGCGGGTAAAAAACTCCAACAGCCACTCCCGTTGGCCGCGAAAAACCGAGCGAAGGTTCACGGGAATCCAGAAAAGTGAACAGCTGCGCATTGACTCTGCCCAGCGCCAGGGCAGTAATGCTTTGGGATCTACTCTGAGTATCTCCTCGCTTTTAAGCATGCTGGTCTAACTCTCTACATAAACTGGTTGATAGCCCACGTCACTCCAGCCTGGATCTTTGCCGGAACAGCCTGGAGGATGCCGCCGAGGAACTTTACGCTGGCGCCGCCAGCATGCGCAGCCGCAGCGACGGCTTTGCCTGCAGTCACCGCTGCCGTGGATGCAACACCCACCGCCTTCACGGTGAATCCCTCGATTTTTTGATCGATTGCAAGAGTCTCGCCTTTACCTATGCCACAGTCATATTTGTCTAGGAAGATGGCATTGGTAGTTGCAGCCAATGCATAGTAAAGAACGTAAGTATTCAGGTTAAAAATTGCTCCCGTACCAGCGAAACCGCTCGTGTAATCCAGCTTAAGGAATTTCTGCCAGCTGCCCTTCTTGTCTGCAGTAGTGAACCAGTTGTTCTTCTCCTGGTTCAGGTCACACGGATGCGTATCCAGGTGGTTGTCGATCTGCTGTGTGACTGTCACGCCAATTTCGGTGCGGATTGTCGGGCCGACAGTAGTATGCGTGTTCGTACCGGCAATGTACATCTTCTGATCGGCGCCACAGGTTCGGCTGTGATTGCCAATGTACTGAACCGTCGATTCGCTTGTTACCTGCACGCTCGAGTTCCCGGTAACTACCTTCACATAGTTCGAGCTGAGTAGTTTGGTATAGTCGCCGACGACAGTATTTTTGGAAGTACCGTTGATATGCTTCAAATAGTCTGATTGGACGGTTTTGCTGTAGATACCTGTAATGATATTCGTCGAAGATCCGATAATTGTTTTGGCATAGTCGAGCGTCACTGATTTTGAGTAAAAGCCCGTGATGATATTGACTGAATTACCCGTCACGTTTTTAAAATAGTTGCAAATTATATTTTTCGTGTAATTCCCCGTCACGTCGATCAGCGAATTCATCGTCACGTATCTAGTGTAGTTACCCAAGACGGTCATCGTGCGGTTCATGTCCACCAGATAGACCTCATTCATACCGATCGTGACGTCCTGGTTCATTTCGACCTTCATGATGCGGTTCTGGTCGACATGCAACTGCTGATCGCCATGAACGACTGAGACATCAGTGCCCGGATACAGTAATGCCGCCGGAGTGTTGATCGCCGTTAATGTTAGGCACGCAACTGAACAGACCAGCTTGTCGGTCAAAGGGTCGGCAACCCGCCGTACTGTTTTTACACCGCCATCGAACACCGCCATGTTTCTCTCTCTTCTTACTCACCCACTTCGCGCGACCAGTACTTGGCATGGAAATGGATGCGTCCATTCGGGGCATTGAAAATCAGATCTCCGTTGTCTACATTCATCACAATTGCAGGCCGACCAGTTTCTTGGCTCTTCTCATGTAGCACCAGTTTTGCGTGTACGGGTGTTGCAATCGCAATCGACTCCTCACCTTGCTTGTCGATCAGTGAAATGCGATGCCCGCTCTTGGTAACAATCCGCTTTACATCGTTGCTGTGTGTCTCTCCACCCCAGAAGTCCTCGTTCGGAATGGCGTCCGACATATTCCAGGCCGAGCCAAGAATTACTGGCCTCTCGGGGTCTCCCTCTTCAAAAGCGATGAGCACTTCATCACCGACCTCCGGACGGAAGAACAGGCCGCGGTCTGCACCAGCATAGGGTGTCAGGTGACGTATCCATGTAGTCGGCCCTTGCTCCTGCCAGTAGTACTGCACCTGCACCTGGCCCTGCCGCTGTGGGTCGTCAACATTGACGACCCGCGCGGAGTACACACCGGCAATGCAGGGCCGCGCGGGATGCGGCTGCGACCGGTACTTGTTCCAAGGAGTGCAGTCAAAGTGATTTGTATATCCCTCTGGATCCCAGCGATGCACTACGCGCGCAATGTTGTATTTGCCCGCACCATCCACGATGCCATTCGCCTGCACGCTCTGCCCTGGAGAGAGAGCCTCGCAGCGACTGACTCCCTCGCACATAAGACGACTACCGATGGACCACTCTGCCTCCTGCTGGAGAGAGGTGTGGTAATCGTCGATCGACTTCGTCCGATTACGCCATGGTTTATAACCTGCCTTTAAGACCGACTTAGCTTGCTGTTTGACTGCACTGGTAAAGGTATCAACCGCGCCACTCAACGAAGGGTCCTGCGACACCTGCTGAAAAGTTTGACTCTTCGAAGTGGAGAAGTCGTAATGGCAGCCATCCATGGAGGCTACCCCAAGTGACCCACCTACAGAGAATTCAACGAGCCCGTTATCCTGGTCGCTGCGCCAATGTAAGTCCGGACCGGCTTCGGAAAAACCCTCGTCGATGCGCACGCCATCGTCGGTGGCCACAAGGTAAAGTTCGAAATCATCGCAGAGCCGCCATAGAAATTGCCAATCTGTCTCTCCCCATTGCACAAGATCCAACGCAGCCTTCGCCCCGCCGCCCGCTTTCACGACTACATTGATCCCGTCGCTTCCCGCCATCTGTTGCGCAACATCGGCCACCGAGAGCGGTCCATAGTATCGGTGACGGGGTGCAAGGTCGAACTTGTAGCTCACGCTGACCGCCTTGATAACGACTCCGAAGCTGCCTGAGGTCTGATACGTCAGCTTTACATCGAAGACGAATCCCACAAAGAGCTTAGTGCCCGATGCCGTCGACTGAAGCGTGATGGGTCGTCCTATCCATCGATCGATGGGCGGCCGGCTGCCTGCAGTCTGATGAAGCTCTATCTCGCACCATGAATGCCGGTTGAGTTCCTTTGTCACCTCCACTCTTGTTATGGTGCCCTGGCGGTCGCTCAAACTTGATTCGAGCTCGGCTCCATCGATCAGAATATTCAGTGCAATTGCTGACACTAGTCTCCCCTCTTCTCGTACGTCTTATCGGCTGTAGCTGAAGCTGGTGAGTGTTACTGATCCCTTGAAACCAAACTTGCCTGCATCCACATTCTCAGGAAGCCCGGTCCAATCACTGATCTGCTTCCATCCGTGCCCATCGCCTAGCGATGTCGTGATGTGCCCCGGAGAAATCTGGACCATGATCTGGTATTTGGTCAATGGAGAGAGCGCGATCTTGTTTCCATTCGGTGCCCTCTTTCCGGAGCTCACGGCGAAAAGCTCCAGCCCGGTCCGGTCGAGCGAAAAGAGCAGGTAATTATTCGAATCGTGGTAGTTGGCAACCCACTCCACCTTCGGCTTGCTCAGTATGAATCCACGGCCAATCGACCCTGCAAAGATGTACCTGCCGCGGCTTGGCCGTGCGCCATAGAGTCCTATGTCGGTGCTGTGATGCGTCAAAGTGTGACTCTGAGTATCGGCGGTCCAATCATCAGGTTTCCAGCCAGCGATTGAAGGAGCCGCGGTGGAGACGGGAATGGGCAAAAGCTTGAGGTTCACCGTCGCCGCCTTATCGGCCGCAATATCGGCGGCCTCGTCGCGATCCACATAGCCACCTGCCCGCGCGATAAAGCGATACCTGCCTTCCGGTAAAGCAAAATGTGTGCCGGTCACCGGCACTTGCTCCCCCTTAGGGCCATAAACGGTCACTGCGCTGTCAGCGGGATCTAGTTGCAGAGTGACTGTGCCCATGGGTTTGTCAAGCTTGAGCTCGGCTACATGGGTGCTCTCCTCGCCCTCGGCAAGGTTGACGTCCAGCACAGAGGTCTTCCCGCTGCGGCGAGCCTCGATGTGGTGCACACCGGCAGGAAGCGCCGAAAGCAGCAAAGAGCCGTCCGCACCAGTCATCCCAGCCGCATTGCCATCCACCAGAATGTTTGCGCCAGGCAACGTTCGAACGCGCAGCGGAACCAGCACGGGGCTCTTCTTGACCTGGAGCGTTACAGTGACGTTCTGTCCTTTCTTGATCACGACAGGCTGCGCATTGAGAGGGTCGAAGTCCGGCGCTGTCGCCTGCAGCGTGTAGTTGCCGGCCGGCAGATCGGACATATCCAACCTGCCCGCCGCGCTGGCGCCTTGGCGAACCGTGGTTGTGTCATGCAACAACTTGAGGCCGACGCCGTCAACATTTGTCAGGACCGTCAACGAGCCGAGACTTGGCGCGCTCTCGAAGGTAATCAGCAACAAACGTCCCGCGCCGTTCTCCACCTTACTTGTCAGGGCGCGAGGCGGGTTGCCCGCAACGATTCTATGCAAGCCGATCGGAAGTTCGGTTTCGAGTCCTTTGGTGTTCGCGAGACCTTTTTTGGCCCCATCGACACTGATGGGCATAGCCGGACTCGCGTAGACGCGTGCCTGCTGTGAGGCAACACTGACTAAAAGCACTGCCCCAGGCCGAGCGGTGCGCATTAAACGGACGAGCTTGGCCGGTTTGCCATTCTCGACATCCAGGCGAAAGGTCGCATCGTATCCGCCTTTTCCGATCCAATGGAGCGCGTGGCTGCCCGCAACAAGCTCGCCTGAAAAGCTCCCCGTCGGAAGGGGAGTGGCCGGGCCCCCATCCAGGCTCAAGGTGCCGTCACCGATAACGCCCAATTGCTGGTTCATAGGTGGCAGCGCAAAGTTCACCTCATCCGGGTGTCCCGACGAAGTGTCGATCATTTCTGATTTGCTCTCGTAGCCGTCCATTCGTGCCTCAAGACGCGTCTTTCCGGCTGGCAGCTTGACAAGTAGCGTTGGCGAGGCGGTCCCAATCTCCTTTCCATCGCGCAGGATAAGCGCCCCCGCTGGGTTCGAACGAACGGTAACGTCCGTGAGTGCAGGCGCTGCGGCGAAAGCCGGTGTAGGCTGCGCACGCGAGGCTGCCTTGCGCCACGCCAACACGCCGCCGAGAAAGAGCACCACTGCAACACCTGCGGCCGCCGCAGGCAGCAGCTTGTTGATCTTCGTGTTCTTACTCCGCTTGGCCGGAGTTGCCTCCTGCTTTGCCGGTCGGGATGCCAGCGGAGCTGCCGGTGGTTGCGCTGCCGTAGCTGCGATTGTATGCAGACGGGCACGCAACAAGTGGGACTCTTTCTGAAACTCTTCGTCGCCCCTATATCGCTCTGCAATACGCTCGGCCGAAGCCATGTGGTCGTTAAGAGCAGGCACACTCACCAAGCTGTCTGCTTCCAGCCTTTTTCGGCGCACAACTTGAAGATCGCGGTTACGCAGCTCGTTGTGGCTCACATCTATCTCGCGCAGCATCTGTCGCAGTCGGACATTACGCGGATACTCGGAGCATGCGCCCTGAAGAAGTTTGACCGCTCCATCCAAATCATTGTTCGTACGAAATTGCCGCGCCTGCGAAAGAATCTCGTCTACCTGCTGGTACTCCACCTGATCGTCGAGAAAGCGGAGTAAGCCGGTTGCCGCGTGGCTGCCGGGCTCCAGGTTCAGGATCTCCTGCAGATAAGGACGAGCCCGCGAAGGTTCGCTCTGACTGGCGCGAGCAGCGCGCAACAGCCCTTCGATCAGCTCCGACTTGGCCCGCTTAAACTTCGAGCCCGTTTCATAGGCGCCTCGCAGTTTGTCCAGACCGCGCGCCATCTCGCCTTCATCCAGACAGCCCCGGCCTTCGCTAATCAGCCTCTCTACGTGATCCGTCACCTCCTGCTGCTGGCGGATGTACGTCCTTATCTCCGCGAATTCGCTGTCGTTCGGGAATTCTTCGACTGCCGGCGAAAGCAGGCGCAGCCCCTCCTCGAAGTCACCCGCTTCCAGGGCTTGATTGATCTCCGTGATCCAGTGGTTCTTGCGAGCTACGCGTTCGCCAAGCTGCCGCCGTAACCGCACGTTCTCTATTTCAAAGCTAAGTCCCGGAAAGCTCGGGTAAATGGTCTCCAGTGTTTCCCACTGCACCAGCGCCTCGCCATAGAGCTCGCGCGCCTCGAGCTCGCGCGCGCGGCTTACGATGCCGATCACCAGATCGCGCTTTTCTCGAGTCCCCTGAAGCAGGCGGCCGAACTCAGGCACTCCTGGGCTTTCACGCTCCACCTCCTCCAGCATGAGTACGCGCTGGTCAAGGTCCGGCTCGTTTTCGACCGCCTCCTCTACTTCAATCAGTCGGATGGAGATCGCCCGGCGCCAGCGCTGCTCAGTGTCGAACTTCAGCGCTTTGAAGAGTGTGTGCTGCGGAAACTTCTCTAGAAATTTATCGCAGAGCCGGGCAGCTGCCTCATAGTTGCCGCGCTCTAGCGACTGCTTGGCCTCGGCATAACTCGCGGCGATTGCTTCATGCTCGGAATGCAGCCTGTTGTAGAGGCTCTGGTAGGCGGCAAGCTGACCCGGTTCCTTCGCATCGGGCGCCTGGCATTCAAGTTCGAGCACCTGCTTCATCTTGCTGAGCGCCGAGGTAACGTCGTTCCGCTTCTCGGCTTCGAGCGCCGCCGCGTAGACCTCGCGCTTGTGCTCGCGAATCCGCTGTACCTCCGACTCGCGGCGCTCCACCTGGGATAGGAATTGAAGGGCCCGTTCTTCTCCGGGTCTGGCTTCAAGGATACGCTGAGCTGCTTGACGCGCATGAGAAAACGAAAACTTGTCGAGGTGTTGCTGCCCGACGCGCAGCCAGTCTGCGATATCCGCCTCAGCGCGGCGCGCTTCGATATCATGCTGCAACACGAGC
This sequence comes from uncultured Acidobacteriaceae bacterium, assembly GCA_963774255.1. Taxonomy (GTDB): domain Bacteria; phylum Acidobacteriota; class Terriglobia; order Terriglobales; family Acidobacteriaceae; genus PALSA-350. The sequence goes on from CAVZEH010000005.1 coordinate 279,994, forward strand.
GCCTCTGCGTGACGTGGCTCCAGTTGCAGCGCCTCGTCAACCCTCTGTAACGCCAACCGATATTCGCCATCCTGCACACGTGCTCGTGCGCTGTCGATCAGAAGGCCAATCGTTCTCTTTTTGGCGGCTGCCTTGACGTTCGCGGCAAGCGACTCCAGTTCTTGAGTGAGATAGCCTTCCGATTCGAGTTCGTTGACGAGCTCTTGGGCGAATTCAAGGTTTCCTTGCTGATATGCCTCGGCAGCCTTGTCAAGGCGCGGTGCAAACTTGTTTGGATCAAAGACTGCGAGCGAGTCGTCATAGTGCGCTCGGCGCAGGTAGTCGCCGAATTCCTTGACGCTCGCGAAACGGTGCCTGGAATCCTTGGCCATCGCCTTGCAGAGCACTTGGCCAAGCGACACACTGACATTCGGATTGACAGACGAGGCCGGCGTCGGGTTGACGTGTCGAATGGCTTCGATGACCGCATCTTCGGAGGCGGCGGCAAAGGGCTGCCGCCGGGTGAGCGCTTCGTAGCAGACAACAGCCAGCGAAAATACATCCGAGGCGCGCGTGAGCGGCCTCATCGAAAGCTGCTCCGGAGACATATAAAGGAGCGTGCCTTTGCGGCCCATGGTGCGGCTTATGTCCAGCCGATGAGCCACACCGAAATCGATGATCTTGACTGAATCGTCTTCAAGGACAAATAGATTGCTGGGCTTGATATCGCGGTGCAAAAGACCAGTGTCGTGTGCCGCCTGCAAGCCACGGCATGCCTGGGAGAAAATATCGACACAGCGCTCGGTCGAGAGGGGTTGGGGTGATGCTCGGATGATAGCGGCAAGCGTGGTGCCGCGAAGCAGCGGCATCACGAGATAGGGCTGGGAAACGCCGTCCTCGTCAAAACCGCCTATATCGCGGACTTCCACAATATTCGGGTGCGCCAAGGCAGACTGTTTGCGACATTCCTCGTAAAAGAGCTTGAGAGCTGTGGAGTCGTTCACATCCAACAGCATCTTGAGTGCAACGTCTGTGTTGAGAACAGTGTCGAAGGCGCGCCATACGACACCCATACCACCCTGGCCAAGCTCTTCTTTCAACTCGTAGCGGCTTTTGGTCTTCTTCGCCATGGCTTAGTGAGCACTGCCAATGCCGAGGCGTTCCTCCTCCATTCATGAGCGCGCGACCGTTTTCCGCAGGAAGCGCCCTTTCTCTTTTGAAGGCACGCATCTAGCTACAAACTGCCGCGCAGGCACGAGCCCGCATTGCCTGCATCTTGTTAGGCAAGAATAGCTTCCGATCCCGGAGTGGCCTTGCCTAGAATGTCGCTTTGTTATCCAAAGCTATGGCGCTTTGTGGTACGGAATCACATGTGCGAAATTCCCACCGTTTGCAGTCCCCTGGCCCGCAAAGGATCCAGTCTTTCTTTCAGGTACAGCAGCGGTACGCTCATCAGTTTTCCTCGATTACGCCACATGGTAGGTATGATTGTGGAAGACGAACGTTTAGCGAAGACTCCGGAAGGCAACTGAAGGCCCGCTGTTTGCGTATCAAAATCAATGGAGGTGGGTTTCGATGCACTCGATTGCGTGTTTCTTTGGTCTCGTGTTCCTGGCGATTTTCGCTCTGATCGCTATCCCAATCCTGATTCTCGTGGCGAAGCTCGTCGGACTTGCGCTCATTGGAGGAGCGATCGCTTTGATCGTGCTAGGTATTTGGAAGCTCTTCGATCTTGCGGATCCGCGGTACCGGCCTTATTGATCTCATGTGCGGTCGCTACGCTCGGCGCTCAGATAAGCAGAAGGTCGCAGAAGCATTCGGTGTTCACGGTCCCGTGCTGGCGGACTTCGGGGCCCAGCTAGAACGTAGCACCGCAGACCTTCCAGCCAGTCATCCGACTCAACAGAGATACAGGTGAGCGCGAGATCGTGCTCATGCGTTGGGGTCTCATTCCGTTCTGGGCTAGAGACCCGAGTATCGGACTCTGGGTGCTCGAAGCCCAAATCGGTGCCTTGCGCAAGAAGATCAAGACGCACCCAGACGCCGGACTTCACGGTTTGCGGCACACGTTCCTGACTGAGGCCGGCGAGCACACCGATCCCTTTACGTTGCAGTACGTGGCGGGGCACGATAACATCAAGACGACGATGCGTTACGTCCATCCTCAGGCGAACGCCGTCAGAAGCTTTTTGCTCGCCTGGCGAATCTCGAGCGTCAGAAGCCTGCAAATAGGGGATGGCAAAAAGTAGTGGGAAAAATGAATACACCTGGAACACCTCCCGCAGTCTGATCCAGGTAAACAATTGAAAACAAAGCAGTTTTTCGAGCGCGGAAGTGGTGAAATGGCAGACACACCATCTTGAGGGGGTGGCGCTGAAAGGCATGGGGGTTCAAGTCCCCCCTTCCGCACCAAAAAGGGACCCGGTTCACTCGAAATTTCGGCGTGGCCAAGCCGCGCGATTGAGGTTTAGTTCAATGATCTGGTTTGTTGGCGCCATCCATGTAATCGTCTCTATTTTCTTGATTGCCGTCATTCTTCTGCAACAGGGAAAGAGCGCGGACCTTGCCGGCGCCTTCGGCGGGCAAGGCTCGCAGACGGCTTTCGGTCCTCGCGGTGCGGCCAATCTCCTCACCAAGATGACGACCTGGGCGGCGGTTATCTTCATGTTTACCTCCATCGGACTCACCGTGCTGATTCAACGCGGCAGCGGATCACGCTCCGTCCTGGAAGGAATTAAGAATCCCCATACGCAAACGACAACCCCGCCAAAGCCTGCAAAATAACGGTTGAAAACGCTCTCAGCGAGCAATGAAAACAAGACCCAGTGCGCCCAAGCCGCGGACCGAACCTCGCTGGCCGTCGGCGGTGGCGCTGCTTGCCGTAGGGGGCCTGCGCCTGGCACTGCCGGAGTCGCTCTCGGTCGGTCCCGATTGGCTCCTGCTGGCCTTGGTCATGGCCCTGCTGCTGCCGACAGCCGTGGCCCGGCAATACGGCTACTTCCGGGTGAGCCAGATTCTTGGCTATGTCGTCTCCGGTGTGGTTACCGCCGATTTGATACTATCTCTCTCCCTGCTGGTTCGCGCTCTTCCCCGGCACCGCTTAGCCCCGCAGATATTGCTCATGTCCGCCGGAGCTTTATGGGCAACGAATATCCTGGTTTTCGCTTGCTGGTATTGGCGTCTTGATGCCGGAGGCCCGCATGCCCGGTCGCTGCGCGCGGCGCACACGGAGGGAGATTTCCTGTTTCCCCAGATGACCATCGATGCCAGCAGATGTGCCATCCCAGTGGACCGGAATTGGTTTCCCGGATTTGTCGACTACCTTTTTCTGGCCTTCAATACCAGCACCGCTTTTTCTCCCACCGATGTACCCGTGCTCTCCCGCTGGGCGAAAGTGCTGATGATGATGCAATCGACGATTTCCTTTGCCACGGTTGCACTGCTGGCGGCACGCGCGGTGAACATTCTCTAAGCCATCCTCAATAAACAAGCTGCCGGATTTGGGATTCCACAAATCTCTATGAGGAGAGTTCCCTGCTCCTTGAGGTTAACGGTACTTATAAAGTCGAACGCGCCGAACGCTGAACTGTCCCCAGGGCAAGCGGAGCTCGCGGCCCTGATTATCATCGTCACCATTCAGGTTTCTTCCCGGGAACCAGGTGCCATTCTCGAATCGACCTTCGCAGATCGAGTCGATGCCCGCCATAGCTTTGTCCTGGCGCTGCGTTCCAAAGGTGATGATCATCCCCGTGCCGGCGACCAGAAAGTCGTCAGGCCCGGTCTGGATGATAATGCCACCGTGTGCGCCGGGCGCCTCCGTTTCTGTCTTCGCGCCGATGGAAAAGGCCGCCGGCTGCCTGAATCGGACGTCGAAAGTGTAGTCGCCGAAAGTGAAGTGCTGCGGCGCCAGATCCACGCTGCCGTCGAACTCGGCGGCAGTGCGAATGCCGATCATGCGGCCCTTTCCCTGGTTAGCCAGGATAACGGGGCTGAGTTGCTCGATGAGTTCATACCCATTGCCGAGCGTTATTGCCTCCTCAGGCGTGAGAAACTCCGGCGCGTACACAGAAAAGCCCATGGAATTGAGCTGTCCATAGGCATACAGCGCGTTCGCGGCCATATCCGCCGCAGTCGCCCGGCCAGTTTCGGGAATAAAGAGCGGGTTTCCCGGCTGCACATATCGCCGAGCCCAATCCACGAAGTTGGGGAAATACAGATCCGGTGAAAGGAAATCGATTGCCGGCGCCGCTGCGCGCCAGACATCGAAAAGATGTGGAAGGGGCCCACCGCTGGGATACTCGCCGGGAGCTCGTCCGGGACGAATCAGCGCCGCGTTGACATACATCGGCAGCGGGTAAGCGGATTTGCCGCGCGCGGCCACTTCGCCGGTGTAGTGACCTTCGGTCCACGCGGTAAACATCTCATCAGTCGCCGGCCCGGAGCCAAAGGTGTCCGGCCAGTTAGCGCCGCTCTTCGCCCCATGCAGTTCCCAGGCTTTTTGCAGCCCGGGTGAGAGCGAACTGCGATGCCTCGACAGATACTCCGTCAGCTCCGATGGGACCGGGGAGTAGAAGGCCGCGTTAGCTGCGGGGCTGTAATCGCGGGCCTGCGGAATCATCCCGACCTCGTTCTCCACCTGGACCATGATGACGGTATGATCTGCGGCGTCGAACTGGCGGAGGTGCTGCATCAGAGCGACAAAAGCCGCTGCATCGGCGTCGAGATTCGCGCGGCTCAGGGCGGAGAGGATCTCAAGGCTTCTGCCATCCGGCAGCGCCGCGCGCGGAAAGCGCCGCGGGTCCTCCTTGATCCAATCGGGAACATAGCTGGACATGCTATTTTTCCAGCTTCCAAACCAAAGCAGAACGAGGCGGAGATGGTGTTCGCGCGCGCCTCGAATCAGTCCGTCGACGGTCTGGAAATCGAAGTTTCCTTCGCGCGGCTCGATGAGCTGCCAATAGACAGGTGCAAGCACGGTGTTGAAGTGCATAGCGGCAAGTTTGGGCCAAATCGAATCCAGATAGGTCAGGCTCGATGCGGAAGAGTTTTCGAGCTCTCCTCCGCGGACTAGAAACGGCTTCCCATCGACCATGATGCGGGGAGCGCCATGCTGAGTCAGCAGCTGCGGAATCGGCCCGGTGTTCTGTGCGTGGATATCAAGAATCCAGGCAACGAAAACTGCCGCCCATGTCAATGCGAATCTACGCTTGGAGCGCCGCCCGAAGAGAGGACTGGTGGCCAGGATCTCTTCGCGCGAAGAGACTGGCGAACGATCGGTTTTCAGGATGCAAAGCATGAGCATGATCTCCGATGAATCGGACCTTCAGCCTATTTTGTTCACGTGTCACCCAAAAGCGATGTCGCGCTCGTCCCCGCTTTTGTGAACCGGTGGGGGCATTTGCCCGCTGCCGGAGTGGCGATCGAAGCCGCAAAAACACAACAGGAGATCGTGACCCGAGACTTTCGCAAAGTCAATAGAGTAAGCGTATGCGCAAGTATCCGCTCAATTAGCCGGATTTTTTGGCTTGACAAAGGTTTTCTAAATTTCCTATAGTTCACGTCGCCAAATAAATGACGTGCGTGCTGGATTTGGCAAGATTCTCTTTCCGCCCGTATGGGGGAAGACTGGTTTCATTTGGCCCCACGCACGCAGATGGAGCGAAGTTCCACGATTTGAGGAGGCCGATATGGCTCAGGCAGTCAAGATTCTAGGGCGCAAACGTTTGCTCATGGGTAAATCATCAGCAGGTGCTCTAAGTAAGCGTTTGCTGACGCTGCCGTTTGCCCGCTCCGCGATCCTCCTGGCGAGCTTGGCAACTTTGTTTCTGCCAGCGCCCAGTGCGTGGGCGCAGGTGCTCTACGGCTCACTTACGGGCACCGTCACAGATGCCAGTGGCGCCATCATATCCGGCGCTCAAGTAACAGCGTTAGAGGTCCAAACCGGCGTCAGCCAGACCGCGGCCACTGACTCCAGCGGCATCTATCGGTTCACGGCGCTTTTGCCGGGCACCTACAAAGTGACCATCGGCGCGCAAGGCTTCTCGACGCAGGAAACCTCGGGCGTGCTCGTGAGGGGGAACGAAATTGCCCGAATAGACGCGCAACTGAAGGTGGGGACCGCGATGCAAAACGTGATCGTCACGACCGAGGCTCCGCTTCTGCAGACCGACCGCGCCGATGTGCATACCGACTTTTCGGCCCGGCAGGTTGAGAATCTGCCGATCATGGGGAGCCAGGGAGGGAATTTCCAGGAATTGCTGCGTACCGTCCCGGGCGCGGGATTGACCGCGGAGACCAACTCGCTTGCCGGCAACCCGCAGCGAGCGCTCAATGCCAACGTGAACGGGCTGTCGAATCAGGGGGTAAACTGGCGCATCGATGGCGCGCAGGACGCGTATCCATGGTTGCCCGCCAACGCGGCTTACGTGCCGCCCACGGACGCGATTGGGACGTTCCAAGTCGCAACCAACTCGTTCAATGCCGAGCAGGGCATGGCCGGCGGCGCCGCCGTCAACGTGGAGATCAAATCCGGCACCAACCAGTTCCACGGCGATGCTCACGAATTCCATACGGACCAACTCTTCGCGGCGCGAAACTACTTCCAGACCGACCCCACAATCTACCCCAAAAAGAACAGGAACAACCAGAACCAGTTCGGCGGCGCCATCGGCGGTCCCATCAAGCGGGACAAGCTGTTCTTTTTCGCCGATTACGAGCGCACAACGCAGCGGCAACTGGCCGGACCGGATACGCGCACATTGCCGACGGCCGCAATGATGCAGGGCGACTTTCGCAACCTGCCGGGAAACCCGATCATCTACGATCCAGCGACGGGCGACCAGCACGGAGCGAACAAGCGGCAGGTCTCCTGCAATGGCGTGCTCAATGTCATCTGTCCCAGCCGCTTTGATCCTGCATCCGCGGCGATACTCCAATTGATGCAGCCATTGATCCCGCAGGAATTCCCAACGGCCAACGAGACGAACAATTGGACGGGCAGCGGAACCGCGCTGTTCAACCGCGATAACGCCGACTTCAAGATCAACTATGTCCGGAGCCAGGCGACTACGGTGTTCGGGCGCTACAGCTTTTCCAAAACCCTGGTGTACGACCCACCTCTATTGGGTGCAGCGATCGGAGATGCGACCAATGGCGGACAGCTTGGCAATGCTCCCGGCCTGGTGCAGAGCGTCGGCCTCGGCGCCACCCATACGTTCGCTCCCAATCTGTTGCTCGATTGGAACTTCGGCTTCACCCGGCAGCGGTTGGGCTCGACCTTCGATCTCACCTCGCCCAGGGGGCTCGACCAGTTGAAAATCCCCGGCACCAACAACGTAGGGGCAACCGGTAGCCCATCCCTGTATTACGGGTGGCCGGGCTTCGTCTTTCCCACCGGCAGCACGCCACCGGGCACCAATAATGAAATTGGCGCAAACCTGGGCAATGCCCAACCCGCCAACCCTTTCCTTTTCCGCGATCAGCAATTCGTGACCGGCGCTAACTTGACCTGGATCAGAGGCAAGCACTCGTTCCGCGGCGGCATCGAGTGGAACCACTCGCAGATCAACCATTTCCAGCCGCAGGGCGGAACCTTTCAGCAGCCACGCGGCTCGTTCGAGTTCAACGGCTTCGTCACCGACCTGCAAGGGGCCACTCCGACATGGTTCCACTCCTGGGCCGATTTCCTGCTCGGCCTGCCGAGCGGAACCGGTAAAGCGAGGGCGCTTTTCAACCCCACCGCGCTGCGTTGGTCCCAATGGGCGTGGTACGTGCAGGACACATACCAGGTCACTCCGCAGTTGACCTTGACGTTGGGAGTTCGCTGGGAGTTCTATCCGTTCGGCTATAGCGACAACGGCAAAGGTCTTCGCTATCTCAACCTGGCCACCGGCAATGTCCTGATCGGTGGATACGGCAGCGTTCCGAGAAATGACGGTATCGACGTGGGAAGCGGACAGTTCCTGCCGCGAGTGGGTATCGCCTATCGCGCCAGGCCGACGACCGTGATTCGCGCCGGCTATGGGATGAGCGCCGATCCGTACAGTTGGCACGTCCTGCGCAACGCCTATCCGGCCGTGCTCCTCGATACCAACGTCCCGGCGAATCCCGCGAATTTCGTTCCGGCGGCAAGCCTGACCGGACTGAACGGCGCCGGGTTGGGAAGCGGAAGCTACTCCGTGCCAACTGGCCTCGTGCTGGCGCCGCTACCCAATTTGAGCACGGGCACCATCCCGCTGCCGACCAGCGTCAGCACCACGACCATTCCAAATCCCTTCAACCGCGGGTACTTCAACTCCTACAACCTCACGGTCGAGCAGCAGTTTCGGAGCAACGTTACGTTCAACGTCGCCTACGTCGGCACGTACGCTGTGCGGCCGGTGGTGAATATGAATGCAAACGCTTCGGCGCCCGGCGCCGGCAGCGCCGGCGGTCTCCTGAGCCAGGAGTACGGCGCCAACTATACGGGAACGATCAATGAGTTGGCTCCCTTCAAAAACAGCCGTTACGATTCGCTGCAGACCTCAGTGGCCTACCGGTTTGCCGGCGGCTCGAATCTCAACGTTGCCTATACGTGGTCGAAGGCGATGAGCTATGCGGACAATGAAGACCTCGGCTCGCTTGCTTTCCCCTATCCGGCGTTTTGGAATAAGAACTATGCGCCGGCCACTTTCGACCGTACCAACAACGTCGAGATCTCCGGCGTGATGGCGCTGCCGTTTGGGAAAGGAGCGCCGTGGCTGCACGATGGACCAGGTAGCTGGATTCTCGGCGGCTGGCTCATCAACCCGTTGATCAGCGTCATGAGCGGCGTTCCGTTCACGGTCAACGCAGGCGGCAATCTGAACGCGAATGGTTCCAGTCAGACGGCTGATCTTGTCAGCACATACCACAAAGTCAACGGCAAACCGCCGCGCACCGGCGTGACCTGCTCCCTGGGTAACCCGAGCTGCGAATACTTCGATCCCAGTTCCTTTGCAGCCCCGCTGATTACCAGCGCGGCGAGTGCCCATTACGGAAACACGAACCGCGACGAGTTCCGCGGTCCTGGCTACTTCAGCTTCGACCTGAGCGTGGTGCGTGACTTCAAAGTCAGGGAATGGGCCACGCTGGAGCTACGAGCCGATACAATCGGCCTCACCAACACGCCCCATTTCGCCAATCCGAACATCACCTGTCCCGCAAGCGCCACAACTGCGGGCCCGGTCGGAGGCAGCGGTCAGTTGTGCAACACCGGCACCAATAACAACTTCGGGATCATTACCGGCACCGCCATGCCAGGCGGCTTCTTCGGTCCAGACTCTGGGAGCCGGGTTGTCTGGCTGGGGGCAACGGTGAGGTTCTAGGAATCGACAGACCTGTCCAAATTAGAGGCAGGTTTTAAAAGCCCAGCCAATCTTGGGTGGCCGGGATTCTCGGACGTGGGATCCCACAAATCTCGGCAGTGTCGCAGTTGCTTTTCTTTCTGTCATTCCCGCAGGGAATCTGCTTCTCGTATGCTCCGGAGCATACGAAAAGCAGATTCCCTGCGGGAATGACAGAAAGAAAGGCAAAGGCGCTGCCATTTGTGAGTAGCGTGCGGTACGACTGAAGATCGTGCCCTGCTCTCAAAATAGGCTGTCGCGCTGCGAAGGTTTGTGGTTTCCCACATCTGGCGCAAAGAGCGCGCCAGATATGGGGCACCCTCGATTGGTGGGCACTTTGGATCCATACTTCAAGCAGATTTAGGGTGCCCCATCCTTGCCTAGCAAGGGTGGGAGATCACAACTGCTAGCAGAGTAGGATTCCCGGAAAATTGACCACAATCTGCTCTTGACTGCTTTGGTCGTCGCGATGTATATGTCGAATCTCTAGGTGTCGAATTGTTAGGGGTGTCGGCTGTGCAAAAGGCAGGACCTGAATTCCTGAAGGGTACGCTCGACATGTTGATCTTAAAGATCGTCGCGCTTGGCCCGATCCACGGTTATGCGATTTCGCAGCGAGTTCAGCAGATATCGAAGGACGTCTTCCAACTCACCCAAGGCTCCCTTTATCCCGCGTTGCGTCGCCTGGAAGATCGCGGCTGGCTCAAGGCCGATTGGAGAGATTCCGATACCGGGCGAGAAGCCAAGTTCTACACCCTGACCCGGAATGGACAGAAGCAGTTGGAGGCCGAGGTGCTTAATTGGGAGCGTCTCTCCGGCGCCGTCTCTCTGATCCTGCGAACTGTGGAGTAGTCAACTCTGATGATCCGGTGGCTACAAGGTCTTTTTCGCGCCAGCGCCGTCGACAAGAAGCTGGACGCCGAGTTGCGCTTTCACCTGGAGCAGCAGACGGAGGAGTATATCGCCGAGGGGCATAAACCCGCGCGAGGCGCATCGCCGGGCGCAGATAGAAATGGGCGGAGGAATTGAACAGGTCAGACAAAGGTGCCGGGAGCGGCGTTGGGAGAACCACCTCCAAAGCATCTTGCGTGATATCCGCTTTGCGGTACGCCGTCTGCTGAAGGAACCACGCTTTTCGCTCGCAGCGATTCTCGCTCTCGGCCTCGGCATCGGTTCGACGACATTGGTTTTTAGCCTGGTTTATAACTTGCTGCTTCAGCCGTTTCCGTATCGGAGTTTCAAACGCTCCACGGTCTTTCGCATCCACGATCTGTCCCAGGCCGGAAACGAGGGCCGTGACTTGTTCTCGATCCCTGAGTTCCTCGCATTTCGACAACAGAACCAAGTATTTGACGATGTGGTCGGCTACAACAACGCCGTAAACGTCTCCTACGACGAGGGCAGCGGGACACGCGAGATATTCGGCGCCCACGGCTCAGAGTCCCATGCAGGCGCGGGAGGCGCTTATGTAACCACGAATACTTTCAACTACTACGGCGTATCTCCGCTCCTGGGACAGGGGATCGTGGAGGAGGATGGGAATCCCGGCGCCCCTCCTGTCTTTGTGATGAATTACCGGCTTTGGCAGGAGATGTTCCACGGTGATCCTAAGATCCTGGGAAAAAGCTTTCTCCTCAACGGCGAGCCGAGGACCCTGGTGGGCATCATGCCTGCGCAGTTCCAAATTTATGGCGCCGGAGTGTGGCTGCCGATTGTGCAGGGCGCCAGCCCGCCTGAGATCACAGAAGGCGTTCACGTTATAGGTCGTCTTAAGCCCGGCATCAGCCTTAAAGCCGCGGCAGCAGATCTTACCCGTATCGCTCGTGGTCTTGCGAAGATCTATCCGAGCAAATATCCGGCGCGGTTTGCGGTGATCACACGGACACTGGCCGACAGCCTCGTGCAAAATTTCAAGACCACCCTTTACGCCCTGCTGGCCGCGGTCCTGATGTTGCTGTTGATTGCTTGCACCAACGTCGCGAATCTGTTGTTGGCCCGCGCCACCATGCGGCAGGGGGAGTTCGCTCTGCGCACTTCCCTGGGAGCGAGCCGTAGCCACTTGATCCGGCAGCTTCTGGTGGAAGCATTCGTCTTGGCCTCGGCAGGTTGTATTCTCGGTTGTCTCCTGGCGTACGGCAGTTTGCAGTCGCTCGCAGCCTTGATCCCGGCGCACAGGATTCCCGACGGAGTCGTGTTTCACCTGAATCCGGCTGTATTGATCTTCACTGTGGCAATCAGCATGATGACGACGCTCGCCTGCGGTTTGGTTCCTGCGCTTCAAGTAGCCGGCCGTAATCTGCAGGCGCGCCTGAGCGGCTTCGGAAAAGCTTCGGAGGCAGGCAGAGGGCTCGGCCGTCTGCGCAGCAGCTTGGTCGTCGCGCAAGTCGCCATCTCGATTGTTCTGCTGACCTGCGCCGGGTTGATGACGCGTAGCTTCTTCGCGTTGGCCCACGTTGATCTCGGTTTTCGTCCGTACTCTGTTCTTTATTTACGATTAGATCTTCCTCAAGGGCGTTATAAGGAGGCTGAGCCAAGGAGGGTCCTTTTGAGGAAAATCATCGATCGAGTGAAGACGTTGCCTGGAGTGATCGCCACGGCGGAAACAGGATCGCTGCCCCCGGACGATCGGAAATGGAGCGACGTCACCATTCCCGGCGAAATCCATTCCCAGGAGTGGGACGCGAATACTACTCTGTGCAGCGAGGGCTATTTCCAAACCTTGGGGCTTCGTCTGCTGCGGGGCAGACTCTTCTCCATAGACGATGTTGAATCCGCGCGCCATGTGGCGGTTGTTAATCAGACACTCGGCCGCCGCTTCTTTGGGAATGACGACCCCATCGGCCAGAAGATCAAGTTCAACATATTCGACAGGCTACCGGATGGACCCCACGATGCGTATTTCGAGATCGTCGGAGTGGTTGCGGACTATAGAAACGCCGGCATAAGAAAGCCGCCGGCACCGGAAGCACTCATGCCGTACACCATATCCCCACTCCTGGTTCCGAACATCTTCGCCAGGACCATATTGAACCCGAGTCTGTTGCTGAAGAGCGTAGATCAAGCAGTATGGACGGTGGACCCCGCGGTGGGAATCGATATGTCGGGATCTCTCGGAAGCCTTCTGGACGAGTACGAATACCAGCAGCCGCGGTTCGAGTTCGCAATTCTGGGTGGGTTTGCCGGGATAGGGCTGCTGTTGGTCGTCATCGGAATATACAGCGTGATGGCTTATACCGTGGCGCTGAGGACGCACGAAATAGGCGTTCGTACGGCATTGGGAGCGCAGCCGGACGCCATCGTACGGATGGTGCTCAAAAGAGGCTTAGGCATGATCTCGTCGGGCATTCTTATCGGTGTGCTTGTGAGCCTGGGCTTCACGCGCCTCCTTGCCAGCCAGATCTGGGGTGTGTCGGTTACCGATCCCTGGACATTTGCCTGGGTCGCGTTGTGCGTTATGGCTGCCGGCATTGCAGCCAGCTCTCTGCCAGCTCGCCGTGCCGCTCAAATCGACCCGCTGATAACGCTTCGCTACGAGTAGACAATGTGCTTTCCAAAGACCCAAACCACGCTCGCCCAGGGCGTCCTGGCAAACCTAAAAGAAGGCATGCTCTGCCTCGCCGACCGGCAGTTTTTTGGCTTTAAGCTGTGGACTCAGGCTGTAGGCAACGGAGCTGATCTGCTTTGGCGCATTAAGAAGAACATGCGTCTGGGGTGTGAAGAACGTCTGCCGGATGGTTCTTATTACAGTCACATTTATCCCTCGGGGCGAGACTGGCAGCGTAAGACCAATGGGGTCGCTGTGCGTGTCATCGACTACCACTTGAAAGGAGTCGCCGATCCTGAACCCATCTACCGCCTGCTTACCAGCATTTTGGATCACGAAAGGGCTCCCGCCGCAGAACTGGCTGCGCTCTATCACGAACGCTGGGAAATCGAAACCTCCTTGGACGAATTGAAGACCCATCTGCGCGGTTCTAAGATCGTGCTCCGCAGCAAGACGCCGGATCTGGTACGTCAGGAGTTCTATGGGCTTCTCATGGCTCACTTCGCGATACGCAGCCTCATGCATGAAGCCGCCTTAAAGGCAGAGGAAGACCCCGACCGGCTTTCCTTCCTCCATGCCGTACGCGTGGTCCGCCGCAAGATTTCCGCCTACAACGCTATTCCCCCCTCGGTGCAGAAAAGCCCTGCATAACACAGCCATTGACGAAATTCTCCAGGAACGCGTCGTCTCCAGCCGCCATAGACGGAACCCTCGTGGTGTAAAACGCAAGATGAGCAACTTCCCCCTTCGCCCAAGAAACTACACCCCCATCCCCCGTGGGCTTCCCCCACTCATAATCGCATCTCCTTAAGTGAACAGTATTGAGGTTAGCTTCGCGAACCTGGCGCACCCGATTCTGCACCAAATTTGTTATCTCGACCGGAGTGTTCATGGGCCTGCGGCCCACCCAAGAGGATGAAAATCGGGTGAGGAAGGCTTGATTGGTAATTACACCTACTTTGTCATCTCGACCGGAGCGAAGCGAAGTGGAGAGATTTGCGGTTTCCCACATCTGGCGCAAAGAGCGCGCGCCAGATATGGGGCACCCTCGATTGGTGGCGGTTTTGGATCCTCACTTCAAGCAGATCTAGGGTGCCCCATCCTTGCGTAGCAAGGGTGGGAGACCACAGCCGTTGGCAGAACGGCCTCCAGGATGATTTTCGACAGAGCGAAGCGGAGTGGAGAGATTCCAAATTTAATTATGATACGGGCTAGATTCTGATGCTCCGATTTCCCAAGGTGAAAATCAGGGAGCATATACATTCGGGCTCTCCCATCCTTCCCACAGAACCGTCCCAGGATAAAGAAACTGCATGAGGCTTTCCCCGATGCCAGGGGCTGTCGGGGGCCGAAATGCAACAAATACTGGAAGGAACTGCATTTTCTGTGCTTTATACCTGTCTTATATTGGTCAATAGGCATCACATCTGTGGACATGGATTCGCTTTCCCCCAAAATAAGAAGTCTCGCTGAACGGCTGGTCACCGTGGAAGCTGCTTCGGGAAGGCAAGGCCAGACGGCCGCCACGTCGCAGGTGATCGAGAAGCTGCGGCGGCGGCTCAGCACGCTCGCGGGGGTAACAGGCTTTTATTCCCTGCTTTCACGCGCATTGGCGTTAGCGAAGCAGCAAGATCCCGGATTAAGCACGCTCACTGCGGAACCGGACGGGTCAATCGAAGGACTTGGGGCCGAGCTCGACCACAGTGCCGGGGGAGTTGTTCTGCTGTCTCAACTCCTTAGACTTCTGGACACCTTTATCGGCGGCGAATTAACGCTGCGCATAATACAGGATGCCTGGCCAGAGCTCGATTGGAAGGCCTTTTTGGACGATGAGATAACGCGCGCGGAGGGGCAATGATCGGAGGAGAACGGTCCAGCGAAAGGGAAGCTATCCCGTGAACTCACAAAACAAAGTCACGATACGCAAGTTGCCTACCGGGGTTCCAGGGCTCGATGAGATCCTGGGCGGCGGCCTTCCTGAACTTTCGTTCAATATCATCGCCGGCAATCCGGGAAGCGGCAAGACTACGCTGGGACATCAGTTCGTATTCGCCAACGCGACCGCTGAGCGGCCGGCCCTCTATTTTACGGTGCTCGGCGAGCCCACCATAAAAATGCTTCGCTATCAGCAGCAGTACACCTTCTTCGATCAATCGAAGCTGAACCAGTCCATCCGCTTCATCAATCTGAGCGATGCGGTGCTGAGGGGCGATTTGAACGCGGTTTTGGAGGGGATCTCCAAGGAAGTCGAGGCCTTCAACCCGGGTATTGTAATTGTCGATTCCTTTCGCACTGTGGTGCGCGGAGGGGCAGAAGGACACGGCGATCTGGAATTGCAATCGTTTGTGCAACGATTGGCCCTGCACTTGACCAGTTGGCAAGCGACCACCTTTCTGATTGGCGAATACGATCAATCGGAGATACGCGACAATGGCGTCTTCAGCGTGGCCGACGGCCTTTTTTGGCTCTCCCAGGCGGCGGAGCGAAATTCCATCGTACGCAAGTTACAGGTTGTGAAGCTGCGCGGGCAGGCCTCGGTGCCTGGACTGCACACTTTCCGCATTACTGAAGAGGGACTGCAAGCCTTCTCGCGCACCTTCGGGATGTCTGGGGAAAAGAAGAGGTCATCCTCCGGGCGCCGTCTCTCGACCGGTATTCAGGAGCTGGACCGGATGCTCAATGGAGGCATTCCCGAAGGAGACAGTGTTCTTATCTCAGGGCCAACCGGGACGGGTAAATCGGTCCTGGCGACGCAATTCATCGCCGAAGGCATTCGCCAGGGCGAGCCGGGGATCGTAGCGGTCTTCGAGGAAAGGCCGCAAGAATATACCGGGCGGGCCGAGTCTTTCGGACTTGATTTACAAACGCCGCAAACCGACGGGACACTGGACATCCTCTACCTTCGTCCCCTGGATCTCTCAGTCGATGAAACACTGCAGGAGATTCTGGATGCGGTTCGCAGGATCGGGGCCAAGCGCCTGGTCATCGATTCCCTCGCAGGCTTCGAGCTGGCGCTGGCGCCTGGTTTCCGCACCGATTTTCGCGAATCGCTGTACCGGATGATCAGCGTATTAACAGGAATTGGTGTTACGATTCTGAGCACGGTTGAATTGCCGGAGTCCGCGACTGAATTCCCTTTCAGCGCCTATTCCATCTCTTTCCTCACGGATGATCTAATCCGGCTTAACTATGTGGAGATCGACGGTCAATTTCGCAAAGTTTTGATCGTTGTCAAGACGCGCGGCGGAAGTCACAGCCGGGATATCCGGGAATATGAAATCACCTCCCAGGGGCTGGTGGTTGCGCCTGAACGTCTTCGCGGCTATCGCGGACTGATCACCGGCGTTCCCGAGCCGTTGAATCCGTCTGGCGAAGAAGACTGAAAGATATATTCGCGCAAAGGTCGGAAGTAGAAGGACGTATGAGTCAACCACATCAATTCCCTCTTGATCAGCCTGTTCCCTTCGCGGAGCAAGACCAAGCGGGAGCGGGCTCCGGCAGAGTACCCAACACGCCCGCCTGGGGCGCCATAGCCGAGGGCTCGCCGCTGCCCATTGCATCTGTGCACGGGACCAAGCACAGCATTGGCTATGCCAATCCCGCCTTTTGCCGTTTGCTCTGCAAGACCAGGCAAGAACTCACCGGAAAGCCATTTTGCGAAATCCTGCCGGAAGCGGATGTGTGCTCGTTGCTGCTGGAGAGGGTCTATAGCACCGGGGAGCCTGAGACTTACACCGAGCAAGGGAATCCCGATCATCCTGCTCTCTTTCAGTCGTTGATGATGTGGCCGATCGATCCCTCAAACGAGAAGGCGCACGGAGTTGTTCAGGAGCGCCCGTCGGGCATCGCCATCGTCGTGACGGAGACCAGAGATTTCCACCAACAGGCGAGCGCTATCAATCAACAGTTGTTACTCACCGCAATGCGGCAGCATGAGCTGACGGAGACCGCTTACAGAGCGAGCATTCAGGAGAATAAAAGACGCCTGCGGGCGGAGGAGGCGGCGCGGCAGAGCGAGGCGCGGTTCCGCGCGCTTGCCAATGCAGCCCCAAACATGGCCTGGTCGGCCGATGCCTCGGGAAAAATCGATCTGTTGAACGACTGGTGGTACCGGTTCACCGGACTCACACCGGCGCAGTCCTTGGGAGAACGGGGCTTCCTCAATGCCCTGCACCCTGACGATCGCCAACGCGCGTTTATGGCCTGGGCCGAGGCGGTCAAGACCGGGAGGACCTATGAAATCGAATACCGCATGCGGCGCGCGAGCGATGGCGCTTATCGCTGGCATTTGGCGCGCGGCATTCCCATCCGGCAGACGGAGGGCGGCCCCAGACGCTGGTTCGGGACTTGCACCGACATCGAGGACCTCAAGCACGTTCACGAGGGCTTGATCCGCAGCGAGAAGCTGGCTTACGCAGGAAGGATGGCGGCCAGCATCGCGCATGAAATCAACAATCCGCTAGAGTGCGTGATGAATACTCTCTATCTCGCGCAAACCAGCGCTGAACTTCCGGAGGTAACTCGCGCCTACTTGAAGATGGCAGAAGATGAGCTCATGCGGGTCTCTCATATCGCTCGCCAATCCCTCGGGTTTTATCGGGAATCTTCCGCGCCGGCAAGCGTCTCCATCTCTGCCTTGCTGGACTCCACGCTCAACCTTCTGCAGTCGAGGCTCAAGGCCAAGCAGGTCAACGTTAAAAAGGAATATGAGCAAGAGTTCGAGGTGAGAGGCATTGCTGGAGAACTCCGGCAAGTGTTTGCCAATCTGCTGGTCAACAGCCTGGACGCCCTTCCCGAGCGAGGAACGGTCAGACTGAAGACTTCGCTTTCATCCAAATCCAGCAATGGAAGCCGTCATATCCGAGTTACCATCGCCGATAGCGGCCACGGTATCGACCCGTCCCTGCGCAGGCGCATCTTTGAGCCTTTCTTCACTACAAAGGGAGAGATCGGAACTGGGCTTGGCTTGTGGGTAAGCAAGCAGCTCATCGACAAACACGGCGGCTCGATTCGTGTCCGTTCGAGCACCAAGGAGCCGCACAGCGGCACGGTATTTTCGGTCGTTCTGCCGACCACGGATGTATCCCTTGAGACCAAGGTCTGCTGAAGTTTGTTGAATAGCTCCGCCTCATGCCCGTCTGCGTAGCAATAGACTTGTCATCTCGACCGGAGCGAAGCGAAGTGGAGAGATCTGCGGTTTCCCACGTGTCCCAGGGTGATTCTCGGTTGGGTAACGGATCCGCGGTTACGCACATAACCACAGATCTCTCCACTTCGCTTCGCTCCGGTCGAGAGATGACAAAGTTAGGTGTAATTGCCAACCAAGCCTTCCTCAACCCGATTTTCATCCCCTTGGGTGGGCCGTAGTGCAGCCTAGGAAGGCTTTGCTATAGAGCCGCTTGCCCGGGCTTTGGAAATCACGTTGAGATAGGCGCGCGCCGTATTGGTGATGATCTCGGGCTTGCCCTCGGTAATCGCGGCAACATTGACCAGGTCGGAACCGACGCCCAAAGCGGAGGCGCCCGCCAACAGGAAGCCGGCCGCCGTCTCGAGGGTAACTCCTCCCGTGGGGATGAGCTTCAGTTGAGGGAACGGAGCGCGGAGCGATTTGAGGTAGGGCGCTCCTCCAAGAGCGGAGCAAGGAAAAACTTTGACGTAATCGGCTCCGGCGTTCCAGGCAGTAATGACTTCGGTCGGAGTCAACGCCCCCGGGATCGAGACCGCACCCATTTCTTTGGTCTTGCGAATAACATCGAGGTGGAGGCTAGGACTGACCACAAAAACAGCGCCGGCGTCGATGGTAGCCTCGCACTGGCTGGCGTCGGTTACAGTTCCCGATCCCAGCAGCAGCTTGCCGCCATAATTTTTCTTGAGCTCGCGCAACACGTCTATTGCGCCAGGCACGGTCATAGTGACTTCGACTACGGTGACTCCACCGGCCACCATGGCCTCAACCACCGCCAGGGCTTCACTCGCGGAACTAGCCCGAAGAACAGGAATAAGGCCCGCCGCTTCCAACTGCTGTTGAATCTCGTTCGCCATTTTCTTTTTCCCTTTACCGGCTGATTCGGGCTGACCCGCCCGCCATCACGCGCTCTACCTCGGCGCGAGTCGCGGTGCTGGTGTCTCCCGGAGTTGTCATCGCCAGGGCGCCGTGCGCCACTCCGCAGGCTAAGGCCCAGGCAGCAGGCCTGCCCATCATCATTCCATAGATCAGGCCTGAAGCGAATGAATCACCTCCGCCCACGCGGTCCAGAATATCGATCTCCCGCTGGGGCACGTAGAGAATCTCACCCTCGTAAATCGCCATCGCGCCCCACGCGTTGCGCGATGCGGTATTGGCGGTGCGCAGCGTGGTGGCCACCAATTTGAGGTTGGGATAGGCTTCAGCCACCTCGCGCAACATCGTCTGATAACTGGACACCGGCAATTCGTGAAAGTCTTCCTTGACTCCTTCAAGTTTGATTCCCAGAGTCGCAGAGAAGTCTTCCTCGTTGCCAAAGAGCACGTCGATCTTCTTTACCAGTTCGCGATTGACCTCTTGCGCCTTGGCCTTGCCTCCGATGGCCTTCCACATCGACTCGCGATAGTTCAGGTCGTAGGAGGTTACGGTACCGTATTGCCGCGCCTTATCCAGCGCCTCGACGGCAACCTGCGGAGTGGATGGAGAGAGACCGGCGAAAATGCCGCCGGTATGCAGCCAGCGAGACCCATTGCCCGGGCCCAGGATAGCTTCCCAATCGAAATCGCCTGACTTCACTTGTGAGATGGCGGTGTTGCCACGATCCGAGCAGCCTACGGCGGCGCGCACGCCAAAGCCGCGCTCGGTAAAGTTAAGGCCGTTGCGGACCGTGCGCCCTATGCCGTCATACGGAACCCAGCGAATCAGCGACGGATCAACGCCCCCCTGGAGAATGAAATCCTCCAGCAGACGTCCGATCGGATTATCCGCAAAGGCAGTGACAACCGCGGTGCGCATGCCAAAGCAGCGGCGCAACCCGCGGGCGACGTTGTATTCACCGCCGCCCTCCCAGGCAGCGAATTGGCGGACAGTGTGGATTCTGCCCTCGCCCGGATCCAGCCGGAGCATGACTTCTCCCAGGCTTACCATGTCCCAGCGGCTTTGATCTCCGCTCTTGATGTTTAACGCTTCCATTCACTCCCCTTCTGGAGCACTCTCAGAGTTACACTGATGTGTTTATAGTTGGCGGCCTGGGTTGCCGGCCGCTTGTCGTTGTATCTGCGGATGGGCGCCCAGGCCCGATTCCCGAACCTGGGATTATCTTCGGCTCGGCTTGATTGTACCTAAGCTGAGTACGGAGTCGAGAGCCGGCCGTGACGGAAAGAAGAGTCTTTCAATCGACGCAGATGAGACCTTCCTCCGCCAGTTGGGTGAGCAGTTCCAAGACATCCTTTTCGATGAGTTCGGGAGACGCATCGTATTCTCCGCTCAAGGCGGCAACCAGATCTGCGACCTGGACCGGCGATTGCAGCCGGAGCCAGATATCGCTGCCGATTTTGCCTAGCGCATAGCAGCGGTTGCGTTCCAGGCTCATCAGCACGGTTTCGCCGGCTACGTCCGCGGCTACCGAATTGGGGATATGACTTACAGTGGATGTGCGGCTGATCGACGTCATTGGATCGTTCCATACTCAAGACAACAGTTGGTTTTATGCTAGCACCAGCCTCGCTCTGCTAAGGTTTGACCATGGCGCCAGCTTTGTCGGAAGATTTGTCCCGAGATCGATCGGAAGAGCAGAAGACCCCTGGTGTCTCCAGTCGCAGGTTGCTCCACTCCGCGCGGGAATTTCTCGTCAGTCTGATTGAGATCGCGCGCTGGCAACTCCTGACCACGGTGGGCCTGATTACCCTTGCTTCCCTGAGCGAAGGCTTGGGAGTCGCACTGCTCTTCCCGGTGCTCGAAATCGCCGGCTTGAACACCACAAATCAGAAACACCTGGGGCATTACACTGCCGAGATCCAGAGACTTCTCATCTCGAGTGGACTTCCCCAATCGCTCTGGCTTGCCACTCTGCTCATGATCTTTCTGCTGCTGATGGCTCTTCGTTCCCTTTTCGGCCGGGCGCAGACGGTACGGACTTTCCGCACGGTGCTGAAGTATGAGATGGCTCTCAGCCTGCGGCTCTATGAGGACATTATCAATGCCGAGTGGCTTTTTCTGGCGCGCCGGCGGTCGTCGGATTTTACCCACGCGCTCACTTCGGAACTCGCACGGGTGGCAAGCGCCACTTATCTCTTCATCAGCTTCCTTGCAAGTCTCACTCTTTCGCTGGTCTATGTTGCTCTTGCGCTCAAACTCTCCGCGGCTACAACCCTTATGGTGTTGGCAGCGGGAGCGGTCCTGATGTTGTTCTCACGCCGCTGGATGCGCGCGGTGCATGAGAGCGGGGAGGCGCTGTCAAGGACCGTGAGCGCGGTATACTCAGCCGCCACCGAACATCTGCAGAGCCTGAAGGCAATCAAGGCGTATGACGCCCAGGCCGCGAATCTGGAGATGTTTACCGCGCTTGAGAAGACCGCCCTCGACCAGAGCCTGCACAGCACCAGAAACCAGGCAGCCGCGGCGTTCTGGTTCGAAGCCGGCTCGCTCGTGGTGCTGGGCGCGGTGATCTTCGTCTCCCTGCGGGGGCTCCGGGTCGGGGCGGCAAACATTCTTCTGCTGCTGGCAATTTTCACACGGCTAATGCCGCGGCTCGCTTCGGGCAGCGGGCAGCTTCAGGCGTTTCTCGCCGATCTTCCGGCGTTTGAAGCCATCGGTAGAATCAGCCAGGAGTGCCGGGAAAACGCCGAGGTTTCGGCCACCTCCGATCCCGCCGCTTCCGATCCCGCTCCTGTCTTGGCTCATGAACTCCGGCTGGAGGATGTCTCGTTTCGCTACGAGCAGCAATTGCCCTGGGTGCTGGATCGAATGTCTCTCACCATCGCCGCGGGCAAGATTACCGCCATCGCAGGGGCTTCCGGAGCAGGTAAGAGCACCATCGCCGACGTGATAAACGGACTCTTGCTCCCTGAGAGCGGCCGCGTGCTGGTGGATGGCGTCGCGATTACACAGCAGGCTGGGCGCGCCTGGCGGCGGCAGGTCGGTTATGTCGCGCAAGATACGATGTTGTTCCACGACACGGTGCGGGCAAATATGTTGTGGGCCCGGCCGGGCGCAACCGAAGATGACCTTCGAGAAGCGCTCACGCTGGCCGCGGCGGAGTTTGTCTTCGATCTGCCCCGCGGCCTCGACACCATGGCCGGCGACCGGGGCGTTCTCTTGTCGAATGGACAACGCCAGCGCATCGCGCTGGCCCGCGCTCTCTTGAGAAAGCCCTCCCTGCTTATTCTCGACGAGGCGACCAACAGCCTCGATATGGAGAATGAGAAGCGCATTCTGGATGCCATTGAGCAGCTCAAGAAACGAATCACGATTGTGCTGATCGCGCATCGCGCTTCCGCCGTACGGAGAGCGGAAACAATCTATGTCGTCGAGAACGGCCGCGTGGTGGAGTGCGGCAATTGGGAGAGCCTAAGCAGCCGGCCGTCAACGCTCGCGGGATCGCTCTTCGCGCTGCCCGGCGTTCCGGTAGCCTAGGCTTCCCAGCCCCCGACATTTGTGGTCTCCCACGCTTCGCACGGAACAGCACCGCGCGAAGGATGGGGCACCCTCGATTCGTGGTGGTTTCGAGAGAGCGTTCGTTCGGTGTGCGGATCACCGAACGGGATGAAATTGGGGCGCCAAGGCTGGATGGACATTACACCTACCTTGTCATCTCGACCGGAGCGAAGCGGAGTGGAGCGACTGTCTGTTTTGTCAAGTGAGAAAGGTGGAGATTGTGGAAAAGCCGGCGGCTCTGCCGCCTTGGAAAACGCTCATGCGTTTTCCACTTTCCCCCAATCCCGGCGGCTAGGGTCAACTGGTCACAAGAGGGCAAGCGATAGTAGCGGCAAATTGTTGGCGCACCTCGCGGGCCTTCGCATTGAGCCGCACCAGCAACTTGTGCGCCAGGGCAACGCGGATAACTTTTTTCGGCTTGCCCGCTCGAACCAAGCGCTCGCGGAAGGCGATAAAATCCGGATGATAACGGCCAACTACGCCAGCTACCACAAAGAGAATGTCGCGGATGCTTCTCCGTCCTCCACGCACCGGACGTTTGCCCTGAGTCTTGCCGCTGTCGCAGGCCAGCGGGGCCACGCCGGCCAGTTTGCCAATCTTCTTGTTGGAAAGCATACCTATCTCCGGCAGCTCGGCCATCAGACGGGCGACCGTACGATCGGCCACCCCCTTGATGGTGCGGAAGCTCTCATCTAGCTTGCGCCAGAGAGGATCGACGGCAAGCATCTGGGCGATGGCCACTTCCATGGCGCGGATCTGTGCCCCCAGAAAGGTGAGGGCCTGGCTAAAAGAATCCAACACTGTAGCCTCGGTGACCAGACGGCGCTGGTTGCGCTGCGTGGTCCGCAGGTCGGTGAGCTGGCGCAAGCGGATGACCAAAGCCTTCAGCCGTTGCTGCTCGGCCGAGGCCGGGTGACAGGCAACGCATTTTTTGGTCTCTGCAAACCAAGCAATCACCCCGGCATCGATGGCGTCGGTCTTCTCCAAAAAGCCCATGGATTTGGCAAAATCGCGCACCGCCCGAGGGTTGAGGATGGCCACCGGGATGGCTCGCGCCCAGAGCAGGGCGAAGGGTTGTTTCTCGTATCCCCCGGTGGCCTCCATGGCGACCAGATGCACTTGCTGCGCCTGACAGAATTCGGCCAGCGCAGCAATGCCTTCCGGGGTATTGGCAAAGCAGGCGGCTGGTCCCTGATGGCCGATGCGAACATCCAGAGAATTCAGCGAAACATCCACTCCACAAATCATGCGATTCGCTCCACAATAAAAGAAGTAGGTTGCTGGGTCACGGTAACCTGCCTTGTGCGTACGACTGTGCGTCAGGCGACTGTTCGGTTGTACGTGACAGCGGCGGCGGTCCCAAAGCTCCACTGCGGTTGTTGCCGGAGAGATTGCGGGCGCCGTCCACCGCGCGAGAGGGTCGATGGCCATCGGCCCTCTCACTACGACATTTTCCACCAAAAATGCCGCTACCATCTAGATACAAGAGATCTGCGGTTTCCCACATCTGGCGCAAAGAACGCGCCAGATACGGGGCACCCTCGATTCGTGGTGGTCTTGGTCTTGGATCCATACCTCAAACAGATCTAGGGTGCCCCGGGTCCCGATTCTGGGACCTGGGATTCCACCTGATCTTCACGCGGAGAGGGCGATTGGACTAAGCTCGTGGCATGACACTCTCTGCCCGCAATCAGCTCAAAGGAACCGTCGAAGAGATTCAGCTCGGCGGCGTGATGGCCCACGTCGGGGTCCGTGTTGGTGAAAACCTGGTCGAAAGCGTGATTACCCGGAAAAGCGCCGAAGAGCTGGCGCTTAAAAAGGGAGATATCGTCACGGTCGTGATCAAGTCGACCGAAGTAATGCTGCAAAAGGATTGACCGCTTCCCTACCACAGCACCTTTAAGGCGAACTGAACCTGGCGGGAGGTTGTCGACGTGCTGGTTATCGCTCCTGCCGTGCCCGAAACTCCCGAGGGCGTAAATACAATCAGATTGGGTGTGTTGAAATTAGCCCGATTCAATAAATTGAAGAGTTCGGCTCGAAATTGCAGCGTGAGCCGCTCGTGAATGGCGGTGTCTTTGACTGCGGAAAAATCCCAGGTGGCGAGTCCGGGGCCAACCAGGCTATCGCGCCGCAAATTGCCATAAAAACCGCTGTTCGCCGGCGGCGCTAGAAATGCGTTGGGATTAAACCACTGAGATGGTTTGCCGATGATCGCAGAACCGGTGAAATCCGGATTCGCAAACGGTCTCACCGGATTGCGCGTATCCCCATTGTTCGAGGGATTGTAGCTGAGCTGCGGGGTGAAGGGGAATCCGGATTGCAGAGTGACAATGCTGTTCACCGACCAGCCGCCGGCTGCTCCATTGCCGAACCTTCCCAGCCCATTGGCAAAGCGTTTTCCATCGCCGAAGGGCAGTGCGTAGACGGCGCTGATCACCCCTACGTTGCGGACATCGTAGGTGGCGGGACCCCAGTCCGCGCGCACGTCGTAAGGATTGGACACCAGGCCCGGAGCATTCCCCGCGGCTGTGCCGTTCAATGAATCGCCATCGTCCAAAGCCTTCGACCAGGTGTAGACACCGCGTAAGGAAAGATCGTGGCTGAAGCGATGTCTGAGATCGACTTCGAGCGCGTTGTAGCTGCTGTCGCCGACGGAAAACCAGGTCCAGGTATTGGCCAGGGTGGAGTTAGCCTTCGGGGCTCTGGCAGGAATGTAATAGGACCCGGCAGGAACAGGCGAATTTGCCAGCGCTCCGGGGAAGGTTCTGGGATAGGTCGATGGACAAGGCGCCGCCGGACAGATGGTCGGCACAGGCTGGTTGGCGTCGATACCTACTAACTCGTGGTAGCCATGGGATCCGACGTAACCTACCGTCAAAGCGGTATTCGGGGTAAGTTCCTGTTCGACCCTCAGCGAGTAAGAGATCAGTGTCGGCATTTTAAGGTCAGGTTGAACTCCCCCAGGAATTATTAACGCATTTGCCGGCGGCTGGGCTTGAGGGTTGAGAGGCAGCGCGGATACGGGCAGCGCAGCGATGCTATAGGTGGTATTGAATGGCGCATTTTGATCCATGCGGTATCCCAACGCATCTTGAAGCTCGTTGTAGATCCCGAAGCCGGCGCGCACCACGGTCTTGCCCACGGAGGGACTCCAGGCCACGCCGATTCGCGGTTCGGGAAGAAACTTTGCGTTGTTTACGGTGAAGGCATTGCTTGCCACGCGCGGCGCACTCGAGATCACTCCATTGGTGAATGTGTAGTTGGCGGCGCGTCCGTGGGCCTCGTTCCATCCGGTGGAGAATTCACCGCGGAATCCCAAAGTCAGTGTCAACTTGGGGTCGATCCGGATGACATACTGGGCGTAGAGCGCCCCAAACAAAGACCGCCAATTCATCTCAGTCGCGCTGGGCGTATACAAGAAGCTGGCGGTAGTGCCGGTGAGGAAGGTCTGCAGGCTGGTAAATGTCGCTTGGCCAAACTGGCTGAGGGCTATGGCTTCGTTCGATTGAAACTGTTGCAGCCAAGCGCCGAAAGTAAATAGATTCGCTCCGTGAGTCAGTGAAACCCGGTCTTCATAGGTATATAGATTCCGCGCCATTTTCAGATTGCTTCCGTTGTTGCTTCCGGCCAGGCCAATCTGTGCCTGGGGATTGGAAGCCGCGCTTCCGCCAACCACCACCGCGCCTACGGGATGCCCTGCGAGAAAGCCGGCCACGCCGGCCGCCGGGGTACCGGGCGTCGGCTCCCCAGTAAAAAAATAGCCGGCGCGGGAGTACCCGAAGCGGGCGGTATTCAACAAGTCCGGAGAAAAGACATGGGTCTCCTCCAGGCTGGCGACCTGCTCCCGCAGATTTAAGATGTCGGTGCTATAAGGGTCAAGCGTAGTGGGTGTGAAGTCGGCGCCGTCGTCGGCGGTATAGACCCCGAAAAGACTATCTTTCGGGGAGAAGACCTGATCCAATCGAGCGGTCCCGAAGTCTTCCCGAATGGTCTGCAAAGGACTGCTGGAGACCTGCGCGATACCGTTGAAATCGGGATCAGTGGGGGCCGGCGTAGGCCACAGGTTCAAGAGTGGCTTGACGCTGGGCACGGCCGCCGCGCGCGAAGCCAAATCGGGCACAAACGCAACTGAGGTCTGGTGCAGGTGCTGCCGGAATCCTTCGTAATTTGCGAAGATAAAGGTCTTGTCTTTCTTGAGCGGCCCTCCTGACGCGGCGCCGAACTGATTCCGTCGAAAAGGCGGAGCCGATCGCTGGTCGAAGTAATTCGGAGCGTCGAGGACATTGTTGCGCAGAAATTCGTAGACGGAGCCGTGCCACTGATTGCTTCCCGACTGGGTCACGATAGTTACTTGAGCGCTTGGCCGCTTGCCGTATTCCGCGCCGTAAGAGTCGCGCAACACGTTGAACTCGCGCACCGCCTCCACCCCGAGCAGGAGCTGGCTGGGGCCGCCGGGCTGCATGTTGTTCTCACCGGCACCGGTGAACTCTACGCCGTTCAGCAAAAATAGATTCTGCTGCGGACGATTGCCTGAAACCGCGAAATTGTTGCCTGTGGTTGAGTTCGATACCCCGATGCCGCCGGTCTTTTCCCAGGTGAAGTTGACGATTCCAGGATTGGTTGTGAGAAGCAAATCGTAGCTGCGCCCGTTCAAAGGAAGCTCTTTCACTTCCTTCTCTCCTACCAGTCCGGAGATATCTCCGGTAGTAGTATTCACAATCGGAACGTCCGCAACTACCTTTATCTGCTCGTTCACCCTGCCGATCTGTAGACTCAGATCCGCGGTTGCATCCTGGCCCACAACCAGGAGAATTCCCGTGCGGATCTGCTCCTCAAATCCGCTCTTCGACGCCTGGACTTCATATTTGCCAATGGGAAGAGCGGGCAGGTCGTACCTGCCCGCCTGATCCGTGATGGTGGTGCGGGTGGCGCCCGTATCCACGTTTCTTGCAGTTACCGAGGCTCCCGGCACTGCAGCGCCGGTTTGGTCAGTGACCCGGCCGGACAATCCTGCCGATACCTGCGCAACAGCGGAGAGAGAACAGAGGCATAGCAAAGACAGCACCGATAGCCAAAGACGGCGGCGAGCAACAAACAGCATCTTTCCTCCATCAAGATCTAGAAAAACCGGCGGCTACGGGTCGTGCCGGAATCGTGGGGTCAAGGAATGAATACCCCTGAGCAGGCGGAAGCGATCGCTCGCTTGGAGCTGCCTCTGCCTGAAAATGGAGCAAGGTGGGATCTAACTACCCAGAGCCGTACCGACCGAACCACGCCTGCGCTTGAGGCATCAGCCTCCGGCACAGCGGGATCTTCTCGATTTAATCGAATCAAATCGTTAATGTCAAACGGATCTAGACTATTAAAGAGCTACGGCGGTTAAAACAAATGAGCGAGCGAAAATATCTCTTTCTTGGCATAGCTTCCCTTTTATTGCTCAGTCTTCCCCGGCTGGCAGCGCAAACTCTGCAGGTAATCGATGTTGCGGGGCACTCTACCGCGGTCACCGCAGCACAAATCGCCGGCATGCCGCACGTTACCGTCAACGTGCGCGATCATAATGCGCCCGCGCAGTTCGATGGAGTGCCTTTAGCCGCGTTGCTTTCCGCGGCGGGCATTCAACTTGGTGAGGAATTAAAGGGACCGCTCATGACGGAGGTGCTGCTGGTAGAGGCGGCGGACGGCTACAAAGCTATCTTTACCTTGGCGGAGATCGATCCTGCATTCGCCAGCCGCGAAGTTATCCTGGCGGATAAGCGGGACGGAAAGCCGCTCGACGCCAGAGAGGGTCCATTTCGCATGGTGGCGCCGGGCGATAAGAAGGGAGCGCGCTGGGTCCGGCAGGTTATCAGCTTGAGGATCGCGGCGGTCAAGTAACGCCTAGAGAGTTTTCACTGTAGGGGTAAACCGAAGAAAAAATGTTGCCATCTCGACCGGAGCGAAACCGGGGTCCCCGGCACGCGAAGCTTGCTGGGGTGGGAAGCGGAGTGGAGAGATGACAAATTAGGTGTAATCGAGGGTGCCCCATCCTTCCCACAGCGCTGTTTTCGTGCGAAGGGTGGGAGACCACAGAAGTTTGTGCCCTCTGATTTTCATCCCCTTGGGTGGGCCGCAGGCTCTACTAAGGTATTTCCCAGCGGCCGGTTTCAGCGGAACGGAAGGTTGCTTCGATAACTGCCATGTTTTTGATTCCGTCCTCGATTGAAACCGGGACCTCTGAATCTTCCCGCACCGCCCGAGAGAAGGCGTCGCCCTGCAGCGTGTACTGGTCGCAGACGGGGAAGGATTCAACAGCAATGCCGCTGCCGAAGAGGTCGCGGCCATCGTCGATAAAGATGCGGGTTGGACGGTCGATCGGAGCATTGACCGGAATCTCGATTTCTATGCGGCCCTGTGTCCCCAGAAATTGCATGCGCTGGTAAGGCACAAGCTGCGTGCTGCAAGTGAAGATAGATTGCCCGGAGGGAAAATCGAGAATGCCCGAGGTCAAGCGGTCCGTCTTCATCTCGGGGTCCCTCTCGACCAGCGCCATAACCCTGGTAGGCTCTTCGCCGAAGATGAATCGGGAGTTGTGAACGAGATAGCAGCCGATGTCCATCATCGCGCCGCCGCCGGTTTCCACCCGGTTACGGATATTTACCGGATTTGCGTTGAAGTAGCTGAAGAATCCCTGGATCGAGCGCAGCTTGCCAATGCGGCCGGATAAGACAAGTTCCCTGGCGCGAATCCATTGCGGATGGGTGCGCACCATGAACGCTTCGCCCATCTTGACCCCGGTGCGCTCGCGCACCGGCAAAAGCGTTTTGGCCTCGGCCACAGTCATGCTCAGCGGCTTCTCGCAGAGGACGTGCTTCTTAGCTTCCGCGGCCTTGATGGTCCAGGGGACGTGAAGCTGGTTAGGCAGCGGATTGTAGATCGCCTCAATCTCAGGATCGGCAAGCAGCTCCTCATAGGAGCCGTAAGCTTTGGCAATCCCCAAGGCCCGCGCTGCTTCTTGTGCTTTGCCGAGGTCACGCGAAGCAATGGCCGTTATCTCGCTCCACTCGCTTTTCTGCATCGCGGGAATTACTTTCTTAACTGCGATGGCGGCTGCGCCCAGGACTCCCCAACGTACTTTTTCCGGCATCTCTCGATCATAATCAAAAACCCTATTGGGCGGCGCGGCAAAGACTCCCGGAATCTATAGTAGGATTGCGGAGTCAATACACTAATGACCGAAAACGACGATCCTGTGGGCCTGGCGCGCGGCCTGACAAATTACGGAGATAAAGATTTCGCGCTGTTCCTCCGCCGCTCCTTCGCGCGCTCGATGGGCATCTCCCCGGCACTGTTGAATAAGCCGATCGTGGGTATCGCAATGACTCCCTCGGGCTTCAACAATTGTCACCGCTCCATGCCGGAGCTGGTGGCGGCGGTTTCGCGGGGAGTATTGGCTGCCGGAGCGCTTCCCTTACCCTTCCCAACGATTTCGCTGGGCGAGGTGTTTCTCACCCCGACCAGCATGATGTTCCGCAACCTGATGGCGATGGACACCGAGGAGATGATCCTGGCCCAGCCTATGGATAGCGTGGTGCTGATCGGCGGCTGCGACAAGACGGTGCCCGCCCAGCTCATGGGCGCCCTATCCGCCGGCAAGCCGGCGATCCAGATCGTTACCGGCCCGATGTCCACCGGCCGCTTTCGGGGCGAGCGCCTCGGGGCCTGCACCGATTGCCGGAATTATTGGGCCAAGTACCGCGCCGGATCGGTCGATGCCGCCCAGATCAAGGACATTGAAGGACAGTTATCGGTCACCGCCGGAAGCTGTGCGGTCATGGGAACCGCGAGCACCATGGCCTGTATCAGCGAGGCATTGGGCATGTCCCTGCCCGGCTCGGCTGCGATACCCGCTGTTCATTCGGCGCGCCTGGTCGCGGCGGAGGAGACAGGCAGGACGGCAGTCGAGCTTATCCGGCGACCGATCAGGCCGGATCAGATCGTAACCCGCGCTTCTCTCGAAAACGCATTTCGAGTGCTGATGTCACTGGGCGGCTCGACCAATGGGATCGTGCATCTGGCCGCGATCGCCGGACGGATTGGCATCACCATTCCCCTTGCGCGTATCAACCAGATCTCGGAAGATACGCCGGTGCTGGTCGATTTGAAGCCCACCGGCACAGGCTACATGGAGGATTTTTACGCGGCCGGAGGTATCGGCGCGCTGCTCCGGGAACTGCGTCCGCTGCTTGATCTCGAAACCATCGATGTGGAGGGCCGCACCTTGCGCCAGCGTCTCGACGAGCCGGCGGGTTGGGTCGACCGTTCGATCATCCGGTCCTTTGATGAGCCCATTTCTCCAGTCGGGGGCCTGATCGCGTTGACTGGAAACCTGGCTCCTCAAGGCGCAATCTTCAAGCGGGCCGCAGCCACCCCGGCGCTCTTCGAATCGGAAGGGCGGGCAGTGGTATTCGACAATCTGGAAGATCTGAGCGCCAGGGTTGACGATCCTGATCTCGACATTCAGCCGAGCGACATCATGGTGCTCAAGAATGCGGGCCCACAAGCGGCTGGAATGCCCGAAGCGGGATATCTGCCGATCCCCAAGAAGCTTGCGCATGCGGGCGTAAAGGACATCGTCCGTATCTCGGATGCACGCATGTCGGGCACTGCATTTGGAACGATCGTGCTGCACGTCGCCCCCGAGGCGGCGGTTGGGGGGCCGCTGGCCGCGGTGCGCAATGGAGACCGCATCCGTTTGTCGGTGGCGAACAAACGCATCGACCTGCTGGTGGACGACGCGGAGATTCAGCGGAGGCTGGCGAATTTTTCTCCACCGCCAATGCCGGCGCGAGGCTACAAGGCCCTTTACAGGAGGAGCGTGCTGCAGGCCCCGCAGGGATGTGATTTCGATTTCCTGACCGGGCGGTAGAGAGATCTGCGTCTTCTTTTCTCGGCGGTCGCCGATCGCCGATTTCCTTTTAAACCGAAAGTGGGAACCGCAGATCTCTCCACTCCGCTTCGCTTCGGTCGAGATGACAAATTATGTGCACACGACCTCAAGAGCGTCCGGACAAGGAAAATGCCTGGGTGCCCCAGGTCCCGATTCTGGGACCTGGGATTCCGCAAAGCCCCAGGTTAGCTACGCAAACTTAAACGAGGATCTCGTTCTATCTCCTCAGCGGCGCGCCTTATACGGTCGGGCGTGCCCAGATCACGCCAATATGCTTGATCGTCCTCGAAGGCGAGAATTGCTTCCCCCTGGCCGGCAAGGCGCAGATACAAAGTGAGGATAGAGAAAGCGCCTGTTTCGGTCATCTTGGCAAAGATACGGGGAGATATGACATGAATGCCGGAGAATGCCAGCGCATTTACTTTCACCAACGGGCGAACGAGTTCAAGATATCCATCCTTACCGGACCGCCGGCCGCAAAGCTGCGACCGGTCATCGAAGAGCAGGTACCGGGAGGTCTCCCGATGCTGCACAGCAAGCGTGGCGAGAGCCCTGCGTTCATTGTGGAACTGGAGCATTCGTTCCAAGTCGATGGTGCTGATCACGTCGACGTTATGCAACAGGAACGGCTCTTCGATCGTATCCCGGAAAAAATAGGCGGCGTTTTTCAAGCCGCCGCCGGTGTCGAGCAAGTTGTCCTCGCGGACGACTTCGACTTGCATGCCGAAGTTGCCGTTCGCTTTCAGATACTGGACGATCATCTCCGCGAAATGGTGCGCGTTGACAACCACCTCGCGAATGCCATGAGCGCGCAGGCGAGTGAGAGTGATCTCCAAGAGAGTGCGGCCGGCGACCTCGACCAGCGCCTTGGGACGATGATCGGTTAACGGCCGCAAGCGCGTGCCCAGGCCGGCAGCCAGGATCATGGCCCTCATTTTTCCAATCTCTGCAACCGGGAATCGTAGGGCGCTTGAGCTTCAAACCCGAGGCGCTCCAGTTCGCGATGCTCCAGCACCACCTCCACGCCGCCAACGCCGCGCAAATGTCTGGCCATCTGCTCAGCAAAGTAAACGGAGCGGTGCTGCCCGCCGGTGCAGCCGAACGATACCATGAGATTCCTGAAGCCGCGGCGCTGATAGCTGCTCACGCTCGCGTCCACCAAGGAGACGGCGCTGGCCAGAAACTGATGTACGCTTTCCTGCTGATTGAGATATTCGATGACCGGCCCATCCTTGCCGGTCAGGGCTTTGAATTGCTCTTCGCGCCCCGGATTGGGGATGCTGCGGGCGTCAAAGACGAATCCTCCGCCGTTGCCGGTCTCATCCTTGGGCCAGCCGCGGTGAAAGGAAAAGCTGACCACTCGCACCACAATTTTTTCCGTCCCGGAGTTTATGCCCTGTAGCTTCGCGGAGGCGAGCATGCCTTGAAACGCCTCCATCAACATGGGCAACTGGATAGGCAGCTCGGCATTGTGGAGCAGCCAGCGCAAGTTCTTCAACGCATAAGGCACGCTTTGCAGGAAATGAGTCTTGCGCTCGTAAAAGCCGCGAAACCCATAAGCGCCCAGCGCCTGTAAGATGCGGACGTAAACGTAAGCATAGTAGTAGCGGAGGAAGGCTTCGCGGTCGAGATCGATAAAGCCGGCGAGGGTGTCCAGATAGTGATCGAGTAGCTGCGCGCGCAACTCAGGCGGCAGGTCGGCCTTGCCGTCGAACAAGAGAGAGGCGATATCGTATTGCAGGGCGCCCCGCCGGCCGCCTTGATAATCCAGAAAATACGGCCGGCCGCCGCGCAGCATGATGTTGCGCGATTGGAAGTCGCGGTACATGAAGTAATCCCGGGGGGCGCTCAGCAGCAGCTTGGTCAGGCGGCCGAAATCATCTTCCAGCGCCTGCTCGCTAAAAGGAATGCCCGCCAGGCGAAGGAAGTAGTACTTGAAGTAATTCAGATCCCAGGCGATCGACTGGCGATCGAAGCTGCCGCGCGGATAGCAAACCTTGTAGTTAAGATCGCGTCCGCCTTCCACCTGAAAGCGCGGAAGCATGGCCACGACTTCGCGATAGGCCTCAACTACCTGGGGGGCAATTTCGCCGGCTGCCCGATTGGTAGAGAGAAACTCAAAGAGGGTCAGGTCTCCCAAGTCTTCCTCGAGATACGCGCCGTTGCTCAAGTCTTCGCCATAGATCTCCGGCACCGGCAGACCGTGTTTGCGGAAATGCCTGGAGAATTCGAGGAAGGCGACATTCTCGGCGCGCACATCGGAAAGAATGCCGATTGCGCTGGCAGTAGGGTTGGATAGCCGAATGATTCTCCGGCCCGAGCCGCCCAAGTCGCCCTGCAAGGCCTGAACCCGCTCAACCGGCGAGTGAAAATGCTGGGCAAAGAGTTTCTGAATAACGTCCATTGAAGATGCTTCCCGGCAAGTTAGCTTGCGTACCAGCAGACCTGCTCTCTAACTTTACTGGAACAGCGCCGTGCGAAGGATGGGGCACCCTCGATTCGTGGTGGTTTTAGAATCAATACTTCAAATAACGCCGCGACTATACTTTGAGCAGGGGCTTGAGCATGCACATCACGCAGCGAAGGCGTGCCATGTTTTTCTTCATCGCCCTCGGTGTGTGCCTGGTTTCGCTGGCTGTCGCCCTGCAGGCTACCTGGATCATCGTCAACTGGCGCAGCGTGGTCTCATTGCTGGTCGGGATTCCTCTGTTCCTGCTGCTGATCGCCGGTCTCATCCTGAACACCATCTTTCTGGTGCGCGAAGTACGCCAGAACGAGCGCCAGGACAGCTTCCTGAACGCGGTCACGCACGAACTCAAGACACCGATTGCTTCAATCCGGCTCTACCTGGAAACTATGCAGCGCCGTGAAGTCTCCGCGGCGCAGCGCAGCGAGTTTTATTCCATCATGCTCTCCGACACCGACCGCCTGCTGGGAACCGTGGAGCAGGTGCTCAAGGCGGGAGAAGTCGGCCAACGCGTGCGCGGGCACGTGCGCCTGCGTTTTTCTCTCGACGAGATTGTCCGCGACTCCATCCGCACCATTTTGCAGCGCTATCACCTGGATGAGCCGGCAATCGAATTCACCCACAGTGCGCAGGAGATGGTCACCATTGGCAACCCGGAAGACCTGCGCATCGCAGTGCTCAACATCCTGGACAACGCCGTCAAGTACTCTCCCCAGGGCCCGCACATCCACATCCGGCTCTCCGCCGAAGGCGAAGCATGGATTCTGCTCTCGGTTAGCGACCAGGGGCTGGGCATCCCGCACGCACACTTAAAGCGGATCTTTAAGCGTTTCTACCGCGTGCCGACACGCAATGTCTTCAAAGTCAAAGGGACGGGACTGGGCCTATTCCTGGTCCGCTCGATCGCCCGGCAGCACGGAGGAGATGTTTTCGCCGAATCCGCCGGGGAGGGGCAAGGCTCGACTTTCCTGCTGCAATTGCCCCGCATTCTCACGCCCGCGGCAGAGACCGCCGAGGCGCACGCATGAGCGACTCAGCGAGAATTCTGGTGGTGGAAGACGAGGCCCACCTGGCGCAAGGCCTGCTTTTCAATCTGCGCGCGGAAGGCTACTCGGCGGAGCTCGCGACCGATGGGGAGAGCGCGCTGGATATGGTCGCCGCCGGCCCTATCGATGCCATGATCCTGGATATCATGCTGCCCGGCCGCGACGGTTTCTCGGTCGCCACCGAGCTCCGCGCCCAGCAGAATTATCTGCCCATTCTGATGCTGACGGCCCGGGGACGTCCGGAAGACATTCTGCGCGGATTCGCCGCCGGCGCGGACGACTACCTGCCCAAGCCCTTCGATCTCTCCGTGCTGCTCGCCCGTTTACACGGGCTCCTGCGCCGCATGGCTTGGCTGCGGCCGGCCTCCAGCTCGCCCCCCGCTCCTCCGCCAGCGGCCGGCGATGGCATTCCCTCGAGCTTTACCTTTGCCGGACGAACCATTGATTTCGATGCCCTCGAACTCTCCGCCCCGGGCAAAAATATCCGCCTCACTCTGATGGAGTGCGATCTGCTTCGCTACCTGGTGCGCAACAATGGCCGCATCGTCTCCCGCAAGGAGCTGCTGGAGCAGGTCTGGCGCGTTCATGAAGACACGGATACGCGCGCCATCGACAATTTCATGGTCCGGCTGCGCCGCTATATTGAAGACAATCCGGCCAACCCCGTCTTCCTGGAGACAGTGCGCGGCGTCGGTTATCGCTTTCTGCCGGCGATCAACGACGATTCGGCGAAGGTCTGAGGACCGCAGATCCCAGGCCCCAAATCGGGACCTGGGGCACCCAGGATCTGTGGTTTGTTTCTTGGGAAACCGCAGATCTCTCCGCTTCGCTTCGCTCTCTCGAAAATCATCCTGGGAACCCTCCGAGGATCAGTTTCTAGCCACTACCATAACCTTGTCATCTCGACCGAAGCGCAGCGGAGTGGAGAGATCTGCGGTTTTCCACATCTGAGTGAGAGTAAAGCGGAGTGAAGGGGGATCCGCGGTTAGGAACCCACAAACCGCAGATCTCTCCACTCCGCTGCGCTCCGGTCGAGATGACAAAGTTAGGTGTAATTGCCAACCAAGCCTTCCTCAACCCGATTTTCATCCCCTTGGGTGGGCGGCAGGCCCATGAACACTCCGGTCGAGATGACAAATAGGACGCATTCTATCCATCGCCATGGATGCGGGTGCCCCAGGTTCGCGAAGCTATAAATAACCTGGGTCTTTTTCGAGATTTGTGGATCCCAGGTCCCAAAAATCGGGACCTTTCGACAAGCTCAGGGCAAGCTCTTGGGCACCCGCCGTAGGTACAATAACAAACAGCCGGAGACAAACATGGAAACGGCAACTCATATTCCTATCGAGCTGTACCTGCATTCTTCCTATGAACCAGATGCGGATTACGTTGACGGAGAGGTTCAGGAGCGATACGTGGGTGAATTCGACCATAATGCCGCGCAGAAGGCGCTTCTGGTCTGGTTTTACCTGCGAGAGCAGCAGTGGCAGGTTAAGGTCATGCAAGAGCAACGAATGCGCGTCTCAGCCACTCGTGTGCGAATTCCCGATACCTGCGTCTACGGGAGTGATTTTCAAATTGAGCAAGTGTTTACGCGTCCTCCGCTCATTTGCATCGAGGTTTTGTCGCCCCAGGATCGTCACATGCGAATTCAGGAACGCATCACTGATTACATTCAATTCGGAGTGAGGAATGTATGGGTGATCGACCCGCAGAGTCAGACGGGATGGGATTGCAGCTCAGGAGCGTGGATCCCAGCTAGTCGCTTGTCGGTGCCTGGGACCGGGATTGAGCTTCCGCTAGCGGATCTTTTCGCGAGCATCCGCTGACAGCGGGCGGGCGAGTCGCTGCGGCATCACACAAATGCGCCATTGCCGGATAATCGACCCTGTCCCAAAATCGAGCAATAGAAGTCATGGGTCTCCCTCCTTGGTGCGCTGTTGGAGTCCCTTTCTTTCATTGAAGGACTCCAACAGCGCACCGCTTTTATTTCCGCCCTCCTTTGTTCATCCCAAGCTGATAGTCTGAGATTTTGCAGGGCTTAAGAACTGTGCGCATCCTTACTCGCTATATCTGGAGCGAAGTCCTCTCCCACGCGCTGATCGGCGGCGCCCTTTTTACCTTCATCCTTGTAATGAAGAACCTTGGGCAACTGCTTGAAATGGCAGTGCGTAATAGCGCCTCACTTGGCGGCGTCATCAAGATTTTTCTGTACACCTTGCCCGATTTTTTCATCGTCACGATTCCTATGGCAGTGCTGGTCGGAGTCCTGCTCGGCCTGAGCCGGCTGGCGGCTGACAGCGAGATCACCGCCATGCGCGCCGCAGGAATCGGGGTCTGGAGCTTCGTCCGGGTGCTTTCGGCCATCGCCGTCCTGGCTTGGCTTGTCTCCCTCGGCAACTCACTCTATTTGGCCCCCAGGGCGACGGCGGCCTTTCTCAACCTGGAAGACTCGCTCAAAAACCAGCAGGCATCTTTTGAAGTGCAGCCCCGCGTCTTCTACGAAAACTTCAAGAACTATGTTCTCTATGTGCAAGATGTTCGCGCCAGCGCAGGGGCGGCGCAATGGCAACGTGTGTTTCTCGCCGACCTGAGCAATCCGGCCGACCCTAAGATCACGACCGCCGACCAGGCCACGGTGGTCAACCAGGGAGATGGGGCGCTGGTGATGCGGCTGCGCAACGGGGCCGAGCACGAGCTGGTAAATACGGGAAGCGACGCGCAATACGAGGTTTCAACCTTCGCCGAATCCGAGCTGCCGCTCTCCATGGGTGAGCAGGACGACCAGCACATCGGGCACAGCGATACTCCCATCCGGGCTATGGGCAATCGCGCGCTCTACCAGAAGGCGCACGAGCCGGGCGGCAGATGGTACGAGATCGAAATGCAAAAGCGCTTTGCCTACCCGGTGGCCTGCCTGGTGCTGATGCTGATTGGCATTCCGCTGGGCCTTTCGTCGCGGCGCGGGGGAAAAAGCGCTGGCTTTGTGCTGACGGTCGCGCTGGTCTTCATCTACTACTTCCTTTCTTCGACCGGAGTGGCGCTCGCCCGTCAGGGGAAAGTGCCCGTCTTCGCTGGGGTATGGACGGCGAACATTCTTTTCGGACTCTGCGGACTTCTATTGCTGCGGCAGATGGCGAACGGGGGGGCGGTGGCGGCACGGATCGCCTCGCTCACCGGATGGATCAAAAGCGCGCGGCCGAATTCGTCGACGCTCAAGCCGGCTCCTCCGAAGCCGCAGCGGAACGCCCGGGGCCGCTTTCCGCTTATCCTGGACGATTACATTTTGCGCGAGTTCATCACCACGTTCCTGCTGGTGTTGGTCAGCTTCGTACTGCTTTTGCTGATATTCACCTTGTTCGAGCTTCTCGGCGACATCATCCGCAACCGCACCCCGCTGGTAACAGTTGGCGAATACCTCATCAATCTGACGCCCAGCATGATCTACCTCATCACTCCCCTGGCCGCTCTCGTCGCCGTGCTGGTCACCTTCGGCGTTCTCACCCGAACCAACGAACTCACCGCAATGAAGGCTACCGGTATCAGCCTCTACCGCGTCATGGCGCCGATCGTGGTGGCCGCCGCGATGCTTGCCTTGGCCCTCTTTTTGTTTGAGCAGTCCTATCTGCCTGGAGCTAACCGGCGCCAGGAGGCGCTGCGCAGCGTAATCAAAGGGAAGCCGGCGCAGACGTTTCTTCGTCCCGACCGGCAATGGATCTTCGGTTTGCAACAGCCGGGCAAGCCAGGCAGGATCTTCTACTACCAGTTCTTCGATCCCGATCGCGATCGATTCGCGAACATCACTGTCTTCGAGTTCGACCCGGAGAACTTTTCGCCAGTGCGGCGCATCTTCGCTTCCAGCGCTCATTGGGAGCCGGAGCTCAACCAGTGGATCTTCGAGCAGGGATGGGAGCGCCGCTTCGAGGGCGAAGCGGTCAGCAGTTACCGCACGTTCAAGTTTGAGAGCTTTGCTGAAATTACAGAGCAACCGGAATATTTCAAGCGAGAGGCGCGCCAATCTCAGGAGATGAGCTTTGGCGAGCTCAAACGCTATATAGCCGCCCTTCGGCAGAGCGGCTTCGACACCAAGCGGCTCAGCGTTCAACTCAACCGCAAGCTCGCCTTCCCCCTTATTACCTTGGTGATGGCGGTGCTGGCTATTCCCTTTGCTCTATCCATGGGAAAGCGCGGCTCACTCACCGGTATTGCCGCAGCTATAGGCATGGCGGTAGCCTATTGGGCTATCGACGGAACCTTCGAGGCCCTGGGAAATGTCAACATGCTTCCCGCGCTCCTGGCGGCCTGGTCGCCCGACCTGCTATTCGCGTTGATGGGCGCATATTTGCTGCTGCGCACCCCGACTTGAGCGGCTGGCCCGGATCGTTTTCAATGGCCAAGCGTTGCATCATCGCCTCTACATACGCCCACGTCCGAAAATCCGGACGTGGGGCACCCGCGGAGATGGAATACGTAACGAGTCCCGCAGTTTAAAGACTCTTCTTTCTGGTGCAGAGTTGGGTGGAATCCCACATCTGACGCAAAGAACGCGTCAGATATGGGGCACCCAGGATTTGTTGGAAGGGACGTTTGCCGTCGCTGCGGGACTCAACAACTGATTCTGAAGGATTCCCAAGCTGAACAATTAGAATAGGAATCACGATGTTCGCCACACTCCGACCCCTGTTTCCTTACATGCGCCGCTACTCGCGGGATTACTTCTGGGGTGGGGTTTCGGCTGTGCTGGCAAATATCATCTGGATTCTCTTCCCTCAGGTGATTCGCATCGCGATCAATGACCTGAACCGCGGGGTCACACTCCAGAAGATCGAACTCTACGCCGGACTGCTGGTGGCCATCTCTCTGGCTAAAGGCGTCTTTCTCTTCCTCACCCGCTGGATCATCATCGGCATTTCGCGCGAGATCGAATTCGATATGCGCAATGATCTGTTCAGCCATTTGGAGAAGCAGACCGCGGGATATTACCAGCAGCATCGTACCGGCGACATCATGGCGCGCATGACCAATGACCTGAATGCGGTGCGCATGCTGCTCGGGCCGGCCATCATGTATAGCGCCAATACCGTGCTGTTCTCGATCGGCGCCCTGTTCTTTCTACTTAAAATCAGCCCGTTTCTCACCCTTGTCGCCTTGGCTCCGCTTCCCCTGGCCAGCATCCTCATCCAGACCTTGGGGCGCAGGATTCACGAGCGCTTCGAGAGAATCCAGGCCATGTTCTCGGAGATCTCGGCCCAGGCGCAGGAAAACTTTTCCGGCGCCAGGCTGGTTCGGGCCTTCGTACAGGAAGACGCGCAGATCGCCAGTTTTGAGGAAGCGAACCAGGAAAATGTGCGCCGCGGGCTGCGCCTGGTTCAGCTTATGGGTATGCTGTGGCCGACGCTTGAGTTCGTGCTTGGACTAGCCATGGCGATCGCGCTGCTGGTGGGCGGCCACGAGGTGCTGTCGCACCGCATCAACCTGGGAGAGTTCGTCGCTTTCAACACTTATATGGTGATGCTGACCTGGCCGATCATCGCTCTGGGATGGGTGGTTAACCTGGTGCAGCGCGGGACCGCTTCGGTGACCCGTATCGACGAGCTCTTGTCGGAGCAACCCACCATCGACAATGCGGCGGCAGACCCCAATATTCCCAAGGACCTCACTCTGCAGGGCGAGATCGAGTTCCGCAATTTGTCTTTTTCCTATGACGGCTCCAGCTCGTCCAACTCCAAGGTGTTGCACTCGCTCTCGCTCAAAATTCCGGCAGGCAGCAGCCTGGCCATCGTCGGCCCGACCGGATCGGGCAAATCGACACTGGTGAATTTGATCCCGCGGCTTTACGATGCGGACCCCGGCAGTGTTCTGATCGACGGCCGCCCCATCCGCGACTATCCTCTCAGCGCCCTACGGTCGAACATCGGGTTTGTTCCCCAGGAGACATTCCTGTTCAGTGAAACAATCCGCGGCAATCTTGCTTTCGGCTCGCCCGCGGCCACCGAGGACGAAGTGCTGCGCGCAGCGGAAGCCGCCCACATCCGCCGCGAGTTCGAGGAGTTTCCAGCGGGATTCGACACCGCGGTCGGCGAGCGCGGCGTCACCCTTTCCGGGGGGCAGAAGCAGCGCACAGCCATTGCCCGCGCCATTCTCCGCGATCCGCGCATTCTTATTCTCGACGACGCTTTGGCCAGCGTGGATACCTACACCGAAGAGCAGATCTTGAGCGAGCTCCAGCGTCTGATGCAGGGCCGCACCACGATCTTTATCTCCCACCGAATCTCAACCGTCCGCCACGCCGATCGGGTGGCGGTCCTGGTGGCTGGCCGCATTGTTGAGATGGGCAGCCACGATGAGCTGATGGCCAAAGGCGGCTACTATGCCGACCTCTTCCAGCGCCAGCTTCTGGAGGAAGAACTGGCAGTCGTGAGCTGAATCGGGCACCGACACGCCATTTGCGCCACTTCCACAGATGGTCCATGTCGACAGCTCAGTCCAGAATGGCGCCAAGCACGTCTACACCGTCATTGCCCTGAATAGCGCGGGAGTGCCCTCTGCGCCATCTTCGCCCGTTCAAGCGTAATGAAGGGGGTGTGGCGCGCCCAGGCAAAAACCCAGGTTAAGGCAGTTTAGGAAATACTGTGGTCTTTTCCAATTTGCTCGAGGCCGCCGCTCCCTGCAGGTCGCGTCGGCTTGGCGATAGTGGCTTCGGTCTATACCATTTCCTAAACTGCCGTAGCTTCGCTGGCTACGGAGCGCACGGACCTGATTTCAGATAATAGGGCAGGCCGAATCCGCAAGGCGCTCCGCTGCCGCTGGCATGGCTGACAATATTGGGGCTGGCCGCACTGCTGCTGCTGGTTGTCGTGGAGACTCCGGCAGCCTGGGTCGAGGGGCGCACATCAACTCCCGTGCCGTCCAATTGAACCGCGGCGTTGACTTGATCGGTATCGGTACGAATCACCGTCAAGTAGGGCTGGTCCGAGGGAAGGACAAAGACCTGCCCAAATGGGGTGCTGTAGAGAGAGGAAATGGAAAAGGGGTGCCCTTGCACGGGTATCGTCGCTTCCACGTGAAATGTCGTCAGATCCACCACGCTGACCGTACTGTCTTTCTGGTTGGCGACGTAGACGCGGCTGCCATCGCGCAAAATGGTGAGCGCCGCCGGTCCGTTGCCTACGGGAACGGTCACGGTCTGGCCAAAAAGCGGGCCATCATTGCCATAAACATCCACGCTAACGTTGATGATGCTGATGGTGTTCGAATCGTAGTTGGCGGTGACCAATTGTGACGAGGGCGCATAATAGTCGGCAAAGACCGGACCGGCATTGAAGGTTGGGCCGGTGTATCCGGCGGGCGGCGGAAGAGTGAGCGTACCCGTGGCCGGATTGATGTTCTGCAGATTGGGAGTATTGTCCAACTGATTCAACTGAGCATTGATGACGGTTACAGTGCCGCTGCCGCGATTGAGAATGAAAGTCCGCAGATTATCCGTCGTACTGACACCATAAACAGGGCAGATGCCAACCGGCAAAATGCGGGAAATGGTCAAGGTTGATGTCTCAATGGACGCAACCTGCCCCGGCGTCGTGACTTGCGAAGGGTTCTCGCAATTGCCGAAAGCGACCTTGTTGGAGCCGTTGTCCTGAGAGATGGCGTAGATTCGCTGCGCATTGGCAGTCCCGGCGAAATTGACCGGGCTCGCCGCTAAGGGCAACTCCTGAACGAGTTGGTAAACGCCGCTGGTATTGTTCTGCAGGACCGCAGCCTCCGGCGTCTGCGCCTGCGGCAAGGCAACCAACAGGTCCTGGG
Source organism: uncultured Acidobacteriaceae bacterium (assembly GCA_963774255.1). Classification (GTDB taxonomy): domain Bacteria; phylum Acidobacteriota; class Terriglobia; order Terriglobales; family Acidobacteriaceae; genus PALSA-350. Next base: position 322,746 of record CAVZEH010000005.1, read on the forward strand.
TGGTGGAGATCAGATTGTAAGGCTGCGCCGACTGCGACTGGGCACCGATCAGCGTGCTGGTCTGGACCAAATTGCTGCGCAGGGTAGTCGAAGGGTCGTAACTGCTGACGGTGCCGTCGGTATTGGATGTGGCGGCGGGACTGCCTGAGGAATTCAAAGTCGCGGCCACCGGGCCGTTTCCCAACGTAGCCTGGGTCAACAGGGTATTGCCCGAGCCATCGAAAACATTCGCCAGCCCAGGCGTGCCCGATCCGGTGCTGGTGGTTACCATTAAGAAACTCTGCGGCTGGGGTGCAGGGCCGGTGGGACTCACAGGAGTAACGACGGGGCGGTATTGACCTCCGCAGCCAGCGAGAGCGGCGCAGCAGGCCGTGGCGAACAGCGTCCGCCGCCCTATGAACCCCCACAAGCTGCGCTCTCCGTATACCAATCCAAGAATTCGCTTAAGATCCTGTAAACCACATCCCAACGAAAGGACTCGCTGGACACCCCGTAGCCGGGGACATACCGCTCTACGCACTCGCAAATACCTCACCTACGTGTCGCCGACACTGGGATCATGGGACAGAGAAACGCATTAGAAAAATCTCAGCCACAGCACACGTGCTATGAGATTGCTCTAGAAAGATGATTGTAAACGCGATGGCGCATCCAGCGATACGCCGCGCGGAAAAAGACTCCCTCGAGGCGGAACTAGACCCAAATGCAGATGACCGGAAGAATCGATCGATTGCGCTGGCAGTCGCGGCTGTTGGTCGCGAGCGTCACGTCTCTCTGCGCTGCCGCCGCGTTCGTATTTGCAATCAGGACGTGGACGGCGGTCACCCGGACGGCGCTTCTCATCAGCCTGGCATTCGCCATCTCCGCTTGGATCGCAAGAGCCGCAACGCCGATGGCCGCGATTACCGGCGGAGTCCTGGCCGCGGCCATGGTTCTGATGAGCGTTGCCGGGGGCGACGGCGTTTGGCTCCACTCCGCATTGCCGCCGCTGTTAGCTCTGTTCCTGCTCACCCTGGCGGCAACCAGATTTGGCAAGGGCAAGAAACAAAGGATGGGAGTGGCCGAGGATCGGCGGCTTGCAGCACAGGTGACGGCGAACCTGGGGGTCGCCGCACTGACGGGAGCCGCTGTTCTTGCCATCTCTCTCTACGGGCGTCACACGCCAGGCTTCTGCGCCGCTATGCTGGTTGCCGCCCTGGCCGAAGCAACGGCAGATACGGTTTCGAGCGAACTGGGCGAAGTCCTGGGGGGTGAGCCCTTCCTGATAACCACACGCCAACGCGTCGCTGCGGGTACCGATGGAGCGGTAAGTTTGGCGGGAACACTCACGGGCGCGACCGCGGCTGTCGTGATCGTGTTGGTGGCCGCGTTCACCGTTGGCTTGAGTCCACCTGCGGCTCTGGCGGCCGGAGCAGGCGCGATCGGCGGATTGTTCTTCGATTCCCTTCTGGGAGCGACGCTGGAGCGCCGGGGCTGGCTGAACAACGATGCTGTGAACTTCTTGTCCACCTTGGCAGCGGCTCTGGTGGCCATGCTGCTGCTGGTCATTTAAAGCCCCAGGTTAGCTTCGCGAACCTGGGGCACCCGGCGTTGTGGTGGCCTTTACCTCTACGGAAGACCAGCCGCCACTTCAAAGATTTGAAGGCGGGGTTCAGTGCATGTGCAGGCGCCATAGCGTGTAGCCCAGCATTTCGTGCAGCAGGCGCTGGGCCTCCTCCCACGAGGTGAGCGGCCGCCCCTGCTGCCGGGGCGAGGTATAGACGGTGAGACCGATCTTGGCGCAGAGGGCATGAATACGGAACAAGTGAGTACCGTCGGAAACCGCGATGATGCTGTTCAAATGATTCTCACGGGCAATGGTGGCCAGGCGCTCGGCCGATTCCTCCGTATTCGTGCTCTGGGTTTCGGCGATGATCTGGCTTTCGGGAACCCCGTGGGCCAAAAGATAATCATGGCCGACGGCGCCCTCGGAGTCATCTATCCCGCCCCCGCCCAAAGTAATCACCAGAGGCGCGAGATGCTCTTGATAGAGCTGAAGAGCGTGATCCAGACGGGCGCGCAATACCGGCGAGGGGCGGCCATCGTACTCGGCGGCGCCAAAGACGGCAATCGCGTCGGCGGGACGCGCCTCGTCGCGCGAGGCGTAGGCGCCGATCTGCCCGTACACCCAAACAAACCAGCCAATAATGGCGGCGGCCCCGAGAGTGAGCAGGAAGCGGACGATAGCCCGGGCTGCCGCGGACGAGCCGCTCGTACCCGGCCGCCTGGCGCTGCGCAGATTCGATTCCGGAACAATCATGCCGCTTCCTAATGCTGCAGGGCGAGGGCGATCTCATGGGTGGGAATCGCACCCTCGCGGAGAATCCTCCACGAGCCATCGCCGGAGGAGAAGTCGACGATAGTAGTGGAGACGGACCGGCCGGTGGGACCACCGTCAACGATGAGGGGAATGCGATCGCCAATTTGATCGCGCACGCAAGCGGCATTGTTGCATTCCGGCGCGCCCTGCAGATTGGCCGCGGTAGCCGTGATCGGCAACCCGAAAGCCTCGACAATGGCGCGAGGAATCGGGCAGTCCGGCACCCGCAGCGCCACGTTGCCGGTATTGGCGGTCGAGCGCAAGGGCAGACGCGAGCCCGCGCGCACAATCAGCGTAAGAGGTCCCGGCCAGAAGCGCTCGGCTAAACGGTCGAAGTTGGCACCTATGTCGCGCGCCAAGCCATAGGCTTGGTTGGCGTTTGCGATCAAAAGGGAGAGCGGTTTGTGCTTCAGCCGGCTCTTGATCTCATAGATTTTCTCCACCGCTCGCAGGTTTACGGGATCGACTGCCAAGCCGTAGAACGTATCGGTGGGAACTCCGACCACTTTGCCGCTTCTAATACAGGACACGATGTACTCGACCCGATCCAGTTCCGGTTCGTCCGGGTCCACCCGCAAAATCTCTGCAAACAAGATCGCTCCAGCATGGAAGAAATTTGAAGGCGAGGCTCTCTTGCAGTCTACGCTGGAAGCCGCTGAAATTCTCCGCGAAGTTTGGCCTGCCGTGCCGGATACAATCACGGTGAGTTGACTTAACCAAATGGAGTCTCCGGCGAAACACGGCATACGCAGGATCCAAAGCCGGCAGAATGCCCGGGTGAAAGAGCTGCGCGCCGGCCTACAGCGCGGCGCCAGGACGGCGGAGGGAGAAATCGCGATCGAAGGCGAGCGCCTGATTGGCGAGGCGATACGCAGCGGAGTACGCCTGCGCACGGTCTTTGTGAGCAGCGGCAGCGAAAGCCTGCTGGACTCAGATCTGCTGGATTCCGAGCACATCGGCGATGCGGAGATCCTGCTGCTTTCCAGGGACGTGTTCCTGAGCGCCGCCGCGACCGAACATCCGCAGGGTATCGCGGCCCTGATCGATCCGCCACAGTTCGGCTTGGATACAATGCTTCGCGGTATTCCGCTGGTGGTGATCGCCGCAGGTCTCCAGGACCCGGGCAATCTGGGCACTTTGGTACGCTCTGCCGAGGCTTTTGGCGCAACCGGCATGATCATTCTGCCGGGTACGGTAAGCCTGTGGAATGCAAAGGCGCTGCGCGCCTCCTCCGGCTCTGCCTTCCGTCTGCCTATCATCGCGATGGAAGCTGAGGAAGCATTTGTATCCCTGCGTGCCCAGGGAGTACGGCTGCTGGCGGCGGTTCCGCGGGATGGCGATTTAGAGACCGACCTTTCCGGGCCGGCCGCCTTCCTTCTGGGTAATGAAGGAGCGGGGCTGGCCGAAGCCTGGCTCGCACAGGCGGATGCCCGCGTGACCATCCATTGCCCCGGGCCGGTCGAAAGCCTCAATGCGGCGATTGCCGGCAGTGTGCTGCTCTACGAAGCAGCGCGCCAGCGGCAGGCGCTGTCATGAGCTTATTTGAGCAGGTTCCGGAGCAAACCGGAGGAAATCTCGCGCGGCCCGGCAAAACCGCGCCTCTGGCGGAGCGAATGCGCCCGCGGACACTGGACGAGTTTGTCGGGCAGCAGCATCTCCTCGCTCCGGGCAAACCGTTGCGCGCGCAGATCGAGCGGGACGACGCCGCGTCCATGATCTTTTGGGGGCCGCCCGGCGTGGGCAAGACGACGCTGGCAAAAATCATAGCCCAGACAACCCAGGCCAGCTTCCTGCAATTCTCCGCCGTGCTTGCAGGCATCAAGGAAATCAAACAGGTGATGGTGGACGCGGAGAAGGCGGCCGGCTTTGGCTCCCGCACTATTCTCTTCGTCGATGAGATCCATCGATTCAATAAGGCTCAGCAGGACGCATTCCTGCCCTACGTGGAGCGGGGCACGATCCGCTTGATTGGGGCGACCACGGAAAATCCCTCCTTCGAGGTCATCGCCGCTCTGCTCTCCCGCTGCCGCGTATACACGCTGCAGCCCTTAACCGAGGAAGAGCTCATTGTTTTGCTGGAGCGCGCGTTGTCCGATCGCGAACGCGGCCTAGGCGGCCTGGAACTTGCCGCCGATCGCGAGGTCCTGGGTAGAATCGCAAGCTATTCGAGCGGCGACGCCCGCTATGCCTATAACGCGCTCGAGGCGGCATCGAAGCTGGTGCCGCCGGGCGGGAGAATTACGGCTCAGATCGCCGCGGATGCGCTGCAACAGCGAGTCTTGCTCTACGACAAACAAGGTGAGGAGCACTACAACCTGATCTCCGCCTTGCACAAGAGCGTCCGCAACAGCGATGCCGATGCGGCCATGTATTGGCTCGGCCGCATGCTCCAGGCGGGAGAGGATCCGATGTATGTGGCGCGGCGCCTGGTGCGCATGGCGATTGAAGACATTGGACTGGCGGCGCCGGAAGCGTTGAACCTATGCCTGTCCGCCCGCGATACCATGCACTTTCTCGGGTCGCCCGAAGGAGAGTTGGCGCTGGCCGAGGCTGCCGTCTATCTGGCTCTGGCCCCCAAATCGAATGCGCTCTATACCGCCTACAACCAGGTGACCGCCGAGATTGAAGCCAATCGCGCCGAGCCAGTGCCGCTGCACTTGCGCAACGCGCCAACCCCTCTGATGAAGCAGCTCGATTACGGCAAGGGTTATCAGTATGCCCACGATGTCGAGGACCTGGTGGCGGATATGGATTGCTTGCCGGAGAGCCTCCGCGGCCGGACCTTCTACCATCCCACCCAGGAGGGCCGGGAAAAACTCCTGGCGCAGCGTATGGACGAGATAAGACGAATTCGCGCTGCGAAGCGGAAAGGCGGCGAGTCAGGCAGCTAAATCAGGTCTGGAGAATCCCAGGTCCCAAAAGCGGGACCTGGGGCACCCGGCGGCACCGTCTTTGCCTTTTCTGTCATTCCCGAAGGGAATCTGCTCGAAGGATGCATCCCGAACCACCACCAATCGAGGGTGCCCCATATCTGGCGCGCTCTTTGCGCCGGATATGCGAAACCGCAGATCTCTCCACTCCGCTTCGCTCCGGTCGAGATGACAAAGTTAGGTGTAATTGCCAACCAAACCGTCTGCCCTTCTTCCTCCGTCTTTGCCTTTCTTTCTGTCATTCCCGAAGGGAATCTGCTCGAAGGATGGATCCCGAACCACCACCAATCGAGGGTGCCCCCTATCTGGCGCGCTCTTTGCGCCAGATGTGGGAAACCGCAGATCTCTCCACTCCGCTTCGCTCCGGTCGAGATGACAAAGTTAGGTGTAATTGCCAACCAAACCGTCTGCCCTTCTTCCTCCGTCTTTGCCTTTCTTTCTGTCATTCCCGAAGGGAATCTACTCGAAGGATGGATCCAAAACCACCACGAATCGAGGGTGCCCCGTATCTGGCGCGCTCTTTGCGCCGGATATGGGAAACCGCAGATTTCTCCACTCCGCTTCGCTCCGGTCGAGATGACAAAGTTAGGTGTAATTGGCAACCAAACCGTCTGCCCTTCTTCTCCGTCTTTGCCTTTCTTTCTGTCATTCCCGAAGGGAATCTGCTTTACGTTCCAGAGATCAGAAAAGCAAGAGTGAATACAAAAGGCCGGAGCATCGCAAACTCAAAATTACTGGGCGATGGTTACGGTGATTTGGGAAGTGTGGGTCGGCGCGTTGGCTCCCGATGAAGTGAGCGTCATGGTAAACACGGAGCCGTTCACCGAATAGCCGCATCCCGACATCCATAGCGATCCCACGACCAGGAGGGCTGCCAGCGCGAGCCGCATCGACCAAGCGGCAACCCGCGAGCGATTCTTGCGCCTGTAGAGTCCGATCAGAGAAAGCATTCCCCACGGCATCACTAAACCTAGGGCGAGCCTTCCATGGCTGGAGCGCTGCGGGGTTCTGTTTTCGGAAGTAGTCGTGAGCGCCGCCGCGGCCAAAATACTCAGGGTGCTCGAAATCGGCTTACCGGCAGGAGTAAGGGTCGCGGGGTTAAAGCTGCACGAGCTGCCTGCGGGCAGTCCGGAACAGGTCAGATTGACCGGCGTGTTGAAGCCGTTCTGGGGAGTAAGCGTCACGGTCAAATTGGCGACCTCGCCTCGTGTCACCACCACGTCGGAACTGCTGACCACCATGGTGTATCCGGGCGCGGCCGGCGTTGCTACGGTAACCATGACTGCCGCGGAGATCGAGGGCTCGTCTGCCGCATCTCCGGCATACGATGCGCTGATGCTATGCGTGCCCGGAGGCAGCGAGGAGGTTGCGAACGAGGCCACGCCCTTCCCGTCCAGGGCTCTTGCACCCAGGACGTTCTGTCCATCGAGAAAGCTGACCGTCCCGGACGGCGTTCCGCTGCCCGATTGTGGCGCGATCTTCGCGGTGAATGAAACCAAGTCACCTGCACTCACCTGCGCCTGTGAAGTGGTCAGGCTAGCCGTCGTAGCTACCGGCCCCGGAGCCGGAGTTACGGGTGTGGGTGTCGGCGTCGGTGTGGGTGTCGGCGTAGGCGTCGGTGTGGGTGTCGGCGTAGGCGTCGGCGTGGGTGTCGGCGTAGGCGTGGGCGTAGGCGTAGGCGTCGGCGTGGTGGCGGCGGCGGCGGTGGCGGTGGTGGCGGTGGCGGTGGTGGCGGAGGAGGAGGAGGAGGAGGAGGAACAGTAACCGGCTGCGGGGCTACGAGAACGTTGAGCGGCGCAGAAGTCGAACCCGCGTCTACGTTGTTTCCTCCATAATTCGCGACAATTGCATTCGCACCCAAAGGAAGCGCGGAGGTACTGAGGGAGGCGCTGCCGCTGCGGTCAAGCGCAGCTACGCCTATTACGGTTCCCGTCGAGGAGAACGTAATCGAGCCGGCGGGGATCGCGCCCACGGGTTGAGCGCTCACTACCGCGGTCAGGGTTACATTCTGCCCTACGTAGATCTGGGTGGCGGATGCGCTCAAGTTGACCTTGGTCGCGTTTTGCCCCGAACCGCCGGACTGGGCAATCACCGTAACAACCAGCGGGGCTGAAACCGAGCTGGAATTGCTACTGCTGCCGCCATACGATGCCGTTATCGCATGCGCGGCAGGCGCCAACGATTGGCTGGTGAACAAAGCTGTGCCGCCCGGCGACAACCGTGCCGTTCCCAGGATTGTCGATCCGTCCAAAAAGGAGACCACGCCGGTTGGGACCGTGTTGCCCGATTGCGGCGCGACCGTGGCCGCAAGGGTGACGCTCTTGCCATAGGACACTTGCGCTGCAGAAGACTTCACGGTGGTGGTCGTCGCCTACGATACTCTGGGCCACGCTAATGGTAACCGCTGCTGACGTAGATGCGGCGTCGCTGGAACTGCCGCCATAGCAAGCAGTGATAGTGTGAGAGCCTACTCCAAGGCTCGAGGTACTAAAGAAACCCCGGCCTTGCTGGTCGAGCGTCGCCGTACCCAGCGGCGCCGATCCATCCAGAAAGGTGACTGTGCCTGCCGGTTTCTTCCCTCCGTACTGGGCCTTCACCTCCACTGTCAGCACCACGCTTGCGCCGGAATTGATCTGCGATGCCGAGGCGGACAAGGTGGTCACGGTGGCGGCAATGTTTTGCGTTACCGTAACCGCAACGGCAGACGAGGAGGAGCTGGAATTGCCGGTGCTTCCTCCATAAGAAGCGGTAATCGAGTGCGTGCCCGCGGGAAGAGCAGCGGCCACGAAGCTAGCCATGCCGTTCGAATTCAGCGAGGTCGTGCCTAGAATGGTCGCTCCGTCTAAGAACGCCACTGTACCGGTTGGGATGCTGCTTCCCGACTGGGCAAGAACCTGGGCCGTGAAGGTCACGCTCTGCCCGGTTGTAATGGACGCAGCCGAGGCGGTGAGCGAGGTGTTGGTAGCAACCGGGTTTGCCTCTACCGTAACCGTAACCTCTGAAGATACCGAAGTTGAATAATGGCTACCTCCTGCGTATGAGGCGGTGATCGAGTGTGGGCCGGCGGCTAGCGAGGTTGTACCGAAAAAAGCCATGCCGCTCGAGTTCAGGTTTCCCGTGCCTAAGGGGGTCGCTCCGTCGAGGAATGTGACCACGCCGTTATGCGGCGTCGATCCTGATGCCAAGGTGACCGCTGCGGTAAAGGTCACCGCCTGGCCGGCTTTGATCTGCGTGGGGGATGCGGTCAGCGCTGTCGCTGTTGCGGCGGTTGTTTGCGTCACCGTCACCACCACAGGCGCAGAGACGGAGCTCAGGTCGCTGGTATTCCCTGTATATGACGCAGTGATTGAATCCGAGCCGGCGGGGAGCGTTGTGGTCGTAAAGCTGGCCACTCCGCTTGCGTTCACGGTGGCAGTTCCTATGATCGTCGATCCGTCGAGAAAGGCCACCGGCAGGAGGGGAACCCCCGCGCTCCCGCTCTTCGGGGTTACGGTCGCCGTAAAGGTCACACTCTGGCCGGTGTTGATCTGCGTTGCCGAAGCGATCAATGTTGTATTGGTTTGCACCGGGGCCGGCGCAACCCTGATGCTGTCCGGCGCGGAGACTGAGGCGGAATTGGCGGCGCTTCCTGCGTAGGAAGCTGTGATCGAATGCGTACCGGCGGTGAGAGTTGCCGTGCTCAAGGAAGCCAAACCATGTGTGTCGAGCGTTACCGGTCCCAAGACGGCCGCCCCGTCCAGGAAGGTGACCGTGCCTGACGGTGTGGCGCCAGTCTGAGGAACCACGGTCGCCGTGAAGGTCACGGTTTGGCCGGCAGTGATCTGGGTCGCCGACGTGGCTAGAGTGGTCGTGGTGGCGGTGACGCTCTGGGTCACCGTAACCAATACCGCCGCAGACGCGGAGGTGGAATTGGTTGTGCTTCCGCCGTAGGAAGCGGTAATCGAATCTGCTCCGGCGGGAAGCGAAGTAGTGCTGAAGGTAGCGATCCCGCTCGCATTCAAAACCGCCGTTCCCAAGATGGAAGGGCCGTTTTGAAACGTGATCGATCCCGCGGGAATCGCGGTGCCGGATTGCTGGCTGACCTTCGCCGTAAAGGTCACGTTTTGTCCGGTGTTGATAGCGGTTGACGAAGCGGTCAGTGAAGTTGCGGTCGCCACCACAGCTGGTGTCACAGTCACTGCAAGCGGCGCGGAGACAGAAGCGGAATTGCTTGGGCTTCCGCCATAGGATGCGGTGATCGATTGGAAGCCGGCGGGGAGAGAGGTTGTGCTCAAGGAGGCAGTCCCGCTGGCATTGACGGTTGCCGTACCTAGAGTTGTGGCGCCATCCAGGAAGGAGACAACGCCGGTGGGAACCGTAGTGCCTGCCTGTGGAGTGACGATGATTGCCGTGAAGGTCACGCTCTGGCCGGTTGTGATCTGAGTTGCCGACGCGTTCAGGGAGGTCGTAGTCCCCACCAACGTTTGCGTCACCGTGACCACAACCGCCGCTGAAACCGAGCTGGAATTGGTGGTGCTTCCTCCATAGGATGCGGTGATCGACGCCGATCCGGCTGCAAGAGCACTGCTGCTGAAGATAGCGACACCGTTGGCGTCGAGCGATCCGGTGCCCAGGATATTGGCCCCGTTCAGAAAGGTCACCGTACCGCTCGGCACTTTCGTGCCTGATTGCGGAGTGACGCTGGCGGTGAAGGTTACGGTCTGGCCGGTGTTGATCGCGGTTGGCGAAGCGGTCAATGCGGTAGTGGTCGCGACCACGCTCTGGGCCACATTTACAACGACCGCCGCCGAGACAGAGATGGAATTGCTCGTGCTTCCGCCGTAGGAAGCGGTAATGGTGTTGGCTCCCGTGGGAAGCGCTGTCGTGCTGAAGGAGGCGGCGCCACTTGCGTTCAGCGTTCCGGTACCCAATGCCGTCGTCCCGTTCAGGAAGGTAACCGTGCCCGTAGGGATTGTATTACCCGACTGGGGAGCAACCGACGCAGTGAAGGTCACGCTCTGTCCAGGCGTCGTCTGAGTGGCGGAGGCGGCCAGAGATGTTGTTGTGGCTACGATGGTTTGCGTCACCGTCAGCGCTACTGGGGTCGAAACGGAACTTGCAGCGGTGGGACTTCCGCCATAGGAAGCTGTAATCGAAACATTGCCTGCGGGAAGCGATGTGGTGCTGAAAGTGGCCACACCGCTCGAGTTGAGTGGTCCGGTACCCAATAGAGTGGATCCATTCAGGAAGGTGACCAGACCTGAGGGAATGGTGTTCCCCGATTGGGCAGTAACGGTCGCGGTGAAGGTCACGTTCTGTCCGGTGTTGATCTGGGTTGCCGAGGCGGCCAGCGCCGTGCTGGTCGGTACGGCATTCGAAGTGATGTTGACAATGACGGCCGAGGAGACCGAGCCCGCATCGGCTGTATCGCCCCCGTAGACGGCGGTGATCGAATCCGCTCCGGCAGCCAGAGCCGTGGTGTTCAAAGTAGCCACGCCGCTCGCATTCAGCGTGGCCGTGCCGATGCTGCTCCCTGCTTGCATGAAGGTGACCACGCCGGTCGCGACGTTGGTTCCCGACTGGGTCGAGACCGAGGCTGTCAGTCCGATGCTTTGTCCGGTTGTCCCCGAGGTTGGAGT
>CAVZEH010000006.1:0-368494 GCA_963774255.1 uncultured Acidobacteriaceae bacterium
ACAAATAGTAGGCGACGGTATGAAGGGTTGAGGAGTGATTCAGTCGTCCCTGCGGGACTTTTTCCTTTTATGAAAGAGTACCCAGCACTGCGTGCTGGGCTATTTTCAGGTCGTTCCTACGGGACTTGACGAGTGATTTTTCATGGTTTGACTGACGTGGAGCCCACGGGGCTTCCATAAAAAAAAGGCGGCCGTGAGGCCGCCCTTTTTTGGTTGGGATGGTGCTTAGGCTGGTGAGGGCTGGCTTTCTCCACCGAAGCCGGGGGCGCGGCCTGGCTCGGGCTTGATGACGTGCTGCACATCTCCCGAGCCCGGATCGCCTCCCAGGGGGGCCATTGGAGGCAGGTCCTTGCCCTCAATGATCATGCGAATCTCATTGGCATCGAGAGTCTCACGGTCGAGTAGAGCCTGGGCCATGCGGTGCATGGTGTTCTTATTGCTCTCCAGGATGGTGTAGGCCGAGCGGTATGCATCGTCGACCAGGCTGCGGACCTCGGCGTCGATCTGCCGCGCCGTTTCCTCGGAGAAGTCGCGATGCTGGGCGATCTCGCGGCCGAGGAAGATCTGTTCTTCCTTCTTGCCGAAGGTCAGCGGACCCATGCGGCTCATGCCGTACTCGCAGACCATCTTGCGGGCAAGATCGGTGGCGCGCTCGATGTCGTTGCCGGCGCCGGTGGTCTTACGCGACATGAAGATCTCTTCGGCGCAGCGGCCACCCATGAGAATGGCAAGCTGGGTCTCCAGATAATCCTTGGTGACCGTGTGCTTGTCTTCTTCGGGCAACTGCATGGTGACGCCCAGAGCCATGCCGCGAGGAATGATGGTGACCTTGTGCAGCGGGTCGGCATGATCGCGCTTGGCGGCGACCAGGACGTGGCCGGCCTCGTGGTAGGCGGTGTCGCGCTTGTCGTCTTCGGAGAGCAGCATGGACTTGCGCTCGGCGCCCATCATGACCTTGTCCTTGGCCAGCTCAAAGTCGAACAGGTGGACCGCCTTGCGGTTGACGCGGGCGGCGTTGAGGGCGGCTTCGTTGACCATGTTGGCCAGGTCGGCGCCGGAGAATCCCGGTGTGCCGCGAGCCAGAACGCGGAGGTTGACGTCCTCCGCCAAGGGAACCTTCTTGGCATGGACGCGCAGCACCTCTTCGCGGCCGCGGACATCAGGACGGCCCACGACCACGCGCCGGTCAAAGCGGCCGGGGCGCAGCAGCGCGGGATCGAGGACATCGGGCCGGTTGGTGGCGGCGACCAGAATCACGCCGTCGTTGGACTCGAAGCCGTCCATCTCGACCAGCAACTGATTCAAGGTCTGTTCGCGCTCGTCGTGTCCACCGCCCAGGCCGGCGCCGCGATGGCGGCCGACAGCATCGATTTCATCGATGAAGATGATGCAGGGCGCGTTCTTCTTGCCCTGCTCGAAGAGATCGCGGACGCGGCTGGCGCCGACGCCGACAAACATCTCGACAAAGTCGGAGCCGGAGATGGAGAAGAACGGCACGTTAGCTTCGCCGGCCACAGCGCGGGCCAGCAGGGTTTTGCCGGTTCCCGGAGGTCCTACGAGCAGCACGCCCTTGGGAATGCGGCCGCCTAGCTTCTGGAACTTCTGCGCCTCGCGAAGGAATTCGATAATCTCCTTCAGCTCCTCCTTGGCCTCATCCACTCCGGCGACGTCTTTGAAGGTAATCTTCTTCTGCTGCATGGAGAGCAGACGGGCGCGGCTCTTGCCGAACGACATGGCCTTGTTGCCGCCGCTCTGCATCTGGCGCAGCATGAAGAACCACAAGGCTCCAATCAGAATGATGGGAGAGAAGTTGAGCAGGATCGGCAGCCACGAACTGCCTTGCGTGTCCTTGACGGTGATGGCGACTTTGTTGTCTTGAAGGATCTTGTACATGTCGGGATAGTTCGCCGGCACGATGGTATGGAAGGCTTCTTTGTCGCCCGAGTAGTGACCGTGAATCTCGTCGTTCACCACCGTCACATCGGCAATTTTGCTGGACTGGGCATCCTGCATGAATTGGGAGAAGGAGATCTCCCGGTCCTTGCTCATGCCGGTGCTCTTCTGGACGATTTGCCAGAGCAAGACCAGGCAGGCCAGGATAAAGACCCAGAAGATGATGGTTTTGACCGTTGAATTCACGAAATTCCTCGTTTCCGTTGCGCAATCTGAAAAAAGCGCAAACTGCCCTCGAAAGCGGCGACCCAACATTCGAGAACGCTTTCACAAACTTCCCAACAATATTAGACGGCTGAAATCCTTCATCGATTCTGAAGAGTTCGGCAGCCTTTGGATGCGGCGGGTACCAGACCAGCCCACGGGTCGTTTCTTTCAGACCTTTTATTCTACTCCGCCCAGCACGAGAACGCTTCTTAAGGTGCCTTGGATTGTTCCGGAAGTCACTCTCGGAGGTGCGCTTTAGCGCTGGCACGAGGAATCCAGCAGGGGGCTTCCACCAAGAAAGTCCCGGAGGGACGGCATGAAAATAGCCCAGCACGCCAGTGCTGGGTTTGCTCGGGAGGCAGATTGCAGTCCCGGAGGGACGGCTGAGAGGTTGAGCGATGATTCAGCTGTCCCTTGCGGGACTTTTCTCGTTTATGCAAGGCTACCCAGCACCTCGTGCTGGGCTATTTTCAGCTCGTCCCTGCGGGACTCTACAGATTCGGCGGATCCCAGGTCCCAGAATCGTGACCTGGGGCACCCTGGATTGGTTGGGGGGGGTGGACCTAGAATCCCTAGGGAATCCCAGGTCGAATCTTAGGTCCGGAGGGACAGCTAGAGGGGAGAGGCGGTGATGACAAATTCTGGGGCGTCTACTTCCACTCCGCGCATCCAGACAATTTTGCCCGCGGCCTCGAGCACTGGCCAGGTTTTCCGGTCCGCGCCGGTGGCGTGCAGACGGTCGAGGACTTCAGTGATTTTCTTCGCGCCCCGGCTGTGGAGGAATTGGACGCGGTCTCCCGCCTTCCAGCTACGCAGGGTCGCGGAGCAGGCTCGGCCGCCGGGAGCTAGCTGTGCGTGCAGGGAAAGGCCGAAGCGGGGAGCGTCGATCTCTCCGGGAAGCTGGAAGTGATATTCCTGAGTCTCCGGCACAGGAGCGCTTCGGCTCAGGCGTAGCTCGCGCATGGTGCGCTCGGCTATGACTCCTCCGGGAAGCTCGACGCGCTTGCCGTGGGTGCGGCTTGCCGTACCGGCCATCGCCAAGAGCCGCTCGGTATGGTCGAAGTTGAGCGGGGCGCCAAGCTGGCGCGCCGCCTCCCTCAGGACGCGGCGGCTCACCGCCGGATGGAGCTGCTTGAGGCGCTCGATCTCGATCGCTGCGCTGGCTTCTTGGGGATGGGTGCTGGTGGAGCGGCCTCCGCCTCGCGTGGGCCTGCCGGGCAGCAGAAGCGACGGCAGCAGGCGGCTCAATTCGCCCTGCCAGTAGGACTCCTCGCTCAATGAGATCCCGGCCATGCGGGAGAGTTGCCGGCGAATCTCCGGATTGAAGCCGCTCAGCAAGGGAAGCAATTCATGGCGAATACGGTTGCGGGTATGCGCCAGGTCGCGATTGCTGGAGTCTTCACGCCAAGCCTGGTTCAATCCTCGAAGCCATTCCTCAATGGAGGCGCGTGTAGCTTCGAGGAATGGCCGGAGGATTGCGCCTGGTTCTACCTTCAGCACGGGATGGATGCCGCTCAGCCCTTCAGTCCACGCCCCGCGCAGGAGCTTATGGAGAACCGTCTCCGCCTGGTCATCCAGAGTGTGAGCCGTGACTACCGCGTCAACCATCCCCTGCTCGATCAACTGCTGAAAATAGCCGTAGCGAAGGTTGCGAGCCGCCTCCTCCAACGTCTCCCGGTTGTTTGCGGCGGCGGCGGGCGCATCGGCGCGATGGAGGTGGAAGGGTAGATCGAAGGCAGCGGCCAGATCTTCGACAAAGACTGCGTCGGCGTCCGCCTCCGGCCCGCGAATGCCGTGGTGGACATGGACCAGGGACAAGACTAAACCCAGGCGGGACCGCTCCTCCAGCAGGCGGCGCAACAGGGCGACCGAGTCGGCGCCGCCCGATACGGCGACGGCAATCCGCTGTCCAGGGTGAAGGAAATCGGTGCGCAGAGCTGGCGCAGGCACTTGCATATTGGAGATATGGTAGAGCCTGCAAGCGGGTTTCAGCAGCCGCCGGGTGGAGAGTAGGAGCTTGCGGACGCTATACTGCCGCCATGTATCAAACCAGAAGGGCTACGCCGGCAGACGCTGCCATCATCAGTTACCACAGACGGCGGATGTTTGTGGATGCCGGGCGAGAGGACAACAGACTGCTGGACGTGATGGCCGACCATTTCGAACCGTGGGTGGAAAAAATGCTCGCGGACAACAAATACATCGGCTGGCTGACGACGGAGAGCGGGAAAGTGGTCGCCAGCGCCGGATTCATGATCCTTGAGTGGCCGCCTCACCCGCTCGACCCGCGCCAGGACAAGCGCGGATACCTGGTCAATGTTTATGTCGACCCGGAGCATCGCAGGAGGAAGCTGGCCAGCCAGTTGATCGAGTTGGCGCTGACCGAGGCGAGGAGGCGAAAGATTCGCGTGGTTGCGCTGCATTCCACCGAGGCCGGGCGGGCGCTTTATGAGAGCAACGGTTTCCGGGGAACAAATGAGATGTTTTATGTCGAGCCGATAGAACCGTAGGTACCCCGCGATTTCCTGGTGTATAAGCGAAAAGTCCCAGGTTAGCTTCGCGAACCTTGGGGCACCCGGCAACCGCCCCTGGTTTGTCATCTCGACCGGAGTGTACATGGGCCTGCGGCCCACCCAAGGGAATGAAAATCGGGTTGAGGAAGGCTTGGTTGGCCACTACACCTAACTTTGTCATCTCGACCGGAGCGCAGCGTAGTGGAGAGATCTGCGGTTTTCCCACATCTGGCGCAAAGAGCGCGCCAGATATGGGGCACCCAGGTTTGCAGGATGATTTTCGAGAGAGCGAAGCGGAGTGGAGCGACTGTCTGTTTTGTCAAGTGAGAAAGGTGGAGATTGTGGAAAAGACGGCGGCTTCTGCCGCCTTGGAAAACGCTCGTGCGTTTTCCACTTTCCCCCAATCCCGGCGGCTACGGTCAACTGGTCACGAGAGGGCAAGCGGTAGTAGCGGCAAATTGATGGCGCACCTCGCGAGCCTTAGCATTGAGCCGCACCAGCAACTTGTGCGCCAGGGCAACACGGATAACTTTTTTCGGCTTGCCCGCTCGAAGCAAGCGCTCGCGGAAGGCGATAAAATCCGGATGATAACGGCCAACTACGCCAGCTACCACAAAGAGAATGTCGCGGATGCTTCTCCGTCCTCCACGCACCGGACGTTTGCCCTGAGTCTTGCCGCTGTCGCAGGCCAGCGGGGCCACGCCGGCCAGTTTGCCAATCTTCTTGTTGGAAAGCATACCTATCTCCGGCAGCTCGGCCATCAGACGGGCGACCGTACGATCGGCCACCCCCTTGATGGTGCGGAAGCTTTCATCTAGCTTGCGCCAGAGAGGATCGACGGCAAGCATCTGGGCGATGGCCACCTCCATGGCGCGGATCTGTGCCCCCAGAAAGGTGAGGGCCTGGCTAAAGGAATCCAACACTGTAGCCTCGGTGACCAGACGGCGCTGGTTGCGCTGCGTGGTCCGCAGGTCGGTGAGCTGGCGCAAGCGGATGACCAAAGCCTTCAGCCGTTGCTGCTCGGCCGAGGCCGGGTGACAGGCAACGCATTTTTTGGTCTCTGCAAACCAAGCAATCACCCCGGCATCGATGGCGCCGGTCTTCTCCAAAAAGCCCATGGATTTGGCAAAATCGCGCACTGCCCGAGGGTTGAGGATGGCCACTGGAATGTCTCGCGCCCAGAGCAGGGCGAAGGGTTGTTTCTCGTATCCCCCGGTGGCCTCCATGGCGACCAGATGCACCTGCTGCGCCTGACAAAATTCGGCCAGCGCGGCAATGCCTTCCGGGGTATTGGCAAAGGAAGCCGCCGGTCCCTGCGGGCCAATGCGAACATCCAGAGAATCTCGCGAAACATCCACTCCACAAATCATGCGATTCGCTCCACAATAAAAGAGTAGGTTGCTGGGTCACGGTAACCTGCCTTGTACGTGCGACTGGAAGTCAGGCGACTGTTCGGTTGTACGTGACAGCGGCGGCGGTCCCAAAGCTCCACTGCGGTTGTTGCCGGAGAGATTGCGGGCGCCGTCCACCGCGCGAGAGGGCCGATGGCCATCGGCCCTCTCACTACGACATTTTCACCAAAAATGCCGCTACCATCTAGATACAAGAGATGACAAGGTAAGGGTAATTGTCGATGTAGGTGTAATTACCGACCAGCCATACAAAAAGCAGATTCCCTTCGGGAATGACAGAAAGAAAAGCAAAGGCGGCGGCGCCGGAGCCGCAGCGGGAAAACCGCAGATTGGAAGCGAAGCTCGGCAAACTGTATACTCCTGTGTTTATGCGTGTTTTTGTCGTTCTCCCAGCAGCCGGTATGGGCACTCGCATGGCTCCCGGCCATGCCACCCCCAATGCGCCGAAGCAGTTTCTAGTCCTCCAGGGAGTGCCCATTCTGGTGCATTGCCTGCGAGCCTTTGCCGCGGTGCCGCGGGTGAGCGCGATTTACGCCGCGGTGCGCGATACCGAGATGAGCCGGATGACGGCGCTGATCGAGCAGTATAAGCTCGATGAACGGGTGCGGGTAGTCGAGGGCGGAGACACCAGGCAGGAGTCGGTGGGCAACGTGCTGAAGGTTGTCCGCGCGGCGGATGACGACATTGTGCTGGTGCACGATGCGGTGCGGCCGCTGGTCGATCCGGCGATTATCGAGCGGACCATCGATGCGGTGGAAAAATATGGCGCCGCAATTGCCGGTCTGCCTGCGGTGGACACCATCAAACAGGTAGCGCGCACCGCCGACGGGGCGATCGTGACAGCGACCATTCCCCGCGAATATGTGGTCCAGGCGCAGACCCCGCAGGGCTTTCTCTGGCGCGTCCTCAAGCGGGCGTTCGCAGAGGCGGAAGCGGATGGATTTGTGGGAACCGACGAAGCCAGCGTGGTAGAGCGGTCCGGGGCGCAGGTGGCGGTAGTCATGGGCTCGCCGGAAAACCTGAAAATCACTCAGCCGGGCGATCTGGAGCTGGCGGAATTTTATCTGCAGCATCGCGCGTGACACATCAGGTCTGGGGCACCCGCCGCAGGTCCAAAAACAAAACGGCCGGGGAGCAGGGACGAGAGAACGATGAGCATGAGAATTGGCTATGGCTGGGACTCGCACGCATTCAAGGCGGGCCTCCCCCTCAAGATTGGCGGTCTGGCCATCGAGCACCCACGGGGCCTGGTCGGCCACTCCGACGGAGACGTGCTCCTGCACGCCATTACCGACGCCCTGTTGGGCGCGCTTGCTGTGGG
This sequence comes from uncultured Acidobacteriaceae bacterium, assembly GCA_963774255.1. Lineage (GTDB taxonomy): Bacteria > Acidobacteriota > Terriglobia > Terriglobales > Acidobacteriaceae > PALSA-350. The sequence continues at coordinate 7,407 of CAVZEH010000006.1, forward strand.
GGATATCGGGAGCTTTTTCCCGCCCGACGACCAGCGCTGGAAGGATGCCGACTCGGCGATCTTTCTCAACCTGGCGGTGGAGGAAGTGCAGACCGCCGGCTACCGCATCGTCAACGTGGATACGACGCTGGTTTTGAACGCCCCTAAGATCGGCCCGATATCCGGTGATCTGCGGCAGCGGGTAGCGGAACTGCTGCAGATTCAGGCGAATGCAGTGGGCATCAAGGCCAAGACGCCGGAGGGGCTCAACCAGGACCAGGTAGCGGTGGCCCACGCCGTCGTTCTGCTCGAGCAACGGGATAGCGACGACGGCTTACGGCAGATGGAAGCAGCCGTCGAAGACCCCCAGGCGGTCGAAGACGTGGTCAGCGAGCTGGTAAATGAGATTCATGCCGCCCCAGTCAGACGAGGTATAACGCCGCCAAACTTCGACACTGAGGACATTACCTGAGCCTCTGTTTTCTGAATTGGGTTGAGGAAGGCCGGGTGCCCTAGGTTCGCGAAGTTAACCTAAGCTAACCTGGGTCTCTTTCCAGATTTGTGGAATCCCAGGTCCCAGAATCGGGACCTGGGGCACCCAGAATCCGCGGTCTATCATTTGGGCTGCGCTCCGGTCGAGATGACATATTGGGTTTCCCTTGCCCGATTCGAGGTTCGAAGGGTAAGCTGCGGCAAATCCCCTCGGAGGTCTGCGCCGTGGACCCAAATATCGTCTTCCATCCCCCGCATGGCTTGTTTTTCGCGCCGTTGTTCCTGTTCTCCGCCATCGTGGGCGTCGCTCTGGCCATCATTCCTTACTGGTTCATCTTCAGGAAGGCGGGCTTCAGCCCTTGGCTTTCGCTGCTAACGGCGGTTCCCCTGGTGGGCATCGTGGTCCTCTACGTGGTGGCCTTCTCGCAGTGGAGAGGGCAGCCGGCACCCTACGCCTACCCGCCAGTACCACCTCCGGGCACAATGTATCCGCCGCGAACTTAGGATTTTTGTGCGGCAAGGAAGCGGCGCAGGCGATCCAAGGAGCGCGCCTTGCCAAAGATAACCAGGCTTTCGAGCAGCGGCGGAGAGGCCGTTTTGCCGGTGAGGATGGCGCGCAGCAGCATGTAGTTTTCCTTCACCGTCCATTGCTTTTCCTCTCCCAGCTTGCGCAGGGCGGCGTCAATCGCTTCCGCGGTCCAATCGCAGCCTTCGAGCACCGCAAGCATAGCGGCGGCAAAGTCCAGGGTCTCGGGGAGCGTGCGCTTCTTGGGCAGAAAGACTTCCGGCGGCGGAAGCACTTCATCGCGGATGAAGAAGTCGGCCATATCGCCGAATTGCGCCAGAAACTCAATCCGTGTCTGCAGCAGGGCGCAGATGCGACGCAGAGAATCGTCGGCTAAGACGGTGGAGCGCAGGGCGGCGAAGAACTCATCGAGCGAGAGCGCCCGCAGGTACTCGCCGTTGAGCCACTTCAGCTTGGTGAGGTCGAAGACCGGCCCTCCCAGCGAGATCCTGGGGAACTCGAAGCGCTCCACCATATCGGAGAGCGTAAAGATCTCCTTGTCCGCCGGCATCCCTCCGCCCATCAGCCCGAGGAAGTTCAACATGGTCTGGGGAAGGAAGCCTGCCTGGCGGTAGTAGATGAGCGAGACCGGATTCTTGCGTTTGGAGATCTTCGACTTGTCCACATTGCGCAGCAGCGGCATGTGCCAGAAGCGGGGGAGCGGCCAGCCGAATGCGGAGTAGAGCAGCACGTGCTTAGGTGTCGATGAGATCCACTCCTCGGCGCGGATAACGTCGCTGATGGCCATGGAATGGTCATCGACCACATTGGCGAGATGGTAGGTGGGAAAGCCATCCGATTTGAGCAGGACCTGGTCATCGACGTTGGCGTGGTCGAAGGTGATCTCGCCGCGCAGCTCGTCGCGGAAGGTGGTGCTCCCGCCGGCGGGCACGGCCATGCGGATAGCGTAGGGCTTGCCCTGGGCCAGGTTGGCGGCGAGCTCCTCGGGGGAAAGCCGGCGGCAAGTGCCGTCGTACTTAGGCGGCATCTTGGCCGCCATCTGCCGGCGGCGCATTTGATCGAGCTGCTCCGGAGTGCAGAAGCAGCGATAGGCCTTGCCCGCATCCAGCAGCCGGTTGACGGCCTCAACATAGATCGCGGTGCGCTCGCTCTGGCGGTAGGGACCGTAAGGGCCGCCAATGTCGGGGCCCTCGTCCCAGACGAGAGCGATCCAGCGCAGAGCATCGTAGATCATCTGCTCCGAGCTTTCGACGAAGCGGGCGCGATCCGTGTCCTCAATGCGGAGGATGAACTTGCCGCCGCGCTGGCGGGCGAAAATGTAGTTCAGCAGCCCGATGTAGGCGGTGCCGACGTGAGGATCCCCAGTGGGGCTGGGCGCGATGCGGACGCGCACCGGCGAATCGGACGGGCCGAGACCGTTCTCTTGCTTCAAAGCTGTCTCCCTTTGCCTATGTTATTTCGCAAGCACGCCGATCTCTATAGGAAGGGTCTCAGGCGGCATGCAGGCGTTCACATCGCAGGCCTGATAATGCAACGCTGCCTGGAGCAGATGATCGCCCCTTTGCGCGGTTAGATGGGCGCGGAGATTGAACTCGCCGCTGTACACACTGAGTTTTTCTTTCGGTGAGAAGGGCAGAACGTAGGGGGCGCCGGGGGGGAAATCGACGGCGGTCACTTCGAGTCCTTTCCCTTCTACAACCGCCAGGCGCGTGGGAATGAGCGTCTTCTCGCGGGGCACGTGCGAATTGATGTGCAGGCCGGCGGCCACACGGAAGTGGAGATCGACCACGGCGGGGCGCCCGGGCGCAACCGTCAACTGCGCGGGATAGAGAAACTGGACGGCGTTCTGTTTCGGCTGCTGCCGGGCTTGGCCGGGCAGGGGCAGCGGCGGGTCTTTAAGGGGAAGTTGGCCGGCCGCATAACAAGCAGCAGCCATGGTGGCAAACAGGCCTATGGCCGCCCAGCGCATCTCTAACTCCCTCCCGCGGCAAGAGCCTTCTTGATATTGGCTTCCACTTCGTTTTTGGAGACCAGGCCGGCGGTTTCGGCGACAACCTTGCCGTCGCGCCCGACGAAATAGGAGGTGGGCAGAAATTCAACTCCGCCGTATTTGTGCGATACCGCGTCGCTGCCCATCAGCAGCGGATAATTGATCTTCTGCTGCTGGCCAAACTTGAGGATCTGGGCGCGAGTTACATTGGGATCGTCTTCGGAGACGCCGAGAATTTCAAATCCCTTGCCCGCATATTGATTATGTAAATCGACAAACCAGGGCATCTCAATCTTGCACGGCGCGCACCAGGTAGCCCAGAAATTGATCAAAACCGCCTTGCCTTTGTAATCGGAGAGGGAGACTCTTCTCCCGTCGGCGCTGCGCAGGGTGAAATTGGGAGCCATTTTTCCGCGGAAATTGGGCAGGCCCTCGTCGCTCGCGACATCCTGCTGCACGCTTTGATTGTTTCCACCATCGGGGACCAGGGTGGCCGGCGCCTGGGCCTGTTGCTCTTGTTTGCGGCGCTTGAAATTGACGTATCCGGACCACAACATGAGTGCCAAAGCAACTAAAACGAGAACAATAACCCACTGATTTCGCTTCACGTGCGAGAACCTTCCTCAAAGCGAGTGGCGCGCGGCAGAGAGTTCGCTTTTTCCCATTCTAAATGGAATGGGCGGAGTGCATGAAAACTGCCACCGCCGGTTGTGGGCTCATACTGGATCGCGTCACGGAAGCAAACAGACCCAGGTCCCAGAATCGGGATCTGGGGCACCCGGGTCTTTTTCTTCGAACTGGAGACAGCCCTTTGCACAGTAGGCGTAATCAGGAGATCGTCTATCAAGAGTTGTGGAATCCCACATCTGACGCAAAGAACGCGTCAGATATGGGGCACCCAGTATTTGTCGAAAGGATGGAGCTTCAAAGCCAAAAGTTAGGCGCCGGATGGGCAAACCACAGATCTCCCCACTCCGCTGCGCTTACGGGAAATGTTCCCTCAGCGGCTAAAGCCGATCAAATTTCCAGTCACTCTCGTACGGCCTGAACAGGCTGCGGAAAAACTCTCTGGAAGGGTTTTGGTGGAAGCCCCCTGCTTTAGCAGGGTGAAGCTGGACTCCAGTCCAGCGGAAAGCGGTTGTTCTGTAAGATGGGCTTTTAGCCCTGGATTTACCCATACCAGCGCTAAAGCGCATCATGTTCAGAGTCGAACTTCCCGGAGCGCTGAAGCACTCCTACCCCCGCATAAATGCGGGGGCTTCCACCCAAAGACTCCGCACCGGCCTTTTTTCCGCAGCCTGTGAAGGCCGTACCCTTCAAAGCTCCCGAGTTTTCCGGAGCCTTCGGGAGTTAGCCCTTTTTCTCGAAGCTGGTTAGAACGGCCAGGACTTCCTCGCTGTGGACGTTAGGGTCGACGCCGGTCCAAACTTTGACGATTTTGCCCTGGGGATTGATGAGGAAGGTATCGCGCTTGGACATCATTCCATTGTCGGAAATGGTTCCGTACTTGGTCACGACCTTCTTGTCCTGATCGCTGAGCAGCTTGAAGTGCAGGCCGTCCTTGGCGCAAAACTGCTGGTGGCTGTCGACCGAGTCGACACTCACCCCCAGCACCACGGCATTGAGGCTGTTGTATTTGTCCATATCCCGCTGGAAGTTATGCGCTTCTATGGTGCAGCCCTTGGTCATGTCCTTGGGGTAGAAGTAGAGCACCACCCACTTACCGCGGAAGCTTGCCAGGCTAATTGCGGTGCCGTCCTCAGACGGTAAGGAAAACGCGGGCGCCTTCTGGCCGGCTTCCGGCATGGTAGGGGAATCGGCAGCCCTGGAACTGACGGATAGTCCCAGGCTAAGCCCCAGAACCACCACGGCTGCGAGAATGGACGTCGAAATTGCTCTCACCTAAACCTCCATGTAACCAACTATTAGCGCTGTACGCAATGTGATTACATCGTGTTTTCCTGGCCCTGTCCAGCAATGTGAAGAGCAGGCCGCAGCCCATATTTGATCAGGGTAAAACGACGATGGCGATGCCGGCGAGGTCGGCCTGCCTGCGGACGGTCTCGCGGTCGAAGATCAGAGTGCGCCCCGCCTCGAGCGCCAGACAAGCCGCGCCGGCTTGTTGCATGACCTTGATCGTGCCCGGGCCGATCACCGGCACATCGAAGCGCATATCCTGCTTGGGCTTGGCGACCTTGACCACAGTGAGGCGCCGCTCGAGCGTGGAGGCTTCTCCATCCGCCGCCAAGGTGCGCAGAAGAGCTCCGGCTCGCTCGATGGTCGCGTCCGTGCCCTCCATGGCCTCGATTGCGATGCAGGCTTTTCCCGCCACCACCACGGTCTGTCCGATGTCATAACCGGCGACAGCCAGGGCCACGCTCCGGCCGTAGTCGATGTCTTCCTGCTCTTCCGGGCTCGGAGAACGAGCCGTCAAGGCGCCTGGGGCAGCCAGCAGCGGCTCCAGATAGGAAGTGGAGGAGATCAGCTCGATTCCCTCATCGCTGAGAACTTTGGCAACCGCGCCTAGAAGCATGTCGGTATTCCGGGTCCGCAGATTGAGCAGCAGCTTGGCCAGACGCCAGTCGGGACGGATGCTGGAGAAGATCTGCTTGTGCTTGACTTGGCCGGCCATCACAGCCTGGGTTATGCCAGCCTGGCGAAAGGTTTCGATCAAACGCGAGAGCTCGCCTAAGGAGAGCCAATGCACTTGGACTCCGGGATCGGCGGCAGCCCGGGCGTCCATCCCGGGGTCGGTCTCTTCCTTGATGGCCGCGACTACGATCTCGACGCCTTGGGCGCGGGCCGCGTCGAGCAGCAGAAAAGGGAAGCGGCCGTTGCCGGCGATCAGTCCCAGCTTGGGTATCGGGTTAGCTTGAACGGTGGCGCTCATGTTTAATCTGGGTCTCTTTCGAGATTTGTGGTTCATGTTTGGGAAACCGCAGATCTCTCCACTTCGCTTCGCTCTCTCGAAAATCATCCTGGGAAGATCTCTTTCATAGGGGGTGCCCCCGGATTGGAGATATTTAGCTTAGAGGTTCAATGGTGACTTGATAGCCGAGCCTGTGCAGATTTTGTAGCAATTTGCGGGCGCGTTGCTGTTTCGCTCTGGGGTTGGGTTCGCTGCCATGCTCCACGTATGGAACTCGTTCATGCAAGATCTTCCAGACCAAGCGGCAGAGGCGGTGAGCCACAGCCCAAATGGCTCCCTTATAGCCCAGCCGTGGCAGAAGATGCCGGAACACGGCTTGAAAGTGGCAGCCTTGTTTCTTCACTGCCGCATGTGCAGCTTGGTTGAGGATACGGCGCAGATAGCGATTGCCTTTGGCCGAGTGGCTGTTGTGGTTCTGTTCCGCGCTTTCCTCCCGCCCTGGATTGGTTCCCACCCACGAGGTCAGCTTGGCGGCTGAATCAAAGGTGCTGGCCTCCACTCCTACTTCGGCGATTACCTGCTGGGCGGAGTCGACCCCGAAACCAGGAACCTGCGCCAGGCGCTCCACTGCTTGCTGATGCTTCTGCATGGATTCGGCGGCCATCTGATTGAGCTGCTCGATCTGTGTGGCGATGAGATCGTAACGGTCCAGATAGAGCCCCAGCAATTGCTGGTGGTAGGGCTGGACATTCCCGCTCAGGGCATCCACCAGTTGCTGCTCGCTCGCACGCAGCCGATCATCTTTGAGGGCAGCTAATTTCTTCGCGTCGGTTTCCCCTTTGGCCAAGGCGCGTAAGATACGGTATCCGCTGACTCCCAGCAGATCGCTGATTACACTGGACAACTTGATGCGCATCTCCTCCAGCAGACACTCGATTTGGGAATGCAGCCGCGATTGGTCCTGGGTGAGATGAGTCTTCATGCGCGTCATCGTGCGCCAACTGCGCTGTTCGCCACTAGGCACGAAGCTCAGGGTAAGCTCGTCGGCTAGCAACCGCCGCACCAGACGTTCGGCATCGCGAAAATCGTGCTTGCGTCCGCGCGGGGCGCGGTTAGAGTACGCCTGCGCCAGATGCAAACGCATCTGCGGCTCCAGCTCATACCACACCGGCCTCCAGTACTGGGCGGTCGATTCCATCACGGCTTCCTCCACCCCCTCTTCCCGCAGCCAGTCCGACATTAAACGCAACTCGCCGGCTAGGGTGCCGAACCGTTTGCGCTTCACTGTCCCACCCTGTTCGCTTACTTCAATTACCACCACCATCAGCACTTTCTTATGGACGTCAATCCCTGCTACCCTACCTAACATAGTTCCCTCCTTGACGCGGAAGGGTAGGACGCGCGGCGAAAGACTTACGCACTCTCACGAGCTACCACCCTTCCCGTTCAGGGACGGATAGCGCGACACTCATAGGTTCAAAACGCACATCCCAGACCAAACTCCGGTACGGTCTCAACTCACCCAGAGCGAAGAGGGTCTTTACCGTTTCACGCCACCTCCAGCTTAGCTAATTCACAGCCTGATTGCCGACCAAGCCGGGGCTCCGATTTTCATCCCCTTGGGTGGGACGCAGGCCCATGTACACTCCGGTCGAGATGACAAAGGCAGGTGGAGTGGCTGGATGCAGGCTTTGCAATTCCATGCTACGTTTCTGTCCGTCTGGTCTGACTTTGCTTTTCTTTCTGTCATTCCCGAAGGGAATCTGCTTTCCCTATGCTAGAGCCGAGTATTCCCGAGAGACCAGAAGCAGATTCCCTTCGGGAATGACAGAAAGAAAAGCAAAAACGGACAAGGATGACAAAGTTAGGACCAGTTCTATTTGATCACTCCGCGTTGGGCGCGCTCGATGAATTCAACCAGGTATGCGACACTCGCCTCGCGCGCGCCTTCCTGCTTCAGCTTTTCCAGTGCCTGGGAGGTGTTCAGCTTGGCCGCCAGCAATATTCTGAAGGCATTGTGCAAGCCGCGCATCTGCTCCTTGGTGAAGCCGGCGCGCTCCAATCCCACCTTATTCAAGCTGTAGGCATGGGTCTGGCGTTTGGCCGAGGTGAGCGAGTAGGGCAGCACATCCTGGGTAATGGTCGTGCCCCCGCCGATATAGGCATGGCGGCCGATGCGGCAGTACTGGTGAACCGGGCACAGGGCGCCGACGCTGGCATGGTCCTCGACCGTGACATGGCCGGCGAGGGTTGCCCCATTGGCTAGAATGCAGTGGCTGCCGATAGAACTGTCGTGGCCGATATGGGTGTAGGCCATGATCAGGCAGTAGCTGCCGATGTGCGTGGTTCCTCCGCCATTGGCGGTTCCCCGGGAGATGGTCACGCACTCGCGGAAGACGTTGCTGTCGCCGATTTCAAGCGCGGTGGGCTCACCTTTGTACTTGAGATCCTGGGGAGCAATGCCCAGGCTGGTGAAGGGATAGACCCGATTCCCGGCGCCCATTCTGGTATGACCGTCAAGCACAACATGGGAGATGAGTTCACACTTCTCGCCCAGCACTACGTCGGGACCGATGGTGCAGAAGGGGCCGACGGTCGAAGACTCAGGAATGCAGGCAGTCGCGGCCACGATGGCCGTGGGGTGAATACTCACTCCTGAGTCACCGTGGCAACCAGCGCCGGAGCTTCCGCGGAGGCCTTCTTGCGGCGAGGCACTAGCTGGCAGGTAATGGTGGCTTCGCAGGCGAGTTTGCCGGCGACGTAGGCATTGCCGTGCAGGCGGGTGGCGCGCGGCTTCCAGTTGAGTACGTCCACTTCGATCCTGAGCTGATCGCCGGGAACCACCGGCCGCCGGAACTTAGCCCGGTCAATGCCGGTGAAGACCATGAGCAGGCTGTCGCGGTCAGGCACTTCGGGCAGCAGCAAGACGCCGCCGGCCTGGGCAATCGACTCCACAACCAGCGCGCCGGGCATGATGGAATAGCCAGGGAAGTGGCCTTGGAAGAAGGGCTCGTTGATGGAGACGCTCTTGATAGCGACGATGCGCTTGAGGCGGGTAATTTCAATCACCCGGTCGATGAGCAGGAAGGGATAGCGGTGCGGCAGGATGGACATAATCTCGTGGATGTCCAGGTGGCCGGCGTCGAGCAGGTTAGGTTGCAGATTGGGGTTCTCTTTTTGCATAGTTGCAGCGCAGATTATAGAGCATTCGGGTACATTCGGGTTTCTGTGGGACAGCGCGCTCGGTGGGCGCAAATTCGGGGCATGGATCTAAAACCACCACGAATGGCGGGTGCCCCATATCTGGCGCGCGCTCTTTGCGCCAGATGTGGGAAACCGCAGATCTCTCCACTTCGCTTCCCACCCCAGCAAGCTTCGCTTGCCGGGGACCCCGGTTTCGCTCCGGTCGAGATGACAAAGTAAGTGGGGTGGCATTGACAAAGTAAGCGGGGTTGCGGTCGAAGTCTTTCTCTTTTACTTACCATACCTGCCTATTTCTTGATCTTGGCTGCGGTCTTGTCGGCGTCGAAAGCATCCGGAGGCAATTGGACGTTGTAGGCGGCGCGGTAGAGAAAGCGCTGGTTGGTCATGTCGCCATTGTGGAAGCGGCTGACGGCGAAGGGGGTTTGAATCCCTTCTACCTCGTGGTAGTCGTCATATTCCTCGCCGTCGGTGTTCTTGTCCTTGTAGAGAGGGTCGCGCCACTGCCAACTGCGGCGCAGGGGCAAGTGGCTCTCGGCATCCATCTGGATGGTGATGGAGTCGTTCTCCGCGTTGATCAGAGTTACCTGGTCGGCAAGGTGGCGCTCGACCAGGTTTTGGCCGCCATAGAGGAGAATGGTGTTGGGATTTTTGAGCCAGACGCGGACCGCGGTTTCAATGGAGTGGTCGCGGCGCCGGATGTAGTCGTCCAACTGATCCTTGGGGATGGCCTGCTTGCCTTTGTAGGTGACTTCCCAGCCTTCATCGCCGTTGAAGATCTCCATCACATTGTGCTTCTTGCCAATCTCGATCCTGGACTGGCCGGGGAATTGGCGAAACTCGGTATAGTCCGCGGTGGCGCCGGTTGGCTTCCCCTGATAAAAGCCGGAGGTGCGGCCCTGTTGCATAGTGTTGCTGAGGGTAAGCCATTTTTGGCCGCCCAGCGCTTCAACCATGGCATTCAGTACCGCGTGCGCCTTTTGCTGGTTCTGGTCGGCTGCGGCGTCGCTATTCTGCGCCGCAGCCCGATGGGCGGCAAGGACAGCGAGCGAACCGGCCAGTGCTATCGACAGCAGGAAACGCCAGGGGCGGCATCGAGATTTGTGGTTTCCCACATCTGACGCAAAAAGCGCTTCAGATATGGGGCGCCCGGCGTTGTTGCTCATATCTTCATTGTACGGTTAGACGCACCGTATACTGCTGAGAAGTCATGGCCGCCACTCCATCCCTTCAGAACCAAGCCGGTGAATTCGCTCCGGCCGATGAGCAGCTCGAGTATCTCGAAAAAGGGGCTGCGGAGATCATTCGCGTGGCCGATCTGCGCGAGCGCCTGGAGACGGCGCGTAAGATTGGCCGGCCGTTGCGGGTCAAAGCGGGATTCGATCCCACCGCGCCCGATCTCCATCTCGGGCATACCGTACTGATGCGCAAGCTAAAGCACTTCCAGGATCTCGGCCATCGGGTGATCTTTCTGGTGGGCGACTTCACCTCTCTGATCGGCGATCCCAGCGGGCGTTCCGCCACACGCAAGCCGCTCACGAGCGATGAGATTGCCGCGAATGCCAAGACCTACACCGAGCAGGTCTTCAAGATACTCGATCGCGAGAAGACCGAGGTCCGATTCAACTCGGAGTGGCTTTCCCGCTTGGGATTTGAAGGCATGATCCGGCTGGCGCAGAAGTTTACCGTCTCGCAGATGCTGGAGCGCGATGAATTTCATAAGCGCTTCACCAACGAGCAGCCCATCGCGCTGCATGAGATCCTCTATCCGCTGGCCATGGGGTATGACTCGGTCGCGCTCGAGTCGGATGTGGAGCTGGGGGGCACGGACCAGAAATTCAATCTGCTGACCGGCCGCGAATTGCAGCGCCACTATGGCCAGCCGCCGCAGATCGTCTTGATGACCTCCATTCTTGAAGGCCTGGACGGAGTTCAGAAGATGTCGAAATCCTTGGGCAACGCCATCGGCATTCACGAGCCGCCGCAGGAGATGTACGGCAAGCTGATGTCCATCTCCGACGAGCTGATGTGGCGCTACTGGACTCTGTTGACTGATCTGCGGCAGAGCGAGATCGACCGCATGCGGGTTGACGCGGCGAGCGGCGCGCTCCATCCCATGGAGGCCAAGAAGCGGCTGGCGCGCACCATCGTTGCCGGTTTCCACTCTGAAAATGCGGCGATGGAGGCGGATGAAAACTGGGCGCGGCAGTTCCAGCAGCGGGATCTCTCGGCCATAACCCGGGAGGTGGTTGTTGATTTGACCCAGGTGGCAACGGCAGATGCCGTTTCTCTGAAAAGAATACTCGGAGACCGCAATCGTCCCGTAGATGTTCACTTGTCCAGGCTGCTGGTCTATCTGGGCCTGAAGAGTTCTCGAACAGAAGCGGACAAGCAGGTAAAGGCGGGAGTACGCATCGATGGCTCGAAATCGACAAACATTCACATCCGTCTCGAGAAGCGGCCCGCCCGCATAGCCGTCGAGGTGGGCAAGCAGAAAGTTATCGCCGTCTTTGAATAGTTGTGGAATCCCAGGTCCCAAAATCGGGACCTGGGGCACCCGAGGTTTGCGGTTTATCTTGTGAGGAAAACGCAGATCTCTCCACTTCGCTTCGCTCCGGTCGAGATGACAAAGGCGGGTGGAGTGGCTGGATGCAGGCTTTGCAATCCCGTGCTACATTTCTGCCCTCCTGGTGTGACTTTGCCTTTCTTTCTGTCATTCCCGAAGGGAATCTGCTTTCGCTATCCCAGACGCGGATCTCTTTACTTCGCTGCCTACCCCAATTCCCGCCGGTCGAGATGACAGATGGGAGGTGTTCTCTGACCCTGGTAACACTGTGGGTGCATTGTTTTTTGCCGCCAGGGTGCCTAAGCTTCGGCCATGGGCTTTCCCGGCCGCATACTGCTTGTTTTTGCCGGCCTCCTCGCCGCTGCGTATCCGCTCCAAGCCGTCAAAGCGCATGCTGTTTTTCTCGGCTCCGGAAAGATCGTGCCCTACTCGATCGCGGGGGATCCGTCTGGGGCGCGGCCGGAGGAAAAACAGATGCGTGTCCGGCCCTTGCTGGTAGACGGCAAGATCAAGGAGTGGACGACCGGGGAAGCGCACGACATCACCGACCGCAGCTTCGTGGTCCGGCGCGCCATACGGCTCAACGATGCGCTGCCCGGTGATAAGACGGAGCACTGGGTCTGGCAGCGCGGTCCCTGGCTGCTCATCGACCGTACCAAAGGCAACGTCACCGCCTTGCGCCTGCCCGACTATGAGCCGGCGGTCTCCAATGTGATCTGGTTTAGAGACAATGCCGCCTATTGCGGCCTGAGCGCCAGCGGCAAGCAGCTTTACGCGGTGGTTGCGCAGGTGGCCGCGCACCGGCCCCTGCTGGCGAAAAAACTTTCCACCTGGACGCCTGGGGAGAGCCAGCGCCCGGCATGCGCTCCGGCAGTTTGGCAGCGCGAGCCGCTGCGCGTCACCTTCCAGCAAAGCGGCGCCGCGGCTGTCAGCTATGACCTGGTGGGGCTTTCCGCCGTCCTGGTTGAAGACGGCAATGGCAATGACCCGGACGCCGAGGCAATCGACAAATAAGGCTTTTCTCCTGATAGTGTGGTGGAAGAGCTATATAGCCCCGGCGCTACTATGCTTGCATTCGACGAACTTCTCGAAGAGGCCAAGGTCGCCCACGGCCATCTGTGCGCGGGACAGATTCTTGGCGTTCGCCTGGCTATGCTCGGTTGCAGCCGTTTGGGAATCGACGATCCACGGGGCCGCGACCGCAAGCGGCTGGTCACCTTTGTCGAAATCGATCGCTGCGCTACTGATGCGATCGGCGTGGTGACCGGCTGCCGGCTGGGAAAGCGCGCGCTCAAATTCCGCGATTGGGGCAAGATGGCGGCAACGTTCGTCGATCTCGACAGCAACCGGGCCATCCGCATCGCGGCGCGGGAGTCTTCAAAAGAGCTGGCGCGCCAGCGATATCCCGATATCGAAAACAAGAACCAGCAGCAGATGGCCGCCTATCGTGAGCTCAGCGATGAGGAGCTGTTCGACGAGCAATGGGTGCGGGTCAACCTGGCGGCGAAGGAGTTTCCCGGATACAAAGGCGAGCGCGTGGCCTGCAGCCAATGCGGGGAAGGGATCAACTATGACCGGTTCCTGGTCCGCGATGGCCGGAGGCTCTGCCTCTCCTGCGCCGCGCCGGAGGAGCGCTACTATCAGCCGCTCTGACCGTCTCCATCGCATCACCATCGTGGGCACCGGCCTGATTGGCGCATCGGTGGGACTGGCGCTGCGCGCAAGCGGGTTTACGGGCGAGATAAGGGGCTGGGATCGCGATCCGGAGCAGTTACAAATCGCGCTGTCCAAGGGCGCGCTCGATGCCGCGGCCCGCGATCCGCTGGAGGCGGCTACGAGCAGCGACCTGGTGCTGCTGAGCGGACCGGTGCTGAGTATTCTGGACTGGATGGAACGGCTCTCGCCGCTGCTTTCGCCACATCAGCTGGTGACCGATGTGGGCAGCGTGAAGCAGGCGATCGGGGAACGGGCGCGGACGCTCTTTGCCGGTCCGGGCCAGGCCGGCTTTCTTCCCGGACATCCCATGGCCGGCAAGGAAGTGAGTGGGGCCGCGCACGCGGAGGCTGCGCTCTTCTCAAACGCGGTGTGGCTTTTTACCGGGTTTCCCGAGCACCCGCTCTCGGCCGAATGGCGCCGCTGGGTGGAGAGCTTCGGATGCCGGACCATGCAGATGGACGCGGCGAGGCACGACGAGGTCTGCGCCTGGGTGAGCCATTTACCGCAGATGGTGGCGACGGCATTGAGCGCCCTGCTGGAGGACCGCTTTGGCGGATCGCCCGACCTCAGGGCCGTCGGCGGACGCGCTTTGCGGGAGATGACGCGCCTGGGGGCCAGTCCCTACTCCATGTGGCGGGATGTCGCGCATACCAACACAAAGGAGATTTCCGAGGCCTTGCTCTCGCTGGAGCAGAGACTGGGGCAGCTTCGCGAGAACCTCAAGACGCCGGAGCTGCGCGATGAATTCGAGCGGGCAAACCGTTTCCGCAAGGGAGGCGCGTCCGGCTGAGGTGGAGCAGTCAATCTGACTGAAGCTTTCCAATTGAAGTAGGATGAACATTTAGGAGCCGAAAAATGCCCCAGGCTGGCTGCGCGAGCCTGGGGCACCCGGCTCTGCGGCAATGATGTAATGAATCTAATTCCTGCCGGTCCCGGAGGCTATTGATGGCGCAAGTGATTCGCTCGCCCAAGGTGTACGACGTCTGCATCGTAGGATCGGGGGCGGGAGGCGGGACAGCCGCCAAGGTGCTCACCGCAGGCGGCCTGAATGTGGTCATGCTTGAAGCTGGACCGACGCTCAATCCTGAAAAGGATTTCAAAGAACATGTGTGGCCCTATCAACTGCCGCACCGGGGAGCGAATATCGGCGGCAGGGCGCGGCATGAGTTGAATAGCGAGTTCATGGCGCCGAACGGGTTTTGGGAGATCGAGGGCGAGCCGTATACCATGGCTCCCGGCTCGAGGTTTCGCTGGTTCCGTTCGCGCATCGAAGGCGGCCGCACCAACCATTGGGGACGCATTGCGCTGCGCATCTCTCCCCAGGATCTCAAGGCTCGCTCCCGGGATGGGATGGGCGACGATTGGCCGATTACCTACGAAGAGCTGGCGCCCTACTATGACAAGGTTGAGTCGTATATCGGGGTCTTCGGGTCGAAGGAAAATATAGCCAGCGCGCCGGACGGTATTTTTCTACCCCCGCCGAGACCGCGCTGCACTGAGACGCTGGTCAAGAAGGCCTGCGACCATCTGAACATTCTTTGTATCTCGTCGCGCATGGCTATTCTGACCAAGCCGCTGAACGGGCGCGCCGCGTGCCATTACTGCGCGCAATGCGGCCGGGGGTGCGTCAGCGCCTCGAATTTCAGCTCCAGCCAGGTGATGATTCCGCCGGCTCAGGCCACCGGCCGCTTTACCTTGATTCCGAATGCAATGGCCCGGGAGATCGTCCTAGGCAAGGATGGGCGGGCGGAGGCGATCTCCTATATAGACAAGAGCACGAACAGCGAGGTGCGGGTCCGGGCGAAGGCCTTTGTGGTGGCGGCCAGCGCATGCGAATCCGCGCGGCTCTTGCTGAATTCACGCTCCACCGTTTTTCCCGATGGACTGGCCAATTCCTCCGGAGTGGTGGGCCGCTATCTCACCGATTCGGTAGGCAGCAGCGCATCGGGATACTTCCCGCAATTGGAAAAGGTGCCGGCGCACAATCACGATGGAGTGGGGGGCATGCACATGTACATGCCGTGGTGGAAGTCCGATCGCAAGAACGAGTTTCTGCGCGGCTACCACATCGAGTTCGGCGGCGGGAGGACCATGCCCTCAGTAGGCGAGTTCGAACGACTTTGCCAACAGCATGAGGGCTATGGCTCCTCGCTCAAGCAAAAGTGCCGCAGCTCCTATGGCGCGTTTATCCACTTTGCCGGACGGGGCGAGATGATCCCCAATGCCGATACCTACTGCGAGATCGACCCCAGGGTGGTCGACCGCTGGGGTATTCCGGTGCTGCGCTTCCACTTTGCCTGGAGCGACAACGAGATCAAGATGGCGAAAGACATGCAGGAAACCTTCCGGGCAATTATCGAGGACGCGGGGGGGACTCTCTTGAGCGGCGCCGCGCCTGAGCCTCCTGGAGGGAAGTTGCTGAGCAGCCCAAAGATCAACCCCAGGCCAGGCTCTCCTTATGGCATTTCCGAGGGTGGCGAGATCATCCACGAGCTGGGCACGGCGAGAATGGGGGACGACCCGAAGAGCTCGGTCCTCAACAAGTATAGCCAGGCACATGACGTGAAGAACTTATTCGTCACCGACGGGGCTTGCTTCGTAACCAATCCGGACAAGAATCCGACGCTCAGCATTATGGCTTTATCCTGGAGAGCGTCAGAGCACTTGTTGGAGCAGGCGCGCAAAGGGGAGATTTAGGAGAGTTGGGCTTATAGATTTGTGGTGGTTTTAGATCCACATTTCAAACGATTGCGGGGTGCCCCATCCTTGCAGAGCAAGGGTGGGAGACCACAACTGTAGCAATCAGCAGCAAGGAGTTGTTTTTATGGCGATGGTATCCCGGCGCAATGTATTGAAGTCCCTGGGGATGGGGGCCGCGGCTAGCTCGGTTTTGCGGGTGATCCCGCTCGAGGCGGCGGAGTATGTCCATCAGGCAATCGCAACCGAGAAGGCCGCGGCGGGCGGCTACACACCCAAGTTCTTTCCTGGGCCGCAATACAAAACCTTGCAGGCGCTCTGCGAATCGATTTTCCCGGCGGACGCGGATTCGGGCGGCGCGATCGAGGGCGGCGCTCCGGAGTTCATCGATCTGCTCACCAGCGAGAATCATGACTACCAGTTGAAGCTGGGCGGGGGCTTGATGTGGCTCGATGCTTCCTGCACTGACCGCTATGGCAGCGGGTATCTCGATTGCACCCCGCAGCAACAGAATGAAATGCTGGATCGAATCGCGTATCGCAAAAATATCGCGCAAGATCCCAGCCTGAGCCAGGGAGTGGAGTTCTTCTCTTTCCTGCGCAACCTTACCGCGGACGGATTCTTTACCAGCAAGATCGGAATCCAATACCTGGGGTACATCGGGAACACTTACTTAACCGAATTCCCAGGATGCCCTCCGGTACCAGGCGTCTGATTCGAACCACATCTTTTGTAGAAAGGAACCAGGAAAATGGCCTCTCGCAGCTTTACCATGGCGGCTCTCATGGGCTTCGCCCTGCTATCCGGCTCTGCCGCCTATTCTCAAACCCCGGCCCCTGCCAATCCGGCGGAGACCGCGTTCAAGACCAACTGTGCGATGTGCCACGGCTCGGACGGCTCGGGAACGACCTTGGGCAAGCAGATGGGAGCACCCGATCTGCGCTCCAAACCGGTGCAGGATCTAACCCCGGCGGCAATGGCGAAGATTATCACGGAAGGCAAGAACAATATGCCCCCGTTTGGAACTCGCATGGATAGCACGCAGATTCATGCGCTGGTGGAGTACGTCCGCAAGTTTCACCCGGCTCCAGCAGCTCCCGCCGATACCAAGTAGGTTGGCGCGCGAAGCGAAGGGTACGGCCTTCAGGCCGTACATAGGCAGATAAAAACATGATGGCTTTAGCCGCTGAGGGATCGAATAAGAATTCCCTCAGCGGCTAAAGCCGAACTACTTTCGGGCATTAATGTACGGCCTAAAGGCCGTACCCTTCCGCGGCCTAGCCATACCCTTCCAATGCCAAGCGATAGCTCCGAAATTCAGCTTGCCGCTTGCAGCTTCTCTGCGTCGTCTTCGATGGCCTTCCACTCTGCCGGGGAAAGGTTGATGCTGGCCGAAACGATGTTTTCCTCCAAGTGCTTGACGGAGGAGGTGCCGGGAATGGGAAGCATCGCCGGGGAGTGATGCAGCAGCCAAGCCACCGCCAGTTGAGCGGGTGTGGCGTGATGTTGCTTGGCGGTTCGATCGAACGGGCCCCCGGGGCGCACCAGCTTGCCGGCCGCGATGGGAAACCAGGGTATGAACGCCAGCTTGTGCTTCTCAGAGTATTTGAGCACGTCTTCGTGGCGACGATCGGAGATATTGTATTGGTTCTGCACGCTCACGATGGGAACCGTTTTTTGCGCCTGGGCGATCTCCTGCGGCGACACTTCCGATAATCCGATATGGCGGATCTTCCCTGCTTTCTGGAGGGCCTTGAGAGCGCCGAGACTCTCCTCGACCGGAACCTTAGGATCGATGCGGTGCAACTGGTAGAGGTCGATGCGCTCAAGCTTGAGACGGCGGAGACTCATCTCCACGCATTGCGTCAGGTACTCCGGGCGGCCGAGCGGCGCCCAGGCGTTAGGCCCGGAGCGCGTCAACCCCCCCTTGGTGGCAATCACCAGATCCTTGGGATACGGATGAAGCGATTCGGCAATCAGCCGCTCGGCTACTTCCGGCCCATAGGCGTCGGCGGTATCGATAAAATTGACGCCCAGGTCCAAGGCGCGGCGTAGCACTCGGCGCGCCTCATCCACATCTTTGGGCTCTCCCCAGATCCCTTCACCGGTAAGCCGCATAGTGCCGAATCCCAGGCGATAGACGGTAAGGTCGCCGCCGATGGTAATGGTTCCGCTTGCCTTCGCAGTATCGTTTGCCATAGCTAATGAGATTCGCGGCGGTCGGCATCGGTTTCTCGATTTGCGCCCCGTTTCCGCTCTGAGGCTGTGGAAAAGAAAAGCGGACCCCTCCGGACTCAAACAACGGGCGGGCGCCCATCTGTCATCTGAATGTTTACAGTTGTGTGCCGATAGGAGATAGAGAGCCATGAGCATCATCAATTCAGGTCATCTGGGTGAAGCGTTTGCGCCCAGTCTCCCGGTTTCCTGCGCAGTTTTGTGCGTCGATTGCGAACGGATCACTGTCTCGTACAACGACACCTGCCCGGTATGCGGGAGCAGGTCGCTCTTGAATGTGTCGCAAATCCTGGGAGGCAGTTTAAGCCCGGTGCGAGCCAAAGCGGTCGAAGCACACTCTGAACCCAGCCTTGAAGCCGCCTAAAGCGGATCTGCCTCATTGCTCCAGTCCATTCAACTTTCGCGGCATTTTTATGAAATAGGAGATTTCCATAGTTACTATGGTGCGGCTTGTCACCGCACGTAAGAATTTCATGCCCTAGAATTGGGAGTTGAGGCGCCCGCCGCTCTCCCCCGGGAGACAGAATCCGATTTCTTTAGTAACAATGACCGAACGCGATCCACAGTAATAACTTACAAGTTGTAGCAATACCGCGCACAGATGCGGTAGTTTATTCCCATCAGCAGGAAAAAAATTCATACTGCAAAATTTTCCTACTCGGGCCTGCTTGGATCTTTGGAGAATGGTTATGAAACCAACCATACTGATTGTCGATGACGATGACGATGCGCGCGAAGTAACCGCCCTGAGCCTGCAGACTGTTGCCGGCTGGAATGTGCTCGAGGCCTATTGCGGGGTGCAAGGAATTGAATCGGCCCAGTTGAACCAACCGGATGCGATTTTGCTGGATGTGATGATGCCGGCGATGGATGGTCCCGCTATTTTGCAAAAGCTCAAGACAGGCCGCTCGACGGCGCATATCCCTGTGGTGCTGCTGACAGCACGGGCGCGACCCGGGGAGAGAAAGACTCTATCCGCGTTGCCGGTCGAAGGGATTCTGACCAAACCGTTTGATCCGCTGAAGCTGGCCAGCCAGGTGGCCGACGCTTTGGGATGGACGGCCAGCGCCGTTGTCGCTTGATTGTGACGACGGCAATCACGATTGTGGATCGTTTCTCCGCTCGTGGCTGGCAAGCGCCTTACCCGTGTCAAGGTCACAGGTCACCCAAAAGGGCGGGAGAGGCGACGCTCAAGTGCTTAAGTCGAAGAAGCGGTCGGTTTAAACTTTCTTTTTTGCGCCTTTGCCAAGTTGTCTGTTTCCGTCACTAGTTTCACTGCCCTTTGGGTTAGCTTCAAAACTGTTCCCATTGCGACTTTGAATCCCTTCGAATTCACAAACGTCAAACTCGCCGTTTCTCATGCGTCTTTCCAGTCAGATCGTGCATTGTACATGCAGATAATCTGGATGGATTATTTTCGCACTGTTCTCTGTGCAATACCAGCACGTAAATCATTGACGACATTGATACTTTGAGTCGCAAACGATTCATTACAAAGTAGTTACATAACGCGAGTTTTGTACCTCTTTTCCACAAAAAGTATTGCTAAATGGGACTCTATAGCGCATAATAGGTGTAATCCGTTGCAAGACGGAGGCAGACGCCTGTGACGTCGCCCGGCCGCCAACATGAGGGCCGGTTTCCTTTTTTAGGGAAGCAACTTGTATCCGTAACCTTCGATTTTTCCGTTGTAGCTTCGGAATTTTGAAGCGTTTAGGATGCTAACGACCTTCAGGCCGAACTTTGCGTTCATCGGAATGCCTGTCCTCTTACATTGCAGGTAGCGAGCTGCTGGGCTAGCCAACAAGTCGGCAAGTTGGAGTCCGGCGATATTTGCGTCTTTCTTTTGGATTTTGAGTTCCCCAGAGGAGAGCGCCTCTTGAAATTGGGCCGTTTTCATGTTCGAGGTGCCGAATTTGTGGATGTAACGATATGCGGCCTCAAGCTTTCTATTCGGCGCGATGCCGCGCCACTCCGCCATTACATCCCCTTTTGCGCCATCACTTCTAAGCTGCATGACATAACGCTCCATCATCACAGCTAAGCAGTAGTGATAAGGCTGATGAACCCACACGGCATACTTTTCGACGTGCTCCTTCTTGTCAATGTGTACGGCAATTGCCTTATAGCTGCAGGCTTCGATAATCTCTAGAAGCCCGTCATCGAAAGCCTTACGCTTCGATAGGTCATTTAAAGCATCGAACGGCGGGGGCTTTTTGTTGATAATCTCCCTGCGGTGAAGAACTACCGCTGCGGTTCCAAATACAGCATTTTTTAGGGTATTGAGGCGTTCCTCAAGCTGCTTTCCTGCGGACGGCAGATGGAGGATTACCCCCATCAAGCACAGGTATTGTTCGCTTGGATCGTTTACAGTCTTTAGATTGTCGTGCCCAACTTCATCAATAAACAGCCTGTACACGCAGCCCACCTGACGTTAGAGACTACGATAATAGGCAACCATTCCTCAAATAGATTATTGCCCTCGCAAAGAGCGGCACTTACGGGTTACGAGGGACCGCCAGCCTGCAACCCTAAAAATGGAAGCACCGAACTGCGGCCCTCAATCCAGGATGGGGTGGCCGGCGCGGAAGGTTTGCAGGATTTCGCCGGAGGGGGACAGGACTGCGATGTTGGCCTGGCGGCCTTCTTCGAGGGTTCCCCAGCGGTCCTCCAGGCCGAGGAGACGGGCTGGATTGCGGGTCGCGAGGCCAACGCTCTGGGGAAATCCGGCGCCGGTGAAGCGGGCGAAGTTGCGCACCGCCAGATCCAGGGTCAGAACACTGCCGGCCAACACTCCCGGCGGCGGTCCGGTCAAGGTACAGCGCCCGTTCTCGACCTCCACCTCCAGGCTGCCCAGCATATATCTTCCTTCGGGCATGCCGGCCGCGCTGATGCTGTCGGTGATCAAAATGGCCCGCCCGGCTCCCTTGGCCTTGAAGAAGAGACGGACCATGAGCGGGTCCACGTGGATACCGTCGCAGATGATATCGGCGTACAGATCGTCATTATCCAGCACATACGCCGCTATCCCGGGGTCGCGGTGATCCAGAGCGCGCATTGCATTGAAGGTGTGGGTGGCCGAGCAGGCGCCGGCGCGGAAGGCCGCCTCCGCTTGAGCGGAGCTGGCGTCGCTATGCCCCAGGCTGCAGCGTACGCCCAGCGCGGCCGCGTGCCCGATCAGCTCCGGGGCGTCTTCGAGCTCGGGAGCAATGGTCATCAGCCGGATATGCCCACGGGCCGCGGCCCAAAAGCGGTCGAAGAGCGGGATCGATGGCGGCTGCAGCAGGGCGGTGGGATGGACGCCGCGCTTTTTATGGGAGAGAAACGGACCTTCGAGATGAATGCCCAGCGGCACGGCTGCATCAGAAGGCGACTCGCCTTCAATCCGGTTGGCCAGAGCTTCCAGCGCCCGCAAGGTTTCGTCAATGGAGGAGGTGACCGTAGTAGGAAAAAATGCCCCAATGCCGCGCCTGGCGAGGAAGACTCCGATAGTGCGCAGAGCCTGCGGCGTTCCCTCCATCACGTCGTGCCCGGCAGCCCCATGAATGTGGATGTCGATGTAAGCGGGAACCAGCGTGGCATCGGGAAAGTCATAGATGGCCACCCCCGCCGCCGGCGCAGGTAGATCCGCGGCTTCCCGGCTGCGAATAGCGATGATGACGCCATCTTCGATGGTCACAACGGGGTGCTCGACAATCCTGTCGCGCTCAAGCAAGCGCCTTGCGGTGAGGATGCCGCTCATGTGGTGTGTTCGTACATGCGATTGATTCTCATCTTCTCATCGCGCCATGGAATTGGGCCACTGAGACGGAAAAACACCCAGGTTAGCTTCCCACCCCAGCAAGCTTCGCTTGCCGGGGACCCCGGTTTCGCGAACCTGGAGCACCCGGATTTGCAGTGGTTCTTAGACACTCGTTCCTCTATGCGGGACGTTCACGCCTAATTTTGATGATTTGTTGTGATTCTAATTGACAGGATATGGGCCACTTTGGGATAAATCTCTCCGTAGCTCGGCGTTTTATTTCATATAAGTCCAAATCGGGTTTGCTTAGGAACTGAGATCAATCCTTGGAGGCCTGGTCATGAACATTTTTGAGGCATTACGGAAGCACGGCGCGACTCTACCGATTTTCACCGTAGTACTGGTAGGATCCCTGCTTGTTTTTCCGCTGGGCGCCGCCGGGCAAAGCTCCTCCTCGGCCGTCAACGGAGTGGTCACCGATTTCACTGGAGCGGTGGTCGCCGGAGCGAAGGTCACTCTGAGGAACGTGGACACCAACGTCGAGCGCACAACGGTGTCCAACGGCGCCGGCGATTACTTCTTCTCCAGCGTGCCGCCGGCGCGGTACACCCTCACGTTCTGCCGCGCTAGCTTCCAGACCGAAACCATCTCGGCCTTCGAGGTCGCGGTAGCCCAGGCGGTTACGGTCAACGCGTCGCTCAAGGTCGGCGACGTGACGCAATCGGTCACGGTCGAGGCCAGCGGCACCCAGGTGGAAAGCTCCACGGCTCAGCTCGGCACGGTCATCGGCGAAAAGGCGGTGAACGATCTGCCGCTGGATGGACGCAACTTCACGCAACTGCTGCACGCTGACTCCCGGGGTGACGCCCATCAGCACCGGGCCAGAACAGCAGCGCCAGCAATACCGCCGTGGTTGCTTCCAGCACTACGAACTACTCCTTCCCCTCGATTAACGGCGCGGGCAACCGGTCCACGATGTATCTGGTGGACGGCATGAACGACAACAATGCCTGGTACAACACCTACGCTGTACCGCCGATCATCGACACCATCCAGGAGTTCAAGATCAACTCCCACAACGACTCCCAGTATGGCGGGGTGACAGGCGGAGTGGTCAACATCGCGACCAAGTCGGGCACAAACTCCTATCACGGCACCGGCCTGGGAGTTTGTGCGCAGCAACAGCTTTGACGCCAAGCCATACTTCGCCGCGCCGCCTTCCTACCACTTGAATACATTTGGCGGCCAGATGGGCGGCCCGGTTCGCATTCCCCGGCTGTACGACGGCACGAACAAGACCTTCTTCGAGATTGGCGTCGAGGCCACGCACTATTCCAAGGCGGGCAGGTGCGGGCAGCCAACATCCACCGCTGCCCAACTGGGGAAAGCACTCGGCCCAACGCAGGATCTTCGGACTGACTTCAGCAGCGCACAGACAGGCGTAACCAAAGGGCGGAACCTGCGTTGCCGGCGACGACGAAAGCCGAAGCCTATCCCTGCCAGTTGTATGACCCAACCATCGCCAATAATGCGGCAACCCCGAGTCGCCCGGCCTATCTCGGCAACCAGATTCCGGTCTCCGAGATGAACCCTTATTCGCTGGCCTTCATCAAAGCCGTCTTCGACCAGCGCCGCCGATCGTGATTCCCGGAGTCGCTCCTACGACCGTACAACGGAATCAGATCACCGATCCGACCCGGCAGTCGACGTATAACTACACAGGCAGGATCGACCAGCATATCGGCGCCAAGGACTTCATCTTCTTCCGCTATTCCGGCTTTCAGTAGTATCAAACCGCTCCCAGCACGCTCCCGACTCTGTTCACATCAACGCAGATGCCCGCGCAGCAGTACGGGGTGAGCTGGACGCATATCTTCAACCCGACCACCAGCATGCAGGTGCAGTATGCGCAGCACCCATGTCGAGGACGACGTGCTTACCCAGTTCAACAACCACAACCTGTGGCAGCTCTACGGATGCTCCGCGGATATGTGCAACTCCTTCGTGGGAGGGGCCGCTGTACTGGTAACGCAAGACGGTAACCGGCGGCTTCACGCGGAGGCGAAGTCAACAGTCCAACCATCGAACCTGTCCAGCATCCACGAATGGTCGGGCAGCTTCATGAAGACTATCGGCAACCACCAAATCCAGGTCGGCGGCGGCTGGGATGAAGTCAACTATACGGCCGAGCTGCGGCAAGGGACGGTTACGTTCTCCGGCTGCGTCGACCGCAAACTTCTCCGGCAACCCAAACTCGCCCGCCGGCATAACCAACGTCTCAGATCAGCGCGCAGTCGGGCTTCGGCCTGGCCGATTTTCTGCTCGACTATCCCAACTCGGAGAACAAGCGCAACGTTCTTCTCACGGAGCGTCCGGGCGGTATCGGAAGCGCTTATCTGCAGGACAGCTGGAAGATGACTCCGCAGCCTGACGGTGAACTACGGCCTCCGCTATGACCGCAGCGTGATCCCGGCCTATGGCACGCAGGCCTCGGTGGGACTGCAGGGCAGTATCGAGACCGGCGACTTCGATTTCAACACCGGTCAATATATCGTCCAGCAGTTGCCGCCGCTGTGCAGCGTCCGCGGCCACGCGCCCTGCCTGCCCAGCGCGACTCTGCCAGCGAATGTTGTGGTTGCCTCGGGCGGGAAGATTCTCCACGGCAGCAAAGACAACTTTGGTCCACGCTTCGGCGTGGCCTACCGGGTCAATGACAGCTTGTCCGTCCGCGGCGGCTTCGGAATCAGCCTATGACAATTGGGCGGCCATTATTCAGATGACGCAGAACTATCAGGGATCATGGCCCGACACCGGCACGCTGCAAATCAACAACACCAACACTCCGGGCACGGTGTATACCTCGGCGCAGAATCCCTTCGCCTCGAATGGTGGCAATCTGCCGGCCGCAACCCCGTTCGGATCATCCAACGTCAACTACATGGTGGACCCGCACTGGAAGAACCCCTACTCCGAGCAGTACAACGCGGGCATCGAGCAGCAGTTCGGCGGCAGCACCATCCTGTCTCTGAACTATGTCGGTTCCGCGTCGCACCGCATGGATGTCGGCGGCTACTACAACACCGGAACTCCCGCCGTCGCTGCTTCCTTCGCCGCCCGGGGCAGCGAACACCGGTCAACCCTATCCTTACACCGTTCCGCAAAAATCCTGGGACCACAATGGAGCGAGTGCATCCTACAACGCATTGCAGGCATCGCTGCGTGCGGCAGATCGGCTACAGGCTTTGGAGTATCTCGATTTCCTACACCTGGAGTAAGACGCTGAATGAGGGCGGAGACGGCTACTTCGGGGTGGAAGGCGGCGTTCCGGAAGATCCTTATAACCCGAAGGGCAGCCGCGGCCCGGCGGGCTTCAATATCCCGCAGATATTCGTCGGCGAGTGCCGATCTATCAGCTTCCCTTCGGCACCGGCAAGGCGATTCCAAACCGGAAACCGCATGGCCGACTATGTCATCGGCAACTGGCAGGTGAACGGAATCGTCACCGGACGTTCAGGGCAGAACTTCAATGTCGCTGGCGGCGAGGAGACATTGCCAACACCGGAAACGCGGGCACGTACGAAAGGGCAAACCTGGTCGGCAATCCCTTACCAAAGCGGACCCATTGCGGCGAACCCGTCATGCACTCCGCCAGCCGGTCCAACGCGCACGCGCTTCGCAGTGGTTCAACCCCTGCGCCTTTGAGGCTCCGGCATCGGCACGCTGGGCGTCGCCGGACGCAACTTCCTGCAGGATCAAAACTTCTGGAATCTGGACACGTCCGTCCATCGGCTATTTCCGATCAAGGAGAGCCTGGCGCTGAAACTCGAGTTCGAAGCGTTCAACGCGCTCAATCACCCGGTCTTTGGCACTCCGGGCACGACAGTCACGACGCCCGCGAGTTTCGGGCTGATTACTACGAACGCATTTGGCAATTCCAGCCGCACATTGCAGGGGGCAATCAAAGTTACGTTTTAGGGTTATGGAGAATTTCGGGTTGAGGAAGGCTGGGTTGGCAAATTGGGCTGGGATTAGCGAAGGATGGGGAGAAACAGAAACCGCAGATTTCTCCACTTCGCTTCGCTCCGGTCGAGATGACAAAGGAGGATTGCAATGCTCCGGCCTTCTGTATTCGCAGTTGCCTTTCTTTCTGTCATTCCCGCAGGGAATCTGCTTCTGGTCTCTCGGGCATACTCGCATGACAGAAAGAAAAGCAAGGACCGTATGCTGAGGATTATTGGCAACACGTGGGTGCTGCTTTGCGTTTGCATTTTCACCGCCCATCCTTGCGTGTAGCAAGGGAGGTAATTTTTTGCCGTTTCGGATTGCGCTTGTTTTCCTTTCGCTCTGCGCTTGGGTTATCTATGCTGTTGGCGCGGGGGCACAGGCGATCACGCTGAGTTCGCCATTGGATTATCAGGTTTTTCAGCGGCAAACGCGTTTAGAGGGCACGATCCTAATTCGGGGTCAGGCACATGTTGAGGCCGACCGGGTGGAGGCGCGAGTCACCGGCAAATGGAAACGGTTTTCCCTCGATAGGAGCTCGGGCGACTTTCATGGCCGTCTGCCTGCAATGGCCGGCGGCTTCTATCAGGTTGAAGTGCGGCTGACCGGCCGCCACGCGCAAGTAGCCGAAGTCACTGTGCCCCATGTAGGGGTTGGCGAGGTCTTCGTAATCGCCGGCCAATCCAATGCCACCAACTACGGCGAGGTCCGGCAGCGTACGGCAACCGGCATGGTTATAGCTTTTGATGGAGCCGGTTGGCGAGTGGCCAACGATCCTCAACCCGGCGTCCAGGACAACAGCAAGAAGGGCAGCTTCATCCCGTCGTTCGGAGATGCGCTGTACGGCAAATATCACGTGCCCATCGGGTGCGCGGACGTTGGGCACGGCTCGACCAGCGTGCGGCAGTGGCTGCCCAAGGGGGAGCCTGTCTTTGTTATGCCCACGATGCCAAAGTATGTCACCCGCGATGCGACCGGGGACCTGATAAGCGATGGGACTTTGTTCAACGGAATGATGGCCCGCATCCGGGAACTGGGAAAACACGGCTTTCGCGCGGTGCTATGGCACCAGGGCGAGTCGGATGCAGACCAGCCGGCAGGACATGGGATCTCGCCCACGCAGTATCGAACCATGCTGGCGCATATTATCCGCAGCTCGCAAAAGCAGGCGGGGTGGAAGTTTCCCTGGTTTGTCGCCGAGGCGACGTATCACAATCCTCAGGATCCATCTTCTCCTTCCATTCGCGAGGCGCAGCTGAGTCTGTGGCGAAGCGGCATCGCGCTTCCCGGACCGGACACCGACGCTTTAACCGCGGAGTACCGGCAAAACAACGGCCGGGGTGTCCATTTCAACGATGAAGGTCTCAAGCAACATGGCAGGCTTTGGGCGGGGAAAGTGGAGGAGTATTTGGATAAGCTACCGCGGTAGGGAAAGAGACCAGAAGCAGATTCCCTGCGGGAATGACAGAAAGAAAGACAAAGACGGATTGTATTCGCAGTTGCTTTTCTTTCTGTTATTCCCGCAGGGAATCTGCTTTCCCGTGGGAGCTAACGTCCGGCTATCGGGAGGAGCGTTCCAGGGGGATGATGGCGTTTTTGTTGTCCGCCGCCTGGGGATCGATGCGGAAGTCCCACACCGAGACGTTTACTTGTCCCGGACCGAGAATTTCCATGAGGGCATAGTCGCCAATGGTCAGGGGATCGCGGGGAGTCAGCTTCATCCAGTGCTTACCGGGAAGGATCTGCGCCGTGGTAGGGATTATGTCCTCGGTCTGGGATAGATTTCCGGTCATGCCGACCTTGACCGCGCTCACCACCCGGTAGTCGCGGCGCAGGTTATCGAAGACGCGAACGATGGCGTATTGACTGGCCGGGGAGCTATAGGAATCTTTTTCCTTGGTTGCCGCGGCTCCGCGGGTATCGACGGTCACCGAGCCCTGATCCGGCTCGGCCGGGGCGGCGTCGTCCGTACTCAGACTCACATAGATTACCGGTTGACTTACGTGCAGACGCACTTTGGAGTAGGCGCCTGGAAGCTCGATGGGTTTCTTCATCCCGCCGGTAGGGTTGAGCATGCCGCGCAGCACATTGTGTCCGGTCTGCTGGTTTACATTGCCGGTATTCTGCACCACCGCGACCAGTTCAGGCTGGTCATGGTAGGTATCGAGCGCCCATACGCCTTGCTGATCCGGGAGGCGCAGTCTGGGGCTAACCTCCGGGGTGCGCGCGTTCTGTTCCGCCCGCTCTTGCTGTTCCTCTTTGTCGATGGCCGCGGCTTCAGGGTTTGCGGGCGAGGCGGCAGGGGCAGGAGCCGCTCCGGGCACGTGGTCGCGGGCCCATTTCTGGGTTGCCGGCCAGTCTACCAGGCCCGCCGGTATCTCTTCCCAATCCGCCCGCTCGGCGCTGAAGTAGCGCACCCGGTCGCCCACTATTTTGTACTGAGTAGCGATCTGGTAGGTGCCATCCTTGAGGATCAGGCGTTCGTTGGACGTCTGGGCGTGTCCCGGAACCGCCGAGGCCAGGCTGGCCGCCAGGACGAAGATGAGGGGGAGCAGGCTCGGAATTCTCAACCGGATTCTCAACATAGATGCTTCCTTGGAGACGCGACTCCCGGCTGACATCTTAGACGAATACAGCCGGGACTATGTTGCCGGGGGTTTTGCTAAAGAGATAAGTCCCGTAGGGACGGCCGAAAATAGCCCAGCACGCAGTGCTGGGTAGATTTGTTGTTGCTGATAAGTCCCGCAGGGACGACTGGAGCCCTCCTCGACCATCCTTTCAGTCGTCCCTACGGGACTGAAAGTCCTTCCCGGGGAACCCAGCACTGCGTGCTGGGCTATTTTCGTGCCGTCCCTGCGGGACTCTTCCAAGAACACGGGGCTTCCACCGCTGAACTATTCCTGTGCCCAACCGGTGCGCCAATCCCATTCAAGATAAAAAGGTGAAGCAGGCATGTCAGCAAAGTACATCTTTGTGACCGGCGGTGTCGTGTCCAGTTTAGGCAAGGGTCTGGCGGCCGCTTCGATCGGCTGCCTGCTGGAGAGCCGCGGACTGCGCGTCAACCTGATGAAGTTCGATCCTTACCTCAACGTCGATCCGGGCACCATGTCGCCGTTCCAGCACGGTGAGGTCTTTGTCACCGACGACGGCGCGGAGACGGATCTCGACCTGGGGCATTATGAGCGCTTCACCCACGCCCGGCTGACACGCGACAACAATCTGACCACGGGGCGTATCTATGAACAGATCATCACCAAGGAGCGGCGCGGCGATTACCTGGGCAAGACAGTTCAAGTTATCCCCCACGTGACCAACGAGATTAAGAATGCGATGCGCAAGGTGGCCACGGATGCCAACGTGACGGTGGTCGAGATCGGCGGGACGGTGGGCGATATCGAGTCTCTTCCCTTTCTTGAAGCTATCCGGCAGATGCGCCAGGAGCTGGGCCGGGAGAACACGGTCTTCGTTCACGTGACCCTGGTTCCCTGGATCGGCGCGGCCCAGGAGCTGAAGACCAAGCCCACGCAGCATTCGGTGAAGGAACTGCTCTCCATTGGAATTCAGCCGGATATCCTGCTCTGCCGCACCGATCGCTTTCTCTCCCGGGAGATCAAGGGCAAGATCGCGCTGTTCTGCAACCTTGAGGAGCGGGCGGTAATCGCAGCCAAAGACGTCGAATCCATTTACGAGGTGCCGCTGACCTTTGCCAAGGAAGGTGTCGACAAGCTGGCGCTCAGCTATCTGCACATCGAAGCGAAGGAGCCCGACCTGGCGCGTTGGGAGGCGCTGGTCGAGCGCTGCTATAACCCGCGGGACGAGGTCTCGATCGCCATCGTCGGCAAGTACGTGGAGTATGAGGACAGCTATAAGTCGCTCAAGGAGGCTCTGGTGCACGGCGCGCTGGCGCGCAACTTGAAATTGCGCGTGACCTGGGTTGAGGCCGAGGGCCTGGAGAGCCAGCAGCCCTTGGAGCAGGAGGGATATGAGCACCCGTTGGCGGGCTTTGACGGGATCCTGGTTCCGGGAGGCTTTGGCAAGCGCGGGATCGAAGGCATGCTGAACGCCATTCGCTACGCGCGGGAAAACAATGTGCCCTACTTCGGCATTTGCCTGGGCATGCAGACGGCTTGCATTGAGTTCGCCCGCAACGTCTGCGGCCTGGCCGCGGCCAATTCCAGCGAATTCGATCCGGCAACGCCTCACCGGGTGATCTATAAGCTGCGGGAGTTGACCGGGATCGAGGAGATGGGCGGCACCATGCGCCTGGGCGCATGGCCGTGCGTGCTGGAAGCGGGCTCGCTTGCCGCCGCTGCCTACAAGATAACGGAGATCAACGAGCGCCACCGGCATCGCTACGAATTCAACCGGGAATATGAAGCGATGCTGACCGGAGCCGGGCTGCGCATCACCGGGGCCACGCCCGATGGAACCTATGTCGAAATCGTCGAGGTTCAAGGGCATCCTTTCTTTCTGGGCTGCCAGTTCCATCCCGAGTTCAAATCCAAGCCGCTGGAGCCGCATCCCTTGTTTCAGGCCTTCGTCTCCGCCGCTTATGACAATCGGCTGCGCGGAACCCAGGTGGTTGCGCAGGTTATGGATAGCCAGGTCACTTACGATCAGTAATGAGCGACTTTGCATGAGCGACTTTGAAGCCGGCAATGTACATATCGGTTCTTCGCCGCTGTTTTTGATCGCCGGACCATGCGTCATCGAAAGCGAGCAGCATGCGCGGCGCATGGCGGAGGCGATCCAGCGCATCACTGCCGACCTGGGCATTCCCTATATTTTCAAGGCCTCCTACGACAAGGCCAACCGCACCTCGGTTGAGAGCTTTCGCGGACCGGGATTGATTGAAGGCACAGCGATCCTGCGGCGGCTGGCTCGGTCGACTGGATTGACGGTGCTGACCGATGTCCATGAGCCGGGAGACTGCGAGCGGGTGGCGGAAGCGGTGGACATCCTGCAGATACCCGCCTTTCTTTGCCGGCAAACCGATCTGCTGTGCGCCGCGGGCAAGACGGGACGGGCGGTCAACATAAAGAAGGGCCAGTTCGTCGCTCCGTGGGACATGCGCCATGCGGTCGAAAAGGTGGTTAGCACGGGGAATCCCCGCGTTTTCCTGACCGAGCGAGGGGCAAGCTTCGGCTACAACAACCTGGTTGTGGACATGCGCTCACTCGCCATCATGCGCAAGCTGGCCCCGGTGGTCTTCGACGGCACGCATTCGGTGCAGACTCCGTCGGCGGCCAACGGCAGGTCGGGAGGCCAGCCGGAGTTCATTCCGGTGCTCAACAGAGCTGCCGTGGCGGCGGGGGTGGATGGGGTCTTTCTTGAGGTGCATGACGACCCAGCGAACGCCAAGTCGGACGGGGCGAATGCGTTGGATCTGCAGCTGCTGAAATCGCTGCTGGAGACGCTGCTTGCCATCCGGGCGGCGCTTGGGCCGGGCGCGGGTCAGCGGGAAACCGCAGATCTCTCCACTCCGCTGCGCTCCGACAAATAGGATGTTTTTCCGCTGGGTGAAGGAGTCTTGTAGGGATGATTCAGTCGTCCCTACGCGGGACCGGGGCTTGGCTTCATAAGGCGCATTCTATCCATCGGCATGAATGCGGGTGGCCCAGGCTCGCGAAGCTAGCTAGCCTGGGTCTTTTCGGGATTTGTGGAATCCCAGGTCCCAGAATCGGGACCTGGGGCACCCAGGATTTGTGGTTTGTTGCGGGAAACCGCAGATCTCTCCACTTCGCTTCGCTCTCTCGAAAATCATCCTGGGAAGATCTCTTTCATAGGGGGTGCCCCCGGATTGGAGATATTTAGCTTAGAGGTTCAATGGTGACTTGATAGCCGAGCCTGTGCAGATTTTGTAGCAATTTGCGGGCGCGTTGCTGTTTCGCTCTGGGGTTGGGTTCGCTGCCATGCTCCACGTATGGAACTCGTTCATGCAAGATCTTCCAGACCAAGCGGCAGAGGCGGTGAGCCACAGCCCAAATGGCTCCCTTATAGCCCAGCCGTGGCAGAAGATGCCGGAACACGGCTTGAAAGTGGCAGCCTTGTTTCTTCACTGCCGCATGTGCAGCTTGGTTGAGGATACGGCGCAGATAGCGATTGCCTTTGGCCGAGTGGCTGTTGTGGTTCTGTTCCGCGCTTTCCTCCCGCCCTGGATTGGTTCCCACCCACGAGGTCAGCTTGGCGGCTGAATCAAAGGTGCTGGCCTCCACTCCTACTTCGGCGATTACCTGCTGGGCGGAGTCGACCCCGAAACCAGGAACCTGCGCCAGGCGCTCCACTGCTTGCTGATGCTTCTGCATGGATTCGGCGGCCATCTGATTGAGCTGCTCGATCTGTGTGGCGATGAGATCGTAACGGTCCAGATAGAGCCCCAGCAATTGCTGGTGGTAGGGCTGGACATTCCCGCTCAGGGCATCCACCAGTTGCTGCTCGCTCGCACGCAGCCGATCATCTTTGAGGGCAGCTAATTTCTTCGCGTCGGTTTCCCCTTTGGCCAAGGCGCGTAAGATACGGTATCCGCTGACTCCCAGCAGATCGCTGATTACACTGGACAACTTGATGCGCATCTCCTCCAGCAGACACTCGATTTGGGAATGCAGCCGCGATTGGTCCTGGGTGAGATGAGTCTTCATGCGCGTCATCGTGCGCCAACTGCGCTGTTCGCCACTAGGCACGAAGCTCAGGGTAAGCTCGTCGGCTAGCAACCGCCGCACCAGACGTTCGGCATCGCGAAAATCGTGCTTGCGTCCGCGCGGGGCGCGGTTAGAGTACGCCTGCGCCAGATGCAAACGCATCTGCGGCTCCAGCTCATACCACACCGGCCTCCAGTACTGGGCGGTCGATTCCATCACGGCTTCCTCCACCCCCTCTTCCCGCAGCCAGTCCGACATTAAACGCAACTCGCCGGCTAGGGTGCCGAACCGTTTGCGCTTCACTGTCCCACCCTGTTCGCTTACTTCAATTACCACCACCATCAGCACTTTCTTATGGACGTCAATCCCTGCTACCCTACCTAACATAGTTCCCTCCTTGACGCGGAAGGGTAGGACGCGCGGCGAAAGACTTACGCACTCTCACGAGCTACCACCCTTCCCGTTCAGGGACGGATAGCGCGACACTCATAGGTTCAAAACGCACATCCCAGACCAAACTCCGGTACGGTCTCAACTCACCCAGAGCGAAGAGGGTCTTTACCGTTTCACGCCACCTCCAGCTTAGCTAATTCACAGCCTGATTGCCGACCAAGCCGGGGCTCCGATTTTCATCCCCTTGGGTGGGACGCAGGCCCATGTACACTCCGGTCGAGATGACAAATAAGACGCTTTCGGCAGGCTGAAGGAGTCCCGTAGGGATGATTCAGTCGCCCCTCGCGGGACTTTGTCTCTGATAGAAACCTTGCCGTCCCTCGCGTGACTGGGGTTTGCTTCATAAGGCGCGTTCTGTCCATCCGCATGAATGCGGGTGGACAGGCTCGCGAAGCTAGCCTGAGTTTTTCTGGATTTGTGGAATCCCAGGTCCCAGAATCGGGACCTGGGGCACCCAGAATCTGTGGTTTGTTGCGGGAAACCGCGGATGTATTCGAGTGATTTGAAATTGATGGAAAAAAAAGGGCCCCTCGGGTGAGGGGCCAATCTGCCTTGGTTCTCTCGTTGTGTGAGAGCTTGTTTGCGGTGTTCGGTGCGACGCAGAGGTCTCCGCTGGGGGAGGGCTGCGCGGTTTACTTCTGCGTCGCGCCTATCGGTGAACCGCCATTATTTGTATTTGTGGGCGAGTTCAATGCCGCAAGACTGTTGTGCATCAGGGTTACGTGGACGACCGTACCGCTAATGCTCGATTTTGATGTTGCTCCCGTTTCTCCTGTTGCGGTGGAGGCGTCGCGAGGCGCGTTGCCCATGGCGACACGGTAGATTTTGTAAACCGGGACCTGATGGTCGATGACCAGATACCTGACCACTGCGTCCGCCATATTCTGCGATCTTTGCAGCCCGGCCTGCCCGCGCATCTGGGAGTAGCCTTGGACCTCGACGATAAAGCCCTTCTGCCCGGCAAGCTGGCTTGCTACTTCATCCAACGCTGCCTTGGCTTTGTCGTTTAAGGCGGTCTGGGAGCGGCGGAAATGGAGTTCGGTATCCGCAACTTTTTGGAATTGATCCAGGTTCGAAACTGTCGTATTCAACTCCGCGGTTTGCGAAGTTGCCTGCTGCGCCACCTGCTGAGCTTGGTTTGCCTGGGTGGTGGCCTGCTGCGCCTGCTGGTTGGCCTGGTCGGCGGTGCTTTGCGCCTGGTGGATGCCGGCCTGAGCGCGGGAATCGACATCCTTGATGTCATTCGCGTTCTTGGCTGACAATTGATCGAGCTCGTTCAGCCGATCTTTGACTGGGGAGATCTGTCTCTTCACCCACTTCTTACGGGCCAGCGGATTCAGCTTTCCCCAGAAGCCCTCATTGGACTTGGTGGACAGCGGCTGACCGGTTGCATAACTACTGGAATCACTAGCGCTGGGGGAGCTTGCGCTAGCGCTCGCCTGTGGGGGATTTGCAGGCGCTTGCGTTGTCTGTGCAAACGCCGGCAGCGCTAACGCAACCGACAGCACAAACGCAGAGGCCGGCACGAATTTTGATGACACTGAGTTCATTGCTTAGTACGCCACCTGAACCGCTAACTTGGACTGAAATCGCCAGTCGCACACACTGGCCGATATCGCCCGACACAACCCTTATAGCACTCGGGTTGCCAAACTTTGGCCGGGTCGGGAACTCTCCACTAACTCTATGATTACACTGCATTTGCCGGGAAATTTGCGGGGGGAAGCGGTTTTGACCGGGTCCCATAATAAAGGGAAGAACTGCACGCTTCGCACGGCACTGCGCAAAAAATGCCCGGAATCCCCTATTCTGGCAATTACTTCCGTGTCGGCGGCCTGACTCTATTTCCTCATCTTTAGCGGCTTGCGGGCGAAGTAATAGAGCGAGCATGCCAGCAGGGCGAACATCACTACCGATATCCAATCATGGTGTAGGGGATTGGTTGCCGGAAAGACGAGGATGTCCTCTTTGCCCGAGGCGGCTTCGTAGACTTTGAGCGCCACTCCGAGCAGGCCGACGATTCCGCCGGCCGCAATCAGACCGCTGGCGTAGAGCGATCCGGGACTGATTTCGCTCTCCGTTTCCGCGCCTTCATTCGCCTTAGCCGCTGCGCGGTCGACCAGCCAGCGCACCATGCCGCCGGCAAAGATGGCAAGCGTGGTGCCTATCGACAGATAGGCGCCTACGGCAAAGGAGAGGGAGCGAATCCCCAGCAGCTCGACCGCAATCACCAGAAAGACTCCCAATAGAACCAGGCCCCAGGGAAGCTTGCGGCCGAGGATTCCGTTGATCACCGTAGCCATCAGCCGGGCCTGCGGCGCCGCCGCCTTTTCGCTGCCGATGCCTTCGATCCATTGCACTTCGATCAAGCCCGTCGCCGGGTTGTAGAGGTACTTGCCATCAGCCAGCTCATGCGAATTCAGGGCATTGAGAAGCAGGTAGTTGGAGGCCGGACGGGTATCTTCCGTCTTGTCGGGATGGATCACGCGGATTTGCTTTTGTTCGAAATGCCGCTGCTCGACCTGCACCCCGTCGTGGGCCACGGAGATGTTCCAGGGCCGGGAGACCTGGCGGAACTCGGCCAGCCCCCGGTTCATCAACTGCAGGGTTGCTCCGACGGCAAAAGTGGAGACGCAGACGCCGATCATCAAAGCGATCTGCTGCTTGCGGGGAGTGGCGCCGATGAGAAAGCCGGTCTTGAGATCCTGAGATGTATCCCCCGCATTGGCGGAGGCAATGCACACCACGCCGCCGATGGTGATGGCCAAGGCGGCAAAAGCGGGCGCGGTCCAGCCCTTGACTAGAAAGATCGCCGCGGTCGCCATGAGAGTCGCAATGGTCATGCCGGAGACAGGATTGGCGGAGCTGCCGATCAGGCCGACGATGCGCGAGGAGACGGTCACGAAGAGAAAGCCGAAGACGACGATCAGCAACGAGGCCGCAAGGTTGGCCAGCCAACCAACCTGAGCGCCGGGCACCGGCTTGAAGGTCAAAAAGAAAAACATGATGACTATCAAGAGGATCGATCCGCCGATGACCACGCC
Source organism: uncultured Acidobacteriaceae bacterium (assembly GCA_963774255.1). Lineage (GTDB taxonomy): Bacteria > Acidobacteriota > Terriglobia > Terriglobales > Acidobacteriaceae > PALSA-350. Next base: position 43,557 of record CAVZEH010000006.1, read on the forward strand.
TATGGGCAGATCGTCCTCGGTACGCAGCGGATGGGCGGGCGCTCCACTGGTTTTGCGCAGGCTTTTGAGGGCCCCGCTCAAGGCGCCCCAGATGGTGGGCAGGGTTTTCACGAGGGTGATGACTCCCGCCGCGGCTACGGCGCCGGCTCCCATGGGCCGGATGTAGGCGGCCCACAGATCGCTGGGCGACATCTGCGCGATGGGCTTGGTTCCGGGATAGATTGCCTGGGGAAAGTGCGATCCGAAGAAGTAGATGGCGGGCATCATCACCAGCCAGGAAAAGACTCCGCCGGCAAAGAGCACTCCAGCCACGCGGGGCCCGATGATGTAGCCGACGCCGAGGTATTCCGCGGTGGCGTCGGCGCGGATCGCGGCTCCCTTAAGCCACTGCGGCTGATAGTCGGGAGTGCCGGGCCAGGCGGCAAAGATGTTTTCATTCTGGAACAGGGTGTAGAGGCTGCCCAGTCCCAACCCAAGAAAGACCCGGCTGGCAAAGGATCCGCCCTGCTCGCCGGCCAGCAGGACATCGGCGCAGGCTGTGCCTTCGGGATAGATGAGGTTGGCATGCTCCTCTACGATCAACTGGCGGCGCAAGGGGATCATGAACAGTACGCCCAGCCATCCGCCGATCAATGCTAAGAGGAAAATCCTCCAATATTCGAGACTGAAGCCGAGGAAGATCAGCGCGGGCAAGGTAAAGATCACGCCGGCGGCGATCGACTGGCCCGCGTTTCCCGTGGTCTGCACGATGTTGTTTTCCAGGATCGAGGCGCGGCCGAGCACGCGCAGGATGCTGATCGAGAGGACGGCGATAGGAATCGAGGCTCCTACGGTCAAGCCTGCCCGCAGTCCCACATAGACGGTTACGGCTCCGAAGAGGAGTCCGAAGATCGAACCCAGCAGAATTGCCCTGATGGTAAGTTCCGGCCGCGCTTGGCCGGGCGGAATGAAGGGCTGGAACGGAGCGGTTTCGCGCACGGGCATGCCTCTGCTAACTGTTTGTACGGTAGGACGGTTGGGGGAAGCAATGCGGGCTGGATGGCAGGATCCCAGGTCCAAAATTCGGGACTTGGGGCACCGGCTCTGCTCTGAAAGTTCCCTGTCCCACTGCGGAGGTTTGTGGTTCCCACATCTGGCGCAAAGAGCGCGCCGATATGGGGCACCCGGCATTCATGGCACAACGTATAAATGCGGGGGCTTCCACCATGAAATGGCGGTGAGATAAGCTGTTAGCCATGGTTTTGTCTGCCTGCCGTAGCCTCAGGAAGCTCAGGGTGTTCTGGCTCTGCCTTCTTCCGGCGCTTTTCCCGCTGTGCGCGCTGGCGCGCAAGCAGGATACCGGGTTCCTTAACCGGACGATTTCGATCAACGGCAATTCCTATCCCTTTGTCGTCTATCTTCCGGTGGAGTGGACACACAAGCAGAAGTGGCCGGTCATCCTCTTCCTTCACGGCTCGGGTGAGCGTGGATCCGACGGCTTGGATCAGACCCAGATAGGCTTGCCGAACGCTCTTCGCTCTCACCCCGAACGATGGCCCTTCATCGTGGTCATGCCACAGCTCCCTTACAACCATCATCACTGGACCGACCCCAACATGATGAGCATGGCGATTGAGGCCTTGAACGCCGAGGTGAAAGAGTTCCACGGCGATCCCGAGCGACTCTATCTTACCGGTCTCTCGCTGGGCGGCTATGGCGTGTGGGAGATCGCCAAGGACTATCCCGGACGCTTTGCCGCCATCGCTCCGGTGTGCGGCGGAATCTTCTGGTCCTACGCGCCCAACCGCTGGCGGGAGCAGGATCTGGTCGATGGCTACGTAAATGCGATCGGCAGAACGCCGGTATGGATGTTTCATGGCACCGACGACGCCGTGGTTGCTCCCGCGCAGGCGCGAATCATGTTCAAGGCGCTCGATGCCGCCGGCGGCAACGTGCGCCTGTGGGAGTATGCCAGCTACCGCCACAACGCATGGGACAAGGCTTATGGAGACCCGCAGTTGCCGCAGTGGTTTCTGGCTCACCGCCTGTCGGAGATTGCCGCCAGCAAGCCCTATGCGGAGAGGCGTCTTGTCCCTCTTCACCCCACACCGGCCCGTGTCGATCCCAGTATCTACAACGCGTATCAGGGCGATTATGCCGACTCGGGCGTAGTGGAGATGACTATCTTCCGTTCCGGCGGGAAGCTGCTGTCCAGGCTGCGCGGCGGCAGTCCGACGGAACTATTGCCGGAGACCAACACGCGATTCTTCTATCCCAGCGGCAGCAACACGCGCATCAGCTTCGTGCTCGATGCCAAGGGGCACGCGACTTGCATGCTCTATGCGGACGATCGCCATCAGGAGCGTTGGGAGAAAGTCCGCTAAGTCTTTGCGTTTTTGCCACATCGCTTAAACAGGCAGCAGAAAAACCCTCGAACAGGTTGAGAATCGGCTTTGAAAGAGTCATGCCCGTAACTTGGGGGCTCGGCTAAAAGCCCATCTCAAGTCCGAATTCTTTCCGCTGGACTGAAGTCCAGCTTCCAGGCGGCTGTGGAAAGGTGGGCTGTCCGGGAGCAGCGCCAGTCTTGGTTGGGGCTGCGGTTTCCACTTAGCGGGACTGCTTTCCACATGGTTTTCGGGCGTGGCTGTGTGAATTGTGGGTAAGGGGTGACTGATTCGGCCTCTTCCCACCGGTTTTGCCGGTTTTCATTTTCCTGGTGACCGGTTTTAGAAAACCGGGCGGCGGTTCAGAGCCGCGATCCATGTGGTTTCTCACCTGCTTTCCACTTTTCCAACGCCAACGGCTACTGCTACTAGCTAAAAAGAGAGTTATGAAAGATAAAAGCAGTAGCCGCAGGCAGCCCCGCCGCCGGGATGCAAAATGCACTAGAATCAAACCGTCAGATTCCTGTTCGGCTGGGGCTCAGGCTGGTGTAGAGTGAGTCCAACTTGAATCGACAGGACCGATGAAGGGGAACCGACACGATGCTTAGCGCGGGAGTTGAGCAAGAGAGAGCGGTGGCACAGGGAGCGGGAGCCATGGAGATAAGCGTCAGCCGTCAGGAGCTTCTGCGGGAGCTGAGCGCAACGCAGAGTGTGGTCGAGCGCAAGACAACCATTCCCATACTCTCGAATTTCCTGCTTGAGGCCAGTGTAGGAGAAGGCGAAGCAAGCGGTCGCCTTACCGTTACCGCCACCGATCTTGACCAGAGCATTCGCACCTCCTGCCCGGCAAACGTGAAGAAGCCCGGGGCCTGCACCATCCCGGCGCGCAAGCTTTATGAGTATGTAAGGCTGCTCTCCGAGGGAGATGTTTCGATCAAGCTGATGGAGAACCACTGGGTGCAGATCCGGTCCGGCCGCTCCAACACGAAAATGGTTGGCATGGCGCGCGCCAATTTTCCCCAGGTGCCGCAGTTTCCTGACGGAGGGCTCACCAGCATCCCCACGGCTTCGCTCAAGAGCATGATCGCGAAGACCATCTTTGCTATTTCAAACGAAGAGTCGCGCTACACCCTCAATGGCGCGCTGCTGATTTTGAAGGCCGAATCGATGGCCATGGTAGCCACGGACGGCCACCGGCTGGCGCATCTGGAAAAGACCGGCGAGGCGCTCAAGAATATAAGCGGGGAAAAGAAAACTCTGATTCCGCGCAAGGCGCTGGCCGAGCTGCAATCCCTGCTGGCTAACTCCGAAGAGGAGTTTATCGACTTCCAGGACGACGAGCACACGCTTTTTTTCCGGCTTGGCCGGCGCGTACTCACTACCAGGAAGCTTACCGGCCAATTCCCTAATTACGAGGCGGTGCTGCCGCGCGACAATAACAAATTGGTCGTGGTGCGCAGCGAAGATCTGATGGGATCGATCCAAAGAGTCGCCCAGTTCGCCGACGAGCGCTCGGGAGCGATCAGGATACGCCTGGAACAGAACGAGATGAAGATATCCTCCTCCTCGACCGAATCAGGCGAATCGGAGGACACGATCGAAACGCCGTACAACTACGACACGATCATGGTCGGCTTCAACTCGTCCTACCTGATCGATTTTTTGAAGGCTATCGGCGGCTCGGGTGAAGTTCGCCTGGAATTCAAGGACTCGCAATCCGCCGGGCAGATGCGGCCTGAAGATGGCGATGAAGATCTGAAATACCGCTACATCATCATGCCGATGCGCATATGAAGGTAGCCGGGTGCCTCAGGTTCGCGAAGCTAACCTAGGTTTTTTGGAGATTTGTGGAATCCCAGGTTCCAGAATCGGGACCCTTCGACAAGCTCAGGGCAGGCTCTGGGGCACCGAGGATCTGTGGTCTATCTTTTGGGAAAACCGCAGAATCTCTGCGCTCCGGTCGAGATAACAAATAAAGTGTAATTTAAGGTGTAATTGCCAACCAAGCGGTGTTCATTCGGTGACAAATCTAGGCGCCAATCTGTTATTGTAACCGCTAAAGTTAACGAAAACACACGAATCGAATGTCCCTTTCCGGGGATGTTCGGGCCCTTGTTTCTGAACTAATTTAGAGCCAAATGTCCTCCCCGCGGTTTGGATACACATTTCGGTTCAAATGCCAATTTCAGATACAGATATCTAAGTTCGCAGACATTGCCGATAATCTTCTCATCATCCATCCCGCGGTTGTTGGGATGGTAGACATCGGCTGCGGACCCTGGGCCATACTCGCGTGTCGCGGAGGGTTGTAGAAGTGTCTCGATTGCACAAAATTTTCATTGCTACTCTGATTCTCGTTGTCGCTCTCTCGGCCAGCCGTTCAGTAGCGCAAACCAGCAAAGGAACCATCGCCGGCGTGGTCCGCGATCCCAGCGGGGCCGTAGTGCCAAACGCCAGTGTCACGGCGGCCAGCCAGCTTACCGGCGAAAGCCGCGCTACCACGACCAACGGCAGCGGCGAATACCGGATGGAGGCCATCGATCCCAGCATATACACCTTAACCACCGAGGCGTCCGGCTTTCAGAAGAGCGAGGTGAAGGGAGTGAATGTCAGGGGTTCCGTCGTCACCTCGCGCAACATCACCTTGCAGGTAGGCGCGGCCGCGAGCACGGTCAGCGTGGTCGCCGCCAGCAACAATATCAACCTGGACAATGGGCAGCTTTCAGGGACAGTCAGCGGCACCGATCTGAAAAATCTGCCAATCTTCTCGCTCAATCCGATCGAGCTCGCTTCCACAATTCCTGGAGTGCAGTTTGTGAACCCGCAGCTCAACCTGCAGGGCAGCGGCGGCAACGGCGAGCAGATCGAAGTGAATGGCGCACGCCCGCGGTCCAACAATTTCACCATGGACAGCCAGGACATCAATGACATCAGCATAGGCGGCCAGGCGTTCCAGCCCCAGATACCGGACATGTTCCAGTCCGTCGCGGTCCTCACCAATTCCACCTCCGCCGAGTACGGGCGAACCGGCGGCGCGGTGGTTAACCTGATCACCAAATCAGGGACCAATCAGTTTCACGGATCCGCTTTCGAGCTCTACTCGGGATCGGGATTGAATTCGCTCGACGGCCAGACGCGCCGCGGCAAACCCTTCCCTCCGGGAACACCGAACCCCAAGGCCCGCTCCGACGAGCATCAATTTGGCTTCACCCTGGGTGGTCCCATCTGGAAAAACAAGCTCTTTGCCTTCGGGGGCTCGCAGTGGAGCCGCTTCTACGGCAACGCTATCACCGGCGGCACCATCTCCTCCGGTTCGATCGAGCTGCCCGACCAGAACGGCTACAACGTCCTGAGCAAAATCGGCGGCCCCAACGCCGCCCTTCTGCAAGGCCTGCTGGACAGCGGATCGTATCTCTCGACATACAGTAACTTTGGTCCGGGCGAAATCATCAACGTGGGTCAGCCCACGACCGGCGCCGCGAACGCCTGCCCGGCAAGCGGCTGCCTGATTACCACAGGCCAGTTCCTCCGGCCTCCGGTTCCCCAGCAGCAGCCCGATACCCAGTACATGGTCCGCCTGGACTACGTTGCCAGCGAGAAAGACAGCCTTGCAGGCCGCTATATTCATGACAATTCAAACTTCAGCCCGGACCTTGCCTTGAACACCTCGGGTCTGCCAGGCTTCGATGCGGAGGCCGGCGGACCATCGTCGCTGAGCTTCTTCAACTGGACCCACGTATTCGATCCGCATCTGCTGAACGAATTCCGCGTCTCCCTGACCAGAGTCAACTTCCTTTTCCAGGCCACCCCACAAACGCTGGCGAACCCGCTCTCAAAGAATTTCAACCTCAACTTCCTGGACGACAATCTGCCGGAGCTGGGGATATCGCAGAACATCCCGCAAGGGAGGAAAGAGGATTTCTATCAGTTCCAGGACACTGTCGGCTGGACCCGGGGGAAACAATCACTGCGCATTGGCGCCGATGTGGGCCGCCTTCTTGAAAGCGATCTGGTCCCGCAGGATGTCCTGGGAGGACTGAATATCACGGGCGGGGGCGGTGTATCGGGGATGGGAAACTTTCTCAATGACTATCTGGGGGCTTCGGGCTACGCGACCAAGACCTTTGGGCCTACCCGTTTCGATCCCCGCTTATGGAGGTCGGCCGGCTTCATCCAGGACGATATCAAGCTGACTCCCGAGCTGACGGTCAATCTGGGACTGCGTTACGACTACCTGACCGATCCGAGTAATTCCCTGCCCTATCCCGGACTCGATGTCGCGAACCCCTACGCTCCGATCACCACGGTCTACAAGATCCATACCGATACGGCAAACTGGGGACCGAGGTTCGGCTTTGCCTATGCTCCCAACTATGGCGGCTGGATGGGTGACGGCAAAACGGTGGTGCACGGCGGGATCGGCATTTTCTATGACACGGTCTTCGGCAACATTGCGGAGAATTCGGCTGAGTCGGCGCCCAACGCCAGCGCGACGACATTGATATCCACTAGCGGAGCAGGACTGGGAAATGCTTTGGGCTTGCTGACTTCCATCACTCCGGCCCCGATCAGCCCCTTTTCCAGCGTTCTAAGCACGGATAAAAACCTGGTCAATCCGCGAACCTATCAGTGGAACGTGGGAGTAGAGCGCGCATTGCCGGCCGAACTGAAACTTACGGTGAACTACGTGGGCAGCCGGGGACGGAAGCTCTATGCCAATCAGCAATACAACTACTTCAATCCCACTACCCAGGAGCGCCTGAACCCGGCTCGGGGCGATGTCAGCGCCCGCGCCAACATCGCTGCCTCGCAATACGACAGCATTCAGACGGAAGTCTCGCGGCAGTTCTCCCGCGGATTCTCCTTCCGCGCGGCGTATACCTTCGGGAAGAACATGGATGATGGCTCGGAAGTCTTTGACCTCTTCAGCAATCCCAATACGTCGTACAGCGCCAACCTCGCGCCGGGGGGACGGCGCCAGGATTGGGGGCCATCCTCCTTTAATTTCCCGCAATTCTTCTCCATTGCTTACGTGTGGGCGCCGCCTGGATTCCACTCAGATAACCATCTTCGGGATCTATTCTTGAGCGGCTTGACCAGGCATTGGTCGGTTGCCGGAGTTACCCAGCTGCAATCGGGGCCGCCCAGCACGTTTACCATCGCCGGTTTGGATACCAATGGCGACGGCAACGCGGCCAATGACCGGCCTTTGGTGGGGAATCCTCATGCTTCGATCAGCTCTGCCGGCATCGATGGAATTTATGTGGGTGGAACTCCGGGGACCTATTACGACATGGCGCAAGCCAATTCCCCGGCCGGAACTTTAGTGGCCGTGAATCCCAGCCAGGTGCATTGGCTGGTGCCCTACGGACCGCAGTTCGTACCCTATGAGGTGGGGCGGAACAGTTTCAATAACCCCGGATCGACAATCTGGAATCTCGCGCTCGAAAAGGACGCTCCCGCTCCTTGGACCCGCCTGGAGTCGGCCACGTTTCAATTCCGCGCGGAGGCCCAGGATGTGGGCAACCATAACGACGTCAATACGCTGAATACCAATGTCCTGCTGATTGGAACGCCGAATTATTTGAACGTCTCCAATGCCAGGGCGAGCACATCGCGTGTTCTGCGGTTCTGGGTGAAGTTTAGTTTTTAGCTCACCTGTTGGGGCATACACATTTGCGGTCTCCCACCCTTCGCACGGAACAGCGCCGTGCGAAGGATGGGGCACCCTCGGATTGGCGGGGGAACCGCAGATTTCTCCACTTCGCTGCGCTCCGGTCGAGATGACAAATTAGGCAAGAAGCAGAAGTTAGGTGGTCTTCTTCTTGCGCGTGGTTTTGGCGGGGGCCGCTTTGGTTGATTTTTTGCGGGCTGCCGCTGTCTTCTCGACCAGCTTGGCCTGCAGCTCTTGAAGATCCACTTTGCGGGCGGATTTCCTTAGCCTTTCAATGTCGTAGTAGGCGCGCTTTTCCGCCAGGAAAATGTGGGCCACGAAATCGACGTAGTCCAGTAGAACCCATTCGCCTTGACGGCGGCCTTCAACGGAGTTGGGATAGGCGAGGAAATCGCGCTTGAGGCGCAGCTCGATCTCATCGGCGATGGCCTGCGTCTGCCGCTCATTGGCGCCGCTGGCGATAAGGAAAAAATCGGTGAAGCCGGAGTCCAGCGGATCGAGCTCGAGGATGCGCGTGTCTTCGGCCTTTTTGTCTTCGCAGGCCGCCGCGGCGGCCAGGACCATGCGGCGGGTTTCAGTTGTCGCCATTGCGGTAGATCGTAACAGGGATCGGGGATCAGAAGATCAAGGGTCAGATCTCCCGATCCCTGGTAGAGGTGATGGAGGCGGATGTATTCCGCTACCTGGGGCGCGAGGACGGTTTGTGTCTCGGAGCCCTCGGCGAGCGCGGCGCGAATCTCCGTTGCCGAAATATCTTCCTCAAGGTCGGGCAAGAGGTAGAGCTGGGAAGAGCCTCCGGAAGCGCCGCCGATATCGATGCGGACAAACTCCGGCTGGTGGTGCAGAGCCTGCTGGTAAACGCCTTGGGGAAGCGCGGCGGAGATTTGCTCGAGCAAGAAGCCGGGCCGCGCGGCGACGATGAAGTTGCAAAAGAGGATCAGCTCGGCGGCGCGGTGCCAGCGCTTGAAGGAAAGGAAGGCATCGGCTCCGAGCAGACAGAAGAGATCGTCGGTGGGCGCCAGAGTGCGCCGTAACTCGGCCAGAGTATCGAGGGTGTAGTTGGGCTGGCCATCGGGCCGGGGCGCGTCCAAGCTGCTGGGAATAAGCTTGGGATCGCCGGCGACGGCAAGCCGGACCATGGCGAGCCGGTCCTGATAGCTGGAGTGGCCATCGCTTGATTTCAGGGGCTGGGCGGCGGCGGGAGCGAGCAGCACGCGATCGAGCGCGAGCCGGGCAATAGCGGCGCGGGCGATGGCGATATGGCCGCGGTGCGGCGGGTCGAAGGTGCCTCCGAAAAAGGCAATGCGCATGAGGCATCGTATCTTGATCGTATCTTGGCGGTGGAGGCCGCGGCGCGGGCTGTATGCTCAAGAGGTGCTAAACAGGCTACAGAAAACCAGGTAGAAGGGTTTGGGTGGAAGACAAGAAGCAGATTCCCTTCGGGAATGACAGAAAGAAAGGCAAGAGCAAAAACAGGGTCGCAGTTTTTGCTTTTCTTTCTGTCATTCCCGAAGGGAATCTGCTTTTAAAAGCTCTTGGGGAGTGTCACTAGCATGCGAACAGCCTATGTAGGGCTGGGGTCGAATCTGAGCTCGCAGCATGGCGGACCGGCAGAGACGGTCGAGGCCGCGGTTGAGCGGCTGGCTGGGCTGGGCCGGATCACGGCGCAGTCGGGGCTTTATGAAACCGAGCCGGTGGAGTATCACCGGCAGCCGAAGTTCGTGAATGCCGTGGTCGCGCTCGAAACCGGACTGGAGCCGCTCGAATTGCTGCGGCGAATGACGGCCATCGAGCGGGAGTTTGGGCGTGAGCGTGGCGGGGGCTTGCCCAAGGGCCCGCGCACGCTGGATTTAGATCTGCTTTTGATCGATGGCCTGGTGCTCGACTCTGCCGAGCTGACCTTGCCTCATCCGGAGCTGGCGCGGCGCCGCTTCGCGCTGGCTCCTCTGGCCGAGATCGCGCCCCGGATGGAGCACCCGCTGCTTCACCGGACGGTAGAGGAATTGTTGAATCTGCTGCCGGACGAAGGAGACAATCGCGTTGCGGCGGTACGCAGGAAAGCAGATTCCCTTCGGGAATGACAGAAAGAAAGGCAAAAGAATTCGGGAGAAATGCCACTCACATTCGACTTAGAAGCTAACCAGATAGAAGGTAACCAGGGTCTGGCGAGGCGGGGCGCCATGCGCCTGGCGCATGGCGTGGTCGAGACTCCCGCCTTCATGCCTGTAGGCACAGCGGCCACGGTCAAGGCCGTGCCGCAGCATTTGCTGGAAGCGCTGCAGGCGCAGATCGTTCTCGCCAATACTTATCACCTCTACCTGCGGCCGGGGCATGAACTCATCCGGCGGCTGGGCGGACTGCATCGCTTTATGAGCTGGCCTCGTCCCATTCTGACCGACTCGGGCGGCTTTCAGGTCTTCAGCCTGAGCGCATTGCGCAAGGTCACGGAAGAAGGAGTACGCTTCCGCTCGCACCTGGACGGCTCGACCCATTTCCTCTCCCCGGAGCGGTCGATCGAGGTGCAGATGGCCCTGGGCGCCGACATCGTGATGGCCTTCGACGAATGCACGGAGTACCCCAGCGGCCGCGAGCGGGCGCGTCAGTCCCTGGAGCTGACCCACCGCTGGGCCATACGGTCGAAGGAGGCGCTGCTGGCAGGAAACCAATCACCGGATCAGTCGCTCTTCGGCATCGTGCAGGGCGGAATGTATCCCGATCTGCGGCGCGAGTCGGCGGAACGGCTGGTGGAGCTGGATTTGCCCGGCTACGCTCTGGGCGGATTGAGCGTGGGCGAGCCGCGGGCATTGACCAGGGAGATCATCGAAGCCACGTTGCCGCTGCTTCCGCGAGACAGGCCGCGTTACGTGATGGGAGTGGGCTATCCGGAAGAAATCGTCGAATATGCGGCGCTGGGCGTAGACATGATGGATTGCGTGCTGCCCACGCGCGCCGCCCGCCACGGCCTCCTCTTCACCTCGCAGGGACGGCTCAATATCAAGAGCCAGCGCTATGCCGAGGACCAGGAGCCGCTCGACCCGGAGTGCGGCTGCATGGTCTGCCGGCGGTACACCCGGGCCTATCTGCGCCACCTGGCGGCGGCGCGGGAGCCGCTCTCGGCGATTCTGAACACGCTGCACAACCTGGCCTACTACCTTGACACGATGCGATCTGTACGGGATGCTATCTCGATGGGCTCTCTCCCGGAGCTGCTGGCACAGCGTGCGTTCGCGGAACCGCCATGCAGAGGCTGGATGAGCGTGACTATGAGGTTTGTAAGATAGGATTTGTGGGATCCCAGGTCCCAGAATCGGGACATGGGGCACCCCAGATTTGTCAGTTAGAAAGATAGAAGGTATGTCGAGTTGAACTTTACTTCACTTTTACTGGCTCCAGCCATCGCGCCTGGCCTGATGACTTTCCTGCCGTTTCTCCTGATCATTGCCGTTTTCTATCTGTTGCTGGTGCGTCCGAACCAGAAGAAGCAGAAGCAATGGCAGGAAATGCTGGCCAACCTGAAGTCCGGGGACCGGATCACCACCAGCGGCGGTCTGCGCGGCACCATTCTTTCAATCCAGGAGGATGCGGTGCAGTTGCGCGTGCCTCCCGATAACATCAGGATCGAAGTGGTAAAGAGTGCGATCGCCGCCGTGACCGCCAACCAAGAGGAAGCAAAATAAAACGTATTCCGCCAGCCGAGAAAAATGCCCTGGCGCAGAAGCCCGATTGCGACTCCCATGCGTAAGAACCTAACCGGCAAAACATTCCTGATCGTTGCGGTTCTTCTGGTCTTTTTTTATGGCATCTTCGGCATTCCGAAGGGCATCGGCCTGGATGCCTGGAAGGATGCGTTGACCAACCACATTCATCTGGGCCTGGATCTCAAGGGCGGCATCCACCTGGTGCTGCAGGTGATGGTCCAGGAGGCGGTCGGCGCAGTCACCGACAACGATGTCGCCCGACTGCAGACCGATCTGCACCAGGCCGGGCTGAGCGCGCAGTCCGTCTTCAAGCCCGATCCGGCCAAGCAGCCGCAAGTGATCGAGATCCAGGGCACGCCGCCCGACCGGGTCGGCGATGTGCGCAGACCTGCTCGATTCGCGCTACGGCAATCAGTACACGGTGAGCTCGGGGAGCAACAATAGCTGGACTCTGACCATGAAGGCCTCCGAGGTGCAGGCGACCGAACAGCATGCGCTGGAAAATTCGATCGAGACCATACGCGCCCGCGTCGACGACCTGGGGGTTGTCGAGCCCACCATTCAGGAATACAACCTGGGCAGCAACCAGATCCTGGTCGAGCTGCCCGGCGTCGACGATATCAGCCGGGTGCGCGAGGTTATCCAGTCCACGGCGCGCCTGGAGATCCATCAGGTGGTGGGCGGCCCGTTTCCCACCGAGCAGGCGGCGATCCAGAGCCTGAATGGAACGGTTCCTCCGGAAGACGAGATCATGGCGTACGGCGGCAATGAGCCGGATTTGCAGGGCCAATACTACGTTCTGCAGCGCATCGCCGTGGTGTCGGGCAATGACTTCCGCGATGCGCAGCCTCAGGTCGATGAGAACGGGCGTCCCGACGCGACCTTTATCCTGACGCAGCAACGCCGGCGACCGCTTTTATCAGTTCACCAGCGCGAATATCGGCAAATCGCTGGCGGTGGTTCTGGACAACCGGGTGCAGGAAGCGGCCACCATTCAGCAGGCCATTCGCGATCAGGGCCGCATCACCGGCTTGAGCAAGGAGAAGGCGGAGAACCTCTCGCTGATGCTGCGCACCGGCGCGCTGCCGGCTTCAATCCATTACCTGCAGGAGAGCGTTATCGGGCCGTCGCTGGGCGCCGACTCGATCCGCGCGGGCGTGCTGGCTTCGATCATCGGCATGGCGGCGGTGCTGATCTTCATGCTGATCTACTATCACGGCGCGGGCATCAATGCGGATCTGGCCTGATTTTGAACCTGGTCATCCTGCTCGGCTTTATGGGCTTTTCCGGGGCAGTGTTGACCTTGCCGGGAATTGCCGGCGTGATCCTGACCATCGGCATGGGCGTCGATTCCAACGTGCTGATCTTCGAGCGCATTCGGGAAGAACTGCGCGCCGGCAAGGCGCCCGGCGCGGCGGTCGATCAGGGCTTTGCCCATGCCTGGACGACGATTCTGGATACTCACGTGACCACGATCGTTTCGGCTCTGATCCTGTTCCTCTTCGGCACCGGGCCGGTCAAGGGCTTTGCCGTGACCTTGAGCTTCGGCTTGGCAGCCAACCTGTTCACCGCGGTCTTTGTCTCGCGCGTGATCTTCGACTCGATCCTCAAGCGCAAGCAGCGGGGCGAGGCGCTTTCCATCGGGTAGTGGAGACCTCTGGAGAGGTGAGGACCCGAAGATTCCAGGTCCCAGAATCGGGACCTGGGGCACCCGCGAGATACAGCAACCAACAGCAAGGAGCGGAGTAATCGAGTGGAACTGTTTCGGACGAAGTAAATATCGATTGGCTGGGGAAGAAGTGGTACTTCCTCGGTTTCTCGCTGATCTTCAGCGTGGCGGGCGTTCTTTCCATGCTGTTCTGGCACGACATCAACCTGGGCGTCGATTTCAAGGGCGGCACGCTGGTTTACGTCCGGTTTGCCCAGAAGCCGAATGTGGACAAGATCCGCCACGCCATCGACCGTGCCGGTATCCATGACGCCCGGATTACGACCTATGGAACCTCGGGCAACCAGGTGGTGATCTCGCTGGCGGAAAGGCAGACCAATGAATCGGATGCTCGATGCCGGGCGGCAAGCCATCGTCAATGCCCTCACGAGCAACTATTCGAGCGCCGCGCCGGCGGACAAGAGCAAGCTGGATCTGGACAATGTCAGCGCCGGGGCGTTGTCCCAGTTTCTGATGCAGACAGACCCTGAGCATTTCAACGGAGGCGCCGAAGCGGAGACCAGGTATGCGCAGCAGGCGGCGGCTATTCTCAACTATCGCGATCACAAGCCTGGACGGACTCTTCAGCAGTCTCGACCAGTTGAACGGGATCGCCGATCCGGCGATCGTCCACGAGCTGAAGCAGAATGCCTATCTTTCCGGCTTCAGCGTCTTCCGGGTGGAGATTATCGGACCGCAGGTGGGCGCGCAGTTGCGCAAGCAGGCGTTGCTGGCAGTGCTCTACTCGCTGGCCGGCATGCTGGTTTATCTATGGTTCCGCTTCGAGCTGATCTATGGCGTCGCCGCGGTGGTGGCCGTTTTCCACGATACCTTGATCACGGTCGGCGCCTTCAGCCTGACGAACCGGGAAATCACGCTTGACGGTGATCGCCGCCATCCTTACGCTGATCGGTTATTCGATGAACGATACCATCGTGGTTTTCGACCGCATCCGCGAAAATCTGAGGCTCTCCCGGCGGGAGAACCTGACCACGGTGGTCAACCGCAGCATCAACCAGACATTGAGCCGGACGGTGCTCACCTCGGGGCTGACCTTTTTGACCGTTCTTTCGCTGTTTCTCTTTGGCGGCGAGGTTTTGAAGGGCTTTTCCTTCGCGCTGGTGATCGGTATCCTGATCGGCACTTATTCATCGATCGCGGTGGCGGCGCCGATGCTGGTGGCTTATCAGGAATTCAGGGCGAAAAGAGGCAAGCGCGCGGTGCTGCCGGCGGGCAAGAAGGCCAGAGTGTAGGACAGATTCGGTTGGAACTCAACCGGGCCGGCTTCAGGAAATTCAGGCCGGGATCAAAAATCGGACGGATGGTGTCTATATAGATACAAGTTCTAGAAAGGTTTCGAGGTTAAGGCCATGTTCGAAGATTCATTGATGGAATCGGGCGGAAGGCTCAAGACCAAGAGTAAGTACTGGTCGATTGTGACTCTTGCCTTCAACGCTGCCGTACTCATCGTGCTGATCATCTGGCCTCTGATGCATCCTGAGGCTCTGCCCAATCAGCTGATGGCGACGCTGCTGGTGGCGCCACCGCCACCGCCGCCACCACCACCACCGCCGCCGCCCGCGGCGCCGAAGGTGGTTCAGGTCCATTCGGAGATGATGAACAATGAGCTGCAGGCTCCGAGCAAGATTCCTAAAATTATCAAGCAGGTGACGGAATCGGCTCCGCCGCCGAATGGGCGTTGCCGGTATGGAAGGCATGGGCAGCGGAGCTGCCGGGGCCATGGGAGGCGTCCTTGGCGATATGGGAAACGGCTCCAGTGGTTAAGCGGCTCCTCCCAAGAAGCTGACGATCTCCTCCGGCGTCATGCAGGGAAATCTTGCTACAGAAGACCATTCCGCAGTATCCTGCCATCGCCAAGGCGGCGCGGATTCGGGTACGGTCGTTCTGCAGGCGACCATTTCCAAGGCCGGAACTATCCAGAACCTGAAAGTGGTCAGCGGCCCGCCCATGTTGCAGCAGGCGGCATTGGAGGCTGTCCGCTCCTGGCGCTATCGGCCCTATCTGTTGAACGGCGAGCCGGTCGAGGTGGAAACAACGGTGAATGTGGTCTTCAATCTTGGCGGATTGACGACGGCCCTGGCCGGTCTGTCTTCAACCAAGGTGGTAGTCGAAACCCAATTACTGGCCTCTTCGGGTCATTTCCGGACGAAGAGGCCGGTGCTAGTATCTGGATGTTTTTTAACGCATTTTTTGCCTGTGGTCGTAGATCGTACGGTAAAAATGCCAGCCCTCAAGACGTTCACTCCCTAGGAGGAAAGATTCTGTGATTCTCGCTCAACTCACTCACCTCGTTTCGCACCAGGCAGCTCTTGGAATGTATTTCTTCCAGGACCAGGCAGCTCCCGGCTTCGGCCCGATGGACCTCTGGAACAACATGGGATATCTGGTCCGGGCCGTGGTCATCATTCTCTTCATCATGTCGATCTGGTCGCTGGCGGTCATTATCGATCGCGCGCTTTATTTCAGCGCCGCCCGCAAGCAGTCGCGTGAGTTTGCTCCGCGCGTGGCCGGAGCGCTCAAGGAAGGCAAGCTGGACGAAGCGGTGAAGGTTGCCGACCGGAACAAGAAGTCCCATCTGGCCGAAGTGGTCACGGCCGGCCTGCAGGAGTTCCGCAATTATGGCGGCGGCGGCGCCATCACCGAAGAGCAGATCGAGTCCAGCAATCGCGCACTTGGAGCGCTCCGAAGCTATCGTTCATGCCAAGCTGAAGAGGGGTCTCGGCGGCTTGGCCACGATCGGTGCGACGCTCCGTTCGTCGGACTGTTCGGAACGGTGGTCGGTATCCTGCACGCCTTCCAGCAGATCGCAACCCAGAAGACCTCCGGTATCGGCGCGGTCGCCGGCGGTATCTCCGAAGCTCTGGTGACCACGGCTTTCGGACTGCTGGTCGCAATCCCGGCGGTTATGACCTTCAACTACTTCACCGGCAAGGTGGAAGCGTTTGACGTGGAGATGGACAACTCTTCGAGCGAGTTGATCGATTACTTCATCAAGCAGAGCCACCGGCGCTAGGCTTGGCCGGTCAAAAGGCATAAGGTCAAGTGCAGGGCGAAGGCGAGAATCTCAAGGGTTGGGATGGAGTTTATGCATGTGAACTCCGTTCCAGCCCGCCAGTTTCGAAACCGGCCGGGCCACTTGCTCCTTGAAGCAGCGCCGTCGAACCGTTAGAAGGCAACCAGAAAAAAGCACCCCAGCGGAATTTTTTTTCGAGATCAAGCAACGGAGTACGAACAATGGCAATCACGGTTAGGGATGAAGGCAAAAAGATAAACTCCAACATCAACGTCACACCTATGTGCGACGTGATGCTGGTGCTCCTGATCATCTTCATGGTCATCACGCCGATGCTGCAGAACAAGGTGAATATCGAGCTGGCCAAGGTGTCGGATCCTACCGCGATGCCTGATGCCGATAAGGAAGACGCGGTGGTTGTGGCGGTCACCCGCGACAGCAGGGTCTACCTGGGGCAAAATCAGATTTCCATGGCCGATCTTGGGCAAAAGGTAGCGGATCTGCTGCAGAACAAGACCGACAAGGAAATTTTTATGCGCGCTGACGCCCGGGCGCAGTACGGCACGGTTGAAGACGCGATCGATAGCGTCCGCACCGCGGGTGTGGATCAAGTCGGTTTGCTCACCGAAAGAATCAGCGGTGAGAGCAACACCAACCTGGGAGCCGCGGCGCCTACCGGCGAATGAGCAAAGAACCCGGCTTGGCCTGAGAAGCCGGGCCGAGGAAAACGAGGGACGATCTATGTCAATGACAACTGGTGGTGGCGGCGGCGTTTCCTCCGACATCAATATCACTCCTCTGATCGACGTCATGCTGGTGCTGCTCATCATTTTCATGGTGATTGTGCCGGTCACGCCGCACGGGCTTGACGCCCTGGTGCCGCAGCCGCCAAAGAATCCGCAGAAGCAGAAGGACAACGACCGCACCATTGTCGTACAGGTGCAAGCCAACGGTGCGGGGCAGCCAGGCTACAAGATCAATGAGACGGATGTAACGTTGAACGATCTGCCCAACGAAACTGCAAGGCATTTTCGCCACCCGCGCGGAAAAGGTCATGTTCATCAAGGGCGATCCCAAGTTGAATTTCGCCACCATTGCGACGGTCATCGATATCGGCAAAGATGCGGGCGTGGATCATATCGGTTTAATCACGCCGAAAGTGGAAGCGGGTCAATAGGTCCTCTCGGCCGCAGGCCCCCCGTACGATAGCCAGGGAATTGGCTCATCTTCCAGCCGATGCTCTTGCTTCCAGCTAGCCACTGGGTGCAATAATAAGCTTTTACTTTTGAGAGCAGCCGCGACGCGGACTTCGGTCCGCGCGGCTCATGATTGTAGGTGAAGTGGTAGAAAAATCTCTTCGTGAATTTGACGGTCCGCGGCGCCCTCCCGGGCAACCGCGGGCTTTGTTTTGTCCGCGGACATTGCCACGACCGTGAAACCAGTTACAATCACAGCGCGGAGCTTTGGAATATCTGTTTGCCCGTTGTAGCGTGTACGATTACGATGTCAGGTTCAGCCCTGGCGACCGAAGGAGATGAGAAGCCTAATGAAGCGAAGCGCATATTTCCCTGTGTTGGCAGCCGCTAGCCTGTCATTGCTCACCTTGGCGGGGTGCAGCAAGCTGGAGGCCCGCGACCAACTTAACAAGGGTGTCGAGGCTTACAAGAATGCTAAATTTGAGGAAGCGATCGACCATTTCCAGCGTGCGGAGCGTCTCGATCCATCCCTTACAATGGCGCCGTTGTATCTCGCCACGGCATATGCGCAACAGGTCGTTCCTGACGCCAATACACCGGAAAATATGAAGAACGCGCAGCTTGCGATCACCGCATATCAGAAGGTGATGGATAAAGATCCGCAAGACTTGAATGCGTTGAAGGGCACAGCCGCCGTCTATCTGAATACAGGAAAGCTGGACGAGGCGAAGCAATGGCAAGAAAAGGCGCTCGCGGTCGATCCCAAGGATCCGGTGGCCCACTACACCATCGGCGTCATCGATTGGAGACAGGCTTACCGCAATGCGATCCAGACGCGC
Source organism: uncultured Acidobacteriaceae bacterium (assembly GCA_963774255.1). GTDB lineage: Bacteria > Acidobacteriota > Terriglobia > Terriglobales > Acidobacteriaceae > PALSA-350. The sequence continues at coordinate 62,069 of CAVZEH010000006.1, forward strand.
AACGGCCTTGGCATGCAGGATAACGGCGACATGATCAAGGACAAGAAAGCCTGCGCGGCGCTGCAAGAGAAGAACACGCCTCTGGTTACCGAGGGAATTCAACAACTGCAGCAGGCCATCGTCTGCGTCCGGCTTATGACGACGCGATGTCTTATCTGAGCCTTATGTACCGGCGCAAGGCCGATTTGGATTGCGGCGACGAAGAGGCGACCAAGGCCGATATGGCTCAGTTCCAGGAATGGGCGGCAAAGACCATGGCGACGCGCAAGGCCAACGAGCAGAAGAAGAACCAGCAGACGCCGGGCGGCGTAGTCATGGACAATACGACGAAAAAGTAGTTCAGCTAAAGAGCGGTCAGCTAAGAAGCGGTCAGCGGGATTGGTTACGCGCTTAGCTAAGGTCCGGTCAGCTAAAAAAGCGGTCAGCGGGATTGGTTGTGCAATTAACTGGCCGTTTTTCTTACTGGCCAACCGCAGATCTCTCCACTTCGCTTCGCTCCGGTCGAGATGACAAGTTTATGGTTGGAGCTAAAGTATGGTTGGCGGGGGATGTTTGGAATGAGAGTGCTCTTGCTGACCGCTTTTTAGCTGACCGGACCTTAGCTAACCGCTTCTTAGCTAAAAAGAGCGGTCAGCGGGATTGGTTGCGCAATTAACTGGCCGCTGTTTTTACTGACCAACCGCAGATCTCTCCACTCCGCTTCGCTTCGCTCGAGATGACAAGTTTATGGTTGGAGCTAAAGCATGGTTGGCGGGTGATGTTTGGAGTGAGAGTGCACTCGCTGGCCGCTTTTTAGCTGACCGGAGTTTAGCTAACCGCCTTTTAGCTGACCGCTTTTTAGCTGACTATGCGTAAGATTCTGATTGCGAACCGTGGAGAGATTGCTCTCCGCGTCATCCGGGCCGCCAAGGAGCTCGGCATCGCTACAGTGGCTGTCTACACCGGCGTCGATCGCGCGGCGCTTCACGTCTTACATGCGGACCAAGCCTATCTTCTAGCGTCCGCCTCCGCCTCGTATCTGGATAGCGAGTTGATTCTTGACGCTGCCCGCAAGAGCGGAGCGGACGCGATCCATCCCGGCTACGGTTTCCTCTCGGAAAATGCGGATTTCGCTGCCGCCTGCGAAGCCGACGGCATCAAGTTTATCGGCCCCTCGTCTTCCGCCATGCGCGCGCTGGGCTTGAAGACGAGCGCGCGCATGGTGGCGGATCGAGCGGGCATTCCTCGTACTCCCGGCTCAACCAAGGCGCTGGCTTCGCTTGAGGAAGCTGCCGAGGTAGCGTCTTCGATCGGCTATCCGGTGATGCTCAAAGCTGCAGCAGGAGGCGGCGGCAAGGGCATGCGGAGTGTCGCTGTCCGCGAAGAACTGGCTGGGGCGTTGGCCAGCGCGCAGAGCGAGGCGGAACGCGCATTTGGCTCGGGCGAGGTGTACCTGGAGAAGCTGATCGACCGGCCGCGGCATATCGAGATCCAATTGTTGGCCGACGAGCGGGGGCACTGTGTTTACCTGGGCGAGCGCGAATGTTCCGTGCAGCGCCGCCACCAGAAGGTGATTGAAGAGGCGCCTTCGGCGATCGTGGAAGAGGAGCTGCGGCAGCGCATGGGCGAGGCCGCAGTGCGTTTGGCGCTGGAGGCCGGTTACAGCAATGCCGGCACGGTTGAGTTTTTGGTGGACGGCGAACGGAATTTCTATTTTTTGGAGATGAATACGCGGCTGCAGGTAGAGCATCCGGTCACCGAACTTCTTACCGGGCTGGATCTGGTGCACTTGCAGATCCTGGTCGCGCAGGGCGAACCGTTGCCCTCTCGCGCAGAGGACATTAGTCTTGCGTGGGCACGCAATCGAATGTCGAATTTATGCCGAGGATCCTGAAAGCAATTTCTTCCCTTCCCCGGGACGCATCACCCGCCTGACGCAGCCCTCCGGGCCAGGCATTCGCGAGGATTGCGGTATCTATGAAGGCTGGGTAGTTCCCATGGACTATGACCCATTGCTTTCGAAACTCATTGCCTATGCTCCGACACGCGCGGCGGCGATCGCCAGGATGGTGCGCGCGCTCAATGAGTACTCGATTGGTGGCATTCGAACGAATCTCCGCTTCCTGAAGCAGATCATGTGTGATCCGGCATTCATGCGTGCTGAGATCGACACCGGGTATCTCGACCGCTGGGTGGCGGAGAAGGAAAGACGAACCAGTCCATAGACGCGGATGGGGACTCGGCCGCGGCGGTTGCGGTAGCGCTCTTTGAGGCGCTTCGGCCCGCGGCGGCCGGAGCGCCGCAGGCGAATGGCAGCGGACGCGAGCCGATGGAAGGCTCGCGGGCGATGGGAAGGGTCTCGTGATTGTGCACGTCGCCATTGACGGCCGCCTGCGCAAGCTTGTCCTGGAACTGAACCCGCAAGATGGAGAGTTTCGTCTGCAAGATGGACGGAGAAACATTGGAGGGGTCGGCGAGTCTGCTCGAGCCGGGAATTCTCTCTTTGCTTCTGGGCGGCGATCCTACCGTTGCGTGCTCGACCAGGGCGGTGAGGAGCCGGCGATTTTTCTCGATGGCCAGCGTATGGTTTTCGCATCGAAGACCCGCGATTACTGAAGAAGAGGCTTGCAGGCGCGGCCGGTGAAAGCGGACCGCTATCGATCAAGGCTCCCATGCCCGGCCGGGTGGTCCGTATTCTGGCGGAGAAGGGCGCGCAGGTCGAAGCGCAATCAAGGGGTTCTGGTGATCGAGGCCATGAAGATGCAGAACGAGCTGAAAGCGCCCAAGGCGGGGAAAGTTACTGAATTGCGCGTGGCTGCCGGGAGCCACGGTTAATGCGGGCGAGGTGTTGGCGGTCATCGAGTAGGAGCAGCAGCGGCAGCTAGAAAGCTGGTACAGAGGCAGACAGGCAGGACTTCGCTTGATCGCCGGGATTTATGCAGACTAAGCCCAACCAAGCGAATGACAGATCGGCGATAGGGCTGGATCTTAGCATGACCGCTAGCCCTAGCAGATTCCCTTCGGGATGACAGAAAGAAAACCGAAGGATTTTATCCACTCTATTGGGTGGCGCCGTTCTTGAAGATCTGCTCGGCCAGGAAGTTCACTACGTGCGCCTGGTCGTGCAGCATCTCGTAGTAGGCGGCTTTCAGCAGTTGGGCGCGGCCATCGCGCAGTTGCTGCCGGATGTCCTGCTGCACGCGCGGGTCGTTCAGCTCGCGCTGTCCCGCCGGCTCAATCTCAAGCAGCTTGTAGATGGCGTATGCGGAAGGCGTCTTCTGATCCCGGCGCGATCAAGGGAACCACGTCGGTCATCTGCCCGGGCTTGAGCTTGGAGATGGCGGCAAATACCGCAGCGTCGCTGCGCAGAGTCGATTCGGGGATCAGGCCCATGTCGCCGCCGTTGCTGGCGTCATTGGACTCTTCGGAGAAGTTCATGGCGACGCTGGCGAAATCGTCGCCGCTCTCCAGGCGGCTGTGCAGCATTTCAATCTTCTTGTGCGCTTCGGCATCGTTGCCGGCCTTGCTGTTCTGCAGATTCGCGCTCTCCTGCATCTTTGACGGCTGCGAGGTAACGACGATTTCGGCGATGTGGTACTTCGGCTCGATGAAATTGAATTGCGCCTTGTTGGTATTGTAGAAGTTGGTGATGTCGGCATCGGTGATGTTGATGCGGGAGACGATCTCTTTGTTGATCAGCTCGTTTTGCGTCAGGTTTTGGCGAATCTGCCGGCGCAGATCTTCAAGCGATATGACCGGAAGCTCTTGAGCCGCTGATTAAACTCTTCCTGGGTGTAGGGAGCCTTCATCTGCGCCAGCTTGGCATCCACTTCCTCATCGGTGGCCACCAGGTGCAGCTTGGCGGCCCGCTGCTGAAGAATCTCATTGTCGATCAATTGGCGCAGGATGTTGAGGCGGGTGGCCTGGGCCTGCTCCTTGCTCGGCTGTTGCGACGGATTGCCCAGGTTGTCGCGATAGTATCTTCTCTACTTCCGCGCGCTCAATGGGATGTCCATTGACTGTGGCCGCCACATCGGGACCGTAGGTGCGATTGCAGCCCGCCGAAAAGATGGCGCTCAGCGAAACCAAAGTGATGCAGATTGCGCTATGACGCACCCTGCCTGTGTACTGCGAAAAGGCTTCTGACAATCGTTCTCCTTGGGTCATTTGCTGCGCTGGTTCTTCGCGCTGCCGGCGGTTTCGGCGCTTTGCGCGGCATTGCCCGGCGGGGGCGGCGGGGACGCCGGCCGCCTTCAGCGCGCGATCGATCAGCGATCCAGAGCACGGATGCCGGCAGCACACCGGAGATGCGCTCCCCGTTGATGAATATCGTCGGCGTGCCATTCACTCCAAGCGCGTCTGCCCTGCTTCATCGACGCCTCGACCGCCGATTCGTCCTGCTTTGCCGTGCAGTTATCCAGCTTGACCAGATCGAGCTTAGAGCGTTCTCCCTCTTCGTGCGCAAGCTTGTCCAGGGTGGTGGGGGCTGCCTTCACATCGTGCGCCGGCTCCGGTGATTTCTCCGGCATGCTCATGCACGTAATCTACAAAACTCCAATATGCGGCGCCGCTCTGATCGGCCAGGCAGTTTGCGTTGACGGCCGCGTGCATCGCCCAGGGATGGATCTCAACCAGGGGATAATCCTTGTAGACAAACTTGACCAGGTTCTTGTAATGCTCGGCGGTTACGGGAAAGAGCTGCGGCGTGCATTTGCGCGCAGTAGGGGCACTCCAGGTCGTCGAAATTGACGATGGTAACTTTGGCCGACGGGGATGCCGCGCACCGGACGGCCCTGGGTTGTAATCATGTCCGCCGGGCTGTGGCTGATGTCGAACTTCTCCAGCCGGGCTACGGTGTTGCCGTCGTTCGACAGCAGGAAAGTTAATGGTGGTGGATTTGGCCCTTGCCGGCGAAGGTGATGGGCAGGTTCTGATATCCCGGGAAGTCACTCTTGCTCAAGGTTCCGATGGACAAGTCCACAGTCGGGCGGCACGTCGAACTGGGAGCGCACCATCACCTCGATCCTCCGGTTGAGCTGAGGAGTGGAGGTGACAGCAGGAGTGCTGCATTCTGCGCCTTGCAGCCCGCGGCAAGGCCAACCAGCAGGCAACAGACAAGGGTTCGGGTTAAGGACAAGAAAACCGCCTTTCAGACCTACATTTCATTAGACAGTTTTTCCCTTTGCCGTGTCCAGCGGGGGTTGGGAGGCATTCATGCGGCAGGAAGAGCTCCAGTGTTGGCATGGGGCGATCCAGGCGCTAAAGCCCTCTTTTCGAGATTTGCTGGAATCCCACGTCCGAGAATCCGGACGTCGGGCACCCAGGATTGGTCGAATGCTTTTCCGCTGGACTGGCAGTCCAAGATTTGTCTAGAAGATTTGCTCTGCGCGTCTGAGATTTCCCGCCATTCCTATGCCCGACGAGGGTGAAGCTGAAGATGGGCTCGCCTTCGTTGCGCAGCGAGCCCAGAGCGAGGCGGCGATATTCGACGCTCAGGCCGCAGCAGTTCCAGTTGTACGAAGTCTGCACGCCGTAGTACTGCAGAGCGTTCTCGGTGAAGTCATAGCCGGCATCCGCTCCGGCGCTCAGACCGCGGTTTAGCCGGTATTGCCAAACCCCAGCAGTATGCGCAGCAGATTGTATTTCGTCACCTGGTTGCCGAGTTTGGGATTGAACGAGGGATTCAGCGCCTGGAGGGTGGAATAGCCGAACACTGCCGAAGAAGTCGTCGCGCCGGTAGTCGGCGAAGATGTTGCTCGCATTCAAGCGGCCCTCGCTGGTGTCGTAGTCGGCATCCCATTCCAGGTCCAGGCGCTGGCTGGTGCGCACCCGCAAGCGCGAAACAATGGGAGAGTAGTGGCGCGGGCCGCCCTAGAAAGGCCACTCCGGTGAGATCGAGCGTGGTGGCCAGGACATTGCGCCGGAAGGGGGATACGGCGCCCCCGAAGTTGGGATCGAAGAAATACTTCGCGGCCAGGGTCCAAGTTATCCAGGCATCGTATCTCGCCGCCGCATTCTCTATAAGTCGCGGGCACGTAGATAACTCCGTTGAGCGGCTCGGGGAGGGCGGTGTTGGTGCAGGGCTTGGGATGGAGATGCTTGAGGAAGAGCCGTTGGGTCAGCTCGTAATCGAGCTCATTGGTGTCGCTCACAACGTCGGTCGAATCGAAGCGCGGGATGACGGAGAAGTTGTCGATGCCTCCCACATATTTATATTCCACCCGGGGCTCGATGGTGTGGCGCAGATCGCCGCCCAGGAAGCGCTCCATCCAGGGCATGGAAAAATCGCGCACCAGCACCGGTGGACGCAACTCGAAGCTGGCTTCAAGATCTTTTCGGTTGACGCTTGCCGGGTTGATGATGGGCGTGGTCCCGGTAGGAGTCTGGCTCTGGGTATAGAAAGTTTCTCGCGCGCCGATCTCCGGACGGAAGGTCCATCCCGCCAGGTGAAGAGGCAGAGCCAGGTGAGGATAGAGGTCCAGGCGGCCGGCTTCACCGGAGTTGAAGTTCGGCTCGTTGCGGCTCAGACCCGCCACCGACCCGTCAAAGCTCCAGACCAGCGGCGTGCGCTGGAAAGAGCGTTCGACAGTATTGAAGTCCAGGCTGGGCAAGTGCAGTATCTGGATCTGGGGAGTGTAGTAAGTGGTGCCGGTAAGCGTGACTCCCTGAAAATTTTGATACCTGTCCAGGTCGAGGCTTTCCGAGATCCCGTTCTCATTATGGGTGATGAATACCGTAGAAGCTACTTCGGAGGCGATGGCGAGGGCGAACGATTCGGCGAATGCCTGACGGTAGACGTAGGAGCTGAGATATTCCCCTGAGGCAATCGCGCGGGTATGGCCCTCGGAGAAATCCTTGCGGCCATTGAAGATAATATCCTGGCCGCCCTGGTTGAGATTGAGTGGCGCCAGTCCGCGGTCGAAGAGAGCAACGAAGTGGAGGTGGGCGAAGTCTTCTCCGGCGCCGCGATAACGGATTTCTCCGCTGGGCGACCAGCCGCGCTTGGAGAAATACTGGGTGCCGAAGGTGGCATCCATGCTGCGGTTGATGGCCCAGTAAATCGACTCCCCGAAGACATAGCCCTTGATGGTGGAGTCGCCGATAATCGGGATCAGGATGCCGCTCTCCCGCGAGTCAGCATTCACCGGGTGAGTCACATACGGCAGGTAGAGAATGGGCACGCGCAGCAGGGTGAAGTAGCCGTTTTTGGCTTGCGCTTTTCCATCGCTCACGCCTATATCGGAGGCGATGATCCGCCAGTCCGGCTTAGGCAGGGTGCAGGAAGTCATGGTGCCGTCGATGACCCGGTACTTGAGCGGGCCTTGCTTGATAACTTCCCGGCCGGTAAAGAGGAAGGGATTGGCGTTGGTATAGACCAGCTTTCGCTTATTGCTGGAGGCGTTGGTGGAGGCGCGCGTGCCAATGCTGCCGACAACGTTATAGAAATGGCCGGTATTCAAGTCGAGGTTCATGACGCCGTGATCGGCGGTGATGAGCTCGTCGTCGGGACCGCCTCCTAGTTGAATGTGCCCCTGGGCCTCGGCCTCGCTGGTCTGCTGGTTAAAGGTGATCTTATCCGCCTTTAAGGTGTAACTCTTATAGTCGATTCTTGCTTCGCCGGTGAGCGTATAGACATCGCCATGCTTCTCTTGTTGGTCGGACTGAATGCGAACCGGAACGCCCGATGGCGGGGCGGGGATAACTTGGGCAATAGGATATCCGGGAGCATCGGGCAGAGAGTCCGGGGAAGATGACGCGGCGTCGGCAGGAGTGTTTTCTTGGGACGCAGGCGCGGCCTCTCCACTTTCTGTTGCGAGGGGAAACTGTTTGGTCAACGCTTGCGGCCAAAGCTGGAGATGACAGAGCAGTAACGCCGTGATAAACAAAAAGGTGCGGACTCTCATTACCTGGGGCCAAGTTAGCATAGCAAACAGAGCATTATCAGAGATACTAAGCTCAAGCGTGAGGTCCCATTCTTTGCCATCGCTCTGGCCATCAATGCTTGTTGCCTCGCTACCATTGGGAATACGCCGATGAGCGGACAGGCGTGTCCGCTCAGAATCATTGTGCTTCAAAAGACGCGAACGTACCGCCAAAGGCTTCTTTTTTCGCGAAGAGAGGAAGTCGCCTGAAGGCAGAGGGAGGGATCCGCATTGAGTACTTCTTCATCCAGACTTGACCTGAACCTTGACGCACATGATGCCGTTGGCCCGGTTCCCGCATGGAAGGTGGAGCTGAACGAGCGTCTGCAAGCGAAGCGCACGCGGCAGGCCCGCAGAGGAGCAGAGCAAGCCTCAGTGCCCAGCTTGGATGAGTTGTCCAAGGTGGAGTCGCGTTCCGCCCGGCTCGCCGCCAAGGTCGCGGCACGCTACGCCAACGCGCCATCGTACAGCGAGATTCTTGCCGCCGATGCGCGCGCAGCCGCCGAGGCCGCAGCCTGCGCAGAGAATGCCTGCGCCGCCGCAGAGGCGCGTCTTGCGGAGGCGCCGGATGAGCGAGTGGACGAATGCCGGGCACAAGCGAGTCCCCAAACGAGCCAGGAGAAGACAGCCCTGCTCGACCAGGGATCGGATTCCTTAGCGCATTCGACGAAAGACTCAGCATGTGAATCCGCCAGCCCTGCGCGGGAGGTTCCCGGTCTCGAGCCTCTCGACGAGGCGATGGTGTTTCCTCCGCAACCCTTGCCGGTCAACTTGATTGAATTTCCCCGCGAGCTGGTGGCGGCCCGCAAAGTGCGTCCCCGTCTGGCCGAAGGTCCGCTGCGCGAGAGTCTGGAGCAAGCTGCCCACGATCAATCGCAGCTCCGAATCTTTGAAGTGGAGGCAGAGGATATTTCGAAAGCGGTCAAGGTTCAAGCGGCCCCCTCGGAATGGTCTTCGATCCGCCTGGATGCCAAACCCTCCGCTGTTCTCGATAACGAAAAATACTCATCTTCTCTGGAGCTTCCGCTCAAAAGCGCGCCGCTTGAAGACAGGTTAATGGCGGGAATCCTGGATGCTGTCCTGGTGCTGCTGGCATTTGTGCTGTTCGTCCTGGTATTTGCCGCGTGTACCGCTCACCCGCCGTCGGGCAAGCCAGCCTTGTTTGCCGGCGGCCTGGCGTTGGCAGGTCTCTTCATACTTTACCAATATCTATTCTTCAGGTTTACCGAAGGCACGCCGGGGATGCATTACGCCAAGATCGCGCTGTGCACCTTCGAGGATGAGAATCCGACACGGAAAGCCATGCGCCGCCGCATTCTTTATTCGGCGCTCTCAGCCGCGCCGCTGGGTCTGGGTTTTGCCTGGGCATGGTTTGACGCCGACCGCCTGGGATGGCATGACCGGTTGAGCCGGATGTATCAGCGGAGCTACCGGTAGTCAGCTAAAGTCCGGTCAGCTAAGAAGCGGTTAGCTAAGAGCCGGTCAGCTAAAAAGCGGTTAGCGGGTTCTGTCGCAAATCCAGCTGACCGGTTTTTAGCTGGCTTTTGCGGTTGCCCACATCTGGCGCAAAGGGCGCGCTGTCAAGTCCCGCCACATCCTTTACAGAATGTCCCGTCACATCCTTTACACTTTGGCCTCGGCCGGGAGTGAAGAAAAGGTGAAAAAATCGTTTTAGGTTTGCCACCTTCGAGGGGTTCTGCCCCAACGATCGGTGACCGGAAAGTGGACCGTCTTTGTTAGCCTGAGAAGAGTCGAGGAAGCGGAAGCAGGCTCTGCTGGAGAGCAACCTGCCAGGAATACTCGGCCCGACTCATCGTACCGATGCGTCACCACGGGAACTCCGCTGAGGGTTCCCGTTTATTTTGGTGGTGCTGGGGAGAGACATCGGGTGATAGATCGCCATGCCTCAGAAAACTCATGCCTCCGTGTTGGGGAACCCAGCGTTCTACCACCGTGGATTGCTGACTAGCTGGGTCGAGTTCGCGGAGCAGTGTGGAGCAGTAATAGATCATCAGACGCTGCTCGACCGGCACGATGGCAATATGCTCGCCGCGTAGCGCTGCGCTGATATGCCACTTCTGGCCTTGGATCTCCAGCGAACCTTCGCCATCTAGTTTGCGCACCCAAGCACCTGGAGCATACTCCCAGCGCGCAGGATTAGGATCGTAACGGCGCGTGCTGGGCCGCCACAAGCTAGCCGGAGTTTTCATCCCCAGTGCCTCGTGGGGACGGACATGGTTGTATTCCCAGCGATAGTCATCCAGCCATTTCTGCAGATGCTGCGCAGGAGCCTGGCGCAGCTCCGCGGCACGCTGCAGACTGCCATGGAAGCGCTCCACCTTGCCCTGGGTCTGAGGATGGCCCACTCCGCTGTAATGCAAGCCGATGCCTTGGCGCATCAACCATACCGATAGCTGTGTCAGCCCGCAAGGCGATTGCATTCCCCACCAAGGCGAGCCATGATCCATCAGCATCCCCTCCGGTACCCCGCATTGCAGGAAGGCGTTTTCCAGTTGCTCCCGCACCATCTCTCCGCGCGTATTCTGCCCGGCATGCAAGACAATCAGATAGCGGCTGTGGTCATCCAGCACGGAGAGCGGACCCACGGCTTGCGGCCATTTCTTCGGTCCTTTGAAATCCATTTGCCACAACTGGTTGGGCTGCTCCCGCTGGAAACGCCGCCAAGTCCGCTGTCCCCCGCTCTGCCGCTCGACTAGTCCGCGGCGCAACAGCGTGCGGTGAACCGTGCTGCGCGTCATTTCTACTCCCTGCTCGGCGAGCACTTTCTGCAACTTCCGCGCCCCCCAATCCGGATACCTCTGATGCAGCTGCTCCACCTCTTGCTCCAGTTCCGGGTCCGTTTGCTGCCCCTGCCGGTGTGGCCGGCGGCTACGCTCCGCGATCCCCGCCAGACCCTGCTCCCGATATCGCTTCAGCCACAGATAACCCGTGGGGCGAGAAATCTCGAACTCCTTGCACAAGGCTTGCAGCGGCTTCTCCCGCCGGTTGGCAGCCACCACAAATCTCACCCGTTGCTCTTGTATATCCATCGTCCCCCACGCCATTTCCTCCCCACCCCCTGCGCGCTTTGCTCGCTCGGCAGTGTAAAGGATGTGACGGGACATTCTGTAAAGTATGTGGTGAGACTGAACAGCGCAAAGGGCGCGCCAGATATGGGGCACCCGGCTGCGCGGCGATAAGTCTCAGTCGTCCCTACGGGACTCGGCTTGCGTTGGTGAGGTGACCCAGCACTGACGTGCTGGGCTATTTTCATGCCGTCCCTGCGGGACTCGTTTCGGTGCGTTGATGTTCGTGGCGGGTTGAGATTCCGTGCTCCAGACTGATCGCGCCGCGTGTTCTTCTGTAAGCCGGCTAAAAGCGGTCAGCGAGATTTGCCACAGAACCAGCTGACCGGTTTTTAGCTGACCGCTTCTTAGCTATCCGCTTTTTAGCTGACCGGACGTTGGTGAGGGGACCCAGCACTGACGTGCTGGGCTATTTTCATGCCGTCCCTGCGGGACTCGTTTCGGTGCGTTGATGTTCGCGGCGGGTTGAGATTCCGTGCTCCAGACTGATCGCGCCGCGTGTTCTTCTGTAAGCCGGCTAAAAAGCGGTCAGCGAGATTTGCCACAGAACCCGCTGACCGGTTTTTAGCTGACCGCTTCTTAGCTATCCGCTTTTTAGCTGACCGGCCTTTAGCTGACTGGAGGCGGCTGCGCCAATGATGCCGAGCTCGTTGCCTGGCGGCACTATCTGCAGCTTGTAGCTTTGCAATGGGCTCATTTTGACCATTTGCCATAGATATTCCTTGAGCAGGTTCAGCTCCAGGAAGTGGACGTTGATGCCGGTGAAGTAGAAGTGTCCGGGTCCATCCAGGTGAATGGAAGTTGCCGTGGCCGCGCTCAGGGCGCGATGCCAACGCTCGACGAATTGCATGCAGCGGGCGTCGCCCTTCTTGGCTGCGGCAAATACCTCTTCAGGCTCCATGTCGAGAAAGCGCATGCGCATAGCGCGGTGGCCCATGATCCCTTCCAGATGGCCCAGGCCGCCGCAGCCGCAGAAGGTTTCCTTGGGATCGAGAGTCACCACCATGTGACCGCCTTCCCATACCCCTTGAACATAGGGATAGCGGCCGAATCCGATGCCGTTGCCGATCGTCCATACCCGGACGATACGGTCCAGTTGGCCCTGGGTTGCGGCCAGCCCCGCAGCCACGGCGTCGGCGTCGTTGAGTGTGGTCACGGGCGCGTGAATGCCTTGGGTGGCAAAAGTGGCCGCGAGCATCTCCGCGATCCTGGCCCCTTTCAGTTGGGCCAGATTGGGTGAGTCTTCAACCACGCCGCCGCGGATGATGCCGGGCATGGCAACGCCGATGGCTTCGATTCCGCCCGGGGTTCCCTCTTGACGTTTGAGCGCCGCCACGTGGTCGCGAATGCGTTCGCAAAGGCTCTCAACAGGATGGTCCAGCAGGCCTTCGTGCTCGTCCGGATCCTCCGGAAAGGAGAGCAGCGGAGAGAGCAGCTTGTGGTCCTCAACCAGTCCCGCGACGATATGCGAGGTGATGACAACGCCAATGGTCCTGCCCATGCGATCCTTCTTTCAGCCCGAGATCCGGGAGAGCCGGTTGATACCGTTGAATGCCGCGGATTTGTAGCATTCGGCAAGTGTGGGGTAGTTGAAAACGGTGTCGATGAAGTAATCCAGAGTGCCTCCCAAGGACATGACCGCTTGTCCGATGTGCAGCAGTTCGCTGCGCCTTCGCCGATAATGTGCACGCCGAGAAGGTGCCGGGTCTCGCGGTGGAAGACGATCTTCAGCCGCCCGGTGGTGTCGCCGCGAATCTGGCCGCGCGCAATCTCCCGGTAATAAGCTACGCCGACTTCATAGGGTACGTCTTCATCGGTCAACTGCTCTTCGGTCTTGCCGATGAATGAAATCTCCGGGATGGTGTAGATGCCGTAGGGATAGAAGCTGGGATTGGAATGCAGCTCTTCGTTATCAAAGGCGCGCGCGGCGGCGATGCGGCCCTGTTCCATTGAAACCGAGGCCAGGCTAGGGAAGCCGATCACGTCTCCCACGGCGAAAATGCTCGGAGTCTTGGTGCGGAAATCCTTGTCGACGGGATGCGTCCGCGAGAGTCGGCCTCGACTGCCGGCAGCGGCCAGATTAAGTTCGTCGATATTGCCGGCGCGGCCTACCGCGTAGAGCAGAGCATCCGCGGAAATGCGTTTTTTGCTCTCCAGGTTGGCGACCACGCCGCCTTCCGGCAGTTCTTCCACGCTTTCCACCTCTTCATTCAGGCGCATGGTCACGCGGCTGTCGCGCAGGTGATAGCTCAGCGCCTCCACGATCTCCTGATCGGCGAACTCCAGCAGCTTGGGCCGTCTTTTCGATCAGAATGACGCGCACGCCGAGCGCGGCGAACATGCAGGTGTACTCGACGCCGATGACGCCGCCGCCGACCACGATCAGCGTCTTGGGCAGGTTAGCCAGGTCCAGAATCTGATCGCTGTTGACGATGGTGCGGCCATTGACGGGAACCTTGGGCGAGTAGGCCGGCTTGGTGCCGGTGGCAATGATGATGTTTCTGGCCTCATAGACCGTCGAACCGCCGTCGCTGGTCACCTTGACGTGTGTGGGGTCCTCGAAGCTGGCAATTCCGGAGAGCACGTCGACGTTGTTGCGCGAGAGTTGCGCTTCGGTGACATCGATCTCGGTCTTGATCACGTGCTGCACGCGGAAGGCGAGGTCGGCCATGGTGATCCTTTCCTTCACGCGGTAGTTCATGCCATAGACGGAACGGTAGTTGTAGCCGGAGAGGTGCAGGACCGCTTCGCGCATGGTCTTGGAGGGGATGGTGCCGCTGTTGACGGAAACTCCGCCCACGGTGCGGAATCTTCTCCACCACGGCAACGTGCTTGCCCAGCTTGGTGGCAAGATAGCGGCACGTTGCCCTGCCGGGCCTGATCCGATTATGAGGAGATCGTAGATTTTCATGCCTGTTGAAAGGATACCGGAAGGAGTGGAGAGATCCGCGGTTTCAGTATCCGACAAAGCTGGGACGGAGAAGCAGATTCCCTGCGGGAATGACAGAAAGAAACGCAAAAAGCGGCTAGGAGGGCCGGGTGCCCCAGGTCCCGATTCTGGAACCTGGGATTCCACAAATCTCGAAAAGATCGCAGGATGCTCTACACTCGACTCCGATGCGGCTATGCGCCATCACTGACCGGAAGCTCCTTGCGGGGGAAGACGAAGCGGCGCTTCGGCGGCAGCTTCGCGGCTTGGTTGCGGGCTGGATTGAAGGCGGAGTGGAGTTCATCCAGCTTCGAGAGAAGGATCTCAACGCTTACCGGCTCGGTTCGCTGGCCGCGGAGATCTGGCGGGGATGGAGCAGAGGCAAACGAAGCTGCTGCTCAATCTTCCCGCTTCCGCTGCGTGGCTCCAGGCGCTGGCGCCGGTGGCCGACGGCGTGCATATTCCAGGCGCCCCCAGACGGGGTACGGCTGAACTGGTGCGGCAGAGTTTTGCAGCGATGCGGCCGGGAAGCCATCGTGAGCATGGCGTGTCACAGTGTTGAAGACGTGGAGTTGGCCAGGGAGGAGAGAGCGGACTTGGTGCTTTTGCCCCGATCTTTGAGAAGCCTGGGGAAGAAGCTTGGAGAGAAGCCGCAAGGGTTAAGCGAATTGCGCCGGGCTGGTGCGAGGTGGGCGGCGGGCTGCCGGTGTTTGCGCTGGGTGGAGTGACCGCATCCAATGCGCACCAGTGCGTGGCCGCAGGAGCTGCCGGCGTGGCCGGAATCAGGCTCTTTGCGGGTGAAGAGTGGCGCCGGCTCAAGACGGCAGCCCTCATAAGTCGGGAGGCCCGACCGATATATAGTTAAAAAAGACCAATTGCTTAAGGTGTCATGTTTGGAAAAATCGATGAGGTTTCTCTGTTCTTCCGGTGTGCGGCACTTTTGCTTCTTGATCGGTTCGCTCCTCTTAATGGCCGCCCCGCTTTCTCCCGCAAATGCGCAGCAAACGCAAAGCGTGCCGGCGACGCCATCGGCTCCCGAGCCCGCGGCGCCAGCGGGGCCAAGCGCAATCAGGTTCGACGCCGCCTTGACGCGTTCTACCAGGTCAGCGCCTCCTCCAATGGCAACTTTATCCGCATGGATACGACCGAGTCCCTGGGCGGGCTGGCCAGCTTTCGCCAAATCTACAGGCCGTGGCTGGGATATGAGCTCGATTACGGATACACCCGCTATTCCGAGTTCTACAACAAGAGGCTTCGCCGGGTGACAGCACGACTCCCACGAGCTTACCGGGGCCCTTCTGGTGCAGACTGCGCAGGCCCTATTATGGTTTGCAGCTTTTCGCCACTATCGGGACCGGCCTGATGATTGTTGCGCCCACTTCGCCGGGCGGGAATGGCCAGTCAACACAATTGCTGCCCGCCTTCGTCTATTCCTTAGGGGTGAATCATCAGGTGACTGTCCGACCATCTTGGAATTCGTGTGCAATATCGCGCGTTGGACTACAAGACGCCTAATTTCAACCAGGTTCTGCTCGACTCGCACACAGGCTGCGGACGAACGATGGAACCGAGCATTGGCGTCTATTACCGGTTTTGATCTACCCTTAAGAGGGCTGGCCATGTTCATCAGCGTGCTCGATCTCGAGCGGGAACCACTTGAATTCAAAGAGACGATCGACAATGGGCGCGATCGACTATGGAGACGAGGTGCGCCAGGTCGATGGCTTGCGGGCCCAGGGCAGGGCGGAGCTTATGCCGGGAACATCGCGGCGGCCGCCGAGGTTGTCGAGGACATTCGTCTGCGCGTGGAGTTTGAGGGAAACTTCGAGGTATTTTGCGCGCGTTGCCTGGATCCCGTGAGCGCAGCGCATCAAGGACCAGGTCGATCTGATCTTTCGCCCCCTAGGTGCCGATGCCGGTTCGTCGGAGCATTCCATCTCGACCTCGGATACGGAAATCGGGTACTATCAGGATGGTGGTCTTGTCCTGGAAGACGTGCTGCGGGAACAGGTGTTGCTTTCCCTGCCCGCCAAGACGCTTTGCCGGCAAGATTGCAAAGGACTTTGCGCCCGCTGCGGCCGAAATCTGAATGCAGAAGCTTGCATTTGTGAAGGCGCCCCATCCGATCCGCGGTGGTCGGCGCTCGCGGATCTTCGCAGCAGGATGAAGACATAAATATTTGTTGAGCGTCCTGTTATTCCTCTCAGCCTGGGATTGACTGGGAGCGACGGATCCGGCGAGCGAAAGTGGTCGAGGCCTGACTCCGAACTGGTACGCGTGAAAGGAATTTGTCATGCCTAATCCAAAGCGGCGCCACTCCAAGGCCCGCACCTCGAAACGCCGCGCGCACGATGCGCTGACGGCCATCACCACCTCGGAGTGTCCCAATTGCCACGAACGGAAGCTGCCCCATAGGGCATGCCCAAAGTGCGGCACTTACAAGGGCCGCGAAGTGCTCCAAGGCAAGGAAGCTTAATTTCCTCCGTGGCGATGCTGACGGATATTGCGCTCGATGCGATGGGCTCGGACCGCTCGCCCGAGCCGGAAATCAAAGGTGCGATCCAGGCCTGCCGCCAACTACCCGGTGCGCGTGCATCTGGTTGGGCCCGAGGCTCGCCTGCGGGCCGCTCTGCGCGATGCCTCCAATGGCCACAATCTACCTATCGTGATCGTTCCCGCCAAGGAATGGATCACCATGGACGAGAAGGCGGCAGCTGCGATCCGCAAGAAGCCGGAGAGCAGCATGCGCGTCGGTCTTCGCCTGGTCAAAGACAAGCAAGTCGCCGGTTTTATTACCGCGGGCAATACCGGCGCGGCGATGGCTATCGCCAAGATGGTGCTGGGAGCGCTTCCGGGAGTGGATCGGCCGGCGCTATGCAAAATGCTGCCTACCTCCACCGGCTCGCCCTGCGTGCTGCTCGATGTGGGCGCGAACGTCGATTGCAAGCCGCATAACCTGGAGCAGTTTGCGGTAATGGGCGAGCTCTATGCGCGCAGCGTGCTTAAGATCGCGCGTCCGCGGGTCGGCCTGCTCTCGATCGGCGAAGAGGAAGGCAAAGGCAACGACCTCACGCGGGAAGCCGCGCCCTTGCTCAAGCTGCTGCCGCTCAACTTTATCGGCAATGTTGAAGGCCGGGACATTTATAACGGCCATGCCGATGTAGTAGTCTGCGATGGATTTGTGGGCAACGTGGCGCTGAAGACCTCGGAGGGATTGGGCCGGCTGGTGAGCGACCTGCTGCGGCAGTCGCTCAACTCTACCGTCACCGCCCAGGTGGGCGCGCTGCTCTCGCGCAAGGCATTCAACGATTTCAAGAAGCGGTTGGACTACTCCGAGTATGGGGGCGCGCCGCTGCTCGGGGTGCGCGGCGTTTGCATCGTGAATCACGGCTCTTCGAATGAGCGGGCCATCTACAATGGGATTCGGGTCACGGCGGAGTTCGTGCTGGCGGGGATCAACGAGCGCCTGGAGCAGGAGTTTGCGCGCAGGCGACCGGCCGGTCCGGAGCCGCTGCAAGGGGTAGCGTCGCCGATTCAGTAGTCGATGAGTTGATGAGTTGACGAGTTCAGTCCATGAGCAAGACAGCTTTCTTATTTCCCGGTCAAGGTTCGCAAAGGGTCGGCATGGGGCGCGACCTGGCGAGAACCTTCTCTATCGCACGGCACACTTTCGAGGAAGCGGACGAAGCGCTAGGCTTCAGCCTGGCGGCGCTGTGCTTTTCCGGCCCGGAAGAGCAACTGCGGTTGACCGAGTTCACCCAGCCCGCCATCTTTACCGCATCGATCGCCGCTCACCGTGTTCTGGCCGAGCGTGGAATTCTACCCGACTATGTCGCCGGGCATTCGCTCGGTGAGTATTCGGCCGATGTTGCGGCCGGGGTTCTTCCCTTTGCGGACGCGGTCCGCGCCGTGCGCCGCCGCGGCCAACTGATGCAGCAGGCGGTTGCCGCAGGCGAAGGTGTGATGGCGGCGGTGCTGGGGATGAATCCTCAGCACGTCATCGCGCTCTGCCGCGATGCCGCAAGCGAAACCGGCCAGGTGGTCGCCGCGGCCAACATGAATTCCCAGGAGCAGACGGTCATCTCTGGAGCAGTTGCCGCAGTGGAGCGGGCGGTCGCGCTGGCCAAGGAGCGGGGCGCCAAGAGGGCCGTCCTGCTGCACGTATCGGCGCCATTCCATTGCGCCTTGATGCAGCCCGCCGAGGATGCCCTGCGCCCGGTGCTGGAGGCGATTCCTTTTACCGATCCGGAGTTCCCGGTCATTGTTAACGTGGATGCGAGGCCGGTGACAGATGGCGACGCTCTGCGCGATGCGCTGATCCGCCAAGTTACCGGCGCGGTGCGTTGGACGGAATCGGTTCAGTGGATGATCGCCGCGGGAGTTACTAACTTCGTCGAAGTTGGTCCGGGAAAGGTGCTCAGCGGGCTGTTACGCCAGATCGACCGCAACCGGAGCGCCGTACACGTAGAAGACACAGCCAGCCTGGAGAAGATGCTCGGCGTCGCCTCACTGTAGGGAATTGCGAATCGGCCGATTGTTTGTTTTTGAATCCTCCCTTATAACAACCTCAAAGCTAACCTGGGCGTTTTTTCGGGTTACACTTCGCCCAGACATGCGATTACGCTCTTATCCTTTCTGCCTGCTTCCTTGGCCCGCAGCCGTGCTCTCCATTCTGCTGCTTTCTGCTGCCTCGCCGGCGCAGCGGCTGCAGCCTGTCCCGCGCAGATCGCGGCCGCGCATCTCGCTCGAGAGAACCGTCGCTAAGCTTCTCTCCCAGCCTTCGCTGTCCTCGGCCCAGTGGGGAATCTCCGTGGTCTCGCTCGATGACCAGCCGATTTACTCGCTGAATGATGGACAGTTCTTCAACCCCGCGTCCAACGCGAAGCTCTTTACCACGGCGGCGGCATTCGCCTTGCTGCCCCCTAATCTTACGTTCACCACCCGTGTGGTGACGGATGGCCCCATGGATGCAGCCGGCACGGTACATGGCGACCTGGTCATCCTGGGCGTGGGCGACCCCAACATCTCGGGAAGGACGATGCCCTATGACGGCAGAACCGAGCGTCCCGGTCCTCCGCTGGCCGCATTGGAAACCATGGCCGACGAGATCCTGAGCCACGGCGTTCATGCGGTCCAAGGCGACATCATCGGAGATGACACCTGGTTTCCCTTCGAGCGCTATGCTTCGAGCTGGGGGTGGGACGACCTGCAATGGGGATACGGAGCTCCTATTTCCGCCTTGACGGTGAATGACAACGTGGTCTATCTCAGCGCCCTGCCCGGCGCCCAGGACGGCGATACGGCCATTGCCTCATGGCTGCCGGCAACCGCATATTACACATTGCAGAACTCCCTCACTACGGCTTCCCGTGAGGCGCAAAGAGCCGGCATCGAGCGGCAGCCCGGCTCGCTCAATGTGCGCCTCTTTGGGCAGACTCTCCTGGGAGGAAGTGGTCTCCACGCCGCCTTGGCTATTGAAGACCCCGCGGATTACGCCGCACGCTCACTCAAGGAGATGTTGCTCGCTCGCGGTATCCAGGTCAAAGGAGCGGCCCAGCCGCGCCATCGTCTCTCCTCCGATACCGAGGACTTTGTCAGCCGCCAGGAGCAGCCCCTGGTGCTGAATCCGGTTGCTCTAGGCAACATCGAAGCTCCAGCCCCGGGCGAGACAGTCCTGGCGTCCCATGTCTCGCCTCCGCTCGGCCAGGATCTGGTGGTGACGAACAAAGTGAGCCAGAATCTTCACGCTGAGCTCACCTTGCGAACGCTAGGCAAACTCGAAGGAGCGGACGGCTCGCTGGTCGAGGGCACGCGGGTGGTGCGCCAGTTCCTCATCCAAGCCGGCATCGCGCCGCATGATTTCTTCTTCTACGACGGATCGGGCCTGTCGCCTAAGGATCTCGTCACGCCTCGCGCCTTCACCACCCTGCTCACCTATGCGGCGCAGCAGAGTTGGGGTCCGGCGTTCCGCGCCACGCTTCCTGTCGGCGGTGTCGATGGCTCGCTTGGCGGGCGCTTCCGCCAGCCTTCCCTCAACGGCAAAGTCTTCGCCAAAACCGGCACTCTGGGCGAGGTCACGGCCCTGAGCGGCTACATCATTGCCGAAAGCGGACGCACCGTAGCCTTCTCCATCCTGTGCAACCATCGTCTGCCGGAAGACGACCAGGACCGCCAAGCCGAGGACAAGATCGTAGCCGCGATTGCGAAAGCGAATTAGCGGGACAGCGAGTCGGCAAGTCAGCGAAACGCGAGTTCTGATGACCACCGCGGCTAAGCTTTGCCTGGCGCAAGCATGTAGCTGCCGGTGCCCGCTGCCCTGCTGACTCGCCGACCGGCTCTTAGCTGATTAAGATTTTCCTTGACAACACCATATTTCTCATGCTTTTATCCGGATGTCTGATCATGACTCCGTCGCCTTGCTGAGAGTAAGCACCCCGGAGACGGACGCGTTGCGGATTCCAAACAGGCAATTCAAAGGCCGTCACAGGGCTGGGAATCGGAGAAGCCAATCCCCCTGGAATAGCTCTGACATCCCAATTATTCGTTAAATAGCCACGAAAGTTGGGATTGGCATGAACTTGCTCGAACTATGGGCATTGCCTTACGGCAGATCGCGTCGGTACCTGGAGCACGGTCCAGGACACTTTCTGATGTATGTTTTTGGCCGTTTCCGTGTCGTCCGCTCATTCATGGTCTGGATCTATAGCCAAGCGCCGCCTGAGCGATTGCCCGCTGCCGGTCCAACGCTGGTTGAGGAGCTAGATGTTAGCCACGCCGTCCACAAGATTCGCCAGGACGGAATCTTCTCCGGCCTGCAACTTCGTAGCGAAGTGGTCGAAGAGTTGCTGACATTTTCATCGTCCGCGATTTGTTTCGGCGACGGGAAAACCGATTTTCCTTTTTGTTATGGCGACAAGGATATTGCCCAGCAGCAGCCTGCACAAACATTCAGACTCGGCAGGTATAACCACGCGCTCCGTGCCTCTCCCGTACTCCAGGCGCTCGCTTCAGATACGCAGTTGCTTGCCGTGGCTCGCGGGTATCTACGCCGTGAACCAGTGTTATTGGGCGCGCGGATGTGGTGGAGTTTCGCGGCTCCGGCCGATGCCGAACAACAGATGGAAGCAGGCCAGGGCTTCCATTACGATATCGATGGATACCGCGGCCTGGCGTTTTTCTTTTACCTGACTGAAGTGGGACCATCGGACGGACCCCATGTGTATATCCGTGGAAGCCATGTGAAGAAGGTGCGGAAGCACGTAGTTTCCATCTACAAGGGACGCAGCGACGCTGAAATCGAAAGCTGCTATGGACTTGAACGGCAAATCATTTCATGCGGACCTGCGGGATTCGGGTTCGCCGAAGACCTGTTCGGGTTTCATAAAGGCTTGCATCCCGAGAGCGGCGACCGCTTAATAGTCCAGATACGCTATGGACTTCGCGATTACGGCACAGGACGGAATGATTGAGAGCGAGGCAGCGAGGGAGCGAGTCAGCAAGTCAGCGAAATGCGAGTTCCCGATGACTTCCGAAGCTACGCCTTACCGAGTGCAAGGATGCCGCTGTCGACTCGTTGTTTTTGACGCTGACTTGCTGACTCGCTGACCGGCTGACTCGCTTCCCTTGCTATCCTTTTCACTTGAGGCTTTTCATCCCCATTTTTGCCTTGGCCATGCTCGCACTCGCCGGCTGCCATCCCATGCCGCCTTCTAAACCACTCAGCGAACTTACGCCCCGGGAGCTCGCCGGGCATCAGGTTTTCCTCAATCATTGCGCCCGTTGCCATTACGCCAACTCCGAGCGGGGATTGCATGGACCGGGCCTGGAAGGTCTCTTTCGCCAGAAGTACCTGCCCAGCGGGATTGCCGCCAATGACGATCGCGTGAGCGCCATCATCCTGCACGGACGCGGTATGATGCCGGCCATGCAGGATCGAATGGACGACCGGCAGCTTGCGGATTTGATGGCTTACCTGCACACCTTATGACTCAGCTTCCGCCCAATCCGTCCTCCGGTCCCCCGCGCAATCTTTTGCCCGGAATGGCCGCCATTTCGCTTTGGATGCTGGCCCTTTCGCTCATCGGAGTCACCGGCGTCCTTACCCACCATTATCCTGGCGGCGGATTGGGCATTGCTATCCTCGTGCTTTCCAGCCTCTTCGCCATCGCCGCTCTGGGGCTGATGCGCAGGCGCCGCTGGGGATGGGCGCTCAGTCTGGGCGCTGTGTTTCTCTCCATGTGCGTCGGCTTCTACAGCATCTTCCGTTTTCACCAGGGGCAGTGGATCGTGATGGCCGTGGTCAATCTGGTTTTTTTCCTCTATCTGGTGCGCTCCGAGGTCATCGAGCGCCTGCGCTGAGGCAATCTCTGAGCGCAGCCCGGCTACAATAGGTAACGTGATGGATCTGGTCCAGATCGACCTCAATGCAAGGCGCCCGTCGCCCAAGCCCGAGTGGCTCAAGGCCCGCGCCCCGATGGGCGACAACTACCACGAGCTCAAGAAACTGGCGCGCTCCCTGGGCTTGCACACGGTATGCGAATCCGCCCATTGCCCTAACATCGGTGAGTGCTGGAATCACAAGACCGCCACGTTCATGATGTTGGGCAACACCTGTACCCGCCGCTGCGGCTTCTGCGCCGTTCCCAAGGGCCGGCCCGGGCCCATCGATTTCGATGAGCCGCGCCGCGTGGCCGAAGCGGTCGCCACCCTCGATCTCCGCCATGCCGTCATCACCAGCGTGAACCGGGACGACGATATTCTGGGCGGAGCTCGGGCCTTCGCCCTGGTGATTGAAGAGATTCGCCGTCAGGCCCCCGGCTGCCAGGTTGAGGTTCTCGATTCCCGACTTCCAGGGCGACGAGCAGGCGATCCGCATAGTGGTTGAAGCGCGGCCGGAGATTCTCAACCACAACACCGAATCGGTCCCGCGCCTCTACCGGGCGGTGCGATCCGGCGCCCGCTACGAGCGCACCCTGCGCCTGCTCGAGTATGCCAAATCGCTTGATCCCCGGCTGGTGACCAAGTCCGGCGTCATGGTGGGCCTGGGAGAAGAGATGCACGAGCTGCTCCAGGTCTATCGCGATCTGGCTGCCGTGGGCACGGATGTGCTCACCATCGGCCAATACCTGCGTCCATCCAAAGATCACTTGCCCATGGCGCGGTACTACTCTCCCGAAGAGTTTGCATACATGCGCCAGGAAGCCCTGAAGATGGGATTTCGTCATGTTGAATCCGGCCCGCTTGTCCGCTCTTCCTATCACGCGCACGAGCAGGCAGTCTCAAGCGGGGTCACTCCGACCTTCAATTTGCAATAAAGCTTTCTTATTCGTGAAAGACGAGGAAGAAAACAATGGCAGTTTCGGCAATGGCTGGTATTCCAGCACTGAAAGACACTCAGCAACAGCTCAAGACGCGGATGGAGAAGGCGGTTTTCGATTTCCGCGCCGCCCTGGCCTCTACGCGCACCGGCCGCGCCTCCGTCCACATGCTCGACCAGGTCAAGGTCCCTTACTATGGCACGGATACTCCGCTCAACCAGGTGGCCCAAGTCACCACTCCCGACCCCAATCTGATTCTGGTTCAGCCTTGGGACGCCGGCATCATCGCGGATATCGAGAAGGCGCTTCGCACCTCCGGGCTGGGCTTCAATCCGCAGAACGACGGCAAGGTGGTGCGCGTGCCCGTTCCTCCTATGACCGAGGAGCGCCGGCGCGAGGTGGTCAAGCACCTCAACAAGATGCTTGAGGAGCACCGCACCGCGATCCGCAATGTGCGCCGCGACGGCAACGACTTCATCAAGAAAGCGGCCAAGGATAAGAAGATCTCCGAAGACGAAGAGAAGCGTTCGCTCGAGGAGATACAGAAGCTTACCGACGAAGAGATCAGCCGCATGGAAGAGATGTGCAAGAGCAAGGAAAGAGAAGTTATGCAGGTGTGAAAAGGCAGCTGAGAAGCGGTCAGCTAAGAACCGGATAGCTAAAAGCCGGTCAGCTAAAAAGCGGTCAGCGAGTCCGCGGCAGTTTCATCAGTCGCTCCACCCTATTTGTCATCTCGACCGGAGCGAAGCGGAGTGGAGCGACTGTCTGTTTTGTCAAGTGTGAATTTTTTCTAATCACCTCATTGGGCCGGTGTAGTTCCCAGCATCGCAGGAGTTTTTAAGGCATGGGAAATCTTTCGCTCCGATGTGGAGTTCAAAACTCCGAGAGGAGCAACGCTAAGCTTCCGCAGGGTAAGGTTCACTCCGCCACGCTTGGGACGGCGGCGAATCTCTTCTTTAAATTCCAGCAACAGCCGGCTGGGCAAATTGTTGGCGCACCTCGCGCGCCTTAGCATTGAGCCGCACTAGCAACTTGTGCGCCAGGGCAATGCGGATAACTTTTTTCGGCTTGCCCGCTCGAGCCAAGCGCTCGCGGAAGGCGATAAAATCCGGATGATATCGGGCAACGACGCCAGCTACCACAAAGAGAATGTCGCGGATGCTTCGCCGTCCTCCACGCACCGGACGTTTGCCCTGAGTCTTGCCGCTGTCGCAGGCCAGCGGGGCCACGCCGGCCAGTTTGCCAATCTTCTTGTTGGAAAGCATACCTATCTCCGGCAACTCGGCCATCAGACGGGCGACCGTACGGATCGGCCACCCCCTTGATGGTGCGGAAGCTCTCATCTAGCTTGCGCCAGAGAGGATCGACGGCAAGCATCTGGGCGATGGCCACTTCCATGGCGCGGATCTGTGCCCCCAGAAAGGTGAGGGCCTGGCTAAAGGAATCCAACACTGTAGCCTCGGTGACCAGACGGCGCTGGTTGCGCTGCGTGGTCCGCAGGTCGGTGAGCTGGCGCAAACGGATGACCAAAGCCTTCAGCCGTTGCTGCTCTGCCGAGGCCGGGTGACAGGCAACGCATTTTTTAGTCTCTGCAAACCAAGCAATCACCCCGGCATCGATGGCGTCGGTCTTCTCCAAAAAGCCCATGGATTTCATGCAAAATTGTCCCGGGTCATGCAGATCGCGGCGCCGCATAGACAAGGGAAATTTGCGTCCTTCGAAGCGCTCACACATCCTGTGGCACCCTCGATTGGTGGTGGTTTTGGATCCCTACTTGAAGCAGATTCAGGGTGCCCCATTCTTGCGTAGCAAGGGTGGGAGACCACAACCGGTGGCGGCAGGATTTCCTGAGATGATTTTTCGAGAGAGCGAAGCGGGGTGGAGAGATCGCTTGCGCCAGATGTGGGAAACCGCAAATCTCTCCACTTCGCTTCGCTCCGGTCGAGATGACAAAGTTAGGTGTAGAGATCGCGGCGCCGCATAGACAAGGGAAATTTGCGTCTTTCGATGCGCTCACACATCGGAACTAGAGGGGGAGACTGCGTATGCAGCGAGTCAAGCTGGGCAAGTCCGATTTGGAAGTTCCGGTGATCTGTCTGGGCGGCAACGTGTATGGGTGGACGGTAGCGGAAGCAGATTCCTTCCGGCAACTGGATGCGGCTCTCGAAGCGGGGTTGAACTTCATCGATACCGCTGACGTGTATGCACGATGGGTACCGGGTCAAAAGGGCGGCGAGTCGGAAACGATCCTTGGAAAATGGCTGGGTAAGGGCGGCAAGCGCGACAATGTGATCCTTGCGACCAAGGTTGGCGTCGATATGGGCGATGGGAAGAAAGGGCTGAAGGCGGGGTACATCGCGCGGGCGGTCGAAGATTCACTGCGGCGCTTGCAGACCGATTATATCGACCTCTACCAGGCGCACACCGACGACGCGGAGACCCCGCTCGAAGAGACCCTGAACGCCTTCGATAAGTTGGTGATGCAGGGCAAGGTGCGGCATATCGGCGCGTCAAATTACAGCGGCCCACGCCTGGCAGAAGCTCTGAAGACCAGCAAGGACAATGGGCTGGTGAGTTACATCTCGCTGCAGCCGCATTACAACCTGATGGAGCGGCAGGAATTTGAGTCGACGTTGTTGCTTGTGGTCCAGGAACATACCCTTGGAGTTATTCCCTACTTCTCCCTGGCAGGCGGCTTTCTCACCGGCAAGTACCGCAGTCAAAAGGATGTCGATGGCAAGGCGCGCGGCGGGATAGTGGGCAAATACCTCAATGAGAGAGGCTTGAGCGTTCTCCGCGTTTTGGACGAGGTCGCCAAGGCGCATCAGTCGACCCCGGCGCGGGTGGCCCTGGCTTGGCTGGCGGCGCAGCCTGGGGTGACCGCTCCCATCGCCAGCGCGACCAGCAGCCGCCACCTGAACGACCTGGTTGAGGCGAGCAAGCTGAGGCTGGATCATGCTTCAATTGAGAAGCTGAACATGGTGAGCGCCCCTGCAGCCTCCGTCGAAGCATAAAGATGCCATTCCGATCAGAGTCGGATTTCCCGGAGCGCTGAAGAGAGACAAGAAGCAGATTCCCATCGGGAATGACAGAAAGACAAGCAAAGACCGGCAAGAAGGCCTGCGGCCCTCCGGTTGTTTCGTATTCGCAGTTGCTTTTCTTTCTGTCATTCCCGATGGGAATCTGCTTTTCGAGTTCTGAAGCGCTCCTACCCCCGCATAAATACGGGGGCTTCCACCCAGAGGAGCAACAGAGCGGCGTTCTCTGTTAACAAGTTTTAACAGAACCGGACGCTCTAAGCCTTCTTTCACCTGTAGCAGACCACCAAAGCAGCTTCGTGACGGGTATGCTCCGCGCGCGAGGACGAATACCGGAGTGGTTTTGCATGAAACCTCAGAGGGGAAGGTTGATGTTAACAGCGACAGAGAATTCCGACGGTTGTCTCCATAAGCAGTATCGTTATCTCACACTTCTTTTGTTCCTCCTGCTCTGTACTCCCGTCGCCTTAGCGCAGGAGTATCGCGGCACGATCCTTGGCCAGGTAACAGATGCGAGTAAAGCGATTGTGCCCAATGCCACCGAACAGAATTTCCCCCGTCGTATACAACTGTCGCTAAAAATGCAGTTCTAATTCGCATTTTTCGCCAAAGTTGAAAAACCGGGTGACCCCACGTCCGGAGTTTCGGACGTGGGTGTTTAAATGAGGCGATGACGCAAGGCCACGCGAAAGCCTGTCTGAAGCGCTGCAGGCGTAACCGGAGTGCGCGGAAAAGTGTACCCGCCGTTGCGGGTCGAAATGTTGTAGTTGAATCGGCGATAACTTATACCACGGAGAAGTGAATTGATGAATCGTCAAATCGGTATATTAGAAGGCATTCTGCTTGCTGCCTTAGCCCTTGCAGGGATGGTTCTGCCGGCTAGTGCTCAGAACAGTACCGGCCAGCCGCAGACTATGCCTTCAGGTCAACTGATCACTCCATTAGCGCCGGATGGTGCAACATTCTCGCAGCTCAATCCGGGCCTCAAGGATTTTCCAGGCTACACCGTCGGCCAGGCAGTAAAAACGGCGATCAGTCCCGATGGAAGAACTCTGCTTGTTCTAACCAGCGGTTATAACCGGCTCAACAATTCTCAAGGCATTAGAGATGCGGCCGATTCGAATGAGTATGTATTTGTGTTCGATCTGACCGGCAATAAACTCCAGCAGACGCAAGTTCTTGAGGTGCCGAACACTTTCATCGGCTTGGCTTTCTCGCCTAGGGGCAATCATTTCTACGTTTCAGGTGGAGTGGATGACGACATCCATGTATTCTCCAGAACCAACGAGGTATGGGCCGAGGATGGTAAACCAGTGGCGCTCGGTCACAGACACGGCGTCGGCATCCTCCAGAAACCCACCGTCGCAAACATAGCCGTAACGGCTGATGGCAAGACTCTGGTTGCAGCCGATGTCTACAATGATGCGATCTCGCTTGTCGATCTTGACAGTGACTCAAAAGTTGGCGAGTTCGATCTGCGGCCGGGTATCATCGATGCTGCTCAGAGCGGGGTCGCCGGGGGCGAATCCCCATTTGGGGTGGCGGTCAAAGGAAATACTGTTGCATATATATCGAGCGAGCGCGACCGGGAAATCGACGTAGTCGATATTTCGAGTCCAGCCGCCCCGAAACTGCTTAAGCGTATTCCCGTGCAAGGCAATCCCAACAGCATGGTGTTGAATATCGCTCAGACGCGCCTCTTTGTAGCTGCGGACAATAGCGACCGGGTTTCAGTGATCGACACCGTGACAAACCGGATCGTCGAGACCATTCGCACGACCGCACCCGAGGGCGCGCTAGCCGGCCCGAAACAACTCCCTGGTGCAGCGCCGAACAGCCTGGTGCTCTCGCCCGATGAAAGGACACTCTACGTCACCAACGGAGGGATGAACACTATCGCAGTGATTTCGCTCGCGCAGGGCCAGCCACATCGTGTTATCGGGCTGATTCCGACCGGCTGGTATCCACAGTCAATCAGCATCAGCCGCGACGGCAAGACACTCTACGACGTGAACAGCAAGAGTAATCCCGGTCCGAATTCGTCCTATGATGGTACCCCTATGCCCGCCAAAAACTTCCGGGCCCATCAGATCGCGAATCAGTATATCCTGCAGCTCGAAAAGGCAGGTTTACAGGCCATTCCGGTACCGACTCGGGTGGAACTCGCGCAGCTTACCAAGAGGGCGGCCGCCAATAATTTCCTAAATACGTTGCCGGTCAGGCAAGACGAGCAGATGATGGCAGAGCTTCGCCAGCATATCAAACACGTAATTTACATCGTTAAAGAGAACCGGACATATGATCAGGTACTTGGCGATCTTGAGCATGGCAACGGCGACCCCAGACTAGCCGAGTTCGGAAAAATCATCACACCAAACCAGCACGGGCTTGCGGATCAGTTTGTCGATCTCGACAACTTTTACTGCAGCGGCGAGGTGAGCGGGAATGGCTGGCCCTGGAGCACATCCGCGCGCGAAACCGATTTAAATGTCAAGACAGTTCCCCTGAGCTATGCCGGTCGAGGTTCGCCTCGCGGCATCAATGTTGATATGCCGACGGTTGCCGAGCGTCAAGTCCACGACCCCGACTACCCCAATGATCCCAATCTGCTCCCTGGTTTGAACAACGACAACGCACCGGACGGCCCCGAAGGCCAGAAGCAGCAGGGCTATTTATGGGACTCGGCATTGCGCCATGGCCTCAGTGTCCGTAACTATGGTTTCGAATCCGGGATACCACCCAGGACACCTGAAGTTCCGGATCCATTTGCGAGCCACACGGTAGTAGATGTTCCGGTCAATCCACAACTCATCGGCCGCACCGATCCATATTTTCGTGCGTTCGATAATGCCTATCCGGATTTTCGCCGGGAGCTTGAGTGGGAGCGGGAATTCAATGGCTATGTCGCCAATCACAACCTGCCCAGCCTCGAACTCGTCCGTTTCATGCACGACCACGAAGGCAACTTTGCAACCGCCATCGATGGCATCAATACTCCGGAAAAGCAGACCGCAGACAACGACTACGCAGTCGGTAAGCTTATCGAGAAGATCGCTCACAGTCCCTACAAAGACTCGACGCTGATCTTCATCCTTGAGGACGACGCACAGGCCGGCCCGGATCATGTCGACGCCCATCGCAGTATCGCCTTCGTAGCCGGCCCATACGTCAAGCAAGGAGCCGTTGTTCATGAGCGCTACTCAACTGTGAATATGGTTCGAACGATCGAAGACGTATTGGGGATTGGCTATCTTAATCTCAATGACGCCTATCAGCGTCCTATGGCTGCGGCTTTCGATCTCAGCCAGCCATCCTGGACCTACACGGCCATCACGCCTGCGCCGATTGCTACAGCGCTCGCTTCACCCCGGCAAGAGGGGCAGCTAGGCCCGGTATTTCAAGAGGCTCATCCTGCCGGTTATTGGGCACATCTGACCCGTGGCTTCGACTGGAGCACCGAAGACCATATCCCGTCTGGACTTTTCAACCAGATACTCTGGAAGGGACTGACAGGCGGTCTGCCGTATCCTTGGTCGCGCACCGGGCAGGATTATAGCCGTGATCGCGAAACCATTCTGAGAACCCGCAGTATTAGTTTCCTGTATCAACATAAGTGATGCCTCGTCCTGCGCGTGCGCCGCAAGAGCGGCTTGAGCAGGTTGCGGAAAAACTCGGGATATTGACGTGCAAAACGAGTCCGCAGGGACGGCTGATCATCCCTCTCCCCTTTTCAGTCGTCCCTACGGGACTGGAGTGTTTCCCCTACCAACCCAGCACTGACGTGCTGGGCTATTTTCTTGCCGTCCCCTGCGGGACTCGTTTCGTTTTCTGTCAGACCACATACTGGGTGTCCCACGTCCGGATTTTCGGACGTGGGATTTAAGGATCCAAGCCGGCGAGATTTGTGGAATCCCAGGTCCCAGAATCGGGACCTAGGGCACCCGGCAAAAAATTCACACGGTGGAAGTCGTAGGTTCGAATCCTGCTGCGCCCACCATAACTCATACGGAGTCAATAGCTTCCTGCACGCTCCCCTTCAGGGTGAATTCGGCGGAGATTCAGATTCAACGCACAGTCCGGGCTCATCGTTCCTGACATTGCCCACGGTGGGGCTCACCTTCCAGCTCACCAGCTCTTCAGCCGGATACGGCCTTAACAGGTCAATTGGCAGGTGTGAAGGATCGGCAGGCGCAAGCCATCGTTGGTAATCCCGCCGTGGGAGAATGGCCGGCATCCGATCATGGAACGATTCCAGCAGTTCGTTGGGATCGGTGGTGATGATCGTGTAAGTCTCAAGCGGCTGTCCCGTGGCGCTGTCCTTCCAGCGCTCCCATAGACCGGCGAAGGCGAACAGATTACCGTCCTTCAGCCCTATGGCATACGGCTGTTTCGTCTTAGCGTCTATCTTTTGCCACTCGTAGAACAGGTCGGCGGGGACCAGACAACGGCGGCACTTCACCGCCTCGCGGAATGCCGGGTTCGTCGTGACGGTTTCCGCCCTGGCGTTGATAGACCTGGATCCGATCTTGGCATCCTTGGCCCAGTACGGAATGAGGCCCCAGCGCATCAGAGCGAGTTCGCGCCGACCTGTTTCTCTGTTCAGGCGGACAATCGGCTGTGTGGACTGGGGAGCGACGTTGTATGACGGCTCTAGCTGGAAGGTGAAGTCGTCTGCCGCCCCCGTTTCAAAGGCTTCGGCGATGCGCTGTTTGTCTGAACGGCGAACGTAACGGCCGCACATTTTAGCCCTCCCCACATTCAGCTTAGCTCCTCACGGTTGAAGGTACGGCCTTCACCGGTTGCGGAAAAAGACCGAAGAGAGTGCGAAAACTGTCCCCTCAGCGGCTAAAGCCGAACTGCTTTTCAAGCACTTACGTACGGCCTGAAGGCCGTACCCTTCAAAACTTCGGAAGAGCCCCGCAGGGGCGGCCTGAAAATAGCCAGCACCATGCTTTTACCGCCGTTCGCGCCGGCCGCCCCTAGCGGCGGTTAAGAACCGATGTCTCAGCTTCGAGCTGGAGCAAGCCGTCCCGGAATACGGCGGCCCGGTTTCGCTGCTCTTGCTGAGCTCGGGGAAACACTCTTTGCTGCTGCTCGCAGAGCTTCCATACTTTCCCAGTAGGAATCCAGCGCTCTGCGGCCCCAGCCGGTCAACGCAGCCGTGGTCAGCGTGCGCTTGCGCTCGATGGTCTTCTGGATCTCGATCAGGCCGGCCTCTTCCAGCCGCGTGAGCTGCACCGAAAGATTCCCGCGCGTGAGTCCGGTCGCTCGCTCCAGAAACAGAAAATCAGCGCGCTCGCACGAGGACAGCACGGTAAGGATGGCCAGCCGAGCCGGCTCGTGCACCATGCGGTCGATCTCCGGGATCCGCGAGTCAGATTCATTCATATGAAGCCTCCGCTGAGCCGCTGCGGAGCAAGCGAGTGAGCAGCCAATGATCGTAGATATCGAGCAGCAACAGAGTCGCAAAAAGTGCTGCCAGGTAGGGCCATTTTCCTACTTGCGCAAACAGGTAGCTGAGGTACACCGCAAGGATGATCATCGAACCGGCGAAGGATAGAGTGCGTCGCAGGCGAATCAACCCATTCGCTGGCGCGGGGAAAAAGCATCGGGGCAGGAGGAAGAACGCTACGGCGAGGAGGCCGAACTGGCCGGAGCGATGATCGAATCGGCGAAAGATCTCGGGCACAAGGTACAAAGCATACAAGAAGAAGATCACCGCCTGATGGCCGCTACGGTTTCCATAGTCTCGGACACCAGGTGACGGCGGTACTTCCGGATGCATGATCGAGATGAGCCCCGAGGGAACCGGCCGTTCAGGCGCAGTGACGACTCCGAATCGCCGCTCGTAGAAGCGCCTGCTCCAGAAAAGCCATGCAAAATTAAGCAGAATTATCGCGAGAGCAGTTGCCACCAGGTGCTGGCGCGAGAGGACATCTGAGCTGGCCATCCCGGCAAGTATCAGAAGCTCCGCCCACAGCGGCGCCGTGCGCAGCCCCTGCAGGTCGCGGAAATGCGCCGTGACGTACCGGAGTTCCTCTCCGCGCAGCGACATGCCAAGCATGGCATCTGTCTGCATTCTCTCCTCCGGAGATGCTCCATAAGAAGCATACATAAATCGGTTCATCGTGTAAACCAAATGGACGGCTCACGTGAGAACCAGCGTTTAAGATAATGCGTAGGCGAAACCGCTGACTCGCCGGCGATGCTGAAGAGATAAAAATGAAATCTATCAATGGATTAGAGATTCCGGAGAGCCTTCGAGAACTGGTAGACCCAAAGCGTTGTGTACTGATCGTGTACGACATGCAAGTGGGTATCGTTCGGCAAATCAAAGATGGCGCTCTAATTACGGCGCGGGTGAAGCAAGCGCTGGAGATGGCGCGGGGAGCCGGCATGCGCGTGTTTCATACCCGGCATCTCTCTTTGCCGAGACAGTTAATGGGCGCATTCCAATTTCGCCAGGCCATGTCATGGCAGCGCGTGGACGATCCGGAGAAGGTGCAGCCCTGGTTTCTGCGCGACAGCCCCGCATTTCAGATCGCGCACGAACTGGAGCCGCTGCCCAGCGAAGCGATCTTTGACAAGCTCACCATGTCGGCGTTTGAAGGAACTCCTCTAGCCATGGCGCTGCGCGACTGCGGGATAAACTCTTTTCTCATCGCCGGAGTGGCTATGGAGATTGGGATCGATATAACCTGCCGCCACGGCGCGGATCTCGGATTTGTACCTATAGTTGTTCGCGACGCATGTGGAGCCGGACATCAGGACGCGGCCGATCGCGCACTGCTGACGCTGGAGTTCCTAGGCGACAGTGTATTGACCGACTTGGCCACCGTGGGCGCAGCAATGAACTTGAATGCGGCGGGCTGATGGCCAAGCGCGCCCAGAGATTATTTACGAATTAGACCGTGGCGATGGCCCGGCCAGGGCCAGGTTGATTGCAAACGCGCACAGCCACAACCAGAGCGCCGGGCCGGTGATGTATGCCCGATGCCATCCATCAACTTCGCTGTAGATCGCGTGGGGAAGCAAAGCAGTCAGCGCCAGGCAGAAGGCAATCAGGGCGGCACGCTGCGATGCTTGGCCACGAAACAGCTTCCAGATGGAATAGAAATATGGGATGTTAGCGTACCATGCAAACGAAAGCGCGAATGGGCCCAACCAGCCAAGGGTTGCAAGACGAAAACCATGCATGACCTCTACCGCGCGAGGCGCATAACGGCCGGCTTCAATCACCTGGGCGCATGAGACGAAGTTGGATGCGATCCACGGTCCCAGCGTTAGAACAATGCCGAGCTGACGATACTTCCGGGGCAAACGTAGTGAGGGGAATACGACCACGGCCCGCTCCTGGTTACAGTAACCTTACGGCACTGTGACCACAATTTTTCCAACCTGCGCGTTCGATTCCAGGTATCTGTACGCATCGACCGTCTGTGCAAATGGAAACGTCTTTGCGATCTTCGGATGAAAATGCCCGTCGGTCAACCGGTCATAAATATATTTCTTCGCGATAGCCAGCTTTTCCGGGACCCGCGTGATTTCCAGCAATGTGTAGCCGCGAATGGATAAGCCCTTGGGCAGGGCCGTAAACAGAGGAAACGGAGTAGGCTGCCCGGAAAGGGCGCCATAAGCAAAAATAATACCGCCGGGTTGAGCTGCCGCCGCCAGTTTCTCCATAATAGGTCCGGCGACCGCATCGAAGGTCACGCGAGCGCCCTTTCCTCCCGTGATTTCGGCGACCCTTTTCACATAATCCTCTTCGTCCGTAGCGATAACATGATCTGCGCCGAGCTTCACCAGGTCTTCTTTCTTATTGCTCTTGCGCGTGGTAGCGATGGCGATGCCGCCCTCTGCCTTCGCGATCTCAATTGCGGCCAGTCCTACGCTGCTTGAGGCGGCGGTAATCACGACGAAATCGCCCTTCGTCACCTTGGCGATGGCCTTCAGAGCCCCATACGCGGTCACATACTGCATCCAGATGGCGGCACCTTCCGCCGGAGACAGGTTCGCCGGATACTCAGCAAGCGCTTCAACCGGAGCCACGGCGGTTTCGCCCACCATGCTGTATTCGTTGAGAGAAAATGCCGGAACGGTCGAGACCCGCCTGCCGATCCAGCTCTCGTCCACATCGGGACCGACGGCCTCTACGATTCCGGCCGCTTCATAACCCAGTCCCGCAGGCAGCTTGGGCTGATAGATATATTGTCCGCGATAAAACATTGACTCGGCACGGTTCAGCCCAATCGCTTGCACCTTCAAGCGGACCTCGTCCGTTCCAGGCCGTTGCGGCGGCACATCCTCGAATTTCAATACTTCCGGACCGCCGGTTTCATGAAAACGAACCACTTTCGGCATTGAGATCCCCAGCAATTGGATGGATGAGTACCGGGGAAGGATTCGATTCAACTCCAAAGCTGGGCTTCAGTGTAGCGGAAAGCGTTTCTGGTGCAGAGCCGCGTGCCCCAAGGCTCGCGCAGCTAGCCTGGAGCTTTTTCTCTGAACTACAGGCAACTGTCCACCAAGGTCTGCGGAATCCCAGGTCCCAGAATCGGGACCTGGGGCACCCGGGATTTGCTGAAAGGATGAGCTTCAAAACCGAAAGCCCGAGTCAGTAGTCCGGCGACAATCATGGCGACAGTTGGTATCTGAGATGACAAATTTGTCGGCGAGTTAATGACTCAGGACACTAGAGTATTTTCGCAGTTGGCTGTGATCAGGACATCGTCCATCGAGAATCGTGGAATCCCACATCTGACGCAAAGAACGCGTCAGATATGGGGCACCCAGGATTTGTTTGAAGGGACGAGCTTCAAAACCAAGAGATGGCAGAGCCTAACCTCTCCAGATAGGGAGAGAATTCAGGGACGGCATTCGCAAGCTCTGGAGCAGGGCGTGGCCCCTTGGGTGGGCCGCCAATCAGGGGCTGTTGCTCATCCTAGGGTCATTGGTCATCAAGTTTTTGGGCTAAACAGGCTGCGGAGAGAGTGTGGCTTTGTATCAGGGCACAACTTCAGCCGTGCTGTAACGTCACGCAAAAATCATAGGGCTTTTAGCCCCTGAGGATTGCGGGCTGCGGAGCGACGGTCCCTCAGCGGCTAAAGCCGATTCGAGTTTTGAGGCACTTACGGCACGGCTGAAGCCGTGCCCCTTCAACAAAACCTTAGCTTTTTTTCCAGCCTTCACAGGCCGTACGTCAGTAGATCGAATCATTACGGCTTCGCTTGCCGGGGACTCCGGAAAAGCAAAGACGGTAAAAGCAGATTCCCTTCGGGAATGACAGAAAGAAAAGCAAAGGCGCGGGAGATGACAGAAAGAAAGGCAAAGACGCCCCATCTCTCCGATTCACCGGCATTTAATAAGCCTTTGAGCAGCGCACTGCAACCGGAAAGCATCCTTCAACCTTGCAATCCTGGAGAGTGCGGTGAACAAGCCGGTAAAATGCTGCATCGTTGCCCTGGCTACTCTGACCTTGGCTTTCAGCCTGAGGGCAGACAGCTCGGCAAACCAGACTGCACAGGCGATAGAGAGCAATATCGACCTGCTGCAGTTCGTCACCCAGACAAGACTCTCGCCCGATGAACGCGGACAGGTTGCGCGCGAGGTGACGGATTCGATGAGCAGGGCTCCTCAAAACGTAATTCGCCGCGACGGTCTCATCGCCACAACGTTGACCAATGCAGGCCGCCACCCCAAGGATGCGCCTCGCCTGCGCGAGTTGTGGCGCTATGACATTGCCGCCAATGTCCCTCACAATGACATCGAGTACATCCTCGCCGAAAAGTACGACCCGGTCGTCGTCTTTGACCAGCGCCACCAGCGCATCGTCACTGAAGCGACGCTGATCGCCCTGCGCGGCTGCACCGTGTGGCTCGCGCAGAACCTCCACAAGCCTGTCCCGGGCGAGGCTTTTATCGCCAGCGAGCGTGCCGTGCTGAAATCCTCCTATGAACGTCTGGGAGACGACGCGCAGGATGCCTATGCCCACGTGGGACGAAATTGCCCTCATGCGATCGATTTCTTCAACGGAATCGTCGCCGCGCAGCGGGTTCGCTTCTTCAATGAAAATGGCAAGGCGGTCGGCGACAGTGCGGCCGAGGCCGCAGATGCCGCTCTCATCTCGCGCATTGCTTATAACATTCTGCTTCGCCGCGCAGGCGGCGGCGCGGCGGTCGAGGGCCGGGTCTTCGACTACATGGTCCAGCAGTCCCTTCTCCAGCAGCAACTACAGCGGTCGGTCTTCAAGAATCCTCCAC
The DNA here is from genome assembly GCA_963774255.1 of uncultured Acidobacteriaceae bacterium. Classification (GTDB taxonomy): domain Bacteria; phylum Acidobacteriota; class Terriglobia; order Terriglobales; family Acidobacteriaceae; genus PALSA-350. The sequence continues at coordinate 98,599 of CAVZEH010000006.1, forward strand.
TTCCCCCTCCCAACTAGTTGTTTCATTGACGGATCGGGATCAATGGAACCGGTTCTATTGCAACTTCGTCATCACCGGCGAAGCTAACTCCTGGATGGGCTGCCTTAGCTCCGGCGAAATTGCCGGCTGTCTGCCGTGGAGTGACGGTATTTCTCCGGCAACTCTGAGCCACAAGAGATAGAAACCGACGATGCTGATGAATCCGAGCACGGCAACCAAGATCCACGCACCGGCGGTTTTTTTCTGCGTATCGCCGGGTGAATCGTCTGAACGGTGTAACTTCACACAATCGCCACACCGGATCAGATTGCGAAAGATCGACTCAATCTCTTGCTCTTGTTCGCGGATCTCGCGCGGTATCTCGGTAATTGGCGAGCGTCTGGACGAACTCATTGCAAAATCTCGATTCGGCGCCCGGCAGAGGCTCGGGTCAGCCGCTCTTCTGCAGCAAGAGATACTTCAGTAGTTCAAAAAAAGGCCTATTAGTCAAACCACTTGATTGACTGCCTGCACCTTTTCCATGGTGTAGGGCGGAAACAGGTGATCTGCTGGTTCCGGCTGGACATCGTCGAAGCTGCCGTGGAAACTGCCCGGCATCCGCGCTCTTAGTTGTTCCCGTTGTTTATAACCAGCACGGTGCGGAAGCGGGCCTTGCCTTGCATCATGTAATCGTAAGCATCGGCAGCCTGTTCGAGAGGAAATGTCTCGATCATGGGGCGGATAGTCTCGAGCACGCTGAAGGCAAGCGTGTCCTCCTGATCGATGGCCGTGCCGGTCAGGCTCCCATCAATCGAGCGCCCGCCAAAGACAAGCGGGAACGCATTCAATTGCAACGGGTCCCCGGGCACACCGACCACGATGAGCTTTCCGCGGGCTGCCAGGCCGGAGACCAGCGGCCCCATAGCGGCGCCGCTGGTTCCTGTCGCCAGAATCGCTCTGGCGCCGCCCATTCGCTGCAGCGCGGCTGCGGCATCCTCGGCGGCGGCATCGATGTAGAAGTGCGCGCCCAAATCTTTGGCCAGCTTTTCCTTGCCGCGGCCGCGTCCTATTGCGACCGTATGGAATCCCATGCGCCGGGCAAACTGGATGCCGAGATGCCCAAGGCCGCCGATGCCCTGCACCGCGACCAGATCTCCGCCGCGTAAGCCGGCGTTGCGAAGAGCGTTATAAGTCGTGATTCCCGCGCAGAGGAGAGGGGCGGCTTCGGCCGACGCGATCTCATCGGGAATGGAAGCGAGGCCGCGCGCTTCGGCGATCATCACCTCCGCATATCCGCCATCCGCGGTTACTCCCGATACCACGGGGTTCTGACAATTCACCATGTCTCCGCGCCGGCAGGGCTCGCAGACCCCGTCTTCGCCGGCGATGAGGCCGACGCCGACCCGTTGACCGATCTTCCACCCGGACACTCCGCTGCCCAGGGCTTCAATGCGGCCAACCACTTCATGTCCGGGAACACGCGGCAGTGTCAGGCCGGGATAGGTTCCCGTCACCGTGGCCGCATCGGTGTGACAGATTCCGCATGCTTCTACGCGAATCCGGACCTGACCCGCTCCGGGCTCGGAGAGTTTCCGTTCCACTATGCGAAGGACTCCGGGTGCGGAGACTTCCACTGCTTTGTATGTGCTTTTCATTTTTGTCCTCCCATGCGCGCCTGTTCTCTGGCAACCCACCCACGAAGAAAGGCGGGGCAATTCCTAAGTTCGATCCCTTCGATCTCGCAAATGGCGAGAAACGTGGCTGCGTCGCTATCAGCCAGCGTTATCTCCGAAAGGTCGAGTGCGATCTTGGTGTTTTCCGCTTCGATCAGTTCCTGTTCAATCAGTTCCTGGAGCGTGTTCACACATTCGATGTGCATCCGTCCACACACACGCAGCACGATGGCATTCTCCCCGGCGGCGAGCCGTTCAATCCTGAAGGTCATTGGCATCGCCTCCCCGCCGGAGCGTAGACTACGGCCAAGTCTGCGGGTCTTATCACTGCAGGCCGGATGCCACTCGTAAACGCTTGAAAAGGCGGGGGGAAGAAGGCAGATTGGTTATCGGGTTTTTCGCGGAATTCGTGGAACTCGTGTTTCCCTCTAGGGCTAAACAGATCTCTCAGCGAAGTTGAAAAACCGGGTGCCCCAGGTTCGCGAAGCTAACCTGGGTTTGTTTGCTACGTGTGCTGCGCCACTCACACGCGAGAAGTTCTGTCCCGTCGCTCCAGACACCGGGTATGCCCGAGAGACGAAAAGCAGATTCCTTGCGGGAATGACAGAAAGAAAAGCAAGGGCAGAAGCAGATTCCCTGCGGGAATGACAGAAAGAAAGGCAAAAGCAGAAGCAGATTCCCTGCGGGAATGACAGAAAGAAAGGCAAAAGCAGAAGCAGATTCCCTGCGGGAATGACAGAAAGAAAAGCAAAGGCAGATAAGAAAGGCAAGGGCAGAATAGAAAGAAAGGCAAAGGCAAAGGCGGAGGCAGCGTTTGGGGCTATACTTCGTGGCTGAGGGCTAAGGCCAGCTTTTGCAGGTCTTCGAAGCGGGCAATCGTATTCCGGGCGTATTCGCCATTGTGCTCGCTATTCAACAGCGAAGGGCTGCCAAGCCCGGCTGAGGATTCTGAAGGAAAGCCCGTCTTCCGGGCTATAGCCTCAGCCATGCGGTTCATGTGCTCCGCCAGTTTCTGGCGCATCTCTACCAGACCGGGTTCGGCAAAAAAGCTTATGTCTCGTTCATCGTGCAGGACTGCGACCTGGTTCCAGATCAGCGCCGCAGCCGTGATGGAGATCTGAAGGATCAATTCACTGGAACGAACGTGCTGCTCACGATCGGGACCGAATTCGAATTCGACAGCTTCGCTCATGGTACGGAGGGCGGAGATATTCTTTCCCAGACGGTCGCGCAGGCTTTCCGTTTCCCGAAGAAGTTGATCGTGCTGGCTGACGTTGTCAATGAGCAGAAAAAGGCTGGCCCCTCCTCTGAGGACGGTGCCCAGTAGCCGGCGCATGGCGGTCACCGTGCGCACCGGCCAGATCTGATCGAATACGAACCACATGATGACGAGAGCAAAGAATATCCCGATAAATCGATCGCGGGCAGGCGCCAGCTCGGTGGACGCGCTAGAATCCAAAAGCGCGACCAGGTAATAGGAAAATGCAATCTGAAGACCCAGGTAGTTGAACCGTGGGCCTCCGGCGATCCATGATGCGGCAAACGCGACCGCGCCTACCAGGACGACGAGCGAAGTAATCGAGTCCATGTGAGGAAAGAGAAACGCGATGGTTCCAAGCCCCAGGATCAGGCCGCCCATGAGCGAGCCCAGTATGCGAAGGGTGAAGCGCTGTTTCATCGCTGCCGTGGTGCTCAGTCCTGTAACCATCACTGTAGTGACGGCTGTCGATATTCCCGGCCAATCGATCGCGTTATACACGATGTAGCACAGCGTGGCGCAGAGACTTATCTTGAGAGCGAAGGCGATATTGTCCTTATCTTTAATCGCACCCGGAATCATAAAGGGGACATCTCTGGAGGGCAAGACAGCCAATTCCTTGTTCTTCGCAGGGCCCAGATCGACCGGCATTACCAGGATGGAGTGGATAGTCACTTCCACCCGATCGAGCAGATTATTCGTTGCCGGCGGGCCGGGGCCCAGGCGCTGCTCCGATTGAGGAATAGCTGCAGGGATCAGGCGGCCGCATTGTTCAGCAATGCGCGCACAACGCTGTTGAACTTCGGGATCTTCTTCGCTCTCGCTCTGCAGGCCAAAGGCCGCGGAATCATCCATTAGTTCGGCCAGCATCGTAATATGCACGCGCGTTGCGATGGGAAGGTTGCCGGCGTCGAGATTGCGGTCGACGATCTGGTAATACAGATCCATCATCCCTGACTGCCCCGCAGCCGCAAGCCGCGACACCCGGGTGGCGGCATCGAAGCGTTGCTTCGGGCTGACCTCGTGCGCGTACAGGCCGAACATCTCCTGCAAAGCCCGGTAGCGAATGCGGAACTGCTCTTCCAGGCGATCGGCCGGGGAGCGCGCGCCAAAGACATATTCCACGGCCACGCCGCAGGCTGCGGAAATCGCAAATGCAGCCAGCAGGCGAAGCGAGTTCTTTACCAGCGTGTCCTCAGGCGCGTGAGTTTCCCAGAAGGCAATGACGGCGCAGTAGATGAACCCGACGATTGTGCCCAGCGCGGGCTGGCTGGTGCACACAAGAAACATTCCGCCAATGAAGGTCATAACGGCAACGCTGAGCACCCGCGCCATAGGGTCGTTGTCGCTGAGAATGACAACAGCCATCTCGGCCGCAATCACGAGCACTATCGCCACGACAGAGGCAAAGGCGCTTCGCACGGATACCGAAGGACTCTCTCGTCCGATGAGAAAAATGAAGTACAAACCATAGGCGACGAACGGCATCTGCAGTACCAGCATCAAGACCAGCACGAGCAGCGACGCGAGTGTCATGCGGAGAGTTTTATCGAGACGCCCGGGCGCGGGCTGGAGATCCTGCCAGAAGCGTTCGAGCCACGGGGCGGGCTCCGGGAATGAGAAGTCTTTCGCCATCCGGCTATCTCACCACCGTCACCGCCGTTGCCCCGATGCGGAACAACCGGGGATCGGGGTTCTGAACAAGAACACGAACCGGGAAGCGGGTTGAGAGATGCACCCAATTGAGTGTCCGTTCAATATTGGGAAGCCCGGCGGCCACACCGCCGTCCTCGGGAAACACGCCATACCCGATACTCTCCACCAGTCCGCTGAACTTTCTCTCCGGATGTCCCATGAGGTATACATCGACCGGCGAGCCGATATGAATGTTCCTTACCTTCGCTTCGCGATAGTTGGCGACCACCCACCACTTGCGAGTGTCGATGAGCGTGAACATCGCAGTGCCCGGCCGGGCGTAAGCGCCCACTGAGATGTTCATATTGGTCACATAGGCATTGAAGGGGGCGACGACGCGGCATCGCTCGAGGTCGACCCGGGCCTGATCGACCTTTGCAGCCACGCCGGGCAGTTGGGACTCAAGAATATCCAGGGTGTCGACAATATGAATCGATTGCCCCAGTTTTGCGCGCGATTCGAATGCCTGGTCGTCGGCTTCCTGCTGGCGAAGAACCGCCTGCGTCTCCTGGGCCCGCGCCTCGCTCAGCGCGGCCACGGCTTCATCGTAGCTGCCCTGAGCTACGCGCACAGCCGTGTTGGCTTGATCTACCTGGTCGACAGTTACATATTGCTTGCGCAGCAGCGGCTCAATCCGATGGAAGTCATTGGTGGCGTACTTGAGCTGAGCCTCAGCGGCGGCGGCTGTAGCCTGTGCGCGTAATACCGTTGCCTTGGCCAAATCAACTCCGCTTCCAGCGGTGCTTATTGCAGTCGTGGAGGTATGGACCGCAGCGCTTGCTGCCTGGACGGCGCTGTTCTGCGCCGCGATTTTACGCCTGGTATCGATGATCCGCTGTTTCAGGTTCTCCTGGTCGGAAAGCGCCTGTTCGAGAGCGTACTCATAGTCGCGTGGATCAATGACGAAGAGCAGGTCCCCCTGCTTGACAAAGGCATTGTCTTTCACCGGCAACTGGACGAGACGTCCAGCGACCTCAGGGGCTATCTCGATGAAGTTCGCCCTTACGCTGGCATCGTCGGTCCGCGGATTACGCTCGGTATCCAGAATGACCAGCAGCAATGCAACCACAGCAGCCACGACGACTCCGATATATATCCGCCGCCCCAGCCGCTTGCGATTCAGGTTCTCAGAGTCCTGTTTCATACATTGTCCTATCGGAAGAAAATCAGCCACAACAGGCAGGTGAAGAGCGCAACCACGCATGGATAGAAAATGGCCACCGGGCCCACTTCCGACTCCAGCCGGTAGCGCAGCAGTAGAAAACGAACGGCGAAGGCAAAGATCACGCCGGCGGCGAGCGAAACCATCCACACCGGGAAAAACGAGCCGATGATAGAGATGGAAGGCGCGCGGCTGCATCCGGAGCATAAGAGGCACGCGACTGTAACTCCGAATAGCCGCTCTCTGGTCATGGTTTTTGGCCATCCTGTGTTTGTAGTTTGGTCGCGGGGGGCAAGCTTCGTAACAGGTTCCCGGTTACGAATTCGAGTTGGACTGCCTGCAGAAAGAGTTGAGAGCGCGCCGAAACGGAGGAGAGCCGGGCCAGCGCCAGCTGCTTTTCCGCCGTGACCACGTCGACCAGGTTCTTGACGCCGTACTTATAGGCATCGAGCGATGCCGAGTACGAGGTGCTGGCCGAGTCAATCAGCGCCACGGCTGCCTGTTCCTGCCTCAGTGCTGTGCGGAAGCCGATGAAAGCGGTCCAGACTTCGCGTTGAGCCTGGTCATGCTTGTCCGTGAACTCATCCTGGGCCTCACGCTTTCTTGATTCGGCCATGGCCAGCCGATTCTTCCGCTCGCCCCCGTCGAAGATTCGCCACTCCACCCCGAGCGAAGCGGACCATACCGGTTCATTGGCCGCTCCGACTTGACCGTAGTCGACGGATGGCCAAATGGCTTGTTGCGCCCCCGAAGCGGAGAGCACGATCTGTGGACGGTATTCCGCCTTGGCGGAGCGGACCTCATTGTCCGCGGCGCGAATCTCCGCGATCTGGGCCATCAGGTCGGGGCGGTCAGCCATGGCGCGATTGATCAGCTCATCGATGGAGAGGGTCAGCGATTCAGGCAGAGGAGCATTCTTTTGAGCATTGATGACGATGTTCGGCGATGGGTCGACGCCGAGGTCTTCGGCCAAAGTGACGCGCGCTATTTTTTCATCGCCGTCGGCCGATTCCAAATCGAAGACATCTTGCGATGTTTCCGCCCTGGCATTGAGAACATCGGGCAGAGTGGCTCGTCCGTTCTGTAGCCGGTCTTCGGCGGCATCCTGCGTTGTCTGCGCAGTGTTCAGAGTTTCCTGTGCAGCCTGAAGGCGCTCTTGCGCGGTAACCAGTTTGTAATAGCCGGTGGCGACCTGAAAAGCCACTTCCTGGTTCGCCTGGATGAAGTCGGCCCCGGCAGCCAAGGCCCCGGCTTTGGCTGCGCCGATATTAGCCTCTCTCCCGCCAAAATCGAAGACAAGATATTGCAGTGCAATTTCAGGCTGCACAACTGTAGCTTCGCTCATGATGTAGCCGCGCGGCGCAAGCGGTTCGGGAAAGGGTTCGATTGCCCGTTGATTCGCGAAGGTGGCAATCCCCGTCAGCACCGGATAATAGGCGCTCTTCGCGATGCCGAGCTGTTCCGCCTTCTGCTTGGCGCGCTCCCAAGTGACGCGCGTCCGCGGATTGTTGTGCTCCGCAATATCGACCAGCTCCGCTAATGAATAGGGGTGGGCCGGGTCGAGCGTCGCGATCTTTCCCACGGGAATCTCGCGAGCGGCGCAATCGGATGCTGCGCGGGGGGTTGAAGCTATACCCGCGCACTGCGCCCACCCCGGCTCTTGCGAGAATGAGAACAGAAGGAGCGATAAGACCAGACTGAGTCTGGCCATCGAAGGAATGTGCATCGACCTTCCCCAATGCCCATTCAGTGGACACCCAGTACGCTGCAGGGAGCCTTTTGCTCAAGTGCGAATACCGTGCTCCATAGGCGTGCTATCCGCGGAGTGTATCTGTGGAGGCCGACCACCAGGAGGTCCATCTTCTCCTGGCGCAGGAACTCAACAATTGCTTCAACCTGATCGCCGGTAACGAGATTCGAGCGGATCGCAATGTCATGTCTCCGGCCCTCCGCCAGAGCCTTGTCTTGTAACTGCTCGTAGAACTTCACTCTGTCTTCGCTTAGAACCCGTGCTAAGAGGGGTGCAGCAAGAACGTACCCCTTGTAAGCAACCGGGGGCTCTACGACGGTGACCGTCTGTAGTTCGGAGCCGAGGGTCTTGGCAAGAGAAATGGCTGCAGTCAGCGCATGAAACGTCCCCGGCGATTCGTCAAAGGCCACCGCGATCCTTTTGAACATATCCTCCTCACAGGAGCAAGCCGGATGCCATTTGTAAGTGCTTGGAAAAACGGGTCGAGGGAGGATTATTTGGTATCGTGGTTTTCGCGGAAATCGAGGAAATCGTGTTTCCTCTTATGGTGCATACATTTGTGGCTTCCCACCCTCGATCGGTGGTGGGTTTGAATTTGTCATCTCGACTGGAGCGTTCATGGGCCTGCGGCCCACCCAAGAGAATGAAAATGGGGTTGACGAAGGCTTGGCTGGCAACTACACCTAACTTTGTCATCTCGACCGGAGCGAAGCGAAGTGGAGAGATCTGCGGTTTTCCCACATCTGAGCGAGAATAGAGCGGAGTGGAGGGGATCCGCGGTTACGCACACATAACCGCAGATCTCTCCACTTCGCTTCGCTCTCTCGAAAATCATCCTGGGAAGATCTCTTTCATAGGGGGTGCCCCCGGATTGGAGATATTTAGCTTAGAGGTTCAATGGTGACTTGATAGCCGAGCCTGTGCAGATTTTGTAGCAATTTGCGGGCGCGTTGCTGTTTCGCTCTGGGGTTGGGTTCGCTGCCATGCTCCACGTATGGAACTCGTTCATGCAAGATCTTCCAGACCAAGCGGCAGAGGCGGTGAGCCACAGCCCAAATGGCTCCCTTATAGCCCAGCCGTGGCAGAAGATGCCGGAACACGGCTTGAAAGTGGCAGCCTTGTTTCTTCACTGCCGCATGTGCAGCTTGGTTGAGGATACGGCGCAGATAGCGATTGCCTTTGGCCGAGTGGCTGTTGTGGTTCTGTTCCGCGCTTTCCTCCCGCCCTGGATTGGTTCCCACCCACGAGGTCAGCTTGGCGGCTGAATCAAAGGTGCTGGCCTCCACTCCTACTTCGGCGATTACCTGCTGGGCGGAGTCGACCCCGAAACCAGGAACCTGCGCCAGGCGCTCCACTGCTTGCTGATGCTTCTGCATGGATTCGGCGGCCATCTGATTGAGCTGCTCGATCTGTGTGGCGATGAGATCGTAACGGTCCAGATAGAGCCCCAGCAATTGCTGGTGGTAGGGCTGGACATTCCCGCTCAGGGCATCCACCAGTTGCTGCTCGCTCGCACGCAGCCGATCATCTTTGAGGGCAGCTAATTTCTTCGCGTCGGTTTCCCCTTTGGCCAAGGCGCGTAAGATACGGTATCCGCTGACTCCCAGCAGATCGCTGATTACACTGGACAACTTGATGCGCATCTCCTCCAGCAGACACTCGATTTGGGAATGCAGCCGCGATTGGTCCTGGGTGAGATGAGTCTTCATGCGCGTCATCGTGCGCCAACTGCGCTGTTCGCCACTAGGCACGAAGCTCAGGGTAAGCTCGTCGGCTAGCAACCGCCGCACCAGACGTTCGGCATCGCGAAAATCGTGCTTGCGTCCGCGCGGGGCGCGGTTAGAGTACGCCTGCGCCAGATGCAAACGCATCTGCGGCTCCAGCTCATACCACACCGGCCTCCAGTACTGGGCGGTCGATTCCATCACGGCTTCCTCCACCCCCTCTTCCCGCAGCCAGTCCGACATTAAACGCAACTCGCCGGCTAGGGTGCCGAACCGTTTGCGCTTCACTGTCCCACCCTGTTCGCTTACTTCAATTACCACCACCATCAGCACTTTCTTATGGACGTCAATCCCTGCTACCCTACCTAACATAGTTCCCTCCTTGACGCGGAAGGGTAGGACGCGCGGCGAAAGACTTACGCACTCTCACGAGCTACCACCCTTCCCGTTCAGGGACGGATAGCGCGACACTCATAGGTTCAAAACGCACATCCCAGACCAAACTCCGGTACGGTCTCAACTCACCCAGAGCGAAGAGGGTCTTTACCGTTTCACGCCACCTCCAGCTTAGCTAATTCACAGCCTGATTGCCGACCAAGCCGGGGCTCCGATTTTCATCCCCTTGGGTGGGACGCAGGCCCATGTACACTCCGGTCGAGATGACAAAGTTATGGTAGGGGCCAGGAGTTGATGGTCAGATTTTCCAGGATGATTTTCGAGAGAGTATAAATCTCACAGACGGTTACAAGCAGATTCCCTTCGGGAATGACAGAAAGAAAGGCAACGGCGGGGCAGCCATAGATAGTGGTTAGCAGAGTTTGAAGCGGCTCTTATGGATTCGCAATTTCTTGATCTTGGAATCTAGGGTCGAGGGTGGGACTCGAAGTTTGGCTGCAGCTCCGTTGGCGCCGTAAACCCGGCCTCCACTTTCGGCGAGCGCCGCTTCAATGATCTGCCGTTCGCGGTTCGAATCGCCGTTGGCAGGCTCCTCAAGCATGCGCTGCGCCGGCCGCGTCTTCGCGATGCCTACAGATAGCCAGGCTTCATCCACACAAAAAACATCGCCGGGATTTAGGATTACCGACCTCTCAACCACATTCTGCAACTCGCGGACATTCCCCGGCCAATCATACGATCTAAATAACTCGACAGTGCGCTTGTCGATGTGCGAGAAGGTCTTGCCTAGCTTTCGGCCAAAGCGCTGGACGAAGTATTCAAGCAACGTCAAAATATCGTCTTTGCGTTCACGCAACGGCGGCAGATGGATGGGAAAAACATTGAGCCGGTAAAACAGATCCCGGCGGAAGGTTCCATTGGCTATTGCGGCTTCCAAATCCCGGTTGGTGGCCGCAACTACACGGACGTCGATTTGTATGGATTGCGTTCCTCCAACCCGCTCCACTGTCCGCTCTTGCAGCACTCTGAGAAGTGCAGCCTGAGTATCGGGCGAGAGTTCGCCGATCTCGTCCAGGAAGATAGTCCCGCCATCGGCGGCTTCGAAGCGGCCTGCGCGCCGCTGAAGCGCACCGGTGAAGGCGCCCTTCTCGTGCCCGAAGAGTTCTGAAGCAATCAACGAAGGTGGAATCGCAGCGGAATTGACCGGGATGAACGCTCTGGCTGAGCGCTTAGACCGCTTATGGATGGCGCTGGCAATCAGCTCCTTTCCCGTTCCCGTCTCACCCGAGATCAGCACTGTGGAATCGGTTGGGGCCACCTTGTCGATTTGCGAAAGCACGCTGCGTAAAGCCCCCGACGAGCCCACGATTGCTTCGTACATTGAAGAACGGTCGATCTCTTCACGCAATGCCATGTTTTCATCGCGGATTCTCTGTTCGGCCCGCCTGCGGTCTTCTATGTCGGTAGCCGTAGCGAACCAGCGCGCAACCCGGCCCTGTTCATTCAGCAACGGCTTGTAGCGAAACAGAAACCAGCGATACCGCCCATCTTTGCCCAGCATGCGCTTTTCAATCTCAAACGGAACTCCGCCTAAAAAGCCGCGGAGCCGTTCGCCGCGCACTCTTTCGAGATCGTCGGGATGAACATCCCTCCTAAATTGTCCAGCGATTCCCGCAACTTGCATCTCTTCAAGCGTGTGGCCCTTATAGTCGAGCATCATCTGGTTCGCCTGAAGGAGAGATCCCTCGGTGTCCAGGACCATGACATGCTGAGGAAGGAAATCGATGAGTTGCCGCAGCTCCCGCTCGTCCTGCAGGAGATTCTCCTCGGCTCGTTTGCGGTCGTCGATATCCGTCACTAAGCTAAACCAACGGACAACGCGGCCTTCGCCATCGCGCTGCGAGCGAGCTCGCAGATGAACCCAGCCGTATAGGCCATCGGCTCGACGGTTACGAACCTCAAGATCGGGCGGCTGCCCGGTTTCGATCGCGTGTCTCCAGGCGTCGATCGCGCGAGGGAGATCATCCGGATGAAGGGCGCCGCTGGTAGCCCAGTTCTTCATCTCCTCAGCCGTCTTGCCGGTATATTCCAGGCTTTGACGGTTGACAAGCTCGACCTCGCCGGCCGCATTCAAAGTAGCCACAAACCCAGGAATGCTGTCGAGGATGAGGCGCAGGTTTTGCTCATTCGACCGGAGAACATCCTCGGCCCGCTTCCGGTCGTCGATGTCAGTCAATAATATGTACCAGCCGGTGACATGGCCTTCCGCATCCCGGGCGGGAAGGGCGCGTGATTGAAACCAGCGGTACACGCCATCGGCACGCCGCTGGCGGAGCTCAAGATCATGCGGCTGCCCGGTTTCGAGCCAGCGCTTCCACGCGTCGATCACGCGAGGAAGGTCATCCAGATGGACGGCGTCGAACATGGGCAACTTCTTCCATTCCTCAGTCGTCTTGCCGAAATATTCCAAGACCTGGCGGTTGAGAAGTTCGATCTCGCCTGCCGCATTCAAGGTAAACACAAACCCGGGAATGGTATCGACGATCAGACGAAAGCGTTCCTCGCTCTCGCGCAGCGCCGCCTCGTTGCGCTTGCGCTCAATCGCAACCGCCGCGAGATGGGTCACCTGCTCGATGACTTTTTGATCTTGCTCGGTTGGGCTGCGCGGCTCCCGCCAATAGATCGCGAAGGTGCCCAATACAAGGCCGTTCGAGGCCAGTATAGTGGTCGACCAGCACGCTTTCAGACCGTGCGCCAAGGCGTCCGTGCGCCATCCATAGGTATCCCATCGCGTGTCCGCAGTGACGTCGGACACGATCACTTGTCTCTTGCGCAGCGCTGCCTCGGTGCAGGGTCCTCCTTCGCGATCCACTCGTATGCCCGGAAACCGGTCGTTATAGCTGGATGGAAGGCTCGGCCCAACGGCCTGCTGGATCTTCTCGCCACTGGGATCGATCAGTATGACGCTGCAGTAACATCTGCTCATGGTCTGTTCTACAACCCGGCATAGAGTTTCGAGAACGGATTCCAGCGGATTGCCCTTGGCCGTCATCTCCAGAACGAGATTCTCTCCGGCCAGCAGGCATTCCGCGCGCTTCCGGTCTTCGATGTCGGTATTGGTTCCGAACCATCTGACCACCCTTCCTTCGTTGTCGAATGACGGAGTCGCTCGGAAAAGAAACCAACGATACACGCCGTCGGAACGGCGCATGCGTGCTTCAATTTCTCCTGGCTGGCCGGAAGCCAGAACCGATCGCCAGTAATCCACAAGTCCTTTCAGCTCATCCGGGTGAAGGGTCGCCGTCCAGCCCCAATCACCCGCTTCTTCGGCCGAGAGACCCGTATAGTCGAGCCAGCGCTGATTGAAGAACTCAGCCGAGCCGTCCGCACCAGTGGACCAGGCGAGGGTCGGAATGGTGTCAACCATAAGGCGAACATTCGGCGCCTGTCCAACCTGCTCGGTGCCGTTCGTTGCAGATGCCATCGGATTAAATTATAGGTCGCGGTAGACGGCGCTTTTGCACCTGGCTACGCCGGGTACAATCAAGCGCCCTGGTAACACTGATGAACGCCGATGCAGTACCGATGCAATATGGAATGCATGGGCACATCGATTTTCATCTGGCTTGGTGCGGATTTCCTCTGCCAGCAGTTGTGGTCTCCCATCCTTGCTGCGCAAGGATGGGGCACCCTAGAGTTGTTTGACATGTGGATCCAAACCGCCACTAATCGAGGGTGCCCCATCCTTCGCATGGCGCTGTTCCGTGCGAAGGGTGGGAAACCGCAGATCTCTCCACTCCGCTATGCTCCGGTCGAGATGACAAATTAGGGTCAGTTTCATTCCCTCAGGTGAGCGGCAGGGCGGCTGTGGAAAGGTGGGCTGTCCGGGAGCAGCGCCAGTCTTGGTTGGGGCTGCGGTTCCCACTTAGCGGGACCGGCTACTGCGGCGGTGGACCAAGAGGCCTGACGCTTGCGACCTTGGCTCCCAGGAATTTGCCCGACCGGTCAAAATCGAATGCCAGGTGGAGCGAACCGACTCGCGCGCAGGCGTGGCAGCCGTTCACTAGAACATAAGGAACTACGAAGCGCTGGCCGCCATCCGGAAGGTTCTTCGCGGTGATGAATTTCGTGCCCGACCGGTCGCCGGGAAAGACCGCGATGTTGGGAAATTTGCCCAGCAGGGCGGAATAGTCCGAGTTCTTCTTGAGTGCCTCTTGAGGAAGGAGGTTATAGTCGTCCACATCGATAAGGTTGGGAGTGCCGTTGACCAGCAGGCAGTGCTGATTTTCGTTGGCCGCGAATGGGTAAAGGGCGAAGGCAATGTCCACCCGCCCCGTATTCTTGAAGTCGCGCATAAAGCCGTTGTCGTCAATGGCGTGCATGAAGGCTACCGCCTGCGGAGGCGCTCCCGCCGCCCTCATCTGCTGCACAAAACAACTGCCGAACTGCACTCCGGGAACCTTGCTGCAGGTCTCCCGCGCGGTCTGCATCGTGCTCATGCCGGGTTGAAAGAGCGCGCCCGCATCGAACCGCTGTATGATTTGATCCTGTGCGGACGCCGCTATGACATTGATGCAGCTGGAAAAAACAAACACGGCAAGACATCTCTTCATAGGTGTCGCCTCTTCGACCTTTCTTCCGGTCGTGAACAGTAAAGCCCAACGCAGCGATTTTTCCTAGCCGAAATGCAGCAGTCCAACAAAGAGTGATTTGAATGATTGATGGAGGCGCGACTTGGCCGCTCCGGAGAACGATCGCAGCAGGTGGCCCGAGCTGAATTGGCGGGATTGGGAAGCAACCGCGGAGACGCTCCACATGTGGACGCAGATCGTCGGCAAGACGCGATTGGCGCTCAGTCCTCTGCAGGCTCATTGGTGGAACGTTCCTCTCTACGTCAGCGCGCGAGGCCTGAATACATCGGGGATGCCCATTGGCGATGAGATGCTCGACATCGAGTTCGACTTCGTCAGTCACCTTCTGCACTTCAGGCTGAGCAACGGCGCCGCGTTGTCCACGCCGCTGCGGGCCCAGTCTGTCGCCGCGTTCTACAGCGAATACCAGCGCAGCCTGGCCGCGCTCGGTGTCTCCGTTCCCATCTACCCTGTGCCGGTCGAGTTGAAGCATCCAATTCCCTTCGCCGAGGACACCCTGCACTCCTCCTATGACCGGGAGTATGCGCATCGCTTCTGGCGGATATTGGTTCGCGCAGATCAGATCTTTCAGCAGTTCTCCTCGCGATTTATCGGGAAGGTGAGCCCGGTCCACTTCTTCTGGGGCAGTTTCGATCTTGCCGTCACACGCTTTTCCGGACGCAAGGCTCCGGAACGCCAGGGCGCGGACGCGATCACGCGCGAGGCCTATTCGCATGAGGTGATCAGCGCCGGCTTTTGGCCGGGAAACGGCGGCTTTGGCGAGGCTGCGTTCTATTGCTACGCCGCACCCGCTCCTCTAGGCCTGGAAGCGGAAGCTATACAGCCGGCTGCGGCAAGCTATAACCCGGCGCTGGGCGAGTGGATCCTCAAGTATGACGATCTGCGGTCGCAGCCCTCACCGGAGGAGGCGCTGCTCGATTTTCTTGAGAGTACCTATGCGGCCGCCGCCAGGCTGGCAAACTGGGATCGCGCTGCGCTGGAACGCGCGCCGGAACCTGCGGTTGACCGGCATTCTTGAGTATCTGTTTTGTTACTTTTTGTTGAGACCAGGAACTTCGAGGGCGCCCGGAGAGTTTTGCGCCTGGCCAATATCAATTGAAGCTAACGCACTCAGGCCAAGGCCGCGGCCGCAGTCCGTGGCATATGCAATGGTACGAGGACCGATCCAACTTGGGCTATATGCATTGCAATCGCCGAAGGTAAGTAACTTCTCCTGGCGACCCGCCACATCGGTGTAGCCCAACTGCCAACGGTTATGCACCAATTTTAGAAAAGCGACGAACCGCTCGTCCGGGGAGACTGCTGGAGACTCTACATCCTCGTCTGGAGAGGAGAACATGCCAGGCTGACTTCCCGGAGTCACGTTAAAAATACTGATCCGGTCATTCACTTGAGCGGAAAACATGAGACGTCCGGAGGGTGCAAATGTTACGTCGCGAACGTCGTAGGCCTTGCCCGCTGCCTGGATTGGAGCGCTTTCCGCCACGCCCGCCTGGTCTTCGAAACGGACCATCCAGAGGGTGCCCTTGCCCTTCAACTCCCGGATGAACGCCACCGTCCGTCCGTCGGCGGAAACGGCCGGCGATTCTGCGTCAGGAATCAGCATTGCAGGGCCTTCGCTATCTCTAGACGACTTCATGGAAAAAGGTATTCTTACAATTTTGGAGCTTGTAGCGTCTGCTACCTCCAGCAGCAAAACCGAAGTTCCCCCTGCGGCAGCAGCGGAGAATTGGTCCACGAGACTTCGTCCCTGCCACCACACCTCCCGTCCCGCCTGATCAAGAACCCTATACCCATCTGGCAGCATTCCGGTGAATACATAACCGCCGGAGGTTGGGCGGAGCGCGGTTGCGAGATAGGTGCGTGCGGGCGCCGGAATCCGTCGGCTTATGTCTTCGTTCAAGTAGGCAAAGTGCCGACGGTAGCTGATCATGCCCGTGGTCCATCCAATTACGAAGACCGCCCAGAGAGATACCGCGCGCGGCAAATCGGCTTTCAAGAGCTTTCGGGTTGCATGGTCCGGCCACATGCAGAAAAGGCACAATGCCCCAAAGAGCAATTCGATCCACAAGCGCGTGAATGCCAGGAGCGTGATCCGTGAGAAGCCGCTGCCACCCGAGACAGGCAAAAACTCAACGATTGAAATCAGGCAGTACAGCGTGACCGCCAGCGCCGCAGCACAGCATTGCTTTCGCGCCAGAAGGACATCGACGAGCAGAACGATAGAGAACACCATGACAACAAAATGGTAGGTGGAGGGAACAGGCGACAAAAGGAGGAGAAATAATACATAGGCGGCCCACTCGAGTTGCTCTGTTTCAGGATCAGTGGCGCGGACACGCAAGGCCGCGAGCAGCGGGAGAAATACAACCAACTGCCAAAGAGGATAGAGAATTGCATAGAGCAGCGGCGAATTGAGTAACGGAGCAGGATTCAGAGTGGGTTCAAAAATAAACATCCTATGGAACAAGGCAGCGCCTGATGCACTGCGCACGCTGTATGGATCCAACACTTCTCCCTGCAGACTCCGTGGGAGAATTTGCGTGGCATAAATATTGAGCACCTTGCTGCCGATCCACAGAGAACCAACGCCGATTAGAGCAAGCGTCGCACCCAGCACGGCAAGCGCTGAACGCCATTGTCTCTTCCAAAGAAAATAGAGGCCGAACAGGAGCGGGTAAACCTTCAATGCTCCCGCGATGCTCAGGCAGACTCCGCACGCGATCTGCCTGCTCTTCCGATGGAAAAAATAGGCTAAGGCCATGAGCAGCAGCACGAGAACGTGGATTTGTCCAAATAGGAAACTCGTCCGCAGAGGAACGACAGCGAGGAGACACAACACCCATGTACGACGCCTGCCCAGGGAGGTCACTTTGTTCAGCAGTTCGACGCTTGCAGCCAGAAACAACAAATTCGCAAGGATCCACAGACGCTTGGCGGCGATAGCCGAAAAGATGGAAAGCGGCACAATCGGGAGCGCTGAAAATGGCGTGAGCCCGGCAAAGCCCACCAGAGTCTGGTCCAAACCCCAGTGATCTTTTATCCGCTGAAGCCAAACCCAATCGTAGATCCTATCCAGTCCGTATCCTTCACGAAGCAGCCGGGCTACGAGATAGTAATTAGGGAAATCGGTATTGAGCGCACGCCATCCGGGGACGACCCCCTTCCACAGAAGCAGGCCGGCAAAGACCGCAAAACATAGTCTTTCCATCCATGGCATAGCCGGAATAATCACCTGCCGTAGACGATCTGTGAACTCTTTCACAGAGTTGGATATGCCGTGCCGATCTGTCCTTGACATTTCAGCTTTCTCGCGCAAAGGGCGAAGTTACAGTGATCGGGACCGATTTGCTATCCCTGTTTGATCCCGCAGCGCTCTCTTTGTTGCCTTAATACAGAAACGGGATGAGTGCTTTGACTTGCCGGATATATTGCCTGTACACGGAACCGAACTCTTCCATCATGAAGCGCTCTTCCATGCGAGCCTTCATCAGCAGCATCGCCAACGCTAAGGCCACGGCGATAAGACCGCGTATTTCACGGAAGGCTATGGCGGTTCCTAACACAGCCAGCAAGAGCCCGGAGTAGATAGGGTGGCGCACAATCGCATAAGGACCGTGTTTTTCGAGTGTATGGCCTTCTTTGATCGTGACCGTCCCGCTCCAGTTGCCGCCCAAGATTAGTCGCGCCCATATCGCGAAACCGATCCCGGCTATGGTTAGCCCCAGTCCGCTGTATGTGGTCACAGGCGAGTCGGGAACGAAGGGCCGGGCGAGCAGCCCAAACCCCAAAGGTTTGCTAAACCCAATGACCCATGCCAGCACCCCAAGCGTTATATGAAGCAGACGGGAGCTTGCGGATTGCGAACGTGCTGTCCGTTTTGCAGTGAGGGCGCCCACCAGCCAGACAACGCCCGCCGCAGCCCAGAGACAACCGATGGCGATGGTGACATAGGAGTGGTGCATTCCATCCTGCCTGACCGAATCATAGAGCCAGTTAGCGCAGAAACTTGCCGACGGCATGAAAATCAAATCCGTCCAAATTAACGGCCGATTGGCACGACACTAATGTCCGATAGCGTTCGGTTCCTGGATCTCGTCCATCAACGAATACTGGAATCCCACGTCCGAGAATCCGGACGTGGGGCACCCAAGATTGGTTGAAGGAGGAGATTCAAAGACCAAAAGTTCGTGGACGCCGTTAATTTGGACAGGTCTGCATGGAAAATAGCCCGTTCCCGCTGCGGAGGTTTGTGGTTTCCCACCCTTCGCACGGAACAGCGCCGTGCGAAGGATGGGGCACCCAAGATTGGTTGAAGGAGGAGATTCAAAGACCAAAAGTTCGTGGACGCCGTTAATTGGGACAGGTCTGTATGAAAATAGCCCGTTCCCCGGTGAGAATGCTATTGGATGCGGTAGCGCTCGCGCATCAGCCGCTGCAGCCTGGGTTTGTAGATGAGGTTATAGGCAAGTTCCTTGTCCGGGAACATGGCCAGGGCGGCCTTCTTGCTATCCGCCACCATTTGAGCGGCCTCTTCCACCGTCAGGTTTTCATCCTGGCTGATCACCGATGTGACCATGTTCATCATCATCTGCAGGCGGCGGATCTTGCGCTGTTCATCCAATTTTTCCTGGTCGGTTTGCAGATGGGAAGGATTGTTGCTGCCGTCGGTTTCGCGTGGCCCCATGGAAGGCTTTCCTCCGAATCCAACTGATGTTCTTCTTCGGATCGTAACAACTGAAAAGATGCAATACAAACCAAAAAAGGTTGCGAAGCCAGGTTTACCTCGCGCCCAAGGGATACGCGGTGACAGTATTTCCATCGAGATAGAATGACGCTGCGCCCAGGGCGTCAGTGCGGAAGGTCTTCACGTGGTCCCCCTGCAAGCGGTCGAGCACCTCGATCCGGGGATGGCCGTAAGGATTACGATGGCCCACGGAGACGATCGCATAGCTGGGATCGACGGCGGCAAGGAACGGGGGAATGGTGGATGTCTTGCTTCCATGATGGCCAACCTTCAGCAGATCGGAATGGAGATCTTCGCCCAGCATGCGAAGTTCGCTCTTGGCTTGCGCGTCGCCTTCCATAAGCGCCGAGGTGTGGCCATAGGTAACCCGGATCACCAGGGAATCGTCATTGCTGGCCGCGCGGCCGGGGACGTAGTCTCGCGCCGGCGAGAGGACCTGCACCTGCACGCCGCCGAAGTCAAAGGCGTCTCCGGCTGCCCAGCTTCGCACCGTAATGCCGAGGCTGCGCGCTTCGCCGAGCAGGTCGTCATACTCGGGGATGGGCGGGTTCTTGCCCACCCAAAGTTCCTTCGGGCGGAAGTTGCGCAGCACGGCGGGCATTCCTCCCATGTGATCGCTGTGCGCATGGGTGAGCTCGACCACGTCAAGATGGCGGATGTTGCGCGTCCAAAGCACGGGCGAGACCACATCCTCGCCAATGTCAAAATTCGAGGCCGTGGCTTGGGGTCCGCCGACGGGTCCTCCGGCATCGATCAGCAGCGTTTTTCCCTGGGGCGAGATGAGCAGCAGCGAATCCCCTTGACCCACATCGATGGCGGTGATTTCAAGTGTGCCGGGATGAAAGATCAGCGGGCGGGGATAGAGAACGCATAGCGCCGAGCAAGCCAGAGCGCTCATCGAGAGGCTTATCGGGAAGCGGCTGTTGCGGGCCGCCCAGACAGCGAAGCCCAACAGCAGAATTGCCGCCAGCACGGCGGGCGCGCCCGGAGTGGGAATGCGTATGTCTCCCGCCCGCATGCTGCCGAAGAGCCGCACGATGGCAGTGATCGAATGCAGCAGGGCAGCGGTGATGGCGGTGGGAACAATGGCGAGGTAAGGGGAAACCAGAATGGCCGCGAAAGCAATCAGCGCCGCGGGCAGAGCGGCCGCGATCAGCGGCACCACGAAAACGTTCACCGGGAGCGCAAGTAAGGTGACGCGATGGAAATAGACGGCCATGGGCAGAGACATGGCCAGCTCGATGCTCGCGGAGACCAGCAGCAACTCGCACAGACGAAGAGCCAGGCGCAGCCCTGCGGGAAACCACAATTGCGCTGCGCGGCGCCCCAGAACCGGCTGCAGATGATCCGCGATCAGGCGCAAGGTGATGCGGAGCTGCGCCAGACGCGGTGTAAACGTAGGATCGAGTACTATCTGCTCCAGATTGCGCATGGCGCGCAGGCAGGGAGCGAGAGTTCGTTCAGTGATTGGCAGTACGATGCCGGCAATTACCAGAACCGAAAGCAGAGTCATCTCGAAGCTGGCGCCGAGGATGGAGTGAGGGTCCTTGGCCAGCAGGCAAAGCGCAGCGAAGCCGATGGCGTTGAGACTGTTCCGTTCGCGGAAGAGAAAGCGCGCGATCAGGAAGAGGGTAACCATCCAAAAGGAGCGTTGTACCGGCGCCCCAAAGCCGGTAAGCAGGGCGTAGGCAAACGAACAGACGATAGTTAGTACGGCAGCCGCCCACCCGGGCAGCCGGAGAAGAGCCGCAAGCGCAAAGATAAACCCGGCAAAGAGCGCGAGATGCATTCCCGAGACCACCAGCAGGTGAAATGAGCCAGTGCGTTCGAATCCCACGCGGGCCTGGCGATTCAGGTAGGTGCGGTCGCCGAGTATCATGGCCCCGAGCATGCCCGCGTCCTCGGTGCTCAGCCGTAGCCATGCGGGCATGCGCAGCGACACATCTGAGCCGGCAAAATCGAGCAGGCGCTGGGTGCCGGTCTGCTGCAGCCCGTGCAGCCGGCAGCCCCAGGTAGCGTGCCCCCCGGTGTGACTTACATTGAGAACCGGGGCTTTCAGCGCGCCGACGACTCCGATCCCCTGTCCCAAGAGCCATGCATTCGAGTCCCACACCCCGGGGTCGAAGTAGTGCTCGGGCAGGTGCATTTCCAGGGTGGCGTGGATCGTGTCCCCACAGCGAATTGCGGGGAAGATCTGCTGCGAAGGAGCGTAGATGGAAGCTCTCAGGCCGCCGGCGATGGCTCTTCCATCTACCGAGTTGATATGGATATCGACGCTCTGGCTCTGTTCTTCCCGCACGACGGTGGAGAAAGGCATGGTCGAGCGCGTTCGCCGCACCGGCGTTGTGCGCGTGATCTCGCCCTCGATCGAGTGCGCGCCGCCGTTGTCCGCAAGCGTCGCCAGGCTTCGCTGTGCATCCGGCGCGAGCTCGATTTCGTTGAGGAAGAGGCCTAGAAGAAGCCAACAACAGGCCAGGGGCAGCCAGGCGACGCGAGCAGCCGAGCGCGTCGCCAGTAGAGTAACGGCCGCGGTGAGGATCGTGCCCACCAATAGTATGCCGGGGACGATCCAGATACGCTGCCCAAGCAGGATGCCGGCGGAAAGAAATAAGCCGGCAAAGAGCGCGGGAGCGCTCTCGACCGAAAGCTTGTTAAGACCATTGCGGGGAGCACTGATGGAAGCGCGGGTGGAAGTCCGGGGCGAGACGGCGGTGGCCAATACCGTTGTGCTCACGCCAAACCTTTCCTCAACATCGAAAGCAAGAGCGACGACACTGTCCATCGAGATTGGTGGAATCCCAGGTCCCAGAATCGGGACCTGGGGCACCCAGCTTCCACCAAAAGCCATACATCCGACCAGCTCAACCTCGCGTCAGCGCGGCTACCGTTTCCAGATGGAAGGTCTGCGGGAACAAGTCCACCATATGCATGGTCCGGACACAATACCCGGAACGTAACAGTGGCTGCAAATCGCGCGCCAGGGTAGCGGGATCGCAGGAGACGTAGACAACTTCGGGCGCCGCTATCTGGGCCAGCTCGGCACAGACTTCCTTGCCTAAACCGGCGCGGGGCGGATCGAGCACGATGAAGTCAGGCCTGCCCCGGGGAAAATTGCGGCGCCTTTCTGCGCGGATAAAATCCAGCGTGGCGGATCGCACCGCGCGATGGGGTGTGCCCGCCAGGTTATGTTCGAGATCGGCGGCGGAAAAAGGCGATGCTTCAACAGCGGTTACATCTTCGAAGTCAAGCGCCCGCGAGAACAGACCGGCTCCCGCATAGAGGTCCCATGCCGTTCCACCACGGCGATGCCCTCCGCGGCCATCGGCCATGACCAGGTCGAGCAGGCCGGGAATCAGAAAGCGGTTGACCTGGAAGAACGATCCCAGGCTCACCTGATAGCTGTGTTCCGCAACCGGGTAGAGCAGGGAGCGCTGGCCCCAATGGCCGAGCAGCCGGCCGCCTTTTTCTCCGGAGGAAAAGACTCCCGCGCCGGTGAATTCGGGCACGTGACTGGCCAGCCGCTGGCAAAACTCCCGCAGCGAATTTGCCGGGAAGGCCGCTTGCCCGCTCCACAGGGAGACAAGAAGCGCATCCTGCTCGCCGTTGACGAAGAATTCCACTTCATCGCAAGCTTTGGCGAGGCTGCTCTCCGGTCCGATCTCGAGCATCGCGGCGATCGCCCGCTCGATCAGCGGCGCGGCGATAGGACAATGCGTGACCGGCAGATTGCTATGCGATCCGCGCTCGCGATAGCAGAGAGCAAATCCGCCGCTTGCATCAACCTGGAGGCGGATGCGATTGCGGTAGCCCCAGGCTTCGGCTTCAAGGCTGCCGATCGGGGGTAGATGCGATGTAATGTGCGCGCGCTCCAGCGTATCTTCAAGAATCGCCATCTTCATCCGAGGCTGATAAAGGGCTCTGGCATGCTGATACTGGCAGCCGCCACAGGCAGGGAAATACTCGCAGCCGGGGCGCACCCGCTCGGCTGAGGGTTCGAGGATCGCGTCGATCTCCGCGCTTGCAAAGCTGCGCCGCTCATCGGCAATGTGCGCCTCAACCAACTCCCCTGGCAACGCGTAGGGCACAAAGACGGCTTTGCCGGCCGAAGCGGAGCCGGCGGCCTCCGGAGGAAACTCCGCCGGGATGCGGGCCAGGCCATCTCCGCCGTAGATGGCCTTCTCAATGCGCAGCTTCATGACTGGCTCATATAGAAGAGGCTGATCCGGGGCAGCAAAAATCTCTCCAGCAGGCGCTTGTGCAGGAACTGTTGTTCGATTTGCCGGATCTGCACCGTCTGCATGCGGCTGCGATATGGCGCCAGCTCGCTGGCTGCCTGTTGCCGCAGCGCCAGGAGCTCGGGCTCGGGCATGGTCGAGATGAGGATGGCGAAGAGCTTCTCCTCCATCGCCGTGAGCTTGGCTTCCAGGTCCTCGAGATTGGGCTTGGCGGCGCGGATCTCACCGGCGAGCGCCTCCAGCCGCTGCGAGATTTCAGCAACCGATTCGGCCCGCGGAGAGCATCGAAGCTGCTCCGCGCATCTTTCAAGGTGTTGGGCGACACGCTCCTGCTCGAAGCCGTCCTGGGCCTCCGGCGTAGCTCGGGCGGCGCCTGCGGAGGCTTCCTTCATATCTTCGATGGCCGAGATCACAGCCTGGGCGCAATAAGCCAAGCCGTTGACCCGGCGCATCCGGCCTTTCCTTTGGCGTGCTTCGTACTTGTCGAAGGCGGCGTCGATGCCGCGGAGCACCGCCTCCAAGGGCACGCCGGCTTCGCGCCAGGTTTCGATCAGCGCCCAGTCCAAAGTGGAGAGCAGAAGCAGCGAGCCTCGCCGGCGCTGGAAATGCTCCTCGATTTCAGTGAAATAGTTGAAGTAGTTTTCCACGAAGATTTCAGATCGCTCACAAGGCTGCTGTTTGGAGATTTGTGGTCTCCCACCCTTCGCACGGAACAACGCCGTGCGAAGGATGGGGCACCCTCGATTCGTGATGGTTTTAGAATCCGAACTCCAAAGCGACCAACTAACGTACAGCGCTCCCGGCATGCTTTGCTTTGGCGGCGCGGTTGCGTTCATAGACCAGGCGAAGCCCTTCCAGGGTAAGCAAATCGTCGATGGTAGAGATGTGTTTGGAGTCTGCCGCAACCATGCGCGCCAGGCCGCCGGTGGCAATCACCTTGGCGGGCTCCTCCCCGTGCGGCGCTCGCTCGGAGAGTTCCTGCAGCATGCGGTCGAGAATGCCGTCCACCAAGCCGACATATCCGTAGTAGAGGCCGCTTTGCAGGTGCGCGACGGTGTTGGTTCCGATCACCTTTTCCGGCTTCTTGATATCTACCCGGGAAAGACGCGCGGCGCGGGCGAACAAGGCCTCCGCCGACAAGCCGATGCCGGGAGCGATCGCCCCGCCGATGTACTCGCCTTTGGCCGAGACCACGTCGAAGGTGGTGGCAGTGCCAAAATCGACGACGATGCAGGGCCCTCCGTAACGCGCGAACGCCGCAACTCCGTTGACCAGGCGATCCGCGCCCAGCTCGGCGGGGTTGTCCACAAGAATCGGCATCCCTGTCTTGATCCCAGGTTCGACAAAGACCGGCTTCACATGGAAATATCGCTCGCAGACCTCGCGCAGCACGGTTTCGACCGGCGGGACTACCGAGGCAATGATGATGTTGGTCACTTCGGCGGGGTCAATCTTTTTGAGTGACAAAAGATTGAGGAACAGGACGCCGTACTCGTCTACCGTCTGAGTTCTCTGTGTGCTGGTGCGCCAATGCGCCGCCAAATCGCCGGAGGAGGAGAGAGGGTAGAGTCCCAGCACCGTGTTTGTGTTGCCTACATCGAGGGTGAGCAGCATGGTTATCTGTTTTCCCGGACGCCCCCGGAAATCACGGTGCGCAGATCGTCCGGAGTACGAACCCGCAGGAAGCCGCGTGCGTCCAGGCCCGCCGTGATTCCCGAGTATCCCTCTGCTTCATCGACATGCACATGCTTGCCGCGAATCCAGGAGGACGCGGCTCCCAGCCGCCGCAGCACACTCGATGCCGCCCCCGGCGTATCCGCGTTCAGCGCCGCCGCTTCCTGGTGAAGCGATTGTAACAAAGCGAGAAGCAGGTCCTGGCGCGCCCATGAGCGGCCGGTTTCGATAGCAAGCGAGGTGGCAACCGGTGCAATCTCGGGGGGAAAACTCTCCTGGTGTACGTTAATGCCGATGCCTACGACGGAGTGGCGCACCCGGGTGACTTCCGCGTTTAACTCCGTAAGGATTCCGCAAAATTTCTTCTTGCCGAAGAGAAGGTCGTTGGGCCAGCGAATGTCCGCCTCAAGCGAGGTGACTTGTTGAACCGCGTCGCGCACCGCCAGGCCGGCGGCAAGGGAAAGCCACAGAATATCCGCCGGAGCCATGCGCGGCCGCAGCAGAATGCTGACATAAAGCCCGCTGCCGGGAGCGGAGTGCCAGCCATGTCCGCCGCGCCCACGGCCCGCGGTCTGCTCGTCGGCCAGATAGACCATGCCCTCCGGCGCGCCCTCCTCCGCCTGCTGCATGGCCAGGATATTAGTGGAGTGGATGGTGGGGAAATAACGCACCCGGCCGGCGAAAGAGGTGGCTGCGAGCCCGGCATTGAGAGCCTCCAGATCATAGCCGTCCTCCGCACCAGGGTTCACCATGGGTTTATCCTTTTTCTCCCGTAGGGACGGCCGGATTCAGTCGTCCCTGCGGGACTGGAATTTGTTTCCCCACCAGCCCAGCACTGACGTGCTGGGCTATTTTCAGGCCGTCCCTTCGGGACTTATCTCAGCCCACGGCCCGCCGTCTGCTCGTCGGCCAGATAGACCATGCCCTCCGGCGCGCCCTCCTCCGCCTGCTGCATGGCCAGGATATTAGTGGAGTGGATGGTAGGGAAATATTGCACCCGGCCGGCGAAAGAGGTGGCTGCGAGCCCGGCATTGAGAGCCTCCAGATCATAGCCGTCCTCCGCACCAGGGTTCACCATGGGTTTATCCTTTTTCTCCCGGACGGCCGTATTCAGTCGTCCCTGCGGGACTGGAATTTGTTTCCCCACCAACCCAGCACTGACGTGCTGGGCTATTTTCAGGCCGTCCCTTCGGGACTTATCTCATCGCGTCTCACCGCGGGCATGATCACGGCACTGTACATCGAGATTTGTGGAATCCCACGTCCGAGAATCCGGATATGGGGCACCCGAGGTTGGTTGAGGGACGAGTTTGGGAATCCCGAGGCCGCATATCCACTAGAAAACCTCCGCAGTAATGCGCATGGAGAGATCCACCGCAACGGCGGAGTGCGTCAGGGCGCCGACGGAAATGTAATCCACTCCGGCAAGAGCGTATTTGCGAATGTTTCCCAGGTTGATGCCGCCGGAGGCCTCGATAGGAATCGAAGGGCTGTGGCTGCGCACGATGGCGATAGCTTTCTTGATCTCGGCCGGCGTCATGTTGTCCAGCAGCAGCGAATCCGCGCCGCCCTCGATCGCCTGGTCGAGCTCGGCGAAGGTGCGCACTTCGCATTCCAGGGTCTGCCCCGGCTTGCGCTCGGCCAGCGCGCGCGCCAAAACCTTGGGAATACCGCCCCCCAGCGAGATGTGATTGTTCTTGATGAGAATGCCGTCGGAGAGGTCCAGCCTATGGTTTTGCCCGCCTCCGCAGCGGACCGCGTATTTGTCCAACGTGCGCAGCCCGGGAATGGTCTTGCGCGTGTCCAGGACCTTGGCTTTGGTTCCGGCGACCGCATCCACGTACGCCCTGGTGGCGGTGGAGATGCCGCTCATGCGCTGCATCAGGTTGAGGATGACGCGCTCGCAGGCCAGAATGGCGCGCGCATTGTGGCGAATCACGGCGACCGCCTGCCCCTTCTTGACGCGCACGCCGTCGAACATTTCCGGGTGGTTGATTACCTCGAAACGATTGGAGTTCCGCTTATCCAGGCGGGCGAAGATCTCGAGGAAGCGCGGAATCGAGCCCAGCCCGCAGATCACGCAATCTTCTTTGGCGATCACCGTGCCCGAGGCGCGTAGCTCCGGATCGATGGTGACGGCGGTGGTGACATCGCCGGTCGCCTTATCTTCTATCAGGGCCTGTTCCAGGATGGCCTCGACACGCTTACTCTTCCAATCCATTGGCTTCCCTTTTATGCCGTGCCGTTTTCCGCTTCGGAGTTGAGGCTTTCCAGAGCCGAGTGGGTCTTGGGGATGAGCGCGCTCAGTTCATCCGCGCGGCGGCGCAATCCGGCGACCACCTCCACCGGCGCTTTGGATAAAAAGCCCTCATTGGCAAGCTGGCGCCCGGCATTCGACAACTCCTTCTCATATCGCGCCAGGTCCTTGGCGAGCCGCTCCCGTTCCGCCGCAACGTCGATCTTACGCTCATAGAGAAGGGCAACATCGAAGTTGAATGTGCTGCGGCTGTTCGCTCCTTCCAGATGCCCGTCGAAGGGAATGACCTCGGAGACACGCGCCAGGCGTTCGACCAAAGGCAGGCAATCGGATGGAATCGTGTATCGGCTGAGACGCGCGGGCACGGCCAGCTTCTCCTCCACGCCCAGGTCTTTTCTCAAGGCGCGCAGAGTGACGATGAGCTCCTGCAGTACGCCCATCTCGATTTCAACCGCATCGTCGGAGTGCTCGCGGCCTTGGGGAAACCGGGAGAGCGCAATGGATTTCTTTGGCGGGACGCCGTCGTAAAGCGCATGCCAGATCTCTTCGGTGATGAAGGGCATGAACGGGGAGAGCAGGCGGAGCGCCGCCTCGAAGACGCCCAGGAGAGTAGCCAGCGCGGACTGCGCGTCGCGCCTTGCTGCCGGACTCGGAGAAGTCGAGGCGCAGTTTGACGGCTTCAAGATACCAGTCGCAAAAGTCTCCCCAGAAGAATTGATAGACCAGGTTGGCGGCTTCGTGAAATCGGTATTCGGCCAAGGCCTGATTGACCTCGGCGGCAACGCCATTCAGCCGCGCCACAATCCAGCGCGATTCCAGCGGAGCGCCCTTCGGCGCGGCCGGCTCCGGCGGCAGGTCCTCCAGGTGGACAACGATACCCGCTTCAGCGGCCCGGTCCATTTGCATAAAGATGAAGCGGGCTGCGTTCCAGATCTTATTGGCGAACGCGCGGTATCCGTCGGTGCGCTCCTCGCTGAAGGCGATGTCGGTGCCCGGCGACGCCATTGCCGCCAGGGTGAAGCGCACCGCGTCGGTGCCAAAGCGCTCGACGATCTCGATCGGGTCGATGACGTTGCCCTTGGTCTTGGACATCTTCTGCCGTTCGGCATCCCGCACCAGGGCGTGAATGTAGACCTTGCGGAAGGGCACTGCATCCTTAAGCGAGCGCGGGCTGCCGTCCCGCAGCGGCACATCGAGCATGAAGTGGCAGCCCAGCATGATCATTCGCGCGACCCAGAAGAACAGGATGTCGAAGCCGGTGACCAGCAGTTGAGTGGGATAAAAGGTCTCAAGATCGGGGGTTTGCGCCGGCCAGCCGAAGACGGAGAAGGGCAGGAGGCCGGAAGAAAACCAGGTATCGAGAACATCCGTCTCCTGTTTGAGGTTTCCGCTGCCGCACTGCTCGCAGGTCTCAGGCGTCTCCCGGGCCACCGTAATATGGCCGCAGTTGGCGCAGTGCCACGCCGGGATGCGATGGCCCCACCAGAGCTGGCGCGAGATGCACCAATCATGGATATTGCGCATCCACTCGAAATAGGTCTTGGAGTACTGCTCCGGCGTAAAGGTGATGTGGCCCTCTTCGACAGCGGCGATGGCCTTGTCCGCCAGCGGCTGGATCTTGAGAAACCACTGAGTGGAGAGACGCGGCTCGACATTGGTCTTGCAGCGGTCGCACTTGGCGATGGAGTTGACGTGGTCGCGCGTGGCCCCGAGCAGGTGCAGAGCTTCGAGATCTTCGAGAATCCGCTTGCGCGCGGCGTATCGATCCAGCCCCGCGTAAGGGCCGGCCGATGCGTTCATGTGCGCGGTTTCGTCCATCACATTGATCGACGGCAGGTCGTGCCGTTGACCGAGATTGAAATCGTTGGCGTCGTGCGCGGGCGTAACCTTAACCGCCCCGGTGCCGAAGTCGCGGCTGACCCAGGGGTCGGTCATGATGGGGATATCGCGTTCGGCGAGCGGCAGGCGCAGTGTCTTCCCATGAACGTGCAGGTAGCGCTCGTCCTCCGGGTGAACCGCCACCGCCACGTCGCCGAGCATGGTCTCGGGCCGGGTTGTGGCCACGGTGACGAAGCCGGTCTCGCCGGCGATGGGATAGAGAATCTCCCAAAGCTTGCCCTGCTGCTCCTCATGCGTCACTTCGAGGTCGGAGATGGCTGTCTGGCAGCGCGGGCACCAGTTGACGATATATTCGCCGCGATAGATGAGGCCCTGCTCATGCAGCCGGACAAAAGCCTCGCGAACTGCGGAGGATAGGCCGGCATCCATGGTGAAGTATTCGCGCGACCAGTCGACGCTCACTCCCAGGCGCTTCATCTGCTCCAGGATGGCGCCCCCGTAGTGCTGCTTCCATTGCCAGATGCGCTCGGTAAACGCTTCGCGGCCAATCTCCTGCCGGGTTTTGCCTTCGGCTGCAAGCTGGCGCTCCAGCATCATCTGGGTCGCGATTCCGGCATGATCGGTGCCCGGGATCCATAGCGCCAGATCCCCGCACATCCTACGCCAGCGGGTAAGGATGTCCATCTCCGTCTGGTTGAGCATGTGGCCCATGTGCAGACGGCCGGTGACATTCGGCGGGGGCAGCAGGATGGTGAAGAGCGGCGCATCCGGCTGGGAGGTGGGCGATGGCTGGTGGAAAAGTTCCTGTGCCACCCAATACTCTGACCAGCGGTCTTCTATTGCCCCCGGATTGTAGGCTTTGGGTAAGTCACGAGACATTCGATATACACTTCTTTTCCTTCACGATAGCACAGCAAACGGATAGCGCCGGCCCCCCATGAATGCCCACATCGGCATCCAACTCCAAGGGGGAGGAAACCCAAATGAAACAACTTCTTTCAGCCGTTTGCTGTCTCGTTCTCATCTCCACTCCTGCGTTGGCCAAAGCCGCGGCGGGAGCGGCAATGAGCGACCAGCAATTTGTCGATTTTGCCGCACAAACCGATATGGTCGAGGCCAATCTGGGACAGTTCGCGCAATCCGTGTCCGACTCCCAGCCGGTAAAGGACTACGCTCAGATGCTGGTCACGGACCATACCAAGGACTTCAACCAGCTCTACGAGATCGCGCACCAGGCCAATCTCACCAGGCCGGACGCGATCGGCGCCGAGCAAAATAAGACGATGATCGATCCCTTCCAAAAACTGAAGGGCCCCGCCTTCGATCGCCGTTACATCCACGAGATGATCGCCGGACATACCAAGGCAATCGCCACCTATAAGAAAGAAGCGGCAGACGCCCAGACTCCGGCGCTGAAGTCCTATGCCCAGGATACTTTGCCGGTCCTCGAGAAGCATCTTGACGGCGCCAAAGCCCTGGAGAAAACAAAATAACGGCCCAGCTCCAGATTGGTGGAATCCCAGGTCCCAGAATCGGGACCTGGGGCACCCAAGATTCTGTCTGAGGTATGGATCCAAAACCGCAGACGCTCCACTCCGCTTCGCTCCGGTCGAGATGACAAAGTAGGGGTAATTACCAACCTAGGCTTCCTCAACCCAGCAAGCTTCGCTTGCCGGGGACCCCGGTTTCGCTTCGGTCGAGATGACAAATTTGGGGCGGCGCTGGACTCTTAGTCCGGCGGCATCAGAAAGTAAGCGGCTAACTCGGCCTGTAATCCTCGCGCAATGGAGTGAAAACATCCAGAACCTCCGATTGCTCCATAGCGGAAGCCTGGTGCTCGACCCCGCCGTCCACTACCACGCTATCCCCGGCGCGCATATCGAAGAGCTTTCCACCCACATCCAGGCGGATTGCGCCTTGCACCACATAGAGAAGCTGGTGATGAGGATGACTGTGACGCGCGCCCACCCAGCCTTGCGCGAGATAATGCCTCACCGCCATGAGTTGATCGTTGTAAGCCAGCACCTGCCGCTTCATGCCCGGCTCAGGGATGGAACTCTTCGCGTCTTCCGTCTTGACTAAGCTCACTTCTACTCCTCCGTGGCGCGACCGCTCAGATCACCTTAAACCAATAGGCGTACACCAGCACTTCGAAGCCGACCAGGGTGGCCAGAATGATGCTGTGCTTGAGCGTGAAGCGAAGCAGCTTCGATTGTTGGGTGACCGTGATTCCGGTGGCCGCCGCCGCTACCGCAATCGATTGCAGGCTGATCATCTTGCCCATCACCCCGCCTGAGGAGTTGGCTGCGGCGATCAGGATATGACTGAATCCCAGCCTCCCCGCGGTCACAACCTGCAGGCTTCCGAAGAGGGCGTTGGACGAGGTATCGGATCCGGTCAGGAACACGCCCAGCCAGCCGAGGAATGGACTGAAAAACGGAAAAGCGGCGCCGGTGGCGGCAAACGCCAGGCCGAGGGTTCCCGTCGCTCCGGAGTAGTTCATGACGAACGCCATCGAGAGAACCGCGGAGATAGTGAGGATGGGAAATCTCAATTGGTGCGCCGAGGCGAGCACCACTTTGAGGAATCTCGCCGGCGGCATTCTCAAGAAAATGGCCGCCAATATGCTGGCGAACATACACGATGTTCCGGAAGCGGATAGCAGGTTCAGATTGAAGATTGCCGGATACAGCGAAGCGGCCGGCAGCACCGGAGGAGTGCGGCGGATCAGGTTGTGCAGCGCCGGCCACTGAATGGGGAAGGTGGCCACGTTCAGGATTGCTTGAAAGGGCTTGTATCCCCACAGCAGGACGAGGACGACGAGAAAGATATAGGGCATCCACCCGGTGAGGATCTGCCCCGCCGTATGGGTAGGCGTCACCGTTGCTTTTGTCGAAGCCGGTGCGCAAAGCTCGAATGGACCGGATTCATCCGGCTCGGCGCCCTTGATGCGCTTTAGCGCGGCCTTCGCTTTAGGCTGCCAAACCCGCAGCAGGAGCACCAGGGCTCCCATGGCGGCGATAGAGCTCAGGATGACCGTGAGCTGGACCCCGATGTAATTGGAGACAAAGAATTGGACCGCAGCAAATGTGATGCCAGCCAAGGCGAGCGCCGGCCACACCTCCAGGGTGCAGCCCAGCCCACCCATGGTCAGGATCATATAGGTGGGCAGGATGATCGAAATGGGTGCGCAAAGCGTGCCCACTGCGCCGCTCAGTTTGTCCAGGGGAAGCGCAGTGATGCCTGCCAGCGTGATCACAGGCAAGCCGATCGATCCGAAGGCGACCGGGGCCGTGTTGGCCAGCAGGCAGAGGGCCGCAGCATAGTAGGGCGAGAATCCCAGCCCCACCATCATGGCTCCCGCCACTGCGACTGGAGTTCCAAATCCGGCCGCGCCCTCGATGAATGCGCCGAAGCCGAAGGCGATGATGATCGCCTGGACCCGCAGATCGGGAGTCAGCGATCCAACCGAATCCTTAATGATGGCGAACTTCCCTGTCTCAACGGTCACGTTGTACAGCACGATGGCCCAGAGGACGATCCAGGAGATGGGGAAGAGGCCGAAGGCCGCGCCATAGGCCGCCGAGCTGAAGGTAAGGACCGCGGGCATGTGGTACCCGGCTAAGGCAATCACCAGGGTCGCGCCGAGGCCTGCCAGCCCCGCAATCCATGCGGGTTTTCTCTTCACCCCCAGCAGGAAAAGCAATACCAGAATCGGTATGGAGGCAATCGCGGCCGAGACCGGCAGGTTTTGCCCCCAGATGTAATAGCCCTGCTCCCAGACTGTTCTCATGCTTTCGTTCGCCCTTTGGCTCCATCAGGCAACGCGCTTAATGGAGAGGAGTTAATGCCGCGTTCACGCGCAAACAAGGCGCCGCCGCAACTTCCCGTATCTTGAGATTTCGGATCACAGTGCAGAGGCTTCCAAATCTATGAAATCACATGGCATGTGTCAAGCGGGCAGAAATCTTCGTAAATTCCCCCGAAATAGTGAGATATCAGTTTGTGACCAAAGATACCGTTTTTGGCTTGACAGTGATTGAAATCGCAAACTACCATCATCAGCGGCTTGGTCTTGTATCGCGAGACGGTGTGTTGTTCCGTCCGCCTAAAGCTTGCAGATCAGCACTTGGGAGGCGTTGATGGTGAAGCGAACACTGGTAATGATGGGGTTTATGGTTTTTGTCTGCGCCGCCGCTCTGGCGCAGTTTGAGGCAGGATCGGTGGTGGGCGTAGTGAAAGATCAGTCCGGGTCGCTCGTCCCCAACGCCGCCGTCGAAATAAAAAATGCCGCGACCAATGTGGCTCGTCAATCCACGACCTCCGCCGACGGCGTCTTCGATTTTGTCGCCGTGCCTCCAGGGCAATACTCGATCACCGTCAAGCAGCAGGGCTTTAAGGAGCTGAACCAGAGCTTTGAACTGGTGGTCGGACAGCGGCTGGAGTTGAATCTCTCGCTCGAGATCGGATCGGCCACCCAGAGCGTCACCGTTACCGGCAACGTCGAAACCATCGAGACCGCCTCATCCGAGGTGAGCAATCTGCGCACCAGCCAGCAGGTGGTTGATTTGCCGCTGAATGCGCGTAACTTTACCCAGTTGGTGCAGCTCGCCCCGGGGGTAAACAACCACGGGGGCAATGCCTCCAACTCCATCCAGCAGGGCTACACCAGCGGACGAGGAACCAACGGGGCGGTCATCAACGGCAACCCGGCTGAGGATACCGTCTACATGTTCGACGGCATCCTGAGCACGGAGAACGACGCCGGCGATATCTTCTTCTTCCCTCCGGTCGATTCCATCCAGGAATTCAAGGTCCAGACCAGCAGCGCGCCGGCCGCCTATGGCGGCAACCCGACCATGATCAACGTCACCTTCCGCTCCGGGACGAACAATTTTCATGGCGTGTTCTATGAATTTCTTCGCAACTCCGATTTTGACGCCAAGAACTACTTCGACTCGAAGACGAACCCGATTCCTCCCTTCCACTTGAACCAGTTCGGCGCCAATGTGGGCGGTCCGATCATCATCCCGCGTCTGTTCAATGGCAAGGACAGGCTCTTCTTTTTCGCGGATTATGAAGGCAAGCGCCAGAGCCAGGCGCAAACCTACGTGAGCACAGTGCCTACGCCGCTGATGCACAGCGGCAACTTCAGCGAGCTTCTGTCGACCTGTACTACCAAAGTAACGACAGGCTGCGTCTACTATCCGGGAACCAAGACGCTGCTCCCCAACAACACCGTGCAGTACATCGATCCGACATCAGCCAATTTAATGGCCTTATACCCGGCCCCAAACATTCCTGGCGCAGGCACTATTAACAATTACCTGTTCAACGGTTCGGTGCTGAACGACATCGATCAGGGTGACGTACGGATCGACTATAAGACTGAGAAGACCAGCATCTTCGGCCGCTTCAGTAAAGAAAACCCGAATACCATCACGCCCGGATACCTGCCGGCTCCGGCGATTGGCGGCGGTCCCTCGCGTCCCGGCCAGACTCCCATTCCGGGTAACCAGGTTGTCTTGGGATACGGCCGCTCCATAGGGAGCACCAAGTACTATGAGGCTCGCCTGGGATACTCCCGTCTGCATGAATTCATTATCGACACCGACACCAGCCGGGGTGACTTATCGCAGCAACTCGGTATTCCCAATGCCAACCTTGGCGGCGCGAAAGGCCTGACCCATATCGTCATTGCCGCGCCTACCGTTGGCCTGGGAGATGGCTCCGGTAGCTTGGAGAAGATCAACAATAACTGGGAGGTCGATCAGGCGTTCAGTTGGGTCAAGGGCAATCACGAGCTAAAGGCCGGCTTCAACTGGCGGAGTTTACGCTTTGCCTTCTACTCTCCCGGCTATCCGGTGGGAACCTTCTCCTTTACCGGCGCCTATACCAACAACGGCCTAGCCGACTTTCTGTACGGAAAACCCATCACCTCGGAGTTGGATGTTACCCAGTTTTTCGGCATGTTGCGCTTTCAACCGAGCGCATATATCCAGGATAACTGGCGCCTTACCCCGAGGCTGACCCTGAACATAGGGCTGCGCGACGATTTAGTGACTCCATGGGTGGAGCGTCACAACCGCCTCTCCGGGTTTGTGCCTGTCAATGGAGGAACCCTGGTGCTGGTGGGAACTCCGCCCTACTATGGGAACACCATCACGCGAGGACGCTACACCAATTGGGGACCGCGCTTTGGCTTCGCCTATAGTCTTGATCCTAAGACCGTAATTCGCGGCGGCGGCGGCATCTTCTATGCGTTTGAAAACAACAACTCGAATCCCCAGGTGAAGAACGCGCCGTACAATGGCTCCATCATTCAGACCAACAGCTCCGGCACGGCAGGCTTCGCCGCAGCTGCCCCTATCTCAGCGGGTTTCTCCCCCGATCGGCCATCGCTCTTCCCCATCGCCGGATCGACCTTCAACGTCTTCTCACGCAGGTACCCCAATCCATCGGCCAACGAATGGAACCTGAACTTTCAAAGGCAGCTGACCAGCCACGATGTCTTCTCAATTGCCTATGTCGGCCAGACCGGCGCTCACATTCTGCTGACCTATAACCTGAACCAGGCAACCCCAGGGCAGGGTGCGGTCGCGCCGCGCAGACCCTATCCCAACCTGTCCGATGGATCGAACAATTGCGTGTGCGCCAACTCGGTCTTCAATTCTCTTCAGGTGACTTATCAAAACCGCCTCCCGAACGGCTTCGATTTCCAGGGCGCCTATACCTGGGGACATAGTATCGATAACTCCAGCGGGCAGGGAAATCTTGTCGCTCCGCAGAACCCTCTGGACCTGCGGGCCTTCCGCGGGAATTCAGATTTCGATACCCGGCAGAGCGCCGTCCTGAGCTGGTCGTATGCCCTGCCCTTCGGCCGCGGTAAGAGGTTTGCCGGCGGCGCGCACGGCCTCAAGCAGGCTGCGGTCGGCGGATGGCAGTTGAACAGTATCGATACTTTCCAGACCGGCTCCCCATTCACTCCCATAATGGCGACCAGCTTGCTGAATGCCGGCAGCGCGGTGCAGTGGCCGAACCGCACAGGACCGGGAAGATTGACAAACCCCACGGTGAAGGAATGGTTTAACCCGGGAGATTTCGAGTCGCCTGGAGCGCCTGTGCCAGGCCAGCCGCCTCCTTTCGGAAACTCGGGACGTAACATCCTCTTCGGGCCGGGGACCAAGCAATTCGATGCATCGATGTTCAAGGATATCGACCTCAATAGCGATGGAAGCCGCCGTCTCCAATTCCGCGCCGAGACCTTCAACATCTTCAACACGCCGCAGTTCAACAATCCCAATGCGTCCATCGGGAGCAATGCCGCCGGAATCATTAGCAGCGCCGGCGCGCCCCTGCTCTTCCAGCGGACGTCGCGGGAGATTCAACTTGCAATGAAGTTATATTGGTAACCGGGAGATTTACGTGAGATCAGAAGTGTCCAAATCAGAGCATTTCCATTTCGGGTTCAGCATTCCAGTCCCCGTACGTTGCATGTTGGCTCTCTTTATTTTTTCCATGCTCACCGGGCCGGCATACGCGAAAGTTCATCATTACCTCTACGCCGCTGTTCCCGGCGTGCGGAATTACCTGGAGGATGGCGGCATCGGCATCGTCGTCTTCGACATGGACAACGGATATAAGTTCGTCAAAAGGTTTCCGACCTGGCCGGTAGTTCCCGGAAAACCCGCGGAAAACGTGAAGGGTATTGCAGCCGACGCCAAGGCCGGCAGGCTGTATATCACGACGATTAACCGGATTGCGGCTTTCGATATCGTTAGCGGCAAGAAGATCTGGGAGAAGACCTATCAAGGAGGCTTCGACCGTCTCGCCATCTCGCCCGATGGCAAGACATTGTATGTGCCTTCCCTGGAGGGTCCATTCTGGGATGTCATAGAGGCCTCGAATGGCGATCTGGTCACCAAGGTTCAGACCAACTCCGGGTCGCATAACACCATTTATGCCGCCGACGGAAGCCGGGTCTATCTGGCCGGCCTGCATTACAACTATCTTCTGGTGGCCGATCCTTCCACCAATAAAGTGGTGGAGAAGGTCGGGCCGTTCTCCAATTCCATTCGCCCGTTCACGGTGGATGGCAGCAATTCACGCTGCTATGTCAACGTCAATGGATTGCTCGGGTTTGAAGTTGGCGATATTAAGACGGGAAAACAACTGTATAAGGTCACGGTCAAGGGATTCGATCCGGGACCGGTCAAGCGCCACGGCTGCCCCAGCCACGGTGTGGCGTTGTCGCCGGATGAAAAAGAGCTTTGGCTCTCGGACGGACACAATAACTATGTTCATGTATTCGACGCCACGGTAATGCCCCCGAAGCAGGTCGCGGACATTAAGTTGACTGAGATGCCCGGCTGGATTTTCATGACCACGGATGGAAGATACGTAATCCCGTCGAGCGGGGACGTTATCGACCGCAAGACAAGAAAGATTGTCTATACCTTGCACGATGAGAAAGGCACCCAGCTACAAAGCGAGAAGATAGTCGAAATTGACTTCAACAATGGAAAGCCGGTAACCAACAACGACCAGTTCGGCGTTGGCCAAAAGCGATAGCGATTGGTGGACGTGGGATTTGAGGATCCGAACTCCTCCACGAATCCTGGGTGCCCCATATCTGGCGCGCTTTTCGCGCCAGATATGGGAAAACACAAACCTCCGCAGCGGGACGGTCTATTTTCAGAGCAGGTCACATGCCCTGGCGGGCACGACTGGGAACGAAAATAGCGGGAGGGTTTCGTAGTTTCCCACCCTTCGCACGAAACAGCCGTGCGAAGGATGGGAAATCACAAGGGATGGTGGCGGGACGGCCTGAAAATAGCCCAGCACGTCAGTGCTGGGTTTGCGGTGAAACAAACTCCAGTCCCGTAGGGACGACTGCAACGTGTTATTCAGCCGTCCCTACGGGACTCGTTTTCACCGTTGATCTTCCCATAATCCCGAAGTTTTTCTGCAATCTATTTAGCAATGCGCAGAGCCGCTCAGCGGCTAAACGCCGTATCCCGGGTAAAACATATGGTGGCCGCAGGTTGGAGAGTATAGCGGAGAGCAAAGTCTCGGACGGACATGGAGCGGCAGTCATAGCCGGCTTTTCCGGGTGGCTGCTGGACGCCTTCGATTTCTTTCTCGTAACTTTCTGCCTGACGGCCATGGCGCGGGACTTCCACAAGTCCGATGCGCAGATCGCCTTGATCATCACCATGACTCTTGCTTTCCGCCCGGTCGGAGGATTCGTCTTCGGGCTGATGGCGGATCGTTACGGGCGCCGCTTGCCGCTGATGATCAATATAGGATTCTTCGCGCTGGCGGAGATCCTTACCGGCCTGGCTCCCAACTAT
Source organism: uncultured Acidobacteriaceae bacterium (assembly GCA_963774255.1). Lineage (GTDB taxonomy): Bacteria > Acidobacteriota > Terriglobia > Terriglobales > Acidobacteriaceae > PALSA-350. The sequence continues at coordinate 136,993 of CAVZEH010000006.1, forward strand.
GCCGTGCTCTTGATTGTGCGCGCGCTTTTTGGCGTCGTAATGGGCGGCCAATGGGGAGTAGGCAGCTCGCTGGCCATGGAGAAGGCGCCGGCGCGCAGGCGAGGCATGCTCTCCGGACTGCTGCAGCAGGGCTATGCGGCGGGGAATGTGGCCGCAGCCATCTGTTACTTCTCCTTTTATGGCCGGATGGGCTGGCGGCCGCTTTTCTTCATAGGCAGCCTGCCCGCGGTTCTATTGGTTCTATTCATTCGCTTCCGCGTGAGGGAATCGGAAGTATGGCAAAAGACGCAAAAACAGAGAGTGAGCTGGCAGCAGCACACGCGCGAAATCGCCTCCCATTGGAAGCTCTTCTTCTATCTGCTCGTCTTCATGACCATGATGCTCTTTGCCTCCCACGGCACGCTCGACATGTATCCCACCTTCCTGCAGCGGGAATGGCATTTTTCTCCCGCTCGCCGCTCGGCTATCACGGCATTTTCCGCCGTCGGGGCTATCCTCGGAGGAGTAGTTGTCGGGCACCTCTCCGATAAGTGGGGACGCCGGCGCGCCATCATCGTCGCCTTCATACTGGGTGTCCTGTTGATTCCGCTCTGGGCCTATGCCCCGAATCAATTCCTGCTGATCGCCGGCGCCTTTCTGATGCAGTTCATGGTCCAGGGAGCGTGGGGAGTGATTCCGGCGCACCTGGCCGAGCTCTCGCCGAATACGGTGCGCGCATTCCTGCCCGGATTCGCCTATCAGAGCGCCGGAACGCTCGCCAGTTCGGTAGTCTACATCGAGGCGGTCTACGCGCAGAAGACCAGCTATGCCACGGCCATGGCGTTGACAGCGGTCAGCGTCTTCATCCTGGCCGCTGTTATGGCGGCTATAGGCCGCGAGCGCCGCGGGCATGTATTGGGTTCTTAAATCGAGATGACAAAGTTATTATCGCTCCCTCTCTTGGTTTGTTTGGCTGTTGCCGGGTTCTCCGGCTGCCATTCGATGGCGCAGCATACGGAATCGAAAGACGCCGCCTTCTTCGACGGCCGGGTTGCGCCCATTCTCTGTGGGCATTGCACCCTCTGTCATAACGACCAGATTCAGGCCGGCGACTTGTCCTTTCGTACCCGAAAGGACGTACTTATAGGAGGCGATCGCGGCCCGGCCATCGTTCCCTTCAAGCCCGAGCAAAGCATTCTGATCCATGCCATCCGCCGGGATGGGGGAGGGATGAAGTCTCCGGTTCTGATGCCGCCGGGACCCCAGCTTTCCGATCAGGACATCGCCACGCTTACCGAATGGGTGAAGCGCGGCGCTCCATGGGGACATGCGAAACTGGCATGCGCCGTAGGCAGCCCGCCCTTATAGTAAGTAGCCGGCGTCTCAAAGGATGCCTGATCGGCAACCACACCCAATTTGTCATCTCGACCGGAGCGAAGCGGAGTGGAGCGACTGTCTGTTTTGTCAAGTGAGAAAGGTGGAGATTGTGGAAAAGACGGCGGCTTCTGCCGCCTTGGAAAACGCTCGTGCGTTTTCCACTTTCCCCCAATCCCGGCGGCTACGGTCAACTGGTCACGAGAGGGCAAGCGGTAGTAGCGGCAAATTGATGGCGCACCTCGCGAGCCTTAGCATTGAGCCGCACCAGCAACTTGTGCGCCAGGGCAACACGGATAACTTTTTTCGGCTTGCCCGCTCGAAGCAAGCGCTCGCGGAAGGCGATAAAATCCGGATGATAACGGCCAACTACGCCAGCTACCACAAAGAGAATGTCGCGGATGCTTCTCCGTCCTCCACGCACCGGACGTTTGCCCTGAGTCTTGCCGCTGTCGCAGGCCAGCGGGGCCACGCCGGCCAGTTTGCCAATCTTCTTGTTGGAAAGCATACCTATCTCCGGCAGCTCGGCCATCAGACGGGCGACCGTACGATCGGCCACCCCCTTGATGGTGCGGAAGCTTTCATCTAGCTTGCGCCAGAGAGGATCGACGGCAAGCATCTGGGCGATGGCCACCTCCATGGCGCGGATCTGTGCCCCCAGAAAGGTGAGGGCCTGGCTAAAGGAATCCAACACTGTAGCCTCGGTGACCAGACGGCGCTGGTTGCGCTGCGTGGTCCGCAGGTCGGTGAGCTGGCGCAAGCGGATGACCAAAGCCTTCAGCCGTTGCTGCTCGGCCGAGGCCGGGTGACAGGCAACGCATTTTTTGGTCTCTGCAAACCAAGCAATCACCCCGGCATCGATGGCGTCGGTCTTCTCCAAAAAGCCCATGGATTTGGCAAAATCGCGCACTGCCCGAGGGTTGAGGATGGCCACTGGAATGTCTCGCGCCCAGAGCAGGGCGAAGGGTTGTTTCTCGTATCCCCCGGTGGCCTCCATGGCGACCAGATGCACCTGCTGCGCCTGACAAAATTCGGCCAGCGCGGCAATGCCTTCCGGGGTATTGGCAAAGGAAGCCGCCGGTCCCTGCGGGCCAATGCGAACATCCAGAGAATCTCGCGAAACATCCACTCCACAAATCATGCGATTCGCTCCACAATAAAAGAGTAGGTTGCTGGGTCACGGTAACCTGCCTTGTACGTGCGACTGGAAGTCAGGCGACTGTTCGGTTGTACGTGACAGCGGCGGCGGTCCCAAAGCTCCACTGCGGTTGTTGCCGGAGAGATTGCGGGCGCCGTCCACCGCGCGAGAGGGCCGATGGCCATCGGCCCTCTCACTACGACATTTTCACCAAAAATGCCGCTACCATCTAGATACAAGAGATCTGCGGTTTTCCGCATCTGAGTGAGAGTAAGCGGAGTGAAGAGGATTTCGCGGTTACGCACACATGAACCGCAGATCTCTCCACTCCGCTTCGCTCCGGTCGAGATGACAAAGGTGAAAATCGGTGGCGCATAGATTTGTGGAATCTCACCCTCGTTTCGTGGTGGTTTTAGAATCCATACTTCAAAGAGATCTTGGGTGCCCCAGGTCCCGATTCTGGGACCTGGGATTCCACAGATCTCGATAGCAATATCGTCGCTCTTGCTGTGCAAAAGGACCCGCCCCGAAGCGCAATTAACCTTGCTAACAACTGATATTCCAATTTATCGTTGATCTATGCAGCCGGATCCGAGTCAGCCTCGGTCAAGCGCCTTGAAAGTCTATTTGGCGCGCTCGTTCCCTGCCTTGTTGGAAGCCAGAATTCATGAGCGCTATCAGGTCGCCAGGAATCCTTCGGGATGCGCCATGAACGCCGAGCAGTTGGCGAGCGATGCCGGGGACTGCGCATATCTATTTGTCTCCGCTACTGAAACCGTATCAAGGCTGGTATTCGAGAGGCTTGCGAAAACCTTGAAAGCAGTCGCCACTCTCTCCGTCGGCTTCAACCATGTGGATCTGGATGCGGCGCGCGAGCACCATGTCGCCGTCTTCAATTCGCCGGGAGTTCTGACCGACGCCTGCGCCGACATCGCCATGCTACTGATCCTGAATGCCGCGCGCCGCGGCCATGAAGCGGATGCCCTGGTACGCTCGGGTAAGTGGCCCGGCTGGGCGCCTACTCAATTGCTGGGGATCGGCTTAGCCGGCAAACGGCTGGGCATTTTGGGAATGGGCCGGATCGGCCAAGCGGCCGCCGGCCGCGCCCGAGGCTTCGGCTTACAGATTCATTATCACAATCGTAAGCGTCTGCCTGCGGAGCTTGAAAAAGGCTCCGTCTATCATCCCTCGCCTGAGCAGCTGCTTGCTGTAAGCGACATTTTCCTCATAACCGCTCCAGCTACCCCCGATCTGGCCGGCTTTCTCAATCGCGAGCGCATCGCGCTCTTGCCGCCCAATTGCATCGTAACCAATGTGGCGCGGGGGGAGATGATCGATGACGATGCATTGATCGAGGCCCTGACAGAAAAGAGAGTATTTGCGGCCGGTCTGGACGTCTTTGACCACGAGCCGGCGGTAGACTCCCGATACTTCGCTTTGCAGAACGTCTTCCTCACCTCTCATATCGGCAGCGCGACCGAAGATACCCGCAACGCCATGGGTTTTCTATTACTAAATGGCCTGCACGCGCTTGAAACAGGCCGGAATGCGAGCAACCGCTTATGTTAACTACAGACGTTTTGAATCGAACTTTGAATCGAACAGGGACAGAGATCAAGGACGACAGTCTCTTCCGGCAACAGTGCTATGTCGATGGCTCCTGGGTCGACGCCGACGATGGGAGCGTAACTACCGTCAACAATCCCGCCGACAACAGCGTGTTGGGTACGGTTCCACGCTTCGGCGCCGCCGAGACTCGCCGCGCCATCCAGGCCGCGCAAGCGGCTTTCCCGGACTGGGCCGCCCGGACGGGAAAGGAAAGATCCCAGATTCTTCGCCGCTGGTTCGATCTGTGCATGCAAAATCAGGACGACCTGGCGGCGATCCTCACTCTGGAACAGGGCAAGCCGCTGGCCGAGGCCAAAGGCGAGATCGCCTACGGCTCCTCTTTTATCGAGTGGTTTGCCGAAGAGGCGAAACGCGTTTATGGCGACGTGATTCCGGCCACTACGCGGGACCGGCGCATCGTGGTGATCAAGCAGCCCGTGGGTGTCGTCGCCGCGATTACACCCTGGAATTTCCCCAACGCCATGATCACGCGCAAAGCGGGCGCGGCGCTGGCCGCCGGCTGCTCCATCGTGGTCAAGCCCTCCGCCTACACGCCATACTCCGCGCTCGCTCTCTGCGAGCTGGCTGAACGGGCAGGCGTGCCCAAGGGAGTTCTCAATATCCTCACCGGACCCTCCGGCGCGGTTGGCGGCGAGCTCACTTCGAACCCGATCGTGCGCAAGCTATCGTTTACCGGCTCGACCGAAGTGGGACGCAATGCTGCTGGAGCAATGCGCCGCCACGATCAAGAAGGTTTCGATGGAGTTAGGCGGAAACGCGCCGTTTATCATCTTCGCCGACGCCGACCTCGACAAAGCGGTGGCCGGCGTAATGATCTCCAAGTTCCGCAACGGCGGCCAGACTTGTGTCTGCGCCAACCGCATCTTCGTTGAGGACGGGATCTACGACGCCTTTGCGGCCAAGTTACTGGAGGCCGTCCGCGCGTCAAGTGGTCGGCGACGGCTTCACCTCCGGAGTGACCATCGGCCCGCTGATCGATGAGAAGGCGGTCGAGAAAGTCGAGGAGCACATCGCCGACGCGGTGGAGCATGGCGCCAAGGTCTACTGTGGCGGCAAGCGCCATGCATTAGGCGGCACCTTCTTCGAGCCCACTATCCTGCTCGATGTGCCTGCCGGGACCAAGCTGATGAAGGAGGAGACCTTTGGCCCGGTAGCTCCTTTGACCCGCTTCTCGTCAGAGCAGGAAGTCATCGCCATGAGCAACGACACGGAGTTCGGCCTCGCCTCCTATTTCTACACACGCGATCTAGGACGGGCTGTGGCGCGTCGCCGAAGCGCTGGAGTATGGAATTGTGGGTATCAACGAAGGCCTGATCTCAACCGAGGTCGCTCCCTTCGGCGGAGTCAAGGAGTCGGGAATCGGGAGAGAAGGATCGAAATACGGTATTGAGGATTACATCGAAGTGAAGTATCTCTGCATGGGCGGAATCTGACCACGGATCGAATTCGAAAGAAAGGAACAAATGAGACTCCAAGATCGTATCGCCATCGTCACCGGAGCTGGAAGCGGATTCGGGGAAGGCATTGCAAAGCATTTCGCCCAGCTGGGGGCTAAGAGTCGTGGTCGCGGATATTCGCGGCCAGCGAGGCCGACAGAGTCGCTCAGGAAATCAAGTCTTGCGGCGGTCACGCCGTGGCTGCTCATATCGATGTCACGCAAAGCGCACAGGTCGCCGGCATGATCGAGCTGGCATTGAAGTTCCTTCGGCAAGCTGGACATTTTGGTCAACAACGCTGGAACCACGCACAAGAACCAGCCCATGCTCGACGTCGATGAGGCGATGTTCGACAAGTCTACGCGGTGAACGTGAAGAGTCTCTATCTTGCCGCCATTCACGCGGTCCCGGTCTTCCGCAAACAGGGCTCCGGCGCGATTATCAACGTCGCCTCCACCGCGGGCGTGCGTCCGCGTCCCGGACTAACCTGGTACAACGGCTCCAAAGGCGCGGCGATCTCCTGACCAAGTCCATGGCGCTCGAATTGGCCCCGGATCGCATCCGCGTGAACGCCGTCAATCCGGTGATGGGAGAGACCGGCTGCTCGCGGATTTCCTTCCCGCGAGCGGATACGCGAGAAAGTGCGCCAGAAGGTGATCAACACCATTCCCCTGGGGCGTCTCAGCCGCCCCCTCGACATCGCCAAGGCATGCCGCCTTCCTTGCCAGCGACGAAGCGGAATTTATCACCGGAGTCTGTCTTGAAGTCGACGGTGGCCGCTGCATTTAACGTTTGCGAGTCGCGTTAACAAGGGTCTTTGACCGCTCGGGCCTTTGCAGGGCATTGCCGAAGGTAGCGATGAAGACCTACACGCTCGCGGTGATTCCGGGCGATGGGATCGGCAATGAAGTCGTCCCGGAAGGCCTGCGAGTTCTGGAGGCGGTCGGCGCCAAGTTTGGCATCGGCTTTCGATTTCGGCACTTCGACTGGAGCTGCGAGACCTATAAGAAGACGGGCCGCATGATGCCGGAGGACGGCATCGACCGGCTGCGCGATCACGACGCAATCTTTCTCGGCGCGGTGGGCTTTCCCGGAGTGCCCGATCACGTCTCGTTATGGGGCCTGCTGATTCCCATTCGCCGCGAGTTCGACCAGTATGTCAACCTTCGACCGGTGCGTCTGTTGCCCGGTATCGTGCCTCCGCTTCGCGACAAGAAGCCCGGGGATATAGACTTCTGGATCGTGCGCGAGAACACGGAAGGGGAGTACTCACAGATGGGCGGCCGGCTTCACGCCGGCACACCGCATGAGATCGTCGTTCAGGAGGCGATCTTCACCAGACGGGGCACGGACCGCATCCTCCGCTATGCTTTCGAGCTTGCGCGGCGGCTGGGCCGCGATCACGTGACGCTCGGCGACCAAGTCCAACGGCATCTTCCATTCCATGCCCTTCTGGGATGAGCGTTTTGCGGCAATCGGCGGCGAGTATCCGGAGATCCGCGCCGATCAATATCACGTCGATATTCTGGCCGCCCGCTTTGTCATGTCTCCGGAACGCTTCTAGCGTGGTCGTCGGCAGCAATCTCTTCGGCGACATTCTTTCCGATCTCGGGCCCGGCGTGACGGGTACCATTGCCGTGGCTCCTTCGGCTAATATCAACCCGGAACGGATATTTCCCTCGATGTTCGAGCCGGTTCACGGCTCCGCACCGGATATCGCGGGCAAGGGAATCGCCAATCCTATCGGCCAGATCTGGTCGGCGGCCATGATGCTGGAACATTTCGGAGAGCAGGAGGCGGGCAAAACATCATGAACGCGATCGAAGCGGTGTTAACGGCTCCCCAGACCGGCATCTGACTCCGGATCTGGGCGGCACGGCAACGACCAGCGAAGCTGGGCAAGGCTATCGCGGGTGCAATATGAAGCGTCAAAGCGGCACAACTTCCAATTCACGCTCGTCCAACTGTTCGAAGAACGATCCCTAGGGCCAATACCAACGGCAACCTCACCCAGGCCGTCTACGAAAGAATCCTCAAGGCCATCGTTTACGGACGATTGGATTTGGGCGAGCCGCTGTCTGAGAATGATCTGGCCGAAGCCATGGGGGTCAGCAAAGCCCCGATTCGTCGAAAGCCTCAATGAGCTTCGCCTTCAAGGGATTGGTTGTCGTAATTCCTCAGTCCGGCAGCTATGTCTTCAGCCCCACCCGCGAGGAGATTGAGGAGCTTTGCGATTTTCGTCTCCTGCTCGAGGAAGCGAGCTCTGCGCAGTCTCCATGGAACACGATGCTCGCGCTTTGTTGAGCGCGCTCAAGAAAATTGTCGAAGAGATGAAGAAGGCTTACCGCGCGGCTGACTTATTCCAAAGCAAGGTGCTGGATACCGAGTTTCATCAAACATTTCTTAAGCTACAGCGACAATCGCTACCTGATTCAGTCGTATGAGAATATCAGGACATAGCGTCGAGGCGCTTGCGCTACCGGTTTATGGATACCGCTGTGTACCGCAACCGCGCATTTGACGAGCATCAGAAGATTCTGGAATTGCTGAGTGCGGGAAACGTCACCAAGGCCGCCGACATTCTGGGCGATCATATCTCGCGCACCAAGCATTTCCAGGCCCGGGTAAACTGGTCGGCCGGCCGCTCGCACCGCAAGGACTACAAATTCCGCGATTACTCGGAAGTCTTCGCCGATTAGGAACGGCGCTGCGCTAGGCAAAGCAGATTCCCTACGGGAATGACAGAAAGAAAAGCAAAAGACGGACGAGAAAGGCAGAAAGCAGATTCCCGCAGGGACGACTGAAAGGTATGATTCAGCCGTCCCCGCGGGACTTTCTTTTCTATAGAAGCTTACCCAGCACTTCGTGCTGGGCTATTTTCTTGCCGTCCCTGTGCGGGACTCTTCTCAACTGGTTATTTCTTCCGCCTAATCCGTATATAACGCGGTTTCGTGCTTTCCCCGGCCGGTGCGGTAGCCCAGCGAGGCGGAGATGCGGGCGGCAATTCTCATTACCGCAGCGGAGAGACTGGGCACCCGCTCGTCTCCGATCCGGAAGACCGGACCGGCTATGCTGATCGCGGCCACAACTTCGCCGGCGCTGTCCCAGAGAGGAGCGCCGATGCAGCGCAGCCCCTGTTCGCGTTCCTCATTGTCGATCGCGTATCCCCGCTTGCGAATAGCGCGTAACTCCGCCTTGAAGCGCGATGCGGAGGTGATGGTCCGCGGCGTATAGGACTCCAGCTTTCGTCCCGACAGGAATTCATCGATATGTTCCTGGGTGGCAAACGCCAGCATGGCTTTTCCCAGCGAGGTGCAATGGGCAGGTGTTCGAGTGCCGACAGTAGCCGGAGTTCGCAATGTCTGGCTGCTCTCGACGTTCACCAGCGAGACCACCTGGCCCTCGCGCAATACCGCCAGATGCGCCGTCTCGCCGGTCTCTTTTACCAAGGTCCGAAGATGGGGGCCGGCGACTTCATAGACATCCAGCCGGGATACTGCGGACAGCCCCAGTTCCATCAGCCGTGAGCCGAGATGGTACTTCCCGGTGACCGTGTTTTTCTCGACAAAGCGGCTCAACTCGAGCACCATGATCAGCCGATGCGCGGTGCTCTTGTGCAGCTTGAGGCGTTCCGCGATCTCCATAAGCCCGGCGCCGGACTTCTCGTCTGCCAGTAAATTGAGGATCTGGAATGCTCGATCCAGCACCTGAACCCTATAGATATGGGGCTTTTTAGCCTTGGCGCGGGCGCTCATGCGGGTTTTGCCATGCAATAGGACATTTTGGGGTGACACTCGCCTACCTCAGCAAGTTCTGATGCGAACCAAATATATCACGCGTTTCTTTCATTGGTCTTCCCGGAAAACTTCGCATATTCTTCTCTCATAGAATTACGAGGACTCATTCAATGAAGAGATTTCACGTTGCTGGTCTTGCCCTTGCCGCGGGTTTGGCATTGGCGCCATCCGCCGCTAGGGCACAGAAAATCGACACCTATTCGCCTCAACAACTGATGCAGGATGCAAAACCGCTAAAAGAACAGGCGGATCAGGGAAAAGGCCTGGCAAGCAAGATCCTGGAAAAATATCCGGATCATTACACCATGCTTGCTTTTCGCGAGAAGGACGGACAGGCCGAGCTCCACAAGGAAGAGGCAGACGTCATGTTTGTGCTCGACGGCAATGCCACCCTGGTTACCGGAGGCAGCATCCTCAATCCGACAACGACCGGGCCCGGTGAAGTGCGAGGCGACTCAGTCCAGGGCGGTACATCGGTGAAATTAAGCAAGGGCTCGGTGGCCCATGTTCCCGCGAATGTTCCTCACCAACTGTTAATTCCCGCTGGCCATACCTTTACCTATTTCATGGTCAAGGTGAATACCACGAAATAGACCCCAGCACAGGATGTAACCGCAGATCCCTCCACTGCGCTTCGCTCCGGTCGAGATGACAAATCTAGGGGCAGAAACTGATGCGGGTGCCCCAGGTCCCGATTCTGGGACCTGGGATTCCACAAATCTCAAAAAGACCGGGTTCCTTCTAATGAATGGTGCGCATCTTGCGTGACATGTAATCCATCAGCAGATATTCACCCAGCGTATCCGGAGTGGTGAAGTAAGCCTTGCCGCGGCACATCTTGGTCACTGTCTGCACGAACTGAACCAGGCCGAATTCTGAGGCCAGCATGAAGGTATTGATCATCACGTTGGAGCGCTTGCACCGCGCCACTTCCTCCAGGGTCTCGCTTACCACCAGCGGATCGAGTCCGAAGGCATTCTTGTAAATGCGTCCGTCCGGCAGGGTCAGCGCCGACGGCTTGCCGTCGGTGATCATGACGATCTGTTTCATGTCCTTGCGCTGGCGTTCGAGAATCCTCTGCGCCACGCGCAAGCCTTCCCGGGTATTGGTGTAGTACGGTCCCACCTTTACCCTGGCCAGCTGGGAGATAGGCATCTCCTCGGCCGAGTCGTGAAATAGAACCAGGGAGAGGGAGTCGCCGGGATACTGCGTGCGAATCAGGTGCGAGAGCGCCATCGCGACCTTTTTCGCCGGCGTAAAGCGATCCTCGCCATAGAGAATCATGGAGTGGGAACAATCCAGCATCACCACCGTGGCGCACGAGCTTTGATATTCGCACTGGTGTACCTGCAGGTCGGAATATTCAAGGTTGAGCGGCAGGTGAATTCCCTCGCGGGCAATCGCCGCGCTCAATGTCGCCGTAGTGTCGAGGTTCAAAGTATCCCCGAACTCATAAGCTCTTGAAGCCCCGCTGGCTTCAATGCCGGTCGCCCAATGGCGCGTGTCATGCCTTCCATAGCTCGATTTTCCCAGGGAGCCAAGCAGGTCGCGCAGAGTTTTGAAGCCCAGGAAATCGAGGCTCTTGTCGGTGACCTCGAAGCGCACCTCGCCCTGCTGGCCGCCGATCTGGCCGCCGGTCTGTGATGGTTGCGAGGGATCCTGGCCGTTTTCGACGGAGATGTAGTTCTCCCGCTCCATGCGCTGGATCAACTGCTCGATCAGTTGATCCAGCTCGCCGTTCTCCGCCATCTGGTCGATGCGCTGCTGCATCTGCTCATCGAAAAGATCGCCGGCTTCCAAAGCCTGGCGCAGCGCCTCGCGCAGGTTCTCCATGGTATGTTCGCCATCCAGCTCGGCGAAGCGCGAAAAAGGATCTGAGAAGCCGGAATCGAGCAGGTACTCGGATAAAGCCTTGAGCAGGTCTTCGAGGCTCATATCGGAGGCGGGGTCGCCGGTATATTTCGTGTAGCGAACGCGCTTCATTCAACGCCCTCCTTCGGAAGCCCTCTTCTTTAGCTCGTGACAAGTCCCGTTAGGGACGCCTGAAAATAGCCCAGCACGAAGTGCTGGGGTAGAGTTCTATGAGATGGAGTCCCGCAGGGACGGCTGAATCATCCCTCAATTCCCATTTCAGTCGTCCCTACGGGACTGGACTCTATTCCTCCCAAGCAGACCCAGCACTGACGTGCTGGGCTATTTTCTTGCCGTCCCTGCGGGACTCTTTTCCAAACGACCGTAAGCAGGTGACCGGTTCTTAGCTGACCGGCCTTCAGCTTCCAGCTAGTTGAAGCCACGCCGCGAGCGCCGCTCCTGGTACTCGTCGTACTCGCGCTCCTGCTCCTGCCGCTCGGGCTTGCGCTGCACCTTTTCCTGGGCAGCGAAGCCCCGCTCTTCGCTTCGGCTCAGGCGCTTGTGCGCGTACATGCCTTCCAGCAGAAACTCCGCCGCGGCCACCGCGCTCTCCGGCGCCGAGGAACTCTTTATCTCCAGCGGAGACAGCTTTTCAAAGAGCCCTTGAATCTGCTTCAGCTCCTCCAGGATGGCTTCCGACGATTGGTCGTCGTCGATTTTGACCGTGCCTCCCAGATTGAACCATTGTTCGATCTGCTGGGTGTTGGCGCCGGCGAAGTACTTGTCGAAGACTTTGCCGATGGCGGCGCGGATCAGGTCGCGCACCACTACGTCCGCTCCCCGCATCTCGCCCTCATACTCGAGCTCGAGCTTGCCCGTAATGCCGGGCAGCGCGGCGTAGATGTCGCCCACCCGGGGCAGCACCAGCTTCTCTGCGTGGAGCAGCGCCCGGCGCTCGGCATTTGAAACTACCAGCTCCAGGGTGGAGATCGGCAGGCGCTGGCTTACGCCGCTGCGCTTGTCCACTTTCTTATCTTCGCGCGCGGAGAAGGCCACCTGTTCGATGATCTCGCGCAGGTATTGCGGTATTTCGATCCTCGCCGCGCCGCGGTCGCTCCATGCTTCCTGGGCGGTGATGGCGATGCCTTCTTCCAGGGTCGCCGGATAATGGGTGCGGATCTCCGATCCGATGCGGTCCTTCAGAGGAGTTACGATCTTGCCCCGGGCGGTGTAGTCCTCCGGATTGGCGCTGAAGACCAGGGCGACATCGAGCTCCAGCCGCACCGGATAGCCCTTAATCTGTACATCGCCCTCCTGCATGATGTTGAACAGCGCGACCTGAATTTTGCCGGCAAGATCGGGCAGCTCGTTGATGGCGAAGATTCCGCGATTGGCCCGGGGAAGCAGCCCGTAGTGCATGGTCAGCTCGTTCGACAGATCCTGTCCACCCCTGGCGGCTTTGATCGGATCCAGATCGCCCACCAGATCCGCTACCGTCACATCCGGCGTAGCCAGCTTCTCCACGTAGCGGTCGGAACGCTCTAAGTAAGCAATGGGCGTGGCGTCGCCCTCTTCAGCGATCAGATCCCGGCACCGCTTGCATAGCGGGTGATAGGGATTGTCGCGAATCTCGCAACCCGCGATATAGGGCAGCCGCTCATCGAGAATATCCGCCAGGGCGCGCAGGATCCGGCTCTTAGCCTGTCCCCGCAGGCCCAGAAGGATGAAATTCTGCTTGGAGAGCACGGCGTTCACGATCTGCGGAATTACCGTATCCTCAAACCCAACAATGCCGGGGAAGATGGGCTCCCTCTTCCGCAGCCGGGCAATCAGGTTCTCCCGCAGTTCCTCTTTGACGGTGCGCCGCTTGATGCGGCCTTCACTGAACTCTTTGCTCTTTTTGAGATCAGCCAGGTTCTGCGGTAGGCCGTTCGATGAGGTCATCGATTACTCCTTGAACGCTGCAGGCGGAGATCAGCCGGCTCGAAGCTTAAGTAAACGGGGAAGACCGCCTGCTTCTACTGTAAACGAGTGGGACGCTCTTCCGGTTTGTCTCAAATTTTGAAAGTTTTTCGTTTTCTTCAACCGCAGACAGATCTACATTACGTGGCCATTGCCGCTGGCCACTTTGCTGGCCTGAACTCCGCGCCTCAGCTTGGGCAACATCGCTTCATAGAAAGCAAGCAGATGCTCGGTGCGTTCACCATCGGACCTCAGCCCAAGCAGCTCCTGCTTGAACCCCAGGCCGGAGGGCGCCGCAGCCGCCAACTGAAAGGAGATCGGTTGGTCAAGGTCAAGGCGCAAGTTCAAGTTATCTCCGCCCAGCAGTTCCATCGCCTCAAAATGCAGCGCCGCGCACTGCTCTCGCAGAGCGCGGTCCGCTGCCGCGCCCTCGTCGCTGAAGAAATCAACCTCGGCCTGCAGGAAACTGCGGGAGTTATCCAGGTTCTCGATTTCAAAGCGATCCGATCCCTGGCAAAGAATGTCCAGCCGTCCGTCGTTGTATCTCTCCAGCACGCGAACGATCTTGGCCGTGCAGCCGATCACCGCCAGGCCTTCACGCTGCGCCCGCACCACTCCAAATCCGCTTTCCTGCGCGAGACACTCCCCAATCATCTCCCTGTACCGGCCTTCAAAAATGTGGAGTGGCAGCGGCGTGCTGGGAAACAGCACCACATCCAATGGGAACAAGGGTATTTTCATGTTGCCCTCATTCTGCGCACTTGGGCGCATCCAGACCCATAATCCGTCGACAATTTGGCGCCATCCCGCGCGCGGCTCTTTGAAACTTGCCTTTCACCAATCTCAGGTTGTTAGCAGCAGTTGGAGAAATGCTCTAGCTATTAAAACAGCTTGCCCTTGCTTAGAGTTTTTCTTTGGGAGTTCTTGTTCAAGGCATGAATATCCGCTTGGGGGCTACTCCAGCTCCTCGAGCAGCGCCTGCATCTCACTCATTGCGTGCTGATTGCCGGTTCTCCGCGCGCTGCCGATACCCGCCTCCAGCGTGGTCTTTGCCTTATCTTCGCGGCCGGCTTTGATCATGGTCTGCGCGGCCATCAGATATCCCGCTGTGTAATCGGGATGAGCACTGAGCAACTGTTGAAACTCGGCCAGGGAGGACTCGGTCTGTCCCTGGTTGGCGTATTCGATAGCCAAGCCATAGCGGGCGAAGGCGTCGCCTGGGTTCGCAGTCAAAATCTCATTGAGCATTGCTATCTTATCCATGGCGCTCTCTTTAGACGGTTCGAGTCTGGCAAGGGACAGCCGAATCATTCTTTAATTCCCGTTTCAGCCGTCCCTGCGGGACTCTTCTTAAACCTCTTCACCACATCTTTCCGCAGCCTGCAAGGCGCGATTTGCTTTCAATCACGCAATTGTCGAAACTTGAATAAGGATCAATGCAGGATCAATGCAGATTCTACTCGCACTTCGGCTCTATGAGGTCGCACGTGGTTCTTGAAAGCCATCCCGTACCGCCGCGCAGCGCGAGCGATTCGCGTTCCGAGATGACCGAGCTGATTCTGCCCAACGACGCCAATACTTTAGGCAACCTGCAGGGCGGCCGGCTGATGCACTTTATCGATCTTGTAGGCGCCCTGGCGGCCTATCGCCACGCGCGCACCCATGTGGTTACAGCATCGATGGATCACATCGATTTTATCGCCCCCGTTCACGTGGGCGATTTGCTGATCCTCAAGTCGACCCTCAATCGAGCCTTCAGGACTTCGATGGAAGTTGGAGTCAAAGTGTGGGTAGAGAATGCGATCGCGGGAACTTCCCGTCACGTCGCCTCCGCCTATCTCACCTTCGTTGCCATCGAAGCCGAAGGGCTCAGAGTGCCGGTGCCTCCGCTGGCGCCGGAGTCGGAAGAAGAGAAGCGCCGCTACGAAGATGCAGGCCGCCGCCGCGAGTATCGCCAGCATGAGCTGGCGCGCAGGCGTCGCTCCCAGTTGGACAATTTTTCCGTTGACGGGGCCAAGCGCGCCGGCAATTCTTAAGGAGTTTTTCTATGGCCCATCCGCATACCCCGCAACCTCCGCAGCCGCTTCCCGGAGTGGCCAACATCGTCGCCATCGGCTCCGGCAAAGGCGGCGTCGGCAAGACTACTCTCGCCGTGAACCTCGCCGTAGCCATGGCCAAGCTGGGTTACCGTGTAGGCTTGCTCGACGCCGATATTTACGGACCCAATGTTCCGCTCATGATGGGTGTCGGCCAGCCGCCGCGCGTGCTCGAAAATAATCAAATCGAGCCTTTGTCCGCTCACGGCGTGAAAGTCATCTCGGTTGGCTTGATCTCGCCCGGGGACAAGCCTCTGGTGATGCGCGGCCCCATGCTGCACCAGATCATTCGCCAGTTTCTGCAGCAGGTCCAGTGGGGAGAGCTCGATTTCCTGCTTATCGATCTGCCGCCGGGTACCGGCGATGTCGTCATCTCGTTGGTGCAGACAGTTCCGCTCACCGGCGCAGTTGTTGTTTCCACCCCGTCCGATGTCTCCCTTGAGGATGCGCGCAAGGCCCTGGAAATGTTTCACCAAGTGAACGTCGAGGTTCTGGGCATCGTGGAGAACATGAGCCAGTTCACCTGCCCTCATTGCCACCACGTTATCGATATCTTCTCCACCGGCGGCGTCGAGCGGACCGCGCAGCGCTACAAGCTCGAGTTTTTGGGCGCGATCGAGCTCGATCCGGAGATCCGCCACGGCGGCGATCACGGTTTGCCTATCGTGCTGGCCGGGGAAGCCAACCAGCATGCGCAGCAATTTTTCGATGTGGCGCGCAAGGTTGCCGAGCGCGCTCAGGCTCAATCGGCGAAGAACGAGAACATCCTGGAAATCAGCTGAGAGAAACAACGCGGGTGCCCCATATCTGGCGCGCTGTTTGCGTCCGATGTGGGGAAACCGCAGATCTCTCCACTCGGCTGCGCTCCGGTCGAGATGACAAATTGGGTGCGGTTAGCGGATAGAGATTCCAGGTAGTTAGGTAACGATGCGTTAGGAAAAGCAGATTTCCTTCGGGAATGACAGAAAGAAAAGCAAAGGCGAATACAAAAGACCGGAGCATCGCAACTTTAGTCATCTCGACCGGAGCGAAACGGCGTGGAGAGATATCTGCGGTTGAACCCTCCCGCGCTTTTGTGACAATCCTTGACAATAGCCCGCTAACATTCTTAAAATGAAGTATGCATTGTAGCCGTTATTTTTGCGTCAAACGGCGCGGAATGAATAATTTATACCAGTTCTCCTGGGGTGGTGCGTCGGCCGGAGTTCCTCAGTCTTCTATCAGGTCCTATATAGGAGAAGTGGTTTAAGGGCAGGTGGACCATGTCTCCCGACCTTCGGATCAGTCCGCGCGAACGGCTGGTGCTCAATGCCATCGTCGAAACGTATATCGCGACCGGGGAGCCCGTAGCCTCGCAGGTAGTAGCTCGCGTCTTTGATAACAAAGACGGTATGAGCTCGGCTACCATTCGCAATGTCATGGCCAGCTTGGGCGACTCGGGGCTGTTGGAGCAGCCGCACACCAGCGCCGGCCGTATTCCCACTGCCCGGGCATTTCGTTTTTATGTAGAGCAATTTACCGGCGCACCGCGCATGACGGCTAACGCGCTGGGGCAAGAGCGCCGCGAGCAAATTGAAGATAGTTTTGCCGGAGTGAACAGCCGGCAGCAGTTTCTGGAGAGAACCTCTCATGTCCTGGCGCTGATTTCGAGTGGCGTGGGTTTGGCCGTGGCCGCGAACGTGCAAACGCACTCGTTGGACCATATTTATTTTTCCCGGCTGTCCACCGGCCGCGTCCTGGCCGTCGTCATCACCAGAAGCGGCATGGTGCTCGATCGTGTCTTGAGCCTGGACCAGGATCTCTCGATTGTGGAGTTGGAGGCTGCCGCCGCCTACCTGAACCAGAACTTTCGCGGTTGGTCGATTGAGCGCGTGCGCAGCGAAATTGCCCACCGCCTGGAACAAGAGCGCAATGAGTACGACCGGCTCATGGGCTCCATCCAGGAGCTCTGCCGCAAGGGCGCTCTGGCCCAGGATAGCGTGGAGCAATCTGTCTTTATCGAAGGGGTGGCTAACCTGATCGCTGGAGAAATCGATGGCGACCGCCTGCGCCAACTGGTGAGCGCGCTCGAAGCCAAACAGCGCCTCATCGAGCTGCTCGACGCTTATGTGGATACACGCCAGCAGACGGTTCGCGTGGTGGTGGGTCTTGAAGAGGCTATTCCGGAGTTGCGGAATCTAGTCCTTATTGGCGCGCCGGCCCTCCTGGGCACGCAAAACCTGGGCACAGTAGCCGTGATCGGCTCCACTCGCATCCACTATCAGGAGACGATCAACGCGGTTTCTTTTGTCGCCCAACTCTCGGAACGGATTCTGCAATCTCCGCAATAAACTTCCCCGGGAGACAAAAAGCAAATGACAGGAAATGCAGTCGCAGTTCATCGGTCCCCGATTCGCTTCAGGGATCTACTTCAGCAAAAGGCTTCTTAGGATTCGCCATGGCAACTTCAAAATCTACTGACACGCTTGTTGACGCACAACGAAATTCCACCTCCCCCAACCCGGCGCAGGAAGGCGCCGAAGATTCTCCCCGGACCGATTCGCTTCCTCAGTCGGCGAGTGGTGTCTCGCAAGAAGAGTTTGATCAGCTCAAGATCGACCGGGATCAACTCTTCGATAGACTCACCCGTCTTCAGGCCGAATTCGAGAATGCTCGCAAACGGGAATCCCGCGAACGCGCCGACTTCCGCGATTTCGCCGTAGCCAATGCGGTTGAACAGTTCCTTCCTGTGCTCGACAATTTTCAACTCGCGCTCGGGTCCTCGGGTTCAACCGAGCAATTGCGCGCCGGCGTGGGACTGATCGTAAAGCAAATGGAGGAAGTTCTCCGCTCCCTCAACGTTCAACCTGTAGAAGCCGCGGGAGCGAAATTCGATCCCCGCGTGCATGAAGCTCTGGAGACAGTAGAGCGCAACGACCTTCCCGACAACCAGGTGCTGGACGAGGTCCGCCGCGGATATCGCATCCGTGAGCGGCTTCTTCGCCCCGCGCTTGTCCGTGTCGTGAACAACCCGGAACAGAAAAGAGCATGAGTCAATCATCCAACGTGGAAAAAGTCGACTACTACGAGTTGCTAAATGTACAGCGTGACTGCAGCGATCAAGAGTTGAAGACCGCCTACCGGCGTCTTGCGATGCAGCACCACCCTGACCGCAATCCCGGAGATCCGGGGGCTGAAGAGAAGTTCAAACAGGCGAGCGAGGCGTATCAGGTCCTCTCCGACCCGCAGAAGCGCGCCGTTTACGATCGCTACGGCCATGCCGGCCTGAACGGCGGCGGCGGCGGCTCCGGCTTCGAGGGTTTCACCGGCTCCGATATAGGCGACATTTTCGGAGACATCTTCGGCGAGATGTTCAACGTGGGCGGCTCAAGCCGCCGCACAGGGCGGACTTCGCGCGCGCAACGCGGCCGGGATGTGCAGTACGACCTGCACCTGAATTTTGAAGAAGCTGTCTTTGGCAAGCAGACGGAGATCGAGATCCGCCGCGCCGAAGTCTGTGCCGAATGCCGAGGCACGGGAGCCGCGTCCGGACGCGGTCCGGTGACCTGTCAACAATGCGGCGGCCGGGGGCAAGTGCGCTACCAGCAGGGATTTTTCTCGATTGCGCGCACTTGCTCCGTCTGCAATGGGGCCGGCCAGGTCGTAGTCGATCCTTGCCCGGTCTGCAGAGCGGACGGGCGTGTCGAGCGCCGGCACACCATTACCGTCAACGTGCCTGCCGGGGTGGAGGACGGCACCCGCATTCGCTATCAGGGCGAAGGCGACTCTGGACGCTTTGGCGGCCCCAGCGGCGATCTTTACGTTGTCTTGACCGTGCGCGAGCACGAGCTATTCGAGCGCGAGGGCGACGATCTCCATTGCGTGGTATTCGTCTCCTTTCCCCAGGCGACCCTGGGCGCGGAAATTGAAATCGCCACTCTCGATACAAAGGCCACTTTAAAAGTTCCCGAAGGCACGCAGAGCGGCAAGGAGTTCCGCTTGCGTGGCAAGGGCGTCCCCCATTTGAATGAACACGGCCGGGGCGATCTGGTGGTGCAGATCATCGTGCAAACGCCCAAGAAGCTTTCCAAGGCGCAGCGCGAGCTGATGCAACAGCTTGGAGACACGATGCAGGTGGACAACCGGGCGACCTCGCGCAGCCTGCTGGGCAAGATGAAGGATTTTTTCAACTAGGAAAATCCCGCACCTGAATCTCCGCAGAGACCCACGTCCGAAAATCCGGACGTGGGGCACCCGGCTTCGTTGCACTCCAAGGTTGTTGGACATCGGGCATTCGCTGACTCGCTGTCTTGCTTCTGTCTTTGCCTTTTTTCTGTCATTCCCGAAGGGCATCTGTTTTTCGTATTTTCCTTGCGGGAATGACAGACCAAAAAAGCAACTGCGAATACTAAAGTCCGGTCAGCTAATCAAACAGAGAGGCGACAACGGCAAGGGCCGCGATACCCGCAGTCTCCGCGCGCAAGATGCGCGGACCCAGGCTCACCGGTTTCCAGCCCTCCGCTGTAAACAACGATTCTTCTTCCCCCGTCCATCCGCCCTCCGGTCCTACCGCTATATGCACCGGCGGTCTCCGATCGACGCCTTGCTCGATCGCCGTCTCCATCGCCGCGCGCAGAGTGGCCGATCTTTCCTGCTCCGCCAGAAGCAGACGAAGCTGGCCCTGGCCTCTCTCCCGAGCTGCGTCCTTCAATCCGGCTACGTCCTCGATCAGGGGCATATCCGAGCGCCGTGACTGTTTCGACGCCTCGCGGGCAATGCGGCGCCAGCGCTCCACGCGCGCCTGCGCACTGTGGGCAAGATGCTTCTCGCTGCGCCGCGCGATGATGGGAACGATCCTCTCCACACCCAGCTCGGTCGCCTTCTCGATCACCCACTCCATGCGATCGAACTTAAAGATGGAAAGCAACAGAGTTACGGGAAGCGCGCGGTCCGCTTCCACTTCCGACAGCAGCGTGAACAACGCCGCATCGCCGCTGATGCCGGTGAATGCCGCCCGCCATACTCGATCGCCGGCGATGATCTCAAACTCTGTTCCCGTCCGGGCACGCAAGACGCGAATCAAATGCGCCGCCTGCTCGCCTTTGAGCGAGGCGGTGCTTTGGTCCCAGCTATCGGCGATCCAGCGGCGGCGTGTCATCCTTCGCTATTGTCCTTCTTCTTTTTTGGGCTTGCTTGCTTCGCCGGGCAAAAACACTTCGGGGGGCGCTTTTGGCGCCCCCCGAATGTGTTGCCTGTTGCGTTGCCTACTTACTTCTTCTTGGCGGCCTTCTTGGCTGCCTTCTTCGCTGGCTTCTTCGCTGCTGCTTTTTTAGTTGCCATTGTTCTATTCTCCCTTTTTTGATTCTGACATCGACCTGCAAAAGAAAGCTTGCAGTTAACGAATGTATAGAGTTCTACAAAAACAGTGTCAAGAGAAAAATTACAAATGATGACAGAGAGTTTGATGTTTGGAATCGCCGCGGTCAACCTTCGACTCGGAAGCGTCTCATTTTGCGCCGATGTGAACGGCGTAATGGCGCAGCAAAACCAACGCCGCGCCGCTCACCGAATCGTGCCAGACGTGCGCCATCATTCCCGTCCGCAGTCCTCGGCGAAACAGCGCGAGCACGCCAAACATCGCGCCATACGCGGCGATCAGCAACACTCCGGAAATTCCTTCATAGCCGTGCGCGGCGCCGAAGGCAAGCGCGGCGAGCGCCACGCCGACCCAGACGCGTCCTCCAATGCGGGTGAATTGCTGTTGCAGATAGCCGCGAAACACAAACTCTTCGCAAATTCCGGCGGAGATGCTGAGAACCAGGAACAACGCCATCTCAATGCCGCTGACCGGGGCTAATTTCTGCGTCACCTCGGCGATCTTCCGCGGATCGAGGTTTGAACCGAAGCCATGTTGCAGTATTCGAGCCGCTATCGAGAGCAGCATCAGGGCAACCACCCAGAAAACCAGCGCGGCGCCGAAATCGGCGAGCCATCCGCGCGCTCCCGATCGCCACTCACCGATCAATTGCCGCCGCGGAACTTTGCGCAAATGAATTCCCCACCACGCCAATCCGGCCAGAATCCACTCATACGCAATGGTCATGAGGTAATTGGGAACCAGGCGCAGCGGACGGCCGGCGGAGGTGTGCATCTGCCGCGCTCCAAGCACCGAGAGGCCGATAATCAACAGAATCATCAGCGCCGTATGCCACCAAGGCGCTATAAGCGGGTCTTCCGCTTTCTCCGCGGGCTCTCCCGCCCCGGCGGTGTTCGTCATTTCATCCATAACGTCTTTCGCGTCGATCGTGTCGATCGCATCATCGATCCCATCATCGAATCGCCCTCCCCTTCTGAACTGATCGCCGTGCCGCTTACCCCGGTGCAAGAATTATTCATGAGTTTGCGGCAGAGCGGCCCTCTTCAGTATCTAATGCAAAGGGTTTATCTATGGAAGACATCGTCATTGTCTCCGGGGTGCGTACCCCGGTGGGGAAGTTTCAAGGTTCCTTGTCGGCCTTCTCCGCTCCGCAGCTCGGAGCGCTGGTGGTTCGTGAAGCCGTTCGCCGCGCACAGATCGATCCCGCGATTGTGGACGAGTGCATCATGGGCAACGTCGTCTCCGCGGGACTGGGGCAGAATCCCGCGCGCCAGGCTGCCCTCTTCGGCGGACTCTCTCCTCAAGTGAGCGCAATGACCGTCAACAAAGTGTGCGGCTCGGGATTGAAAGCCGTCTCGCTCGCCGTGCAGGCTATCCAAACCGGGAATGCCTCCATCGTTGTAGCCGGTGGCATGGAGTCGATGAGCAATGCGCCCTACCTTTTGCCCCAGGGGCGCAGCGGCTTCCGCATGGGCGATTCAGTGGTGGTGGATTCCATGGTGCACGACGGCCTTTGGGATGTCTTCAACGACTATCACATGGGCATCACCGGAGAGAACGTCGCCGGGAAGCACGGGATCACCCGCGAGGAGCAGGATCAATATGCGCTGGAATCGCACCGCAAGGCGGCCGCTGCCTGGCGTGATGGCCGCTTCCAAGCTCAGGTGTTGCCGGTAGAAATCCCCGCCAAGAAGGGGCAGGCTTCGATTCTCTTCGACCGGGATGAATCGGTGCGCGCCGATGCCAGCCTTGAGGCCCTGCGCGCGCTGAAGCCCGCATTCAAGAAAGACGGCACGGTCACCGCCGGCAATGCTCCCGGAGTGAACGATGCCGCCGCGGCGGTGGTCGTCATGACGGCCGCGAAGGCAGCGTCGCTTGGCTTGCGCCCCATGGTATCGGTGCGCGCGCAAGCTAGCAGCGGAATCGATCCGCAGTGGGTGATGCTGGCGCCGGTTGAAGGCATCCAACGCGTGCTCCGGAAAGCCGGGTGGTCGAAGGACGATCCCGATCTCTATGAATTGAATGAGGCCTTCGCCGTGCAGGCGCTCGGAGTTATCAAAGAGCTTGGCCTCGATCGTCGAAAGGTCAATGTCAACGGAGGAGCGGTCGCGATTGGCCATCCAATCGGCGCCAGCGGCGCACGCATCCTGGTGGACTTGATTTATGAGATGATGCGCCGCCGTGCTCGCCGCGGAGTGGCGGCACTGTGCCTCGGCGGCGGCAACTCCGTAGCCATGGCAATAGAACGATAGATCTCTTCTGTTGATTTGCAGTTGCTCCGGCCTCTGTATTCGCAGTTGCCTTTCTTTCTGTCATTCCCGAAGGGAATCTGCTTTTGCAATGTAGGGTGGAACTGCAAAGGCCTCATCGAGTCACTCCACCCAATTTGTCATCTCGACCGGAGCGAAGCGCAGTGGAGAGATCTGCGGTTTCAGCTTCAGTCGTGCCGGAGTTACAAGAAAAGTTAAACGGGCTTTACAGGCTGCGGAAAAGGTCGCAAAGCGGATAAGAAACGTCCCTCAGCGGCTAAAGCCGATCGAGTTTTCAAGCGGTTACGGCACGACTGAAAGTCGCGTCCTGATACAAAGCCACACTTTTTCCGCAGCCTGTTTGGCCCACGCTGCTCTGCGCTATCCAAGGACTAGAAGGCTCCGCAAAAACTCTGGCGAAATCAAAAGGGCTTTCAGCCCCTGAAGAACGCTCAAATCATTTTCAGCGATTCTACGGAATGGCTAAAGCCATCTCCCGATACAAAGCCCTGGAAGGAAACCATGGAGACCCATAAGGTGTATCGCGGCGCGGAGATCCTCCTGTTATACTCCGAGTTCGATCGGATCCTGGAATGCTATTCAAGGCTCTCAGCGCAGCGGTCTATGGCATCGATGCGCACATCATCGATGTGGAAGTGGATTACTCCGGCATCAAGACTTTGGAGGACCGCTTTCACACCGTAGGTCTGCCCGACGCCGCGGTGCGCGAGAGCCGCGACCGCGTCCGCGCCGCCATCAAAAATTCCGGGTTCGATATTCCGCCTACACAGATCACGATCAACCTGGCTCCGGCCGACCTCAAAAAAGAAGGCGCGGGATTCGATCTGCCCATGGCCATCGGGATCCTCGGCGCCTACGGCGCGCTCCAGTTGCGCGACCTCGGTCAGTTCCTCTTGGTCGGAGAATTGGGGTTGGACGGCGCGCTTCGCTCCGTCCCTGGCGTGCTGTCGATCGCTGTCGCCGCGCGCGCGCGAGGCATCGCCAATCTCATCGTGCCTCATGTCAACGCGCCCGAGGCCGCGGTAGTGGAGGGCTTGAATGTCTATTCCGTCCACTCTCTCAACCAGGTGCGCGAGCTGCTCAACTCCGCGGCCAACGGCGGCATCCATGCACAACCGCTGCGCGTCGATACCCAGGCTCTTCTCGGCGAGCTGCGTCACTTCCCCTTGGACTTCAAGGATGTTCGCGGGCAGCACACCGCCAAGCGCGCCTTGGAGGTGTCTGCAGCCGGCGGCCATAACATTCTGATGATCGGTCCACCCGGCTCGGGCAAGACCATGCTGGCCAAGCGGCTGCCCTCGATTCTCGCGCCCCTCAGATTCGAGGAAGCGCTGGAGACCACCAAGATTCATTCCGTGGCCGGCGTTCTCGACGCGGAGGCCGGTTTAGTCACCCATAGACCTTTTCGCTCCCCGCATCACACCATCTCCGATGCCGGCTTGATTGGCGGCGGCTCGGTCCCTCGTCCGGGGGAAGTCTCGCTGGCCCATAACGGCGTTCTCTTTCTGGATGAGCTTCCCGAATTTCCACGCAATGTGCTCGAAGTGATGCGCCAGCCGCTGGAAGATGGCACGGTGACCATTGCCCGCGCCTCCATGTCGCTCAGCTTTCCTGCGCGATTCATGCTCGCCGCGGCGATGAACCCATGTCCTTGCGGATATTTCAATGACAAGTCACGGGAATGTCTTTGCACCCCGCCGATGATGCAGCGGTATGTCTCCAAAGTCTCCGGACCTTTGCTGGACCGAATCGACATCCACATTGAAGTTCCCGCGGTGCAGTACCGCGAGCTGCGCGGAGGCGCCGCGAGCGAGGGTTCGGAACAGATTCGTGAGCGGGTGCTGGCGGCGCGCGAGCGCCAGCACGCGCGTTTCGCCGCGGATCGTATTCACGCCAACACGCAGATGAGCACCCGACAGATCCGAACCTACTGCGAGCTCTCATCCGACGCCGAAAGCCTGCTCGAGCGAGCCATGCAGCAGCAAGGCTTGAGCGCCCGCGCGCACGATCGCATCCTCAAGGTAGCGCGCACCATCGCCGACCTCGAAGCCCGGCCGGAGATCACCATAGGCCACATCGCGGAAGCGATCCAATACCGCACCCTCGACCGCAGCTACTGGAGCT
Organism: uncultured Acidobacteriaceae bacterium; assembly: GCA_963774255.1. GTDB lineage: Bacteria > Acidobacteriota > Terriglobia > Terriglobales > Acidobacteriaceae > PALSA-350. The sequence continues at coordinate 162,005 of CAVZEH010000006.1, forward strand.
GAACGTAAAGAGATTTCTTTGCTTCTGCCATTCTTGTCCGTCTTTGCCTTTCTTTCTGTCGGGAATGACAGAAAGAAAGGCAAGACCGGTAGAAGCGTATTACTGCACCGTGATGTTGATTGTGTTGGACGCGGTGGAGCCGGGATTTTGGCCGCTGAATGTAAAGGTTCCAGCGGTCTGTACATCGGAGGCGGAGATGGCCACGGTGAGATGCGCGTTATCCACGTATGTGGTGGTGCGCGGCGAGCCGTTCCAGAGCACAGTGGCGCCGGGAAGGAAGCCGCTGCCAGTCACTGTGACATAGACATTCCCGCTGCCGCTAGTGATGGTGTTGTGATCGGTGTTGCTGATGGACGGCGCCTGGTTGGCCGCAGCCTCCGCGGGAAGAACGAATGGACCGCGGATGAGGAAGATTTGCGGCTGCGTATTCGAGGTGGTGGAGTCGGGGATGATGTAGGCCAGCCCGTCCTGAGCCCAGCGAGTACCGGAGATATTGCCGGTTTTGTTGCCGGGAAGCGGTATCTCCTGTTCCAGGGTGAAATGCTGGGTATCAAACCGCTCGATATAGAGATCGCAATAGAACTCGCCCGACCCGCTGCAGGAGCCTTGCGTGGTGTTGATGCTGCCGAAGATGACAGACTGGGGCGATCGATGTAATGCTCGGCGTAGGATTGGAAGAGGCTCCCGGAGAAGAAGGCGTGCCGGAGGAAGGAGTGGAGCTTGATCCTCCGCACCCCGATAGGACCAGCAAAGAGCCTAGACACACGATCACCAGCAGAGAACTGCGCCGCATAAACCCTCCAAGGGAAAGCCGTTCGTTCAGGAGCGTTCAGCGGCGCAGATTGCCTATCGGCTCGAGGGATCTCTGAGCTAATCGGCGCATTATCTCCTGAAGCGCGTTCAGTATAGGGGGCAGACGCTCGAATCCTGGTGCCACACTTTGGTAAGTGACCGATAAGAGGGTTGCAGTAACTCTGAGGTTAGCTAAGGTCCGGCTAGCTAAGAAGCGGTCAGCGAGAGCAAAACCAAACTTGTCATCTCGACCGGAGCGGCTGCAGCAGCGCCGTTGTTTTTCTTTCTGTCATTCCCGCAGGGAATCTGCTTCTGGTCTCTCGGGCATAGGAAAAGCAGATTCCCTGCGGGAATGACAGAAAGAAAGGCAACGGCAAATACAAAAGCCGGGGGGCATCGCAAATTTGTCATCTCGATCGGAGTGGAGAGATCTGCGGATACTAAAATATTCAGCGCAGCTTACAGTAACTCCGATCTTGCTCTGAAGAAGCGGGAATCGAAGGCGTGCTCATACCTCGTGGTGATTTTCAGCAGGTTGGCTTCAGCGTGTCTGGAATTCACGACTATGTTCCACGTCTCAGGGACAAGCACGCTGGGAACGAGCAATAGAAGAGAACGCTGCTCAGAGAGCCAGCGGTCTCCAATTGCTTGGGTTATAGCGATGTTATCGGCCCACTTTGCCGGGAGCGCGTCGGCTTCGATTCTCGTTTGTGAAAGCGTCTCCGGCCCTTCAATCTTGATTACCTGAAATCGGTCCGGACGATCCTCTGAGTCAATCTCCAGATGCACCAGCGTCTCCAAGAGCGCCGCCGCTGGGTTCAAGGTGCAGTAGACGACCGGGTTGCCCTTAGAATGCCATCGGCCCGATGCGTAGAGACCTCCGATGCCATCCAGGGTCGCGTAATTGCTGAGCCGCCACAGGATCACAAGGGATCGCTCACGCGGCGAATCCGTAATCGAGTTGGAGAAGCATCTCTTCGATTAGCCGCGCGCCGGCCTCCGTCCGTAGAAGCTCAAGCGGAGCGCGTCCCTCAAATCGGACCTTTGCTTTTCGGAGCCAGCGTGAAGCTTTCGCGTCGTCCCCGAAAACCTCTTCCGCCAGGGCAGTAATACGGGCTATCCGCACAGCGCGATCGGATTCATCATGGGTCAAGGGCTCATGACGGGTCTTCCGGTGAACCAACGTTCGCCGCGGCAGGATGAGGCTGTAAATTTCCTCATCGCTCATCCCATGGCTCGAAAGTGAATCCACGGAAGTAACAGGAAGACGTTTCTCTACCACCCGGGCCAGGTCCTGGTCCGAACGCAAGGGAGTGATCCCGAGTTTGGTCTCGATGCGGCGATAGAACATTGCTGGTTCTCGTTTGCCGCGAGCCTGAGTTGATGGAACCACATAATCTCCTTGCGCAATCTGCCATGATTATCCTGGCATTTTGCTCAATTAGCAAGCTGTCTACCCGCCCCGCAGGCTGCTGGTCAGAATTCACCAATCTGTCATCTCGACAGAACGACTCGGAGTGGGAGAGATCTGCGGTTTCCGAAGCAAACAGACCCAGGTTAGCTTCGCGAACCTGGGGCACCCGGTTTCGTTGCTAACGTAAATCGAAGTGGCGCGGGGAAGAATCAACCGCAGATCTCTCCACTCCGCTTCCCACCCCAACAAGCTTCGCTTGCCGGGGACCCCGGTTTCGCTCCGGTCGAGATGACAAATTTGATTGTGCTCTCACTGACCGCTTTTTAGCTTCGCTTCAGTCAGTGGAGAGGGTTATGGGAGAGAAGCCGAGCGTCTTGTTGCTGCGCTCCACCCATAGGAAGGTTAGAGGCGACTTTTGCCCGTTGACCTGGACTCCCACAACCACGCCCGAGCCGACGGTCTTGGACATGACGATCTTATGGGTCTTGATGTCGCCCCAGTCGCTTGCGTGTCCCCAGTCAACTTCAAAACGGCCGTAAGGATAGGCGGAATACTTCTGCGGATGCTGCTCCCAATTAGGATCGTGGTTCCAGATGCCGAAGGCCTTGGGCATGTTTCTTGATTCAATGGCGGCGAAGAACTGGTTTACCCGGTGCTCCTGCGGCCAGTCCCAGAAGTACCAGGCAAAACCGGCAATCACCAGGCAGGCGATCAACGTTGTGATGAGAATATTGCGGCGCTTGCGCCCTTTGGCGGCATCGTATTGCGGTGCATCGAGCAAGGTCATCGGTTCAGGCTCCTCCCCTTTTGCTTCAGCGGGGCCTCTCCGCATTGAGATGCCACCCCAATTGTATTGGACACCGCGGAGCGGGCGTGGTTCCCACGCCTGCCAGCTTCAGCGGGAATAGGATGTGTGTTCCCTTTCCGCATGCCGCTCCAAGGCCAGCTCGATCAGCCTGGAAATCAGATCGCGATACTCGATTCCCGACGCTTCCCACAGTTTCGGATACATGCTGATCGAGGTAAAGCCGGGCATGGTGTTGATCTCGTTGAGGTAGAGCCGCCCTGAGGGGCCCGGCTCGAGCAGGAAATCGACGCGCGCCAAGCCGGCGCAATCGCAGGCCTGGAATGCGGCGACGGCCATTTTCCGCGCCTTTTCGGCCAATTCCTTGCTGATCCTGGCGGGAATGATGGCTTCGGATCCCTCGCGCAGATACTTGGCCTCATAGTCGTAGAACTCCTTGACGGGAACGATCTCCCCGACGACAGAGGCCTGGGGAGTATCGTTGCCCAGAACGGCCACCTCAAGCTCGCGCGCCTTGGCCGCTTTTCCACGGCGGTTGCGGCCGCATACCGCTTGTTCCACTACGATCTTGCGATCGAAGCCGGCTGCCTGATCGATGGCTGGAGTGAGCTCCTTGCGGTCATGCGCCTTGCTGATGCCGACCGAGGAACCGAGATTCGCCGGCTTGACGAAGAGCGGATAGTTGAGCGCGGCCTCGAGCCTGGAGATGATTTTTTTGGGACTCTGCCTCCACTCCCGGCGCAGGAATGTTACGTGCTTGGGGATAGGGAGCTTGGCGGCAAGGAAGAGACGTTTCATCACGTCCTTGTCCATGCCGGTGGCCGAGCCCACCACGCCGGAGCCTACATAGGCTATCCCCGCCAGCTCGAAGAGTCCTTGAATGGTCCCGTCTTCACCAAAGGTCCCATGGAGCACAGGGAAGATGACGTTCAGGCGCAAGATTTCGGCGCCGGAATGGGCGGCTGCAGCGTCGCTTTCGAAAGGCACCAGCGTGCCGGTCTTCCCGGTGCTGGGCATGGGGGGAACGATGACGCCTTCTCCTTTCGCCAGCAGCGCCGCGGTCGTGGTGGCTTGAGGATCGCCGGCGCGCAAGCTCCGTCCCTGCGCAGTCTCGCCGGCCAGCAGCCGCTCGGCGTCGCGGGATGAGACCCAACGGCCTTGCTTGGTGATCCCGATGGGGACCACCTCAAACCTGGCCGGATCGATTGCCGTAAGGACCGAGGCGGCGGAAAGCAGCGAGACTTCATGCTCGCCGCTGCGGCCGCCAAAGAGCACACCCACACGGAGCTTCTTGGTCATTTCGCCTTTACTGGATTGGACAAGCTTCCGATCCCGTCTATTTCAACAACTACCTCGTCGCCGTCTTTGAGGAAGATTGGAGGCTTGCGCGCGAAGCCCACGCCCTGCGGGGTGCCGGTGGTGATGAGGTCTCCCGGATGGAGGGTAACGCCGCGGCTGATGAAAGCGATCAACTCGCGGATGCTGAAGATCATGTCGCTGGTGGTTGAGTCTTGCAAACGCTGCCCGTTCACGGTGCAACGGATGCCCAATGATTGAGGATCGGTGAGCTCGTCGCTGGTGACCAGATAGGGACCGACAGGGCCAAAGGTATCCTGGCTCTTGGCGCGGACCCATTGCTTATCGTCGCGCTGAAAATCGCGCGCGCTCACGTCGTTCATGCAGGTATAGCCGGCAACGTAATCGAGCGCCTGCTCGGCGGAGACACCGCGGCATTTCTGCCCGATAACCACGGCCAGCTCCGCTTCGTAGTCGACCTCCTGGGTGTCAGGCGGCAGCACGATGGCATCGCCCGGTCCGATCACCGAGGTGGTCCACTTGGCGAAGAGCATGGGCTGCTCGGGAAGAGGCAGATTGCTCTCCTTGGCGTGTTCGCGGTAGTTCAGCCCGACGCAGATGACATTGGAGGGTAGAAAAGGCCGGGCAATCTTAACCTCGTTCTCGGGGACGATGAATTTCGCTGCCTCGGCGTTGTCGATCAGGGCCTGTAAATGGGGAAGAAGGCGCTTGAGGCCGCCTTTTGCGCTTAGTGCTGCATGCAAGGTGAAGGGGAGGGTCTTCTCGGGCAAGAGCCCGCTTGCCTGGCTGAAAATAAGAATGCCTGAAGGGATTTTGGCCGCCAAACGCGGCCCCTTCGCAGTTACGACTGACAAAAGCTTCATCGATCTAATTCTCCTCGTCGATTAGTGTAAACCCCTGCCATGGAAAGCCATGCGATAGTTAGGAGTCAAACTGCTAGGGAGGGAATATGGGGCGGATTTATCTGGGGATTTATCTGGGGATTCATCCCTGGCTGGCGCTTGGAGTACTCGTATCCACCGCGGTGACGGATGCAGTCTATGTAATGTTCAATGCCGCCGTATCCGCGGGCCGGCGGACACCGGCGGCGACCTGGAGCAGCCTGTGGTACCTGCTCTCGGCATTCGCGGTCATCAGCTATACCAAGAACTGGGTCTATGTGTGCTTCGCGGCCGCAGGATCATGGGTTGGAGCCTATCTGTCCATGACTTTGCTGCGCAAGCCGCCTAAGGTCCGGCCTACGGTTCCGGGGGCGGTATGAGTTTAGGCGGGGTGGACAAGGGACGGTCCCTCAGCGGTTAAAGCCGAACTACTTTTTCAACCAGTATGTACGGCCTGAAGGCCGTACCGGTCAAAGGACCGGAGTGTTTCCGCAGCCTCTTGGTGCTGGGTGCCCCATATCTGGCGCGCTCTTTGCGCCAGATGTGGGAAACTGCAGATCTCTCCACTCCGCTTCCCACCCCAGCAAGCTTCGCTTGCCGGGGACCCCGGTTTCGCTCCGGTCGAGATGAGAAACAAGGTGTTGTTGGGGAATGAAGCTCGGCTCATCCCATTTTCATTGCCATTCTATTTCCAACCTCATGTATATAGCTTGGCGGGGACGATCTCCGGCTCGGGTTCTCCGGAAGCTACGATCATTTTTTTCAGCTCGTCCCGCAGCTCATCCGCCTGCTTGCGGTATTCCTTGCGAGCGGCGAGATTGACGATCTCGTTGGGGTCGCCGCACTCATCGTAGAAGAGGTACTCGCGATAATGGGAGCTGGATTTATCGGTTCTTGGGTTGGCATCGGGATCGGCGACGCAGTAGCACCAATCCGCGGTTCGGATCGCCCGGCCAACCATCGCTTCGCTAATTTGAATCAGCTCCCGGCTCGGCCACTCCGCCCGCGCTTTGTTATCCGTAAGCAGCGGCAATAAGCTTTTTCCCTTTACCGACGAGGGCACCTGGACACCCGCGGCATCGAGCAATGTCGGCATTATATTAATGTTTCCAGCGATCTCATCCAGGCGTTGTGAGCCGTTGAAGCCGGGACCCTCGATAATCAGCGGAATGCGAATGGAGCCGTTGTGCGTGCTGCGCTTGTACTCCTCATTGCGGGTCATGAAGTGGCAGCCATGATCGCTGATGAAGACGAAGATGGTGTTATCGGCGAGATGCTCCTCCTGAAGAACCTGCCGGACTCTTCCCACTGATTTATCGATTGCCTCGCAGCAGCCGTAATAATCCGGCAACTGCGATTGCCAGTTGCCGGGGAAGGCCTTGAGATCCGGGGGCACAAAGGCATCCTGAAAACGCTCCGCCGCCCCTTTGGGCGCAACAAAGCGCTTAAGGTCATTCTGGAAATGCGGCTCTAATTGCGAGATGAACAGCAGGAAGGGCTTGTCCTGCGGCTGGCGCAGGAATTTCTCGGCGCGATCGGTCACGAAGTCGACGCGGAACTCGTCTTTGAAGGTAATCTCTTTCCCGTCCCGATCGTAGATGGTGCCTTCGTAGGGATGGGTGGTGAACTCAAATTCATTGGCGCCCTCCCACAGATCGAGAAAGCCGCCGCGATACTCAGGCTTGACGTATCCCCGGCCGCCGCCTAGCTCGGCTGTAGGGGGAGCCAGATGCCACTTGCCCAGAAGATTGGCTGTATATCCCGCCTTGCGGAGTTCGCCCGCGAGCGTGGGCAACGCGGGATTGATGGGCATTGCATTGTGCCAGACTCCGGTTTCGGTTGCGTACCGGCTGGTGAGCATGACCGAACGGGAGGGTGAACAGACCGGCTGGTTGGTCACCGCGTGGGTGAAGAGGGTCCCGTGCTCCGCCATGGCGTCCAGGTTAGGAGTATTAGTTGAGGAGTTGAGACGGTTGGCGCCTACAAAGTCCCAGCGAAACTGGTCGGCAAGATAAAGAATGATATTTGGCTTTTGCTTCTGCGCCTGCGGCGCTGCGGCTGCCATAGTCGCGCTTGCGGCCGCGGCAACAGTTCCCAACATGAACTCACGTCGATTGGTGGGCAATGCGAAACTCCCTTCGCTAAAGCTCTCAGAAGTAATATTTCAAACTGAACTGCAGCTCGCGCGGGTCATTCGGATTGTCCCGTGTCGCGCTGATGGATGCGAATGTGGCCGTGTTGGTAAAGTTCAAAGTTCCCGTTCCTGGCTGCCCAAAATTCGGCGTGTTGGTCAGGTTAAACGCCTCAGCGCGAAATTCGAAATAGGTTTCCCGCATCGCGGGAAACTGGCGGACGATAGACAGGTTCAAGCGACGGAACGGAGGGCCAGTTACCTGGGTTGGCCTGCCACCCAGGTTAGCCGGCGAGGCTGAGGCAGCGGTCGCCGCCGGAGGGTTTGCGAACGCTGCCGGATTTAGAAACTGCGCCGCGTTATGGTGTCCGGCGTAGGGGTTCTGCCCGGAAACAAGCAAGGCATTGCAACCCAGGCCCGCAGCGTTGGTCGTGGTGCAAGGGATGGTAAACGGCTGTCCGTCCTGGGTGAAGAAGATCCAATTGGTGGACCACCCACCCAACACCCAGGCACCGGCGCCGGAGGTAAGGGATTGCTTGTTCCTTCCGAAAGGCAACTCATAGGTTCCACTCACGTGGGCAATCTGCCGGACATCGATATCGCAGAGTGCGTAGTCGGCGCTGATGCCCATACCCGGGACGTAGGGAGCGCGATAGCTGCCGATACCGTTGTCCAGCATATCGCGCGCATCGCCCAGGCACCTGGAGAATGTGTAGTTGGCGAGCAAGCTGAAGCCTTCGGAGAAACGGTGCTCCACATTGACCTGAACGCCGTTGTAGTTGGTTGCCGCGGCGCGAGCGATAAACGTTCCGTTGGTTGCGAAGCCGGGAAAGAACGAATTGGTGTTGGCGTTCGCGCTGGGCGGCAGGATGCTGCCTACGGTGTTCGAAGGCTCACCAGTCTGCAGATGTCTGGAGTTGGTTCCCACATAGGCCACTTCGGCCACTGTGTTGGGGCTAAGCTGATATTGAAATTGCAAATGGTAGGCCTGCGAGTACGAGGTTTTGGCGTGATAGGGCTCTCCATATAAACCCAGGCTGGTGCTCGACGAGCCGGCCGCGGCGGCCGCGGTCAAGGGCACATTGAGCAGGCCGTTCTCGAGTACGCCAACCGAGTTATTCGCAGTAAGCGGAGTAGTTGAGTTTCCGGCAGTGTAATTGGAGCTTACCTGGAAGGGAAAATTGATGAAATTGCTGATGCTCAGGCCGTGGTCCTCGTTGCCCTGGAAGAAAAGGCCATAACCACCGCGCGCCACCAGTTTAGGCGAGACCTGATAGGCAAAGCCGATACGCGGAGCGAAATTCGTCTTCTGCGCCAGGGCCAGGCCGTTGCCATCGATGGGAGTGAAGACGATTCCATTCGTCGCCAACAAGGCCTGGAAGGCGGCCGGCTCATTGGCTACCTGCGACCGCGGGATATAGAACCTCGATACTCCGTCGGAGGTCAGCCCGCTCTGTGCGGGGACGAAGTTGGCGAAGCGGCCATTGCTCTCAATCTGTGCACCGATAAACTCCCAGCGCATTCCCAGGTTCAAGGTCAGGTTTGTCGTCGCCCGCCAGTCATCCTGAACATAGGCTCCAAAATATGGCCGCACCAGGTGAAACGAGGGCGGAAAATTGGTGGCCTGCAGGGTGTTGGCGCCTCCGACGTTGTTGATCCCGTTGGGAACCGTGGCCGCTTCAGGATTGAGTACGAACTGGGCGCGATCGGTGGAGGGGTCGGTATTGTTGACGATCGAGGTGTAGATTCCGTTGTTGGTGAAGCTTCCGCGAGAGGCGGTGGGCGTGAGCGTGGGAGCGACAATGTGCTGGAATTCAGTGCCCACGCGAAGCTGATTGCGTCCGCGGTCGATGGAGAGGTTCTCAGTGATCTGCAAAATATCGCTGGCTTTGTCGCTGGGCAGAGTGGTACCGGCGCCAAGATTGCTGAGAGCGTTGAAGATGAAGAGCGGCAGGCCGCCGTTGGTCGGAATCTGCGGAACGCCGGGAATGCCGTACTGGGCCGGAATTCCCAGAACGCTGGCATCGTTCTGCCGCCGTTCATCGGCCACGCGGCTATAACCGGCGCGCGCCTCCAGAACCAGCCTGGGGGAAAAGATATGCGTCTCGCTCACGGCAATGTTCTGCGACTCCGCATGCCCTGTTCCGGGCCGGGTGGGGCCGCCGTCGGCAACGCCGGGAAGAGGACTGGGCTGGAATTGGTTGTTGTAGACAAAGCTATAGCGGACGAAGGCCGAATCCTTGTCGCTGAAAACCTGGTCCAGGCGAACGTCGGTGCTGTCGATACTTGTGGTTGCCGCGGGATTGGTGGTGTAGTTATTCGCGAGTACCGGCGAATTCGGCAAAGGATACAGCTTCAACAGAGCAACCGCAGCCTGATTGAGACGCCCTGCTGGAAGTTGATTCAGCAGCGCCTCATTCCCGGCAGTCGTAAAGTTGGTTACGCCCAACAAGCTGCCCTGATAGAAGGGATCACGCACCTGACCACTGGCCGTGGCAAGAAGTCCGGAAACCGGATCCACTCTGCCCGCCGTGATGTTGCGCGAGGTCGCCGGATCAAACACGGTGCCGCTGGGGAAGGTGCGGCCCAGGGCATCGCTCTTGGTTCCCTTCTGCAATGAGACCAGGTCCTGAAGATTGGTGAATCCGCTGCCGTTCTCGGCGGCAGTGGGCACAGTCTCGGTATATGTCTTGCCCTGCACGATGCGTGTGCCCTGATAGTCCATAAAGAAGAATGTCTTATTGCGGCCGTCATAGAAATGCGGGATCACGATCGGGCCGCCCAGCGTTCCGCCAAACTGGTTCTGCCGGAACTCCGGCTTGCGCTGCGTGTTCAAGACAAAATAATCCTTGGCGTCTACGTAGTCGTTGCGCAGGAACTCCCATAGATCGCCGTGGAAAGAGTTGGTGCCGGACTTGGTCGTCAGGTTCAAGACCGCGCCGGCGGCATGCCCGAATTCGGCGGAGTAATCGTTGGTCTGCACGGTGAACTCGCGCAGAGCGTCGGGGGGTGGGAGAACGACATATTGCGATTGGTTCACCAGGTCGCCGACGGCCACGTTGTCGTCCATGCCGTCCAGAAGGTAGTCATTCTGGGTACGGCGAAGGCCGTTGGCGGTGAAGGAGCCGCTGGCCTGCAAGCCGCGGCTGTCATTCTGCGCGATGGTCACACCCGGTGAAAGTTGGGCCAGAAAGACCGCGTTACGGCCATTGAGCGGCAGGTTGTTGATCGCCCGCTGGCCCACCAACTGTTGAAGAGACGAGCTCTGCGTCTCTAGAACCGGCCCGCTCGAAGTCACCTGGATATTCTGCGAGACCGATCCGACCTCAAGCTTGGGGTTGATCTCGAGGCGCGCCTGAATCGTGACTTGAATCTGCTCCTGCGTGGTAGTTTTGAAGCCTTGCTTCTCCGCGGTCAGCGTGTAGGTCCCCAGCTTCAACGGACTGATGATGTAACTGCCATCCGAGGCGGTCTGCACGGTCCTTTTCCGGCCGGTGCCCTCTTCTGTTACAGTAACGGTAGCGTTTGCAACGCTTGCGCCGGAGGAATCCTCTACGGTGCCGACGATAGCTCCGGTATCGACCTGCGCATGGGAGATCGTGTCGCCCAGCCCCAGGCAGAGTAAAAGAGCTGCAACCTCTACTATGAAAGTGCGATAGCGGCTTCCATGGCCGGTAGATACGGGCTCTTTGCCGCGTACGATATCTACATTTTGTTTATTCATTGTTCAGTGCCTCCAAATGACCCCTAACTTTTGTCTTTGTGACCCTGGTTATGGCTGCTCCCATTAAATTCCAATCAACGTATAGACCGAGGTAGGCGATGTCAAGCGATTTGCGGGAGTCTATTTGACGGGAAGAACGGGCCGGATAGGGTTTCTCCGCGGCAGGAAATCGAAGTTGTCCAGATTAAAGACGCTTCGTTTCCCTTACCAAGGGCGTGCCCATGACACTATCGAGGATTGTGGAATCCCAGGTCCCAGAATCGGGACCTGGGGCACCCGCCATCATGAGGGCAGGACAAGCGGGGGTTTCTCAGCGCCTTTGTCTTTCTTTCTGTCATTCCCGAAGGGAATCTGCTTGCGCTCAAAATCCAAGTGCAACAGATTTTTCACCCCTGGTGGAGAGGGCTAGCCCGGTGAAACGAGTCCCGCAGGGACGGCATGAAAATAGGCCGGCACAGCAGTGCTGGGTTGCCTTGAGAAAAGCAAGCCGAGTCCCGTAGGGACGACTGATATCTATTCCCCGTACGCTCTGCGGGTTCCTGGCGGACCTGAGGAATTCAGCCGTCCCTGCGGGACTTCCCTTATAAACCAAAGTCTCCCCAGCACTGACGTGCTGGGCTATTTTCAGCCGTCCCTGCGGGACTTGACGAATGATTTGTATAGCTCCGAGCACCCGCATTCATGCCGGCGCGGGTTGTGGGTGAGACCGGATAGACAAAACCGATGCGCGGAGCGAAATTCGTCTTCTGCGCGAGGGCGACGCCGTTTCCATCGGTGGGAGAGAAGCCGATCGTCTTGTTGCTGCGTTCCACCCATAAATAGGTCAGGGGTGACTTTTGCCCATTGACCTGGACTCCCACAACCACGCCTGAACCGTAGGTGTTGGCCATGACGATCTTGTGGGTCTTGATATCGCCCCAGTCGCTTGCGTGTCCCCAGTCAACTTCAAAACGGCCGTAAGGATAGGCGGAATACTTCTGCGGGTGCTGCTGCCAATCTGGATCGTGATTCCAGATGCCGAAGGCCTTGGGCATGTTTCCTGATTCAATAGCGGCGAAGAACTGGTTTATCAGGTGCTCCTGCGGCCAGTCCCAGAAGTACCAGGAGAAACCGGCGATCACCAGGCAGGCGATCAACGCTGTGATGAGAATATTGCGGCGCTTGCGCCCTTTGGCGGCATCGTAGTGCGGTGCATCGAGCAAGGTCATCGAGGTTCGGGCTCCTCCATTTTGCTTTGTGGAATCCCAGGTCCCAGAATCGGGACCTGGGGCACCCTAAATTCGCTCCAAAAAACAGTACGAAGTGTTGGTTAGAGGGGCCATTTCCAGCCGCTGGTTTCCACGCTGTCTACGCCGTAGGTGTAGGCGTAGTTCACGCTTTGAATGATCTGGTTCTTGAGCCATTCCTTGGTGTGGGCGCCGCGTGTCGCCAGGGACGGCACCCGGTCGATGACATCGATGGCTATGTCGTAACGGTCGATCTGGTTGCGGATGGCCAGCTCCATGGCAGTGTCGATGTTGCCTTTTTCCTTGTATCCCCTCACATGAAGGTTGTCGTGATTGGTGTGCCTGTAGGTGAGCTTATGGATGAGCGTGGGATAACCGTGGAAGTTGAAGATGATCGGCTTGTCCTTAGTGAAAAGGCTATCGAAATCGCGGGCCGAGAGTCCGTGGGGGTGTTCCGAATCGGGCATGAGCTTGAACAGGTCGACCACATTCACATAGCGGATCTTCAGATCGGGGAAGTGCTGGCGCAGGATTGAGACCGCGGCCACCGCCTCCATGGTGGGAATATCTCCGGCGCTGGCAATCACCACATCGGGCTCTTGCCCTTGATCGTTGCTGACCCAGTCCCAGATACCGATTCCCTTGGTGCAATGGTCGATGGCCTCCTCCATGTTGAGATACTGCAGATGCGGCTGCTTATCAGCAACAATCACATTTACATAATCCTTGCTGCGCAGGCAGTGGTCGGCCACGCTCAGCAGGCAGTTGGCGTCGGGAGGCAGGTAGATGCGCGTGACCTCGGGACTTTTATTGGTGACGATATCGAGAAAGCCCGGATCCTGATGGGAAAAGCCATTGTGATCCTGGCGCCAAACCAGGGAGGTGATGAGCAGATTGATGGAGGCAACCGGGGCGCGCCAATCCACTTCGAGCTTTGACTTCTCCAGCCACTTGGCGTGCTGGTTGAACATGGAGTCGATGACATGAACAAAAGCTTCATAGGAGCTGAAGAAGCCGTGGCGTCCGGTCAGGACATAGCCTTCGAACCAGCCCTCAAGCGTATGTTCGCTCAGCATCTCCATTACCCGGCCGTCGGGCGCCAGTTCACCGCCGTCGGCATCCTCCGGTTTGATGTCGGCGAGCCAGGTTTTCTTGCTGGCCTCATAGATGGCCTGGAGCCGGTTGGAGGCCGTCTCATCCGGGCCGAAGACGCGAAAGTTGGTCATGTTTCGCCGCATCACATCGCGCAGAAATGCGGCGAGTACCTCTGTGGGGGGAATCTCGGTGTTTGCCGGGCGGTCGAACTGCACCGCGTAATCCCTGAAGTCGGGGAGCGATAGCGGCTTTAGCAAACGGCCGCCGTTGGCGTGGGGGTTTGCGGTCATGCGGCGCTCGCCGGTGGGAGCCAGCTCCTTGAGCTCCTGCAAGAGGCTGCCACGCTCGTCGAAGAGCTCTTCCGGCTTATAGCTGCGCATCCATTTTTCGACAATCGCCAGGTGTCCTGCATTGCTCTGCACATCGAGCACAGGCACCTGATGCGCCCGCCAAAAGCCCTCGACTTTGTGGCCGTCCACTTCCTTGGGGCAGGTCCATCCCTTGGGCGTGCGCAGGATAATCATCGGCCAGCGCGGGCGCTCGGGATTGCCGCTGGAGCGGGCCTGTTGTTGAATCTGGCGGATCTCGAGTATGGCCTTCTCCAGAGTCTCCGCCATGAGCTGATGCATGATGGCCGGGTCGTCGCCTTCGACGACATACGGGGTCCAGCCATAGCCAGTGAAGAGGTTCTGCAGCTCTTCGGGAGAGATGCGCGCCAGGACCGTGGGATTGGCGATCTTATATCCGTTCAGGTGGAGAATGGGGAGCACCGCGCCGTCGCGGATGGGATTGAGGAATTTGTTGGCGTGCCAGGAGGTAGCCATCGGCCCGGTCTCCGCTTCGCCGTCGCCAACCACCACGGTGGCAATGAGATCGGGATTGTCAAAAGCTGCGCCAAAGGCGTGAGAGAGGCTGTAGCCCAGCTCCCCGCCCTCATGAATCGAGCCCGGCAGCTCCGGGGTGCAATGGCTGCCGAGCTGGCCGGGAAAGGAGAAGGCGCGGAAGAGGTTGAGCATGCCCTGTTCATCCGGGCTCTTCTCCGGGTAAATCTCGGAGTAAGTGCCTTCCAGATAGCAATTGGAGAGCATTGCGGGCGCGCCATGCCCGGGGCCCGCGAGATAGATCATGTTCAGGTCATATTTGCGTATCAACCGGTTCAGGTGCACCCAGACGAAGGTCTGTCCCGGATCGGATCCCCAATGTCCCAGCAGGCGTCTTTTGCAGTGCCGGGCGAGCAGCGGCTCGCGCAGCAGAGGATTGTCATGCAGGTAGATCATCCCCACGCAGAGGTAATTGCAGGCGCGCCAGTAGGCGTCGATTTTTTGCTGCTCGTCCTCGGAGAGGACGGGGGAGGAGAGGACGGCATTGATCGTTGAAGACATGGACAGCTCCCGTAACTAGAAGTTAGTGGAGGGGACTCGGCGGAGCAGCGGCTTGAAGAGCTGCGGAAGAGCTTGATTCCCTCAGCGGCTAAAGCCGATCGAGTTTTAATCATGTGCGGCAGTCCGGGCTGGAAGCCCCGACCTACCAGTCGTGCCCTGCTCTAAAAAATAGCCTGTCCCGCTGCGGAGGTTTGTGGTCTCCCACATCTGGGCGCAAAGAGCGCGCCAGATATGGGGCACCCTGGATTGGTGGAGAGGTTTGGATCCATAAATCCCACGTCCGAAAATCCGGACATGGGGCACCCGGCCCTGATACAGAACGATACTGTTTACGCTGCCATCCAGCCGCCATCGATCGGTAAGACGGCTCCGTTCACAAACTCAGCCTCACGGGAGCAGAGATAGCGAACCATGGAGGCAATCTCTTCCGGTTTGCCCATGCGACCGATGGGCTGCCGGGCGTGCAATTCCGCGCGAACCTTGTCTTTCTCGTGGGCATGGAATTTCTCCAGATAACCTTCGACGAAGGGCGTGTCCACCGTGCCGGGACAAATACAGTTGATGCGCAATTGCTGCGGGTAGTCCACTGCGATCTGCCGGGTCATGGCGATCACCGCTCCCTTGCTGGTGCAGTAGGCCAAACGGTGTTTGACTCCGATCAAGCCGGCCACCGAGCCTATATTTACGATGCAGCCGTGGCTCTCAAGGATGAGCGGAAGAGCGGCGCGGGTGACTAAATAGACGGATTTTACGTTCACGTCCATTATGCGGGAAAAATCCTCGGGTTCTGTATGAGCCAGGTCGCCGACCAGACCGATGCCCGCATTGTTGACCAGAATGTCCAGTTGAGGCACCTCTGCGAGTCCGGCGGCGATGGACGCGGCTTGGGTGACATTCATTTCGAGGGCGCGGGCGCCGCCCAATTCCGACGCCAGCCGGGTGGCCCGCTCCAGATCGAGATCGGCGATATAAACAAAGGCGCCCGCGGAAACAAATTGACGGCAGGTTTCCTTACCGATACCGCTGGCGCCGCCCGTAACCAGCGCATGCTTGCCATCCAGGCGGAACGGCTCTGCAGCCGGTCTGTCGCTCATCTTGTGTTTTCTCCTCTGCTTTGCTGACCGCGTCTCTTCAGTCGTCCCTACGGGACTGGACCCTGATCCCAAAAGCGGCCCCGGCACTGACGTGCTGGGCTATTTTCAGGCCGTCCCTGCGGGACTCTTTTCAAGCTTACCTGCTCTGGGTACGGATGATGCGAATCTCCGGAAGTTGCTGGTTCCAGTCGGGGGGAAGAGTGTCGAAGATCAAGCGGAAGTCTCGGCGGTCGCCCGGCTTTAAGGGGGCCGCGGAGACGGGTTCAGTATCGACGTAGGGCTGACGTGTGCGGATGAGGGTGAGCGGACTCACCAATCTCTGCGCGAACTGACTGAGATCGTTGCGGAAGCCGACCTGGACGGTGATGGCGGTGATGGTTTGATTTCCAGTATTGGCGATTTGGCCATCGATGTAAGTTACTTTGGCCCCGGAGAAGGTGTCGGCTTCGCTCATCTGCACCCCTGAAATGGGCAGATTGGCGGCATAAGGCGCGCTTGCAGCCATTCCCGTGCCGCCCCCCTCCTGGACCGGATTGGAACGGCGGCCAAGCAGGGTGAGCGCCAGCAGCACTAATACCACAACCGCGCAGGAGACGATCCAGGGCAGCCAAACCCTGGGCTCGGTCCTTTGATGCGAGGAAAGGAATTCATCTTCCGGTTTTGCATCCCGAGGGTTTCCATCCGGCTTGGGGTTGGGAGCGGCCATCAGCGGAATTGTACTGCCTTTCCCTTAAAGATAAAGGTAACGGCCATGGAGATGATGGAATCGGCGCGGCTGCCGAAGAAGTTAACAAGAGAGCAATGAAAGTAAAAAATAATCGGAACCAGCGCACATCCCCAGACGTCTAAAGGGGTACATGTATATAGCGAAGTTGTTGCAGAGCGGAGGCGACGCATGGCGCCACAGAGTGTTGGAGGATGGCCGCAAAGTTCAGGGACCCAATCCAGAGGCTGGAAGTATCTTAATTCCGTGGCTGTGATCGTTGGCGTCCTGCTGTTGATCATTATGGCCGCAGTTTAATCTCGAGCGAGCGGCTCAACCGAAGCGGGCCTTCTTAACGCTTTGCCGTAGATCGTCACCGTGCATCTCCACTTCGACGCACATTTCAGCCAGCCGGGAACGCATGCGATCGCCGACGCGGTCGCCCAGGGTCTCCTCTAAAGCGGCATTTCCCAACTGCCGTTGCGCCGCGGTTTTTAGCTGGTTGTTCTCCGGCCGCGCTCCGGCCGACGGCTTGTTGGGATAATTGGTCGTGATCAGAGTGGTCCGCTTTTCGTTATAGCGCGTGTTCAGAACCAGCGCGACGGTGTCCCATACCCAATCGGTGGGCTTTTGCGCGCCCAGCTCATCCAACACGAGTACTTCCGCCTCAAAGACCGGCGTCAGGATCTGCAGTTCGGTAGTGTCTACGCGCGGGTTGTAGGACTCCTGAATGCGCTTGAGCAGTTCGCGATAGTCGCAGAAGAGACCGCGGACGCCGCGCTCCAGGATGAGGGCTTGCAGGATACCGACAGCCAAGTGGGTTTTTCCCACGCCTACGCTTCCGGTCAACAGTAAGCCGCGGCCTTCGGTGGTCACCGGATATCCGCTCACAAAACTGCGCGCCATCATGCGGGCGTTTACCAGGGACTGATTTCGCGGGTCGTAGATATCGAAGCTGTCCAGGATGCAGTGCTCGTAGCGCTTGGGGATAGCTGCGCGGCGGAGCAGCCGTTCAGAGCGCAGGCGCAGCTTGCACTCGCAGTCCTCGGCAAACCGCTCCCCGTTGGGCTGGAGAGTGAGCTTGAGTCCGGTGTCTCCGCAGATTGGGCATTGCTCAGGCATGGATATGCTCAAAGTACCGGAATGCGGCGGCCCACGCTAGAGAGGCTGGGGAAAAAGGTGGAAGAGGGGGTGAAGACTGTTTCCCTCAGTGGCTAAAGCCGATCGAGTTTTCAAGTATTTACGTACGGCCTGAAGGCCGTACCCTTCGAAGGTTCCGAGTTTCTCCCGGCACCAGCGCTAAAGCGCAGGATTCGAAGCCGCAAATTTTTCCGGAGCGCTGAAGCGCTCCTACCCCCGCATAAATGCGGGGACTTCCACCCCAAACGCCGGTCTGCTGGAGAGGAACGGGTTCGAGTCAGGGAGCGACGACTGAAAAAGCGCAGGGATGATTCAGTCGTCCCTGCGGGACTCTTCTCTTATAGGAGCCTACCCAGCACTTCGTGCTGGGCTATTTTCAGCCGTCCCTGCGGGACTAAATTATGCCCGTAACTTGGGGCTCGGCTAAAGCCGATCGAGTTTTCAAGTATTTACGGCACGATCTGAAGGCCATACCCCTTCGAAGTCTCGAGTTTTTCCCGGCACCAGCGCTAAAGCGCGGGATTCGAAGCCGCAGATTTTTCCGGAGCGCTGAAGCGCTCCTACCCCGCATAAATGCGAGGACTTCCACCCCAAAACGCCGGTCTGTTGGAGAGGAGCGGGTTCGAGTCAGGGAGCGACGACTGAAAAAGAGCCTACCCAGCACTTCGTGCTGGGCTATTTTCAGCCGTCCCTGCGGGACTAAATTATGCCCGTAACTTGGGGCTCGGCTAGAGCCGATCGAGTTTCAAGTATTTACGTACGGCCTGAAGGCCGTACTCTTCGAAGTTCCCGAGTTTTTCCCGGCACTAGCGCTAAAGCGCAGGATTCGAAGCCGCAGATTTTTCCGGAGCGTGGGGTGCGTTCTTTGCGCTAGATGTGGGAAACCGCAGATCTCTCCACTTCGCTTCCCACCCCAGCAAGCTTCGCTTGCCGGGGACCCCGCTTTCGCTCCGGTCGAGATGGCAAATGAAGAGTTGTAGGATCCCAGGTCCCAGAATCGGGACCTGGGGCACCCGCGCGCTCCTACCCCCGCATAAATGCGGGGGCTTCCACCCCAAACGCTGGAAAAGGGGGCTTAAATCGCTTAAAATAGATGGATCATGCCTAAGCAAGGGATACATCCAAGCTACAACGAGATCCGGGTGCAGTGCGCCTGCGGCAACGGATTCTCGACTCGTTCCACCCATAAAGGCGATATCCACGTTGAAATCTGCTCGGCCTGTCATCCGTTCTTTACCGGCAAGCAGAAGCTGGTGGACACCGCGGGCCGCGTCGAGCGCTTCCGCCGCAAGTATGCCAAGGTTGGCGCTCCGGCTTAAAGCATTTCCGTTTACCGCTCACAAAAAAGGCCTCCGAGCGCGGAGGCCTTTTTTGTGAAGCTACGAAGAAGTCTTATGAAGAAGGCCTGGGACAATCCGCGGGAGAACGCCATGCCGGCGGAGGTGCGCGTCCCGGCCGAGGTTGTGATCGGCGGAGTGCGGGTGGCTCCGGCGACGGTGCTCGCGCCCATGGCGGGGGTGACGGATACGGTCTTTCGCCGGTTTATCCGCAATGCCAGCGTCTTTACGGCAAGCGCCGCTCACGCCCAGGAGAACGCCTTCGATGGGGTCGAGGCCCCTATCAGCAACCAGCAATCCGGCTGCGGTTTGATTATGACGGAGTTCACCTCCGCCGACGGCCTCTCCCGCATGCGGGAGACAAAGCGCAAGCGCTATCTTTCTTTTTACGAGGATGAGCACCCGATTTCCGCGCAGCTCTTCGGCTCCGACCCGAGGACGCTTGCCGAAGCCGCCAGGATCGTCGAAGACGCCGGCTTCGACATGGTCGATCTCAATCTCGGATGCCCGGCCAAGCGCGTTGTGAGTTGTAACGGGGGAAGCGGTTTGTTGCGCGATCTCCCGCTCATCGCGGTCATTTTTCAAGAGGTCCGCGCCGCGGTGCGCATTCCTTTCACGGTAAAGTTCCGGCTGGGTTGGAATGAGCAGCATATCGTTTGTGTGGAGCTGGCCCGCCTGGCCGAGGAGAGCGGCCTCAACGCGGTGGCGCTGCACGCGCGCACACGGGAGCAGGGGTATTCCGGGCAGGCGCGCTGGGAGTACATCGCCGCCGCGAAAGACGCGGTGCGCATTCCGGTGATCGGCAATGGCGACATCCGGACTCCGGAGGATGCTTGCGCTATGGTGGCCGAGACGGGCTGCGATGCGGTGATGATCGGCCGCGCCGCCCCGGCTAATCCCTGGATCTTCCGCCAGATCGCGCAGTATACCGCCTTGGGCATGTATGAGCAGCCAAGCGGGATCGATCGCCATCGCATGATCCGCACCTACTTTGTGATGCTGATGGAGGAGGGCAATCCCAACGGAAGCGCTGAGACCAGCGGCAAGATGAAGCAATTCGCCTCCTGGTTCACCCATGGAGTTCCCGGCGGAGCGGTGCTGCGCAAGCGCATCTATGAAGCCAGGAGCAGTGCTCAAGTGCTGGACGCCGTGGATGCTTTTTTCGAGCGCCAGGAAGCGCAGTTAGAAGCTGAGGTCGTTGCCGGTTGAGGGTTGTGGAATCCCAGGTCCCAGAATCGGGACCTGGGGCACCCGAAGGTTCCTGGTTATCCGGCAGAAGGGAAACCGCAGATCTCTCCACTTCGCTTCCCACCCCAGCAAGCTTCGCTTGCCGGGGACCCGGTTCGCTCCGGTCGAGATGACAAATTGAGATTTGTGGTTTCCCACATTTGGCGCAAGGAGCGCGCCAGATATGGGGCACCCAGGATTTGTTGAAACTCGGAGATCAACAGGGGAGATTGTTTATTCCATCAAATGATTTATCGCGTACTTAACGGGACGCTCAGAACTGAATCTGCTGCGCCGATCCGTTGTATTCAACTGTGCGGCCGTCAAGGCTGACTCCTTCTCCTATTCCTTTGGTTGGGTCGACCACCACGATGGAGAATTCCCGCTGCGGGGACATTCCCGGAAATTGGCCCTGGCGCGCGCCCAGGGTGAGCACCCTCGCCTGATCGTCCCAGTGCATCGGAATCCTGGTGTAGAGTCCTTTTTCGTAGTCATAGGAAGAGCCATCGTCCTCGTAGAGACTGAGAGAGGCATCCGCTCCGGGATAGATGCGCAGCTCCAACGGAGCATCGGGATGTTCGCCGGCGTATTGGGACTCGGGGCCGAGTGGAAGGATGGTGCCGGCGCGCACGTAGAGGGGCAGAATCGAGAGCGGGGTGGCGCGATCCAGATCGGTTCCTCCAAAGCTGAGTTCTCCCGTCCAGAAGTCGTACCAATTCGCCCCGGAGGGCAGATAAACCTTGCGGGAAGAGACGCCTGGATCGGTCACCGGCGCTACCAGGAGCGAGGGACCGAAGAGGAACTCATCGCCCACATCCAGGGCCCCGGCATCCTGGCGGAAGTCGAAAGCTAAGGCCCGCATCGGGGTGTACCCATCGAAGGTGGTGCGCGCAGCGGCGGTATAGATGTAGGGCAGGAGGCGGTAGCGCAGCCGGTCATAGAGGGTGAGAATTTCCTGCGCCTGCGGTCCGTAGGACCAGAGCTCGTTCTGGTTATTAGTGCGCACGCCGTGCACGCGAAAGATAGGGCAAAACGCACCGTACTGAAACCAGCGAACGAAAAGCTCGCGATAGGCTGGATCGTTGGTGTCGCCGCCGAGGAACCCACCGATGTCGGTAGTCCAATAGGGCAGGCCGGTCATGGAGTAGTTGAGGCCTGCGGGAATCTCGCGCTTGAGGGTCGCGAAGTCGGCGGCAATGTCCCCTGACCATACCGTGGCGGCATTGTGTTGCTGCCCCGCGAAGGCGGAGCGGGCGAGGGTGAAAACGCGCTTGCGATCGGTGACGCTGCGCTGGCCGTCATAGATTCCCAAGGTCGCCATGAAGGCATAGAGATTCGCATATTGGGAGCCGTCTCCCCAGGCGGTGCGGGCGCGGGCGAGCATGGGACCGCGCTCTTCGCCATAGAAATCGGAGGGCTCGGTCGAGTCCATCCAGAAGGCATCGACGCCGATGTCGTAGAGAGCCTTCCTGGCCTGTTGCCAATAGGCGCTGCGCGCCCGCGCGCTGAAAGCGTCATAGAGGCGCGTACCGGGGAAATAGGCGGGGAAGCTGTAGCTTCCCATGCGGACAAAAGATCCTGCAGCCGACATGGCGGCGAAATTTGCGCTGCCGGGCGCATAGAGCGGCCAAATGGAAGCCATCAGGTGAACATGCTCGCGATGAAGCGTGTCGACCATCGCGCGCGGATTGGGGAACTTGGCCGTGAACCGGCGCGAACCCAGTTCCGTCTCCCACCCCGCGTCGAGGACGATATTGTCCAAGGGGATTTGAAGACTGCGATACTTGGCGGCGATGTCTAGGAGCTCGGGTTCATTTTTATAGGCAAGCTTCGATTGCCAATATCCGTAGGCCCATAGGGGAAAGAGGGGAGCATTGCCGGTGAGCTTGCGATATCCGGCGAGAATGGCGTCAAACTCCGGTCCATAGATGAAGTAATAGTCGACGGAAGCCGCCGGCTCGGAGCTTAGGGAGAGGACAGGCAAAAAGCGATTGTCCCAGCGGGTTACCGCTGAAGTGTTCCAAAAGATGCCATAGCCCTTAGAAGAGAGAAAGAAGGGAATGGAGATGTTGGTGTTGTCCTGGGAGAGCTCCATTTGCAGGCCGCGCTGATTGAGCAGCCCATTCTGGTGCTGGCCCAGTCCGTAGAGCCTCTCCTCGGGCGTCAATCCAAACCAGGCCGTGGCGCGGCCTTCACCGTCTGAGGGCTGGAGCTGCCGGGGCACAGGCCAATCGGTCTCACGCAGCAGGGTGGCGCCGCTGAGATCTTGAAATACCAGAGCGCCGGTGGTCCGGCTGACCACGATGGTCAGATTGGCGGTATCGATCAGCAGTTCCTTGCCGTCGACGCTATTGCCCAGAGTGAAGGGAATGGGGGCGCAGGCTGCGGGAAAGAGGTAGGGACGGCGGGGCTCGCGCATCGGCCGGGCGAGTGAGTAGGTGATGCGGGCCATATTGCCGGCGCAGGGCTGAATGCGCAGAAGGCCCCGGGGCAGGCGAATAGTAACCGCGGCTGAGTCTTTTTTAGCGCCCAGGACTACCTGGCCGGTGCGGTGAAGCTGATTCTGGCCGGCCGCGAGCGAGGCAAGCAGCAGGGGGAGACAAAGCGCAGAGAGACGGTGCCGTTGCCCTCGTGGCGGTCTGAAAAGAATCTGCGATCTCGACATAGTAATAAGGAATTCGCTCTGCGGTGCCCAGCCTTTGAAGTATAGGCGAAAAAGACCCAGGTTAGCTTCGCGAACCTGGGGCACCCGGTTCTGCGGTTATTAGTAACTGTAATTGTTCTTTAAAAGCCCGTCAGGCTGACGGACGTCAGTGCTGTGTTTGCTTCAGCCGTCCCTGCGGGACTGCCCCTCTATAACCGAAGTAGCCCAGCACTGCCGTGCTGGGCTATTTTCAGCCCGTTTCTGCGGGACTTGAAAACTGATTCTCACACGATCGCGAGCTAGGGCATCTAATACGTTGTTCCGGTTCTGTGGAGGATTTATGCCAATCGTGCTGGCTTTCAATCCGGGCAGCAATTCCCTGAAGTTCGACATCGTCGAGGTCTCGGCTGCGCAGCGTTATGCGAGCGAAGGCAAAAAGCTCCTGAGCGGAGTTATCGACGATATCGGCAAGCGGACCGAGCTCAAGCTGACCCAGGGCGGTAAGACGGTGGCCAGCGAAGCGGTGGATGCCAAGGACTTTTCCGGGGCGACGGAGCGAGTGCTCGATGCACTGGAATCAGCCCTAGATACTGACGTGCCGAAGTTGAAAGATGTCGAGCTTGCCGGAGTGCGTGTGGTCCATGGAGGAGATACTTTCAGCTCCGCGGTTCGGCTGAGCGACCGGGTGCGCGAGGAGATTGAACGAAGAGAGCCTCTAGCGCCGCTGCACAATGCGAACTCTCTCAGAATCATCGACGTTGTGCGGAAAAGGCTGCCGCGGCTTGCTTTCGCAGCGGCGTTCGATACCGCCTTCCATCACACCATTCCGGAGCATGCCTGGCGATACCCGATTCCTCCCAGCCTCGCGGACCGCTATGGAATACGGCGCTTCGGCTTTCATGGGCTGTCCCATCGCTACATGCTGGAGCGATATGCCCAGCTTGTTTTTCAGCCGCCGGAAGCGGTCTCCGTGGTTACCTTGCACCTGGAGAGCGGATCGTCCGCGGCCGCCATCGGCAATGGCAAGTCGCTCGATACCTCGATGGGATTGACTCCGCTCGAAGGGCTGATGATGGGGACGCGCAGCGGCAGCGTCGATCCGGCTCTGATCCCTTTTCTCATGCGCGAGGCATCGATGGGTATTGAAGAGGTTATGAACGTACTGGAGAAGAAGTCGGGTTTGCTTGGCGTCTCAGGCCTCACCCTGGACACGCGTGAGCTGCGCAAGCGGGAGGATGAGGCTTCCCGGCTCGCCCTTAAGATGTTTGCTTACCGGGTGCTGCATTTCGTGGGAGCCTATCTTGCCATTCTGGGCCACGCGCAGGCTGTTATCTTCGGCGGCGGAATCGGCGAGAACACCCCCGAGGTTCGCGCCCCGGTTTGCGCCGGGTTGGGCGGTTGGGGACTTGACGTCGATGCGGAGACAAATTGGCGGACGTATGATGGCGACGCGCGGATTAGCCGGGATGACTCGCGCCTGGCAGCCTGGGTTATCCATGTGGAAGAGGGTATGCAGGTGGCGCACGAATGCGCGAAGCTTTAGAGGGGCTGAAAGACAAACTTCCCATGGGGAGTTGTGGAATCCCAGGTCCCAGAATCGGGACCTGGGGCACCCCGAATCCCTTTGAACTATTCCCGAGCGACAGGGAATCTGCTTTTGGTACCCGAGATTTTCTGGTAGGTCAGTAGCGGAGGCCTAGTCTTTGGGGAAATTCCTCTTCTTGCTCATCGACATCGAGCAGGGTGGAATGCTCGGCCACGATTTTTCGATAGAGGGTCTGCAATGCAAAGTGAGCGAAAGCGATTAGCAAGAGAGCAATCGCCAGATGTCCCGCGCTCGCTTCAATCCAGGAGATGCAACTGAGCGTCAACACGATCAGCGGGGGAAAGAGTCCAAAGTAGAGCACGATCCCAAATACAAGGTTTGTTCGTGAAGGGATGAATGCCCCAGTGAAGGGTAGGATTTTCACGGTTAGAAAGAAAGCGTCTGTCAGCAGCAGAGATAGGCCCACGGCCACCAGCGTTTGACCTGCTAAGGTACTTGAGCTGACTAGAGCCGGGGGAGTGATAAGGTGCAATGCCGCAACCGTGGTCAGGGTCAGCGCCATGCTCGACAGCAGCACCCATAGCTTGGGAGCCGTCAGTTGATCCAGTCCCGGGCGGCCGCGGATGAGGCGAAAGATCCAACTTCCTCTGCGGTCCGCAGGAGATATAAATGCGGTGCGCAACCCGGCAACCGTCCAGAAAGCCACGATGGGAATGGCGGCCTCGAGTCCCTCGGGCGAAAGCGCGATACGGATGCGGTCATGGCTAACTTTCAAGCCCACAGCACCGGCAATGATTAAAGCCACACCTGTGCCGCCGTACATCGCCAGATAGGCACGATGGCGCTCGGTCCGCAGCAGTGTCTGACTGATGAAGTGATAGACCGCGCGCCGTACCGGCAGGCGCAAGACTGTCGCATGCAATAGCCAGGCGATCGGCCTGAGCTCCCGGTTCTGTTTGCCGCGGGTTGGGGAACCCTCCATCAACTGACGTGTTCTACGGCGGTAGGCAAGCGGGTAGACGAGGACCGCAAGGGCAATCGCGCAAAGAGTCGCCAGGCAGCCCGTCCGTGCGAGCGCGCCGAAGATGGGCAGCGTCGATGGACCTCGCAGAATGCGTTCGTAGATTCCCAAAAACCAGAATGGAGGGAAATAGCGCACCGCTTTACCGCCGGAATTCATCAATGCCGGGAGAAAGCGGGACAACACGGGAAACAGGAAGAGGACTGTGGCCACGGTTACGGTCGAGAGTGCCTGCAAGAAGGGTGAAATCCAATCGAAGAGGCGATCACCCAGGATGATCAGCACTAAGCCCGGCAGCGCGAGGAACAGGGCTGCGGCAAAGATGCCGCTCGTACTCACCGCTAACAGATGAGCCGCAAAATGCCGCGGGCCTTCGGGCAGGTCAGATGCAGCGGGAAGGAATACTATGCCGAGGAAATTGGCGCCGAAGAGAAAGGCACCGATAAAGATAGAGACGGCGGTGATCCTGGCCAGAAACAGCTTCCGGTTTCGGAGCGGCAGGCTGGAGAGCACGTAGACATCGAGCAGATCGGGAAAGAACGAATTCCATTCAAAAATCGTGACTATTCCCATTGCCACCCACGAATACATCACATAGAAATATTGGTCCCTAATCTGGGACCAAAAGGGGCGCCCGCCGGGAAAATGGTAGGAGGGGAACAAGTACATGGCCAGGAACAGCCCCGGCAGGCCGATGGCACACGCAATTTGAATGAGGCGGGCCCTGGCCTCAACCTCCGCTGAAACCATCTCGTTGTTGAAGAAGCGATCCAGGAAGAGCCGGACCAGAACTCCGAATTGCTCCCGTTTCCCGGTTTCGGCGCGGGCCATGCCAGCCTGTACCTGGAGCGAAAGAACGGCGTGCTCCGGCGGCGCGAAGATGCGCGAGAGGCTAGGCATGTGGCTTGTCCGAATTGGGGAGTCTTTGTGGAATCCCAGGTCCCAGAATCGGGACCTGGGGCACCCGGGACTTGTTGAAAGGATGGCTAGGCATCGGTCCCCTTCATAGCGTCCACCAGTTCGCGCGCCAATAGTTTCGTGTCCTGCTGCTGCACCAGTTGCGCGAAGACGCTTTCGAGATTCCCGAGCTGCATCAGCTTAGTCAATTGAGAGGGCGGGGCATCGGCAAGGATCTTTCCTTGTGCGATCACGATCACCCGGCTGCAGATTTGCTCCACTACCTCGAGGACATGCGAGATGTACAGGATGGCCTTGCCTTGCGCCGCCAGCTCTTCGACCAGATCCTTGAAAAGCCGGGAGGACACGACATCCAGTCCGGAGAGAGGCTCATCGAAGACCAGCAGCTTGGGATCATGCATCAGCGCAGCGGCAATCAGCACGCGCTGCTTCATGCCTTTGGAATAAGAGGAGATCGGCGAATGCCGCCAGGAGTGCAAAGCCATGAGCTCGAGCAGCCGATTCGCTTTGAGTTGAATGAGCCTTTCGCTCATGCCGCGCAGCCTGCCTGTCAGCTGCAGATATTCGAGGCTCGAGAGATAGGTGTAGAGATGCGCTTCTTCCGGAACGTAGCCAAGCTGGGCGCGGAAGCCGGCCAGATTGTCGCGGATATTGTTCCCTTGAAAGAGTACCCGGCCATCGTTGGGCTGCAGCATTCCAGTAATGATCTTGACCGTGGTTGATTTGCCTGAGCCGTTAGGCCCGAGATATCCGACCACTTCGCCAGACCCCACAGAGAAGCTCACGTTCTCGATGGCTGGAATGCCGCGGTAGCTTCCGAAGAGATTCTGTAATTCAAGCATGGGCCTGGCAATTGCTCCTTAATAAATGATGTTCGCGCTTGCTCATCGCCCATTCTCCTAGCGGCCAAAGTGGGGAAACCGCAAATCTCTCCACTTCGCTTCGCTCCGGTCGAGATGACAAAGGAAGGTGTAATTGCCAACCAGCCTTCCTCAACCCGATTTTCTTCCTCTTGGGTGGGCCGCAGGCTCATGAACGCTTCGGTCGAGATGACAAATTAGGTGTGACTGCTCACCAAGCCTTCTGACCCTATGTAGCAAACTACTGTCGTGGCTGTCAAGTAGCTTGCTACATAGGGTACAATCCTTGCCATGGCGGCCGAGCTAAAACTGTCCCACACCGCGGCCATGATTCTTCAGGCCATCCATGCGGGCCACGTCTATGGCTTCAGCGTGATGGAGATGACGGGTCTGCCCAGCGGAACGGTCTATCCGGCCATGCGGCGTCTGGAGCGGGACGGTCTGATCGTCTCCCGATGGGAACAGCAGTCGATCGCAGACGCCGAGCAGAGGCCGGCGCGAAAGTATTACAAACTCACGCGCAGCGGCAGAGCGACACTTGAGGTTTTGTACAAACGCTATCCACTGCTCTCGAAGCTAATTCCGTCTCCTGAGGTCGAGAACGCATGAGGCTGCGGAGTTTGGTTCACTCGCTTCCCGTGTCTCTGGCCATTCTGCGGACCGCCGCCCTGGTGGCGCCACGCCATCAGCGGGCGGAGTGGCTCTCGGAGTGGAGAGCGGAGCTTTGGCACGTGTTCAAGGCATGCAATGACCAATCCCCTGCTTCATGCCACGGCCAGCAGGAGATAACAGCCTTCTGCCTGGGCGCATTTCAGGATGCGCTCTGGCTCAGGCGAAACGATCCGGAACCGGGGCGGCAGGGCGTGTTCCGGCTGGGATCTCTGACCCGGCATGGATGGTTTCTAGCTCTGTTTCTAGCGCTCATAGCGGCAGGCAGCATGTTGCTTGCGTATCATCTGCCCGGAGCGCGCAAAGCAATCCTGCCATGGCCATATCGTGATGCGCAGAGTCTGGTTCTGATTTCGCCGACCGGATACCAGTCGGCGCCATTCCCAACCATCCCTATCGCCGAGTACCGATCGTGGACAAAGAGCACACACCAGCTGTTTACCGGTATCGCCTTTTACCAGCCGGTCTTCGGCCGAGTGAAGGTTGCGCCGCAGCAGACGGAAAAACTCTCCATTGCACACGCCAGCGATAATTTATTCGATTTGTTGGGCACGCCGGTCTCTTCCGGAGCGTCGGATCTGGCAAAGCGCGAAGATGCGGCAGAGTTGATCCTGAGCCACGCGGCGTGGCTGAAATATTTCAAAGGCAATCCTAAAATCGAGGGGCGCGTTTTAGAGGTAGCCGGGCGGCGAGCCGTTGTCGTAGGGGTTCTTGGGGAAGATTTTTGGCGGCTTCCGGGCCGGCAAGACGCCTGGCTGTTGGAAGATGAACAACAGTTGGCTTTGCTGCCGGCGAAGTCCAAAGGGTTTGTCCTGGCCGATGTAAGGACATCCACGCTTACCAATCCGCATGACGGGCAATGGCAGATGCTGGCGCCCGATACCAAGGGGGGCGCCGACAGATACGATTGCGTCTCCCTGGCTGAGCGAAGCAAACAAACCTACCTGCTGTTTCTGTTTGCGCTCACCCTCGCCTGCCTGACATTACCGGCGACCACATCCCTGCCTCTGGGTGAGTACCCGGCGAGCAGCAAACGGCTTTCCCTGGGAACGAAATTTCGCCGCTGGATTTTTCTCGCCGCCAAGATTGCGTTGATTTTGCCTATTGCGTATTACGGGTCAGTCGATCTGGCGCACCTCAGCCGCTCGATCGATTCCCTGTGGTCGCAATATATTCAGCTTGGAAGCTCATTTTCGGGTTTGCTTTTCGCGTTTCGCTGGGCCTTGCGGGATCAGCGAAAGCGTTGTCCTGTGTGTCTCCGGCTGCTTACGAATCCCGCCCGGGTGGGACAATCCTCGCGCAACTTTCTGGCATGGAATGGTACGGAGCTGATGTGCGCGGGAGGACATGGATTGCTGCATGTTCCCGACATGCCCACCAGTTGGTTTAGCACGCAACGCTGGCTCTATCTGGATCCATCCTGGGGGAGTCTCTTTTCGGATGCTTATCTGGGGTCGCTTTGAAGAGGCATGTAGATTTGTGGAATCCCAGGTCCCAGAATCGGGACCTGGGCACCCGGGATTTGTTGGTCGGGAGGTTTTTTAACCGCAGATCTCTCCACTGCGCTTCCCACCCCAGCAAGCTTCGCTTGCCGGGGACCCCGGTTTCGCTCCGGTCGAGATGACAAAAGTAGATTTGTGGAATCCCAGGCTTCCACCAAAGCCTTAGGAAAAGCAGATTCCCTGCGGGAATGACAGAAAGAAAGGCAAAGACTGACAAGGGGCAGGACGTAGCGTCTATTTCGCTTGGTACTGGGGTTCGTATTGCAGGGATTCGGGGCGGACGCTTGGGGGTCTCTCGGCTAGCAAGCCGCTTCTCCTCACCAGGGTCACTGCACCATCATCGGCGAAGGCGAAGTCGAGGGTCTGGTGGCAGTCACCGCAGAGCCAGAAATGTTCAACCTTGAGACGGCCGGCTTCGGTGTGGACCGCCCTGACGATGCGGCCGCTCCGCAAGTAGCGAAGTTCCGCGCGGCAGTCGGGGTTGAAGCACCCATGAAGCATTGCAAGCTCATCCAGTCGCTAACTTTAGTTGGACGGGATCGAAGGCCGGAGGGTTGTATCATTGCGAATGCGCCAGTCGTTCGTTGGGCTTGCCAGAGCCATACTGGGGCCCCTGCTCCTGATTGCTGCCTCCGCCGGGGTTGCCGCCTCCGCCGGGTGGCAGGCGGGCGCGGATTCTGCAGCGCCCTCGCAATACGATTCCGAGGCCGCCTATCTCTGCAATTTCGGTAAATTCACCCACTGGCCGGCGGAGGCGCGTAGCAGGCCGATGTACATCTGTATTGCCGGGCAGGATCCTTTCGGCCATACCATCGACGATATCGTTTCAGGCCAAAAGATCGATGGACGTCCGGTGCAGATCGATCGCCTGACAGATGACGCCGGAGCACAGGGCTGTTCCATACTTTTCCTTGGGGCCACGGCCTCGGCGGCCGCCGTCGACCGGGTGATCGCCTCTGTAGCGGGAGAGCCGGTGTTGACGGTTAGCGACTTGCCGGATTTTCTCGAGCGCGGCGGCGAGATCCAGTTCATCTTAGAGAATGGCCGTGTTCGCTTCGCCGTGAATTTGAATGCCGTCAATCGCAACCGGCTTACACTCGAATCCGAATTGCTCAAGGTAGCAGTCAAAGTAATAGGAGAGCCGGGGCCGGTGAGTTCGCGATGAAGACCATTTTCCGCGATACTTCCATCTCGGCCCGCCTCACACGGATGAATCTGCTGGTGAGCGGAAGTGTGCTGTTGTTGGCCGGCTTGGCGTTCTTTTCCTACGATCTGATCTCCTTCCGCCAGGCACTCATCCGGAATCTCGATGCCGAGGCCCGTATTGTCGGCGCCAACAGCGTCTCCGCCCTGCTCTTCAACGACCCGCAGAGCGCGGCAAAAACCCTGGAAGCGCTGCGCAGCTCTCCGGATATTCTGGCCGCCGCCATCCTCACGAATCAGGGCGAGGTCTTCGCCAGATACCAGCGGCCTGGGGTGGTCAAGCCATTGCTTACCCTGCCGCTTGCTCCGGGAACCAAGCTGGCGCACTGGACGAGCGGCGCTCAGACCACGCTCGCCTATCGGATTGTCTTCCAGGGAAAGCCGGTTGGAGTGGTCTATATCTCGGCCCGGCTTGCTGAGATAGGCGAGCGAGCGCTGAATTATCTGCTGATCGGAAGCATCATTTTCATCCTTTGCATGGGCGCAGTCCTGCTCATCAGCAGCATCTTCCGGCGGCTGGTCGCACAGCCGATCGTCCGGCTCGCGGAAACGGCCCACCTGGTGTCGCGGGAGAAGGACTACTCTATGCGGGCGGAGGCCGCTCCCGGCCATTCCGAAACATCCGTGCTGGTGGACGCGTTCAATGAAATGCTGGCGCAGATTCAGAGCCGGGATACCGCCCTGCTGCAGGCTCACACCCAACTCGAGCAGCGGGTGCAGGAACGCACCTCGGAGCTGAAGTTGGCCAACCGCGAACTCGAGGCTTTCTCCTATACCGTCGCGCACGATTTGCGCGCACCGCTGGAAACCATCAACGGCCTGACCTATATCTTGCAGCACGCCTATCAGGGGTCCCTCGACGGAGAAGGGGGGCAGATGCTAAGCCAGTTGCGCGACTGCTCCGAGAATATGGGGCGGCTGATCGACGACCTGCTCAATCTCTCCCGCGCAACCACATCCCCGCTTGAGCGCACCACGGTGGACCTGAGCCGGATCGCGCGCTCGATCGCGGATAATCTCAAGCTTGGCGACCCCGCACGCGACGTGGAAGTGGTAATTGCCGCGGCGGTCAGCGTGCATGCCGACGCGGGCTTGATGCGCGTGGCGATGGACAACCTGCTGCGCAATGCCTGGAAATATACCTCGCGGCATAAGAAGGCCAGGATCGAGTTCGGCTGGCTGGACCCGAACGGCCAAATCGTCTACTTCGTTCGCGACGATGGCGCGGGATTCGACCCCAATCAGATCGAGCGCCTGTTTCAGCCTTTCCAGCGGCTGCACACTACCGGTGAGTTTCCTGGAACCGGAATTGGCTTGGCCACGGTGCAGCGCATCTTCGCCAGACACAATGGCAAAATCTGGGCTGAGGGGTCGATCGAACAAGGGGCGACGTTTTATTTCACGCTTTAGGTATTGGTTGAGGACGTGGATTAACGGCGGATTTCGATTTTAGACAGTCTGAGTAGCTGAGTTGATTTTGAAGCTCCTCCTTCAATCAATCTCGGGTGCCCCACGTCCGGATTCTTCGGACGTGGGATTCCGCAAATCTCGATGGGCAGTCTCGTAGTCACGCTTGCTGTGCAGAGGATTGTCTCGAGTTCGGAGAAAAGAGCCAGGCTAGCTGCGCGAGCCTGGGGCATCCGGCCGAAAAATCCCAGGTCCCAGAATCGGGACCTGGGGCACCCGCTTCGGCACAACAACGGGCTGGAGTCGACCTCAGTGAAGGATCGAGAAAAGAAACCGCAGATCTCTCCGCTTCGCTTCGCTCCGGTCGAGATGACAAAGGTAGGTGTAATTGCCATCGTAGGCTTCTTCAACCCATTTTCATCCCCTCGAATGCTGACTTCTGTTTGACACCCCTATGCTTCTATGGCTATTCTCAATCATCCGTGGGGAGGCTTGGCGAGCATTGGCGAAGAACGATCTTCAAGGGTCTCTCGACCTGCTGGTCCTCAAGACGCTCTCGCAAATCGGCGAGATGCATGGCTATGGCATTGCCTTGCATATTCAGAGAGCGTCGGATGAGCTGCTGAATGTCGAAGAAGGTTCGTTATATCCCGCGTTGCATCGTATGGAACACAGCGGATGGATCAGCTCATCCTGGGCGCTCAGCGAAACCAGGCGCAAAGCGAGATACTACCGGCTGACCTCCGCCGGACGGAAGCAGTTACAGGAAGCTGAAAAGAGCTTCGAGCAGCTTATCAAGGGCATCCGCGCCATCCAGCGATATGCATGATATCTCTCCGCCGCATTGCCGCGCTGCTTCGCCGCCTTCGAATCGATAAAGAGAATCGCGATGAAATTCAATCGCATATTGAAATGCGGGCCGAGGAAAAGATGGCCGGCGGCATGTCCCGGGAAGAGGCCTATCGGGATGCAATTCTGCGGTTTGGGAATCCCGCTCTTATTCGAGAACGTATGGCAGCGGAAGACGTTGCCTTGATATTCGAAACGCTGGCCTTCGATGTCCGCTACGCTCTTCGTCAATTTGCCTCGAATCGAGCGTTTGCCATCAGCGTGGTGCTTGCGATCTCGCTCGGCATCGGCCTGAACACGGCAATGTTTTCCGTCATCCGCGCGGTGTTGTTAGAGCCGCTTGGCTATCATGACCCGGACCGGCTGGTGCTGCTTTCGAACTCGGCTACGCCGATTCGCTTCGATGAGATGCTCTCCTCTGCCCGCTCCTATGATGGGCTTGGAGCTTTTGGCGGCGGCCGGGAGGACCTAGCTCTCTCCGGCAACGGCCAGCCGGAGGTCCTCAGGGGCTCAAGAGTCTCAAGCAATTTCCTTGATATTCTCGGGGTTCATCCGTTGCTGGGCCGCAGCTTCGTTCCTGCCGAAGACAAGCCAGGCGCGCCGGCAGTGGCGATGATCAGCGCGGAGCTCTGGCAGAGGCGATTCCATGGATCACCCTCGATCATCGGCCGGTCAGTAACGTTAGCGGATACTGCTTACACCATCGTCGGCGTGGTTCCCTTGAATTTTCAGTTTCCCCGAGCCAAGACGGATGTGTGGCTGACAAGACCGTCGGAATGGGCGGCTATTGAGCCGGCGTCAAGACGCATCAGTCCACTTCTGCATATCTTTGGCAGGCTGAAGCCGAGTGTCGATATTGAAGCGGCGAATGCAGAGCTTACCGTAATCGACAATCAATATGCGGCCGCGCATCCGGCGATGATCGATACCAACAAAGCTCTTGCCCGGTTATGGAATCGAGCTCCCGATCATCTTGAATTGGTGAAGGACGATCTCGTTTCCGATGTCCGTCCCAAGCTATGGCTCCTCTTCGGCGCAGTAGGACTTGTGCTGTTGATTATGTGCGCGAATATTGCCAGTCTCCTGCTGGCGCGCTCAAAGGCCCGCTCGCGTGAATTTGCCGTCCGGGCGGCAATCGGAGCCGGGTGGCGGAGGATGGTAGGCCAACTGCTCACGGAAAGCATCCTGCTGGCCTTGATTGGCGGGGCTTTGGGTGTGGCTCTGGCCCAGTTGACCGTGAGCAGCGTCCGCGGCATGACGGCGCTCGACCTTCCGCGGTCAGGTGAAATCAGGATTGACGGAACGGTCCTCGGGTTTGCGGCGATCTTATCCCTGCTGACCGGGCTACTGTTCGGATTATGGCCGGCAGTTTCCGCGTCACGGCCGGATCTCGCCTCTGTATTAAGAGGAAGCGGAGAGGATGCGAGCACTACTGGCTCGAAGCCTACCCTTCTGCGTATCAATCCGCGCAGCTTTTTGGTTCTCGGGCAGGTGGCGCTCTCCACCATTCTGCTGATCGGCGCGGCGCTATTGATCGAAAGCCTGGCGCGTGCCTATCGCGTCGATCCCGGGTTTCAGGTCTCGAACCTGCTCACGATGGATATTACCTTGCCCACAGCGCGCTACGGCAGCGATGAGAAGCGAGCTGCGTTCTACAAGGAGCTGTTGGCAAAGGTTGAGGCTCTGCCCGGGGTAAAGAGCGCCGCGATTGCGAGGACAC
Organism: uncultured Acidobacteriaceae bacterium; assembly: GCA_963774255.1. Lineage (GTDB taxonomy): Bacteria > Acidobacteriota > Terriglobia > Terriglobales > Acidobacteriaceae > PALSA-350. The sequence continues at coordinate 196,612 of CAVZEH010000006.1, forward strand.
TTCCCATGACCGGATATGCGGCTGCGCCAATCGAAGTTTCAGGCAGAGCGGAGACTAAGCTGAACGAACGCCCATTCGCCACCATCCAGAATATTTCGCCTCAATACTTTCACACCATGAAGATCCCACTCAGGAGGGGCCGGGAGTTCACGGCCCACGACGATGCGGGAGCATCGCCGGTGGTAATCATCGATGAAAGCCTGGCGCGACGCTTCTGGCCGCAATATCCTGCCGGCCCAAACCCCATCGGCGAGCGGATCCTCATTGGCTCGCACTCTCGCCCAACGGAAGTAGTGGGAATTGCCGCCGACGTCAGAGAAGGAGGCCTGACCCAACAGCCAAAGCCCAGTGTCTATCTTTCCGCCGCGCAGCAGCCTCTGGAGTCTGCCGTATTAGCTCTCCGAACTGAAGGCGAGCCGCTCTCCCTGGCCAACGCTGTCCGCAACCGGATATTCACCCTGGACCGTGACCAGCCGGTTTCAGAGATCGCTTCCATGAACCAGGTGGTGGATGCTTCTGAAGGCCAGCTCCGGGTCATGATGGCGCTGTTGGGGGTGTTTGCTGCTACGGCGACTATCATTGCAATCGTCGGTCTTTACGGGGTGATTGCTTACTCGGTCGCGCAGCGGACCAAAGAAATTGGAATCCGGAGGGCTCTAGGAGCACAACCGGGAAGCATACTCGCGCTCATCGTCGGACATGGACTGCGCCTTGCCTTGGGCGGCGTGTTGCTCGGTATTTGCGGGGCGTTCGCTATGACGCGCGTATTGCATGGGTTGCTGTTTCAGATCAGCCCTACCGATCCGACAACCTTTATTGGAATCGCATTGCTGTTTGTCTTGATCGCATTCGCGGCAAGCTATTTTCCGGCGCGGCGGGCGGCGGGTATCGATCCGCTGGCGACGTTGCGGCTTTAGCGGAGCAGTTGCTTTGCTTTCTGTCATTCCCGCAGGGAATCTGCTTCTGTTCTCCCGTAATGGCGGTGCGGGTTGCTGGAAAGAGAAGCAGATTCCCTGCGGGAATGACAGAAAGAAAAGCAAAGGCAAGGGTGGAGAAATCTGCTCCGGCTTTCCGTATTAGCAATCGCTGGGTGCCCCAGGTCCCGATTTTGGGACCTGGGATTCCACGGATCTCGATCAACGGCGTCGTCGCTCTTGCGTGATGACAACACTGTCGGTCGAGATTTGCGGAATCCCACGTCCGAGAATCCGGACGTGGGACACCCAAGATTGGGACTCATTCCGCGCCAATTTTGCCGACAGCTTACTGTATAGCTCCCGATTTTAGTTAGCCAGCGGATCGGGTCGAATTTGGAAATGTACTACTTTGGGGTTGGTCCCTTTTCCCGTCTCGCTATGAAACGGCGCGCGGGTACCCCAGGTGGTCCAAACTCCCTTCCCTTTCCAGCCGGCCTGGGAATCGTCGAAGCGGCCATCCATGCCCTTGGCATAGAAGCCCATAGGATAAGGAACGCGGAGTATGGTGAACTTGCCGTTTACCAGGGCGAGAAGCGAATCCGAGCCGTTGCCGGTAATGATGGGCGTGTTCTCGCCCAGTCCCAGGGTGTTGAACTGATCCACCCAGACGTAGTAATGAGAGTCGGCGCTGCCGGAGAGGGTTACATTTTTGAACTTCGGCCCGGGCGTCTGATAGAGCGTCCAGCCTTCGGGGCACTGCCGGCCGGTGGCATTGGGGCCGTTGAGCGGGCCTTTGCACTTGCTCCGATCGAAGCTCGCCAGGTGTCCGCTGGCCAGCGCCACCCAGACGACGCCGTTGCCGTCGATGTCCATTCCCCGCGGCGAAAAGCCCCACACCGGAGCTTTCGGGTCCTTCCACGGCACTTCGTAGTATTCCGCCAGTGTTGTCTGCGGGGGGTTGGTTCCCGGATTCAGACGCACGATTCCGCCGGGGAAGCCTAGCACCGAGCCCCAAACCATTCCGTCCTTGGCGACGGCCAGGCCGTAGAAGGCTGCGTTCAGCCGGGTATCCTTGGTGGGGTCAGCCGCTCGATTGAGAGCGGACGAGGCGCCCAGACTTTCACCGCTGGGCGCGGTAGCTACTTTCTGCTCGCCTTCAACATAGGCGTCCCGCTTGCCGTTGCCATTGGTGTCCAGCACCAGCGCTGTCCAGCCCTGGGATTGCGCGGCATCGTGTGTCTGGTCCCACATCTTCGTATTCAACCAGCCTACGACTCCGCCGCCACCGCCGCTGCTGGTCCACAGAGTGTTATTCGCATCGCCGGCGAAGACCAGGTGGTGGGTGCCGTAGCAGGTGTCGATCATCGAAATCTGCCTGGTCGCCGGATCGTACATCTCCAATTGCCTTCCGGAGGTGTCGACCGGAGTGAGCTTTGCCGAAACAAGGCTGGATCCGGTTTTGCAAAATGCCGGATTGTCTTTGGCGCGAATTCGAGCCGTGAACCACACACGCCCGCGCTCATCGAACATCGGATTATGCACCGTGGTGTGGCTATCCCAAATAGCCTCATTACCCCATATCGCAGATGTGTTCAGCGGTTGCGGCTGCCCGGGGGTATCCGGGTCGCGATACTGAACCTTCAGTTGGCCGATGGTGTTGTGCGCCGGATCAAGCACCGGCAAGTAGTCGCGGCTCTCCTCCGGCGAGCCGTAAAGCGGACCGTTGGCGTTTACTTTCGGGTCGCGTTTGTCGGTGGAGATGGAGTCGTGCAGGTAAGCTTTCGGGTCGGCCCAATCCCACTGTGTGATCACCAGATTGCGCTCGATGCCCTGCGGCCGCGGAGGCGCCTCCGCGGGTAACTCGCCCTTGGCGATCCGCGCGGTCCAATCGCCGAACAGCGCGGTCGCGCGTCCGGGCCCCAGTTGCGACAGGCCGCCCACCATGGACGTGCCAGCCTGCCCGGACTGCACCCGGCGCATCCATGCCTGTGCCGGATCGAGGTTGCTGAACATTGACGGAATGGTCCGCGTATATTGGTTGCCGAGCTGGTGGCAGGACTCACAGCTATCGGTCTTGATCAGGTGGATCCACTGGGCTTGGCTCTTGATGTTGGTTGAAATACCGTTTCCGGCCGGGCCAGTGCCGGGAAATTCGTTTTCCCCAGGTACCTCCAGCAGCGCGTACCAGTAGTTTCCCGGGTAGTAGTGCGCGGCGGTCTTCGCATCCGGCGCTAAGCCGGGTTGCAGATCCACCCGTTTGCCCGGCTCGGCCTGTACTTTGGGCGAATCCACCAATCCGTAACCGCGCGCCCAAACTGTGTACCTGGCCTTGGGCAGGCTGGGTATCAGGTAGCGGCCGCTATCGTCGGTGACTACTTCCTTGATATAGCGCGTGGGCAGATCGGTGGTTTCCGCAATGACCCACACTCCTGCTTCCGGTCCCTTGGGGCTGGTGACTGTTCCACCAATGTTGTCGTCGCTTATAGGGATTCCGGTCGGCCCTGCTCTCCTGGTGCTGAGGGCGATGACGAGCAATACAGCGAGCAGCACGGCGACGCCAAGCGCCACCTTGCTGGAGGACGAGATTCCGGGCATCGTTCTGACCTCCCAGTGGAAGTTCCGAAATACAGCCGGAAAAACTTGGGTTGCCGGTTGGCGGACAATATACACTTGGCGGCCTGTGGAGGCAATCCGAGGGCGCCTTTTGTATTCGCGGTTACTTTTCTGGTCTCTGGGGTCGGGTTTGCCTTTCTTTCTGTCATTCCCGCAGGGAATCTGCTTTCCCTCTCGCCCGGGCGCAAACGATCGAACTCGTATGCCGCGAGAGACCAACAGCAGATTCCCTGCGGGAATGACAGAAAGAAAAGCAAAGACGGTGCTACAGCCGCGGATGGAAATGAACGTCCCGAACGGCTCAAGATTGACAATGCGGAAAACTTATGCAAGCATCCGGAACGTCACGGCAAGCCGTCCTAAGGAGACCGATTCGATGAAGAAACTAGCGATAGGCGCGGGTTGTCTGTTCGCGTCGTTGAGCATTTTTGCCCAGGGCTCGCAGACATATATGGGCGAGATCATTGACAGCCAGTGCGCCGCTTTGGGCGGGCACCAGATCATGGCGAAGAAGGGTGAAAGCGCGAAGGATTGCACTGTCCGCTGCGTAAATCTTGGCGGGAAATACACGCTCTTCGATCCTGCGACCAAGACCGTCTATCAACTCGACGACCAGAAGAAGCCTGCCATGTTCCCCGGCGCAAAGGTGAAAGTAACCGGGACGCTCGACGCGACGACCAAGACGATTCATGTGACGGCCATCAAGGCTGCGTCTTAACAAATAGTCCTGGCTTAAGAGGTCCCGGAGGATCGCTTCACTTGCGAGGCTCCTGCTTGCCGGAGGCGTCTCTCCAGTTCCGGTTGGGAGTTTTCCGGCGGCTCGGCAACGCCTACCAGTATCTTTCCCGTCCCGATCTCAGGATCAGTAATCCCGCCCTTGAAATTCGGCAGCCTCGCGCCAATGAGCAGATTCACCAGCGTGGTGAGGATGGCACCCAGCATGGTCATTTCGTAGATGATGATGCCGTTGGTCCACACCGGAGTAAGTGACATGCCGCCGGTGGGAATCGGATAGGACTTCTGCGTAAGCGTGGTAAGCAAATAGCCAAGCGTGGCGCCCACGGCAGCGCCGAGCACCGCCCAGCGGAACGGGCGCCGCGTGGCATGCTCGTCGGCAAATGGGTAGCCCTCGTAGGGCTCGCCGGAGACGATGACGATCTGCTGCGCGTCGAACTTAAGTTCAGAGCTGGCGGCGCGCAAAGAGTTGACGGCGCGCTGCGCGGCCTCGGGATCGGCGTAGAGACCATAGAGGGCTTTCATTCCGCCACGTCCGTGGGCAGCGGCCCTTGCAGCACCAAGCCATGCTGCTTATTATCGGCCGCGGCGGCCGACGGAACCCCACTGTGGGGCTGGAGTCCGACCTTCAATTCCCAGATGGAAATCATGGGCACGACTTTCGAGAACAGCAGGTAGAGCAGCGCCATGAAGCCAAAGCTCGAAGCCATCAGCGTGTCTTCCACCCAGGTGGGCCGGTAGCTGCCCCAGGAGTATGGCAAGAACTTGTGCTCGAGCGAGGGCACGATGATCAGGAAGCGCTCGATCCACATGCCCACGACGACGGTGCACGATGCGATAACGGTTCCAGTGATAGTACGGAGGCGCTTGATGGCGAGGATGGGCACGGGGATGATGAAGTTGCAGAACACCATGGTCCAGAACAGGGGCGCGAACTGCCGGCGAATGCTCTCCCAGAAAACAGCCATCTCCGGCGGGGAGTTGCCGTACCAGGTGGTCAGCCGTTCGGCGAAGATGAAGTAGAACCAGAGCAGGCTCATGGTCAGGAGCAGCTTGCCGAGATTTTCGAAGTGGATGGGCTTGAGATATTCCTCTAGGTGCAGAAACTTTCGCAGCAGCGCCATGGCCAGGATCAGGGCGGCGATACCGCTGAAGATCGCGCCGACGACGAAGTACGGTCCGAAGATGGTGGAGTGCCACATGGGCACAGGCGTCATGGCGAAATCCCAAGAGACGATGGTGTGCACCGAGACGGCGACCGGAACGATGACGATGGCCATGATGTGCATGGCGATTTCGAGGCGCTGCCATTGACGCGGAGTGCCCTGCCATCCCAGCGATAACACGCGGTAGATCTTCTTGCGCAAGCCGGTGGCGGTGTCGCGGACGGCGGCGAAGTCCGGGATGGTCGGCAAGTACAGGAAGGTGGTGCTGCCGGTGAGATACGTTGCGATCGCGAAGAAGTCCCAGAGAAGCGGCGAGCGGAAGTTGGGCCAGATCTGGCGCTCGCTGGGATAAGGGATCATCCAATAACCGAGCCACGGGCGCCCGATGTGGCAGAGCGGAATGATGGCGCCGATCAAGAGCGCGAAGACGGTGATGGCCTCCGCGCAGCGAGTGACCGGGCGGCGCCAGGTGGCATTGGCGAGACGCAGAATCGCGGAGATCAGCGTGCCGGCGTGGCTGATGCCGATCCAGAAGACGAAATTGGTGATGTCGAAGGCCCAGAACACCGGCGAGTTGAGGCCCCAGACGCCGATCCCGGCATACAGCTGGTAAGCAAAGGCAGACACGCCCGCAAGAACGAGGCTGGCCGCGAGCGCCACGGCGATCCAATACTTCCGGCTGCTGTGGAAGATCGGCCGCAGCAGATCCTGCTGGATTTGTTCAGCCGTTCTTTGCATCTTGCCAGGTGCCTCGTTCGAGATAAGTCACATTGGGCTTGGTGCCGAGTTCGCCCAACAGCTTGGTGCCGCGATTGGAGCGCGCCAGCCGCGAGACCTCGCTATTGGGATCGTTCAGATCGCCGAAGACCAGCGCCTTGGACGCGCAGGATTGCACGCAAGCGGGATTGAATTCGCCGTCCTTCAGATCGCGCTTTTCCGCTTCGGCCTGAATCTCGGCCGACTTGATGCGCTGCACGCAGAAGGTGCACTTCTCCATGACGCCGACGCTGCGCACGGAGACGTCGGGATTGAGCTGCAGTTGCAGCGGCATATCCCATTTCGGATTGTAGAAATTGAAGAAGCGCACGTTGTACGGACAGGCATTGGCGCAAAAGCGGGTGCCGATGCAACGGTTGTAGACCTGCGCGTTCAGCCCTTCGGGGGTGTGATAGCTGGCATAGGTGGGGCAGACAGGCTCGCAAGGCGCGTCGTCGCATTGCTGGCAGAGGACCGGCTGAAAGCGGATGCGCGGGTTGGGGAAGTCGCCCTCCCAGTAGCGCTCGACGCGAATCCAGTGCTTGGCGCGGCCGCGCGCGGCCTGATCCGCGCCCGCCGTGGGGATATTGTTTTCCGCATGGCACGCGACCACGCACGCTTCGCATCCGGTGCAGCGGTCCAGATCCACCACCATGGCCCACTTGTGAGACATAGGATTTTGCCGCCCTTCCCTCCGCCCCAGGCGGAGCATGCCTTGATCCCAAAAGAAATACAAACATCAGCGCGGCTCTTCTTCGTGGGGGAAGCCGCTCATTCCTCCCGCGAACAATATGAGCTTGGCCTGCTCGGGTCCGCCCACTCGCGCGAGCTTCACCCGGGTCGCGGCCCAGGCGAGCGATCCGGTTTCGTGTTCGGCGAGCGGCGCGAGAATCGAGAGCGGATTCGCGCCACGACCGCTGGCGAACCGGCCGAAATTCTCGTGTCCCTGGCCGACCGGCATGGCCACCATGTCGGGCGCGATTCCCGGAGAAAGAATCGCGGCAGCACGCACGCTCCCCTGCTGCGAAGCGATTTCCACCAGATCGCCTTGCTGAATGCCCAACCGCTCGCCGGTCTTGGGATTGATCTCGACCCAGCTCGACCACATGGCCGATGGTGAGCACGTCGGGCAGCTCCTGCATCCAGGGCAGATGCGCGAGCGAACCATCGCCAAACGACTGCGAGACGTAGGGCAGGAAATAGAAAGGAAAATCACCGGCGGCACCGGCAAATTCCGGCGCGGCCAGCGCCATAGGAGCGTGCTTGGCCGCCACCACAGGAGAGGCACTGCTGCGGTCCGGCTGTGTTCGCTGTGGAGGGGACGCTCCACCAGCCGCCTTGCTGTCTGCGCAGCTGCCCAGAAATCGTCGTCCGTCTTTGCGTTGATGGAGCCGCTGCTGCGCGCGGAGCGGAACGAACGCGGCACGCAGCATGGCGTCGAAAGTCGTCCAGGGAAGGGCCTTGGCAACGTCGCCACCAAGCTGATGCGCGAGGCCAAGCAGCACGTCGGGCATGGGGCGCGTATCGTGCAGCGGAGCAACGGCGGGCGGCGCGAGGCTGACCACCGCTTGCAACGAGCCCGACTCGGGAACGCTGTCGAGCCAGGACTCGAGCGGCGCGTGGTCCGGCAAGATCAGGTCGGCCTGGGCGCTGGTTTCGTCGATGAAGCTGCCGAAGCTGACGATGTAGGGAATTTTGGCGATGGCTTCGCGGATTCGCACCCCTGGCGGCGCCGAGAAAATCGGATTGGCGTCGTAGAGCAGCAGCATCTGCGGCGCGTGCGGCTGGCCTGTCAGCGCGGATTGCGCCAACGCATTGAGGCTGCGCAAGGCTTGCCTGCATCGGCGCCGCGGACTGCGCGGCATCGCCGAGCGGCGGCTCGGGCGTGAAGCCCGCGAAGCCCGTGAAGCCCAGGATAGCTCCCCGATCGCGGCCCGTGTCCACCAACGATTCCAAGGCATTGACGGCCAGCGCGTTGAACAGAGCCGTTGGTGTGCGCCAGCGGCGCGCCGCCGACGATGGCGGCGCCGATCCGCTCTGCGTGATCTCATGCGCGAGACGCGTGATGACGGCGGCGCTCACTCCGGTCTGCTTCTCGACCGCTTCCGGCGTGAAGTCCGGCAGGCCCGCGGACCAGCCGGCGATCAGCGAGCCGGCGCGCGATCCCGCACCCTGCGGCGCGAGCTTTTCGCTCAAAATGACGTGCGCAATGCCCAGCGCCAGCGCGCCTTCGGTTCCGGGGCGGCACGGAATCCACTCGTCGGCGTTGGCGCCGGTCTGCGACATGCGCGATTCGACCTGCACGAATTTTGCGCGGCGTCCGGGGCGGCCCTGGCGCATCTCGCCGTAACCGATCGATTGCGCGACCGGAGAGTTCCATGTGCCGAGGAAATCGGCGCCGAAGGAGATCACATAATCGGCGCGGCCGAGATCGAAGGTCGGCAGCGCGGCATGGCCGAAGCTCAGCAGATTTGCCTGGCGCAGCACGGCTTCGTCGAAAGGCTCGTACCAGACCGCCGGCGGCGCGCCGAAAGCTTTCAGGAACCGCTCGATCAATTCGTGGCGCTGGCCGCTCAAGAGGCCGCGCAAGGAAGGCCAGCGAGTTCGCGGACTTCGATGATTGCAGCGCGGTCAGGTGCGAGGCCAATTCCTTCAGCGCATCGTCCCAGGTTATTTCCTGGAATTCGCCGGAGCCGCGCGCGCCGGTGCGCTTGATCGGGTGCGTGATGCGGTCGGGATGGTAGAGCACCTGAAGCCCCGCTTGGCCGCGCGCGCACAGCTTTCCGAGATTGACGGGATTGCTGGGGGTTGCCTTCGAGCTTTTTCGCCAGGCCCATCTTGATCAGGCCGTGCTGGCCGTTGCGCACCACTTCGGCGTCGCCTTGCATGACGCGCACCAGCAGGCCGCAGCCCGCGGAGCATAGCGTGCAGACGCTCGGCTTCCAGGTGGCGATGCCGGGAATCAGCTCTTCTTCCGGAACGAAACGGATGAGCTGCTTCTCCGGACTGCGCGCAGGCATCGAGCGTGGCCATGACGCCCGAGAGAGCCGAGATCTTGATGAAGTTACGCCGTTCCATAAAGAGTTCGCCGGCACTCCGATTCTTCAGTAGTGACAGGTCTCGCAATCGATCGAGACCTGCTTTTGCTTGTGGCACTTGATACAAAAGCCCATGTTCATATTCACTTTGCGTTCGGCCGTGGTCTGCTTGGTCATATCGCCGTGGCAAGTGGCGCAGTCCACGTGCGGCGCGGATGTGCGGCGCGTGATTGAATCTCACGTGCGCCGATTCGCTGTAGTTGTAGACGCGCACCCAGGGAATGTCTTCGCCGCGCGCCTGGTAGGCGGCGATCTTCTTGATCTCGGGGCGGTCGGTGGCGATCACCTGGTGACAGGTCATGCAGACGGTCACGCCGGGAATGCGCGCCTCGGGTCCTTGATCCACGCCGACATGGCAGAACGTACATTGCAACCCCTTGGCGAGATGCACGGTGTGCGTGTAGGCGATGGGCTGCACCGGATGTTCCGGATGCATATCGAGAAAATCCTTTACCGCCGCGAATGCCGTGGGATGCGCAGTGGTGAAAACACCGGTGGTCACGTATTCAGGCGGCCCCGATGCGCGCGTCGCCTGAGAGGGTAGTGCGATTTCCACCAGCGCCCACGCGCAGGCGCCAGCCGCAATCGTCAGCAACCACTTTCGCCAACCCATCGGGATTCGCATAGAGAGGCAAGTCTTCGCGTGCAACTATGGATAGGCTGCGAGAGTGGTGATGCTACACGACTCCCTGCGCGGTTGTAAACCCCGGAGCCCCAACTACAGGCAATCCTTTGCACACCAGGCGCGGTCAGGACACCATCCCATCGAGATTTGTGGAATCCCATATCTGACGCAAAGAACGCGTCAGATATGGGGCACCCACGATTTGTTGAAAGGAGGAAGTTCAAGAAGCAAAAGTTTGCGGCAAGTCTATGGATGTAGACTATCTATCCCCTTGGACGTAGAATGTCTATCGCATGAGTCTCCTCTCCAGGTTGTTTGCGGATCGCAAGGGCGAACTGGAGGAGGAGATCCAGGCTCATCTGCGGATGGCGGCCGAGGATCGGCGGGAGCGGGGCGATTCGGCGGAAGAGGCGCGGACGGCGGCGCTGCGGGAGTTTGGGAATATCCCGCTGGTTGAGGATGTGACCCGCGAGATGTGGGGCTGGGTTTGGCTGGAGCGGCTTGTTGAGGACTTGAAATACGCTCTGAGGCAGTTGCGGAAGTCTCCAGGCTTCACCTTTGCCGTCATAGGAACGCTGGCGCTGGGCCTGGGAGCGACCGCTGCAATGTTCACCGTGGTCGACCGTGTACTGCTGCGGCCACTCCCGTATGAAGACCCCGGCCGGCTGGTCGAGATCCAGGAAGCAGGCAAGGGAGGGGCGATTCCATATGGGGCTCCGGCTCTCGATATCGAACAGTGGCAGGAGCGCAGCCGCACACTGGAAGGAACTGCATACTATACCCCTAACATTGATCTCGGGCATCGCTCGTTCCTGGAAGGCACTACGGGAGCAGCGACGCAAGTCAACGCTCCCAATATCAGCGCCAACCTATTCGAGATATTAGGCGTGCATCCAGCTATGGGCCGCGCTTTTGAGGCCCGACGGGACAATGGATCCGCTCAGCCTGGAGATGCGCGGTCGATCATCTTGAGCGATGCCGTGTGGAGGACTCTCTATGGCGGCGATGCGAAAATCCTGGGCAAGACCGTAAAGCTGAATGGGGAATCCTGCACCGTAGTGGGCGTGATGCCGCGCGGCTTCACCTTTCCGCTTGGCGGAGAGAGCTCAGCGGTATGGAGGCCGATTGTTCTGGGAGACGCGGATGCGGTGCGGTCCAAGCATGGTCCCCATTACCAGGTGATTGCGCGCCTGAAGCGGGGAGTAGGCCTGCGGGATGCGGAAGCAGAACTCAAGGTGATCCAGGCGGATGTCGCCAGAGCCTACACAGATGCCGATGAGCGCGAACAGGTCACTTCCATCAAGCTGCATGGCTATGGCGATTCATAGGTGAGCGGCGATATACGGAAAGCTCTCCTGGCGCTCTTCGGGGCGTCGGGAGTGCTATGGCTCATTGCCTGCTTGAACGCTACCAGCTTGTTACTGGCGCGCTCGACTGCCAGGCAGAGAGAGATTGCCCTACGCGGCGCATTGGGAGCGAGCCGCCGGCGAATCGTGCAGCAGCTTCTGATCGAAGGGTTGGTTCTAAGCGCAGGTGCTTCGCTGCTGGGATTCGCTCTTGCCATTCTGACGCTCAAGCTCTTTGAGCATGGATTGACGACGCAGTTCAACCTGCATACAAAATTGACGCCCAACCTATCCGTGATTGGCCTTCTGCTCGGCCTGACCGTGATCAGCGCGCTGTTGTCATCCCTGTGGCCTGCGGTCACCGCGGCAAGGGCCTCGATCGAGCCCGCTCTGCGCCAGGGTAGTCCGCAGGCCGGCGCCGGTAGAGCGCAATATCGAAGCCGCGCTTTGCTGGTGGTAGCGCAAATCGCCATGTCCCTTACCTTGCTCGCCGGATGCGGCCTGCTGCTGCGCACAATCTATGCATTGAGGCATGTTCCGCTGGGCTTCCGGACGGATCATGTGCTGGTCGCCAACATGGCGATTCCCTCCTATAAGTTTGTCGGCAGAGATATGACAACGCAGCTTTACCAGCCGCTGGTCGAGCAAGTGCAGCATCTGCCGGGAGTGCAAAGCGCATCGCTAATGACGGAGGTGCCGTTGGGCAAAACCTTCCGGGTGACATTGGCCTTCGCGGATGGGGGAGCGCGGCTCAAGGACCTGAAGTCGCAGTTTCGCGCCGTCGGTCCGGAGATGCAAAAGGTCTTCGGCTTCCGCATGTTGCGGGGAAGATTTTTCAACCAGGGAGATACGCCCGCCTCCCAGCCGGTTGTGGTCGTCAATCGCGCGTTCGTCAAGGCTTACACCGGAGAGGACGGAGACCCGGGGAAAATTCTGGGTGAGACTCTTCTCAACTATAGTAAGGACCGGCGCGCCGTTGTCGTGGGCGTACTCGACGATGAACGCCAAGTATCAATTGCCGAGCAGTCCCAACCGGAGATTGAGGTGTGCCTTCCGCAGATCAGGCCGGACAGCCTTTTTTATAATCCTGCGGAGGGGATGGCGATGGATCTGGCCGTGCGCACAGACCGGAGCCCCGCTGCGATGATTCCCCAACTACGAGAGTTGATGCGGAGGGCAAGTCCGGAGCTCGCGGGCAGTAACTTCACGACCATGGATCAGGTTGTAGAAGACTCCTACGGGAGCCAGCAGCTTGCTGCGATGCTGCTGGAAATATTTGGCGGCGCGGCTCTGCTGCTATGCGTGGCCGGAATCTATGGGCTGCTGGCCTATCTTGTGACCCAACGAACGAGAGAGCTAGGTCTCCGCATCGCCTTAGGCGCTCAGCGGGGAGACGTGATGTGGCTGGTGCTGCGCCAGGCTGGATGGATGCTGCTGGCCGGATCGGTTGCCGGATTGATTCTCGCGTATCTCTCAAGCCTGCTGTTGAGGACCTTCCTTTACGGGGTCAAACCGCATGACCCATGGACCATGAGCGCGGTCACGCTGCTGCTCCTCGGCGGCGGACTGATGTCGGCGTATTTTCCGGCGAGGCGGGCAGCCGGGATCGATCCGATGCAGGCTTTGCGCAGCGAGTAAATGCTCAGTCGCTGTGGCGAATAGGAAAGGCAGAAGCAGATTCCCTTCGGGAATGACAGAAAGAAAGGCAAAGGCAGAAGCAGATTCCCTTCGGGAATGACAGAAAGAAAGGCAAAGGCAGAAGCAGATTCCCTTCGGGAATGACAGAAAGAAAGGCAAAGGCAGACAAGCAGATTCCCTTCGGGAATGACAGAAAGAAAAGCAAAGGCAGACAAGCAGATTCCCTTCGGGAATGACAGAAAGAAAGGCAACTGCGAAAACGCTTATTCGCTGGCCTCGCCTTTCGTGGGTAGGGTGAAGTAAAAGCTTGCGCCGCGCGGGGAGTTGCCGGTGGCCCACAAGCGGCCACCATGAGATTCGATGATGGAGCGGCTGATGCGAAGTCCCATGCCGGTCCCGTGGGGCTTAGTGGTAAAGAAGGCATTGAAGATCTTCTCCGTCTGCTGTAGAGGCAGTCCCACGCCGGTATCGCTGACGCACACCATAAGCTGCTCAGCTTCCGCTCGCTGCGATTTGGCGATTAGTTCCCGCGCCCCATCCACATCCTTCATCGCATCGATGCTGTTCATGAAGAGATTCATCATGACCTGCTGCAATTGCACCCGATCGCCCACGACCCGGGGAAGGTCATCCGCCAGCTCCGTCCCGAATGAGATGGAGTATCGCGTTGCCCCGCCGTGCAGCAGGACGATCATCTCTCGAATGACTTCGTTGACATCGATCAATGCCCGTTCAGGAGTACCCTTTTTGAAGAGGAACTGGATTCGATTGATGATTTCCCCGGCTCGCATAGCATCCTTAACGGCTCTCGACGCAGCCTCGCGCGCCTCCCCCACATCGGGCCGATCAGGCGTAAGCCAGCGTATGCAGGCACTGGCGTAATTGACTGCCGCGGCGATCGGTTGTTTCACTTCGTGCGCCAGGGACGCGGTCAGCTCGCCCATCGTGGTCACCCTATTGATGTGCGCGAGATCGGCCTGGGCCTGACGCAATCGTTCGCGCTCTTCACGCGCCAGCTTGCGCTCAATGGCAATGCCGGCGAGGTGGGTGGCCATCTCCAGGGCGCGGGTCTCAGCCGGGCTGGGACTGCGCGCTTCGCGGTAATACATGGCAAAGGAGCCCAGAACCTTGCCCGAAGGCGCAAGGATGGGAGTGGACCAGCAGGCGCGGAGGCCATAGGGCTCGACCAAGCTCCGGTATGGCTCCCAGAGCGGATCCTGGAGAATGTCGATGACGATAACAGTCTCTCTGCGGTACATCGCCGTGCCGCACGATCCCGCCTTCGGTCCGATGGCAAGGCCGTCGATAGCTTTGGTGTAGGGGGCGGGAAGACTGGACGCGGCGCCATGGCGCGCGTGCTGCCCGTCCTCGTCGAGGAGCAGGACAGAGCACTGCATGCCGGCAAATTGGGCTTCCAAAACGCGCACCAGGTTCTCCAGTATCTCCCCCAGCGGGGCATCGCGCGCTATCATCTCCAAGATACGGCTCTCTCCGTCACGCAGCGCCTCCGCGCGCTTCCGTTCGGTCACGTCCATCGAGATACCGACGAATTCACCGAATGCGGCAGACGGGTTGGCAACCGGACGACCCACTGTATGCAAATGTCTGGTTGTTCCTCCCGGAAAAACGACTCGGAACTGTGCGTCAACATCGGTTCCCGCGCGGCTTGCCCGCTCTAGAATTTCGCCAACGCCGTCTCGATCTTCGGGATGGATGCGCTGATAAAATTCTTCGAATGAAGGCATCCCGCTTTCCGGATCGAAGCCATATAAGCGGGAGTGCTCCTCGGAGGAGTGGCGCAGCTCTCGAGTGACGATGTTGGAAGCCCAACTGCCGGTGTGGGTTAGCCTCTGCCCTTCCGCCAAGTAGGATTCACTGCGAAGCAGGGCCTCCTCGGCGCGCTGACGTTGGAGTACTTCTTTGGTCAGCTCCCGATTGACGGCGGTCAGTTGACTGGTCCGTTCCAGGACACGTTGTTCAAGTTCTTCATTGAGGCGCTTGATTTCAGCCTTAGCTTGTTTGTGGCCGGCGGTTTCGATAACGTCCCAGCTTCCGCGGCGCTTGGCCACTGCAAACTGATGGGTTTGCACCACATCGAGAATTTCAGCAGCTCCGCATGCGGCCAGCGGGTAGGTGCATAGCACCGCCATACGCTGACCGGCGACCGCCCGATTAAGCGACTCTTCGTATTCAAAGAAGTTCTTCCAGTCCTTCTTTTCGAGCCAGGCGGTATCTCCGGTGACCCTTACGCCGGCATAACCTCTAGCCGATGCGCTCGCGAGTTTCTCGTTCCAACCGCTAATCACCCGGTTGAGATCAAAAGTACCGTCCTGGAGATACCAGTCGTGAGCGGAGACAATATCTATGCTGTGGTCAGCGAGCTCTCGGTCGAGGCGGGGAACAGCTTGTTTTAATGCTTGCCTGGCGTCTTCTTCGGTAACTGGTTCGGCGACCACCCACAGGCAGAACTCCTGGCTCTCCAGTCCAGCTTTGCAGTAGGAGACCAGTGTCTCGAGGAGATCCGCTTTTGTCTCATAGAAGAGACAAAAGTGTGTCCCCCAAGGCATGTCACCGACGACCTCGATTCCGGTCTTCCGCATCTCGGTGGCCATCGCGGTTTACCTCTCAACCAGTAAGTCTAGAGCATTTTCACTTTTACTGTGAACTGGTGAGACCGGCTAGAAGCGGCCGTTCTTCGGTAGAACGGCCGCGTTTGGAGCAGTCTGCTCGTAAACACCTAAAGTGAAAGTGCCCTAAACCCGATGAGGGTGGGAAAACGCGCGTGCTTTTTCGTGATGTAGGAACACCGGCCATCGAGATTTGTGGAACCCCACGTCCGGGAATCCGGACGTGGGGCACCCAAAGATTGCTTGCAGGAGGGACTAACGATTGAGCAGCTCAGGAAGAAGGGATACGGCGTCTGCAAAGACGGTCGACAGAGTGAGATGCCGCCATTTTTCGGCTTCGCTCGCTCGCGCCTCTTCCGCTTGCCGCACCCACTTTTCCGCATCCACACCGAGGATCAGCCGGAGCGGCACTTCATCGCTGTTCGCCAGTTGCACAATCAAAGCGGCGATCTTGCGCGGGTCGCCTTCCGCGCGTCCGTCGATGCTTCGCAGCAGCTCGAGGAGGGGGCCGACCGATGCCTGGTAATCCGGCAACAGCTCGGGCGTATTCTGCCTTGCGCGCCGCGCCCAGTTGGTCCGGATGCCGCCCGGCTCAAGGGTGCAGATCTTGACTCCGAACGGCGCTACCTCCATGGCCAGAGAATCACTGAAGCCGCCCACGGCCCACTTGGCGGCGTGATAGGAGGTATTGCCGGGTATCCCCAGGCGGCCACCGATCGAAGATACCTGGAAGATGTGACCGCTCTTCTGCTTGCGCATCAGCGGTATGGCGGCGCGGGTGGTATAGACCACGCCGTAAAAGCATGTGTCCACGACCGCCTTGAAGTCCTCCGCGCTCATCTGCTCGAAGGGCACTAGCTCCCCGTAACCGGCGTTGTTGACCAGTACATCCAATCGTCCGAAGGTGTCCACCGCCGACTGCACGGCAGCCTTTGCCGCGGTCTCGTCGCGCACATCCAAGGTCACAGGCTTTACCCGTCCGCCGTACTCGGCCACCAGCGGCGTCAGTTCCTCAATCCGGCGCGCTCCGGCTACCACGCTGTCGCCGGCGGCCAGCGCCGCCTCGGCTATGTCGCGCCCCAACCCGTTTCCGCTTCCAGTAATCAACCAGACCTTAGCCATTGCAAGATCCTCCTCCAGCATAGGATTACAGAATGACTGACTGGTTGCTCATTTATTTTCTTTTGACGATAGTTCAACGCAAGGCACGCCAGAAGACCTGAAACGTCCGCTCGATGAGCTCCTCGCGCTGTTTCGGTTTGGCCGCGATAAATTCGATGGTTGCCTCCTGCATTGCCGCCATGGTGGCGGCCGCGAAGCCCGCCGGTAATCCGCGCAGCGCGCCACGGGTTCCGAGCTGGCTTAATATGGCGTCCACTGGGGCGCGCTCCGCGGCTGTTCTCATCCGTGTTTCAGGAGTGATCAGGTTGGAGACGTTCAACTGCGCAGAAACCTTTCGCTTCTCGGGAAATTCGATAGCCCAATCGAGAAAGCTCGACCATAGATGCCGCGCCCGGCGCTCCAGGCTCCCCTGATGGGGGAAGTTGGCGTTCACCCGGGTGTAGACCTCCATCTTCAGCTCAAGATAAAGCTCGTTCAGCAACTCTTCCTTATTGGGGAAATAGGTGAAGAGCGTGCCCGCGGCAATGCCCGCGCGCTTGGCGATCTTCGCCGTAGGCGCGCCAAGCCCTGCCTGGGCAATCTCGTCGATCGCCGCTTGAAGGATTGCGCTGCGTTTCTCGGGACTTCTGAGTCGTGCCATGGCCTAGGGTGAGAGTACAGTGGTTGCGCCTTGGGAGTCACGGCGAGGATGGGTTTGCACCGCGCTTCCGCTGGCGAATGCCGCAGCTCAATCGTAAAATTGGTAAGCGAAAGAAGTGAAACGTCCCTCACTTTGGAGCGCGCTCTCTCATGCCGAGCTCCCCCGACTCGACTGAATTTCAAAATGCCTCGTCGGGGCCGGCGCAAGGCAGAGCGGAGAGCGCGCAGACGGCGATCGCCTGGTCGAGCGCATTGTTCGCCTTGCTGCAAAGCATCTGTACCGCAGTGCTTGCCATCAACGCGGTGCGCTTTGCGATCGGATTGGGCTCGCTCGCCATGACGGTCGGCGCAGGTGCGTTTCTGGTCCGTTTTCATGCGGACTCGATTCGCATACCTATGATGACGGTTGCAGTCGCCGGCTCGCTGTTGAATCTAGCCGTTCTCGCGCATGTCCGTTATCTTCGTAAACGCCCGGCTTCACGCTGGCGGCAAAGACCTTTGACCGGAGATACCAAGAGACGGGAGCGGCAGCAATTCCTGCTTTCGATGCTAAGCCTGGTGCTTATCGTTGTTGAGGAATACTTCCATTTAGCTCTTCGCCACACACTGTGAAGCCAGCCACCCTCTACGGCGGAGACCTGTGGAATCCCAGGGTGCCAGAATCGGAACCTGGGGCACCCGGTCAACGACACCAAGTCTCGATTTCTTCCCGACCGGGAACGGTTAGATCTTTCCCGAGGAGTAGAGGGCGAGGATATCGGAGATGGCGCGATTCATAGGTGTAGGTGTGCCAGCGGTTCGCCCCAGTTCGGCCACCCAGCCGCTCAACCAAGGCAGTTCCAGACGATTCCCATTCTCCAGATCGTGGTACATGGAGGATGTCATGGAGGGCGCCAACGAATCGCAAAAAGCTAGCCTGTCTTGCGCGTAGTCTTCACTAAGTCCAACTCCTGAGGCTCGCCCAAGCGCCACAACCTCTTTCATGACATCCAGCAGGAAGGCTCTCGAGTGCGGGTTTTCAAGAATCGGACCGACGGGTTGCCGGATGGTCGAGGTCGTGCCGGAGAGCCCGACTAAGAAGACGAACTTTTCCCATATCAATCTCTCGATCGAGCCGCTAATCTCAGCATCGATCGCCGCCCGCTTGCAGGCATCCAGCAGAGTCTCCGTACGCTCGGAGGGCTTTCCCGTGTACTCTCCGAAGACCATGCGCTGGATGGAGCCGGTGTGGCTGATAACACCCGGCTTAGAGATCTTTGCAGCGATGTAGCAAACACCCCCGATGATCGAGTCCGCGGCGACGTATTTCCGGAGCACTGCGTCTTTCTCCACGCCATTCTGAAGGGAAAGAATAGCTGCGCCCTGGTCCGAGAGCGGACGCAAGCTTTGGGCGACGCTCTCGGTATCCCAGAGCTTCACCGCAATCAAGACCAGGTCTACGGGGCCCGCCTGGTCTATGGATTCGACAGCGCGCGCAGGCTGGATATGCGAGTCGCCCAATGGGCTAAGAATTTCGAGACCGTTCGCCCGGATAGCGTCCAGTTGAGCGCCTCGCGCAACAAACGTCACCTCAGCTCCGGCGGCGGCGAGCCTGCCTCCGAAATAACCTCCGACTCCGCCCGCTCCGATTACGGCGATTTTCATCTTGTACCTCTCTCAGCGAGATCTATTAAACATTGTCAAAGCCTAACTGCTTTTCAACCGCTTACGTACCGTCTGAACAGGCTGCGGAAGAAGGCCGGTGCGGAGCCTTTGGGTGGAAGCCCCCGCATTTATGCGGGGGTAGGAGCGCTTCAGCGCTCCGGGAAGTTCGACTCTGAACATGATGCGCTTTAGCGATGGCATGGATAAATCCAGGGCTAAAGCCCATCTTAAGGATCGAACGCTTTCCGCTGGACTTCAAGTCCAGCTTCCCCCTGCTAAAGCAGGGGGGCTTCCACCAAAACCCTTCTACAGAGCTTTCCGCAGCTTCGGAAACCGCAGATCTCTCCACTGCGGTGCGCTCCGGTCGAGATGACAAACTTAGATTAATTTCGCGAGAAAAGAGAGGATCCGCGTAACTCTTGACGAGAGGCGGCGTCAGATACAAGTCTTTTTAGGAGAAAACGTGGTCAAGCAGGAAACCACGGCGGGAGCGCCGCAGGTCAAGGGTGAGAGCCGTCTCCGCGTCAGGAGCTGGATCATCGGTATCAGCAGCTTTTTCTTTATCCTGCTGCAGAGCGTATGTACGGCGGTCATGGCCGTCAGCGGACTACGCCTGCTCATCGGGATCGGTTCGCTGGCCTTTGCTTCCTCAGGCCTGAAGTTTTTCGCCTCCATTCACGGAGATGCGATCCGTATCCCGATGGAGCTGCTGGCGATCGCAGGCTCCGCGATCAATCTTTACGTCATCTGGCGCATTCGATCGCTGCGCGCACGGCCTTCGTCGCAATGGAGAGTTGAAGCTGTAACGCCGGCGAAGAAACGAGCCGAGTCGCTGCAGATAGCGCTCGCCATTCTCACCTTATTACTGGTCGCAGCGGAATGGATCGCGCACTTCCGCCTGCACGGCTCGATCTGATCCAGAGAGTGTTTCATTTGCTCGCGACTCTGCGCTGTAACCTTTCGAACTCTCGCTACTCACATCGTTGAGCACTCCACCAACTTCAAAGGAGCTGTCCGATGATTCAGGCCATTCGCAACATATTCTTTGTATTGCTAGCAATCAGCACAACCGTTCCGGCGCTCTATGCGGCGGAGCCCGAGGGAGAGAGAGTTTACGTAATGACCAACGACGCCAGCAAGAACGAGGTGCTGGCATATGAGCGCGGCTCCGACGGGAGCTTTTACTCGATCGGCAGTTATGAGACAGGCGGCCGCGGCAGTGGGGGCACCACGGATCCGCTGGAATCGCAAGGAGCACTCACTCTCAGCCAGGATCATTCCCTGCTCTTCGCCGTGAATGCCGGGAGTGGCACGGTGTCGAGCTTCGCCGTCAAAGGCGATCGATTGGTGTTGGTTGACCGGGAGCCAACCGACGGAGCAGAGCCGGTCTCGGTGGCGCAGTTTGGCTCATTCGTCTATGTCTTGAACCAGGGGGCCTATGGCGGGGTAACGGTCTTCAGCGTCGATGGTCAAGGCCACCTTACGCAGGTTTCGAAGTCCGCCTTTCTGCTCTCCAATACCGGCGCCGGCGGCGCTTCAGTATCCGTCAGCCCCAACGGTCAGTTCCTGGTGGTGGTCGAACGGCTGTCGAATAACATCGATACGTTCCACATTCTCCCCGACGGCACGCTGTCGGCGATCACTACGATACCCAGCCAGAACCCCGGCGCGTTTTCGGCGATCTTCTCCCAAGGCGGCCAAATGCTGGTATCGGAGACCGGCCCGGCAAGCGCGGCGGATGGTTCAACTATTTCCTCTTACAACATCAACAGCGACGGGAGCATTACTGCTATTAGCTCTGCCGTGCCGACGTTCGGGGCAGGAAACTGCTGGGCGGTTTTCACACCGAATGGCAACTGGGTGTATACCTCGAACTCGGGCTCGGATTCGATTTCAGGCTTCAACGTTGCCAAGAACGGCGCCTTAACACCGATAGGGAGCACGATTGTGGGCAACAATCCTCCGGGAAGCCACAATGTGGATATTGCCGTGAGTGTCGACGGCAAGTATATCTACACGCAAAATTCCAACACCGGCACGATCGGGGTGTTCTCTATCAACTCAGACGGCACTCTCCAGGCGGAGCAGGGCATTTCCGGTCTGCCGAAGGAAGCGGGCTTCAATGGACTGGCTGCCTTTTAGCCGGTGAGGGAGTTGCGGGTTGATAAGTCCCGACGGGACGGCTGATTCAAAGCTTTCAGTCGTCCCGTTGGGACTGGAGTTTGTTCGGCTGCAAACCCAGCACTGACGTGCTGGGCTATTTTCAGGCCGCCGCTGCGGGGCTCCTACCCCGCATAAATGCGGGGGCTTCCACTCAAAGGCTCCGCACCGGCTTTTTTCCGCAGCCTGTGAAAGCCGTACCCTTCAAAGCTCCTTCCGGAGTTCTTACTCCTTTTCGAACAGAAAGCGGGAACTTCGAAGCATTTGTACTCGCGGGTTTCCGATAAGAGCCTCCACCAAGACACAATCGGGCTTTGTACAACCGTTTGCCCGTTTACCACCGGCAGGACAGTAGCGCAGACCACCAGGCGTTCTTATCCGTTTAGTTAAAATTGACACATAGATTATGGGCGGGGCGGAGGGATTCGAAGACTAACCCCCGTAATTCGCATGTTTCTGAATTCACGGGGCTTCTCTCGTAACTCGCTGAAACTAAGCTATTTCCCTGAAGTCTTTGGCTTCCTCTGTTGTCTATAGATTCTTCCCTGGGGAACCAATTTCCACAAAAGCGGTATCACTGGTATCACCCCTCTTTTCGCACTAGGCAGCTTGTGCGATGCAGTGTCTGGCGAAGTAGAAGGTAGCGACTACGGGTTCTTCGTCTTCATTGTATTGGCGTATTGGCGAAATGCCACCTAGAATGCGAGCCAAACTCCTGGATGCTTCAAAGATGCATTAGCCTGATAGTTCCGAATGGGATTTGACCATGAATCGACGCAAGTTTCTTTCTACCTCTGCCGCCACCGCTACTCTTGCGCTTGCAAGACCGGTCTTTGGCAAGAAGGCCGGGTCAGCCACTTTAACTCACAAGCAGCGCGTTGACCGCGCTTTACGAGGGCAGGATCTCGACCGCCCGCCGTTTACGTTCTACCACCACTACAAGAGGCCGAGCGCACAGCTGGAAGCACAGGACCATCTCGAATTCCATCGAACTTACCAAACCGACATCGTCAAGGTCATGAATGATTTCGATTATCCCCAGTCCACCACCGGCAGATGGTATGAGCTGAAGCCGTTGAACTCTCCTTTCCCGGACCAGTTGGCCACACTTCGATTCGTCCGGGATGGACTGGATGGGGATGCGTATTTCATCGACACGATCTATGGGCCGTACATGACGGCGATGATCTTGTTTCAATCGCAACCGCAGTTTGCGAACCTGCGGAAATCGGAAGATGTTGAGGACGCGCAGATCAAAAGCCTTCACGAATTCCAGCAACAGAATCCCGATGCCTGGCACAGCGCGCTAGAGGCTATCACGCAGTCAACCATCAGCCATATCCGACATACAAAGGACATCGGCACCTCCGGCGCGCTCGTCAGCATCTTCAATGCGGAAAGCAAGTTCGGCTCCGTTGCGGATTACGAACGAAATACCCGGCCCTACGACAAACGTGTCTTCGACGCGCTCGCCGACACCAAACTATCCGTCCTCCATCTGCATTATCTCGAGAGGCAATACCTTGATCAGTTCAAGGACTTTAATGCCCCTGTCATTCAATACTCGGTGAAGACGAGCGGAATCCCAATCGCTGATGTTCGCAAGCAGTACTCTCAGCCAATCGCCGGAGGAGTTGATGAGATCGATTTCGAGAAATTGACGATACCGGAGATGCGGACGCAATGGACAGAAGCCAGGAAGGAAGCCGGAGCCAAATACATCGCTGCGCCGGGTTGCTCCGTTCCAAATAGCTCGACTCCGGAAGAACTCGCGCGCTTTCCCCGCTCTCTCGGAATAGACCCACCTCACGCGTCGTAAAAATATTCACGAATGACTAGCCTGGCCGTCATCCACACAAGAGAAGTACATACGGCCTGCAGCCTCGAATCCGAAAGGAGTAGTCATCATGGCTAGTACGCTAAACGCAGAGACGCAGCAAGATCTGCCCGTGGTGCTTTGTAGCGAAGCGGCGCGTAGAAAGGACAGCCGCTCTTCTTGGCAAAGAAGTGAAAATACACTGGCTTCCCTTTGAGCTGAATGCTGATATGCCGGTCGATGGCCTTGACCGAAGGGTGTACCGCTCAGCGAAGTTCGGAAGCTGGGAACAATCGCAGAGGCTCGACGCCCAGGTCGCGGCTGCCGGGGCGGAGGTTGGAATTACATTCCATCACGACCGGATGAAGCGCACACCGAACACATTTCGCGGTCATGTTCTGCTTGCAGCAGCCTTGAAACAGGGTTTGGAGATACAGGGCAAAGTTGCGGAGCGGTTGTTTCAGGCCTACTTCGTCAACGGTGAGGACGTGGGCGATCCAGCAGTTCTCCTGGCAATTGCCCACGAGTTCGGCATCGCGGCCATCTCTCGCGTGGAAGACTTGGATAGCCCGGAGTTGGTTGCTGAGGTCAAAGCTGCCGAGCGCAAAGTCTCCGCCGGCGTCCACGGTGTTCCGCAGATTTCTTTCGGTGGCCAAGTTCTGGCGAGCGGCGCACAGCGTGAAGAGCTTCTGGCCTCAGCAATTCGGAAGATTCAAGATACGGCTGGTCAGTGTGAGAACGGCGTCTGCGCGGTCTGATGGGAAAGCACGGTGAAACGAGCGACGGTTGTTGGAGGCTCCCTTATCGGCTTGGCTGCGGGAATCCTCCTTCGTAAGATTGGCTGGGAAGTCGATATCTTCGAGCGAAGCCCTCAGAGACTCTCCGATCGCGGAGCCGGAATCTTTTTACTTCAGCATGCACATCCTTACCTCTACTACCCGGTCCTTGATCAGCTACTTTGGGGCTGACAACATCAGTGTTGGGTTTGGCCCATCTCGCGAAAAACGAGCGAGATGTGGGGCACCCGGGATGGGTTGCCAGGACAGGTTTCCGGAGCCTTGAATTATGTTACGAACTTCAGGGACTGCACTCTAGAATGCGCAACAGAGGTGCCATGTCGAAATCACGCAGGCAGTTCCTGGCCAATAGCTCCCTTGGTCTTTTGGGGATCGCTGTTTCTTCTTGCAACGAGGGGAAAAAACCGTCGGAGTTGCCTCCCGGCGCACCTCCCGCCTTTGCGACGGCGCCACCGGTTGGACCTGACGTATCCCCGCTGACCTTTGCGGAAGCAGAGAAGCTGGTTCAGGTGGAGTTGAGCGACTCCGAGCGCAAGGAGGCAGTTGCCAGCTGGCGTAGTGGGATGGCTCCGCTGTACGAGCGACGCGTTGGCCCGCGCAAGGTCGCACTCGAACCAGAGTTGGCGCCCTGGTCCCATTGCGAAGCGGCGCTGCCAGGCAAGCCCGCAGGTCCCGAGCACAACGTGTTTGTGCGCAGCAAAATTGACCCAGGTCCGCTGCCCACCAGCGATGAGGACATCGCGTTCGCTCCCGTGACGCGGCTGTCGCGCTGGATTGAGTCGCGCAAGCTTACATCCGAGCGGCTTACCAGCATCTACCTGCAGCGCATTGAGCGCTTCAATCCCACGCTGCTGTGCGTCATCACGCCGACGCGGGAGTTGGCCATGGCTCAGGCCAAACAGGCCGACCAGGAGATTGCCGCGGGACACTATCGTGGGCCGTTGCACGGCATTCCCTGGGGCGGTAAGGATCTGCTGGACACCGCCGGCATACCCACCACCTATGGTGCTGAGCCTTTCAGGAATCGCGTGCCTACCGAGAATGCGGCCGTGGTCAAGCGTTTGCATGAGGCCGGCGCAGTGCTGGCCGCCAAGCTGAGCATGGGCGCACTAGCGCTCAACGATGTGTGGTTTGGGGGTCAGACGAAAAATCCCTGGCTGCTCCAGGAAGGTTCGTCCGGTTCCAGTGCGGGCCCTGGTTCCGCCACCGCGGCCGGGCTGGTGGGCTTTTCTATCGGCAGCGAAACCGGGGGCAGCATCGTGAGTCCCACGATGCGCTGTGGCATTACCGGCCTGCGACCAACCTATGGCCGGGTTCCGCGAAGTGGCGCCATGACGCTGTGCTGGTCACTCGACAAACTGGGCCCTATGACTCGCAGTGTCGAGGACTCCTTGTTGGTGCTCGATGCCATCACGGGACCAGACGCCGGCGATCTTGCGAGTGTACCCAGCAAGCTGGACTACGATGCCGGAGCGAAGGTCAGCGGTCTGCGTGTCGGCTATTTCCCCAAATGGATGCATGAGGCTCCGGCCACTGACGTCGATCGCGCGGCCCTGGATGCAGTGAAGAAGGTGGGCATGGTGCCGGTCGAGGTGGCCATTCCTGACTGGCCTTATGATTCGCTGCAGCTGATCCTGTTTGCCGAAGCGGCGGCCGCCTTCGAGGAGTTGACGCTCACGCACGGCGTCGATCAGTTGAAAATGCAGGTGCCTGACGCGTGGCCCAATTCGTTTCGCCAGGCACGCTTTCTCTCCGCGGTGGATTTTGTGCAGGCCGATCGCTTCCGGCGTAAGGTCGCCAACGAGATGGCCCGTGTTTTCTCCAACGTGGACGTGCTTTTGGTTCCGTCACTGCGAGACGAGATGCTCACCATCACCAACTTCACGGGCCACCCCTCGCTCACTTTGCGTGCAGGCTTCATCGAGGTTTCGGAGGCGCGCAGTGACTGGGCGCCTGATCCAGCCAACCCGCCGGCCAAGTTCTCTCCACCAAGGCGCGTGCCCCATGGCATTACTCTGATTGGCCAGCTGTTCGACGAGGGCAGGCTGGGGAGCGCCGGTTTGGCACTGGAGCGCTGCTTCGCTGTTGCTGACCAGCGCCCCCCGGGATTCTAGTGGGTGTTCTCGACTCCATCCGCGTTGTGGAACTTACCGAGGCGCTGGCCGGACCCTACTGCGCCATGATGCTGGGAGATTTCGGCGCCGATGTCATCAAGGTTGAGCGCAGGCAGACAGGAGACCAGTCGCGTAGTTGGGGCCCTCCGTTCGTGGGCAGTGAATCCGCTTATTTTCTAGGGGTAAACCCAACACTGATGTTGCCAGCCGCAAACTGGGCATAGGAAAAAGCCTCAATCAGAGAAAGAAAAGCCGGATTTACCACGCTTTAGCCCAAAATCGGTGAAATCCATGAGAAGGCCGCGATGCTACGGACCAAATGGAGGCCCCGTGCAGGCCGCCGTGCTGCAACTCCTGAAGACGAACCAACGGCCGATCCCAGCCGAGGTTGAGTTGGAGTACCGAATTCCGGCGGGCTCGAACAGCGTCGAGGCGGTCAAGAAATGTATGGTAATTATGAAGGCTGACTTGGCGTAAGAAATTAGGCACCGGGAGTCACCGCAAAGCGAGCTGTCCGTCTATGCTTGCCGTTGGACCTCGCAAACCAGGCGATACCAAAGGATCATAGAAGACTTTCAAGAGATCAACCCTGAACATGCGCGTCTAACTCTTCAATCGAGGACTTATGGGCAAAGAAATGCTGGGAATTGGTATGGTAGGGAGCGGATTCATCACGCGTTTTCACCTTCAGTCGTTCGTGGCGGTGCGTGACGTCGAGATCCGTGGCATATGGAGTCCCAACAGCAAACACGCCGGCGACGCTGCGGCGTTCGCACGGTCGCTCGATTTGGGCGATACGGTCGCGTACGCTTCGATTACTGAGATGGTTGCTGATCCGCGCATTGAAGCGATCTGGCTATTAGGACCAAACCACAAACGCATAGAAAACCTGGAGGAGATCATTGCGGCCGCGAAAAAGCGCACCGTGCCGCTGAAAGGGATCGCCTGCGAAAAACCGCTTGCCCGCAATATCTTCGAGGCCAAGCGGATGCTGCAACTCGTGACCCAGGCAAAAATACCAACCGGTTACATGGAAGATCAGATTTTTGCGCCGCCCATTGAAGTAGGCCGTAATATTTTGTGGACACGCGGCGCGGCCTCCGCTGGGCGCCCTTATCTCGCTCGTGCCGCCGAGGAGCACAGCGGGCCCCATAACCCTTGGTTCTGGATGGGAGAGCTGCAGGGCGGTGGGGTACTGAACGACATGATGTGTCATTCGGTCTTGGTAGTAAGGCACCTGCTCACCAAGCCGGGCGCTCCCTATTCTTCGGTCCGTCCTGTGCGCATTACGGCGCACATCGCCAGTCTCAAGTGGTCTCGGCCGGAGTATGTGCGGCAACTCGCGAAATCCATGGGGAAGGCTGTGAATTATGCCACCCATCCCTCCGAGGATTTTGCCTCCGCGACGATAGAGTTTGAAACCGATAGCGGCACGATTGCGATAGGCGAGGTTACCACCTCGTGGAGCTTCGTCGGTGCGGGCTTAAGGCTCTCCGCGGAATTACTGGGGCCCGAATACTCAATGACCTGGAATTCACTCGACACCGGCCTAAAGGTCTTCATGAGTCGTGCGCTGCATGGAAGCGAGGGCGAGGACCTGGTCGAGAAACAGAATGCGGAAAACGGGCAAATGCCCGTACTGGCCGGCGAGCCGGCCGCGTACGGTTACGAAGCGGAGAACCGTCACTTCGCGCGTGCATTCCTGTACGGCACCAAGCCCGCCCTTACCTTCGAGGATGGGCTCGAGGTCGTCCACTTGCTAATGGCGGCCTATAAGAGCGCCGAACTGGGCCGAACCATCGCTTTACCGGCGCGCGGGTTGGAATCCTTCAAGCCCCTCGTCGCTCAGGGCAAATGGAACCCGGGAAAAAAATAGGGTAGCTACCTCGTCTAAAATCAACTCTGCTGCAATACGTGGATTTTCTGTCTCTTTTTGCAGTTCAGGTTCCGTCGTCCACGCCGGGCGGGCCCTCGAGGGCCAGTTTTTCTCCTGGTGGCGTCTCCACCTGCACC
Source organism: uncultured Acidobacteriaceae bacterium (assembly GCA_963774255.1). GTDB lineage: Bacteria > Acidobacteriota > Terriglobia > Terriglobales > Acidobacteriaceae > PALSA-350. The sequence goes on from CAVZEH010000006.1 coordinate 224,438, forward strand.
CGGATGCGATACCAGGCGTAGCCCCAGTGCCCAGCATGCCCGCGGTCCGTCCAGCCCGGCACCATCCCCGAGACTCCATATATGGGGTCCAGGGCCGCGTCCCGCGGTGCTAGGTCCACCGTCTCCCAATTCGAATCATCAAAGCCCGGCTCGGACCATAGCGGGGAATGGTTTATCGGATCGAGCGGCGAGTCGCCGACTTGAAACTTCCACGGTCCATAGAGTGGCGCCGTGGAGTCGCCAATGACTATGTGCTCGATCGGTCCAGCCTGGGCCGGTGCCGCCTGGGCCAACCCGACGTCAGCACTAGACCAGGCGAGCAACAAAAGAAGGAGAGAGAAGGGGTAGCCATGCGCCACTGGGATTCCTCTGCGCTCCAAAACTGGTCTACAGAAGCGGTGAACACACCAAATCGCAAAACTCCTTAGTGTGAACAGTTACGGAATGCAACGCATACAAAATGCTCGCGTGAAAATGTATCCGGAAAAATGCTGGTTTTGCCGCTGCAAAACTACTAATTGAGCGCTCAGAAAGGGCAGGAGCAGGGGTGAGAGGCTATAGCGCTCTGCGACTGCAGAGCAAACCACGTCGCCAATGAGTATTTTTTTGCTCGAACAGGTCCCTCCGCGCTGGATCTCCAAACAATTATTGCCGGGTTGCATTTGGAAAAAAGAGAATCAACTCGTCCAATTGCGATCCGCTGCATCGACGAAACGAAACGAAACTAGATTTCTGTGTGCGCAACTAACTAAAAAACAAGTGTTCTGCCGTGCGTGATAGTACCCAGTCCTTGTCCCCGCTGGGGATGAAGTCTATTCGGTCATGAATCAGTGAGATACCATCCGCATACGCTTCATGCGCTACTAGAAATGGGCAATCCGACCCCCACATCAAGCGCTTTGGGCCGTATGCCCCATAGACATGCTCGATTAGAGGAATTAGATCAAGGTGGGGAGGACTCGCCTGGCCGAGGGCATAAAACCCTGAGAGTTTCACATAGACTTGAGGATATTTGGCCAAGGCACATAAGGCCCGAATATCTTCGTCCCTTATTGACCCTCTCATTCCAATTCGAGCGAGATGATCAATGACGATGGGCGTGTCAGGAAATTTGTGGCATAGCTCACCCACCGTAGCAAGTGCATCCGGGTTGATGAGTAAACACATGGCCAGACGTTCCTTTGCCCCGCAACGGAACATCCTCACAAATCCCTCTTGGCTTAAGTTGGAGGGGGACACCTCATCTGGATACAGGCGGAAGCCCCGCACTCCCAGATTGGCCAGTCTGCGCATTTCTTCGTCAGGCGCCCTGCTATTGCCGTCGATGACAGCAATACCTCTGAAGACACCGGGATATTGCTCGATTGCGCCGAGCATGTACGAGTTATCAAAGCCGTAATAGCTCATCTGTACGAGAACAACGCGGTCGACTCCGCTAGGCGGGGCATCACGTAGAATCTCACTTGGCAAATAAGCCGCCGGCTTCATCTCCGCGGTTGTAAATCCAGGCGCCAAACCATACGTCTGAACATCATCTGTCCAGACGTGCACGTGGGCATCAATATAGTGCGTAGACTTCATTTCAATCATAAGCATTTTGCGTTCGATGGAACCTGCCAACAAGAAGAGCAAGCAAGTGCATTAATACTGCCGCCCGACCTTTTGATCATCCCAGACTTCGCTTTCGTTCTTACACTTTGCGATGGTGTTGATATCGACTAGAGTCTCCGAAATCCCGAACTTGATCCGGCCGATTCTTCCGTTGTCGTAAAAATCATCCTCAATTGCTTCCAGGTCCTTAAAAATCGAAATCAGTCCTTGTTTGTATCGGAGCCGTCCTCTGGTATCCAGGTAGGGTTCCATCAGGTATTCCGCTGCCCCCGGAGAAGCTCCAAATGAGTTCGTGATATGAAAATTTCCTGGCGCTGGCCTTTTAATCACTTCACTGATTCTTTTTAGGTTCCACTGATCGAAGTAGCCATTTTCAGCCGCCTCGCAGATCGATACAAGCTTGCGCAGGGCCGCGTCGCTCTTGGGCCGGTAAAGATCTTCCAGAGTCTCAGCCAGCACGTCATCAACATTCTTTTCAGTGTTGTTCATGAACCGCCCGCCAAACGACATGTTGACCTCGGTGCTCGGATTCTCCACGGGCCCTTGGTAGTACATGACACCCTGTCCGCCTGCTTCGTACAGCTCCTTCATCGCTTTCCCAGTTCGCTGCACGTATGGCAAGAACCATCGCGTCCGTTCCCACCGTTCGTTTGTATAGATCCAGAGACCACCGGAAGTACCGTAGGCGCAGTGAAGCTTCGGGATGAATTCTTTCCAGTCGCTCTGGGGGATATAGGTTCCGGCGTGGCCCTGGTCAAAGAGGCAGTCGATCTTGCTGCTGAGGTCAACAAGATATCCCTTTTCCTCCTCCGTGAAGCTGGTTCCCCACGTGCCGAACCCTTGGACCGTCGCGATCCGCAGCAGCTTTGGATATTCCCCGCGAAGATAATCGGCCAACCTCCCCGTCACATAACAGAAATATGCAACGTTGTCAGGCCATTTCGCTATGCATTCCGCGGTCTTGCATCGTCCCTGGTCAGCCGCCTCTAAATGAAATCCGTCGATATCGTAGTTGCTCGCCGCATAGTCAAAAACCTTATACAGCCATTGCCACGATTCTTCTTTTAACGGATTCATCTCATGCTTGTTGTCTGTTCCAAGTCCCGGGTTCGCTTTTAGGATCTGGTCGAAGCCCCAATTCAAAATGCCACTGGCAAAGCAGATTACCTTGATCCTTCGCTCGTGGGCGGCTTTCAAAATCCGGTTGATTCGGCGCTGGCGATCCCTATCCACTACATGCTGTACCTCGACGGGCCATCCATATGTCGTCCAAAGCCCTGCGAGATCGACAATGTTATATCCGGCCGCGCTCTGCACATCCAAGGCTCGCACGATACCATCGACGGTCTTGTCATCCAGAACCCCATAGGGCCAATTCTCCAGCGTCGCCGCTTGATTCCGGAGATCATTGATCCACACGTCAAAGGCTATCCGGTAGCGGTATTGCCCTTTCTCAACGCTCAGATCGCCGCCCGTAATAGGTAACCTCCTCAACCAGATTTCATTTCACGCCGAAGCTCTAGGAGCATTGATCAAAGACTTCCTAGAATTGGCGGCCGACCTGCTGATCGTCCCATACTTGGTTCTCGTTCTTGGATCGTGCGATGTTGTTGATATCGACCAGCGTCTCCGAAATTCCGAACTTAATCCGGCCGATTCTTCCGTTGTCGTCGAAATCGTCCTCAATTGCTACCAACTGCTTGAATATAGAAATCAGTCCCTGTTTGTATTGAAGGCGTCCCTTTGTATCCAGGTAAGGGTCTATCAAGTATTGAGCCGCCCCAGGGGAAGCTCCAAACAGATTTGTAAGGTGCAATTCACCGGGCAGGCCCACTTTCGGATCTTCCCGCATCCTCTTCTCGTTCCATTGATCGAAATAGCTATTTTCAGCGGCCTCGTAGACCGTTACAAGCTTGCGTAGCGCCGCGTTGTTCTTGGGCCGGTAAAGATGTTCAAGAGTTTCGGCCAGTACATCCGCAACATTCTTTTCAGGGTGGGTCATCAATCTCCCGCCGAAAGAAATGTTGACCTCAGTGCTGGGATTCTCGACTGGACCCTGGTAGTACATGACGCCCCGGCCGCCTGCGGCGTACAGGTCCTTCATCGCCTTTCCCGTCCGTTGCGCGTATGGTAAAAACCACCGCGTCCGTTCCCAGCGTTGTGGAGGGTACACCCAAATGCCACCCGAGGTACCATAGGCGCAGTGAAGCTTCGGGATGAATTCTTTCCAGTCGCTCTGGGGGATATAAGTAGTACGGTGGCCTTGGTCAAAAAGGCAGTCGACCCTGCTGCTGAGATCAACAAGATATCCCCTTTCCTTTTCCGTGAAGCTGGTTCCCCAGGGGCCAAACCCTTGGACCGTGGTGATCCGCAGCAGCTTGGGATATTTCTGGCGAAGATAATCGGCTAACCTCCCCGTTACATAGCAGAAGTAAGCAACGTTGTCAGGCCACTTCTGCATGCATTCCGCGGTCTTGCATCGTCCCTGGTCAGCCGCCTCTAAATGAAATCCGTCGATATCGTAGTTGCTTGCCGCGTAGTCAAAAACCTTGTAGAGCCATTGCCACGATTCCTCTTTTAACGGATTCATCTCATGTTTGTTGTCAGTTGCAAGCCCAGGGTTCGCCTTTAGAATCTGGTCGTACCCCCAATTCAAAATGCCGCTGGGAAAGCAGATCACCTTGATCTTCCGCTCGTGGGCAGCTTTCAAAATCTGGTTGATCCGACGCTGGTGATCCCTATCCACTACATGCTGTATATCGACTGGCCACCCATAGGTCGTCCACAGCCCCGCGAGATCGATGATGTTATATCCGGCCGCGCTCTGCACATCCAGGGCTCGCACGATTCCGTCGACGGTCTTATCATCGAGAACCCCATAAGGCCAATTCTGCAAGGTCATTGGTTGATTCCGGACATCATTGATCCAGCACCCGAAGGCTATCCGGTAGCGGTAGCCTTCGCCTGCGGTTTCGGCAAAGGCCCTTCCGCCGTTGAACGCAGAATTCGTAAGTAGCCCAAGCCCGGCGGTAGTCGAAACGCCTAGAAACTCACGTCGATCCATTTTCATGTTAAGTACTCCTTCAAATATTCGGAATCCAGGCTGCCTTAAGCGTCTACCGACCACCACGATTGCGGCCGTCAATATAACTATGCCCACGGCCATGATCGCCATTGCTTTTGGGCGGGCCCCTTTCCATTCACCCGTAAGCACTCCCAGCACATTCGCGACAATGATCATGACTGACGTAAAGAGGATCCAGCCGGTAGAGGTTCCCAGCTTTCCCAACGAGAGTGCGCCAGCGCCATAGGCAGCCATGCCAGCCATCCAATCGATGCCCATCACGACTCCCAAACCCCAGTAGTGGATCGTTCCGGGCTCTCGAAACAGGTGACTGCTATGATTTTTGCGAAGCAAGTACAAGCTGTAGCCAAAATTGCATAGGAAAACTGGGAAAAGAATCACGGACCAAAGGGCGCTTGCTGTTCCTGTAGGCCCCGCCCCCATTTGGTTGGCACGTTGACTGATCAGACCACCAAATGCGAATCCCAAATTCCCACACGATGAAAGCACGCCTGAGCCAACCGATAGCGCTAAGCCTGTCATCAGGTCTCGTGCCGAGGTCTTACTCCCTGGCTGAACAGCGGCATCGGTATCAACTTTCTTAGCGTCTCGTTCCCAACCGGCCCATCCGACTACTACGGTGCCTATGAGCGCTATCAGGACGCCAGCCATCGTTGACAGTCCCTGGTGGCGGAAGACTTGCTCTGGAGCCAGAACGATAAGCGGGACCAGCGTGCCGATTGAGGAAGAGAGGCCGAGCACAATTGCGAAGACAATGGCCATTCCCACATAACGGTAGGCCAATCCCATCATGAGGGCGCCGCAACCCATCCCGGCGCCAAACAGCAGGGTGGCGATCAGGGCGTGTGGCCTGACATCCTGGAGCATCTGAGGGAAATGCGGTACGAGAAGGCAGGCCAGAAACCACGGGGAGAGTAAATATGCGACGCTTGAGAAGCAAGCCCACGTGTTCTCCCATTGCCAACGTTGGGTGAACTTCATGGGGAGAAAGACGCTGCCCTGGAGCGCTCCTCCAAGCAGGACGGCGAAAATCCCGAATCCCATGCTTGCCGCCACGCACTAATCCTTTCGTTCAGGAATCCGCTGCGACGTCTCTTGAACAGCCAATATATCAATGATCGACAGAGCAAGGGCTAGCGAACAAGATGCCAGCCCCCGAAGTAGACCCGGCGTCCCGCTCGAGAGTGGAGAGCTCAGATGCCGGCAAGAGATTCACTTAAAAGATCAGGTCTAAGCCGAACTGGATTTCGCGGCCAGCATTGGCTGCAGTTAATGTTCCAAATTGGGAAGTGCCAAAGCTCGTGGACGGCGGTTGAAAGTTTGCGCGATTGAATAGGTTAAAGGATTCTGCCGTAAAGCGGACGTTCAGTGCTTCAAAGACTTGTGTGTTCTTCTGGAGGCCCATGTTCCAGAGAATTTCACCGGGACTTTCAAGGGGGTGACGAACCGAGTCCCCGTAGAAGTAGTTGGCCACACCTATCGTGCCACCGTGGGGAGCCGCGAAGCACGCCGTTGTTGAAAAACATGGCAACCTTTTGGCGGTTGGAGCGGCCACGCCCGAGGTTAGGATTGCAAAGCTTGTCGGGGTAACCGATACCGCCATTGTTCAGATTGTCCCAGGAGTTCGTAACAAAGGCTTCATGGCTGCCGGAAAACATCGAGGTAATTCCCTCAAGCTGCCAGCCACCGACGATTGCGTTCGCAACACCCGACGCATTAGTTAATCACCGCTGCCCGTGGCCAAAAGGCAACGCATAGATATAGCTGAATGTCAGAGCATTCCGAACATCGAATTCGCAGTTTGAGTATTCCGCCGCACGATTATTCGGTTGCTGGTATTCGTCGCTCTGGGACTCGATATACGTACCATCGCTATTATCCAGGCATTTTCCCCATGCATATCCGATTGTATAGGCGAGGCCGTTTGTAAATCGCCTCGTCATCTTTGCCTGGAGGGCATTATAGTTTGAGTTTGTTTCTCCATATTGAAAACTGATCCCTCCAAAATTTGTGTAAGGACGTCGCGGGTTAATCAGTCCCGGCCCTGGAGGAGCCAGATTCGGGGACGAGAAGCTGTAGAGATCAACGCCGGTATTCCCAAGATATCCAACCGTGAGCACGTTTGCCCCGAATGCGTGCTCTACAGCAAGATTCCACTGATAAACCAATCCATCTCTTATATGCTGTTGCGTGGCCTCTACGGCTATACCCGCCGCCGGACTATTCAACAATGGATTGGACCTATTAAACGTGGCGAGGGTAGTGAGATCATAAGTGGCGCTGACACTGGTAACGAACGGCGGATTCAGGCTCATATTGACAATGGGATCGGTGGTAAGTGGTTGCCAATACATTCCAAACCCAGCTCGCACCACACTCGATTTACCGACTCGGTAGGCCGCCCCGAGGCGTGGAGACCACAGTAGCTTGTGAGGATCCACCAGGAAGGGATTCCAGCCTGGAGGATTTGCCGGCTCACATCCGCCGGGAGGGCAACCCGGCGCGTTCGCTTTTGGATAGACCAGCGTGGCAATCGGAGGAGTATTAAGATTCACATTGGCGAGTCTTCCACTATGTGATAAGAACCGCTGGTCGAAATCAAATCTCAGGCCCACGTTTACTGTCAGGTTCGAATTAACTTTCCAGTCGTCTTGGATCCAGAGCCCATCCTGCCACCTCCATACATCCTGGTAAAACGGCTGCGCGAGGGAGGAAATGCTCCTTGGAAGCTGCAACAAGTAGTCGGCTAGCGCATTCCCGGTAAAGAAGCCGTTGTATGACCAGCTCCCTGTCGGAACGATCACTTCGGGAAAATTATAGAATTCGCGCCATAGCTTTCCACCGAACTTTATGTTGTGGGATCCGCGATTGAAGTAGAACAGCAAATCACCGTCATAACTGTCACCATAAAATTGCCGTGGCCGTCCGAAGAGACTGTTCCCGAAAGAGCCGAATCCAGTGACGCTGACTCCGGGCGGCGCTTGAGCGGAATATGCGCTTGTGGTGAAGCCATAAGCTCCGGGCACTAACCCCAGTTCCGTCAGCATATTTTTATTTCCGGTATTGGCGGTTGTTTCGTCCGCGAATCCGTAATTCCAAGAGAAGTTCAGCTGGCCGACGAAGGAAGAAGTAAATGTGTGAATACCCTCCATGGCGGCATTTTGCCCAATATTGCGTACCGGCCGCAGAAATTCAGAGATGTACCAAGGCGTCTCCCCATTAGCCCAGGTCCCAAGATAGCGCAGCACAAGGCTTGTTTTTTCGCTAAAAGTATAATCACCCCTCGCAACATAAGAGTTGTAGTTAATCGGCGCTGGCGCAGCGATCCTGAAATTTCCTTGTCCTACGGGAACGTTCGTATTGGGCAAGGGAATAAAATCATTGAACCATTGAGTAGACAGGGGGTTGACCGGTACTTGATTGTGAACGTAGGGAACCCCTGTGTAGGGATCTGATAATCGGATTTGGAATGCTCGAAAGATCTCCTGATCGTTCCGCGGCTGTGGGGTAATCGGTGACCAGTTGCTGTCCTTCGGACTGGCGAAATCCCTCATACCCGCCAAAGAAGAAGGCCTTATTTCTTATGATTGGGCCGCCGGCCACGCCTCCGAATTGATTCCTGTGGAGGGGCGGGCGTGTCGTGTTGAAATAGCTGCGAGCATCGAGGTCGTCGTTCCGAATGTACTCCCAGACACTGCCGTGAAGCCTATTTGTACCGCTTTTGGTAGCCGCGGTGATGGCGCCGCCAGCGCCATTCGCATACTGCGCATCGAAGTTCGATGTCTGTACTCGAAATTCGTTGAGCGAATCGAGCGGAGGAATAACGCGAATAACCTGCGTCTCGCGGTCCTGTAAGCTGCTTCCGTCTATGTAGTAGGCGTTATTCCCGCCACGTAAGCCATTCAGAACCACATTTGGCGGAGTGACCGATGCCATGATGCTTTCATGGGCCGTTGTGCCGTGAAAGTTCACGGCTCCAGGTGTAAGGTAGTTCAGCGAGATCCAACTCCTCCCGTCCAGCGGTAAGTTCGTGAGCTCCTTTGCGGTAACTAGCGTGCCGACCGTGGCGGACTCCGTGTTAAGTGTTGCAGCAGCAGTACCGGTTACGCTTACCTGAGTCGTCGCGGCGCCCACTTTTAGAGTGACATTTACCGTCGATACCTGGTCTACCTCTGTGACAACGTGCGTAGCTGTGGTTGTTTCGAAGCCTGACGCCTCAGTGCCGACCGTATAAGTTCCCGGCGGAAGACCCCTGACGAAATAATCGCCGGTGCTGGACGAGACGGTTTCGCGTTGCACTCCTGTTGACTCGTTCGTTATCGTTATCTTTGCATTGGGAACAGCAGCGCCTGTTGGATCGGTGACAGTGCCCGCGATCCCTGACGCGCCGATCTGACCATGTAAGGCGAGTGGCAACAAAGAAGTGCAAAGAGCCACGGTTACCCACGCCAACCACAAGCTCAAAATCGGAACTTTAGTCTTAGGGCGTCCTGCTTTCATGTGGTGCCTCCTCATTGGTCCAACGTAGTAATCGATAGTCCTCTCTTCGGGCCTGATTTTGTCAGGCTGACTGAGCTGTCAGCCAAAGCGATGCATCTGTGTGATAAAACAGTGGATGTGCACACCCAAGATGTCAAGATGAATTGTCTTACCGGGCTGGTCTAAAAGAGAGACGGGGCTGCACGCGTTATAGAGTCAACGTCGAAGCGCTTGCAACAAGCTGTTGATGTACTAAACACGATTTTGACTGCTTGTACTGATCGCCTGGCTTCGGCTGTATCCCGCCGCCGCTATTGCCTCAAGCATGAAGCGCGCGTTGCTTTCCGGTGTCTTGCCGTCAAAGACTGAGCTGCCGGACACGATCAGGTCGGCGCCAGTCGCAGCCACGGCGCCGGCCGCGACATAGTCCGCAACCTTCTCGAGTGGCTCTTCAATCATTAAAATGCACGTCCTTGAGTAATGATGTCTTGAGCGCCGTGATGATAGGAGGACCGACCGTCATCATGGGGCAAAAACAACCGTCCATCACGTCCAAGTGGAGTAGTTTGACCCCGATTTGCTCCAGAAGAGCGATCTCCGATCCAACAGAGAGCCAGTTGGAGATTAGAATTCCGGCGCTGATCAGGGGCGGTATCGCGGAAGAGCTTGAACGTCGTGGCGCTTCCAATACTTTCCACACATCTACCTCGCTACGGCTTCCTGCTGCTCGTGCTTCAGTGTCTCGTACAAGTCGTATGCATGCGCAGGCTTCAGAAATTCATGAACGACTTTTCCAACCGCCTTGATCATGGCGGCAGGCGCCTCAGACTGGAAGATGTTCCTCCCCATGTCTACTCCAGCGGCGCCCTCGCTTACTGCACGGTAAGCTATTGTCAGCGCCTCTTGCTCGGGTAACTTCTTGCCGCCGGCCATGACCACCGGCACGGGGCAGGACGCCGTGATCGTTTCAAAGCCTTCCGCCACGTAATATGTCTTTACGAATTGGGCTCCCAGCTCGGCAGAGATGCGGCATGCGAGGCGAAAATATTTGGCATCCCGGACCATGTCCTTACCGACCGCGGTGACGCCTAGGGTTGGGATCCCAAAACGCAGGCCCGCGTCGACAAGGCGTGTCATGTTATGAATGGATTGAGTCTCGAACTCACCCCCGATGAAGACCTGTACCGCCAAGGCAGAAACATTGAGGCGAGCTGCATCCTCAACCCCAACAGCGATCTGCTCGTTCGAAAGTTCCTTCAGGATACTGGGTCCTCCACTTGCGCGAAGGACGACGCCTTGTGTAAAGGAGGCGGGAATCGTCGTGCGGAGTATCCCTCGCGTCACCATTAGAGCATTGGCGTAGGGCAGAAGCGGCACGATGGTCAGATCGACCCGCTCGAGTCCCGATGTGGGGCCTTGGAAATAACCGTGATCGATAGCCAGCATGACAGTGCGGTTGGATGGGGCGTGAAATATTCGCGCCAGACGATTCTGCGTGCCCCAGTCGAGGGCTCCAGCTCCCTTGAGGGAGAAGGGCTCGTGTTTAGCGGGAACATCAGAATAGAACTGCTTGGCTTCCTTTCCCGGATCGAATTCTGCCATTTTTGTTAGCCTTTCTCTCCCGCATGAAGAAGCGTTACGGGATGGGTTCAATCGTTCGCGGTAGCGCCGCCCCAGGAAGTGTTTCTGCTTGGAATCTTAACGCCTTGGAGCAGAAACCGGGTTGTGAACTGGCTCATTCTTGACAACGCGGACAATCTCCTCCGCTAAGAGCTCTGCTGGCCGGATCGCGGTCTCCCGGTTTGGACCCCGCAACATGGGGTGCAAAGGAACGTTTTTTTAACTGGAGTAGGGGAAGATGAGCCTCGATAGACTCCGTGCCATAGATGTCCGGCGCGGCGCCTGCAATGCGTCCTTCTTTGATGGCGCTATATAGAGTGCGATAATCGCCAAGTCGCCTGTAGTGGTATTGATGAGATAGGCTGATGGTTTCCTCATCCGGAACTGCTAATCAACATTATCCTCAAGTTCTGTGGAGTAACTTGTGAACATCCCAGGGCGCAATTCGTAGGCTATGGCCGAGTTCACCCTAACGCCGATCGGCCTCTAGGCTGGATATCACGCGTACCAGCAGGCGACGCGCGCCGATTCTTCGAGGTCCACTTATGAACCGCCGTGAATTCATGATCAGTTCGTCCGTGGCTGGTCTGGCCTCATTGCCGGGAGCACAGCTTCTATCGAAGGCGGGAGGAGCTGTTGGCGGCTCCGATGAGACAGAGCTTCCCATGTTAGGTCTGTTGCCTTTCCCTCAGCAACTCCGCCTCACTTCCGGGTCGGTACCGATCGGAACGCCGCAGTTTAGATTTCATGGCGAGAAGACGCCGGCGCTGCAACTGGCGATGCAGTCCCTTCTGCAATACGCGGGTGAGCAGCCAGGAAAGCTTTTAGTGAACCTTGGCTCATTAAGCGAGGGCTATGAGCAGGCATGGCTTTCCGCAGGGGACAGGCAGTGGCTTGCTTCTGGTGAAACAAGCTCGGAGGCATCTGTTATCAGTATTGCGAGTCAGGGCGTCACAGTTGTGGGCAAGGGGAAGGAAGGGATGCTCTACGGAGCTCAGACAATCAACCAGCTTTTGATCGAAGCTCGCCGGGCAAGTAAAAGTGAACTACCCTGCCTGCATATTCGGGACTGGCCGGACCTAAAATGGCGGTGTTTGTCACCACAGCTCGCCTGGTACGCTTGCTTCGCGCGATACGAAGGATTTGATATCGGAAACTGGTCGCCGGCCGAGTGGAAATGGCTGGCGGATTGGACGCTGCTGCACAAGTGCAATGGTTGGGCCGTCTGCATGTATGGAGCATGGCCATTTACTTTACCAGGCTACGAAGAGACCACCGATCAGTACGATTCACTCTACTACGATCCTCAGACTGGCAAGAAGACACCTCGTCGTTACGTTCACCCCAATATTCACCGGGAGTTCTTTCCCGGGGTGATTCAATATGCAAACGCTCGGGGTATTCGGGTATACGCCTACATTGGCAAGAACACTTACAACGGCACCTACATCCAGAAGCATTGCGAGAGCGACGCGCATAGCCCCGTTGCCGAGGCGCTACCTTTCACCCCAGGCCTGGAGGATTATTGGCGAGCCTTTATCAGACGGATACTGGAAATTGGCTTCAACGGATTTGTTTTTGAAGATCCAGAGGCATACCACGTTCCGAACCAGAACGAAGAGTGCTATCGGACGTTTTGGGCGCCGTGGTCTGGCAAGTACGGCTTTTCTTCAGTCGTCGAAACAGAACCCTTGAAGCCTCCGCTGGGCGTTCATCTTGAATATTCGGCATGGCTTTTTCGAGAATTTGACAGAATCATCCAGAGTGAAGCTGCGTCCCTACGCGTACACCCGGAGATATACCTGATCGCCCATATCCTGCAGTACCGGATTATGCAGGAGGAAAAGTCTATGGATGAGCGTGCGCGGTGGTTCGATCTTCTCGACCAGAAACACGGACGCAAATTGCCGTTCATTATCCACGAGGACTACGAGAAAGAATATGTCCAGCTGCTTGGCAAGGATCGCGTGGCTACGCTAGGCGGCCGCGGCGGCGCTGCGAGTGGACGCTATCGCATTGCATCCATAAACAACGATCGGGACCACAATCCAACAGGGATAGATTTGGCGGAGGAGCGAGAGAAACAGCAAAGGCTCTATGAAGCCGGCGGTTTTGGAGCGATGGGCTATATCTTCCAATGGAGTAATACGGAGGTCTTTGGCTATTTGGCTGCGCAATACCAGTGGAGGCATACCGGCGTTCCGGGCATCAACAACAAAGATGCCTTTGGTTTTATGGATTATGCCTATAGGCGACATTACGGAGATGCAGTAGGTCAGTTGGTTGCCAAGGCGTATTCGACGAATTCGTGTGTCAATGAGTGGATGGTATCCCTGGTTGGCGATTCCCCAAGGAATTCTCAACTTTATCTCGTCGGTCCCCTTGGCCGGGAAGCCCAGCTGTTAGCCGCAATGGCTGAACAGGCCGATGCCTTGGCTCGTGCAGCATACAAAGCGTTCAGCGGAAAGGAACCGGACCTGCAAACTCCTGTCTATGCCTCGGCGCAATTCGAATGGCATGGGTATGACGCTGCGAAAGATCATCTTTTCAAAATGGAGCGCCTGCGGCTCTTGGCGGTTTCAACCCGGCGCTCCCAATTGCTTTCGAGTGCCGCCCTTCGCTGGCGTAGAGCGAATGCCATGCTTGCTGTCGGTGAAGGGAACCTTGCGACGATCTGGACAGATCTGTCCACTGCGCACGACGAAGCTAGAGAAAGCCAAGTGCTCTATTACCTAAACTATGACGACGATTACACAGTTGGGGCCAAAGGCGCGGAAGTTACGCGGATGTTGCGAGCCGTTTGCGATCAGCTTCTGGAAAAAACTGGCCTAAGCCCGGATCGAATCAGCCAAGCTAGGAACCAATCTCCGAAGATGCTTCACAGCCTCGCCACACCCCCGGACTGCGTCAGGTGGGAGAAGATGACCGATATACTCCCGTCGAGACCAACGAAGAAAGCCGGTGAAATCTGCATTGTCTTGCGCCTTGGCCTGAGCGAACCAATTGAGTTTTTTTGCCTGGGAACTGTCTTTACAATTCAGGTATATCGCGATTCTCGGTGGCAGCCGATCTTCCGGCGCGGCATGCTAAAAAAGGACAGTGGATCTCAGCAATGGGAAATTCCGCTAGGCGGCAGCGACGAGATGGGGCCATCTCTCCGATTGCGGTTTGTCACCGACAATTACAGCCGGGCATTCGATTGTGCGTGGCCTAGCTGGAAATGGGCTTTTTGGGGGCAGCCTCGACTTGTACAGTATCAAAGAGACCGGGAAATAAGAACTCTATACGATTTCTGCGAGCGATCCGCGGAGTGCCGCCAGTTGATCGTCTTGGATAAAGACGGCTCGGAGCGACCGTTTGACCGGGGAACCGAAGATTCCACCGGTGCAGCATTCAAGGCCAGCTCTCAGGGATCTTATAGCGGCGTAAATGCTCCCGATTCACGGCAACCCGCAATTGCGGCTTTTCCGCCACATAGAAACGGCTTATTGGGTATAACGATTGGGGAATTCAACCTACACTGGTCTCGGTAAAGGTTAACCTGACGTGTACGCGGCTTGATCTGCGTAGCTCGGGGCCGTCACATTGTCCTGGCTTTGGCTCTCCCACTGCCACCCCAAGAAAGCCTGCTGGCGTCGAGTGCAAGGTGATATGACGATTCTACCTGGCATTTTCATCGTTGATCACTTTGAGTTGAATTGTGCGTGGACGCCCAGTTTCCAAAGCATCTGCAAGCAGTTTAGACCAGCATGGTAAGTAAATTGGGTTTGCATGCGGAATCAATTTGTGATTAGGTTGACATCCGTACGAGAAGCAGCGGCCCGGAGAATACGAATCAATTGTTACATGGCCGGGTATTCTCTTAAAGGGGGCAATAGTAACCATGGAAGTGCGAGATTCTCTCCATTTTATGTATCGAGTTACACCCGGACTCTTGCTCCTTGCTTTTGCTGCTACCGCGGTATCTGGCTCAACCACATATCAGAAGACACAGCCTCCTCTTGAGGAGTTCAATCTGGTACCCTATCCGCAAAAGGTTACTATCAAGCCCGGAACTCTTACAATCACATCGTTGCCGGCGATTCATTTGCTTCCTGGAGCAGGAGCAAAAGAAATCCTTGGCCAGGAACAGCTGGCAAGTTTTTTCCACAAGCGCATCTCATCTGCGGAGACCGCTGAACGCATCCGTATAGAGCTTGGTTCCTTAGAAAACCGGCAGAGCGTCTCGCCTTGGCTTAACTCTAAGGAAACCGCAGTGCTGCACGGTTTGAGCTCACAAGCTTACATTCTCAGGATCGACAGTTCGCAGATCGCGATTATAGGCCGGACTGAGCTTGGAACCTTGTATGGCGTGCAGACTTTGATTCAAATGCTGAGCCAGTCGCAGCCTGAAATGCGGCTGCCGCTACTGGAGATTGAGGACTATCCTGAGGTTCCGGATCGCTACGTCGATGTAACTTTCTCGTGGTATGCGCATTACGGCGCCATCGATATTGGATTTGGGACGCAGCTTTGGGGCGAGGATCAGTGGCGGTGGTTCATCGACTGGTGCCTGGCCCACAAGATTAACGCCATCGACCTCTGCATTTATGGCTATTGGCCATTTACCTTCGACAAATATCCGGAATCGACTCTCGCCAACATTCCTATCAAAACCTATGACCCAAAGACCGGAAAAGTGACAATTGTTCGAATGACTCATCCGAACATTGAGAGAGAGTTTCTGCCGGCGTTGATTCGTTATGCTCAGGAACGCGGAATACGTGTAAATGCCTATATTGGTCTTAATACATTCGATGGCGGATATGCAAAAGAGCACCCCCAATCCCAAATCTTTCCTGGAAAGACATATGCTCTGGATCTCAGCAATCCGGCGGCCCGCCAGTATCTGCGTGACTCCCTGCGCAGAATCATGCAGATGGGCTTTGATGGGATCACTTTTGAGATGATTGAGTTCCCAAGCTCCGTCTGCACCAATTCTGAATGCATTTCAAAATACTGGGCCGGATACGATATTGTCCCTACTTCCGTTCCTAAGCTGACTCCGCTACCCGTTCGCATTCGCGCAGATGCGGATCTTCTGAATGACCTGTATAAGGTGATCGCGGACGAGAAGCCGCAGGCCGATGTCGGACTAATCTACCATCGAATCGTTGAAATGTATGGCTGGGGGCCCGGGACTCTGGAGGCATTTCGCCAGTTCCGCGGGATGATTCCCAAACAAGTGTACTTCCTCCAGGGACCGCGAGCCCCCCGCGATGGGACAATTGAAGGATCTGAGTTCGAAAGGTGGGTGAACATTGCGGGCCGGCAGACCTATCGCCATTCGGACAATATCGGCGGCGATGCTGCATTTTACACTCGCCGCCTCTACATCAATAACGACCCGGCAACCCGCGGCGACAAGCCGGTAGCTTCGTTGGAATGGGAGATCGCGCAGCACCGTGCCGCGGCGAGGCTTCATCTTCATGGCGCGACAGGCTACGGGTTTGAATGGTATGGCGACGAGATCTATCCATTGATCCTGGCACAATACAGTTGGCGATCGAGTGGACCGGAGGGAGTTTCTGATCACGGATTCCTTGAATATGCGAGTCAGTCGATGTACGGAAAGAAAGTCGGAACATTAGTCGCCGAAGCCTTAGCCCTCTCTCCACCGCCGATGGATCGCTACACGCCCGCATGGGAACAGCCTGCTCGTAATGCGGTGAAATATGCACAACAGGCACTCGATGAATACTCGGGCTCCGAGCCAGAGTACCGCAAGAGCCTGGAACAGATTCGTACCGCGACTCTCAGAACGGTGGGGCTTTACGAGCTGGAAGAATTAGAGGATGCTGCTGGAAAGGCCACGGGAGAGCAAAAAACCAAGCTTTTGCAGCAAGCATTGGCGAAGGCCGAGCAGGTCGGGGATTTGATTCTGAGTGGAAAACCGCGAGTTAACTACCTCGATTGTTATGGCGAGCATGGGTTCAGAATGTTTGCGACAATCCAATCGTTATCTGACGAACTTGGACTGAAGGTTCAGGATAAGTTCGTCGTGCCGAAGGAGAACTAGAGTGTAGGCGCGCCGTGTTTAATCCTCCTTCCGAAATTACTGTTTTAATTTCTTCGGTTCCCTAGCAGAGACTTTGGAAGAAGCATGCCGTGTCCTGAGCCGGATTCGACGTCAATCTAACTTTGAGTGTTTTGCGTGAAGATATTCCTGGCTTCCCTGATGATCTGTCTGCTGCCCTTGGCTGAGGGACAACAGACCACTTCTGCCGATGCTTTGGCTCCAAGCCAGACGACAAGCCCGGCTCGGTCCGCTGTTGCTTCGGGGATAAGTTCGGCATGTGGAAAGTTGAAGTCCGTCACAATTCAGAACGCAAGCATTACCGCTGCCGCTGTTACCCCTGCCGGTCCGTTCGCAATTCCCGGTCAGGCCGCGAATCCGCGCTCGGTCGAGCTTCCCGCTTTTTGCCGGGTGCAAGGAGTTCTCAAGCCCACAAAGGATTCGCAAATTAGGTTTGAAGTGTGGATGCCGATATCCGGCTGGAACGGCAAATTCGAACAGGTCGGGAATGGGGGGTTTGCAGGCAATATTGCGTATGGCTCACTGGAACTTGAATTGTCGCGTGGGTACGCGACCGCCTCGACCGACGATGGGCATGTGGGTTCCGTAGTCGATGCCAGTTGGGCGGTTGGATATCCTGAAAAAGTAGTTGATTATGGATATCGCGCGGTACATGAGACCAGTGTGAGCGCGAAGAAGCTCATTCGAGCTTTCTATGGAACCACGCCTTCCTACTCCTATTTCAATGGCTGTTCGAATGGCGGCCGCGAAGCGCTTATGGAAGCGCAGCGCTTCCCACAAGATTTCAATGGCATCCTCGTGGGTGCCCCCGCGAATTTTTTCACGCATTTGATGGCGGGATTTGTCTGGACTGACCGGGCTCTCCTCGCTACCCCGGAAAGCTACGTCCCAGCTGGCAAGCTGCGGGCGCTTCAGTCGGCGGCGCTTGCCGCATGCGACGCATCGGATGGAGTCACGGACGGGATTCTCGAAGACCCTCAGAACTGTTATTTCGACCCCTCTGTGCTGCAATGCAAAGGGCAAGATCGTCCGGATTGTCTGACTGCCCCGCAGGTACAAGCTATAAGAAAGATCTATGCCGGACCGCGCGATCCCACTACGGGAAAGCTGATTTTCCCCGGTTATGAACCTGGAGCCGAAGCCGACTCGTGGAACTGGCCGGCGTGGATCATCGGGAAGACGCCGGGCAGCAACATCCAGTCGATCTTCGGCAAGCAGTTCTTTGCCAACATGGTCTTTCAGGATCCCAGCTGGGATATCCGCTCATTCAATCTAGCAGCGGATACGGCAGCAGCCGACTCGAAGCTAGGGTCCATCATCAATTCAGTGAATCCGGATCTGCGGAAGTTTAAGGCCCGCGGGGGAAAGCTGATCCAATATCATGGCTGGGCCGATTCCGCGATTGCGCCGCTCGATAGCGTTCACTATTACCAGGCCGTGGTGGAGCAGATGGGAGGTCTGGAACATACGCGGGACTTCTATCGGCTGTATATGGCGCCTGGGATGGGTCATTGCTCAGGCGGACCCGGGCCCAATAGCATTCGAGGTTTTCTGCATCCCGAATCGCTGCCGCCCGGTGAGCAGGATGATGCGCTCAACGCTTTGGTGAAATGGGTTGAGCAAGGAACTGTGCCACAAAAAATCATCGCCGCGAAGTTCGAGGACGACGACCCCAAGAAGGCCATCGTGGAGACCCGGCCGCTATGTCCGTATCCCCAATTGGCAGTCTACAAAGGCACCGGAAGCACAAAAGATGCCGTAAACTTCGTCTGCGCTTCGGATGGAAATGAATACAAGTAGCGGTTCGATGTCGAGGCGGGAAGGATTTATGAACAGATAGACATCCTGGCTTTGCGTCTAAAGCTAGCCGGCGGAGGGGGGACATCTTGCGGCTAACCCGCTTCGGTTTCGCGGCCATCGCGGCATGCATGGCGCCGCTGCTGACACTTGCGCAGACCACCCCGAGGGAATCCAACGCGCTCTCGATCGATTGGGGCAGCACGATCATACTCTCGCGATCGAATCCAACCCTGCAGTTGGGCGCGTTTCCCGTTCTGCGCCGTGGCTCGCCTCTTCACGACAGCTCATTTGCGGCGCTCAAACAGCTTCGAGCCGCCTTTGTACGTTATGTCCCGTGGTTGCCGTACCCGCGTCTTGCCGTTGCTGAATTGGAGCCGCCTACGAAGAATTCCACTTCTTGGGACTTCTCGCTTATCGATCCCATGATGGAGGACTTTCTGACAGCCACGAGCGGTCATAGCGTCGTCATGAACTTCAGCACCATCCCGGCATGGCTCTTCAAGACTGGTCGCCCCGTCAAGTATCCATCGGATCCGAACCAGGTTGACTGGAATTACACCCAGGGAACTGAGCTCAGGGACCCCTCCGGGAGCCAGCTAGGCAGCTACTATGCTCGCCTTGTGGGCTGGTACACCCGAGGGGGATTTACCGACGAAAACGGCAAAGAACACAGGTCCGGACATCACTATAGTTTTGCCATTTGGGAGGTGCTGAATGAACCTGATCTGGAACACCATACGACGCAGGAGGAATACTCACAGCGATATGACGCAATCGTCGGCGCGATCCGTAAGGTAAACCCGGAAATAAAGTTTATGGGCCTCGCGCTTGCCTTCCCCAAAGGCGATCCGCGCTGGTTCGAATACTTTCTCGATCACTCGCACCACAAGCCCGGGATCCCGCTCGACTACATTTCTTATCACTTCTATGCCACTCCCTCCGCGGCTCAGGATGCAAATGATTGGCAATATACATTTTTCGACCAGGCGGACGGATTTCTCACCAATGTTCGATACATAGAGGCCATACGCAAGCGCCTTTCTCCAGAGACAAAGACAGATACGGATGAGCTTGGAACCATACTTCCCTCCGACTTTCTGGACATGCAGGAAGGCAAGGCGAATTCATATGCCATTCCGCCCCTTTACTGGAACGCCTCAGGAGCGCTCTATGCCTATCTTTTCATCGGGCTTTCGAAGCAGGGCATCGACGTGATTGGAGAGTCTCAGCTAAACGGCTATCCAGCGCAATTCCGCAGCGTCACCATGATCGACTGGACGAGCGGGAAGCCCAATGCCAGGTATTGGGTGTTGAAGATCATAAAGGATAACTTTCACCCTGGTGATCGTCTCGTAGCAACGACGTTGTCCCGATGGAGCCAGATCGAGGGGCAAGCGTTTGTAACGCCAGAGGGCCGTAAGCTCCTGCTAGTCAACAAGCGGAATCGCCCAGCTCAGGTGACCTTGCCGCTGGGGAGTCCCTACATCCTTACAGTTGTAGATGGGCAAAGCGGAGAGGACCACCCGCGCGTTTCCCGGCAAGCTAACCCGACGGTTACGCTAGGGCGGTTTGCGGTCGCAGTTTTGTCGTGGAAATAACTGAAAGCATGAAGGAGAAGCATGGCGTCGTGTCTTCGGGTAGCTCTTTGTGGCATAGGGATTCAAGCCTATTGGAATCAGTTCAGCGAGCTGCATCCCCAACTTGAAGGCTATCCGCGAAGAGTTGCCGCCAGACTTTCAAGACCGGGCGTCGAGCTTCTGAGTCTCGGTCTCATAGACACTTTAGGCGGCGCCCGCGAGGCTGGGCATCGCTGCAGAAGAGCGGATACCGATCTGCTCTTCATCTATGTCACGACTTATGCCCTGTCGAATAAGGTTTTGCCGCTGGTACAGAGGACGGCGGTTCCGGTGGTTGTACTGAATCTCCAGCCGAAAGCCGCAATTGACTATACAGAATTCAATCGCATTTCCGACCGCACGACGATGACCGGCGCATGGTTGGATTATTGTTCTTCCTGCCCTGCACCTGAGATCGCAAATGTCTTCAGGCGCGCGGCGATACCATTTCATCAAGTGACAGGTGTGCTGGACGAGGAGGGCCTCTGGACACAAATTGAAGAGCGGCTCGCCGCCGCACAGTTGAAATCCATGCTTGCCGATACAAATCTCGGCCTGCTTGGCCATTACTACAATGGAATGCTGGATGTGAGCACCGATGTTACTCGCGTCCGTATCGCATTTGGCGCTCATACGGAAATTCTTGAAGTGGATGAGCTGAGTGCTCTCCGCCGGGCTGTATCAGAAGACGAAACTCTGCGCCGCGTTCAGGAGATTCAAGACCATTTTGCGGTCGACCCCGAATGTTCAGAGAGTGAGCTGAAAAGGGCGGCTCGCACCTCTGTGGCGCTGGGCCGTTTGGTCGAGCGACATCAGTTAAACGCCTTGGCCTACTACTACAAGGGAACTGGAATCCAGGAGGATGGGCCACGACGGCCCAGGTCATATCGCGATTGCTGAGGGAAAGCCAAGGGTTTGTCCGTTGCAGGTCTACCACGGAAAGGTAGGGCGCGGGCTTTCCGTCGAAATGTCTGTGCGGTACGGTCCCGTGACGCTACTCTCCGTAGCGGAAGATGACCGTAAGGCATTTAAGTTATTAGTTGCTGAAAGAGAATGTGTGTCGGGAGAAATCCTGAAAATCGGAAATACTAATGGCCAGTATCGCTTTTCAGTGGGGGTCAGGCAATTTGTTGAAGAATGGAATGCACAGGCACCGGCTCATCACTGTGCGATTGGAGTCGGCCATGGGTCTGGCAGGCTCCAAAAGCTGTCTGAGCTACTTATTCTTAGTTATTATCAAGCGTGATGATACACGAGCAAAGTTGTGCTTTCCGGAGAACCCAGGGACTTGATCTAGCCGCTGCTTCTTTAGGCGTCTCGTAGGCTGATCCCTCGCGTTAGACCCGTACGGCCTTAGGAAGCAAACACCGGGTTGTGAAGTCGTTCATTTCTGACAAAGCGGACAATCTCTTGCGCCAAAAGCTCCGCTGACCGGATTGCGGTCTCCCGGCTCGAACCCGCGATATGGGGCGCAAAGGTTACGTTTTTTAGTTCGAGAAGCGGATGATGGGGATCGATGGGCTCCGTGTCATAGATGTCAAGCGCGGCGCCGGCAATGCGCCCTTCTTTCAGAGCGCTATATAAAGCGCGATAGTCCACCAAATCGCCCCTGGCAGTGTTGATTAGATAGGCCGATGGCTTCATCATACGGAACTGCTTTTCCCCCATCATTCGCAAGTTTTCGGGAGTAACCCGCGCATGAAGGGAGACCACGTCCGAACGCGCAAGGAGAGTGTCCAGATCAACCCGGCTCACCTGGCGCTCCTCAAAGATCCGAGCGCCTACAAAAGGATCGTAGGCGATAATATTCATGCCCAAACGTTGGAGCATCTGCGCCAGTAATCTCCCGACGCTGCCAAACCCCACAAGGCCGGCAAGCAGTCCGGGAAGCTCCCGCGGAGCATTCTCGAAGCGATAACAATCTCCTCTCCAGATCCCTGCCTTCATATCGGCATGACACTCTGAAATTCTCTTCAGCTGAGACAGAATTAAGCCCAGTGCGAATTCGGCTACGGCCTGCGAATTCCGCCCTGGAAGATTCACGACAGGTATCCCTGCTTTTGCTGCGACCTTCGTATTGACGCTTACAGGACCCCCTCGCGCAACTGCAATGAGCTTCAGTCGTGGGGCAGACTCGATCATGCGTTTTGTAACTGCGCCGTAATCCGTGACGATTATGTCAATGTCATGCAATTGAGAGACCATGGCGTCAACGTCTCCCACGGCCTCGTGAACCTCTTCAACATCTCTCAAGGGATCATCGGGCCATGTGGTCTCAAGAACCGTGTAATTCGCTTTCCGATGAATCGCGTCGAGATGTCTTTCTATAGCCTCCTTGAACATCTGGTGGGTGACAAAACGATCGCCAATAATCAAAATGTTCAGTTCCTTGCTACTCATTGCGACCTCATAGCGGAAATCAAAGACGAACATATTTGCGGCGTTCCGTTGATCGGAAACATCGCCAATCGTCGAACCGCCGATGCCAAGCAAAAGACTGTTATCACCAATGTTAGCTTGGATGGGCCTGCATGACCATGTCCAGTGGAATCCGATCACCGCCCCAGTCTAAAAGAGTCACAGGCTCTCTTTGATTTGGTTGATCTTTAGCGGAAGAGCAGGAGCCGTTTTGCTCCCAGCCCTGTTACGACTTCAGACCATCTTGGTATGAAATCTGTGGTTGTAGAGAGCAGCCGCGGGCTATATCATGCCGCATCACGGAAAACCGGCGCCGGGGGTGAGGCAAGTGTGAGGCCCACGGGAGGAATTCAACGGCGGGATGGCCCACGGTAGAGCGGATCATCCGGGGTTTCAAATGTGGCAGCCAGAGAGGAAGAATATTTGAATCCCTCGAACAGAAGCGGGCATTTTGATTTTGTCATTCGTGAGTAGAAGAATGAGGCTGAAATGACAGTTGAAAAACTCTCCCAGCTAATTGACAATTGGCGGCCCGACATTATTAAGTTTACTGGTGAGCTGGTCGCCACTCCGAGCGAAACTCCTACGGGCGATGAGCGAAAGATCACAGAGCTCATTCTGCAGAAATTGGATCGGCTCGGAATGAACGGAGCAGAGCTGGTCGAGCAAGTGCCGGAACACCCGAACTTGTTATATCGGGTTTCTGGGACGGGCGGCGGGCCGACGCTCCTCTATGTGGCGCATACCGATACCAAGCCCGTAGGAGACGCAAGAGATCAATGGGCTACCGATCCGTTCTGTCCCACAATTAAGAATGGCAAGATGTATGGCTTGGGTGCGGCAGACATGAAAGCTGCCGTCGCAGCTATCGTCTATGCGGCCGCGGCACTGAAGCAGGTCGAACCGCGGCGTGGGGATCTACTGCTGGCCTTGGTTGCAAATGAAGAAGGCGGGAGCAAGTACGGCGCCCACTATCTCTGCGCTAAACATGGTGTAAAGGCCGACATGGCGCTTATCGGCGAACCGCCCGGAGTAACTAGAGAATGGGAACACATCCATTTGGGCTCTCGCGGAGTTTCCTGCTTCACGATCAAGGTCTATGGGACGCAAATCCACAGCAGCGTCTCCGATCAATTAGGGTCAGTGAATGCAAGCGTCAAGCTGGCCGAGCTGATCACGCGAATGCACCGGGAATTGAAGCTGCACTACACCCCCCATCGATTGTGTCCCAATGGAGTAACGATAAATTTGGGAGTATTCATAAACTCCGGTGTCTTCTTTGGCGTTAATCCTGGCTATGCCGAGTTTGGGACAGACATTCGCACGGTTCCAGGAATGCGAAAGGAAGATCTGGTCCGCGATCTGGAAGCTTTCTTGGAAAAGTGCCGCAAGGACGATCCCTCGTTGAACGTGAAGCTTGAAATGGCGCCCCCTCCTCTAGACTGGATCGCCCCGACGGAGGTCAGTGAAGATCTCCCCATCGCCAGAGCACTCGCATCAGCTTCTCAGAAAGTCCTTGGCTTCCAGCCGCCTTTTGGTATTTACCCTGCGGGCACGGATTCTTCCCATTTTCAGCTTGAAGCTGGCATTCCAACTATCCCAGCCTGTGGCGCGGGAATGATTTCAGTCTGCCACGGTGCAAACGAGTGGGTGGGTGTGGAAAGCATCGTTCAGGCATGCAAAATTTACGCACTCGCCGCATACGACGTCTTGCAAAAACGTGTGTGAGTGCTGTTGAATGTGCTCATCGTCATCCAGAACGGCAGATGGACCGGTGGGCCACCTAAGGAGATGAAAGGCGCAGCACCACGCATCCCGTCATTCCGCGCAGAGTCGAGGACTCATTCATTGCGCTCGCACAGGATGACATTGGTTTAGCTCAACCGGATGGACCGATGCTCTTGCTAGGAGAAATATGGAACGAGTCAAAGTTGGCGTTATCGGCGTCGGCCTCTGGGGCGTGAACCACGTCGAAGCCTATCGAGGATTGCCATACGCAGAAGTAGTGGCGGTGGCGGACCCGGCGCCCGGCCGGGCGGAGGAAGTCGCCAGGAAATACGGTATCCCTCATTGGTTCGAGGATTGTGAAGCGTTGTGCGCGCTCAAAGATATAGATGCGGTAAGTATCGTAACTCCGGAATCGGAACATTTAAAGCCAGTCGAAGCTTCGGCGCGAGCGAAAAAGCACATGCTGGTGGAAAAACCGATGGCACATTCAGTCTCTGAGGTGCAGAGGATGATTGCTGCTGCTCGGCAAGCCGATGTCATTCTAATGCCCGGCCACTTGTTACGATTCGAAACCCGATATGCCACTGTAAAGGAGATGTTGGACAATCACGAACTAGGCTCTGTCGTTTCAATCCAAGCGCGTCGAAACCGGACCAAAGGAAACTTCAAAAAGTATGGGCGTGCCCATCCCATCTTTGCGGTAGCTGTCCATGACATTGACCTTCTCTTGTGGTATGCGCAAGCTAAAGTCCAGCGGGTCCGGGGATATCAGCGCAATATCCAGGGAAGCGCAGTGCCGGATGTGGTATGGGGGATCGTGGAGTTCAGCAATGAAATATTGGGAATAATTGAAACCACGTGGCTAACCCCAGATGCGGCAGGAGTCTTCAGCAACGACTCCCTGCAGCTCATTACAGATAGTGGCATTGCCAGAATCGACCTGGTGGATGGTGGACTTAGCTTTTGGCTGGAGAAGGGCCTCTATGTTCCCGACACGATCGCAGCTCCCAGGATACGTGGCCATGTCGACGGGAGCTTGGCGGCGGAGTTATCCTACTTTCTAGCTTGCGTGGTAAATGGGACGAAGCCTCAAGTGGTAACAGCAGAGGACGCTCTGGAGGGTATCAGAGTTGCCGTAGCATTGGTCAAATCGGCTGCTGAACAGCGCGACATACTGCTCGATCCTGTTTAGCTGCATGATCGCCTCTCCGCTCCACATCATCGCATAGAACGCAAATATCTGCGTCAGAAGCGCCGGCGGTCTAAAGCTCGAACGCCGCCGTAGCAGCCTACCTCGAACCGACGAACACATTTCCTGCGTCGCAACGAACGGTAGAAGATGGAGATCCGCGCACGAGAATGCCCGTTGTTTTTTTGAATGCTCCGCCAATCTGCATTGCGTCGGCAGCACGGAACTCATAGATGATCGCGCAGCGCGGACGAACCGACCGATTCGGATACGAGCTATGCAACGTCAGAACGTGATGGATGGACGCGTCGCCTGGCCCCAAAATCAGATCTGACGCCTCGTAGCGCGACTCAATGAACCGGTCGTCATTCACGTGTAGTAAGAGGTTCCCGTTTTCGTCAGTATGTTTAAGCTGCCCGAATTTATGAGATTTCGGGATAACCCGCATGCAACCATTTTCGACGGTCGTATCATCCAGCACGATGAAGGCTGCGCAAAGGTCATAGTTCGTGTGTGGCAGATATGGGAAGTCCTGATGCCATTTCACCTCGCCAGCGCCTATCTCCGGCGGCTTCCAATTTATTTTGCAATGCTGGATCTCGATGTTGGGACCTACTAAGGCTTCAACTGCATCGAGCAGCGTTGTATTGCGCGCCAACTTGAGAAAGGCGGGATCTAAATATATGATGTCGTGGATGATCGACAAGCCATCGTACCCTTTTCTGCGGTTCGCCTGCCGCTGCTCTTGCACTAGCGGCGTATTGACGGCATCGCGCAGTTCCGCTAATTGGCCGCGGTCGAGTAGACCACGAATGATAAGATAGCCGTCCTGTTCGTATACCTCGCGTAATCGGTGTGCCATCGATGCTTCAAGCATGGCCATCTCCTTTCTGGTTTGGCCTCCCGCTATAACCGGACCGTTGCTATGTGCCCGGCGCCCGCCACATGGGGGTTAGGAGGTCCTGGTTAACGATCTTCATGAATTCCGTGTATACCCTCTGCCATTTGTCATAATGTTTCGAGTATTCGGAATGAGCGCTGCTACTGGGAAGAAACTCCTTCTCAATCTTTACCCATCTGTCGACAGCCTCTCCAAAGCTTTTAAATAAACCTGTTCCAATTCCGACGCACATCGCACAGCCCAAGGAAGTGGCCTCTTTGGCCGACGGAATGCTGACCGGTATGCCGAATACATCCGCAATAATTTGCGGCCACAAGAAGCCCTTGGCCGCTCCCCCACAGAATGTAATGCGGTCCGGTGTTGTGCCCGCAAGCTCCCCAAGAATCTTGTAATTTCCATAGGATGCATAGGCCGCGCTTTCCCAAAGCGCTCGTATGCATTCCCGTTTTCCCGATCTGCAAGGATTATAGATATCAAAGTTCAAGAACGAGGGAGCGGCGTGCTTCCACAATCTCGAATTGTGAACGTAGGAAAAGAGCCCTATGACTCCGTTCGCGCCAGCAGGGACTTGTGCCGCCTCCTTCTCCATCAAATAGTAAGGGTCAACCCCCTGTTCACGAGCCCGGCGAACCTCCTCTTGACAAAAGCCGTCCCTAAGCCAGCGAGCTTGCTGGCCAACAAGGAAGGCGATGCCCTCGGTCATCCAACGGCCGGCATTTACATGGCAGAGCGTCCGAGGACGGAATTCCGGATCGATAAGTGGCCGATCCGAGATAACCGTAGTCTGCCAAAACGTGCCGCCAACCAGCGCCCATTGGCCGGGCTCGATGTTACCTATCCCTAAAAGCGCTAATTGGGTATCGGCCCCGCCCGTAATCACGGGGGTGCCGGCCTTCAGTCCCGTAGCTGCAGCGGCATCATCGGTGATCTTGCCCATTACGGCGCCCGGCTCGACGATGGGAGGATAGATCTTCTCGGGTAAACGGCATACTTTGATCGCTTCTTCGGACCATGCGCGCGCCTTCAGGTCAAATAGACCCGAGCTACAACCCATGGTAGGATCAGTGACGATTCTGCCGGACAGCTTGAAGAGAATCCAATCGCTGATCATGCTCATGAATGCGGTCCGCTTCAGAACATCGGGTTCGTGCTTGTTGATCCAGCGAAATCTGGGCGGCGAGATAATGTTTAGCCAATCGCCGCCGATCCGGTACAGATCCTCAGCGATTCCCTCACGGAGCATTTCGACCACTTCTTCGGTGGCTCGAGCATCTATGTTGGGGCAGGCCCAAATTTCTGTTCGATTGGCGTCATAAAGAACCATCCCTTCCCGCATACTCGTGGCAGAGACGCCGATAATTTGGGCTGAATCGATGCGGCTCGCGGTCAGCGCCTCCCGCACACAGCAGCACAGAATTTGCCAGGCTTCTTGAGTGTCAAAAACCTGGGAACCGGGATATTGCGGAAGCACCTTCGGCAGCCATTCCTTCTGGACTACCGACACTTCATTCCCGTCGGTGTCAAATACCACTGCCCTGCCACTGCCCGAACCTGCATCCAAGACCAGAATGTAACCATCAAATGTCATAGACTCTCATCGCTGCCATCTTCCATGGCAACCCTCCCCAGTCGGAGATCAGGCATGTGGCATGATCGGCAAGACAATATGCGAAGGTCTTTTATGGTCATGGTAGACCGTGTTCGTTGCGACCACGGCTTCTTGAGCTTTGCCGCCAACTTTCCAAATATTTAAGTTTCGGCTGTAGCGGGGAAAGTTGCTGCTGGTTATGCTCACGCGTATCCGGTGACCTTTTCTGAAGACATTGCTCGTTGCCCAAAGGTCAATGGCAATGAATGAGGGTTCCCCCGGCTTCAATGGAATGGGTTTCAGTTTGGAATTTCGATAACGCGCGCGCTGGATTCCATCGGTGATCAGGATTGACCGGCCGTCGGGCCAAACATCTGTAAGTTTAGCCACGAAGTCAGTGTCCTCGGCTGTGGAAGAGATGTAGAGATGGACTGTGACCGGCCCTGTAACTTCCACATCATCCTCAAGAACTTCTGTTGTGTAAGTCAGGCAGGAGCCTTCAGCAGGGCGTTGATCGCGTGGACCAGCCTGTAACCCCAGCTCAGCCATGTGCTCATCCGCCGCTTCAAGGTTCTTCGGCAATAGATCCTTAGAATGCGAAAACGCATAGAGCGTATTGCCACCTATGGTTCGAGTCGGTTGTAGAGGATCGTATGAGAAGCTGTCGGGCGTTTCCGCCTTTGTAGGCGGCGCCGGACCGAGTATGCCATGGTTGAGAGATGGCGCCCCGACCGAAGGGCCGTGATGCAAATAGTATTTGACGTATTGGACGCCCAGTGGCGGCCACTGGGCGAGCTTCTTCCAAGTGTTCGAACCCATTGTGAACAAGGTGATTGGAGGCTCGTTGGCTAATCCGTTATCTTTGCCTTTTAGCCAATGATCAAACCAGTGCTGGACGAGCTGATTGAAATCGATAATTGCTTCCGGACCGAAGTCCAAGTCACCAACGCGCCTCATGAAATTGTCACTCACCATAGGTCCGTGCATCCATGGTCCAATGAATAGTCTTTGCGAGGATCGAGCTTTTTGGGAGGCTGCATTGCGTGATAATCCCGTAAAGTTAGCAATAGTGGCTCGGATGAATATGTCGTACCATGCTCCAAAATGGAGAATTGGCACGTCGACCTCCGGGTAATGTTTAGAAAAGGTCCACTGATCCCAAAAAGCTAGATCTTCCGGGGGGTGTGAGACAAAATCCCTAAGCCACTGGAATGGGTCAGCGTAGTAAGCGTTGGACAGGGAAGGCAGCTCATCAAAGACCTCCTCCATGTTTTCGTCGACTGCCCGAGTCAGAGATCGTATACGATTCGCCAAAGCGTCGACGGATTGTGCCGTGCCCCAATGCAGATTGAGACCGAGTTCGAAGACTCCACCTCTGTAAACCCATTCCTCTGTCAAGTCCGCACATCCCTCGCGAACGAACATGCACTCAAGCCCGGCTGGTCGTGTCGGGGCCATAAGGTACTGAGTATTTCCGCTATAAGATCCACCAAAGGTCCCAATCCTTCCGTTGCAGAAGGGATGTTTCGCGAGCCACTCGATCGTGTCTTTCCCGTCTTGATTTTTTCCCCAGCCGTCGTCCAACAACGGGTACCAGACCCCCTCGGAGGCAAAGCGTCCTCGCGTGTCCTGAATTGCCACCGCGTATCCGTGATCCAGCAGATACGTGTGAGTGTGCGACCACATCATGGTGGCATTTTCCTTGTTGTACGGAGTTCTCTCCAGCACGAGCGGGTATGGGCTGGCCGAATCCGGAGTATAGAGGTCGGTAGCTAGCCTTGTCCCGTCTCGCATCGGGATCATTACATTTCTCTCAGATCTCATGTTGGAGTGTGCCTCCCGAATAACTTCGTCGCATCTTCCGGCGATTAAAGCCAGCAAAATTATTTCACCGGCTCGGTCACAATGTTTCACAGGGAAGGGTAGGGAGCCGAAAGAACCGTTGTTGATGTGGGCCGGCATTGCGACAGCAACTACGTCAGACGGAATGAACCGTGCTTCTCGCGTGTTCGATGCACAAATTCGAAAAGTCGGCGAGATAAGAGGTGGTGTGTCTCAGATGAAGAGAAACAAGGCCGACGGTGCGGAAAACAGGAGTATCGGCGACACGCGCAAAGTGTAGTTTCTGTTGAATTGCCCGCTCTTTTGGTAAAAATGCAATACCAGTTCCCTTAGAGACGTGTTCTACCACTGCCTCGTCGTTTTCAAGCTCCATTTCGACATTGAGAGAGAGCTTCAGCTGGTGGAAGAGAGCCTCCAGGATCTGTCCTGTGGTGCTATATGAAGGGAACGCAATAAGAGGCAGATCATTGAGTTCCTGGGGCTGGATGACTTTATTCTTGGCTAGAGGATGATGTTTCCCGACCACGAGCACCAGCTCTTCCCGATAAAGAGGTTGTACTAGCAATTCTCTGCCAATGAAGGGCGGCAAACTTCCAATGAGCAGATCGATCATGCCGGTTCGAACATCTTCAAGCATCACGGGCCATGTCCCTGTTTTGATATGAATAGCCACTGATGGGTGCTTTTGCTTAAACTTTTCGAAGATGGGCGGCAGGAAGAAGTCAAGCATCGTAGTTCCGGTTCCCAGCGTCACATGATGAGTAATTCGTGTTGACATCTGCGATACGGATCGGGTTGCGCTCATCACTTGATTGAAGATTGCGGTCGTATGGCTCAGCAGAACCTTGCCGGCCTCCGTTAGGAAGACCCTGTTATTCGCTCGCACAAACAGCTCAACGTGGAGTTCATCCTCGAGCAATTTAACCTGGCGGCTGATTGCCGAATGCGAAACATGAAGCCTCTCACCGGCCCTTGTAAAACTCGACGTCTCGGCAACTAATTTGAACATCTCCAGTTGTCGGAGATCCATGTCATTGTCCTCCACAAATTCGGCAAAGCCGCCCGATGCTACTCCTAAAGATTGGTTTTAGCAAAGGCCAATCGTTCGCGAGTGCGAAAGAACATCACGAACCTGATTGTAGGCCGCTGCATGGGACATACCACAAGAGCCTTCGGCCAGGCAAACCGTGGCGCAAGCAGGACCGCTGGGAGAGTTGCGCCTTATAGAGGGTGTTTGAAGAGGTTCACGCCGGTGTGAGTCGATTGAGCATGATGCGAATGGCTGCAATGTCGATCATGGTCTCCGACGTCTGTACCGCGTATTCATAGTCTTTGCTGAATCGGCGATTGCGACCGAGCCAAGCGAAGCTCCGCTCCACGATCCAAGTCAGCCCCGTGATCTTGAAGGCGCGCTGTCGTCGTTTGACGATTTGCAGTTTCCAACCATCGTCGCGCATGAGCTGACGGGCCAGCTTGCGGCTTTCATGTCCAGCATCAGCGATAACGGTGCGAATGTCGGGAAACAACGGACCCAAACCACTAAGCAAAAGGGAGGCTGCTCGCCGGTCAGAGATATTGGCCGGCTCGACTCTGCAAGCGATTGGCAGGCCCAATGTATCGACGAGGATATGACGTTTGCGCCCTTTTACTCGTTTGTGCGCATCAAAGCCACGAACGCCGCCGCGTTCTGTCTTTACCGATTGCCCGTCCCATGATTACCACCGAGGGACACGCAGACCGGCCGGCTTTCCTACCAGCTTCTTCGTAGAATTCTCGTTGCAGGCAAGTCCACACACCAGAGTTCTTCCATATGCGGAAATAGTGATACACGGTGCCCCAGGCTGGAAAGTCCCGCGGAAGAAGACGCCACTGGCAGCCAGTGCGAAGCAAATAGAAAATCGCATTGATCACAGCGCGAATATCCGTTGTGCGCGGCCGGCCACCGGGCTATGCTGCAGGCAAGAGTGGGGCGAGCAGTCCCCACGCTGAGTCGCTCAGGTCCGTGGAATAGTGATTGTCTGGCACTCTTCAGTTTCACGGAACGACGCTGATTCCCTGCAAAGTGGAATGATACTTTTCAAACACCCTCTTAGGATGTGGCCAGGCGGCCAGAGACATGGAGGACCGCTCCCCGCGCCGCAAGGTGGTGTTGGGGCCTGTTGATCGTGCCCAAACCTCGGCAACAAGCAGGCTCGTTCCGGTCTCTGACCTCGGCGGCTTCTCCGCTTAGTCGTTCCACGACTGTCAGCGCCGGTGCAAAAATCCGCATAGTTCCGGTTGAAAAATCGGCCACCCCTGGGCGGTCGCCAGCCGGCCTGATTCTGGAGACAGAGGAGGGCTGCATGTGCTTAGGGGGCGCGACGTGGATGAGGTTATCGAATTTAAACAGCAGGGGTTGAGCATCCGGGCGATAAGCCGATTGACCGGGTATGACCGCACAACGATCAGCAGATATCTTTCGGCACCCACTGGTCGGCCGGCGTATGGGCCGAGAGTTCCAGCGCCGAGCAAACTGGAGCCTTTCAAGATCTATCTGAAGGGGCGGCTTCAGGCCGGTGTCTGGAACGCCAGGGTGCTCTTGCGTGAGCTACGGGAGCGCAGCTACGACGGTGGATACACGATTCTGACCGACTGGCTCAGGCCGCAACGGCAGCAAGCCGAGACGATCGCGGTGCAACGGTTTGAGACGCCACCAGGCAAGCAAGCGCAAGTGGATTGGGGTCATCTCGGCAGCTTGTCGGAAGACGGCCGGGAACGCAAGCTGTGGGGCTTCACGATGACGCTCGGATACAGTCGCAGGATGATGGCCTGTTCAGCACTGGATCAGAAGCTGAGCACGTTGCTGCGCATGCATGAGTCCGCGTTCTACGAGTGGGGCACGGTACCGGAGGAGATTCTCTACGACCGGATGAAGACCGTCTGGACCGGTATCGACGAACGCGGAGAGATCGTATGGAACGCCATCTTCCTCGACTTTGCACGGTACTGGGGCTTTACCCCGCGGCTGTG
Source organism: uncultured Acidobacteriaceae bacterium (assembly GCA_963774255.1). GTDB lineage: Bacteria > Acidobacteriota > Terriglobia > Terriglobales > Acidobacteriaceae > PALSA-350. The sequence goes on from CAVZEH010000006.1 coordinate 257,400, forward strand.
CAGGCCGTATCGCGCCCAGACTAAGGGCAAGGTGGAATCGGGTGTGAAGTATCTCCGGCGCAACTTCCTGTGTGGACTGCAGGGACGCGAACCGTCAGGTCTCACCGATCTGAACGGGCAGCTGCGCTGGTGGATTGCAGACGTGGCCAACCAGCGTGTTCACGGAACGACACATGAACAGGTGATGGCTCGCTGGGAAGCAGATCGTGCAGCGATGTACCCGGTGAAGGGGCGGCCTCCCTATCCATATATGGATGACGAGCAGCGCAAGGTGGCCCGCGACGCCTACGTCTCATGGAAGGGCAGCCGGTATTCGGTGCCATGGCACTATGCCGGTAAAGAGGTCTGGGTTCGCGATCATGGCCCCTCGGTCGAGATCCGTTACAGCGCCGAACGCATCGCAGTGCATGCCCCAGCAGCCAGGCGCCATCTGGTGGTCACACTCAACCAGCACCACGCCGGCATTCCAACCCACAGCCGCGAAAACGCCAAGACACTCATCCACATCGTGCAGAGTGCGCCGTCAGTCGAGCATCGGCCTCTGGCCGCTTACGACAGCCTGGCTTGCGGAGGTGCGCTATGACTCCGGTTGAGCAACTGCGCACCACCCTCGCCGCTCTCAGTCTCACTGCCATCGATGCACGCCTGGAAGGATTACTTGAGAGTGCTGCGAAGAAGGAACCCTCCTATGCCGACTTCCTGCTCGAAGTAATCAACACAGAGGCCGATGCACGGCGCCAACGCTACCTCAAGGCGCGGCTGCAGCTCGCGCATCTCCCCTACTTGAAGACCTTCGAGCAGTTCGACTTCAACTTCCAGCCCTCCATCGACGAACGACAGATCCGCGAACTGCGCACCTTGCGCTTCGTGCATGAAGCTTCCAACGTCATCTTGCTCGGTCCGCCTGGCGTCGGGAAAACGCATCTTGCCGTGTCCCTGGCCGAGACTGCCATCCAGTCAGGAAACGGTGCATACTTCATGACCGCGCACGATCTGGTCACCGATCTCGGCCGTGCTTACCGCGAAGCGCGCCTCGATCGCCGCATGCGCGTCTATATCGCTCCCAAGGTGCTCATCATCGATGAGATGGGCTACCTGCCTCTGGACGATCTCGGCGCCACCATCTTCTTCCAACTCGTCAGCGCACGCTACGAGAGAGGCAGCATCATCCTCACTTCGAACAAGAGCTACGGCGAATGGGGATCGATTTTTGGTGATCCGATCATCGCCACAGCCATCCTCGACCGGCTGTTACATCACTCCACCACCATCAACATCCGCGGGGAGAGTTACAGGCTCAAGGAACGCCGCAAGGCAGGACTGATTCCTCTGCCTGAACAGCAACAAGCTGAGCCAACCCTCCTGGCTCACAGCAGCCGTAATAAGAGGGGCCAGCTTCCATGAGTTTTCTGAGGCATCAGCGATCTATCGTCCGGTGGGAATTTGAAGTCGGGCCGGGAGCGAACCAGGCTGCTGCTCCGCTCCCGCCCTCTCACCGTCTCGATGAGTCGCGGCCAGTTATTCCTTGGCGGGTTGCTCTCCAGCAGAGCCCGCCTCCGCTTCACCAGCCGGTTTCATCTTCATCCCGATCGGCTGGAAATGTAAACTGCGATCGCACGCAGGTGGCGGAATTTTCAACCGGAATTATGCGGAATTTTCAGCCGGTATTGACACGACGGCGCGCCCAATGGCTGAGCCGCCCCGATTACTGTTGCCATTCAGCACTCAAAGGGTTGGTTGTCTGTGGCATCCCGCGCCACGGACTGGGTAGGAAATTGCCGCCAAACCTCTGATAGATTTCTACATTCGGCGCTTATCGTATCGTGCCTTAGGGAGCGCCCGATTCAATTCCGGCTCCATTGGTGGACCCCCCGCCAAGCCGTACACCGGCGTCGGAATGCCTTCCATCCGAGCCTTGATCTGCAGCGATAAGAATTTCGAATAGTGACGCGACTGGTGTAGATTCCCGCCGTGAAACCACAAGGACGGTTGCCGAGTCGGCTTCCACATATTGCGCAATTCTCCTTCCCATGGCCCTGGATCTTTCGCCGTGCCCGAACCTAAACCCCAGCACTTGCCCACTCTGTCGGCGACTTCTTGTGAGATGAGCTTGGCTGCCCAAGTTTCCATCGGACCATAACCTGTCGCATACACGATTAAATCAGCTGGCAGTTCGGTGCCGTCGGAAAGAGTTGCGGAGCGTTCGTTAATTCGCTCCGTCGTGACCCCGCTTTTCAACTTGATCTTGCCTTCAGCAACCAATTCCGATGCGCCCACATCGATGTAATACCCCGAACCCCGTCGAAGATACTTCATGAAAAGGCCTGAGCCATCCTCACCGAAATCCAACAGGAAGCCTGCTTTGGACAGGCGCTCATAGAAGGCCGCATCCCGCTTCGCGATTTCCTTGAAAATGGAGATGTGCTGAGTGTGCAGCACCTTGTAGGGCACCGACGCGAAAGTCAGATCTGCTCTGTCCGTGGTCATGCCGGTTTTCACCGCAGCCTCGGAATACAAACCGGCCAACAGCAGCTCCATTATGGCGTCTGATCGGACCACGTGTGTGGAAGAGCGTTGAATCATGGTGACATCGGCACCGTGCTCCCACAGGTCCGCACAAATATCATGGGCAGAGTTGTTGGAACCCAAAACCACGCACTGCTTGCCCCTGTATTCTTCACCAGAAGTAAATTTGCTGGAGTGACACTGCACACCTTTGAATGTGCTTGCGCCCGAGATCTCAGGCACATTTGGCATTCCCGACATTCCAGTCGCCAGAACCAACTGTTTGGACCGCAGAACAACGGTCTGACCCTCGCGGTCGACCGTTACTATCCACTCTTGCGCTTGTTCGTCGTATAGGGCACTCTTGCACTCCGCGGAATGCCAATAGTTCAGCTCCATGATTTTCGTGTACGCCTCTAGCCAGTCGCCAATTTTGTCTTTAGCGGAGAAGACGGGCCAGTGATCGGGAAACGGCAGGTAAGGCATGTGGTCGTACCATACTGGGTCGTGCAGGCTCAGCGACTTGTAGCGGTTGCGCCAGGAATCCCCTGGGCGCTTGTTCTTTTCAAGAATGATAGTGGGCACGTCGAGACGCTTCAGCCTCGCTGCCAGGCCGATACCGCCTTGTCCGCCGCCGACGATCACGCAGTAAGGCTGGCTGGCATGGCCTAACTCGGTCTCTTCCCGAGCCTTGATCTCAAGCCAACTTTTCCGATTTCTCACCACACCCTGTTGCACGCCTCGAACCCTGGTTTCGCCTGCTTTCTCGGGAAACTGCTTGAGCTCCGCCATTGTGGTAAGTAGCGTCCAGCAACTACCGTCTTTCAGACGTAGGTATCCGTTGCCTCGCGATACAGTCGTTTCGAACGTAAACCAGCATTGCACCAAGCCCTCGTCCATCGTACCTTCGCCATCGATCTGCCAATTGCAAGGTCCGGTCGTCAGCACGGTAGCTTCCAGCATCGCTTTGATATTCTCTCTGCCTTCCGCCGTCTTGAGATTCCAGGTAAAGGACACGAGGTCGCGCCAATAACTCTCCTCGCAAAAAAGCATCGACGCCGCGGCAAAATCGGCACGGCCAAGTGCAGCCTCAAACTTTGACAGCCACTCTGCGGCCTGCCGGGTCGGTGCGCCCGCACGATTAGCCAAATTTCTCATGTTACCTTGACCACAACTTAGGTGTCCCTCGACGAGCCGCGTCTGCAAACACAGATCAGGATGACACAGAACCAGGATTGCTAACGGCGGATGTAGGAATGAAAGCAGCTAGAGCCTCAACGAAAGAACAACTCCTCTTTCATGCCCGCAGTATCCGCTTCTTGTCTTCGTTTGAGATGAAGTCGAGCCGGTCCCGAACCAAGGATATGGCGTCTTCATACGTTTCGCGCCCTAGCTGAAATGGACAGTCCGAGCGATGGAAGCTTCTGTCCGCTTGTTATAGGTGAATTTCGCGATTCTCGGCTGCAGCCTGCACCAGTGCTAAACTCACCTTGATTGCCTCGAGTCCATCAGTCGCGGTCACAATGGTAGGCTGGCTCCTCTCAAGGCAGCACAGCGCGAAATAGGCAAGCTCTTCTCTCAAAGCACCGTAAACTGAATTGAACAACCGAGGTTCATAACTTACGTCAGGGCCCTCGACGCCATCCTCTGTCCACAAACTCAGCCCTGAATGCAAGACGTCAATATTGGCTACTCCAGACGCTGTCAGAACCTGCATGCAGTCGTCCAGGAACGGCGTCTTGTCCGGAAGGATCCAGCTCGTCTGAATGATGCCGATCACTCCGCCCTCAAAGCGCAATACTCCACAAAAGAGATCGGCCTGTGAATCCATTTCAGCGGAAACATCCCAGCCCCACACCGATTTCACCTTGGTCCCCACGTACCAAAGCATTGTGTCGATATCGTGAATCGCAGTCTCCAACACCAGCGGTGTACGTTTATAGATTCGGCCCTGCCATTTCGGCCGATTTCGGCGTGCATAAATAGATAGGATACGTCCCAAACGGCCTGCTATTAACTGTTCCCTAACCGTCGCGTACTTGGATTCAAATCGCAGCAAATGCCCGGGCATCAGGATTAAGCCGCTATTGCTGGCGGCGTCAATCATCTGTTGGGCATGTTCGACACTCGTCGCCATTGGCTTTTCTACGAAGACATGCTTGCCCCTCGCCAGCGCCGCCAACACAGGCTCAAGGTGCTGATCTTCGGTTGTGACCACGCTAACCGCCTGTATATCTGGCATGGTGACAAGCTCCTCAATGTCGCGTGCCACATGAGGAATTCCGTAGCGCTCTGCAGCACGGCGAGCACGCTCGGGCGCCAAATCAGTCACCGCGATTACCCGTGCGTAAGGGATACCGTCAAATGTCGCCAAGTGGCTCTCGCCAAATGAGCCGCAGCCAATCAATCCGACGCGCAACTGTGACAAGTTATCCATGATTCCTCAGACATACAGGTGCTGGTTTCTAGACGTATTGGACAAGCGCCATGGCCAGAATCTCGAAAGGGTCGACGGAGAATTGTACATACGGTCCCGCGATATCAAACTTGAGCGGCTTGCGGTTGGGTAGAAGGACCACGTTGCTAACCCGCCGGCCCGAAGGCAACATGACCCGTACCTTGGCCCCCACTGGAAGCGGTGGGGTGATGGACTGCATATTGAGCAACCCGGCCAACAGACGGCTCTGTTCCGGCTGGTGGTAGAGCGTCATTTCCACTGCTGGGTGTGTATCAACCTCGAATCGCCAGGGTTCGGAAAGTACGCGGCGCAGTAATGAAGTCAACGTCCTCGCGTTGACAGCATGATCGCTCGATTCAATTCCGGCCGCCGACCATATGGCCCTCCCTTTGCCAAATGAGTGGATTACAAGCGCGGGATTGGTCCCCGGCGAGACTGCCGGCGGATCGCTGATGATCTGGGCAAAGCGGCTCCCGATAACATGGATGCCTTCAGGATCTGCGAACGGGAGAGTGGCGGTGGCCAGGACCTCGGCTCCGACTGAAGCTTCAGCGTGAATCATGGGACCTTTTTGGAGGACTTCGTGTTGCGGCCAGATCGTCTTCTTGAGCTCCGCATCCTGCACGGTGAAGTAGGTGACCTGATTGCCCAAAGTTCCCCGATAGCGGACCCCGAAGACGTCTTCCAGCAAGTAGCGCGGTACCGGCTTGGCGAAGCGATCGAGTGAGGTAGGACCACTAGCGTAGAGCACCCCGCCGCCTTCGACGAAACGCCTGAACCGGATTGCCTGTTCCGGCGTCATCTCCAGAACGCTGGGAATTATGACAGCCCGATAGTTTTCTAGTTGATCGAGAGTAACGTTGGTGATGACTCCAAACGGAATGTGTGCCTCGCGCAAGACTCGCGCCGCGCCCACGACGCCTTCAAGATGGGCGATCTTACTTACGTCGCTGCGCCCACGCAGCTGCTCCACTGGAGTTCCGTTCTGCGAAGGATCGTACATCGACTGCTTGTCGTAATAAATTGCGACATCACCGAGCAGTTCTCCACCCAAGAAGGGCTCATAGACCGCCCGGCGGTCGTTCATGATCTTCAATACGCGATAAACATCGTGATTGATGGTTCCATCCGGATTGATGGCATCGATGAACAGGAGCGCAGCTGAGTGGACCGTTGGAATTGCGGATTCGATTCGTAACTCTTCAACCGGCTTGATGGTTACAAAGTCCGTCAAATCCCAGGTGCGGGAAGTCATAAACTCGAACGGACGTTTTGGACTCAGACTATAAAAGGTTTTGCAGACAAGAGAAAATTGGGCCGCTCCACCGTAAAAATCACCTCCAACGAAATCGCAAGCGTCTCGCATTTCCAAAGGCACGCCGGTCCGCCAGTCCGAAAGAACGGTGCCATACTGGTGCTCGACCGTGATTGGACGCACACTTTTCACCGTTTGCGTAAATTCTTCGGCAAACTCCCTCATCCATCTTTCCCGGGACGATTGAAAAGTCCGCCATAGCGGATCATCCCAGTCCACGACTCTTGGCGCCTCAGCATTTTGTTCCTTGCGAAAACGCGCAGTACAGTATTCGCAATAACAAACCCCCGGCCACAGGATCATGTCGTTAAAGATTCCCTCGAAGTCGTAGTTGCTGACGAGTTCGCGAACGAGCGCGAGGTAGTAGTCGCGCGCGGGGGTATTGATGCAGGTGTATCCGTAACGTCCCTTCATCACCTCTGCATCGCCTTCCGCTGGCCGGAACCTCCACTGGGGGCGAAACTGATATCCCCAGTTGTCCCATACAACATGAAAATAGGCGACACGATACAAGCCCCGACGCTTGCACTCACTCATCACTTCACCGAAATAGTCGCGCCCGTTCATGCCGCGGTGTACGGTGCCGATCTTGGTTGGCCAGAGACATAGCCCAGCACAGGAAATCGCATACTGCATCAGGCATTGAAAATCCGCATCTGCGATCGTATCCACATAATCGTGAGCATCAAAGCGGCTGAGCAGGACGGGGTCCCAGTCTGGAACGTGGGTGTCTACCAGCAAACGGCGGTACACTTGCTCAGGCCATTTTGGTCGGACCGCTTCTGTCACCTCCGAAACCGCCGGGGATGGTTCCGCCGCCATAGCTGCACTTACTGATGGTGAGGCGAGCCACATAGCTCCACCGACCATTGTTTTGTTGAATGTCCTTCGATCCATAACGCCACGCCTCCTTCAATCGACGCGCATGGCGTCAACCGGCGATTATTCAAACGCCATCATGATCTTCCGATATACCTCGAATGCGTGCTCAAGCTGATCCAGCTCGACGAACTCATCGGCGGTGTGGGCCTCGTCAATGCTGCCAGGACCTAGAATAATCGTAGGGATATTACGCCTGTACATCCGCCCGTCGCGGATGGTCGGAAAGAGCGGGGCCTCAACGCCATCAACACCGGCCGTATCACAGTGAGCTTCAAACAGGATCAGACGCGAACGATCTCGCCCTGGAAGGCACGCGATCACATTCTCTCTTCTGGCTGGCCGAAAGCATATGCGGGATTAACACTGTTGATACTGACAAGGTCCAATAATGTCCGCTGCAGATCCATTTTCTTCATTGTTAATTTGTGCTTGCCTAACTTGTACAAATTCTATCGATGGCAACGGAGATCGAGGGAACTCAGCTCCAGAAGATCTGAATTCCCTCCGGGCTCGATGGAATGATGATCTTCGTCGTACGAGTCAGAAACTCATCCTCAATCCGAACTGGATCTCGCGGTTGTCTTGAGACGTATAAAACAACTTACCAAATTGCGGCGTACCGAACGACAACTCTGGAGTACCATCGAATACGCTGGGCGGAATGATCCCGAAATTTGTGCGGTTAAAGACGTTGAAGAATTCGGCCGCAAACTGAAACTCTAGTCTTTCTATTGAGAAGTTCTTTTTAAGACTTGTGCTCCAGAAGTTGGTACCAGGGCCGAATACACCGTTCCGCCTTTCGTCGCCGAAGGTGTAATTTGGAACGTTAAGTACTCCACCACCAGCAGGAACAAAGCAACTAGTGTTGAAGAACTCGTTGACCTTCTGGGCACTTGACCGGCCGCGTCCATAGTTAGGGTTGCAAATGACATTTGGATAGCCGCTACCCCCGTTGTTCAGATTGTCGTATGCGTTCAGTATTGTGTATGGCGTTCCGCTCTGCAAGCTCGTGATGCCTTCCAATTGCCAGCCCCCGAGGATCTGCGCGGGTACGCCACTGGACAAAAATTTCTGGCCCCTGCCGATAGGCAGCATATAGACGTAATCGAATGTAAGGCTTTGTGGCAGATCGAACTGGGCGAGGCCCCGCTCTGCGGCGGCGTTCAAAGGCTGTTGTAGTGTTTCAGGATAGCTCTCGATTCCGCTACCGTCGTTACTGTCGATTGCCTTGCTCCAGGCATAGGACGCGGTGAATGAAAGATTCCTCACGAATCTACGCTGCACTTTGATTTGAAGGCCGTTGTAGTTTGAGTTTGCTCCGGAGCCCTGAAAGGAGATCGCTCCCACCGGCTGCAGGCCTGGTGTCACGACTCCGCCTGTCGCGACACGCATTTCAGTGAAGGGCTGCCGGGGCACAATTGGTCCCGGCCCGAGCGGAGCCAAATTTACGTTAATGCTCTGGTACAACTGGGTTCCTGTATTTCCGACATAGGCTATTTGGAAGGTCGTCGCACCAATGCCGTGTTCCACCGTCAGATTCCACTGCTGCACATAGCCGTCTTTGAAATTCTTCTGGATGGCAATCGCTTCTAAGGCCGACGCGGCGGAGGAAGCCAGGGGCAATGAACGGTTGAATGTCGGAAGCTGTGACACGTCGATGGTTGAAGAGATGCTGAGCTCGAATGGTGGATTGATGGAGTAATTGACATAGGGATCGGCGGTCATTGGCTGCCAAAATATTCCATAACCGCCCCGGACAACCGTAGTATTGCCGAGTCTGTATTCGAATCCAACGCGAGGAGACCACAGGTACGCCGGACCATCCACAAGAGCTCTGCTCCATCCCGCCGGCCTGGTGGCAGGAGTGATGTTGACAGCAACGGGAGGGCTCGAGAGATCAAAGTTCGCAACACTATTGTCGGCGGAGTCATACCTGGTATCAATGTCGAAGCGGAGGCCGAGGTTCAGGGTGAGCTTGGGGCCCGCTTTCCAATCATCTTGGAACCAGCCCCCTCCAGCCACGCGCCGAGATTCCGGATTAAACGGATCGGGAAGCACACCAACGGTTCTGGGATAGCCCAGCAGGAAATCAGCGAAACCTAATCCCGAGAACTGTCCTGTATAACTCCACGAACCCGTTGGAATGATAGTCTCAGGAAAATCGGCACGATTGTTCTCGATATTGATTCCCATCCTCATGGCGTGGGCCCCTGACGTGAGGAAAACCGACCCATTGTAGTAAAAGCCGCGGTTCTTGATTTCCCTGGGTCGGCCCAAGTAGGAGGTTCCAAACTGGGAGAGTCCAGTTACCACAATCTGCGGCGGCCCCGCGACGGAATCCGGCGCATTGCTGAAATTCGGATCGTTTTGAACACCAAGCGCATCGATCATATTCAGATTACCGGCGTTGCCCTCCGGCTCGCGATCGTCGTAAAGGTGATATCCGAACATGCCCTCCAACACCAGCCTGGAGTTAAGCTGATGCGAATACTGGATGGCAATGTCTTCGCCGGGGCGGGTCTGTGTGCGTGAAAAAGACTCCAAGATGGTCGGTTCCTGCGCACTCGAGAGGGTATAAATATACCGGCCGAATAAGTTTCCGTTCTGTCCAATGCGCTGGTCGATACGACCGACGCCGGTGTCGTAGGTAATCGGCTCGACCCTCTGGACAACATAGTTCCCCTGTGCCAACGGAAGGTTTGTGTTGGGCAGCGGGATGAAGCTGTGGAGCCATGAGGTGCTGAGCGGGTTGATTCGATTGGCCGGAATCACGTTTCCCGGAAATGGAACTCCAGTCAGCGGATCGACGATAGTCTTGCCCATATCTGACAGGTTTCCAGCGACTTCACTCGCGGTAGGGTAGCTACCTAGATATGGCTGCCCCTGAACTTGCCGAAATCCTTCCCAGGCTCCGAACCAAAATGTGCGATCCCTGCGGATCGGCCCCCCTCCCGCTAGGCCGTATTGGTTTCGCCTTAATTCAGGGACCGTCGTGGAAAAGTAGTTTCGCGCGTCGAGAGCGCTGTTCCTGATGTATTCCCATGCAGAGCCGTGGAACTCATTTGTACCGCTCTTGGTGACCGCAGTGACCATAGCCCCCGCGCCGCCGGTGAATTCCGTACTTGAGTTCCCTGACTCGGTCCGGAATTCGGCGAGCGAGTCGAGAGGCGGAATAACAGAGAGAATAAAATCTTCGACGTCTTGCTGGTTTACGCCATCAAGGAAATACGAATTGTTGCCTCCGCGAAGTCCATTCACCACGAAGTTGCCCGGTGCTACAGATTCCGTAATATTGCTAAACGACATGCTGGTACCATAAAACCGTGCCGCACCGGGTGTCAGAAGGTTCAATGACACCCAATTCCTGCCGTTCAGAGGAACGTCCGCGATCTCCTTACCCGTCACCAGATTGCCTACTGTGGCTGACTCCGTATTGATGGGGGTTGCATTGGCTTGCACGTTGACCGTTTGGGTCGTTGAGCCAACCGTCAGTTTGAAATTAATTGATGAAACCCTGTCGACTTCCGTTACTACATTGCTCTGGACCAAGGTCTCGAATCCTGCAGCCTGCGCCGAGACGTTATACGTACCGGGAATAAGGTTGTGGAAAACGTAGATTCCAGCTCCGTCAGTCGTTGTGCTCGACGCGACGCCCGTGGACTGGTTCGTGATGGTAACTGTCGCTCCAACTACGATAGAACCACTGACATCGGTTACCGTGCCGGTCGCCCCAGTTTGTCCGACCTGAGCCCGAGCTTGGATGACCCCCACCCACAACAGAATAGCCATGATCGCCCCCCATTGAATGAGAGCGGACTTCTGAGAAGCAGCACTTGGCCTCATAAATAGTCCTCCTGCATTGAGATGGTGTCGAACCTGACCTGGATTGGTGGGGAGTCTACGCCGGTGTTCAATGTCAAATCAATTAGAATTATGAGACCTGCTCTGTCAGTATTTCTCACAATGGCCTATCCGAGCATCCTTTTCTGAGAAGTGGAGAGCGCGGTCTGCGGGCGGCCATTCCGGGGCGCGGGTAAACTGTGGGGGCCGGCACTGGAACAAATTAGCGAAAAAAACGGTTCTCGGCGGAGCCCCGCAAAATTTGCTCTTTGTCGGCGTTCGAGAGAAACGTTAGCCGATCGCGTACAAGAGTAATACTGTCGCGATATGTCTCATGCATGAGTTGGAAGGGCGAGTCTGATCCCCACATCAGCCGCGACGGGCCGTAGGTCCCGTACAGGGTCTGAATTAACGGCGCCAAATCGTCATGTGGCGGCCTTTTACGACCCAGGGCATAAAAGGCTGAAACCTTCACCATTAATTGTGGATACTTAGCCAACCCGCACAGAGCGTCGACATCTCGCGAGCGAACCGATCCGTTCATTCCGATGCGCGCCATATGGTCGATGATGACTGGGGTCTGCGGGAATTGTGCGCATAAGGCGCCGACCCCGGGCAAGAGTTCCGGGCTGGTCAGGAAGCACATCGCGAGGTTTTCACGCGCGCCGCACGCGAACATTCTTTTCAGCCCAGGACGATCCAGTGGCTTGACTGCTGGATCCACCGCCATGATGCGGAACCCACGCACACCGGATCGTGACAATCGCCGCATCATCTCCGCAGGATCTTCTTGATCCACATCGATCACGGCAATTCCGCGAAAGCGGGACGGATAACGAGCAATGGTGTCCAACATAAGACGGTTGTCGAACCCGTAGTAACTCATCTGTACCAGAACTATTCGCTGAACTGAATTGGGCAGGGCGGCCGCCAGGATATTCCGAGCCGTAAAGCGTCGCACAGCAAGGTCCGATCGCTTGAAGCCGGGAGCGAGCGGATATTTCGAAAAATCATCCGTCCAAAGGTGCACGTGTGCATCGATGTAACCCTTATCTAGTCCTAACCACATAGACATTTCGTCGTACCGGTTCTCCAGACCCGGTACATACGGCTCCTACCTGCTGGTATCCCATATGTTCACAGAATCAAGCCATTAGAATTGTGTGACCATGACGGTCGAAAAAAGTGACCGCTGAGACTCGTTCCCGGCGCGAGTTCAGGAGTTAACTTTCCATCTCAATGGACGGATTTCCCCTAATAATGCGCCATATGCTACAAAGGCCGCTAATAGGGCAGCCGAGCAGGCTGCGAAAGCCAGAAAATAGGAACCAGTTCGCTCGACGATAACCCCGGTAACATAAGGGGCTATGGCGCCACCCATATTGCCGATTGCATTCTGGATGCCGGTCCATAAGCCCGCTGCCCGGGATCCGGCCAATGTCTGCGTAATCGCCCAGACATTCGAGGTGAAAAATCCAAGCGCCATGCAACCAGTCAGGAGAAGGAGAATCGCAAGATCTGAATCGCGGACAAATACGATAGGGAATAACGTCACACAGCCAAGCAGCAGACCTCCAAGGACAAAGGCCTTTCGTACACGAGTTACCGAAGCCCCCGCGGCAATCCATCGATCAGACAACCAACCCCCCAATATCGATGTCCCGGCCATTCCCCACAAAGGAACCGAACCCAGGAAAGCAACGGATCTTATCGAAAAACCACGCTCGTTCACCAAGTACATTGGCAGCCAGGACAACAGGAAGGACCAGACATAGCCATACCCGAACATGCCGAGCATGGTATCCCACGCTTCGCGCCTGCTAATAACCTGGCGGATAGAGACGTAGCCGCTTTGACTTGGCTGGCCGCCTACAGTTGCAGCTGGTCCCCAGAGCGTCCAAGGCAGCAACCACAATAGACTGACAACGCCCAACCAAGCAAAGAGCGCCCGCCATCCGTGGCGAGCAATCAACAAGCCTCCTAGCAGAATGGTGATTGCCGGTCCGACCTTTGCCGCCGCGTCCAGAATTGAATTTGCGAAACCGCGACGATTCTCCGGAAAATATTGAATAAGAATTTTAGAGTACGCCGGATATGCAATGCTCTCGCCGGCTCCGAGGGCGAGGCGCGCCCCGAACAACAGATCGAACCGGCCAATCCATGCTACGGATCCCGTAGCCAACGACCACAACAGGTATCCACCGCCCAGGAGACGTTTCGCATCATGCCGGTCGATGAGGTAGCCTGCGATGGGTTGAAGGATCGAGTAACTCCAAAAGAACGCGGAGAAGAGCAACCCAAGGCGGGCCGGTGAAAGAGCCAGTTCTCGGGAGAGTAGCGGCGCTGAGACTGACAGCGCTCCTCGATCGATATAGTTGATGCCAACTGCGAGCGTCAGCAAGAGCAGGACCCGATTCGCACCGTTTGAACTCTGTACGGCGCTGGTTCGCGATGGGCTCTGAGTTTCTGTCATCTCCGTGACCTTTCTTTAGAAAACGCGCGGCAGAGTCTGCCGAATTCTGTCACAGCCCTCTGGATGTATTCCCTTTCGGGGAAGACCAGGTTTACGTCGCAAAAGACACGCCGCCCCGCGATGCGGAGATAGTGCAGATGATCACTGATAGCGCGACGTTCAGACACTAGAGCAATGCCCATGTTGATCGCAATCATCGGTTCCATCGCTTCTTCGTTTTCCAGTTCCATGCTGATCTTCGGGGTGCTTTTAGCCTCCGCGCAGATACGCTCCAAAACCCGCCGTATGTGGCTGCCCTTCGATTCCGTGATGAAAGGATATTCCGTGAGGCGTTCCAGCGACACTGTCTTCTGTTTCGCTAATGGGTGATTCTTGCTGACGGCAACCACGAATTCATCCTGATAGAGCACTTCACACACTAGTGAAGTCGCCACGGGACGCATCTCACTGGACGCTAAAATGACACCCGCGTCTAGCTTACCGTTCTGAATTCCCTCGACTATGTAATCAGCAGTTCCCGTCACAACCTGCACTTCGATAGCAGGGTACTCTTTCCGGAATTGGTCCAGCACGGGTGGAAGGAAAAAAACAAGCATCGTCGTGCCCGTACCGATACGTAGGTGACCGGACTGAAGTTGCTTCCCTTCGCGAATCTGAAGCTCCGCCGCGACTACTTCTTGTTGCAATCGGCGCGAGAGGTTGAGCAGGATCTCTCCTGTGGTCGTCAATTTAGCGTGCCTGCCATCCCGAACCAAAATCCGATCGCCGACTTCATCCTCAAGCAGCCTGACTTGGCGGTGAATCGCTGAATGCGAAACGTGCAGCCGCTCACCTGCCTTCGAGTAACTCCCCTCATCAACCACTGCAACCAGCATTTCGAGCTGACGTAGATCCACAGATCCTCCTGGCACGAAGCAGTGTACAATTATCAGACATTTCGAGTCTTATTTTTCTAATTGAATCAAGGTCTTTCCGCAACTACGATGGGGCCCAGTCGCACTCTATCAATACTTCGCCGGGGCTGGAGAGGCTCGGTATGCCATTCAAGACTTTCTTCCCGCGGGCAATGGAAGTTTCGTATCTCGATAGCGCCGCAGAAGGGCTTCCGGCGCCAGGCTGTGCTGAGGCTTTTTCACGGTACTACCGGGATAAACAGCAGGGTACGCCAGGGCGCCGTTTCCTCCAAAAGGTCGAGGCCGAGACGCTTGAGATGGCAGCCCACTTACTCAACACTGAAAAGAGCAACATCGCGTTTGTCTCGAGCGCTTCTGAGGCGCTCTACATCCTCGCCAGCTCGCTCGAATGGCATTCGGGAGACGAGGTCATCATCAGTGAGCTTGAATTCCCTTCGAACATAATTCCTTGGCTCCGCCTTAAAGATCGCAGTGTACGAGTGATTGTCGTACCGGCGGAACGGGGCGCTCTAGAATGGAAGACTGTCGCGCAATACATCTCGCCCCGAACCCGTCTCGTTTCGTTGAGCTTGGTCAGCTATAAAACTGGCGCATATCTGACTGGCATTCCCGCTCTCTCAGCCGAAGTGCGGCGCGTGGGCGCCCACTTATCCATCGATGCAACCCAGGCACTCGGCCGATGTCCCGTAAGTGTGGATGGTGTCGACTATCTGATGGCCAGCAGCTTCAAATGGTTGATGGGTCCGCATGGATTAGGTTTGGTCTACCTTTCTCCGGAATTTCGCGAACATCTGCGTCCGGTGAGCCTTGGCTGGTATTCAGTCACAAACGCATTCGCGCCTGATCGGTTTGAGAAGTATACGCTCAAACAAGGAGCAGCTTGCTTATCGGCGGGAATGCCTAATTTTCCCTCTTTGTATGCACTTCGCGAAAGCTTGAGGTTTCTATTGGATCTTAATGTAGAAGTAATGTACGAGGAACTACGTCCACTAGTGGAACGTCTGCGATCCGGATTCGACCATCTTGGCTGTGACATGTTGACACCCCGCGATTTAGATAAAGCTTCTGGCATAGTGGCTTTTAGCCACTCGCAGTCAGAAGCGATCGGCCACGCATTAGAGCAGGAAGGCATCGTGGTTTGGGGAGGCGATGGCCGCGTTCGTGCCTCGGTACATCTCTATAATGACCTCGAGGACATCGATCGCTGCCTGACAGCATTAACATCGATTCTAAGTTGGCCGCAGATGGAGACGGACCGTGAACGTTCGGCTCAACGTTGATATAGGATCGGTGTTCATCTGAAGCCGCTATACCGTGTGCGACGCTATCCTCCGGAGTGCAAGAACTATCGACGGTACTGGCGCGCAATGCATGGCTGTTGACTTGGCTGTAAGTGCCGAAGCGGATTCGGTAACCAACAAATTATCCAATGCTGTTTGCATGGCGGGTGCTTAGCAGGGTGGGGGTCAATAGCCGTCCTGCCTTGAACTGTCGTCCCTCCGGGCAGCGGGCAACCATCTGCGCTACCTAACGCGACAGATTTCATTTTTCAAAGAAGGGAGCACAGACAATGAGCATCGAGAGGCATGGCGGCAAAGATAATAAAGGACCTGGAGGACAGCAGCTTCCATTCTAGGAGAAATTCAATATGGCTCACAGTAGACGCGAAATGTTACGACTTCTAATGGCCACTGCTGTCGGCGCTGTTGGCCCGGTGTATTTGTCGGCTTCGGACGGTTTCCAAGGATCTCCAGCGCAAGCATCCAAAGTCACTCCACCGATCAAGACACGAATGTTCTGGACGTGGGATCACTCGACAGAATGGGCTCTTAACCGCCCTGGGGCCCACACCATGGGAGCGGCCAATGAATACGGCCGGTCAACGAAGACGTTCTTGGACGACTACACTGCCCTCCTCCAGTGGTGCAGTCATCATGGGGTGGATGCGGTAGTGGTATGGGGCCTGTTGCGCGATTCCCACGGGGGCGTTGACAGCGCCAAGAAGCTGTCTGACATCGCATCCAGCCAGGGTGTGCGACTCCTTTGTGGCGTCGGTCTAAACTGCTACGGCGGCGTCTATTATGAAGGCGACTCACCTAATAGTCTTGAGCAACATCTGGCATCCCACCCTGACCTGATAGCCCTTGATCAAGAAGGCAATAGAATGAATAAGCCACATCAATACGTGGCCTGTCCGTCGCGGCCGGAAAATCAAGAGTTTGCCGCGGAGTCCCTTCGCTGGCTTTTCAATGATTTACCTCTAGGTGGAACTCAAATCGAGACTGGCGATTACACTGTGTGCCGCTGCGGCTTATGCCGGGAGCGGCGAAAACATCCTTTTTCTACTTTTTCCTGGGAGGATATGGCTCTCATGTACCCGATTGCAGCCGAGGCGATCCGTTCCGTTTCGCCAGGAGCGTGGATTGTCTGCGAAACGTACTCGCATCCGGAGCCATACTTAGGACCCAAAGAGGCGCCGGGATTTGGCGAGGGTAAGCCCCCATGGGCTGATGAATGCCTGGACCAATTTCCCAAGGGTGACCGCCTTTTCGCACAATGGGTGTGCGACCAGTATGTTCAACCCTTGGAATATCGGCGATGGACTAGTGCTGGTAAGGTTTCTAGTATTCAACGCCAAAATATTATGCGCAGTCACTTTGGAACATATTGGGCCGGACATTCACGCGGGGAACTATCTATTGACTGGATTGCCGACATGGTACAGCGTAGCAGCGCCAGTGGATTTGACGCGATTTCTCTGTTTGGCGAGGTTTCCCCGTTCGATACCGGCGCCGAACTGAATTATTTGGCCCTTCAAAACTATGGGAGCGTCGCGAACTCCAACGCAGATCTTGAAGTGTTTCTGAACGAAGTGGCCGCTCCGTTACTGGGAGGCAGCAAAAATGCTCATGATTTTCTACGGTACGCAAGGCTCTTAGGCGTCCGCCACGACTCGAAAGGAGCGGACGCAGAGGGAGTCGTCGGCACGGTGCCTCCAGGGACTCTAAAAGAAATATATGCGCGCTGTGGGAGCTTGCCGCCGGATGTGGCACGGCGCTGGGCTTGGCTCGCCAACTACTTGGCTTCGGCTGACTATCTGGATTTGCCAGCCTGAACCGCTACACGAACGCTGCACCAGGTGCGAAGCGTTGTCGGTGATCATTTCTCACTTGACCTGTGAATTGAGGAAAGAGAAGCGGACTACTGTGGCGGCAGCGCCGCCCATACACCAATAATCGGGGAAGATACGTTCCCACTCAAGAGAATACGTGGCCGGCTAACTTCGATATGGTCTGCGGGGTCCCCCTATCATCAAGGCGGAATGACCGCGCACGTTGCAATACAATCCGTGAAGTCAAACTAATTTCTGCACCTGGCGCGCTCGTTCCTGGCAAACTCGAGAGCGCTCGGCGTGTGAAATAATTGGAGGGAGCTATTGACGGGAAAGACTTGGCGACAGCAAAAGAGTGACAGCATGGCGATTTCGCGTCGTGGTTTTCTCCAAGAGACCGCAGCTCTTCTAGGAACGCCGTCAATTCTGGCCGCAGCTCGAGGCCTTCAAAACAAAAAAACTCTGGCATATGTGGGCACCTCCACGGGGGCGGTGGGCAATGGGGGCAACGGAAGAGGGATTTATCTCTTCGAGATGAATCCTATGACCGGCGCGTTGTCGCTGGTGAAACTGGTGGCAGAGAGCCCAAGCCCTTCGTGGCTCGGGCTTCACCCATCGGGTAAATATCTCTATGCGACCAATGAAGTTGCAGACTTCGATGGCAAGAACGGTTCGGTCAGTGCCTTTGCAATCGACCGTTCAAGCGGGGATCTGAGTCTCCTGAACGTGATGAACTCCGGAGGAGCGGGCCCTGCCCATTTGAGCGTCGACGCCACAGGAAAATATCTATTCGTGGCGAATTATGTTGGGGGAAGCATCGCGGTGCTTCCTATCCTCCCCGGCGGAGCGTTAGCACCCGCAGCCGAGGTCCACCAGGACATCGGCTTTGTGGGCAAGGCAGAGCCAACCAATAGCCCTCCCGGCAGCTTTGCGTGGAGCGGACACGATGCGCCGCATGCGCATATGATCGACGCAGATCACCAAAATCGCTTTGTGCTGCAAACCGACTTAGGACAAGACAGGATCTATGTCTACCGCTTCGACCATCCCACCGGGAAGCTGACGGCAGCGGAGAGTAATCCTTTTGTTTCACTTCCAAGCGGAGATGGGCCGCGCCATTTTGCCTTCCATCCCAATGGTCGATGGCTCTACTCAATTCAGGAAGAGGCTTCGACAATCGTATTTTTTCGCTATGACCTTTCAACCGGATCGCTCCGCCAGCAACAAACCATATCTACTCTGCCGCCAGGATTTGCCGGATCAAGCTTTGCTTCTGAGATATTGGTATCGTCAGACGGACGGTTTCTTTACTCCGGGAACCGACTTCATGACACAATCGCCGCTTTTTCAATCGGCAGAACCGGGGTCTTGCGATACCTGGGGGAAACTTCAACCTTTGGCGACTATCCCAGCCAATTCAACATCGAGCCCGGCCGGAACTTTCTCTATGCATGCAATCGCAGGAGCGACTCTATTACCTCGTTCCGCATTCAACACGACACAGGATTGTTGATGTTCACTGGCCACTACACACCGGTCGGTAGCCCGGGAAGCATCATCTTCCTGACAGAGTGATCGGCTGAAGATCGCGAAGCCGAGAAGCCCGGAAAAATTGCTGGAGACGCACCAAGAGGCGTTGGTTATCGGATTGTGGGACTCGTTGAACTTCAGCAGCCAAATCATTAGTCGTCAATAGAGGTTAAAAATATGAGATTCGATCCTATCGGCGTTCTTGGCCTCGGCCTCTTGGGCCGGGGAATCGCAGCATCACTTCTCGGCGCCGGATTTCGTGTTGTCGCCTTCGATACACGGCAACTAGCCCGGCAAGAAGCCTTCTCTTATATCGACGGGGCTGTTCGAGAGATGGTCTGCCATATCGGCTTATCTCCGCAGGTCGCTGCTTCTTGGCCTGAGCGCCTGAATTTGTGTGACTCTGTGTATGCTCTCAAGCCATCCGCCTTTGTCATCGAGAGTGTTACGGAGGATCTTGCCGTCAAGCGCCAGGTATTCGACGATATCGAGGGCATCGTCGGCGAAGACATTCCTATTGCGAGTAACACCTCCGCACTTCCAATCACCCTTCTGCAGCAAGGCCGAAAGCATCCCTCACGTTTTCTCGGCATGCATTGGGCCGGCCCCGCTTACGCTACACGTTTCCTGGAGATTATTCGCGGCGAACTGACCTCGGACACATCTCTTCAGGCTGCCGTGGAGCTTGGCCGCACAATCGGCAAGGAGCCTTGTATCGTCAGCCGGGACATCCCAGGTTTCATACTGAATCGCTTAAGCTATGCCATGTATCGAGAAGCTGCATATCTTCTTGAACTCGGCATTGGCGACGTCGAAACAATCGATCAAGCCTTCCGCAATGGCGTCGGACTGTGGGCTACGTTCTGTGGCCCCTTTCGGTGGATCGACATAACGGGCGGTCCAGCCCTTTACGCCAAGGCCATGACAGGTGTTCTTCCGGGTCTATGCAACAGTTCTGAATTGCCCCCCGTATTCGCCGCGAAACAGATCGACGGAGAGCGGGGAACTCTCGATGGTCGAGGCTTCTACGCGTACGAGCCTGGAGATGCCGAGCGTTGGGAAAAGCTATTGCATGAACATGCCTGGGAGGTAAGACGTTTGCAGGAGCACTATTACCCGATTGACAAGAACAAAGATGATACTCGGTGATCTTCGGATATCAGCGATTGAAGACGCGCGAACAGCTCCGTGAGTGGTACGTGGAAAGAATGCAGCGCAATGTGGGCTCTGATAAGCGGGCAGTTCTTGGCCCTGGGAACACGATTCTCCATTTTTTAGGTGCGGAGTTCAACCGTTGTGCTGGGCACTGCGTTCCTTTTCATTTGTAACAATCTAACCAATCGGTAATCGGCCGGATCCGTTCCTTCAGTGGTAACAATCTGTCCAGGACATGCGGGGTGCAACTCGGTTACGCTAACGACACATCCAGGATAAGAAAGGTAAAATCCACGGTGGTAACGGCTCCCTTGTCCCATCGCAACGGAGCTTCCACAAGTACGGAAAGCACAAGCTGGTCGGATTTGGCAATAATATATTACATATCTTTCTGAACGGCAGGGAATGATGAATCGACGGACTTTTTTAGAGCAGAGTGCGTTTTATGGATTCTTACTAGCTCGAGGCCGGTTGAATTGCTTTGCTGATCAGGAACCGGAAATCGAGCAGGGCGCTCCAACTCCGGCGCCAATCACTGAGTCACACTTCCCTGATCGCTTGCATCTTTTCGTCTGGCGAAACTGGGAACTCGCGAACGCCGATCGCCTGGGAGAGGTACTGGGAACAACGCCGGATAAGGTCCTCGACATTGGATACTCAATGGGCCTGCCTATAAAACCACATCTCACTGAAGACCAATTGCGAAGAATCTATATTACTGTTGTGCGTCAAAACTGGCATATCTTGCCAGCAGAGCAGTTGATGGAACTTCTCGGATGGGACAGAGAGAAGTATGAATATCATTTAGCCGAAGACGACTTCCTCTGGCTCAAGCTTGGACAACTAAAGCCCGATTGCAGCCCTCTTCGCTATGCGGAACCTTCAGCAGAGATCAGGCGGCATTCGGCGAAAATCAAGCAGTTGGTGAAGGAGTCGTTGGGGGCGCGGGGCGATGATACCGGAGAACCAGCCTTCCAGTTTGTGGCTGATCTAAGTAGCTCTCCGGCTCCGGGCCGAACAGGGGTGCACAGGAAACTTGCCGCCGAAGAGATGGACTTCAGTGAAGGTTGGACGCTGCTCCAGCCTTCTGAGCGACACGCGAATCTTTCTGAGGCGATAAGTGAGTTTTTAGCCTATCTACGCTTGGCCTTTGGGTGTGAAGTCAAATCGGGTGTGATGGCTCAAGGGCATTCGAGGCTTTTGGAAGTTTCCATAGATTCATCCATACCGGGGCTCGCAGGCAGCTTCCTCGTAAGCGTGCGAGAAAAGAAGATCACTTTAGTGGCCCGGGATCTTGCGGGAGTTCGGCAAGCCTTTTACTACCTGCAAGATCAGATGGAAGATCGGCAGGCGCCTTACATTTTGTTGGGCGACGTGCGGCGGTTGACCAGCGTAGACCCACGATGCGTCTATTCATACTTTTCACTCTACGGCGATCCGTTAATCGAGCCAAGCATAGATTCCTTTCCCGATGGCTTCTTGGAAAAATTAGCGCGCACTGGCATAAATGGGGTGTGGTTACAAGGAGTTTTGCGCACCCTTGCGCCTTCAACGATATTTCCGGAATTTGGCATGGGATGGGAAACTAGGCTACAGAACCTCAAGAAACTCGTGGATCGAGCCCAACGCTATGGTGTGAGTGTCTACCTCTATCTGAACGAGCCTCGAGCCATGCCCGGTGAGTTCTTCTCCAATCATCCGAGAATTAAAGGAACGTACGACGCGGACCGTCCGCATTTCTTCGCCATGTGTACGAGCACTCCGCAAGTACGTCGGTGGCTCGCGGAAAGCCTGGAGCACATCTTTCTTCAGGTTCCAGGGCTGGGGGGAATCTTTTGTATCACAGCATCCGAGAATCTCACAAATTGTTTTGCACACGGTCATGCCGAACATTGTCCGCGGTGCTCTAAGCGCAACGGTTCGGAAGTTATCGCAGAAGTGATTCAGACGTTTCGAGACGGGGTGCGCCGTAGTAATGAAAGAGCGGAAGTCATCGCTTGGGACTGGGGGTGGGGAGCGGACTGGGTTAAAAACGGGGCCACGATCTACGACGTCAGTGTTCAGTCCAACGCGAGATATGCGGACTCGGAGCGGGTGATTCGAAGCTTGCCGCACGATGTGGCTTTGATGAGCGTAAGCGAATGGGCCAAGCCCACCGACCGTGGCGGCTTTCCGACCATTGTGGGGGAATATTCGATATCGGTTGTCGGCCCCGGGCCGCGAGCTATTCGCAACTGGGACATGGCAAAAC
Source organism: uncultured Acidobacteriaceae bacterium (assembly GCA_963774255.1). Classification (GTDB taxonomy): domain Bacteria; phylum Acidobacteriota; class Terriglobia; order Terriglobales; family Acidobacteriaceae; genus PALSA-350. The sequence continues at coordinate 279,835 of CAVZEH010000006.1, forward strand.
AACGAGGGCTCCGCGCGCTTGCGAAAGTGCAATGGAGTAACACGTGGGAGATCTCCGCCGTTCCTTACATTCCAGTACCCAACCTGATCGCGGAACACTGCGAACGGCTCGTAAAAGCCGATATCCACGGGTTGCTAGCGTCATGGACCGTTGGAGGGTATCCGTCGCCGAACTATGAAGTGGCTAAAGAATATTACTATTCCAATCCTCCTGATAGCCGTCAGATCCTCCGTGATCTTGCCGTGCGGAGGTATGGTCGGGAAGCCGCGCCAAAAATACTTGCCGCCTGGGAGGCGTTCAGCACTGCTTTTGTCGAATACCCAATGGAGGGCGGCGAGCTCGTCTACCACATTCCTACCCAACATGGTCCATCCAACCTGCTTCGTCTGGATCCTACGGGCTATAAAGCAACAGTTATGCTTTTTCCCTATGATGACTACCGAAACTGGGTGGGCACGTACCCGGTAGCGACCGTACGAAGGCAATTTGCGAAAATGGCTCAACTCTGGGAATCGGGATTGAATAGCTTCCGAGAGGCACTTCCGCTCGTCGACGAAAGTAAAAAGCGGCGAGCGCAGAAAGATCTTGGGATTGCCGAAACTTGTTACTTGCATTTCCAGAGCGTCGCAAACCAAATTAGATTTTATCTCCTCCGTGACGAGTGGAAGCAGGCGACGCCCGCAGATCGGTCGGCGGTCGCAGCACGTATCGTCACGCTCGTTGAAGAAGAAGTCAAATTAGCCAAGCGCCAGTTCCTGATTGCCCGGTACGATTCGACGATCGCTTATGAGGCCTCCAATCATTACTACTATCGCCCGCTCGACTTGATAGAAAAGGTGCTGAACTGTCGGGACGTAATCGATAAGCTCGGCAACGAAAGATTCGGTTAGCTGGTTTCGGCTTATTTCGGGGGGCACCGGAGGACGAACTTTAAAACTTCTTTTCGTCGCTACTAGCGCTAGCCTGCGGAGAACTTATGGATTTGGCTCCTACGCAACACAGATCTAAAAAGTAATAAAAGCCGCAAGGTCAGTTTTCTGATGCAGAGGTAGTAACGGAGATCGATATGAAACATAAGAATGAGGTTGAGACGGCGCAGCAGCCGAATGAACCGAAGGTACTTGCTGGAGATGGTATCGACCGGCGTAGCTTTCTGCAGTGCATGGAATGGGCGGGTACGGGGCTGGTCTGGTCGATGGTTGGAGGCGTACCGACTTCGAAGCTGCTGGCGGATACGACAAATTCGGGGAAGAAGAAGATAGTAGAGGACTTCTCGTTCGTGCAGATCAGCGAGAGTCATATCGGCTTCAATAAAGCGGCCAACCAGAATGTGACCGGCACGCTGAAGATCGCTATCGACAAGATCAACGCCGGACGCGCGGGGATGAAGCAGCCGTAATTCATGATTCATACCGGCAGCGCGTGGTTGCGCTACGCCGATTTCTTCTCTGGTGGGCAAAACTCGATCACTTTTCCGGGTTCTGACTGCGGAACCGGCGTGACTTTTCTTCTGAAGTTCATCGGTATGTAGAACTCAATTACTGGTGTCATAACAGATCCTCCCTCCTATGACTCCACTACCGATGTAAGAAGCACGTGCCTTACCAAACAGTGCGCGGTGAACTAAGGCCGCGAGCGGGTATTCCCCTAATCACATATCCGTTGAAAACAATACGGTTGACAGCGACTCTCTATGCTCTTGCAGTAGGGACATACCTACCTCGTCATGCGTGTCCCCTGATTCAGAGGGTCAAGTGTCATCACTCCGACAGGTACGTCTGCCCATCGACTAGCCGCCACTTCACAGGACCTACCGCGAAAGCCGATGTCGAAGTGTCTCTCGCCGGGCGGGAAATTGTCGCGAGTGCTGTGAAGGCAGTCTTTTTCAAACACGCCCACGAGGTATGGAAAAGCTTCCGCAGCAGAAGGGAGAGTAAATTGCAGATACAACATCTTGGCACAGATTAGCGAGGTGATTGATACCGGCGTAGGTGTTTCCGATCTCGATAAGATCTTCGAGACGTTCTTCACCACAAAGGAGAGTGGTATGGGAATAGGTCTCCCGATTTGTCGATCTATCGTTGAAGCGCACAATGGCCACCTTTGGGCTTCTCGAAATGAGCCTCACGGAATGAAGCTGACTTTCACTCTTCCGCGATTCACCAGCTCGGAAGCCGAGGGATAATTGGATTTGTTCTGATCCGAGATGTTCCAGATACTCTCCAGGCCGCAAGGACGGCTGACCTGCAAAGCTCCGGACCGTCTGCTGCATAGGCATGAGGTTCACATAGCGGTCACGGTAGCTGTGACGAGCGGACGCCACAGGTTGTCGGTATTACGACTCCACTGCGATGAAACGTAAGAAATAGTCACGCGAGATCAACCCAGTTGTTTGGCTCCTCAATTGCAATCTCCTGTAGCGGGCGGCATTGCGTTGATGGTCCGTATCGTCCGAACCGCGGCCATTCGGGAGTGCGCGAAATCCACAAACAGAATCGGGGAGCATTTATGGCTATGGAAGGAGTTCGCGTCCGATAAACCGGTGCAACCGAAAACGATAAAGATCTTGCTGTTATCAACTAGCCCCTTGCACCGTCGGGAAGGCGGCTTACAGCAGTTCCGGCGCAGAACATCAACGTCGCACCGACAACCTCGGAAGTGCTGATTTGAGTCGAACAAACCCGCTAAGTAGCCCTAACCATCAGAGACCCTTCGCCATCACGGGCCTGCGCCAAGTCCTTCGTGATGCTTGGGCAATGACTCACCCATTCTGGTTCTCAGAGGACCGCTGGGCGGCGCGGGGGCTTCTGCTTGCCGTCGTCGCGCTCAACCTCGGGATCGTCTATATCAATGTCCTTCTCAATAAGTGGAATAACACGTTCTATGACGCCCTGCAGGACAAGAACTACACGGTCTTTCTCCACCAGCTGATTCGTTTCTCCTGGCTCGCCGGTCTTTTCATTATCTTCGCCGTATACCAAACCTACCTCAACCAGATGCTGCAGATTCGCTGGCGGCGCTGGCTCACCGAGCACTACCTGCGCGGGTGGTTGACGGCAGGCGCCTACTATCGAATGCAGTTCGTTGCCGGTGAGGCTGACAACCCCGACCAACGCGTTTCTGAGGACCTGCTCCAATTTATCGCCAGTACCTTGAATCTCGGCATTGGCGGAATGCGCGCCGTGGTGACGTTGATCTCGTTCGTCGCAATTCTCTGGGGCCTCTCTGGGACGATCATCATTCCCGGTTCTTCCATCGGGCTGCGTGGCTATCTCGTGTGGGCGGCTCTCTTGTACGCCCTCGCGGGTACTTGGCTTACCGATTGGATCGGGCGTCCGCTGGTCCGCCTGAACTTTGACCAGCAACGCTACGAAGCCGACTTCCGTTTCAACCTCGTCCGTTTCCGTGAGAACGCCGAGGGCGTCGCACTCTACCACGGTGAGGCCGACGAGCTCCGTACCTTCCGCGAACGTTTCGACAACATCGTGCGTAACTGGTGGGGCATCATGCGCCAGCAGAAGCGGCTCACATGGCTGACCGCCGGATACGGGCAGGCAGCAATCATTTTCCCTCTCATTGTCGTAGCGCCGCGCTACTTCCGGGGCCAGATTCTCCTCGGCGGTCTTATGCAGACCGCTGCGGCCTTCGGCCAAGTTCAGGATTCGCTAAGCTTCATCGTCTCCTCTTACACAGATATTGCTGCATGGCGCGCCGTGGTGGAACGACTTGCAGGGTTCCAGAGCGCCCTCGAACTTGCGCACATCCAAGCAGAGACGAAGGTCGGCATTCACCACGCCGACGGGAATGATGGGGGCCTGATCGTGGACGGCGTGGAGCTCGACCTTCCAGGCGGTCGGCCGCTCATCGCGGACGTTAGCCTCTCGCTCGGGCGCGGCGAAAGTGCGCTCCTGTCTGGACCCTCGGGCGTGGGCAAGAGCACCCTCCTCCGTGCTATCGCCGGAATCTGGCCCTTCGGACGTGGCGAGATCCGTTTGCCGTCAAACACCCGCGTTCTCTTTCTCCCACAGAAGCCCTACCTGCCGATCGGGACACTGCGGGAGGTGGTGAGCTATCCGATGCCGACTGGAGGTGTGGACGACACAAACCTACGAGAGGCGCTCGATGCGGTGGGCCTGCCGGAGCTATCCGATAGGCTCGACGAGACCCGCAACTGGGCACTTCAACTCTCTCCCGGTGAGCAGCAGCGCATTGCCTTTGCCCGCGCTCTCGTGCAGAAGCCCGATTGGCTGTTCCTCGACGAAGCGACCTCGGCGGTGGACGAGGCAACGGAAGCTCGCGTCTACCGCTTGCTGCGTGATCTGCTTCCGCGGACGACTCTGTTCAGCGTGGGTCACCGGGCGACGCTTCGCCCCTTTCACGACCGGCAACTATTCGTGCAGCCCGACGGCGATGGGCCTGCCTCGGTAGTGGAAGTGCACGCGTCGGGCCATCATGATCTCCAAGCCTGATGGACCAATCGATAATCCAGCGACCTGTTCGGGTCCCGTGAGCGGTGGAACATCGTCCGGGATGAATCGGGTTCCCGAACGCGGACGGTGGCTTTATGGATACTTCGAACTACCGATTTCGCGTTCTCAAGCCGCTGGCGGAGAAGCTTGGTCTTCCCAAGCTGAACTTCCAGATTCTGCGCCGAACCATGGCGACCCAGGCGCAGAAGATGGGGTCGGTGAAGGACATCCAGGCGCACCTACGGCACTCGCGGCCCGATACGACGGCCAACGAGTACATGCAGGAGCTACCGGAGAGCGTGCGGGAGATGGTGGGATCGGTGTACGCAATGCTTATGAAAGGAGGGGAGGAAAAAGTGCCTGCTGAGAATTTGCCACAAAACGCCACAAATGTTTCTGAACAGCCTGCTGTAAGTCATTGATTCTATGGTGGGCGCAGCAGGATTCGAACCTACGACTTCCACCGTGTGAAGGTGGCACTCTACCGCTGAGTTATGCGCCCGATATCGGCCACTCCCCCGCTTGCGACGGCGCTGAGGGAGCATTTGGGTAGTTTACATGACGCCCGATGGGGGAGAGCGCCCGGAGTGCCGCAACGCGTACAATCCACACAGTTCATGGTTTTCCGAGACGCAAACCAACCCCCCTATGAGCCTCCCGGTCAGCCTCGCGGCCCGTCGCTTGGGGCTGGAGATGGGGAGTCAGCCGAGGAGCGGGAAGACCCGGAAAACTCTCCCGAATTCGCGCAACCTCAAGAGGGCGACGGGGTTGATACGGGTATGGCGACCGTAGCGATCGATCAAGGCGGCTTCCAGGGTGCTTTACGGGAGAAGCAGATTGCTTCCATTCCGGCGGATTGGAGGCAGCTATCCGACGCGGAGATCATGCTTCTGGTTCGCGAAGGGGACGATGCCGGATTCGGCGTGCTCATCGAAAAATACCGTAAGCCGATGGTGCATTTTATGTTTCGCATGGTGCACAATCAGGCCGTAGCCGAGGAGTTGGCGCAGGAGGTTTTTCTCCGTGTCTACCGTTCGCGGCAGTCCTACAGAGCTGAAGCCAAGTTCAGCACCTGGTTATACCGGATTGCCACCAATCTAGGGGTAAACCACGCCCGCGACACCAAGCATGAGCGGGCGGCGCAAAATGTTTATCTGGACCAGCCGGATGCGGAGACGGGCATCACGCCGGATGTGCCCGATACGGCCCCCAGCGCGGAACAGAAACTGCTTCGCCAGGAGAGGATGAGCGCCATCCGGGCGCATGTAATGGCGCTCCCGGAGCGGCAGCGCACGGCGGTATTAATGCACAAGTATCAAGGAATGGATTATAAGCAAATTGGCGAGGTTTTACGGTTGAGCGAGTCCGCCACCAAGTCTCTGCTGTTTCGGGCCTACCAGGAGCTTCGCCAAAAGCTGAAGGATTTTGTTTAACGGGAATTGAGGGATTCTTATGACTTGCCGGAAGATGAGTGCCAATTTGATGGATTTGCTGCTGGAGCCCAAATCTGTCCCGGCCGAAGTGCGAGAGCATGTGAACAAGTGCGCCGACTGTGGGTCGGAACTTGCGGCTCTGGAAGCAACGGTGAAGCTGTTAGAGGAATGGCCGGCGCCGGAGCCGGGAGCTTTCTTTGATGCGAAGTTGTACGCTCGTCTGCGGACGGAAGAAATGGCCGCGCCTGCCGGCCCAGTGGAACGGCTGCGGGCGTGGCTGCTCTATAGCAGCCGGCTGCAGATGCGGCAGTGGGCGGCAGCAGCTTTGACCGCTGTGCTTGCCATCGGCGGGGGAACTTTCGCCCTGCTCGATCACGGCCAAGAGCAGGCGGTTCAGACTTCCGCGACCGTACGCGATCTGCAGTCCTACGACGGAAACGTGCAGCTCTTTCAGCAACTGAACGCTCTGGATGTGTCTGACGACGGCTCGACCGGCGCCTCGAATTAGGGTTCCCAGGAGCCTTTTCACTCTTAAAATAGGGTGGCAAGCGTTCGCTCCTGGGGACTTGCCGGTTGCATTTACTCATAGAACGGCTGCGCCAGGGGTTGCTTCCGGCTCGATGCCTGTTGGGGGAAAGCGATGACACGGCGCGACGATCTCGGGAAAAGCTCCGGGAAGGCGGCTCGTGGTGTCTTCGCGGTTCTGCTTCTGGGCTTGGCCGCGCTGCCCAGTATCTGTATGGCGCAGCATGGCCACGGCGGGGGACACTCGCCCGCTCCCCAGGCCCGCGCTCCCTACCAAGGCGCCCCACATACTCCTCCTCAAGCGCGACCGCCCTATGAGGGCGGCGGCAATGGTGCGGCGCGTCCTCCATACCAGGGTGGCCAAGGCAATGGTGCGGCGCGTCCCTCATACCAGGGCGGCCAAAGCAATGGTGCGGCGCGTCCTCCATATCAGGGTCAGGGCGGCCCCCAACAGCATTTAGGAGCCTGGCTGCAGCAGCACAAGAATATGTCCCTGCCCGAGCAGGAGAAGGCCCTGCAGAGTGAGCCCGGCTTCAACCGGCTGCCTCCGGAGGGCCAACAGAGAGTCATGAATGGCTTGGCGCGGCTCGACAGCATGCCTCCGGAGCAACGCCAGCGCACCATTGGCCGAATCGAGGCGATGGAGCGCCTGAGCCCGGAAAAACGAGAGCAGGTGCGCGAGTCCGCTGAAGAGCTCCGCAACCTGCCTCCGGATCGGCAAAGGATGGTTAAGAAAGCATTTCGCGATCTGCGCGAGTACCCGCCCCAACAGCGCGACGAAATTATTTCCAGCCCCCGGTTTCAGAGCCAGTTCTCGGCCCAGGAGCGCAGCATTCTGAACAACGTTCTCGCAGTGGAGCCATATCAACCGCCGGGCGGCCCCCCGCAGAGTCGTCTGCAAAACGGTAAATAGCGGCAACCGCGGCATCACTGCGATCCGTAGCAGTTGCGTTATCGCTCTGCCGGAATCATCTCAGCACATTCTGCTGCCATCGGTGGTGGTATCCCACCCTTGCTAGCCACCCCAGCAAGCTCCGCTTGCCGGGGACCCCGGTTGCGCAAGGATGGGGCACCCTGGATCTGCTTGAAGTATGAATTTCTACTAACTTTCCGGCGAAGTGGGGAGATCTGCGGTTCGCCACAACCTCCGCAGCGCGCCGGATTTTCCGCTTACGGGATCGGAAGCGGGAAAGGGTAAGTGCTCCATACGCTTGCTGTCCCCCGCGGAAGGCGCGCTGCGGCAGATATCCCAGGCCTGGTCCGGCGGATAAGCACCCACCACCAAAAAATCCGCCGTCGCCTTTAACTTGCAATGGCCGGTACCGGTTGGCAGTACAGCTACATCTCCGGCCTTGATCGTGACCTCGGTTCCGTTTTCTCCTCCGAGCATCACCAGAGCGCGGCCGCTGGCAATGCCGAGCACTTCGTGCGCTGTCGAGTGATAGTGGTGAAAGTCGTAGATCCCATTGCGCCATTGAGGTGGCCAGCCGTTGCGTCCGAATTGCGCCTCAAACACAGACGCTGGATCCACGACCGGCTCAGGAAGGACGGACCGGTAGAGCAGGACCGGCAGCCGCGGATTATTCGGCATCCACCCGTTGCGCGACAGCCGGAGGATCTCAGGCTCCGGAGCAGTAGGTCCTCCTGCCATCGCCTGGCTTGCCGGGGAGAGGCTAAGGGCGGCGAGAACCGCATTGAAGCGCCGGCGATTCATCATTGTCATAAGCGGCTCATCAATGGGATGCAGGTTTCGCAGCGGCCGGATGCGTTTACTTGCTGGGCTCGGCCGAAGTTGTTTCCGCCCGCTGGCGCAGAGCGTGAACGACTACCCGCAACATCTCATCTTCAGGCGCCGGCTTTCCCGTCCAGATTTCAAACTGCCGGGCGCCCTGCTGGACGAACATCTCGATCCCGGTGACGACGTGAATCCCTTTTTCCCGCGCCATGCGGATCAGCGGAGTATCCACCGGGTTATAGACCAGATCGAAGACCAGCCGGGCGTTGATCTCTTTCGGTTCGAGAATGTGCTGCGGTTTGACTCCGTGCATGCCCACTGGGGTGGCGTTCACGATAACGTCGAAGCTCGACTTGGCCACCTGGTCGCGCCGAATGGTCTTGGCCTTGGCTTCGCGCGCCAGTTTCTGGGCGGTCTGCGGCGTGCGGTTCAGCACCACGACTTCGGCGCCTCTGCGGCTCAGGCCGAAAACTGCCGCGCGCGCAACTCCGCCTGCGCCCAGCACCAACACCTTGGCGCCCTTCAGCGCCAGCCGCCTTTCCAGCGGCCGCACAATCCCGCCCTCATCGGTGTTGAAGCCATACAGCTTGCCGTCCTGCGAGCGAACAATGGTGTTGCAGGAGCCGATCTCCGCCGACACCGGGTCGGTGTTCTCCAGGTGCTTCATCACTTCCTGCTTGAGCGGCATGGTCACGCTTAAGCCGTGCAACGGCACCTCCCGCACCAGCTTGAGCAGGTCGCTGAGCCTGGTGGTCTGCAATGCCAGGTAAACCCCATTCACCGTTTCGCGGCGAAAGGCGGTGTTCATCATGATCGGCGAAAGCGAGTGTTTGATGGGATTGCCGCAGACGCCGTAGACCTTGGTAGCGGCGTCAATCTGGCCTATCCGGTAGGTCTCCAGCAGGGTACGCGCGGCGATCTGCCCCGATCCCGTCTCTTCGCCTTCGGCGGCGGAGGCGAAAGTGAAGACGCTGCCCGAGCGAATTCCCAGCACTCTGCTGACCAGTCCCTGCTCCCCCATGCAAATGCCGATCAGGTTGGCCATATCATGAGCGCGTTCCAGAAAGTGCATCATTACTACGTTGTCGGAGAGCGATTTGGCAGTGGAGACGATCTTGATGAACTCCGGCTCATACGGCCGGATGCGCTCAAAGATGCCATCCAAATCCTTGGTCGCTTGAAAGTCGTGGTGGGAGATGATCAGAGCCGCCCCGCGGGTGCGCAGTTTCTCCAGCTCCGTTGACTTGATCGATTCCGCCGACTGCAGTTCCAAGTCGATTAAATGGAATCCACTGGAAGCGGCTTTCTGCAGGACGTCCAGCTCCGCTGCAACCGTTCCCTGGAACTTACCGCCCCCGGCGGTCCGCCGGCAGGTCGCTATAGCCGTGACCTCTCCATGTTCCGCCAGAAACTGCTTCAATTTAGGCATTGCGGCCAGAGGCTTAGCCAGGTAATCCAGGCGGAGCTCCAGAAACGGATTCTCGCGCGCTGCCGCGCTTGCCCGTTCCAGCATTTCTACTGGCGTCGACCCGGTAATCGCGACACATACCTTGCCTATGCGTGAGCGCAAGAGCTGAGGAGAGAAGGCTGTAGCTGCAGAAAGCATACAATGGTTCGAATCTTAACAGGCCTGGAGCATTTCTCCCGACGGTGTAAAGCAAAGAGCATATCTAAGGTAGCCATCCATCGAAAAATGGCTACACATAGCTACTCTCGCGCCACAACAATATCAGGAGAAATGCTCTACTATGCAACAGAACTCGATGGCCGTATAGATTCACCGTTTACCTTATATCAAAGCGGGTAAAAGCCGAGCGCCGGCTCATAAATCCCTGGTTTATCCCTCCTGGTTTACCCTGGAGTCAGGAGGAAATATGCCCAAAGCGCCTGACTTTGCCATGGAAGAAACCAAAGCTATAACTCCACCGGAACTCCAATTGAATCCCTGGACTTCGAATCCCTGGACTTCGGCCGAGCCGGCCAAAAGCGGCAGCCAGGAGCAAGATGGCGGCCGGTTGACCGCTGCGGCCCTGGAAGCCTGGGTCAATGCCAAGCTCGAGGGCCAGCGGAGATGCATTGAGCAGTTGGTTTCCGCCGCCGCGCCGCGGACCCTCGAAAATACTCTCCGCCTTTACGATGACGCCGTGGCTGCCCTGAGCGCCGCAGGTTCGCAGGCCTCCCTCCTGGATAGCGTCTATCCGGAGAAAGAGGTGCGCGACAAAGCGCGTGAGCTGACCCAGAGAGTTGCGGAAGCGGGCACCGCGCTCTCCCTCAACCAGGATGTTTTCCACGCCCTCGAGGCCACCGATCTCTCCTCTGCCGATGCTGCCACCCGGCACTATGTCTCCCAAACCCTCTTGAACTATCGTCTAGCCGGAGTGGATAAGGATGAGCCCACGCGTCTTCGCGTCCGCCAGCTCTCCGACCGGGCGACCGAGCTGTCGCTGGCTTTCAGCAATAACGTGCAAGAGAACGTAAACCGCGTGGAAGTGCGGGCGGCATCCGAACTGGATGGGCTGCCGCCTGACTACATCAAGAACCATCCCCCGGATGAGCACGGCGTCATCACCCTTACCACCGACTATCCCGACATGCAGCCGGTAATGACCTTCGCCAAGAGCGAGGACCTGCGGCTGCGCATGTTTCGCGCATACAACACCAGGGCTTACCCGGCGAATCGCCAAGTGCTGTTGGATCTGCTCCAGGTGCGGGAGGAGATAGCTTCTATCCTGGGTTTCGCCTCCTGGGCGGATCTGGCGACGGCAAATCAACTGATCGCTTCGGCCGCAAACATGAAGACCTTCATCGCCGAGCTGGAGCAGGCCTCGCGCAGCGGAGCGGAGCGCGAATACCACATGGTGCTTGAGTTCGCCCGCCAACAGCAGCCCGGGCTGACGGCGCTCAAGAGCAGCGACCGGGGATACTGGTATGAGCAGTACCGGCGCACGGCTTTCGATTTCGATTCTCAGTCCGTACGGCCGTATTTCCCCTATGAGCGGGTGGAGAAGGGAGTGCTCGCGACTGCGGAAAAGCTCTTCCACGTCCATTTTGAGCCGGCGAAAGAGGCCCAGGTCTGGGATCCGTCCGTAACTGCTTGGGACGTCTATGACCGGGGTCAGCCGGTCGGCCGGTTTTACCTCGATATGCACCCGCGCGAAGGCAAGGACAAGTGGTTCAGCGCCGCTCCGCTCATTCCTGGAATTCGCGGCCGCCAACAGCCCCAAGCAGCGCTGATCTGCAATTTTCCCGGCGGCAAGCCGGACGAACCGGGACTGATGCAGTACAGCGATGTGGTGACCTTCTTTCACGAGTTCGGACACCTGATGCATGCCATCCTGGGCGGCCAGCAGCAATGGGCGGGGGTGAGCGGGATCGCCACCGAGGGCGATTTCGTCGAAGTGCCGTCGCAGATGCTGGAGGAGTTCTTCCATGACGCCAGGCTGCTGGCCACCTTTGCCCGGCATTATCAGACTGGCGAGCCGATCCCCGAGGAGCTGGTTGAGCGGATGAACCGGGCCAGCGCTTTCGGACGCGCCGATGGAGTGCGCACCCAGCTCTTCTACACCAGCTATTCGCTCGAGCTGCACAACCAGCCCTCCGCCGGCCTCGACCCTGACGCGCTGTTGGAGCAGGGTTATAAGCGCCTGCTACCCTATGAATGGGTCGACGGCAATCGCATGTACGCGAGCTTTACCCATCTCACCGGATACTCATCCAACTACTACACCTATATGTTCGACAAGGTCATCGCGCTTGATTTCTTCAACCAATTCGACCGCTCGAATCTGCTCGAAGGGCCCACGGCGATGCGGTACCGCCACGCGATTCTCGAGCCCGGAGGATCGAAGCCCGGACGCGAGCTGATCCAGGACTTCCTCGGCCGCCAACAGACCATGGACGCCTTTGAACAGTGGATCGGAGAAGAATTCGAGACCGAGTCCCTCAGCGGCTAAACAAGCTGCCTATTTGTCATCTCGACCGGAGCGCAGCGGAGCGGGGAGATTTGCGGTTTACGTGTGTAACCGCGATTTGTGGAATCCCAGGTCCCAGAGTCGGGACCTGGGGCACCCAGGATTTGTGGTCATCTTTTGGGAAACCGCGGATTTCTCCACTGCGCTTCGCTCCGGTCGAGATGACAAATTTATGGAACGGGCCGACTGAGCCAAAAACAGGAGAGAAGGCATGGCATCAACGATCGTGCGTAAAAGATGGCAGGGCAAGTGGGCGCTGGTAACCGGCGCCAGCGCGGGAATCGGTGAAGCAATCGCCGTCGAGCTGGCGGCCGCCGGGGTCAATCTTATCCTGACCGCGCGCCGGCGCGACCGGCTGGAGGCATTAGGCGAGCACATGCGCAGCGCGCATTCCATTCAGACACAAGAGATTATCGCCGACCTCTCCCTGCCGGAAGCTCCCCAGCGGATATTCGACGCGACCGAGGGAGCCGGCATCCCTGTGGACCTACTGGTGAACAACGCCGGATTCGGCGAATACGGCGAGTTCCTTCGCTCCAACCTCGAAAATCAACTCAAAATGGTCGAGGTCAATTGCACCGCCGTGGTCCATCTGACCCGCCTCTTTCTTCCCGCCATGGTGGGGCGCCGGCGCGGAGATATGATGATCGTGGCCTCGACCGCCTCCTTTCAGCCTGTGCCCTATATGGCAACCTATGCGGCCACCAAAGCCTTCGACCGCTTCCTGGCGGAGGCTCTGGCCGAGGAAGTAAAGCGCTATGGGGTGCTGGTGAGCGCGCTGAGTCCCGGCCCGACCGAGTCGGAATTCAGTGAGATTGCCGGGTCCCGGCCTGAGGAGAATCGCAAATATCAATCATCCAAGGAAGTGGCGCAGCGCGGCCTGGAAGGTCTGGCCCGGGGCAAACGCTGGGTCATTCCTTATCGAGGCGGCCAAATACAGGTCTTTGCTCAGAGATTCGTGCCTCGCCTGACGGTGAGCAGGGCGGTTGAGCGGCTTTTTCGCCCGGACACAGTCAAATGAGATCATTTTTTTGTGGAAAAACCCAAAACTTCGGGAAATGTGGAACAACTCCGCAGGTGAAAATGCATCTTAATCAGACAGACTAGAGGCTACTTCTGACATTTACCCCACCCTAGAAGTGAATTCCATCTCTATTTGAAGCTCCGCCCATGGCGGGCTCTCATCCTCGAAAATCCCCAGGTTATCCCCTCCATCGAAGCCTCTTGAGCGGGCCCGCGGGAAGGCGGGCCCATCCGCTCCCACCAAGCGATCTCGCCGCGAACGTACAATGGATTCGTCCATGGCCTTCCGCCACAGCAAATCCGTACTTCAGGAGATCGACAGGCTATTGGCTGAGAGTGGTGCGCGCCAGAGCTCGCGCTCGCTCGATGTAATTAAGGTTCCTGGCTGGACCGGCGATCCGAAACTCGGCTGGCTGGTCCATGGCTTTAGCACGCGGACAGGGGGAAAAACCAGGGTTTACCGTCCCGGGGCTGAGCATGGCTCCGACCTGAATCTGGGCTTTACGGCCGCGGATCAAGCGGAGATCGTGGCTGCCAATCGCAGGCTCTTCCTCAAGGCGGTGTGCGCCGCCGAGCAGGAGCTTGCGCTGGTCACAATCAAGCAGATCCATTCCTCGCTCGTCCATAGGGTAGCGTTGCGGGACGGATGTGTTGAGCCGGCGGCTCTTCAAGGTGACGGCCTGATGACCGGGACTCCTGGAGTGCTCCTGGGGATCCAGACAGCGGACTGTCTCCCGGTCTTGCTGGCCGACCGCAAGCGGCGCGCGGTGGCGGCGTACCACGCCGGGTGGCGGGGCACTCTGGCTCGCATCGTTGAAAACGGCGTCGGACGCATGCGCCTGGAATTTGGCTCCAAGCCGAAGAATCTGGTGGCAGCCATCGGGCCCGGCATTGGGCAATGCTGCTATGCCGTGGGCGAAGAGGTATGTGATCAGTTCGAGTCCCAGTTTGCCTACGCTCCGCAGTTGTTCCGCGAAGTCTCCGATTCCGATGCGATTAAGCAGAAGTATCCGCTTCTCTTCCTGACCGCGCGGGCGCCGGGCCACGGCAGCCTGGGGCCGGCCTTGCATCTCGATCTGGCGGAAGCAAACCGGCGCCAGTTGCTGGCCGCGGGTCTCAAAGCCAGCGCCATCTTTGTTGCCGGGGAATGCACCGCCTGCCAGACGGGGCGCTTCTTCTCTCACCGCAAAGAACAGGGATTCACCGGCCGCATGCTGAGCGTAATCGGAATCAGACCCTGACCAGGTTTGCGGCGGGTTTCCTTCAACCAATCTTGGGTGCCCCAGGTCCCGATTCTGGGACCTGGGATTCCACAGATCTCGATGGACAGTGTCATCGCTCTTGCCGTGCAAAGGATTACCTGTAGTGCAGAAAAAAGACCCAGGCTAGCTGCGCGAGCCTGGGGCGCCCAGCTCTGTGCCAGAAACGAAGGATCTATCTCTAATTTGGACAACCCCGCATGCGTGAGGGACCTTTCCCCTCAAAAAGATCAGGCGGCGTTGTGTCCCTCGCCTTTTGGCTCCGCCGAGGCATCCGACTGGGTTTCCGGGCCGTTGCCCTTGGGGTTAACCAAATCGCGCAACTCCTTGCTTGGCTTGAAATAAGGAACGCGCTTCGCTGGGACGTCCACCTTGGCCCCTGTTTTGGGATTGCGCCCGGTCCGCGGCTGGCGCTGCCGTATGCGGAAGCTTCCGAAGCCGCGGATCTCAATCTTGTCGCCCGAGCGCAGTGCATGGATCACGGAGTCGAAAATCGTATCCACAATCGTTTCTCCGTCGCGGCGCGTCAGATCGCCAAGATGCGTAACTTCCTCAACCAGGTCTGCTTTGGTCATGGTCGATGTGCTCCAGAAATAGGTTAACCCTTGTCAACCATAGTAGATGCAGCAAATCGACCGTATTGGGAAGAAAATCCGAGCCGCCCTCCCGTAGACGGGTGACGGCATCAACAAATCGCTCCGATCTGCGTCTAAATAATTGTTCCGACACGTCTAAATAGCCGGCCCTCCAGTGGTAGATGCGGTTGGACCGAGCGTATTATTGAAGGGTTCATCTGCAAAGCTCATCGCTAGAGTCCATTTTCCCAGGAAAAAACTCATTTGCGGGCAAACCGGGTGGCGGGGCAAGAGAAGTTTATGGCAGAACCCCTTTATAGCATTGTGATCCCGGCATACAACGAGGGCGCCCGCATCGGTAATGCGTTGGTTGAGGTTTTACGCTGCATTCATGAACGCGGCTGGCCGGCCGAGGTTTTGGTGGTCAATGATGGTTCGAGCGACGCCACCGCCGCGATCGTTCTCGCCTTCGCCGCCCTCCATCCTGAGGTTCGGTTGCTCGAAAACCAGGAAAACCGGGGCAAGGGCTTCAGCGTACGCCACGGGGTGCTGAGCGCCCGCGGTGAAATCGTGATGTTTACCGATGCCGATCTCTCGGCGCCCATGGAGGAAGCCGAGCACCTCTTCGCCGCGCTGCGCCAGGGAGCCGATATCGCGATCGGATCGCGTTGGCTGGAGCGTGGACGCCAGACTTTGCAGCAGCCTCTTTACCGGCAGTTCTTTGGACGATGCTTCAATGCCGTCACCCGTCTGGTTATGGGACTGCCCTTTGCCGATACCCAGTGCGGGTTCAAGGCCTTCCGCCGCCCCGTCGCCCAAACCGTTTTTCAATTGCAGCGAATCGACCGCTGGGGCTTCGATCCGGAACTGCTCTTTATCGCGCTCAAGCGCGGATACACAGTGCGCGAGGTGCCGGTGACCTGGGGCCATGATGAACGCTCACGGCTCAGCTACTTGAAGGATGGCTGGAAGATGCTTCAGGATATCGCCTACATCCGCTGGCAAGCGCTGATGGGCGCCTACGACCGTGACGTCGTGGAGTGGATCCCTCAATTGCCTACCATCAAGAACTGATCTCAGGCGGACAACGCCTCCGGCGGTTTGGCTAAGATGCGGATGCTGTTGTCAGCCTCCTTTTCTATGCGGAAGCCCTCGGAACATGGTCCACAGAGCCAAAAATACTCCAGCCGGTGGGCGAAACTGCCTCTCTTGGAAGGCAAA
Source organism: uncultured Acidobacteriaceae bacterium (assembly GCA_963774255.1). GTDB lineage: Bacteria > Acidobacteriota > Terriglobia > Terriglobales > Acidobacteriaceae > PALSA-350. The sequence goes on from CAVZEH010000006.1 coordinate 296,046, forward strand.
GCCGCCGTGTCCCGAAGTTCGAATATGTAGATTTTTCCCTCGCGCAGGTACAGCAGAGGTTTCCGGCACTTCGGATTGGAACAGTGACTGATCACGAGGGATTCTCCCAACGTCGCCTACTTACGCTTCTTAGCTGCTTATCTAGTAAGAGCGTTTATTGGAGAAAAGGGTTGACTCCGAAAAAAAATAGCCGAGATCCGGTGTCATCTACCAGACGCAATTCAAGCCCGCTCGCTCGACATCGAGCGAGTAAACCCGGCCTGGCAAGATCTATTTCCGACACTCCAGCAACCGAGTATGCCTGAGAGACCAGAAGCAGATTCCCTGCGGGAATGACAGAAAGAAAAGCAACTGCGAATCTAATCCGTCTTTGCCTTTCTTTCTGTCATTCTCTGCAGGGAATCTGCTTCCATCACAAATTTCGTGCCACAGCTTCTGTTGCAGTGCGGAATCTAGTGGATCGACACATGGGCGCCGGCCAGGGAAACGATGGCCTCGCCTGTTTGCGGCTGGATGGTGACCGTCTTGCCGGTCACCTCGGCATAGCCGATAGTCATTCCTTTGACCGCATGGATCGAAACGTTCTTAAGAATCACACCCGCAACCGGCGATTCGGGAAGCCCGATGATGACCCCTGCAGTCTCGCTACCGACAGCCGTGAGGTTTTCAATAGCAAAGTCATGGAAATGCGGGGTCAGCCTGGTGACCGGGGCGGCGGCAACCGCTCCTTCAGGCATGACCTTGGGATAGTACTCACTGATCAGGATCGCCGTCTTCACCCCTTGCATATCGATATCGCGGAACAGCAGATGGCTGACATCGTTGCCCCGGTCGCGGTTTGCCTTGATGCGGATGCCGTTCGTGGTTCCCTTGAAGTGAATCCGCTCGGCGGTGATGTTCTGCGCGCCTCCTGCGATCTCGCTGCCCACAGAAAGACCGTGACCGTGCATGAAGGTCGCATCGGAGATGTGGATGTCTCTGCTGGGTTGGTCTCCGCCGGGTGAATTGATGGCCCCGGACTTGATAGCGATATTGTCATCGCCTACATCCGCATAGACGTGATCGATGGTTACGTTGCTCGAGGAGAAAGGGTCGATGGCGTCGGTGTTGGGAGAGTCGGCGGGAGCGAGCACCCTGATATTGCGGATGACGACGTCGTCGGAATAATACGGCACCAACTGCCAGAACGCTGCATTCTGGAGCGTTATACCCTCGACCCGGATGTGCTTGCAATGGTCGAAGACCACCAGCCGCGGGCGTGGATGGCCGGAGCCCATGATGCCCGTATCCTTGAAGCGGCGCGCCATCCTCCACCAGCTCTCGCCCGCCCCGTCGATCACTCCCTGGCCCACGATCGAAACGTTGCCGGCATTCGTTGCGCTCACCAGCGGCCGCAATGCCGGCTCGCGAAACTCGATTTTGGGCGGATAGTCGCCGTGATCGGAGGAGCCGAGCAGGGTCGAGCCTTTATCCACTTCCAGAGTGATGTTGCTCTTGAGCTCGATAGGACCGCTGAGAAAGACACCGCCACTCAGCTTGACGATTCCTCCGCCTGTCCGCGCACAGTCATCGATAGCCGATTGAATCGCACGAGTGTCCTTGGCCGTGCCGTCGGCCTTGGCGCCGAAGGCGCGCGGATCGCAAACCTTGGCATGCAAACTGCTCCCCAACAGACACACCGGCAAAGCGATGAGAAGTACACGGAATCTGATCATTTCGAGTGGCATGGCGGCATGGTAACAGCGCTGCGATAGGGAAAGCAGATTACCTGCGGAAATGACAGAAAGAAAGGCAAAGGCACAAGCAGATTCCCTTCGGGAATGACAGAAAGAAAGGCAAAAACAGAAAGAAAGAAAAGCAAAGGCAAGAAGCTGGGCGCCGCAGGTCCTGATTCCGGGGGCCCGGATTCTCTGCTTTGGCGAGAAATGCCGACGCCCTAGAATAGCTTGCGATGCCTTTCATCTCCCGCTCACCTTTCGAATGGAAGCTGCGCGCGCGCTCCTTGGCGTTAGGGAGGCGGACGCTGGTAATGGGCATCGTCAATGTGACTCCGGATTCCTTCTCCGATCCCGGCCGCTTCTGGAACCCCGGGGTGGCGAGCGAAGGCGCCTTGAGGATGTTTGAGGAAGGCGCAGCGATAGTGGATCTTGGGGCTGAGTCCACGCGGCCCGGGGAGCGCGAGCCGTTAAGCGCCCAGCAGGAGATCGATCGCCTGCTTCCGGTGATTGAGGAGGTGCGCCGGAATCGCCCGGAGGCGGTCCTGTCGATCGACACCTATAAGGCTGAAACCGCACAAGCAGCGCTCAGCGCGGGAGCCGAGATCGTGAACGATGTCAGCGGCCTGCTGTGGGATCCGGCGATGGCCGCGGTTTGCGCGGCATCCCGCTGCGGATTGGTGCTGATGCACACACGCGGGCGGCCGGGGGAGTGGCGGACTTTGCCCCGGCTTGCGCCGGAGGAGGTGCTGCCGTTGGTGAAATCGGAGCTCACGCGGCAGCTAGAGGCGGCGCTGGCGGCAGGGCTGTCGCACGAGCAGATCGTGCTCGACCCCGGCTTCGGTTTTGGCAAGGCATTCGACAGCAATTATCCGCTATTGGCGGGACTTGGGGATCTGCGCAGCCTGGGGCAGCCGCTGCTCGCCGGGGTCTCCCGCAAGTCCTTTCTAGGGCGAACACTGGCTCCGCTTTTCGGCGGAATCGATGCGCCGGTCGATCTGCGCCTGAACGCCTCGCTTGCGGGGGTGACGGCGGCAATCCTGGGAGGAGCCGATCTGGTTCGAGTTCACGATGTGCGGCCTACGGTGGAGGCAGCGGCGATCGCGGACGCGGTGTTGGCTGCCGCGGAAGAGAGGCGAGGATAGTCGAAACGCCAAGGAGCGGTCTCAGCGTTTTTCGGCGCGCTCCGATTCGCCGGGAATACGGCTGGCTTCAAAGCTGACGATTCTCCATTGGCCGTCGCGGTTGCTGTAGACACGGGTATAGCGGTAATGGCCGCTGATGTCACGGTCTCCGTTGGTCCCTTCCAGATCGGCCTTGGAGGTGACTACGGCGGTATCGCCATAGACGCGGATTTTGAGGTCGCTGAGATTCATCAGCGTGATCTTCAGGCTGCCGGATCGGTGCATGGCCAGGACATCCGCCTTGGTCTCCAGCGTTCCATTGGCGCCGATTCCGAGATAATCGTCGGCCAGCAGGCGATCGATGACGGGAAGATTATTGTTGACCAGAGCCTCGCGCCATTGCAATTCCAGCCCCTCGATTTCCTTATGAAGCGAGTCATGATGGGGAAAAACGGCGTGGGCAGGAAGCGAAAACCAGCAGAACAGGACCAGCACCAATGCCGGTTTGAGGGCCATCTGAAATATTAAACGACGCTCGGTTTGCGCACGCATAGGCGTACCGGATATTAGTTTGCGTCCGATTTATGAGTCAAAGAGAAACACTAGAGTGTCACTTTTTACCCCTGAATGCAATGCCAGGAGAGTTGGACTGCGAGCGATCGACAACCGGCTTTCCGGCTCTTAAGAATGCCTTACATCAATGGCTGTTAAGTTTTCCCGCTCCCGCTCGCGCATGAGCTGAAAGAGGCCGCCAACCGCGAACTGCTGAAAATGGGGCGTGGTGCGGTGGAACTCAGCCGCAGCCTGATCGCTATACTGCTCATAAATGACGACCGTATCCGGCTCCGCCTCCAATGTATGCGCTACGTAGCTGACACATCCGGGTTCCTGGCGGGAGGCAAACGTTAACTTGCGAAGAAGATCGGCGATCTGCTCGCGATCTTCCGCGGCGAAGCGCATGCGTACGATGAAACTGACCATGATTCGAAGATTCCTATCTGCCGGTGTTAGAGCTTGCTATTAGCTTGGATGTGGATAACAGGTTCTAGACCGGCGCCGCCTTCTCATGGGAAGCATGCCTCAACGATTGTGCGGAAGACTGCGACTGCATCGCCTTGAGGGCTTCGGCAAAGGCCGGGAAGAATCATGGTCTGCTCGCGATCCGGGCCGGTTGAGATCATGCCGATGGTGGCGCCCGACTCTGCCTCAAGGAAACGGAGATACTCTTGCGCTGGCGGCGGCAGGCGGTCGAAATGGGTGATGCCTTCGGTCGAGACCTTCCAGCCCGGCAGTTTGGTATAGACGGGCTCGATGCACTCCAGGCCGCTCACATCCGCCGGAATCGTCTCCACCAATTTGCCGTCGATGCGATATCCGGTGCAGACCGGGATCTCATCCAGAGCATCCAGCACATCGAGCTTGGTGACCACCAGCCACTCGACGCCATTGATCTCGTTCGAATAGCGCAAGAGCGGCAGATCGAGCCAGCCGCAGCGGCGGGGGCGGCCGGTGACGGCGCCATACTCCTGCCCGCGGTCGCGCAGCAGGTCGCCGTTGGCATCGAAGATTTCGGTTGGGAAAGGACCTTCGCCTACGCGCGTGACGTAGGCCTTGGTTACCCCGATAACGGTACCGATGGCGGTGGGTCCGACTCCGGTTCCGGTGACCGCACCTCCGGCGGTTGCCGAGGATGAGGTCACAAAAGGATAGGTTCCGTGGTCGATGTCCAGCATGGTGCCCTGGGCGCCCTCGAACATTACGCTCTGGCCCTGGCGGATCGCCTGGTTGAGCAGCGCCGCAGTATCGGTGACGAAGGGGCGGATCAGTTCAGCCGCCTCGGCGTACTCGTCATACATTTTGATGGGATCGAGCGGTTCGGCGCCGAAGAGCGCGTGCACAATGGCGTTTTTCTCGTTGCAGGCGTTCTCGATATGCGCCTTGAGCAAAGCGCGGTTCAAGCAGATCGACCACGCGCAAGCCGCCGCGATGCATTTTGTCCTCGTAGGCGGGACCGATGCCGCGGCTGGTGGTGCCGATCTTCTGCCGCCCCGGGGCGCTCTCCCAGGCCAGCTCGATCATGCGATGGTAGGGCAGGATGACCTGGGCGCGGTTGGAGACGAAAAGCTGCTGATCGACGTTGACCCCGAGATCGCGAAGCTTGCCGATTTCTTTCAGAAAGGCCATCGGGTCGAGCACCACTCCGTTACCGATGACGGCGCGGCAGTCGGGCCGGAGCACTCCGCAAGGGACCAATTGAAGAATGAACTTCTGCCCCCGGATGATGACCGTATGTCCCGCATTGTGCCCTCCGGCGTAGCGGGCCACGACATCAAATCGTCCGGAGAGGACGTCAACGATCTTCCCTTTGCCTTCATCGCCCCATTGGGCGCCGAGTACTACAGCAGTTTTGGCTCGCATACCGAATTTCGATGATATAACGCCGCTCAGCGGCGCTCCAAACCCCTTACGCTGAGCGAGGTTGGAGGCCTACTCGGCTTGGTCTCCGGCGGGCGCCAGGAAGGGAGTTGGCCGCGGCTTGGAGAGCCAGTAAAGAACAGGCCCCAAGGCAATCAGGATTGCTCCCAGCGCCAGTGTGGGCAAATGGGCCATGCGCTCACCGCGCGCCGCATAGATGGCATAGAGGATAAGGCAGGTGGGTCCCAGGCCGATCAGGCAGGCGGAGAGGACACCCTTGCCCGCGGAGAATGGCCGGGCAAGCGCGGGCTCCCGGCGCCGCAGCACGGCAAGCGCAACAAACTCGAGCACCAGGGCGGAGCCATAGAGAATCAGGTCGATTGAGATCAACCGTTCAAAGCTGAAACGCAAGGCCAGAGCCCACCCCGCGCCGCAGGTCAGGATCGCCGCCCAGGGAGCGCCATGGCGATTGCGCGCGGCCAGCCATTTCGGCAGCATGCCCTCCTCGGCGAGCACCATGGGCAGCCGGGAGTAGGAGAGCACCAGGGCGTTGAACATGGCGAAGCCGTTGATCATTCCGCCGATGACCACCGCAAAAGCCAGGAACGGGCCTCCCAGGAGCCGGGCCGCGTCGGTCCATGACCCGGTGGTGAATTGACTGATGGAGATTCCCGCCAAGGCGATGGCTCCCAGCGGCAGGATGTAGGACAGCATCACCAGAATGGAGCTGCCCAACATGGCCCGGGGATAGTTCCTGCGCGGGTTCTCGACTTCCTGGGCGACGGTCGAGGCATTGTCCCATCCCATGTAGTTCCACATGGCGACCAGAATCGCCATGGTGAGGCCGCCGCCCGCGGGGGCAACCGGGTGGTGGGCCACATGAGTGGTGAGTCCATGCCATACGCCGGCCCCGACTAGCCAGACAAAGGGCGCGAGCAAGAGCAGCGACAGGACCACCGAACCGTCGCCGACATCCGGCGCGCCGCGCAGGTTCCACAGGCAGCAGGCCGCCACCACGCCTAAGGACCATAGGCCGGCGCGCCCTCCCGCGGTCCATCCCGGAGCCAGCTTGCCCAGGTAAAGAACGAAGATGGTGGGATAGATGGCCATATCGAAGATGCTTGCGGCGAGCGACAACCATGCTTCCTGGTAGCCCCAGAACGGACCCAGCGCGCGCCGCACCCAGACGTAGAATCCGCCCTCGTGCGGCAGGGCGCTGGCCAACTCTCCGATCATTAGTGTGGTGGGCAGGGTCCAGATCAAAGGAAGCACCAGCAGGATGATGAGCGCGCGGCCATAGCCCGCTCCACCGAGGATGTCCTCGATGCCATAGGGACCGCCGGAGACCATGAAGAAGGTGGCTGCTATCAGCGGTATCAGCCGCAGCTTGCGGAGCTTCTTGACCATTTTTCCCGCTGCGCCGGGCGCAGTCTCTTTGGTATACACCAAAGGTGATAAAGAACCTTTGAGAAGGAAACCCAGCACTGGCGTGCTGGGCTATTTTCGGAGCCGTCCCCTGCGGGGCTAAACAGGCTGCGGTAAAGAGTTCTCGGTGGAAGCCCCCTGCTTTAGCAGGGGGAAGCTGGACTTGAAGTCCAGCGGAGAGCGGTTGATCTTAAGATGGGCTTTAGCCCTGGATTTACCGATACCAGCGCTAAAGCTCGTCATGTTCAGATTCGAACTTGCCGGAGCGCTGAAGCGCTCCTTCCCCCGCATAAATGCGGGGGCTTCCACCCAAAGATTCCGCACCATAGTTTTCCGCAGCCTGTAAGCCCCATTTAAGTTCAAGCGCTTCCGCTGGACTGAGGTCCAGCCTCCCCCTGCATTCATCCGGGGTAGGAGCTTCTGGGTGCCCCATATCTGGCGCGCTCTTTGCGCCAGATGTGGGAAACCGCAGATCTCTCCACTTCGCTTCACTCCGGTCGAGACGACGAATCAAAGAGCGGCGTCCTGCGCTGCCCGCAAATGCATTCGGATATAATCCCTGCATACAGCGCGGAGAGATGGCCGAGTGGCTGAAGGCGGCGGTTTGCTAAACCGTTGTAGGGGCTAACACCTCTACCGGGGGTTCGAATCCCCCTCTCTCCGCCAGAATTCTTCCTATCCTGTTAAAAACAAAGCTAAAGATCACATAACAAAAGATTTAGATCTGACTCCGTGTGTGCGGTTAGCGCGGATAATGCGGCTAATTTCTTGCTGTGGGATGGAATTTTGGTACTAAATTGGACTTCGACGGGCGGCGCGCAGCGATGTCCGCAGCCATGCAATCACATCGCCCGAGTCATTCTTTTTGAATTCTGGAACGCAGAGAGGCAGACGCCGAGAGACCTACTTTTCGACCCTTTCGCGCAGCAAATTCTTTCCGTGAGTTCGGTCAGTACGCAGGGCAGAGCAGACAGTACGCTGCCCGATCCACGTTCCCATTCATCGTCTCTCTCGTGTGCTTGAATGTGCCTGTTCTGCTCTTCGCGTCGGCACGCCGGCAATGATGCTGCAGCTCTCCGCTATCGCGATGCTTTGGCTTTGAGGGGTGCGGATCTCCTGCGAAGAGGAAAAGGGCTCCCGCGGTGTGCAGAAGCCCTCTTAATTCGCTTAATTCGCAAGCTACCACCCGATGGGTTCGGCGCACGACAGTCAGCAATTCCGGTGCGGTAACTTGAGAGATCGGCAGCGCACCAATCCCTTGGGGGTAAACATGGACGCTTGGTTTACTGGTCCGGCGTTGCAGGCAGCATCGATACAATCTTCAGAAAGGTAGGCCTCGATGTGAGCCTGTCGGACGCCTTAACAGGGATTGGCATCTCATAGCGCTCCAGGATGTTCTTGACCAATGGCACAATTCTCGGTTGCGCTCTGGGAGCAACAACCACTCCGGTAACGAATCGTGCGGGATCAAAGTCTACTTCGAACCCGGCGGGGGTGTTCTCCTTCGCATCTTCAAAGGTGAATGTGCCACCAGAACGGCTTAGGTGCGGCTGCTCAAGGCCCCAAATTGCTGCTCGAATTTCCGCTTCATGCTCGTATGAGCGATCCTTTCTAAAGCTGATTGCGATTGCATTATTTGCCCAGTCGAGGGCATTCCACTCGAGATAATTCACGCGTCCCAAATAAATGTTTCTCGGATACGACTCGAATGACTGCTTCAATAAACCAACGGTTGAGGTTACTGCGACAGTTCCTTCGCCTTTGGCGTAGATGTCCCACATAGCCATTGACTCGGAATTTCCGGCGCGCCAACAATTGACGAAGTTTGCGAGGCGGACAAGTTCGTTCGCTCTGGCATGCGAAAGGCCGATTTGTTCGCGTCCTCCCGGCGTGAGGACAGAAGGCAGTTCTGCAAGGTGCCGTAACTCAGCATCTGTGAAGGTACTTTCGAGCGGATCTTCAAATTGATCGACTCTGGCAAACCACAATTTTCGGTACTCAATGAGCTCCATGAACTTCGCAAAACTCAGGTAGCGCCAAATAACTGTCTCGTCGGATGGAGTGGTCAATAGCGGATGAGAAGTATATGGCATGTGTGAAATCTCTCCCGAAAGAGGTATCAGCCGCCTTCTTTACGGAATCGCAGCGTCAGATTTGGGGACACTAACATTCGTATGTCTGGATGGAACATAGCTTAAAGGAGGCTACGATCCCGTTCCCGGCGTGTTTCGTCGCTGCCGTAGAAGTAAATGCACGCACCGAGAAGCGCACTACAATTGATGCAGAATCCTGACGAAATAGCGAGGCGCTGCATTGGCAGACGAAAAAGATGCTGTCGAGGCTAGCGCAGATGAACTTGTCCTGCCCGCGGAGATTAAGGAGTACCCCCCGCTTACCTCAATGCTCGACTTGTTCAACTGGTATGTGCGAAGCCTGTGTCAACCTGAAATTCGGGATTGCCGAGGCTATCGCGTATTGTTTCGGGAAGAGGATTTCGTCCACTTGATCAAACTTGTGGATCGGTATGGCAACGAGCCAAGAAACCGCACCTTGACGGTTGCAAACGTCAAATCGGGGCAACTGAAATTCTTCCATGGAGGCGCTCGCTCACCCGCCAACTTCTCCCTTCAACGGGCCAAGGATTTAGTGATTGCGAGGAGCCTCGTCGAGCGTCCTGATATGATCGTTCGGAACTGGCAGCCGATTGGCAGGGGATATCCAGGGGATGCCTATATCAGCAATTTTGGCTCAGAATCGCGCGCGCGATATAGGGTTCTAATTTGTGGGTATGGCGGCCAGAAAAGACTTCCAATCACGATTTTTCCGAGGCAGCGATTCTCTGAACGAGAGACATCACTAAGATTATGGCCTTAACGCGAAGAGACCGCTCAGGGCGGTCTCTTCTCACCATATTGTGTCCCTGGTTGTGGGCTTAGCAGGATGATCCTGCGGATTGCTTGTCTATAAGATGCACCACGTGGGCGAGAAGTTCAAGATAATAATTGTCGGAGACCTCACGACACACAATCATTATACGCCCAGTTGGCCATGCTGCCGAGATCCCAGAGGACTGGTCAAGCCAATGAAAATAAATAACTTGAGTATCACAAGGAGAGTGCTCGATGAAGTCAGGCCGGCATCTCGAGAACTCGAATCTTTCGCCTAGCAGCATATGATGCGACAGTCCTCATATGCTCATGCGGCAATCCGGTCTGACACTTTCAGTAGTTTCACGACCGTTGTAGGGCTGATTCCCAGTTCTCCAGCGATTGCGCGAATCGTTTGACCTTTTTCACATAGGTTGCGCAGCCTCTGGACCAGTTTGAAATCGTCCTCAGCTTTTGGTCTGCCGCCGCTTCGTCCATCCTTATCGTTTTGTGCAACATATATTTTGTCGCCTAGAATGCACGCCAATGACGTTTTGCGCGGAGACCGTTATTTGTAACAAGCAGCGCGTATAGTCACTTGTCCGAGCAGACAAGGCTCCGTCCAAAATGATTCGGCTAACCAATCTTGCGAGCCAAGTCCGTCGGATCTAAGAACAGTTGGGGGGGTGTGTGCTCGAGGACTTTCCGGTGAGGGTTGGTTGGCGCAGTTGAAGTCAACAGGTTCTCGCGACCAGGCTCACGCCGCCGGCATAAATTCCTTTCGTGTGTGGAACACCTTGTTATATTACGGCGGGGTGTTGACTCCATATCCTGTGCGTCTTAAAAGCGCACATCCTACACGCCCTGAAGTGCACATTCAGCATTGGGTGGCCGCACCCGATCCCGTTGTGACGCACATATCTGAAATTTTGATCTTCATCCGCTCCTGCCCTTCTTTCTGTGATTCCCGAAGGGAATCTGCTTTCCGTATTTCGTAGCGCTGTTGCTATACGCAAAAATCGAACCCATCGAGCGGGTACGGGTATGCCCGAGAGACCAGAAGCAGATTCCCTGCGGGAATGACAGAGCAGAAAAGCAACTGCGAATACACAAGGGCCGAAGCCGTCGCAAATCGGCGCAGGTATTCTAGGATCGGAAAGTTACTCCCTGGGTTTGCAGGTAGGCTTTGCTGGTTTTGACCAGGTCGAGGGGAACGAGAGGGGTTTTGCCGTCGTTGTCCAGCTCCACCATAACCATGCCATGCAGCTTTCGCTTCTCCATTAGATCCAGGATGGCGGGAATATTTACCTTGCCCTGCCCGAGAGGGCAGTAGCCGGCCAGGTGCGGGTTTTCTCCGTTGTAGTCCTTCAGGTGCATGTGTTCGACGATGGGCAGAAAATCCTTCACCACCTGGACCGCGTCCGCGCCGCCTTTGGTGAGCTGGCCGATATCCGGGCCGAATCTTACATATTTTGTATTCACCGCCTCCAGGACAGCATAGGTTTCATCGCGGGACTCAACGCAGGTGCCGGTGTGCTGGTGCAAGGCTGCGGTCATTCCGGTATCGCTCACCGCCTGGCAAATGTCATTCAACGAAGCGACGATATTCGCCTTATTGGCGGCGAAGTCATAGGTGTTGCGCTTAACCCCATTCGGTCCAATGACTGTGACTTTACCGCCGTACTTTTTCACGATGCCCGCCCAGCGAACTGCCTTGGCCACCTCGTCTTTGCGCTTCTCAGGATCGGTCAGGTTCATGCCGCAGTAGGCGGAGATCAGGGGCAAATTATGAGCCTGAAGAACCGCGCCTAACCCGCCCGGCTGGTCCTCCCACTTATCGAAAACCTCTCCGAAGGTTTCAAAGCCATAGAATCCCTCATTGCTGACATCGGTGATCGCTACTGTGACTTCCTTGTTGGGCCAGGTGATGCCGGTGTGGCCGATCTTGATCTTTCGCTTCTTGGCGGCGAGTAGAGTGGCTGGGCAATGCCGTGGCTGCAACGGTCATGGCAACTGCTTTGGCAAAGTCACGGCGGCTGATTCCCTGTTTCATGAGTTGCTCCTCCGGGCTTCCGGTCCGGTTGTCATCGATCATTTCTGTTCTTGACTTGCTCCGACCTGGGAGGGGTATACTTTTCGCGGCCTTGAACTTGGAGAAATCAAGATTGCATAATATGCACGTTCAACATTGTACCCGTTTGTTGGTTTTGGGGTTGCTGGCTGCCGGCGCGCTCATGGCTCAAGGCCAGACGGACTGGCCTAACTATAGCCACGACGCCGGGGGAACGCGATATTCGCCGCTCAAGCAGATCAACAGAGAGAATGTGGCGAAGCTGAAGCTGGCCTGGACTTTCAACACCACGGCGCCGGTGACAGACCTTCCCAGGCCGGTGGGCGCCGGGCAACCGCGCGCGCCGGGAATTTCCGCCGATGCCGGAGCGGCAGCCCAGAGGGGTGCGGGGAGTTATGGGGGGCAAAGCGCCGGGAGCCCTAGCGGCCGCGCGAATGCTTTCCGCAATCGTCCTCGCCAATCCAAGAGCACGCCGCTGGTGGTCGGCGGGACCATGTATTTTTCGACGCCCTACCGCCGCGTGGTCGCTCTGGATGCAGAAACCGGCGCCAAGATCTGGGAGTATATGCTGCCCTACACACCGGCATCGCGCGGTATCTCCTATTGGCCGGGCGAAGGAGAAGACGCACCCGAAATCTTCGTTGGGACCTCGAACGGACGCCTGATTGCCTTGAATGCCAAGACCGGCAAGCTCGTTCCGGGATTCGGCGAAGCAGGAATTCTCGACGTACGAGCCGGAGTCGCGGACAAGTTTCCCGACAACCACTATGGCATCTCATCGCCGCCTGCGATTTACAAGAACCTCGTGATTACCGGATGCCAATTGCAGGAGATGCCCAGCCTGGGCCCCAGCGGCGATGTACGAGCGTGGGATGTACGCACCGGAAAGCTGGTTTGGACCTTCCATACCATGCCCCGGCCGGGAGAAGCGAACCATGAGGTCTGGCAGGAAGACCAGTGGCAGGATCGCTCCGGGCTGAATGCCTGGGGAATCATGACGGTCGATGTGAAGAACGGGATCGTCTTTCTGCCGGTCGGAACCCCGACGACCGATTTTTACGGCGGGGACCGCAAGGGCTCGAACCTTTACGGATCTTCGCTGGTTGCCGTGGACGCCGCAAGCGGAAAGTTGAAGTGGTATTTCCAGACCACTCATCACGATAACTGGGACTATGATGTAACCGCCGCGCCGGTATTGATCGATGTGAAACGCAATGGCAAGGAGATTCCAGCCATAGCGCAAACCACCAAACAGGGATTGATGTTCATCTTCGACCGGTTTACCGGAAAACCGATCTACGATGTCGAAGAGCGTCCGGTACCTACCGACAATATTCCTCCCGGCGATGAACCCTGGCCGACGCAGCCATTCCCGGTAAAGCCGCCGCCTCTGACGCGCAATAGCTTCGCGCCAGACGAACTCGCAAAATTGACGCCCGATCACGACAAAGCTTGCAAGGACCTGCTTTCGCTTGAAGGCGGCGTGATGATGGGCGGTCCCTATGCAGAGTACGGTCCCAGACTGCGAATCGTCTTTCCGGGTTGGACCGGCGGCGGCAACTGGGGAGGCAGCGCCTATGACCCGAAGTTAGGCTATGTCTTTGTCAACACCAAGAGCGATGGCTTGTTGAGCAAGTTAGTCAAGCAACCTGATGGGACTTATAGCCGGGTTGGTCCGGACCATCCGCCGCCGGGGGTGAGGGATAGCTTCCAGGTAGGAGCGTGGCCGTGCCAGGCGCCGCCGTGGGGCGAGCTCAGCGCGGTGAATGTGAACACGGGGGAGATCGCATGGCGGGTTCCGCTCGGCTCCTTCCCCGAACTCGACGCGCTCGGCATTCCCACGACGGGAAGAACGAACGTCGGCGGCCCGATTGCCACAGCGGGAGACGTGGTGTTTATCGCCGCATCCGAGGACCATAAGTTTCGCGGGTTTGATTCCAAGACAGGAAAGATCCTCTGGGAGACAACCTTGAACTCGACCGGCGCCACGGTGCCGATCTCGTATCGCGGCAAGAACGGCAAGCAGTACGTGGCGATTATCTCCAATGGTTCGGGGGGCAAAGAGCCCGTGCCTCCCCTGGTGTATGTCTATGCGCTGCCATAATGAAATGTGTCGACGTGATGATCGAGCAGACTTGTCCAAATTGGGGGCTCTGCGTTTCTGAATGGAAGAATATTGTCATCTCGACCGAAGCGAAGCGAAGTGGAGAGATCTGCGGTTTACTCCTGAGCACTAACCGCAAATCTCTCCACTTCGCTTCGCTTCGGTCGAGATGACAAATAAGGTGTTGTCGTGGAGTGAAGGTTTCGCAGCCTACGTCAGGTCCAGCTTGGGCTATCCGTCTGAGGTTTGTGGAATCCCAGGTCCCAGAATCGGGACCTGGGGCACCCAGGCAGAGCAGGCCCGAGAGACTAGAAGCAGATTCCCTGCGGGAATGACAGAAAGAAAAGCGACTACTGTCCATTGAGGTTTGTGGATATCCCAGCACCCAGGGTTTGAGTCCGGATTAAAAAAGACCCAGGTTAGCTTCGCGAACCTGGGGCACTCGCATTTGTGTGCGCAAAATGCATGCCAATGGAGAGACATCTGTCTCGACCGGGATCGGCTCATAGTGAAATTGTAATTGCGAATACCGCAATGCAATAACGGAACAGACGTAGCTACCGTTAAGGTATTTTCCTCGTTTGATGACACAGCGTAATCAACAACATAGACCGGCGTTAGAACGCCTGCCTAACGTTGCCAACCCTCTAAGCGGATGCGTAGCGTGTGTCGCGGTTGTGAAAACCAAAATTTTCAGACACGAATAAAAGCAATGCAACCGCTGATATTCCGAGGAGGTAGAAAAGATGTTTCGATTGTTACGTTCCACGAGCATGAGATTTGCACTTTGCGCCGGGATATTGCTGGCTCGCCGGCTGGCAATCCAGGGCCGTCTGCGCTTCTAGGCACCGGCTGCTTGGGTTTCGTATGTGATAGTTGAGGAAGAATCCCAGGTCCCAGAATCGGGACCTGGGGCACCCGCGGTAGGTACAACGGACAAACAACCGGAAATGTTTTCAAGCGAAGAATGGGTGAGGATTCATGAGTGACAAAAAGAAGATTTCGCGACGCGACATGCTGGCCATGTCGGTCGCTGCTGGCGGCTTTACCTTTCTGCCGTCACGGGTGCTGGGCCGGGCTGGATTTGTTGCCCCAAGCGATAAACTCAACATCGCATTTATCGGGATCGGGATTACGGGGTGGACCAATATCCGGCAACTTGCCAGTCAAAACGTGGTTGGCCTCTGCGACGTGGACTGGCGCACGACCGCCGAGCTTGGGAGCAGAGCCAACGATATGGCCTCGGCAACGGTGCAAAAGTATCCGGATGTGAAACGCTACGACGATTGGCGAATCATGCTGCGGGAGATGGACAAGCAAATTGACGCCGTGGTGGTGTCCACTTCAGATCATACGCATGCGGCGGCCGCGCTCACGGCCATGAAAATGGGTAAGCATGTCTATTGCGAAAAGCCTCTTGCCCATACGATTCAGGAGGTGCGGGCCATGATGAAGTCGGCCGGCAAGCGCCCTCGGCAAGCTACGCAGACCGGCTTTCAAGGGCATGGCTCCGAAGATGTCAGAAGCATCGTCGAATGGGTGCAGGATGGCGCTATCGGGACGGTCCAGGAAGTGCACGTCTTTCAGCAGGGCAGGAGACCGCGTCCTGGCGGACCGGCGAATGCTCGCCCGGCACGGACTCCGAATCCTAACGCTCATCCCGCGGGGGCGCCGCTTTCGCCTCGATCTATGAGCAAATTGCGCACGTCGGGGATGTGGTCCCGGTTCCATCGGAAGTGAAGTGGGATTTGTGGCTCGGTCCGGCGCCATACCGTAATTACAACCCGATGTATATTCCGCTGCGCTGGCGCAACTGGCTCGATTTCGGTACCGGAATCCTGGGCGATCATGGGCCGCATTTCTTCGATCCGGTGGTCTGGGCTCTCGATCTCGGATTTCCGGAGAGCATCGAAGCGGAAACGGACGAAGAATACGATCCGCAAACCAATACCCAGACATTTCCGCGCACGGCGACCGTTCGCTATCAATTTCCGGCAAAGGGCGACCGCGGTGCGATTCCGCTTACTTGGTATGGCATCGAAACCCCGCCACTCCACCAGGCTGGGATCCAGATCGGCCGCTGCCTGATGGGGGCGGTATCATTCTCGGCAGCAAAGGATCGATCGTCTACGGTCCGGTCTACAACAGCGAGCCCGGAGCGATCAAGCAGGTGTGGTTGGTGCCGGACGATCTCGATAAGTCTTACAAACGTCCGGCGAAGACGCTGCCTCGTCCTTCCAGCCATTGGCTGGAGTGGGCGGATGCGGCGAAGGCGGGAACACAGCCTTCAGGGAACTGGCAGTATGGCGGCCTGGTTACGCAGATTTGCCTGTTGGGCAATGTTGCTATTCGCCTGAAAGGACAAAAGCTGTTATTCGACGCCAAGGCGGAGAAGTTCACCGACTCCACCGCGGCTAATGCGCTCTTCGAGCGCCCGCACCGCGCAGGGTGGGCATTGCCGAGTTAGGTGTTTTAAACCCCGGGCAAGTCCCGCATGGACTCGAATAGGAGGAATGCGGATTTGCGCGCGGTTGCGGCACCATTTTTCTTTCTGTCATTCCCGAAGAGAATTTGCTTCTTCCCTCTCTTCTGGTAACAGAACTGAGATAGGAAAAGCAGATTCCCTTCGGGAATGACAGAAAGAAAAACGGTGCCGGGGGTCTCAGGCTCGCGCAGCCTGCATCTTTTTCTCCTACACTGTCCGTCGAGATTTGGGGAATCCCACGTCCGAGAATCCGGACATGGGGCACCCAAGATTGGTCGATATCTCAGGATCTGGTCGTAGCTCATTTTTCTAGAAGCTGGATGGCCTTGCGGTAGTCCAGATCGGGCGGGACGGGAGAGAAGTGGTTCTTTTCCTGGGTCATGTGGACCCGCAGGGATTTGAACATCAGCAGCTTTCCCTTAAGGTTCAGCTTCATGCCTGTAACTTCCCATTGATGGCCGCCTATGTCCGCCTGTTCCAGGAGAATGGTTCCTCCTTTGTCCAGCTTACCGACGATTCCCCATCCGAAGTCGACATCGGAGATAAGGTGGGTATCGAGCCGGGTCATCCGTTCCTGCGCCTGGTCGATCCAGACCTCGCCGGCCATGCCGCGAAAGATTTTTGCCTCCGTGTCAGGTGGATCGAAGGCCGGGTTGGGAGAGAAACTCAGGCGATAGCAGCGGCCGGCGCCGCAGGGAACCATGTCTTCGAAGCGATAAAGGAAGGCATCGGGCAGCAGGCGCATCAGGCGGTCGACTCGATTCGCATCTTCCTGCTCGCGCTTGCGGCGGTGCTCCTGGATTTCGGGGTGGCTCGCCAGGGTTGTCAGCCGGTCCAGCTCGGCTTGATTGGCCTCGTCGCTCAGCGGCCTGCCGTTTTCCGCGACCAGGCGGGCAACATCGCCATCCTTGGTTTCGATAATCTCCTTGGTTGTGTCGCGGCGCTCGTCCGTCCTGCGGAGAAGATAGCGGAGCCGGCGACGATTTCGATCGGAATCCTCTCTGTGCTGCATGGCGCGGCGAACCAGCGCCGTGGGATCCTGGGCCGCGGGCGGAGCTGTTTGTGTAGGGGAAGACCATGCGGGCGCGATGGCGGCGAGAATCAGCACGATGACTGCGCGGACATTGCCCAGCCACAGCACACGGGAGCACAGGGCGATCAGGCTTGGTGGAGAGGGCGCGGGCATTTCCCACGGGTATACATCAAGAGTTAGCTTTCGAGACCTCGCGCCGCTGCTGCAGCGCGAGGTAGATAGCACTAAGATCATCCTCGCCGAAGTCTCGGACAGCATCCTCCCATATTGTAGCCATCTTGTTCAGAACCGGAAGATGGGGACGTTCATCTCCCGCCGCTTCGAGCGCAAGCAGAAGGTCTTTCTCGGCCCAGCGGAGCGGGAATTCCGTTTCCGCGGTGCGTTTTTCCGCAATCTTTTTGAGCTTTGCCACCGCCCACGGAGGAACCAGAGGACCGCCGGAGGCGAGCGCGGCGAATCGCTCGGGGTCGATGCCAAGCGCATCTCCGAGCGCGGCTACTTCCGCAACTCCTTCCATCAGGATCCCCAGCCACGCGTTGAAGAGAAGCTTCATGCGCGTCCCCTGCCCAGCCTTCCCTAGCCAGTGGGTTTGGATGCCGATTGCATCGAAGAAGCGCTGCACGGTCTGTCCGGCGCGGGCGCGATCGCCCGAGGCGAGAACGACTAATTTCGCCTGCTCAGCCGGGCCCTTACTGCCTGAAACAGGCGCATCCACAAAGACGATATCGGTTCGCGTCGCGGTCAGACGCATAGCTCGCTCCGTGCCATCGACACCGATTGTAGACATCTGTACCCACGCCGCGTCCGCCTTCATTGCTTCGAACGCCCCCCGGTCCTCCATGATGCTCAGTACGGCATCCGCGTCCGACACCATGGTCACAACGGCCTCAGCATCCCCAACCGCGTCCTGGATAGTCTCTGCAACGTGCAGTCTGTCCGTCGCGAGTGAGGACGCACGCTTAGCGTTCCGGTCCCACGCTACGGTATTCAGTCCGGCGCGAGCCGCGTTGCGAGCGAGCGCGGAGCCCATAATTCCCAGTCCGAGAACGGCAACATCTGCATGCATGCTAACTCTCCAAAAGGTCTCTCATATTTCTGATGAGAATTGAAGGTTGGCTGGTGCAAATGTTTCATTGCAGCCCGCTGCCATCAATTGTGGTCTCCCACCCTTGCTACGCAAGGATGGGGCACCCTGAATCTGCTTGAAGCATGGATCCCAAAACCGCCATCAATCGAGGGTGCCCCATATCTCTCCACTCCGCTTCACTCCGGTCGAGATGACAAATGCTGCGCTCGGGTCGAGATGCGGCGAGCTCGCTGCGACGCACTTCGCGGAGTTCTTGCTATAATGCGATGCCAACGGCGGGGAAGGCCGAGTGTGGCCGATCTCCTCTGCCGTGAAGGGGGGAAGATGGCAACTCCCGATGTCGTCTGGAAAGGCGGCAGGTTCGGCCAGACGTCCCGGCACGATGCATGGTGGCTTTCGCCATCGGCGGTTCTTCTCGGGTTGAGCGTGTTTCTGGTGTACTCCACGTGGGCGGCGTGGCAGAACAGCCACTACACTTTCGGGCCCTACATTTCACCTTTTTATTCTCCCGAAATCTTCGGCAGTTCCCCGCACGCCCTGTTCGGTCCGAAGCCGAGATGGTATCCGAGTTTTCTGCGCTTTTCTCCGGCGCTTCTCATTCTATGGATACCGGGCCTTTTCCGGGTGACGTGTTACTACTATCGCGGCGCATACTACAAGTCGTTTTGGGCTGACCCTCCAGCGTGTGCTGTAAGCGAGCCACGCAAGAGTTATCTCGGCGAACGAAGCTTTCCTCTGGTTCTGCAGAATTTCCATCGCAACTTTCTGCGGCTCTCCTACGTGGTGTGGGGCTTTCTCGTCTACGACGCAGTGATATCCTTCCGTTTCCCTGACGGCTTCGGAATCGGGATCGGAAGCATCGTTTTAGTTGTGAATGTTGTGCTTCTCGGCGGATATGTATTTGGCTGTCATGCCTTCCGGCACTTGGCCGGAGGGACGTTCGACCGGATCTCGGAACACCCCGTGCGGCACAAGCTTTACGATTGCGTGAGCTGCCTGAACGCACGACACATGAAGTGGGCGTGGGCAAGTCTGTTCTGGGTGGGATTTGCGGATGTCTACATCCGCCTCTGCTCGATGGGTATCTGGCATGACTGGAGAATCCTATAGATGCCGGAGTTCGAGCGGTTCTCTTACGATGTGCTGGTAATTGGCGCCGGTGGTGCGGGGCTGCGGGCCGCGATCGAATCGGCGGCCTGCGGCGCCAAAGTGGGAGTGGTCTGCAAGTCGTTGCTCGGCAAAGCGCACACCGTGATGGCCGAGGGTGGCATTGCCGCTGCTCTAGCCAACGTCGACGATCGCGACAACTGGCGTGTACATTTCGCCGATACGATGCGCGGTGGGCAGTACCTGAACAACTGGCGCATGGCGGAGTTGCACGCCAAGGAAGCGCCGGAGTGCGTGCGCGAGCTTGAGGCATGGGGCGCACTTTTCGACCGCACCAAGGATGGACGGATCCTTCAACGGAACTTCGGCGGCCATCGGTATCCTCGCTTGGCCCACGTAGGCGATCGCACCGGCCTCGAGATGATCCGCACACTTCAGGATCACGGCATTTGCACCGGGATGGAGGTCCACATGGAGTGTACGGTGCTCAGCCTCCTGCTGGACTCGGGCCGCATCGCGGGGGCCTGCGGATATGACCGGGAGAAGGGCCGCTTCCATCTGTGGCAGGCGAAGGCGGTAGTGCTGGCCACTGGAGGAATCGGGCGCGCCTACAAGATCACCAGCAATAGTTGGGAATACACGGGCGATGGGCTTGCACTGGCATACCGCGCCGGCGCCGAACTACAGGACATGGAGTTCGTTCAATTCCATCCGACCGGTATGGTGTGGCCGATCAGTGTGCGCGGCATCCTGGTGACCGAAGGCGTGCGCGGCGAAGGCGGCGTTCTGCGCAACAGCGAAGGCCGCAGGTTCATGTTCGACGAAATTCCCGATCTCTACAAGGAGCAGACGGCGGACACAGAAGAGGAAGGATGGCGCTACACGCAGGGCGACAGGAATGCCCGCCGGCCGCCCGAACTCCTGACGCGCGACCACGTCGCCCGGTGCATCAATCGCGAAGTCAAAGCAGGACGGGGCACGCCCCACGGCGGCGTCTTTCTGGATATTGCCTGGATTGGGAAGCACCTTCCGAAATCGGCGGAGCACATCAAACGCAAGCTGCCCAGCATGTATCACCAGTTCAAACAGCTAGCAGATCTGGATATCACCAAAGAGCCGATGGAAGTCGGACCCACGACTCACTACATGATGGGTGGGATCCGGGTGGATGGCGATACGCAGATGTCCACCGTGCCGGGGTTGTTTGCCGCGGGAGAAGTGGCGGCGGGACTGCACGGCGCGAATCGGCTGGGTGGCAATTCGCTCTCCGATCTCGTGGTATTCGGACGGCGCGCCGGCCGGTTTGCGGCAGAATTCGCCAAAAGGAACAGCGCGACGACAAAGGTTGACGAGGAACAGCTTCAAGCAACTGCAACCGCCGCCCTCGCACCCTTCGACCGCGGCGCTTCCGGCGAGAATCCGTATCAGGTTCAATACGACCTGCAGGACGAGATGCAGAGCCTGGTCGGCATTGTTCGCACAGAGAGTGAAATGCAACAAGCAGTGGAGATGATGGCGCAACTCCACACGCGGGCGAACCGGGTGGGTATCGCGGGCAACCGCCAATACAACAACGGATGGCACACCGCCATGGACCTCGAGAATCTGCTGGTTGTGTCGGAGGCGATCACCCGCGCCGCGCTCCTCCGAAAAGAGAGCCGAGGCGCGCAGTTTCGCGAGGATTTTCCAAACAAAGATGCCGAGTGGGGCAAGCACAACATCGTCGTCAAGCGCGGCGCGGATGGCGAAATACAGGTGGAGAAGCGTCCTCTCCCGCCGATACCCGATGAGTTGAAGGCCGTGATCGAGGAGATGAAATAGATGGCCACGCAAGCGATGTTTCGCATCTGGCGGGGAGATCCGGCGGGCGGCGGGTTCAAGGATTACGTCACGCCAGTGGAGGAGGGCATGGTGGTTTTGGACGCCGTGCACCGGATCCAGGCTCAGCAGGCGCCCGATCTTGCGGTGCGATGGAATTGCAAGGCCGGCAAATGCGGCTCCTGCTCGGCTGAAATCAACGGAATGCCGAAGCTCATGTGCATGACACGGCTCAGCAATCTCAATTTGGAGATGCCGGTCATCCTCGAGCCGATGCATGCCTTCCCTGTGATCCAGGACTTAGTCACCGACGTGTCATGGAACTTCCGAGCCAAAAAGACGATCAAAGAATTCAGGCCCCGTTCACCCGACTTGCCGGATGGAACATGGCGCATGCAGCAGGCCGATGTCGAACGGGTGCAGGAGTTTCGCAAGTGCATCGAGTGCTTTCTCTGCCAGGATGTGTGTCACGTCCTGCGCGAGCACCATAAGCAAGACGAATTCATCGGCCCTCGCTTGCTGGTCCACGTCGCGGCGCTCGAAATGCATCCTCTCGATACGGAAGACCGGGTAAGCGACTTAAAGCAAAAGCACAATATCGGCTACTGCAACATCACCACGTGCTGCCGGCAGGTGTGTCCAGAGTCGATCACGATTACCGAGAACGCGATCATTCCGCTCAAGGAGCGAGTGGTGGACCGATTTTTCGATCCTCTGAAGCAACTGTTTCACATCCTCTAGTTGAAAGGAGGTCACATGTTCACATTAAAACCCATTTCTCGTGACAGCGTGGGCGGCGCGCTGGCCAAGGCCGAACGTTACCGCTTGCTGAACGAGCCAAGTGAAGCCGAGAGCATCTGCCGCGACATCCTCGAAGTTGACCCAGCGAACCGGGAGGCGCGAATCAGCCTAATTCTGGCCCTGACCGACGAATTTCTTCAAGAGAGGTGCGCTTTTGCCAGCGCGGTGGAGGCGATATCCGGCCTGGAAGCGGCGTACGATCGCGCTTACTATTCCGGGATCGCGTGGGAGCGGCGTGCGAAGGCATGGCATAACGCCGGCAGCCTGGGGTCTAGCGCCTATGTTTACGATTGGATCGTCAAGGCGCTACGCCTATTCGAGGAAGCCGAGAGCTTGCGGCCAACCGGCAACGATGACGCTATTCTGCGCTGGAACGCCTGCGTTCGTTTTCTCGAGCGCCACAAAGAGCTGGAGGCGAAGACGGAGGAGGTTTCGGAACCTATCCTGTTGGAGTGAATCCGGCGCCGGTCCCGCTGGAGAGACAACAGCATACTTTCAAAGCCATCCGAACGCACTGTGATCTTCAAGGCTGATTGTCGGGACGGCTGAGCCGAAGCTTTCAAAAAGCTGTTCATAACGTCCGTTGTCATCCGGCCAAAGCGAAGCGAAGGGGAGAGATTTGCGGTTTTGTCCGCGAAAAGCGGGATCGCCGGTCCACCCCCGATCAGCTTGGAAGTGACAAAGGCAAGACACTTCCATGACAAGCATCCGATGCCCCGCTTCCTATACTTCAACTCAGTGATGCCGGTTGATTTTCGAGAGAGGAAGCAGGACATGAAGCTGGGGATGATCATTGCGTGCGGTCTCTTGGCGGCGAGTTCGCTGCACGCCCAGGATGGAGCGGGCGGCGCAGGGTATGTTCCAGTCCTCTCCGGCGGAGTGGGCTACATACACAACGTCGACGGCGGCGTGACCACTCTAGAGCCGCAGATCAACCCTATCCTGCTTGTGCCCTTTGGTTCCCATGTCCTGCTTGAATCGCGGACGGATTTCACCGGCTTCTTTCAGAGGAAGAATCTGACCTCCGGTCCGTTCAAGGGCAAGGTCTTCAAGACGGTCGAGTTTGCACAAGTGGATTGGCTCGCCAAAAGCTATGCCATAGCAACCGTAGGCAGATACATCCTGCCCTTCGGAATATATGGAGAGAGATTGGAGCCTATCTGGATCCGCAATCTGCAAGACTCCCCTATCACGGCTACGATCGGCACCCGCACCAGCGGCTCCGGAGACGGCATCATGCTGCGCGGCGTGCTTTCCCAGGGGCCGTCGCATTCCATTCAGTACTCCAGCTACTTCTCGGTCCGGAGTGGGATCAATCAGTTAGATGCGGCGCGTACTGCGGGCGGAGACGTAAGCCTGTTTCTGCCCAAGGCGCGCCTGGAGATAGGCACCTCCTACCAGCGCTTTTTACAGCAGCACGAGATCAACAACAACGCCATTTATCTTTCCTGGCAGCCCAGGAGTATCCCGCTCGATGTAAAGTTCGAGTTCGACCGCAGCTACAACGGGAAAGGCTATTGGCTGGAGAGCGCCTATCTGCTCAGGCAATCGACTTTCGTTCCCGCCTTTCTGAAGCCTCTGCAAGTAGTAGGGCGGGTGCAACAATATGCCCCGAATCACGGCGGCGGCAACGGAGTTCCAACTGTCGATACTCAACGCGTCGACTTCGGGCTTAACTATTACTTCCGCGACAACTTCAGATTGATATCGAGTTATGGGCGGCAATTCAGCTCTCAGGGAAACGCCAACGTGTGGAATGTGGGCTTTACTTATCGTTTCCTCTTTCCACTCTGGCCAGGGAGAAAGTAATGAGATCTCTTATTGTTCGCAGACATTGGAGCGCGGTTCTTGCACTTGGTGTGATTCTCGCCATGGGAAGCGGCTTGCAACTGATCGCGGGCGCCGGCGGTCAGCAGGAGAAGACGCCACCGGCCGAGAAAGCACAAACGCAGCCGCTCTCGGGAGAGCACGTGTTCATGACGAACTGCTCCCGCTGCCACATGCCTCCCATGAGCATCCCTCCGCGGATCACGGGAACTGTCATCATGCACATGCGCACGCGAGCACGGCTTTCGAAGGAACAACAAGAGGCGTTGCTGAAGTATCTTGCGCCCTAACTCAATCTCACAAAGGAATCTAATTCATGAAGAAGCAACTCTTATCCGCGATCCTTCTGCTCGGCTGCTTGCCGGCCGCAACTGCACCTTTGGCGCCCGCGCAGGATACTGCGCACAGCATCGAAATACACGCTAAGCGATTCTCGTTTACTCCATCGGAGATCACGGTGCAAAAAGGAGAAACCGTCAAGCTGATTCTTACTTCTGACGATGTGACCCATGAGCTGGTGATACCCGATCTGGGCGTGAGGCAAGAGATCAACAAAGGCCACTCCGCGGAACTCACCTTTGTTGCCAGCAAGGCCGGAGACTTCCACGGGATGTGCGGGCACTTTTGCGGCACTGGGCATGGTTCGATGACGTTTACGGTACACGTGAAGGACAATTGACTTATGGTGCGGCGGATCTCTCTGCTTGTCTTCGCAGCCACTGCCTGCCTTGTGCTTTGCGGATGTAAAGTAAGGCCGCCAGGGCGGCTCGAGACCGGGCTGATCGTGTGGACCAAGCATAATGTCACCGTAGGCGGGCAACACGACCGCAATCCTGTGCCCGCTACCGGGGAAAATATCAGATCGGGCGAACGCGCCTTCGGCTATTACTGCGTAGTGTGCCATGGCCTGGATGGACAAAACACCGGCGTCCCATTTGCGCAAAGCATGTCTCCACCGATTCCGCCCCTTACAACGGCGGATGTCCAGAGTTATACGGATGGACAGTTGAAGTGGGTGATTGCGAACGGCATCTATCCGTCAGGAATGCCGGCCTCCAAGGGGGCATTGAGCGACGACGATATCTGGCGCATCGTCCTTTTTCTGCGTCATCTCCCGCAGGCGGGAAGCCGGGGAGAGCCGCGCGTTTACTCGGGGGATGGGTTTTAAGCCAAAACAATTCGCCTGGGACGCTTGAGCATCATCAGTCTCTGGCTTCTAGATTCAGCCGTCCCTGCGGGACTGTTCCCTTTCCGGCCGCTACCCAGCACTCCGTGTTGGGCTATTTTCATGCGTCCCTCCGGGACTTATTTGCCTCGCTCTCTCGAAAATCGTCCCTAGACACCCTGCTGCCATCGGTTGTGGAATCCCAGGTCCCAGAATCGGGACCTGGGGCACCCAGGATCTCCACCCCGCTTCGCTCCGGTCGAGATGACAATTAGGCGGAGGTGTCGGGGAAGCCTTCGGAAGCCCCGTAAGACTTCGAACTTACAAAGCGATGACAAGTACCTGACAACCTGTCGCGGCTGATTTCTTACTCTATTTTCAAGCCGGATTGTAAGTGAAGGAATGGATAGGTTATGGACAGGGTTAAATCCCTCGGGGTTGCATTGGCGTTGGCGCTCGCCGCCGCCGCTCCGCAGGGACAAACTCCGGGAACCGGAGCCATTACCGGGCAGGTTTTCGATTCGTCCGGAGCTGCTCTGGCGGGAGCCCAAGTTACCGTATTCGATAGCGGCCACAGTTCGCAGCGGACCGGGGTAACCGCCGCGGACGGGACTTTTCGCGTCGCGCTGCTTCAGCCTGGAGTGTATTCGGTGGTGGTGGAGGTCTCGGGATTCAGCCAGAAGACTCTGCCGTCGGTGCCTGTGGTGGTAACTGAAACCGTAGCTCTTAGAATCGGCCTCGAAGTCAAGGCGGTATTGCCGGTCACCGTCGTGGACAGCTCCGCGGGAACGATCTACGGCAACCTGGTGGGCTTTACCCGCGGGGAGTGCACTGGGGCGGCGCCGGCTTCCCAGGGCTCGCTCTATTCGCGGTTGAATGGGTATTTCAATCCCGCGGCGTTTACCTCAGCGCCGGCAATCGGGGATGGCACCGATTTCGGGAACTGCCCGGTCGGCCTGCTGCGCGGACCCGGACAGCAAAACCTGGATCTGGCAGCGGAACGCGCTTTCAACATAAAGGAATGGGGTAGTCTGCACGTCAGGGCCGAGGCCTTCAATCTCACCAACACGGCGAATTTCGGGCAGCCGGTCAATGACCTCTCTGCCGGCGCTGCCTTCGGCGTGATCTCCTCCACGGTTTCGAATCCACGAATTATTCAGGTTGCTTTGAAATACAAATTTGAGGTGTAGCTCGTGAGTTATGAAAACACGATGAGAGAACGAGTCGATGCTGAGACGGATCCGGGGCTTCAGTGTGCGGACATGAGCCAAGCGAAGAGTGATCAAGGGATTGTTCCAGCGGAGCAAAGCGCGCACCCGGCGGATGACCCATTGCTGCGCAGGATAGAGATGCCGCTGGCAGCGCAGCACTATCCGCTCGGCTTCAGGGTGGACGTGATTACCAACTCCGAGCAGGTGCTGGCCGCGGCCAGGGAAAGTTGGAGCCGCTTTCCTGCCAAGCCATCGCTCCAATCTCCATTGCGGCTGCAGTTCGGCGTGGCGGAGAACAGCTCATCGCAATGCCCTCCAGCGCCTCTATGCCGTGCCCAGAAACATTTGCTTTCGATGGTGGCGGATCAGGAGAACTTTGCGACTTGCGATCTCGAGCGGGGATTTGCTTTTGCCTGGCTTTCGAAGGGCGCCGAGCGCCGCCGCTCGTACCTGCGTTATCACTTCCTGGAGGCCGCCGCACTAGTGCTGCTGGCTGCCTCGCGGGTGACGCCCCTGCACGCGGCCTGCGTTTCGTTTGCGGGTTGTGGAATGCTGCTGTTCGGCGATTCGGGGGCGGGGAAGTCGTCCCTGGCGTTTGCCTGTGCGCGCGCGGGATGGACCTACACGACCGATGACGCCAGTTATCTGCTGAACGGGCGCGAAGATCGGTTGGTGGTCGGGAACTCGCACCAGATAAGGTTTCGGCCATCCGCGGCTCAACTGTTTCCCGAGCTGCAAGGCTTGAGCGTTACGCCGCGCGCGACGGGCAAGCCTTCGATCGAGTTTCCCACTGACCGGCATCCCTGGTTAAAAACGGCCGACGAATGCAGGATCGACCACATCGTCTTTCTCAATCGCAGGAGCCACACACCGCCCGGTCTTCACCCATACCCGCGCGAGCTGGCCTGGCAAGGGGTCTTGCCATCTCTTTTTAACTCCTGCGGAAATGCTGACGCCCAAGAGGCCCGCTTGGCAAAGTTGTTGAATGCTCCGGTGCATGAGCTGCGCTACCGCGATCTCGATTGGGCAGTGCGCCGGCTGGAAGCCCTGGCGTTGGAAGGGAAATAGCTCATGTTCGATTCAGCTCTGGAGAAGCGCATCCGATCGTCGAAGAACATCCCTGGGTATTTCGTGGCCTTTTTGGAGGCAATGCAGTTTCGCAAGGCCAACCTGGAGGCCCTGCGGCGCCTCGATGCGCCGGAGTGGGACGAGCTTCTTTCCCTATCGGACAGAATGCACCTCACCCTACGCCTGTCTCAATTGCCGTCGGACGTCCTGCCTGGGTGGGTTGCCGCAAGGGTTCAGCAGAACGTCTCCGATAACACCAGGCGCATCGAGCGGATCAAGGCCATCTATGGCGAAGCAGCGGAGGCGCTCCGGCGGGCGCAGGCCGACCACCTGGTAATCAAGGGATTTGCTCAATATCCAGAATATGTATCGAGTCCCAATCTGCGGATGCAATCCGATATCGATATCTTTTGCCCTGCTCATGCGATCCTTCAAGCCCGCGATGCATTGCTGGGGATCGGGTATCAGGGAACTGCTTCACAGAAGCATGTTCCCGTGGATCATTTTCCTTCATTGATCCGGGAGAGGGGTTGGCGGTGGCGGGGAAACGCGTTCGATCCCGAGATGCCCCCGGGAATCGAGCTGCACTACTGCTTGTGGAATGCGGAGGCTGCGGGCCTTGAGATTCCTGATGTAGATCAGTTCTGGTATCGGCGAGTGGAGCGCGATCTGGGTGGAGTTCGCTTTCCCGCGCTGGACATGGTCGATCACATTGGTTTCTGCGCGCTGCATGTCTTGCGCGGTTTGTTGCGCGGCGAGTGGGTTATTCACCACGTCTACGAGATCGCGTATTTTTTGAACGGCCACGCGCAGGATAAAGAGCTATGGAAGGCCTGGCGGCTGATGCACAGCGACTCTCTGCGATCGCACGAGGCTATCGCATTCCGCCTGGCGAGAAGCTGGTTTGGGTGTGAGGTCGCAAGCGAAGTAGACGGGCAGATACAAGCGTTGACGCCTGACATACAGCGGTGGTTTCAATGCTTCGGCCCTTCCTTCCTGGAAAGTATGTTTGCGCCCAACCACGATGGCGTCTGGTTACACGTCGGGCTGCTGGACTCCGCCGGCAAGAAGCTGCGGGTACTCCGGCAGGGGCTGCTGCCGACCAGGGTACCGCCCCTGGCGATCGCCGACCATCCTCCGACTCTAAACCACAGAGTTGCGCCCCAGAAGGACTCGCACGCGATCTTCCGCTATGCGGGATATCTGGCGGGGCGGGCGAATTTCTACGGCCGTGTTTTCTTGCGCGGAGTGCGAGGAGGGATCTGCTGGCAGCTCTCAGGGAAGAAGATGGGCGGCCCGTTCTGGAAGTTGTTTGCGGCCTCCTGCTGTTGGAGCCTGGGTCTATCCATCTTCTTCTTGCTCTTCAACCTGTTTCTCATAAGCCATGGATTTTCAGAGAAGCTTGTGGGCGGCCTGACAGGGGTCATGGCGGGCGGCAGTATGATTGCGACGCTACCTACAGGGGGGTTGATCAGGCGCTTCGGACTAGGCAGAGTTCTTCTCTCGGGCATGATCTTAGCCGCCTGTGTCTTTCCTTTGCGGGTCTTACTTCTCTTCCATGCAGCGCAATGGGCGCTTGCTTTTTTGGCCGGAACGGCGATCTCGGTTTGGGCGGTGTGCCTCTCGCCGGCTGTAGCGGCGTTGACTACAGAGCGTAACCGCTCCGGTGGCTTTAGCATTATCTTTTCGACGGGAGTGGGGCTGGTCGCAATGGGAAACCTGCTGGGCGGCAATTTGGCCGCATGGCTGCACAGGATTCCCAGAATGACAGCAGCCATGCCTGCGGACCGGGCAGCGCTTCTGACGGCTTGCACGATCGCCGCCGGTGGGATCGTTCCCCTTTGCTTCTTGAAATTTCCCGAAGTGCATGCGGTGGAGAGGCCGAGATATGCGAAGAGCCGGTTCCTCATCCGCTTTTTGCCCGCGGTGGCCCTCTGGGGATTGTCAATCGGGGCGTTCATGCCCTTCGCCACAATTTATTTCTCGCGTCATCTCCAACTGCCGCTTTTCAGGCTGGGCTTGGTCTTCTCTGTCGCGCAGGTCTTCCAATTTCTCGGAATTCTGCTGGCTCCCATGATCTTTGCGAAAAGCGGGCGGCTCGCCGGCATCACGTATGCAGAAGCCGCGGCCGCGGTTGCTCTGTTGTGGCTGGCGTCGGTCCGTCAGCCGGCTGCCGCCAGCATGCTCTATATCTGCTATACGACTGTGCAATGGATGAGCGAGCCGGGCATCTACAGCCTGCTCATGGACCAGGTTCCGGTGCAGGATCGCAGCAGCGCGTCGGCGTGGAATGCCCTCGTCCTCTCGGCGTCTCAAGCGCTCGCCGCGGCTTGCGCAGGTGCGGCATTGGTGCGCTTCGGGTATTCCGCCGTGCTATTTGCGGCGGCGGGAGTCGCCGCGCTCTCGGCCTGCTGCTTCAGGATGCTCTCTCCTCGGCAGGCTTTGCTGCATTCCCGTGGAGAAGTGCATGCAGTGCCGTCAACGGGAGCCGCTTCTTAGGATTTGTCGTCTCGAGCTGCGGAAAAGCAGATTCCCTTCGGGAATGACAAAAAGAAAAGCAAAGACGGGGCACCCCGGCAAAATGCTCCAGTTGTCGTGGTCTTAGAATTCATATATATGATGGCGCGCTTAGCTTTTTTGATGGCTTTCACTGCTGCTTCGGTCTCCGCTCAGAACATTGTTGTTTCTCCCGCGGGTCCTATCAAAACTCTGGTTGAAGCCCGCGATGCTGCTCGCTTGGAGCGGCGCTCGGGCAAGGCAGGGACCTATCGTGATCACGGTTCGCGCGGGAACATACTATCTCCCCGAAACCTTGGTTCTGGGTCCGGAAGATAGCGGCACAACCTGGGAGGCTGCGCACGGAGAGCATCCGGTGATTAGTGGGGGCCGGATCATTTCCGGCTGGACGAAAGGCTCAGGTGCGGTCTGGAAGGCGAAGGCTCCCGGTCCCTATTTTCATCAGCTCTTTGTCGGCGGCAGGCGCGCCACGCGAGCGCGAACCCCTAACTACGGCTTTTTCCGTATTGATGGGCCAAGCTCGCAGAATAAGCCTTTCCAGTTACGCTATCGCGGCAATGACATTAAGAAAGAATGGGCTGGAAACAACGATGTGGAAGTGATCGCGTACTTAGCATGGAGCGATCTGCGCATGCCGATCGTCAACGTCGATGAAGCGGCCCACTTAGCCACTCTGGGCTCGAATCCAAGTCCCTCCAACCGCGAAGCTGACGCGCGTTACTTTATCGAGAATGCGCCTGATGCCCTGGATGCTCCGGGGGAATGGTATCTGGACAAGAATACGCAGGAAGTATCCTACATCCCCCTCCAAGGCGAAAACATGGAGCAAGCTCTGGTGATTGCGCCCACACTGGAGCGGCTGGTCTCTGTACAGGGAAGACCTGAAGCGGGCGCATTTGTGCGGGATGTAGTTTTTCGCGGCCTAACCTTCGCAGACGCCGATTGGACGATGGACGCAAACGGCTATGCCGACGGCCAGGCGGCTACTCCCGCGCCGGCGGCGATCGAAGTGGATGGCGCGCTCGGCTTCACCATGGAAAGGTGCACTATTGCACACTCTGGCGGCTACGCGCTTTTCCTGGGGCGCGGGTCGAAACATAGCCGGGTGTTGGCAAACGAACTCTTCGACCTCGGCGCGGGAGGAGTGAAGGTAGGAGAACCAGCGCTTCGACCGGATGACGCCGAACAGAACTATGAGAACGTAATCGCCGACAATGACATTCACGATCTAGGCCTGGTTTATTCGGCAGGGGTGGGCATCTGGGTTTTGCAAAGCGGACAGAACCAGATCGTTCATAACCATGTGCACGATCTCTTCTATACCGCTATTTCGGTGGGTTGGACCTGGGGATATGGAGCGAACCAGTCGAAGGGAAACATCATCGCTTTCAACCATCTCCATGCAATCGGGAAGAATATGTTAAGCGACATGGGCGCCATCTATACCCTGGGGATGCAGCCCGGCACCATCATCCAAAACAATCTCATACACGACGTTTCCTCCTTTACTTATGGAGGATGGGGAATATACATGGATGAAGGCTCGAGCGATATCGCCATCAAGGACAATATCGTCTACCTCTGCAAAAGCGCCGGCTTTCATCAACACTATGGCCAGGACAATATCCTGAGCAATAACATCTTCGCTTTCAATCGCGACTATCAACTGATGCGCACGCGCGCCGAGCCGCACAACTCCTTTACCATGGAGAACAACATTGTCTACTTCGACCAGGGCCGCCTTTTGGGCACTAACTGGACGGACGGCAAATTCACCATGAGAAATAATCTGTACTACGACACGCGTGGA
This sequence comes from uncultured Acidobacteriaceae bacterium, assembly GCA_963774255.1. Lineage (GTDB taxonomy): Bacteria > Acidobacteriota > Terriglobia > Terriglobales > Acidobacteriaceae > PALSA-350. The sequence continues at coordinate 327,696 of CAVZEH010000006.1, forward strand.
CCGGAGATCGACTTCGCGGGCAAGTCTTTTTCCGCGTGGCAAGCCTCCGGCCAGGATCTTGGATCCGTGATTGCCGATCCGCTGTTCGTCAATGCAAGTAACTTTGATTTCCGGCTGCGTCCGGGATCGCCGGCGCTTAAGAAAGGATTTCAACAGATCGACATGAACGCGGTCGGTCCCCGGGTGCGTCCCGGCGCGGATAGCTGGTGAGTAGTTGAAGCCGGCATGGCGCTCAAAGCAGTCGTCAAGTCCCGTAGGGACGGCCGAGAATCAGACCTGTCCAAATTAACGGCGTCCACGAAACTTTTGGTTTTTGAATCTCCTCCTTCAACCAATCTTGGGTGCCCCACGTCCGGATTCTCGGACGTGGGATTCCGCAAATCTCGACGGAGAGTGTTGTCATCACGCAAGAGCGACGACGCTGTCCATCGAGATCCGTGGAATCCCAGGTCCCAGAATCGGGACCTGGGGCACCCGGTATTTGTTGACGGGACGAGATCCAGGAACCGAACGCTATCGGACATTGATGTCGTGCCAATCCGCCGTTAATTTGGACAGATTTGGCCGAAAATAGCCCAGCATGTCAGTGCTGGGGAGACTTTGGTTCACGATAGACGTCCCGTAGGGACGGTTGAATCATTCCTCGGTCCATGTAATCGCAAGGAACCCGCAAAATTTGCAAGGTCAGTCGTCCCTAGGGGACTTGATTTCCTCTCCTGATGGGAACCCAGCACTTCGTGCTGGGCTATTTTCAGGCCGTCCCTGCAGGACTCGTTTCATGGCCTGGGTGCCCCAGGTCCCGATTCCGGGACCTGGGATTCTGCGGATCTCAATGGACTGTGTCGTCGCTCTTGCTATGCAAAGATTGCCTGTAGTTCAGAAAAGCCCCAGGTTAGCTTCGCGAACCTTGATGGGATAAGGAAAAAGGCTTCAGCGATCCGGTAGAGTTTTTGAAGGTTGTTGGGACCCGAAAACCCTGAGGACCAGGAGAAGCCTTATGAAGATTATAGGTTGTGATTTTCATCCGAGCTGGCAACAGGTAGCAATTTTTGAGAGCGAGACAGGAGAGATCGAGGAGCGCAAACTGAGTCACACAGACGGACAGGCGGAGCGGTTCTACCGCGAGCTGCTGGAGCCGGCCTTAATCGGGATCGAGACGTGTGGCAACAGCCAGTGGTTCATCGATCTGGTGCAGCGGTTGGGCCATGAGATCAAGGTAGGAGATGCGGCCAAGATCCGGGCCAGCTATGTGCGCAAGCAAAAGACGGACCGGCGGGATGCAGGCCATATTCTGAAGCTGCTGTTGGAGGAGCGATTTCCGCAGTTGTGGACGCCAAACGCGGCGAACCGGGATCAGCGGCAATTGCTCATCCACCGGCACAAGCTGGTGGAGATGCGGACGCGAGTGAAGAACAGTTTGCAGCACCTGGCGATGAACCGGGGGATGCAGCAGAAGAGCCGGCTGTGGACTTCGAAAGGTCTGGCGGAGTTCCAGCAGTTGGCTATGCCGGGCTGGGCGGGAGAGCGGCGGCAAGACCTGTTGCACTTGCTGCAAGAATTGGACAGCCAGATCGAGGAATTGGATAAAGCAGTGAAGCTGGCCGCCGGGCAAAATCCCCAAGCCAAGCTGCTGATGACTCAGCCTGGAGTAGGAGCAGTGACTGCCCTGGCCTTCGTGCTGACCATCGGGGAGGTGTCGCGCTTTGAAGGGAGCAAGCAACTGACCAGTTACCTGGGCTTAATTCCCAGCGAATACACCTCCGGGAACAAGCGCAGATTGGGGGCCATCAGCAAACAAGGCAACCGCTTTCTGCGCATGCTGCTGGTGGAGGCAGCGCAAACCGCTGTACGCCGAGATGAAGGTTTTCGCAAAGAGTATCAACACCGTTGCCATCGCCGGCCCAAGGGAGTGGCCAAGGTGGCGGCGGCACGGAAATTGGCTGTGCGACTCTACTGGATGCTACGCACCAAGGTTGGCTATCCGGAGATCGCTCATGTCGAGAGCAACCCGCGGGTGCCCCTGGGCGAAGCTTAGCCCGTAACTTTGATTGGGTGCTCTCGCATCCAGGTTGTTGGGCCTATGCAGAAGACGGCGCAAGCGCCTTGGAAAACGCCTCCGGCGTTTCCCACTTCCGCACAGGCCCGGCGGCGGCTGGATGTCCGCATAGAAACATCATGGATCGTAGTTGCGGTCGTATCGATGGTTGGGTGGAGCGATCTTACCCGTTGGTGATGCAGCGGTGATATCCCAGAGTTTCGGTCCCAACAACCTTCTCTGGCTATACCAAGCGCTGCTCCGCACCGCTCAGGATATTTTTGTCCTTGACAAAACCTTTTTCCTTATCGAGGGGCACCCCACTTTGTGGCACTTCAAGCTCTTAATAGGGAGCTACGTCCGGGGGAGCGTAGTCTTCGCCGAATTTGTTCTTGTGCTTCATCTCTTGAACTACGGCATGAATTGGAATCACGCCCAGATCCGACTGCGCCGTGGTCACCTGTATTTGGCGAGCGAGGGCCTTCAGCTCTTGAGGATCGGCGCCCTCCGCCCAGACTGTGAGCTCGTAGGAGCCGGAAGGAACATCGTGAATAGTCACCTGGCCGTCCGATGACGCGGCGGCGAAATAGGGTGTTCGCAGGGCGATGACCACCGCGCCCATCTCGGGATGGATATTGCAAAAGATATAAGAGATGCCTTCGTGGTCGAAGCGGACCGTGCGGTTGCTGCCCGACTCATACAAGCCAAGGTCGAAGCGCTTTCCATTGAATAGAGAGAAAACGTTGTGGTAGAAGGGATCGCGATTTGGGAAATCCACGCTGCTGCCTACGGGAAGCACCAGCAAATGAGGACTGAATTCCTTATTGTGCTGTATCAGACGATAGTGGGTGGTGGAGGCAGCCCGCGGCTCGGGAGCCGCTTCCGATTCCGATAATGAGTCGAGCCAAAGAACGACGTTCGAGAGTTGCGCATTCTTCTGCTTGCCCACGCGCTCAACCTGAACATGAGCAGTTACGTCCGCGGCATGAAGGCAGAGAGGCCAGGTCCAGAGAGTACTCAGCAGGGCCGCCAACACGCGTTGAGTTATTCGACGGCTCATTAGTAGAGGTATCCGATCGCAATTCCAATGGCGGGAGTGCTAACCGTCGGAGGCGCGACTTGCCAGCTGTGGATCCTGCGGTATTCCAAGGAGAAAAGCAGGTACGTTCGCGGCCGATAAATGAGATTGCCGAAGAGCGTGCGGTTGGCTACCAGGCCGGAAAAGGTTGTGGGGGTGGCGGGCATAACTGCGGCGCGCACCTGCTGGGCAAAGGCGCTATCTTGCCCGATAGCCGCATTGGCCTCGAGCGTGGATGAAAGTCTGGCCTTGAATTGCGCCCAGCCGCCTTCGTCATTCAATCCGCGTATTCTGTGTTCGCCATAACTGACATAGTCTTTGAATGCGCCGCCACCCAGGCTGCCCAAGGCGCGTCCTCGATAGAGTTCACCGGAGAGCTCGTAGCGGGGGCTGAGCGGAAGCTTCCAATCGGCGCTGCCGGCCCAGGCATCAATGTGATTTCCATAAGGATATTTTTGCCGCCCATAGTATCCGCCTGCTCCAACGATCAAGGGATGATCTCCGGCGCCGAGGGTATAAGAGACTCTCGCCTCATACCCGGGCTGACTGCTGCTTTCCGAAGGATTGGGCTGCCGCAGCTCCGGGTTGTAATAGGAAGCGGTCGCGGCGGGATCGATGAGGCCGGCTTCAACAGCAAAACTCCCTGTATCCGAGGTGGAAATCGAGTGCTTGAATGCAAGTTGCGGAGACCAACTCCACAGGTTTCCCGACCAGGCCATGGCGGGCTCCGCGACACTGAGATAGGATGTCGGCTCCCAAGGAGAAATGAGGGGAGTATCGAGACTGGCCGTCAAGCTGGAGTCCGGCCAATCGAGATGCACGTGAGCGGTACGCAGGCGGAGCGTTCCGCCGTTGGTGCCGTATCCCCCGGTCGGCTGTCCGCCGAAGAAATCGGCACGGACATCGGCCGCCGAGCGGCCTCCCCAGACGTTGGGGCCGCGAGCGTCCAAGCCGAAGATGCTTTGCCTCCAGGTGGTAGCTAATGATCCATTCGCCACATCATCGTCAGGGGTTAGAGCGACAACAGGCAGGTCCACATTATCCACGCCTCCGCGCGTCAGGTTGGTGGTGGAAAGCAGCATACCCGATATCTTGATGGGGTATTTCGAGGCGCTCTCTACTTTGATCTGATCGTGCTGCTTCACCTCCGCCTCCAGGATCTGGGTGTTCTCCTGGAGCTGGCGAACGGCATTCTGCATATTGGCGGCGGCTGCGGCGCTGGAAGCGGTTTCCTGGGCGCTCCCGGAGCCGGCGTGGCCGGGATCGATCGCGTCGATGCGAAGCTTCAGCTCCTGCGTTTGTTTCCGCGACTGGGCCAGTTCCCGTTGTGTTTCATCGAGCGCGGCAAGCACTTGATCGAGCTTGGCGGCGAGTTGTGCGTAGCGCGCATCTTCCGGCGCCGCAGCTGTTTGGGTCCGTTCCTGACCGGCGCATGAGGCCGCTACAATGCCGCCCAATACGATGACTAAATGCCAACGGAGCACGGTCAACAACTGGCGTTTCATAACAACCCCTCCCGGCTGCCGGTTTGGACTGTTGCGGCTATCGGCTGGGATGCGCCGCTCTGGGCCGAGTATGGCGAACGGCGCAGATTCTTTGCGATGCTAAAAGTGAAGATCGCGCCGCCGGGACCGGACTCCTCCAGGGTGACGCTGCCGGAGTGCTCTTGCGCGATGCGATGGGCCAGCGTCAGGCCAAGCCCGGTGCCGTTCTGCTTGCCCTCGCTCACGAACGGCTCGAAGAGCGTTAAGCGGATCGATTCGGCAACTCCCGGTCCATTGTCCTGAATGCGCAGGCGCACAAAAGCCTCGTCCTCCAGCAGCGAAATGGAAACCAGCGGATGTGGCGTAGAACGTGCGGCGGACTGGCAGGCATTGAGCAACAGGTTGTAGATGGCGCGCTCGATCTTCTTGGAGTCGATCCATATCTCCGAGGGGGGCTGGGACTGGGAGGCGTGGATCTGAATCTCTACCTTGGCGGCGGCGGGATGAGACCTTACCAGGGCGACCGCTCGTTCGACCACGACCGGCATGAATTCCGAGTTCAGATGCAGGATATTTCCTGTGCGGCTGAACATCAGAAGCGACTCGATCAGCTCCGTCATCTCCTGAATAGCGAGCCTGATCTCCCCCAGAAGCTCGATGCGATCCTCATCCTCGGGCCCGGCATAACCCAGGAACTCCGCATTGGCGTAAACCGCGGAGAGATGGTGGCGCAGATCGTGCGAGATAGAACTGGCCATGCGGCCGATGGTGGCCAGCCGCTCGGTTTCAAGAAGCTCCTGTTGCGTCTGTCTCAACTGCAGCCGCATGCGGTCGAAGGCCACACTAAGATCGCGGATCTCCCTGGCTCCGTCGTGGCGCATTGAATGACCGAAGTCTCCGGAGCCGAAGGCGACGGCTCTCGAGGCGAGCGACTCCAGAGGCCGTGTGATGCTGCGGGCGATGTACACCGCCAATAATCCGCCGCCGAGCAAGACCAAAACCCCGAGAAGGATAATCAAGCGATTCAGCCGGCGCAGAAAGAGGCTTGCCTGGTCATAGGACTTGAGCACCAGAAGGTGAACCGCGGGGGATTCGTCCTCGGTAAGTGGGATAGAGGCGGAGAGGAAATGTTCCCGGCCGAGCCAGGTGTCCTGGCCTTCGGCCGAGGCGGCGTCGAGTTGGCGAAGCGCCGGGAGGAGGTTGGCCTTATGGGTTGGATCAAGGGTGCTGGCCACAATTGCGCCGTTCGAAAAAAAGGTGACCTCGGCGGCGGCAGCCTGGCTGACCTCCTGCGCGACTTGGCGATTGATCTCATAGCCGCTCACCACAAAGCCCAGGCGGGTACCGTTCACCGCCGGACCGAAATAGAGCGGCTGGATGGATACTTCGTAAAGCCTTCCGCCTATGGCCACAAATTGTGGCTCGGGTATGCGGCCGATCGCCTGTTGCAGGGCCTGGGCCGCTGCTTGCTCCTTGAGCGGAGGGCCTTCGTTATAGACGGCAATTGTTTCTCCATCGGGACGAGCCAGGGCGAGAAGATCGCTGCCGCTTATCCTCCAGAACTCGGAGCCCGCATCCTGGATGGTGCGGCGGTCTTCCGAAGTCATCAGAGCTTTCAGGCTGGGTAAGTCGGCCAGCAAAGCCGTATCGTGCCGCAGCGCCTGCCTGCGCTGGGCTTGAAGGTTATGGAAGGTATTGACCGAGTTGTTCAGGTCACTGAGAATGCGCTCCCGAATCTGGTGCTCAAGATTGGTGCGGATAATGAACAGACTGGCGGCGGTGAGCCCGAACGATACGGAAAGAAGCGCCAGGAGTAATTTGGTCCGCATCCGCATCGGCTGCAATGGAACCCACCCTTTCGATTCAAAAGACGAATTTGTAGCCGGCCCCATGAATGGTGCGGAAGTGTTTCGGGTTGGCCGGGTCAGGCTCGAGCTTTTGCCGTAGCTTTAGGATCTGGTTATCGACTGTGCGGGTCGAGGGATAGAAGTTGTATCCCCATACGTCGTTCAACAACTCCTCCCTGGTCAAAACCCGGTCGGCATTGTCGAGGAAGAACTTGAGCAGCTTGAACTCGTGGGCGGTCAGCGTGATCACGGCGCCGGAACGCTTGATCTCCATTTTGGGGAAATCGACGGTCACGTCTCCGAAGGCAACGCCGCTGCCCGGGCGGGAACGGCCGGAGCGGCGAATCGCAGCCTGCACCCGGGCCAGCAGCTCGCGAGGGCTGAAGGGCTTGGTCACGTAATCGTCGGCGCCTAATTCCAGCAAGAGTACCTTGTCGGCAACCTCGGCCACGGCGCTCAACACCACCACCGGAGTATTAGGGGAGGCGGATTTGAAATTCCGGCAGAGCTCCCGGCCGGAGATCCCGGGCAGCATCAGATCCAGGATGACGGCGTCGGGCAAGATGGTCCGGAAAGTCTCCAGTCCCGCTGAGCCGTCCTGAGCGGTGACAATCCCATAACCCTCGGCGACGAAGAGCCGATGGAGCGCCTTGTGGATGCGAGGGTCGTCCTCCACCACAAGAATGGTCTTGGTTGCGGATTTGGTCTCCAGCATGGTCACAGCCTGACTGCCTCCGGGTTCGAGATTGATTCTCCTCTAAATAGATGAAGAAGCAAACGGTTTGGCGGCAAAGTGACAAAGTGGTGACAATTGGGAGATAAACCTATTTCGGCAAGCTTACCGCTCATGCACAAAGGTTTGGTCTCGGCCGTTGCGAAACCGGGTGCCCCAGGTTCGCGGAGCTAACCTGGGCCTTTTGCATGTACTCCAGGTAATGCCCTAGGAATTGAGGTGATAGCAGCAGGAATCGCGACCCGCGCTCTATTACCTGTCACTTGTGATCAGCGGCTGCCGTATCTTGGTGCTGCAACTGCTCTTGGATCGCAGCGCGGAGGGCCAACAGACCCAGGTTAGCTTCGCGAACCTCGGGCACCCGGTTTCGCTAAGCTCCACGCCCTGCTCTTCTTCTCAATCCGGTGATCAAATGTCCGCGTTCCAATTTTCGATCGCCAGATCGGCGATCCGGCCGAATTCGCGTGTATTGCTTGTGACCAGAACCAGGCCTAAGCTCCGTGCATGCGCGGCAATCAAAAGATCGTTTGCGCCGATCATTTCGCCGCGCGCCTTTAAATCCGCGCAGATCTTTGCATAGTGAGAAGCGGCATTCTCAGGAAAATCCAAAACGTCAATTTGGCGTAAGAAGGATCTGCAGGCGGCTTCATCCTTCTGCCTGCGCGGCGACAGTTCAACCCCGTACAGGAGTTCGGATTTTGTGATTACGGAAATACATACGTCGGCGATAGCCACTTGCTGGAGCCGATGGAGAAGAGCCTCGCTGGAGCGCTTCATAATGTACGAACAGGTGTCCATGTCCAACATGTAAAGCGGCATCAGATATTGCGTTCCTGCACAGGGAGATCTTCCACTCCTCCCATGAAATCTTCCGAAGCTATAGGTCCTTCGGCCAGATAGGACGACCAGTCCGATGGCCGGGCCGACAAAATCACCTCATTTCCCTCTTTGCGAATGAAAACCTCTTTGCTATTGAACTGAAATTCCTTGGGCAGCCGTACTGCTTGGCTGCGGTTATTCATGAAGACCTTCGCTGTTCGTTGCATAACCCTCCCTGTGGCATATACATTAGTATATGCCACACTGGGACCGATCTACCAGCCATGCCCTGCTGTGAAAAAGCCCGTCCCGCTGAATTCCACGTCCGAAAATCCCGGACGTACGGCGCGTCCGGCGAGACCAGAAGCAGATTCCCTGCGAGAACGACAGAAAGAAAAGCAACTGCGAATCCGAAGGGAATCTGCTTTCCCGTGGTTTCCCATCCACGAATCCACCAAAACTCTCAGCCGCCGTATCATCTTACCCATGGCTACTGTCTCGCCGCCGCCTGCCCGTGACCGGCCGCGCTCCAAGGCGCCGGCTGTGTTGCTGGGGCTATTGCTTGGACTGATTGTTGGTGCGGCTGCTCTGGTCTTCTTTCTGCGCGAGGCCACTGAGGGGGCGTGGAACGACGCGGCTACCCGCCTGACCGGACGCACGCTCCGCATTGATACGTCGCAGCCAACGGTGGTCGCTCGCATCCAGCGCCTGGAGCGTCTCGAGACGGTTGCCTACACCATGGATAAGGTTGTCGAAGGGGACCGCGAAGGCCGGGTGCTGCCTGAATTTCTCACCGGAGACAGGATCCTGCTCGTCGCGCATGGCCACGCCATCGCCGGAGTCGATCTGAGCCAGCTTCGTCCGCGCGATCTCCAGATCGACGACGGCATTGTCCATGTGCACGTTCCGCCGGCGGAGATCTTCACGGTTGCACTGGATGACGACAAAACCCGGGTCTGACTCGCGCGAGACCGGAATTCTGGTTCCGGTCGACCCTAATCTCGAGAGCGAGGTTCGAGCCAAAGCGGAGCAGGATCTGCGGCAGTCCGCACTGAATGCCGGGATTCTCTCGACCGCGCACCAGAACACCTGCACCGCTTTGCGCAGCCTGCTGCTCGGCCTAGGGTTTCAGCAGGTCGACTGCGACTGATTCAAAACCGCTCAATTATGCGCGCCTTCTCCGCTGCTTTCCTCTTCGTTCTATTGACGCCCGCGGTTTATGCCGGGCAACCGGTGCGCGAACAGCATGCCATGGTAGTCAGCGTCCAGCGGGATGCGACGGACGCCGGAGTCGCTATTCTCAAGCAGGGCGGCAATGCCGTAGACGCGGCCGTGGCCACCGGCTTCGCATTGGCTGTGACCTATCCCTACGCAGGCAATCTTGGCGGCGGCGGGTTCATGCTGGTGCGCATGAAGGATGGCAGCGCACACTTTCTCGACTACCGCGAGAAGGCTCCGCTGGCCGCAACCCGCAACATGTATCTCGATGCTCAAGGCAATGTCGTGCCCGGCTTAAGCCTGGTCGGCTACAAAGCAAGCGGCGTGCCGGGCTCGGTCGCCGGGCTGGTGAAAGCTGAGAAGCTGTGGGGCAGCTTGGGACTCAGGAAAGTGATGGCTCCGGCAATCCGGCTGGCCAGGGAGGGCTACACGCTCAATGAAGACGAGGCGCAGATGCTGCATACCTCGAACCTGGGCAAATTTCCGGAGTCGAAAGGCATCTTCCAACGCAACGGCGACTTCTACAAAGCGGGACAAGTCTTTCGCCAACCCGAACTAGCTAGAACACTGGAGCGTATCTTCGAGACGTCCGAACGATTTTTATCATGGCCGGATTGCGAAGACGCTGGCTGCCGACATGCAGCGGGGCGGCGGCCTGATCACAACCCGCGACCTCGCGCAATACCAGGCTATTGTCCGCGAGCCGCTCAAGGCGACCTATCACGGATACGAAATCCTCACCGCGCCTCCACCCTCCTCCGGCGGCATAGCCATGATTGAGACGCTGAATATTCTCAACGGCCTCGACCTAAGCAAAATGGGTGACCGTTCGCCTCAGGAAATGCAGCTGATTATCGAGGCTTTTCGCCGTGCCTTCATGGATCACATGGATTATCTTGGCGATCCTGATTTTGTGCGCGTCCCGCTGACGCAACTGGCAAGTCAGCAATACGCCGATGCGTGGCGGAAAAGCATACTTCCCGGTCGCGCTACGCCATCGAGTAGCCTGGTACGCCCCCGGGGATTCCTCCCGCCGCCGCCAACCTCGGGAGATAAGCGCGCCGAGTCTAAGGACACCACGCACTACTCCGTCGTCGACAGTCAAGGAAACGCCGTCGCCGTTACGACCACCCTGAACGGAGCCTTCGGATCTTCCGTCACGACGAAGGGTCTCGGCTTTCTGATGAACAACGAAATGGACGACTTCTCCGCCAAGCAAGGCGTTCCCAACATGTTTGGGCTGATTCAGGGACCGGCCAATGCGATTGCGCCGGGTAAGCGCCCGTTGAGCAGCATGACCCCGACAATTGTCACGAAAGACGGCAACCTGCGGATGGTACTCGGCTCGCCGGGCGGCTCAACAATTATCACCACGGTTACGAATATCTTTATATCCGTGGCCGATGAAGGCCTGAATATCCAGGATGCCGTGGACGCCCCGCGCTTCCATCATCAGTACCTTCCGGATGTAGTCGATGTCGAGAAACTGATGCCTGCGGATAAGGTTCAGGCTCTTGAGGCAATGGGCTACAACGTAAAAGTCTCCCAGGGAACCTGGGGCGACGCCGAGTGCATTGCGGTCGATCCCAAGACCGGGGATCTGCTGGGCGGACACGACAGCCGCCATACCATGGGCAAAGCGGACGGCTACTGACCTTAGTTTGGCAGGCGATCAGGACATCGTCCATCGAGATTCGTGGAATCCCACATCTGACGCAAAGAACGCGTCAGATATGGGGCACCCAGGCCCAGCACGTCAGTGCTGGGTAGCGACGGAGTAACACCCTCAGTCCCGTAGGGATGGCTGATAGAGACGTTGAGGGATAATTCAGCCGTCCTGCGGGACTGTTCCCCTATAGAAACTTTACCCAGCACTGACGTGCTGGGCTATTTTCGCGCCTTCCCTCCGGGACTCTTTGTAAAACTGCTTCTTACCCGGCCTTTTCCGCGTGGCGGAACGGCCCATTGAACAAACTGTCCGGCGTACCCTATACTGTGGAACGGTGTACTACATGATGGGATGGTAGCACCAAGCCCGACGAAAGCGAGGAATTCGGAAAATGGTTCTTGCACAAGCTCAAACCGGCTCCGTAACAATCGATGCTCCAGTCTCACAGGAGTACGAGGAAATACTTAACCCTGAGGTTTTCCCGTTCCTGGTTGAACTGCACATGCAGTTTGACGGCAGACGCCGTGAGCTGCTCGAGCGCCGCGCCAGGCGGCAGCGCGAGATCGACGCCGGTGCGCGTCCCGCATTTCTGGCGGAAACCGAGAGGATCCGGAAAGACGATTGGACCGCGGCCCCCATCCCCAACGATCTGCTCGACCGCAGAGTGGAGATCACCGGTCCGGTCGATCGCAAGATGATCATCAACGCGCTGAACTCCGGCGCGAACTGTTTTATGGCGGATTTTGAGGACTCGAACTCGCCAACCTGGTCCAACAATCTCTCCGGGCAGGTCAATCTTCGGGACGCTGTTCGCGGGATGATTGAGTACACCAGTCCCGAGGGCAAGAAGTACGCTTTAGGCGAAAAACGGCCACCCTGATCGTCAGGCCGCGCGGCTGGCATCTGGTGGAAAAACATTTCCGTATTGATGGGCAGCCGATCTCGGGATCGCTCTTTGATTTCGGTCTCTTTTTCTTCCATAACGCAAAGACGCTCCTCGACAACGGCAGTGGGCCGTATTTCTACCTGCCCAAAATGCAGAGCCACCTCGAAGCCCGCCTGTGGAATGACGTTTTCCTCTTTGCCCAAGCGTATATGGGCATTCCCCGGGGTTCAATTCGCGCCACCGTGTTGATTGAAACCATTCTGGCCGCATTTGAAATGGACGAGATCCTTTACGAGCTTAGGGAGCATTCCGCAGGGCTGAATTGCGGCCGCTGGGACTATATCTTCGGCTTCATCAAAACCCTTCGCAGCTCCCGTGACTTCGTCCTGCCGGACCGCGCCCAAGTCACCATGGACCGCCACTTCCTGCAGTCCTATGTGGATCTGCTGATTCAGACCTGCCACCGCCGCGGCATCCATGCCATGGGAGGCATGGCCGCTCAGATTCCTATCAAGAACGATCCGGCGGCGAACAAGGCTGCCCTGGACAAAGTGCGCGAGGACAAGCTGCGCGAGGTGATGGCCGGCCATGACGGAACATGGGTTGCCCATCCCGGCCTGGTAGCCGTCGCAAAAGAAGTCTTCGACGCGCATATGAAGACACCCAACCAGATCAACGTCAAACGGGAAGAGGTGCATGTGAAGGCCTCCGATCTGCTCGAAGTCCCCGATGGCGAAATTACCTACTCCGGCCTTGCGATGAACATCGACATCGGCCTCCAGTATCTTGAATCCTGGCTACGCGGAAATGGCTGTGTTCCCATCTACAACCTTATGGAGGACGCCGCCACCGCGGAAATCTCGCGCACGCAGGTATGGCAGTGGCTGCATTGGAATTTGAGTCTTTCCGACGGAAGAAAAGTGACAGCCCAGCTGGTTCGGGAGACGATCGCAAACCAGTTGCAGGCCATCCGCACGTCCCTCGGAGCTGCCCTCTATCAGGAAAGCAAGTTTCCCCAGGCCGCGGAGCTGTTCGATCGCTTGATTGTCAGCAAGGAACTCAAGGACTTCATGACGCTCGAAGCGTACGCGTATCTGTGAGCTGGACCTGTCGAGGATGAAAGTTCGCGGTTTCCCTCGTCTGACGGAAGAACCCCGCCAGATATGAGTTAGCCTGGAGCCACGGCCTAACGGGCTAGTGGCTGCTTCGCAGAACTAAAAGCATGGCGTCATCCGTATCCCACTCTTCGAGCTCCGATCCAAATTCCCCCGCTCCGGGCCAGTTGACCGCTCGCTTCCTCGAAGAGCTGCGGGCAATCGTCGGCGAGCGTGCACTGCTCACTTCCCCTGTCGATCTCCACACATACGAATGCGATGGCCTGACAAATTTTCGCGTGATGCCGCGCGCCGTGCTCCTGCCTGCCTCTACCGGGCAGGTGCAGGCGATCGTGCGAATCTGCCACCGGGAACGGATTCCCTTTGTCGCGCGTGGATCCGGCACGGGACTCAGCGGCGGCGCGCTACCTGTATCCAATGGGATTGTCCTTAGTCTGGCGCGGATGAACCGGATCCTCGAAGTAGACTTGGCCAATGGGCGTGTCGTCGTCGAGCCCGGCGTCATCAATCTCGACGTCACTGCCCGCGTCTCGCCCGCGGAATATTTCTATGCGCCGGACCCCTCGTCGCAATCCGTGTGCACAGTGGGTGGAAATGTGGCTGAGAATGCGGGCGGCCTGCACTGCCTCAAATATGGGTTTACAACCACCCATGTGCTGGGGCTGGAAGTGGTACTGCCCGACGGCACGCTCGTCCAGCTGGGCAGCAAGGCTCTGGACACGATCGGATACGATTTAGCCGGAGTTTTCGTCGGCTCGGAGGGCACCCTCGGCGTCGCGACCAAGATCACTCTGCGGGTAGTCAAGCGCGCCGAGTGCATTCATGTCGTTCTGGCTGCTTTCGACACCACAAATCAGGCGGGCGCGGCCGTCAGCGATATCATCGCCGCCGGCCTCTATCCTGCCGCCATGGAGATGATGGATAGCCTTGCCATCGAGGCGACCGAAGCAGCGGTACACGCGAATTACCCGAAGTGCGGCGGCCTCTTACTGGTCGAATTGGACGGTCCCACAGCCGAGGTGCAGGTCAATCTGCAACGGGTCGAGGAGGTCTGCCGTCAGAATGGCGCGTGGGAGATTCGTCTGGCCAAGACTGCGGTTGAGAGAGCGCTCATCTGGAAGGGCAGAAAGGCGGCATTTGCGGCGATGGGCCGCATTTCGCCCAATTACATCGTGCAGGATGGTGTGATTCCCCGCACCTCGCTCCCCGAGGTCATGGATGAGATTAACCGTCTTAGCGCCGAAGCAGGACTGCGCGTGGCGAATGTATTTCATGCTGGTGACGGCAACCTCCATCCCCTGGTGCTCTACGATGCCCGCATTCCCGGACAGGAACATGCGGCCGAGGCGCTGTCCATCAGGATTCTGGAACTCTGCATCGAGCAAGGCGGCTCCATCACCGGTGAACACGGCGTAGGAGAAGAAAAGAAGCAGATGATGTCGAAAATGTTCAGCGAGCCGGATCTCCAGACGATGCAACGAGTCCGTTGCGCCTTCGACCCGTTGCATCTGGCAAACCCTACCAAGATATTTCCCCGGCCTCGCCTCTGCGGAGAAAAGCCCGGGAAGTATTCGCCGCATCCTCTCGAAGCCGCTGGGATCGCGGAGCGTTATTAGCCGTGCTATTAGCTGTTGCTAGTCCAGTAGCTTAGTTGCTAGTGCCCAGTCCCGTTCCCATCGCTGCCATTGTCATCTCGACCGGAGTGTCCGTGGGCGTCCGGCACGTAGATTTGGGCTCCCGGCCTCTCGCCAAACCGCGCCGTGCAAGGATGGGACACCCGGACTGGTAATGGACTGGATGCAACTTAGACAGACTGGGGTGCAAGGGACTAGCAACTGGGGAATCAGGGACTAAGAACTATAGGAACTGGGACTAGACCCATGGCATCTAATTCGACTCTCAGACCGGCTCGTCACGGACGGAACAGGCTCTCTGGCCGGCGCCGAACATGTGCGGCCTGCCGAGCCGGAAGAAGCTATCCGCGGAACATCGCCGGCTGGGTGGTCGAACCGGGCTCCGAACAGGAGGCTGCTTCGGTCTTGAGCTTTGCAAACGAGGCAGGGCTCTCCATCATCCCGCGAGGCGGCGGCACCAAACTCCAGTGGGGTAACCCGCCCAAACGCGCGGATGTGATTCTCTGCTTGCTTCGCCTGAATCAGGTTGTGGAACATGCATGGGCGGATCTTACCGTGACGGTTGAAGCAGGTTGCACTTTCGCCGAATTGCAGTCCTCCCTAGCCCGGCACGGCCAGCGGTTGGCAGTGGATCCGCTGTGGCCGAAGCGAGCAACAATTGGTGGAATCCTCGCCACGAACGATACCGGCGCCTTACGCCTCTGCTATGGCGGATTGCGCGATCTGGTCATTGGCGCCACGCTGGCGCTGGCCGACGGAACACTGGCCAGGAGCGGCGGTAAGGTAGTCAAGAACGTCGCCGGATATGACCTGTGCAAGCTGTCGACGGGAGCAATGGGCACTCTTGGTGTCGTGACGCGCGCTGTCTTCCGGGTTCATCCTCTTCCGCCAATATGCGACTCTGTCTGTGAAGCCGGGGATAGACGAGGCGCACCGCCTCATGAGCCTTCTCAATTCCAGTCTGATTCCGGCCGCGATCCAAGTTCGATGCGGCGACGCGGAATTGCCGTCGACATCGGGCTTGAAGGAAAAGAGGCCGGCCTGGCGGCGCAAGAGGAGCTCCAATTCCTGGAAGTTAGCCAACCCTCTCCAGTCAGTCACGGGTTTCGGCTCGGCAGCGGGTGGACAATCCGGGAAGAGCTCTGCGCTCCTTCTGGCACAGCTACGGTTGCAAAGATCAGCGTGATTCCGTCTTTAATAGCCGCGACGCTTACAACTGTTGCACAGTCGGCAGCAGCCCGGAGCGCCAGCTGGCGCGCGGCGATTCAGGCGACGGGTATAGGCTGGTTGAGGATTGAGGCTGAGGCGGAAAGCGCCTCGGCGATGCTCCAGGAGTTGCGCGCTGAAATCGAAGCCGGCGGAGGCGCATTGGTGGTGCTGCAGATCCCTTCCACCGCAAGCGGAATCGATGCGTGGGGCAACGTGGGAGATGCCCTGGGACTCATGCTCGCACTCAAGCGCCAGTTCGATCCCCAATGGACTTTGAACCCGGGCCGGTATGTGGGAGGAATCTGATGACGCTGCACCAGATTGAGGGCAAGCGAGGGTGACCGGCGCCGGCGAGTGCCCCTCGGCGAGCGCTTTTGACGCGCATCATGCGCCTTCGCCGGAGCTCATCAGCCAGTGCGTTCATTGCGGATTTTGCCTGCCTGCGTGCCCGACCTACGTGCTTTGGGGCAACGAAATGGATTCACCGCGAGGAAGAATCTATTTGATGAAGATGGCAGGTACAGGGCAAACGGAGATCACGCCTGACTGGGTGGAGCATTTCGACACGTGCCTGGGCTGCATGTCCTGTCTCACGGCCTGTCCCTCCGGTGTGCAGTACGACGCGCTCATTGAGTCCACACGCGGGCAGATTGAGCGCCTGCACAAGCGCCCGCTCGCCGACCGCCTCTTTCGCAAGATGATGTTCAGCATTTTTCCAAGGATTGGCAGGCTGCGCATTCTGCGACGCTCTGCTCGCGCTATCAGAAACTGGGAATCCAGACCGTGGTCCGGAAATCGGGAATTCTCAAATTGCTCCCCGCGCGGTTGCAGGCAATGGAATCGCTCCTTCCCCGGCTGGGCAAATACGAATCCATCCCCCGGATAACGCCGGCGGCCGGCGTCCAGCGGCGGCGGGTGGGCCTGGTGCTGGGATGCGTGCAGCGCGAGTTTCTATCCGATGTGAATGCGGCTACGGTGCGCGTGCTGGCCGCGGAGGGATGCGAAGTGGTCGCTCCTCAAGAGCAGCCCTGCTGCGGAGCGCTTGCTGGTCCACGCGGGCGAGGAGCAGATGGCCGAGGATCTGGCCCGGCAGAATGATCGACACGTTTGAGAAGGCGAATGTGGATGTGATTATCTCCAACGCCGGCGGTTGCGGTTCCAACCTCAAGGAGTACCATCGCCTGCTGCGGGACGACCCCGCATATGCCGACGCGGGCAGCTCGCTTTTCCGCGAAATGCCGGGACATCAGCGAATTTCTTGAAGAGCTCGGTCCGCGCGCAGTGCGCGCGCCCGCTTGCGGTTCGCGTGGCCTATCACGACTCCTGCCATTTGCAGCATGCACAGCGGGTCCGCACTCAACCGCGGTCACAGCTTGTCGTCGATTCCCGGTTTGCAATTGCTGGAGTTGCCGGAGAGCTGCCATCTGTTGCGGGTCCGCGGGTATCTACAATCTCGTGCAGCCGGAGACCGCCGATGAGCTCGCCGATCGGAAAGCGGCGCACATGTCTGCCGCCCATCCGGATGTGGTTGCCACAGGAAATACCGGATGCCTGTTGCAGCTCAGAACGGCGATCGAGCGCAGCGGACAAACGACAAAAGTGCTGCACACCATCAATCTCCTGGATGCGTCGATTCAGACGGCATGCTCTGAGTGCACCACTAACCATTGAACAGGCTGCAGAAAAAGGCCGAAGAGAGCTTTCGGTGAAATGGGCTTTAAGGCAGTTTAGGAAATAGCGTGGTCTTTTCCAATTTGCTCGAGGCCGCCGCTCCCTGCTGGTCGCGTCGGCTTGGCGATGGTGGCTTCGTACTCTACACCATTTCCAAATCTGCCGTCGCCCTGGGTTTAGCGATGCCAGGGCTAAAGCGCATCATGATCAGAGTCGAACTTCCCGGAGCGCTGAAGCGCTCCTACCCCCGCATAAACGCGGGGGCTTCCACCTAAAGCTCAGCACCGGCCTTTTTCATGGGCCTGCTATTGCAGCATCGCTTTTCCCTCCTTTTCCTTCTGTCATTCCCGACGGAATCTGCTTCTGCCCTTTAAACGTTGGATTTGGGGCGCAAAAGATCGAGCGAGTAAAACCCGAAAAGCAGATTCCCTGCGGGAAGGACAGAAACAATGGCAAACACGAAACCATGAGGGAGCGAAGAAAGGAAACGGTGATTCCTGCTTTCCGCAGATTGAATCCTCCCCCGAGAATCAATCTGCAGTTAGTGGGAACCACCGCTTGATTGCAAGAATACAGCTTCGCCGCGCTCTGGCTATACTTTGCAGGTAACAATTTGCAACATAACGGTACTCGGATCTGGTAATGGCTGGGTTCGGGGGAAGAGCAAAAAAGCAATGGCGATCCCCGCCTTCCGCTGATTGAATCCTCCCCCGAGAATCAACCTGCAGTTAACGGGAATCGCCGAGTGTGAGAATACAGGGTTACAGCGCTTTGGCTACAGTTTGCAAGTAACAATTGGTGACATAACGGTACTCGGATCTGGTAATGCTTTGCGCCGAGTACTCTGGGAGGAGAGATCGAAATAACAGAAAGAAAAGTAAAGACAGATAAGAAGGGCAGATGGGCGCAACATTAGCTCGATGACTAGCTCGATGACTAGCTCGATGACCGGCGGCTGGAGCAAGGTGGCGCGGAGGATTCGCGTACCCATGGGCTTTCTCTTTGCCGCTTTCTTCCTGTGGAGAGCGCGGCCGAGCGCAGCTTCCTTGGGCTGGAGCTTGCTGTTGGTTGTGCCTGGAATTTTGTTGCGCGCCTACGCCTCGGGCTGCGTGAAGAAGAACGCCGTGCTCAGCGTCACCGGCGCCTACGCCTATACGCGGAATCCCCTGTACCTCGGCTCCCTCCTGATCGCTTTCGGCTTCGCTGTGGCATCGCGCAGCATTTTGATCGCTACTGTTTTGGTGGTCCTGTTCGCCATGATTTATGTGCCCACTATCCTCTCCGAGGAGCAATTTCTCCGCTCCACGTTCCCTGAATTCGATGCCTATACGCGGAGCGTGCCGCGCTTGTTTCCCCGGCTCACGCCTGCGCATTTCGGGAATGCCGACCGGGATGCCAGTCCAGGA
Source organism: uncultured Acidobacteriaceae bacterium (assembly GCA_963774255.1). GTDB lineage: Bacteria > Acidobacteriota > Terriglobia > Terriglobales > Acidobacteriaceae > PALSA-350. Next base: position 346,500 of record CAVZEH010000006.1, read on the forward strand.
GGGTTTTCGACTGCCCTATATTTGAAGCACCGCGAGTACAATGCACTTTTGGGGGCATGCGCCATTTATGCCGTCCTGATTGCAAGTCTGTTGCTCCATCGCTGATGTCCATTGCCGAGCGTTCGAGTGAGTTGATATTGATTCAGTATCCAGTACCCAAAAAGATGGGAGCCATCGCCAAGCCGGCATTTTTTCTGGCGATGGCGATGCTGACGGGATGGGCGCAGACATCTCCACCGTTGCTGCCCCCGGAGCCGGCGTTTTCCTTCCCAGTGAAGCAGACCCTGACTTATGCCGTGGATTGGCGCGTCTTTCCGGCGGGCGTGGCGACTTTCCATCTGGAGCAGGCGGGTGGGTTGGAGCGCGTGACTGCAACCGGCCAGTCGATCGGCGCGGTAAACCTGCTGTTTCACGTGAATGACTGGTTTGAGTCGTACTTGAACCGGCAGACGGGCTGCTCCACCAGCTTCAACAAGCGGCTGCAGGAGGGGCGGCGGCAGATCACCAGCAGCCTGCGCTTTCTGTCGAATGAGCGCAAGCAGGTCTTCGACGAGAAGAACCTGGTCACGGGAATTGTCCAGCATAGGGAAGCGCCCATTCCTCCATGCGTAACGGATCTGATGTCGGCCATTTTTTATGGAGGCTCGCAGCGCCTTGAGCCGGGCCAGTCCTTCCACATGCCGGTTGCCGACTCCATGCGCGTGGTGGATGTCACTATGAAAGCCGAAGCGCGCGAACAGGTGACCACCGCGGCGGGAACCTTCCGAACGATTCGCGTACAGCCGATGGCCGATGCCGGCGTGGTGAAGAACCGCGGCAATATCTGGATTTGGTATACGGACGACCAGCGCCGCATCCCGGTACAGATGCGCGCGCGGTTATTCTGGGGAACAATCACCCTGCGCTTAACCAAAATTGAGCAGAAATAGGGCGGCCTGTGGATGCCGTCGCATTTTAGCGCAGGCGCTTAAAGCCCATTTCTCGGTGGATAGCTCTTTTCCGCTGGACTGAAGTCCAGCTCCCCCCTGCTAAAGCAGGGGGCTTCCACCAAAGACAAGTGGACACTTTGGCGCGATCCGGCATCTATCGAAGTATGCCTGAATATCGTCATGGAGCCGCTAACTCGCTTGGTCATTGCGGCTTTGCTTCCAGGGCTAAGAGGAGCAACGAGCGGCCGGTCACGCCGTAGGAGTCGCCGGTCTGGAACTTGCCCTCGGCTTCATTGTCTTCGATGTTGGTATCGATGAGCAGCTTCCAGGTATCGCCTCCCGGAGACTCCGGCAGGGTGAACTTGACCAGATCGTCGTGACCGTTGATGATCACCAGCAAAGTCGCCTCCCGTCCGCGCTGCCTAATGCCGGTGGTCTGGGCGCGCCCGTCCAGCAGCATTCCGAAGCAGCGCAGGTTGGCGTCGCCCCAGTTCTTATCCTCCATCTCCGATCCATTGGCATTGATCCAGGTCACGTCTTTGACTCCCAGTTCCTCGTTGTACTCGCCGGTCAAAAACAAATTGCGGCGGAGGATCGGATACTTATGCCGGAAGCCGACCAGGCGCCGCACGAACTGGGTCAGCAGCTTGCCCTTTTCCTCGATCTGCCAGTTGAGCCAACTAATCTCATTGTCCTGGCAGTAGGCGTTGTTGTTTCCCCTTTGCGTTCGAGCGAACTCGTCACCTGCCAAGATCATGGGTGTCCCTTGCGAGAGCAGCAGCGTGCCCAGCATGTTGCGCATCATTCTGCCGCGGAGCTTGTTGATCTCCGGATCGTCGGTAGGACCTTCCACGCCGCAGTTCCAGGAGCGATTGTTGGAACTGCCATCCCGGTTATTTTCCCCGTTGGCTTCGTTGTGCTTCTCGTTATAGCTGACGATGTCGTTGAGGGTGAATCCATCGTGAGCGGCAATGAAGTTGATGCTGGACCACGGCCTCCGGCCCTGGAAGTGGAACAGCTCGCCGGAAGCCGAGAGCCGCTTGGTCAGATCGGAAGTAGGAGCTTCTCCCTTCCAGAACGCTCGCACCGTGTCGCGAAACTTATCGTTCCACTCAGCCCAGCGGGGAGGAAAGGCGCCTACCTGATAGCCGCCGGGACCGAGGTCCCATGGTTCGGCTATAAGTTTTACCGAGGTAAGCACGGGATCCTGGCTGCACGCTTTCAGAAAACCGCTCTGATTATCGAAGCCGTTGGGCTCGCGGGCAAGGATGGTGCCAAGATCGAATCGGAAGCCATCGACGTGGGCCTGCTCCACCCAATACCGCAGGCTATCCATCACCATCTGCATGACGCGGGCGCAGGTGACATTTAGAGTGTTTCCGGTGCCGGTATCGTTGACGTAGTACCGCTTTTGATCAGGAAGCAGGCGGTAATAGCTGTAATTGTCGATGCCTCTGAATGACAAGGTCGGTCCGCGCTCATTGCCTTCCGCGGTGTGGTTGTAGACCACGTCCAGGATGACTTCGATACCCGCATCATGGAACCTGGCTACCATCTCCTTGAAATCGCGCAGGCAATTTATGCAATTAGCGCCATAGCGCGGGTCGGGCGAGAAGAATCCGATGCTGTTGTATCCCCAATAGTTGGTGAGGCCTTTATCCAGCAGATATTTTTCGGTGATGAAAGTATGAATGGGCAGCAGTTCAACCGAAGTCACGCCCAGGCTCTTGATGTATTTGATGACGGGATCGGAGGCCAGACCCTGGTAAGTGCCGCGGAGCTTTTCCGGCACCTCGGGATGCAGCTTGGTCAAACCCTTGACATGTAGCTCGTAAACGATGGTGTCGTCCCAGGGGACGCGCAACTCCGGGCGAAGGGACACCTGCCCCTTCCAATCAAAACTTGGATCGGCGACGATGCACTTTGGCACAAAGGGAGCGCTGTCGCGTTCATCGAAGGTGGTGTCGTCCTCCGACTCCACCTTATATCCAAAGACAGCCGGGTCCCACTTGAGCTCGCCGATATGCAACACCGCGTATGGGTCGAGCAACAGCTTGTTCGGATTGAAGCGATGTCCCTGGTTCGGGTCGTAGGGACCATGAACGCGATAGCCGTAGACCGTTCCAGGGGTGACATCGGGCAGGCGCGCATGCCAAATCTGGTCGGTATATTCGGGCAGCTCAATGCGATCGCACTCTTCTCCTCCTTCACCGTCGAAGAGACAGACCTCAACCTTGGTGGCATGAGCGGAGAAGAGAGCGAAGTTAGTTCCCTTTCCATCCCAGGTGGCGCCCAGAGGGTGAGGTCTGCCTTCTTCAATGGCGGTAGCTTTTACTTGTGTCATAAATCTCCGTAAGGTGGGCTATTCTAGTTGCCTGTCTGCTTTCGCTTGCCGCGAAAAAACCTAAGGGCAGGCTTTTACATCAGATGCAGAAGCAGAAGATGGCGAAAAGCTCCAAGGACAAAGACCGAGGAAAATCGAAGCCGCGCGGTTCGGCGGCGGCTGAGGGACCTGCCGGCGTGATCGACCGGCAGCTTGCCCGCTACCGGGAGATGCGCGATTTTGCTGCGACAGCGGAGCCCTCCGGCGGCGATGCGAAATCCCAAGCTGTCTTCAAGGATACGTCCCAGGGACTGCCATTTGTGATCCAGAAGCATGCGGCCACGCGGCTGCACTACGATTTTCGTCTTGGATTGCACGGAGTCTTGAAAAGTTGGGCGGTAACCAAGGGTCCGAGTTATGTTCCGGCGGACAAGCGCCTGGCCGTCCAGGTAGAAGACCACCCCATCGAATATGGAGGCTTTGAAGGGACAATTCCCAAGGGCCAATATGGCGGCGGCACGGTGATGCTGTGGGATGAGGGCACGTGGGAGCCGGTGGGCGATCCTGACGAAGGGCTGCAACGGGGAAATCTCAAATTTATTCTGCACGGGCAGAAGCTGCGCGGCAAATGGGTTCTGGTGCGCATGGGCGGCCGGGCGGCAGGCGAGGCAAAACCCAATTGGCTGCTCATCAAGGAGCACGATGAGTACGAGCGCGGACCCGATGATCCGCCGATTACAGAAGAAGAGCCCAACAGCGTCGCGACCAAGCGCGATCTGGAAGCCATTGCGCGCGACGAAGATCATGTTTGGCAATCGAAGGCATCCGGCGGAGAAGCGCCGAAGAAACGGCGGCCCGCGCGCGCCACTCCGCGGCCGCGTATTGAACCGCCCGCCTCCGCCGAGCGGGAGAAAATGCCCGGCTTCATTCCTCCGCAGCTTGCCTCCCAGGCCTCGCAAACACCCGGCGGAGAGGATTGGATCCACGAGCTCAAGCTGGACGGCTATCGCATTCAGGCGCACATCGAACGCTCATCCGGTGGGGCGGCAAAGGCGCGCCTCTTCACCCGCAGCGGACTTGATTGGACGCACCGAATGGCGGCCATCGCGCGAGATGTGGCCGAATTGGAGCTGGACGCCGCCATCCTGGATGGCGAGGTGGTCGCGCTTACCAGCTCAGGACAATCCAGCTTTGCCGAGCTGCAGTCGGCTTTCGACGAGCACAAGCCCACCCCGCTGACCTACTTTGTCTTCGATCTGCTGCATTTGAATGGCGTCAACCTGCGCGGTCAGCCTCTGATCGAGCGCAAACGTCTGCTCGCAGAGCTGCTGGCGGGCTTGCCGCCGGATGCGGACATACGCCTGAGCCAGCACATCGAGGCCAATGGCCGGGAGATGTTCGCCGAAGCCTGCCGCATGGGAGCAGAGGGAGCGGTTTCCAAGCGCCGCACCGTCCCATATGTCTCCGGGCGCAGCTCGTCCTGGGTCAAGGTGAAGTGTATCCGGGGGCAGGAGTTTGTGGTCGGCGGCTTTACGCTGCCGTCGAATCGCTCCCGTGGGGTCGGCGCTCTTCTGCTGGGCTACTACCAGGATGGCAAGCTCGAGTATGCCGGGCGCACCGGCACCGGCTTCACCCAGAGCTCCTCGCGCATGCTGCGGGAGAAGCTGGAGCATCTCCGCCGGGAGCGGTGCCCTTTTGCCGATATTCCCGCGGAGGCGCGGCGCGAGGCCATTTGGACCGATCCCAAGATCGTGGTGGAGGTTCAATTCACCACCTGGACGGCGGATCACCGCGTGCGCCAAGCCAGCTTCAAAGGCATTCGGGAGGATAAGAAAGCATCGGAGGTAGGGCGCGAAGAACCCGAGGCCCGCGAAGAACCCGAGACTTCAGTATCGCGCGATACATCCTCGAGCAAGCGGCCAAGCAAAGCCGCGGCTGCGAAACAGGCTCCGGCGATTCGCGTGACCCACCCGGAGAAGGTCATCGATCCCGAGACCAAGCTCACCAAGCAGGCGCTGGTCGACTACTATCTCGCGGTCGCCGAGCACATGCTCCCGCACGTTACCGGGCGGCCTCTCTCGCTGGTCCGCTGCCCTGAAGGCGCGGGGGAGCATTGCTTCTTCCAGAAGCATCTCGACAAAGGGATGCCCGCGGGCGTTGAAGGCGTCGATGTGCCGGACAAGAACGGCAAAGGATCGGAGACCTATGTCACGCTGTCCACGGCAGAGGCGTTGGCCGGCTTGGCGCAAATGAACGTACTTGAAATTCATCCCTGGGGATCGAAGAACACGGATCTTGAGCACCCGGACCGGCTGATCTTCGACCTTGACCCCGATGAAGCGGTGAGCTGGAGCACGCTCTGCGACGCCGCGCGCGAAGTCCGGGAGCGCCTGAGCACGATCCATCTCAAGAGCTTTTTGAAGACTACCGGAGGCAAGGGATTGCATATCGTCGCGCCCTTGCGGCCGGAGCAGGAATGGAGTGTCGTCAAATCCATCGCCCAGGCATTCGCCTTCGAGATGGAACGCGGGAACAGCAAGCTCTATATCGGCAAGATGACCAAATCTGCGCGGAAGAACAAAATCTTTGTCGACTACATGCGGAATGAGCGCGGTGCCACCGCGATCGCTCCCTATTCCTCGCGCGCGCGGCGCGGGCTTACCGCTGCGCTACCGCTTCCGTGGACCGCGTTGGATTCTCCGGAGCGGCCGCGCTTTCCTATCGCCGATTTTGCCAACTGGAAGGCGCGGCTCAGACGCGATCCCTGGAAAGAAATGACCGAATTGGACCAGCAGCTTCCCGCGGAACTGCTGGATGCCGCGCGAGCGCGATAAAGCGGCAAATGACGCGGGAACCCGCAGATCTCTCCGCTCCGCTACGCTCCGGTTGAGATGACAAGGTAAGTGGGGTCGCCGATGAGGTCTTTGCTTTTCTTTCTGTCATTCCCGAAGCGAATCTGCTTTGCCTACGCTAGAAAAAAGGCAAAGACCAGCTCTACTGCTGCTGCGGCTGCGTATTCTTCTTGCCGCCATCGTCGCCCTTGATGGCGCCGAAGATCTTGCCGAAGAAACCCTTCTTCTTTTTCTTGGGCTGCGGATCTGCAACGGCAGCATTCGTGCCGGTTGGCTGCGGATTGGTTGGCGCGGATGCCACCGGTTGAGAAGCAGGGGCCGCCGGCTGAGGAGAGCCAGGCCCGGCAATGGCGGGCTGCTTACCGATCCCAAAGAGCTTCTGGAAGAGGTTCCGCTGATCTCCGTTGGCATGATCGCAGGTGTCGAGCGGCGCCGTTCCGTCGAGGAAAAAAGCAGAATAATCCACTGGGCAATTGGCATCGGCAAGAAGGTTGGTGACCTTATCCAACCGGACCGGGCTGACTCCCGGCGGAGGAACAAACTCCTTGGTATCGGAATACTGCGGAAGCTGGACAGCCTGCTTCATGAAATCGGCCCAGATCGGGCCGGCGGTATGGGCGCCCTCTGCGTCCGTCCGATTAGAATTAAAATCGAACTTCAGATCCGTATAGTCGTCGTTGCCCACCCATACCACGCAAAGCAGGTTGCTGGTGAAGCCGGCAAACCATCCATCGTGCGAGGTGCCGGTCTTGCCCGCTGCCGGAGCCTCGAAGCCCATCCCGCGCACGCCGGCCGCGGTGCCCGAGTTCATCACATTCTCCATGAGCGAAAGGGTGAGAAAGGCTGCGCGGGGATCGAGGACCGGTTTGGATTCTGGCGTGTAATCGGCCACTACATCGCCATTGGCGGAGCGGATGGAAGCCAGAAGCCAAGGATCGATCTTCACTCCGCCATTGGCGAATACGGTGTAGGCGCCGGCCATCTCCAGAGGAGTCGCGGCATAGGCGCCGAGCGCCAGCGACGGGGTTCCACGCGCTGAGGCGATGCCTGCTTCGCGGGCCAGCGCTGCCACATTGTTATAGCCCGCCATCTGCGCCAGCTCCACCGTCGCGTTGTTCAGCGACCACTGCAGCGCAGAGCGGGCGGTCACTTCACCGGTGCTGTGGGAGCCGTAGTTCCCCGGCGCATAGCCATCCTCAAAGGTCGTAAGCTCATTGTTGAGCGGCGTGATGGCGGTAAATATCCCGCTCTGCTTGCCCGGGTCGGGCGGGGCAGGAGCAGCGGGATCTACTGAAGTCTTCTCGACAACGGGGGTATCGTTGGTTGGCTGGGTGAGCACGGTTCCGGAGATGCTGGTGTTGTACGCCGCGGCGTAGACGAACGGTTTAAAGATGGAGCCGGTCGGCCGGTGCTGGATCGCATGATCGAATTGACTGGCGCCGTAATTCCGCCCGCCAACCAGGGCCAGTACCTGTCCGGTGTGGGGATTGAGCGCCACCAGCGCCACCTGGGGATAGGTGACCGGTGTATCGTCTCCCATCTTGACGCGGCGAGCGTGCAGCTTTTCTATCAGCGCATCGATTGTCTTCATGCCTTGATTGACCGCATCGGTAGCCGCCCGCTGCAGATCGGGATCGAGAGAGGTATAGATGCGCAGCCCTTCGTGGTTGAAATCCGCGTCGCCCAGCTTCTGCACCAGCCGGTCGCGCACCAGGTCGACGAAGTAAGGAGCTTCTCCGGCATTGACATTCATCGGCGAGAGCTTGAGCGGCTCGGCCTTAGCCATCTCCGCCTGTTCCCGGGTGATCTTGTGGGTTTCAACCATGGCGTCGAGCACCTGGTTGCGGCGGTGGACGGCCCGATCGGGATGACGATAAGGATTGAGGAAACTCGGGTGCTGGATCATGCCCGCCAAGGTCGCACATTCGGCAAGATCCAGTTGGCGCACGTCTTTGCCGAAATAGGCTTCGGCAGCCTGGCCGAAGCCGTTGATGGCGAAGCTGCCAACCTGTCCCAGGGAGATTTCATTGGCGTACATCTGGAAGATCTGCTTCTTGCTGAAGCGGTGCTCTAGTTGGAAGGTAATCGCGATCTCGATAACTTTGCGCTTGAGCCTCTTCTCCGGCGTCAAAAAGAAGTTTTTCGCCAGTTGCATGGTCAGCGTTGAGCCGCCTTCCCGCCGCCGGCCTGAGCGGAGATCGTCGCGCAGAGCGCCCAGCAGCCGCACATAGTCGACGCCTCCATGCTCGAAGAAGCGGCGGTCCTCAATCGAGGTAACCGCGTTCACCATGTTGGAGGGAAGCTCGTCATAGGTGACCAGCCGCCGCTTGGTGCGGCTCTGATCTTCTGAAAGGCCGGTGATGAGCTGCGGTTCCAGCTCATAGGCCTGAAGCTGCTGGCCGCCATCGCCGGTGATCTGGGATACCAGGTTCTTATTGAAGGAGACGGTCGCGCCCTGTTCGGAGTGGTACGACTGTGGACCGGGATGGATGGTAATGCTGGAATCGGCAAGCGAGAATGTCCCCATCTGCGAGCGGTGCTCGTCGCCGTCTCCGCTATAGCCGGCGCTCCGCAACTGGCGGGCGATGGTGTCGGCGCTTAGCTTTTGCCCGACGCGTACTTCTTTGGGCGCGGCGTATATCTTCGCGGTTTCGACGAAGAGCGGCTTTTGCAGCCGCTCGTCGACGATGTGCTGATATTTGAAGTAGTAATAACTGTAGATCGATCCGCAGATGGCGACGGTAAGCAGCAGCACGCTGCCCGCCGCGATCAGCGCCGCGTTACGCAGCCCGTGGCCGTTCTTGTTGATATTCGGAAGCTTGATTCTTACCGCCAAGGGAATAACTCCAAACCTGCTACGCCAACCGCGCCACTTGACTGCCGGCACACTCATCGGTCAGTGACAGAAGCAGATCCGCCACCTGAGCAATGTCCACATCCTGACTACTCGACGTCGAGCGGGTGACCAGCTCCAGCCTGCCCTCCGCCGCTTTCTTGCCAACGTTGACCCGGTAAGGAATCCCCACCAGATCGGCATCCTTGAATTTGACGCCGGCACGCTCGTTCCGGTCATCCAGGAGCACATCGAATCCCGCATCTTCCAGTTGCCCGGCTACCTGCTCGCCCGCAGCAGCCAGCATGGCGTCGGCCATATTCGTCACCGTCACCACGACGTCGAAGGGGGCAATGGAGCGTGGCATCCAGAAGCCATTGTTATCGTTGTTCTGCTCGATGGCTGAAGTTAGGATGCGCTCCATACCCATTCCATAACAGCCCATGACAGGCATGACCTCTTTACCATTCTGGTCCAGAACGCGGGCGCCCATGCTGGCCGAGTACCTGTAGCCTAGCTTGAAGATATGTCCCACTTCAACCGCCTTGGCGACCTTGAGCGGAGTATCGCAGTTGGGGCAGCCTTCCCCTTCGGTCACATTGCGGATGTCGGCCGCGATGGTCCACTGAAAGTCCCGGCCGGGGGTAACGTTGCGATAGTGGTAGTCCATACGGTTCGCTCCAGCGACCATATTCATCCGGCCGAGCAGGCCGTTATCGGCAATGACCACTACATCGCCCTCAGCGGAGAACTCCCTGGGGGTTACTTCCTTTTTGATGTTGAGGCCGATCGGCCCAAGGTAGCCGGCGGGACCTTTTAGATATAGCTCAAGCTGCTCCGGGCCCATGGGCTCCAGCTCCAAGCCGCCGGTAAGGGCCAGCAGCTTGGCCTCATTGACGAAATGATCGCCGCGCAGAAATGCAACCACCGGCAACCGCAAGACCTCCCCGGCAGGGGATAAGCCGCGCTTGACCATGTACGCGACCGCCTTGATATCCTGCGCCGGCAGAATCCCGAAGAACTCGGCTACATCGGCGATGGCGGCCTTGCCGGGGGTGTGCACCAGCTCGGGGAGGCCGTCGCCGGCCGGTTCCAGCTCGGTTATGGGAGCCAGGCGCGAGGTGGCTTTCTCAACGTTGGCCGCGTAGCCGCAGGCGGCGCAGCTCGCGATCAGGTCCTCGCCGGCATCGCCATAGACGACAAACTCCTGCGATTGGGAGCCGCCCATGGCGCCCGAATCGGCATCGACGGTGATAAAGTTCAGGCCGCAGCGGGTAAAGATCGCGCGGTAAGCCTGGTCGTGCTTACGATAGCTCTCATCCAGGCCGGCCGCATCGATATCGAAGGAATAGCTATCCTTCATGATGAACTGGCGCACCCGCAGCAATCCCGCCCTGGGCCGGGGCTCGTCGCGAAACTTGGTTTGGATCTGGTACCAGATCTGCGGCAACTGGCGGTAGCTGCGCAGCTCATGGCGGGCAATGTCGGTCACAACCTCTTCGTGGGTCATGCCCAGGGCCTGCCACGCGCCCTTGCGGTCCTGCAGCCGGAAGAGGTTCTGGCCCATCGTCGTCCAGCGTCCGCTCTCTTCCCATAACTCGCGCGGGGTAAGCGCCGGCAGGAGCATTTCCTGGCCGATGCGGTCCATCTCCTCGCGTGTGATCTTGATGATCTTGTTCAGCGACCGCTGGCCCAAGAACAGGTAGGAGTAAACGCCCGCGCTGAGCTGGCGCACATAGCCAGCGCGGAGCAGGAACTTATGGCTGGCAATCTCGGCGTCGGCCGGAGCCTCGCGCAAGGTAGGGATAAAGAGCTTAGACCAACGATGCATTCGTATCTTGTCTCGAGGTTGTACAGGTTAATTCTAAATGGTTGCGGGGAAGGAGCGCCCATTTTGACGATCTGGGCCTGCCGCCCCCAAGGCGTGAAAATCGGGTTGAGGAAGGCTTGGTTGGCAACTACACCTAACTTTGTCATCTCGACCGGAGTGTACATGGGCCTGCGTCCCACCCAAGGGGATGAAAATCGGAGCCCCGGCTTGGTCGGCAATCAGGCTGTGAATTAGCTAAGCTGGAGGTGGCGTGAAACGGTAAAGACCCTCTTCGCTCTGGGTGAGTTGAGACCGTACCGGAGTTTGGTCTGGGATGTGCGTTTTGAACCTATGAGTGTCGCGCTATCCGTCCCTGAACGGGAAGGGTGGTAGCTCGTGAGAGTGCGTAAGTCTTTCGCCGCGCGTCCTACCCTTCCGCGTCAAGGAGGGACTATGTTAGGTAGGGTAGCAGGGATTGACGTCCATAAGAAAGTGCTGATGGTGGTGGTAATTGAAGTAAGCGAACAGGGTGGGACAGTGAAGCGCAAACGGTTCGGCACCCTAGCCGGCGAGTTGCGTTTAATGTCGGACTGGCTGCGGGAAGAGGGGGTGGAGGAAGCCGTGATGGAATCGACCGCCCAGTACTGGAGGCCGGTGTGGTATGAGCTGGAGCCGCAGATGCGTTTGCATCTGGCGCAGGCGTACTCTAACCGCGCCCCGCGCGGACGCAAGCACGATTTTCGCGATGCCGAACGTCTGGTGCGGCGGTTGCTAGCCGACGAGCTTACCCTGAGCTTCGTGCCTAGTGGCGAACAGCGCAGTTGGCGCACGATGACGCGCATGAAGACTCATCTCACCCAGGACCAATCGCGGCTGCATTCCCAAATCGAGTGTCTGCTGGAGGAGATGCGCATCAAGTTGTCCAGTGTAATCAGCGATCTGCTGGGAGTCAGCGGATACCGTATCTTACGCGCCTTGGCCAAAGGGGAAACCGACGCGAAGAAATTAGCTGCCCTCAAAGATGATCGGCTGCGTGCGAGCGAGCAGCAACTGGTGGATGCCCTGAGCGGGAATGTCCAGCCCTACCACCAGCAATTGCTGGGGCTCTATCTGGACCGTTACGATCTCATCGCCACACAGATCGAGCAGCTCAATCAGATGGCCGCCGAATCCATGCAGAAGCATCAGCAAGCAGTGGAGCGCCTGGCGCAGGTTCCTGGTTTCGGGGTCGACTCCGCCCAGCAGGTAATCGCCGAAGTAGGAGTGGAGGCCAGCACCTTTGATTCAGCCGCCAAGCTGACCTCGTGGGTGGGAACCAATCCAGGGCGGGAGGAAAGCGCGGAACAGAACCACAACAGCCACTCGGCCAAAGGCAATCGCTATCTGCGCCGTATCCTCAACCAAGCTGCACATGCGGCAGTGAAGAAACAAGGCTGCCACTTTCAAGCCGTGTTCCGGCATCTTCTGCCACGGCTGGGCTATAAGGGAGCCATTTGGGCTGTGGCTCACCGCCTCTGCCGCTTGGTCTGGAAGATCTTGCATGAACGAGTTCCATACGTGGAGCATGGCAGCGAACCCAACCCCAGAGCGAAACAGCAACGCGCCCGCAAATTGCTACAAAATCTGCACAGGCTCGGCTATCAAGTCACCATTGAACCTCTAAGCTAAATATCTCCAATCCGGGGGCACCCCCTATGAAAGAGATCTTCCCAGGATGATTTTCGAGAGAGCGTAGCGAAGTGGAGAGATCTGCGGTTTCCCACATCTGGCGCAAAGAGCGCGCCAGATATGGGGCACCCAGGCGGCACGGCTATACAGGTTGCGGAAAAACTTCAAGAGATCGGCGTCCAAACGAGTCCCGGAGGGACGGCGTGAAAATAGCCCAGCACGAAGTGCTGGGTAGTCTTTAGGCGGAGAGAGAAGTCCCGTAGGGACGACTGAAAGGCAGGGATGATTCAGCCGTCCCTCCGGGACTTTCTCCCTTATGGAACCCTACCCAGCACTTCGTGCTGGGCTATTTTCACGCCGTCCCTGCGGGACTCAAGAAATGATTGTCATATGTTTCCCGGGTATTCTCCCCCGGCGGCTAAAAGCTACACCCGGCTAGATCAGCTCCAGGCCCCATAAGTCGTGCAGGTGGAGGACGCCGGCTATCCGGTGCATTTCGTCGACTACCACCAGGGCGGTGATCTTGTTCTCTTCCATGACGCTCAGGGCGCGGGCGGCAAGCTCTTGCGGCGGGATTGTCTTAGGGGACGGGTTCATGGCGTCTCCCGCGTTTAGGTTCAGTGCGTCAGGCCCCTTGCGCTCCAGCAGCCGGCGCAGATCGCCATCGCTGATGAGGCCGGCTAAGGAGTCGCCGTCGGCTACGACGGTCATGCCAAGGCCCTTGCGGCTCATCTCGTAGATGACTGCCGGCATTCCGGTCGCACGCTCGACCTTTGGGATCGCGTCGCCGGAATGCATGAGCTCCCGCACCCGCGCCAGTCTCTTACCCAGTTTGCCCCCGGGATGAAGATCGGCGAAGTCCTCCTGGCGAAAGCCCTTTTTCAGGGAGACGGCCACGGCCAGCGCATCGCCCAATGCGAGCATGGCAGTGGTGGAGGCGGTAGGCGCCAGGCCCATGGCGCAGGCTTCCTTCTCCACCCGGGTATTGAGCGCGACATCGCTGGCCAGGGCCAGAGTCGAGCCCATTTCGCAGCAAAAACCGATCAGGGCATCGCCAATCCGCTTCAGGGTCGGCAACAGGCGCAAGATCTCTTCGGTCTCGCCGCTCGAAGAGAGGGCAATCACCACATCGCCCTTGGCCAGCATGCCTAGGTCGCCATGCAGCGCCTCGGCGGGGTGGAGAAAGAGGGCCGGAGTTCCGGTCGAATTCAAAGTCGCGGCGATCTTTTGGGCGATAATGCCGCTCTTGCCCATCCCGGTGACGACCACCCGGCCGCGCCCCTGGCCGCAGTGCACGACCAGCTCCACGGCGCGCGCAAAGTCATCCGCCATGGCCCCGTCCAGGCGGGCTGCAAGCGCATCCAACGCGCGAGCTTCTATGCGCACAAGTTGAGCCGGAGTGAGGGCGTCCATGGCCTTGTGTTATCATATATCTACGCTCAATTGTTTGGTTGTGAGCCGTTCTCGCCCTCACAAAGCAAGACCTGCCTTGCAGTAATCAACCCCAAGCCCTTCAGCGTGATCGCCGCGTCGTTGCGTGGCGAACTTAGCAAGAGTCGCAGCCGGCGAGTATCTTCGTGCCGGTATAGGGGTCCGCAAACGGCCTGGGCGCTCCAACAGATCTCATTTCTCCTCGAGGCGGGCGAAGCCGTCCTGAGTTGAGCAACCCGCTCCCCTCTTCCATGAGGCTGGGGCCAAAGGAATTATTTTGATCGAATTCTCCGCATTACCTATTTCGGCGCCGCTCAAGCAGCGGCTTGCCAAAGCGAACTTTGTAACTACAACCCCGGTCCAGGCGGGAGCCATTCCTCCGGCGCTGGAAGGCCAGGATGTGCTGGCCACCGCGCAGACGGGCACGGGAAAGACCTTGAGCTTCCTGATTCCCATCATCGAGAGGCTGCAAAAGAGCGAACAAAAGACCGCCAACGCACTCATCCTGCTGCCTACGCGGGAGCTTGCCATGCAGGTGGAGCAGGCCTGCGCCCAGCTAGCCAATTTCCCCATCGCTCTGGTAGTCGGAGGAATGGCGGAGGAGCCGCAGCTGAAGAACATTCGCCGCGGGGCACGAATCATTGTGGCCACGCCCGGGCGGCTGGAAGACTTCCTCAAGCGTAACCTGGTGCGGCTCAACCAGGTTGAAATCCTGGTGCTCGATGAAGTGGATCGCATGCTGGACATGGGTTTTCAGCCGGCCATCAAGCGCATCGTCTCTACTCTTCCGGCCACCCGCCAGACGCTCTGCTACTCGGCGACGCTGGAGGGATCGGTGCGCCAGGTGGTGAACAGCTACCTGAAAAATCCGGCGCGGGTGGAGATCGGCTCGGTTCTCAAGCCGGCGGATAATATCAAGCTGCAGACTTTCGAAGTCACTTCGGAAAACAAACTGGCTCTGCTCGAGCATTTGCTGCGCTCGGAGTTGGGCAGCTTCCTGGTTTTCGTGCGCACCAAGCATGGCGCGGAGCGCGTGGCCCGAAAGCTCTCCCATGCCGGTTGGAAGGCGACCAGTATCCACGGGGACCGCAGCCAGTCGCAACGCAACGCGGCTCTACGCAGCTTTGCCCAGGGCGGCCATCGCGTGCTGGTGGCCACCGACGTAGCCGCGCGCGGCATCGATGTCGATCACGTGGCCCACGTGGTGAATTACGATTTGCCCAAGATCGCGGAAGACTTCGTGCATCGAGTCGGCCGTACCGGGCGGGCCTCGCGCAGCGGCGTAGCCTCCACCTTTGCGGCGCCCGAAGAGAAGCACGATCTGCGCAAGATCGAGCGCACTCTGCGCATCTCGATGCAGCGCTTTCGGGTCAAAGGCAATGCCGCTTACGCTTCAGCTTGAGCTAAGAACCGGTCAGCTGCAGAATCCCAGGTCCCAGAATCGGGACCTGGGGCACCCAAATCTGTTTTGAAATATAGATTTTTGATCCCGACCATGGGTAAAACCACTCGGGGCAGGCGCGCACTCCCGTGCGACAATATAGCTAACTATAGCCATGAAACCTGCTTCCTCGAGCGTGGGCCCTGAAGCTCTCTCTTATGCACCCGAGCTTTTAGAACAGCACGGAATTACGCCTGAGGAATACCAACGCATAATCGAGGCTTTGGGCCGCACGCCCAGCCTTACCGAGCTGGGCATCTATAGCGTCATGTGGAGCGAGCACTGCTCCTACAAATCCTCCAGGGTGCATCTCAAGCGCTTGCCTACTCGGAGCGCCCGCGTGGTCCAGGGGCCGGGCGAGAATGCCGGCATCATTGATATCGGAGATGACTGGGCATGCGCTTTCAAGATCGAATCTCACAATCACCCCTCTTATATCGAGCCTTTCCAGGGCGCAGCCACCGGCGTCGGCGGCATCCTGCGCGATATCTTCACCATGGGAGCGAGGCCGCTGGCGCTGATGGATTCGCTGCGCTTCGGGCTGATAGGCGAAGGCGAGACGGACGATCGTGAAACCTCGCGGCTGATTCACAAGAATCAGGCGATTATGGAGGGCGTAGTCAGCGGCATCGCGGGCTACGGAAACTGTTTTGGAGTGCCCAACCTGGGCGGCGAAACCCGATTTGAAGCATGTTATTCGGGCAACCCGCTGGTCAACGCCTTCGCCCTGGGCCTGGTGAGGCGGGACGAGATTTTCTATGCCAAGGCCGCGGGCATTGGCAACCCGGTGATCTACGTGGGCGCAAAGACCGGGCGCGACGGCATTCACGGGGCCACCATGGCCAGCGAGGAGTTCACCGAGAGCTCGGAGCAGAAGCGGCCGAATGTGCAGGTGGGAGACCCCTTCATGGAGAAGCTGCTGCTGGAGGCATGTATTGAGGCCATGCACAGCGGCGCTGTGGTTGGGATACAGGATATGGGCGCGGCCGGTCTTACCTGTTCGACTTGCGAGATGGGAGCTCGTGGAGGGGTCGGCCTGGAGATCGAATTAGATAACGTACCGCAGCGCGAATCGGGGATGAGCGGCTACGAGATCATGCTGAGCGAGAGCCAGGAGCGGATGCTGCTGGTGGCGGAAAAAGATCGCGCCGCCGAGGTCCTGAGTATCTTCGCCAAATGGGGGCTGGACGCGGTGATTGTGGGGCGAGTGATTGCAGAACCCCGGCTGCGCATTCTGCACCACGGCGAGCTGCTGGCGGACATTCCTAACCGCTCGCTTACCGATGACGCGCCACTGTATCACCGGCCTGTGGGTGAATGGGCGGCTCCGGCGCCGGCCGACCCGCCGGTCGAAGTTCAGGAACGGCTCAGCTTCTTCGACGACGTTCCGCGACGCCCCTTCGCCAGCAAATATGCGGATGAGCTTCGCGCGTTGCTCGCGGCCAGCAACATTTCGAGCAAGCGCTGGATCTACGAGCAGTACGACTCCATGGTGCAAACCAATACGGTTCAGGGGCCAGGGAGCGAGGCTGGTGTAATGCGGGTGAAGGGCACAGCCTTGGGATTGGCGATGGCTTTGGCGGGCAATAGCCGCTGGTCTTATCTGGACCCGGAGCTGGGGGCTCGCCATGCGGTGGCCGAGGCGGCGCGCAAAGTTGCCTTGTCGGGCGCCGTGCCTGTGGCGGCTACGAATTGCCTGAATTTCGGCAACCCGGAAAAGCCGGAGATCATGGCCCAATTGTCGAGCACCATCGATGGAATCGCCGCCGCATGCATTGCGCTCGGCACGCCGATTACCGGCGGCAACGTTTCTCTCTATAACGAAACCCGCGGCGAGGCCATCTATCCCACTCCGGTGCTGGGAGTGGTGGGTATATTGGAGCCGGTTGAGAGGGCAGTTCCCTCGGACTTCCTGCATCTGGGCGACAGAGTGCTCCTGATTGCGCCGGCATCCCTCCCTCCGCTGGAAGAGCGCATGCGCGAGTTTGGCTCTTCAGAATACGCGAAGACGATTCTTACCCGATTGTGGGGTACTCCGCCACGCCTCGACCTCGACATAGAAGCGAATCTCCATAAGATCCTTGCTGAGCTGGCGCAACGGGGTTTGATCCACTCTGCGCGGGATATTACGGATGGCGGCATCGCGGTTGCGCTCGCGGAAGGCTGCTTCGAATATGGGATCGGTGTTCGCGCCAACCTCGAAAAAGCGCCCGATCTTCCCTTGGAGTGGGATCTTTTTGGAGAGACCGCTACCCAGGTGGTAGTCACGTGCAGCAAGGCGGCAGCAAGCGAGGTCGAGCAGATCGTCAGCCAGGGCGATGAACTGATGACGGTAATCGTCGGAGAGACAGTTGCCGATCTCTTTGAGTTAGCGGTTGACGGACGCGTGGTTATCCGGGAGAAGGTCGCGGGGCTGCGCAATGTGTGGGCTGGAGCGCTGGCCGCCCAGCTCGCGCACGGGATGGCGTTGGAAGTTTGAGGGCGTATAGATGCGGGCTCTCCATTGCCACGAATACGGGTGCCCCAGGTTCGCGAAGCTAACCTGGGTTAGTTTGGGTCCACCGGAATTTGCCGGTCCAATTTGACTCAATCGCCGTTGCTTGGCGGGATAGACTCAAAAAGACCCAGGTTAGCTTCGCGAACCTGGGCCACCCGGCTCTACACCAAGCCTGGAAGTGTTGTAGGTAAACAGGGAGCGCGCCATCATCGATCAGCAGGAAGAGCCACTCGATCAGACTGCATTTGACAAACTTCGGGAAGAATGCGGAGTAGTAGCGATCCATGGGCATCCGGATGCGGCGCGCCAGGCTTATCTTGCCCTTTATTCCTTGCAGCATCGCGGCCAGGAGTCGGCAGGCATCGCTACCGCCGACTATTCCAATCTCTTCAACATCAAAGGCATGGGATTGGTAGCCGACATTTTTACCGACGATGTGCTGGCCAAGCTTCCGGGGGAGCTTGCCATCGGGCACACGCGGTATTCGACCACCGGAGACTCCGCGCTCCTGAATGCGCAACCGATCCGGGTGGATTCGACCCGCGGGCTGATCGCCATCGCGCACAATGGAAACCTGGTGAACCTGGGCAATCTGCGCGCCCGTCTGGAGCGGGAAGGAGCATACTTCCAAACCACCAGCGACTCGGAAATTATCGTGCAACTGATCGCGCACTCGCATGCCAACACCATCATCGACGCCATCGGCGACTCGCTGCGCCAGATCGACGGGGCCTTCTCGATTGTGATGATGACGCGCGATCGCATCTTCGCGGCCCGCGATCCGCATGGCTTTCGGCCGCTTTCCATGGGCCGCATCGTCAATCCCGACGGACCCGACACGATAGTCTTCGCTTCGGAGACCTGCGCCTTCGATCTGCTGCGCGCCAAATATGAGCGCGATGTGCGGCCAGGCGAAGTGGTGATGGTAACCCGCGACGGCGTCTCTTCAGTCGAGTACACATCGGGCGTAAAACAATCGAGCTGCATCTTCGAGCATGTCTACTTCGCGCGGCCGGACAGCCGCATCTACGGCCGCTGGGTGCAGGCCAGCCGCGAGCAGATGGGGAGGCGCCTGGCGCAGGAGGCGGGCGTCGATGCCGACCTGGTGGTTCCCGTTCCCGACTCCGGAGTCACGGCCGCCTTGGGATATGCCGCGGAAAGCGGAATCCCCTTCAACTTCGGACTTATTCGTAACCATTATGTAGGACGCACCTTCATCGAGCCGGAGCAGCGGGTGCGCGATTTCGGGGTAAAGCTGAAACTCAATCCGGTGCGCAATCTGCTGGAGGGCAAGCGCATCATCCTGGTGGATGACTCCATCATCCGCGGCACCACCAGCCGCAAGATCGTGCGCATGGTCCGATCGGCCGGGGCCGCAGAGGTCCATCTACGCATCAGTTGCCCGCCCACTATCTCACCTTGTTATTACGGAGTCGACACTCCGGATAAGAAAGACCTGATCGCAGCCAATTACTCGGTCGAAGAGATTCGCCAGTTCATTGAAGCCGATTCCCTCGCCTATCTTTCTCTCGACGGTCTGGAGCGCGCCTGCGACGGCGGTGAAGGCAATAACTTCTGCACTGCCTGCTACACCGGCATTTATCCCACGCAGTGGGTCGATGTCGAAGACATTCTGCCGGCTACTGTGAGCAGCCGCTAGAAACCTGCGGCACAACCCATAGGGCTTCTATTGCTTCCCACTCTGGGAGGAGCCTATATGCCGGCAAGAAAAAAAGCAGCGGGTAAGAAATCGACAAAAAGCGCGGGTAGAAAATACAGTCCGCGCGCATCGCAGTCGGTCGAGCGGGAAATGAAGGCGATGAAAAAGGGCAAGCTCCACTCCGGCCGGAGCGGACGCAAAGTCACCAATCCAAAACAGGCGATCGCCATCGGTTTGTCAGAGGCGCGGCGCAAAGGCGCCAAGGCTCCTCCCGCCCCGGCAAAGAAACGCAGCGCGAAGAGAGAGCGCGAGAGAGCAGCGCGAAGAAGAGCAGCGCGAAGAAGAGCAGCGCGAAGAAGAGCAGCACGAAGAAGAGCAGTAGGGCGTAGCCTGCTCACCCAATGAATTTGTCATCTCGACCGGGAGTGTTCATGGGCCTGCGGCCCACCGGAGGGATGAAAATGGGTTGAAGAAGCCTACGTTGGCAATTACATCTAATTTGTCATCTCGACCGAAGCGGAGTGGAGCGACTGTCTGTTTTGTCAAGTGAGAAAGGTGGAGATTGTGGAAAAGCCGGCGGCTCTGCCGCCTTGGAAAACGCTCATGCGTTTTCCACTTCCCCCAATCCCGGCGGCTAGGGTCAACTGGTCACAAGAGGGCAAGCGATAGTAGCGGCAAATTGTTGGCGCACCTCGCGGGCCTTCGCATTGAGCCGCACCAGCAACTTGTGCGCCAGGGCAACGCGGATAACTTTTTTCGGCTTGCCCGCTCGAACCAAGCGCTCGCGGAAGGCGATAAAATCCGGATGATAACGGCCAACTACGCCAGCTACCACAAAGAGAATGTCGCGGATGCTTCTCCGTCCTCCACGCACCGGACGTTTGCCCTGAGTCTTGCCGCTGTCGCAGGCCAGCGGGGCCACGCCGGCCAGTTTGCCAATCTTCTTGTTGGAAAGCATACCTATCTCCGGCAGCTCGGCCATCAGACGGGCGACCGTACGATCGGCCACCCCCTTGATGGTGCGGAAGCTCTCATCTAGCTTGCGCCAGAGAGGATCGACGGCAAGCATCTGGGCGATGGCCACTTCCATGGCGCGGATCTGTGCCCCCAGAAAGGTGAGGGCCTGGCTAAAAGAATCCAACACTGTAGCCTCGGTGACCAGACGGCGCTGGTTGCGCTGCGTGGTCCGCAGGTCGGTGAGCTGGCGCAAGCGGATGACCAAAGCCTTCAGCCGTTGCTGCTCGGCCGAGGCCGGGTGACAGGCAACGCATTTTTTGGTCTCTGCAAAGCAAGCAATCACCCCGGCATCGATGGCGTCGGTCTTCTCCAAAAAGCCCATGGATTTGGCAAAATCGCGCACCGCCCGAGGGTTGAGGATGGCCACCGGGATGGCTCGCGCCCAGAGCAGGGCGAAGGGTTGTTTCTCGTATCCCCCGGTGGCCTCCATGGCGACCAGATGCACTTGCTGCGCCTGACAGAATTCGGCCAGCGCAGCAATGCCTTCCGGGGTATTGGCAAAGCAGGCGGCTGGTCCCTGATGGCCGATGCGAACATCCAGAGAATTCAGCGAAACATCCACTCCACAAATCATGCGATTCGCTCCACAATAAAAGAAGTAGGTTGCTGGGTCACGGTAACCTGCCTTGTGCGTACGACTGTGCGTCAGGCGACTGTTCGGTTGTACGTGACAGCGGCGGCGGTCCCAAAGCTCCACTGCGGTTGTTGCCGGAGAGATTGCGGGCGCCGTCCACCGCGCGAGAGGGTCGATGGCCATCGGCCCTCTCACTACGACATTTTCCACCAAAAATGCCGCTACCATCTAGATACAGAGATCTGCGGTTTCCCATATCTGGCGCAAAGAGCGCGCCAGATATGGGGCACCCAGGCTATGCTCCGCCTTGTATTTGCAGTTGCTGTCATTTCGGAGGGAATGATAGCGAGAAAAGAGAGGGATTCGCGGTTACGCACACAAACCGCAGATCTCTCCACTCCGCTACGCTCCGGTCGAGATGACAAATATAAGAAGTAGCTGCTGATGAAGTTGCGCTGCGGTATTCGCAGTTGCGTTTCTGGTCTGTCATTCCCCAGGGAATCCCGCTTATCTCGGCAGCGCTGCGATAGGCAAAGCAGATTCCCTGCGGGAATGACAGAAAAGAAAAGAGGGGATTCGCGGTTACGCGCACAAATCGCAGATCTCTCCACTCCGCTACGCTCCGGTCGAGATGACAAATATAAGAAGTAGCTGCTGATGAAGTTGCGCTGCGGTATTCGCAGTTGCGTTTCTGGTCTGTCATTCCCCAGGGAATCCCGCTTTATCTCCGGCAGCGCTGCGATAGGCAAAGCAGATTCCCTGCGGGAATGACAGAAAGAAAAAGCAAAGACGGATTGGACAGAAAGAAAGGCAGCGTTGTCTCGCTCTCCGGTACGAATTCGGCGCTTTCCGTCCCTCTTGTCCCCCATAGCGGAACGCCACCCGCAACCGCCTTGACACTCGTCATGGCGGCTTCCGAGAATACTGGACGAATGCCGCATCAGGCGAGCGGATAACTTG
>CAVZEH010000007.1:0-30472 GCA_963774255.1 uncultured Acidobacteriaceae bacterium
CCGAGTCACTCACCGAACACCGCGAGCGGAATTTTGGACTTCGGGAGTTCTGGGCGAGTGACGGACTATTCGGAAGTTGCCCGGAGCAACCTGTGGCCGCTTAGAGCAGTAGGACAAACAGATAGGCCACGCGGCGACAGAAGAGTCTGCTGCGAGTTGAAGTAAATCGAATTTTCCGCGATGCAGCGCCTGCGATTATTGCGATCACCGTTCCATCACTACCTCCAATTCGCCTTTGCGCGCCGCCTTTTTGAGCAGTTCGTAGTCCCGCTCGGTTTGATTGGCATAGGCAATCGAGAAAGCGGCGATGGCTTTGTCGAACTTGTCACTGTTGCCGAGGTAGCCGCCGATCACCGCTGGCTCCCCGGTGCGGGCGTGAACGCGCGCCAGCGTCCAGCCGCACCATTCGCCGAACCCGATCATCTCGGTTGAGCTGAAGTGTTCCACCAGCGGCTTCAGCTTCATGTCGCGGAGCTGCCGGACATAGAAGTGCCTCCCTGCCTTGGTTGTGCACCAGCCGAGAAAGATGTCACTGGCCGATTGCATTGCCCGGTGCCCGTTTACCACTCGTTCCCCGTGGTTGGCGAAGACCGCTCTCGGACTCGTAGCCGAGTTGCGCATCGAGGCTTGTAACGTTACGCTGGTTGATACCGCTTCCGTTCCCCCTAACTTCAACTCTTCACAAAGTGCTTCAAGACGCAAAAGAAAACAGCCCAAACCGGCCATCCCCTATCGGGCCCTCAAGCTGCTGATGGAGACCGCGAGGCCCATGAGCTGCTTGGACACCTTTGATATCCCAGTGAGGCGCAGACGATGAAAAACATTTTCATTCCTGTAGCAGCCGCAATCCTCATCATGACTTCGTTGGCCCGAGCAAGCGCCCAGGAATCGCTCGCGGGGTTTGCCGATCAGACCGTGCGGGCTCTTACCGCAATCGCCGAAACCGGAAGAACTGCCACCGCCACACCCGGGCTCGTGGTCGGAATTTGGGTACCTGGGAGAGGAAAATTCATTCGGGCGTTTGGCAGCGGCGACCTCTCGACCAAAGCGCCTTTACGCCTCGATGACCACTTCCGCATTGCGAGCAACACCAAGACCTTTACGGCTACGGCGGTCCTTCAACTGGTTGATAAGGGCAACCTCCGCTTGCAAGATGATCTGGAGAAGTTTATTCCCGGCATCCCCTACGGCAACCAGATCACCATCAAAGAACTCCTCAATATGTCCTCTGGGATTTACGATTTCACCACAGATGAAGAACTGGTGAAGAAATTTGTTGACGACCCCCTGCTGCCGGGCTGGACGCCACAGGACCTGATTCCTGTTATCCAAAGCCACAAGCCCGCCTTCATGCCGGGCACTGCGGTGGCGTATTGCGACAGCAATTATGTGTTGCTTGGTTTGATCGTTGAAAAGGTAACGGGGCGCAAACTGGGTGAGGTGATTCAAACCGAAATCCTTGACAAGCTCGGCATGCGGAACACGTCGTATCCCACCACACCGGACCTCCCAGCGCCCTTTTCCCGTGGGTATTATCCCGTCACCGATGCCTTGCCGAGGGACGTTACGGAAATCAATCCGGATTTCCCCGCGGGCGCTGGGGCCATGATTTCCACCTTAAGAGACCTCCGCATCTGGGTAAAGGCTCTGGCTACGGGCGAGTTGCTAAGCCCTGCAACGCAGAAATTGCGTCTGGAAATAAACCCCTTCACCGGTGGCGGGAGCGCAACCGGGTACGGACTGGGCATCCTCAAGCTCGATGGATTTCTTGGGCACAACGGCGCTGTTCTCGGCTATTCGTCTGCAATGTTTTATCTCCCCGGCAGCGATGCCACCTTCGTCGTCATCGGAAACAACAGCGGTGACAGTATGTCTTCAGCGACAGATATCTTCGTCGGCCTTGCTTACTATCTCTTTCCGGAGCAGTTTCCCGGGGGGATTTAAAAGGATAGGGGGAAGCGTCACAGATTTCGGCCACGATAGAAGTTGCTCGCTGATCCAGATCGAATGGACTCCAGCTTCAATGCGGCGCCTGCGATTATTGCTATCACCGTTCCATCACTACCTCCAATTCGCCTTTGCGCGCCGCCTTTTTGAGCAGTTCGTAGTCACGCTCGGTTTGATTGGCATAGGCAATCGAGAAAGCGGCGATGGCTTTGTCGAACTTGTCACTGTTGCCGAGGTACCCGCCGATCACCGCTGGCTCCCCGGTGCGGGCGTGGGCGCGCGCCAGCGTCCAGCCGCACCATTCGCCGAACCCGATCATCTCGGTTGAGCTGAAGTGTTCGACCAGCGGCTTCAGCTTCATGTCGCGGAGCTGCCGGACATAGAAGTGCCTCCCTGCCTTGGTTGTGCACCAGCCGAGAAAGATGTCACTGGCCGATTGCATTGCCCGGTGCCCGTTCACGACCCGTTCCCCGTGGTTGGCGAAGACGCTCTTTCCCGCGTACGCCTCCAGCACCGAGGCGCGCGCCTCCTTCACCTGGAGGAACAGTGGGTCCTTGTCGCCGGCCATCAAGAGGATCACAGCGCAAAAGGTGCCTACGCTGCCGACACCTACGACCTTCATGGCCATGTCCTTTAACTCAAAGCGGTCGAGGAGTAGACGCCGGGACGGCACCAGACTCTCCCGGTACTGCGCAAAGGCCTCTCGAACCCTGGCATGGAACTCGTCGTGACCCGAACTTCGTTGCGCCGGTGATAGATCGTGATAGATCGTCGGAGGATTGTCCCGGATCATTGGCGATCCGTCAACGTGGTGGGCAAGCTTTGGGAAATCATGCTCGAGAGCGCTCCTTTCTCGCTCTCTCGCCACCTGCTTCGATATTCGCCGGCGGACTTCTTCATCCCGGATTGTCGTCAGAAGATCTTCGGCGTCGAGGCTCGCGTACCACACGTCCAGCACCCGCATCTTCCCGTACTCGATCATGTGCCTGCGATAGGACTGCGCGCAGGCACGGGCTGCATCCGCGCCACACACGTCGCCCAGGCCGTTGTCCCGGCACGCCAGTATGAAGCTCGCCGCTAGCCGCTTCACGTCCCACTCCCACGGTGCGGGAAGTGTCTCATCCAAGTCGTGGATGTCGAAGATCATCCGCCGCTCCGGAGTGCCGAAACCACGGAAGTTCACCAGATGAGCATCGCCGCAGACTTGCACACGGAGCCCCGTCGCGGGCGTGGAGGCCAGGTCCGCCGCCATGTTCAGCATTGCGCCGCGATAGAAGGTGAACGGCGATTGCAGCATTCTCCCGTGCCGGATCGGCACCAGCTCCGGGATGCGTCCCTGGTCGGCCTCTTCGATCAGCCGGACTGGATCCGCCCGGTCGTGCGGCGCCTTCCATTCGGCGTGCGAGCTGCGTGAACACTTGTCCCGCAAGGCTTGACCGATCGCCGCGAAGTCGGCTCGCGAGCGACCAGCCGGAAAGGCCGGGATCTTGACTCTGACGGGCGGCGACTCTGGTTTCGCCGACGTGGTGCTCCTTGTCATAGCGCAAACTCCGCGGTTAGTTTTATTCGGGCGCGTAACGGAAGGGTTGCCGACAATCCAGGAGTTGAGTGATGCAGGGGTGCCTCAACCGTAAAACAACAGAATCTTAGCTCGACTGCAAACAGCGGCTCCCCTGTACCCTGAATCATCGATTTACCTTCGAACGGAAGTAGCTGGGGGACCGTTCCTCTTCGCTGGCCGACTTAAGGCAGTTTAGGAAATACTGTGGTCTTTTCTAATTTGCTCGAGGCCGCCGCTCCCTGCTGGTCGCGTCGGCTTGGCGATGGTGGCTTCGGTCTACACCATTTCCTAAACTGCCTTAGCGGAAGCAGTCTCGACTTCATACCAGGCTTAGACCCGTCAGAAGTTGCTTCGGTCGCCGAGCTATGTTCAATGGCAGGGGTTCAGAGGTTGGTTCGCTTAGTCCCCGCGCGAAATGCCTCAAGTAGATCTCTGCCTGCTCTCCAATCACCGAGTTGGCTGTCGCTGTTAACGTGACCCAGAGCACCGGCGTTAACGAATCCCGAACCCCACCGCACGGCGAACGCCTCTGCCGCATCGAGGCTGGCATAAGGATCGTTAGTGCTGGCAACCACTAACGAAGGAAATGGCAGCAAAATTTGAGGCGGTTCGCGGAATGACGAAGCGCACTTGGGAAACATGGGACTATGTGGATCGGGAGGGGCTACCAGGAATGCTCCTCGCACTATGGACTCGGAAGGATGCCGCGCCGCCCAGAACGCAACCAGTAAACAGCCCAAACTGTGCGCCAGCAGCAGCGGAGGCTCTTTGGAAGCCTTAACGGCCTTGCTCAAAGCAGCGAGCCAGTCTTCCAGTTCAGGAGCATCCCAGCTTGAAGGATTAATTCGGATCGCAGAATGGGTGGCGCTTCGCTGCCACAGAGTTTGCCAGTGAAGCTCGTCGGAACCATTGATGCCAGGGAGAATGATCATGCGATTCGGCTATAAGGCCTCGCTTTCTTCTTTATGATGTCGAAGAGGGTTCGGTACTTGTTTATTCGATCCCAGCTATCGGATCGTCTCCCAATCGGGTCAGCCGTATATCCTGGAGCCCAATTACTACTTCCAGTTCTGTCGATATAGATGACATGGCGTTCGTCATAGATGCTGAAATCTTCCAGCATTTCGTCGCGCAATTCTTCGGTCTCGCAAATGTAAACATCGACCAGTTCCTGCTTCATCTCGGCAGCAAGATCCTTCAAGATTGGCTCTGACCTGAGGGCCCTCGGAACTATGAAGATGCGAGTAATCTTAATTTTTTTAGCTGCCTCATAATTGGCCTGAATCCAGGGAAGGAACTCAGGCCCACGCAACAGGGATATGGTGTCCTTAGTGCAGACATGAGTGACATCCATGAACGTCCTACACTCACGTAGCTGATCCGTCATGGTTTCACAGATTGTCTGGACCCCCCTGAGAACATCGCCTTTATCTATATTGCCGATGTCACGCTTGAAGCTGACTTTGTAACTCACCATCTTTTCTACTTGTTTCTGCGAGTAGATGCGAACCGGCAACGAATCTTGGTCTGGTGTGCTGCGCGCCTCAAGTTTCGGTAGCACGCTCTGGTGAAAGCCCCATGCCTTGGCTCCGGTCAGATACGTTCCGGAAAAACGTGGGTCACCTAAGGGTGCAAAGCATAACAGCACCTCAGCCCTCTGGTTTGGCAGGTCAAAGCCCGCGATCCAGGAGAGATTGCCGAAGAAACCCGTCTCATAAAGTTTGAGGAAGTCCCGCTTGGCCTCTTCAGCGCAAAGTAGGAATGTGTTGGCCACGTCTTGGGTGTCTTCCTCAATCGGCATGTAGTAAGAGCACTGTTTGCCCTGCTCCAAAATAAGCTTGAACTTCTTGGTAAAGTCAGTTCCAAATCTGCCCCACATCACCAGCATTTTGAAAGCCTCTAGAATGTGGTTCCAGTGAAGCTCGAACTGGGATATTCCAGAAAATCCAACGATCTCGATCGCGGCCATCTGATGGTCGCGAAGCCTGCTCAGACTGTGTTGCGTATCCACCTGCTCAAGGACCATTTTTTCCCGCATGACGGCAAGACTATGTTCTACGGCCGTCTGTGCGCGACCAGTCTCTCCCTGCAAAGCAGTAATCTTCTCGTTCATTTCATCTTTGAACGACTCCATCACCTCAACCGACCGATTGGACTGTTCGATCGCGAAGAAGCCGAGACTGAATATGCAGATCAGTAAACCCTCCATCACAAACTCTTGCGGAATGTGCAATTCGGACAGCAGGTTGGTCTTATGTAGAACCTCCAGAAGCACACTGGCAAAGAGTAGGATAGCCACGCACAGAGCTGTGGCGCGCACGCCCCAAAGGGTGAGCTTGGCCAGCCGTTTACTGATTTGCTCACGGATCTGGCTTATGATCGATGGCCGGTCATTTGTTAAGTCCATTGTTAGTCTCGCGTATCCCGGCGGATGTTAACAGATGGGAATCCGTCATGGCAACACATAGAGCTATCGGCTGATGTTACGCTGGAATCCGGGGCCCTCCGTCCTTCAGCGCCATACTAAGAACAACGTCGCCCGGTTGCGCCAAAGTAAGTAGAGCGGACATATGATGCGAACCACACTGAATATCGTTGGCAGCCTTATGGTTTTAGCGGGTGCCATTTGGTTCCTGCAAGGGATCAATGTGCTTCCTGGCAGTTTCATGACCGGACAGATTCGGTGGTCGGTTTATGGCGGTTTCGCCATAGCAGCGGGCATCGCTTTGTTGTTGTTAGCTAACCGGACGCGAAAAGAGCGTTGATAACAGAACAACTCGAAAACTCCCGACCGCCAGTCTTGCGCATCCGCCCGCTCGGTTTCCAATTGCCGCCACGCCCCGGTTGCGCGTATCGCAGAGAAAGCTATTTGACGCGGCGGCGTGAATCGGCCCGGCTCCATTCATTAAGCAGCATTCGAGGCCTGGTTTCCAACTTCTGGGTTGCCGACAATACGGGGGTTGGCCGGGCCGGAGGCGAGATCTGGGGCACCCGCTTTTCGCCGTCCAATGCAGACCTGAACCATCCACCTATACTTACCTGCCCCAGTTGCAGCCTCAGGTTTTCCGGCTCTATGTCAGATTGCTTGCGGAACACGGGGCTCGCTCACGAATCGAGGGCAACATTTCATCTGCAATCCTCATTCGCGATAAATTTATGACGCACTAACGATACCGTAACCGAAGACCCTTCAAATCCAACTCATCACGGCGGCTCAGAGGGCCGCATCGCAGTTAGTCGCGAACTATGTTCACCGTCTCCCAGAACACCGTTCAGAGACAGATGCACTCCTGGTTTCCCGTGATCTTTCCCTGGGAATCGCGAAGCAAAACACTTCGCAAGGTTGTCCCCCCTCAAGCCTCGGAGCGTGCAATATGAAGATGCGTATGAAGAAATGGAATCACGGCATTGAAAGTACCATCAGTCTGGCGGTGCTTGCGTTTGGTTTGGTGTCGTCTTCGCAAGGACAGGGTCTGCGCGACTTTGCGGGTCCCGCGAACGCGCAGCTTCAGGACAATCAGGACAGCCACAACAAAAAGTCACCGACGCCGCCAGGTCTCTATGTAACACCGAAGGTCTTGGCTAACGCCGTTCAGCAGAATCTGAACCCCGGCCTCGCTAATTATCCGAACTACGTCGCTGGTGAGGCGGTGAAGGCCGTCGTCAGCCCGGATGGTACGACCTTAGCGATCCTGACGGCCGGCTTCAACTCGCTCTATAACGCTTCGGGCGTGGTCGACACCGCGGCTTCCACCCAGTTCATCTTCCTGTACAACGTGGCGGGCGCCAACAAGACCAACCCGGTTCTCCAGCAGGTCATCCAGCAGCTCAATTCGCACGTTGGTCTGGTCTGGGCGCCGAACGGCCTGACGCTGTATGCGGCCGGTGGCTGCGACGACGCGGTGTACGCCTACAGCAACAATGGCACCAGTTTCGTCCTAAAGTCCAAGATCGGCCTTGGGCATGCTCCGAATGGCTGTGTCTCCAACGCTGCAAATCAAAAAGGCCTTGGCATAGGCGTCGAGCCGAACGCGTCCGGCCTCGCCATAACGGCCGACGGCAAGACTCTGGTCGTCGCCAACAACTACAATGATTCGATCAGTGTCATCGACACTGCGAGCGCAATGGTCCGTTACGAATACGACCTGCGCCCCTACTCGACCTCTGGCGCCCCCGACGGCACCAAAGGCGGCACGTTTCCCTACGCCGTGGCGTTGAAGGGCAATATCGCCTATGTCGGCGCCGACCGTGACCGTGAAATCGTGGTGGTCGACGTCTCCAACCCGGCCGCCGGCTCCTTCGTCGCCCGCATCCCCTTGGACGGCAATCCGAACGGCATGACGCTCAGCCAAGATGGTTCAACGCTCTTTGTTGCGCAGGATAATCAGGACCAGGTTGCTGTCATTAACACCGCAACCAATACGATCACTCACAAGATCGACACACGCGGTCCCGCCGATCTGGATTTGCCCGCGAACACAACTGGCGCGGCGCCGACCGCGGTCGCCATTAACCCCGTCACAAAAATGCTCTATGCCGTAAACGCCGGTTCGAACTCGATCGCAGTGATACCCATGAGCGGGCAGCAAGCTTTCCGCACCATCGGCCTTATCCCGACCGCATACGACCCGACCGATGTTGCATTCAGCGCTGACGGTAGCTGGATGTACATCGTCAATGGCAAGAGCGACACGGGCCCAAACCCGGGCTATGGATTCGGCAACCTGGCCTTGATTCAGTACATCACCTTTCCCGGCGGCAATGCGGCCGAGTCGGCTAAGCTGAATGCGAACAACCAGTATCAATTCCAGCTGGAACACGCATCGCTGGTAAGCGCTCAGGCTCCGGACGCTGACGCCCTCTGGGATTTGACGTCACGGGTCGCCGCCAACAACGGATACTCTCGCAAGCCCTCCGAATCGGACAAGGAGGTAATGGACTTCCTTCATTCGAAAATCAAACACGTTATCTATGTCGTGAAGGAAAACCGCACATTCGATCAGATTTTGGGTGATCTGGGCAATCATTCCAACGGCGATCCTTCGCTGACTCTCTTCGGCGAACAGGCCACACCCAGCTTCCATCGCATGGCGCGGGAATTCGTGACCCTGGACAACTTCATGGATCCGGGCGACGGCTCGATGGACGGCTGGTCCTGGTCCATGCGCGGCCGGGTGACCAATACCGAGACGCTCACCCAGCAGATCAACTATGCGCGCGTAAACCGTGGCCTCTCTTATGAGGGTGAAGGCCAAAACCGCAATATTCCAGGCAACTTGAACACCGTTACTGCGCGCGACTTTTTCTTTGACCCGACCGGCGCAACCACGCCCTATAGCAAATCCACCGCCTCGCTCAACGGCGGCACGCCCAACATCTTGGCGGGCGATGGCGACCATGCCGCTACCGACGGTCCCACGGGTTATCAGCAGGGTTACATCTTCAACGCCGTGCTGAACGCCGGCGGAACGGTTCGTAACTACGGCTGGATGGCCAACACTCCAGGCAGTATCGGAACCATCGCAGACCCCATCTCCGATCCCTTCACCGCCGGCGTCATCCAGACCACGACGGCCAATCAACTTCTCTATGAGAATGGATTCTATGATCCGTACTTCCGCGCTTTCGATCAGGCCTACCCGGATGTTTGGCGCTTCAACGAATGGAACCGCGAGTTCCAGCAATTCGTCGCCAACGGCGATCTGCCGTCGCTCGAGATGATCCGCGGCCTGAGCCACGATCACACGGGTAGTTTTAGCCAGGCGCTGGGTGGCGTCAACACTCCCGAACTCCAGCAGGCTGATAACGACTACGCTGTCGGCCTCCTGGTGCAAGCTGTCGCTCACAGCCCCTACGCGAAGGACACCCTGATCATCATTATCGAAGACGACTCTCAGGACGGAGCGGACCACGTCAATTCACATCGCGCTACCACCTACTTTGTCGGCCCCTACGTCAAGAAGCGCGCCGTCGTGAGCACCCGCTACAGTCAACCCAGCGTGCTTCGCACCATCGAGGACATCTTCGGCGCGGAACACCTCAACCTGAACACCTATTATGCGCGGCCGATGGCGGATGTTTTCGACATAACATCGTCAGGCAAGTGGACCTTCCATGCCGTCGCTTCGACCCTTCTGAAATCGACCACCCTGGGACTGGACCCAAACACAACCGTATACTCCAAGGGTCCGGACTTGAAGCCGACTCATGACGTGCAATACTGGGCGGAGAAAACCCGCGGCTTCGACTTTTCGGAAGAAGACCGCGTTCCCACTGAGCTTTACAACAAGATCCTTTGGGAAGGCCTTAAGGGAACGCCTGCTCCAGTTGCCTCAAACCGCTCCTCCAGTACCGATGACGATGATAATTGAGACGGTAAATAGGCCACATTACCAACCAATCGGTGGGACCGGGGCAGTCGGTCCCACCGGCACCATCAGGTGGCGAGCAGTGAAAGAGCCAAATTCCCGGCCTACAACTCAACCCACGAAGTGCGCTGTCTTGCATAACTTGCTGTCTTCGGCAATCGCCGCGTCTGTCACTGGCGCCTTAGAGCATTTTCACTTTAAGTGTTTACGAGCAGACTGCTCCAAACGCGGCCGCTCCATCGAAGAACGGCCGCACCTAGGCGGTCTCACCAGTTCACAGTAAAAGTGAAAATGCTCTAGGCAACCGAGGGCGATGACCTTTTCGCCTCGGCAGGCAGCGTGAACTGAAACGTCGCGCCCTGTCCGTTGTTGGCGTTCGCCCATAAGCGACCGCCGTGTGATTCGATTATGGAGCGGCTGATCGCCAGACCCATGCCGGAGCCCTGAGGTTTGGTGGTGAAGAAGGCGCTGAAAATCTGGTCACTCTTGTCGGCCGGTAATCCCACACCGGTGTCGCTGACGGAGATGAGCAGTTGACCATCCCGCCCCAGCTCCGTCTTAACCGTAAGTTCGCCGCCAGTGTCTTGCATCGCCTCGATGCCATTGAGCATGAGGTTCATCAATACCTGCTGCAGTTGCACCCGATCTGCCGTAATTGTAGGAAGTTCGGAGGCAAGGTCCGTGCGCATGTTAATTGAGTAGCGGTTGGCCTCGCTGCGCAGCAGAACCGGCATTTCACCGACTAACTCGTTCACATCGAGCAATTCGTGTTCCGGTGGAGCGCCTTTTTTATAGAGAGATCGCAAACGGTCGATGATCTCGGCCGCACGGGTACCGTCTTTCACGGTTCTCATTGTCGCTTCGCGCGCCTCTTCCACATCGGGCTGGTCGCGCGTAAGCCACCGCAAGCAGGTCTGGGCGTCTGTGATTGCCGCAGTGATGGGCTGCTTTAGTTCGTGAGACAGCGAGGCGGCCAGCTCTCCCATCATGCTGACCCGGTTCTCATGCGCGAGATCTGCCTGTATCTGGCGTACTTTCTCGCGTTCTTGTTCTGAGCGTTTGCGATCTTCAATGTCCGTCAGAGTTCCGTACCACTTGAGAACATTTCCGTGCTTATCGCGCAACGGCACAGCACGAACTAGAAACCAGCGATATGCGCCACTAGCATCGCGATAGCGTGCCTCATTCTCGAAGGGTGAGCAAGTTGCCAGCGACGCTTGCCACTTGCTCAGGTTCTCATCCAAGTCGTCCGGGTGAATGGTGAGCTGCCAGCCAGAGTCCAGGTTGGCTTTTTCTGACAGCCCTGTGTAGTCCAGCCAAGGTCGATTTACAAATTCCGTGGACCCGTCGGGCCGTGCAGAAAACGCCATTGCCGGAATTGTTTCCACAACATCCCGCAGATGCTTTTCCTGGCTCCGGAATTGCTGAATGCGCCATTGATAAAATCCGCCGAGCAGCGTTACACAAACGGCCACGCAGACTGCACGGAACCACCATGTATCCCACCACGGAGGCAGGACCTTGACAGCTAACTCCAAGCCTGGCTCGCTCCAAGCACCCCGGCTGGTTGCACCCTGCACACGGAAGGTATACATCCGTGCCGGTAGGGTGGTGTAAGTCGCCAACCGTTGGTTGCTGCCCACCTCGTGCCATTGGCGGTCTAGTCCGTCCAGCTTGTAGCGGTAGCGGTTGGTCGCCGGATTGAAATAGCTGAGTGCGGAGAACTCCAACGAGAAGACGTTCTGGTCATGAGAAAGACTAAGGGCGCTGGTGTATCCGATGGACGTCCTGAGCGGGGAATCAGCTCCAACCGTCACGGGGCGGTCGAAAAGCCGGAAATCGGTTAGAACGATAGGCGGAACGTATGGACTGTCCACAACCTTGTCCGGATGAAATGCTATGCCCCCACTGAATCCCCCAAAAAACATCTCACCACTCGAGCTCTTGAAGCAAGCGCCCCAACCGGTTAAGTCAGCGCCGGGAAGGCCGTCCGCGACGGAGTAGTTTTTGAATGTTTGCTTTGCCGGATCGAATACCGACAACCCGTTGTTTGTGCTCATCCACAAATTGCCGCGCTCATCCTCAAGGATGCAGCTCACCACATTTCCAGACAGGCCATTTTCCTCGTAGTAGCTCTTAAACCCGCCTGTCTTGGGGTCGAATTTTCCCAGCCCGTTTTGAGTGCCAACCCACATGGTCCCTGAGCGATCGAAGTGCACGGAGTTTACCCGATCATTGCTCAGACTCGTCGGGTCACTTGCGTTGTGCCTGTAAACGGTAAACTCCTCGGTGGTTGGATCGAAGCGTTGCAGACCCGAGGAATGCGTGCCAAGCCATAACGCTCTCTGACGGTCCTCCTTGACCTCGATATCTATCTGGGCGGCGCTTTGCTTGTCGAGCTTGTACACGGTGAAGTGAGAAGTCGCCGGATCGAAACGATCGAGACCATCGAAGGTGGTGGCCCACAGCGTACCGGTGTGATCGATGAGCAGCCGAGTCACGTGATCGCTGCTCAAACTAAATCGATCAGTTGGACTGTGCCGGAATGTCTTGAATAGTCCGGTCTTAGGGTCGAAACGGGTCAATCCCTGGCCGTCGCTACCAACCCAAAGAAAACCCGATCGATCTTCGATCATCGTATTCGGGCGCGGACTGACGCCTGGTCCTTCGGTCCGGTAGAAGGTGTATTGTCCTGTCTTGCGGTCGACGCGGTTGAGCGCGTCAATAGCGCCAATCCATAGGATTCCTTCGCGATCCTCATAGATGCTATTCACCATCGTCCCGCTCAAGCTGTTGGGATTGCCGGGCTCGTGCTTGAATTTCTCAAAGAGCGGCGGTCTAGTGACAAACCGGTTGGGCGGCATCATATTTAGGCCCACCCAAATGTTTCCTTCGCGATCCTGAAACAAGGCGGCCAAATCGTCTTCGCCAAGACTTTCCGGGTTCGTGAGATCATTACGGTAGCGGATGAACTTCCGAGCCTTCCGGTCAAATTTGAGGAGGCCATCGCCCATCGTCCCAAACCACAGAGTCCCGTCCCGGTCTTCGAGCATCGCCCTCACCCCGGTCGGTAGCGCGTCAGAAAGATGACCCTCATGGAACGAATAATGAGTGAGCGTATTCGTCTTTCGATCGAAGACCGCTAATCCTCCTCCCGTGACATAGACGATCCAGAACACGCCGACGCGGTCCTCATAGAACGACATCTCGCCACGTTCATGCAATGGAACGTGCAGGGTGACCTTCCCGGTATCCCGATCGAACGCATCCAGCCCTTCGCTGGTGGCCACCCAAAACGTCCCCGTCTTGTCTTCGCCAGTTGCTTTGATCTCGCCGCTGCTCAAGCTAAAGGGGTTGTGCGGATCGTGGCGATAGCGGATGATCCGTCCGGTCGAGGGATCGAATCTGTAGAGGCCCCTGAGGGTTGACAGCCACAAGATCCCCATGTGGTCCTGGCTGATGTGGGTGACGGGAAATATTTCGCCCTGCGCACCCGTAATATCGATGCGGTAGTGAGTAAATGTCTCGGTAACTGGATCGAATTTATCCAGGAATTCATCGCATCCAATCCACAGCGAGCCGGAACGGTCTTTGAACAGGGAAGAAATGAACACGCCGCTCAAGCTGTTGGGGTTGCCGGCCTCGTGCTTAAACACTTTGAACTTGTAGCCATCGTATCGGTTCAGCCCATACTGTGAACCAAACCACATGAAGCCCTGATCGTCCTGCACAATCTGTAATACCCTCGTTTGCGATAACCCCTCCTCGGTGGAGAGCCGCGTAAAACGGATATCCTTCCCGTCGACCACAGGCAGGATAATTGTGCGAGGCTCCACATGCGCCTGCCGCACCATTCCGAGGTTGACTGGCCGATTGTCCGGACGGCCCGTTCCATCTTGGGCTATCCCTAAGCTGTTAGGACATAAGAGCGCGAGAAGGGCGCAGAGGAGCGCCAAGAGCACCAGAACCGTCGGCTTGATCGTTCCTTGATGGACAACGGAAATCACAGTGTTTGTCACTTCTGTCCGGGAGTCAAGACCCGCTCATTCGCTGTCAGAATACCCCCGAAAGAGGGTTTTCAGCGGCCCTTTGAGGGAATCTGTAAAGCGCTCCTACCCCCGCATGAATGCGGGGCTCCCACCTTCGATCAAACGCTCCTTCTCCCATTCCTTTGGCTTCATATGAGCACGTTAGAAGCTATTCTCGTTGGGGAAAGACCCGCGCGCCTCGGCTTGGCGCTGTTGGCGATCTGACAGATACGAGCGTCTGTCGATAGCCCGGTAAAGGCGCAGCCGATTGTATCTCTGCAGGACAACCGGCCAGAGTCCGAAGATTACTAGAGCGAAGATTAGCCCGGGCACAGTGAGCGAACCCCAGGCGAACTTACTCGCAGCAAGAACGGTGAAGCCGATGAAACCAATAAGGTGAATCAGCTCATTCAGACGGGTTC
Organism: uncultured Acidobacteriaceae bacterium; assembly: GCA_963774255.1. Lineage (GTDB taxonomy): Bacteria > Acidobacteriota > Terriglobia > Terriglobales > Acidobacteriaceae > PALSA-350. The sequence continues at coordinate 14,327 of CAVZEH010000007.1, forward strand.
TTCGCTCGTACTGCCAAAGCGACTGGAGGCTTGAGGTCACCCATCGGCGCTCCGGGTGGCCGCGGCGGAGACGCCGCATCACGAGGTCACCACCTGTCGGCACGTAACGCTTGATCACCGGTGCACCCAATCGTTCGTAGGGGCGTTCAGACTCGAAACGCTTCGGCGCGAACCAGACATCGAAGCGGCTATAGCATTTTCGGAAATGGTGTAGACCAAAGCCGCAACTGCTGAGTGGATTTTTCCTCAAGAAAAATCTACCTCCACGGCTCTCAAGAGTTCACAGTATTTCCGAAAATGCCATAAATCGCAGCATGCGCCCCAATCGTCTCCACTCAAAGGCTCTGCACCAGGGTCCCTGTCTACATCAACTGTGAGAATGCTCTAGCTGTTGCGCTTGCGTGACCGGTTCTTTGGTCATCTCGCCATCCACCATCCGCCAGATATGAAGAGGATTTCCGTTCTTTAACTCTTCGGGCAGCGCTACGTCGGGAAAATCCTGGTAGCAGACCGGCCGCGAAAAACGGAAGATCGCCTGGCTGCCCACCGAGGTCGAGCGCCCATCGGAGGTCGATGGATAGGGGCCGCCGTGCACCATGGCATGGGAGACTTCCACGCCGGTCGGAAAACCATTGAAGACGAGCCTGCCGACCTTGGTTTCGAGGATCGCAATCAGGTCGCTGAACTCGCGCAAGTCCTGCTCCGTTCCGTGAATGGTCGCGGTCAGATGGCCTTCTAAATTGCGCGCCGCCTCCAGCATTTCATTGCGGCTGGAGTGGCGGATCAACAAGGTCGCCGGACCGAAGATCTCGTCCGCGAGATCCGGGTCCTTGAGGAACGTCTGGCCATCCGTCTCAAAGAGCGCGGCGCCTACGCTGAACTCCCGGCCATTGCCCGTCATAGGCTTTTCCGCGACCAGCTTCACGCCCTGCTTGGTCTTGCGGTCGGCGATCCCTGAGTCGTAAGCCGACTTTATGCCCCCGGTCAGCAGATGGAACGGCGCCGATTCATCGACCGACTGGCGTAGTTTGCCGGTGAATCCGGAAGCGTAGTCGCCTTCGGGCAGAAACACCATTCCCGGCTTGGTGCAAAACTGGCCGGCCCCTAGAGTAAAGGACGCGTGCAATCCGGCGGCGATGCTATCGGCGCGCTCCCGCAGTGCGCCGGGCAGAATAAACACAGGATTGGTGCTGCTCATCTCGGCATAAAACGGGATCGGCTCCGGACGGGCGGCCGCCGTATCCATCAGGATCCTGCCCGCGTGCCGCGATCCGGTAAACCCGCCCGCCTTGACCAGCGGATGCTTCATCAAGGCGATGCCGATCTGGGTGCCGCGTCCAAACAGCAGGGAAAACACGCCTTCCGGCAGATTGCATTGCCGCACGGCTTGCTGCACCGCCTGGCCTACCAGCTCGCTGGTGCCGGGGTGCGCCGTATGGGCTTTGACGATGACCGGATTTCCCGCCGCCAATGCAGACGCGGTATCCCCGCCGGCCACGGAAAAGGCCAGAGGAAAATTACTCGCGCCGAAGACCACCACCGGGCCCAGGGGACGCAGCAAGGAGCGAAGATCCGGCTTGGGAGCAGGCTTGCGCTCCGGATTTGCGCGGTCGATGCGGGCCATCAGCCAGGAGCCTTCCTCCACCACCTGGGCAAACAAGCGAAGCTGCCCGCAGGTGCGCGCTGTCTCACCTTGCAGGCGCGCCTTGGGAAGAGCGGTCTCCTGTTCGGCGCGTTCAACTATTTCGGCGGCGATCGCTTCGATATTGGCGGCGATGGCGCGCAAGAATGTAGCTTTCTCCCGGCCTGTCGCCCGGCTGTAGACGGCAAAGGCCTGGTGCGCCAGAACCGCCGCTCGATTCACTTCCTCAGGCGTCGCCGAGAAAAATCGCGGCTCCATCTGTTCACCGGTGCGGGGATTGGCGGCGCGAAAGACCTCTCCGGTCTCGGCGCCTGCTTGGAAACCAATGGTGGATCGTCCTGAAATTGTCATGGTTGTACTCCAAAGCTAGGATCGTTTGCGGCGGGCTGGGTACGGCGTGTCCATCCCAAAAACAGCGGAGACTACCACTATACAAGCTACGGAAAAGCGATGTATCGTCTTCGCCTTTCTTTCTGTCATTCCCGAAGGGAATCTGCTTCTGCATTTTCTTGCCGTCCCTGCGGGACTCTTTTCAAACCGATTCTCAACCTGTTCCGGGGTGGAAGCTCCCTGCTTTAGCAGGGGGAAGCTGGACTTCAGTCCAGCGGAAAGCGGTTGTTCTGTAAGATGGGTTTTTAGCCCTGGATTTACCCATACCAGCGCTAAAGCGCATCATGTTCAGAGTCGAACTTCCCGGAGCGCTGAAGCGCTCCTACCCCCGCATAAATGCGGGGGCTTCCACCCAAAGACTCCGCACCGGCCTTTTTTTCCGCAGCCTGTTCAGGCCGTACGTAACTGGCTGAAAAGTAGTTCGGCTTTAGCCGCTGAGGGAACTGTTTTCGCACTCTCTTCAACCTCTTTCCGCAGCCTCTTAAGCCCTGGATTTACTGATGCCAGGGTGCCCCCAGATCTGACGCGTTCTTTGCGTCGGATGTTGGATTCCACAAATCTCGCTGGACATTGTTGTGGTGGACCTACTTATGGTTCGCGGCGGGCTCAGCGTCCACCCAGTATGAGTTGCGCGCTCTCAGTTGGAGCTCCGGTCTGTCCTTGAGCCTCAGTTCCAGCGCATGGAGCCCTGGATGTGGCGATTGCGGACGGAAGCTCAGGACATAGTAGTTTGGGGCGTCGTTGGAGATGGTTATCAGGTGCCCGCTGAGCGTCTTTGCGTCCTTGAAGGGGAAGTACTCGCCGCCCGTCAGTTGCGCGACGGATTCGGGCACGTTGCGCTCAAGATTGACCCTCGCGGCAAGAAAAGCCATTCGCGCCAGCCGCAGCGGAGGGAGCAGATCGCTCGCGCAGTCCAGTGCCTGGACGCCGCGCTTGCCGCGCGCGTCCGGGTCGGCATCCGGGTCGTGGCTCATGCAGCCACCCTTCGGGTATGGTTCCTCCGAGTGGGGACTTCCTCCCGGCCGGGGCAGCTTCGACGCCTCATGCTTCACCGCTGCTTTGGTGCTCGAAAAACCGAAGCTATAAATCGAGGTGTTGGTGTCGTCGACCGCGCGCAAGGCATCCTCGAAGCTGGTTTGGCTGCCGCCGTCGACCGTCTCGCTGAAGAGCAGCACGGCACGGCGATAAACTGGCGGCTGCTTGCGCAAAAGATCGATGCCGAAGTTGAGCGCGTCAAGAATGGCCGCGCCCGGATCGCCCTCGTGCAGGTTGGCAATCGTCTTGGCTGCCGCATCCGTACCAGTGGTGAAGTCCTGTTCCAGGCGAGGCCTGCTATCGAAGCTGACCACGGCGACGCGATGCTGCAGATTGCCGACCACGGCATCGATCACCGTCTCCAGATCGCCGTAGTCACGCAGGTGTGATGCACCCGGGCCCCCGGTCTGCACGATGACGGCCAGCGCCAAGGGCTGCGAGTCGGTATCGGGCTCCAGCCGCAACGGCTGGGGAACGCCGTCATCGCGGAGGATGAAATCGTCGGCAGTGAGCGAGAAGACAATCTCGCCGGCTTTGGTCTTCACCAACGCCGGCACGAACACCAAATTCGAGCCCACCGTGATAGCCGTCGTCGGCGAGCTAGCCGATGATTGTTCATTACTTTGCGCACCGGCCGCAGCAACAGAGAGTAAGACCATGCTCAAGACAGCGGTCGCAATTGCGGAAAGCATTTTCATGAGACGCCGCGTTGAATGGGTGCTGGTTGCACAGGCGTATCTTCCGCCTCATTTGTTGTTGCCGATGCATAATCCCTAGGCTCTGAAATCCGCCGGTTCTGGCGCCATACCGCGTATCTGCTCGATGAACAGTGACACGTCCCGGTCAACCAGGTCCGGGCGGCTCAATTGTATGGAGTGCCCGCTGCCTTTGGCAATAATCCTGCGGCCGCGCGCCGGGAGTGACTTACCTTGTTTCTCGAAATTAACTGTGAAAACAGCGGAGATCCGCGAGGGAGACCCTGAAAATGCAGAAGCAGATTCCCTGCGGGAATGACAGAAAGAAAGGCAAAGACGCATTTGCTTTTCTAGTCTGTCATTCCCGCAGGGAATCTGCTTCTGCATTTTCAGGGTCTCCCAATCTCAATCGACGGTGTCCTTATCACCCTCTCGACCAGTGGAAGCGCCTGGCCTTTATACTCAGGCGGTGGAAGAGAACACGTTGCCGGGAACTGTTCACTGGCGAGACTGGTCCGGCTATGGCTTGGAGCATGTCCTTCTGAGCAGGAAGGCAAATTACATCGAAGTGCAATCAGCCGTCATCAGCGGCCCGATACGTGCCGGATTTGCTGCCCTATACTCTTTAAAACTTGACTCGAACTGGTGTGTCGTCGAGTTGCAAGCGTCATTACTCGGCGCGGCTGAATCTCTTTATCTACGCCGTACCGAAGAGGGCCATTGGTTTGACGGGAACGGCCAATCGCTCCCGGATTTGGCTGGAATCTTCGACGTGGACCTATCAATCACCCCTCTTACGAACACTCTCCCAATCCGCCGGTTGAAGCTGGGCATCGGCGAATCTGCGGAGATCGTAACAGCCTATGTTTCGTTTCCTCACTTAACCGTCTCGCCGGATCTCCAACGCTATACGCGCGTCGCCTCCGATCGCTACAGGTATGAGTCCCGAGACAGCGATTTCGTTCGAGAGATAACTGTCGACCGGAACGGGCTGGTGATTGCATATCCTGGTCTCTTTCAGCGAATTGAATAAGCGCGATACGGCGCCCACTGCCCCGGCCATTGGACACCTGGCAATCAAGGAGGTAAAAAGGGGTAGCGCTCGGCGGCCTTCAAGGCACATGAGGCTGGAAGCCAGCCGGGTGGGGATACTGAAGCTAATCATGGACAAGAGAGATTTCTTGAAGACCTCAGGCGCTTTCCTAACCGGCAGCATGTTGTCTCACCTCGTGGCGGCGGAAGAGCACGCCGCGCCGCGAACCAATTGGTCCGGCAATTACACCTACAAGGCAGTCCGCGTGGACGGTCCCAAGACGGTTGAAGAGGTCTGCCGGCTCGTAAAGCGATCGGGCAAGCTGAAGGCGCTCGGCTCTCGCCATTCTTTCAATAGCATCGCCGACACCAGCGGAGACCAGATCTCGCTCGAGTTTCTCAACGGCATGGATCTCGACCCGAAATCGCGCACGGTCACGGTAGGCGGCGGCGTCACCTACAGCCAACTCGGTCCGCATCTGGACAGGCAAGGCTATGCATTGCACAACCTGGCCTCCCTGCCGCAGATTACCGTCGCCGGCGCCTGCGCCACCGCTACCCATGGCTCGGGCAGCAAGAACGGCAACCTGGCGACCGCCGCTTCGGCCATGGAGCTGGTCAATGGAAACGGCGAGGTCGTCTCTCTATCGCGGCACAAAGATGGCGAGCGCTTTCGCGCGGCGGTGGTAGGTCTCGGCGCTTTTGGCGTGGTCACGAAGATCACCCTCGATGTGCAGCCCACCTATCAGGTGCGGCAGGTGGTCTACCAGGACCTGCCCGTGGCGCAACTGGAACATCATCTGGATGAGATCTTTTCGAGCGGTTACAGCGTCAGCCTGTTCACCGATTGGCAAAACCACCGCATCAGCCAGGTATGGATCAAGCGCCGGGTCGATCACGGCAACTCCGAGTTTCCGGCGGAGTTTTACGGCGCCAGGCGGGCCACCAGGAACCTGCATCCGATCACCAACCATTCGGCGGAAAGCTGCACCGGGCAAATGGGTGTCCCCGGCCCCTGGTATGACCGCCTGCCGCACTTCCGCATCAACGCCACGCCCAGCAGCGGCCATGAGCTGCAAACGGAATATCTGATTCCGCGGGACAAGGGATATGAAGCCATTCTCGCGGTCGAAAAACTTCGCGACCGGATCACCCCGCATCTGTTTGTCACCGAACTGCGCACCATCGCCGCCGACGATCTCTGGATGAGCACCGCCTACCAGCGGCCGTCGATGGCCGTCCACTTTACCTGGAAGCCGGAGTGGCCGGCGGTAAAAGAACTCCTGCCCCAGATCGAACAACAGCTAGCCCCTTTTGACCCCAGGCCGCACTGGGCAAAGCTCTTCACCTTGCCTCCGGCGCGCATCGACTCCCTCTATGAAAAACTGCCCCAGTACCGCAGCCTGCTAAAGCAATACGACCCCGAAGGAAAATTCCACAACGCATACCTGAACGTCATCAGCTAAAAGCCGGTCAGCTAAAAAGCGGTTAGCTAAGAAGCGGTCAGCAAGTCAGCAAGTCAGCGAGTCAGCGAGTCAGCGAGTCAGCGAGTCAGCGAAAGCAGCGCACCCTACTAAACAGCGCACCAAAAAACCGGCGCACCCCTCTCTTATTTGTCATCTCGACCGGAGCGAAGCGAAGTGGAGAGATCTGCGGTTTCCTCTAAAACTCATCACCACAAATCTCAACCAAACCCCTACCAGACCCGGCACATCTTCACCGGATACATAGGCTGACCCCTCTTAAAGCTAAAAGCCGGTCAGCTAAAAGGCGGTCAGCGAGAGCAGCGCAACCCTATAAGCAGCGCACCCTCTCTTATTTGTCATCTCGACCGGAGCGAAGCGAAGTGGAGAGATCTGCGGTTTCCTCTAAAACTCATCACCACAAATCCCCAACCAAACCCCTACCAGACCCGGCACATCTTCACCGGATACATAGGCTGACCCCTCTTACAGCCGAATGCCTGTCCGAATTCCGGCATGTTCATCACCACCGCATTGGCGCGGATACGGTCCGGTGAGTGCGGATCGGTTTCAATCAGCAAACGGATCAATTCCGGGCGCATGGTTGAGCACCAGTTCTGGCTCCATCCGACGAACAGGTGCTGCAAGCGGCGTCAACCCGTCTGTCTTTTGTTCGAGGTTCACATGCTCTGCCGCCGCCTCGGCCATGAAGGCCATAAAGGCCAGCCGCAAGCCGCCGTTGTCCGCCGTGTTCTCCCCCAGAGTCAGCTTGCCGTTTACGTGCAGGTCCTCGATCGGGGTAAATTGGCTGTACTGCTTTACCAGGCAATCGGCGCGCTGCTCGAAGTGCTTGGCGTCGTCCCCGGTCCACCAATCCGCCAGGTTGCCCTTGCCATCGAATTGCCGGCCTTGATCGTCAAAGCCGTGCGTGAGCTCGTGCCCCACCACCGCGCCGATGTGGCCGAAGTTGGTCTCATTGCTGGCCGTCTTGTCATAGAACGCGGGCTGTAAAATGCCCGCCGGAAAATTGATGTCGTTCATGCTGGGATCGTAGTAGGCGTTGACCGTCGGCGGGCTCATCTCCCACTCGTTGCGGTTGACCGGTTTGCCGATCTTGCCCAACTCGTAGGCCACGTCGAACTCCCTGCTGCGCAAGCTGTTGCCCATGGCGTCATCGCGCTCGATCCGCAGCTTGGAGTAGTCCCGCCATTTTTCCGGATAGCCGATTTTGTTGGCCACCAGGCGCAGCTTATCCTCCGCCTTGGCCTTGGTGACAGGGCTCATCCAATCCACCTGCTCGATGTCGCGGCTCATGGATGCCTCGATCTGCTTCACCAGCTCGAGCGTCTTGGCCTTGCTGTCTCCAGCGAAGTATTCAGCGACATAGAACTTGCCCAGAACCTCACCCAACCCCGCGTCGGTCGCGCTCACGCAGCGCTTGGAACGCTGTTCCTGTTGCGGCGTCCCCTCAAGCTGCCGGCCGTAGAAATTGAAATGTTCGTCATCGAAGGCCTTGGGTAGACGCATGGTCTCCGAGTCGACCAGGCGGATACGCAGGTAGGTTTTGATGGTCTCGAGATCGGTGTGATCGACGATGCCCTGCAGGCCCTTGAAGAACTCCGGCGAGGCCACATTCAAGGATGTGACCGGCGGAACCCCGGTATCGTTGAGAACGTCCTTCAGCTTCAGGATGGGCGCCTGCGCCGCCACTTGATCCACCGGCATGAAGTGATAGACATTCTTCGGATCGCGTCGCTCGACCGCCCCCATGGACACCTTGGCCAGCGATGTCTCCAGATCCATCACTGCCTTGGCGTCGCCCGCCGCCTGGTTGCCGGACTCGCCCATTAATTTGAGCAGGTTGGTAAGGTGCTGCACGTACTGCTGCCGGATCTCGACGCTTTTCGGGTCGGTGCGCAGATAGTAATCCTTCTCCGGCAATCCCAGGCCGCCCTGGTCCACGACCGCAATCTCCTTGGTCGCGTCCTGATAGTCCTGCTGCGACCCTACCTCGAAGAACGCATTGACCTCCATCTTTTGCAACTGGGCCAGCAGCGGCGGCAGGGCGCTCTTGTCGCGAACCGCGCCGATGATATCGAGCTCCGGCGCGAGCACAGCCAAGCCTCTCTTTTCAATGGCCGCGGTATCCATGCAACTGGCGAAAGCGTCTCCGATCTTCTGCTGATCGCTGCCCATGGGCGCTTTCGCGGCCGCGGCCGCTTCCAGGATCTTCAGCAGCACCTGCAGGTTATATTCACGAAGATTGCTGAACTCATCGAACTCCGCGAGCTCGGCGGGGATGGGATGCAGCTTGGAGAAGTTTCCGCAGGCGTACTGATAGAAATCGACGCAGGGATCGGCTGTCGTATCCATCGCGCTCTTGTCGAAGCCGGGCAGCGGCGAATACACTTTGCTCTGCGCGGCAGGGCTGGAATTCTGCGCCGCCATCCCGCGGGCCCCTGCCAGAGCCAAGGCAACCAAGAGAAAAGACAGCACTCGGCCAAGTTTCATTCATTCCTCCAAATTCAGGGTTAGTTTTGTGGAAGCCCCCGCATTATGCGGGGGTGGAGCGCTTCAGTGCTCCGGGAAAGCTTCGACCTTTTGATCATGCACTTTAGCGCTGGCATCCAGCGTCCCTCCGGAGCGAAAACGGAAGGCCGACTTTCACAATCCGAACAATAGGTTGGAATAGGTTTCTCAACCATGGCGCTTTCTGGCAAACTATCCGAGACGGTTTGGATTGCGGGCCTCACTCAATCTGCTGAAGAAACGGATCCTGGGAAATGATCCGAATTTTTGCCAAAACGGCGGGTGCCCGAGGTCCGATTTTGGGACCTGGGATTTTCCATCCCTCAACCGGCAAATGCGAAAACGCGTGGCCAGAGTCCTGGCCATAGCGTTGGTCCTTATCTTGACCGGCGCCCAGCAATTCCACGCTGCCACCTCCTCCAAGGACGCTACCGCCGAACCGAAACCGGAAGCTCGAATCCCTGTCGAGCCTCTCGGATATCACGCTCCCGGCCCGCTCTATCTATTATCCAGGATGTCCTTCGGCTCGCTGGATTTTGCCGATTCCTCCCACCTGATCTTCACCTTCCATGAATCGCGGCTCTTGAGACGCGTCGATAGCGCCGACTCCTCTGAAGACGACCAGATGATTCGCGCCGATGTCCTCTCTATTCCCGATGGACACGTTTCCGCAACCGCGGATTGGCTGATGCAGGACCGGACCAGGTATCTATGGCCGTTAGGCAACGGCCGCTTTCTGTACGCCGCCGCAACACCTACTTCACCACCGATGAATCGCTCGAATTGCACCCTCTGGTGCGCACTTCCAGCCCATTGCGGGCAACGGAGGTCTCCCCGGACGGCCAGCTTCTGGTGGTCGAGAACGACTATGAGCGGCACACTCCGGAGCAGCATGAGAAACTGGCCAGCGAAGCGATCACCTTGGGCGAGCCTCCGCCGCAGGAAGATACGGAGATCGCTCTGATGGACGTGGACTCGAAGACCGTGGAGACCGCGTTTCGCGTGGAGTTGCCTGTTGTTTTGCCGGTCACTTCCACTGGCTATGTGGCTGTGCGGCAAGATAAGGAAAACGATTATGTGGTCCGCTTTGTTCCTTTTCATGGCAAGCCGGCCGAGTTAGGAACGGTGGCCTCGACCTGCACGCCGCATGAGACATTTTTGAATTCCAAGGCGCTCATGATCGAGAGCTGCGGTCCCGATAGCGACGACGTCTATCTCGATACCTGGTCGACCGACGGCGGCAAGTTGTGGCGGGGACGCCGCGATGGGCGCGCGGTGTGGCCGACATTCGCCCTGGCGCAGAACGGCAGCCGATTCGCTGTGGGACTGCTCCAGTCCACTCACCCCATCAACGTGGCCGAGTCGCTCGACGACCAGGACGTGAAGCAGCAATTGGTGCAGGTCTTCGATACTGAAACCGGAAAGCTCCTGTTGTCCACGAATGCATCCCCGATCCTAAGCGCCGGCCAAAACTTCGCCCTCTCGCCCAAGGGAGACCGTCTAGCCGTACTGCGCAACGGCGCCATTGAAATCTACGACGTCCCCTCCACCCCCGCCCCCGCCCCCTCACGCAAGTAGTCTTCATTCGCGTTGACTCGACCGAAGCGAAGCTGGGTGCCCCAGGTTCGCGAAGCTAACCTGGGACCTGGGATTCCGCCTATCACGCTCTTTCCCTTTCTTTCTGTCATTTCCGAAGAGAATCTGCTTTTCGTATGCAGCGCTGTTACCATACCGCCATGCACCCCGCCATCCCGCTATCCACAGATTCCCTGCGGGAATGACAAGCCAGAAAAGCAACGGCGAAGCGGGAGGGATTTGTGAGTCCGCAGGCGAAAGCTCTAGTCTTCGACTTTGACGGAGTATTGGCCGATACTGAGCCTCTCTACTGGAAGGCATGGGCCGATCTACTGGCTCTTCACGGCTGCACTCTGAGCTGGGAGGAATACTGCAGGCATGGACGCGGAGTCAAGGATGGGCAAATGCTGGAAAGGCTGCCCCAGCTTGCCGCTGATCCCTCGATACTCCCAAGCGTCAAGCAGCAAATGGGCTCGCGCAAGGAGATGATCCGGGAATGGTGCTCGCGCCAGTCTCCCATTGCCCAGCCCACCATCCGGATGCTGCAATCTCTCAAAGACTTGGCTCTAGGACTGGTCACCAGCTCCGACCGGGCTGAGGTAGAACCGATGCTTCGCAGCGCCGGGATATATCACTGCTTTGAGGCCCTGGTCTTCGCAGAGGACGTGGATCGTCACAAGCCGGATCCAAAACCATATCTGCTGATCCGCAAAAACCTGGGCATCGAGTCGGGCATTGCGTTCGAAGACTCCGATGCCGGGATGGAGAGCGCAGCCAAGGCGGGCTTTACCACAGTCCGGATTGACGATCCTTCTGAGTTGCCGGCGCTGGTAGCCGAGATCTTGCAATCGAGCTAGACATGATGACCAAGACAACCGGTGGATTTAAGGATCCAACCCCTCCACCAATCCAGGGTGCCCCATATCTGGCGCGCTCTTTGCGCCAGATGTGGGAAACCACAAACCTCCGCAGCGGGACGGGTTATTTTCAGAGCAGGGCGCGGCTTCGCAAATCACAGCACTATGCCGGAAACAATCCAACCCGGAAGTGAACTCAGGCTGCGCAAGGTTCTGACGCTGTGGGATCTCATTTTTTACGGGATGGTGCTCATCCAGCCCACAGCGCCCATTCCTCTCTTCGGAGTAGCTCGTCGGCTTGAACTACACGGGAATGCTTTCGAGCATGCGGGAGAGTTGCTGAACTTCGGAGCCTTTCTCGCCTTCATGGGGGGTTAATCTATCGGCCTTCTGGCACTTCAGCCTGCTGCGCAAGGGGCATCCGCGCCGGATCGTCTCAGACACTGTTCTTCCCCTCATCGGCTTCGGGTTTTGCGCCTCGATCTGGTGGAATCTCAACGGCTTGGCTAAAACTGTCGGCGGCATTTGGTTCCTGATCGGCCTCGCTTACCTCGCGCTCGCAACCAGGGGCTTCCGCCAAGCGCCAAAGATGATCGACTTCAGCGAATCGCCATAAAAAGCGCCTGCGGACCACCCAAGGGGATGAAAATCAGGTTGAGGAATGCTTGATCGGCAACCCCACTCAGCTTTGTCATCTCGACCGGAGCGAAGCGAAGTGGAGAGATTTGCGGTTTTCCAGCGCGCCAGATATGGGGCACCCAGGCACTGGTTATGAGAGGAGTCCCGCAGGACGGCATGAAAATAGCCCAGCACGTCAGTGCTGGGCTCGTGCTTTTCGGTGGAAGCCCCCTGCTTTAGCAGGGGGGAGCTGGACTTCAGTCCAGCGGAAAAACGTCCGATCTTGAAATGGGCTTTAGCCCTGGATTTTCCCGATGCCAGCGCTAAAGCGCATGACCAGAGTCGAACGATTTCCCGAGCGCTGGAGCACTCCTACCCCCGCATAAATGCAGGGGCTTCCACCAAAACAAATTATGCGGTTTTCGCGCTCAGCGCTTTTACGCGCGCGTGGAGGCGGCTCTTGTAGCGCGAGGCCGTGTTGTCGTGCAGGATGCCCTTCTGCACGCTCTTGTCGAGTGGAAACAGTCTTGCGGTACTGCTCGGCCACCGCGGCGGAGTCGCCCTTGGTAAGAGCCTCGCGCAATGCGCGGAGCGATTTGCGAACACGGCTCTTGTTGGCGCGATTCGCGGCGGTTCGTTTTTCTGTCTGACGGACGCGCTTCAGCGCCGACACATGGTTGGCCATGGTAAATCCTTAGCTTTCTTGGATAGGGTAGAGATGGCAGAAAACTACCCATCTCTCCAAACCTTGAGTTTACGGTAGTTTGCTCGCCGGTCAATCTTGCCCGCCCCGTTGCCGCGGATGGGGAAAGCGGAAATATTCACGGAATAGGCGTTGACGTGCTCCGGGCAAACCGCTACTCTTGGCCATTCTCGGGAATTATTTGGTGAACTCGCCAACCCGCCCCAGCATCTCATCAATGTGCAGCTTCCTGCCGCTGCGGCGACCGAGTTCTCGCTTAACTCTCCCGCCGTCCCCGCGTTATTTCAAGGCTTTCGCTACCCCTGTGCAATCCGGCTGGCTTCCTCAAACCGGCTTGCATTCATCTCCAACCTAACTCACTGCTGGGAGGTAATTTCACCGCTTGATGAAAAAAACGCTGGAAATCACGCCGAACCTTGAGCCCCTGTTTGGGACCCGCGATGAAAATCTCAGGCTGATCGAAGACAGCCTGCACGTTCGCATCGATTTGCGATCCGATGCGGTGCATGTCGAAGGTCACCCCGAAGCATCACCCGGGTTGAGAGCGTTTTCGCCGACTATGAGCATCTGCGGCGCAACGGCGTGCAGCTCCATAACGGCGAGCTGCACGGCATGCTGAAGCTGGTGACCGCGGATCCCGCGATTACCCTGCGCAGCCTGGCCGAGAGCGGCAAGCAGCGCTCGGCCGGCATCAAGCGCATGGTGCAGCCCCGCTCCATCAATCAGCGACGCTACGTCGAGGCGATCGAGCAAAACGACATGGTCTTTGGCAGTCGGCCCGGCGGGCACCGGCAAGACCTACCTTGCTGTCGCCATGGCCGCCTCCGCGCTGCTGGCGAAGAAAGTCAGCCGCATCATCCTGGTCAGGCCGGCGGTCGAGGCTGGCGAGCGCCTTGGCTTCCTGCCCGGCACCCTGCAGGAAAAGGTCGACCCCTATCTCCGTCCGCTTTACGACGCGCTCTACGACCTGCTCGACCAGGACCGCGTGGACAAGATGCTGGAGCGCAACGTGATCGAAGTCGCGCCGCTCGCCTTTCATGCGCGGCCGCACCCTCAACGACGCCTTCATCATCATGGACGAGGCGCAGAACACCAGCAGCGAGCAGATGAAGATGTTCCTCACCCGGCTGGGCAACAACTCCAAGGCGGTGATCACCGGCGACGTCACCCAGATCGACTTGCCGAATCCCAAGAAGAGCGGGCTGGTGGAGGCGATGGAGATCCTCAACGGCGTGGACGGCATCCAGTTCTGCCAGTTCGAGGATGGCGACGTGGTCCGGCACCATCTGGTGCAGCGCATGATTCGGGCTTACGACAACTTCGGCAAGTCGCAGCGCGAGCTGCCATTGAGCCTGCGCGAAGGCGGCGAGGTCAGGCCCTTCCCAAGCCGCAATAGGCGGAAGGGACCTGCGCGGTGATTTTGCAGCCCGGGACAGACGGTCCCGGAATGCCATCAATGACGAGCGGCAACAGCGGAAACGGCCTATTGCGGTTCCGCTGCATGACGATTGCAGAGCACTTTTACAGTGGTTGCAGTCAAGAAAAGATCGTTCAACGCGGTTGGCTATCGCAAGCCTGCCGCACATGGCCCAGCCTTGCCAGTCCTCAGTAACTGTAAGATCGCTCTCGAACCTGCCCCATTCAAGATTCCCGTGGGCGCTGCCGTTCGCCTGCGTTCCTTGTCCCAATTCCTCTCCCGCGCCGCGAAAGCAGTAGGGCTGCGCGGCGAGGTTGCGCTCCTGCTCACCGGTGACGACCGCATACGCGCGCTCAATCGCGATTTCCGCGGCAAGAACCAAGCCACGGATGTGCTCTCCTTTCCCTCACCGCCGCCATTCGTAGAAACCGGCCATACCGGCGACCTGGCAATCTCCTTGGACGCCGCGCTGCGCCAAGCGATGGAGTGGTCACACAGTGCAACTGGAAGTGCGGGTATTGATGCTGCACGGCCTACTGCATCTGGCTGGGTTCGACCATGAGAGAGATTGCGGAGAAATGGCAGGCCGCAGCGGCTCGCCTTGCCGCATGGCCTCATCGAGCGCGGAAATCCCGGAGCCGCGTCGCCACCCCTCCGCGTATGCAGTCCGGCCGGCGTGCAGCCGCCAAGCCCACCGGGACAAACAGCCGCGTGAGCGAGCGCCCTGGATCCGAGCGTTCTGCATCAATGACGGGATCAAAGGTGAAGTCGAGCCAGAGACCAAGGCGCGGATCGAACCTTGGATCGAGTCCTGCAACGACACTTCGATCGAAACCTGCAGCGAAACCTGTAACGAAACCTGGGTCGAGTCCTGCAACAACTCCTAAATCGAATCCCGGATCGAATTCTCGACCGAAAGGCCCGCGGCCATGAATTTGATTTCCGCCTTTCGATTGCAGTGCTGCTCGGCATCTTCACGATTACCTCCTACATCGATCGCTTGTACTCGGAGATGGGCAAATTCCTCACCCGCGAATTCCAGGAGGACATCGACATTTGGGAGGCAAAGGTCGAGCCGGCGCTGGGCATGACCCGGGAGCGGATCGCGCTTTCCGCGGCCCTGTGGATGCGCCTCTCGCTGGCCTCGCTCACGTTGTACTTCGGCGCGCTGCTCTTTGCCGGAACCTCGGCCATGGATCGGCCCAGCGGCGCCGAGATCGCGCAGGCAGTTCTCGGGGCCATCCTGGTGATTGTGCTGTTCAACCAGTTCCTGCCGTTTGTTTTCTTCACGCGAACGCACGGCCAATGGATCGTGCCGCTACGGGTGCCCATTCGTGCTCTGTTCTATATCCTGCTGCCGGTCACCCTTTTGCTGTCGTTTCTGCTCTCGGTTGCGGCTCTGGCTGAACCGCCGGCGGGCAAGGAAGAAGAAGAGTTGAACGACGCCGCGGCTGTGGATGCCCTGATTGAAGCCGGCAAAGAAGAAGGGATCATTGAAGAGGGAGACCGCGACCTGGTCCGCTCAGCGGTCGAGTTTGGCGATAAAGTGGTGCGGGACGTGATGACGCCGCGGCCGCATATCTTTGCCGTTCCCTCCGGCACGACGCTTGAGGAGTTAATCCTGGCGTTCAGGAATCATCCTTATTCCCGTGTGCCCGTCTATGCCGATTCGCTGGATGAGATTACCGGCATCGCTTTCGCCCACGACCTGCTGTACATCGCCGATGTTGCCGCGAGCAAACAGGCGGTGGCGAGCATCCAACGTCCAGCGGCCTTCGTTCCCGAGACCAAGCGCATCAACGAGCTGCTGCGCGAGATGCAGCGCGAGAAGCAGCACATGCGGATCGCGATCGATGAATATGGCGGAGTCTCCGGCCTGGTCGAGCATTGAAGACCTGCTGGAGGAAATTGTCGGCACCATAGAAGACGAGCACGATAAGGAAGGCGAACAGGACGTGCCGGTTAGGGAAACCGGCGGCTCGTGGTTGGCGCCGGGCAACTTCGAGGTCTCCCGGTTGAAGGATCTGCTCGGCGACGCATACAGCCTGGAGCAGGAGTATCACGCAGCCACGGTCGCTGGCCTGGTAAGCGAGATCGCGGGGCGCATTCCGCTCCCGGGCGAGGTGATCGTGGCCGATTCGCTGCGCTTTGAAGTGGTCGCATCGACGAACCGCCGCATCGAGCGGCTGC
>CAVZEH010000008.1:0-665118 GCA_963774255.1 uncultured Acidobacteriaceae bacterium
TGCCGGGCGGATCCTGATGCTTGTATTGGCGTTAACAGTACCGCTTTTCGCACAGAAACAGAGCACCTCCGCTCTATGGCGTGGTCTTGTGAAAAACAGCGTCGGAACTCCGATTGTGGGAGCCAAGGTGCGGCTGAAAGGAACTTCCACAGCTGAATCAACTACGGCGGCCGATGGGAGCTTTTCTCTCACTGCTTTGCCGGCCGGAAAGTACAAGCTCACGATTGTTGCGGATGGAACGACGGCCACTTACGCGCAGACTGTTACTTTGACCTCGGACTCACCGGCGGTAGTGATCACAGTGTCGAATAGCCGTGAAATTACGGTGGCTACGCAGCAGCAGACGGATCAGAAGGACGGCGAGAAACTCTCAAGTCAAAAGGTAAACGAGTTGCCATTGAACGGACGCGACTTCAGCACGCTGCTTCTGCTGGCAGCAGGCACCATGACGGACGCGAATGGGGCTACGAACTTTACGCAGCAGTTTGCGATCAATGGACAGCGTGGTGTCGAAGCGATGTTCGCGATGGATGGAGCGGACATCAGCGATCCGGAGATGGGCGGGAGCACATTCACGAATTTCAACGTGGATGCGATTCAGGATCTGCAATCAAGTTCGGGCTGGATGCCGGCCGAGATCGGACGGGGTGCCGCCGGTTTCACAAACATCGTGACACGGTCGGGTCAGAGTGGGTTTCACGGATCATTCTTCGAGTTCATAAGAAACTCCGCTCTTGACGCACGGAATTATTTCGATCACCCGTCCATTGCGGAGCCGGGCCGGATCCCGCCGTTCCGAAGAAATGAATTCGGGTTCACGAACGGTGGACCCGTCGTCCTGCCCCACGTCTACGACGGGCGCGGCCGTACGTTCTATTTCGGGCAGTATCAGGGGTTCCGGCAGGTCCTTGGAACCACACAGGTGCTCGCCGTGCCGACAGCAGATGAGCGGGCAGGCCAGGACACGGTGACCTATCCGGACGGTAGCACGGACACTCTGCAGGTGAATGTTAATCCTGAGATCGCAACTGTACTGGCCCGCTACCCGCTTCCGAACAACCCGACTGGCGCATATGGGCCTCGAACATACGCAGCACCGTCGAAGGTCGACACAGATGCAGATCAGTTTTCAATTCGCATCGATCAAAAGCTGGGAGCGAAGGGGCAGTTTTTTGGTCGATTCAACTACGACAACCTGACGGGACCTACGACTAATCCCGACCAGACACTGCTCGATCCGACCTTCGGTGTGCAGTATGTAGATAGACAACGAAACGTAGTATTCACCTATACGCGCACAGTGTCGCCGCGATTTCTCTGGTCGTCATCACTGAGTATTACGCGGACGACTCCATCATTTCCGACACAAAACTACACCGACCCGGCACTGAAGTTCACGGATGGCCTCTACGAGGCATTTAATTCAGCGGCGGGATCGGTAATGTCCGCATTCGGCAATCTGTTCCACGGACAGCTGAATTTCGTCAGGACGACACAGCAGCATGCAGTGAAGTGGGGTATCGAGGCACGCCTCAATCGAGACACGACCTATTTCGGCACCAGCCCGAACGGGGAATACGACTTTGGCGGTGGAACGGTCTATTCGCCGGTATTTATTCCTTCTGCATCCGGAGAGCACAACGTGCAGGTGGGCGATCCCCTGCCGGACACGCTGAGCAGTTTGCTGATCGGGTATCCGTATGGGTACACGATCGGGGTCGCCCCGCCCTATTTGTCGAACGGAGCACACATTGGGCCGGCGGCGATCAACAGGAACGACGTGAATGTCTATGTGCAGGACACATGGAAAATCAACCGGCAGTGGGTGCTCGATTACGGGCTGCGGTATGAGTTATACACACCGATCACTGAGCGGGCAAAGCGGACAGCGGGTTTTCTGGACGCGTTTCCGCCGACCGGAGTTGGACAGGAGTATTTGATCAATCCTCAGCCTGGCTATCAGACGGGTTGGAATGGCTGGGGGCCCCGTGTGCAGGTGAATTGGAATGCGCCACAAGCCGTGCATGTGCACGTAGGTGGAGCGATCACTGTGATTCCACCGAACATCTGGCAGGACAACTCTCTCACAGGATCGACGCCGTTCGTGATCTATCCGCGCGTCAATGCGACGAAGAACGGCGAAATTGCGTACGGATTCCAGATCACACCCGACGAACTACCGCAGGTCTATACACCGGATGGCGTGAACGTGTTAGCCAGTGGCGATACGAAGAAAGTTCCAGCGAACACAGTGATGGACGTGAATCGATACCAGGAAGATCTGGCGACACTGTCACCGGGCAATCAGCTGTCTCTGCTGAATCTGAGCGGGATTGATCGCCGCTTCAACAATGCCTATCTCCAGACCTGGACGCTGGGACTGGAGCGGGCATTCGGCGGGCTGACGGCCGATGCAGCGTATGTCGGAACATCGGCGTTTCGCCTTCCCCGGATTTCATACCCAAACGCGTATCAAGGAGCGGGTCCGGGATTCGCGAAGTTTACGAACTTCGACAGTGGCGGCGTCGCAACTGGAGGCTTCGGGTTCGAGTCCGTGATTACCAATACGGCGCACTCGTCCTATAACGCGTTGCAAACTTCGTTGGCAGGGCAGGTCGGACACGGCGGTCCGGGATTGCAAGCGGGATACACCTGGAGCAAATCGTTGGATGACGTTAGCGGCCTGCTAGGAGGAACAGGTTCGACGGGCGCAGTATCTCTGTTCAGCCCGCAGGACCCATTCGACACACATGCAGAGAAAGGTCCGTCAAACTTCGACGTGACGCACGCCTTCACTTTGAGCGCGGCGCAGGACCTGCATTTGCAGGGCCTGGGAGACCAGCCCGCTGGGGTCCGAGTGTTAACTCAGGGTTGGCAGTTGCTGAGCATCTCGACGATCACCAGTGGAGCGCCGTTCACCGTTTACTCAGGGATTCAGCAGACGGGCGCAGGGACAATTGGGGCGGACCGACCAGACCAGATTGGCAAACCGAACCTCTCGACGGCTCACAGCTCAACTCGACGACGGGAAGACTATTTTGGGCTCGGCGCCGCCAACGCAACGTTCTTTTCGATTCCCATCGGGATACAGGGTGGAACCGGACCTAACTCGGGGCGATTCGGAATGCTCGGTCGGAATAGCTTCCGCGGGCCGGCTTATTACGACTTCGACTTTGCTGTCATCAAGACAACGCCGATTGCCCATCGAAGCAGTGGTCTGGAGCGTGCCGACCTTCAGTTCCGCGGGGAGTTCTTCAATGTGTTCAACGTGGTGAACATGGGCCTGCCGGCGAACACGATCAAAGGCTCGGGGTTTGGAGTGATCAGCAAAACGGCTGGGACCTCTCGGCAAATTCAGTTTTCCCTGAAGCTCATCTATTAAGAGATGGCGATAACGAAGGCCACAGCTCGCGGCAAGTTGCCTCGAAGCGAATCAGCGGTGGTGAACACAGCCGGCGAAAGGCGTCTTCGTGCCGCTCAAATCCAGCGGATGTGTTTTGTGCCTCACGCCACGTTGGACCCTTCACAGGTGATTCGCGATTGTTATTTATTCTTATGACCGTGATATGGACGACTAATCATGGGTCCCAAGCAGTTCGCCGAACTGGATTGGCGCGAATAAAATCTCAACCGGGGAGCCAGTCAAATTTGCCAGAGAAAGGAATTCGGTCCTAAGAGTCGAATTGAGGACAGTGGAGTTCGTGCATTTTCACAAATACTGGGCTGTGGTGAGAGTTGGCTATGTGCAGGCGTTCTTTGGCGGAACGCCTGTGTAGAGACCCGTTTCCTCGCTTACGCCATTTGTGAAAATGCTCTAGCCGCGAGTCACGAGCTGAGTTATCACCTCACGAAGCGGCGTCACTCCATCTACATGCTCTGTTCCGGGAACGCCAAAGTGAATCCAACCGGAATTGAATCCATCGACCATCTCCACCCGAGGCGCCGTCCGTCCCTCCGGCATCCCCTGTGAGACCCACAGCGACTCCCATTCCGCCTTGGGAACGGCGATCGCCTCGACGGGGCGCCCAACAGCATCCGCGAAAGCATCTGCTATGTCGAGTGGACTGTAGCTCTCCGGGCCCGCAACTTCGATATGGCGGATTCCGCTCCAGCTCTGGGTGAGCGTCTCTGCACCTACCTTGCCGATGTCCGCGGTCGCAACCAGAGGAAACTTCCGGTCAAGCGGATGGAGCTGAACCCGGATCTTGCCTTCATTCCGCGCGCTCACTACGTCACCGGCTGAGTTCTCAAAGAACCAGCCGGCGCGCAGAAATGCATGAGAGAACGGAAGATCGCCCAACGTCTCTTCGAGGAGATGTAAGCTCGTGATCAAACCCAATCCCCTGGCCTGTTCCGCTCCTATGGATGACAGATAAACCGCCTTCGACGGCAGAGCTCTGGATAGTGCCTCGTGCAGGACCTTCAACGTCGCCTTGGTCTCGGGAAAGCCCGGTGCCGGCGCGAAGTTTGGAGGAAGCATTACGAACACGCCGGCGACACCGGTGAACGCAGCTGTAAGCGCATCCACGTCGTCGTAGTCGGCTTTGAAGAGCTCCGCACCTTGCTTCTGCCACTCTGCCGCTTTCTCGGGATTCCTTACGATTCCTCGAACCTTCTCGCCCTTTGCAAGAAGCGTGCGCGCAACGGCACCGCCTACATTCCCTGTGATTCCCATGACTGCATACATATTGATGGCTCCTAGTTTCTATCGTTGTTATGGGTGACATCGGCCAACCGAAGCGGCGTCTGTCACCAAAAGATTCGTATCAAGCTCGCTAGTCGGGCAGAGCGATACCGCTGAGACGCTCGCAGATCGCGAGGAGCCGATCTTGCTTGGCAACGTCGTGGGCAGCTGGAAGGGTGCCCTTCTTCCTTCGGTGATAGAAGTACTCTCCAGTTACGAGTGCCTCAGGTTGATCGCTTGCAGCAAGCCAAACCTGGGTGCGATGTGCCTCGTCCAGATCATCCGTTGCCTCGGCGCCACCCATCTTCGTGGAGACCCAGCCCGGCTCCAGTGCGTTCGAGAGGACTCCAGGCCAACGTCGTGCGATACCAAAGGCGAGGAGCACGTCATGTAGCTTCGTGTCGGAGTAGGCTTGTCTTCCGTCCCATGCGCGAGCTTTCCATGCCAGGTCCTCAAGGCTCGGATCGCCGTTCTGGTGAAGCACGGAGCTGAGATAGACGAGTCGTTTCGGCTTCGCAATCAGGGCTGTCAGGATGTAGGGAGCAATGGTGTTGACCGCGAAGACATGCGAGAGACCATCTTCCGTCTCGATTCGCTTCGGCTCCTTGTAACCGACGGCAGCATTGTGGATGACGGCGTCGAACGCGCCGAGCGCATTGACCTGCTCTGCGACGTTTCGAGTCTGGGCAATTGTGCCGAGATCGCCGATAACGACTGCCTCCGCCTCCGGGACGTTCCTCTTTGCCTCGTCGGCGCGGGCTTGGCTTCTGGCGTGCAGGACGACCCTGTGACCCTGCTCAATCAGCAGTTCCGCTGCCATCCTGCCGAGGCCATCAGCAGATCCGGTGATGAATATGCGTGCCATAGTTTTGCTCCTCCATCTGGATATGATTTTGTTGCGAGTGTCAGTGCTTCTCCGACCGGTCCTTCAAGGTCGTCAGCCAAAGCTGATGCCCCTCGTGCATGGCGTTCGGTTGCTGCTCACGGAACTGAATGGCACCAGGGCCCTTCACAACCTCTTCTGTAACGATGTGGCACCCCTCAGGGGTCTTGGTAAGAAGGAACGTGTGATAAGCATGGACGTCCTTACCATCTCCGAACCATCCGAGGCGGCTATTCGACTCAAACTCCCACACGCGGCTTTCGATGTGGAATCCGAAGGTCTCCCACGAGATTCGTGCGTTCTTCCGGAGCCGATGATCCGGAGTGTTCAGAACCTTGACGTCCTTCGAGTTCGGGTACCAGGAGGGCCAAGCCTCTGCATCGACAAGATTGGAGAAAGCGATCTCGCATCCGGCCCGGATGTCGATCTCATTGTGCGCAAAGAGGTCCGCCTGCTCAGGCTCGAACCCCTTGGGCCAATGAATCTGGTTGTTACGCAACGCGCCGTCGCCGTTGAATGTAAGTCCCTGATGTGCCGGCACCTGCGCATGACCGTTCATGCCGAATATTGATGCAGCGAGTAGCACCGCCCATGTCCTTCGAATCGCCATGCTCCTTACCTATCCCTTTCAGTGCTTCCAACTATCTGACTCACGGGAATTGATTCGGAACTAATCTTCGCGGCATTTCACTTATAACCGATTAGCATAAGTGTATGAGTTTCGATGACCGCCTTCTGAATGGCGTGACCGCACTTGCAGCCGTGGTGAGATCGGGCGGCTTCGCGGCTGCGGCGAGATCTTTGAACGTCTCTCAACCGGGCATCAGCCGTGCGGTAGCTCGGCTGGAGGCCCAGGTTGGAATCCGACTGCTGGAGCGGACGACACGCTCCGTCTCCCTCACGGACGAAGGCAGGCGGTTTTACGAGACCATTGGCCCGATTGTGTCGGCGCTCGAAGACGCCACCTCCGCTCTGGCCGAAGGTAAAGTCACCGTCCGGGGGAGACTCCGCGTCAACATGGACCCCTACTTCTCGCAGCTCATTCTCGGACCGCAGCTCAGTGGATTTCTCAAAGCATATCCGGAGCTTAAGGTGGAACTGATCACGCGGGAGGGCCTCGGAGATCTGATCTCGGATGGATACGATCTGGGAATTCGCTTCGGCGAGCCGCGCCCATCCACTCTTGTCGCCCGAAGATTGCTGGACACGAGGGTTCTCACCGTAGCCTCGCCCGGCTACTTGAAGAAACACGGCCATCCTACCGACCCGCAGCAACTGGTCGCGGAACGACATCTGATGATCGATTTTCGAGACGGGGAGACGGGCCGTCCCTTCGAGTGGGCATTCCGTAAAGGTCGAAAGGAGATCAAGGTTGAGACGCAAAGCCAGCTCATGCTGACCGACGTCGCAACAATGCACGCTGTGTGCCTGGCAGGATATGGGATCGCTCAAGTTCTCGAACTCGGCGTCGACGCCCATCTCTCGAGTGGACGATTGGTGACCCTCTTTCCGGATTGGGAGGAGGAACGTTTCCCCCTGTATGCCTATTATCCCTCGCGCCAATACCTCGCACCGAAGACGCGCGCGTTTCTTGAGTTCCTATCTACGACGGTCCAGGCCTCGCACTCGCGCAAAACAATTCCAGGCTGATTCCGAAACCGCGACCGGGATTCCCGAAAAAAACGACCCGCAAAAGTGGTCGTTGAATTCCAAGGGTTTTAGTACGTCAGTTTGATACATCGAGTGCCTCGATGTATCAGGATTCTCGATTGAGGATGTCCAGATAGCTTTCATAGAGAAAGAGACGGTCTCTTCGTTTGCCGCTGGACTCCCGCAGGATGCCAGCTTGGGCCATGCGGGCCACCGCGGAGGAAGCGGTCGGAAAGCTAACGTTCGTCTCGCGGGCAGCATTCTTGATCGAGAAGAGCGGGTTAGCCTGAGCATATCGATAGATCAATAGAGCAGAGGCAGCACCCCGCCCAAACAGCTCGATCTTTTCCTTATCCTTGCGGAAGAGTCTGTCGATGCTGTCAGCCATCCGCGCCGCCTGGTTCGCGGTATCCCGCACTCCCTGCAAGAAGAAGTCGAGCCATTCCGTCCACGCTTCACTTCCTCGGGTTCCATTGAGGCGGTCGTAGTACAAGCGGCGATGCTTCTTGAAGAAAAGGCTGAGGTAGAGGACAGGCTCTCGCAGTACCTCTTCTGTACAGAGCATAAACGTGATGAGCAGCCTTCCGACCCTGCCGTTGCCGTCGAGAAACGGATGGATTGATTCGAACTGTGCGTGGACAAGGCCAGCCCTAATAAGCAATGGAAGAGGTGGACCCTCTTGATGGATGAACGTCTCAAGCGGCCCCATACAGTCCATCACATATACTGGCGGCGGCGGTACATACGCTGCGTTACCGGGCCGACTGCCCCCGATCGAATTCTGGCTTTTCCTGAACTGCCCTGGCTGGGCACGGCTGCCACGCCCCTTCGATAGGAGGACTTCGTGGATCTCCCGTATGAGGCGGAGGGAGAGAGGAAAGCCGTCGCGCATCCGCTTGAGACCGTGATTCAGGGCCGCCACATAGTTCGAGACTTCCTGCACATCGTCCAGCGGAACGCCGGGCGTCTCCGCGTTCTCATAGAGCAAAAGGTCTGAGAGAGAGGATTGCGTCCCTTCGATCTGAGAGGAAAGCACAGCCTCCTTGCGAACATAGGAGTAGAGAAAGAGCTTGAGGTCGGGGGAGAGCGGAGGTCATGCCGTCCAGCCGACCGACAGCCTGGTTCGCCTCCGCGAGGATGGCCTGGAGCGAGGTGACGTCGAGCGCCTTCGGATTGGGCGGCGGTAGAGGTGGAGGAAGAAAGGCTCGGACCCTCTCACCGGAGAGGGTGGAAGTCACATAGTGGCTGCGGTTGCCGGGTTTTTCGCCTTTGGGCATGTCTTAATTAGCTCACTCGCTATTAAAACATATCGCCTTTTCCTTTCATAAGGAAACCAGCTATTCAAGGAATCACTCCAGAGGTCTTTGTCGCATGTTCCCTGCTCAAATCGTGATGTTCTTTACCTCGTGCTTGGTCGCCATATCCATTTTCACCCGTTTATACCCGTTCCGTACCCAATGTACCCATGCCCGAAATTAAAATTGGAAACGCTACAAACCGCTCATATCAAAATTGGTAACTCATGCTGCCGGTCGAAGGACGAGGCCGCTAATTGAGATGTGGAGAGGTGTGTAATGCTGAACAAAGCCGTCTCTGGCCACCATTTCGATGATGGTCGCGTATTGGTCGTGCAAGGTTTTCCAGAATTAACTCTGTCTTCTAAGACCTTTAGAATATGGTAGATGGGAGACCAAAAGAATCGGCGACACCAGCCTTCAAGTTGTTTTATTTGGTGATGTTTTTCTTTAGCCACCGCCCAAGAGGTGGTTCATGCCTTGACCGGAACTGTCACGTCTATTAATCCGACAGCAAGAGCGATTCAGATTGATACCAACGATGGCTCCGAAGGACTCTTCAAAGATTTGACGAAGTCCCACACTTCGCTCGATTTCGATAAGAACATTAGGGCTGATGCGGTTGCCGCAGCCGCCTTCACAAAGAAAGGGACACATGTCATCATCTATTATTTCGGGGACGGCGACGTGCGGACGGCAACCGCACTGCAAGACCTCGGCACGAAGCCACTCGACAGATGTAGTGGAACAGTCGTCAAGTTCGATAGGCATGCCCATTTGCTAACAATCAAGAATAGTTCAGGGGTCAACAAATCTTTCCTTATCGTAGCCAAAACACGTGCTGAGACTTCGGCCGGGGCCGTGGAAGGTTACAAGTTCAATCCCGAAAAAGGCGATCAGGTGCGAGTGATTGCCACACCCGCAAATGGAAACGAGACAGCGTTGTTTATTTGCCAGCTAACTGAGTTTAGCTGAGAGGAACTCAGACCGTTGCCGATTGCAAAACCGCCTTCGGCCGATCGGTGTCTGGCTGTCTGACCGCTCATTTGCCCCACACCTCAGAGTCTCGAATCTTACCCGCGACCATCTGCGCAAGGTAATCACTGCACTCATCGCTACGGGCAAGAGCAGCCATGCCGCGTCGTATTATCGGCAGGCACGGTTGATTCAGTCGATTGTATAAATACGACTGGGATTCCTTGTTTGTGCCAAACTATTTCAAAATTTAAGGGTTATCGAATCTTAACAAAGATTGTGTATTTTTGGACTGGCAACAATTGTGACGGCTCATTCCCCACTGTACTCGCCGCGTACATTGCCCACTCTATTGAGAGACACCTTTGTCCTATAGCAATTCCACGGAGCGAGCGCTGCCACTATCCCTTCTCTGGCCCCGGGAAGAGCCGCAGGCGATCGCGGTCCCGGAGGGCACCGAGGCTCGATCGGCAAGCGATGAAAATCTGCTGACTGCGCTTAAGAGTAAGGATCGAGAATCGCTTGCAGAACTATTTCGGCGCCATTCGCGTTTAGTCTTCAGCATCGGCTTTCGTATCCTGCGGGATGCTGGAGAGGCGGAGGAAATTACCCAGGAGGTTTTTCTCTTTCTCTATCAAAGAGCGGAGCTCTTCGACGAGCAAAAGGGCGGAGCCAAAGCATGGCTAGTACAGGTGGCTTACCATCGGTCGTATGACCGCCAGAAATATTTGCATCGGCGGAATTTTTATTGTGGTACAGATGTGGGGCTTCTGGCCGATACAGTTGTGGGGAAAAGCGACGTGGAGCGCGATCTCGCGTCGAAGCTGAGCCGGGAGCGACTGCAAGAGGCGTTCGAGAGTCTTTCCCATCGGCAGCGGCTTACTTTGGAGCTATTCTTCTTCGAAGAGCTCGACTTCCGCGAGATCGCCGCTCATCTGGAAGAATCGCTCGAAAACGTTCGTCATCACTACTACCGCGGGCTTCAGAAGCTGAGGAAGGACGCTTTTGTAAAAAAGCTCAGAGACAAGAACGAATCATGACTAAGTTCAAACCCGAATTGGAGCATGAGAAGTACGAAGAGCTTTGCGCCCTGGCTACTGCCGGTGTCCTCACCCCAGCGGAGTCGGCGTTGCTGGCAGCTCATCTGGAAGAGTGTGCCGGCTGCAGGGAGGCATTCGAGCAGTATCAGAAGATCGCAACGGACGGGATGACAGTTCTCGCGGATCGCTTAGCCGCGCACACCCGCGCGGATGAGTTCGACA
The DNA here is from genome assembly GCA_963774255.1 of uncultured Acidobacteriaceae bacterium. Lineage (GTDB taxonomy): Bacteria > Acidobacteriota > Terriglobia > Terriglobales > Acidobacteriaceae > PALSA-350. The sequence goes on from CAVZEH010000008.1 coordinate 10,750, forward strand.
AAGAATCTGCTTTGTCACGGCTGATACAGGCAACCGAAAGGGCAGAATCGCAACCGATGCTCTTGGCTGTCCAGGCAAACAAAAAGCGTGTATGGAATCGAGTGTGGGTTCGCGGCCTTGTTGCGGCATCTCTGTTAGCGGCCGTTGGCACAGGAACGTATTGGGCAGGTGTACATTCAGCAAACACGCAACTGCGTGGCGTAAGCGCGGAATCGCAGTCTGCTTTGGGACGGATCATCGCTGAGAAACAGGTGCTCGAAAGGACGATGCAGGCGGATAATCTGCGGATTGCGGCTCTGGAGCAGCAGGCAATCACGGATAACAATGACATGACAAGGCTTCGTGCCGAAGCCCAGGCTGGCGCCGAACGTCTCGTGGGGGATACGGACGCGATGAATGCGGCGAAGAAAGAGTCGGACGCAAAACTGGCAGCCCTGATGCAGGAACGGGACGAGAATGCAAACAAATTGCGCGTTGCGGAGAAGATGTACCAGACAGTGCAGGACGAGCTGAGCACGCTGCGCAGCCAGCATCAGCAGGACTTAGTGCATCTGGCTTCTTTGGAGACGCGCGTTGACAGCCTCTCGACATCACTCGACGACCAGAACAGGCGCGCCAGAACCGATGAGCAGTACCTTACCTCCGACAAGGACATTCGTGACCTGATCGGCGCGCGCAATCTCTACATCGCCGACATCATGGATGTGAATGAAACAGGGCAGTCGCAGAAGCCCTTCGGTCGTGTCTTCTACACCAAGACTAAATCGCTGATCTTTTACGCCTACGACCTGGACCGTCAGGCCTGGAGTAAGGCGAACCAGCACATTCCAGGTATGGGGACGGACCAGCGCCAACGACCGCAAGCCTATCAACCTCGGCATACTCTACATGGACAGCGATTCGAACCGGCGCTGGACGCTGCGTGTGGATAACCCCGAACAACTCGCCAGACTCGATGCTGTTTTCGTCACCATCGAGCCGCGCGAGCAGACCGACAAGCCCACCGGCAAACCGTTCCTCTACGCGTCGCTGCGGCGCGAGCCCAATCATCCATAGTCTTGCTTTTGTGAAAAGCGAGTTACTTCTCTGAAGAGCACGGTACAGATTCATGGGCGTGCGCGTAATAGAGGACAGAATCGCGAGCCCAACTCTGCGCTCTTCGAGGAGGAACCATTCGGATGCGCCGCCTAGCCGTCGCCGTACTCTTTGTTTTGCTTTTTACAAGTCGAATATTCGCCCAGGGAAGCAATGCCAGCCTGACGGGATTCGTTCAGGACCCATCAAAGGCATTTATCTCCGGCGTCAGAGTGCTTGCCGTCAACACCGACACAAACCAGCAGTTTGAGGCTACGACCAACAAGGACGGAAGTTACAACATCTCGTCGTTGCCCGTCGGGCCATATCAAATGCAGATCGAGAAGGTTGGATTCCGGACCATCCTGAAAGAGGGATTGTTTCTGCACACTCAGGATGTCCTTCAGATCAACTTCCAAATGGCGGTTGGCTCAACCTCTGAGAGCGTTACTGTCGGTGGCGAGGGCAACAACATCAACACGACGGACGCCGCTGTAGGCACCGTGATTGACCGCCAGTTCGTTGAGGACATGCCGATGAATGGCAGAAGCTTCGAGTCCCTGGTCCTGCTCTCGCCGGGGGTTGTAACCGGCACCCCACAGATTAGCGCTGGCACCCCACCGGGAAATGATCAGGGAGAGTACAGTGTCAATGGCATGCGTTCCGACGCCAACAACTTCATGGTGGATGGCGCCAGCGCGAGCAATGCCCCTTCTGTCGACAGCGCCGCTGGTTCCGCGGGCATGTTGTCCAGCTCGACAATGCTTGGAACGACACAAGCAATGCTCTCGGTCGATGCCATGGAGGAATTTCGCATCACAACCTCGACGTATTCGGCTGAATATGGAAGACAGCCTGGCGCGCAGGTCAGCTTCCGGTCCCGGTCAGGCACCAATGAGTACCACGGGACGGTTTATGACTATCTGCGCAACTCCGCCTTCGATGCGAACAACTGGTTCAACACTTACAGCACAACTCCTATTCCAACGCCTGCGGAGCGCCAGAATGACTTTGGCGGAACGCTGGGCGGCCCAATTTCCGCGCCTCGTCTTTATTCGGGCAAGGACCGCGCCTTCTTTTTCTTTTCATATGAAGGATTGCGTCTGGATCAGCCCCTGCCTGCAAGCATCTACGAGGTTCCTTCCAATGGCACCTACAACACGGGGACGTATTCGAATGCTAAATATAAGAATCTCCGGGAATACGCTCCGGCGGCCCTGCAACCTGTGCTGAATGCATTTCCCCTGCCCAACTGCTCCACGGCGCAGGACCCGCAGTGCGTGGATTACGGCCTCGGAGGTTCTCCCTATATCGAGAGCCCGACATCCACGGGGACAATCGACTCCATCAACGCCCGCATTGACTATCAACTCCTGCCCACGATGCGCCTCTTCGCTCGCTATAACGACACCACAAGCAATGCGGTAAGCACTGGCACGAACGGTCCGTATATATCGGCACTCGTCGGCCGCAACCGGGTCTATCTTCTGGGAGCGGACAACACCTTCGGCAGGACCCTTTCCAACGAACTGCGGCTGCAGTATTCGCCGGCTATCTATAAAACTACTATGGTTGCCTCCTCGGCTGGCGGCGCTGCGCCCATTAATCTGTATGCCGCACAGGGGTTGCCTACGGGGGCTGGAGAGAACGAAGTGTTCATTGAACTCCCAAATGAATCAGAAATGATTCAAGAGAACTATGGATCGGAACAGTTTCAGCCGAATGCCACGGATGCAGTTACATGGACGCATGGCAAGCATCTTTTCAAGGCAGGTGCGGATTACCGGCAGACGACTGCTTATTATGGCGCTGGGACTCTCTCCCGCGGTCCCTATGGTGGTTATACGTACACAACCGCCGCCGGTGTTCTGAGCAACCAGGCATCTACCAAAACCGTAAACTTTCTTCGGACGGATCCAACAACCAAAAACCTGGGGCTCTTCGTGCAGGATGAATGGCGTCTTCTCCCGCGGCTGAGTCTCTCCCTGGGTCTTCGCTGGGATCTTAATCCGCCGCCGTCTATCTCCGGAGCCCCGATGTACGGCTATACCGGCAATGTAAATAACCCGTCCTCGCTGGGTCTGTCCGGGCCGGACGCTCCGTTGTATAAGACCACTTATACGGATTTCGCGCCAAGGTTTGGAACTGCAATCGCCATTCACAATCGGCCCGGTCATGAGCTTGTGTTCCGCGGCGGGGCCGGACTCTTTTACGATACCATCGCCTTAAATAGTACCTTCGGCGGCGGAGATGGCCTGGGAACGGCAACAACGATTACCTCTACCAGTTCTCCCTTTCCGTTCACGGCCAGCCAGATTCTGGTTCCCGTGGCCGTGCCTCCGAAGCCTCCGTATAACTTTATATATTATCCAGATAATCAGATTGTTCCTCCATCGTCGATTCAATGGAATGCCAGTCTGGAGCAGGCGCTGGGAGAAAAACAGACTCTCACGATGGGCTATGTTGCCTCACTGGGACGCAAGCTCACAACCTACGAAAGGTATAACCTTAGCAAACTGAATCCGCTCTTCACGGATGTCTACTTATACGCGAATGGACCGGGTTCCAACTATAACTCCCTCCAGGTGAAGTATCAGCGCCAGATGGCGCATGGACTTCAGGCGCTGGCGTCTTATACCTGGTCTCATTCGATTGATTGGGCGAGTACAGAAGACTTGGCAAACATAGCAACGTTTCCTCTCCAAAGAGGAAACTCGAATTTCGATGTTCGCCAGAACTTTACCGCGGCCCTTGTCTATAACTTGCCGACGCAATACGAAAATCGGTTTGAGAGAGCAATCCTGGGTTATTGGAATGCCGATGCGTGGTTCGTTGCTCGCACCGGCTTTCCCTATGAGCCGGTCGGCCCGGCTATCACCGACCCTCTATCTGGCGATGTGACCAGCGGGGAGCTGAACTACAACGGCAAATATCCGTACGTACACAAGCCCGGAATTCCCGACGGCCGGCAGATCGATCCGACCATCTTCAGCGTAACTACGAGCGAGTATGGAGTTGGCAATGCTCCGCGCAACTTCCTCCGTGGATTTGGGGAGAATCAGGCGAATATAGCCATTCAGCGCAGCTTCCCGGTGTATGAACGGTCACAGCTTCAATTCCGCGCCGAAGCCTTCAATATCGTCAACCATCCGAATTTTGGAACGGCCAACACTACCTGCGGCGTCACTGCTGCTGGCGCCACATGCAACAACGTGCTGATGGGGCAGGCCACCAATACGCTCTCCACCGGCCTGGGCGGCACGTCCTCGTTGTACCAGCAGGGCGGCCCTCGATCCCTGCAATTCATGGTGAAACTTCAGTTCTAGTCCTGCTATCCCTTGCGGGGAGCGCGCGTAGCAATACCATGCAGGCTCCCCCGCGAAATCCGAATCCTGGACAAAAGGTCCATTATAGAAAATTGAAAGCGCTTCTGGATTGGATGAGGAGCGGCACCCCGAAAGGGGTCCCTATCAGGTTCGAAGCTCGTCAGAAAACTCAATCTCGCGACGGAAAGTAGTTTAACGTAAGCGTCAATCTGATCTGGTATACAGATTGCAGACGAGGGTTCGGGATGCGCTTGAAATATCCGCTTGTGATCTGTGCTGCTTATTCGATCTCGCTTTGCCTGTTGGGTGGCTCTACGTTGGCTTACGCTCAAACGCAGTCTCCCCGGACAAGCAGTTCGGATTTTAATGTTGGGCCGCCAAAGGATGCCTCCGCAGGAGCGATACCTGCCGCAAAGAACATGATTTCGGGCCATGTTCAGAGCTCCCGGGCGAGCAGTCCGGATCGCACCGTTGGCCCACAAAAGGATGGGTCTATCGTCGTGTCGGACAACCAGACACTGACGCCCGCCGGCAAGATCATTGAACTCGGTTCGCCCGTGCGCGCCAAAGCCATTGCGCTCAATCCGAATCAAGCCACGCACAGCGGCGCCGTCCTGCTGATGGGCTCGCCGCAGCCGATTATCGTGTTCAATACCGTGACCGGACAGGTTCTTCAGCGCTTCCTTCCAGCGGACACTGCGGGCGCTTCTTCCAAAGGGAGGAACGCCGGGTCCTTCACCGGCATCACCTATTCCGCTGACGGCAAGAAGCTGCTCTTCAGCCAGGACAACAACTATCGTCGTGATCGCGAATGTGAACCCGCAGACCGGTCTTTTGACACAGGAGCAGAGCGTCAGCCTGCCTGCACCGCCGGCGGATGGGCGGCCTTATCACAATGCGAAGTCCATCAACCCGGGCGGCATCGCGTTCTCCAAGGACGACAGCCGCGCCTATGTGGCGCTGAACGTGGCCAACACGCTCGGCGTGATCGACCTGACGGCCTCTCCGGCGAAGCTCATCGCTCAGATTCCGGTCGGCAATGCGCCGAACAGCGTGGTCATCCATGGCAAGTATGCCTATGTCAGCAACGAAGGCGGACGTCCGGCCACCAGCGAAGACTTCACGAACTATTCCGACGGCACGCCGATCGTCGTCGACCGGAAAGATGCTTTTGCCATCACCGGCACGGTGTCCGTCGTGGACCTTGCGGCGGGCAAGGAGGTGAAGACTATCAAGGTGGCCTGCACCCGGCCGGCATGACGATCTCCGGTTCGAATCTTTATGTTGCCAATGCCTATAGCGACAGCCTCTCGGTCATCGATCTGAATACCGATAAGGTGGTGCGCACCATCGATCTCAGCGTTCCGATCGCCGGCGGCGTCTTCGGCTCCGGACCGAATGGCGTCGCCGTGACCGATGACGGACAGGCCTATGTCACGCTGGGCCAGGCCAATGCGGTCGCCGTCGTCAACCTTCAGGGCCGGGATGCCATCCGGTCATCGGTTACATTCCGACCGGCTATTTCCCGACCTCCATCGCCTATGACAAGGCGCAGAAGCAACTGGTGGTCGCCGACGACAAGGGCTTGGTCACGGGCATTTCGAGCGCGTTCCGACGGCCTCACCGGTTTTAACACGCATCGGATACCGGAACCGTCAATCTGATTCCGCTGCCGAACGCGAACCAACTGGCCCGGTTCAGCAAACAGGTCTTCGACAATAATCACTGGAACCTGACCACGAACATCGAGGTGGGACCGGAATACATCGATGCGCACGCCGCGCCGGTGGCTGTTCCCAGGCATATCGGCGAGCCCTCGCTCATCAAGCACGTCTTTCTGATCATCAAAGAGAACCGCACCTACGACCAGATGCTGGGAGACGTGCCGTGGGGCAATGGCGACTCCGTCGCTTGCGGTCTTTGCGTCCGCCGTTCCGAATCAGCACGCATTCGTCAAAGCGCTTCCCGCTGCTCGACAATGTCTACGCTCCCAGCCGCCAGTCGGCGGATGGTCATCCCTGGATCGGGATGTCGGGGTCCTTCTACTCCAATGACATCCTGTCGCCGGACTGGATTCGTTCCTATCCGGGCGGCGATGCCGACGATGCTCTGACCTACACTCCGAAAGGCTTTCTATGGACCGCGGCGGAAGCCAAGGGACTTTCCGCCAGGCTGTACGGCGAATGGAGCAACGGCGCAAAGATCGCCAAAAAGGCGGATGGCAGCGAACTACACCTGGAGCGATTTCTACAGCACCGCGCTATGCAAGGAAGGCAAAGCGCCAGCCTCCAGTTGCATCGTTCCGGACGATGCCGTCAGCGTAACCTCCGCGATTCCCTCGGCGGCCAAAATCATGGACCCGCATTATCCGCCGTTCAATCTCACGATTCCCGACCAGTACCGGATGGATTACTGGATACCCGAGTTCCAGCGTCTGGATGCAGCCAATCAGGTTCCCAATCTGACGATTCTGTGGCTTCCGGACGACCACACCGCCGGAACCACAAAGGGCCAACCCTATCCGATCAACTATCAGGCCGACAACGATCTCGCTCTTGGCCGCATGGTGGAAGCCATCAGCCACAGCAAGGTATGGGCGCAATCGGCGATCTTCGTCGAGGAAGACGATTCACAGGGCGGCGTCGATCACGTGGATGGCCACCGTCAGCCTGTCTTTGTCATCAGCCCGTATACGGCGGCTCCGCAGGCGCCCGGCCAGGGCAAGGCGATTCATACCACTTACACGGCCGAGAACATCAATCGCACCATCGAGAACATTCTGGGCATGCAGCCGCTGACGCAGTTCGATCTGGTGGCATCCCCCATGTTCGACGCGTTTCAGAACACGCCCGATCTGACGCCATACGATCATCTGGCGGCGGTCATCCCTCTCGACCAGGGACCAGACCTGCCGGCCGACAAAACCCTTGCTTACAGCCCCTGCAGAAAGCCTGGCTCAAGGCCACGGCGGAGGTGATGAAGGGCAAGTACGACAAAGCCGACGCGGTCGACCCGAACTTCCTGAACCATGTGATCTGGTACTCGGCGACGGATTGGACACGACCCTATCCGGGGGAGAACAAGGTGCTAGATGCCCGGGCCATTCGTCAAAGCTGCCAAGAAATACCGCGACGATGACGACGACGACTAATGGCGACTCCGTTCCACGTAGCCGCAGCAGCAATGACTGTGATATGTGTGCCTATCCTGGCGCTGGAAGCCCGTCAGTGGGGTCGCCCAGACAATTTCTCCCCAAATTCATTTTGGTTTTCCGAGATTTCAAGGTTTTCAAGACCCACTCGCCATTTCTCATCGCGGGCATTCTGAAGGAGTTTGTCGCTGGCGGGTTGCGTCACGTACGGGCGCTGCGCGGTGAGACCGCCGTCAAGGGTCAAGGACTGTCCTGTGTAATAAGATGATCTGTCAGAAAACAGCCACGCAACTGCATCGGCGATCTCCTCCGGGCGTCCAATCCGGCCAATGGGATGCACCGCACTCATTTCGTCCAGCGCCTCTTGGGTGCCAAATACGTCGAGCAACATCTCAGTCCTAACCGCACCAGGACTCACTGCGTTCACCCGAATGCCATATCGCCCGCATTCGATCGCGGCAGTTTTGGTCAAGCCAAGCACAGCGTGTTTGCTGGCCACGTAGGGGCCGGCGGTTGGAAATGCTAGCAGGCCGCCGACTGAGGCAGTATTGACGATTGAGCCCCCCTGCCCTTGCGACATCATCTGTTTGATCTCATCCTGAAGCAGTAGAAACAGGGCCTTTACGTTCACAGCGAAGACGCGGTCAAAACTTCTCTCGGTCTGATCTGTGAGCAGCCGGTTTTCACCGGAGATCCCGGCATTGTTAAATGCGTAGTCGAGCCGTCCGAAGGTTTCGAGAGTGAATGGTACGATCCGCTTCACCTGCTCGGGTTGGCTGAGGTCTGCCTGGATGAACGCCGCAGATCCGCTGTTGCGCTTGATGTCATCGACGAGCAGTCGCCCCTCGCTTTGCCGCCTTCCTGTAAGGACTACCTGAGCACCTAGCTCAGCTACACGCCTTGCAGCCGCAGCGCCAATGCCACTGTTTCCACCGGTGATGAGTGCGACTTTTCCAGCAAATTCCAAGTTGTTCCCCATTCTCTTACCTAATACTCCTCTCACTTGTTCTTCATTCGGCGCCGAGTGACAGATAGGCGCGTCGGGACGGATGATTGTCGTCGACTACGGCAAAGTGCGATGCCGACGCTTGATAAAAACCTCCTATTATTTGAAAGGCTCAGTTCAACGATTTATTTCTTGCTTACTAGATGTCATCTGCAACACTCGGAATAACACGCAGAAAGAAGATTTATTCCCAGCGTATCGGGACGCACGGGGAAATGCGCCTGACGGTAGTTGTAGCCGGAGCGCAATGCGCAGAATTGCGTACACAGCAACATATTTTTTCTATGAAGCCAGGCAATGAAGAAAACATTGCGCTCATAGCTAGAAAAGGGCCCAAGGCATCGGTAGCGCCCTCCATCCTGAATCAGATTTCGAGAAAACGTCGAAGCTATTTGTCTGCGGCGGGAATAGAAACAGTGGCGCCGTGTTTAGCCTTACAGAGAAGCCGGTGAGACGTCTCTCCGCTCCTCGCGGAGACTATGTATGTCGGGTCTACGACCTACATTAAAAACCTTCCGCTGCAGGAACGTCACTGGAAATCGGGCATCCCGCGTGCGGATAGAGACTCAAAACATTTCATCTTCGCAGATGAATCTAGTCTCCAGCGCAATGGATGGAGTGATATTTCCACGACAAATGCCTTCCCCGATTTGAATAGACTTCGCCGGGCCCGCTTGTATTGCTGACTCTGCGTCTCCAGAAACCTGTTTCAATTTCTCCCACTAATTAACGAAAGGTTTTTATGAAAATTCTTATCGCTTCTACGCCGGCGGCCGGACACCTCAATCCACTTCTCTCCGTCGCTTCGCTTTTGGTGGAGTCCGGCCACGAGGTCGCCGTGCAGGTCAACGAAGACCAGCGTCCCGCTGTCGAAGCCGCCGGTCATCGCCTCATCTCAGAGATTCCCAACGCTCAAACCTCACCAGACTATTACCTCGAAAACTATCCCGAGCGTATGCAGAAGTCGCCCGGCATGGAGATGACCGGTTACGATCTCGTCCACTTCTTCGCGCGCAACATCGCCGCCCAGTCCGCCAGCCTCAAGATGGCGCTTTACGACTTCCCAGCCGATCTCATCCTCGCTGACTCTACCTACTGGGGCACGCTGCCCATGCTCGTCGACGCTCGCGATAAGCGCCCCGCCATCGCGCACCTCGGTATCTCCGTGGTCAATATCTGCAGCGGGAAGAACATCCCAATGCGCCCCAGCGAGACTCCGGAGCAACGCGAAGCAGAGGTGCAACTCCGCGGGCGCTTCATGCTCCAACCCGCGCAACAGGCCGTCAACGCCGCCCTCGGCAGCCTTGGTTATCCCGCACTTCCATATCCCATCCTCGAAGCCATGACCGAGTTACCCGACCTCTACCTGCACCCCGGCATCGAGAGCTTCGAATATCCGGGCTCCAACTCGAAGGTGCAATACATCGGCGCGTTGCCCATGCCCGCTGGCCAGCCCAGGCTGCCCGAGTGGTGGCAACAAATCGACCGCACCAAACGCGTCGTCCTCGTCACGCAGGGAACCATTGCCAACCGCGACTTCGGCCAGGTCATCGCTCCCGCGCTCGTCGCACTCGGTGGCAGGGAAGATGTCACGATCATCGTCACCACCGGCGGCCAGCCAGCCGAGTCTATCCCTGTAGCCATCCCCGCCAACGCCCACATCGCCTCATTCCTGCCCTACGCTCACATCATGCCGGAGATCGACCTCCTCATCACCAATGGAGGCTACGGTACCGTCAACATGGCGATCTCCCACGGCATTCCGGTCATCTCTGCCGGTCTTACCGAGGATAAGGAAGAGGTCTCCGCGCACGTACAGTGGTCCGGCGCGGGGATCGACCTGCGCACCAACCAGGCGACCCCCGAGGCCATCAGGCACGCCGTCGACGAGATCTTCACGCAGCCTGGTTACCGTGAGCGCGCCCAGCAGTTCTCGATCGAGTTCGCCGGCCACGACGTCAAAGCCGAACTGCTCAGCCTCATCGAGGCGTGCGTTCCCGACACCGTCAACGCGTAGCCCCGCGCCAGACGCGCCTCGTCGCTGCGCACTCCCCGTGCAGCGGCGAGCCTGCATCTCTCCCCTCAAATCTGGAAAAAGAAAGCATCCTTCGTTTTGAATTCGAAAGCGGATCTGTGCTGGTTGCGGAAAGCCTGATCGATTCGTCTTTGGCTCAGGCGAGACGTGCTCTTTTTCGGAGGTCTGCTTGTGCTTGACTAGATCTTCTCCCGAGAACCGTCACCGATACATACAGACACCCCGGTCTATTTAATCGGCGGCGAACCGATGATGAGGAGTTCTATAAGTCTTCTTGAGTTTTGCGCCCAGTCTGCCTCGGACGGCACGGTCGCGATTCCAATGGTGCAGTTCTTCTATGGAAACCAAGGGGCCACCAGTCTGCCCACCACCGCAAATAGACGAGAGCATCGCAACCAAGATGCCTTCCGCCGAAATGGAACTCGCACAGGTTTTTCATTGACAGCCGATTGGGAGCGTAGTGCTGAAGACGAATTCTCCGCGGCTGACTTAGAATCCGCCCGCAAATCAATAGTGGAAGTGCTTTCGCAATTCAGGATTGCTGCAATAAGCTCAGGACCTAAATAAGGGATCAAGCCAATAACCTCCTTCGATTCGACAGCATGGACAAGCGGGAGATAAGCCTCTTCAACATCCTGTTGTGAGATAAACACTTTGCATCGCCCTATATTCCTTGTGGGCGTAACACATGGCGCGCTAAGTCAGGTGGAATCGGAAAGGCGGCGACTGCTTGGGTTTTTCTGATGTTCTTTGAAGATTCCAATCAGGACGATCGAGCATGAACAAGTCTTCTGGAATTTGCACGGTGACTTTCTCTCTCACTGCCGCGAGTGCAGAGAGACCGGTCGGGTTTTCAACAGAACTTCCTGTCTTGTCTGGGAATAGACAAGTGCTGCGCGTGTTCTACCAATACAGGCGCGCGGCCGGCATTCCACACTGTGCGATTCGTGAAGATGAAATACCAAATCGTTGGAGAGAGGAATACGAACACAAGATGAGGGAGACAACATACGCACTTGGACATTCGCCGGCAGAGGTTCAGCGTCTGAAGAATCAGGGGGGCTTGTAGAGCATTTTTCCGAGGCCGGGCTGCCGTATCCCAATCTGTTCTGCGATGAACTAGTCGGGGGCAGCGCGGATTCACCTCTTTACGGTTCACTCGCTGAACTTTTGCAAACTCTTCAGCCTCAACTGGAAAAAATGAGGATTATGACGGCGGAGACAATTGCAATGGACGGGCTTGAAAGCCGGCTCCGAGATGCAGTCATCGAAGCGCGCAGCCAGATCTATGGACCTGCGCAGGTTTGTGCCTGGGCGCGGCTCTGAACAGCGTTTGGTCTTGAACCTACGTGCAGAAGTGTCGACCCAAATTGACGTCACGCTATACAACCGATCAGTGACGAAACAGTCCTTGACCGTCACCATCTCACGCCAGACGTTCCTCGTCGCCGCACACCTCTCCAACGCAACGGCGAGTCTGCATCTCTTACCTCAAATCTGGAAAGGAAAGCATCATGTCTTCGACCTCCCTTGAACTTCAGCCTCTTGAACTCCTGCCCGGCGATCTACTCCGTCCCCTCGGCGCCCTAGAAGAGCTCTTCTGCCTCATCGACCAGCACTTTCCCACCAACCATGCACTTGCAGCCCAAATCATCGGCCAAACAACCGTCCAGCAGTGGCGCGACGCGCTCGACGCAGTACAGCAGCGCCACCCGCTGCTCTCTGCCTGTATCGACACTACCTTCAACCGCGTCCCTCACTTCCGCCGCGTCACCGGCCAGCGCATCCCGCTCCGCATGGTTACATCGCCCAATGCCCGGTGGCAGCGCGAGATTGCCGAAGAGGTAAACGCACCTTTCGCGCCCGATCAGGCTCCTCTCTTCCGCGCTGTACTGCTCCATCAGGAGACGCACTGCATCTTCATCCTCTCTTCCCATCACGCTGTTTCCGACGGCTTCTCGCTCATCTTTCTCCTCCGTGACATCCTCCTCGCTCTCAGCGGACATGACCTCGGGGCTCTGCCACTGGCGCCCTCTCGCGAGATTCTCTTCGGAGCGCAACAGCGCACCTCCACCGAGCCCGGTCTGCCATCCTTCGCTGCTCAGCGCCCTCTCCTGCCGTTTGTGGAAGGAATTAAACTCGCGGCAGAACAGACCACCGCACTCCAGCGCCGCGCTCGCGAGGAAGGCGTCACTATCCACGCGGCTATCTCCGCTGCGCTCACGATCGCAGGCAGAGCCATCGATGAAAGCTGGCGCAATAACCCGCTTCGCATCATGTCGCCGGCTGAGATCCGCGAGATTCTCGGCCTTAAAGATCAATGCATGGTCTCCTTCGGAGGCGGTGAGATCACCATCGCGCCAGGCGGCTCGATGACGTTCTGGGACCTCGCACGGTTCGCGAAAGATGGCCTCTCTGCCGTCAAGAGCAGCGAGAATATAGCCAGGAAGATCGATCTCCAATCCACAGCCGTCTCCTCCAACCTCACCGTCGAACAGGCGTTGCAACTCAAGCGAAACGTGTTCAACGCGCAGGTCATGTTCTCCAACCTCGGCCGTCTCCCATTCGACAGCAATTTCGGATCGCTAAAACTCGAGACCCTCTGGGCACCATGTGCACTCCGTGGCATCGAAGGAGAGCAGACCCTTGGAGCAGTGACCGTCAACGACTCGCTCCACCTCACGCACACCAGCCCCGCGCCAATCCCCGGCCTGCTAGCGGGTGTGCAAGAGGTACTCCGCAAAGCCTGCGCAGTCTAACCCAATTCCCAAAACATGGCAGCAATCGCCCGCTCGGCAACAATAACTTGAACTCCGGGAGCTTCGTTGAAGGATCTGCCCCTCCTGATCTCAGGAGGCTAATGGAAGGTAAATCATGCAATTCGAGAATTCCTATAGCGAGAACGAGTGCGCGAGGCGCTGCCCTGAGTGCCCAGGGGCTTCGGCACTTCATTGCGCACACCGTCCACGACGCGGATCGACCCTTGCGGTGCACCTCCCAAACGGGTGCGACGCTAGTCACCTCGTTGGCAGTCCCATGACACAGCACGACAAAAGACTCTATGTTGCACAGTTCGATGGACTGCTCACAGACTATGACCGCATACTGCTTCGATTCGGCATGCACATCTTATGACGGCTCTAGATCACGAGGGTATCCCGAAAATGGAACGCCGGTATACCTGCCTCTGTTCGGAGGACCTTATTCGATCCGTTCGTGACCGCGAAAAACCCGACGGATCGATAGAGCGTTTCCGATGGAAGACCCGCTCTAATCCTGCTCGCCGAGGGTTTGAGCATAGGTCTTGCCATATGGATAAAAGAGCTCTTTGCGGCCCTCCTTCCATGCGGCCTTCATTTCCGGCGTTGTGATATCCCAATCTGGCCGGCACTTTTGGGTGACGGCACGGAGATCCTGACGGAGATCCTCAAGCGTCGGGCGGCCGAAGAACCAATAGCCGTTGTAGATCTTGTATACGATGAGGCCTGGTTCCAGAACGATGACGTGCGGAATCATCGGATTGTGATCTGGATCCGTGTATTCGGCGATGTCGAGATCCTTTTGAACGATTCGGCCCGCATCCGAAAGAAACGGCCAGTGAGCACCAACGCCTGAACGGTACTCGTTCGTAAGAGTGATGTTGTCGGTGCTTATCGTCACGAGACGACAATATCCAACTTCCAGTTCACGATGCAGTTGGACGAGGAGTTCTGCCTGCCGACGGTCCTTGGGGCAATAACCTCCGCGACTGAGTACGAGAACCATGGGATGCTGCCCCTGCAGTTCCGAGAGCTTGCGGCGTTTGGCAGTATGGTCAGTGAGTTCGTAGTCGGGAAAGAGGGCGCCGGGCACAATATCGGATCGCATAAAGAGTTCCTTTCGCTGTCTCGCTTTTGGCGGGCGTTGCTCGCTTCAGTGATGCCCGTCGGACTCGACCCGATTCAGGATTACAAACGTGACGTTCTTGACGGGACTGAATATGGGCCATCAGGCGGCTTACTGTGTTGAGCATCGGTGCGGGGCGGCCGGACCGCCAACTATGCCTGAGAGGTCCGCTATTTGAGTTCACAGGGGGGTCAGAGTCCTCCTTATATACTGAGAGGTGAAGCTCAGTGACCAACGAGGAAGCCCTTAATTGCACTTGTGGGCCGTTGTATCAAGAAGCAGAGGGGCGACATGTCGATCGCGACAAAGCATCAGCCCGGATTTCCCTTCTTCGAGGCTTTTCTACCGCTTTGCCACTGCAATTAGATTCCTGCTCTTGCGGATCGTGTCCGGAGTGACGATCTCAGCCAGTTGCGCTAGGCTGCGGGGCAATTCTTGCCCAAGCGTCCTGGCACGGCTCAGTTACGATGACTAGGAGAGGTATCATGAAGCTTCTTCTCACTTCCTCTGGCATCAGCAACACGAGCATCCACAACGCGCTGGTCGACCTGCTGGGCAAACCGATTGCCGAGTCCAGCGCCCTCTTCATTCCCACCGCGATCTACCCCTTCCCCGGCAGTGCTGGTATGGCATGACAGGCGATCTGCGGAAAAGCCCAGTCCCCCTTGTGCCAATTGGGTTGGAAGTCCTTGGGAGTGCTGGAGCTCACCGCGCTGCCCAGCATCGATAGAAAAGCTTGGGTCCCGTCGGTCGAGGAGACGGACGCCCTGCTGGTTTGGGGCGGCGATCCCCTGTATCTGAGCTACTGGATGCGGCAGTCCGGACTGGCAGACCTCTTGCCGTCGCTGCGGCGCGAGTCGGTCTACGTGGGAGTAAGCGCCGGGAGCATGGCGGCGTCCTCCACCTTCGGAGAGACCTACCGTAATCCGCCCAGCGGCAGCGGTAGTGCGCTCACGTCGGAAGACATCGTGTTCGATACACCCCAGGGAGAAATCAGCAGGATCTTCGTCACGGCTCAGGGAGCGGGACTGGTTGACTTTGCGTTGATTCCGCACCTGGATAACGAGGATCACCCGGACGCTTCCCTGGCCAACGCCGAAAGATGGGCCGCGAGGCTACCAGTTCCGGTGTACGCGATTGACGATCAGACCGCCATCAAAGTGACCGACGGCACCGTCGAAGTCGTCTCCGAGGGGCACTGGAAGCTGTTTACCTCCTAATCCCGAGAGGTACAACGAATTCGCTCGCTGTACGAAATCCAACGCGGTGAATATTCTGCGGTAGTTGTTCTTCGATCCGTTCGATTTCGCGAAACCTTTCTTTCGTCTCGGGCCAACTCCGTCTCCAACTCCTCGATCGCTCTGTGGTCGCTCATATCGTTTTGTCCTCCTGGCTGGCTCGCATTTCCGGCTTGGAAAGAATGTGTCGCGAGTATTTCCATCGTGTGATCGAGCAGCTCTTTCGCCAGTTCGTCACCGGTCTTGAAGACAAGAATGAATATTTTCAGGGACTGATCGATTTGTCTGGACTTCATCGTTCCTTCTCAATTCGCAAAGAATCGCAACAGTTCCTGCAACACTTCGTCAGGCTGCTCTTCCGCCAGATAGTGTCCGCTGTTCAACGCTCGCCCCTGCACCGGCGCGCGCGCATGTTGTCGCCACACCTCGAGCACATCCCACAGCTTGTCCAGGGCGCCTTTCTCTCCCCAGAGCGTAAGGACCGGACACTCTATTTTTCGCCCGGCGTTTTCGTCCTCCTCGTCCATCTCAAGATCGATGTCCGCGGATGCCCGGTAATCCTCGCAACTCGCGTGGATTGCTTGCGGCGTACAGAAGCAGCGGCGGTACTCCGCCAGCGCCTCGTCCGTCAGCGCCCCGGGAGTGCCGTTTTGCAGCTCGAAGTGTTGTGTAAGAAAGAAAGCGGCGTCTGCTCCCACCATGTGTTCTGGAAGCGGAGCCTTCTGAATCAAAAAGAACCACCACATATACTTGGTGGCGAACTCCTTTGAGGTGTCGCGATACATCCGCAGGGTAGGCAGGATATCCATGAAACAAACTTTGCGGACGGCCCGAGGATGGTCGAGGCACATCCGATGAGCTGTCCGTGCGCCCCGATCATGGGATGCGACGAAAAACGCTTCATGGCCCAAATGGCGCATCACCTCGACCTGGTCCTGCGCCATCGCCCGAAAGGAGTAATTCTCATGACGTGCACCGCCCTCCGGCTTGCCTGAGTCGCCGTAGCCTCGAAGGTCCGTCAGCACCACGCTGTACTGCTCGGACAGCCGGTCGGCGATTTTGTGCCAGATGAAATGCGTCTGAGGATATCCATGCAAAAGAAGCAGTGGAGGTCCAGCACCTCTTCTCAGAGTGTGGATCGTCGCCCCTCGCGTTGCGATGTCTTCGACTGTGAAACTCTCAAATGCCATTCCAACGCCTCCATACTGTTCAGCGCGGCTCAAGGGAGTCGGCTAGTGTTGAGAAATCACCTTTGGCGCGGCAGCGAATCAGAGTGCATCTTCGCTACCAGGTACGGGCACGTCGTAACCGTTCAGGATGATGCCAACCGGGTGGAAGCAGCCCACTAGATAAATGATCTCCGCCATGCCCTGCTTACCGAACGCGGCTATGCCCGCCTGATATATGGTCTCGGGCAACGGACCACCGCGGTTCAAGGCGGCGGCAGCATCGTAGGCGACCGCTTCGTCCCGGCTCAGATCCGTTGGGCGCTCTCCCGCGACGATGGTCGCGATCTTGGCAGAGAAGGCCTGCTGTAAACGATGAGCCAGACTACAAAGACAATGGGGGGATCCGAGTCACTGTGGTTCCGGTCATAGGCACATGGCCTCCGCCTGCTCTGCTACTCCGCGACTTCAAAAATGACCTCGAGCTCGATCGGCATCCCGAGGGGAAGGCTGGCCACGCCGATTACCAGCCGAACCGCCATCTTCTCGGCGCCAAAGACATTGCTAAACAGGTCCGAGACAGCGTCTGCGACCGTGGGCTGGTCGAAGAAGTCGCCCGAGGTTGCCATGAACACCCCGAGCCGCACCACACGGGTCACTCTATCGAGTGAGCCCAAATGCGCTTTGACTGCAGCGAGGGCGCTGAGAGCCGCCGTGTAGGCGGCGTCTCGTCCAGCCTCGGCATCGAGCTCTTTCCCTAGCCGGCCAAGATATTTTGGCTTGTGATCCACAACCGGGAGCATTCCGCTCAAGAAGAGCAGGTTCCCCGTCTGTAGCGTCTCGACGTAAGTGCCGAACGGCGTCGGAGCGGACGGGAGCTGAACGCCAAGGTCCTGCAGCCGGCGTTCTGCACCGCCCAGCGGCGAACCTTTCGCGCTTACCACCGGCCCACGTGCGCACCGTCGTCCACGTGCAGCACCTCCCCGGTAACATGACCGGCTTCCGCCAGGTAAACGACAGCCTCAGCAATGTCCTTCGGCTCTGAGATCGTGCCCATAGGGTTACGGGTTTTCAGCGAGTCCTTCCCTGCGTCTTTGTGCAGAGGCGTGTCGACAACGCCAGGCGCGACCGCGTTGAAGCGGATCTTGTTCTTCGCGTATTCGCTCGCGAGGCTGAGGGTAATCGCATTAAGTCCGCCCTTGGTGATCATCGGAATCGATGCCGGTATGCCCGCGATGGGGTTGTCGGCCAGCGCCGCCGTGATGGTTGTAACGCTACCGCCGCTGCCCTGCAACAGCATCTGCTTGACTGCGGGCTGGGTGATAAAGATGAACCCTTCCAGGTTGACGAAGACGAAGCGGCGGAACTCTTCAATGGTGTACTCCGTGAAGGGCTTGACCGAGAAGATGCCCGCATTGTTAACAACATGATCGATCGAGCCGAACTTGCTGAGCGCGGTCTGTGTGACTTTCTCGGCCGTCGCTGCCTGACCGATGTCTCCCTCGACCAACGCGAGGTTCGGTGAAAGCGCGGAATCGGCCCTGGAAACGCTGCGCGAGGTTGCAACGACGTTATAAACGCCTCGATCCAGAAAGGCCTGGACAACGGCTGCTCCAATGCCTTGCGAAGCCCCAGTTACGATAACTGTCTTTTTACCTGCCATATCGAACTCCTTTCGTTTACTTGCTCTTGTTTCGCGGGTTGTCTTTCGGGTTCATGTAATCAAAGCCAACGGGCAAGGCGCACCGCCAGTGCGTCGAGCCGTTCTCGATTGCGGGCGACGAGGATCAGACCGTTACCGCGGCGTGCCAACCGATCGGCATAGGTCGCGCCCATGCCGGAAGAAGCGCCCGTTATGAGCGCCGCGCCTTTCGAGCTTCTTTCATGTGTTGAGTCCCGGTCGTTTTAATTAGAGCGGTGTCTAAATACCGCTCGGGTCTCATCAGCGAAGAGCTGCGGCTTTTCCCCGCCGAGCTGCAGTTACCATTAAGCCAGAAACGTGGGTGCGAAACAACTGGACGATCAGCGATACTTTGGTATCAGTTCACGCGCGCAGCGGTGTTCGGATCACGCAGGACGCCAATCAGCCGGTTTACCAGCCGCGCCACGGCCGGGACAGTGACCAGTCGCCACTCGCAGTTCGTAAGTCCGGCAGAGTTATCCATCAACGCCAACTCGTCGAGCCAGATCTCGGTCAAGAACTTGGTCGGCTCGGAGCCGAACAGCTCGGTTACGGCATTTATGAACCTCACCAACTCACGCTGTGCCATGTTGACTGGGTCGGCGCAAATCGGCTTGTGATTGCTTGGCGGTTCGTTAGCTTGACTCATTTGCATTTCCTGCATGGCCGTTCCCGATTCTGAAAGCCCGGTAACTCTGACCTTGCAGTCTCCTGGTCCCCGCCATCTGGCTTTCTAGTAGGTCATAATCTCGTTAGATTGACTACTCCGCGCTATCTGGATTCTATGCACAGTTGCGATTAAGCCAGAAGTGCCGAGGCGAATCTATTGGACGAAGGTATCGATCGATACCTTGATATCGGTGCTGTAAATGCGCACATTTCGTGTTTCAATTCCATCGTCGACCTGGAGCAGATCCGCGAAGCCTATCCGACAGGACGACGCGATCGGAAAAAGTAATCTTTAGTGTGGAAAGGTATTAAATTCCGTCGTAGTACGAATACCCGTAGTCGGCCCAGTAGTCTCTGGGCTTTGCCGCGGAATACGTAATCCTAGTAATTGCCTTTACATTTTTCAGGCCAAGTTTTACGGGCACCAGCAGGCGGAGTGGGGCTCCGTGCTCAACAGTAAGGGCTGGCCGTTGAAGTGTGTGGCGAGCAGCGTCTGGGGATGGCGGGCGGTCGCCAAGTCGATTGACATAAGGTAAGGGTCGGGATTCCCCGAGCCATCGAGGTTGACCGACGACTCCACCTCCGCCCATTTAGCCTGCGATATCTGGAGACCTTGTAGCAATCGTCGGCGATTTACTACTCCATGGAATCTCCAACTTCGGGGCGATGCCAGTTGGCAATTTCGGCAGGCCAGCGTGTGGCCTGGTGCTGCCACGTGAGTTGATTTCCCAAGAAAATCAGAGCGGAATCCTGTGGGCGTTGTTCGAGCAACAAGGCCCTGTCTTGCGGTCCTGCTACAAACAACGCGTTCGACAGAGCGTCGCTATCGGTTGCCGAGGGCGAAATCGCTGTCACCTGGAGCACACCTTCCACCGGGCGTAGCGTGCACGGGTCCATGATGGCGCCATACAAATGGCCCTTGTCGACGAAATATTTTTCGGAGCGGCTTGCCGTGGAGAGAGAAGTATCCCGTAAGACTACAGTGGAGACGATTGTCGTTTCCTGGCCGGGAGCGGGCACGTGGACCATCCATCCGGGCTCTCCCGGAGGCGCACCCAGCGCATAGATGGTGCTGCTGCCAGCGGAGAGTAACGCTGTTGGAATATGCCGCGAGCGCAAAATCTTAATCGCGCGATCCACCGCATAGCCTTTGCCTATGCCGCCGGGGTCTAATTCAATTCCGTGAGATAGAAACCGCACCGTCCGCCGCACGCTGTCCAGCCGAACTTTCTGCCAGCCTGTCTGGTTGCGTGCGGCGCAGATTTGTTCTTCAGGGGGCAGCGCACCGTTTGCTCCAAAAAATCCCCAGGTCTTCATCAGCTTGCCGACCGTAATGTCGAAGGCTCCATGCGACCGCGCGCTCCACGCAAGTGAAGTCTCAAGAAAATGGAAGGTTTCCGGGTCGGTGGTCACTTCCACCGCGCCGGCTTCGCGATTGATGCGGGAAAGCTCGCTGCTCTCGCGATAGTTGCTCAACAGCTCTTCGACACGATCAATTTCCTCAAAAACCGGCTCGGCAATTCTTTTAGCCGCTTCCTGCGAATCCGCATAGAGATAGAGAGAATACTCTGTTGCCATTGCCGGGTGACTTACACAGTAGGTCCGCGAACGCACTCCGTGACCGACGTTGCCTGGCCGGCATGCTTCCGACGGCTGACCAGAGACTACAAATGGTTGCCAGAGATCGTCACTGGTCTCCATATACTCGCCTTCGCCACACTCATGCTTACAAACCTCAACCCATCGGACAAAGCTAACAACAGGCTCTGGAAATGGTCTCAGGAATAGAATAGCCCGAATGGATTTATCAGCTTACAGTCCGAAATCTATTTATCTATTTATTAGGACCGCTTCTAGACTTAATAGAAATTTAGCGAGTCTATGAATATTTTGCGGTTTCACAGGATTGAAGAATGCTACTGACGAACCGGACGTTTGGATCGCTTCAACGGGATAGTGCCGGAGTGGAGATTGTAACCTAACTGGAGAGATGTCTTGCGTGCTGCTTCACAGAGCGACGCCACATGGGAGGTCTTGTCCTTTTTCTGAGTATGGTCAACGGGTAATGTGATGCTGATTGCCGCCACCACGCGACCGGTGGAATCGAATACCGGCGCCGCTAGGACCAAATATCCAGGTAAAAGCTCTTCATCGTTCACCGCATACCCTTTAGCGGCTACCTCGGCTAGTTCTTCCTTCATTTGAGCAAAGGAAACTGTCGTACGTTCTGTATATTTTTCTACTCCGTGCGACATTAGCTCCTTTACCTCGTCCAACGGCATATCTACTAGAAACAACTTGCCCGAGGCGGTAGCATGAAGGGCTCTCCGCAGGCCCACATCCGCAAACGCGTCCATGGATCCTGGATAACCAACTGAATGGATAAATAAAACCCTGCCTTCAGAAAGAACGCCGAGCTGAGCAGTACCAGGAATCTGCCTTGCTAATGCCTGCAAGGGGAAAAAAGCGGCGCGATAAATTGCTGAATGCCGCAAATATCCAGATCCAACCCACAACGATTTCGGGGTCAGGCGATAACGTTTATAGGTGGAAACGTGTTCGACAAAGCCGCCTTCAACCAAGGTGGTGCATAACCGATGGGCCGAGGCTCTCGGCATGGATAAAACCCCTGCAATGTCAGATATGCTTAGTTCAAAAGGCTCCTCAGCCAAAAGTTCAAGTACCTGAAAGCAGCGCAACGTTGAAGTCATTGCGCTAGATTTTGCCGTTCGTGCCTTTTTTATCCTCGGTAGCATCGTAGCAACTGTAGCTTTTTCGAAGGCTCTTGCACAAGAGGGGTATACGGGTGTTTTGTAGGTATCTGTCCGATAATTTCCTTCGGTATGTCCGCGTGGAACCACACCCGAATCAGTAGATCTCCAAGTCAGACCTGCGTTAAGACTCGAACGCGAATGCGGCTGGCGAATATAGAAAATCCTTGACAGCTTCATGAAAAGAGCCGACACTTATCCGAATGACAGAATTAGATTCCGCATTGCGGACACGCCGGCTTGAATTTAAGAAGTGCCAGTAGGAGTTTCATACCTTCGCAGAAACAAATTTCATGCCCTTAATTAGGACTCCCGGGAGTTCAGATGACAAAGAGAGCAGAAATTCATTCGGGTCGCAATTCATCGTCCGGAATTTTCTATGGTTGGTGGATTGTACTGGCCGCATTCCTGAATCTCTTCTTCTCTGTTGGAATTATCTATTATGGCTTTCCTGTTTTTTACCCCGCATTCGTGTCCTCTCTGGGGTTTACCCACGCACAGGTCACACAGGGATTTCTAATTGGCTTTATCGTGGTTGGCATACCCTTTGGTTTGCTCGCTGGCATACTGATCGATCGGATCGGTGCTCGCTGGGTGATTCTGTCCGGAGTAGGTTTTATCGGCATTCCCCTCCTGCTGATGGGCTTCATGGTTCACTTCTGGCAGTATGAAGTGCTATGCCTGCTAGAGGTTCTGGGCTATGCGCTGGCTGGACCGATTGCCAACCAAGTTCTGATTGCCCAGTGGTTTCGAGATCGGCGCGGGCGAGCAATGGGTTATGCGTACCTGGGATTGGGGCTTGGTGGAGTAGTTTCTCCGCCATTGGCCAATTTTCTTATTCGCAGCTTCGGGTGGCGTCGTGCCCTTGAAGGTATCGGCGCATTTGTACTGATGGTGTTGTTTCCTGTGGGACTTTGGGTTACACGCTCGGCTCCTGCTGAAATGGGTTTATTGCCGGATGGTTCTGAGGCAACTGGCGAAGAAGCTCTTGGCCCTGGCGGGTCTCCGGATGTTGGAGTGGCGGGTGCGATCCGCACGGCAAACTTTTGGCTGATCTTAGTTGGCGCCGGGCTAGTGATTGGCGCCCTCAATGCCGTGATCCAACACTACATTCTCTTTCTGAAAGATCAGGGTTATTCAACAACACAAGCCACCCACTTTTTATCGGCGCTGCTGGCATCCAGCCTCGGCGGCAGGGTTCTGGTTGGCCATTTCGCTGACCGATTCCAGAAAAAGAATACGATGGCGTTGTTCTATTTACTCCTTGGGGGCACAATTCCCCTGTTATTTATAGTGCATCATCCGGTAGCTGCATGGACGTTTGCGGTTGCTTTTGGTTTTGTTATGGGCGCCGATTATATGCTGATTCCGCTGGTAACAGCAGAGTGCTTCGGGATCGGTTCTTTGGGTAAGCTCCTGGCATTGATCATCATGGGATATTCAGTCGGTCAATGGGTTGCCCCTTGGGTAGCGGGCAGAATCTTTGACACTTACCACAATTATGACTTGGCTTGGAAAATCATGACTGGCGCAGCGATGCTGGGAGCAGCAGCGATTTATGCGGTGTCCGTCGCGCATGGCAATGGGTTATCGTCGAGCGTCAATACGCGGGATGGGGCACCCTGAGGTCCATGCAAGAGTTGGCAAATGTTTCCATGACTGACGGAATTTTGTACCTTTCTTTCGGCGGAAATTGAGGATAACAAATTGGTACTAACACCTCCACACAGTTCCATTCGGAATATCGAAGAACTTGAGTATGCCCTGAGCGATCCGACGGAGAAAACAATTGATGCGATGGGTGCCCTTACAGGGGACGTAGTTGTTCTTGGGGTTGGCGGGAAGATGGGGCCAACTCTAGCGCGTATGGCGAAAAGGGCCTCTGACCTTGCCGGCGTAGCACGGCGTGTCATTGGTGTTGCAAGGTTCTCTACTCCCGGATTGGAAGAGCAGCTGCAGGCTTGGGGAGTGGAGACGCACCGCTGCGATTTGCTGGACGCAAAATCGTATTCGCAATTGCCGGATGCTGCCAATGTTGTCTATATGGCAGGCATGAAGTTCGGGGCTACAGGGCAGGAATCGCTGACTTGGGCGATGAATACTTTTTTGCCTGGACTTGTTAGCGAGCGATACCGATACAGCCGCATCGCGGTATTTTCGACGGGGAATGTATATGGCCTTTCTCCCGTCAGTAGCGGGGGGTCGAAGGAGGGGGACCGACTTCATCCCGTCGGGGAATATGCGCTCAGTTGTCTGGGGCGCGAGCGGATCTTTGAACACTTTAGCCGCACAGAACAGATCCCGATGTCGGTCCTGCGACTTAATTATGCTGTCGAACTGCGTTATGGAGTGCTTTTGGATATAGCGCAACAGGTATTTTCAGAGCAAGTCATACCGCTAGAGATGGGCTATTTGAATGCGATTTGGCAAGCAGATGCCGCGGCCATGAGCCTGCAATCATTGAATTATGCATCCACGCCTCCCTTCGTGATCAACATAGCGGGGCCGGAACTCATATCTGTACGGCGGATGGCTGAGGAGTTCGGCGAACGATTCAGGAAACCGGCGCGCTTTGAAGGCATGGAATCAGGAGATGCGCTGCTGAATAATGCGCAGAAAGCATTCCAGCTTTTTGGGTATCCCCAAGTCGGCGTGGAGAGCATGTTGCCCTGGATTGCAGACTGGGTCGAGCGAGGCGAGAAGACTTTGGCCAAGCCAACGCATTTTGAGAACCGCGCAGGAAATTTCTAGAAAAGGAATGGAATGTATCCAATACTGAATTCTAGGATTAGCCAGATACTCGCACGCGGAGAGGTTATTCCCCCTCATCCCTTGGCCCTGACCGCCGAAAGGCGCCTGGATGAAAGACGTCAGCGGGCACTCACTCGCTACTATGTAGCGGCAGGTGTGGGCGGCCTTGCCATAGGCGTCCATACGACGCAATTTGCTATTCGAGATTCAGGTGTGGGACTTTTTGAGCCGGTTCTGCAATTGGCGACGGAGGAGATGGATCGCGCAGATCTCACTCGGTCAGAGCCCCTGGTCCGGATCGGCGGCATTTGTGGGGATACAGCACAGGCTCTTAGAGAGGCGCGGTTGCTGTCCGATCTCGGATATCATGCCGGCCTGTTAAGCCTAGGTGCATTGCAGGAGGCGGACGATGAAACGCTGATCGGCCACTGCCGCAGAGTGGCTAGCGTGATCCCAATTATGGGTTTCTATCTGCAGCCATCCGTGGGCGGTCGTATGCTTTCTTCCAGGTTTTGGCGCGAATTCGTGGAAATCGAGAATGTAGTTGCCATCAAAATTGCGCCATTTGATCGTTACCGCACTCTGGATGTCATCCGAGCCGTATTTGAATCCAAACGATCGATCCCACTTTACACTGGCAACGATGACAACATCATGATGGATCTTCTCACGCCCTATGTCTTCTCCGTGAATGGCAAAAAACGAGAGCTACGGATAGTGGGCGGAGTGCTGGGTCACTGGGCCGTTTGGACAAAGAATGCGGTCGAACTATTCAACCGTTGCCGGGTAGCTGCTTGCAGCACAGATCAAGTGCCCAAGGAACTTCTGCAGAGAAGTGTCGAAGTCACCGATACGAATGCGGCATTCTTCGACGTGGCGAATCAATTTGCTGGGTGCATTCCCGGGTTACACGAAGTTTTGCGACGGCAGGGTTTGTTGGAAGGTATCTGGTGCCTGGACCCGCATGAAACCCTTAGCCCCGGACAGAAAGAGGAGATCGACCGTGTTTATATGGCCTATCCGCACCTTAACGACGATGAGTTTATTCGGCAAGGATTGGATGAGTGGCTCAAGCCGTAGGGAATGTTTTCTAGCATGAACGGACGGGAGTGAGTCCGGGTTCCGGGTCAAATGCCAAAATGGATCGGTTTTTAATATCTCTAAGGGGTTAGATAAATTGGCCAAACTGGACAACCTCAATCGTCGAAGTTTTGTGCAGCTTGCCGGCGCCACCTGTATTTCTAATGCTATTCGACCGGTGCTTGCTGAGTCGTCATCGAATGTATCCAATACCAGCTCTTCTCCGATCCGATTGGGTGTCGTGGTATGGATTAAAAAGGGACAATCGATCGAGAATGCGATACAAGCTGTTCATGCTTTTGGTTTCCCAACTTGCCAAATAGGTTTCGAGTACCTGACGCCGGATGTCGCAAGGCCCGTAAAGAGTGCGTTGGCAAAGTATGGAGTGGAAGCAACGGCATTTTCGGAACATGGCCCAGGGCAGCGCGTGTTCGATTTCTACCAGGGACCGCCAACAATTGGGATCGTTCCGCCGGCCACTCGCGGAGCTCGTATTCATAACCTCAAAATAGCTGCCGATATTGCCAGCGAATGTGATACGCCCTTTATCCCTGAAGATCCGAAATGTTTTTCCGACTACAGCTGCTGTAAGAGCGCATAAAAATCTCTTAAAGATAATGATTGACACGCGTTCATAAAGGGAAGATACTTTGCCACAATGCGGACTCAGCGTCCACTATGCAGACAATTGGGGCGACTGTGCTGCCGCTCTTTACGCGTCTGATTAGAGCCTTCTACCGGCCCCGTTTTTGGAGTTGAAAGGTTCTTAAAGGGGCAGAAAAGAAATTTTGAGATGTGCTCTAGTGCTCTTTTGTGGGCGTTCGCCGCTTTTTGGGCAGTTCACCACCACAAATGCCGTCGGCTATGAGCGATACAAATTTCTGAGGAGGCTTAACATGGGGAATTTCGATGGCAAACTGAGCACCGCGCGAAACTGGTGTGCTTTTGGCATTTTTCTGGTGTCGCTGATGATCGTGCCGCATTCATTTGGGCAGGGAATGGCGGCTCTATCCGGCAAAGTGGCGGATACTCAGGGGGCTCTCATCCCGTCCGCCGTCGTTACTGCGACCCAAAGCAGCACCGGCACAAAAACCGTTGTGAATTCGAATACCAGCGGTCAATATGTCTTCCCGTCGCTGCCGCCGGCGAGTTACTCCATTTCCGTTTCCGCAACTGGATTCAAAACGTTCGATCAGGAGGGCATCTTATTGCAGGCGGATCAATCGGTGACCGTCGATGTGACTCTCCAGCTCGGGCAGGCATCGCAGACGGTGCTCGTCTCCGCGAATACGGCTCAGGTGAATACCACCACCGCTACTTTGTCGAGTGTGATTGGTCAGCAGAGCGTAGACGACCTGCCACTAAACGGAAGGAATGCGGCCCAGCTGACAGAAGAGGTTCCCGGCGTGATCTTAGGTCCGGTCGACAATGCGGATCAGGGAACGCAGAAGGCATTTCCATCGGCCGTTACCGTCTCGGTGAACGGCGCCCGCTCCTCGGATACGAACTTCATGTTCGATGGCGGCAATAATATAGACGAGTTATACAGTATCAATCAGCCTTTTCCGTTCCCTGACGCCCTCCAGGAGTTCAGCATACAAACCAACAACTACAATGCCGAATACGGACAGAATGCCGGAGGCGTGGTGAACATCGTCTCCAAATCCGGCGGTGAAGCATTCCACGGGGATCTTTTTGAGTATGTTCGCAATGGCATGTTCAATGCGTCGAACTTTTTTTCATCTACGGTCGACCCGCTGAAGCGCAATCAGTTTGGAGGAACCCTTGGCGGTCCGGTGGAAATTCCCCATCTGGGCAAGATCAAGCGCAGCTTCTTTTTCGTCGGTTATCAACGGACTATCAATCACGACAAGCAGGGCGGCGTCGGATCGTTCATTGCTACCCAAGCCAATCTGAATGGCGATTTTTCGGCGCTGGAGAGTGCCAGCAACCCGGACAATCCGGTCGGCAAGGTAGTTCAAATAGACAATCCGTTTACCGGTAAACCGTACCCAGGGGATATGATCAATCCGAGCAGCTTCAATCCGGCGGCTGTCGCCATTACGAAGGCCCTGCCTAGCGTCGCCGGCAATGGCGCCATTTACTATCAGAATCCTCTGATCCAAACCTTCAACGAAATTCTAGTTCGTGGGGATCAGGATGTGGGCTCAGCCGATCATGTCACTCTCCACTTCTATCGCAACAGCTTTGCGCAAGCCGGCGTATACGATCCTGCCAACCTGCTTACCTACAATGACGAGTCGACGATTCCGGTGCTGAGCGCGTTGGTTTCCGAAAGGCACACCTTCTCGCCCAATCTACTGAATACTCTTGTTGTCAATTACTCCCGTGAAGTATCCACCCGCGGTCCACTGTCCAACGTTCCAAACATCGCCAGTTTTGGTGTCAACATTCCCCAGCCTCCTATCAATGCGCTCGCCGGCTTCAGCGTAAGCGGCTTCTTCACCTTCGGAACCGCTGCAAAAGCGATCTTCCGGCGCAATAACTACACGCTTTCCGATGATGTGTATTGGGTGAAGGGGCGCCACAGCATGGCCTTCGGTGTGCATGCCGAACTCTCCAAAGTTGACATCAATAGCTTTTTCAATAACTCGGGTTCCTTTACATTCAATTCGAATGGAACGAACTACGCTTTGGCCAGTTTCTTGCTCGGCTATATCTACACCTTCAATCAGGGAAGCGGCCAATATCTAAACGACCGGAATCAGTTCTACGGGTTCTATGCCCAGGATAGCTGGCGGGCCACGAATAGGCTGACGCTTAATTATGGAGTGCGGTATGAACCATTCAAGCCATGGGCGGAGATACATCATAAGATTATGCAGTTCAGTCCAACCGCATATGCCGCGGGCCGGGTGTCAACGGTCTACCCGCTCGCCCCTCCGGGATTGCTTTTTCCGGGAGACGCAGGAGTACCGGAACAAGGTGTTCAGCCGAACTACAAGAATGTAATGCCGCGCGTCGGTTTCGCCTATGACGTCCATGGCGACGGTACGCTTAGCGTTCGCGGCGGCGGCGGCCTCTTCTATGACACGCGGCTGCCCGCTCTTTTCAACCAGACTCCGTCGGAAATCACTCCCTTTTCGACGTCTGTCGCTCTGACCACTCCGCAGGGAAGCTTGAGCAATCCTTACCAGGGCATTACAGACCCATTTGTTGGCCCTCCTCAGCCCCCATCAAGCTATGTGTTTCCTCTGCCGGTTCAAGTCGAGGCCTATGATCCCTCGGGTGTATTCAAGGTGCAACTGACCTACGCCTATAACCTCACCCTGCAGCAGCAACTTTCCAAAAGCACGACAATGACGATCGCATATGCGGGTTCCCATTCCTCCCATATGTTCGCCCAGGACGACTACAATCCATCCATCTACATCCCCGGGAGCACCTTGGGCGCAAACTCCCGCCGGGTTTATAAAAATTTCAGCGATATCGACATAGCCAGTATGAGTGGGAATGGAGCCTATAACTCCCTGCAAGCCACCATTCAACATCGCGTTGTGAATGGTCTGAGCGTAACCGGGAACTATACGTTTTCCAAAGCTATGGATACATTGCCTTACAACACCATAGATGTGAATCCTTCTAGCGGTCCTGGCGCTCCATATGCGATTCCCATCTACCAGCCGAATTATAAGCGGCTGGACATAGGCCCCTCGGACTTCGACCGTACGAACGTCTTTTCCGGCTACTACGTCTGGCAGTTCCCCAAGCTGACTGGCAGCAACCTCGCGGTGCGGAAAGTCGTCAACGGTTGGGAGACTACGGGTATCATCCAGGCACAATCTGGTCAACCGCTCACCATCACCGGCGGATCGGATATCTCCGGAACGGCCCTGTTGGCAGATCGTGCCGTGTGGAATGACCAGCGGCCCTATGGAGGCGGAGCCTGCATATCATCAAAAGTTCCGTGCAAGAACTATCTCAATCCTGCTGATTTCTCACTGCCGGCGGCCGGCACCTTTGGCAATGTAGTCAAAGGTTCTTTCCGTGGCCCTGGTTATTTTGATTGGGATGCCGGAATCTCACGCAGCTTTCCGTTTGAAGGATCGAGGGCCTTCGAGTTCAAAGCTGAATATTTCAACGCGATCAACCGGAACAACCTGAATAATCCCAATACTGTTCTCGAGGGTGCCGGCTTTGGCGCCATCTCCAGCACGACGGCAACCGAATCCCCTATAACTCCACGTGTAGCGCAGTTCTCCGGAAAGTTAGTTTTTTAGGGCAGAAGTTTAAGTGGTCTCCCATATCTCCCCCGTGTTTTGCTGGGAGGATATGGGAGACCACTACGGCGTGGATCGAGATTTCGTAGCTTCCAAAATCTAATGCAAATGAGCGCGCCAGATATGGGGCGGCCTCACCCGTGTTTCATCGTCGTTGTGCTTGAGGGGTATGGAAGTGAAGCGTTGGCTGATCATTTCAGTTCTATTTGTTGTGCCCCTGCATGCGCAGGTAAAGTTTGTACAGCACACGGACCGCATCTCGGTAGAAATCGACGCAAAGCCTTACGCGGACTTCTTTTTTCCCGTCTACGGCAACAAGCCTTACATTCTTCCTTTGCGGACCGCCAGCGGCATTATTGTCACGCGCCCTTATCCGCTCAAGGGCATTACCGGCGAGGAGACAGACCATCCCTATCATCATGGCCTGTTCTTCGCGCATAAAAGTATCAATGGCTACACTTTCTGGTCCACGGAACCCGGATCGAAGTATCCGAATCAGGGACACGTAAGGCTGCGAAAAGTGATCACGCTCAGGAACGGCAGAAAGTCGGGCACGATCAAGATAGCCTTCGATGGTCTCGGTCCGCGGGGGAAGCCCATCATGATCGACACGGAGACGGTCACTTTTTACTCCGATCCAGTGCTGCGGATCATCGATTATGAAATCGAAGTCACTCCGGTCGGAGGCCCGCTAACCTTTGGCGATACCAAAGAGGGCACGTTCGGCATTCGCCTGGCGAGTGCCTTGTCAGAGAACCGCACGGGAAGGATGGTGAACGCCCAGGGCCAGGAAACGGAGAAGAATGTTTGGGGCAAACGATCTCCGTGGGTGGATTACTACGGCCAGATCGATGGGAAGACGGTGGGTGTGGCGATCCTCGATAATCCATCGAATCCTCGTTATCCGACATATTGGATGTCCCGCGGGTATGGTTTATTGGCCGCGAATATTTTCGCAGTGCGCGATTTCACGGGTGACAAGACAAAGGACGGGAGCATGACGATTGAGCCTGGCGATGTGCTGCGTTTGCGATATCGCGTGGTGATTCATCCCGGCGATGTTCATTCGGCCAAGATCGCGGCGCTATACGCGAAATATATAGCGCACAATGGGACCCAATAAGCATATGTTGTGGTCACGTTCAAAGCCCACTAGGTGTGTGACCAGGTGACGTTGTACCTCAACGGGATACTCCTCGGCGGGAAGTGGGAAACAGCAGATCCCTCCACTGCGCTGCGCTCCGGTCGGGATGACAAATTGTGAGGCAAAGCAGCGAAGTCTGAGATACATCTTCATACGGTCGAGACCCAGCGTGACTTCTCGAGCGCGAAGTGGAATACATGATTGTCAGGGGAATCATTGGGCAAGTTAAGGCGGGCTTAGCGACATCATGCGATTACGCTCCACGCTCTCACAAACTTAATAACCTGCATTGTGCTGAAATCGCACATGCTAAGCCGAGGTGAAAGCTTATGAATCGCAGGCATTTAATACAGGGCCTCTCGCTGGGAGCGCTATCTGCAAAATTATTTCCCTCCTCGCCTTCATACGGCCAAGCAGCAGAATCACGACCGGAACCCCAGCGGCCAATTGGTGCCAATGATCGCGTGAATATCGGCGTAGTCGGGCCAGGCAGCCGTGGAAAGGAGTTGATACGGCAACTCCTGCGTACACCGGGCACGGAGATTGTCGCGGTCTGCGACGTGTATGAACCACGCTTTGCCGAGGTGAACGAACTGGTCGGCAAAAAAGTTGCTGCGTATAAGGACTATGGCGAATTTCTGGAGCGCAAGGATCTAGACGCGATCTTTATCGCCACGCCGCCAGTATTCCATGCGCAATACGCAATTGCCGCCATGAAAAGCGGCCGTCCGGTGTATGGAGAAAAGACTCTTGGCTTTACTTCTGAAGACTCCCAAAATGTCGTGGATGCTGTCGCCAAGACCGGCCAGATCTTCCAGATAGGACATCAACTGCGCTATGCATCTTGGATTCGTGACTCCATAGAGCGAGTGCATCAAGGAGAGATTGGCCAACCAACTCAGGTGTACGCGTACTATCATCGCAGCGACAACTGGCGACGCGAGGTGCCGGACCCGAGCCTGGAGCACCTGATGAACTGGCGTCTCTATCCAGAGACTTCTGGTGGTTTGTTTGAGGAACTCGGCTCCCATTCGATCGACATTGCCAACTGGGTTTTCAAAGAACAGCCGCAAGACGTTCTCGGCACAACGAGCATTGCGGTCTACCACGATGGCCGCAATGTGGGCGACAACGTACAGGCCGTCTTAGGTTATTCAAAAGGCAGACACATGTTTTTTAGCTCTGTCACTGACAACGGACTGGTTGGGAATCAAGTCTGGGTTTATGGCACGAATGGTAGCTTACAGATCACGGGTGAAGACGCCACGTTTTACCGTAAAAAGGAAAAGACCATCATCGCTGCGTCGCATTCGGATATTGTGCAGCGCGGATTGAAAACCGGCGCCTCCTATGACCCGAAATCGGCGATGCCTTACCGAGGGCCTGGGGACCCGGTGCCTGTGAGAAATAAAGAAGATGCCACGCTTACCGCTTGTAAGTCATTCGTCGAATGCGTGCGCAATAAACAGCGGCCGTTTGCGAATGCTGACGTGGGCTTTAAGTCGGCGATCGCTTGTTCCATCGGGAAACAGGCCTTCCTTGAGGGCCGCGTGATGAAGATTCCCCAGCTAGTCTAGATCCGCCAAAGCGCAATTCTCTTTGTGGGTTTTCTCCTACCCCCGACAGTCGGATCCCCAAGCGGCATCGACCTCTCCGCTCTCATTTCCGAGCCTGGAACCCCTTGATTTGCAATCTTTCTTGCCACCTCCTTCGGCTGCCGGGTGGCCACTCTGGCAGAGTTCTCAGGTGGCTGCGCTAATTATTGCTTATTCCGGTGATGTGGGCACTTGATTCCGGCGATGTGGGCAGGCGTCGGAGCGAAGCGACGCTGGTTGCTTTTTACAGTAGTCAGGCTGCCCACATGAGTCAAGAAAAGGGTAAATAAAATATCAAGTAGCATCATTTCGTTTCTTGCTCTTTGCGGGGCGCGACTTGGATTCCGCCGGATGTGGGCAGGCGTTACGTTGGATGCGGGCAGCGATTCCATTCGATGTGGGCAGGCATTCCGGTGAAGTGGGGCAGCCGAAGACTGCCCCACGGGTTGCGGCATCAGGACCTCCTTGCATGAGCCTGTAGCCACTGCTGTTCCATGCGTGTAACCTTCGTGCGAAGCGGTTCCCAGTAGCTTTCCGGTATTGCCGGCTCGCGCACTTCCTCGATGATGTCAGCGAAGTATTCGAGGCTGGTGATCGGCGCTCGGACCCCGGCGTTGATCATGGCGACATACTTGCGGGCACATCCCAGGAGGATGGCTCGTGTGATCTGCTCCAGTGAAACGCCTCGTCGATGAAGGCCCGTTGCGATCTTCTCGTCGGCAGGCGAGAAGCTGGCATGGACGCAGGCCGGGGCCAGGAACAGGCTGCGGACTTTCTGGACGAACTCCGCCTCCGGCTCAGGTGCGCATCCGGGTGTGTGTTGCTTTTGGTACGGCCAGAAGCGGTCGAGGATTTCGAGCACAAGCTGTGAGCCGCCGTTTCTGATCACGCGGCAGACGGCAAACGCCTCCAGTTCATCAAGGTTGATGGCGACCGCCGTTGGCGCTCTTGTCATCGCTCGCGCCAGCTCATCAACCGTTACACTGAGGCGCCCAGTATGGCGATTGGCCTTCAAGCAGACATGGACATAGAGCCTGAAGGCGCCATCGGAGAGGATGGTGATGGCCTGCGCAAACTCCCGGCCGGCGGCGAACCATCCGGTGGGCTGTTTGAGGATCAACCGAGGGGCACTCATGAGCGGGCTCCGATCGGCTCTGCTGCCGCTTCCTTCTTCTTCTTGCGCATCGACTCGCCATTCATTTCGATGCGATAGGCGTTGTGGACCAGCCGGTCGAGGATGCTGTCGGCGATGGTCGGATCGCCGATCTGCGCATGCCAACTGGGAACCGGCAACTGGCTGGTCAGCACCGTGGAACGGCGGCCATAGCGGTCATCGCAGATTTCCAGGAAGTTGCGCCGCTCGCCGTCGTTCAACGGCGCCATTGCGAAGTCATCCACCAACAACACATCAGTGCGGGCGATGCTCTCCAGCAACCGGCCCAGGCTGCCATCGGCCCGTGCCTCAGCCAGGTCGCGGAACAGCTTTGCCGCGGACCGGTACAGCACGCTGTATCCATCGCGGCAGGCCTTCTGCGCCAGAGCCTGCGCCAGCCACGTCTTGCCGATGCCGGTCGGCCCGATAAACAACACGCTGAGGTGTTGCGCAACCCATTGCGAGTTGGTCAGGCCGCGCACTGTGGCCGGGTCCAGCTGCCGTGGATAACGGTAATTGATGTCTTCGACGCATGGCTCGGCAGAGAGCTTCGACTTCTTCAAGCGCCGCGTCAGCGCCTGGTTCTCGCGCCATGTCCAGTGGCTATCCACCAACATGCCGAAGCGTTCTTCGAAGCTAAGGCCGCGAGCCTCGGGCTCTTCCAGTTGCTTTTGATAAGCCGCCGCCATGCCCGTCAGCCGTAAGGCAGCGAGCTTGTCCAGAGTGGATTGATTCAGCATTGGCCCACCTCCCGACGAATCTCTTCGCCAGCGTAGTAATCGGGGCCGCGCAGATTCTCATGCTCCACCGGAAATGGGATCGGCACCAACTCAGGCAGTGGCTGGCGGTCCAGTCCGTTCTTCAACATCGACTTCACACTTTGAAAGCGGTAGAGCTTCAGCCGCACGGCCCGCGTGCAGGCTGCTTCCAGCCGTTCCGCACCATACTTGCGCTCCAGCCGGATCACTCCCAGAGCCGAGCGGTACCCCATCTCCGGATGCGGCTTGCTACTCAGGATGCCCTCCACCAACCGCGCCGTGAAGGGACCAACCTTGCCCGCCCACTCGATAATCCGCGTCGGCGTCCACTCCAGATATTGCTGGTGCGATTTCGGACGATGCGCCGCATTCGTGCTGGCTATATGCGGCTTGCTGCTGCGCGTGTGACTGGCAACGCGCTTGCCTTGATAGAAGATCTCTACCGTTCCGCTCGTGCTGCGGGCATCCACCTCCTTGCCCACCAGTTGATATGGCGTGCTGTAGTAATGCCCGCCCAGCTCGATGTGATAATCCAGATTCACACGCGCCTTCTTCCACTCCGCATAGACGAACGGTTCGAGCGGCAACGGCTGCAACGCCGGACGATCGATCGTCTGATACAACTCGGCACGCGAACCCGCCAGCTTGCGAAATGGCCGCTCGTTCAGCTTGTAAACCAGCTCCAGGATGGCCTCATTCAACTCCGCCAGACTGAAGAACTGACGCTTGCGCAACGCCGCCAGCACCCAGCGCTGAACGATTTGAACTCCGACCTCCGCCTTGGATTTGTCTCTGGGGCGATAGGGTCGCGCCGGAAGAATCCCCACGCCATAATGAACCGCCAGATCCCCATACGTGCGATTCAACTCCGGCTCGTAATAGCAGGGCGTCTTCACGCCCGACTTCAGGTTGTCGGGAACGACCAGCCGGCTTGTGCCCGCGAGGAACTCGAAGGCCCGCACATGCGAGTGGATCCAGTCCCACAGGTTCTGCGTCCAAGTGGCTTCGGCGTAGGTGTAGTTGCTGGCCCCCAACACCGCTACGAACACCTGCGCCTGGCGAACCTCGCCGCTCTTGGGGTCCGTCACCGGAACCGTCTGTCCGGCGTAATCCACGAACGTCTTTTCCCCGGCGCGGTGCTCGTGCCGCAGCACAACGTCCAGTTGCCGCTGCCACTCGCGGTAAAGCTCGCAGTACCAGCTGTAGGCGTAGCCCAGCGGATTCGCCTGCTTGTACTCTTCCCACAGAAGTTGAAGAGTGACATTCTTGCGGCTCTTCAGTTCCTTGTGAATCGCCGCACAGTCGGGCAGGCAGCGTTGCTCGGACGACATGACCGGCAGCGGTGGATACAAGCGCCGCTCCAGCGCCGCGTCATCCAACTCGGCCGGCAACGGCCAACTCAGTCCCGCCGCCTTCAGCCGCTCAAGGCACCGCTGGACGGTGCTTCTGCTTACCTTGCAGATCGAGCCGATCTGCCCTGGAACGAGGTGTGATTCAAAATGGAGACGTAGAATTTCGCGCGTTTTTCTCATTGGTAACCGACTTTCGGGCAACATGTTCTCCTTTGACTTTAGGAAAACATCTGCCTGGGATTACCAAAGCCGCCTGCTCCGGGCCCAATTCACCGTCACCGTTACGTTCCATGTGGGCACCGATTACGCTGCTTGTGGGCAGCCGTTCCATCCGATGTGGGCACCGATTACGCCATGTGGGCAGCGATTACGGTAAAACCAAAAATGCTGCCCACATCACAACGGAATAGCTGCCCACATCAAACAGAATCAGGTGCCCACATCGAATGGAATCTCTTGCCCACATCGACCGGAATACGCAAATTATTACGTAAAGTAAGCAAATTCTCTCCTAACAATCTGTTTTTTCTTGACATCGAGAATCGAGATATAATCAGTGTGCCTTTCAACCCCCGCCGTATATACGGTTTATTCATCGCCAGATTGCCCCTCAACGGAAGCTGTTACTCGTCGTATGCCCTCAAAGACCGTCTTCGCCCAAAGGGGGTGCCTAGGCGTGAACTCTCAGGTTGATTCAGACAAGCAGATGAGATATTTTGCTCATTTGTGAGCATATTTTGCTTGACAGAGAGAAACTCTCTAGCTATGTTGGTCTAGCCTGCTCCTTTGCCTCTTTCAAGGAGAATTTCTACAGCCAGCGCACTTCTGTCTAACTTGGAATGGAATGTATCTCACCACCAGAATGGTGAGGCAGGCAGTCCAGAGGGAAACCGATGCATCACAGACGGAATAAATCCCCGCACGGCAACAGACTCTATCTCCTCTCCTCACTGCTGGCTGCAGCTGTGGTGGTCCTCTCGAGCGTTTCCCATGCAGAGTCAGTAAGCTTAACCCGGCATGGCGACACGATAGCGGTTGAGATCGGGGGCAAGCCGTTTACCACTTACAGCTTCGATCCGAATATTTCCAAGGCCTTCCTGGAGCCTTTGCGCGATGCGAAGGGCACCATTGTTACGCGCACCCTTGCGGTGGGAAATGAGATTCCTCCGGGCCACGAGCATGACAAGGGATTCGAGCCTCACCAGCGCGGCATGTACTTCGGGCATGGTGATATCAATGGCTATTCGTTCTGGATCGAGGAAGCGTTCAAAAAATATTACACGCACTCGACTCCGGCGAAGTATGGGCGCATGGTGTTCCGCAAGCTTGACCAGATGAAGAGTGGACCGTCGTCGGGTGTAATCCGTGCCACGTTTGACCTGGAAGGTCCGGATCGCAAGCCCTTTGCCGAGGAGACTCAGGAATACAAATTTAGCGGAGATGCTGACGCGCGGGTGATCGATTGCGAATTTGTGATCAGGGCAGGCAAGGAGCCGGTCAAATTCGGCGACACCAAGGAAGGCACGTTCGCCGTGCGCCTGAACCCGCAACTGGACGCTCCTGCGGGGACCATGGTCAATTCGGAGGGCAAAGAAGGCGAATCGCAGGTGTGGGGTAAGCGCGCCGACTGGGTGGATGTGGATGGAGTCGTTGACGGGGACAAACTGGGAGTTGCGGTGTTCGACAGCCCGGACAGCTTTCGTCATCCGACCTATTGGCACGCACGCGGTTACGGACTTCTCGCCGCCAATCCCTTCGGGTTGAGTTATTTTTACGCCGACCCCAAGAAGGATGGAAGTTATACGCTTCCGGCGGGGCAGTCGATTCGATTCCGTTACCGCGTATTCATCCACGAAGGAACTTACAAGGATGCACATGTGGCGGAGAAGTACACCCAATATGCCATGCATCCATAACAGGCTTAGCAGACAGCGGACCAATGAACCACAGCCGAGATAGGGGCGGAGGGATGGCAATAATGAGTAATAGCAGGCGAGATTTTCTGAAGAATGGCACTATGGCGGCCACTGTAGCCGCAACTACTGGGACTTTCCGCGCCCTGGGCCAGCAACAAGGCGCAGTAGGCGCAAACGACCGTGTGCGTGTTGGAATTGTGGGTTTGCGAGGCCGCGGCGAGAACCATGTTCGTGGGTATGGGGCACTGCTGAATGTAGAAATTGCAGCTCTATGCGACATTGACGACAGCGTATTGAGCGAGCGTCTTGCGCAGGTGCGCAAGATGGGCTTTCAACCCAAGACCTATACCGACGTGAGGAAGTTACTCGACGATAAGTCGATCGATGCTGTCTCAATTGCAACTCCACATCACTGGCATGCAGTGATCGCGATTTGCGCAATGCAGGCTGGCAAAGACGTGTATGTCGAGAAGCCTTGTTCCCATAACTTGTGGGAAGGCAAACAATTGGTGAAAGCGACGGCTAAGTACAACCGGATTGTCCAGCATGGAACTCAGTCTCGCTCTCTACCATCAATGATGGATGCGGTCGCAAAGTTGCAGCAGGAAGCAATCCTTGGAGATATCTACCTGTCTCGCGGCCTGTGCTTCAAATGGAGAGACACGATCGGCCACACACCTGTTTCATCGGTCCCTCCCGGAGTTGATTACAATCTGTGGACTGGTCCAGCCCCGATGCAGCCCTTCACCAAGAATCATTTCCACTATAACTGGCACTGGTTCTGGGATTACGGGAACGGAGACCTAGGCAATCAGGGAATTCATCAGCTCGACATCGCTCGGTGGGGATTGGGTCCCGGCCTCGGCTTCCCCAACAAGATCTCGGCAATCGGCGGCCACGTAATGTTCGATGACGACCAGCAGACCCCCAATGTGCTGAATTGCGCCTTCGAATACGAACGTCCAAATCAAAAGCCGGTCATCCTGGAGTTTGAAGTCCGCCACTGGATTACCAACCACGAAGCGGAAATTGGCTCGGCGCGCAAAGCCTCTTCAGCTTCAGGCGAAAGAGCCGAGGGAGGGCTTGGTCCAAAGGAGGGGAGCTATAACTCGGTTGGGAACATCTTCTACGGGCCAAAAGGATACATGGCCATCGACAACGCGTCAGGTTACAGTACCTTTCTGGGACAAGGCCAGCAACCAGGACCATCTATGCCACTTGGCAAGGAGGACCACTTCGCGAACTTCATCGCTTGCGTGATCAGCAGGAAAAAGGAAGACCTGAGAGCCCCGATCGAAGAAGGACATCTTTCAGCCGGGCTGGCACATCTGGCGAATGTCTCCTATCGGCTCGGTCGCACACTGCATTTCGATCCGAAGACACAAATGGTGAAGAATGACGAAGAAGCCAATCATTTGCTGCGCGATGGCGATCGTGGTTACCGGGCGCCTTTTGTAGTGCCGGAGGTTGTTTAATCCAGCGGTTGGTGTATTGACGATGAATGAAGAAAATGTTGGCGGGCAAATAAAGCCGACCAGGTCGCCAGCCGCAAAGTAGCTGCTCAAAGGTCGAGTAGAAGTTCTGGCTCCTTTCCTCCTTACTTCCAAATCCGCCCCGCCGCCCCGTTCGGCTCGAAGTCGACAGAAACGTAGTGTCTGGAAGAACAGAAAAATTCCCTAAGGACTGGGGTGACCTCGACCATCGAACCGGACTGGGCTTCGAGGCGGCCGTAACCCGGGTATGGCAACGAATCGCGACAGACTGGGGCCACATGACCGCAACTAAAAGGTCGGGGTCTATCCAACACTTGCTCATGAGGGACAACCTTTGCCCTGTTTGCTGGTCGTCGCTGAACAGAAGCTGAGTTTTCCACCGACGGACGAACCAAAGCGCGGCGTCGGCAGCGTCCTACGCGACAGAAGACTTGATCGAGTCCTGGTCCTGTACCACCGAATCTCCGTCGCTCAAGAAGATCTTTACCTGCTCCAGGAACGCTTTTCTGTGTTGATAGAAAGCTCCATGACTTGAATCCGGGTACATGATGAGCTGAGCGTTTGGCAGATGCTCGACCAGAATGAATGCGTTGATCGGTGTCACTACGATGTCTTTGTTACCGTGAACAATGAGCGTCGGCTGTGTGATGCTTTTCAAGGTGACGTAACGTCCGGTCGCTGGTACCGTTCCCCACTCCCTGATCGCGTCAAGCTGGCCGACGGCCGAGTCCCTAGACACAGGAAGATCACGATCATTTTTGCGAGACTCGAGTCGCTTCATGTATTCGCGTCCAGCAGCCTGGCTGGCTTCAGAGGGAGAGAAGAACGCACTCAACAAGAACGCCACGGGATCCGCTTGCTCTTCCGGCGATAATTCGGTGAAGGTCATGTCCTCTCCGCCACGCGGACCCGTCCCCAAGAGAAGCAGCCGCCCGACGAGTTGAGGATGCTCGAGCGCTAACTGCTGCGCAATCATGCCGCCCAGCGAGAAGCCCACGACGTGAATCTGCTTCAAGCCGAGGGCTCGGCAGAAAGCAACGCAATCTTTCGTCATCTCCGCGACCACGTGCGGAGTTTTTCCTCCGGAAGCGCCAACGCCCGCATTGTCTAAGAGAATCACCTCATGATCCGCAGCAAGGCTGTTGGTTACGTCCGGATCCCAGCCGTCCATGTTGGAGTTGAAGTACTCCAGAAAGAGCAGCGGAATCGTGCCCGGTTTGCCGAATCGGCGATAGGCGAAGCGGATTCCGTTAGCCTCTACGAACTGTGTCGGCGCGGTCTGGTGGGCATGAATCATTGTGGTCGCTTCTTGATTACTGTGTTCCGTCACTACGTTAGCCATTGGACACCCACCTCAATTTGATATGTGTTGCGTGTTGATCACAGTTCAAGCCGCGGCGAAGAAGCGTGCGGCCTCTTCGGTGAACTCTTCAGAAAACTGGAAGTGCGAGCCGTGCCCGGAATCCGGGTAGAGGATCAACCGGGCATCCGGTAGATGCTGCTGAAGGATGTAGGAATTGATGGTCGGCACCATGATGTCGTCCTTGCCGTTGACGACAAGCGTGCGCTGCTTGATCTTCTTCAAATCGCCGTAGCGGTCTGTCGCGGGGATCGCACCCCATTTAGCAAGAGCGACTAGCTGGGCCTCGGCGACCTGGGGCTTCGCTTCCGGTTCGCGGTCCAGCTTTCGCGCGGCGATCCGCTTGAGCCAGGCCTTGCCTGCCGCGTAACTCGTCGGGCTCTTCGAAAAGAACAGGTCCAGCGTGCGTTCCTGCTCGGTGCTGTTCGGACGATTGACGATTTCCATCACCTCGCGCGTAAATTCCTGCATGCCTTCGCCGCCCGACGGGCCGGTGCCTGCGAGGAGGATGCGCCGCACCAGTTCGGGCGCGTCAAGCACCACCTGCTGCGCGACCATGCCGCCGATCGAGAAACCGAACAGATCGATCTCCTTCAGGCCGAGCGCCTTGACGAAGGCAATGATGTCGGCCGCGATAGCGGGCATCGAGTCCGGCATCTTGCCACCCGAGCGACCGACACCCTGATAATCGACCAGGATCACCGGACGGTCTTGCGCCAAGCGGTTGGTGTGGATCGGATCGAAATTGTTCATCGTGCCGGTGAAATGCTGAAAACACACCACCGGCGGGGCGCCTTCCTTGCCGAAATGCCGGTAGGCGAGGCTCACACCGCCGATATCCTGGAACTGGGTCGGCGCGGTTTCGTTGAGATTGACGTTCGACATGGCTCTTCTCCTGCGATGTTGCTTGCGTGTCCAAGTCACGCTCAGATCCGCTCAAGTAAGACCATAGGATCTTTGTCTGCATCGGTTCTTGAATGATCCTGCTGTTTTAGGCCTAGTCTGCTGTGTAGTTCGTATGGCTGCCTACCGTCGAATCAATGCGGCCACGCAGGAAGAAGTGATTTCGTCTCTCTAGTTTTACTTTCTGACTCTGTTCCTCATAATCGGATCAGAATTGGACCGGAGCCGCTCCATTTGCAGCAGATGACGAAACAAGCTTGGTGTTCCCCAGTTGCTCGCGTCTCCAACGTCCCGGACTGACCCCAACACAGCTGACAAATGTTCGCGTCATTGCCGACTGATCCGCGAATCCCGACAGTATCGCAACATCACTGAGCGAGATCTTTCGTTGAATTAGCAGCTGTTTCGCTAATGAGAGGCGTTGCCCTATGACCCATTGAATCGGTGACACTCCAAAGCTCACCTTGAATGAGCGAGCAAAATGGCTCGCGGAAAGCTCACATTCCCTTGCAAGTTGTTGCACGCGAATATTGCCGTGGAGGTGCCCTCGAAGCATCTCTTGAGCTCGACGCATCTGCCACGGTGCAAGGCCCCCAACAGGGACAGCGGATAGTCTCTTGATCCCGGCGTAACGATCTAGCAGATGTGCTCCAAGCAACAGACTCAGGTGGTCCAAGACCAGAGGGGACGTAGCGCCATTCGCATGGATATGGGGCAGTACGTTTTTCGCGAACTGCGACATGGCAAGGTCCATTTCGCCGAGTACGAAGCGATAAGTGTCGACGGGTGCCATTTTGTGATCCTGTGCGATGTCGTCCAGTCCTGCGCGTGGGATGTGAAAATGGATGAAATCAAATCCCGAACGGACAAAGCACATGGGGTTTGCGCGTGCGTCTAGAACGTTGGTTCCGAAGGCTGGGAGCGAAGGTGTCTTCACAGCCTTGCCGTTGAAACGATGCTGAAAATTTTTCGCGGCAACCGGTTTGATCGCTACCGCCATAAGCATGGCGGGGCCTGGCGGGACAGGCTCCGTGAAATCTGAGAGCCCAATGTCGGAACTTATCCGAGTGATCGCAAAGGTCGACTTCTGCGGCCAATCCAGCGTCAAACACCCGCCTGCCGCCACTCGAAAATAGGAGGTGAGTTTCGGTCCGTACATGCCTTGCTGATTGGGGCTTTTCATATCACAATTTTTCAATCTGTCTGCCGTAGTTTCGGGTGCGGGCTGTGATTTCGGCCGCTCACCCACCAAACTTTTCGCCGAACATGGGAAGACCGCTCTTTGATGACTCACGGGTGGCCTCGTCTTGAATCACATCCCAGTGCTCCACGAGAATCCCATCCTTCATTCGAACTATGTCCGCCACAATCCAGTTCAAAGGCAAGCCGTGGCCCGAGTATCGCCCGTGCAAGTGGTGAAGCATCTGGTCAACCTCCATGGTCCCCCACTGACGCGGGGAGTGAGGCGTCACACTCGCTACACGACGGCGATACGCCTGCCGCTCCATCCACCTGCCTCACCCGGAAGGCCCGAGGAATATAGCGGACAATTGCTACTCCTGACATCAAGAGGTTCCGGGTAAAGAGGGCGTGCAACAGGTTCATGGACTGTTTCCTATCGATCTTCGTAGATCTTGACGCTTAGGGATTGCTGCGCAACATCGCCTGCTAGTACGCAAACCATTGGTTGAGCTCCTGTACCTTTTCGGGCGTGTAGGGCGGGAAACGGTGCTCGATGGCGACGTCGGGCGGCGAAACCAGGATCGATTTCGCATGAGTGAGAGCGTCAAAGCCGTCCTTCCCGTGGTAGTAACCGAATCAACGTGCTCAGATCGAAACTCCCCGCTCAGCCGAATCCGCGTTTTGCCCTTACCAGAAATCCGTTCAATCTTCAGCGTCATGGATTTTCCGCTCCAAAACGCACGCACTCCTACGAATGCAACGACGGGGCCATTCTCAAGTCACTGAGGAGATATGAACTTAAGATTGCCGCCTATCCTGATTTTTGAGGAATTCCTGTATGGTGAGGAAAACGCGGGCCGATTACGCAGGTTGCCGCGATCGAATCAGCTAGACTGTTAAACTTTGAACCGAAATTTGTTGATTCCCAAGCGCTTGATTTTTGAGTCTAGGGTCCGCGTTGGAAGCCCTAGCTTTGCTGCCGCGCCCGCTGGCCCGGAGATTCGGCCGTGGCTTTCTGCCAGCGCGGCTTCAATCATTTCCCTCTCTTGCCTAACCAAAGCACCACTCAGTGCGACTGTTGCACTAGCGACCTGTGGCAGTTCGTGCTTGAGCCATGTCTCGTCCACAGAAAAAGTATCACCGTCGCTCAGGATGACGGCCCGCTCAATTACATTTTGTAGCTCACGAACGTTGCCCGGCCAGCTGTACGCTTGGAACAGTTGGAGAGTTTTTCGATTGATGGTCTTGAACTTCTTTCCAGCCTTTTTTCCAAAGCGATCAATAAAGTACTCGACGAGCAAGGGAATGTCAGCCGCGCGCTCACGCACCGAGGGCATCTCAATAGGGACGACATTCAGTCTGTATAAGAGATCTTGGCGAAACTTGCCTTCGGCCACGAGCGCGTTCAAATCACGATGGGTGGCTGCCAGCACTCTCACGTCAACGGGAATTGGCCTGTCACTGCCGACGCGCTCGATTTCATGTTCTTGCAGCACTCGTAACAGTGCGATTTGGACCTCCGCGGGCAAGTCGCCGACTTCGTCCAGGAAAATCGTCCCGCCATTCGCCGATTCAAAGCGCCCCAGGCGCCGTTGTGTCGCACCGGTGAAGGCGCCTTTCTCGTGACCGAAGAGCTCGGAAGCAATCAACGATGGTGGGATTGCGGCGCAATTCACGCCAATAAATGCCCGATCAGTGCGGTTCGATCGCTTGTGGATGGCGCGCGCAATCAACTCCTTTCCCGTACCGGTTTCGCCCAGAATCAGAATTGTCGCATCGGAAGGTGCCACCTTGCGGACTTGGCGGAGCACTTTATGCAACGCGTCCGAGGAGCCGACTATGT
This sequence comes from uncultured Acidobacteriaceae bacterium, assembly GCA_963774255.1. Lineage (GTDB taxonomy): Bacteria > Acidobacteriota > Terriglobia > Terriglobales > Acidobacteriaceae > PALSA-350. The sequence continues at coordinate 55,523 of CAVZEH010000008.1, forward strand.
CCTCAAACATCGAGTCACGATCGATTTGCTCTCGCAACGCCAGGTTTTCGTTGCGTGTCCTCTCTTCAGCTTGGACGCGATCATCTATGTCAGTTCCCGTCGCATACCAGCGAATCACTCGTCCCTGGTCGTCAAGCAGCGGGTTGTAATGGATGAGAAACCACCGGTACTGACCATCTTTGCGCAAGATTCGTTTTTCGTTTTGAAATGGCACATCCCGCGAAAGCGATCCCAGGCGCTCACGTCGGAATCGCGCGACATCCTCCGGATTAAAGGCTCGATCGCGAACATCCGTCGCCATGACCTCTTCAATTGTGAGGCCCGTGTAATCGAGCATGGTCTGATTCATATAAAGAAACGTGCCATCCGGATTCAGCACCCCGATCATCTGAGGTATGGCATCAACAATATGTCGAAGTTGAGCTTCTGATTTCTCGATCTGTTCGAATGCCCTTGTCAGGGCCGTCTGCGATCGATCACGCTCGATGGCGATTCCGGCAATGCGGCTGGCGTAATCGATCAACTGAATTTCGGCCGGCCCAGGATGCCGAACTTCGCGGTAGTACATGCAGAATGTCCCCAGCACTTTGCCGTCGCGCGACATCATGGGAGTTGACCAAGCCGCGCGTAGTCCATTCTGTAGAGCAAAGTCTCTATACTTCACCCATCTCGGGTCAGAAGCGATGTCAGAGACGAACACAGACTGACGAAGGTAAGCGGCTGTGCCGCATGATCCGACATTAGGACCAATGCATAATCCATCAGTCGCTGCCCAGTACGCTTCTGGCAGGCTTGCGGCGACGCCATAGCGCAGGTGCAAGCTGTCTTCGTCTAGCAGGAAAATCGAGCACTGCATTCCCGCACTGTGAGCTTCGATCAGGCGGGTGATAGTCGTCAGAACCTCGTTCAGGGGTGCGCCGAGAAGGATCATCTTCAACGCATCGAGCACCGCATCGCTGGGCAGGGTTTGCGCGAGGGATGGTGGTACTGGACTCGCTTCCAGGTTGAGTGATGCCTCAGGGTTTGTCATAAAACGCCCGCCTGTCAGGCGGGTGCCAGCAGTATCGCACAAACAGATGTCCAGCACTTGCCCACTAACAAGGGACGCGCGCTGCTCGCCTGAAATCGGATCGGAGGTAATACTGTCAATGCAGACGAGGAGGCCCTCAGCCGTTTTGCGACCGAGGGCCTCGGCCTGTCCTGTCTCGCTCGCTTTAGGACTTCGCCTTGAGCCTCGCCGAACATCACTGTGTGCAACTCCTCGTGGCTAAAAGGTGCAGGAAGCATCTGGAAGTGATAGCCCTGCGCCTCCAGTTGGTCTGGTGTCTCGGGAGGAACCGACTCTGTAACGAGGACGATCTTCGTTCCGGGACAGATTCCCAGCAAGATGTAAAAAAACCGATACGATGATTCGAAGCATCCTGCAAGTGGAAATGAGAATCCTAAACCGTCCGATCCGGTAAAGCAGATCACCCTCAAGGACAAGATTGAAGAACCGCGCGAGTTCGCGGTCAATGTGTGCAGCGGTCTCTCTATAGCGGCCTGGATCAGGGCAACCCAGGTCTTGAGGACCGTGGAGTTAAAAGGCTCCCTTCGTCGTTCTCATCGGCGCCCACATGCCGTCTATCCTTGCCGAAATCTCGTTCCTCACCAACCCCGACGATGCACACGAACTAGGCCAACCTGCCTATCGCCAGCGCATTGCAGATTCGCTGTACCAGGTGTCGCGAAGTGCGTGAACGGACTCAGCGGGGTTCGCTTGGCGGAGAACAGAGAGCACGCCGGCGCCAATTGAGAGGGTACTCGCCCACTTTCCTGTAACTCTAGTCTTCGATGCCCGCAGCGAACCAAGAATGAGTTCCGCCAGTCGTCTGGATAAGGAGAACTGGCGTGGTGCATGGATTGGGCGGCGCCGGGGACAGAACATCGTTGATTGTGAAGTCACCATCAGCCTCGAGAGGCACGCCGGTCATACTTGAGCTAGAGGCAGTAGCGCTGGCGGCAGGCCCGCAGAAGAGAGTAGCAAAAACACTCTGCCCCCCGTTTGTTCCGATGCCGTTGCCACCGCCCAGCAACAAGCCGCGACCGACAACACGAATATGCCCGTCGACACTCACTTCAGCTCTGAGATCGGCGATCACCCATATCTGGCCAGCAGCAGAAATGCCCCGTACAGTATTCGGTGAAGCGGTGGTAGTTGTTCCGGTGACCGTGACGTTGGAGATCGGATCGACCCCGATGCCGCCCTTGAATCGCACCAGCGTATCGTCTCTATTGTCATAGCCGGCACTTGTGAGAGGAACGAGCGAGACGAGCAGAAAGAGCGCGAAACCTAACCTGGATTTCATAGCAACACCTCCTTTGAGAACTTTCCGATTTCGGCTGGAATTTCCGACTTTGCCCCTGAACGCGAGCATGATACGCCTGTCGCAGTAAATTTGTCATCAAACCGCTTCCAGCCTTCCAACTCAAGCGGCAGACGCGCCCCGACCGGATGCGGGCGAGGTTGCGAGCAATCAAAGATGAGTTGCGGCGGCACATGCACGAACCTATTCCGCTCCAGGGTAAGTGGCTGCAACAGGTCGTTCGCGGATACTTCGCGTATCACGCGGTACCGGCCAACAGCAGATGCCTCGGGGCCTTCCGTCACTATGTAGTCGATCTCTGGAGGCGCTCGCTCGTACAGCGCAGCCAACGGGACCGAGCTACCTGGAACCGGATGGCGAAGCTCGCGGCAGAGTTCTTACCACCGTCTCACATCCTTCATCCCTGGCCGAGCGTTCGCTTCGCCGTCAAACACCCAAGGTGGGAGCCCGGTGCGTGAATCACGCCCACCGGGATCTGTGCGGAGGGGTGCACAACAATGCGCATCCCTACCGCGATAGGACCGCGTACCCCGCCTGATTTAGGATCGCGCACGGCTCATATCGGCCGGCCTTCGATGACGGTCGTCCCCGTAGGCGATTTTGTTGCGACCGTTTTGGTCAGCTCGAATCCTGCGGCGCGATAGAGCTCGGCATACTCCGCCTCGGTGCGCTCGCAGCCGTCGGCTAGAAGAAGCATGTTCAGGTCAGAAAGCACTGGATAAACGGGACCGTTTCCTCAAGTCCTCGCTCGAATGCAGTTTTAGTCCGGGCGTCGAGCGAACCACCTCCTGCGCCAGTGCGGCCATAGTGCAGCCGTCGCCCGGATTGTCCCCGACGCCGTTGGCTAAGGTGCCGCTCGGCGTAGGCTCGCCTGCCCTGCCTGGTTGCACCATTGCTCCGAGCGCGGCGCGCCGAAACGCCCTGTCCATAGGCAACGGCAGCTTCCTGAAGCTCTTGTATTGAGCTGAAGAGCGCATAGAAGGCGCCGTGGGTAAGGCCAGCAGCCTTCATCACCTTGCCCACGGTTACGTTTTCAAATCCCCCCTCTCGGAAGAGGCGGGAAGCTTCCTTCACAATCCGTTCATGTTTGGCGGCGGTCTCTTCGACGGGATAGCGCATAAGCTTGTTCTGCATCCTACATCTATGATGGTCATCCTATAGCAAGTATGACGGTCATCATATTTAATGGCCGGTCTTACAAAAAGGAGGCATTATGAAGCTCACAGGCAAGAAGGCTCTTATTACCGGCGGCAACAGCGGCATCGGCCTGGCCACAGCCCGCCTTTTCATCGCAGAAGGCGCTCAGGTCGCCATCACCGGCCGGGATCAACAGACGCTGGATGAAGCGGTCGCCGAACTCGGCCCCAGCGCGCGCGGCTATCGCGCCGACGTTACGGTGGCGGAGGATCGCAAGAAGCTCTTCGCTGAACTCTCCAAAGACTTTGGCAAACTTGACATCGTCTTCGCCAACGCCGGCATCTCTGGCCGGACACCGACTGGCACGACCGACGAAGCCATCTTCGAGAAGGTGGTCCACACCAACCTCAACGGTGCTTTCTTTACCGTCAATTCAGCCGCTCCTCTGTTGAACGACAACGGCAGCATCATCTTCAACGGATCAGTGCACAATTATCTCGGCCAACCGGGCGTGGCTGCCTACGCTGCCACGAAAGGCGGACTCGTCTCGATGTCGCGGTCCATCGCCGCCGACCTTGCGCCGCGCAAGATCCGCGTGAACGTGGTGGCCCCGGGAGCGACGAAGACTCCCATCTGGAAGCGTGGGCAGCGCGCCAATGCTACTACAGAGGAATCCGCAAAACTTTCCAACTTCATGTCTTCCACGATTCCACTTGGCCGTTGGGGCGAACCGGAAGATCTGGCCAAGGCTGTGCTCTTCCTCGCCTCGGACGATTCGTCGTACATCAACGCGGTCGAACTGATGGTTGACGGCGGAATGACGGGTGCTCCCTTCGGAGCCCCCATTCTTCGCGGCTGACCGCACAGAGTTAAGGCCTGGAGTAAATGAATGAGAGTTCAACTCGTTCCACCCCAATCCGTCACAGAGCCGCGTCTTTGGGTGCGGCCCGAGCAGGTTCTCGGAATGGCGCTGCGGCCCGGCTCCATTGAGATGGGCGTGCGCCGAACCGAGCTGACGGAGTTTCGTTACGTTGCGGGCGAGATGCTTTTGCCCCACCGTCATGAGGGGAAGTGGGTTGGGCTCATGGACGCACCGTATTTGCAGCTCAGCATTTCCGATGTGGCACTGAAGGCCACCTCTGACGGAAAGGTAGAACTGCGCGTGTATCGCAAGTTTGCGGACCCCCGCCTGCGTGGGCTGGTTACGGCCGTTCATGCGGAGATGGTGGCTGGGTTTCCGAGCGGGCGGCTGTTTCTGGATTCCGTCGAACAGGCCATAGCCATGGCGCTAATCAATGGTCATGCAGTTGGGCACCGTCCGGTGCAGACACACCGTGGCGGACTAGGCTCCGCGCGCTTGCGAAGGATTAAAGAGCTAGTTGATGCGAATATGGACGCCGACTTGAGCCTCGACGAGATAGCGCAATCTGTAGAGTTGAGTACAGCTCATTTCGCACGCATGTTTCGGAAGTCAACGGGCGAAACCCCGCATCAATTCGTTCTGCGCCAAAAAATCGAGCGTGCTAAGGCGATGTTGCGCGACCGCGCCACGCGCGTCTTAGACGTGGCCGTGGCCTGCGGCTTCAAGACCCAGCAGCACTTTGCGCAGGTCTTTCGTGACGTCTGTGGAGTTAGTCCGACGGAATATCGCCAGGATTTCTTAGGCTGGGGAGTGCCTTACGATTTGGAACCCCGCTCCGAAGCGGAAGCTGTTATGCCACGCCTGTGAGTTGTCGTCCGCAGCCACATTGTCCCCTTTCACGGATTTGCCTTTTAGTAAGTTGTTAAAGTCCAGATCTGTCCAGTATTCGTAACTCATCGCTCTTTGCGATCGCTTCAGCGCTGTCGCCTCCATCAACAATTCTGACTGGCCTGGCCAGCTCATTCGAACTCTTGTCTTCGTTTCGCTTAAGACAAGCTCGCAAATCTAGTTGTGAGTTTGTTGGAAGTTGTGTCTCTGGGATCGCGAATTCAGCAAGATTCCGACCATCGAGCAGAATCCCGCACAATCCCGTATCCGATGTGCAGTTTACTCATAATTATGGACTCGGGCTGCCAATCACGGAAGCGTCGACAAAGCGGCGACGGGGTCATGTTCAATCGGTCGGAACTAATTCAACGTAGGAGGAAACAATGGAATCAATTGGATTGTTAGTCACGCTCGAGACACGCCCAGGCAAGGATGCCGAGGCCGAGGCATTTCTAAAGTCAACTCAGCCACTCGCGCTGGATGAGAAAGCGACCTTGAAATGGTATGCGATCAAGCTCGGGCCGGGGAAGTTCGGCATCTTCGATACCTTCGCGAATGAAGCGGGTCGCAACGCCCACTTGACTGGCGAGCTCGCGAAGGCGTTGGGGGAACGAGCTAGCGAATTATTTGCAGTTTCTCCTCAGGTGGAAAAAGTGGAGGTTCTTGCAAACACACCCTTAAAAGGCTGAGTGCGACGTTTAGCCACCCGGAAAGCGTTAGTTAAAAGAAACGACAAATTATGGAGAACGAAATGACAATTAAGGAGAAACAAATGAAAATCTCACAAACGTACCGAGCTGCTTTGATCGCCGCTCACACCATCGATTCAACACCCCAGAAGAAGCCTAAGTCAGCGCTCCGCGGCCTGATGCACCGTCTCGGCTTAGCGTTTCTCGCGTGCACGCTCGCCATCGGTGCAACCGGCTCTGCGAGTGCCAGCCAGGCTCGAGACGAAGCAGCCGTTCGCGCTCTCGGAGACAGCTTTGCTAAGGCTTTCCTTCAGAAGGATGCCGAAGTCCGAGCGTCCCTATTCGCCGAAGATGGAACCTTCGTGACGCCGCAGGGTGACTTTCTGCAAGGGCGCGTCGCAATGGTGAAGGACTTCGGTCCCGAGGCGCAGCAAGCCGTCAACGGTAGCACGCAAGCAGCATTCTCCAACTACCGGGTCCGCTTCATCAAACCCGATGTGGCGGTTGCCGACTCGCTCCTTACCGTGCGCAATGTGAACGGTCCAGATGGGACGATCATCCCTGTGATACCGATCAACTTTTTCTTCGTGGCCGCCCGCCACGGCGATAAATGGCTGATCGATGATGGGCGCGCGCATTTCGCACCCGCGCCGCCTAATGGGATGACCGCTCGAAAGTAACGTGGACAATACGTGTGCCACATTCCACGCCGCTCGATAACGAACGAATCGCTACCAGCACGCCGGAATCCGAAGCCGGCGTGCTCGTAGTTCGCAAGGAACAATGCAGCGAAGACTCTCGACACACCGCTGGGTGCCAAGTGTCCAAGATGCCTACTATACGGCAATGTGGCTTGGTCTGAAGTGCTGCCAATATAGACTGCCGGCGTCACCACCGGGCAATCAAGCGCCAGCAAAATGAAGCGATCTCGTCGACCCATCTAAACGATTCGGTTTTTTGGCGGCCAGCACGTTCAGCCTCGGAAGCAGTGACCGGCGGGGGCTGCGCAGTCTTTTTCGGCAGTGAACTCCTGCTAGTCAGTGCGACGCTTCCAGCAGCGCGACAACCTCAGCCTCCGTGATCGGCTTATCAACCACCGCCCGTTCCTTAACCTCGTGTAAGACTGCGGGCACGATCTGCTGAATTTCGTTTCGCGAAACGCCAACATCATTCAGACTATGCGGCACGTCGAAGCTCGCAATGAACTGTGCGGTGCGATCCGCGCACGCGAGCGCGCTCGCCTTTCGGTTCGCCCGATCGAACGGAATGCCTAATCCCTCGGCGATAGGCCCAAATCGCTCAGGCGCGATTCCCGCCATGAACCGCATAGCGTGGGGTAGGGTAATGCACGACGTAATCCCATGCGCGATGTTCCATCTCGGCCCAATCTGATGCCCCAGCAGATGTGAAATTCCGAAGCGCGTGTTCATCGATCCAAAAATCGAAAACCACGCCGCGAATTGACATTCCCCGCGATGCGCGAGTTGCTCCGCCGTGCTCGTCTCGATCGACGGTTTGAGATGCTCCACCAGCAGCGAGATCGCTTTCGCACCCAATGCGTCACTCAATGGATGATGCCTCTTCGCGTAGATTGTCTCGATGGCGTGATCGAGCGCGCGCATCCCTGTCGCCACCCAAAGCCACTCCGGAGTCTCGAGCGTAAGCTCCGGATCGTTGATCACTGTCCTCGGCTGCAGCCGCGGATCGGAAACGGTCGATTTGACGAGCGTCTTCTCGTCCGTCACGCCGCCGCCATACGTGTATTCGGCCGCGGATAACGTCGTCGGGATCGCAATCTGAATGATCTCGCGCCTTTCGAGAAAAGGATGGCTCGCTACTTTGCAAGTATCGATCGGGCTGCCGCCACCAAAACCGATCAGCGAATCGGCGTTCTCTCGTTCGATCAGCGCCTGCAATTCATGCACGCTGCTCCGTGGCACGTGTTGCCGCGCGCCTTTGAACACTGCAACGCACCGCGCGCCTGCGGCTCCCGTCACTTTTTCAAGCAGCGCTGACCCGCCCAGAGTCTTCCCAGTCACCACAATCGTGCGCTTCAGCCCACGCCGTTCGAGCTCATGACCGAGCGCGGCAACCTTACCCGCACCGGACATCACGCGTTCCAGCTTGCTTAGATTAAAGTCGTAATCCAGCGCTTCCAAGAATGCAATTCCAGACTCCCGTATCATGAGTTAAAATCCTTTCCTCATCAGAGAATAGCGAACGCAGCTGTCGCCTGCTTGCCCAAAAGCGTCATGTTTACATAAAGAGATCAGGAACTCGTCGCGGCCCCCAATTTTGAGCAAGAACGAGAATCCTTTAGAGTTCGCTCATACTCTAAAGTTACGTGTCGATCTGTGTGATACGAAACAAGCTCATTGCTGGAGGATGGTTTTATGTCAAGCAAGTTCCTGGTGACTGGCGCAACGGGCGCAACAGGGGGGAAAACTGTGAAATTCCTCTTAGAGGCGGGAACACAGGTCAAAGCGTATGTTCATCGCCAAGACGAGCGCTCGGCAACCCTTGAGACATTAGGCGCTGAATTGGTTGTCGGAGATTTGTTGGACTTTGAGGCCGTTCGGAAAGCACTTGAAGGCGTACAGGGAGCGTATTTCGTCTACCCGATCATGCCTGGCATTCTTCAGGCGACAGCGTACTTCGCTCAGGCGGCGAAAGAAGCTGGTGTGTCCGCAATCGTGAATATGTCCCAAATTTCTGCACGACGTGAAGCCAAGAGCCACGCAGCTCAGGATCACTGGATCGCCGAGCAGATCTTCAATTGGTCCGGTGTACCGACTACCCATCTTCGACCGACTCTATTCTCCGAGTGGGCCTTGTACTGGACGGACCTAATCAAGGCGGGAACGCTAAGGCTTCCATTTGGAACCGGAAAACATGCTCCCATCGCTGCGGAGGATCAGGCGCGAGTGATTGCCAACATCCTGCTGTCTCCAGAAGAGCACAAGGGTAAAATCTATCCTTTGTATGGAGAGAAGGAATATACCTTTGCAGAGATTGCGGCTGAGATCGGAAGGGTCATCGGCAAGTCTGTGGCCTATGAACAGATCGACGCGTGGGAGTTGAAGAAACTCGCGGCGAAAGGGGCGGAATCTCTTGATGAAAAGGGAAACCCGGCACTGAAACACGGACGTTATACCGACACTCTCTGGCAACACTTCGAGGAAATTGCCAAGGATCATCAGAACGGGGTTTTTGCTGGTACCAATGATCTCGTCCTCAAGATTGGCGGCAAGAGTCCCACCAGTTTCCCCGAGTTTCTGGAGGCAAACCGAAGCGCATTTCTCCGTTAAGTGGTCCAAACTTACAGGGAGCCGATTTTCTCGACTCCCATTCTTTTTATCGTCGGCACGCCGAATCTCGAATAATGCTACAGAAATTGGCGAGCCTGAAGTTGGGTCTCTTGTCAACGAGGACGTCCACCTTCACATTTCCAAGCGATGTGTCCAGCTTGTGCCCAATGCCCTCGTAAACGGCCTGGACGATCTCTCCCTTAAAGTGAGTCGTTCGCGGAAACGCTGTAGCCACCTGCTGGAGAACAGTCAGTTTTGCAGAATGAACTCTTTCACATCACGCAAGATGGTACCCGACAGTCGAGCATTGTTGGCAAGGCGCGCTAGCACCATCCCCCCGACCATGGCGGATAAGACAGCTGTCGCCCGCTTCTTGGCCTGTTCAGGCGAAACACCTGCCTCGAGCTGCTCTGCTATCAACTCAATCATCTGCTTCATGCCTTCTGTAGCAACCTCGGCGATTGGTTCGCCTGAGCGGCGCAATTCAGTCCCTAATGCAGACAATGGACAGCCTTCAGCACTATGGTCGCGGTGCTTCGCTGACAAATATCCATCCACAACGGCCCTGAAAGCAGCATCAGGAGGCTTGCCTTTTATGGAAGCTGCCAACTCCCCTATGATCTGATCAAAGCTGCGTTCGATGGCTTCGCCAACCAGTTGGTCCTTCGATTCGAAATGCTTGTAAAAGCCACCCTGAGTCAGTCCTGCTACTTCCATCAATTCGCTGAGACCTGTTTCTGCGATGCCGTTCTCGCGAAATTCGTGGGATGCCGTGTCTACAATTCGCTGGCGGGTCGCTGCTGCTTCTTCTCGTGATCTCCTCATTGTGAAAGCCCCGTGGTGTTGCAAACTCTTTGAATACATTAGAGTGTATATGCAATCTAAATGATGCAAGAAGAATGTATGCGATATGGCAGAACTCCAAGTGCAGAAGTGAGGGTCTCAGTTATTCGTCGGCTGAGTGAGGCAGACGCTCCGACACTGCCCTCAACTCGGCATTTCGCCGTCTTAGTACCGAATCGATTTATCGCCAAAAGTTATTCATACATGGGAATAGAAATTGACGTGAGGTGTTTAGCTATTGATAGGCGCAGGTCCCTTTAGGACTGTCAGCATTAACTCCCAGGCGCCAAAGGAGACCTGGTCCCCGATGAATCGCTTTACTCAAGTAGAAGCTTGCGGAACGGCGCGTATCACCTCATGCTCATCGAGACAATATAATCGCAAGCGCGCCGGGATCGATGCCTTGGTGCGTGGATCATCAACTCGGTTCTTCTCCAGCCAAGATCTGGGCTGGAACGGTGTCCGTCTCGAATTTCATGATGCTTCCCCGACCGAGAGATCTGAGGCTTCGTCCGCCGATCACTTCATAACGTTGTTCACGAATCATCGGGCACGAGGGGAGAGTGAACTCTCGCCCGGCCGCTTTGCTCCCTATTCCTTCTCTCCGGGAGCCATCAACGTATTTCCCGCCGGGTGGATTCCCGCTTGCAGACCGGTTACTCACACAAAGATGATTATCTGCTCGATTGACCCCTCCTTGATAACTGAACTTAGCGCCGAATCCGACCTACCGCACAGAGCAGAATTCAGCCGCAGAACAAATCTCCGCGATAGCTCTGTAGGAAACCTGATCACACTCCTGGCCGATGAAGCCCGCTCTGGCGGTACATCGGGAAGACTCTACGTGGAACTTCTAACGCGCGCACTTGCCCTGCGTTTCTCAAGACTTGCCAGCGATACAAGAGACTTCAAACTCGTCAGGCGCAGCAAATTGCCGACGTTTGCGCTTAGTCGGGTACTTGAAAGGATGGAGCTGGGAGCCGCCGAAGACCTCGACCTCCACACTCTGGCTCGCGAGAGTGGTTATAGCAAGAGTCAGTTCCTACGTATGTTTCGCGCCAGTATAGGATGTTTCCCGCACCAATGGCTGATACAACTTCGCATCGAGCGGGCAAAACAGATGCTGCGACGCGGTTCCATCCCGCTGATTGAGATTGCAGCTGCTTGCGGATTTTCGAGCCATGCTCACCTGTCCAAGAGTTTCTGTAAAACCGTTGCAGTAGCCCCAAATCAGTATCGACGAGTTCCTGACGTCTTTATGTAAACATGACGCTTTTGGGCAAGCAGGCGACGGCTACGTTCGCTACTCTCTGATGAGGCAAGGGGTGACTCATCATGACTGATTCAACGTCCTTATACTTCAAATCTGTCCCAGACGAACTACCCGAACAAAGAGCCAAGACAGCGATCGTTACCGGTGCCTCCAGCGGAATAGGGCTCGAGTTAGCGAAGAAGCTGAGCCTGAATGGTTACCGCGTGGTCGCCAACTCGCGGCGAATTACCTCTGCGCGAACATTAGCCGAGACAGAACATATCAAACTAGTGGATGGCGATATCAGCCTCCCGGAAACGGCTGAGCGAGTCGTGGCTACTGCCATCCAACACTTTGGGATTATCGATCTGCTGCTGAATAATGCGGGCGTTTTTCTTCCTAAACCCTTCACGGAGTACACAACGGAAGACCTTCGAGTCGCCGTCGCGACGAATCTGTTTGGGTTCTTTTTCGTGTCGCAGCTCGCGGTCGCGAGAATGCGTCTTCAGAAGTCCGGCCATGTCGTCAATCTGACAACGTCGCTCGTAAGTCAGCCCGTCGCCGGCTTGCCGGCAAGCCTCGCAAACCTCAGCAAGGGCGGCTTGGAGTCTGTCACGCGAGCATTGGCGATCGAATACGCAGATGAGGGGATTCGATTCAACACGATTGCTCCAGGTGTTGTGAATACGCCCATGAATCCTATCGAGGCCCATGAATTTCTGAAGCAACTGAGTCCGATGAAGCGACTAGCAGGAGTCGACGAGGTGGCCGATTTGTTGCTCTACATGGAGGCTGCTCCATTTTTGAATGGGGCGGTTGTACATCTTGACGGAGGAGCGCATGCAGGAAAATGGGCGTAAGCTGGTGTCGAAAGTTAGCTCCAGAGTCGAGGAACTGCTGGGGATCGTCTATCCGATCATTCAGGCGCCGTTCGGCGGATTTGCCTCTCAGCGCCTCACGGCCACCGTTTCCAATCTCGGGGGCCTCGGTTCACTCGGAGTTGTCTCACTGAGCGAGTCAGCAATACGCGATGCTGTCGTCGAGATGCTCAGTCTTACAAACAAGCCATTCGCGGTGAATCTGTGGGTGTCAACCTCCGATCCGCAATTGGCATTCATTAATCACGATACTGCTGCTAAGAAAATAGTCGAACTCGCGCAATACTATGCAGAATTGGGTGTAGAAGCGCCGTCTGTACCACAAGTCGTGCCAAGAACTTCAAGGCACAGTGCTATGCAGCTATCAACGCTGGGGCTCCGGTGCTCAGCTTCGTCTACGGAATTCCGCCTTCAGAAATCGTAGCGGAGTGTCGCCGGAAATCAGTTCGCACCATAGCCACGGCCACGACACCCGAAGAAGCCTTAGATCTCGAAAGGGCAGGCATCGATCTGATCGTGGCCTCAGGTTTCGAAGGCGGAGGCCACCGCGGATCCTTCCTTCGCTCACCTGTGCAATCGCTCATGGGGAGTTTTTCGTTGATCCCTCAGGTGGTGGATGCAGTACAAATTCCTGTTGTGGCGGCCGGGGGAATCGCGGATGGGCGTGGCCTGAAGGCCGCCCTTGCATTGGGTGCTGAAGGCGTCCAAATTGGTACCGCTTTCCTTGCTTGCAAAGGTTCAGGTGCGAACACCTCACACCGAGAGGCTTTGTTGTCAAAGGACACAACAAGGACTGAGCTTACGGACAAATTCACCGGCCGTCTTGCTAGAGGGATCAAGAACCACCTCATGGACGAACTAAACGATATCGACAGCACTGTTATGCCGTTCCCCCTGCAACATGCGTTAGTACAAACGGTGGCGCAGCCTGCTTCCATGCAGGGTCGAGGAGACTTGATGACTCTGTAGACAGGACAAAGCGTAGGTCTATGTCACCACGCGGATGCGGCAGAGTTAATGACGGAGCTGATTGCGGCGTTAGAAGACATCAGCAAATCGGAGTTCGAGGAGCTTGGGAAACAGTCAGAAATCTCCCTGGGCGAAATCTCCGCCCGCCTAATGCGATGACACAATCCAGGCGCTACCGCATCGTTACAGCATTCTGCGAGATCTTCCAGTTCAACCAAGGCGCGGTACCCAAGGGGTAAGGGAGAACCCTGATGCGCCGGTTCGAGTCCGGCCCGCGCCGCCATCTGTTGCGACTCCGGTGAGTCGCAACACAGGGTTGATGCGACAGGAAGGTTTCTTGGCGATAGAAAAAAGAATAGCACGATCGAGCGTGCTAATCTCTAGTTGTGAGCCATTAGCGGGCCTAAGCCGATTTCCTTTCGGCCTATTCAACCAACTGAGGAGAGCACCCATGCAGCAGAAAATTGTATTCAAGAGCAAAGGGCTGAATTGTTCCGGCCTCTTTTATCTTCCCGATAACTACTCCGCAACAGAGGGCAAGAAGTTGCCTGCAATCGCGATGGCGCACGGTATGGGCACAACCAAAGAGGTGGGCCTGCCCCAGTTCGCGGAGCGGTTCGCAGACGCCGGCTTCGCCGTTCTGATCTTTGACTTTCGCAACCTCGGAGAAAGCGAAGGCACTCCGCGCGGACAGATCTTTGCCGAAGACCAGCAGGAGGACTACCGCAACGCCATTACATGGCTGCAACTGCAGTCACAGATTGACCCGGAACGGATCGGCGTCTGGGGTTTCTCTTTCTCTGGGGGGCACGTGCTTCAGGTCGCCGCCTTCGACCGTCGCATTAAATGTGTCGTGGCACAGGTTCCTGCGGTTAGTGGCTTCCTTGTAGCGCAGCGGTCTAACACCCCATCAGATCTCTATGGAGTGGGGATGATGCTTAGTCAGGATCGAATCCGACGCTATGAGACGGGCGAAGTGAATTACTTTCCTTTCGTGGCCCCCCCGGGGCAGCCGTGTTTTTTTCCTTCTAGTGAAGAAGCAGGCGAATTCTTTGAGGCTGCACAAGTCGCCAGTGAAGGACGTTTCGAAAACCGAATTACCTTCGAGTCTCTGGAGCGTCTCTCCTATTTCGAAGCTGCGTCCCGTATCGATGCGATATCCCCTACACCGTTGCGCATGATCTTGGCAAAGAAAGATTTTCTGGTCCCGACGGATATCGCCTTGGCTGCATACGCACGAGCCCATGAACCGAAATCTCTTGTCTTTCTGGAAGGCGGGCACTTAGGCAAATCTGAGGGTGAGGACTTTGAAACTGCTTCCGCAGCGGCACGTGACTGGTTCGTTCAATGGGTGAAGCCAAGCAATGTCAAACTTCCGGTGGTCGACGGCATTCCGCAGATCTCCGTGCAGGAGCTGAAACGGAAGCTGGATGCGAAGGAAGACGTCTTCGTCCTCGACGTCCGCGAGCCGCATGAGCATAAGATCGCGAATCTCGGTACGTCGTTGATTCCGGTCGGTGACATTGAGCGCCGCGCCTCCGAGCTGGCAGACAAGAAGAACAGCGAAGTCGTCGTCTACTGCAAAGCTGGCGTACGCAGCCAGAAGGCCGCGCTGGCCCTGAAGCAGGCTGGATTCACGAATGTTTCGAACCTCACCGACGGCATTCTGGCTTGGGCGGAAAAGATCGATCCGTCGATGCCAAAGTCCTGACGACAACCAACGGCGTTGCGATGAAAGTGCCCATTTCAGGGCCTTTTGTTGCGCTCCAGGAGGTAATCAGCGAACTCAGGCGAGCACGATCCGCAGTCGATTTGGGAGAGTGCCGTCCCGCCCTGGGCGGCAACGCCCCAAATTGGAATAAATCGTGGTCGCTAGTGTTAGGACATAAGATGGAACAATTTTCCGCAATCAAGTCCCCCGATGTGGAGGCTCAAACATCTCGTAGTCTCAAAAATCGCCATCTACAGTTGATGGCCTTTGGAGGCGCAATAGGAGCCGGATTTTTTCTGGGCTCGGGAGCGGCTATCAGACAAGCCGGCCCGGCCCTTCTAATAGCCTATCTTCTAGCTGGCTGCATGATCTATCTCATCATGCGGGCGCTTGGCGAGTTGACGCTCGCGTACCCTTCGCCTGGATCGTTTGCCGCCTACACCACCCGCTTCATCGGCCCTCTCGCCGGTTTTATCACTGGGTGGTCCTACTGGCTTGCATTTTTGCTAGTAGGTGTAGCGGAAATAACAGGTATCGGGTTGCTCTTACACCGCTACTATCCCAACGTTCCGCAATGGGTTCCTGCGCTCTGCGCCACAGTGATGCTCTACGCCATCAACATGCGCACCGTGAAATCTTTCGGCGAATCGGAATACTGGCTCTCAATGATCAAGGTCATAACGCTCATTGCTGTGCTTCTATGCGGTTTGGACGTTTTGATCTTCAAGATCGGCACGGTAGGCCCACATGCGCATATAGGGAATCTTTGGCAGCATGGAGGCATCCTGCCTACGGGTTTCCCGGGCCTACTTACTGCATTGCCGCTTGTCATTTTCTCTTTCGGCGGAACGGAGGTTATCGGGCTCGCGGCAGCAGAAACCGACAAACCGGAGCATACTCTGCCTCGAGCCATCAACGGTGTCTTCTCTCGAATCATTTTGTTTTATGTCGGCTCTCTCGCCATTGTCATGATGCTGTATCCGTGGAACAGCATCGATCCGAAGGATAGCCCCTTTGTGCTTGTCTTGAAGCAGGCAGGCTTTGCGGCAGCAGCGGAAGCTTTGACTTTCGTGGCAATTAGCGCGTTCTTCTCTTCAAGCAACACTGCTCTGTATGGAAGCAGTCGGATCCTTCACGCATTAGCCTCTGCCGGCGATGCACCCACACGATTGCAAGCTTTAAACAAACGAAACATTCCGTATCTCTCGGTCACGCTCTCTGGAGCCGTTTTGATGTTCGGGGTTGTGTTTAATTATTTGATCCCTGACGAGATTTTTGGCTATTTACTTTCGGCGGTAGCCTGGATCGCGCTTTGGATGTGGACCTCGATCATGCTTAGCCATTTCAGCTATTGGAGAACGATTTCAAAAGTCTCGCACGAACGGGTGAGCTTCCGCCTTCAAGGAGCTCCTTACACAAATTGGATAGTCATACTGGCAATTGGAGCGATCGCCCTGCTGATCGCAATCAACGGTACGACACGGATCACCTTCTACATCACGGCGTCATGGTTAGTCATATTGGTCGCGGCCTACTACGCAAAGGGCCCACGACAGCGGGCTCTGCAAGATTAACCACTCCTCGATGCAATCTGTTACTCACCAATCAACCTCGCTAAGAGCATTCATAGGTACACTCATGACACCTCATATTACTTCTTCAGAAGAACTATCAGTTCAGGGACTCCATACGCGAATCGCCAAAGCCCAGGACCTTGCTAACATCGTTTCACTCATCAATTATGCATTTCTTGACGAGAATCCATATTTGTTGCGGGACCGGGTTGACTTCGAAGAGATCAGAGGGCTCATGAAAAAAGGGAGCTTTCTCTTGGTTGAGGAAGCGGGAAAGATCATTGCTCTGATTTACGCTGAGATTCTTGGACAAGGCCGAGGTTATTTAGGACTTTTAGTGGTTGATCCCACGAGACGTCGCGATGGAGTCGGAAAGCAACTTCTTCTAGATGGAGAAGACTTTTGCCGCCAGTATGGCTGTCGATTAGTTGAAGGAACTGTTATCAATCGACGGCCCGACTTGCTCGAGCGTTACAAGCGCCGTGGTTTTCGCGTTGTTGGCGAGACTCCCGGCGACCGACTCGATCACGTGGATGGAGGCTATAGTCTCATTTTGATCGAGAAGGAGCTGTAGAAGATCGATCCGTCGATCGGCGAACTCAGGCGAGCAATGATCCGCAGTCGATTGGTAAAGTGCCGTCCTGCCTTAGGCGGCAACACCGAAAAACACGTTGGCTGTGCCGTCGCGCTTGTATTCGCAAGCGGGCCGGGCGATCCGTACCGGTTTTCGTTGCCGAATTGGAATAGAGCATAGACCAAGGTGCTATAGAACCCGAGGCGTTCTACCATCTCGGCCTAACAAAATTCATTGAAGCTACGAGCTTCTCAGGAGAAACATCCGACATGTCGCTACTAAGAATCAACGACGAGGCCCCCGACTTTGCGGCCGACACCACCCACGGCCCCATCCAGTTCCACCAGTGGATCGGCGACAACTGGGCCGTCCTCTTCTCCCACCCCAAGGACTTCACCCCTGTCTGCACCACCGAACTCGGCGCCATGGCCGGCCTCGAAGGCGAGTTCGCCAAGCGCGGAGCCAAGATCATCGGCCTCTCGGTCGATCCCGTCGAGAACCACGCAAGGTGGGCCGTCGACATTCAGGACGTCACCGGCAACGCCGTCAACTACCCCATGATCGGCGATGTCGACCTCAAGGTCGCCAAGCTCTACAACATGCTCCCTGCCGACGAGACCGGCAGCTGCGAAGGCCGCACCCCGGCCACCAACGCCGCCGTCCGCACCGTCTTCGTCATCGGCCCCGACAAGAAGATCAAGCTGCAGCTCAGCTATCCCATGACCACCGGCCGCAACTTCGACGAGATCCTCCGCGTCCTCGACTCCATGCAGCTCACCGCGAAACACAAGGTCGCCACCCCCGCCAACTGGAAGCAGGGCGACGACGTCATCATCACCGGAGCCGTCTCCAATGAGGAAGCCGCCAAGACCTTCCCCGGCTACAAGACCGTCAAGCCCTACCTCCGCACGACCACCCAACCTAAATAACCCCACCACAGGTATCCAAACCAATGCGTTCTGTGACGGGATGAAGATGCGAGATGTAGGGTGATTGGGTTGGTTTGGCGGGGTCTGCCCAGTTGCGAGCGCCTTCCTCGCCGACTTTCTCAGAGATGCGTGCCCTATGCGCGCTGTGGTGACAGAAAAGAGATTCTCATGATCTTGAAACAGTACTACCTGGGCTGCCTGGCCCATGCCTCCTATCTACTCGGTGACGAGGCGACTTCGACCGCGATTATCGTCGACCCACAGCGCGATATCCACCAGTACCTTGTCGACGCTGGGAAATATGGCCTCGAAATCCGCCACGTCTTCCTGACCCACTTCCATGCTGACTTCGTTGCTGGGCATCTGGAGCTGCGCGACCGCTGCGACGCTACCATCCGTCTTGGTGCCCGCGCAAACGCGGAATACGCATTTGTGTCTTCTCACGATCGCATTGAGTGTGGGAGTTTGCCTACTCTCACGGCCTAGCGCGCCTTGGCAGCCCGTTTCGAGCCCATAGATCTCGACCTGTCAATCAATCCTTGAAAGGCCTTTTTTGCCCGCATGTTCGCATCACGATTGCGCATGAACCTGCGACTCGCGTGGTGGTTTAGGTAGAATCCCATCAACTCCCAGATAAACTGATCGATATCGAGATCTTTACGAAGGTCCCCAGTGGCAATCGACTCGGCAATAAATTGCTTGAGAATCTCGTTCCATTGTTTCTCTAGCTCTAGCAATTTCTCTCGTACCGGTCCTTCCACATCGTCGAGTTCGAACATCCCAGCCGCAGCTGGGCACCCCCCGAGGAGGCCAGCCTTTGTAGACCAGCCAAACCAGTTCTCTACGAGCGCCGTCAACCGTGACAATCCCTGCTGGGCATGCATTGCCGGAACGACGACATTCTTATCGGCAACCTCTACCATCTGCTCTAAGAGAGCAATATCAATCTCTTCTTTGGATTTGAAATGGGCGAAGAGACCGCTCTTGGACATGCCAACCTGGCTGGCCAATAGACCTATGGTTACTCCGGCAAAGCCCGAAGTACTCAAAAGGTTCAGACCTGCGTCTAGGATACGGTCCCGTGTAGCTCGTCCCGTCTGGTTCATCACTGGTTAGCATAGCACGACCGATCGCATCTTGTAGAATTTCGATTCTGACCAGCGCTCCACCATGGACCCTGGTTGTGCAAGGCAATCGGGTTGTGCAAGGCAATCGCTCGAAACCGATCGCAATCGAGAGCAATGATTTAAAGAACGATCGTTCGTGCTATTATTTGATTGCGCATTTAATCGAAGTGTGATACAGCTGCTTCGTTTCCAGAGAAGCAAGAGATAAGGATGAAGTAATGATGAACCGGCGGAATTTCCTGGCAGCGGCGGCAGCAGCGGCCTTCGCTCCTGCAATGTTTGTTCGCGCGGCCGAAACGAAGCGAAAAGTGGTCGTTGTGGGCGGAGGACTGGCGGGTCTTTCCTGCGCCTACGAGCTTCGCAAGCTGTGCTTCGAGGCGATCGTTCTTGAAGGGCAGGGACGCGCAGGAGGCAGGGTCCAGACGCTGCGCGAGGATCTTGATTGGGGACTTTCGGCCGAGACCGTACTTTCCAGTGGACAAGATATTTCTGCAGATGCAGAAGCAGTTCTGGAAGGCGAAGGGGTTGAGCGGGTTTGCGAATACAGATCTGGTGTCGGAGAGATTCTGGGCGCTTGGGCCGGAGTCGCCGGAGGAGCGCGGCCTCCTGCTGTCGTATGTCATTGGAGAGAACGCGGCAAAGCTAGACACGATGGATGTGCATAGCCGGGTGCAACAGACGATTGCCGATGCCGAGATTGTGTTCCCGGGGGCACGGGAACAGTTCGAGGCGGCTCGAGTGAAGAGTTGGAGCGAGGATCCGTGGCAGCGCGGCGGTCTTACGTCGTTTGGTCCTGGCGAACTGAACTGGATTCCTGTCAATGCTCGCAGAGAAGGCCGGATCTTCTTTGCGGGTGAACATACGTCCCGATGGAATGGGTGGATGCAGGGCGCTATTGAGTCGGCGCACCGGGTGGTGAAGGAGATCAGTGCATAAGGTTGAGGCCCGATCGGGGGCGCGGTCGCTGACCGGGTTTCGATTGCGAAAGTACACGCCTTCTAAGCCGGCGGATGCGCGCGGGAGGTCGGTTTGGCAAGAGCACGAAAAATGGCAATGATCACAAGGATGCAGGACACGAACTTATTGCACTACATCAATGGGCTTTACGGTTATGCTATGGCACTCACCCGCAACCAGGCCGAGGCGGAAGACCTCGTGCAGGAGACTTACGTTCGCGCTATTCGGGGGGCGGAAAGTCTGCGGGCTGGAAGTAATGTGAAGAGCTGGCTCTTCACTATCCTGCGAAATATCCGGCTCAATCAGCTGCGGCAGCAACGCACCGCGCCTAAATTCGTCGAACTCGATGCGGACGAAGGCAAGACGCATATAGCGATAGAGACATCTCCAGACCCATATGCACATTATGTTGGCAAGACGGAGCGCGAACGTGTGCGCGAAGCGATCCAGCAGCTTTCCTCGGAGCTTCGCGAAATAATCCTGTTGCGCGAGTTTGAAGAGCTGACCTATCGGGAGATCGCCAACCTCCTGGGCCGCCCCATAGGGACAGTGATGTCACGTTTGGCCAGGGCTCGCTCCAAACTCCGGACCTTGGTCCCAGTCTCCGAAGCGACACTGTCGTGAATATGATTGCGCTGGGATTCCATGCTGTCTAAGCCTTCCGCAGATAACATAATTGCGCTGAACGAGCCAGGACCAGCCCAGAGGTTGACTGTCACCTGGCGGGAACAATGTTTCTATGGAACAGCTGAGTGGGCGACCGGTGCGGAGGAATGTGATGACATGACTCTTCTCGGGCTCTCGGTACACCGATGTGAATCACGGAGGTTAGTCCGGGACAGATTGTTCGTGCCCGTGTACTTGCATCCCGTTGCTCTAAGACGAGCTTTTACGAGTAGATCTACTTTTTGGCAAAGGTTTACGAGTGTCTGGATAGCTACCAAACGACGGGCAATCGGGAAATTGATAGGTCTCTCGATTGCTGATACAGGCGCAATGCACATCCCCTCTTATAGGACCCATTGAACTGTCCACGTCGACATCCTTGCTTGCTTGGCGAGAACCACTTGAGTGTATAACCAGCTTTCCGTAGAAGTGAAGCTGCACAGTTGCCGAGAAGGCGACTATTCGGCCATGTGACTTGCGAGGACTTATCGCTGAGCGCATCGGCGGAGATAACCGGCCAAAATCTGAATCAACTCTCAAGAGCTGTTCATAAAAAGCTATATTTTCTTTCAGTTGGATTCTTCAGGAGGCGGGGCTCTGTTTCCAGCTGAGATCTTGGCGGGTCACGCCGGGAGCAGAACCCCTGCGGGGTAACGATCCTCTTTGTCCCAGTTTCCGTCTCGCTGGACAGGGCTGCGGCCGGCTGGACGGAAGACTACGACGGAATCATCTTACGCCATTGTCCGGTTTGTGAGAGCGAAACGATCATCGGTCACGGGCGCCGCCGCAAGCAGGCGCACGACGAGCATCACGACTGGATCGGGATCCGCCGGGGCCGCTGCATCAAGTGCGGAAGGACCTTCACTTTCCTGCCGGTGTACTCACTCCCTTACACCCATTACAGCCTGGTGGCGCGCTGCCACACATTGCTGCGGCGCTTTGTGGAGCACTGTTCCTGGGAAAGAGCAGTGTCGAGATTCAAGGATGCGGATCGCGTGCCGGATTCCTCCACGGTTCGCCGCTGGTCGAATGGTCTGGACTGTTCTCAGCCGGCACTTTCATTTCGTTCCCACACTTTGACTCGCCTGGCTCACTGGCTGGAGCGTGGTGAGCCTGGCGTGCAGAAAGCAGCACCGTTGCCCTGGATCATTTCGGCTCTCGAAGTCCTCTGGCCCATGCGCGTATAAAAAATCCGCTCGCCCACCATCCTTGCCTGGGAACCGAAGAGGAGCCGTCCCAGACTGGGTTCCAGAGGCGGAAAAAAGCGTGAGCCAAGATGTCGAGACACGCAGACGGCGAATGTCCCTGCTGGAGTACCTGCGGCAACAGAACTGGATTGGCCGGCCTGCGGGCCGTTGGGAGTATGTGGGTCTCTGTCCGCTGCATGAGGAGAGCCGGCCCTCGTTCTACGTCAACACACACAAGGATGTCTTCTACTGCCACGGCTGCGGGCAGGGCGGCGATCTGATGCGCTTCCTGCAGCTCTCGCATTACCTGGCCTTCCACGAAGGCCTTGCTTATCTCGATCCAACGGCCACTCGAGAAAAAGATGCAATCGCAGTGCTCGAACAGGCGGCCACTTTTTATCAGCACCAACTGGATCAGTATCCGGAGGCGCTCGGCTATCTCTGGCAACGCGGAGTTTACCATCCTGCCTTGATGCGAGAACTGGGCATCGGCTATGCGCCCGGCGGAAATCTGCGGCGTCATCTCACAGCGCAAGGTCATTCCTTCGAACTTTTGCGGACAGCCGGTCTTATCAACGCACAGGGTGCGGATGCTTTTTATCAGCGCATCATCTTCCCGTTGCGTCAGGGCGAGCACATCGTCAACCTCTACGGCCGCAGCATCGGCTCTGCCTTCGCCCATCGTTTCCTGCCCGGCTGCAAGGGCGGCTTGTATGCGTGGGAAAAGGTGCGCCATTATGACGAAGTCATCCTGGTCGAAGGACTATTCGACTATGGCTCGTTACGCCAGGCCGGTTTTCAGAACGCGGCCTGCTCGTTGGGCACCCATCTGAATGACGCCCAGTTCCACCAACTGTGTGATGGCCAACGCACCGTCTATCTCACCTTCGATGTCGACGCCAACCAGAGCGGACAGCGGGCTGCAGAGCGACTGGCCCATCGCCTTGGCGCACACGGCATCATGGCCCTTCGCGTCCTGCTGCCACACGGTTACGATCCAAACTCGTTCTTCGTTGGGGGTGGGAACGCGGGACAGTTCCGGTCTCTGCTGGAGGCTGCCCAGCCATGAAGTTCCGCGTGATTCGTCAGCCCGCATCATCAGGTGCGCACAGCCCCATGCACGTGATTGAGCAGGATACTGGTCGGGAAGTTGCGTGGATCAATCGGTATCTCGATCGTGAGCATGTCCGCCGCCTGGCCGACAAATCCCTGTACAGCTACGCGCACAGCCTGCTGCACTTCATGCGCTGGTGGGAGAGCGTTCATCACACTGGCGATATCTCCCAGCAAGATCTCACCGAATCAACTCTGCTCGATTACCTGCGCTTCCAGTCGAGCCGGCAGCCTCCGCCTTCTGCCACCACCATCAACGATCGTGTCGCCTGTGCCGATCGTGCGATCCGCAATCAGTTCCCCGATGCTCCCTGTCAGGTGGCGCATGGCTTCCATAAGATTTACCTGCACCGCAGGCCGATGGGTCTGGGACGCCCCCGCTTCGAGCTCAGCAGGTTGCGCATCAAGGAACCACGGCTCAACATCGTTCCCCTCTCGGTCGATGAAGTGGCACGCTTCTGGTCCAGTTTTCGAAACGCCCGCGACCTAGCCATCGTCGGTCTGATGCTCCTGCATGGGCTTCGCTCCGCCGAAGTCATGGCCTTGAATCGCGATGATGTGTTGTTATCCGAAGGGCAGCTTCGGGTGCGCGGCAAGGGGAACAAGCTACGCTTGCTGCCACTGGCGCCGGAAACCACGCAACTGCTCGATCACTATCTCCGCGTGGAGCGGCCCGATCCCTGCTCGGCAGCACTGTTCGTGGTGTTGAAAGGGCCCGCTCGTGGCCAACGTATGACACCCGCGGGATTACGTTCTCTGTTCCGCCATCATCGCCGCACTACCGGTGTCCAGTTGGCAAATCCCCACCGCTTCAGACACACGTTCGCCTCCGATATGGTGCGCGCCGGCATCAGCCTACCCGCATTGATGCAGCTGATGGGCCACGCCGACATCGAAACGACCTTGCACTATGTGAAGGTCTCGCCGCAGGACGTCTACCTGCAGTACGCCCGCGCGACAGCACAGTGCATCCATCCTCAACCGAGGATCCCGTGATGCGCTGGCGCCGTGCTCCACTCCAGCATCCCCTGGCGCCGCTCTTCGCGCATACGGTCGAGTCTCTGTGCACCGCACTCACCCCGTCCAGCAAGCGTAACTACAACATCGTGGTGCGCAGCTTCCTTGTCTATCTCGGCGCAGAATATCCGAAGATTACTCGTCTCGAACAACTGCACCGCGATCCTCATATCCTCGGATGGATGGCGCACCTGCGCAGCCAGACTCCGCCTCTGGTCGCGGCAACCTGCATCGGACGCCTCTTTGCTCTGCGCACCATCTTCCATGAACTGGCTCGCACCAGCCATCTCCCTGAACTGGCTCACTTGCTGCTGCGCGAGGATATTCCGCGCTCGCCTCACACTCTGCCACGGCCACTCACCGCCGAGCAGGATCAACTCCTCCAGCAGGAGTTCAGGCGTCGCAACGATCTTGGCGGAAATGTCTTCCTCCTGCTCCGCTCGACCGGCATGCGTATCGGCGAATGCGTCGACCTGTCCTATCACTGCCTGCGCGCCACAGGCCCCAACCAATGGGCCATCCATGTTCCCCTCGGCAAACTCAAGACCGAGCGCATGGTACCCATCGATGCCTTCGGCCGTGATCTCGTCCAACGGCTGCGCTTCTTCCGCTCCCTGGATCCCCTGCCTGCCGATGGACGGCTTCTGGCGCGCCCTGGAAGCAAAGTGGCTCTGATCGTTCCACTCCGCGACTATCTTCATCAGGTCTGCCACTCCCTCGGACTCTCTACGCGTATCGTCCCCCACCAGTTCAGGCATACCTACGCCACCGAGATGCTTCGCTCAGGAGTCAGCTTCCCCGTCCTGATGAAACTACTCGGCCACGTCGATCCAAGTATGACCATGCGCTACGTCGATGTCGCCCTCACCGATCTCGAACGTGAGTTCCAGTTGGCTCGCTCCAAGCCTAGGCATTTGGCTCCACAACCCAAAACATCTACCGAACCAGTTCGTACAGGCATCGATGGCCTCATCGACTCCTTAGTCGCCGCTCAGCACGTCATGGAGATGTTCCGCCGTTCTCTCCCTAACGGTAATGCGCGCAATCGTCTCCTCAGACTCTCCATCCGCCTCATCAAGATCCTGACCGAGATAAGAAAACTCCAGACCACCTGAATGAAAATGGGAAGCGATTGGCCGCTTATGGCGATTTAGCACTCTCCGAGAATCGAAGCAGCGCGAAGTGCAGTGTGGCTGAAGCCAGGTGCGTTCCCCAGACTGACGGCCATGGCCCAGTTGCGGCGTTCGGCCGGTCGATGGACATGACTTCGAGCTCTGAGCAAGCCGAGTCGCCTGTTACATAATTTGTTCCCTGGCGCACATCGGCCCTAGCTCGCTTCTTTGAGCAGTTCAGTTCGGTACTTCGGAGCCAGCTCAATTGCTTTCTTGATGAACGCTGCTTCCTGCGCTGCATCGACCTTTGGAGGCGGAGTGGTACGCGTCGCAACCACTGTTCCCAACTCTTTGAAGAACTCCTCTTGGCCTGCCGGCGAGCAGATGCAAAGCATCCTCACCGGCTTCGACGAGCCGTTATGGAATTGGTGAGGAGCGTTCGCTGGAATGTGGATCGTTTCTCCACCGCGCACAGTACGCTTCTCCCCTCGGAAGGTAGCTTGCAGTTCGCCGTCGAGAAGAATAAAGGTCTCCTCGAAATCATGGCGATGCGGGGGAGGGCCGCCTCCGGGAGGAACGTGCATATCAATCAGCGTGAATCGACCTGCAGTATCCGTTCCGGACAGCAGGATCGTGTAGGTGTCGCCCACGACTCCGAGGTGCTGGACATTGCTGTTATCCGGGCTTTCAACCACCAGGTTCCGGCGTGGGTCGTCGGCTGGAATCGTCACTGTATTCGATATCGTAGACATTTTCTGCTCCCTGTTTGAAATTGCGTTTTGTGAACCTAACCAACGTGATTTCCCGACAAGCCTAGCCGCCGCCCCGATGGTCACCTTGCGCCAATCGATAACCGACGCTCCGTTCGGCCAATCCGTCCGTTCCAGCTCCTCTATCCAGTTCTCTGCCGCTTTCCGTCCCTGCTCAGCATGGAACAACTGGTTGACTGCCGTAACAAACGCGCACAACTCCCTTTCAGCCGATGCCAGAAGCTGCGCGATCGACCCTCCTTGATCATTTACGCTGCTGCTTTCGTTCCTCATAAGAGCCGTCTCGGGTCACGGTTAAGCGCCAAGTTTGTCGCGTGGTTCCATTGCCTTCTCTAGTCAGCTTCACTTGCGATAGCCCTTCTATCCCTGAGCCGCTGGAAAACAACCGCGAAGAGCCTCCCTGAAGCTTCATGTTCATGACCGCGGTGCTCACCACCGGGCGGCGTGTGGGGGCACTGAGATGTGCTCCTGCACGATCACCCAATTGCCGTGACTCTTGCGATAGACATCCGTGATCCGAAACGTCTCATCGAACGGCTTGCCCTCGTTCGTCGTTCCCGAGACGCGCTGGACGCTGCGCGAGTACGCGATCTTGCCGTCGGAGTTGATCACCAGGTCGTTCACCTCGGCATTGATCGGCCCCTTGAACATGTCGAGAAAGCCCTGCCAGGGCTTCTGAAATGCCGCGGCCCCGACGTACTCGCGCGGCGGCACGACATCGTAGGCGAACACGTCATCGGAGTAGCAGCTCATGATCCGCTTGGCGTCTTTCGACTTGATGCCGTCGATGAGCCGCTGTTCAAGCGCCTTGATTTCCGCGGTATCGCTGGTCCTGGCCGACACGCGAATCGCGCTGGCAGCGATTATCATCGCGATGGCGACTGTCGATCCTAGGCGGAGCAAACCTGAGCGAGACGGTGGTGAGTAATACCATTTTCGGCAATACCAATCTGACGAATCCATTGGGCCTGGATGCCTGCGTCCACAAGGGACCGAGCATCCTCGACTACTCAACTATCGCAACTCTTGCCCAATCGTGGTCCACTGCCGCTTCGCTTCCTCAGGGCTGCGGGCTCCCTGACGTCTTCATCGATTATCTACCCTCACTTCTGGGTCAAGGGATTCAGTTCGCCCCGCCGCAGAAATCACGCCGCATTTGCATCTGCGCATCTGTGCAAGTTCGTGGTATTCGAGCGGACAGGCGAAGTGAAGTCATAGGCGAGAGCTGGATAGATGGCTCCGGGATCATTGCAAGACGGCAGCTACTTCCAACCGATACAAGGCTTTTGTCTCGCTCTGTTATCGTGAGGGGCTCCGTAATCAAAAAGTGTCCACCAACCCTGCTCGTCTGGTGCGGCACCGGCTAGAGAATGCAGGCCGGATTCGTTTCCTTACTCGCGACGAATACGCGCACCGTCACGCAGTCGTCCTGAAGCGCTTCCCCGAGCATATTGCTGAGTTCGTATTCTCCGTACACACGGGAGCACGTTTGAGTGAGCAGTACGACCTGACGTGGAAAATGGTGGACATCGAGAATAGGGTTGCTCACACCAGACGAGCTAAAAGCAACCGCCGCGAAGTCTCAGGTCGGACTCTTCATTTGAATGCTGAGTCGATTGAAGCCATCGAATCGATGCGACGGAATGGTCAGAAGCCGGGAGATCCGGTATTTCCAAGAGCAAGTGACAAATACTTCGATACGCGTTCTTGGTTTGGCCCGTGTCTGGAAGAAGCAGGGATCACGGAGTACGTATGGCATAGCAATAGGCATACGTTCTGCTCTTGGCTGGCAATGGCCGGAGCCTCTATCAAAGAAATCCAGGAGCTGGCTGGACAGAAGACGATCACAATGTCTGCCCGGTACAGCCATCTCTCACCTGATCATCGGTTGTCCGTCATTGACCGGATTTCCGCTTCACCTCGCGCCGCCTCAGCATAAAACTTTAACAGCCATCAGAACAGCCACCAATACAAAAAATGGCCACTCATGGAGGGTGGTCATAAACTGCTTAAACTCTTTATTTTCAATGGTGCCCGGAGGGGGACTTGAACCCCCATGGCCTTGCGGCCTGCGGATTTTAAGTCCGCTGCGTCTGCCGATTTCGCCATCCGGGCCCCGATGTGCGGGCGCGCCCCGCAGGAGACTGCCAGGGCTTCGCTTATCCTACCAGTCTGGCCAGTATCGCAAATAGTAAAGGGAGGCGAGGCCGCCTCCCTTTTTCCACACAAGCTTTCCTCCAGGCTAATGAGGCTTTCGATACTCTATGCCCTCTTCCTGAAGGAAGTATTCGGAGGAGCAGTTGTCGGAGCCGCAGATCATCGACTCCAGGCCAACATACTGCGTCTTGGTGATCAATCCCAGCGCTCCGCAGTTCGGGCAAGCCAGCACCGCGACATATGGGTTGCCCACTTCCCCCATCGCCGCCCCGTTCTCCAGCACGAACATCGTTCCGGGTTCCATCTGCTCTGGAATCCACTCGCCAAGCAATTCGAGCTCCGTCAACATTCGATTCCTCCTGTGCCGTCCTTGTAGCTGGTGTCTAGAGCAATCGCACAAACCATGATCTGTGTGATAGCTCCAACGTGTCCGGTAACTTGCGGAAGCGCTCGCGATACTTGTTATGCCCTCCATCCTTCTAAAGAATTTCGAAGTCCACCCCTCACTGCTGCGCAATTGTGCTCGCAGAGCTTGTCCCACCAACCCGCTGGCTTGCCCCCGCATGATTCAATTCGCGGTAGATCGCCTCGTTACGCACGATGGCCTGCACGTATTCGCGGGTCTCGGTAAATGGAATGGACTCTACAAACTCATCCATTCCGTTATACTTCCTGATCGTTTGCCAATCTGTCACGCGATTGTCGCCCGCGTTATAAGCGGCAAAGGCATACTCCGGCCGGCCGCCGAACTTATCCAGCATCTCCTTCAGGTACAGAGTGCCCAAACGAATATTGGTTGCCGGATCCAGCAGTTCTTCGGTATGGAAGTGACGGATCCCCTCTTTTTTCGCCATCGAGCTTCCCACCGAAGGTAAAAGCTGCATCAGCCCATACGCATTCCTGTTCGATATCGCCAGCGGATTGAACTCAGTTTCCTGGCGGATCAGAGCAGCCACCATGTAGGGATCCAAACCGTTTTTCTTGGCCTCCTCCTCAATCGTTCCCCAGTAGGGCTGGGGAAACAGAATCTTCCAGTAACCCATCGGGATCGCGTCGATCGGCGCCGATGTATAGAAAGGAATCGCCCTCTTCAAGACCGACATAGCGCGAAAAGCTTCGCCATAGGACGCATAGATCTCCGCCTCGGCAAAGGCGCCCCACTCCCGGCTGCCGTCGGCGGATTGGATTTCCGCCGCAATGTACTCGTTCAAACCCGCGTTGGCTAATAGACGCGCCTTGACTACATGCTCATCGTCTTCGGGAACGTCGTCGGTGAGCGGAGGTATCTCTTCGGGCCGGATGCGGTCGAGCACCGCCAAATCGACAGGCGTGACGTTGCCCAGCGCCATCAACTGTTCTTTCGCCATCTGACCGTAATAATAGTGCTCAAAGCTGGTGGAGACGGTCCGGTAATAAGCCGCAGCCGTATCCGGCCGGTTCTCCTGATCCTCGTAGATGCGTCCGCGCCAGTAGAGCGCCGCCGCCGTATCCTTGTCCCCGGCATAGAGCGCAATGTGAGCGTCGATCAGCCGTGCCGCATCGGAGTAGTTGCCTATTTGGTAATTCAGCCAAGCGGCTTTCCATTGACTGCCTTCTCCATACCTGCTCCTGGGAAAACGCCTGGCCAATTCTTCGTAGTAGGTGATCGCGCGCGGATAGTCCTTGGTCAACAGGTACATGTTTCCCGAGGAGTGGAGCGCTTCGGCCAGCCAAGGGCTTGCCGGAAAGCGCTCTTCCATTTGGCTTACGATTGCCTGCTGGGTATCGCTATCGTTTCGGTCGCGCGCCAACTCCATCAAGAGGTAGAGACGCCGGGCGCCGCTCTCATCCTGAGTGTCCGGCAACGCTTCAGCTTGCGCCCTGGTTAACCGCTTGAGCTTCCACTCGCAGGCGGCGGCGGCTACCAGCAACGAGTTTCTTGCCGGCCCACCCGCAGATTCTGCGGCCAAGGCGCGATACTCGTCGCCTGCCTCGCTATACCGGCCGCCCGCATAGAGCGCATCCGCGTGGAATCTTCGCTCCTCAACCGTCAGCGGCGCCGCCGCGCCAATCGTGGCTAGCTGCGCCTTGGATTGCTGGCCTTCACTGCGCAGAGGGAAAGTGAGAACAATGTGGCGGTAGAGCCGGGCCGCTTCGTCTGCGTTTCCAGCCATCTGGTTCGCCCGGGCCAAGGCGAATTGATAGTCCGCATGGCCGACGATGGCATCTTGCGCGTGAGCGCGCAAAACCCGCAGAGCCTCCTGAGGGTCGCCTTGCCCTAGGGAAAGATTCGCGATCGTTACCGGAAGACCGGCAACAAAGATGCTCTCGGGGTACTTAGCGGCAAACCCCGTCAACAGGGTTTCCGCATCCGCAAGCTTACCGGACTGCATTTGCGCTTGGGCAGTGAGGAAATCGGCATAGTCGTCGAGCGCCGTGCCTTCACTGTTCGCCTTTTGAAGATTGGCGATCGCTTCCGGATAGCGGCGATCGATGAGGTAGGCATGGCCGAGCGCGAGGTACGCCGCGGAAGCCGCTTCTCCACTATGCGCGCGCGCATATGCGGATACGCCGTCGTAGGCAGCGGGAGATCGCGTCGAGGCCAGGGCCTGGGCCATCGGCCTCAGTTGTGAGGAGGCGACGAAGGCGCGCTGAAGCTTGCGGCTGCGCGCGATGCTCCGAGCCGACCGTGGTTTGCGCCGGGTACGGACATGGCGGGTCACGGCCCGCGAGCGGGAGCTGCGCCTATTGGCTGCCGAGGACTGTTTTGCGCTGTGTTTTGCGGCAGAAACAGGATGCGCCGCCGCGGCGCGCTTGTGCGTGGCTGCGGGTGTTTTATGCTTAGCTGCAGGCGTTTTATGGGTGGCCGCGGGCGTTTTATGCTCAGCCGCGGGCGCTGTTTGCGCTATCCCGGATTGGGCTCCCGCCGCCATCCACAGAATCGCCGTCAGCAAACTCCAAGGCAGAAGTTTTGCCATGCTTGCAATCACCATCAGAACCGCCATACTGCTTTTGCTACTAATAAGACTCTAAGCGGAAAACTTGGTTGCGCGGAGCTTTCCATCCTATCGGATACCCGGCAGGAACCCAGAGCATCACGCCGCCGTCGACCGCCCAATGGGCAGACTACCGGCTTTGCCCTGTGCCGCCATGCCCATTTAGTATGAGTGTGTCACCATAGCCTGGAGGCCTGAGCGGCGGGTCCCGGGAAAACTCGGCGAATTTCGCCTTCGATCTCGTACCTTGCACCCTCTGCGCCGATTGCTCGTTTGTCGGTTGACCATCTTTCACCCGCACGCCGGCCCGCAAGGGCGACTGGGGAAAATGGTTCGGAGAGGCCTGATTTCTGAAGCGGCGTGACATGTCCATCATCCAAACAACACAGCCCGAAGAAATTCATCCAGATTTGCTTCTGGTAAATCGGGCACGGGAAGGCGATGTTCAAGCCTTCGAACAACTCGTCAAGCAGTACGATCGCCAGGTGTTCCGCATCGCTCAGCACATCACCCAGAATCGGGAGGATGCGGAGGATGTGGTACAAGATGCTTTTTTGAAGGCGTACGAGAAGCTGGATCAGTTCCAAGGCAATTCCAAGTTCTACACTTGGCTGGTCCGCATCGCCGTCAATGAGTCGCTCATGCGCCTGCGCAAACGGCGAACCGGACGCATGGTTTCGATTGACGAGGATATTGAGACGGAAGAAGGCTCTATGCCTCGGGATTTGGCCGAATGGAGGCCCGACCCGGAGATGATGTACGGGCAAACAGAATTGGCGGGAATTCTGCGCAAGACAATCCAAGGTCTTCCTCCGGGTTTTCGCATCGTATTCGTATTGCGCGACGTCGAGGGTCTTTCCACCGAGGAAACAGCTGAAACGCTGGGTCTTAGCGTTCCAGCGGTAAAATCGCGGCTGCTTCGGGCGCGGCTGCAGTTGCGGGAGCGGTTGAGCCGCTACTTCCGCAAGAAAAATGGGGATGGAGCAAAATGACCTGTTCAGAATTTCTGGCGGAGCTCGGCGACTTTCTGGATAACAAGGTTGCCACCGGCCTGCGCGCCGATTTGGAAGCACACCTCCAAGACTGCGAGCACTGCGTGATCACGTTGACGACCACGCGTAAGACCATCGAGATCTACCGCAATCACGAGATATACGAGCTTCCCAAAGCGCTGCGAAGCCGTCTTCAGGCAGCCATCCTCGCCAAGTGCAAGAAGGGATGTCCGGGAAGCTAAGCTAAGAAGCGGTTAGAGGGTCGGCAAGAAGCGGTTAGCAAAAAGCGGTCAGCGAGAGACCCAGCATACGAGTTTTTGAGTTTCCGCTGACCGGCCCTTAGCTGACCGCTTTTTAGCTATCCGATTTTTAGCTGACCGCTTCTTAGCTCCTCAGTTGTTATCGTCGCGGCGCTGCAGAGTCGGACGGTCGTTACCCTGAGAGTCAGGGGAGTTTGGATCGTTGTTCGTAGTATTCGCCCGGCGAAGGGTGGGCTGGTTGCTTTTCTCGCCGTCCCTTAGCTTGCGCTTGTTCTCGATCCGCGCCAGCCGCGCTTTTACGTCATCAAACTCAGAAGTGGTCACCACGTATTCCTGCCGCGGGGGCAGTAGAGTGGCAATCTCCTTCTGCGCAGGCCTCGATCCGGCTCGGCGTCTGGGGGTGAGTCGAGAACGCCTTGACAAAGAGGTTGGGCTTGGTCTTTTCCAGGTTCCCGATCTTTTCAAACATGCTCACCAGAGCCTCAGG
This sequence comes from uncultured Acidobacteriaceae bacterium, assembly GCA_963774255.1. Taxonomy (GTDB): domain Bacteria; phylum Acidobacteriota; class Terriglobia; order Terriglobales; family Acidobacteriaceae; genus PALSA-350. Next base: position 88,323 of record CAVZEH010000008.1, read on the forward strand.
ATCGTAGCCGGCACGGTACATGTATTGAATGCCCAGAAAATCCGCTTGCGACTCGAAGTCGCGGGAAAACTGCAAAAAGGTTACCGGAATCGCCAGGTTCGATGCCTCGTAAATTCCATATCCGGTCCAGCCGCCGATAAAGATCAGCGGAATAGTCCCAAACTGCGCGTAGTTCATTCGCGTCTGCTCGCGGGCGGCGTGGTGCGCGGCGACATGAGAGATCTCGTGCGCCATCACGCCGGCCATTTCGGCTTCGGTGTCAGCGGTCAGAATCAGTCCGCTGTTCACGTAGAAGAAGCCGCCGGGCAGCGCCATAGCGTTCACTTCGTCGGAATCGATGACCTTAATGGTGAACGGGACCTTCGAATCGGAATTCTTCACCAGATTCTGTCCAATCCGGTTGACATACTCATTGACTACCGGGTCGGTGACGAACTTTACGCTTTTTTCAAGCTCGGCCGCGTACGATTTGCCCATCCTGATCTCGCTCTCGGTCGAGTACCAGTTGCCTACTCCCCGGCCGCCGATATCGCGAGTACCCACCGCATTCACATCGTCGATGCTGCCTGGCTTTACACCCGGCATCGTGGGTTCAGGCTTGTAGGTGGATGAAGGTGTAGTCCCTGAAGATGCGCTGGTGTTGCTTTCCGCGCTCGAGGGCGGAGTCGAGCTGCGCGATGAACTGGAATTGCTTTCTGCGCTAGAAGGCGGAGTCGAGGTGGGCACCGGACCGGAAGTTGTCTGCGGAGTCGCATTCGGCTGGCTCGTCTGCCCCATAGCGGCCGGGGTGATGCCTGAGGCCACCAGCAAAAAACCCGCCACTACCGCTCCAGCAGGTGTCAGCTTGATGCGCAGCAAATTTTCCATTCCACCCTCCTCCGCGGAGGCGTGCTCCCACATGAGCGCGACAACCTCGCGTATTAGACATAGTATGCCCGCATTTGGCTGCGCCCCATGCGAAAAATACGACCGTATCAACAATGGGCCGGATGCCGCCAAAAAATCTCAGGGGCAAACAGGTCGGAAGGCACGAGAGACCAAAAGCAGATTCCCTTCGGGAATGACAGAAAGAAAGGCAACTGCGAACCCAGAAGGGCGGAGTATAAGGAAGGGTCGTGATTGCAAACGTAGGTCCGTCTTTGCCTTTCTTTCTGTCATTCCCGCAGGGAATCTGCTTTCCCGACGCCCAAGCTCCAGCCTGTGAGCAGCACTCACGCAGGAATTCTCCGCGTCACCAGCTTGGGGAGTAGCTGTCGCTCCGCTCGCTGCGCGCGCAGGAACGGGCTGATGGTCTGAGCTAAGAGGGCTGGGCATTCCTCATGAGGCAAATGTCCAACTCCTGGCAGCACTATCAATTGCGCCTGATCGAAGCAATGCTTGAGGGTTTCCCCCGATTTCAAGCTGACAGCGCTATCGCGATTTCCCCATATCAGAAGGGTTGGAACGCCGCGCACCGCGTCGAGAGCCGGTTTCAGTTTGCGCATGTCCTCAAACCATCCGGCAAGCACGCTCAGTACATAGTCTACAGTTCCCGGAATGCGCAGCGAGCGGGTATATATTTCAAACGATCCTTGACGCGCCTGCTTCTCATCGCCGTACATGCGCCCCAAGGCTACTGCCTTGACGGCGTCCGGCATATCCACAAAGCGATGGGCAAACCAGCGGCCCAGGGGGGACTGATAGAAATAAATCATCGGATCCGCGATATTGGAGAAGGGATTCGCAGGCGCATGCAGGATCAAGCTCCGTACCCGCTCAGGATGCCTGGCGGCAAGCATCAGGGCTACCGCTCCTCCATGGGAAGTTCCGAGAATGTCCGCCGCTTCGATGCCCTCGGCATGCATGAAACCGGCCAGCCGGTCGGCTTGCCCTCTCCAGACCAGGATCAATCCCTGGAACTCGTTCAGATTCTCCGATGCTCAAGGCATCGACGGCGTAAATCGTAGAATCCGCGCCGAGCATGGGCGCCATAGGCTCCCATCCGGCGGCGGCTCCCAGAAGACCGTGGAGCACAATTAACTCCGGCCCGGCCCCGGCCTTCCAGTAATGCATCTCGTGCCCATCCACCTGAGCCTGATGGTGCTCCACGGAGAACTCGTCAGACTCCAACATCCAAGTTGCCAACGCCATGGGGTCCCCCGACACCAACTGAACGACATCAACTGAAATCGACCGCTTCGATTTGATCTTTTGAGAAATTCACCTCCTATTCAACAAGATTGAAGCCAGTTAACGGCGAAAGGATGTCTCACGCGGAGTCTCCGCGGTAACCAAAACGGCATAGCTGGCTGTTACCTTCCCTCAAGCTACATTCTGAACGCTGTCCCGGCCGGTTTTTTGCACTCCGGAAAACAGTATCTTGCAATATGCACGCTCATATCTTGAATCTGGAGGTTTCTCAATTGGATTTTTGAATTCTCATCAGGCTCGCCGGTCAACCCGCCGAATAGACTGTATCCGCTGTGGAATTATGCATATACTCAAGCTGGCAAGTGAGCGGCGTTTGCCTCCTTTAACAATGGCAAGCGGCTTGCTTGCTGAGGGGTGGGGATCCTCGTTTCGCCAGCTCGGAGCAATGCAAAAGCCCTTTCAAATTCGGATGGCCGTGGTGGTTCTCGCCCTGCTTACGGCGAGCGCCGCAATCCTGGCATCCCTGAATTTCGCCAAAGAGGGCTCCTACGTAATACCTACGGACAATGTCACCTGGGTCGAGTCTCCCGCTGGATTAACCGCCGAGCACGTGCTCCGCAACAGCCCTGGCGAGCGGGCCGGGATCAAACCCGGGGATCTGCTCATAGAGGCCGGCGGCGTCCCCACGCCCCGCATAGCTTCTCTGATGCGCGAGTTGTTTTCCGTTGGTGTCTGGAAACGTGTCGACTACAGCCTGGTGCGCGCCGGTGTTCACATCGAAGCATCGGTCATTCTGGAGCCTTTCGATCGCAGCTTCTACGATTGGTCGCGCATTATCGGCCTGGTATATCTGGCCATCGGCCTCTACGTTCTTTTCCGGCGCTGGACCGCATGGCGCTCGACTCACTTCTATGTCTTCTGCCTGACCTCGTTTGTACTTTATTCCTTTAATTCGACCGGCAAGCTGGACTCGTTCGACTGGACGATCTACTGGGGCAAGATCATCGCCGAGGCGCTGCAACCCGCGCTTTTCCTGCACTTTGCCCTGGCCTTCGCAGAGGAGCGCCCGGCGCGCCTGCGCAGATGGCTCTATTCCTTCATCTACCTTCCCGGGGCTGCGCTCCTTACCTTGCAGTTCCTCGCCATTTCCCGCTGGTCGGCGACCGGAATTCTCAAGACGCGTCTTGACCAGCTTGGCATGGGTTATCTGGCGGCCTACTATCTTTTCGCCGCACTGGTCTTCTTTTCCAATTACCGTCACCAGGACAACCCTCTCCGCCGCCAGCAGTTAAAGTGGCTGACCCGCGGAACCCTGCTTACCGCCATTCCCTTGACGGTGTTGAACGTCATTCCCTATCTCGCCGGGTTCCCTGTTCCCGCTATCCTGACCAAGATTACCGGCATCTTCCTGGTATTCCTGCCCCTCACCTTCAGTTGGGCGATCGTCCGCTACCGCCTGATGGATGTGGACTTGATCTTCAAACGCGGGGTCACCTACACCCTGGCGACAGCGGCGCTGGTGGGCCTTTACTTTGCCGCCGTGGCCGTCGCCGCGGAGCAGTTTCATACCCGTCTGCCCAGGGCCGGAGCCTGGGGGCTGATCGCAGCCATCATCGTCACCGCCCAGTTATTCGAGCCTCTCAAACGCGCCATTCAGGACCGGGTGGACCGGGTTTTTGATCGCAGACGATACGACTACCGCCATACTCTCATCGAGTTTGGCCGCGGCTTGAGTTCGCAGACCGATCTGCGCGCGCTGCTGAGCTCGATTGTCGACCGTCTGCCCAAAACGCTGCTGGTCGCCCGCGTGGCCATCTTCTTTCCCGAAGCCAGCGGCCGCTACAAGCTGATGGCGGGTCATGGCCTGCCGCAACAGCTTTCTTCCGCCGAAGGCAGCTCGGAAAGCAATCTCGATCTGCGATTTCTGGATTTCGATCAGCCGGATGCCGGCTCCCATATCTTTCTTGAAAATCCGCAGCAGGCTCTTCACCTGAGCGATGGGGAACGCCGGGCCGCCGCGCTATTGGACTTGAACTACTATCTTCCCTGCCGGCTGCAGGAGAAGACGATTGCCATCATCGGACTCGGCCGCACTACGGACGACAACTTCCTTTCCAGCGAAGATGTCGAGTTGCTCGAGTCTCTCGCCAGTTATATCGGCATCGCCATCCAGAACGCGCGGCTCTACGCCAGCCTGGAACAGAAAATCTCAGAATATGAGCGTCTGAAGGAGTTCAACGAGAATATCGTCGAGTCGATCAACGTCGGCATTTTTGCCGTGGATCTCGAAGAGCGCATCGAAAGCTGGAATGCGCAGATGGAAGTGATGTATGCGCTGCCCCGCCAGGAAGCCGTTCGCCAGCTCCTGAGCGAGGTCCTGCCTGCGGAATTCGTCTCCGAGTTCTCCCGCCTCAAGCACGCCCCGGGAGTGCACAACCTGTACAAATTCCGGCTGCAAACGCGCACCGGTGAGACCCGCATCGCCAATATGGCGATCGCGCCCTTGGTTTCGCGCAACTTTCACGTCGTCGGCCGCATCATTCTTGTGGACGACATCACCGAACGGATGGAATTGGAAGCTCAACTGGCGCAAGCTGACAAACTCTCCTCTATCGGCCTTCTGGCTGCCGGCGTGGCCCATGAGGTCAATACCCCTCTTGCGGTGATCTCTTCCTACACCCAGATGCTCTCCAAGCAGGTCCGCGACGATCAGCGGGTAGCTCCGCTGCTGGATAAGATTACCCAACAAACCTTCCGCGCCTCTGAGATTGTCAACGGTTTGCTCAATTTTTCCCGCACCAGCGGCACGGAGTTCCGGGAACTGAATCTAAACGACGTCATCGCGGATACGCTGAAGCTGCTCGAGCACCAATTCCACACTTCGCAGGTCCGGCTGGAGACATCGTTAGACCGCGATCTCCCATATATCCTGGGTAATCCCGGCAAGCTCCAGCAGGTCTTCCTGAATCTCTTCCTCAACGCCAAGGACGCCATGGAGACGGGCGGAACGCTTCGTATCTCCACCCTGGTGAATGGCGAGGTGGCGGTTGACGTAGCCGATACCGGGTCAGGGATCGCGTCGGAGCACATGCAGCGCATTTACGACCCCTTCTTCACCACCAAGGGAACGGTGCGCGAAGGGCAGCGCCGGGGTACCGGCCTTGGGTTGGCTGTCACCTATGGCATCATTCATGAGCACGCCGGCAAGATCCAGGTAGAGAGCCATGTGGGAAGCGGAACCACCTTCCACCTGGAGTTCCCCAGGGTAAGGAAGCCGGCCCATGCCTGAAGCTGGCACGCTCCGGCTGCAGAGCAATCCCAGCCTCTCAAGCTCCGAGCCCGAACATCGCGTTCTCATCATTGACGACGAAGCCGCCATTCGCGAGTCGCTCGACACTTTGCTCTCGCTCGAAGGCTATGCAGTGGACTCGGCGGCCGATGGACTGCAAGGTCTGGCGCGCATCGATGCTCGAACCTATGACCTGGTTCTGCTGGACCTGGCGCTGCCGGGACAGAACGGATTGGAGGTTCTCGCCCAAATCCGCGAGCGCCAGCCCGATTTGCCGGTCATCATGATTACCGCTTACGGCACGGTAAACAATGTCGTCGACGCGATGCGCGGGGGCGCGCAAAATTTCGTTCAGAAGCCTTGGGACAACGAGAAGCTGCTGGCGGATATCCGGGCGTCGATCGCGCGGCGCCGTGCCGAAGAAGAGAACGTCCAACTGAAACGCGCTCTCAAGCGGCGCTACAATTTCGAAAATATCGTCGGTAAGAGCGAGGCGATGCTGCGCATCTTCGACCTGGTGGCGCAGGTTGCTCCGAGCCGCTCCACGGTCCTTATTCAAGGAGAAAGCGGCACCGGCAAGGAGCTTATCGCCAAAGCCCTGCACTCCAATTCGCCGCGGCGCGATAAGCCGTTCGTGCCCGTGAATACCGGCGCGATGTCCACCGACCTGCTCGAATCCACCCTCTTTGGACACGTCAAGGGAGCGTTTACCTCAGCCATTGCCTCCAAAAAAGGCCTCTTTGAAATGGCTAATACGGGCACTCTTTTCCTGGACGAGATCGCCACCATGGGAATGGATACGCAGGCGAAGATTCTCCGTGTGCTGCAGGACCGCCGGTTCATGCACTTGGGCGGTGTCCAGGAGATTCAAGTCGACGTCCGCATTCTGGCTGCCACCAATGTCGATCTGCGGCAGGCTGTGCGTGAAGGCAAGTTCCGCGAAGACCTCTACTATCGCCTGAATGTAATCATGCTTGACCTGCCTCCGCTGCGCAGCCGGCGGGAGGATATTCCTCTGCTGGCGACGCATTTCCTCAAACGCTTCAGCGAGGAAAACGATCTGCCCCTGCGTACGCTTGCGCCGGACGCTCTGCGCGCGCTGGTCGACTACGACTGGCCGGGCAATGTCCGCGAGCTCGAAAATGTTATAGAGCGCGGAGTAGTGCTCTCCTCGGCCCAGACCATCGGGCTCGATCTGCTGCCCGGCCATCTTACCGGCCGCAACTATTCCTCCAGCCTGCTCGAGCACAATCCCGATGCCGACCTCTTCGACATCATCGGAGATATTGAGCGGCGCATCATCGTGGACAAGCTCGAGCACTGCAACTGGAACCAGACCGAGGCCGCCGAACAGTTCCGCATTCCGCTGTCCACGCTCAACCAGAAGATCAAGCGGCTCTCCATAGAAATCAAGAAACGCATCAAGGAATAGAAACGTCTTGTTCGCGTGCTTGCCTCTGTCATTCCCGAGAGAATCTGCTGGGTTCAAAATCCAAGTGCAACAGGTATGGATTTTGAGCGCGAGCAGATTCCCTGCGGGATGATCGGCACCGCGATACGGAAGAGCCAGAGAGCCCGGATGGGCTATGGTAACCTCGGCTTACGGCCCGTTATTATCCTCTCGGGCAGCAAAAGTGTTTTTGACTTTATCTTCTGGCCGAGCGATGCCGATCGAACCACTTGAAAGTATTGCCAAGAGAGGCGTAACTGCGGTCCAGAACTACGCTCTGCTTTCCGGCCGGGCGATGGTGAATTTGTTCCAGCGCCCTCTTTATCTGGCCGATATGACCACGCAGGCCGATTCCATTGGGATCGGCTCTCTGCCCATCGTCATCCTCACCGGCTTCTTTACCGGCGGCGTACTCGCTCTGCAGTCCGCTTCCTCTCTGGCACAGTTTGGCGCAGCCACGCTCACCGGCCAGTTGGTGAGCCTCTCCATGATCAAGGAATTGGGCCCGGTCCTCACCAGCCTCATGGTTTCCGGACGCAACGCCTCCGGCATGGCCAGCGAGCTCGGCTCAATGATGGTGACCGAACAGATTGACGCCATGCGGGCGCTGGGCACTGATCCGATGAAGAAGCTGGTCACGCCGCGCGTCTTCGCCACCATTTTCATGCTCTTTTTCCTCACCATCATCTCCGACGCTGTAGGAACGCTGGGCGGCGCCTTCGTCGCCGTCTACATGCTCGGTCAGAACGGTCAGCAGTATTTCCACAGCGCCTATCAGGTGCTGCAGTATCCCGATGTAGTCCAGGGCCTGGTCAAGCCGATCGTTTTCGGCTTCATCATCGCCACCATTGGCTGCTACTACGGCATGACTACGCGCGGCGGCACGCAGGGTGTGGGCCGTTCCACTACCCAGGCCGTGGTCTATTCCTCGGTGCTTATCATCGCGGTAGACTTCGTCATCAGCCGGTTCATGATCGGCGTTTTTGGACGTTAGGCTGTTGGAAGAATTTCGGCGGAAGCCCCCTGCTTTAGCAGGGGGGAGCTGGACTTCAGTCCAGCGGGACAGCATTCGATCCTGAAATGGGGCTTCAGCCCTGGATCTCCCGATGCGCAGCGCTAAAACGCAGTGATCAAAATTCGAAGCCTTTCCGCGGAGCGCTGAAGCGCTCCACCCCCGCATAAATGCGAGGGCTTCCACCATAAAGCGAAATAAGCATGGTAACCACACCACAAGCCGAAACCGAGCACGCCGATCAAAAACCCGGCGAGCCGGTGGTCGTCTTCGAGAATGTCTCCATCGGTTTCGAGGGCAGGCAGGTCCTCGACAAAGTCTCATTTACCGTTTGCTCCGGCGACACCCGCCTCTTGCTCGGCCCCGCCAGCAGCGGCAAAAGCGTGCTGCTCAAGCTGGTGAACGGCTTGCTCAAGCCCGACTCCGGACGCATAACTGTCTTCGGCCAGGAACTCGAGGAGATGCGGGAAAAGGAAATCTTCAAGTTGCGCGGGCGCATCGGCATGGTGTTCCAGGAGGGAGCCCTCTTCGATTCGCTGACCGTGCGCGACAACGTAGCCTATCAACTGATGGAGCAGCATGTTCCCCCGGCGGAGATCGCGGAACGGGTTAAAGAAGCCCTCCGCTTTGTTGAGCTGGAGCAGACCCTGGACCAGTTTCCCGCGGAGCTCTCCGGCGGCATGCGGCGCCGGGTCGCCATCGCCCGCGCCATCGTCAGCCGGCCCGATTTAATCCTGTACGACTCGCCCACAGGCGGCCTCGATCCGATCACTTCGACCCTGATCATCGCGCTGGTCATGAAGCAGCGCGACGTTTATGGCACTACTTCGCTGGTCGTCACCCATCGGCTTCAAGATGCCTTCACCCTGGCAACACACACTTTCGACCGGGAGAAGAATGAGATGGTCCCCATTCCCGGGGACGGTATGGACATCCACACCAGCTTTCTGGTTCTCAACGAAGGCCACTTGGTCTTCGACGGCTCGACCCACGACCTGGTCCACTCGACCGACCCCTTCATTAAGGAATTTCTTTCCTAGGCCGATCGAGATATCCTGCGGCATGGCATTTAAGTTCAAAGGTGTCGATTTCATTCAATTCGACAGCTTGCTTTCCGATGAGGAACGGCTGGCGCGCGACACCACGCGCCGATTTGTCGAAGAGAATGTGGCGCCGATCATTGAGCAGTGCAATCGCGACAGCCGCTTCCCTCGCGAGCTTGTCCGGCCGCTGGGCCAGCTTGGGTTCCTGGGCGCCAATCTGCATGGTCATGGCTGTGCCGGAATGTCGAATGTCGAGTATGGCCTGGTAATGCAGGAGCTCGAAGCCGGCGACTCCGGCATCCGCAGCTTTGTCAGCGTGCAATCCGCGCTGGTTATGTATCCCATCCACGCGTTTGGCAGCGACGAGCAGAAAGACGCATGGCTTCCGCTGTTGGCTACTGGAGAAAAGCTAGGTTGTTTTGGCCTTACCGAGCCCGATTACGGCTCAAACCCAGGGGGAATGCGGACCCGTGCGCACAAAGAGGGCGGCGAATACGTGCTCAACGGGGAAAAGATGTGGATCACCTCGGGCTCGATCGCCGATGTCGCAGTGATTTGGGCCAAGGTCGAAGAGGAAGAGGATCGAATCCGCGGCTTTCTGGTGGAGACCAACCGGCCTGGTTTTACCGCCTACGATGTGCATGGTAAGTGGTCCCTAAGAGCATCGGTAACCTCCGGGCTTTCTCTTCAGGACGTGCGCATCCCGGCGAGCAGTCTGCTGCCCGGCTCGGGCGGCCTCAAGTCCCCTCTCATGTGCCTCAACCAGGCCCGCTACGGAATCGGCTGGGGAGCTCTAGGGGCGGCCATGGTTTGCTACGATACCGCGCTTGAGTATTCGTTGCTGCGAAAGCAGTTCCGGGAAGAAGCGATAGCCAGCCATCAATTGGTGCAGGAAAAGCTGACCTGGATGATCTCGGAGATTACCAAGGGACAGCTCCTGGCCCTGCAGGTCGGCCGCCTCAAAGACGCGGAAAAGGTTGCCTATGAGCACATCTCAATGGCCAAGCGCAACAACGTTTGGATGGCTTTGGAGTGCGCTCGCCTGGCGCGGGATATTCTTGGCGCCAACGGGATTACAGACGATTATCCGGTCATGCGGCATATGATGAACCTGGAATCGGTGAAAACCTATGAGGGTACGCACGATATTCACGCGCTCATTATCGGACAGAGCCTGACGGGAATTCCTGCATACTAGGATAGGGAGGACAAATAACCCTTTACATTGGCAGTTCGGGCTTGGTAATCACCCATTTGCGGCAACAACGCCGCTTATGGAACAGAGGGGAAAAGTTCCGGGTGATTTCGCGCAACCTCTAGCCTATGGCAGAGTCTTATTAGATAGGGATGAGTTGCCAAATGGAGCCGCAGGCGCTTTCGGTAAAAGAGATACGAGTAGTCAAACCTCGGCGTAGTCCGGAGCTCGACGCGCTGCGCGGTCTTTTTCTGGTTTGGATGACGCTCACTCATTTGCCCACCCATCTGGCCGCTCTGGTCAATCAGCCCTTTGGTTTTGTCTCCTCGGCGGAGGGCTTTGTTTTCCTATCCGCCCTGCTGGTTGCTCAGCTCTCCCTGCGCATGGCTCAGCAGGACAGCCGGGCATTGCACAACAAGCTGTGGAAGCGCGCGCTTCGCCTTTACGGATATCACCTGGTGATGCTGTTGATGGCCTTCACGCTGGCTGCGGCTTTCGCCGTTACCACCCATCGCGCCGCTCTTTACAACCTGCTCAATTTTTACCTGGCTCATCCGGTCACCGCCGTCATCGGCTCGGTCTTCCTGATCTACTGTCCGCCGCTGCTGGACATCCTGCCTATGTACGTGATTTTCCTGGCCCTGACGCCATCCATACTTACGTACGCCGCGCGCAAGGGCTGGAACCGTATTCTGCTGGCTAGCGGCCTGATTTGGCTACTGGCGCAATTTGGCTTACGTACCTGGACGCATGATCTGCTGGTGCGCATTACCGGCTTGCACATTCCGCTGATGGAGACCGGCGCCTTTAATCTCTTCGCCTGGCAGGGAATCTGGATTTTGGCAATGTGGATCGGAGCCAGATCCGCGGAAGACGCAAATCCCTTCCGCAAAGTGCCTGGTTTCGTTTTTGCGATCAGCGCCCCGATCTGTCTCTTCTTCCTGGGCGTCCGCCACTACTGGCTGGGGGCTCATCTTACGCCGGAGGCTCTGGGGCTATCTCTCGACAAATGGCAGCTGGGGCCACTCCGGGTACTGAATCTGCTTGCCTTCTCCTGCGTGGTCTACTACATGCGCAACCACCTCAGCCGGATGGTGACGGTCGAACCTTTGCTGACCTTAGGCAAAGCCTCGCTCGAGGTCTTTTGCGCACACCTGGTGTTTGTCTTTTTAGGCCTGGCCCTGCTCTATGGCGAAGTCGGCGAGCTGCACGGCGCTTACGCGATCCTTCTGGTGACGATCACCTTTACCGGCTTGATGATGGTCGCTTTGCGGGAAGTACGCCGCAAGCGCACCCGGCTGGGGTTCAAACCCTCGACAGACGTAGCCTGAGCCGCGATTTCTAGCTTCTCCCATAAATCTGTCATCCCAACCACGCCCAACTTTGTCATCTCGACCGGAGTGTTCATGGGCCTGGGGCCCACCCAAGAGGATGAAAATCGGGTTGAGGAAGGTTTGGTCGGCAATTACACCTAACTTTGTCATCTCGACCGGAGCGCAGCGCAGTGGAGAGATCTGCGGTTCCCCACATCTGGTGCAAAGAGCGCGCCAGATATGGGGCACCCTCGATTGGTTGGCGGTTTTGGATCCATACTTCAAGCAGATCTAGGGTGCCCCATCCTTGCGTAGCAAGGGTGGGAGACCACAACCGCTGGCAGAGGAGGCCTCCCAGGATGATTTTCGACAGAGCGAAGCGCAGTGGAGAGATGACAAATTGGGAAGGCGTTTCAGTACGGTTCCCGGAAGCTACACCGCGACGGTAAACGTCTCTTCATCGCGAACTACTTTCCGGTAGAGCGTGTCGCGCTCGACTGGATCACGGCCGGCCTCGCGAATGAGCCGCATCAGATCGGAGCGCCGCATTCCTTGCGGGGTTGTGGCTCCGGCATCGTGATAAATCTTCTCTTCGATGACAGTTCCATCGATATCGTCCGCGCCAAACCGCAGGCAGATCTGGGCGATCTTCGCTGTCATCATCTGCCAATAGGCCTTGATGTGGGCGAAATTATCCAGCAGCAATCTGCCCACCGCAACCTGCCGGATGTCGGACATCCCGGTGGTTCTCGGCAAATGATCGAGCGCGGTGTTGTCGGGGTGGAAGGCGAGCGGGATGAAGGTCTGAAAACCGCCGGTTTCATCCTGCAATCCGCGCAGACGCAGCAGATGGTCGACGCGATCCTCGTCGTTCTCTACGTGGCCGTAGAGCATGGTTGCATTGGAGCGCAACCCGAGGTTGTGGGCGGTGCGCGCCGTCTCCAGCCAATCGTCTCCGTCGATCTTGTGATCGCAGATAATATGGCGAATCCGGTCGGAGAAAATCTCCGCTCCGCCGCCGGGCATCGAGTCAACGCCGGCTTGCTTCATCTTGGTCAAGGTTTCGGCAATGGAAAGTTTTGCCCGGCGGGCAAGATAGGCCACCTCAACCATGGTGAACGCTTTGATATGGACTTGGGGGAAACGTTCCTTCAAGCCGGCAACCAGATCCAGGAAGTACTCGAACGGAAGATCGGGATGCAGTCCGCCGACGATATGAAACTCGGTTACCGCCTCGGTGTAGCCTGAAGCGGCTACTTGCCAGGCCTCTTCCAGGGCCATGGTATAGGAACCTGCGCTTCCCTTCCTGCGGCCGAAGGCGCACAAGCGGCACGCGGCCACGCATACGTTGGTTGGATTGATGTGCCGATTGACATTGAAGTAGGCGACGTTGCCGTGCATTCTTTCCCGGACATGATTGGCCAGCCATCCCACGGCCAGAATATCGCCCGAGCGGTAGAGCGAAAGACCATCCGCGAAGTCCAGCCGTTTACCCGCAAAAACCTTGTCTGCAATCAAACGCAGAGAATGGTCGCCGGTTTGAAACGGAGAACGCGCAGGCGCAAACTCGGCAGTCATCACTCCACCATCTTACTGCACCGGGGACCTGCTCAGCCGCTGAATATTCAGCTAGTTGCCCAAAGGGCTTCGCGGAACGCTGACTTCCGGCGATGGCTGGTTTATGATCTATGAGACCTCAATCATTTGCGTCTACCCTTCTTCAGCTTGAGCGTGCTCCGAGTACTGGCACTGGCCACTCTCGTGCTTCCTTTCGGGCTCTTTGCTCAGCAGCAACAGCAAGCGCATCCGGCGGCTGTGCTGCCGCCGGTCACCGCTGAGGCCCTGAACAAGACGAAATGGAATCTGCCTGCGCAGTTCTCCTCTCCGCTTAACCTGCTCATTCTCTGCTTCACCCGCGATCAGCAGGAAGCGGTTGAAACCTGGCTTCCGATCACCGCACCGGCGCAGAGCGCAAATCCCAAAGTACAGACCTGGGTGCTCCCGGTTTCAGCACGGCAAGACGTTCTCTATAAGTGGTGGCTCAATTCCTCCATGCGCGGTGGCCTGCCCGCCAATGAGTCCGCACGGTATACCGTCCCGCTCTATGTCAACAAACCGCAGTTTTTGAAATCGCTCGGGATTCTCTCCGAAAAACAGATCGCCGTCCTCCTCACCGACAAGACCGGGTTGGTTCTGTGGCGCAGCGAAGGACCCTCTACGGAGCAGAAGAAGGCGTCACTCGCCGATTTCCTGAAGACATCGCCTCTGGCGCGCTAGCCCGGATTTCGAACGGCCGGGTGCCCCAGGTCCCGATTCTGGGACCTGGGATTCCACAAGTCTCTCCGACGGAGTTTTTTCCGCAAAACCCTGGCGCCCAACTGCTCGTCGCCATGCGCCAACATAAAATCTCCGTGCTCATTTTTGAGGACCGCCGAAGACGGATGGGATGCTTCCCAATCAGAACGGTATGGCCGAGCGCAACAGCTTTCCCATAGAAACCTGGAGCCAGCACGGGCTGCGCTTCGTCATCATCGGCAATGCCGATCTCGCAGAGTTGCGCAAACTTGGCCAGGCATTCAGGAATGCGAACTGATGTGCAAATGAATCCCAGGTCCCAAAATCGGGACCTGGGGCACCCGGCAATTACACCTAACTTTGTCATCTCGACCGGAGCGCAGCGAAGTGGAGATTTTCGACAGGCGGCCCACCCAAAGGGATGAAAATCGGGTTGAGGAAGGTTGGTTAGCAATCACACCTACCTTTGTCATCTCGACCGGAGCGCAGCGGAGTGGAGAGATCTGCGGTTTCCCACATCTGAGTGAGAATAAAGCGGACTGAAGGGGATCCGCGGTTAGGTACCCACAAACCGCAGATCTCTCCCACTCCGCTGCGCTCCGGTCGAGATGACAAGGTTATGGTAGTGGCTAGCAACTGATCCTCGGTGAAGCGTCCTAGAATGATTTTCGAGAGAGCGAAAGCGGAGTGGAGAGATCTGCGCGGCACCCGCATTTATGCTGATTAATATTGCAGGCCGATCCAACCGAAGATCGTCTTCAAATCTACAGCCTGGCTCACGGCCCCTGCGAGACGGTCCAGTTCCCGGTCCCGGCGTCCGCGCAAGTTGACGAATTCTTCGTCCGCCCTCAATTGGCAGTGTCCCCGAGCAGCCTGCAGGAATGCATGGCGAAATTCGTCGTCCTCGAAAATGCCATGAAGATAGGTACCAAAGGTGCGCTGATCGGAACTGACACAGCCATCCTCGAGACCGCCACTGATGGCTTCACTTGTGCGCGTCAGCTTGGCGAAGGGATAGGCGCCCGGCAAGTAGCTGGTTTCGCCCACGTGGATCTCATATCCTCGCAGCCGATCGCTGCTACACGGTTGACCGAATAGCTTCGCCGCAAGCAGCCTCCCCTGAGTATTCACGGTGACCTTCTCCGCCCGCAGTGTCGTTTGAATTTCCAGAAGTCCCAGCCCATCGGCGGAGCCGCCGGTCTCAATTCTTAGAGGATCGAGGATTTGGCGCCCCAACATTTGCATCCCTCCGCAGATTCCTACGGTGAGACCGCCCCGGCCATGATGACGAAGCACGGCAGAGTCCAGCCCCTCGCCGCGCATCCAAGCGAGGTCTTTTACAGTCTCCTTGCTGCCTGGAAGGATGATGACGTCAGCCGGTTCCAACTCCGCCGGCGCAGAGCAATATCTTAGGGAAACGGAGGGTTCCGCGAGGAGCGGATCGAAGTCGGTAAAGTTTGCCAGCGATGGCAAACGGAGAATCGCAATGCGCAACCGGCGGCTGGAGGGATGAGCGGGAGGATCAAAAATTGCTCTTTGGCATCCAGTCCGCGGCCGGCCTTGCGGTGAGTCCAAGACTATCCTCTTCTTCCAGCATCAGGTCGTTGAGATAGGGCACAACTCCAAGACACGGCTTCGCGATCCGCTCTTCAATCTGGCGGATACCGGGAAGGAGAAGGTCTAAATCGCCGCGAAATTTATTGATGATGAAACCGTGAATGCGCGCACGTTCCGCCGGTTCAAGAAGCTCCAAAGTGCCCAACAAAGAAGCGAAGACGCCGCCCCTATCGATGTCTCCCACCAGGATGCAATGAGCGTTCGCCATCGCAGCCATGCGCATGTTAACGATGTCATGGTTTTTCAAATTGATCTCGGCGGGCGAGCCGGCGCCTTCGAGCACGATGATCTGGTGGCGCGCGCTGAGCCATTCATAGCTTTCACAAACGATGGGTAGAAGCTCTTCGGCGCGCGATTGAAAGTAATCGGCGGCGCTTAAATCACGCCATATCTTACCCCGCACCACGACCTGGGATCTGCTATCGCAAGTAGGTTTGATCAGGATCGGATTCATATGAACCGATACCGGCACCCTCGCGGCCTCTGCCTGAAGCGCCTGCGCCCGCCCAATCTCCAGACCTTCGACAGTCGCGGCCGAATTCAGAGACATATTTTGCGCCTTGAAGGGGGCCACCCGATAGCCGCTCTGGGCAAAGATCCTGCACAGAGCCGCAGTCAGCAGTGATTTGCCAACATGGGAACTCGTGCCCAGGAACATGATGGCGCGAGCTGTCATCGCGTGCGATCTTCCAAGGAGAAGAAGGCGGCATCTCGCGCCCGGTGCGCCTGCTCCAGAAAGGCGCGGGCGGCCCCGGGATGGGCGCGCAGATGGAGATGAATGTAGCTGGCAAGAACGCTCCCTTTGCTGTATCCCTCGATCTCCTGCCTGGCTGAAAGTGAATAGCTTACGCGATAGGCACTGTTTATTGTGCCGGTGACGGTGGCTTGTGAGCAGTGAAAGCTGTGGCCGCGCATGATGCTTCCTCTGCGGCCCAGAAGACAATCCTCGAGCAACTCGACTTCAGCATAACCAAAGTGCACCAATCCCTCGGTCATCTGGACGCTCAAGGGAAGCAGGTCCGCCATGGGAAAACTTGCGCCTTCAAGATCGGTGAGCGTCTGTGCCAGATACATCATGCCGCCGCACTCGGCATAGACAGGCTTGCCGGCAAGCGCAAAGGCTCGAAGCGACGCCAGCATGGTCCTGTTCCCGCTAAGCGTTCGCGCGTACAACTCCGGATAGCCGCCGCCCAGGTAAACGGCGTCGAGTTCGCGGGGCAGCTCGGAGTCTGCGAGCGGGCTGAACTCTACGATCTCCGCGCCGCATTCGCGCAAAACATCGAAGTTATCTTCGTAGTAAAAGGAGAAAGCCCGATCCCGGGCAACGCCCACCAAAGCTCGCTTCTGCCGCTCTGGAGCCTTCGGGCAATCACTCGATGGGATACGCCCGATCGCATAGTTCTGCCCCATGAGCCTGTCCAGATCAAGATGCGCTTCCGCGAAAGAAGCAAAGGACCTCAACCTCTCCTCGGAAGTCGTCTGCTCCGTCTCCTCTAGCGCGCCGTGCAGCCCGAGGTGCCGCTCGGCAATGGCGACCTCCGGATTCCGGGGCAGCCATCCGAGAATAGGGCTCGTACATGAGGAATCAATCGCCTCTTTCAGTATCCGAAAATGATATTCGCCGGCAACACCATTGAGGACGACGCCGGCGAAGCGTACCTGGGGGTCGAAGATCTCGAATCCCTTGACTATGGCCGCGATGCTGCGCGCGCTCTTCGAAGCATCCAGGACCAGCACAACCGGCAGATCGAGCCTCTTCGCGATCTCGGCGCTGCTCCCCTGCTCGCCGGAGCCGGTAACTCCGTCAAAAAGGCCCATCATGCCTTCGACGATCGCCGCGTCTGCGCCCTGGCAGGCTCGCTCGAAGATATCCCGGTTGACCGTGGTGTCGAGCATCCATGTGTCCAGATTGCGCGAGGCGCGCCCGCAAATCGCGGTGTGATGACTGCCGTCGAGAAGTCGGGGCCGCATTTGAACGGCTGCACGGCCAAACCGCGCTGTCGAAAGGCCGCCATGAGCGCGAGTGATGTGGTTGTCTTGCCGACGCCGCTGGCCGTCCCAGCGACCAGAAATGCAATCATCGTCTTCATCCCTGGTATAGAGCCTATATGAGGTAGGGATCCAAAACCTCCACCAAGTTTGTCGGCTCGACCGAAGTGATCTGGGCCTGCGGCCCACCCAACGGCGACGAAAATCAGGTGAGGAAGCTTGGTAGGCATACTAACACCGTAACCTTGTCATCTCGACGGAGCGCAGCGAAGTGGAGAGATTTGCGGTTTCCCACATCTGGCTCAAAGAGCACGCCAGATATGGGGCACCCAGCACCCAGGTTTCCCAGGTACGGTCTTCGACGGAGCGAAGCGCAGTGGAGAGATCTGCCAACAAAACCTTGGGTGCCCCAGGTTCCGATTCTGGGAGGTGGAGTCGACAAATCTCGACGCACTGTGCAGTGAAGTGAAGAGGCTCTAATTCGGACGAGTGCAGCTTGTGGATAGCGGCTTGCGCGCATGGACAAAATACAACGGCGTAAATATACCGGCTTGTGCTCCTCGCACCAGAGAGGACCCAGCTCCCCGCCTCCACCGAAAGCCCTTCGCGGAAACTTCCCTAACTGGCTGAAGCCGGCTCATCGTTCAATTGTTACGGACGGCCTGAATGCCGTCCCCTTCGCCGATTTTCATTTCCGCGAGTGAGGCCCCCTCTAGGTCCACGAGGAGAAATAAACCATCTGAATGCTTTGTTGTGGTTGCACTTGAATCTATCTGGAGCGTATAGTTGCATCCGTTCATTACTTTGCATCTTTCAGACCACGAAATGGATTACCGATTCACGCTTCAGGGGCCACCGCTGTGCCTGTTGTTCGGGAACTTTAAAAAGGACAGAAAATATGAGTTCGGAGAACGTCCGCTTCCCGATCGAATGCCTCATGCGCCGTGAGGTAAGCCGGGCAGATGGGCCATGTTCATGGTTAGTCTTTCTCGTTGTCGCTCTCGGCGTGCTGTTTTCACTGCAATTCGCTTCGCTGACCCAGGCTCATGCGCAGTCAGCAGCCTCCCTCAGTGGAACGGCAAGCGATACAAGCGGCGCCGTGATTCCGGGAGTACACGTTACGCTGCGAAATGCAGCCACCGGCGTAGAGCAATCCACCCAATCCAACGGATCGGGAGCGTACGCATTTGTGAACGTGGTTCCCGGCGAATTATTCGCTCGAATTTAGCCGGGACGGCTTCGCCTCAGCGCAGGAAACAAACGTTGTGCTGGCTGTAAATCAGGCGGGGCTCTTCAATATCACGCTGGTTCCCGGCTCCATTCAGCAGACGATCAGCGTTTCGGCAAATTCCAGCAGCCAGCAGACCACTACGGCCGCCCTGGGAGCGGTTATCGCTACCAAGTCTGTGACCGATCTTCCGCTGAATGGGAGGAACTTCACCCAAATGCTGGAGCTCACCCCTGGGGTGAGTCGGGTCACGGTCGCCCAAAATGCGACTGGGGGCCAAACGTCAGACCCAATCGGAACGTTTACCTTCCCCTCCGTAAATGGACAGCGAAATCGCGCCAATATGTTTCTTCTCGATGGAGGAAATGATCTGAACTCTTATAACGGAGCCTACAACTACCAGCCGATTGTCGATGGCATTCAAGAGTTCAAGGTTCAATCGCACAATGACTTGGCGGAGTTCGGCCAGGTAACCGGCGGCATCGTGAACGTTGTAACCAAGAGCGGAACAAATCAATTTCATGGATCGCTATGGGAATTCATCCGGAACTCAGCGTTTGACGCACGAAATTACTTCGCTACGGTTGTAAATCCGCTGCGCCAAAACCAATTTGGCGCCACGCTTGGCGGTCCGGTATTGATTCCGCACATTTACAACGGGAGAGATCGAACCTTCTTCTTTTTTGCTTATGAAGGATTCCGGCAAAGTCAATCGGCGCAGACTCTGCTGACGACCCCAACACCCGCTCAACTGAGTGGCGACTTCAGCAACCTGCTCTCCAAAGGTATTGTCATTTATAACCCGTTCAGCACCCGCCCTGATCCGAACAAGCCTGGCCAGTATCTAAGAGATCCCTTTCCAAACAACCGGATCCCTTCCAGTCTGATTTCGAGCGCGGCCTTGACCTATGCGAAAGCGCTATTTCCCGCCCCAACTCTCACCGGAGTAGCCGGCGGCAACGTTTATGACAATCAGTCGATCAGCACAAACTCCGATAGCTACTCCGGCCGCATGGATCAGGCCTTCGGCAGCCGGGATCTCCTATACGGACGCGCCTCCGCCTTCAATCAGCCGTATGTCGCCTCCACCGGCATACCCACCGTCACCGAGCCCAATCTTCTGAGCGGGTACAACGTTACCGTGCATGAGGTTCATACATTTGGCGCGACTTCCACATTAGAGGCGTACTTCACCCGAAATTCGGGGCACCTCACGCAGCAACTGGCATATCCGACGGTCCCTTCAGGTTTCGTACAGACACTCATCAACGCAGGATTTTCCAGCACCTTTCTTAACGGCTATTCCACACCCACCACGAACGGCATCCCGGGAATTGCGGTAACAGGCTATCTCACGGTTCCAAGCAGTCTTTTCCAGGACACAACCGGCTCCGACGTCTTTGAGTATGGAGGCGCATTCAGCAAGATTTTGGGCAGGCACACGCTGAAAGCGGGTGGACTCTTCGCCACCAACAATTACCGCGAGCCGATTGACGCCGCCAGTGAGACCACAAGCAGCTTCCAGACCTCAAACCTTGAGAATCCCACCAGTTCCGGCGGCGCATCGACAGGCGACGGTCTTGCCTCCTTCCTCCTGGGCGTGCCCACTGCGGCGCAGAGAAGGAGCCAACTGGAAAGGGAACATGGAGGTCGCATAGGCGGAGCATATCTTCAGGATCAGATAAGGTTGACGCCGCGCCTTTCGGTCAATCTTGGGGTGCGCTGGGATGTAACAATATGGCCGGTCCTGGGATATCTGAACGACGGACAGGGCTATGTAGGAGACATGAATCTGCACAATGGAACCTACATCATCACCGCTATACCCCCGGCCTGCTCTTCAACCAGAGGAGCCCCGTGCATCCCCGGCGGCACACTGCCGGCCAATGTGGTGGTCACGCCCAACAAAAATCGCACCCTTCACAATACCGACTACGGCAATTGGCAGGGACGAGTGGGCCTGGCCTACCAGGTATCCCCCAAGACCTCGGTTCACGCAGGTTATGGGAGATTTTATGATGAATGGTCTTATGTCACGCAGCAGGCTCAGAGTTTTGCTGGCACATGGCCGTCCGTGGGACTACTTACTGCAAATTCACTCAACCAGACCATCCCCACCGTCACCATTCAAGATCCGCTAAGCCTGGGAGCATCAGAAATTCTTCCGGCGCCCACGCCGTTCAATAATGCAACCTATTACCGAAGCCCTGATATGTTGAGTCCATATTCCGACCAGTGGAATCTCGGCGTTGAGCAGGCGCTAGGCGGCGATACTTCCTTTACTTTGACCTATGCAGGCTCGCATAGCCTGAGGATCGACCTTGGAAGCCTGCAAAATACAGCAGAATATCCGGCGCCTGGTACACCCGCTCAAGTCGCCAGTAGAAGAAAGTATCCATATATCATTCCCACCAACTTCGATGACAGCACCGGCAACAGCAACTACAATGCCCTGCAGACTACCCTGAATAGACGCACAAGCGGAGGATTGACATATCTGGTCTCCTACACCTGGTCTAAGTCGATAGATCTGGCTTGCTCAGGGAGCGCCGGCGTGGAAGGTTGTCAGGTGCAGAATCCGTACAATCCACGGGCCGACCGAAGCGTCTCAGGATTCGATCTTACTCACATATTTTCCGGCTCGGTTGTTTATGAGCTTCCTTTTGGAAGCGACCGGCGGTATAAATCCAGCCATGCCCTCGTCAACACGGCTTTGGGCGGATGGCAAGTGAACACCATCACCAGCTTTTCCTCAGGCACCCCTTATACCCTGACCGTAAGCGGAGATATCGCGAACGTGGGCAATACATTTGTGCAGCCGAATCTCGCCGGCAATCCAGTCCCTCAGCAGCGCAGTGCCAAAGAATGGATCAATCCCAGCGCTTTTGTGACGCCCCCGCGCTATACCTTCGGAACTTTCGGACGAAATGCATTGCGCTCCAATTGGTACCGGGATGTGGATCTATCGGTCTTTAAGGTTTTTCCGTTGTTCGAGAGGGCGAATATAGAGTTTCGCGCCGAAGCCTTCAACTTGACCAACTCCGCTGTATTCGCCGCTCCTGGCAGTACCGTTGGAACTCCAACCTTTGGCGTTGTTTCAACGTTGGCCAACACGCCGCGGGAGTTGCAGTTCGCATTGAAAATTCAGTTCTAAGACGAACGGAGTTGTTCTATCCACCACGTGCGCATAGTCCATTCGATCTCGTGTGTGAAGCCATAGAGTGAGCAAGTCTACCAAGGAGAGTATGAATGTGTCCGGTAAGCCGTAGGGATTTCTGTTCAGGCTTGGCAACGTTATCCGCTGTATACGCTTTGCAGGGTTTTGCGAAACAAACGGGTAAACAACAGCCCAACATTGTATTTGTCTTGGCCGACGATTTGGGATGGGGAGACCTGGATTGCTATAACACCGCATCTGCAGTCCCCACTCCAAACGCTAACCGGTTGGCCAGCCAAGGCACGCGTTGGACAGATATGCACGCCTCCGATGCGGTATGTACTCCGAGCCGCTACAGCATACTTACCGGCCGCTATTGTTGGCGCACGAACTTGAAAAAGGGCGTACTGAATGGCGATTCTCCCAACTTGATTGAGCCGAATCGCATGACCGTCGCCTCCATGCTCAAATCGGCCGGTTACTACACCGCCGGCGTGGGCAAATGGCATTTAGGGCTGGGCGAAGAGGACAAAACCGACTTTACCAAGCCGCTGCATCCTGGGCCTACCGATCACGGGTTCGATTATTATTTTGGAATCCCGGCATCGCTTGACATGCCGCCATACCTATATTTTGAAAATGACCGCGTGGTTGAACAGCCCACGTCCTCGACTCCGGGCAGCAAAGATCCGCGTGGCGTTTTTTGGCGTCCCGGTCCGATGGCGCCGCATTTTGACATCACCCAAGTCCTGCCCACGTTTACTAATAAGGCCGTAGACATTATCCACGAGCGCGGCTCCCGTTCGGACCAACCGTTTTTCCTCTACTTTGCAATGCCGTCGCCTCATACTCCCTGGGTTCCTCTGCCCGAGGATCAAGGACGATCCAGGGCGGGAAAATATGGCGACTATGTCGCGGAAGTGGATGACATGTTAGGACGAGTAATGCAGGCTCTCGACAAAGCGGGCCTTGCAAGCAACACGCTGCTCATTTTTACCAGCGACAATGGCGCCGACTGGAAGCCTGAAGACTTGGCTCGATTTGAGCACCGGGCAAATGCGGATTGGCGGGGAGAGAAAGCCGATATATGGGAGGCTGGTCACCGCATCCCATTTATGGCCCGTTGGCCTGGACATATTCAACCCGGCTCCGTTTGCAATGAACTTGGCTGCCTCTCCGACTTCATGGCCACGGCCGCGGCAATCGACGGTATATCGCTTCCATCGAATGCAGCGGAAGACAGCTTTAACCTGCTTCCAGCCCTGCTCGGCGAGAACAAAGGACCGGTGCGCGACTCTCTGGTGGACCATTCCATCGACGGCATGCTGTGTATTCGAGAAGGCAACTGGAAACTGGAAGAGGGCCTTGGCTCCGGGGGCTTCTCTTTTCCCAAGCGAGTAGAGCCCGCGCCCGGAGGTCCCCGTGGCCAACTCTACGACCTGGCCGCAGACCCTTATGAAATGCACAATATCTATCAACAACGGCCGGAGATCGTCGAACGGCTCTCCAAACTGCTCGCAAAATATGAGCAACAGGGGTATAGCCGGCCCATGTAGACTTGGCGGAATGGACTTGAAACAAGGGGGGAACTGGATGGCTCAAAGAGCAGGTGGTTTAGGCAAAGTTGTGCTGAAGACATTCTTGATCGGCTTGCTCGTTTCTCAGCTCCATGCGCAGACCGCCGTCCATTACCAGCCTACCCTGGAATCATTGAACCAGCACCCGCTCCCCCAGTGGTATGCCGACGCCAAGTTGGGCATCTTTATCCACTGGGGACTCTATTCGGTGCCCGGCTGGGCTCCCTTGGTTCACCCCAACCACGATTTCCGCAACGTCGATTACATCAAGAACAATCCCTACGCGGAGTGGTACTACAACGTAATGCGGATCGATGGTTCGCCTACCCAGGCCTACCACCGTGAACATTATGGAGCCAACTACAACTACTATAATTTTGCTCCGATCTTCGACCAGAAGATTAAGCAATGGAAACCGGACGAGTGGGCCAGAATCTTCCGTGAGAGCGGCGCGAAATACGTAGTGCTCACCACCAAGCATCACGAGGGATTTACCTTGTGGCCCAGCGCCATCGCAAACCCTACCCTGCCCAAGGATCGCCAGCACGCCGGCAGGGACATTGTGGGCGAGCTTTCAACCGCCGTTCGCAAGCAGGGCATGCGCATGGGACTCTACTATTCAGGCGGTTATGATTGGACCTTTGTCCCCGGCCCGATCCGGGTGCCGGCCGACTACGAGAAGGTCAAACCTCAGAGCGCGGCCTACGGCCAGTACGCAGACGCACAAATCCGCGAGCTCATTCAGCGTTATCACCCGGCGGTTCTGTGGAACGATATCGATTGGCCGAAGTCCGGCCACCCGCTTCAGATCATGGCCGACTATTACAACACCGTCCCCGACGGCGTAGTCGACGACCGCTTCGGGGTCAAACACTCCGATTTCACCTCGCCGGAGTATTCCAAGCTGGATCAGATCCAGTCGAAGAAGTGGGAGGAGTGCCGCGGCCTTGGCCGGTCCTTCGGCTACAATCGCGCCGAAGGCGAAGCGGAGACAATTGCCCCGGACCAATTGATTTATTTGCTGGCGGATATTGTCAGCAAGAACGGAAATTTACTGCTGGACGTCGGACCGGAAGCGGATGGGACCATTCCACCTGTGCAGATGGAGCGCTTGCGCGCTCTTGGCGACTGGCTTCGCCAGAATGGCGAGGCCATTTATGGAACCCAGCCTTGGACGCGAGCCACTGGGGAAAGCGCCGAAGGCATCGGCATTCGTTTCACTCGCAAAACAAACAATGTCTATGCCATTCTCCTCGGCGCACCCAAGCACGACGAGATTACGCTCAAAGCAGTTTCAATGAAACCTGGCGCCACGCTCCATCTTCTGGGGTACACGCGGCCATTGCATTGGACCGCGCAAGGCCAGGACCTGAAAGTCGAGTTGCCCGCCACTCTGCCCGGCCGCTACGCATACGTCCTGCGGCTGCAGCGGGCAGCCACACCATAGCCGCCCTTTGGTAGGAGCTTCTAACCTGCATTTTTCACCAGGATTGAAAAGAAGAGCAGGCATGGAGCGCTGCGAAACCGGGTGCCCCTCGATAAGGAAAAAGGTTTTGTCAAGGACAAAAATATCCTGAGCGGTGCGGAGCAGCGCTTGGTATAGCCAGAGAAGGTTGTTGGGACCGAAACTCTGGGATATCACCGCTGCATCACCAACGGGTAAGATCGCTCCACCCAACCATCGATACGACCGCAACTACGATCCATGATGTTTCTATGCGGACATCCAGCCGCCGCCGGGCCTGTGCGGAAGTGGGAAACGCCGGAGGCGTTTTCCAAGGCGCTTGCGCCGTCTTCTGCATAGGCCCAACAACCTGGATGCGAGAGCACCCAATCAAAGTTACGGGCTAAGCTTCGCCCAGGGGCACCCGCGGGTTGCTCTCGACATGAGCGATCTCCGGATAGCCAACCTTGGTGCGTAGCATCCAGTAGAGTCGCACAGCCAATTTCCGTGCCGCCGCCACCTTGGCCACTCCCTTGGGCCGGCGATGGCAACGGTGTTGATACTCTTTGCGAAAACCTTCATCTCGGCGTACAGCGGTTTGCGCTGCCTCCACCAGCAGCATGCGCAGAAAGCGGTTGCCTTGTTTGCTGATGGCCCCCAATCTGCGCTTGTTCCCGGAGGTGTATTCGCTGGGAATTAAGCCCAGGTAACTGGTCAGTTGCTTGCTCCCTTCAAAGCGCGACACCTCCCCGATGGTCAGCACGAAGGCCAGGGCAGTCACTGCTCCTACTCCAGGCTGAGTCATCAGCAGCTTGGCTTGGGGATTTTGCCCGGCGGCCAGCTTCACTGCTTTATCCAATTCCTCGATCTGGCTGTCCAATTCTTGCAGCAAGTGCAACAGGTCTTGCCGCCGCTCTCCCGCCCAGCCCGGCATAGCCAACTGCTGGAACTCCGCCAGACCTTTCGAAGTCCACAGCCGGCTCTTCTGCTGCATCCCCCGGTTCATCGCCAGGTGCTGCAAACTGTTCTTCACTCGCGTCCGCATCTCCACCAGCTTGTGCCGGTGGATGAGCAATTGCCGCTGATCCCGGTTCGCCGCGTTTGGCGTCCACAACTGCGGAAATCGCTCCTCCAACAGCAGCTTCAGAATATGGCCTGCATCCCGCCGGTCCGTCTTTTGCTTGCGCACATAGCTGGCCCGGATCTTGGCCGCATCTCCTACCTTGATCTCATGGCCCAACCGCTGCACCAGATCGATGAACCACTGGCTGTTGCCACACGTCTCGATCCCGATTAAGGCCGGCTCCAGCAGCTCGCGGTAGAACCGCTCCGCCTGTCCGTCTGTGTGACTCAGTTTGCGCTCCTCGATCTCTCCTGTCTCGCTCTCAAAAATTGCTACCTGTTGCCAGCTCGGATGAAAATCACAACCTATAATCTTCATAAGGCTTCTCCTGGTCCTCAGGGTTTTCGGGTCCCAACAACCTTCAAAAACTCTACCGGATCGCTGAAGCCTTTTTCCTTATCCCATCAAGGTTCGCGAAGCTAACCTGGGTCTGTTTGCTTCCGCGCCGCGATCCAATGGCAGTTGGAGCACCAAGATACGGCGGCACGACTTTTGCATTTCTTTCTGTCATTCCCGCAGGGAATCTGCTTGCGCTATGCCAGACAGACAGGAAAAGCACCTTCCGTTCCCCCTTATCAACCGCGACGATGCTCTAACGCAATCGCCCCAGGATCAGCAACAGCCTCCATCAGCAGGTTGATAGCCTTCTCTTTGATCGCGGCCGCTTCGGCGTAGGGCAAGAAGCCGTCATTCGAAACGAAGGCCAGATCCGTTTGCCCGCGAAAGTGGGTGGTGATGAGTGTAGTCGCGTTTCTCCAGGGTACGGCAACCGTGACGCCGAGAAAACTCTCTATGCGAAATGTCTGGTAGCTCTCAGGAATATCCAGACGTCCAACATTGGAAAAAGCAAAGTCATAGCTTCCTTTGCTTTTACGCAGGAGGCTGACGACTTTGGGAATGGAGGTATGGAGCTGTTCGGCCGCCATCAAATGCTCATACGCGTTCAAGCGGCTTATCTTCGCAGACATCGATTGCTTGAGCCCTCTCGCCAAGCCCCAGAACTCTTCTCCCGGACCGCCGCCCAATGCAAGTGGAATGGTCGGAGCATAATTGAACATCCTGTCAGCCCCGATATTTGTGATGAACCTGCGGACATCGACGGGGCACATCAATTTATTCTTGAACTTTGCACCATGAATTTGACGAAAAGCCAATAAAAAAGCCACACACAATGCGGCGAATGGAGTGGTGCCCTCCGCTTTTGAGCGATGAGTCAGCGCTGTGGACTCTTTTGCGCCCGCCCTCCAATAGATCAGGTAGTGCTCACCCGGCGGAGTTGTTTTCACGTCTTTTACAGTTAATGCATAGAGCCGAAACAGCGCCACCTTGCCCTTAATCAGCAGGGCCATCTTCCGATCCGAGGAAACCTCCTGGGGTATCAGCTCCTCGATGGACTGAAAAGCCAGGTACGGAGCCAACTGCATATGAGGCTGATCAACCGCCTGCAGAACCTCCCGGAAGATAGCAATGAGGGAAGCGCCGTCACATATGCAGTGGTGGCCAACCAGCATCAACTCAGAGACACCTTGTGATTTTATCCAGACCAGTCGGACCAGTGGGCCTTCATGAACATTGAAAGGCGTCTTCCATTCCACGGCCGTTACATTTTGCCACTCCTCCTCGTTGTGACGATCAACCACCCGGATGGGAATTCTTTTCGGATTTGCGCTGAATGAAAAATACGGACGGCTTCCTTCCTTGACCACGTGAGCGCTCAGCAGAGGATGCTTGCCCTGTACCTTTTTGAGGGCGGCTTGAAGATTCTCTTCAGCGATATCGCCCTGTATTCTAGCCGTGATCAGACAATTGACGGGCGTCCGGCCATCGACATACAACAGTCTCTCGAAGAAAAACATCTTTCTTTTCATGCCATTGCCCCTTTGTTCGTTTAGCTTCTCCGGCTCCGGGGCGTTCCCGCAGTTCGGGAGTTTTTCTTTGAATCGTAACATTGGACATTGCAGTTATTTATTTTTACGCGAATTTACCTTGCGCGGGGGAATTTACTATATTACGATGTGCTCAAAGATCGCTAAATGCAAGATGATCTGTTGGACCCTGTAAGCCTGCTGCAGCTTAATTCCCAGAATATTTTATCGTCCATCTGTCATGAATTGAGTGCGTCGATTTTCGCATTTGGCTCGAAACACCTTCGCGGCGAGCTCAGGTAGTCTGTGTGTTCTGCCGCCGCTTCGCCCCGGCGAAGCGGAGTTTCTGTTGTATTTTCCGCCCCCGGCCGATGCGAGGGAGGGTATTCGCTCCAGCCACATACTTCAATTTCGCCTATTTATCCGCTCGCGATAGGCCGATAACTTTTACTGTACTCATTTGTTCATCTATGGAGGCTAATCTCATGCAATCTGAGACGGGCGTCATAACTGTCTTTGGAAAGTACTCGGTACATTTTGAGTATCACAGGAACGATGGAGCCAGCAAAACCGCAATTATGGTCAATGGCGCGTTGGCGACAACGACCTCATTCAGCCAAAGCATTCGCAATTTGAAAGATCATGTAAATATCGTTCTTTTCGATCTGCCCTTTGCCGGACGGTCCCGAGAGCACAATACAAGTAGCGGCGTCTTGACCAAGGATGACGAAGTCGAGATTCTTCTTTCATTGATCGAGCAGTTCAATGTGAATTACATGATCTCCGCTTCTTGGGGAGGTGTGTCCTCACTGCTGTCGCTGGCAAGGCGCCCCCCTACTATCGAAAAGGCTGTGATCCTATCATTTTCTCCGGTCATCAATGATGCTATGCACAGCTATATGGTCGGTGCTCGCCGCTTCTTGTGCGACCAGGATATTCCCGGTGGAGCGCAGTTGCTCAACAACACCGTTGGAAAATATCTTCCGCGTCTGTTAAAGGTCCATAACTATCAATATTTGCTGTCGATGGTGCAAGGCAACGAGCAGCAGATCATGTTCCATATCGACCAGATTTTTGAGCTCCATCAAAGCCAATATGTCAATCGTTTCGCTGCCATCGATGTGCCGGTATTGTTTATCAATGGCGCGCTGGATGAGTACACCACGACTGAAGATGTCCGGTCTCTGGCTAAATATATTAAACACAGCCAATTTGCCGTGATTGCCGATGCCGGACACTTTCTTGATCTCGAGAGTACGCAGGCCCGGCGCGCAGCCGGCGAGATCAAGAGAGGCTTTCTGTTGGAAAGAGATACCATGGTTGACAGCATGCGCAACAACGAAACAAGCAGCCAGGGTCTTGCCCTGGCAATGTAGTCAGTTGCGGATTCTCTCAGGCAGGTGGGCCGCTGCGAGCAGCAGGTACATTCTTTGATCTGGATTCACGGAGAGAAAGTTTGCACATTATCGTCATTGCGGTTGGTTCATCCGGCGACGTACATCCGCTTCTGGGATTAAGCCGCAGTTTTGCGCGACATGGCCACCGCGTATCGTTCTGCACAAGTCCGGCGTTTGCCGGGATCGTCGAACGCAGCGGTCTGAGGTTTCTTCCCTTTGGAACTGTGGAGGAATATCATGCCGCGATCAATAATCCGGCTCTATGGAATCCGCGCACTTCATTGAAGACCTTATGGAAAGCTGTGGCGGCGAGGATCCGGCCCTTGTTCGATCTCTTGGAAACCGAAGCCGATAACGACACAATTCTGGCCGCTCACCCGTGGGCATTTGGCGCAAGACTGCTACACGAGAAACATGGCGTTCCGCTGGTCTCACTACAGATTTCCCCATCGACTTTCCTGTCTGCGAAACTGCCCCCGATCCACAAACAGTTCACTATTCCAATGTCACTCCCATATCCTATGAGAGCGGGCCTCCTATGGGCATTCGACCGGGGTGTGCTGGATCGGATATGCGCGCCTGACATTAACCGTATACGCGCCGACCTTGGATTGCCGCCTGTTGCGCGCATCATGGGGCGTTGGATGCATTCGCCGCAAGGCGTGCTCGGACTGTTTCCCGAGTGGTTTGCCCCGCCACAGACCGATTGGCCGCCCAAGGTTACGCTAACCGGATTTCCGTTGTTTGACGAAGCGGACTTCCGCAGCGTTGATGGCGAGCTGGAGGAGTTTTTAGCACAAGATCCGGCGCCCGTTGTCTTCACCCCTGGTTCCACGGTGGTCGACGGATTGTCCTATTACAGGTCAGCCGCCGCCGCGTTAAACGCACTTGGCTGCAGAGGCATTTTTCTGGCGGCCAAAGGTGCGGCGTTGCCCCGGCTAAAGCCAAATATTCTGGCCCGCTCCTATGTGCCGTTGAGCAAGTTGTTGCCGCGGGCCCGGGCGCTCGTGCATCACGGCGGCATCGGCACCGCATCCCAGGCATTCGCCGCAGGAATACCTCAGTTGGTGACACCATTCGCTCACGATCAATTCGATAACGCCGCGCGCATTGAGCGTCTGGGATGCGGCTTTCAGATAGATTCGCACGGCAGCAGCGAGGCCATACTGGCGGCGCTCAAGCGGCTTCTGGAGGACGAGCGCATCCAGCAGAATTGCGCCGCTTTCCGGCCCAGAGTTGTGTCAGGAGAATCTGCTTGCCTGAAAGCAATGTCTGCAATCGAGGCGGTCGCCGCAGAAGCCCTGGGCAGGAATCGCCCTAATAGAACATTAGAGCGCAGCAAGGACTGGCAACGGCTTAAACAAACATAATCCAGGTATAAGTCGTTCAACATAACTTATAAGGATTATGGGAATGATTCCAGGAGCGTTGGCGGTTCTATACAATCCATCCGAAGCGCACATTCAGAACGTGCTGCGCCTCAGGCTGCTGGTTGAGCATGTCGTCGCCGTCGATAACTCTTTAGTATCGGATTTGCAACTCCATAAGCGCATTCAAGCCGGGGGCATCGAGATCCTGTCGAACTTTAATGCGGGCGGCGTTGCCGGAGCATATAACAGAGGTCTCGAAAAGCTGATCGAGAAAGGGTGCCGGCTACTCTTCATTTTTGACCAGGATTCAGAGGTGCCGGAGGACTATTTCGCACAAATGCTGGATGCCTGCCCGTGCCCTGGACAGTCCACATTTCCTGATAGGTCCGAAGATCTTCGACGTCAACGTCAACCGCTATCTTCCGGCGCATGTCGTCCGCAGGTTTAGCGTGGAGCCGGTGCCGATAGCGGATCGGAGCCACGGCCTGTTGCCGTGTTCTTCGATCATTACCTCGGGCTCGGTGATGTCTGCGGAGACATATCGCACGTTGGGCCCTTTCAAGGAAGACTACGTTATCGACCACGTCGACACCGAGTACAGCTTTAGGGCGATGTGCAAAGGGGTGCCAATCTACATCAACGCTTCACTTGTGCTGAAGCACGAGGTGGGAAAGCGCATCGATCATAAGGTTTTGTGTTTCAAGCTTATTCAATGGAACACGGGGCCGCTGCGGCAATATTACTCCGCGCGCAACTGTATCCATGTTTCACGCCGCTATGGCGTCCGATTCCCTTTGCTGATTCTGATCAACATTATCACTATGCAGCAGATTCTCTCCGTAGTGCTCTACGAAGAAAATAAGCGCAAGAAGATCGTAGCCATGGCGGCCGGCATCATCGACGGTTTACGAGCACGCTACGGTTCCTTCGAAATCTGCCGGCCGCGAACTTTCGCCTTCTGCACCAAATCAAGGCGATAGACCCCGCCACCATCCTTTGTGGTTTCCCACCCTTGCTTCGCTAGGATGGGAAACCGCAAAACCATCCCGCTATCCTCATCCGCAGCAAAGGGTTTTCCTTCGGTCTACACTTACAGGTGAAACTCGTCTCACCGGGGGTAGTCGTGATCGACGCGCTTTGCGAATTGTGGTGGATGTTTGCCCTCAAAGGTCTGGTGTCGATCACGTTCGCGTTCACATGCTATTTCTTCAGTTTCGTTGTCGCGCTGCGCTTGCTGCGGCCAATCGGTTTTCTCTACCTGCTCGTTGTCGTTACTTTCTACATCTGCCTTTTTGGGATCATTCTCCTGGTGGGGGCGATCTATGCCTTTGACGCAAAGCTCAGGCATCGATGGCTGCTGCTCATCGATGCAATCTTGAATCTGGCCATCGGCCCGGCATTCTTAATGACCTTTGGCTTTGGCCTCACCTTCCCCATGGTGGTAGTACTTTTTGGACTGCATGCGATGATCGTAGGCGCCGTCCATTGCACCCTCGCGCTTCACCATAGGCGATACCTGTTTTTGGCAACAACCGGGATATGGCCGGTGGCTTCGGGCATCCTGCTGATTGTTTTCCGGCATGGGCCGGAGAAGCTGCTGATCGCCGGGGTGGCTATCTATGCCGCGGTATTGGGGCTGCTCCTGCTTTTACTCTCGGCAAAAATGAGGAGCGCCAAGCGCCTGCGCGAAGCCTCCGCTCTCCAGCTCAACTACAACCAGCGATGAAAACTAGCGGGCGGATCCATTTGTCATCTCGACCGGAGCGAAGCAAAGTGGAGGGATCTGCGGTTCCCAAAAGATAGATCACAGAATCCAAGATAGGCACAGAATCCTGGGTGCCCCAGGTCCCGATTCTGGGACCTGGGATTCTCACAAATCCTGAAAAAGCCCCAGGTTCGCTTCGCGAACCTGGGGCGCGGGTGGTTTTGGGATTCAGATCCGGCTAATTGCTGTAGAGCAGCACTCCGGTCGACTTCTCTTCTCCAACGTCGCCTACTGGACGGTAGAAGAGCTGGTTGTTCTCCAGATAAACCTCGAGGAATGCCGGACGCTCGGAGATGCCTCCGCCGATGAGGGCTTCGGAAAGCGGATCCTCGACGTAGCGCTGGAGCGCCCTGCGCAGCGGACGCGCTCCATAGGTACGATCAACCAGCGTTTTTTCCAGAATCCACTTCTTGGCCTCTTCGGTTACTGAAATCGTGATCGCCTTCTGGATCAGATTGGCATTGAGTTGCTGTACCAGCAATTCGAGGATCTGAATCAGATCGGCATCCGAGAGCGACAGGAAGATGATGACCTCGTCCAGGCGGTTCAGGAACTCCGGATTGAACGTCCGCTTGACCTCGTTCCTGACCAGGTCCTCCATCTTATCCATCACCAGGTCTTCCCGGTCTGACTGGAAGCCAAGCCCCTGTTTCCTCTGCAAATGCCGAGCGCCGATGTTCGAGGTCATGATGATGATGGCGTTCTTGAAGTCGACGGTGTTGCCCAATCCGTCGGTGAGCTGACCGTCTTCAAAAACCTGCAGGAGGATGTTGAAGACGTCGGGATGCGCCTTCTCGATCTCGTCCAGCAGCACCACGGAGTAAGGCGAGCGCTTCACCCGTTCGGTAAGCTGTCCGCCTTCCTCGTAGCCCACATATCCCGGAGGAGAGCCAATCAGTTTTGACACTGAATGCTTCTCCATGAATTCAGACATGTCGAAGCGAATCAGCGCCTTTTCGCTACCGAAGAGAAACTGCGCCAGGGTGCGCGCCATCTCCGTCTTGCCCACGCCGGTCGGTCCCAAAAACAGGAATGAGCCAATCGGCCGGTTCGGCGACTTGAGGCCTGCGCGTGAGCGGCGAATCGCCCGGGACAAAGCCGAGATCGCCTTATCCTGGGAGATCACGCGCTTGTGCAGCTCTTCTTCCACGCGCAGCAGCTTTTGCGTCTCCTCTTCCTTGATCGAAGTGATGGGCACACCCGTCCACCGGCTCACTACGTCTTCGATGTCTTCCCGCCCTACAATACCGGCAGTCGAATCGTCCAGATGGTATTTATCGCGAAGGGCGCGCAGGTTCTCGCGTTCCTTGCGTTCTTCATCGGAATAGAAGCGGGCCTTCTCGAATTCATGGTTGGCGATCGCGTTCTCCATGCGATGCACGATGAACTTGATACGCTTTTGCACCTCGGTGATCTCTTCCGGCAAAGAGGTCTGCCGCAACTTCACCCGGGCGCCGGCTTCATCGATCAGATCGATAGCCTTGTCCGGCAGGAAGCGATCCGGGATGTACCGGCTGGAATGGGAGACGGCGAAGTTGATGGAATCATCGGTATAGCTGACCGCATGAAATTTCTCATAGCGGTCCTTGATGCCCATGATGATCTTGATCGCGTCCTCTTCATTCGGAGGAGGCACTTTGACCGCCTGAAACCGGCGTTCCAGCGAACGATCTTTTTCAATCGATTTGCGATATTCGCTCGGCGTGGTTGCGCCGATGCATTGAATCTCGCCGCGAGAAAGCGCCGGCTTGAGGATGTTGGCGGCGTCGAGCGACCCTTCGGCCGAACCCGCGCCGACCAGCGTATGCAGCTCGTCGATGAAGACGATGGAGTTCTGATTCTCCATCAGCTCCTTCATTATGGTTTTGAGGCGCTCTTCAAACTGGCCGCGGTATTTGGTTCCCGCAACGATGAGCGACAGATCCAGCGCCAGCACACGCTTATCCGCGAGGAAGCTGGGCACCTCGCCATCGGAGATGCGCTGCGCCAAGCCTTCCACTATGGCCGTCTTGCCGACACCGGGCTCGCCGATCAGCACCGGATTGTTCTTGGTGCGGCGGCAGAGAATCTGTACCACTCGCTCCAATTCCTGGTCTCGGCCGACCAGGGGATCGAGCTGATTATCCATGGCGGCCTGCGTCAGGTCGCGGGAAAACTCAGCCAAAAGACTGGATTCACGGTTGCGCGCCGAAGGCGGCGCTTTATCCTGCGTGGCCCGCGCCAACTCTTCGCGTATGGCCAGCAGCTTCAGTCCGCGCTCGTGCAAAATCTCCGCCGCGAAGCACTTCTCCTCGCGCAGCAATCCCAACAGCAAATGTTCCGTCCCGATATGCTTGTGCGAGAGCCGCTCGGCCTCTTCCGCCGCATAGGCGAGCACCCGCTTGCATTCGTTGGACAGAGGCAGATCGACGGAAGTAGAAACCTTCTCCCGGATCGTCGTGTGACCCTCAATTTGCTTGCGAATAGATTCAACCGACGCATGCGAACGGAGGAAGCGGTTGGTCAGGGCCTTATCCTCACGCAGAAGGCCAAGCAGCAAGTGCTCGGTCTCGATGTATGGGGAGCCAAACTGGCTGGCCTCATACCGCGCGAAGAAGATCACGCGCCGCGCCTTTTCTGTATAGCGTTCGAACATGTTCCCCCTTGAAAAGCCTCCGCGTCATTTCCTCGTCGATCGCTGCCGGGTTTGGCCGGCCGCGATCCGGGCGACTTCGGTAAGCCTTCGTCCTTTCCCGCCTTTCCGGAAGCCGACCGGCGCCCGGAAAGACCGCTAGGCTGGGTGCGAAAAGAGGACCTGCTTCCGTCATCTAATCGTTCAGCAACCTGAAAGAGAATCCCTCTCAAGTCGCAGCATCCATCCAGATTTCCCGGCCCTCCACTCTCACTTGGCGATCGGCCGGTCTTACTCTTGCAACTTCGTTACTCCTCCGCTCAAATCGATTGCGGAGACAATTCTTCGATACGTCCCTGCGCCAAACGCAAGACTCGCCCACACCTCCGGGCGAGAGCCAAATTATGGGTGACCAAAATCGAAGTCAGACCATAGCTTGCATGCAAGCGCTCGATCAAGCTGAACACACTATCCGCCGTACGGTTATCCAAATCTCCTGTTGGCTCATCGGCCAACAGAAGCTGGGGTTGAGTAATCAACGCCCGGGCTATCGAAACCCGCTGCTGCTCACCACCGGAAAGCTCTCCGGCACGGTGATCCGACCTTTCCGCCATGCCCACCTCGGAAAGCCAATGCAGAGCCTCCTTCGAGGGCTTTCCTCTTAGACTTCCCGCGCGCCAAAAGGGGTAAAGCGACATTTTCGGCGGCGGTGAATTCGGGAAGAAGATAGTGAAATTGCCAGACATAGCCGATTTTGCGATTCCTGAACTCGGCAGCCTGCTTCGTGGACAAAAAGCTTAGAGGAGTTGAGGCGCAGTATACGTCACCGCTCGATGGTCGATCAAGCGCCCCCATCATGTGCAGCAGCGTACTCTTCCCGGCGCCCGATTCGCCGACTAGAGCCACCAACTCCCCGGCAGCGACCTGAAATGTGATGTCCTCGAAAAGAACCAGCTTTCCCCGCCCGGTTGAGTACTCTTTGGCGAGATGGTCGACTCGAAGCAGCGGCTGAGCGTCAGACGCCCTTAGCTCCTCCTCGGGCGTAGATCCGCCGAGGGCCTCTTCGTTTGCCACTGCTGCCGGTTCCATATCTACCTCTATCATCGTTGAACCCTTCAGCGGAAGCGAGTTTATGAGAGGGATTCCAAAAAAGCACTGGGCCGAGGCTGCGGAAAAAGCCGCAAAGCGGTTGAAAACTAGCCCGCAGCGGCTAAAGATTATCAATTTTCCAATCACTTACGGCACGGCTGAAACCGCGCCCTTGCAAAAAAGAGAAACGAAAAAAATTTCCGCCTGCAGCTCCTTCTGCTCAGAGTCGCCTTCCCCTCTGCTTCCCGAGAACGGCCGCTTCAGCCCTCGCAGGATTCAGCTTCATGCTCTTTTTGGATGCATTTGGCGTCACCTTCGATCCATCGGCCCGAGAATTGCGCCTCCCAAGTGAAAGGGGGAGACGGTTTATTCGTAGCGCAATGCCTCTGCGGGCAGTATTTTGGCAGCGGAGCTGGAAGGGTAGAGCGTAGCCAGAAGCGAGACGCCGAGAGAGACTCCGGAGACGATCAATGCATCCGTCCAACGGGTGGCAAAGGGAAGGTAATCAATGGAGTACACGTCCGCCGAGAGATGGATGAAGTGATAGTGGCCGCCCAGCCAGGAAAGGCCATAGCCGGCGATCAGCCCCAGGAAGGTGCCGGTAACCCCGATCAGAAATCCTTGCAGCAGGAAGATCCGGCGCACCTGACCGGGTTGCACTCCAAACGACATCATCACCGCGATATCTCTGGTCTTTTCCATCACCATCATAGTCAGGGCATTGAAAATATTGAGAGCTGCGACGCAAACGATGAGCCCGATGATGATGAAGGTCACGACCTGCTCCACTTTCAGGGCGTGAAACAGGGGGCGGTTCTGCTCCATCCAGTTGGTGGTCAAAAAGCCCGGCCCCGCCGCCTTCTCGATCTCCCGGCCGATGACGTCGGCTTGGTACAAGTCGTCCACCTTGAAGGAGATCACGGAGATCACATCCGGCTCCCCGAAAAGCCGCTGGGCGTCCGCCAAGCTCACAAAGCCCATGCTGGAATCGTATTGATAGAAACCCGAGCGGAAGATGCCGGCCACCCGAAAGCTCTGAAACTTGGGTATTAGCCCAAGCGGCGTCAGCTCCCCTTGCGGGCTGGTCACCATCACCGTTGAACCGATCTTGACATCTAGAGACTCCGCCAAATCGTGCCCAATAAGGATAGGTGGAACGCCGGAATACGCGCCCTGACCGGCGCGAGCGGCCGCCGCCTGCGGTTCAAGCGGAGCCGCGCTGCCGATGGTGACGCTCGAAAGCAAATCGCTCACCTTGCTCTCCTCATCGGGCAGGATTCCCTCCACCAGCGCATACCCGGCGCGGGCGCCGTGGGAGATCATCACCTGCTCGTAAAGACCCGGCGAGGCAGCCTTGACGTGAGGAAGCTGGGCCAGACGGCGGTCGAGCTCTCGCCAGTTCCTGATACCGTCGTCGGTTACACGCATGAGTTGCACATGCGCCGTCGAGCTCAGCAGCCGGTCCCGCAGGTCACGGCTCATGCCGTTCGTAATCGCCAACGCTATGATGAGCGAGGCGACCCCGGCCGCCACTCCCAGGATGGCGATAACAGTAACGACGCCGACCACCGCCTGACGGCGCTTGGCCCTGAGATACCGTGCGGCGACAAAAAATTCCAGGCTCATGATTTAGAGCCTAAACGTAGATTTGTCATCTCGACCGGAGCGAAGCGAAGTGGAGAGATCTGTGGTTTCTCTACATCGGGCGCCATCGATTGTGGTCTCCCACCCTGAATCTGCTTGAAGTATGGATCCAAACCCACCACCAATCGAGGGTGCCCCATCCTTCGCACGGTGCTATTCCGTGCGAAGGGTGGGAGACCACAAATGTATATGCCTCATTTTCATCCCCGTGGGCGGGCCGCAGGCCCATGAACACTTCGGTCGAGCCTTTGCGGTCCCACTAGCGGACCACGGCTTTCGCCGCGCTGGCATTGTCATAGCGGTCGTATACACGAACGGTCAGAAGATGTTCCTCCGGATCCGATACCTGACCGGCTGCACCTGCCTGATTGCCGGCGCCCGCTCTCCCAGGCAATGGAATGGTGAAATCGTAATTTTCAGTCAGCGAGTCGGAGAGCTTACCCACCGGCTCAAGATATTGCCACGGGCCGGCATCGAGCGAATACTCGGCGCGAGAGACGGGTGAGGTGGCGTCGGTGGCCTGGAAAGTGGCATGAATCTTCCCTGCCTCCATCTTCGCGGCCAAAGGAGAGATCGCAGGTGGAGAGGTGTCGATCACAAAGTGGTCGCTCTCTTTCTCCCCGGTCAAAGCCCCGCCCGGAGGGTGTGACAAAGCGTCAGTAGCCACGATCTTGAGCCGGTAACCTCCATCCGGGAGCCGGATGGAATCGAAAGTATAAAACCTGTCCTTCAGCCCGGCTTTGAGCAATCGCCAGTTGCTCTCGCCATCGCCGCGGAAGTACACGTTAAAGCGAAGGTCGTCGCCATTGTCATCGTGTGCGGCCCAGCGCGCCGTCACCGCGGTTCGATCCTTGAACGCGGCCAACGGCCCTGTCGCTGCTCCATCCTGCTGCACATAAGTGACGCCCTGCTGGGCGGAGGAAAGATTGATGTTGATAGGCTGCGGCTGAGGCTGCTGTTGGGCGGCCTCATTGACCTTGGCGCCCGGTTGAACGACGATCTCATCCACAACCGGCGCGGTGTTCACCGGCAGGTAGTTTATGCCCACGGAGCTGATGCGCGCACCCGGCTCAAGCACGGTTTTCCACTGTATGAAACGCGCGGGAGGCACGCCCAGCCCGGGCGCCCCGGGCGCGACTCTCTGCCAGTCGCTCCAATTCCTCTCCGGATTCTCCACATTGCCAGAGCGAGCGTAGAGCTCAAACGGTCCCGAAGGGCCGCCGTCGTTGGCATTCACCTCGGCTCTGCCCCAGGTGGAAAACACCCCTGAGTCGAAGACATCGCTTATGTAATTGCTGCGCGCAGCGGGTTGATTGCCGAACTCATATAGCCTGCCTGTATTGCTGGTGGCGACATAGGTTCCTCCTGGTGCCTTGGCAAAGGCGGTAGCCTGACCGGCCGCCGCATGAGCCACGTCGGTGTAGGAACCATCCTCGCGGATACGGTAGACTTTGCCCCGATTGCCGGTTGCCGCCAACAGCCCTTGCAGCGTCTCCCGCAGCGCGTAAACAATATCGTCCCCCGATGCCCATAACTTGCGCGGCGCTCCTTGCGGGCTCAGCTCATCCACCTCGGAGCCTTGGGGAATCAGGGTGTTCGAGCTGGAGGCCTGGACCGACCCGGGAGTCACGATGGTGATGGTGGCGGTAGCCCCCACGCCGACTCCGGCGCCCCCCTGGATCGGCAGCGGTGGTAGGTTGCTCTTGGTCTTCTCTCCCACGTCGCTGACATACAGCCTGCCGTCGGGAGCTTCCGCCAGCGCGGTCACTTCGCGTTTCGGCGCGTCGTAAATGACGATTCCCTTCCCGGCTTTGCTAATCCTGTAGACCAGCCCGCCTCCGTCGGTACCGGCAATCAGATCTCCGTTGGGCTCGAAGAGGAGACAGCGAATGTGCTGCTCGTCGCTCGAAAAGAACAGCTCCGGCCTGACCTTGACCGCAGGCTTGGTGGAAACATCTACGCGATAGATCGCCGCCGGTCCGCCGGTGGCAATGTATAACGCTCCATGCGGATCGAAAGCCAGGTCCCAGATATATTTCGGCTGCTCACTCGGCTTGCCCGGCGCGCTGGCGGGAAGATCCGCCGGATCGAAGACCACGGCCGCGGTGCTTTCGTCGAGATTCGATTGGTTGGGCAGAATGCGATAGACCTTGCCGCCGGGAAGAGTCGCGGCGTAAACCGAGCCGTCGGAACCAACCTGGATCGCTTGCACGGACAGATCTCTGGTTGAAAACAGCTTTGTGGACTTGCCTTCAGGGGTGATCTTGAGCACGGTCGCGGGCGAGCCGGTAGCGAGATATGCGTTACCCTGGCTATCGGAAGCCAGCCCCCAGACATAGGTCGATGGCGTCAGCGACACCGCTCGCAATTCAGGACCGGCCTCCAGGTAGCCGTCGCTCACAATAGCGACGTTCTGCGGTTGTCCTTTTTCAAACTCATCGTAGTGAGACTGAAGCCAAAGCCGCGTGCCCTGGGCAAAAAGAAAATGCGGGTGAAAAGAAAGAATAAGCCCGGCTGCAAATAAAATACGGCGAATCATGTGAAAACAGTCTACTAGGTGCTGTGCGCGCACGGCGATACGGCGGCTTTGCTGTTGAGTCCCGTAGGGACGGCACGAAAATCAGACCTGTCCAAATTAACGGCGTCCACGAACTTTTGGTTTTTGAATCTCCTCCTTCAACCAATCTTGTCTTGGGTGCCCCACGTCCGGATTCTCGGACGTGGGATTCCGCAAATCTCGACGGAGAGGGTCGTCATCACGCAAGAGCGACGACGCTGTCCATCGGGATCCGTGGAAACCCAGGTCCCAGAATCGGGACCTGGGGCACCCGGTATTTGTTGACGGGACGAGATCCAGGAATCGAACGCTATCGGACATTGATGTCGTACCACTCCGCCGTTAATTTGGACAGATTTGATTTTCGTGCCGTCCCTACGGGACTAGTTCTTGAGGATGGCGCGATAACGGAGGTGGTTCTTCTTCACTTTATTCAAAGCTTCATTGGCCTTAGCCATAGGGAAGACTTCCGTCATAGCTTGCACCTTGTGCCGGGCGGCAACATCGAGCATCTCGGTCAGCATTCGCGGGCTGCCGATAGGGCTGCCCGTAATCGTCTTTTGCGCCGACACCAGCGGAAAAGCCGGAAGTGCCAAAGGAGTGGGCGGCACACCCACGAAACACAAAGTTCCCCGCGGACGCAGCGCGGCGATATATGCGTTCCAGTCCTGATCCGCATTGATAGTCGATAGGATGAAATCGAAGTAGCCCGCGAGCTTCTTGAGCATTTTGCTCTCGCGGGTGTTGACAAACTGGTGCGCTCCGAGCGACCGCGCTTCAGCCTCTTTCGCCGGCGAGCTGGAAAATGCGGTCACCTCCGCGCCAAAGGCATGGGCAAACTGCAAGCCGAGATGTCCCAACCCTCCTATGCCAACCACCCCCACGCGCGAGGCCGGACTGATTCCGTAGCTACGGATCGGGTTGTAGACGGTAATGCCGCCACAGAGCAGCGGGGCCGCGCGCTCGCTGTCCAGGGCCTCGGGAATGGCAACCACGAATCGCCCGCTGACCCGGATGCGCTCGGCATATCCGCCGTGGCGCTGCACGCAGGTGCCTTGGCTATCGGCGCAGAGGTTTTCGGCGCCCTGCAGACACCATTCGCAATAGCCGCACGAGCTTGCCTGCCAGCCCACGCCCACGCGGTCGCCGGTATTGAACCCCAGCACCGCGCTGCCGGTCGCCGTAACTTTGCCGATAATCTCATGGCCGGGAATAAACGGGTATTGGCTGATTCCCCAGTCATTGTCGATCAGGTGGATGTCGCTGCGGCAGACTCCGCAATGAGAGATGGCGATTTCCACCTCGTTCTGCTTGAGATCGCCCGGTTCGTATTTGTACGGCAAGAGTTCGGCGCCAGCGGCATGCGTGGCGAATCCGTGGATGAAAGACATAGGTGGTTGCTCTTGGCTAAGGGAATAATGGCCCATAAAAATACGGCACGCACTATTGAATGTCGAGGGAGATAACCTGCTGGCCGGATAGCGTTGCGTTGACTGGAATCGATGTTACCGGAACAACCGATTCGCCGTGCAGGGACATTCCACGATTGGCTCGCAATGGCTCGAGAACGTTGGCCATGGAGATAGGAATGGAGGGCAAGGTGCGGCCGTCGATCACCGCCTGAGCGTTGGGCAGCAGCAGGGTGACATAGAGTTGGTCGTCCGCATGGGCGGAGTTGAGCTGATGAATCGTTCCGCTCAGGTCGGACGGCGCGTCAATTCCCGGATACTCACTGGTCAGCCGGTCAAGCGTCGCTCCATCGCTGAGCAGGACGCGCAGCGGACCCGGCTGCAGGGTCTGGGGCAGGTGGATTGGGATGCGGACGTTCTTCGATTCTCCATGAAAGGGCCGCAGGGTCGCTTCAATCGTCACCGTGTCTCCGGCATGCGCCCACGGCTCGCTGACCTGAGCCTTTTCGAGGTCTATACTCCGCCGCCCGGGGAGCGTGTCTACGTCCAGATCCACCGCTTGAATATTCCGCAACCGGGCGGCGCTGCCATAAATTTCACTGAAGCGCTGCCCGACCGTCAGCGCCGCGCGCAAAGCGGAGGGCAGTTGCTCGGTGGGAGCGACAAGCGTTTTCAGTTTTAACTGTGGATACCCCTCGATAGCCACCGTGCCCCGAACCGAGTAGGTCAGCTCAGCCCCGTAATTATTTGTCTGCATCAAGGATTGATAGAGAGAAACCATCAGGGCGGCCGGCGTGATGTCGGGATTGTCGATGACCTCGATATGCAGGGTATGCTCATCGTCGCCATCGTGCAGATGAATGCTCACCGGGATCATCTGTGCGGATTCTCCGAGCACCCCGCGAATAGCCGAGGCACGATCGTCGGTAAAGGCGCCGATAATCCGGCCGGTGTTGACGATTTTGAAGGAGTTCATCGGGGACGCCAGCGTCGTCACCACATCCGCATTGGCCATGGGAATGGAGACATTCCCAAACTGGGTGATGGGATGCCCGCAGGCCAGCACCTGGCTGGGGTCAACCAGGGTGACGGTGCAGGTCGCGGCAATTTCCAGATCGCCCTTGACCAGCAGTGCACTGACCGCGGAGCCGGGAAGCAGCGTTTCTGCCGGCTTTTGATCTGACAAATCTGGGTCCGATCCGCCAGAGGTTGTGCCGCCCAAGCCGGCCACCGGCATCAGGCCGAGGGCGCGAAAGCGGTCTCCGAAGAGCTTTACCGCCTCCGGACTGAAGCCGGAGAAGACCAGAGGCGCATCGATCGGATGGATTTCAGAGTCTCCAGCCGCGGCCGGAGTGGGGGAAAAATCACTCGTAGTGGCGGCTGAATCGGCCACCAGACCACCAGGATCAGCGGTTTGGCGCAGCTTCGCTCGCGCCAGCGGCACGGCGTGCCTGCTGACATCCAGCATCTCCGCAATCGGAGTAATGCCCGCGATAGGGTCCTTGCTGAACTGTCCGATCCGGTAGGAGAGCGCGCCCAGCAACTTGCCATCGATATAAACCGGGCTGCCGCTCATGCCGGCGACCACTCCGGTGTACTCTGGTTTGGAGCCCTGCAGGCGCGCCAGAATCATATCCTGGCCAGGACCTAGTGCGTTCCTTAGGACGCCGAGGATTTCAACGTTCATTGCTTCCGGCTGTGTGCCTTCAAAGACCGTATACGCCACGCCGTGCAAACCGCGATGTACTTCCGACAGAGGGAATACCGGGTGAGCGGAGGGGATCAAGGGCGCGGCCCCGTCGCCTTGGGCGCCCAGGAAAGGCGCATAGGCTAAAATCGCGCCCAATATAAGATAGCTAGTTGTCCTACCACAATTACGCACGTCTACAGAGTAGCCGTTCAGACGGCCGGAGCAAAGGGCCGTATTTCGATCCAGTAGTGAGGTATCCGATGAAGGCCAATTCCGCTTCCGTTCTTCTTCGCCGGGTCTTGGGTAATGAACCTGGGCGTCAGATCTCGTACGCGGCCCTTATTTCCGCTATGGCCCTAGCGCTCCTCTTCTTCGTAACCGACAGGACACCCGCCCAGACTGCTCCACCCCCAGCGGATCAACAGACACAGCCGGCTCCGGCAAAGCCGCAGGCCAGCCAGCAAAATCAGCAGCAGGACCAGACCGCCCCGGATGCCGGCGGTCCTGGGGGGGACAACGGCTCCATCGCCATACCCAAGAAACCGGAAAAGGAGGAGACTACGACGCCGCCTCCTCCTCCAGAGCCAAAGGTAAAGAACCCCAAGGGCCTGGAAAACTATTCCCTGCGAGTCGACGTGCCTGTGGTCAGCGTCGACGTGGGCGTGATTCTGCAAAAGACGCACCAGTTTGTGCCCAACCTGCAGCAAGATAACTTCAGGGTTTATGAAGATGGCCAACCACAAAAGGTAGTTTCATTCCAGCGCACCAAGGCTCCCATCACGGCCGTCCTGCTGTGCGAGTTCGCTTCCACCAACTACTGGTTCATTTATGACATGCGGAACGCCGCCTATGCCTTCGCTCAACAGTTGCAGCCGGACGACTATGTGGCGGTTGTGACCTACGATATGCACACCCAGATCCTGACCGACTTTACCCAGGACAAACGTTTGGTCTATGAATCGCTCAATAGCCTGATGATTCCGGGTTTTTCAGAGACAAACCTGTTCGACGCGCTCTACCAGACGCTGGACCGTCTGACCCGGGTCGACGGCCATAAATACGTCGTCCTGGTCTCCTCGGGAATCGATACCTTCAGCAAGATCAACCTGGACAAGATCCTGCAGAAGATCAAGGACACGCCGAATGTCACCATCTTTTCCGTGGGAACCGGTCAGGC
Organism: uncultured Acidobacteriaceae bacterium; assembly: GCA_963774255.1. Taxonomy (GTDB): domain Bacteria; phylum Acidobacteriota; class Terriglobia; order Terriglobales; family Acidobacteriaceae; genus PALSA-350. Next base: position 132,759 of record CAVZEH010000008.1, read on the forward strand.
GGCGCGGATCACCGGCAATGCCCGCAGCGGGATGTTCGGGCCTAAGGAGATCGATTACCTGCAGGCGGATAACCAACTGTCGACCTTCTCCCGCATGACCGGCGGGCAGTCGTTCTTCCCCCGCTTCGAGGGAGAGATGCCCGACATCTTCCATTCGATCAACGACGCCATTCGCAATAAATATGTCCTGACCTACACGCCTACCAATCCCAAGCAGGACGGCACCTACCGCAAAATCCGCGTGGAGCTGGTAGACAACGAAGGCCAGCCGCTCAAGATGCAGGACGAGAAGCATCACCCATTGAAATACGAAGTGATTGCGCGCGACGGGTATAAAGCCAAACAAGTAGTGGAATAGCAAGCTTTACGGGTGCCTGCAAAGGCCTGGGTGCCCCAGGTCCCGATTCTGGGACCTGGGAATCCACAATCTCGAGGAAAATTTCGCCACTCTGGAAAACCAGTCGTCAAGTCCCGCAGGGACGGCTGAATGTCTGTGTCGCGAGGAACCCGCAAATCTTCGGCAACATTTATCAGTCGTCCCTACGGGACTCGTTTTACAGCCAACGTCTGGCCAATTCCAAAGTCGCCAAGCTTCGCCAAACGGCCCCTGTTTTAATCTGCGATGTATGGTCCCTGGCGATGGAATCGCGGATCCGTGAGCTGTTGCAGCATGAAATCGGCGACATCGGCGCGCGAGATGCGCAGGCCTCCTGTGGGGAGTGCATCGGGCACGACACGGTATTTGCCGGTGAACGCTCCATCGGTCAACCGGGGCGGGCGCACGATCGTATAGTCGATCTCACTTGCGGCGAGAATCTTCTCCTGCGCCGCCTGATCGGCGAAGGGATGCCTGAACACGGTGTGCTTGGCCAGCCAAAAACCGATGTTTGACAGGGCGCTTTGATACTTGCCGTAGTCACTTTTGACGCCCGCTGCCCCCAGCACCACGATCCGCGTGACGTAATGCTGGCGCATGCCGGCAAGTATGTTGGGCAGGGCCTGGGCCAGCAGCCGGGATTTCTTCAAGGAGCGCGCCCCCAGTGCGGAAAGCACGACACGGTGGCCGAAGATGGCGTCGGCAACAGCCGCCGGATTGAGCACATCGCCGGCGACGACCCTGATATCAGAATCGGCGGAGTCTAGAGGCAAGGAATCCACATTGCGGACAAACGCGGTGACCGAGTGCCCTCGCGCAACCGCCTGCTTGACGATTTCTCGTCCGGTATTCCCACTGGCTCCAAAGACAATAATCTTCATTTCAAGAGAGAGATTATACGGTTTTCACTATCGCCATATTATTGCGATCCGGCAAGTCTATCGGCGAAGATTATGCAGAGAACAGAAAGAGCCACACCGGCGAAGAAGACCAGGGCCATGCGGATGCCGGGCTCCCGGTTGACCTCTGGAACCAGATCGGTGGCGGCAACATAGATCGCCACGCCGGCGGAGAGCGGCAGGCCGGCACGCACCCAGCCGGGCAGAAAATTAATAAGCAAGACGCCTCCCAGAGTAGCGGCGGCGATGATGGCCGAGGAGATTACCGCCGCGCTCCGGCTGCGGCCGCTGGCCAACATGACCGAAGCCACGGTGAAACCTTCCGGTATCTTGTGCAGGAAAATGGCGATAAAGATGATCCAGCCGAGCCAATGCGAGAGCACGAAGCCGGATGCGATGGCCACTCCGTCGAAGAGCGAATGCACGGCCAGACCGCCCACCACAGAGCGGCTGGTATGCCTGGAGAGAAACTCGCCATGGTGGGTCTCCTCGCCGAAATGGAAGTGGGGTGTGATGGTATGCTCCATCAGTTGCATGACGCAGTAGCCGCCAAAGACCAGCATCGGGGTCCAGCGGAAGGAGAGGCGAAAGCTCTCGGGAACCATTTCAAGGAAGGCCGTAGCCAACATGAAACCCGCCCCCAGCGCGACAAAATAACGAAGATAGCGCTTCTCCCAACTGGCCCGCACCAGAATAAGGCCGCCTAAGATGTCGGCCAGGGCAGCCATCAGGCCTAGCAAAAACGAGAGTACGATGGTGGACATTCTCTACCCGCTATGCCTTATGTGCATAACGTCTCCATCCTCGACTCGATAGTCCTTGCCTTCAAGGCGCAGAGTTCCCTGGCTGCGCGCCGCCGCCTCTGATCCGGCCGCCAGCAGAGTGTCCCAATGAATGGTCTCCGCCCGGATGAAATGTTTTTCGAGGTCCGAGTGAATGGCGCCGGCAGCCTCCTGCGCGCGCGAGTGGACCGGTATCGTCCACGCGCGGCATTCGTCTTCTCCGACAGTAAAAAAAGAGACCAGGCCGAGAAGCTCATAGCTCTTGCGGATGAGACGGCGCAGGCCGCTCTCCCCCAATCCATAGGAGGAGAGAAATTCCGCGGCTTCTTCCTCGCTCATTTCCGCAAGCTCGGCTTCCACTTTGCCGCAAATCGCGGTGGCGCCGGCGTTCGGCCGTGAAGCCACTGGATCAAGTTTGTATTTGTTGACCGCCGCTTCAAGATCGGCGCCGAGCGTACCGCTTTCCGAGATGTTCAGCACATAGAGCATCGGTTTCTGTGAGAGAAACATGAAGCCGCGGATGATCTTCTTTTCCTCTGCCGTCATCTCCATCTCGCGCAAAGGTTTTTCCTGTTCTAACTGCTGGCGGCAGCGTAGAAGCAGTACATTCTCCTTTTCGAGATCGGGCGTGTGCAGTTTTTTAAGATCTTTCTCCAGACGCTCCAGCCGCTTCTCGATCTGCGTTAAATCCGAGAAAATGAGGTCGAACTCGACATTCTTAATGTCGCGCAGAGGATCGATCTCGCCCACGTGAGGAACGGCATCGTCCTCAAAAGCGCGCAGCACATGGATCAGCGCATCGTTGTTGCGCAAATGAGTCAGATAGGCGCTCTCTTTGAGGGCTTCCTGCCCGATTGCGGCGACATCGGCGTACTCTACGGTCGCGTAGACGGTTTTCTTCGGAAGATAAAGCGCGGCCAGTTTGTCGAGCCGCTCGTCCGGCACCTTGGCGACTCCCAGATGCGCCTCGCGCGGATTGGAGTAGGCCTGCGGATCGAGTTTGGCCTTGGTGAGAATCTTGAACAAAGAGGTCTTGCCAACTTGGGGCAGACCGATAATACCGGTTTTCATGGGGAAATCGCCGTCCAGGCACCTTAGCGCTTGCGCGCCAAGCTTTTTCTAAAGGTAAACGGCCGCAAACTATGGACCATCCGTGAGTTATTGTATCCGCCAGAAGCGAAGCCGCATGGAGACATGCTCCGTCATCGCCTGGGTGCCCCAGGTCCTGATTCTGGGACCTGGGATTTCCACAAATCCCGATCAATCAGAAGCGATTCCCGTTTTAATCGACGCAATGAACAAAAAGCCCCAGGTTAGCTTCGCGAACCTGGGGCACCCGAGCCGGCTCCGTCTCCTAGACCGCACCCACTTCCCGCCTTGAAAAATGAGTGGCGGCGACCAGCGCGCCCAATCCGCAGAGCAGGATTACCGATTCCACCCGCACCGATTGCCCGTGCAGGCGGTCGAAGATCTCGCGGCCGGGATTGTTGCTTGCAACCGCGTTGATATTGCCGCCGACGGACTCGCGCGCCGTGTTCATGCGCGGGATGATGGAAAACTGCGAGTAAGCCGTGAGCACCAGCATCGCGACCACCAGGATGGTCTGAGGAACCACGCTGCGGTAATGCCTACGAGCCAACAGGGTTGCCGCGAGAAACACGATCGCGCAGCAAATTCCCATCCAATGCAAGCGGATCAGGGATTCTCCTACGACCGCGCCGGCCGCATGAACGCCTTGAGCCTGATTGGCGAACAGCGGCGGGAGTTGGCTGAATGCAATCGGGGCCAGGATTCCGGCGAAAAAGACCAAAGCGCCGAGCCACAGACCTAGCGAAAGAAAAACCAGTGTGTGAAACAGCGTCCGCATGAATCTCCGCCAACTTTCTTTGACTCGTCTGAAGTAACTCGGGGTTACTGCCTGCAAACCACCGCGCGTTAACCGTTTAAAGGTCTTCCTATCAGCCTTTCGATGCGTTTGGCGATAGGGGGATGAGTCGCAAAAAGGTTGGCGAAGCTGATCCCGCTCAAAAATGGCGCAACAATAAACAGGTGCGCCGTCGAGGGCGAGGCCTGCAAAGGCAGACGTTTCGAATAGGTATCCAGCTTCTGTAGCGCGCTGGCCAGGGCATAGGGATTGCCGGTGATGTGCGCGCCGGTGGCATCGGCCTCATACTCGCGGGAGCGGGATACGGCGAGTTGAATCAAGGTTGCGGCAATCGGGGCAAGAATGAGCATGAACAAGCCCCCCAGGCCGCCGCCGCGCTCCCGGTCGTCGCGTCCGCCGCCCATACCTCCAAAAAGACCAGCCCACCAGCCCATGCGCGCGAGCAAGGTGATAGCTCCGGCAAGCGTGGCGGCAATCGAGCTGGTGAGGATATCGCGATTCTTCACGTGCCCCAGCTCATGGGCCAGGACACCCTCCAACTCTTCGTCGTTCAGCAGGCTGAGAATGCCTTCTGTAACCGCCACCGAGGCATGCTTGGGATTGCGGCCGGTGGCGAAGGCATTGGGTGACTCGGTGGGTATGACATAGATCTTGGGGATGGGCAGCCCCATGCGCTGTGTCATGCGTTCGACAACCTGGTAAGCCCTGGGTAACTGCTCGCGAGTAACCGGCTGGGCGCGATACATAGCCAGCGCGAGCTTGTCGGAATAGAAGTAGCTAAAAAAATTCATCGCCGCCGCAATGACTAACGCGATGATCATTCCGTCGGTTCCGCCGAAGCGGCCGCCAAGAAAAACGAGGAACAGAGTGAGAGCAGTGAGCAGAAGTGCAGTCTTAAATGTATTCATGTCGCGACGCCGCCTCGCGCCCAACTTCGATACCCAGGTTCCATGATGCCCAGGTTCCATTCTGTCACGACTGGAGCGATCCTCTGCAAATTGTCCTACAAATTCGATCCATCCGGTCAACCGGATACTTGTGGTTGGCTGTTGCAGGCAGCCCGGAAATGCCGCTCTTATATCCTTCAGAAATCCGAAGGCACTCTATTATTTTATGAAATATTAAAAATTCCTCTCACGCAAAAAACCAGTATTATACCTCGCTCCTCGCAGGCGTATCTGAAAGTTTCCAGAACACTTATCCAAAGTTTGCGCTGGCCTGGACGTTGCACTCTTCTGTGGCGTCCAAATTGCATTCACTGAAGCTGAGAGCCGCGAGGCTTTCTGTTGGCTTCGGTATCCGCAACACTGATTTTTTTTGCGGTTTCCCTAGCCACTCCCTCAATGGCCCCGTCGCCAAGGCCCACCGAGCCAGTCGATATTTGACCGCGCTGCCCGTGCGGATCTGTGCCAATTTGTCGTGCGTTCCGTATGCCTGGTTTTGGCGTAAAGATTCATGCCATTCCGAAGAAGGAATGAGTCTGATCGCCCATGGAGTTGAAGGCTGAGGAGACTTCCATGAACCATTCAAAAATAGTTGCCCGCAACTATATTCGGTTCCGCTGCACCAAAGCCGCGGGATTAATTCTCCAAATCTGCTTCTGCGCGCTATTCGCTTCCCTTTCTATGGGCTGGGCGTTTGGGCAAGCCGAGGCTGGGTCGATATCCGGGACAGTTCGAGATGCCTCGGGCGCGGTAATCCCCGGCGCGCAGGTCACGGCTACCAGCGTAGCCACCGGAGCAGCGCGGACTACAAAAACCGGGGATGCCGGCGAGTATCACATTCCTGGTCTCACCCCCGGTTCTTATGGCATAACCGTGACCAGTGGGAATTTTGCCCCTTTCAAGACCCAAATCGAGGTCACCGTAGGAGGCGCGGCTACGGCTGATGCGCAACTGACGGTCGGAACTCAAGCCACAACTGTCGAAGTAGCCACGGGATCCACACAGGTCAACACCCAAACGCAGGAGCTTTCGCAGCTCGTCGATACGCACCAGCTGGCGCAACTCCCCAGCCTCACCCGCAACCCTTATGACTTTGTCGTGCTATCCGGCAACGTCAGCAACGGGGATAACACCACCAACTCCTTCAACAGCTACCAGAATCTCACCTCTCGCGGTGTGGGCTACTCCATAAACGGCCAGCGCCAGTCGGGCACCGAAATCCTGCTCGACGGCGTAGAGAATATAACCTGGTTCAGCGACCAGGTCGGCGAGCAGATTCCGGTTGATGCAGTTCAAGAGTACAGCGTCATTACCAATAACTTTTCCGCCGAATACGGGCGAGCCTCAGGCGGCGTTGTCAATCTCACGTCGAAGTCGGGCACCAATGCCTTTCATGGTTCCGTCTGGGAGTACAACCGCCTCTCCGCCTATACCGCAAATACCTATGACAACGTGGTGCACGGTCAGCCGAAAGGGGAATATACCCGAAACCAATTTGGCTTTTTAGCCGGCGGCCCCATCAAGAAGGACAAATTATTCGTTTTTGGCAGCACCGAATGGACTCGTGTCCGCAGTCAGGCAACGGAGTCGGTGCTCATCCCCACGCCCCAATTTCTGGCGTTCACGGCTCCCAACGTCCAATCGTACTTCAACGCCTATGGCGCCAATCACGCTCCCATCAGCAGCACTGTCAGTCAGTCGGACCTGCTGGCTTCCGGGGCGATCTCGGCGCCGCTCCCCGGAGTCCCAGCCACGACCCCCGTCTTTGGCCTGGTTAACTTCAAAGCCAACGCCGATGCCGGCGGCGATTTTCCCCAGAACACCTACCGCATTCTGGGGCGCCTCGACTACAACCTGAGCGACAACACCCAGATGTTCTTCCGCATAGGAAAAGAGAGCGAGGATTGGTTTTCCGGCACCGCCTTTTATTCTCCGTATTCACAATATGATGTGGGGCAGGTTTTCAACAACCTGAGCACTCTCTATTCCATCAGTCATACCTTCAGCCCAAACATTTTCAGCAACAGTAAGATCGCCTTCAGCAGACTGCAAAACCCCAACAGCTTTGACACGACCCTGCAAAACGTACCCAACCTCATGTTCCAAGGCGCGACCGTCAACGGCCGCCAGGTTACGTTCCCCGGCCTGGAAAACTTCATGCAGCCCGGCGCAGGCGGGCTGCCCTTTGGCGGTCCGCAAAACAGCACCCAATTGCAGCAGGACATATCGTGGACCAAGGGAAACCACGCCATGCGCTTTGGCGGCCAGTTCTCCTACCTACAGCTCAACCTTGCCTATGGCGCTTATGCCCAAGCGGTGGAGATGTTGGGGACTGGTGTGGAAACAGCGTTGAATGCAATGCTCGCCGGCAACTTGCAATATTACGAGGCCGCGGTCAATCCGCAGGGAAAATTGCCATGCACTTCGCAACCCAACGGCACTTTGAACGTCATCGCGGGTTGTGAAGTAACCCCGCCGGTAGGCGCGCCCAGCTTCTCTCGCAGCTACCGTTACAAAGATTGGGCTATCTATGCGCAAGATAGCTTCAGAGTAACTCCAAGGTTCACCTTCAATTATGGATTACGCTACGAGCACTACGGCGTACAACATAACAATAACCAGAACCTCGACTCCAATTTCTATTACGGACCCGGTTCCAACCTCTTTGCGCAGATCGCCACCGGACAGGTCCAAATCGCTCCTCGCAGCTCGGTTGGCCAACTCTGGGCGCCAAAGTGGGGTACGGTAGCTCCGCGCGTAGGCTTCGCCTACGATGTCTTCGGCGACGGCACAACCAGCCTACGCGGCGGCTTTGGCATCAGCTATGAGCGCAACTTTGGCAACATAACCTTCAATACAATCCAAAATCCTCCGGCATACGCAACCCTGGAAATCTACAGCACACCGGTGACCAACAGCAATGTGGGTCCTCTGGGCACGGCCGGACCGCCAGTGGGGCTGCCTCCCTCCGAATTGCGCAATGTCAACCAGAACATCAACGTTGCCCAGACCCAGTTCTGGAGCCTGGCGCTACAGCGCCAAGTGGCCCGAAACTCGGTAGTTGAGCTGTCTTACAGCGGGGCGCACGGGGTTCATCTCTATGACATCACCGCCGGCAACCCGATCGGCGGCGCACAGGCCTATCTTGGCGCACCCATAACCTTCGATAGCGCATGCAGCACCAGCATCACAGTTCCTGACGCCTGCCTGACGCGGAACAACAATCAGTATGCCGCCATCAACGTCCGCGGCAGCGGCGGCCTCAGCAGCTACAACGCCGTCAACGTTAAGTTTCAAACCCAGAATCTGCACAACAGCGGCCTCAGCCTGACAGCCAATTACACCTGGGCGCATTCGCTCGACGACTTGAGCTCCACTTTCGCCGACAGCTCCCAGGGCGGATCGGGCTATATCGGCAACCTGGGCTATCTGGATCCAAGAAACCCGAAGCTGGATTGGGGCAGCTCGGACTACGACATCCCGAACCGCTTCGTCGTCGCTCCGATCTGGGAGACCCCGTGGTACAGGGGTCGAGGAGGGCTCTTGCCCGAGATCGCGGGAAACTGGGTGATCTCCGGCATCTTTACTGCGCGCGGCGGAACTCCCTTCTCCGTCTATGACTTTACTTACAATGAAAATGGATATAGCGGCGTCCCGAGGATCGTGCCTGCCACGCAGATTACCAGCTACAAACCCGGTCCCGCGCAAAGCGTCGGACTCAACCAATTCCAGATCATCACCATTCCCGGCGCCAATGACCTTGCCCCCTTCAATCCGACACTAGGCATTGATGATTTTGGACCCTTCCCCAGCAACATGACGAGCAGGAATGCATTCCGCGGACCCGGAGCCTGGAATACGGATGCCGCGGTTTCCAAAAGCTTTCGCGTCACCGAGCGCTTCGGCCTAACATTCCGCGCCGAAGGATTCGACGTATTCAACCATCACAATTTGTATGTCAACGAAGCGGCTTTGTCCGTCTCTAACACGCCGGGCACAATTGGCACGCCGTTACCGGTGATCGCGCTCAAAGGCGGCCTCAACACCATTGCACTCAATCAAAACCACGACGAGCGCAGATTTGGCCAGTTCTCTCTGCGTCTGACCTTTTAACCGTTTGGATCGGGTGAAACGGAACGGCGAAGATCAGCCGTCAACTCCCGCAGGAAAAGCAGATTCCCTGCGGGAATGACAGAAAGAAAGGCAAAGACGGAAATACTGGAGTTGCGGAAGAAGCCTTTGTAGCTTGGAATGCTCCGGCCTTTGTATTCGCAGTGGCTTTTCTTTCTGTCATTCCCGCAGGAAGATACTCTAGTCGGAGAGCTGGGGCTGTACACAACAGTGGCATTTGATGCAGGTTTGGCAGCTTTGGATGCCTTAATACAATAGTTCATAAATCCGAAGAAGATTCTATTACTTATGAAATCCTCTGGCCTTTATGACTGGCTTAGGCAGTTGACCCGTAGATGATTACCGCAAAAGTAACTGGCGGAAAAAAAACCACTTAGTGGTAGCACCCCAGTTGCCGGCTCTCAGCGTCTTTGTGGCAACCAAATTGCACACCGACCGGACATGAGAGTTCCCCCAGCGCCCCTCTGTTCTCCCCTTTGTCACCGCCTTTTCAGCCTGCTAGTCCTGAGTTCCGCGCTGATTGCCTTCACTCTCCCAACTGCTCTGGCACAGGTGACAAACGCGACCGGCACAATTCAAGGCACAGTGACTGATCCCAGCGGCGCCGCTGTTCCCGGTGCCAAGATCACCCTGACGCAGCCCTCGACCGGACTTAGCAAGGTGGTCACGGCAACTGGCTCGGGTTATTATTCTGCGGGTTCGCTAGTGCCCGGCGACTATGCCGTCCGTGCCGAAGCCCCGGGCTTCTCGACCACCAATGAGTCGTTCACCGTGCGCGTGGGGGTCGTGACCAATGGAAATGTGCAACTCGGCGTTGGCGCCACCACGACTGTGGTGCAAGTGGAAAGCAACGCGGTTGGAGTCGATACTCAGCAGACGCAGATTGCGGGAGTTCTCACCCGCGAGCAAATTGCCAGCCTGCCGCTGAACGGGCGCAATTTTCTTGACCTGGCTCAACTGCAGCCTGGAGTTCAAATTCAGGACGGGACCAGCTTCGACCCGACCAAGAACGGCTTTTCTTCCATCTCCTTCGGCGGCCGCTTCGGCCGCACCGCCCGCATTGAGTTGGACGGTCTCGACATCTCCGACGAGAATGTCGGCACCACCACGCAGAATATCTCTACAGACGCCATTCAGGAGTTTCAGGTCGCTCAATCGAATCTTGATATCACCACATCGATCACCTCTTCAGGCTCAGTGAACATCGTCAGCCGCAGCGGCACCAACACCATCCATGGAAACGAGTTTTACAATTTCCGCGACAAGCGCGCTGGCGGAGCCAACTTCCCCGGAGGGCAGAACAACTATCTGCAGCGCAACAATTTCGGAGGCGATGTAGGCGCAGCCTTCGTTCCGGACAAGGTCTTCTACTTCTTCTCGGGCGAGAGGTTTGTGCAGCATCTAGAGGCGCCGGTGACTATCACTGGACCGCTGGCGGATAAGTCCGGTTCCTATACCGCGCCATATTCCGAGCTCGAATTGTTGGGCCGTTTCGATTTCAACCTGATGCATGGAGCCAAGGCATTCCTACGCGGCGCTTACCACAACAACAAGGACGTGGGTGGCTTCGGCGGCGGCAACAACTACTCGCCATACCTTGACGAAAACAACACGCCAAACGTCGGCGGGGGTCTCGACTTTCTCACTGGGAGGTTCAGCCACAGCTTTCGCGCGGGCTATTTCAAATTTGTCAACCACCTCACCGATGCCACAGCTACGACGAATAATCCCGCCTATAACTCGACGCCCGGTATTTATCTTGTGATCAGTCCTTTCTCCTCCGGCGCGAATGCGAATGCGCCCCAGTCGAGCATCCAGACCAACAAGCAGTTTAAATACGATGGCAGTTGGACCAAGGGCAATCACACGCTTCGTTACGGCGCAGGCATCAATCGTCTCCTGGGCGGCGGGTTTGCCTCCTTCTACGGTATCGACCCCCAAGTTGAACTTGGCGGAGCCGTTGCGCCTGGAACCAATCCGGGCAACCCTGCGAATTACCTCGTGGTTCCCGCATCTGGTTTGAGCCAGGCAATCGTCCTGGGCAACGGGCAAGGTTTCAACACCGAGATACCTCAATTTGGCTATCCTGGCGGCGGACAGCAAGACTGGCGCTTCACTGCCTATGTAGGCGATCAGTGGAAGGTGAGGCCGCGCATTAATGTGAATTTCGGCTTGCGCTATATCCGCGATACAGGCCGCAGCGACAGCGACTTGGGGCCAATTCCTGCGGGAGGCCCAGATAGTCCGGCGCCCGGCGCATCGCTCAATGACATTCAGGCAGGCCTTGCCAATCGCGTTAATCAGCCAAACACGAACTTCGGTCCGCAGGCGGGTATTGCCTGGGACTTGACCGGCCAAGGCAAAACGGTTGTCCGTGCCGGCGCAGGAATCTACTACGAAAATAACGTCTGGAACAATATCCTATTCGATCGGCCGGTGCGGTTGCCTCAAGGGCTCTTCTTCGGCGACGCGCAAGCCTGCCCTAAAACGACCGTTGCGATTCCAGGACGCACCGCTCCTCTAACGACGGTAGACGATACAGCGAATGGTGTTTCTATCGCGAGTATCTGCGGCCAGCCTGTAGGGCAGGTCTATCAACAGATCGCGACTCTGGAGCATACTTACCAGAGGTTGGTAGCCGCGGCTGGACCACAAGCCAATGGCAACTACTTTCCCAATGCGCTTGCAGTGGGACCGGCTTTCAACGGAGATTTCCTCTTTCTGCCGAAGTACAAAACCCCTTCTGCATATCAGATGAATATTGGCATCCAGCACCAGATCGGTAGAAACACAGTCGTTTCGGTGGATTACCTGCGCAACGTAGGCGTGCATTTCTTGATTGGCATCGACGAAAACCATACCGGCGACGTCAGCCACTTCAACAAAGCGGCCGCCGCTGCTGCTGTGGCAGCGACGGTCGCGGCCTGTAACGCGACGAGTGTGAATGGAGCGATCGCGTCCTGCCCCGGTCTCCACCCTGTGGGAGGCGCAACACTTGCAGACTTCGCAAGTAATGGATTGGATTCCATTGGTGACCAAGGTGGGGCGCCGAACCCCAGCGTGGCCTTTCAGGGTATCGATCCTAGCTTTGGTGATACCAGCTTCCTCACGCCGGGCGGCCGCTCCGTGTATAACGCCCTGGCCATCACCGTCACTCAAAGGTCGGCGCATCCCATGCCAGGCGTTGCCAGCGTCGACCTCACCGCCTCTTACAACTATAGCCACTTCAATGGTACGGGGACCATAGTCGATACAACCACCGGCCCGCTCGCGTCCGGCGGCGATCAGGATTTTGGCGAAAGCGCTCTAAGCAACAACAATCCGGGCCGCTTCTCCGGACCGAATTCGCTCGACCGCCACCAGCAGTTCTCGATTGGCGTCGATGCGCAAATCTGGAAGGGCTTCCAATTCGACACTATTGCTCACCTCTACTCATCCTTGCCGCTGAGCCTTTCTCTGCCCACCCAGGGCGCTGGCGATATCTTCATCAGCGATGTTGACGGCGACGGGACCGTAGGAGACATCGTCCCGGGCAGCAATGTGGGTTCGTTCATGCGCGGCATCGGCCCGCACAGCATCAATACGCTGATCAACAACTACAACTCGAAATACGCGAATACGTTCACGCCCGCCGGCGCCGCGGTAGTGAACTCCGGGGTACTGACCGGAGCACAACTTACCGCGTTGGGCGGCGTACAGCAGACGCTTTTGAATGCTCCCCCCAATCAGGTGGGCAATGACATCCTGCGTATCTGGGATGTCTCTCTCGGATACAATTTCAAACTCGGCGAGCGTCTTACTGTCCAGCCAAGCGTGCATGCTTTCAACGTGCTGAATGCGGCAAACTTCGACGGCCCGGGCGGACTGGGCTTGACGAGGCTCGCCGGCACTTTGGCCAGCAACATAGTTCAGCCGAGCGCACCCGCGGCCAACACAACCACCTCTGCCAACCAGGGCGCGTATCGAGTGGGGCTGGGTACAGGCGTCTACTCTTTCGGCGCGCCACGGCAACTGGAGTTTGGCTTGAAAGCTACCTTCTAATCCAACTCCGCTTCACTCGTAAGAAATCTGGGATTGACCCCCGTCCGGATTCTCGGACGGGGGTCTTCGCAGGAGCGTGATTTAGGCAGTTTAGGAAATACTGTGGTCTTTGCCAATTTGCTCGAGGCCGCCGCCTCCCTGCTGGTCGCGTCGGCTTGGCGATAGCGGCTTCGGTCTACACCATTTCCTAAACTGCCGTAGCGCGCCCCGGTTCCCAGGGTGATCTCCTCTACTTCCAACCCGTCGTCGTCGTCTTTCTCTGTCATTCCCGAAGGGAATCTGCTTGCCCTGTGGCGCAAAAGATCGATCTCTTCGAGCGAGTAAACCTCACCTGGGAAGTTCAGAAGAGCAACCTTAACTTAGTCTTAAGGAGCTACCCTTGGAAAACCGCCAAGCCGCGGCAACATAATTGACGCGCTATCTCTGGAAAACCAGATGCTATGAAATTCTGTATGACGCGCTCGCAGAGCTTCCCAGAAAGTGCATCTTTCGGGGCATTTTAGAGAATATCCGAAGCCATTTTTTTGTCTCCTCAAAACAATTTTGCCCGCAAACCCAAAGAATTGATTTCAGGAATGTTAATCGGCCCGCCGAGGAATTTATCTAAAATTCGCGTCTGATTCACACTCTAAAAGGCCCAAGAATTGCACTAGGCTGCATCACTTCCCTGCAGTCGGATAATTTCGGCCATTCCTATTGTTGGTTTCAGTTGCTTACATTGTTGGTTTCAGTTGCTTAGGGCAGTTGAGACGATCAAAGTTGCTGAATCTATGAATGAAAGGATTTGGTCTATGAAGCTTTCCCTGCAAAGCCTCTTCTTATCTACCTTTCTTTTCTGCCTGATTCTCTCTGGAGCTCGTGCCCAGGTAAGTTCTTCGGTTCAGGGCGGCCTCGGCGGCCAAGTGACGGACTCATCGGGCGCCTTAGTCTCCGGCGCAAAAGTGACGGTGACCGGCCCTCAGGGCTCAGTCACGACCACCACGGACAAGCTTGGACAATATCGCGTCACCGGTCTGATTCCCGGATACTATGACGTCACCGCCGAGGCCAGTGGTTTCAAAAAGGCCGAATCGAAGCACAATGAAGTCGTTGTGGACGTCACCTCTACGCTGAATTTGAAACTCGAAGTCGGCAGCACCGGCCAGATGGTCGAGGTCACCGCCTCCGCAATTTCGATCAATACCGAATCGAACGCAATCGGCGCCAACCTGTCCGACACTTTTTATAACGCCATTCCGATGGCGCGCAACGTGGCCAGCATCTTCTACGCGGCCCCGGGCGTCGCCGCCGGTGACGCGACCACGAATGCTTTAACGCCGGGTTTCGGCCTGAGCGGTCCCGGCAAATCGAATCCGTCCATCGGAGGCGCTTCCGCTCTGGAAAATCTCTACGTGGTGGACGGCGTCACCATCACCGACCAGGCTTTTGGCAGCCTGGGCACTTTCAACCGCTACCATGGAGCGCTGGGCAGCGGAGTCAATCTTGCCTTCATCAAGGAAGTCGACGTCAAAACCGGTGGATACGAGCCGCAGTACGGCAAGAGCCTGGGCGGCGTCGTGCAAATCGTGACCAAGTCGGGCTCCAATCAGTATCATGGCGCACTGGCCGCATACTTTGGACCCGGCTCCTGGTATGCCGACCGTTACCAGTTCTATCAATTCGGGTTTCAGCAAACCACGCCGGCCTCGGCTCTCTCCCAGCCGCAATATGACGCCAGCGGAGAGCTGGGTGGCTATATCCCTGGACTGCAGAACAGGATGTTCTTCTTCGGCGCCATCGATCCCGGCCTGAACCAATACATCGACCTCCCTAATCCGAACTCGCCCATCTTTGCGCATGGACCGTACGCCTACAGCGCCACTGTTTTCAATTGGGCCGCCAAGCTTACCTACAAGCTGAATGACGCAAGCACGGTCGAAGGCTCAGCCTTCGGCGACCCGTCACGGCACAACCAGGTTCCCAACACCCTTTCCACGAATAACGCGGCCTCCGTAACCAGCGCATACAATTATGGTTCCAGGGATACTGTGCTGCGCTTGAGCACGGTTTTTTCGCCCAGTTGGGTGTTCAATGCGGCCTGGACATACAACCACAACCATTTCAGCGAGAGCCCTTCGCAGAATTATTACCAGATCACCGACGTGAGCGGGATCACTCTCCCGAACCCGGTTCCCCAGGTGCGTTCCGGCTTCGGCGCCTACGAGCCGTCCATCAACGACACTTATAGTCTTTCGGCGGTGACACAGAAGACCGCGCATTTCCACGGGGAACATACCATCAGCATCGGGTGGTCGTACGATCACACCAACTTTCTCGATGAGCCGAGCAGGTCGGGACCGCTCTTCCCCATCCCTTCGCAGAATGCGCTCGGCGTCCCTCTGACCACGCTCTATAGCAACATACCGAAAGCGGCGATTGGCTCCCTGTCGAACGCGCTGCTGCAACTGAATGCTGCAAACATCGCAAACCCCAACGACAAGACCTGCCAGCAGTGCCCGTTCTACCGAGGTCAAAAGGTGTATCTGTCAGTGACCCGCGGCACGTACGTTGGCCTTCTGGTCCATGCCCAAGGCACCTATCACACTGCCTACGCAAACGATAACTTTCAAGTGAACCGGTATCTCACTCTGCTCGGCGGCGTTCGCTGGGAAGAGCAGCGCACCGCCGGCACTATTCTGCGCTATGCCTTCACCGGAAGCTGGTCGCCCAGGCTCGGCATCAGCATCGATCCTTTCGGCGATCGCAAGAGCAAAGTCTTCTTCAACTACGGACGCTACTACTGGGCCATGCCTCTGGATGCGGCCATCCGCCAGCTCGGCAACGAGCAGGATGACACCAGTTGGAATTTCGCTCCCGCGTCCGACCCCAGCGGCAACATGCTCCTGGGTCCGAATGGCGCGGCCATTCCCGTTCTCGACTCAGCCCATCTGCTCAACGGCCTGCCCCAATCGAGTACGGGCGGGGTGGTCTCAAACTTTAAAGGTCCCAGTTTTGCCTCTTCCACAGGTGAAGGAATCCTCCCCGCACCAAGCAGGAATATGAAAACGAATACCTGATCGGCATTGAGCGAGAGCTGAAGAGCGGCATGGTGGTCAAGGCGAGGTACACCGACCGCCGGCTTGGACGCATCATTGAAGATATTGGTTCACAATCGCCGGAAGGCTCCACCATCGGTCCGAACTACAACGGTGGCATCTACAACCCGACCGGATCGACCGATCTCTGGCAGAACGAACAGGAGACCACGTACACACCGGCGCAGTATGCCGCGGCCAACCCGCCCGGATCAACCGGCTACCATCCTCCGGTCCCGGGTTGCACCGCGAAAAACGACACCGGCAACATCTTTATCGATGCGAGGAATAATCCGGTCGGCGGTGCATGTTTTGCGAACCTGGCTACCATGGACGCCGGTCCGCCGGACGGCAAGCCGGACGGCTTTGCGAACCCGATCCGCCGCTACCAAGCACTGGAGTTGGAGTTCGACAAGCGCTTCAGCAATCACTGGCTGGCCGCAATCAACTATCGCTTCGCCAAGCTCTACGGCAACTATGAGGGGGCATACCGCAACGATAATGGGCAGTCCGACCCTGGTATCAGCTCCCTTTTCGATTTCACTGCGGGTCATCTCAACCTGCTCGGCGATCAGTTCAAGCCAGGCTACCTGAACACCGACAGACGCAATGTGGGCAACGTGTACTTGAGCTACAACATCGGCTCGGGCACCCGCTTTGTCGGACTTGCTCGCGGCCTGACCGTCGGGCTCGGCGCTCGCGGCCAATCGGGTCAACCGCTCAGTTTTTTGGGCGACCATCCCATCTACTTGAGTCAGGGCGAGGTCCCTGTGGGCGGCCGCGGCGCGTATGGCCGTACGCCGGCGTCGATGCAGCTCGACACTCATATCGACTACCCGATTTCATTCCGGGAGAAATACTCGGTGAAGCTGGCCTTCGACGCCTTCAACGTAACCAACAGCCAGTTCATCACCAGCAAAGTCCAATACTTGTCACAGACTGCCGCAAGCGTGGGTGTAGCACCTATCGTTAACACCGACTTCGGCAGACCTTCGGCCTTCCAGGGGCCCTTCTATGCCCGCGGCAGCATCCGCTTCGAGTTCTGACCCCGGCTACACTCCAACCCAACGGGAGAAGGCCTGACCGCTTTCTCCCGTTGTTCTCTATTGAGGAGTTCTCTTTTGCGTGTGTTGCACCACCGCATCCGGTTGTCGCTCAGATTGCCGCTCTGCGCCGCCGTGTTTTGTCTGCTGGCTCTTTGGGGAGCTACTCTTCATCCCCTGTATGCGGCGGATGCTACCCGCAACCTTGCGCCTCACTACCGGCACTGGCTCAATCAGGAGGTCAATTACATCATTTCGACCGATGAGAGAAAGGCCTTCCTTGGTCTCGCCAGCGACAAAGAACGTGACCGGTTCATGCAGACGTTCTGGGACCTGCGTAACCCCGACCCTCATTCGGAGATCAATACCTACCGCGAAGAGCACTACCGGCGTCTGGCCTATGCCAACCAAAACTTCGGCAATACCATGTATGGCGACGGCTGGCGTACGGATATGGGCCGGATCTACATCACATTGGGCGCACCCAAACAGCGGGCGGACTACAACACCGCCCAGAATGTGCGGCCAATTTCTATTTGGTTTTATCAGTCCGATACACCGGCGCTGCCCCCATATTTTTATATCGTCTTCTACAAGCGCAGCCCGATCGACGACTTCACTTTGTACTCGCCTTATCAGGACGGCCCCGTGCGCCTCGTCACCACGCTCGAAAACATGAATGACCAGAAGATGAGCCTGGACATTCTGCGCAAGTCAATGGGAGACGAAGTGGCGCGCACCGTCCTATCGCTCATTCCATCCGAGCCGGTTGACTTCGATAAGTACAGTCCCAGCATGGAATCGGATATCCTGCTCGGCGCCATCGAAGGGCTGCCTGACAATCCGATCACCCTCGAGCGGCTGGCTGAGCGCCGCAGCGTGGAACAAGTCACCACGCGCAACTATGACCGCGATGGCCATCTCGACCTTTTTGTCGCCAACTATATCGATCTCGACCTGAAGACAGCGCCTCTTCCTGAATCCGGTCCCTGCACTTACAAAGGCATCATGGTAGCTTGCGGGCCGCCTGGGCTTCCCGCGGGAAAGAACATCCTTTATCACAACAACGGCAATGGCTCTTTCACCGACGTTTCGGAAAAGAGCGGCATTTGGAATGCCCTGGGCAACTATAGCTTAAGCGTAGCGGTTGCCGATCTTGACGACGACGGCTGGCCGGATATTTATGTCGCTAACGATTCCACAGCCGCCACCCTGTATCAGAATCAGAAAGACGGGACCTTCCAGGATATTGGAATTGAAGCCGGCGCGGCGCTTTCTCCCGATGGCAAGCCGCAGGCGGGGATGGGTGTCTCCATCGGAGACTACAATCGCGACGGCAAGCTGGATATCGTCAAGACCAACTTCGCCGGCGATACCGACTCGCTTTACGCCAACCTTGGCGGCGGCAACTTCGAGGATCGAACCTACCTTGCGGGACTCGGAATCAACACCCGCTATCTGGGATGGGGCGTGGGCTTCTTTGACATGGACAACGATGGTTGGCTCGATATCCTCGTGTCCAACGGACACGTGTATCCCGAAGTGAGCAGCTCCAAGTCCGAGGCGCCCTATGCCGAGCATAAGTACCTATATCGCAATCTGCGCAATGGCCGCTTCGCAGATGTTTCGGAGCAGGGCGGCCCGGGAATCACCACTCCGGTTGCCGGCCGGGGCTGCGCCTTCGGAGATTATGACAACGATGGCGATATCGATATCGTTGTCAACTGCGTCAACTCCCTGCCTCAACTCTTGCGCTGCGACTCGGATTGGAAGCGCTCGTGGATCAAGGTGAAAGCTATTGGTGTCAAGTCCAACCGCACAGCGATTGGCGCACGGATACGGGTGCTGGCCCGAACGCGGAAGGATGCCCCAGCTCCGCTGTTGCAGATCGATGAAGTGCGCAGCGGAGGGAGCTATTATTCGCAGAACGACTTGCGGCTGCATTTCGGGCTCGATCAGGCACAGGTGGTGGACTTGCTCGAAGTTCGCTGGCCTTCCGGTCAGGTGGACAGCTTCAAGAATCTCGAAGTGAATCGCCTCTACATCGTTGAAGAGGGCGCCAAAATTCCACAAACAGTGGTTCTCAAACCTGCTTCTCTGCCGGATTAGAATTTCGGTGGAAGCCCCCTGCTTTAGCAGGGGGAAGCTGGACTTCAGTCCAGCGGAAAAGCGTTCGATCGTAGAAATGGGCTTTAGCCCTGGGTCTCCCGATGCCAGCGCTAAAGCGCATCATTGGAATCGAATTTTTTCCGGAGCGCTGAAGCGCTCCTACCCCCGCATGAATGCGGGGGCTTCCACCAAAACGAGGAGAGCCCAGACGTGGTTGCTCCACTTTTCTTAAACGAAAGATCTGCGCCGGAATGCTCGCTGGTGTACACCTACTGGTGTACACCTATTGGAGCGATGCTCTATCGGCTGCTTGCGGGTTGGTTGTTGCTGATTGCCTCGACGGGGATCGCCTTTCCCTCCCCGCCCAGAGAAAACCCTGACGCGGAGTGCTCCAATTGCCATAAGGCCATCTATGAAAGCTACCGTCAAACACCGATGGCGCGCGCTAGCGGGACGGCCGCGGACGGTCTGCTGCCGGGCGAGTTTCTTCATGCCGCCTCAGGCGTTCACTACCGCCTGTTCCTGCGCGATGGCCGGGCCTGGCTAAGTTATGACCGGCCCAACGCGCCCCCTGGACGCGCGCTTCGCGGAGAACAGGAGCTGGTGTACTTTATCGGCTCGGGCTTGCGGGGCAGGACATACCTCTTTCAACGAGACGGTTTCTGGTTCGAGAGCCCCGTCAACTGGTATAGCAAGCAGCGGGTCTGGGACATGAACCCGAAGTCGCTCGGCGCGCGGGAGATGCCCTTTACCCTGGAGGTGGATACCAGCTGCCTGCACTGTCACACCAGCGCAGTACAGCGGGCGCTTCCCGGCGCACGCAATCACTTCGCCGCGCAGCCATTTCTCTATGGAGGCGTCACCTGTGAGTCGTGCCATGGAGATGCTTCCGCTCACTTGGCCAACGGAGGGAGAGGTCCGATCCTAAATCCGGCCAAGCTGCCGCCGGGCCGGCGAGACTCGATATGCCTGCAATGCCATTTGGAAGGCGAGATAGCCGTAAATCAGGCCGGGCGATCGTTGGCCGCATTTGTTCCCGGCCAGGAGCTGTCGGACTATGTCACCCACTATGTTCATTCTGGCGAGCTAGGCGCCGATGGAAGGGCGACCAGCCAGTGGGAGGCGCTGCTGCAAAGCGAATGTAAGCGGAAGAGCGGCGACAAACTTACCTGCACGACGTGCCATGATCCTCACCACTCGCCTGCTGCCGGGGAACGGGTGAGCTACTTCCGAAGCAAGTGTCTTGCCTGCCATGGGGAGGCATCCTTTGTCCGCAAGCACCACCCCGAAGCGCCGGACTGCGCCTCCTGCCACATGCCACGGGAGAAGACGGAAAATGTAGCCCACGAACAAGTGACCGACCATAGAATCCAGCGCCCTTCTGTTCCATCGCTCGAGCGGCCAGCGGCGCCCAGGAAGTACTAGCTCAGGTGGGTGGCGGCAGCCCCAGCGACCGCGATTTGGGACTTGCCTATTTCCAGCTTGCCGAACAAGGCGACCGCCAAGCCGGACAAAAGGCAATGCTGCTCCTCAAGCAGGCGGAGCGCAGCGACGGCCAGGCGGCAGACCCGGATCTGCACACAGCTCTCGGCCTTCTAGAGCATCTGTCGGGCAATTCGCAGGCAGCCATGGAGGAATATCAAGCGGCGCTGCGCGCGAATCCATCGGATTCCATCGCGGCGGGAGACCTGGCTATCCTCCAAGCACGCGCCGGCCAAATAGAGAGGGCGCTCGCGCTGTTACGTCCGGTAAGCAAGAATGACCCGGCAGAAACGGCGGCGAGCATGGATCTAGCGGCAATTGAGTGCGCCATCGGCGATTCGCCGGCGGCCACGACCACACTGCAACATCTGCTCGAGTTCTCTCCCGACCATGGAAAGGCGCGGCAAACCCTGGCTGCAATCGAGAATAAAAGCCGGCACTGCGGACCGTAGCCCGGTTGTTTGAACCCAAGCTATTTCTTCAGCTTTCCCGATCCTTCCTTGAGAGTAATGATTTGGTCCGCCGCGACACCGGGAAACTCCTCATCCCGCCCGCTGGGCCAGCGCACTTCGATTAATGCAACTCTGGTCTCGTGCCCCAGGCCAAAGTGCAACCTTATATCGTTGTTGGAGTCGTAACTCGACCCGCTGCGCACTTCGTCAACCCAGCTTCGCGGACTCGGCGTCGAACCTACTACCCTGATCCGCGCGCCGATTCCGTCACGATTGGACGCGACTCCAATCAGACGGATGCCAAGCCAATGATTGTCGTTTTTGGCCAGATTGACAAGCAGAAGTGGGAAGTCACTCACATCATTGACGACCGCCTCCAGCCGGCCGTCGTTCCAAAGATCGCCTATTGCGAGGCCTCTGCCCGGCTCCGGCTGAGTGATTCCGGGGCCTGAATCCTTGGATATATCCTTAAATTTCCCATTCCCTAGATTGCGGTAAAGGACGCGTGGCTCGCGATAGGCCGACCCCATGTTGCCGCTATCCACTTCGGGGTAAACGTGACCGTTGACCAGTAGCAGATCGGGCCAGCCGTGGTTGTCGAGATCTATGAACATGGTTCCCCAACCCAGGTATTGCGTGTTAATGCCGATCCCCGAGGGAAAGGTCACATCGCTGAAGGAATGGTCGCCGGTATTGCGATAGAGAGATGCGGTGTCGTCGGAGAAATTAGTCTTGAAGATGTCGAGGTGGCCATCCCCGTCGTAATCGCCGATGGTGGAGCCCATACCCGCCTGTTCGCGGCCGTCTTCATTGAAGGCAACACCGGTATCGGCCGCCGTATCGGTAAAGGTTCCATCATGGTTGTTGCGGTAGAGGATGGCGGGGGTGGAATCGCAAGCCATGAAGATATCGGGCCAACCATCCTCGTCATAATCGATGGTGGAAACGCTGAAGCAATAGTGGCCTGGAGTCTTCTCGAAGCCACTCGCCTTGCTGACATCGGCAAATTTTCCGTTGCCTAGATTGTGGTAAAGGATATTGGGCGGAGCTCGCCAATCCGCGCGGGCCGCACATGACCGGCACGCCCTTCCAGACGCAGCTGGCCGTTTCACCGGGAGCGGGCATTGCCGCCAGATCGAAGCTGACGTAGTTAGCCACGGCGAGGTCGAGTTTGCCATCGCGATCGTCGTCGACAAAAGCACAGCCCGTTCCCCACAATTTGCCCGTGCCGGCGACACCGGCTTGCTCCGCCACTTCCTTGAAGGTCCCATTGCCCTCATTGTGATAAAGGCGGTTCTTGCCATAGGCGGTGACGTAGAGATCCTCATAACCGTCATTGTCATAATCACCTGCGCAGACTCCCTGACCCCAAGCCGTATCCGTAAGCCCGGCATGCGCGGTGACATCGGTGAAGCTGCCGTCGTGATTATTGTGAAAGAGATGGCTGGTGGGCTTTGAATCCTTCTGAACTTCCCCATGCAGAACGGTCCCATTCACCAGGAAGATGTCGGGCCAGCCGTCGTTGTCATAGTCGAAGATGGCGACGCCGCTACCGGTAGCTTCGATGATGTAGCGCTTAGCGGTCACGCTGCCGTTGACATTGATGACGCGAATCCCTGCTTTCCCGGCGAAGTCTTCAAACCAGGCCGGCCCATCGTGCTCGGAAGAGGGTGGGTAGATTTTCACTGCCGCGGAGGCCGGGAAGTTTTGCGCGCGGCAGCCCTGTCCCGGCTCGACAATGCGCCCCTGCCATCAACTGCAACAGGAGGATGGTCCCGGCGGCTCCGCTGACAATCCGATGTCTGGAACCTCTCCACGCATAACTCATCGCCCCATTCTAGAGCGGAATTGCCGCCGCGTAAGACGAGGTGGCCCGCTAGTCACAGCTCTCAAATCCGGGTGTCAGGTGGCTTCCCTGAACCTGGTATAAAATTTCGACGGCGTCGATATGGCAAAGCTGCGCGTCCTGCGTATTCTTTTTTTCTTGCAGTGGTTGGTTGCGCAATTCAACCATCGATTTTGCGTGCAGCTTTAGAGGTCAGTGATCCGGCAAACGGATCCCCCACAGCGGAAGCACAAAAGCTGCTCAACCAAGGCCGGTTGGATGAGGCATTGAAGGCTTTGGATGCGCTCGCTTCTCAACAGCCGGAGCCGTCTGGTGTAGAGCGGCTGCGGGGCATGGCCTTCTATGAGCAGGGGCGGATGCAGCCGTCAGAAGAAGCCTTCGATAAAGCTGTAGCCCAAGACCCTTCCGACCGCGAGGCGAGGCAGATGCAGGGGGTTGCGCTCTTCAGGATGGGAAAACCGTCAGCAGCGATTCCATTGCTCGAAAGAGCCCGCCTTTCCATCCCCGGCGCTAACATCGATTCCAACTATGTGCTTGGTCTGTGTTATCTGGATACCGGGCACTACGACGACGCGCGCAACGCATTCGCCACCCAGTACGGCTTTTCGCCCGAGTCACCCTCCGCGTATCTGCTCGCCGCGAGGATGATGTTGCGGCGGGAGTACTTGCCAGTGGCCGACACCTTTGCGCGGAAAGCGATCGCTCTCAACCCGAATCTGCCTATGGCGCATCTGCTGCTTGGCCAGATAAGGCTGGCGCAGTCGCAATTTCCAGAAGCCATCGCGGAGTTTGCGAAGGAACGCAAATTGAATCCGCTCTTTGGGGAAGTGTATGACAGGCTAGGCGACACTTATATCCGCCAAGGTGACTATGCCAAAGCGCAAGAGGCCCTTGACCGGGCCGTGCTGCTTGAACCGAATTCCTCAGTGCCTTTCATCTTGCTGGGCAAGGTGTTGTTGAAGCAGCATGACCCGGTGATGGCTAAGATGTACTTGGAGAAGGCGCTGGCCATCGATCCGGGAAACTATATGACTCATTCCCTCCTCGGACAGGCCTATCGTTCGCTCGGGCGGACCGATCAGGCATCGCATGAGGCCCAAGTAGCCGAGCAACTCCAGGCAGCTGCTCAGCCGAAACTCGAAACGCCAAAATGAGCAACGGACGCCGCGAGCGAAAACCGGGGTCCCCGGCAAGCGAAGCTTGCTGGGTGGGAAACCGGGGTCCCCGGCAAGCGAAGCTTGCTGGGGTGGGAAACCGGGGTCCCCGGCGAGCGAAGCTTGCTGGGGTGGGAAGCTAGCCTGGGTCGTTTTTCTCCTAACTGGAAGGCAATCCTTTGGGCCGCAGGTGGAATCCCATATCTGACGCAAAGAGCGCGTCAGATATGGGCCACCCATGATCGGTTGAAAGGGGGAGTTTTAAAATCAAAGTCTCGAGTTCGGAAAACCCGGAGGGTCTCACCCTATCAATCCTGCACAGCGCACATAGCCTGGGGGAAAAAAGAAACTTCCCGGAGGATTGTTCTTGACAACCGCTCTTTACCGAGAGGATAGTTGGGCGTCGGTAGATATATCTGTCTTGATTTTCACTACTTGAGCTACTGAAGACACAATAACCGGCTTAACGTTTTGCTGGCGAATCATAGAAGTTACTCAGGATTGCGGTTGCAACAGACAGCTTGGAGAGACTGCGTGATACCCACGAAGCTGTCCTGAAAAAAAGGCTGGTTGCAACCTTTTTTGGAGGGTTCTTATGACGCGTCAAGTACCAAGGGCGTTAGCCCTGGTGATGCTTTTTGTCTGTTTTTTCCTTCCTAAACCTTCTCAAGCCCAGGCAGTGTATGGATCGATTTTCGGCACGGTAACCGACAACTCAGGCGCGGTCGTCCCGAATGCAACCGTAACCATCACCGATGAAGCTAAAGGAACTTCCGTCTCAACAACGAGCAATGCCTCCGGCGACTATAACGCGGAGCACTTGATCCCGGACCTCTACAGCGTAAAAGTAGAATCGCCGGGCTTTGAAGCCTTTGAAGCTCAGCACATTCAGGTGCTTGCGGACACTTCACCCAAGGTTGACGCGAAGCTGGTCCCCGGCGCGGCCGCTGAGACAATCGAGGTGAGCGCCGACACGATTCCTATGTTGAAGACCGATCGTGCGGATGTATCGACAACCTTCACTTCCAATGTCGTCAACGACCTGCCCTTGGCGAATCGCAATTTCACCAGCCTCCAATTGCTGCTGCCGGGCGCGCAGGCGTTGAGCTGGGCCCACGCGTCGGACGAGAACCCCCAGGGCAGCCAACAGATCCAGATTGATGGCCAGGCTTTCGGCGGGGTCGCCTATGAGTTGGATGGCACCGACAATCAGGATCCGATTCTGGGCATCATCGTGATCAACCCGCCTCTGGACGCGGTGACTGAAGCCAAGATCGCAACGCAGAACTTCGACGCCGAGTTTGGCAAAGCAGTTTCCGCGGTCGTGACCTCGCAGACGAAATCAGGCTCAAATAGCTTCCATGGCAGTGCATTCGATTACCGGCAAAGTAACGCAACCCTCGCCCGCGATCCCTATTCGCAATTCTCCCGGAATCCGGTGACGAACCAGTTCATTCCCGGCGGCCTCTACAATCAATTCGGCGGATCTATCGGCGGCCCGGTCAAGCGAGACAAGCTGTTCTTCTTCGGCGACTATCAAGGCGTCCGGCAGAAGCTGGGAGTTCGGCCACCATGACGGTGCCTTCCGCCTTTCTCATAAGCACCTGCCTGGGACAGAGTCCTACCACCACAGGTGTTGCAGGTTGCGATTTCAGCCAATACTTAACCGCGTTAGGCCCCGCATTAGGCACTATTTACCAACAAAACGGCCAGCCATATCCCGGCAACGTCATCCCCGCCGCCCAACTCTCGCAACCGGCGCTCAATCTATTGAAGCTCCTCCAGCCATACAAGCCGAACTCAAGCGGGAATTTCAATGGCTTGGAGAATAACTATGCGGGCAGCGGCACCGGAATTTTCAATAACAACCAATGGGACGAGCGAGTGGACTTCCAGGCAACAGAAAAGATCCATGCCTTCGAGCGGTTCAGCCGTTTTACCGACACGCTGAGCGGCGGAACACTCTTCGGCGCTGCCGGGGGCGCGGGCTTCGGAACGAATGGCTTCGGCGGAACATCGACCGGAGCCGATGACAGCCTCGCTTCCGGCGCCGACATTGCGATCAATGCAACGTTACTCACCGATTTTCGCCTCGGCTATTACCGCTATAACATCATCACCTCGAAATACGATCAAAACGTCGAATTCGCCAACCAATTGGGTATTCCCGGTTTGAACCTTGGAAATCGCTTCACTTCAGGCGCTCCCGGCTTCAATATCACCGACGTCGGGAAGACGGACTCTCAAAACCCCGCCAATCCACAGAGCGGCGGCGCGCAGTATGGTTCAGGGCTGAACATTACCCGCTGCAACTGCCCGACCACGGAAAAAGAAGATCAATTCCAGGGCGTGAACAACTGGACCAAAATCTTCGGCAATCACGCTCTCAAGGTGGGAGCCGATGCCCGCTATGCCCGGAACCTTCGCGTGCCAAGCGACACCGACCGCGCCGGACTGCTCGGTTTCGGTGTGGGCCCCACATCGAAGAATGGTTCCGGAGGGCTGGGCTTCGCGACATTCGTGCTTGGAGATGTTACCAATTTCGGCCGCTACATCCAGAATTCGAACATTGCCGGCTCGCTGAATGCTAAGGAATTCCAAAAACGCCTCTTTTTCTATGCCCAGGACACTTGGCGCGCAACTAACAAACTCACCATCAACTACGGACTGCGTTGGGAGCTGTACTTCCCTGAAACCGTCAACGGTGTGGAGCACGGCGGATTGATGAACTTGTCGGACGGGTATTTGCACGTCGCTGGCGTCGGAGGAGTCCCTTCGGACATGGGCTGGGGCATTGCGTGGAAGGCTCTCGCGCCTCGCGTGGGTGTCGCTTACCAGACCGACCCTAAAACCGTTTGGCGCGCAGGATACGGGCGCAGCTTCGACCTGGGCGTTTTTGGATCGATCTTCGGGCACACGGTAACGCAGAATCTTCCTGTTCTGGCCTCTCAAACCATAAACCCAACGGGCGGATTACTCTCCTCTTCCTTTGCGCTCGCAACTGGACCGACTCCCTATGCCTTCCCCACAGTACCCGCGAACGGTCTCCTTCCTTCTCCCGGCTATGCTGTGCAGACCAAAGCGCGTCCGAATCCGCTGCGTCTGCCTACTATCGACGCCTGGAATTTGAGCCTGCAACGCTCCCTCACACCCACCCTCTCGGTTACAGTCGCCTATGTGGGAAATAAAGGCACGCACACCCTGAGCGCCCTGGACGGCAACAGCACCAATCCAAACGAAGTAGCCATCTTCCTCCCGGCGCAATACAGTATTACCGGGCAACCGTTGCACTATGATCCGTCGGTAAAGTCCGGTATCAGTGCAAACGGCGGAACCGGAAACACTACATACCTGACTCGCTATTACGGCGGATCCCTGCCCGCGTGCAGAAGCGCGGGATATAGCCAGCCTGCGGCTGGATTACCGGCTGGGGCCTGCGGTTGGAACAATCCCATTAGCTATTTCGGGGATGACCAGGACACCCACTACAATGGGCTCCAACTCAGCGCTAACAAGACAATGACGCAAGGTCTTCAGTTCGGCGCTAATTTTGGCTGGCAACGGGGCTTCAACTGGGCCTCGAATTTCGTAACCTGGGATCGCTCGGCGGTAAAGGGGCGCGACGATACCATTCGCGAGCAGAGCTTTGTGGGTTATGGGCTCTATGAACTTCCCTTTGGCCGCAGCCACATGTTTGCCGGCAAAGCCCCGATGTGGGCTGACGAGATCATCGGGGGCTGGCAGCTTAGCCCTGTGGTCACTTGGCAGAGCGGCTTACCGTTTACGCTCAACTATGCGGAATGCGGCCAAAATGTTCCTACCACGGATGCGCCATGCCGGCCAAATGGCACGCCTCATAGCCTGTCTACAAACCTAGGTCCGTACGATCCGATCAACCATAACCGGCGGTTCTTCAACGGTGCGACCGTGCCTCTAACGCAGCAACAGTTCCTGAACTTTACCGCCCCATCCTTGGATCAGATCGGGAACGTTGCCCGAAACAGCAGCTTCGGACCACATTACTTCAACACAGATATGGCTCTACAGAAGAATTTCCCCATCCGTGAGGCTCTATTGGCGCAATTCCGTGTAGATTTTTACAACATCTTCAATCACATCAGCACCGGGTTTGGCACGGCTCCAACCTACAACGTGGACTCCGGCCCGCAATATCTTAATGGAGGCTACGGGATCAACGGGTACACCAACCCGCGCAAACTCCAGTTCTCGCTGCGCCTGAATTTCTAACATTCCAAGCAAGCTACTTTTCGCTGCATTGATGCAAAGAGGGGAGCCAAGTCTCCCCTCTTTGCTTGCTCCATGCAGGCGCTCCAGGCCTCCTCCTTTGCCGTTGGAGAGACCATTCGCCGGACTGATATAAAATGTCGGCTGCGCTTCCATGGCTAAGTTACCCATCCTGCGTGTCCTCTTCCTGACAACTATTGGCGTAACCGTGCAGCCGCTGTTTCTGAATGCGCCTGCACAGATTGGAAGCCCGTCTAGCTCCGCAATTCTATTCCTCGTGCTGACAACGGCTCCATTGATCGCGCAAGTCCCCACTCCGGGCAGCGCCGACAAAGCGAAAGAGGCCAATGCGGCGTTCCAAGCAGGGTACGCGGCCTTCTCCAATCACAATCTTGAGGATGCACGGAGGGATTTTGAGAAAGTTGTCACCCTGGTCCCGCAGGTTGAAGAAGGACATAGCGCGTTAGGCGCGGTCCTATTGCACTTGAACGCCTATCCGGAAGCCATCTCGGAGCTCAGACGAGCACTTAGGATGAAGCCGGAAGACGCTGCCGCCGAGACAAATCTCGCTCTGGCCTATGCCGGGAGCGGTCGCGACGCGGAGGCCGTCCCAATTTTTGCCAAACTGGAGAAAGACGCTGCTTCCCGTGGACAAGCATTGCCTGCCGATATCCTTTTAGCCTACGCGCGATCCTTGACGGCGACGCACCAGATGGGCGGAGCAGTGGAGGAGATGCAGCGCGCTGTGACCCTCGCTCCGGGAGATGCAGCCTTGCACGATGCGCTCGGCTCTCTCTACGCACAGCAATTGGAATGGCCGCGCGCCCGAGACCAATTTGAGGCCGCGCTCCACCTCGATCCTGAACTCGCTTCGGCCCATCTTCATCTTGGGATTGTGCTCCTCGGCCAGCAACAGATAAACGCTGCTCTGAGTGAGCTGACAACAGCCTCGGATCTGGCTCCAGAAAACGCTATGGCGCAACTAACGTTGGGCAAAGCTCTCATCCAGGTCGGAAACCCTGAAAAGGCCGAACCGGTGCTCGAAAAGGCAGTAGCTCTCGATGGCGCCAATAGCGACGCAAAGTATCAGCTTGCATTGGCTTACCAGCAGAGTGGCAAATTCAAGCAGGCTCTTCCGTTTTTTCAGGAGGCGGCGAAGACCCAGCCCGGCAATGCTCCTTTGCTGACTAACCTTGCGCTCGACTTGGTGCAGTTGGGAAATTCGAAAGAGGCGATCCCGCTCTTCGAGCGCGCGCTGTCGCTAACCCCCAATGTCGCCACCGTGCATGAAGACCTGGGCGTCGCTTACCTGCAGCAAAGCGACATTGACGATGCCGTTCGTGAACTTCGCGCCGGATTGAAGTTGAACTCCGCCGATCCGCAGTTGCACTACGACCTGGGCCTGGCGCTCAAGTTGAAGGACGATTTGAACGGCGCCATCCCCGAGCTCGAAAACGCCGCAAAGCTTAATCCGGATGCACCCGACCCTCCCTTTACCCTGGGAATCTTATATATGCAGCAAGGCCGCTTCGACGAGGCTGTCGAGCAACTCCGCATAGCTCTTAAACTGCGTCCGCAAAACAGCGATGGATGGGCGGTGCTCGGCTCGCTATACCGTCAACAGAACAAGCTGCCGGATGCGGCAGCGGCGCTCGAGGAAGCTATCCGGCTCTCCCCTGACCTGCCCGGTCCGCATGTCACTCTGGCCAGTGTCCTCTCCCAGCAAGGAAAGCAGCAGGAAGCTGCAGCGGAGCGGAAGACCGCCGCCGCCCTTACCCGCGTAGCCGTGAACCGCCAGCGCGCGACCTTTGCCACCAATACCGGCAACATGCTTCGAGAGAAGGGGCAGATTGCCGACGCGATTGCAAGATACCAGGAGGCATTGGCCAGCGACCCCAGCTATGCGGAGGCGCATCGTCAGTTATCGCTCGCATTGGCGCGGGAAGGACGCATGGCAGAGGCGCAAAGCGAGCAGAAGAAGGCGGCGGAGCTTGACCCGCCACAACCTTGAACAACCAGGGTAGAGCCCTGTCTTTGCCTTTCTTTCTGTACCACCACCAATTGAGGGTGCCCCATATCTGGCGCGCTCTTTGCGCCAGATGTGGGAAACCGCGAATCTCTCCACTTCGCTGCGCTCCGGTCGAGATGACAAAGTTAGGGATAATTGCCAACCTAAGCTCCCTGCCCAGTCTTTGCCTTTCTTTCTGTCATTCCCGAAGGGAATCTGCTCCTGGGTCTTTTTTCCCGAGCTATAAGCAATTCTTGGCGCAGCCGGTGTGATTAGAACACTCTCCATCGAGATTTGTTGAAAGGAGAGGCTTCAAGAACCAAAAATTTTCGCAGGCCGATGTCGTTCTATCTAAGTACGTCGTGCCGGCCCGTCAATGTCCGCTTCCGCTGCGGCGGCGAAACTTGGCCAACTCGTCATAACTCCTCATTGGATCGCCGTATCTGTTTCCGGCGCGATCGCGTCCTCGGGCAAGATAAATGTTATGCGAGGAAAGAGCCGCCTCATTCAGTTTCACCGTTGTCGGCATGTAACGCATGGTGTAGCCGCACCGGCGAATATTGCTGGTATTCGCCGGGCTTCCATGCAAGAGCCGCCCGTCGTGCAGGCTGGAGTGGTTCTGCTCTAATTCAATGGTGACCGCTTTGTTATCGTCCACCGGCCGCCTCTTCACCTCCCACGGCAAAACGTTCCGGTCGGCATCAACCGATTCGTGTTCGCTATTCCCATCGAGAGATCGAGGGATAACCTGCATTGCCCCATTCTGGCGGGTGCTCGCGTCAATGGCCAGCCATACAGTGACGACTTCTATAGGCGAAATCATGTGACGCCAGTAAAAGCTATCTTCGTGCCAGGGAACACGCTTTCCATTTCCCTTTGGCTTGCAAATGAAATGGCTGGAAAACAGCGCTATGTCCGGCCCGATGATGGGCTCTACCAGATCCAGCACCTCATCGCTCAACAGCCAATCGAACAGTCTCAGATCGGTAAAATGGGGAACGTCCATCGATTCGGGACGCACGTCCGGTGGCAGAGCCGAAAGCTCTTCTTCAAAATGCAGCTTCAAAGCGTCGAACTTTGGTTGTGGAAAAACAGGGTCACCGTAAATGAGGAAACCTTCGCTACGGTACTCCGCCACCTGATCGGTATTTAGGCGTAGGTTGCTGCGGACAAGCATGGAGACACGCTCCTATTCGAGAAGATAGGACAAGCAATCGTCTCACAATCGCCGCTCCCTTGAAAATCATCCTGAGCAGCACCGCCTTCGCTTTTCTTTCTGTAGTCAAAGGCGGGTTTGGAATTGTCTACGATAACTGGGCCGCCATCAGCCAGATGGCGCAGAACATTGAAGGCTCATGGCCCGATATCGGCCAGTTGATCAATAACAGCTTGAATATTCCCAGCAGCACCTCGCCGACCCCTACGGCTACCTCTCAGAACCCATTTGCGGGGAGTACGAGCGGGCTCTTCCCCCGCTCCCACGCCCTTCCAGCAGGTGCAGTGGTTCTACGATCCGCACATCAAAAATGCCTACTCTGAGCAATGGACCCTCGGTGTCGAACGCCAGTTGAACGCCTCGACCACCGTAGGGCTGAACTATGTCGGCACGGTTTCGCGTAGAAACGACGTCGGTGGGTATTACAATACCGCTCTCACGCCGGGACCGGGAGATCCCCAGTCTCGCGCTCTATATCCTTATATCGCTCCCACCTTCTATGATCGCAGCGTCGGCTCCTCTTCCTATCACGCCCTGCAGTTCGAGCTCAACAAGCGATACAGCAATGGCCTCACGTATCAGGTTGCCTATACCTGGTCGAAGTTGCCGTGCATTCCACGCCGCAGTATTCCTTTGCTGTAACTCGGATTACGCTGGACAACGGATTGGAGGGGTCGGACCTGGTATTAACGATGGGCGCCGGCAATGACCTGGTCTGCAGCGCGATCGAGATGCTCGCGCAGTCACTTATCGGAGCCGGACTTGAGGAACTGATGGCCGGCTTCGGCGCGAAGTTCCGGGAGTTGGCCGACGATCCCCATCTGCGCTGGCTGGGCCCGCACAAGGGCATCGTTCATCTCGCCCTTGCCTCGATCACTAACGCCTGTTTCGATGTGTGGGCGAAGGCAAACCGTAAGCCGCTTTGGAAGCTGCTTCTCGACCTGTCGCCGGAGGCCTTTGTCGACCTGCTTGATCTCAGTTATCTCGAGGACGTGCTCGACCGCGAGACGGCAGTGCGCATGCTGCGCGAGAAACAATCCGGCCGCGGGAAGCGCATGGCCGTGCTCGATCGAGGTTATCCCGGCTACGATACCAGCGTTGGCTGGTACCACTACGAAGACTTCCAGATGCGCGAAAATGTGCAGCGCAGCCTGGACCAGGGCTTCGCCGCCTTTAAGCTCAAGGTGGGCGGATCAATCGCGCGCGATCTCGAGCGCGCCCAGCTACTTCGCCGCCTGGTGGGCTCAGGCGCCACTATCATGCTCGATGCAAACCAGCAGTGGTCTCTGCCGGCCGCCATCTTAGCCTGCAGGGAGCTTGCCGGCATCGATCCCTTCTGGATCGAAGAGCCGACCCATCCTGACGATATCCACGCGCACCGGCAACTGGCCGCCGAGATCGCTCCGCTCGCGCTCGCGCTGGGCGAACATGTCCCCAACCGTGTCATGTTCAAGAATTACCTTGAGGCTGGATGCGCCGCTTTTCTGCAGCCAGACTGCACACGCCTGGGCGGTGTGAGCGAGTTTCTCACCGTCAGCCTCCTGGCGCGCAAATATAATGTTCCCGTTGTTCCGCACGTAGGCGATATGGGCCAGATTCATCAGCATCTGGTACTGGTCAATCACATTGCGATGGGCCTTCCCGAGATCTTTCTCGAGCACATTCCTCATCTCAGCCGCCACTTCGTCCACCCGGTGCAGTTATCCGTGGGCCGCTATCGTACGCCGCAAGAACCGGGCAGCAGCTCGGATCTCTTAGTAAGTTGAAGCCGTTACCCGTGGCATTGTATGGCGCCGCTTTACCGTTTCCGCTGTTAACGTAGACCAAGGGCGAATAAGTTTCATTCATGGGCCTGCGGCGCACTCATGGGAATGAAAATCGGGTGAGGAAGGCTTGGTTGGCAACTACACCTACTTTGTCATCTCGACCGGAGCGAAGCGAAGTGGAGAGATCTGCGGTTTCCCACATCTGGCGCAAAGAGCGCGCCAGATATGGGGCACCCTCGATTGGTGGCGGTTTTGGACCCATACTTGAGAGCAGATCTAGGGTGCCCCATCCTTGCGTAGCAAGGGTGGGAGACCACAGCCGTTGGCAGAACGGCCTCCAGGATGATTTTCGACGGAGCGAAGCGGAGTGGAGAGATCTGCGGTTTCTTTTCTCCATCCTGCACTTGGATCGCTCCAACCAGGATTCGCTATTCCATAAGCCATTTAGTAGTGAATCGTCGATTTCCTTTGCAGCCAAAAATGGCAACCGCAAATCTCTCCACTCCGCTTCGCTCCGGTCGAGATGACAAAAGTAGGTGTAGTCGCCAACCTAGGCTTCCTCAGCCCATTTTTCATCCCCTTGGGTGGGCCGCAGGCCCATGGAATACCTCAGGTCGAGATGACAAAGGTAGGTGTAGTCGCCAACCTAGGCTTCCTCAGCCCATTTTTCATCCCCTTGGGTGGGCCGCAGGCCCATGAATTCTTTGGTCGAGATGACAAAAGTAGGTGTAGTTGCCAACCAAGCCTTCCTCGCCCAATTTTCATCCCCTTAGGTGGGCCGCAGACCCATGAACGCTCTGTCGAAAATCATCCTGGGAGGCCTGCACTGCCAGCGGTTGGGGTCTCCCACCCTTGCTGCGCAAGGATGGGGCACCCTAAATCTGCTTCAAGTATGGGTCCAAAACCGCCACCAGTCGAGATGACAAATTGGGTGCAATTGCCAATAAAGCTTTTGCGGTCACACGCCACATTGGCTTCTCTCGCTCTGGTTTTGAGCAAGTCCAATGCGATTTCAGGTTGCCCCACCCTTGAAGGCAACACCGGTGTTTCCGTTCTGTGATATGGATTAGTCAACACCGGGCAACTTCGGGGCCGCTGGGCTTGGAGTAGAGAGGGGAGGCGCCTGCCAATGTCCGACGCTCTAGTGGAAGCGGGCGTGATTGAGAAGCCGGCGCCCTCCCGCACCTCGCGGTGGGTAGTCCTCGGAGCGATCGGCATTGCCTGCTACGGCGCCTACTATGCGTTTGACTATATCGGGCCGCTCGCGCCGCTGCTTAGCCGGCAACTCCATTTCTCGAACTCCGACATCGGGCTGCTGCAGGCGGCCTATAGCTTGCCCAATATCGTCGCAATGCTCATCTGCGGCGTCATCATCGACCGGCTGGGAACGCGGAAGTCGCTTTCGATTTTCGCTGTGCTTGTCTTCATCGGGCTCGCTGTCACCGCGCTCAGCCCCCGCCTGGGCGTCATGGCCGCCGGCCGCGTGCTCGTCGGCGCCGGTGGCGAAGCGCTGGCGCTGACTGCAAATGTGGCTGTGGCCCGTTGGTTCTGGCACGACGGGCTAAGCCTGGCGTTCGGTCTCCGGGCGTCGGCGGCACGGCTCGGGTCGCTGAGCGCCCAGGTCTCGCCGACCTGGGCCGCCGGTGCATACACCTACTGGCGCTGGCCGTTGCTCATGGGCGCCGGCTTCGGCGGATTCTGCCTGCTTGGCTCCGCGCTGTACTGGACGCTCGACGCGCGCGGCGAACGACGGTTCACGCTCGGTCATACTGCACGGACTACGAAGTTCCAGTTCGGTGAATTGTTCCGGTTCAACCAATCGTTCTGGCTAATCGCCGCCCTATGCGTCACCTTCTACAGCTGCATCTTTCCGTTCGAGACATTCGGACAGAAGTTCCTGATCGAGGCACGGCACGTCTCCCCGCAGACCGCCTCGTTGCTGGTGGGCATGGAGCCGCTCTTCTCGCTGATCGGCATGCCGGTCTTCGGTATGCTGGCCGATCGCTACGCTCACAGGTCGCTGCTCATGATGCTTGGCTCGTTGTTGATCGTGCCCGTGTTCCCCATGCTGGGCTACACCAGCATCCCGCCGGCGATCCCGATGGCCCTGATGGGTGTAGCGTTCGCGCTGGTGCCGGCCGTGATGTGGCCGGCGCTGTTCTACGTGGTGGACAAATCGCGCCTTGGCGTAGCCAACGGCATGCTGGATACGCTGCAGCAAATCGGGCTCGTCGCCGTCAATTTGTTGGTGGGCTGGGCGAACGACCACTGGCTGGCAAGCGCGACCAATGCGGCCGGCTACCATGCGGGCATGTGGATGTTCACCGCGATTGCGCTGCTGGCCGCGCTCTTCGCGTTCGCGCTGTGGCGAGTGGAAACGGGTCCCAACACCCATGGTCTGGAGACCATCACGACCAGACTCTAGCTTGTGACATTCGTCGGGGCCGCTTCTTGCCACAGCATTGACGAAGACGTTCGCCATGCTATAGTCAGGCCAAAACGCCAATGAAAATCACCGACATGAACTGGATGCAGGTCGAGCAAAAAGTACT
Organism: uncultured Acidobacteriaceae bacterium; assembly: GCA_963774255.1. Lineage (GTDB taxonomy): Bacteria > Acidobacteriota > Terriglobia > Terriglobales > Acidobacteriaceae > PALSA-350. The sequence goes on from CAVZEH010000008.1 coordinate 168,764, forward strand.
GAGCGACGGTCGCGCCGTCGTGCCGATGGGGAGCACCGAGCAGCACGCATACCTGCGCCTGGCTGTCGATGCAATCCTGGCGGAGCGCGTCGCTTCCGAGGCAGCTGAGCCTCTCGGCGTGCCGGTGTTTCCCGTGCTCAACTACGGTATCACTCCCTACTTCCTCCGTTACCCAGGAAGCATCAGCATTCGGCTCGACACCTACCAGCGTATCGTCACGGACATCCTCGATAGCCTCGCCGGCACCGGGTTCAAGCGCGTCATGTTCGTGAACGGCCACGGCGGCAACATCGCCGGGCGGATCGATGCTGCAGGAGTGGATGAACGACCATCCGGGAGTGACCGTGAAGTGGCACAACTGGTGGAACGCGCCGAAGACCGCCGCCGCCGCGGCAGCTATCGATCCCGTCGCGTCGCATGGATCATGGATGGAGAACTTTCCCTGGACGCGAGTGGCCGGGCTGAAGCTGCCGGATGGCCAGAAGCCAATGATCGATATCTCGAGCATGCGCATGATGGACGCCGCCGGCGTGCGGGCATACCTGGGCGACGGCAATTTCGGCGGCGTCTACCAGAAGGATGACGATCAGATGATGCAGCTGTGGCGCGCCGGGGTGGAGGAAACCCGGGAGGCGATGGAAGGGCCATGGCCGTAGCCTCCGGTGGAACTGGCTCGCCGGATCGGATTCTGGTCTGGGGCGCGGGAGCGATTGGCGGCACCGTCGCCGTCCTACCTGAGCCGCGCCGGTCTTGACATAAGCGTCGTCGATGCGAACGCCGCTCACGTGCAGGCGATCCGCGAGCGTGGCTTGGCCATCACCGGCCCGATCGAGAGCTTCGCACAGCCGCTGCGGGCTTATACGCCGGGCGACGTCGCCGGCGTTTGGGACACCATCTTCCTGTGCGTCAAGGCACTGCACACAGAGGCAGCCGCGCGACAACTCGCGCCGCACCTCGCCGGGGATGGTGTGGTCGTGTCGCTGCAGAATGGGTTCAACGAGCTGACCATCGCCGAGACGGTCGGCCGCGAGCGCACGATGGGCGCCTTTATCAACTTCGGCGCGGATGTTCTGGAGCCGGGAGTCGTGCACTTCGGCGGTCGAGGCGCGGTGGTGGTCGGCGAACTGGACGGCCTCGATACCCAGCGCCTTGCGCGTGTACACCACGCGCTCGCGAACTTCGAGCCGGCCGCGATCACCACCGACAACATCTGGGGCTACCTCTGGGGCAAGATGGGCTACGGTTCGCTGCTTTTCGCCAGTGCCCTCACACCATCCAGCATCGTTGACGTGCTCGAATCACGAGATGCGCGGCCGGTGCTCACGGCGCTGGCGCAGGAAGTGATGGTGGTGGCCGCGGCCGAAGGCGTGACGCCCATGGGCTTCAACGGTTACGATCCCGCAGCTTTCGGCGCAAACGGGAGCAGCGATGCGATCGACGCCTCGTTCGACGCCATGGTGGCGTTCAACCGCCGCTCGGCGAAGACGCATAGCGGCATATGGCGCGACATCGCCATACATCACCGCAAGACCGAGTGCGACGCGCAGTTTGCGCCCATCCTGAATCTGGCGAACCGGCGCGGTATCCCCATTCCTCGCTTGGAACGCCTCGTCTCGCTCATGCAGGAAGTCGAGAGCGGTGCCCGCCTGCAGGTGCCGGACAACCTGATACGGCTGGCCGATTAATTGGAGACTTCGCTAACGGGCCGGCGAATTTGTTTGCTATTTTCGTATGGGGTGCTGTCATGTCGAATGAGATGTTGAAGGTCGGTGAGCTCTCCGCCGGGCACGGAGAGAAGCGCTACGGTGTGATCGAATTTCCAGTGCAGGGCCGGCCCTACCGGCTTCCCATGTGGCTCATCAATGGGAATGCGGACGGTCCGACCCTCGTTGTGACCGGCGGCGTCCACGCCGCCGAGTACGCGAGCATCGCGGCAGCGCTCACCTGGGCCGCTCGCTCGATCCAAAGGATCTGCGCGGCCGAGTCATCGTAGTGCCCGTGATGAACCTGCCTGCCTTCGGTGCCCGCTCCATCTACGTCTGTCCCCTCGACGGCCGGAACCTCAACCGGGTATTCCCCGGCGATGCAAACGGGACCGCCTCCGAGCAGATTGCCGACTGGGTCTTCCGCAACGTGATCTCTCAGGCTGAATACTACGTGGACCTGCACGGCGGCGATCTGATTGAGGCGCTCGTCCCGTTCACCATCTTCTTCCGGTCGGGCAACGACCGTGTCGACGCGATGTCGTTCGAGTTGGCCAAGGTCTTCGGGATCCATTTTCTGGTGTGCAGCGAGACTCCCGGTTCTACGTTTTGCGCCTCGTCACGCGCCGGCATTCCCTCCATCCTTGCCGAGTCGGGCGGCCAGGGCATCTGGACAGCCCGAGCAGGTCGCGGACCACACGAACGGCCTCAACCGTGTGATGCGCTACCTTGACATGATCTCCGGCGGCGCTCCGGAGCCCGTTCCGTTCACGCTACTGGAGCGCTTTCTCTGGCTGCGCAGTGACCATGAGGGCTTTTGGTATCCCCGGGTTTCGGTGGGAGAAACCGTCAGTGCCGGTCAGGATCTCGGGTGCGTGAAGGACTGGGAAGGACGCGTGCTGCAGACGGCTGTGAGTCCCGCCGATGGCGCTGTGCTCTTCATTGTTTCGTCGTTAGCGATCAACCAGACCGATCCTCTTTTGGCTGTCGGCGCATGAGCGGGTGAAAGCGATCGTGGTCATACAGCCGTTCGCGGGGAGACCTTGCATATGGACGCTGTTCTGAAGGTGCTCGCAGACAACGAAGGCCTTTACCTGCGCGAGCTCGCCGAGTTCGTTGGCATTCCGTCGGTGAGCACCGACCCCGCCCACGGCGCCGATGTGTGGCGTGCTGCCGAGTGGGTGGCGGAGCGGTTGCGCAAGGCCGGTCCGATCGAAGTCGAGATCTGGAAGACGCCGCGCCACCCTGCCGTCTTCGGACGTTGGAACGGCGCGCCCGGGCGCACCGACCGTCCTGATCTACGGTCACATGGATGTGCAGCCTCCTGATCCCGTCGAGCTGTGGCACTCGCCGCCCTTTGTCCTCACCGAGCGAAACGGTCGACTCTACGGCCGGGGCGTCAGCGACGACAAGGCGTCGATGCTGCTACCGATCCTCGCGGCGGAAGCATTCTTCCTGGCCGGCGAGACGCCGCCCGTCAACCTGCGTTTCCTCTTCGAGGCCGAGGAGGAGATCGGCAGCGTCGATCTTCCGGACCTCGTGCGTGCGCGGCGCGATGCGCTCGCCTGCGACGTTGTGCTGTCAGCAGATGGAGCCATGTGGCGGCCGGAAATACCTAGCATCACGGTGAGTTCGCGCGGCCTCGCCGCGCTCTCCTTCACCGTACAAGGCCCGCGTAAGGACCTTCACTCCGGCCGTCACGGTGGCGGCCTGGCCAACCCGTTGCACGCGGCCGCGGAACTCGTCGCCTCGCTCCACGACGACGGGAGGGTTGCCGTAGAGGGATTCTATGACGATGTGGAAGCGATCGAGCCGGCGTTATTGAAGGCGACGGAGCAACTGACATTCGATGAGAAGAAGTACCTCGCTGATGTTGGCGCGCCCGCCGGCTTCGGCGAGCGCGGCTACAGCACCCTGGCGCGCCAGTGGTACCGCCCGACGCTCGAGGTCAACGGTTTCTACGGGGGCTACCAGGGTCCGGGCAGCAAAACCGTGCTGCCCAGCGAGGCGCACGTAAAGTTCACATGCCGTCTTGTCCCGAACCAGCAGCCGGACGATGTGATGGCCAAGGTGCGCCGGCATCTGGAACGACACTGCCCACCAGGAGTGACTCTGACGATGGATGCGGGGCACGACGGCGCCATGGGTTATCGCGTTTCGCCCGATAGCCGCGCGGTGCGCGTGGCCGCCGACACCCTCACCGAGATCTTCGGCGTACCTCCCGACATCGTCGGCATGGGAGGTACGGTTCCGATCGTGACCACCTTCCGCGAAGTACTCGGTGTCGATACTGTCTTCTTCTCCTTCAGCACTGCCGACGAAGATATCCATGCGCCCAACGAGTTCTACCGTCGTGAACGCTTCCATCTCGGCCTCCGGGGCTGGGCCCTCCTGTGGCGCAATCTACGAAAGAGCGTTCATGGGCCTGCGGCCCACCCAAGCGAATGAAAATCGGGTGACGAAGGCTTGGTTGGTAATTACACCTAATTTGTCATCTCGACCGGAGCGAAACCGGGGTCCCCGGCAAGCGAAGCTTGCTGGGGTGGGAAGCAAACCTCGGTCTTCTTCGCGATTCTGTGGAATCCCAGGTCCTAGAGTCGGGACCTGGGGCACCCAGGATTTGTGGTCATCTTTTGGAAAACCGCAGATCTACTCCGCTGCGCTCTGTCGAAAATCATCCTGAGAGGTCTGCTCTGCCAGCGGTTGTGGTTTCCCACCCTTGCTACGCAAGGATGGGAAACCCTAGATCTGCTTGAAGTGTGGATCCAAAACCGCCGCCAAATCGAGGGTGCCCCATATCTGGCGCGCTCTTTGCGCCAGATGTGGGAAACCGCAGATCTCTCCACTGCGCTTCGCTCCGGTCGAGATGACAAAGTTAGGTGTAATTGCCAACCCAGGCTTCCTCATCCCGATTTTCATCCCCTTGGGTGGGCCGCAGGCCCATGAACGCTCCGGTCGAGATGAGAGATTTATGGAACGGTTAAGATCCAGTTTCTACGAGCCTGACCCTTCCGAATTTTGGCGACTGAACGTTCCTGCTTAAAGCTACAAAAAAGTTAATCAGGCACAATACGACTCCAAAGTGCCGTGGCAAAATGCTCCTTGCCTTTCCCCCCTTGTTTGGATTTGAACCCTTCGTGCAGACGTCCGAAGCGAGGTGAAATTGATCGTGCGGGCACCAGCTTCAAGCACCAACAATGAGTCTTTGCCCGAGGCAGGAGTAACGCGGGGAGCGGAGATCCGATGAAAACGAAGTGGACGAAATGGGTCCTCTATCTTGTCGTCGTCCCCGGCTTATTCTGCGCAGGAGTCCGCATGATGCGGGCCCAACAACAAGCGGGCGCATACCCCACCAACGTCGATCCGGTTTTCCTCCACTCCTTGCGCTGGCGGTCGATCGGGGCGACCCGAGCCGGTCGCGCTCCGGCCGTTGCCGGTGATCCGGAAAATCCGCTGGTCTTTTATTTCGGCGCGGCCGGTGGAGGCGTGTGGAAGACCTATGACGCCGGGCTTCACTGGCAAAACATTTCCGACGCGTACTTCAAAACCGCCTCGGTTGGCGCCATGGTCGTCGCGCCCTCCGATCCCAATGTGATCTACGTGGGCATGGGTGAGATTGATACCCACCCCGATATCGAGGCTGGCGACGGCGTTTACAAATCCACCGATGCAGGCAAGACATGGGTGAATGTTGGCCTGCGCGAAACCCATCATATCGGCCAGATTCTGGTAGATCCCCACGACCCCAACCTCGTTTACGTCTCCGCTCTGGGCCATGAATTCGGACCCAACCCCGAACGCGGCGTCTTCCGGTCCAAGGACGGCGGCAAAACATGGCAGAAAATCCTGTTTGTCAGCGATAGAGCCGGCGCGGCGGATATATCGATGGATCCGACCAACCCAAGTGTGATCTACGCTTCGATCTGGCAGTTCATGCGCCAGCCGTGGAGCGAGGTCAGCGGCGGACCCGACAGTGGTCTCTACAAGACGACCGACGGCGGCGACCATTGGACGAATATCAGCCGCAACCCGGGATTGCCGAAGGGAGTGCTGGGTAAAATCGGTCTTTCCGTTTCCGCATCGCGACCAAGCCGTGTCTACGCAATCGTCGAAGCGGCCGATGGCGGCCTCTTCCGCTCAGACGACGCCGGAGCAACCTGGCAACTGGTCAACAATTCCCGCAGTTTCCGGTTTCTGGCCTCCTCATATTCCCACGTGGTTGCCGATCCCCAGGATCCCGATACCGTCTACATCCACTGGATGGAACTGTTCAAGTCCACCGACGGCGGCCGCACACTCTCGGTTATAGCTTTGCCTCATTCCGATAATCACGCCCTGTGGATCGATCCTAAAAACACCAAGCGCATGATCGAAGGAAGCGACGGCGGCGCCATCGTCACGCTGAACGGCGGGAACTCCTGGTCCTCGCAATACAACCAGCCCACCGGCGAGTACTTCAAGATGGCGGTCGACAACCAATACCCCTATCGGGTCTACGCCACCCAGATGGACGACGGCGCGGTGAGTTGCCCCAGCCAAACCTCGGGTTCAGCGATCGAGTGGACGGACTGTGACACCGTGGGCCATGCCGAAAGCGGATTCATCGCTGCCCGCCCCGACAATCCCAATATCGTTTTTGCGGGAGCTGTCGGCAGCTCCGAGGGTGGCGGCGGAAACATGTACAAGTACGATCGCCTTACTGGCGAACAGCAGATGATCACGGTTTGGCCCGAGGATCAGTACGGGTCTCCGGTCGTCGATGTCAAAGACCGCTTCTATTTCACCTTTCCTTTGGTCTTGTCTCCCCACGATCCGAACATTCTCTACGCGGCGGCGCAAAACGTGTTTCGCTCCACAGATATGGGCGCCAGTTGGCAGACCATCAGTCCCGACCTGACCAAGAACGATAAAAGCCACATGATGGAATTGGACGGTGGTCCGATCACCTCGCAGCAGTTCTCCTCGCAGTACACCAGCACCATCTATTCCTTGGCCGAGTCGCCGATGAAGGCCGGCGAGCTGTGGGCCGGTTCGGACGACGGTTCGGTCCACTATTCCCCGGACAACGGCAAAAAGTGGCTGGATCGCTCGCCCAAGGATCTGCCGGAGTGGACGGGAATCTATTCGATCGAGGTGTCGTCGCACAATCCCGGCACGGTCTACATCGCTCCCAATCGCCATGAGCTCGACGACCAAACTCCCTACATCGAAAAGACTACCGACTACGGCAAAACCTGGCAGCGGATCGACGACGGAATTCCGCAGGGCGACTACGCCTGGGTGGTTCGCGAGGACCCGGTGCGGCCCGGGTTGCTCTACGCGGGAACCGAAGGAGGGGTATTCGTCAGCTTCGATGCCGGCGCACATTGGCAGTCGTTGCGCCGCAACATGCCGTTCGTCGCGGTGCGCGACATGAACGTAAAAGACAACGACCTGATCGCCGCCACCCACGGGCGGTCGTTCTGGATTCTGGACAACATCAGTTCATTGCGGGAGATCACCCCGGAAGTCACCCAGTCTTCCGCGCATCTGTTCACCGTGCCCATGGCCTACCGCTCGATGGTCCGAGGGTTTGGTGGCGCTGGGTTCGCCCAACTCGAGAAAGCCGGTCCCGGATATGTGCGGATTTCCGGCGATGGGATCGCGTTGCACGAGACGCAGGAAGCTGACGGGACGATGACAGCCACCTATCTCAACGCGGGGATGAATCCTCCCAAGGGTGTGATGGTGACCTACTATCTGAAGCAGAAGCCGGACGGGCCGGTGACACTCACGTTCTTGGATTCCAACGGGAAGGTGATCAAACAATTCTCGAGCGAAGCGGGCCAGGGACGCGGACCGCGGGTATCCACGGCTCTATCCACGGCTCCCGGAACCAATCGCTTCGTTTGGGATATGAACTACCCAGGTCCACGCGAAATACCCGTCGGGGAATTTTTGCCTCTCGAGTGGGCGCGCGCCCGCGCGCCGGTTGCCCTACCCGGTACCTACAAGGTGCGTTTGAGCGTCGCGGGACAGGATTACGAGCAAAGCTTTGAGATACGGAAGGATCCAAGGGTAAAAGCTTCTCAACAGGATCTCCAGGCGCAGTTCGACCTGATGATCAAGCTCGGGAACGAGATCACCGCTGTCACCGACGGCGTCGACAAGATCCATAAGATTCGCGAACAGGTGCAAGCGGCGGCCAAGCAGGCGCAGGGCCGGACTGACGTGCAAGAAGCGGCAGAGAAGTTGGATGGCACGCTCACCGGTATCGAAGGACACTTGACCCGGCTCATCAACCACGCCGACACCATGATGGTTCCTCCGAAAACGCTGAATATCCGCCTGGCAGCATTGACGACAGTGGTGCAGAGTGCCGACTCGGCGCCGACCAAGCAATCCTATGACGTCTTTAGCTATCTCTCCGGACAGGCAAACGACGAGCTGAACCAGTTGAAGACGGTTGAGGAGCAGCAGCTGCCGGCATTCCTGAAGATGGCCGGCAGCTCTACCGCTGCTGCGCTGCGGAAAAAGTCTGTAGAAGGGTTTTGGTGGAAGCCCCCTGCTTTAGCAGGGGGGAGCTGGACTTCAGTCCAGCGGAAAGCGGGTTGATCTTAAGATGGGCTTTAGCCCTGGATTTACCGATGCCAGCGCTGAAGCGCTCCTACCCCCGCATAAATGTGGGGCTTCCACCAAAAAGCTCCTCTCCCGAGTTTTTCCGCAGCCTGTGTAGCCGGGTGGCGATCGGGCGAGTGCCAAACATTTTCTTGGCCGTGATGGCGTTCTAAACGAGCTGAAAGTGATTCGGGATGAGAGGTGTACGGATGAAGTCGAGATGGAAATACGAGGTGCTTTGTCTTATCGCTGCGACCGGCTTGCTATGCGCCGCCAGTGGCATGAAAGCCGAGCAGGAACGCGCGGCGGCATATCCCGAAAACGTGAACTCGAATTTCCTCCTGGCGCTGCGCTGGCGGTCGATCGGGCCGTCGCGGGGCGGCCGCGTCCCGGCCGTCGCCGCTGACCCGCAGAACCCGCTGGTTTTTTATTTTGGCACCGAGGGCGGCGGCGTGTGGAAGACCTACGATGCGGGCCGTTACTGGCAGAATGTTTCCGATCCCTACTTCAAGACGGCATCGGTGGGCGCGATCACCGTGGCGCCCTCCGATCCCAACGTGATCTACGTGGGCACGGGCGAGTCGGCCCAGCATGTCGATATTCAGGATGGCGACGGCGTTTACAAATCCACCGATGCGGGCAAGACGTGGGTGAATGTGGGGCTGGAGACAACCCGCCATATCGCCAAAATCGTTGTTTCGCCGAACGATCCGAACCTGGTGTATGTGGCGGCCTTCGGCCACGAATTCGAGACCAATCCCGATCGAGGTGTGTACCGGTCGAAGGACGGCGGAAAGACCTGGGAAAAGATTCTCTTTGTGAGCGATCGCGCCGGCGGGATCGATCTATCGATGGATCCGACCAATCCCCAAGTGATTTACGCGGCGATGTACCAGTTTCTGCGCCAGCCGTGGAGCGAGGTCAGCGGTGGGCCCGACAGCGGCCTCTACAAGACGACCGATGGCGGCGACCACTGGACGAACATCAGCCGGAACCCGGGATTGCCGGCGGAGATGCTGGGGAAAATCGGAGTCTCCATATCCGCCTCACAGCCGAGCCGTGTCTACGCCGTAGTCGAAGCAGCCCACGGCGGCCTGTTCCGCTCCGACGACAGCGGGGCGACTTGGCATTTGATGAATGACGATCGCGAGTTCCGCTACATGGCCTACTGGTACATGCACGTGATTGCCGATCCCCAGGATCCGGACACCGTCTACGTGCCCGACGTCCAGATGTTCAAGTCCACCGATGGCGGGCGCACGCTCCACGTAATACCACTGGAGCATAGTGACAACCACGCCCTGTGGATCGATCCGAAAAATAACAAGCGCATGATTGAGGGCAACGATGGCGGCGCGATCGTCACCCTGAGCGGCGGCGATTCCTGGTCGACGGAATACAACCAGCCCACCGCCGAGTACTTCAAGATGGCGGTGGACAACCAATATCCCTATCGGGTCTACGCCACCCAGATGGACAGCGGCGCGGTGAGCTGTCCCAGCCAAACCTCGGATTCGGCGATCGAATGGACGGACTGTTACACCGTGGGCCATGCCGAAAGCGGATTCATCGCTGCGCGGCCCGACAATCCCAACATCGTTTTTGAGGGAGCGGTCGGTAGCTCGGGGGGCGGCGGCGGAAACCTGATGGCATTCAACCACGCAACCGGCCAGACACGCATGATCACCGTGTGGCCGGAAGACCAGTACCAATCGCCGGTGATCGACGTGAAGTACCGCTTTTATTTCACCTTTCCCGTGGTTCTCTCTCCTCACGATCCCAACATTCTGTACGTAGCAGCCCAATACGTCTTTCGCTCCACAGATATGGGCACCAGTTGGCAGATCATCAGTCCCGACCTGACCAAGAACGATAAAAGCCACATGATGAAATTGGACGGTGGTCCGATCACCTCCCAGCAGTTGTCCTCGCAGTACACCAGCACCATCTATTCCTTGGCCGAGTCGCCGATGAAGGCCGGCGAGCTGTGGGCCGGTTCGGACGACGGTTCGGTCCACTATTCCCCGGACAACGGCAAGAAGTGGCTGGATCGCTCGCCCAAGGACCTGCCGGAATGGACGGGAATCTATTCGATCGAGGTGTCGTCGCACGATCCCGGCACGGTCTACATCGCTCCCAATCGTCATGAGCTCGACGACCGTACTCCCTACATCGAGAAGACCACCGACTACGGCAAAACCTGGCAGCGGATCGACGACGGCATTCCGCAGGGCGACTACGCCTGGGTAGTTCGCGAAGACCCGGTGCGGCCCGGGGTGCTGTATGCGGGAACCGAAGGAGGGGTGTTCGTCAGCTTCGATGCCGGCGCGCACTGGCAATCGTTGCGCCGCAACATGCCGGTTGTCGCGGTCCGCGACATGAAGGTGAAAGACAACGACCTGATCGCCGCCACCCACGGCCGGTCGTTCTGGATTCTGGACAACATCAGCTCGTTGCGGGAGATCACCCCGGAAGTCACCCAGTCCTCCGTGCATCTGTTCACCGTGCCCATGGCCTACCGCTCGATGGAGGGAGGGTTTGGCGGCGGAAGGTCCACCCAACTCGAGAAGGCCGGTCCCGGATATGTGCGGATTTCCGGCGATGGGATCGCGTTGCACGAGACGCGGGAAGCTGACGGAACGATGACAGCCACTTATCTCAACGCGGGGACGAATCCTCCCAAGGGTGTGGTGGTGACCTACTATCTGAAGCAGAAGCCGGATGGACCGGTGACACTCACTTTCCTCGATTCCACGGGGCAGGTGATCAAACAATTCTCGAGCGAAGCAGGCCAGGAACGCGGGCCGCATGTATCCACAGCTTCCGGAACGAATCGCTTCGTTTGGGATATGAACTACCCGACTGCAAGGCAGCTTCCGCGCGGGGACTTCTCTGCCATCGAGTGGGCGAACGCCCGCGCGCCAGTCGCCGTGCCGGGCACCTACAAGGTGCGATTGAGCGTCGGGGGACAGGATTACGAGCAAAGCTTTGTGATCCGCGAGGATCCTCGGGTGAATGCGTCGCAGCAGGATCTCCAGGCACAGTTCGACCTGATGATGAAGATCGGGTCTGAGATCAACACTGTCACCGACACGGTGCACCAAATTCAGAAGGCCCGCAAGCAGGTGGAAGCGGCGGCGAAGCAGGCGCAGGGCCGGACAGACGTGCAGGAAGCGGCAGCGAAACTGGATGCGGCGCTCACCGGCGTGGAGAGCAACCTCCTTCGCATGGTGAACCCGGCTGATCCGATGATTGCTCCTCCGAAAACGGTGAATATCCGCTTGGCGGCATTGACGGATGTAGTGGAAAGCGCCGACGCGGTGCCGACCAAGCAGTCCTACGAAGTATTCGACGTTCTCTCCGGACAGGTGAATGACGCTCAGAGCCAGTTAAAGCCGATCATCGAGCAGCAGCTGCCGGCATTCCTGAAGATGTCTGGCGGCTCCGCCGCGGGGGCGCAGTAGGTCGAGGGAGATCGGGCGCGCGCCGGCACGGCACAATTTGCAGGACTGACGAGCTTAGCCGGGGTCTGCCCAGTTGCCCCCGACATTGGGTAGAGGCCTATAATCTGCCACGTGGAGACGGATTATATGTCATCGCCATTGAATCCAAATGAGGTACAGGGGTCTCCCGAGGGGCTGTGCTTCGTTGGGGTTCGGCATCTGAATTGCTCAGGGTATTTGAGATTTCAGCTTAGGATGGGTAGAACAGCCGAGGAGAAACCCCTGTGACCCTGCTCCTGCTTCAAATGACGATCGTATTGCTGGTGGCATTGACGTGCGGAACGGTGGCACGCAAGCTCGGTCAGGCCCGGGTCATCGGCGAGATCATTGGCGGCATTCTGGTTGGCCCTTCAGTGTTTGGGCGCTTTGCACCGCATGCGGCGCAAACTCTCTTCCCGGCAAGTTCTCTGGGAGATTTCGAGGCATTGAGCACTATCGGGCTGATCCTCTTCCTGTTCCTGATTGGCAGCGAGCTGGATTATGAGCATATGCGGCGGCAGCGCAAAACCGCAGTTTTTGCCAGCGGCATGAGCATTTTCTTCCCATTTGTGATGGCGGCGCTGGTCGCGCACTCGCTTCGCATCCGGTTCGCTCCCAATGGAATTGGGCGCATTCCCTTCGTGCTGTTCCTGGGTATTTCGATGAGCATCACCGCGTTCCCGGTGCTGGCGCGGATTCTCGAAGAGCGCAAGCTGCAATCCACCTCCCTGGGAGCGACGGCGCTGATGTGCGCAGCCGTCGATGACGTAGCGGCATGGACGCTGCTGGCCTTTGCGTTGACGCTGCTGGGCGGCGGCGGCCACGCGATGAGCATGCCCGTGCGGCTGTTATGGCTGCTGGCGTACCTGATCGTGATGCTGTTTGGAATAAGGCCCTTAGGAGCGTGGCTGGTGCGGCGGCAGAGTACGATCGGGCTCTCCTACGAACTGCTGGGAGTGATCGTCGCCGCGGTCCTGGCTTCGGCCGCGGCAACCGAGGCGATTGGGGTGCATCCCCTCTTCGGAGCCTTCATCGCCGGCCTTTGCTTCCCGCGAGTCGAGCACTGGCAAACTGCGGTGCGAACCCGGCTGGATATGCTGGTTTCCGTGCTGCTGCTTCCCTTGTTCTTCGCTCTGACAGGGATGCGGACCAGGCTGGATCTGTTGAGCGGGCCGACTATCTGGTTCTGGGCCGGCGTGGTGCTACTGGCAGCGGTCGCGGGAAAAATGGGCGGCGCAGTGCTGGCGGCACGCTGGAGCGGGCAATCGTGGCAGTATGCGATGGCTTTAGGCACGTTGCTCAACACGCGTGGCTTGGTAGAGCTGATCGTATTGAATATCGCTTACAATGCTCACGTCTTCTCCCCGACCTTGTTCACCATGCTGGTGGTAATGGCTCTGGTGACCACGATGATCACAACCCCGATCCTGAACCTGATCGGGATTGAGGACCGGGGCAAAGGCGACCGGGACATGGCGATTATCGAAGCCGCCTGAAGGTGGGCTTCAGCCCTGGATTTACCGACTTCCCGGAGCGCTCAAGAAAGACAAGAAGCAGATTCCCTTCGGGAATGACAGACAGAAAAGCAAAGACAGACAAGAATGCCTGCGGCCTTTCGGTCGTTTCGTATTCGCAGTTGCTTTTCTTTCTGTCATTCCCGAAGGGAATCTGCTTTTCGAGTTCTGAAGCGCTCCTACCCTCCGCATAAATGCGGGGGCTTCCACCCAAAAGCGCGCCCGACGCCACGCCCTGCCATAGAAGATTCCAGCCAAGGCCGCCGTCAGCAAAAGCGCCATCCAATCAGGCTATAGAGGGCGAGAGGAGCCGACGTGGGTTGACTACACTGGAGTGCATGCCGCGCTGTCACCATCCGGGCAGAATGATCCTTGGCTTGATCCTTCTTTCCTGTTCGGTCCTGGCAAGAGGACAGAGCCTGACGGCCGTCCTCACTGTCGTCGACGAGAACGGCTTGGCGGTCCCCGGCGCCCAGGTTACGATTTCCGAGCCGGGGCGCCCTCCTGTCCGGCTCACTACCGATTACGCAGGCCGTTGTTCCTACCCGCTTCATCAGGATGCACCCTACCAGCTTCGTATCGAAGAGCCCGGCTTTTATCAGGCCTTGAAAAATTCGATCGATACTCACCAGCAAAACGTAGAAGCCGTGCTGACCCACGAAGATGTGATCCATGAGGAAGTCAATGTAGTGGCCTCCACGACCGGCATCGATCCGGAACAAACCTCCGACAAAACCACTCTAAACACGCCGGAGATCGTCAATGTGCCATATCCCACAACCCGCGATATCCGCAATATTCTGCCCTTCAACCCCGGTGTTGTGCAGGATTTGATGGGTCTGCTTCATGTTGCCGGGTCGCAAACCTATGCGACCCTCGACCTGCTGGACGGATTCGATATCCGCTCTCCGGTCAGCGGAAATTTGGCCATGCGCTTCAGCCCGGATGCGGTTCGTTCGATCGAGACCGAAAAGACTCGCTACCCGGTCGAATTCGGCAAAGCTACAGGCGGCCTATTTGCCTTTTACACCGGGATGGGGGACAACAAGTTCCGCTTTAACGCCACGGACTTTATTCCTTCCTTCCACCAGGTCAATGGACTGCGCTTCGACAAATTTGTCCCCCGCGTCACTTTTTCCGGACCTCTCATGCGCAACCGTGCATGGTTCTTCGACGGACTGGAGACGGAATACGACAACATCTACATTAAGGAGCTTCCTGCTAATGCCGATACGAACGAACTGCTGCGCGGAAGCAACCTCATCAAGGCCCAGGTTAATATCACGCCTGCCAATATTCTCTCCGCGGCGCTGCTCTTCAACGACTACCACTCTCCATACGACGGCATCTCCTCTCTGACGCCGCAACAGAGTACTACCAAGCGGGATACCATCGCATGGCTGCCTTATGTACGCGATCAGCAAATCTTAGCGAATGGCGTGCTCGTGGATGTGGGAGTGGGAGTGGTGCGCTTCCGCGACGGCTATGAACCACACGGAGATATTCCCTATGAACTTACACCGGAGAGTTCTCATGGCAGCTATTTCGAGAATCTAACTAGCCGCTCACAACGCGTTGAGGGAACAGCGGCTCTCTATCTCCCTCCCCGCCACTGGGCTGGACGTCATGACCTGAAAGCGGGCCTCGATCTCGACCGCATCACCTTCAACGAGGACGTGACGCGCGCCCCAGTCAACTATCTGCGGGAGGACGGAACACTGCTGCGGCAGAGTGTTTTCCCCGGCCAGCCTCCCTTCACGGGTCATAATGTCGAAATCGGCGCTTACCTTCAGGATCGATGGCTCACTCACTCAGGGCTGTTCATCGAGCCGGGCCTGCGCTTCGACTGGGATGAAATCATTCGGCGGCCGCTCTTTTCGCCCCGGCTCGCCCTCACCTATTCACCGTCCGGCGGCGGCGAGGCTACTACCAAACTATCGGCCGGCATTGGTCTTTATTATGGGCATACGCAGCTGGAGTACCTGACACGGGCCTTGGCCGGAGTCCGCTACGATACTTACTACGCCGCCGACGGCGTTACTCCGGTCAGCGGTCCGCTCGAAACCATCTTTACGTCAAACGACGGCTCGCTCAAAGAGACGCGCGCCATCAACTGGAGCGCCGGCATCGAGAGAAAGCTTCCCGGCTCCATCTATGCCGGAGTCAACTTTATGCAGAAACGCACCTCTGACGGTTTCATTTATGCGAATCAGAGTGGATCCGGCGCCTTGTCGGGAACCTATCTGCTGACCAACGCGAAGCAGGAGCACTATTATTCCGTGGGGTTTGACGCGCGGCGCGCTTTTGCCGGCGGATATACGCTGTTCATATCCTATATGCACTCCTCTGCGCTCACCAATTCGGCCCTCGACTACGTTCCCACCGTGTCGCTGCTTGGTCCCCAGCAGAGCGGCCCCTTAGCCTGGGATACACCCAACCGCGTGATTTCCTGGGGCTGGCTGCCCCTGTTGCTGCCGAAGCTCAGGAAGAGATGGGATTTTGTCTACACTCTTGACTGGCAGTCCGGCTTCCCATTCACTTCTGTGGATGCGAACCGACAGGTGGTTGGTCCGGCTGGCTCCGCGCGGTTCCCTAATTACGTCTCTTTCAGCCCCGGCCTCGAATGGCGCTTCCACTTCCGCGGTGCGTATTTTGGTCTGCGGGGCGTTATGGAGAACGCCACCGATAGTGGCAATCCCATCGTCGTAAACAATGTCGTGAACTCGCCGGAGTACCGGACCTTCAGCGAGTTCGAGGGCAGAGCTTTTACCGCGCGCATCCGGCTGATCGGCGCAAAATAGTTCCCAGCCCAATACTCTGTAGAAGGATTTTGGTGGAAGCCCCCTGCTTTAGCAGGGGGAAGCTGGACTTCAGTCCAGCGGAAAGCGGTTGATCCTAAGATGGGCTTTTAGCCCTGGATTTACCGATGCCAGCGCGGGAAGATCCTGCCGGCGCAGCTTTTCGTTGCGGTAACAGTGAAAACGGTATAAAAGCGCATCGTGATCAGAGTCGGATTTCCCGGAGCGCTGAAGAAAGACAAGAAGCAGATTCCCTTCGGGAATGACAGAAAGAAAAGCAAAGACAGACAAGAATGCCTGCGGCCCTTCGGTCGTTTTGTATTCGCAGTTGCTTTTCTTTCTGTCATTCCCGAAGGGAATCTGCTTTTCGAGTTCTGAAGCGCTCCTACCCCCCGCATAAATGCGAGGGCTTCCACCCAAAGACTCCGCATCGGCCTTTTTCAGCAACCTGTTCAGTCGTGGCGTAAGTGACTGAAAACTCGCTCGGCCTTACAGGCTGCGGAAAAACTCGGGAGCTTTGAAAGGTACGGCCTTCAGGCCGTACGTAAGTGGTTGAAAAGTAGTTCGGCTTTAGCCGCTGAGGGAGCTGTTTTCGCACTCTCTTCGACCTTTTTCCCCAGCCTCATTCGCCGCTGAGGAACGTTCCTTCTCCGCTTTGTGACCTGTTTAGCCCTGAGCTGTCGTTTGCTTGACCTTAATCTATTAACGCAAAGGCAGCAGGGGCTTATGCAGAGCCGGTCAAGACCGGTGTGACTTGTTTTTCCTGTGGCGATTATCCTCTTCGCGTGTCAATGACATAATTTCATCGGTGCTCATACGAGCGTCCGCCGTACCGCGGAGTGCGTCGACCGCTCTCTGTCCTCTCACGGTCGCGCCGGTCGGCGTGACTTTGCGAATGCGTGCGTGATCTCCGGCCAACTCGAATTGGACCTCAGTATGAGGCAGAAAGCCCAGCCGTTTACGGACCTCTTGCGGAATTGTCACCTGGCCCTTGCTGGTAATCTGCATAGTAATGCTCCCACTGGTAAGTGTAAGAATACACCTTTGAAAAAACGCAAGCTGGAGTGAATGTTCAGATCACCTGCGGAGCAATGAGCCCCTAGCGTGATGGTGCCGCTTGCGCTGCTGATGTCATCCACCATGTCACTGTTATTATTTGCGGCATTGGACTACAGCACACGAAGCAGAGAGGAAATCAACCGTACTAATATATGTCTGGCATCTGGATCAGGGAGCGGATCTTTAATGTCCGAGGGAGGCACTTCAAGGCCGAATCTAGGACTCGGTTACCTTTCTCTTGAATCGCGACTGTGGCTTAAGTGTTCGGTTGTATCCCACTGCTGGATCGTTGGCGCGCAAGGCCACGATGAATTCGACCTCTTTCGTGTCAACTTCTTCGTTCGTTGCGTCTTCCGACTCCCACAAAATCTGTTTGCGTACAGTGAAGTCACGGCTCTGTTCATTCGTGAAGTCTGCGGCTACCAACTTGCTATTCGGAGTGCCAAAGTAGCTGATGCTGCCAGTCACATCCTGCCCCACGTAAATCTTTCCGTTGGGGTACGTGATTTTATAGATGACCTTCGTCCTGCCATCGCCCATGGGCGCGATGATATCACAGCCCCGCGCGGTTCATCAGAGCAGAGCGCACCCTCCTAGGCGAGCGAGCGGTTAGTCTAGTTAATTATTGCCCTTAATCGATGCGTATTTCTTTTAGTTAAGCCGTGGTGCGATTCCCGTTTACTGTGGTGGATAGTATTTTGGAAGATGGCTGGTTCGCTAACGAAATACAAAAACGGGTTGCCGGATATTGGCAATTGAACCTACTCAAAGCCTACAATGTAGCGCACACAGAGGTACGTTCTATGCCTCGTAGCCAACCAACGCTACACGAAGCAATGCGGACAATTTTGATCGAGCAGCCAGATTGCACCGCCGCCATTCATACGCTGTGCGACGAAAATATCAACCGGGACCTTTACCGGCAACATAAGGGCGACGGATTGCACCCGCATCCATACCAATTCAAACTTCGAACAATTCACCATTCTGAGTTTTAATTTTTGCCGCCGGACAAGGTGCGATGTAGAGGCTAATATCGCTCGTCGCCCTCCCATAGCGAACAACAACTTTCGCAATTCCCATTGAATCAACGTGCTGAATCACCCCAATTGGCTTGCGACGCACTGCAAGCGATCCTGACGCGACGACGAAGCATTCTACGTGCCTGCTTGCCCACGATAAGCATCGTCATGTAGCGCCGTATACTTATCGCTTCCCTAAATAGCTCAGGTAACGTGCGTGAGCGGTTCTGCTTTGCTGGGGTCAAACCGAGTCAACGACATAGAAGTAACACCTCCCGTTGAGTAGCAAAGAACTTCCAGTCTTTCATTTCTTGCACACTAACCAATTCTTCATACGGATCAGGAATTGCGTTTGTATCGCTGTATTGAACTAAGAAGAACTCGTTGTTCACTTGCCCGGTAACATTTCCCAGCTTAACAACTCTGCGTTGACCGTCGTGCTTAATAAACCATTTGCCGACTATTACATTTCCCATTGCTCTCTCCAGCTAACTGAGTTGATTTAATCTTGCTGATTGAACTCCATACTTTCGACCTACCCCACTGGCAGCTAGAAGGCACCCCAGGCGGGGGCTCGGACCTGAAAAATTAATTGGCGCGCAAAGAAACACCCCGCCTTTTACGACGGGGTGTGATGGGTCGGATCGTGCTTACTTAGTCTCTTCAGCTTTCGCTTTGAGTCTATCCGGTTCAGGGTTAGGGATCTCATGAGTATATTGGCAGAGCGTACCATTCTTCGCTTGTTCCGCACTTAAGACAGTGACGAATGACCGACCGTCTTGGGATTGATATTTTACTTGGATCCCCTTCGCTGTAACGATGCTCCAATCGACGTTAAGCTCAGCGCTCCGATCGGGTCCGATTATATTCCTGGTTATCTGTATATCCTCAGCGTGCGTTTCCATGTATTCTGCCTCGACCGCGAGCGCCACGCCCTCACCATGATTTTCGACGACAATCGCCTCAGATTTTACTTTAGCCAAAAATTTGACTATGACCAAAAACGGTCTCATTTTAGCCAGCATCGCTTGCCGTACAAGCTGCCCGTGCAGTTGTTCCGCCTTTGCGCTTTCCTGGAAGGCACGTAGTTGGGCCTCAGATACCCGAGTCGCAGACATGGCGGACCGTGCCTGCTGCTCTGCTGCCTCTGTTTGGCGATTCGCTGCTCTGGCCTGCTTGTTCACGGCGCGCAGGGTTCTCACCAAAACGATCACTGTGATCACGTTGACGATGAACGCAACAAATATCGCTGATGCCGTTGCGTTCTGGCCGTACGTGAGCCAATGCCAGGGGTGCGCGAGTTGAGTGTAGTCCATGCCTCACTCAGCTTAACACCGGTTTGGGGATATGTTCTGTAATGAGCCCGAGGGCAATAGTACGGTCAATTGCCTTTCCACTTCAGTCTTCGTCAGTGCTCCTTGGCTTCCAGTTCCTCCAGGGCCTGGTGTCGTCCTTCATGCAGGGGCAGCGGACGGCCTGCTGATAGTTAATGCCGACATAGCCGGGATGTGGCCGGGTGTTCATCCATGCCCATCGCACAGTGTACAGTCCGGATCGGCGATCGGGACGATGATGGTCGCATCACCGGGAACCTTCGTGTCTGGTGGCATCTGCTCGTACATCTTGGGGAGATGCTTTTGGAAACGTGGGGAAACCCGGAACGTTTTTCTGATAGGGTGTGAGGCGTGGCACGCTTGGCTCGGGTCGTTGCCGTTGATATACCGCACCATGTCACGCAACGTGGGAATGCGCGACGACTTATCTTGGACGCTGACACTGATCGCATGGTCTATATCAATTCGCTGCGACAGAATATTGAACTCTACAGCGTGTCGCTGATTGGCTATTGCATTTGGCCCTGTCTAAGGAGTGAGGAACGTTCCGTCTGTCCCCGAATTACTGTAATGCACCCCAAAAGTGAGACACGGCAGGCGGAGAAAAAAGGGGACACTTATCGGCCATAATGGAGTAGGCCGATGAGTAAGAAACCGAGGAGCTACAGCGCAGATTTTAAGCAGGAAGCGGTGCGTCGGATGGCGCAGGCGAAGACTATCACCGGTCTGGCCAAGGAGTTGGGTATTGGGCGGAAGTTCCTTTATCAGTGGCGCGACCAGTTGCGGGCAGGAGGCAGGGCTGGGTTGGAGCGACGCAGAGGCCGACCGCCCGGGAGCAAGTCGCAAGCTGTTTCACCGCCGCGACCCGATGCCGCCGAATTGCGGATTGCTGAGCTGGAACGACTGCTCGGCCGCAAGCAACTGGAGGTGGATTTTTTAAAACGAACCTTCGAGCAAGTCAGGGGAGCAGCGTCGAATCGTACCAGCGATGGCGGCAAGGAGTCTATCGCGGCATCGAAGTCTCGCTCTCGTTCGAAGGGGTAGGACTGACTGTGGAACAGCAATGCCAAGTAGCCGAGGTGAGCCGAGCGGGCTTCTATCGCTATTTGCAGCAGACTGCGCCAGTACAGGCCGACATGTTGCTGCGCGCGCGCTTGCAGGAATTAGCGGTCGCGCATCATCGTCTCCGTGGCTACCGGATGTTAACTGCTTTGCTGCGTCGTGAAGGGCAGGTAGTCAATCACAAGCGTGTACTTCGCTTGATGCGCGAAGACAACCTGCTTAGCTTGCGACGAAAGAAGTATGTGTTTACGACCGATTCGCGGCATAATTTGCCGATATACCCGAACCTGGCGCGACATGCGACGCTGACGGCGGTAAACCAACTGTGGGTGGCCGACATTACTTTCATTCGACTATGCAATGAGTTCGTCTATCTGGCGGTGGTTTTGGATGCCTACTCACGGCGTGTCATCGGTTGGGATCTGGGACGCACGTTGCACGCGGAACTGGCGACTCGGGCTTTACAGATGGCACTCAACGGGCGTAGCTGGAAAGCTGAGGTGCTGATCCATCACTCCGATCAAGGTGTGCAGTACGCCTCCAGTGATTACACCGATCTGCTGGAGCAGGGCGAGATTCAGATCAGCATGAGCCGGCGCGGCAATCCGTACGACAACGCACGCGCAGAGCGATTTATGCGAACGCTGAAAGAGGAGGAAGTGTACAGAACTGACTATAGGGATTTAGAAGACGCACGCAGTCGCATCCGCGAGTTCTTGGAGCAAGTGTACAACCGGCAAAGGCTGCATTCCGCGTTACGATATCTAACACCGGAAGAGTTTGAGCAGGCTAGCCAAGCTCTGGAAAGTGACGGCGCTGATGGAAGCGGTGGAAAACCAAATGCAGGTTTACCACCGCTCCCACAGGCCTTGGAAATCCCTTCAGGATTTCCACACTTCCCAGAGCTCCGCGACTGCTGATCAACAACGAACGTACGAAAACAGGCCGAAGTGTCCCCAATTAACGGCGCTCGGCGTGTCTCAGCTTAGGGGTGCAGTCCAACCTGTCCCCAAATTACCTGTCCCCAAATTACCCCCCAAATTACCCTGTAGCGTCGATCGGGGATCGAACCCGAACTCTCGGCCGCGCCGCGAAGTATTTGAAACAGTGACAGGGCAGGAGTCACTCAAAAGAAAAGTAGGAAACACCACCGGGAGTCGCGTAAAACTCAGCGCCAAAGTGAGAGCGACTATTCTGTCCCATCCCTCCATCTGTCACTACAGTATGCGGTCCTCTAAGGTACGACGCGTTTGGCGGGAAAATTGCGAGAACCAGAGCAGGATCCATCAATTGCAATTATGCGATCGGTTTTCTTGTTTCCTTTCCATACCGCGCGCTCGCCTACCAGACGCTTACCAACGGTTGCAAGCCATAGATCACCGTCCGAGAAGAAACTTATCGAGTGGATTCGTTTACCCAATGGAGGTGGAACTGCACCGCACTGTTCTGCGATATGGGCGTAAAACTTCTCCTGCTCTTCGGGAGCAGCATTAGGCAAGAAGAAAACAGGTGATCCGGGCATGCACAAATGATATGACGCGAACCTCAACGCCAAACTACTTATGACATTTTTGTTTTCGCTTGATTTTTGGCTATTGGCATAAATTACTGTTTCTAAGATGTTTATGGTAGCGTCGTCGACTACTTAACAGTCATCGTAAACCATTGCCACTACTAGGTTATATTCCACAATGGTTTTATAATTGCCCCCACAATCAGGTTGTGACTTTCACCGGATTTCGTATCGCCCACGATCCGGATGAGCGCCGAGCAAGCATAAACAAAATGCTCGTCCTTGCCACGCTTTCGCGGCATTCAGTAATTGCCGCCGTTGTGACACGTGCGCCTGGACATCAGATCGTTCCTCTGCTTAAGCAGAGCCCGGAATACAATGAAAGCGATGATTGAAATCTTGCTGCTCGTCGCCCTTGCTTTCTGTGCTGCTGCGATGGCCATCTTAGGCGGACATGTGTCGCTTAAGCCGCCGGCAAAGAAAAAAGTGGCTCGGTATAGAGCATACTTTTGGCTCCTTGCCATTACTTCTTTCTGCCTAAGCCTTTTGCAAGGCATCCGTGGAATCAAAGCGAGCAACGACCTGGCGACCGGGCTAAACAAGGTTGAACAAAATACTGAGCGGCATGCTGAATTCCAGATGTCCAACATCCAAAGCGTCAATCTACCTGTCACGGGTTCGAATTTGATCCATAATGTTCATTTCAAGAATTTGGGTTCGCGGGAAACTCTTGGCTACGGACGGGATGGAGCATATTCATTTATAGGAAAGCCTCGACTAACAGAATCGGAGCAAAAAGACTTGCAAGATGAATTCAATCAGTGGTGGGGAGCACCAGGATCGCACATTTACAGGCTTGCCCCTTCACAACCAGGTGAAGACTCTTACGTTACAAGCCAAGGGCCGATGCTTAACGAGCAGGAGGCATCGCAACTTGAGGCTGGCACGCAGCTTATATATGTCCTCGCTCGTATCGAATACAGAGACAAGTATGGGACTCACGTGCAAGACTTCTGCAACGTATCGCAGCGACCACAAAACACGCTCTCCGGCACGATCGTGGCTTATCACTCTTGCCCGTCCGAGAAGCCGCAATAACCTCCAATCACAAAGGAAACCATCACCTGTAGAAAGTCTGAAGCCGGGCCGACGCTTCCCAACTCAAGGACTTCAATACAGTCAATACATCCAAACCAAGAAGAAATGCGTTCCCGTCAGTTGGAATGACGTATCGGCAGACGGAAGGAACAGGCGATGACTCCGCGATTCGAGGGCGCTCCGCAATTCGATCTTTCTCTGCAGTGCCCTCTATGTGGCTACAAAATACTGCCCAGGGAGATCTGCGGGGCGGGTGGCCCACTCAAGCAGCAGATGGACGTGTTCCGGCATAACAACATAGCCGTGGACGCACAACCGGAAATTCCGCCTGACCCGCTCAAGCGCAACTTCAAACGTATGCTTTTGCCGGCGCATCGATGATGAGAGCAGCAGAAGGTTACAAACTGAGTTTGCCCAGACTCCTGCATAAAGCAAGCGTAGGCCGCAAATCCCGACTCAAGCAAAAAAACGGCTTGAATGGGCCACCCGCCTCAGCCAAACGCCAGCGTTGCCCGGTAGAGATACGTTGTCAATCGGCGAATTCGTGACCGCACTTGTAGCAGTGCCAACATCTAGCTGCCCCTTCAGCACCATCGCCACAAACGGTGATCCCCATGAAATTAGGAAATCCCGTGTTGCAGCTTGGATTGAGGCATTGCTGCTTGGCGCGGGTGGTTTCGTCAATCCGCCCCGAACGTATCGAGAAATAGCCATGGGACGGCCTGAACAGACGCATACATCCGTTCTCAGGGCAAATGATAAAGTTTCGAGGCTGTGTTTCCTCGTATTCACCATCGAACCACGTAAGCAGAATGGTTTGATGTTCCATTGGAGAAAAGTGCTGATCGCAGATAGGGGCGTACTTGGCGTTTGTCATAGCGCGATAATACGGCTGAATTTGAGGGCCGACCCGTCTCCACCCCTGGGGAAAACTGGCCCTTCTAGTGGAAAGCAGGTACAGCAATAGGCGGCAACAACTGCCACGCCATTTTCAGATGTCCTTTGAAATTACTTTGATATTGGCTAGACGGAGGTTTGCCAGCGGATTGCTTTTAGCAGGCTATCTTATTGATTTTATTATGTTTTATGGTAGCGTCATCGGGGATCGAACCCGAACTCTCCGCCTTGAGAGAGTGAACCCAGCACCCCTGTTGCAGCCCGTTTTACGTCCCATCTGCTTATATTTCAATCGTTTGCAGTTAATCTCACGTGATTTATGGATGTAATTTCTGTTGTTACGCTTATTTTTGCTTATTTGCACGGATAAATGGTGTGAAATTAGTAATTTAGCGTTGATTTGTAAGTTTGACATCGTGTTGATTTCCATAAAGACTTGAGTTGAATATGGAAAAAATATGGAAATGAAATGGCTCTCCAAGTCGCTCAACCTTCAGGCGAAGCAAACCCGCCGCAATGCCGCCATCTCACCCAAGCTGCATAAACACAAGCTGGCCTCTGGTACGTTCCTCTGCTACCGGCAAAACGCCACAGGCGCAACATGGACCGGGCGATGGCACCAGGGCAACAGCGTTTACAGGTCCCTTGCTCTCGGGCTTGCGGACGATACCGCGCCAGCAGACGGTATACACGTCTTCAGCTTCGATCAGGCGGCAGCAAAGGTGCTCGCATGGGCGGCGCAAAATCACTCAGAGCAAACCAATGGAATCAAGGCAGGTCCGTACGGACTCTATCAGGCGCTCGATGATTACCTTGCCGATTTGAAGACGCGCAAGGACGGCAGCGACCATTCGCAAACAGCAAGCGTGATCGAATCGAAGATCAAAGCGAAACTGCCAAACATACAACTTAAAAGTTTGACGCGCAACCAAGTTGAACACTGGTATCAAGAACTCGTTACAAACGGCAATTCCAAAGCAACTGCAAACCGCAATCTAACTGTGTTCACTTCAGCGTTAAATTACGCATACCATCATGACCGCTTGCAAACAAAATGGTGGGACAAAATCAAGAAATTCAAAGGTGCATCAAACGCCAGAGCACGCTATCTGACTGTGGAAGAATGCGTCCGCTTAATCGAAGTTTGCCCACAGGATTTTAAGCAGCTTGTACGCGCAGCTTTGCACACCGGTTGCAGATACGGTGAGCTAACAGCATTGCGGGTAGACGCCTTCAACCCGAAACAACAAACGTTGCATATTGTCATGAGCAAATCTGGTAAGCCGCGTACACTTGCGCTCAAGAAAGAAGGCGCTGCATTTTTTGCAGATGCGATCAAAGGCAAAGATGAACACGATTTGATCTTTCGGCATACCAGCGGCAGGCACAAAGGCGAAGCGTGGAAGCGAACGCAACAGACGTTCCACATGGTACGCGCCTGCGAAGCGGCAAAGATCGAGCATTGCGGCTTCCATATCCTGCGTCATTCCGTGGCCTCATGGCTCAAGATGAATCACGCTGACAGCATGACTGTAGCGCGGCAGTTGGGGCACCGGGATACACGCATGGTTGAATTGCACTACGGCCATTTGGAAGACACTTGGTTTGCGAACGAGGTTCGGAGCAAATTGCCGAGTGTAGGCTAATTCGCTCTGACACAGCGGAGAGTGCTGATAGTTTAACGTTTAGTTGTTAATAACTTACAAGCAACGATACATGCAATATCCATATTTGCGTCCATAATGGACGTGCATTTGCCCTAGATTATGTGCAATTTGCATCAGTTTGCTCACACCTCAACTGATAGCATCATTCCGCATGTCAAACGCGAAGAATTCAGCTGGCTCATCAGGTGACCGCCGTAAGCTGACAAGGGCAAAATTGAAAAACGCTTCCAAGCACGATAATAAGAATACCGCTACCGCCCCAATCACAGATGCTCCGAAAAAAGCAAGTATATTTAGCAAGCTTGACAAAAGGTTAGGGTGGGTTCTTCGCCCGTGGGTAGCGTTTATAGTGCTTTTGCTCAGCGTCGCAAGCGTTTTAGGGTGGCCGTCTATCCGTGACTACTACACACCAGATATTTCCATTTCAGCAGGCGCTGTTTTAGATCAACTTCGACCGTTCTCAGCTCCCTTTCTGATTCACAATTCCGGACACTATGATCTTTACGATGCCGAGTGCGTTTTCATTCCAATCAAGATTGTGTTTATGCATGGAACAGAGATTGGATTTACAGTCGGCCCCGGCTTTGAGATTCGACAGAATGGTAATGCATTTCCTAGATTAAGACCCACAGAAACGAAAACTGTTACATTCGAGAATTTTACTTTTATCGCACAGCCGCAATCTGGTGTGAAGGTTGGGAGCGGCACTTTTATTATCCGCGTCCGCTTCCACTACTGGCTCTCTCGCCATATTCTGACGCGGGACTTCACGTTTGCAATTTTCAAAGATGCTGCGGGTAATGTGCAATTCTTCCCGGAACCGACCCCTGAGTTATACAATTCGCTCTCGCCGTTTGCCGATTTAAGCGCCCGCTAGATCGAGACTGAGCCTTACCCCTGCCCACATTGCTGCGATTGCACAGTGATGCTCCTGGCTTCACTGCTTAGGCATTGGCTATGCCCTTGCTATAGGGCAAGCGTCTTATCCTCATGCGTATCCCTATAGCTTGCAACTTGCAAGTGAAGGCGGCGGGTTCTGCTGAGGCTGTCTGCTTCTCACTCGCCGTCTCGAATAGGTCTCATTGGAAAGTCAGGAATCGGCTTATTTGCATAACAAGGCGATGTACGACTGAACTCAAACATCTGAATAGCATCATCCAACTTAGCAGCAATAGTTTTAGCTTCTCTAAGCGACATAACCACTGCTCCGTACTTTTTAGAAGTTCCTAACAAAGCAGCAAACATTCTAATTCCATCATATGCCCTATCAAACTGTAATAGTATTTCTGTATCTTGCTTCAACTTACGTTTCATAACTCAATCTCCTATATCAACACGGTTTGTAGTTCGTTAATGTATGTGCCCACATTCAGCGGCATTTGACTTTGGCTGTCTTTGGCTGTCTTTGGTCGTTCATTTGGCTGTGTAAGTCTTTTATTATGTATATTTTGGTTATTTTGGTTAAATATATAGGGGGGGGTAATTTTAATTGCTCTTTCTTGGGGCTAGAGGCTCCCCCCGACCACCTAGCCAAAAAATCGACCAAAATAGCCAAAATGGTGATTCTGTTACACTTGCGCAGCCAAAATAGAGCCAAAATGGAGCCAAAGAACAGCCAAAGAGCCTGACTACACGCGCTTTTTGATTGTTTTGATTAGATATATCTTCTTTGTACGTTGAAATTTGTTGCTGTTACTCGCGGGCGCTAACTCGATATATCCAGAATCAATGAATGAATTGATTGTTGTCTCCAGTGATGCAACTGGATTCGGTGTTTTCTTGAATGCGGCGACGTGATGCAGATGACTGCTAATGTAACTGTGGGCAATCAGGCCGGTTTGTTTTTCTTGCTGAGTGACTTGATAACTTTTCTTCCACTCAGATTGCATATATTTATCCAAGCATTTATTAAGCTCCTTATGACGGTCTACATTGCCGTTATCATCCGATATGTCACCCGCTTGAAGATGTCTGATTAACATTTCAATTCCGCGGCGAACTGTCTCTTCAGCAAGCTTTATTTCTGTAATTGTGATAATTGGTTTATATGGATTGACGCCAACTGCAATCAATGCCGCTAACCTGAATGTTTTTTCTCTGTAGCGCTTCCATAGTGCAGTTAGGTTTAGTTCTTGATTGATGCGATAATTTTCGATTCGCTGCCAATTCTCATTTTCTATCTTGTGATTGAATGCAGCGGCCGTTTGATCGAACGGTACATTTGTCCATTCGCAGGAGTCTGTATTTGTGGTTAGCTCGATTGTTTTAGTGTGGGAAGCTAGATCAACAAGCCGTTGCACCAGTTCGGCGGAAGGTTGGATATGCTCGAATCCCCACTTGTGTTTTGGGTTCGGTTGATTTTCCGGATACTCGAAAAGCAACAATCGACCGATTAAACCGTCTCTGAAATTCTCCTGAGCAAATGCTTTGAAGAATTCCACTTGTGTGCTGTTGCCGAACAACGACCACGCAGGGGCAACCAGAGGCTTTATATTTTTCGATGAATCGCTGTAAACGGATTCCCCAATCGAATTGCTGCCGCCGCTCGCGCTGAATAGTGTCAGCATTGCTTGCCGAATTCCGATGAACGGTTCGTAGGCTTTTGGATTGCAAACGTTTTGAAGAAATAAGCCGATTTCATCCATCATGCTGACACAGCAAGGAACAGCGGGGTTTGTGCCGCTGCCTGCGAGGAAATGGAATAGACCTTGTTTGCTCGCAGGCAGAGCCGGACCTATGCGGAGCCTGCGTTCTTCCCCCAACTTGCGATTGACGGCTTTGTGTAGCTTGCCTATTGCAGAGCCACCCGCGCCCTTTCCTGCACCTGTGCCAGCGAGCAAGACGCAGTATTGATTCAAGCCGCTTCCTGAGACGTTGTAAGCGCGTCCGACGATTCCGGCAAAGTAGGCGATAGCGGCAGCAATCGAACCTTCCACCAGCGGATAGGGACTCGCGTCATGAATGAAATGGGCAATCTCGCCAACCATGCCGGGTATGTCATCTTCCCATGCTTGATACGGCACTTCGCTGGATTCTTCAATTTCGATTTCTGGTGTGTTGGTCTGACTGACACACGGCCCCTAGCGTGTTGATAAGTTGAGATAACAGCTAACTTAAGGTTTGATTATGGCTAATAACAACAAATTGCTACTCGCTGCGATTGACGCAACATTATCTGAGAAGTCTCAGGTTGGAACAGCGGTGAAGTTAGGAATCTCAACTAGACAGTTGCGAACGATTCAGGCTTCAGATGAGTTCCAGCGATTAATGCGAGTTGCTAAAGCTGACATCGTTCATAGTGTTAGTGCAAGGTTGGCTGGTTTGGCCGAACTAGCAGTTCGTACGCTCGGTGATGCGCTCGAATGCATTCATACGTCTGCTTTGGATAAAGCGCCTGTAGCTCTCAAAATTCTTGATTTGGTTTCTGATGCACACCGGTTTGAGATTGCCGAAACCAAGCTTGATGAATTAAGCGACGGCGGCGGCGCATGGCAACCCACACAAACAATCGACGCGGCAATCATGCCTAAAGCTCTAAAGGATAGGAACTGACATGCCTAGATTCAACTTAAGTAGCTTCGAGAAGCGGGTTGCTGATCTTGGATGTGGGGAAGCACATGATATTGGTTTGCGGCTTCCGAGCGGGCAAGTTGTCACGATGTCTAAAACGCAATATCTCAATGCATTTACATCTGCAATTCAGGGTGAGGATTCTCCTGACGTGCGTGCAATTTTGAAATGCACACATACGAAAAACGGCGGGCGTCTTGTGGAATTGTTGGGAATGGTAATAGGCAACTAACTTAAGGAGATAACATGGCAATTGAAGTCCCACGAGCAGGAACTCCGGTAATCTCATGCCTACAGCTAGACGAAAATCACGATCTTATCTGGAATAGCGTGTTGACAGATATTGATGCAGTTGGTCAAATTCTGCAAACTCGCTTGCTATTGTTTCAAGGCGAATGGTGGGCAGATGTAAACGACGGCTTGCCTTTGTTTCAAAGTCTGCTAGGTGCGAGTAATCCCAAAACTGCACAAGCGGCAATAGCGAGTTTGATTGCGCAACGGATTAACGGCACTCCGTTTGTGACTGGTATCGCGAGTTCTGAAGCAACATTCGATCCAAATAAACGAACATTTCAGTTTAACTGTGTGGTTAATACGGAATTTGGCCAGCAACTTAGCGTTAACTTTACACCTGCAAACATGGCTGTCTTACCGATAGTTTAGAAAGTTGAGCTAAGTATGGATACCGCTCTAATCGCGACCGACAATACAAACGTACATGACAACGCAGGTAGAGAAAAACTGTTTCTATGTACGCTAATCACTCATGCATTTGCGGGATGTCAGGCTGGAAGCATAAACGATAAAAGATGGTTTACATGTTCAACAAGTAGCTTTTGGGAAATTGCGGCGCTCCTAGGTCTCCCAGCAGATGCAATAGCAAAGAGGGCTATTGATTCCTTCGCAAGTGTAGATCGAAGTCGGGGCGGCAAAGTGAAGGGGGTATGCGACCGAGTCCAGAGGCGCTCGTATACACGGAAGCAGCCTACAAGCATTGTAAGCATACAGACCGCCACAGATGCCTCTGCAAGCACTTAGCAGGCGGCATTTCTTGACTTACCTCGGGTTACGCGTAACACTTACACAGAGGCCAGTGATGAAATCTAGTTACTGTAGGTATTGCGATTCAAAGTTTGTTGCAACTAGAAGTTGGCATGTGTTTTGCTGTGATGTTTGTAGAGTTTACTTTTATCGATTAAGCAAGAAAGCAGGTAGCTAAATATGCATTACTTGTCGCCGCCGTGGTGTTCAACGTTTGTGATGCTGTTTACAGCAGCGTTTGTTGAGTTTGAATTCTGGAGGATTAAATAAATGAAGAACCCTTGGCTTGAACATTTTGAAAAGATTGATAACTCGATGCTGTCTGACGATATCGAGGAGCGGTTTGCTAAGCATATGAAGCGCGTTATTAGTTGCAGAGATGCAGCTATATCCTGTTTGCGGGACGCTATGAAAGCAAAAGACGAGATTGAGATTCGTGAGGCGATGGAGTTTGCGTCTCGTGCAGACGCGATGCTTACAACTATGATTTGCACGGAGTATGCAGCTAAGAAAGCGAGTGAATAAATGGGAACGATTGCATACTTCGGAACTAAGTTAAGCAAGAATATTGCCGAGTCTCCAGAGGGCTATCTGATTTGTTCGAATGTTGTAATCGGGCGAACTGGATTTCAGAAATATAAATTGGGTGAGATTTCGCAAACGCATCGTGATTCGGTTGGTTTGGTTGGTAGGGATGATGATGAAATCGATTTGTACAGAAGCAGTGATGAAGTATTTGCGCCGCGAACTATCGCCAGTTTTCAGGGTAAGCCGGTCACGGATACTCATCCAAGTGAGTTGCTTACTGTTGACGATACAAGTGATTATGCACGAGGCCATGTAACGGACGTTAGGCGCGGACGTACACCCATGGAAGATGGTAACTTCCCACTGGTAGCAACACTTCTTATCACAGATCAAACTCTTGCAACTAAGATACTTGAAAATCGTGCAAGAGATATTAGCTGTGGGTACAACTACAAACTGGTTAAGCGCGGACCACTTTACGCCATGGTTGATTTGGTTGGAAACCACGTTGCAGTGTGTCCGAATCGTACAGGTCGTGCTGGGTCAGCGAGCATACAAGATAGCAAGTTTGAAACCGATCCTTACTTAGCAGCATTGGATTTGAATGTAAAACGTGCGCGGCAAGCGTACTCAACAAGGAGAGAACAATATGGAAAGTAATTTCAACTTGGAGCAACACAAGAAAGGCTTCCCGACGCCCACGACAGCAGCAGACGTTTTGAAAATTAACTCACAGAATGAAATGCTCAAAGGAAACACAAAAGCAATTCGCAACTTTGAGTCTGAATTCAAAACGCGCTTCCCACAAACAGACAAGTAACTAAACCGCAACGCTGTATAACTTCTAACCGAAAGAAACGAGAGGGTTCAACAATGGCAACCAATTCAATTTCTAGTTACAGTCACAAAGGCGTGCGCGAGGCGGAATTCGTTCACCCCTCTGTTACTGATCCAATAGGCGTATTCAACATCGCGTTACTCAGGCGCATCGATCCGAAGCTAGCAGGAGAGGTAACTACACTTTGGGAGAAGTATGCCCACAGAGTTGAAAAATTTAATGAAACACGGATTGCTGAACTGGACAAACTCATTGCTGCTAAGAACTCAGAATGCCGCGTGTTCAGCGACAAGCTTGCAAAGGCTCAAGAGCGTAGTCAAAATGCAAAGGTCGATGCAATCAATGCTGATTTGCATGTATCTGATACCTACAACACAATCGGCAATGTTCGCAATGTCGCCTTGCCAAAATTCCCGTCCGAATCGGAACGAAACATGAAACAAAAGGTAATTGCAAGCGCAGAGCAGGACCATAGAGAAGCGCTAGAAAATCAAAAGCGCGCTGAATCAACCTTTAACAAACACGCGCATGCAATTGTCGATATCGCGAAATCGTTTCAGGTCAGCATCAATGATTTAGAAAATTACCAAGATGAATACAAGCAGCTTAACGGCGGGAAGAGGCATGAGTTAGATCAGCGTAACCCAAGAGACATAAAGCGCATGAATGGCTTGCCGATCTAACACGCAACAGCGACATCAGTACAAACAAATTCAAAATAAGGAGAAACACTTATATGTGCGAGTACAACCTTTGTCTAGCAAGCAGCCTTGATTCTGTTGCTGTTACAACTGCAAGCGAGAGCATTCAGCTTAATCCAGCACATTCGCATACAAGTCTGTTGATTGTGAACACGAGCGCCACGGCTGTTGTCTATGCGCTGTTAGGAGCGTCGGGAGTTACGGTCTCGCCGTCAACTGGTGTCGCCATTCAACCCGGCAGTTCTTTGAACTTTCCCTTGGTTCTGAGTCAGACTCCATATTTGGCTCTGATCGGATCGGCGGCAGGAACGGTGATCGCTTGGCAATTGAGACCGGCAAGCAGCAAAAATGGGCAACCTGTCATGGGCTGCCCATTTCTTGTGCATTCGTCTGAAAACTTCGCTCTAGGACGCGTCGCTACTGCACAAGTGAGGCCGGAGTACCTTCCTTTTCTTGCTGCTCGATGAGGGAGTCAACCATTGGGCAGGCAACATCATTTAGCCAGTTGGTTAAAGCCTGTTCAACACAAGCGTTCAAATCAAGACCCATGATGGCGGCAAAGCTGACTGTCTGTTCGATCACCAGGGCGGGAAGCTGCACAGGGACTCTTTGCATTTTCGACATGTGTTTTCGTTCTCTCCTGAATCGGAGGAGAGCACAAACCCGCCCGCCTGCCCCAAGAAAATCTCTGCTCGAAAGCACGCTGGTAATCGATCGATGGTACCCACAGTTTGAGGCATGCTCCTGCTGCCGAATATGGACAAAGTATGGATAAACGGGAATGAGCCTTTAAGACTCATTTGATTTAAGTTGTTGATTTTATTGAGGTTTTTGGTAGCGTCATCGGGGATCGAACCCGAACTCTCCGCCTTGAGAGGGCGGCGTGTTAACCAATTACACCATGACGCCACGACCGCCCTGGAAAGGCGGATTGCGCGCTTTCTGAAGTATAACAAAGGGAAAACACAGCCGGAATGCCTACACGCCCAGCCGTTTGACCTCATCGTTATAGTACTTGCGGTAAAGGATGTCCCACTCCTGGCTTCCTTCGACGATGATCTTGCGCTGCGAAGCGATCTTTTGGCGCGCCGCCTGATCGAGCTTCATCTCCTCGGTCAAGGTCTTCTCCAGAGCCTTGCGCGCCTCCTGACGAATTGCGTTCCTGTCGTCCAAAAACTCGCATTCGTCCGTCTCCGCCAGCACATCGGCGATCATGTGCGCCATTTTGTTCAGCTTGTCCCGGCTGACCCTCACAATACCGCCTTGTATTTGCGAGCCAGCTCCTGCTTTACCTTCTTGAACATCTCCGCATAGCTGGCGCCTGTCCTGCGCATGTCTTCCTGATAGGCATCCAAAATCACGCGCACTTCCTCATTGATGCGGTCTTCAAGCGTGAGCTCCTCCAAGAGGGCCGCATTCACTCGCTCGTTGACCACGTCGATTTTTTTGGTTCGGATCACCTTGGCGTCGATGAGCTGCTTGACTGTCTGCCGAGCCAGATAACCTACATATTCCCGCGAGAAAATCATTTGGTCTGCTCCGGACTATAGCATATTCCAGGGACGGTTTTTGCCTGCCCGGAGGCCACCGCAACAACCTTCCTCCCGATTGGATGGGGCCAAGAGGGAAACGCCGCATCGGCATCCAAGCCTAATGTTTTCTTGACCTCACCCTAACTCTTTTTTGAGCCGCGGCCCCCCGACGCTGCTATTGTCTGCGACAATAAAGAATCGCTAACATGCGCCCAGACAATCTGCTCTCTCTCAAAGATGACATGGTGGCCTTCATTGAAGGTCATGGAATGCGCCGGCTGCCCGGCTACGTACCGGAAGAGATCCCAACCGTCCTGTGGGAGGACGACACCAATCCCGATAGCTGGAAAGATTTCGTCGAGATGGCGAAATGCGCCTCCGCGCCATTCCTCACCATGAGTGAAATTATCCTGGAGAAACCGGACCTGGAGCTGCTGCTGGGGCAGATCCGGGAGGAGAATTATTCCGACGAGGAAGCGGCGGAGATTCATGAAGCCCAATACCTGGTCAACTACGTCGGCAGGATGGGCTACATTCAACTCGGCTTTGTCCACCAAGGCGTGGTTTTTGTGCATGAAAGTGCTACCGAGTGGTACGAGCGGTATCAACATCTGCTTGAACTGGTTGAGAACTTCGGCGATCTGGTCTTTGGAGACGACGAAGACGAAGAGAGCAGGTGAGCGCGGGCGGCTCATCTCTCAGTAGCCCGCCGCGCCCCCTTCCCTCCTCCTTCGACTTTTCCTGCTGGGAGCTGCCAAAGGCAAATACCGCCGAGGCTTCCGAGTTAGCTCGCGCCGCCGGGCTTCCTCCTGTTATCGCCGAACTGCTCCTCGACCGGGGAGTCAACAGCGCCGCCGAGGCCGAGCGATTCCTTCATCCTCAGTTTCACCAACTGCTCGACCCCTACACCATGCGCGGAATGGCCGAGGCCGTGGCCCGCATCCAGGCCGCCATCCGGAATCGCGAGCCGATCCTGATCTACGGCGACTATGACGTAGACGGCACCACGGCCATCGTGCTGCTCAAAACCGCCATCGAGATGCTTGGCGGGGAAGTGCGCTTCCATGTGCCCCATCGTATTCGTGAAGGCTATGGAATGCAGGAAGAAGTTCTGGCCGCGGCGGCCAGCCAAGGGGTCCGGCTGGTCATCAGCGTCGATAACGGCATTCGCGCCTTCGCCGCCGGCGAGGCGGCCGAGCGCCTGGCGCTCGATCTGATCGTCACCGATCATCATCTGCCGGAGAAAACCGGGTCAATGGGCTCCAAACTTCCCCGCGCCTTGGCCGTTCTCAACCCTAACCAGCCCGGCTGTGATTACGCATGCAAATATCTGTGCGGAGCAGGCGTCGCCTTTAAGCTCTCCCAGGCCCTGCTGGAAGCATGGGATCTCGAACGCGCCCGTGGCAAAATACTTCCCTCCTTCCTGAAGATGCTTGCCATCGCGACGGTTGCCGATGCGGTGCCATTGGCCGGCGAAAATCGCGCCTTCTTGAGCCTTGGATTGGAGCAACTGCGCCGCCCGGTGAATCCCGGCTTGCGGCGGCTTATGGAGTTGGCCGGCCTGGACCCTGCCGCCCGCCGGCTGACACCGGCCGACATCGCCTTCCGTATCGCCCCGCGCATCAATGCTGCCGGCCGCATGGACGTAGCCTCCGATGTCATCGATCTCTTCACCACGCGCGATCCGTTCAAGGCCGGAGAGCTGGCCGAAAAGCTCGACCGCCTCAATGGCGAGCGGCGCCAGACTGAAGCTTCCATGCTGCAGCAGATCGAGCAGCGGCTGCAAGACGAGCCGGCATTTGCCGACGCCCGCTGCATCGTGATCGACGGAGTAAGCTGGCATCGCGGCATACTCGGTATCCTTGCCTCGCGCATCGTCGATCGCCTGCGCCGCCCGGCGATCGTAATTGCGAGTGAAAACGGCCATGCTCACGGTTCCGGCCGCTCCATCCCCGGCTTTCACCTTCTGGACGCGATTGAGAGCTGCCGGGAGCTGTTTACACGCTTCGGCGGCCACGCTCACGCGGTAGGCTTCTCTTTGCCGGTGGAGCGCCTGCCGGAGTTGCGCCTCCGTGTGGAAGCCTGGGCAGCAAATCTCGGAGACTTGAAGGCTCCCGCTCTGCGCTGCCATGCGCGCCTCCCCCTCGACCAGATCACTCCCACTCTCTTTGGCTGGCTACGCCGCCTGGAACCCTTTGGAATGGGCAACGAAGATCCCGTCTTTATCGCCTGCAATGTCCGTGTAGCCGCTCCAGTTCGCACCATCAAGGACCGGCACGTCCGGCTTCAACTGGCCCAAGGACCACGAGCCAGCTTTGCCGCTCTGGGATGGGATTGGATGGAACGCATCCAGTCCCTGGAGCTCAAGGATGGCTCCATCGTTCACCTGGCCTACAGGCTCAAACAGAATGAGCATCCCGAATTCGGCGGCCTCGAACTGGAGATTGTCGACCTCGCCACCGCGGAAACTCCCAGAGCAATCTCGGAGATCTCACTTTAACCAATGCCGGGTGCCCCATATCTGGCGCGCTCTTTGCGCCAGATATGGGAAACCGCAGATCTCTCCACTTCGCTGCGCTCCGGTCGAGATGACAAAGTTAGGTGTAGTTGCCAACCAAGCCTTCCTCAACCCGATTTTCATCCCCTTGGGTGGGCCGCACGCTCATGAACACTCTCTCGAAAATCATCCTGGGAGGCCTGCTCCGCCAACTGTTGTGGTCTCCCACCCTTGCTACGCAAGGATGGGGCACCCTAAACCTGTTTTAAATATGGATCCAAGACCACCACCAATCGAGGGTGCCCCATCCTTCGCACGGCGCTGTTTCGTGCGAAGGGTGGGAGACGACAAATGTATGCGCCCCTGATTTTCATCCCCTTGGGTGGGCCACAGGCCCATGAACACTCTGTCGAAAATCATCCTGGGAACCCCCCGAGGATCAGTTTCTAGCCACTACCCTAACCTTGTCATCTCGACCGGAGCGCAGCGGAGTGGAGAGATGACAAATAAGGTGCTTACTCGGGTGGTGGTGTTGGATATCGAGGGTGCCCCATCCTTGCATAGCAAGGGTGGGATTCCACTATTCTCGATGGGCCGCTTCTAGCTCATATTCCCTGCGTCATTGCTCGATCGCCTGCTTCTAGTAAACTCGCCTCATGTCACCAAGCCTTTTTATTACCTTTGAGGGCCTGGATGGCTCAGGCAAGAGCACCCAACTCCTCCGCCTCAAGGAGTGGCTTGAAGTGAAGCGCCAATCCGTCACAGTAACCCGCCAACCCGGGGGCACACGTATTGGAGAAGGCATCCGCGAATTGCTGCTGGACTCTCGCACCGTGGATCTTTCCCCGCTTACCGAATTAGGGCTGATGTTTTCCGACCGCGCTCAGTCCATCGCTGAAGTCATTCGGCCGGCGCTTGCCAAGGGCGACGTCGTTCTATGTGACCGCTTTACCGATTCAACCGAAGCCTACCAGGGCGGCGGCCGTCAGTTGGGCAGCGAAACGGTTCTCGATCTGCACCGCATCTTGTGCCAGGGATTCCAACCCGGCCTGACTTTTTTGCTTATGCCCGATTTCAAGCGTTCGCTCCAGCGCGCGCGCCTGCGCAACGAACGTCATGCCCGCTCCACCGGCAGCGACGAGAACCGCTTTGAGAGGGAGAGCACGGCCTTCTTTCGCCGGGTCTTCGACAAATACCGCGAGATCGCGGCGCGGGAGGTTGAGCGTGTGATGGTAATCGAGGGAGATGGCCCGATCGAGGAGATCCATCAGAAAATCGCCGGGGCGGTAGAGATGCGCTTACGCATCAACGGCTGACAAAGTTATCGGTGGGAGGCGCCCTTCAATATTCTTGCATGTTCGTTTGCGCGCGGAGAAATGCGGCATTGCTGACGTGTACTGAGCCTTGGAACGGCCGGTCAATGTCGCCGATGGCGACCAGCACCAGCGCGATCAGCATGGAAAAAGCAAATACCTGAGCCGCATGCAGCAGAGCATTCCCCGAGCCGAACATGCAGCTCGACGTGATCGTGACAGCTCCTCCGACGATCAGCACGAACCAGAGGACGGTGGGAAGACGGCTCGTGCTTTGCAGCCTTCGCATCTGCCGATGCTCCACCATTGCGCTTAATTCATAGAGCGCATGATCCTCGGCAGTAAGTTCTGAGGAAGAGGCAGTCTTTACCGTCATGAGAATCTGCCACATCTTTACACTTACCTGACGGCTGGGCAAAGGAATGTCCTTGCCGGATGCCATATCCGGCCAATCTTCTTTGAGGACCGTGTCGGCATAGGAGCGAGCCGCCACCCTCAACTCCTCGCGTTGCTGGGCGGGCAGGCCGTCCGCCAGGTGAAAGACATTCAAGAGCGAGTTGGCCTCGGAGTCAGCGTTCAGCTCGGCGGCTCCGTAATTTGTCCACACCGTGTAAAGCATGAACCCCATGATCACGGCATAAGTGGTGCCCAGAATGCCGAGCTGCCATCCGATAATGTCATTGTGCGCACTGCGCTCGACAGCCGGCCAGATACGGTTCATCAACAGCATGAAAACCATAGCCAGAGTTACTATGGCAATCACAACTAGAGTATCCTCAGTGGCGGTTAGCATCCGGTGTGATCCTCTTCCGTTCGAAGTGGCGCGTTGCGCAGCTATAGCGTTTTCACGATTGGTGTATCCCAAGAAACTACTTTCGACGCAGGCGTTCCATCAAAGAACGCCTGCACATAGCCAACTCTCACCAGGACACCGCAATTGTGAAAACGCTATAAGTTGGCAGTATAAAGCGACTTCCGCCGAATCGCGCACCTTTCCCCCTGTTCTTCCTCGGGCGGTGACTACCCATCGGCTTGGGATCCGGGCGCCCGTCAAGCTAAAGTTACAATCAGGCCCAAAGTTACAACCAGCCATGGCTAGTGCCCGTACTCCAACTCCGCAGTCTCCTGATATTCCGCAATGGAAGGTGCTTGAGCGCGATGGCTACCGGTTTCCCCCCGGTCTCACGCTGAATCTTCCCTTTTACCTGCTGCGCCGATTCTTCAAGCCGGGAAATCCTATCGTGCTCTTTGAGCACCTGGCGAGGACTTATGGACGCATTGCCCACTACCGGCTGGGCGGGGCGCATAACGTTTTCATCAACGAGCCGGAATTCATCCACGAAATACTCATTCGCCAGCCCCAGAATTTCATCAAGGAACGCACCCAGCGCCGGATGAAAATCCTCTTAGGCGAGGGGCTTATCACCAGCGACGGAGAAGTACATAGAAGGCAGCGGCGCATTGCTGCCCCTGCATTCCATCGCCAGCGCATTCAGGCCTATGGCGGGATGATGGTCGATCGCGCCGCGGCCATGCGCGCGCAATGGCAGGCCCGGCGGCCGCTCGATATCCCGGCCCAGATGATGCAGCTTACTCTGCAGATTGTCGCCCGCACCCTCTTCAATACCGATGTAACCGGAGACGTGCTTCAGATCAACGATCAAGTAAACGTGATCATGGATCTGTACAACTTTCTCATCGCCCTGCCGCGCGCCGAGGCATATCTGCACCTGCCGATTCCCGGTCTGCTCCGCTTCCGCCGGGCCCGCGACCGTTTGGATGCCGTGGTTCAGCGCATGATCGCGCAGCATCGCGCAGACGGCGTGGACCGCGGAGACTTGCTCTCCATGCTGCTCGTCTCCCGCGACCAGGAAGCCGACCATTCCGGGATGACCGATGAACAGCTCCGCGACGAGGTGCTTACCATCTTTCTCGCTGGCTATGAAACCGTAGCCAACGCACTTACCTGGACCTGGTATCTGCTCTCTCAGAACCCGGAGGTTGAGGCTCGCTTCCATGCGGAGGTTGACCAGGTCCTGGGCGGCGGACCGGGTAATGCCCGTCTGCCTACTCTCGATGACCTGCCCCGCCTTGCCTATACGGAGATGGTCCTGGCGGAATCCATGCGTCTCTATCCACCCGCCTGGGCGATGGGACGGCAATCGACCACCGTGGTCGAGCTCGGACCTTACCGCTTTCCCCCAGGCGTATATTTTTTCTTCAGTCAGTACATTCTCCATCGCAGCGCGGAATATTTTCCCGACCCATTGCGCTTCGATCCCGACCGCTTTCGTCCTGAACAGAAGGCCAACCGGCCGCGCTTCTCTTATTTCCCTTTCGGCGGCGGCAGCAGGCAATGCATTGGAGAGAGCTTTGCCTGGATGGAAGGCGTGCTCATCCTGGCCACGATCGCGCAGCAATGGAGCCTAAAATTTGTTCCCGGACAGGTGGTCGACGTTCAACCGAAAATCACCTTGCGGCCCAAGTATCCCATGCTCTTTACGCCCACATCGCGCCACCCAGGATAGGAACTTTTTTTATCTGCAACGGAATCTGTGGAATCCAGGTTCCAGAATCGGAACCTGGGGCACCAGGCAGGGGGCTACACCAAAACCCTTCTACAGAGTTTTTTTCCACAGCCGATTCAAGCCGAGCCCCCAAGTTACGGGCAGGGTAAGTCCCGCGAGGGACGGCAAGAAAATAGCCCAGCACGAAGTGCTGGGTGGGGTTCTAAAGAGACAAAGTCCCGCAGGGAGGGACGGCTGAATCATCCCTGCGCCTTTCAGCCGTCCCTGCGGGACTCTTTCAAAACCGATTCTCAACCTGTTGTCCGGCGGTTTTGAAGGGTACGGCCTTCACAGGCTGCGGAAAAAGGCCGATGCGGAGCTTTTGGGTGGAAGCCCCCGCATTTATGCGGGGGTAGGAGCGCTTCAGCGCTCCGGGAAGTTCGACTCGGAACATGATGCGCTTTAGCGCTGGCGTGGGTAAATCCAGAGCTAAAGCCCACCTTAAGATCAACCATTTTTCTCTGGACTGAAGTCCAGCTCCCCCCCGCTAAAGCAGGGGGCTTCCACCAAAACCCTTCTCCGGCGGTTTTGAAGGGTGCGGCCTTCAGGCCGTACGTACGTAAGTGGATGTAAGTAGTTCGGCTTTAGCCGCTGAGGGAAGAGTTTTCGCGAGTACCCCAGGGCCTGCCCTGAGCTTGTCGAAGGGTCCCGATTCTGGGACCTGGGATTCTCCAACCCTCCCATACTCCGTTCGAGCTAACCTTTTGCTAGTCTCTCTATGTGGGCTTCGATCAGTTTCTGGGCAACGCCGTTACTGTCCGCCACTTGCGTGAGGCGCTGGCCGCTGGACGAGTACCGCCGGCGCTCATCCTCGCCGGACACCGCGGCGCCGGCAAGTACACCTTGGCAATCATGCTGGCTCAGGCCATGGCCTGCCTCAAGGAGCCAATTACCGACGGGCTGCCCGACTTCTGCGGCCAGTGCAGTAATTGCGTCCGCATCGCTCAATCCCAGCCTTTAGCGGATCGCGTGAGCGAAGCGATCGCGGCGCGCGAAGAACTGCGCGAAGTGGACAAAAAGGAGACTCGCATCCTGATCCAGACTCATCCGGACGTGCTGGTCATACCTCCCGATCCTCCACAACTGCTCATTAAAATCGGCCAGGTGCGAAGCGTTATCCAGCGCATTTACCGCCTGCCGGCAGAGTCCCCCCGTTCCGTTTACATCTTCACCGCCGCGGCGTTTATGAAAGAGGCGGCCAATTCCCTGCTCAAGATTTTGGAGGAGCCGCCGGAGTATGCCCATGTTATCCTGCTAGCAGAGAATCCAGGCGAACTTCTCCCCACCATTCGTTCTCGCTCCAGTCTGTTCCGTCTTGGCGCACTTCCAGCGGAGCAGATTGAAGCTCTGCTAGCCGGACGGCGCACCGATTGGAAGCCGCTCGAGCGGTCTCTTGTGTCCCGCCTGGCTGACGGTGCAATCGGCAAGGCTTTGGGCTTCGACCTTGAAGGATATCTGTCCAGCCGTCAGGATGCGCTTATGATTTTACGCAACGCCATCGACGAACGCGGCGGTGCGCTGGGCGATGCTCGTCAGCGAGGCTCGGAATTCGACTTCTCTTCTCTCTTCCGCATGACTGAAACTTATCGCGCGGGCGCAGAAGGTCAAGAGAAGACCAGCCGATTGCTGGATGCTTTCAAGAGCCTGCTTGAAGATCTCCTCTTGATTAATTCCGGCTGCAGTCAGCTCGCGCGGAACATTGATCTTCTGCCTGAACTCACCCGCATCTCTCAAATCATCAACTTGCCATGGATCGAGGCCGCGGCGCGCGGAGTAGTGCAAGTGGAACAGGGCATGCGCCGCAATTTGCTGCGCTCCCTGGCGCTCGATTCCTTCGTTATCGGCCTCGGTCAATCGTCATGGTCGGGGTAGAAACCAGTCTCTTTTCATTTCCATCGCGGAAGTATGAATCTGCATCCAATCGAACAGCAACCTTAATTGATAGCCATGGCCGATATTTCTCCAGTACCGGTTCCCCTGCGGGTTGAGATTCCCAGCCCGAAGACAGAAACCAAGGCCCCAAGATCGGATAAGTCAAAAGTCGCATCGGTGAGCGCTGCAAATCCGCGCAAGCTGGTCCGGCCGATGCTTCCGGTGAGAGCCTCTGCGGCTGATAATACTGAGGCTCACAATTCTCTGCCTCGCGATCCCGGGTTTCGCGGTCTGGAGAGGCGGAACATGGACAGACGGAGATTCGAGAGACGGAGCCCCGAGAGACAGAACTCCGACAGACGGAACCCCGACAGACGGAGCATGGACAGACGCAAATTTCCCCGCGATATCCCCTCCCTCTCCGCCCAGCCGCGCACTCCGGCAGGCCCGGCAAGCCTCTCCGAGAACACCTCGCGCGCAGAAACTTTCTACCTGCGAAAACAGGCGCATAGTCAGACGCTGATGGTATTCGTACTTGACGATGGCGAGCAGATCGGCGGATACATCGAATGGTATGACAGAGATGTCATCAAAGTGCGCCACGGCGGCCGCACCCTTATTTACAAATCCAGCATCAAGTATTTATATAAAGCGGAAGAAAATATCTCCGTCTAGATTTAGGTCAGACCGGTTAGCTGGTCTGCGCGGCCTTGAGCAGGCGATCGCGGATGGCGCTGCCGACGCCTTTTTCCTCCGGCAAAGGACACAGAATAACATCGACGCCCGCGTGATCGAGTTCGCGTAATCCAGCGAACAGCCGCCGCGCCAATTCGCCTCCATCAGCCCATTTTCCCCAGCGGTAGACCAGGTTTGACGGCGTTGGCTTGAGCGGCATGCCGGCTTCGAGATCGTCCGGCAACATGATGCCGACCCTTTCGCCGCTATGGCTTAGTTGTTCTGCAAGCTCGAATGCGGCTTGGGCCGTGGCTATCTCAAAAAGGATGAGCCGCGCCCGCGGTGCATAATGCTTGAGCCCCGTGCCCGGCGACGGCTGGCTCTCCGGCGCCGCTGAGGTTTCCTGAGGAGCACGGTATCGGACCAATGTCCCGCAGACGGCCTCCATCTGCTCAAATGTGATCATGCCGGGCCGGTAGAGGACAGGCGGCTCCTCGCATACATCGACCACCGTCGATTCGAGTCCCAATGAGCTCGCGCCCGAATCGATCACGGCGTCGATTCGTCCGTCCAGATCTTCCAGCACAAACTCAGCGCGGGTGGAACTGGTCCGGCCGAACGAATTCGCGCTGGGAGCGGCAATAGGCAGTTGCGCCAACTCGATCAACCTGTGCGCCACGGGATGCTTGGGCATCCTCACTCCCACCTTGGGGCGGCCCGCAGTCACAATCGCGGGCAATGCATCGCTTTTGCGCAGCAGCAAGGTCAGCGGACCGGGCCAAAATGCATCCATCAGAAGACGCGCCTTCGCCGGGACATCCTTGACAATCAGATCCAACAGCCCGGGATCGCTCACATGCACGATCAACGGATCCCAGGATGGCCGCTGTTTTGCTTCGAAGACGCGCCGCACCGCCGCCGCATCGAATGCGTTGGCTCCGAGCCCATAGACAGTCTCTGTGGGAAACGCGACCGTTCCCCCCGAACGCAGAATCCCGGCTGCCTGGCGCAAGGCATCTTCCGAGTCCGGCGAATGGAGTGCATTCGCATCTACCCTGAGCCGCAATGTCTTGCTTTCCGCCAAATTTCCTTTATCTTCTCCTATTTCTCCAACGGGTCTTTGTTTTACCTACGGCGGCGGTGCCCCAGAGCCTGCCCTGAGCTTGTCGAAGGGTCCCGAATTCCGGGACCTGGGATTCTCCCAAAGGGCAAATCCAATGAGGACGTGCATTCTCATTCCCGGTCTTTGCCATTTTCCCATGCTCTGCTCGCGGGTATAGACTGCCGTTTATGCAGGCGATGGAAACGGAAGTAAAAATCCGCGTTGCCGACCGTGAGAGCTTCGAGCAAAATCTGCGGCAGCTCGGCTTTCGCCAGGCCGTCCCCCGAACCTTCGAGCGCAATACGCTCTATGACACGCCGGAACGCAAGCTGCGCAATGCGACGCAAATCCTGCGCATTCGTGAGTCCGGC
This sequence comes from uncultured Acidobacteriaceae bacterium, assembly GCA_963774255.1. Taxonomy (GTDB): domain Bacteria; phylum Acidobacteriota; class Terriglobia; order Terriglobales; family Acidobacteriaceae; genus PALSA-350. Next base: position 213,117 of record CAVZEH010000008.1, read on the forward strand.
GGCAAATGGAAGGTCACGCACAAGAGTGTTCCTGACGACGAGGATCCCGAAGAACGGCACAAGCGCCGGATGGAAACCGAGACCTCGGTCGAGGATGGCCCGGCGATGGGCAAAGTATTCGAGAGCCTGGGCTTCCAGCCGGTTTTTATCTATGAGAAGTGGCGCACCGAGTGGACAGACCAGAAGGGAGATTGCGTTCTCGATGAGACCCCTCTCGGCCTTTATGCCGAGCTCGAAGGTCCCGGTGAGTGGATTGACATCATTGCACGCAAGCTCCACATCGATGAAAGCAACTTCATCAAACTCAGCTATGGGCGCATCTTCGAAGCTTGGCGCGAGCAAACCAAGTCCAATGTGCAGAATCTGACCTTCTCCGAAATTCCTATCGAGTTCCGTCAATCCTGATGCTTCCCGTCCCGTCCACGGTTCTGGACCGGCTGCGGGTAGTCCTGGTCTCCACCCGCAATCCTCTGAATATCGGCGCGGCTGCGCGGGCGATGAGTAATTTTGGATTTTCACAGCTGCGTGTCGTCGCCCCTTGCGAGGCGGCGTTTCGCGAGGCACGCTCGGCGGTAGGCGCTTCCCGGTTGCTGCAAAATGCCGAGGAATTTCGAAGCGTCACAGAGGCGGTTGCCGACTGCCGTTTGGTGGTCGGAACGACAGCAGTGCGCGCTCGCGAGCTGCTCCATCAAGTGAAGCGACTTGAAGAAGGCAGTTCGATAATCCGCGAGCAGCTTGCCGGCGGCCCTGTCGCGCTGCTCTTCGGCTCGGAGAAACGCGGTCTGTCGAACAATGATCTCAGCCACTGCCATTGGCTGGCGCGCATCCCGACGGAAGACGCGAACATCTCAATGAACCTGGGCCAGGCGGTCGCAGTTTGCCTCTATGAATTGGTCAGGCAGGATGGGGTCTCCGGGGAAACATCGGAAGTAGTTCGGGCTGAGGCGGCGGAGTTGGAGCGGATGACCTTGGCACTCTTCGATGGGTTGATTGCCAGCGGCTATGTGAAACGCGGCTCCGAGGCCGTTTCGCTCGAGAAGGCCCGGCGCTTAGTCCGCCGGATGAATCTAAACCCCAAAGACGCGGAGACATGGACAGGCGCGCTCGCGAAAATGGCCCTCGCAATACGCAGGAAAAGCGGATAACTGTTGTGTCATATTGCGGCCCCTCTAAAGCGCCACGCCTGGTGTGCGGAATGACTTCGGTCTACCCAATATGCCCAAGCCACTGTCAAAGTAAAGACGATCAGACTTGTGAAAGGCGCCGGGTGCCCCATCCTTGCGCAGCAAGGGTGGGATACCAGCAGGGATCTTGTCGTCTCGACCGGGGCATTTATGGGCCTGCGGTCCCTCAAAGAGGATGAAATCGGGTTGAGGAAGGCTTGGTTGGCAATTACACCTGATTTGTCATCTCTCCACTCCGCTGCGCTCTGTCGAAATCATCCTGGAACGCCTGTTCTGCCAACGGTTGTGGCCTCCCACCCTTGCTACGCAAGGATGGGGCACCCTAGATCTGCTTGAAATATGGATCCAAAACCGCCACCAATTGAGGGTGTGCCCCATATCTGGCGCGCTCTTTGCGCCAGATATGGGAAACGACAAGATCTCTCCACTTCGCTTCGCTCTCGAAAATCATCCTGGGGACCCCCCGAGGAGTCGAGGTTTCTATGTCACCGCGGATCCCCCGTCACTCCGCTTTAGTCCCACACTCTGATGTGGGAAACCGCAGAAGGTCGGCTTTTACGTGGCACTCACGATAGCCTGCCCAATTCCTGCTCAGGTCATGGTCTCGATAGCGCGGCTCTAGCCGTTGGTCATTAGCCAGTGCCACCAGTACAGGAGATAAGCTGTCGTCGAGCGTGTTCCGATGTTGACCTCGGGTTTCGCGTTTGTAATCCCGTTTGAACGTGGAGGAACGTTCAATCGTCCGCATGTAAATCTGCCATCAAAGCGTCGACGCTCTCAAAGCTCTTTCCTTTACCACTCTCAAGCTCTGCAATGGCCTTGCGGGTTTTCGCATTGGGAACTTTCACTTCAAAGGGCAACCGGCGCTCATCTGCGATACGCAGCATGAGCAGCCGGATTGCATCGGAAATGGACAAGCCCATCTCTTCGAGCGCACCTGCGGCGCGTTCTTTGGTGTTTGTATCTATACGCGCACGAACGTAAGTGTTGCTAATAGCCATGCGCTCATTGTAGTCACATTGGGACTACAATACAACCTCTCCCATGTCGTACCAAGTCGGTAGTAGCAAGCTGACTCGCTGACTTGCCGACCCGCCCCTACATCACTTCCGGAGCCGTTATCCCGAGCCAGTCGAGGGCCTGGATCAGCCCCCGCTGGGCCACGGCGGCCGTGGCCAGAAGAAACTGCTTTCTCGCCGGATCCTCTTCGCTGAGGATATGGTGGCGATGGTAGAAGTTGTTGAAGAGCTGCGCCAATTGAAAGGCATGTTTCGCCAGATACGCCGGCTCCGCCGTGGAGACGCACTGCTCGAGCACCAGGCCGAGCCGGGAAACCGCAATCCAAAGCTCCCAGATCCCGGCTCCCTCCTCGCCCTCGAAGAACCTGTTGACGTCTGGAGGCGCGCCAAGGAAAGCATTGAGGACCGCCTCCGGCGTAGTCTCGGCTTTGCGGAAGATGTTCCGCGCCCGCACCACGGCATACTGCACGTAGGGCCCCGTCTCTCCTTCAAAGCTAAGCGCCTCGCGAAAGTCAAACGCGATCACCGAATTCCGCGTGAACTTCATCATGAAGTAGCGCAGAGCTCCCAGGGCAATCTCGCGCGCGATCCCCACTCTCTCCTCCTGGCTGCGTTGCGGATGGCGGCTGTCCACCTCCTCCTGCGCAGCCGAGATCAACCGGTCGATCAGATCGTCGGCCTTGACTCCGAATCCCTTGCGTCCGGAGACCTCGATGAAAGGGCGACTGCGGTCTTCTTCGGATATCTGATAGCCAAGCTCGACGGCGCAACCTGGCGTGAGCGCGACCATCTCGTAGGAAAAGTGCGTGTAGTGCGAAGCTGCCTGCTCGTATCCCAGCGCGCGGAGAGATTGGATGACGTTTGCCTGGGGGTCGGCCTGGCGGCTGTCGATCACGTTATAGATAGCTTTCGCGCCCGTGAACTGGGGATGCTCCGGCTCACCGTCTTCGGTCGAGATCCAGGCGCGGCGATCGTCGTAGTCAAAAAACGGCGCATAGCCGAAGTCGCGTCCCAACAGACCGAACTTCCACAGGTGGTAAGCGATGTCTTTGCCGATGTAGGTAACGGTCCCGTTGGAGCGCACGATGATCTTGGCATCTTCATCGGGACCGTCGGCGATCTCCTCTGACTCTGCAGTGCCGGCGCGGCGCATTACCCAGCATCCCCGGTTCTTGCCTTGCGTTTCAAGATAGACCACGCCCTTGGACTTCAACTGCTCGAAGGCGGAATCCCAAAACTTGAGATGGATGATTTCGCTTTCGCGGGGCAGGAAATCGTATTCAATCCCTAAGCGCAGCATGGTTTCCAGATGCCGGCGCAGCACTGCGGTCGAGAGCAGGTCGGCGATCTCCGCGATGGGATTGCCGCCACGTTCGATTGCGTGCAGCGCTTCCAGCCGGATCTCTTTGCGCGCTTGCTTTTGTACGGGGTCCGCGTCATACCATTGCGAGACGCGGGCATAAAGATCCCAGCAGTAGTAGTCGACCCGCTGGCCCTGGGCGGCAAGATCCGCCAGCAAGCGCTCAACACCCGCAAGATCGTAACCCTCCAGATGGGTAAGCCCCACCACCACGTCGGCCACTTGCACCCCGGTGTTGTCGATGTAGTTTTGCACGTCCACGCGCTGCCCCGTGGCGCGCAGAAGGCGGACGAAAGTATCTCCCAGGATCGCGTTACGCAGATGACCGATGTGCGCGGCCTTGTTGGGATTGATGCTGGTGTGCTCGACTAGCGCGTGTCCCGTCGAGAACTGTGGGGCGCCTTGGAGATCCGAATCTCCGGCTATGGCGGCGACAGCGGCGCCGCGATCCAGCCTGCCGTTAATGTAACCGGCACCGGCAACCTCGAAGGATTGAAAGCCTTCCAGCGGCAACAGCTCCCCCGCAATCTCTTCGGCGATCTTGCGCGGGGCCTTCTTCAAGCGGCGCGCCAGATCGAAGGCGACGGGCAGGGCAAACTCTCCCAGCTTCAGGTCCGGCGGTTGCTCGATCGCTATATTGGCGAGTTCAATGCCGTACTTGTCGCGCAGGATGGATTCCAGGCGTTGGCGAAGAAGTCTTTGCTGTTTCCGGTACACCTATGGTCACCGCCTGGCTGGCCTAAAAAATGGGCAGAAATTATCGGTTTTTCTTGCCGATTTTAGCAGGGTGGCGATCTTGCGGCCCCGCCGGCCGCCGCGCGCGCAGCACCCTGTTAGGATTGAAGATAAGTTGTGTCCAGGCCGCGCTGGGGCGTGTAGTGGCGTGTAATGGATAGCCAGCCCATCTCCTCATGACCGATTCTTCCAGATTTTCCATCACCACCCCGATCTACTACGTAAATGCCCGGCCGCACATCGGCCATGCTTACTCCACGCTCGTAACCGACGTCATCGCCCGCCGCAAGCGGGCCATGGGCCTCGAAACATGGTTTCTGACCGGCACCGACGAGCATGGGCAGAAAATCGAGCGATCGGCCAAGCTGGCGGGACGAACACCCAAAGAGTTTGCCGACACGGTTTCGGCCGAGTTCCGCGGCTTGTGGGACCGCATGGGACTCAGCTATGACGACTTCATCCGCACCACCGAAGAGCGGCACCGCAAAGGGGTAGAGAAGCTGTTCCTCACGCTGCAGGAGCGGGGCTTCATCTACAAAGGCACATATACCGGGCAATACTGCGTCCACGACGAGCTCTATGTCGACGCGCCGCCCGGCTCCCCTTGCCCTGATTGCGGCCGGATTACGGAGACCGTCAGCGAGGAGAACTACTTTTTCAAGCTCTCCGCGTTCGAGCGTAAATTGCTGGAAATCTACGAACAAAATCCGGAGTTCATCCGCCCCGAGACCCGGCGGAATGAAATCGTCTCCTTTGTCCGTGGAGGCCTGAAGGACCTTTCCATCAGCCGCACCAGCTTCGACTGGGGTATCCCCGTGCCCGGCGATGAAAAACATGTCATCTATGTATGGATGGACGCGCTGGCCAACTACATCACCGCGCTCGGCTATGGCAGCGATGATCCTGAAGATCAGAAGAGATTTCAGCGATTCTGGCCCGCAGACCTGCACCTCATCGGCAAGGAGATCAGCCGCTTTCACTGCGTATACTGGCCTGCCTTTCTGATCGCCGCGGGCTTGCCTCTGCCCAAGAGCGTCGTCGCCCACGGCTGGCTGCTCTTTGAGCACAGCAAAATGTCCAAGTCGCGCGGAAACATCGTGCGCACGGAGACCATTCTCGACACCCTGGGCGCCGATGCGCTGCGCTATTTCCTGCTGCGCGAGATCGTCTTCGGCCAGGATGGAAGCTTCTCGCTGGATGGCCTGGCGCAGCGCTACAACGCGGATCTGGCCAACGGCTATGGCAATCTGGTAAGCCGCACGCTGGCCATGATCGCGCGCTACTTCGATGGTGTGGTTCCGCAGGCAGCAGCCGGAGCTCGCGAAAAAGCCATCCGCGATCTCGCCCAGGCGACGATCGCGGAGTTTGGCCGGCTCTTTGACGCGCTGGATTTCTCGGCGGCGCTCAACCAGCTCTGGGTCTTTATCCGGGCGCTCGACGGCTATCTAACCGCGACAACTCCGTGGGTTCTCGGCTCCAAAAACGATGCCGAAAGCCGGGCGCAGCTTGCTGCCATTCTCTACACCGCGGCTGAATCCATACGCATCGTCACCGCCCTCATCAATCCCGTCCTCCCCGGGTCGGCTGCCCAAATATGGCGCCAGCTTGGCCTGGGCGGCATCTCAGAATTTGACTTGACCACGCTCGCCTGGGGTCAGCTCCAGGCGGGCACGAAATTAGGGGAACTCTCAGCCGTATTTCCTCGAGCAGAAAAGGACACCATACAACGTATGCACGACCTCGAACAGAAGACCAACGGCGCTCCCATCGCGGACGCGAACTCCGGCGTCATCCCCGCCGGGCAGAATGAAGGTCGGCCGGAACCGCCTCTCTCAAGCCCAAACCCGAAGGAGGGACCAACGGCCGCCCAGGCAGCCGGAAGAGAGTCGGCCCACCCCGACCCCGTGGAAGCGGCAACCGCCGCCGCATCCCTCCCGCCTGTGCCGGCACAGCCGCAAGCCGAGGCTACGGCGCACCCTGCCCAGATCACCATCGACGATTTCGCCAAAATCGAGCTCCGCGTGGCCCAGGTCAAGGTAGCCGAACGCGTTCCCAAATCGGACAAGCTCCTCCGCCTCGAAGTTGACCTTGGCTATGAGACTCGCCAGGTTGTCGCCGGCATCGCGGAGGCCTACTCGCCCGAGTCGCTCCTCGGCCGCAAGGTCGTCATCGTCGCTAACCTCGCGCCTCGCAAGTTGCGGGGCCTGGAGTCGAATGGCATGATCGTGGCAGCTTCGCTGGGCGAGAAAGGCAAGCCCGTCCTGGCCGGATTTCTAGAAGAAATCGAGATCGGGGCGAGGCTGAAGTAGCCCCCGAAGGCAAACCCCTAGAACGAGAGAGGCGCTTTTTGCTGGTCGACTCACACGCACATTTGGACAGCCCGAGATACGACGCAGATCGAGACGCCTTGCTCGAACGGGCATGGCGCCAAGGCGTAAGCGCCATTCTCTCGATCGGCATCGGGGAGGGCCCGGCGACCATGGAAGGAGCCTTCGAGCTGGCCAAAAGCTACTCTGGACGCCCGGAGACGCCGTATATCCTGGCCACTGCGGGCATCCACCCCCATGAAGCTCAACTGGCGGACGAGACGGCGTTCTCCAAACTCGACGCGTTGCTGGAAAAGCCGGAAATCGTCGCCGCCGGGGAGATAGGGTTGGACTACTTCTACGATCACTCGCCCCGGGAAAAGCAAAAAGAGGTGTTTCTCCGCCAAATGGAGATCGCCGCGGCGCGCCATCGTCCGATCGTCATCCATTGCCGGCCGTCCGAAGGCAGCACCAATGCCTGGGACGACACCCTGACGGTCATTGAGGACAGTTGGCTACGGACCGGATTAGGTGGAATTCTGCACTGCTTTACCGGCGAATGGGAGCACGCCCGGCGAGCCATGGATTGCGGTTTTCTCATCTCATTTGCTGGCAACATCACGTTTCCCAAGGCTGAAGGGATACGCGCTGTGGCCGCCAAGGTTCCCTTGGATCGCATGCTGATCGAGACCGATGCCCCCTTTCTAGCCCCCGTTCCCCACCGCGGTCGGAGGAATGAGCCGGCGTGGGTAGAGTCGGTGGCAGCCAGACTGGGTGTGGTCAGAAGTATGGAGACAGAGCAAATTGCCTTAAGCACAGCCAACAACTTTTTCGCTTTTTTCGGTCCAGTCCCCCAAGCGGCTGAACCAACATCAGGCAGCTTCTAAGCTGATTACGAGGAAGGACGGCGCCCCATGGCGGCAGACAACTCTTTTGATATCGTGAGTAAGGTAGATATACAGGAAGTGCGTAACGCAATCGATCAAGCCCTCAAGGAAGTAAGAGCGCGCTTCGATCTGAAGGATTCCAAGTCGGAGATCAAGTTGGAGGGAAACGATTCCCTGGAGCTAGCCTCGGCGGATGAGTACAAGCTCAAAGCGGTCACGGAGATACTGCAGCAGAAGTTTGTGAAGCGTGGAGTACCCTTGAAGTCGCTTGAATATGGCAAGGTGGAACCCGCCTCAGGCTCCAGCGTGCGCCAGGAGATAAAGCTACAGCAGGGCATCCCTGGCGATAAGGCTAAGGAGATCGTCAAGGCAATCAAGGAATCGAGGAAGAAGGTACAAGCATCCATTCAAGGCGACACAGTCCGTATCACCGGCAAAGATCGCGATACCCTACAGGAGACCATTGCGCTGCTCAAGGGCCATGACTTCGGCATCGACATGCAGTTCACCAACTACCGATCGAACTAGACAATTCGTTCTACGGGAGCGTTGGAATTGCGTGCAAAAGCCGGGTTCGATCAGAAATACTGCGGCTATTTCAAGACGGTTTTGAAGCACCTGGAGACTGAGTGAGCACACAGGCGATAGCGACGGCAAAGGAGGTTTTCGACCTGCTGCGCGACCACTTGACCGCAATTGAACACGAGCTGGCCCGCGACGGCTCTTCCAACGTGGGCGCGATTACCGAAATCGCGGATTATTTGCGCGAGGGAGGCGGCAAACGGATTCGTCCGTCGCTGCTGTTATTGGCCGCTCAATCGCTCGGCTATAGCGGCCGGGAAATGATTCAGCTGGGGGCTGTCGTCGAGCTCGTGCATACGGCGACCCTGGTACACGACGACATTATCGATGCCGCCGATACCCGGCGCGGCCGCCCTTCGGCGAACACCACCTGGGGAAACTCCAAATGCGTACTGGCCGGCGACTGGCTGTATATGCAAGCCTTCCGGATTGCGCTGGAACAGCATAACTTCAAGGTGCTGGAATTGCTGATCGGCCTTACTCAGCAAATGGTCGAGGGCGAGTTACTGCAGATGGAAAAGCTGGGGCGGGTATTGGGTGAGGCCGAATACTACGACCTGGTTTATCGCAAGACCGCCTGCCTGTTTCACATTTCCATGCGGCTGGGCGCCGTCCTCGCCGGAGCTTCCGAAGAGATTGAGGAGCAGATGGGAGAGTACGGACGCAACCTTGGAGTCGCCTTTCAGATTGTCGATGATGTCCTGGACCTGACGGCAACGGAAGAGACTTTAGGGAAACCGGTGGCCAGCGACTTGCGGGAGGGCAAAGCCACCCTGGCAGTCGCGCATGCCCATGAACATGGGACAATGCGCGAGCGGCATGCCATCCGGCAGGTGCTCGAGGATCTGAATTTCGAGCGGACCAGCCATCAGCAGGTGCTGGATATCCTTCGTCGCAACGGATTCTGTCGAGTATGCCCTGGCCTCCGCCTATCAATATGCCGAGGTAGCCCGAGCCTCGCTCGCCGGTCTTCCCGACTCCGACTACAAGCGGGCCCTGCTTTGGATGCCCGATTTTGTCGTCGCGCGAGACAGGTAACCCTTTGCGGCAGTGATATCCTCGCCATCAAAAATGGAAAACCTTCAACAGCCCGTTCCCTTCCCAATTCGCGTGCTTGTCGCCAAACCGGGCCTGGATGGACACGATCGCGGCGCCAAAGTCATCGCCCGCGCGCTGCGTGACGCCGGCATGGAAGTGATCTACACCGGCCTTAGACAAACACCGGAGATGATCGTGAATGCCGCCCTGCAGGAAGACGTGGACTGTGTTGGGCTGAGCATCCTTTCAGGCGCACACAACGTTATCGTCCCCAGGGTGACTGCGCTGCTCCGGGAGCGGGGCGCGGACGACGTGCTCGTCGTCCTGGGAGGCACCATTCCCGAACAAGATATTCCGTTTCTCAAATCGCAAGGCGTGGCGGCTGTCTTTGGCCCGGGCGCCTCGCTTCAATCGACCATCGAGTTCATCCGCTCCCACGTAAGACCGCGTGGCCTGCCGGCCCTAAGCTGAAGGCAACCCCGCACTGGCGTGCTGGGCCATTTTCATGCCGTCCCTGCGACGGCTCGTTTCATCTGCCGAATTCCAGAATTTCCCGCAGTTGCAAAGGCTTCATCAGCAACTCCACCCAATTTGTCCTCTCGACCGAAGTGTTCATCCGCCTGCGGCCCACCCATCGATATGCAAATGGGATGAGAAAGGCCTGACTGGCAATCACACCTCCATTTGCCATCTCGACCGGAGCGAAACCGGGGTCCCCAGCAAACGAAGCTTGCTGGGGTGGGAAGCGGAGTGGAGAGATTTGCGGTTTCTTTTCTCCGTTCTTTCGCTTCGGCCGGTCAAACCCTGGAGAGGGCCTGCTCTGCCAATGGTTGTGGTCACCCACCCTTTCTGCGCAGGGTTGGGGCACCCTAGATCTGCTTGAAGTATGGTCCTTGGTTTATGGAAAGAGTGAAAACCGTATAACCTGATTTTCCGGCCCCGGTCATCCTATAATCACTGTTCGGAGTTACCTGTTTTTGGTTCTATATCCCTCCGGCAGGGCAAATTTGCACAACTTTCCACAAGCTGGATTAATCCTCTACCCGGTAAAAAGCGCCCCCTCGTTCGGGGCCGCGGATGAACGTGTTTACGCCCGCGGCAGCTGCCGAATGTTCCACTCAGCGGTTCAATATGTAACAATGTGCGATACGTATTATACCGGCAACGCCGTGGATGCGCGGCCTCAAACCGGAACGAGTACAAATTCCCGACGGTAGAATTTCGTGCGGTCCGATTCAGGCTCGAGGCGCAACCTCTTTAGAGCGCGCTCAGCCGCTCCAGACAAGGCGATCGCAACAATTGGAAGATTTTTATTTCCCTTTGGCGGAGCGCCGAAAAAAACTCATGCTTTCCCACATTAGCTCCCATCATGGAGCCATTATCAAGCCCGGGAGAGCAGCGCCATCTCCTCACTTTTTCTTCCGCGCGATGGTATTCCTCATTAAATGTGCCTATAGCAGTTACATTATTCTTCCAACCCGTGTTCTAAAAATCTTAAACGTATCCGAAAAGATTACGTATATCGACTGGTTCCACAGGTTTTCCACAGGTGAGTAAAAACCCTGAATCTAGCCGGGGAGTTACCTATTTTCTATAGACATTCCCAGCCTGTTGGCCCGGCTTTCGGCTCTTGCCCCGGCAGGCGGCCATAACCCCACAGCCTGTCCGCGAATGAATCGCCGGATGACGACATACGCAATGATATTGAGCATCAGCGTGACCAGACCCGCCTGGAAATAGAAGCTCGCCGGCTCTTCCCGGCTAAAACCAACCCAGGCGATCCAACAAGCAGCTAGATGGGCGAACAGGAGCCCCAGGCCGAGACCGCGGGGAAAATGAGCATGAGCGGCGATCGACGCGGATACGACCCAGGCCAGAGCGATGAGGTAGAAGGGCCACGCATACTCAGCGAGCCGGTCGACGCTCGCTCCCAGGAGCGGCGCCAGAATAAAGGTAATAGAGCCGTAGAGAACGCAGAAGCGGAAGACAATGACAGCCCCCGCCGATCGGGATGAGCTCTCGCCGGAAATGGACGCCCGTTTCAGCCAGGAATCCCCCCGCATCGCACCCCGCGAAAGAATGGCTCCAATATATGCGGCCGCGAAGGCGGGTCCAATTCCGAAAACTCCGAACCACGCCAGCAGAACCCGCGCCGGTCCCCAAAGTGAGGGATGGCACACTCCGATGGTGTGAACGGCGCCGAAGTGGAGCCAGTGCGGAGGAACGATTGTCCACACCGGGTCGCAGGCCGGCAAGGTGAAAGCGCTGGTCCATAGGGGCAAGCCGAGAATATTGCGGAAAAAACTCCACACCAGCTTGCCCAACATATATTCGGCGCCGCTGACACCTCTAACGTTCGCGGCTCCCAATTGCACGAAGTGGCGGCTGACCAGCATGCCCGCCAACGTTGCCGAACAACCGGCGAGAATGGCCCGAACCGAAATTCGCCGCCACGCCGCCCACGCCAGGCAGATTGCGACCAGCAGGGTGGATTCGCGAGTCAAATAGGCTGGAAAGAGCAGCAGCATCGCCAGTGTCACCCGTCCGCAGACGAGACACCCGAGAAGAGCGGCCAGGATGGCCGCGTGCAGAAGGTCGGGCAGATAGAAGCTATTGAAAAGTTTGAGCCAGAAGGGCATCAAAAACATGGCGGCAAAAATGCCGGCATGCACTGCCTGGGATCGCAGCAGATACATCATCGATGCGAGGATCGCCAGCAGCGAAACGATCCCCAGAATCATAAAGCCTTTGTCTATGCCTGAACCTGTGACTTGGCCCAGCCATTTCGCAGCCGCCGGTCCCAGAATGCGCGCGGAGAAAGGCGCGGGCACCAATGCCCGCGGTCCGATGGCAAGCCGCCGGTAGACCATTGCGTCGGGCGCGAGGATGGCCGATCCGGGGCCAAGCAGCAGGGCAAGAAAGAGACTGACAGCAGGAAAGAGCCACAGAAGAACCGCTTTGGAGTAGTGAAATGGGCGGCCTTGTGCGGGAGGATCAAATGCCATTGGTTTCCGCCATAAAGCGATCGAGCGCGATGGCATATTTTTCCGGCAAAGGCGCCGTTCCCATCTGCCGGTCAACGACCACATGAGTGGTTTCGCCCTCGGCGAGCAGCCGCGAAGCTGCGCCTGCCTCATCTTCCAAACGCAGGACCCGGTAAGCGAACTTCAGCACCGACCGGCGAATTGCCACCACCCTGGTTTCCACCAGCAGTTGGTCGTCGTAGCGGGCCGGAGACTTGTACCGGCAGGATGCATCGACGACTGCAATGTGGCAGTTGTCCGCGAGCTCCATCTGCTTGTAATCGAAGCCGAGCTGACGCAGAAGCTCCACTCGTCCAACTTCAAACCAGACAAAGAAGTTGGCGTAGTAGACCACCCCCATTTGGTCTGTTTCAGCATAACGAACGCGAATCTTGGTATGAGAAACGGGCATGACTGAGGATAGCAACACTTAAGAAGGGTGCCCCAGAACCTGCCCTGGCGGGTGGCCCAGGTCCCGATTTTGGGACCTGGGATCGGTTCTACAACCGGAACACTAAGGCCGCAGCTTGCTGAAGAGGGGAAGCTTCGATATGTCATTGAACATGATGAAGACCGCAAAGATGATCAAGACAACGAAAGCCGCCTGGTAGATGCGCTCCTTCAACTCCTGATTCAGGTCGCGCCGCATGATTCCCTCAATCAGCAGCAGAACAATCACACCCCCATCCATGATGGGGATAGGCAATAGGTTTACGATCGCCAGGTTGAGACTGATGATGGCCATCAGCCCGATAATCGGCTGCCAGCCCGGCTGTTCCACCGCCAGACCGGTCTGCCGGGCGATTCCCACTGGGCCGGTAAGGTTCTGGACGGCAAGCCGGCGTGTAACCATGCGGCCCAGGACTTCAAGCAACAGGCCGGAGTTCCGCGCGTTGAAGCGTACAGACTGGCGGAATGCCGCCGGCAGCGGCAGTTGCTGAACCTTAAACGGCAGTGGAGTGGTGGCAAAGCCTATCCGGTAAAGCTTCTGCCCGCTGCCCGCATCCGCCATCACCGGCTGCAATTGAACATCGAAGGTCTGATCGCCGCGCAGAACCTTGAGATGGACTGGATGGCCCTGGTTCTGCTGCAGAAAAGCGAGCACCGAATCCACCGAATGGAGCGCGATGCCATCGACGGAAAGAATCTGATCTCCGGCCTTCAATCCAGCGCTTTGCGCCGGCATGCCGGCTTCGATTTGCGCCACCCGGATAGGGCCGTTCTGCATGCGTGGAATGAAGCCGATGCTCTCCAGGTCGAAGTCGTCCGAGTCACGCGGGTTGGGGATGGTCATCTTGAGCGCAACGCTCTGTCCATTGCGATCGACCGTGGCTGCAATAGTTTGCCCCAAATCGAGGGCGGAGCGGACCGAAACCTGCTCCCACGTGGGATGTTGGGCGGAATCGAAGCTGGTGATCAGATCGCCTGGCTGAAACCCCGCATTCGCGGCCGGTGTATGGCTGGATACAAAGTCAATATGGGCAGGCTCCGACCGGAAGGCTTCCACCTCATTGTGCATCATGTAAAACCCGGTCATCAGTCCGAGCGCAAGCAGAAAATTCGCCACCGGCCCCGCAAGTCCGATAAGGATCCGCTGCCAGCGGGGATGTGAGCTGAATTCACCCGGATCGCCCGTGTGCTCCGCATCCGGCGTTTCCCCGGACATCTTGACGTATCCGCCCAGGGGCAGGAGGCTGACACGATAATCCGTATCTCCCCGGCGGAAGCCAAAGAGGCGCTTGCCGAAGCCGATGGAAAAGACCTCGACCCGGACGCCGCACAGCTTAGCCACAACAAAATGGCCCAACTCATGTACCAGGACCATGATGCCGAGGACGACGAGCATGGAAATTGTGCTAGTGAAGAAAAAGGACATATCTGTTCGCTAAATGCCTCTCTCGATCCTCCGCCGCGGACGCACAAGGCCAGCGGCGCGAGCGAAACAACTACTGCGATACCAAAGGCTTTCCAGCCGGACTGTGGCTTATGCAACCCGTAGGCAGTTTTTTTCGCCGTTGGAGGATCCGCGTTCGCCTCTGTACTCTTTATTAGATGACAGTGGCTTACTCGTTGACACTGGCCGGTTGAAAATTGTCTAGCCGAACGCCGGAGCGAAGCCTGCCAGCACCCCGTGCGCCACTCGCCGGGCTTCCTCGTCTATTTGAAGCACCTCTTCAATATTCCGCGGGTGCGTCTTCGGCGTTGCTTCCAATACCCCTTCGATTGTACGCGGTATGTCTGTGAAAGAAATACGCCCTTCGAGGAAGGCTCCCACGGCAACTTCGTCCGCCGCATTCAGGGCGACGCAGGCGGCCCCGCCAATCTCGGCCGCCTGATATGCCAAACGAAGGCAAGGAAAGCGCTCAAAGTCGGGCGGCTCAAAGTCGAGTCTGCCCAATGCGGCCACATCCAGGCCAAGTTCGCATGAAATCCGCTCCGGATAGCTCATTGCATACAGTATCGGCAGGCGCATGTCGGTGACGGAAATCTGAGCCAGGATGCTCCCATCGACAAATTCGACCATGGAATGGACAGTCGATTGAGGATGAACGATCACTTTGACCGCCGAAGGTGGCAGATCGAAAAGGCGGCAGGCTTCGATGATCTCCAGTCCTTTGTTAAGAAGAGTAGCCGAGTCGATGGTAATGCGCCGCCCCATAACCCAGGTTGGATGCTTTAACGCCTGCTCCACCGTAATGTGCTGAAACTGGTCTAAGGGAAGCTGACGGAACGGGCCGCCGGAGGCGGTGAGCCAAATGCGGCGGACTTCCTTCTGTTGACCTCCGCGCATGCATTGGTGAATCGCGTTGTGTTCGGAATCGATGGGCAACAGCGGGACATTGCGCTTCCGCGCTTCACGGGTGAGGATCTCGCCTGCCGCGACCATGGCCTCCTTGTTGGCCAAGCCGAGCGTCTTGCCGGCTAGCACCGCGGCGTGAGTAGCTTCCAGGCCGGCCACTCCAACAATGGCGGAGACTACGAAGTCCACCTGGGGTAAAGTGGCCACCCGTACCGTTCCGGCAGGTCCATGAACCACCTCAATCGAAAACTCGCCGGCGGAGTTGAGGCGCCGAGTCAGCTCGCCCGCGAACTGCTCGGTGGCCATGGAGACAACCAGCGGACGCCAGCGCCGGCACTGCGCAAAGGCCAGATCCACATTCGCGCCGGCCGCCAAAGAGGCGACGGCGAATCGCTCAGGGTATTGTTCGATGACGGAGAGAGTGCTGGTTCCAATGGATCCGGTGGAACCGAGAATGCCGATTTGCTTCACGCGCTGTCACTCAAATCCATCAGAAATACTGCTGGACCAATTGAGCGTACCACAGCACCGGCGCGGCCAGCAGGAGCGCGTCGATGCGGTCAAGTATTCCTCCATGGCCCGGCAGCATGCTTCCGGAATCCTTCACCCCGCTGCCCCGCTTGATCGCCGATTCGACCAGGTCACCCAGTTGGGCGGCAATATTCAGTAGAACGGCAAGCCCGAGCCAATGCCAAAGGGTACCGGCGTAGCTGATCGAAAGCAGCCCATGATCCCGCGACGCGCGCGCGAAATAAAACAGCGCCAACGCGGCCAAAATGCTTCCGGCAACTGAAGCTGCGCTTCCCTCGACGGTCTTGTTCGGGCTGATTCGCGATGCCAGCCTGTAGCGCCCGAAGGCGCGGCCGACATAGAGCGCCGCCACATCTCCCGACCAGACCACGCAAAACAGGAAAAGCAGCAGCGAAGCCCCGCTCTCCTCGGCCCAGAGCAGCGGGATTGTGGTCAGCGATAGGCCAACGTAAATCAGACAAAAGACCGAGCAGGCAACGTCGGGCAAAACCCGTTCCAGCGGAGAACGAAACGCGCACACAGCGAAGAGCGCCAGGCTGCACAAGCCAAGTGCGGCAAGTTCGAGATCGGCGGTGCGGTAGGTAGCCGCGAAAAGCAGCGCGATGGCAAAGAGCACAAGCAGCCGGGGCGTCTTTGCCCCCAGCGAGTCGGCCAGCGATAGATACTCCCAGGCAGCCAATTCCGCCGCTATCGCCGACGCTGTCACTACCACCAAAAATGTCCCCTTGAAGACCAGCAGCAGAATCAGAGGGATGAGAACCACCGCTGTAATAACCCGTTTCATGATTTCCAGAAGAATACAGGAGTACCTGAAGATGCGGACCGCACGGGGAAGCTGGACTTCAATCCAGAAGCCCTGCTTGCTTTTCTTTCTGTCATTCCCGCAAGGAATCTGCTTCTGGTTTCTTTGCGTGGCAGTGCGGCGCTGCGATAGAGAAAGCAGATTCCCTGCGGGAATGACGGAAAGAAAAGCATAGGATGCTAGATGTCCGGCAGAACAGCCGTCGGATTAGAAATGGGCTCTAGCCCTGGATTTACGGATGCCAGCGCTAAAGCGCATGAAATCAAGCCTTTCCCGGAGCGCTGAAGTCTCGCAGGGACGGCTGAATCATCCCTGCCCCTTTTCAGTCGTCCCTACGGGACTGGATCCTGCTCCTCGCCAGCGGACCCAGCACTAACGTGCTGGGCTATTTTCTTGCCGTCCCTGCGGGACTCTTTTGGAAACCGGTTCTCAACCTGTCCGGGAGCTTTGAAGGGTGCGGTCTTCAGGCCTAAGTCTGCAACACTCCAAAATTGAATTTTGGAATCTCGGGGTTCAGCGCCGCCGCCTCCAGCGCCCAAATCAAGGCCTCGCGCGTCTTCGCCGGATCGATGATCGCGTCCACCCACAGCCTCGCAGCGGCATAGCGGCAATCGCTCTGCTCGTCATAGCTGGCTTGAATGGAGGCGAGGATCTGGTTCTTTTCTTCCGCATCGACCTGCTTGCCGCTGCGTTCCAACTGCTTGACTTTGATCTCGACCAAGGTCGATGCGGCCGCCGCGCCGCTCATCACCGCGTATCGCGCCGTGGGCCAGGCGAAGATGAACCGGGGATCGTAGGCTTTCCCGCACATCGCGTAGTGCCCCGCCCCGAACGAACCCCCGACGATCACAGTAATCTTCGGCACGGTAGAGTTGGCGACCGCGGAAACCATCTTGGCGCCGGCACGGATGATGCCGCTCCACTCCGCATCGCGTCCCACCATAAAGCCGTTGACATCGTGCAGAAATACCAGCGGAATCAGGTTCTGATTGCAATCCATCATGAAGCGAGCCGCCTTTTCCGCGCTCTCGGCATAGATCACTCCGCCAATCTCAACCCGCTTTTCCCCCGCGTGACTGGTCTGGATCTGATGGGTTTTCTGGTTGGCCACGATGCCCACGGCGAAGCCGCCAATCCGCCCGTAGCCGCAAATTACCGTCTTGCCATAATCCCCCTTGTACTCATCGAATTCAGAGCGGTCGACTACCCTCGCGATAAGCTCTTGCATCTGATAGCTGTTCACCGCAGTTTTTTCGGGATCAGGGTCGATGAGCCCGTAGAGGTCATCCGCCGGGTATTTGGGCGCGTCTCTTCGCAGGTCATATTCGACGCGATCAAATGGCGCTCCCGGCCGCTGGCCGAGCTTGTCAATCAGCGAGCGCAGCCGGGCCAGGCACAGGTAATCGTTTGGCTCCTTGAAGTCGACTGTCCCTGAAATCTCTGCGTGCATGGCGGCTCCGCCCAACTCTTCCGCGGAATAGGTTTGGCCGATCGCCGCCTGAACCAGCGCCGGGCCAGCCAGAAACAGCCCGCTGCCTTCGGTCATGAGGACATGGTCGGTCATGACCGGAAGATATGCCCCGCCGGCGACGCACATACCCATGATGGCCGTGATCTGCGGAATTCCCATGGCGCTCATGACCGCGTTGTTGCGGAAAATCCGGCCAAAATCATCCTGATCGGGAAACACATCTTCCTGGAGGGGAAGGAAGACACCCGCGGAATCGACTAAATAGAGAGTGGGAATCCGGTTCTCGATGGCGATTGTCTGCGCCCGGAGGACCTTCTTGGCGGTCATGGGGAAAAATGCCCCGGCCTTGACTGTCGCATCGTTGGCAATCACCATCACCAACCGTCCGGCGACGTATCCCAACCCGGTCACCACCGCCGCGCTCGCCGCGCCACCCCATTCTTCATACATTCCGAAAGCGGCAAATAGACCCAGTTCAAAGAACTCGCGCCCCTCATCCAGCAGCAGTTTGAGGCGTTCCCGGACCGTCAGCCGGCCTTTCCCATGTTGACTTTCGATCGCCTTCGAGCCGCCACCCTCTCGTATCACTGCCTCTTGCTGCCGCAAGCTGTGGAGCAGCGATAGCAGCCCAGCCGTGTTCGCCTGCGCCTTTTTGCTCCCGCGATCCAGTTTTGAGGGGAGCGTCCGGTTCAGCCGATAGGCCTCCGGTGCAGCGGAACTGGGCTCTGGGATATGCATAGGAAACTCGTCAGCATAGCATTTCCGCCGAGGCGGCTGTGGATGGCGCAAAAAAACTTATCTTTTCCTTATCCGATGTCCCACAAAGGTGGCATACTACTGCCGTACAATCTTTTGGTCAATATGCTGGCCAATATGCTGGCCAAAAGATAGCCGGAAAGATAGACCGACAAGATCGGATGGTGGCCGAAAGATGGACATGAATCCAATCCGGCGATTTCGCGAAGCCCGTCTGCGCAAGTGGACGGAAACGCTAGCCACAGTGGACTCCTGCACCTGGGTCCGCGGCCATGACAACCTGGGCAACGATTCGGGGCACTTTGACGTGTCGTTCGTCTACCGGGCCGCCGATTCCGCAGAACCGCATCACGGCAAATTTTGCTGCCAGGGATGCCAAAAAGTAGGGCCATATCGCCCGGGCGAGCAGCTTCCCATCCTCTACAACCGCAACAAGCCCGGACGCTACCGCTTTCCCTGGGCAGATGCGAATTCCAGATATGAAAAACTAGAGGCAATTTTGGTAGGGTCTCTTTTTGCCTTGGCCGCCGGGTACGCTCTTCTCAACTTCTAGTGTCGTTTCCCATACAAAATAAGGCGGCGAGAGGCCTAGAATCGCAGTCAATGATCGTCCGCCCAATTTTAGCTCTCGCGCTCCTTCTCGCGCTCCTTTGTCCTGCACTGGCAATATCCCAAGCACAAATGCCTCCGGTGGATATCGTGTCGTCGGACGACATCAGTATCGCCGAGGGTCTGCAACTGCCCACCTACGGCCACATTTGGGTGCTGGATACCTGGAAAGGCGTCAAGGAGTTGGTGCAGCTCCGCCGGCCGGAGGATGCCGCCGCCCATAGCTTCCCCCTCAAGCTAAGCCGCGTGGTTGAAATCAAGGGCGAGGCAGCGCCGGTTCGCCTCCATGAGACCCTCCCGCAAATCTTCATGCGCGGGGTTACCGGCGACAGCAACGGCGAGAGCCGCGCCGATTTTGCCATTCTCCGTGTGAGCGTCAAGGGCGATTCCCGTCAGGCGGCGAAGGCCGCATCCGATGCGATCAGCGCCAGGGGAGAAAAGAAAGGGCTCCAGTCTCGGGACGTGATCGAATTAATGCAGCAGCGTCTGGGAAACACCGATTGGTACAGGTTGTCGGCAAAGCAGCCGCTGGATCCGGGAGAATATGTCATGGTCCCGTGGGCGGGCACCCCCGGAGCGGCCCTGGATGAGATCTACGACTTCGCTATCGATCCGGAGGCCCCGGAAAACCACCGCCCTCTCCGCTCCGAAGCAAATCAACCCCCCGAATAAAATGGTCGATTGGGTGGGAAGCCCCCGCATTTATGCGGGGGGTAGGAGCGCTTCAGCGCCCCGGGAAGTTCGAATCTGACCATGATGCGCTTTAGCGCTGGCATCGGGAAATCCAGGGCGAAACAGGCTGCGGGAAACGTCGGGACTATCGGAAAAATTCGTCGTGAAATGAGTCCCGCAGGGACTCTTTCGAAGCCGATTCTCCATCTGTGTTGGAGTTTTTCCGAGCGTGACGACGACACTGTCCATCGAGATTTGCGGAATCCCACGTCCGAGAATCCGGACGTGGGGCACCCAAGCTTGTCGAAGGGTCCCGATTCCGGGACCTGGGATTCTCCCAATCCTCAACCAATCCACCCGAAATCCCGCGGCTATCATCTCCCCGCTGTTCCTTCCAAACCCAGCGCCGCGGCATTCTTCTGCATCGCTTCGAGACAAAAGGCGATATGAGCATCCAAATCGACGCCCAACTCTTCCGCTCCGGAAACAATATCCTGGCGATTGATAGCCCGCGCGAACGCTTTGTCTTTGAGTTTTTTGCGGACGCCGGCGACCTCCACGTCCAGAATGGACTTGCTCGGTTTCACCAGCGAAACTGCGGTAAGGAAGCCGGCCAGCTCATCGCAGGCAAATAGGGTTTTAGCCAAATGCGAGTTCCGGGGAACGCCGGAGTACCCGGCATGGCCCATGATGGCCTCGCGAATCTCTTCCCGCCATCCCTGCTCCCCCAATATCCGGTTGCCGGTAAAGGGATGCTCCTCGGCTGTCGGATATTTCTCGTAATCAAAGTCATGCAGCAGCCCGGTGACGCTATAGGTTTCGATCAGCTCCCGCGCCTCCTCTTGAGCAAGGCCCCGCTTGATTGCTTCCGCTTCCCCATACGCCCTGACGCAGGTCTCAACCGCAAGAGCATGCTTGAGCAGGCTCGCCGATTGGGTGTATTCCCTGAGCAACGCCCACGCTGCTTCTCGTGTGTATTTTCCGCTGTTCATTCTTCTCCCTTTGTGCCTCATGGCTAGTTAGGTTCGGGTTTCTTCGGGTTTTTATCGGGTTACTCCGATTTTTTTTGGGTTGACCCCTTTTTTTCACTTGACAATGGAGATACCCTGGATCACTGTAGTCATGAATCAAGGTGAGTACCGCCTTCGCTCTCAACCATGCATTTCTTGTGCTAAGGGACAGAGCAAAGCGTTGCTCGCTTGGGGTGCCCGCTCTGGCGCTCCGCTTCATACAATATGGCAACTAACTTAGCTACTGTCCCGGCGCGTGATGTGCTTCGGTGCGAATACTGTACCTTGGTCCAGTTTCGCACCTCGAATTCGCTCTGCAGACGCTGCCACAAACCTCTTGAGGTCGATGAGCCGGAGCCTCAGGCTGCCCTGCTCGCCGGAGTTCAAGAGAGCGCAGCGGGTGACGATGGTGGAATTCAGGTCGCTCGAGCCGTGCGTGAAATTCGCAAGTCTCGCGAATTGAGCCAGCGGCAACTGGCCGGCCGCATGCAGGTCCCTCGGACTTATATTTCCAAAATCGAAAATGGCAAGGCGATGCCGACCCTTTCGTCTTTGGAACGCCTGGCGAATGCGCTGGAGATCGATATCTGCGATCTGCTGCGCGATGCGCGAAGCCGCCGCCATGAGGAAACGAGCGCCATTTTAGGCGATCCCTTCCTGGCGGAAATTGCGCCCTATATCGCGCAGCTGGATTCGTTCCAGCGCTCGATGTTTCTCAACCAGGTGCGCGACATGGCGATGGGCCGGCGCAAGACCGCTTGATCGGGGCATAGCGCCGCCTGCCCTGCCGGGCGACCACTGCCCGCGCGTGTTTGCTTTTCGCAGGCGGCTTTCTCCTTTGCCGGAGCTCCATGAACGCGCTACGCGGTGTTAGAGCGGCGCTTCGTCGTGCTTTGCGGCAACGGTAAGCATGTGCTACGGTCGAATGCGAGGCAAGTTGTTGTGCGATCCTTGCTACCGAACCGCGTCAACGAGCTCTCTTCCGAAGAGCAGGCTGTCTATAGCGGCCTTGATCCCGCGCGCCTGCCCCGGCACGTCGCGATCATTATGGACGGCAACGGCCGCTGGGCAGGCAAGCGCAGTCTGAAACGTTTCCTGGGCCATCAAAAGGGAGCGGATGCGGTGCAATATGTGGTCGAAACCGCATCCCGCATCAACTTGCCCTGGCTGACGCTTTACGCCTTTTCGCTCGAAAACAACCTCCGCCGCCCGAAAACTGAAGTGAACTTCCTCATGCGGCTCCTGCGCTCCTATCTGGTCGACAACGTTCAGCGCATGAACGACAACAACGTGCGCATCGCCTACATTGGCCGCACCCACGAGCTTCCTCATGAAGTCCAGGAAAAGATGCGCTGGGCGGCGGAAGAGACTGCCCGCAATACCGGCACCGTGCTGACGCTCGCGCTTGATTACGGCGCCCGGTCGGAACTCGTCGACGCCTTCCGCGCATTAGCCCAGGAGGCTCTGGAGAGGAAGATTCCTCTGGAGCAGATTGGCGAGGCGGATATACACCGGCATCTCTACACCGCGCACATGCCCGACCCCGACCTGGTGGTTCGCACCAGCGGCGAGCTTCGCGTTTCCAATTTCCTCCTGTGGCAGATTGCTTATTCGGAGATCTACGTCACCGAGCGCCTGTGGCCCGACTTTCGCGGCATTCATTTGCTCGAAGCCATCGCCGATTATCAAAGGCGCGAACGGCGCTACGGCGGCTTGAATGAAGGCTCCGAATCCGACGAGGCTCCGGCGCCGCACAGCATTCTGGTTCCTCGTTAGATCGATCTAGAATGCCTACTCAAACCAGAAAGCAATCCGATAAACCGCGAAGCGGAAGAAAAAGAACAAGCAGGCGGCTTGGCTGGCCTATTGGCCGCTCGTCCTGGGCGCCGCCGTCACTCCTTTAGCCGTGAAGACGGCAGAGATTCTGCCCCTCATGGGAGCGGATGGGTTGATGAAGCTCCGGCTTCTGTACCCGTTCGCCATGCTGCTGCGCGAGCACGCCCTGGCCCTCTCCGAGGCCAACCGGGAAGGCTTGTCGCAGATCATGCTTTATGCCCAGTTCCCTCTTTACGGCCTATTCCTCATGGCCGCGATCAAGCGGAAGTCCTGGGGAGTAGCTCTGGCCCAGCTTGCGGGAATTCACATGGCGGCCTTCGCCCTGCTTTGGTTGTTAGGCCAAAAGTAGGTACCAACAGTAGGTACATGGCGGGTGGCTCAGGTCCCGGTTTTGGGACCTGGGATTTTCGCGCGGCCAGAGGCCTAGTCTAGGTATATGACAGATGCGGTGAAAATTATCGAGTGCCCGCGTGATGCTTGGCAGAGCCTTCCTAAGCAAATCCCCTCCGAGGTCAAGGCCGAATACCTGCGCGCGCTGGTCGGCGCCGGGTTCAAGCAGATTGACGCAGTATCCTTCGTTTCGCCGGCCGTCGTCCCGCAAATGGCCGATGCGGAGCTGGTGCTGGAGTTCCTCGATCCTCCGGACGACGTCGAAATTATCGCCATCGTGGTAAACGAGAAGGGGGCGGAGCGGGCGATTGAGACAGACGCGGTGCGCACCCTTGGCTTTCCTTATTCTCTTTCCCCCGAATTCCTTCGCCGCAACCAAAAGCAGAGCCCGGAAGAGGCATTGGACGCGCTCGAGAATGTGGGCACTCTCGCCTACAAGGCGGGTTTGGAGCTGGTCGTGTACATCTCCATGGCCTTCGGCAATCCTTATGACGAGCCATGCGATGAGCAGGAAGCGGTCGCCGCGTGCGATCTCCTGGCCGAACTCGGAGTCAAGCAGAATCTCGCTCGCGGATACGGTGGGATTAGCCACACCGCGACAGATCGGGTCCCTGGTAGAGGCAGCAATGGCGGAAAGCGAGAGCAGGGCGGTCGAGATTGGCGTGCATCTGCACGCCCGGCCGGGCCAACAGGCCGAGAAGGTCGCGGCTGCGTACCACGCAGGCTGCCGGCGCTTCGATATGGCCCTGGGAGGGCTGGGCGGCTGCCCATTTGCCCAGGATGCGCTGGTTGGCAATATAGCGACAGAGACGGCAATCGCCGAACTTCAGCGTCTGGGGGCTCAATTGCCCCGCCTGCGATCGCTCGATGGATTGCTCACCATGAGCGCCGCCGTCGCCGATAAATTCGGCGCGGCTAAACAGTAGATCTGCAAGGAAGAAAGAAATGGCGGAAACCTGGAGCACGCTGCGCGTAGAGGAGTCGGATGGGATTCACATCATCACGCTCAACCGGCCCGAGCTCCGCAATGCCCTCAATCCTCAGATGATCGCCGATCTCACGGAAGCCTTGAACGCTTCGGAGCGCTGCGGCTGCGGAGTGATGCTGCTGACCGGCGCCGGAAAAGCCTTCTGCGCCGGCATGGATCTGGAAAATTTAAAATCCTTCCCCGCGGAGCATCCGGAGGAACAGCGCGCCGGCATGGAGGCCTTCGTGTGGCTGATCCGCCGCCTCTATGACTTGACCAAGCCTACCATCGCGGCGGTGAACGGGGCCGCTCTCGCCGGAGGAGCCGGCTTGGCCATGCAGTGCGACTTTACCTTGGCTGCGGCTGATGCGAAGTTCGGCTATCCCGAAGTCAAGATCGGTTTCATCCCCGCAGCGGTCGCCGTCTTCCTGATTCAGATGATTGGCGAAAAGCGGGCGCGAAGCCTGATGCTCTCGGGACGCCTCTTCTCCAGTCAGGAAGCGATGGAATTGGGCTTAGTCTCGGAAGTCACAAGCGAAGCGGATCTGATGCCGCGAGCTCGGGCTCTGGCAGCTTCGCTGATGAGAAACAGCCCTGTTGCGATGCGGGATATGAAGAGATTATTGAGCGAACTATCCAAAAGGCGGCTGGATCACGATCTCCGCCGTGCATTGCGATGGAGCGAGAGAGTCCGCAACAACGACGACTTTCGCGAGGGCCTCCAGGCCTTTCTAGAGAAACGCGATCCGCTATGGCCCTCCGCCAGACGCCGCTAAGCGATGGATGAAAATAGCCCAGCACGCTGGGTGCCCCAGGTCCCGATTCTGGGACCTGGGATTCCACGGATCAGTGTCGTCGCCGTTGCTGTGCAAAGGATTGTCTATAGTTCGGAGAAAAAGACCCAGGCTAGCCGCGCGAGCCTGGATCACCCGGCTCTGCACCGGAAACGAAAAGTCTTGAATTTGGAATTTGGACGGGACTTCCAAGTACCTAGATCCGGGTACGGCTGAAAACCGCCTCGCCGCTAAACGCGTTGCTAAAACTTGCCGTTGCCGGCAACAGTATCCGGGCCGGCGCTGCCGTTGGCGGCCGTCGGCTTCTTGTGCAGTTGATGGTGCAGGCAATACAGCGCCAGCTCGAGGCGATCGGAGACGCCGAGCTTATCATAGACTTTGCGCAGGTAATTCTTGATCACCTGCTCGGTGGTGCCTAACTGGTAGGCGATCTCTTTGTTACGCTTACCCTGCGTGATGCAGGTAATAATCGCCAGTTCCTTGGGCGAGAGCCGCGGCTGGCTGCGCGGGCTGGTGAGCGCGGTCGCTTGAGAGCGGTAGGCCTCGATCACCCAGTTAACGGACTGGTTGTCGATCCAGGTTTCGCCGGCCGCGATTTTGCGGACACATTTAACCAGCAGATCCGGTGATATGGAACGAGGGATGATGCCGCGGACGCCGCGCCGGTAAAGCTCAACGGTATTGGACTCCTCGGTTTGGGTGGACTGAACAATGATCTTGAGCTGGGGCGCGCGGCGAACCAGTTCCGGGATGGCGTCCGTGGTGCCGGAGATCAGGCTGCCCTCCAGCAACACGATATCGGTTGGGAATCGCTGAATGGCGCCGTGCAGCCCAGCCAGCGTGTCCACTTGAGCGATGACCCGAATGTCATCCTCAAGAGCAAAAATCTTGCGCATACCTACGCGGTAGATGGCTTGGGAATCTGCAAGAACGATACGGATTGCCGCGCCGTCAGCTCCCGGATCCGGCGCGTAAGCATCGTCTGGAGAAATCTCGTCGAGCAAATCTGGCTTAGCGGCGACCATAGGCCTCAATGGCTAAAATAGTATTTATCAATGACGGCAGCGGCTTGCCAGCCGTCCTCGGCCTGCGTGCAGCGTACCACGCGCCCGGTGCAGTTTGCCACCACATCCGCGGGCGTCCCCATCGCCTCGGCAGGCATTGGAATGGTGAAGCTTACCGAGCTGCCGACCTTAAGGGGTCTGGCGAGCTCAAAAAGGATGCCGTTGGCCGAGATGTTTACGGTCATGGCGCCCACCTCTCCTACTTCAGTAGAGACGGAGATGGGGATCCGCAGAGGAAACCGAACCGCAGCACGAAGCTCAATCGTTGCTTCAGACGCTTGCGACGCTGACGCTGACCCCGTAACCTCTGTATTCATCCTCAAATAATAACCAAAGTTTTTCAATAACGGAATCACCCAAAAGATATTGTGACGGAATTTGAGTACCGAAGTCATACTCCCGCCCGGACAGCGCCCTCTCAGCGAGTTTTCCCAGCTCCCGGGAACGAACGGAAGCCGCTCGAGGCGCCATTGGGCCGCTCCCGCCCGTGCAGAACTAGAGGGTTAGCACAAAGCAACCCTCCAATGCGCGGGTTGAGTTTTCCTCTCTAGCTCCCTGCTGGACCGCCGATAAATTCTTATGTGCCGGCAACTGGCACATAAATCTTCCTAAGTCAAGACTAGATTGCTCGGTAACTGGTGCAAATGGGCGGAACTTGTGGGTTACTTATTGTTTACAATTGGCCATATACTTCTTGGTTAATACACGAAAGACGTAGCAGAAAGACACCGTCCAAGGTAACCTCCGCTTCAGCGCACCTGCGCCCTGAAAGAGGTTTTCACGTGAAAATGACCATTATCCGCACGCTTACAGTCGTCGGACTTCTAGCCATGTCTTCTGCCGCCCATGCCAGCCCTCTTCTCTATTGCTTTTCATGGTTGTGGAATTTGTAGTCGATCTCGTCTTGTTCTCCGGAATTGAAAAGAAATCGGAGCAGCCGGCTTACCAGCCGGCTGCTCATAAGCCAGTTTTTCGCTTGCCCGGATGGACGAGCCGGCCGCATTTAAGCGGCATGACACTTTTGACATTCAATACGACACCAGGTTGATATAGGCAATCACCACGGTATGATCTATGCTGCAACCAAGAATGGTGCAGCGTGACACTGGCAGCTTTTTGGGGCGTCGTCTTTTTTTTAGGAGGCCTGGCAGAGCTTGTGCTGCTGGGCACACTTCTGGCTCGCCGCCAGTACAGGACCTTCCCGGTCTTCACTGCCTACATCGCTTTCAACATCCTTTCAGACCTTCTGGTTCCCGCCATAGGCGTGGCGGTTCCGGGGAGTTCCGCTGCATGGGGGGCTCTATTCGTGCTGCCCGTGCAGTACCTGCTTGAGCTAGCGGTTCTCTTCGAAATTGCCTGGCATGTTCTTCAACCGGTGCGCTCTTCTTTACCCCCCAAAGCCATCAAGATCTTTGTCTATGTGGTTTTAATAGCGATTGCGGGGGGGATTGCATTGGCCTGGCATGTGAATCCGCATAGCGGCGGAATCTATGCAAAGCTGAAGTTTCCTCTCGACCTGACTGTCGGGCTGCTGCGCATGCTACTCTTTGCCGCTATCGCCGGCTTCGCCCAGCTACTGGGAATCGGCTGGAAAGACAGGGTTCTGCAACTAGCCACCGGACTCTCCTTCTATAGCGCGATCGACCTGATTGCCAGCGTGCTTCAGAGCCATGGCGTCCAATCCATGGCTGCGGATCATGTGAAGGTTGGCGCCTATCTTCTGGAGCTCGGGTTCTTCATCTGGGCGTTTACAACTAAAGAGGCAGAACGACGCGAATTTAGTCCCCAAATGCAGCAATTTCTGGTAACAATAGCTGGACGAGCTCGAGACACGCGCACTGCGGTTATACGGTCACAGGTGAAATAACGCCATGTTCCTAACTTTTATGCAGGCCCTCGGAACGGCTGCTCTCATTAGCTACGCAATCATTTGGCACAGACATCAAGTGATGCGGCGCAAGAGAAGTTGGAATCAAATCGTGGCTCGCCTCTGTAACAACGATTGGGGCTTTGAAGACATCGCCGAAGGCTACTTGTACAAAAGCGGGATCAAGGCAACCACCGAGGATATCTGGCAACGAATCGAAGGGTGCCACGGGTTGTGGTCCATGTACAAGAATGCTCCGGTGCTGGTCGAACTGGCCGATTACGCAGCCAAGCACGGAGACGGAGTAGACAAGTTATTATTGGAGAATCTGCGCAGGGACGCTTTTCAAATCCGTCTCTTCGTCATCCGGGCGCTGGTGCAGCACGCGCTTTCAGGCTCTTCCGCGGGCGCTTCCCTGAATGCACACCATGCCGCCGCGGCCTACAGCAGAATGCTGGCGCGCTTAACGCAATTCATGCAAGAGCACTCCGCCATGCTGTTCCCGGACTACCTCGACGCAGTAGCGTAAGCTTTTCCGTCTTTGTCTTTCTTTCTGTCATTCCCGCAGGGAATCTGCTTTGCCCTTCTTGTCTTTGCCTTATTTTCTGTCGTTCCCGCAGGGAATCTGCTTTTGCCTTACCTTTCTGTCATCCCCAGAAGCAGATTCTCTGCGGGGAATGACAGACCAGTCCTCCACCGGCGTTGCCGACCCGCGAGAGATGAAACTGGCCTCACGGGCTACTGTTGATAATGTTGCACTTGCGCAACTGTCATCGGTTTGTTTCTTTGCAGAAAAGCAACTGCAACCTGGGACTCTCGGCGAGATTTAACCACTGAATTCTTGGGCAGCCCTTTCAGCTCTCCCCCCGGCGGAATTCCTCTATCCTTGAAAATTCCTCCGCCGTCAAGCGGAAGTTCATCGCGGGGATGATTCCCTCCACTTGTCCGGGATTTCGGGCGCCCACGATGGCCGCGGTTACAGCGGGATTGCTCAGAGTCCAGGCAATCGCGACAACTCCGGCTTGGACGCCATGCGGCCGCCCTATTTCACCAAGAAACTCAGCCAGCTTTAAATTGCGAGAGAGCCGCGGCTGGGTGAACTGAGGGGCCTTCTTTCGCCAGTCGTCTTGTGGCAGCTCGCCGATACGCTTCTCAGACATCTTGCCGGTGAGCAGTCCCGACGCCATGGGCGAATATACTATTACCCCTATGTTGTTCTCTTTGCAAAAGGGTAGAATCTCCGCCGCGACTGCGGGATTGACCGCCGAGAACGGCGGCTGGAGTGAGGTTATGGGCGCAATCTTTTGCGCGCGCTTCATCTGCTCCACGCTGAAATTGGAGACTCCGATGAAACGCACTTTTCCCTCTTCCTTGAATTTGGCAAGCGTCTCCCAACCCTCTTCGATTTCAGCATCGGGGTCGGGCCAGTGAATCTGGTACAAATCGATCACATCGAGCTGCAACCGCCGCAGCGAGGCCTCAAGCTCGGCGCGCAGCGACTCCTTCTTGAGCCTGTGCCCGATGCTTCCGTCCTTCCCCCATACCATGGAGCACTTGGTGAAAACGTAAGGCCTTTTTGAAACTCGCTTGAGCGCGCGGGCGACGACCTCCTCCGAATGACCCAGGCCATAGATCGCCGCAGTGTCAATCCAGTTGATCCCGAGATCGATTGCCCGCTCAATGGCGGCAATTGAGTCGTCGTCTTCCTGGTGACCCCAGGAGAACTGCCAATCCCCGCCGCCCAAAGCCCAGGCGCCGAAGCCGACAGGTGTAATGTGAAGATCCGAACCACCGAGCTGGCGGCTGCCGAGAGATGCCGATTGCGGGGAAACCTTGGTAGAAGTAGCCATGGGATATAGATGCTCCGGCGGCCCTGTGAAGATGCGAAAGAGCCGCCAGTCCTTGCGAAAACCCTTGAATTCAGGAATACTACGACAGGGCGCCGCCGCTCGGTCCGTCCGACTCGCTCGCCTGCTCCCGTCCTTTTTGGGACTCCGTGACCCGGCCGGCATCGTTCGAGAAAACGAATGCGGCCCGCAAACGAACGCTGCGTTCGTAATCGGCTGCTGGCAGGCCGCTTCCGGGGCAACGGAAGATCCTAGGGAAAGATTGGAAAGGAATAAAGAACAGTGTTAATGATCCGTCTGGCGCGCTTTGGCGCGCGAAAGCAGCCATATTACCGCATTGTTGTCATTGAAAAGGACCGCGCCCGTAACGGCCGTTCCATAGAGTTGGTGGGAACCTACAATCCCCGCACCAGTCCGGCAACCGTGGACTTGAAGCGCGACCGGATTGACTATTGGAGAAGTAAGGGAGCCCAGCTATCCGACCGGGTAGAAAAGCTTCTTTCCGTTCCCAGCCAACCCGCCGCCGCATAGTTGAAGTATCCGAAACCTTAGTTGCCGGTCATGCAAAAAAGACGGCCGTGCCAGGGAAGACATTCTGCAGCACCCGCTGAGTTCTCCACTGGACACAACCGCAGCAAAACGGGTTTAATTTGTCATCACAAGGAGACCTGAGAAAACTTGGGCTCCAGGTGCCATTTCTTAAGCTTTGGGCCGATCGCCGGAGAAGAGTCCTGGCATCGGCCCCGGCATTTTCCGAGGGTTGAACATCGATGACTTTTGCTGAGAAACACGATGACATGCAGCAATTGGTGACGGAAATCGCCAAGGCTCTGGTTGACGAACCCGCAGCGGTTGAAGTACAAGCCGTTGCGCGAGACGAAAATACGATATTGCGCTTGCGGGTTGCCCCATCCGATGTTGGAAAGGTGATAGGCAAGCAGGGCCGGACGGCGCGCTCCATGCGCACCATCCTGAGCGCCGTGAGCATGAAGCTGCACCATCGATACACGCTGGACATCCTGGAAGAGGGTGCGGCGGGACGTCGAGCAGTAGATTTCAGCCAAGCTCAGGTTCACCCCGTGACAACCATCGATGCAAGTTGGGTAGTTCTGGCACGCATCGTCCGCCCTCAGGGACGCCGCGGTGAGTTGCTCGCCGACATTCTGACCGACTTTCCGCAGAGCTTCGCCAGCCGCAAGAGGCTTTATCTGCGAGCGGCTGGACCGCTCAAAATGCAGGCGCTCGTGCGATCCCGGATTCGTGAAGCAAATCTCGAGAGCCCATTGGCTCCACAAAGGATCGCGTGGTGCTCAAGTTTGCCGGCGTCGATTCGATCAGTGAGGCGGAAATGCTGCGCAACTGCGAAGTAGCTGATCCCCCTCGCGGAGCGCATGCCCTTGACGGAGGACGCGGTCTACATGAGCGACCTGGTGGGAATGCGTGTCGTCGGACGTAAGCGGCGGCAGCGCCCGCGATGCAGGCGAGATCATCGACGTGCAGCCGGAAGGCGCAGCGACCGGCGATGCTGGTGGTGCGTACTGCAAGAGGGGAGCCTGCTCTCATTCCCTTTGTTAAGGCGTACTTGAAGCACGATGGATCTTACGGCGAAACGCGTTGAGATGGAACTGCCGGAGGGCCTGTTATCGCTTTCAAGCTCCGTTGACCCTGAAGAGCGGAAGAACGGAGGCGGCATGCGGAGAGCGGCAGGAGCAGAACGGCGAGTAGCAAGCAGTTCAGGCGGACTAAGATGCGCTTCGACATAGTCACGATCTTTCCCGAATTTTTCGCTGGAATCTTCGAGCATGGGATTGTCAAGCGCGCGATCCAGGCCGGGAAGGTGGAGATCCGCCGCCACGATCTGCGCACATTTGCCCATGACCGGCATCGAACCGTGGATGACCGTCCCTTCGGCGGCGGCGAGGGCATGGTGTTGAAGCCGGAGCCGCTCGCTGAAGCTGTCGAGTCGCTGGGCATCGCGCCCAAGGCGGATCGCGCGCGTCGCGCCGGCAAACCGTAATTCTGCTCTCTCCCCAAGGCAGAAAATTCAACCAGAATGTGGCTCGCGAACTGGCGCAAATGCAACAGATTGTGCTTTTGTGCGGACGCTATGAAGGCGTCGACGAACGCGTGAACGAGTCTGATCGCCGATCAGGAGCTCTCGATTGGCGACTACGTGCTCTCCGGCGGTGAGCTGGGCAGCTGCCGTCATCATCGACGCAACGATGCGGCTGCTTGCCCGGGCGTGCTGGGCAACGAGTCTTCGAGCGAGTTTGAGAGCTTCGGGCTGTCAGACGTCGAGCTGCAAAAGCCGGAGACAGGCGGACGCAGGCGGCGCCGCGATCTACCCACGGCGCTGGCGGCCTGCTGGATTATCCCCACTACACGCGACCGGCCGAGTTCCGCGGATCGGATGTGCCTGAGGTTCTCAGCCGCGGCAACCATGAGCAGATTCGCAAATGGCGGCGGCAAAGGGCGCTCGAGAAGACCTGGCGCAATCGTCCGGATTTGCTCACCGGCGCCGAGCTGACCGCGGAAGATCGGCGAGTTCCTGCGCCGGACTCCTGCCTGACGAGACGCAAAACATCCCGGACATGAGCCCCGGCGTCCGGGTTTGACCGCGCGGAAATTGAGGATTCCGTGTAAACTAGAAGTTCTGGCCTGTGCGCCGGAAGAGCTCTGAATCAACGATCGGAAAGCAAAATTTATGTCTATTCATCCAGTAATGCAACGTCTCGCCGAGAAGCTTGGGCGCACGGATCTTCCTGCATTCGCGCCGGGCGATACGGTTCGCGTGCAGGTCAAAATCAAAGAGGGCGACAAAGAGCGCCTGCAGGCATTCGAAGGCATCGTGATCGCCCGCAAGAACGGACCGCAAGGCTGCTTCACCGTCCGCAAAATGAGTTTTGGCCAGGGCGTGGAGCGCATCTTTCCGTTTAACTCCAAGGTGGTCGACAAGGTTGAGAAGGTGCGGTCGGCGCGCGTGCGGCGTTCCAAGCTCTTCTACTTGCGCAGCCTGCGCGGCAAAGCGGCCCGTCTGAAGGAAGTGGAAAGAACCTAAACGCAGTGCTCTTTAGCGCTGGCCTCAGTAAATCAGATCGAATTCCTGGAGCGCTAGACGAGCAGATTCTTCGAATGACAGAATAGCAACTGCAAATACGAAACGCCGGAGGGCGCAGGCTTCTTGCATTCGGTGCCTTTCTGTCGCATTCGAAAATGTTCCACTCGGGAATTGCTCCAGTCATCAGTGCATTTGCTATACACTCAACTTTGGTCATGAGTGAGCCGCCGAAACCGCTCCCGGTAGAGGAAGCGAACTGTCTCCCGCAGCCCGCAAGATGCGCCTGCTCAGGTCGCCTGGTCTGCGGCAACCGCTATGAAAAAGCCGCGCGCAGTGCGGGTGCAAGGGTGATTGCCGGAGTGGACGAAGTGGGACGTGGCGCGCTCTTCGGCCCGGTGGTAGCTGCCGCGGTGATTTTGCCGGAAGGCTGCCGCATCCAGGGTTTGCGCGATTCCAAACAACTGATTGCGGAAGAGCGCGAGCGACTGGCGCGAATCGTCGAGCGCAAGGCCCTGGCGATCGCCATTCAGGAAGTAGACGCGGAGACCATCGACCGGGTAAACATCTATCAGGCCTACCAGGCTGGCAATGACCGCCGCGGTCTCCTGCCTGACTCCCGCGCCGGATCATCTTGCTGATCGACGCCATGCGGCTTGGACCTGGCGTTGGCGCAGACCAGCATCATCTATGGCGACTCGTTTGAGCATCTCGATTGCCGCCGCCTCGGTAGTCGCCAAGGTTTACCGCGACCGGCGCATGTGTGAACTGGATCGGGAGTACCCGCAGTATGGACTGGCATCTCACAAGGGCTACAGCACCCCGCAACACAAACGGGCTCTGCTTGCGCACGGCCCATGTCTCCTTGCATCGAAAAAGCTTCTTTCCGGTGGCGCAATCTTCCCTGCCCTGGGACTGATTTTTCATAGATTCAGCTTGCAGAGGAGAAGACATTTTGGCACTACGGCTGATGTGTATTACCGCTCACCCCGACGATGAGAGCGGAGCCTTCGGCGGAACATTGATGATGGCGCACGCGCGCGGCGTTGAGACCAGCGTGGTCTGCCTGACCGCGGGAACCGCGGCGTCGCATCGCGGAAACGCGCGCACCGATGAAGAATTGGGGCGGCTACGGCGGCAGGAATTCTCAGTCGCCCTAGCGTACCTTGGAGGTCGACCACGGCGAGGTGCTCGATTATCCCGACGGCAAGTTGGCGCGAGCAGAGTTTCGCGCAAGTCGTGACCAGCCTGGTCGAACGCATCCGCCGCTTTCGTCCTCACGTGGTGCTCACCTTCGGAGGCGACGGCGGAGCCAATCGTCATCCGGACCATACGATGGCGTCCTGCTTCGCCACAGCAGCCTTTCATTGGGCGGGGCGCGGCAATTTTGCTCCTGAGCAGGCAGACGCGGGCCTGGCTCCCTTGGCTGCCGCAAAAGCTCTATTACTCGGCTCCAACTTTTCTCTTCAGGACGACTCCGGAGGAAGCTCGGGAGATTGCTCTTGTGCCCGCCTCGCTGGTCCTTGAACTGGAAGACCGCAAAGCCAAAAAGATCGAAGCCTTTGCTCAACACAAGACTCAGGCCGAGATCCTCTCCAAGGGGCGCGATTTCATCGATAAGTACTCCGGCCAAGAGAAATATCTGCTCGCAGCCGCCCCGGGAATGCGCTCCTTTCCGTTAGAAACAGACATGTTCGACGGAATTACGCATAGGCGCCAAGCGGCTGGAGAGATTTGGGGAGCGCGCTTCTGCCCTCCTTGTCCGTCTTTGCTTTTCTTTCTGTCATTCCCGAAGGGAATCTGCTTTCCCTACGCTGGAAAGCGAGTATGCCTGAGAGAGCAGAAGCAGATTCCCTTCGGGAATGACAGAAAGAAAGGCAAAGACGGACGGACGATGATGGCAGGTTTATCGGCAACTACACCTAACTTTGTCATCTCGACCGGAGCGAAGCGAGTGGAGAGATCTGCGGTTTTCTCAAAGATAGACCACAGATCCGGTCGTGATGACAAATTTGCCGTAATTGCTCAACCCGATTTCATCTCACATGGTTGGGCCGCAGTCCATGAATGCTCCGGTCGAGATAACAAATCGATAGTAGGACCAGAAGGGCCGCCGGAATCAAGTCCGGGTGAGCTGCCGTTTCCGAGCTTCGACCAGGGTCCACAGCGGACGGGCTGCCAACACTACGGCCAGCACCAATGTAATGGTCATCGGAGTGCGAACACCGGTTTTCACAATCCACCAATAGTGGATTACTCCGCAAATCGCCGACACGTAGGCAAGCCGATGAAGCGCCTGCCAGCGCTTTCCACTCAGTTTGCGGATCGACCATTTCGTTGAGGTCAGGGCCAGCGGAACCAATAACACCCATGCGGTGAAACCGGCCAGAACGTAGCGCCGCTTCACAATATCATCCAGGATGGTTGGCATGCTGAAATGCGCAAACAGCCACAAATAGGTGAGCAGGTGCAGACAGCCATAGAAAAACGCGAAGAGTCCGAGCATACGGCGAAAGCGTATCAGCCACGAAAGCCAAACTGACAACCGGCGAACCGGCGTGATGCACAAGCTGATCACCAGCAGACGCAGGGTAGCGAAGCCGGTGGCATGAGTAACCGTGGCGGTGGGATCGGGTCCCAGGTTGTTTTGAAAGCCGTAGAAGACGAGAAGGCCGAGCGGCGCCAGACAGGCAAGAAAGACAAGAATCTTCAGCGCGACGATGACGCGTTCCGGCATCGCGCCGGATCGTCCGCGCTTCCGGTCCTGGGGGCCGGCGGCCTTCGATCCGCGGGCGGACTGGATCGGTGATTCGGTGGGCAATTGATCTCGCCTTAGTTGCTAGAAATTCTTTTTCAAATCCATGCCCGCATAAAGATGCGCGACCTGATCTCCGTAGCCGTTAAACATCAGCGTAGTCCGGCGCTGGCTAAACAAGGAAAGACCGATACGGCGCTCCGTCTTCTGACTCCAGCGCGGGTGGTCTACGTTGGGATTTACGTTCGAATAAAATCCGTATTCGTTGGGAGACATCTCGTTCCACGCCGTGGGAGGCTGGCCGGAAGTGAAACGGATGTGAACAATCGATTTCGCCGACTTGAAGCCATACTTCCATGGCACCACCACGCGAACCGGAGCTCCGTCCTGGTTGGGCAGCACATCTCCATACAGACCGAAAGTAAGCAGAGTGAGCGGATGCATCGCTTCGTCCATGCGCAGCCCTTCGGAGTAGGGCCAGTTGAGATTAATCTGCGACAAACCGGGCATCACCTTTGCATCGGCGAGAGAGAGAAACTGCACATATTTCGCTTTCGGGGTCGGCTCCGCCCATTTGATAAACTCCGAGAGCGAATAACCGGCCCAGGGAATCACCATGCTCCAGGCTTCTACGCAGCGATGGCGATAGACCCGCTCTTCCAGGGGACGAAATTTCAGAAGATCGTCGATGCTGACGGTCTTCTTGGTTTTGACCTCGCCATCGACCTTGATAATCCAGGGACGGGTTTTCATGCGTCCGGCATTACGCGCAGGATCGTCCTTTTCGACGCCGAACTCATAAAAATTGTTGTAATGGGTGATGTCGTTGAGAGGCGTGAGCGTCTCCCCGGTGGTCGAAAGCGGGCTCTTAACCGTGGTTAATTTAGTATCCGCCTCAACCGTCTGACGTGGATCGAAGATGCGGGCGGCGCGATCCGCTCCCAGGCCCGCAACTCCTAAAGCCGCGGCCCCGGCCATGAAAGCGCGGCGATTCAGATATACGGCTTTCGGTGTGATTTCAGAAGGCGGGATGGATGCTGGCTTCTCGATCTGCATAGGTGCACTCGCCGCCCCCCGGGCGGGAGTTTCCTTCTTCTTTAACTTTACTACGTTCGCCAGGGGCGAACAGATGCCCCAAGGGGCGGCCTTTGGCGCCATCAAAGCGGATCGCACCGCGCCGCGCGTCAATCCCGATGCAACAACTCCCCGCAAAGACTGCCCCCTCAAGAACTTCCATAACCCCGTTTCTTTGGTTATTTACCTCCGATTCTTCAAATTTTCACATTCCACTGCGAAGCTACCAAATAGAGCAGTCCGATTTTACTGACCCCACTCTCAAATCCGACGGGTAATGGAGATCCTCGGCGAGGAATTGCTCGCGATCGGACAATTCTGATTTGCGGCTGGGGCCATCCCTTTTGCGATTGGACTGGAACAAATACGGTAAAGCGAGGTCAAATGAAATTTACTTTAAAGACGCTGGCGACACTGGCGCTGGGCTCGGCGATGATTGCTGGGCATGCCCAGAGTACGGCGCCCGCAACTTCTTCCTCGAGTTCAGCGAAGAAACCCACGCCCCACAGAAGAGCGACTCCCAGGAAGGCAGTTCCAGCGCGACCCTCGGTTGAAAGTCAAATTCAAGAACTACGGCAGGATCTTGAAGGCCAAATCCAGCAGCTCAAGCAACAGCTTTCCGACCGCGATCAGCAGTTGCAACAAGCACAGCAGGCGGCGGCGGCAGCGCAGGCTTCGGCAAACCAGGCACAGCAGCAGGCCCAGCAGCAATCGGAGACTATAGCCGGGACGGGCCAAGCGGTGACCAATCTGCAGGGAGCCGTGACCGACCTCAAATCGAGCAATGCCTCTACTGCGGCCACTGCGGCCACGATTCAGGAGAACCAATCCAAGCTCCAGACGGCCGTCAACAACCCTGATGCGATCCACTACAAGGGTGTCACGCTCTCGCCCGCGGGCAGCTTTCTGGCGGCGGAAACTGTATGGCGGCAGCGCGCTACAGGCGGCGGCCTCAATACCACATTCACCGGGATTCCACTCAACAATGCGCCCCAGGGCCAATATTCGGAGTTCTACGGATCGGGCCGGCAGTCGCGTGTCGCGGTTTACGCTGAAGGAAAGGTTAGCCCCGACCTCACCCTCCACGGTTATTACGAGGCAGACTGGCTGAGCGCAGGCGTCACTTCCAACAACAATCAGAGCGACAGCTACACCATGCGCCAACGCCAACTCTGGGCGCAGGCTCACTGGGGCAGCTTGACCTTCACCGGCGGCCAGATGTGGTCCCTGGCAACGGAAACGACTAAGTTGACGCAAAATAAAACCGAGATCCTTCCGTCCACCATCGATCCGCAGTACACCGCGGGCTTCGTCTGGGAGCGGCAGTACGGCTTCCGCGTCAGTAAAGATTTCGGCGACAAACTCTCGCTGGCCGTTTCGGCTGAAAATGCCCAGATTCCCAGCGTCGTCGGCCACAATCTTCCGTACAACTTCATCGTCGGTCAGTTAGGAACCGGAGGTGGTCTCTACAACGCCACAGCAAGCTATGCGTCTAACGTGGCTCCCGATTTTGTCGCCAAGCTGGCCTACGAACCGGGTTGGGGACACTACGAGGTCTTTGGTATCGGCCGCTTCTTCCGGGATCGTGTCTATCCAAACGCCGCCTCTACTCCTCCTTCAGCGGCTGGCGCATACAATGACGCCACCACCGGCGGCGGCATCGGCGGCAGCTTACGGGTTCCCACGCTGCAGAAGCATCTGGATGTCGGTCTGAAGGGTCTGTGGGGCGAAGGCATCGGCCGTTATGGCAGCAGCCAGATCGCCGACACCACTGTCCGCCCGGACGGACAGTTGGCGCTCATCCATGGCTTCTCCGCCCTGGGCACACTGGAGTTCCATGTCACGCCACGCCTCGATGTCTACGCGAACTACGGTGCGGATTACGCCGGCCGGCGCTACTTCATCACCGCTCCCGGCAAAGCAGTGGGCTACGGATCGCCCTACAACGTCGAAACCGGATGCGATACGGAACCGCCCCCGGCAACCGGCAACGCGGGCTACACCCCTGGCTCCCAGAGCAACTGCACTGCCGATACCAAGGACGTTCAAGAGTTTACCGTTGGCACTTGGTACAATTTCTACAACGGCCCCATGGGACGTCTGCGTCAAGGACTCCAATATGCCTACTTCCAGCGCAATATCTGGTCAGGCATAGGAGCCACTCCGCAGGCCACAAACAATATGTTCTGGACCTCCTTCCGCTATTACTTGCCGTAGAAATAACCCACGTTTGCAAAAGTAAAGGGCGCCTCTCCGGCGCCCTTTGCTTTTGCGGTGTGAAAAGCGGGTGCCCCAGGTCCCGATTCTGGGACCTGGGTTTTCTACAGAATGCAGTTGGTGGAAGCTCCCGCATTTATGCGGGGTACGAGCGCTGCAGCGCTTCGGGAGAGGCCCAAAATTGATCATGCGCTTTAGCGCTGCTAAAGCAGGGGGCTTCCACCAAAACCCTTCTACGGAGTTTTTCCGCAGCCGATTTAGGCCTAACTTTGTCATCTCGACCGGAGCCCAGCGGAGTGAAGAGATCTGCGGTGCCCCACATCTGGCGCAAAGGGCGCGCCAGATATGGGAAACCCTCGATTGATGGCCATTTTGGATCCATACTTCAAGCAGACTTCGAGTGCCCCAGTTTCGCGAAGCTAACCTAACTGTTGAAGTGTAGTTCGGCACTAAGCCGAGCCCCCAAATTACGGGCATGGTAAGTCCCGCGAGGGACGGCAAGAAAATAGCCCAGCACGAAGTGCTGGGGTGGGGTTCTATAAGAGACGAGTCCCGCAGGGACGGCTGAATCCCTCGCTCCTTTTCAATAGTCCCTACGGGACTCTTTTGTTCCGCAGCCTCTTTAGCCGCTGAGAGAACAGTTTTCAGGGACCTAGATTCCCCTGTAGACGCCACCATCCACCAGAATTGTCTGGCCGGTGATATAGGAGGCTCGTTCTGAAGCCAGCCACACGATTGCATCCGCAACCTCTTCCGGCTTCGCCACCCGGCGAAGCGGAATATCCTTCGCCGTCTGCGCGTTGTATTCCTCGACGGAAAGACCGGCAGCCCGGGCGCGCTTCTCCGAGAGCTCCTTCATGCGATCGGTTGCCGTGATGCCGGGCCCGACATTGTTGATCGTGATATTGTCCGGCCCGAACTGGCTGACCAGGGAGCGCACCAATCCCAGCGCGCCGGTGCGAATGGAGTTGGAGAGAACCAGCTCCGGAATGGGCTGTTTGACTGAGACGGAAGTGATGGTAATGAGCCTGCCCCATCGCTTGGCTTGCATGCGCGGCAGGACGGCCTGGGCAAAGGAGACAATGCTGCGCAGGTTTAACTGGTAGGCGCGATCCCACTCCGCCATAGTGGTCTCGGCGAAAGGCTTCGCGGGCGGGCCGCCCGCATTGGTTACACAGACGTCGATCCGGCCAAAATGGCTATGAACCGAGTCCACAAACCGCCGCACACGCTCATCCTCGGCGACATCGAAACTTTCCGTGTATACCTCGACCCCATAGCTGCGCCGGGCATCGTCCGCGACCTGGTTAAGCTCTTCCACGTTGCGAGCGCAGAGGGCGAGGTTCGCTCCTTCGGCGGCAAGCGCGAGAGCGGTGGCGCGTCCTATCCCTTTACTCGAAGCCGCGACAATAGCAACTCGATTGCGTAATCCGGTTTCCATGAAACTGAGTATACGGTGTGCGTCCCGGAGTCTAATGCGAACCCAGCGAGGATAAGTATGCTTTAACTCCCGCCGACATGATTTGTATTCCGATGCAGAGCAGTATGAAAGATGAGAGGCGCATAAAGACCGATGTCCCAGAGGCCCCAAGAAGCCTTTCAGCCCCCCTCGCATAGCGGTAGCAAAGATAAATAATCAGGCAGATGACAGCTACTCCTACAATGGAGACGATAAGCACTGCTGGAGAGAAAATCGAACGTGCGTGCAGTTCCACGGGCAAGTGTGCTCCCAGCGTGACGGCCACGGAGATCGAGCCAGGCCCTACGGTGATGGGCAAGGTATAGGGATAAAAGGCATTGGCCAGAATGTCGCTATCGGTCCGGGATGGCGACTTAGGATCTTGAGGAGACTGGCCGAGCAGAGACCATCCCGTCGCCGCGACGACCAGTCCTCCGCCGATCTGCACCGCATAAATAGAGATGCCAAAAAAGGAAAGCACTTTGACGCCAATTAGCAGCGAGCAAATCAAAAGAAAGAAACTATAGACAGTAATCTTTTGTGTCAGCAATTCTTGAACCTTCGGACTAGCGTCCCCGATCAGGTTAAGAAAAATGGCCGCGCTTCCCAGTGGGTTGACGATCGGGAACAGAGCTCCCACCACCAGGATCGTCGCGCTGGTGATGGCAAACGCCTCGTGCATGACATCGATCACGTTTCGCTCTCCCCATAGCCAAGGAACAGCCGATTCTAGCAGTATGCTAACTATGTCATGCGTATCGTAGCACTCGCCCTGATCACGCTTGCCACAGCTTCGGCCGGCCTCGGCCAGTCTCCTGCGCCGGGCAATCCCCAGCAGATCATGCTTCGGGCGCAACAGGCTCTCGAACAGGGCAAGGTATCCGAGGCGATCGCTCTTCTTCAACAGTTGACAACCGTTCAACCTCCCGTCAAAGGCTTGCAACACGAGTTTGGAGTTGCCTATTATCGCAACGGCAAGCTGGTAGAGGCGCAGCGCGCCTTCGCCAAGGCTATGCAAGAAGATCCCTCCGATATTGAATCCGTACAAATGGAGGGTCTTACCCTCTATCGCCTGAACCAGCCCGCGGCTGCAATTCCCTTCCTCGAACGGGTGCGTCAATGGACGCCGAATGCAAATACCGACGCCAACTATGTTCTCGGATTGTGCTATCTGGACTCTCGCCGCTTTGACGATGCTCGCGGAGCATTTGCGGCTGAATTTGGAGTTCCCGCAGGCTCTGCGTCTGCCTATCTCCTCTTAGGGAGAATGCTCATGCACGTCAATCTTCCCCAGGCCGCCGCCGAACAGGCGAGCAAAGCGCTTCAACTCTCCCCGGATCTTCCGCTGGCACACTTCATGCTGGGTGAGGCTTTTCTCTTCAAAGGGGATATTGAAGCTTCAACCAGGGAATTCGAGAGCGAGCGCCGCATCAATCCAACCTATGCGGGCACCTACGACCGGCTGGGGGATGTTTATGAGCGAAGCGGAAGATTGCAGGAGGCGCAGCAAGCCCTGACCAAGGCCATCTCGCTCGACACCTCAAGCACCGGGCCATTCATCCAGATGGGGAAGGTTCTGCTGCGCCGCCAGGATCCGCAAACCGCTGCCATGTACCTGAAACACGCTGAGAAAATGGATCCGGGCAATACCTTAACTCACACGCTGCTGGCCCAGACATACCACAAGCTCGGTCAGGAGAACGACGCCAAGCGGGAAGCGGATCTAGCCTCGGCGATTCGCACGGAAAACCAACCCACCCTAGAATCCGTGAAGTGATGTGATCCGGGCAGGCTTTGGAGGCAAACGACAGAGATCCGGACAAAATAGTTCCGAAGGATAGCCCCGAAGGGACGGCGCGAAAATAGCCCAGCACGAAGTGCTGGGTCAGACTTAAATAGGGGAACAGTCCCGTAGGGACGGCTGAAGCATTTGCTCGACTCCCCTTTTTTCAGTCGTCCCTGCGGGACTGGAGCCTGCTCTCCCGAAACCCAGCACTTCGTGCTGGGCTATTTTCGCGCCGTCCCTTCGGGACTCTTATGCTGGTTGCCGTCCGATGTTTGTCGAAGTAGTCCCGATTCTGGGACCTGGGATTCACTGCTCAATGAACGCGAATCGTCACCAGTCGAGTCTGTAGCGGAACTCCTCCGCCAATCGTCGTCTCCAGCACGGCCTCAAAGGAGTGGATCTCTCCCTTCGGGCCGGTAATCTGTCCAAGGAGCTCGGCTGTACTGTCTGGCCGGCAGACAAAATCAACCGCGGCCTCGGTTCCGAGAGTGGTCAATCCGCTAAAGATCAACATTCGTTTGCCTGGCTGAACTCCCGGCAGCAGCGCAAGAATTGCATAATCCCTGGTAAGCGGGCGCTCAGGCCGCGAATAGATCGCCGGTTCGCCGGGCTTGGGGTGGTGATTGACGACACCCGCCGATCCCGGCTCCGCCACCATGGAAAAGTCAGTCGTAGACTGCAGCACCCGCAGCGAGGGGTTTTCCGCCACCGATCCGATGAAGATCAAATTCTTCAGCTTGGCCTCGTCCCATGTCATCAGCAGGCTTCGTTTTAACGTGAAGTGCGACTGATAGGAATCAAAGAGCCTGGTGAGGTTGTAGACCGAGGTCAGCTCCCCGATGCCGGTGTAGGTATCCACGTAATCCGTTGAGAGCTCGGCATCCTCCGGAGGTTGGTCTGGTGCATAGCGCATGCCGCTGGTGGAATCTCCGACGAACAGAGCGTTGCTATACACCACCAGGGGCGAGTCGCTCCCCAAAAAGGGCTGCCAAAACCTCTCCACCGTCGAGTCGGCTGGCTTGACCCGCGGATGCCAGATCCAGGCCGCTGATGCCGCCAGCAGCGGAAGCAACATGAGCAGCGCTATCGCTATCGTCCTCCGGGGGGAACGGCGAGGCGCGCGGATCGTGACCGGAATCGTCGCCGGCAGCGCTGCCAGTCGGGGGCTAGTTTGCGCCAACGGCAGCGGCGCGGTGCGCGGACGGAAAATCGGGAGATAGTGCCCCTTCGGCACCTCCAGAATCAGATCTTCGCCAATCCCTTCCTCGGCAAAATAGGCGGCAAGCTTTTGCCGCAGCAATCGGGCGTGGGTACGGACAATGCTGTCTTCGCTGGAATTGTAGCCGGGCGCACGGTGGAAGACATGGATACCGATCTGCTGTTCAGTGGCTTCCGCTGGCGCCTCTCGAATTGCACAGTCCGCTACGTAAAACAACAAATCGCGCAGCCGGGCGGAGGACTTCAGATGTTGACTGGAGGCAATCCGCTCCAGCAGCCGCCAGCGCGGATCGCTTTGCACTTTCCACGTTTTAGAGGCCGGAGCCGGATTCATCGCACCGCTCCAAAATCACCGGGTATGAAAGGTTTTTAACGAGTGAAATCACCGTGAAAAACGTTGGCAACATCGGAAGCAACCTTCACTCTTGGAAGTACAGAAGAGCCGGCATTGCTGATTGGATGCCGCCCGGGTCCAAACGATGGCAGCGCCCCCTCTTTCCCGCAGAGAATCTCCCCCCAAGACGAGATCCGGGGACCGCTCCGCGAGTCTGCCGGAAAGCGGCCCGGAATGTCCCACCTCTTAATAACTGTGAGTCTATTGGCCCGTTCCCTTCCGGAGGCAACCGATGAAGACTTTAGTTCCCCAACAGTACCTGTGCACTAAAAAAACTGCGTGGACCCTGCCGACGCTCGTGGCCCTGCTTCTCTGGTTTGTGGCCGGAAAGCCATCATCCGCCCAGGCCGTCTACGGATCGATCTTCGGTACGGTCACCGACAATTCGGGAGCGCTGGTTCCCGGAGCAACGGTTACGGTCACTGATGTCTCAAAAAATATCCCGGTTCAGACCACCACCAACTCCAGCGGCGATTACCGGGTCGATCACCTCATCCCAGGGACATACAGTGTCCAAGCCGAAGCGCCTCACTTTCAAAAAGCCATCGTTCCCAGCGTCGTCGTGTATGCCGATACCGCTCCCAAGGTCGATCTTAAACTTCAGGTTGGAGCTGCAACCAGCACGGTTCAAGTGACTACCGCAGCGCCTTTACTTACCACGGACCGCGCCGACGTCAGCACCGAGCTCAATTCGCGCGCTCTGGAAGATCTGCCCAACCTGCAACGGAACTTTACCTCCTTCGAGCTCCTCACACCGGGCACGACCTATATCGGCTGGAGTGTCGGCCAAGCGACAAATCCACAGGAGAGCGAACAGATAGAAGTGAACGGACAGTTACCCTTCGCCACCGGCTATGAACTGGATGGCACGGACAATCAGGACCCGATTCAGGGCGTAGCCGTCATCAATCCCAACCTGGACGCCGTATCCGAGATGAAAGTCACCTCGCAAAATTATGATGCTGAATTCGGGAAAGCGGTGGCAGGGCTGGTGACCGCGCAAACCAAGTCGGGCAGCAATGCATTTCACGGCTCGGCATTTGAATACC
Organism: uncultured Acidobacteriaceae bacterium; assembly: GCA_963774255.1. Taxonomy (GTDB): domain Bacteria; phylum Acidobacteriota; class Terriglobia; order Terriglobales; family Acidobacteriaceae; genus PALSA-350. The sequence continues at coordinate 257,674 of CAVZEH010000008.1, forward strand.
GGCGCTCCGACGCGCAGCAGGCGCGCGATCCCTTCACCCAGATCGGACCCAACTCGATTCCTTCTTTTGTCCACAACCAGTTCGGCGGAGCAATCGGAGGACCGGTCAAGAAGGACAAGCTCTTCTTTTTCGGCGACTACCAGGGTCTCCGCGAGAAGACAGGGGTCACGATTCTCACCACGGTTCCCACCGCCCTTGCCCATAGCACATGCACCTCAGGCGGCGCTTGCAATTTAAGCGAGTATCTCAATCCGTCCCTGGGCGGCGGCTCTACCTATCAGATCTACGATCCCGAGTCCAACCCGAACGGAACAACCAACCGCACCCCCTTCACCAATAACATCATTCCCGCCGGCCGCCTCTCGACACCCGCGGTAAACCTAGTCAAGCAAATGCCGCTGCCGAATTTTGCCAATGGACAAATCTACAATAACTACAGCGCCTCCGGGTCGGGCGGTTTCAACACCGACCAGTTCGACGTACGCGTTGACGACCAGACAAGGCCAACGTTCCACACCTTTGGGCGGTACACCCGGTTCAACTCTTCACTCACCGGACAGCCGATCTTCGGAGGGGCCGGCGGGGAGGGATTCGGCTTGGGCATGTTTGCCGGAAATGATACCGCTCTCAACCAGAGCGTGGCGGCAGGGGGCGACTACGCGCTTAATTCCAAGTGGCTTACCGATTTTCGCTTCGGCTGGTTCCGCCTCAATATCAATGAACGAGGTCCCAATTACAATCAGCCGCTGGGCACCCAGCTTGGCATCCCGAACGTGAACCAAGGGAATCTTTCACTCACCGGCGGCTTGCCGCAGTTTTCCGTTGCTGTGCCCAGCAATGGCACGAACGGAAGCTCTTCCGTCACTTATGGAACCACCGCAAATCTGTACTTGCAAACCGAGAGTCAATTTCAAGGGGCAAACAACTGGACCCATGTGATAGGAAATCACAATGTGAGGTTTGGCGCCGACATCCGCTACGCGCTTAACCATCTGGTCGGCGTCAACAACAACAATCTTCTCTCCGGAAATTTTCAGTTCCCTTCCTCGGTCACCCAAGGCCCTGGAAGCCAAGGCTTGGGCTACGGCACGTTCTTTCTGGGTGACGTAAATACCTTTAACCAGACCAATATAGAGAACACCAATGCGGCCGAGCGGCAAAAACGGATGTTCTTCTATGGCGAGGACCAATGGCGTGCCACACAAACGCTAACCCTCAACTATGGTCTTCGTTGGGAGCTTTATTTCCCGGAGTCTGTTGCCGGCAAGGGCCAGGGAGGACTGCTGGACCTGAATACCGGAAACGTCCGCATCGCCGGGTATGGGCCCTACGGCAATAACCTCAACGTCAACATGCAGTACTCTCATTTTGCTCCACGCGTCGGCATCGCCTGGCAGGCGTTACCGAAGACTGTTGTTCGCGCCGGTTATGGCCGGGTATATGGAATGGGCTGGTCCGGGGATACCTTCGGAGAGGTTTTGACCTTCTCTTATCCGACAGCCGTCACCCAGAACCTCATCGCGTCCAACAACGGATACTACACGTTCAAGCTGAACCAGGGACCCCCTCTCTATACGTTCCCCGCTATCCCGGCCAGCGGCAACTATCCTTTGCCCAACGGCATACAACTGCCCACTCGTCCGCTGACCATGCGGATTCCCACTCTGGATGCGTGGAACGTCGCCATACAGCAGGAGCTGTCGTCCTCCGACTCCGTACAAATCTCCTACGTCGCCAGTCACGGCATTCACAATATGTACGACTCCTCCAACCAGGCGAACCCCAACCAGCAGACCTTGGCGGGATTCAATCAGGTTAATCACATCAATCCAGCCACCAGCTGCCCTGGGTACAATCCGAACCCCGCACTCAATCGCTGCATGTTCACCATCAACGATCGCCAGCCGTACTACAACGGTGATGCGCAGCAGTTGGGCGTCGGTTATGGGCACCCTTTTGGGTGGACCCAAGCCTTCCGCTACAACGCCAATGAGGCGACCACCAGCTATCAGGCGCTGCAGGTGGTTTACCAAAAACGCTTTAGCCACGGCTTCCAGATTCTCTCCAACTACACCTTTTCCCATGCCCGAGCGCACGAGTCGGACTACTTCTTCATCGATCCCCGAGCCGATTATGGCAACAGCTACTACAACCGGCGCAACGCATTCATCTTTTCCGGAAACTGGGATCTGCCATTCGGTCGAAACCATCTCGTCGGCGCCGGGGTTCCAGGGTGGGCGAACCAGCTCATCGGGGGATTCACGCTGAATGGAACGCTGACCGCGGATACCGGCCTGCCCTTTACCCCCTCCTATTCGCTTTGCGCCCAGGATCAGGACATTGACGGTCAGGGGGGAAGCCTCTGCCGTCCCAACGGAATTGGCACCGGACCCACGGCCAGCCTGCACGTCGGACCGTTCAACCCGGTAGCCCACAACGTCTCCTACTTCACTCCTCTTCCGACGCTCACTTCCCCAGGCCAGGTAGAGGGTCCTTATAGCCGCCCCTACCCTGGAACCTTTGGGAATATACAGAGAGATGCCCTCTGGGGGCCAGGTTTGTTCAATACCGATTTCTCCGTCGCTAAAAGGTTCTTCCTGACTGAAGCGCTAACCTTCCAGCTTCAGGCCCAGGCCTTCAACATCTTCAACCGTCCCAACCTCGGTCAGCCCAGCGGTTGTATCGACTGCGGCACCAGCTCCGGCAAGATCAATGACATCGTCGCTTCCCAGGACGGAAGCTCCATGCGCCGCCTGCAGTTTTCGGCACGCTTTCAGTTCTAGAACTGCGGTTCACCCTTGCTACGCAAGGATGGGGCACCCTGAATCTGTTTGAAGTCTGGTTCCAAGACCACCACCACTCGAGGGTGCCCCATCCTTTGCACGGTGCTGTTCCGTGCGAAGGGTGGGAGACCACAAATGTATACGCCCCTGATTTACGTCTCCTTGGGCGGGGCCGCAGGCTCGATAGTTCGGGGCCAGCTTGGAGTACGATACCTTGGCGCAGAATAGAATCTCTCCGCATCCTAGGCCTCCGGCGGCCTGTTGTTGCAGCTGCGGCGGGTGCCGTGGGTCCCGATTCTGGGACCTGGGATTCGCCGGTCCTCACCGATCGCATACGAAACCACCCGGCCATCGGACTAGCCTTGCTGGCCGCCCTTCTGCTGTGCGCCCCGGCACTCGCGCAGACACCATTGCCCGAGCTACCCACTCTGCCGCTGTTTCCCCTGCACCCCCAGCAGACCCCCATCATTTCAAGCGATGCCGTAGTTTCCCGCCCCTTTTCGGTCGTGGGACCTCGGGGAGCCGTGTTGGGAGAGCAAGACGGCTCTTACGAGGCCTGGCTCTTTCCCTGGAAGATCTTGAGCGGCGTGCGCATCTCGGCGCAGATGGAAAATTATGCCGTGCCCATCGACGTCAATCAACAAGTGGCGTGGATCGACGTTCGGCCAGATTCAACTACAGTTACGTTTTCCCACGCGAATTTCACCATACGCGAAATCATCCTGGCCCCTAAGCATGTACCCGAGGGCGCCGGCGTGGCCATCTTCTATCAGATAGAGGCCGTGCGCCCGATGACGCTCACCTTCAGCTTTGACCCGAACATGCAAAGGATGTGGCCCGCCGAATCGGATGACAGGCCCTCACCAGAGTGGGTCAAGACGGGAAATGCCAGCGGCTTCTATATCCTCCATCTCAACTTTCCCGACCACGCGGCGGGCATCGCCATGCCCACCGCCGAGCCGGGCGTACTGCCACCGTATCAGGAGCGCGCCAAGTATTACCCGCTGCAGTTCGTTCTCCACTTCGATCCGGCGCGCGACACCCAGACGCTTTTCCCTTTGCTGCTCAGCATGGGGAACAGCCCGGCCGAGACAACCAGAGAAGCCATGGCCAGCCGGCTCGCGCAGCTCGACGGCGATTTTCGTTCCATCTACGAAGGCAACCAGAAGTACTATCGCGAGTTCTTGAATTCGCACATGAGCATCGAAACACCCGACCGGCAGATGAACGACGCCTTTTCCTGGGCGGAGGTCTCGATCGACCAGCTCCGCGTGGAGACCATCCCCAATCACGATGAAGAGGCTCTGACCGCCGGTTTTGTGGTCTCGGGCGATGCCGCGCGTCCCGGCTTCGGCTGGTTCTTTGGCCGCGATGCCTTGTGGTCGCTGTACGCAGTCGACAGCTATGGCGGATTTGAAACCACGCGCCAGGAAATGGAATTCCTGCTTCGCCGGCAAAGTCCCGAAGGCAAGATCATCCATGAATTCTCGCAAACCGCAAACCTCGTCGATTGGAGGCGTTTGCCCTACGAATATGCAGCCGCCGACGCAACGCCCCTGTTCTTGATGGCCATGAACGACTACCTGCGCATCAGTGGAGACGTTGGTTATGTCGCTGCAAACTGGGCAGGCATTGCGCGCGCCTGGAACTTCATCTGCACTCACGACGGCAATGGCGACGGAATTTACGACAATTCTCAGGGCACGGGCTGGGTCGAATCCTGGCCGGGCATGCCACGCCAGGAGATATACATGGCCGTGCTCGATGAGCAGGCGAGCCTTGCGTACGCCCATCTGGCGCTGGCCAGCGGTCACTCCGCCGCCGGCCAGGCAGCCGATACCCGCGCCGCAAAAATTAGCGGGCTGATTGAAGGTGAATATTTTCTTCCGCAAAAAAACTTCTATGCCTTCAGTTGGAATAACAAGGATTCGATCGACCAGACCCCCACCATCTTTCCTTCAGTGGCCTGGTGGGATGGCGCCTACGCCCTGGATCATAAGCAATCCATGTTCTCTCGCTGGGCCTCCGACGAGTTTTCGACCGACTGGGGAGACCGCGATATAAGCAATCACGTCAGCTTTTACGATCCCATCAGCTATCATCAGGGTAGCGTCTGGCCGCTCTTCACCGGCTGGCTCTCGGTGGCTGAATATCGCACCGGACATACTCTTTCCGCTTACCTCCACTTGCAACAGAATGCCGGCCTGCTTTGGACGCAGGATCTGGGAAACGCCACGGAGCTGATCTCTGGAGAGTTCTTCCAGCCGCTCGGGCGCAGTACTGCCCATCAATTGTGGTCGGCGGCCATGATCGTTTCCCCTGTGGTTCGCGGCTTGTTCGGCTTAGAGTGGGACGCGGAAGCGCATTCGCTCAGCGTGACACCCAATCTGCCGGCGCAATGGGGAGAAGCCAAACTCCACAATGTTCCTTTGGGCAAGGATCATCTGGATCTTGAGCTGAAACGCGATGGAAAAACATTGGTAATTCGAGCCGCGGGAGCGGGAGCCTCGACGGTGATCCTCAAGTCGCAGGCGCCCGCAGCAGAGTTTCGCAACGGCACGCTGACCATTCCGTTGCCTGCGGTCGAGGTGGGAGTTTCTTCCTCGCTGCCGGAGCCTGGCGCCGAAACCCGGCAGATGAAAGTATTGGATCAACAAAGCTCGCCGCGCTCCCTCACCTTGCGCTTGTCCGCACCGGCCGGCAGCAGCCAGAATACCTTTCTGCGCATCAACGATCCCAAGGCGAAAATACACGCAACAGGGATAGAGTTACCGGGCACCACAGCCGCCGAACGGAACCTGCCAATCCAGTTTCCGCCCGGCACAGGATATGTAGAAAAGACGATAACCTTCAACTGGTGATTTGCGGCCTACCCAAGAGGACGAAAATAGAATGGCAGGGCTTGGTTGCCAGTTACACCTAACTTTGTGTGTAGTTGCCAACCAAGCCTTCCTCAACCCGATTTTCATCCCCTTGGGTGGGCCGCAGGCCGTGAATACTCCGGCCGAGATGACAAGGGAGGGGTCAATTGCCGATGAATCCTTCAATCCAGCTGCCACATCGGGTTCTTCAGGCTCCGCAAATCTATTGCCGCTTGCTCCTGCTTCTCCTGCTGACCCTCTCCCTCCACGCCCAAAGCACCGGCTCCGGCCAACTCACTCTGAGCACTGACTCAACCAACCGCTTCGCCGCCGTTCACGGCCAGCGAGCGCTCATTATGGGTTATCCGGACTCCGGGCTGGAGGTCTGGGCATATCCCCTGCAGATACTGAGCGGGTACCAGATCGGTTTTCGCGCACCGGGAGAAACTACTGAAACCGATGGCCGGCTCCTGTTCAAGCGCGTGATCTACCAGCCCGGCTCCGTCACCCGGTTATACATCGGCCCGAACTACATCGTTCGTGAAACCCTCTTCGTGCCTCTCGACCAGCCTGGCGGCATCCTCAGTTACGAAGTCCAAGGCCAGGTCGATATAGCTATCCACTTCACTCCGGTTCTCGACCTGATGTGGCCCGCCGCTCTCGGGGGCCAACAGACCGAATGGAAGCCGGATTTACCCGGATATGTGATCTCCGAGGCGGCACACAAGTTGTCGGCGATTGTCGCCTCAGACGAAATCGTGAGCCACGACGATACAGTCAACAGCACCGAGCGCGCCAGCGGCAAGCTTTCGTTTCTTATCCGGCCGCGGGCTGCGAAGACCGGCCCAGCGGTCGCGACGGTTTATATCGCGCTCAATCCGCCAAACACCCAGAATCCGGCCTCCGCGATGCGCGATCTTTCTACCCGGCAGACAGAGGAGGAAGCCCAGGCGAAGACGCATTATGCCGATCTTGAACATACTGTACTCAGTATTCAAACTCCGGATGAGGCGGTGAATCGTGCTCTGGCATGGTCCGAAGTGGCTCTCGACCAGGCCTGGGTCTGCGAGCCCGAGCTTGGCTGTGGAATCGTCGCCGGCTATGGGCCCTCACGGACTGCGCGCCGCCCGCAATACGCGTGGTTCTTCGCCGGCGACGGATTGACCGCGGTAAATGCTCTGGTCGCGGAAGGCGACTACTCCCGGGCACGGGAAGAACTCCAATTCATAGCGAAATACCAGGACCCAAAGACCGGCCAGATCTGGCACGAGCTCTCGCAGAGCGCCGGATATATCGATTGGTCGAAGTATCCCTATATGTTCGTTCATGTGGATATCAGCTTCGACTACCTGAACGTGGTCGCGCGCTATGTATCCGTCACTGGCGATAAAGGGTTTGCGCTGGCCGAATGGCCGTCGATCGAGGCAGCCTATCACTATTGCCAATCGCTCATCAGCGCGGCGGACAACCTGCCCCACATCCCGCAAAATAAGGAAGGCGCCGACGAGCAGGACAAACTGGGGGACGACCTGGGGCTCTCATCGAGCTGGGTGGGCGCTACGGCCAGCTTTGCCGAGCTGGCAAACCTAACCGGCCACGCCAGCCAGGCCCGTGACGCTCTAGCCGCCAGCCAACTCGCGCGCAAAGCAATCCCTATCCACTACTGGGATTCTGAGCACCGCTTTTGGATCGACGGACACACAGCCGGCGGAGCGCCTGTTCTCAGCTACCGGAGCAGGTCCGGTCAGGCGATCGTGCAGAAGCTTTTCTCTCCGCAACAAAATGAAACCATCATGGATACGATCGCTTCTTCGGATTTCCAGTCCGATTGGGGAACGCGCGGAGTCGGCGCCCGCTCCGGCATCTTCAATCCGCGGTCCTACTCCAAAGGCAGCGTCTCCGCTCTAGGCACGGCGGAGCTCTCGGCTACCTTCTGGCTGGAGCATAGACCAGCCGTCGCCTTTGCGCTGTGGAGCGCTATCCTTCCCTGGAACACTCTCGACTCGCTCGGACACTTGCACGAAGTTCTGGCCGGCGACTTTTACCACCAGCAGGTGGAATCGGTGCCGGAACAGACCTGGTCGTCGGCCGGACTGCTCGACGGCGCCGTGCGCGGCCTGCTGGGACTCGATATCGAAGGCGCCCGGAACCGCGTCAGCTTCGCTCCGCATCTTCCGCCACAATGGGATCGCATCTCAGTCGAAAACGTCCGCCTGCCGCATGCGGTGCTCGCTTTTACGCTGAAGCAAGACCTGGATGGCGCCGATCTCAAGATTCGCAACCAGGGCAGCACGGCGGCGGTTTCATTTCAGCCTGAGATCCCGCTCGGCGCGCATCTCTTAGGCGCTGAGTTTGAGGGCCGGGCGGTTACCGTTCATACCGGCGAATCGGCCGCGGACGAGCACGCACAACTGGAGATCGAGGCGCCACCCGGCGCCAGCCATTGCCATCTGCGATTCCAAGGCGGCGTCTCCGTTATACCCGGCCGGGAGGCGCCTGGTCTGGGCGACCCCAGCACGCAGTTGAAGCTCACTCATGTCAGTTTGAGCCAGCGCGTGTTATCCGTCGACGCCGACGTGAATCCCTCCGGAAATGCCGCCTTCAGCATTCAAACCTCCTGGAAGATCGCCGCCGTCAAAGGAGCAGCGATCAGGTCGTTGTCGAAGGTCTTATATGAAATCACCATACAAAGACCGTCCGCGTCTGGAAATCTCTTCGGCTATGCCCCCGCTCATGTTGAGATCGCCTTCGAATGAAAAAGACCGCTAGAATCAAAAGAACCGATAGCGATGCAATACTTTCTGGGACTGGATGCCGGCGGCACAAAGACCACAGGCGCGCTTGCCGATGAGGAGCGCGAACTGGCGCGCGCGGCCGCCGGCAGCATCAAGGTGCTGCGAACCGGCAGCAACGAGGCGCGCCGAAATTTGACCACCCTTTTCACCCAACTTACCAACAGCCACGGGATCGACTTACGGTCCGTTACCAGGATCTGCATCGGAACCTCGGGCGGTTCGGTGCCGCTGGTCACCAACTGGATCCGGGAAACAGTCCCGCAGTTGGCCGGAGGCGAGCTGCTGGTCTGCGGTGACGAGGAGATTGCGCTCGATGCCGCTTTTCATGGAGGCCCTGGCGTTCTGGTGGTCGCCGGAACGGGATCGAAGGTTGCCGGGAGGACCGGGGACGGACGGATGGTCTATGTAGGCGGCTGGGGTCCGGCATTGGGAGATGAAGGCTCCGGGTATTGGATAGGACATGAAGGCCTACGCAGCGCTTTTCGGGCACTCAATGAGGGCCGGCCCACGCAACTGTTGGAAAGCGTGATCCGCTATTGGCAGCTCGCCGGAGTCGAGCAACTGGTCGAAAAAGCGAATGCGGAGCCTGGCCCGGATTTCTCCAAGCTGGCCCCTTTGGTCATTTCCTGCGCGGAACAGGGAGACGAGGTAGCTCTCGAAATCTGCCGCCGGGGCGGCGAAGATCTGGCTCTGTTGGCCTTGTCGGTCATGCGGCAACTGCGTGAGTTAGGAGAAAAATCCACGCCGCGCGTCGCCTTTATAGGCAGCGTGCTCGAACACATTGCCTTGGTGCGAAATGCCATGGCGGATGCGCTACACCGCGCAAATTCCGAGATAGAGATGCTTCCTCAAGCGGTGGACGCCGTCGAGGGCGCGATTTGGCGCGCCCGCAATCGAGTTCATTGAAAGGCGATCGGATGTCGCCTAACTTTGTCATCTCAACCCGATTTTCATCCCCTGGTGCCGCAGACGATGAATGCTTCGGTCGAGTGCTAGCGGCGCCCCCGCGGCTTGCTGAACGTTTCCGGCGCCTGGAAGGCATGCAGATCGGCAGAAATATTCTCCGCCGCACTGCGAAGAGTGGCAATGATAGCTTTCTCGTGCTCTGCGTCACGTACCCGCATTTTTGGAAATGAAATGCTCAAAGCAACGTTCACTTCCCCGGCGGGATTGAAAACCGGCGCCCCAAAACAAATCCCATCGGGAACCGACTCCTCCCGATCGGTCGCGAACTTTTGCGCCCGCACCCGGCTGAATTCCTCCTCGAGCTTGGCACGATCTGTGATGCTTTGCTCGGTGAAGTGCCAGAACCCATAACTGCGCAGCAGTTTTTCGCGCTGCGCTTCATTTTGGAATGCGGTAATGACCTTTCCCAGCGAGCTCGCATTTGGGGGGAGAATAAGACCGACCACATTGCTCATCTTGATGATCTGCGGACTTTCTATCATGGCCACCACTTCTGCCCGATTGTCGAACAGAGCCGCCAAGGTAACCGTTTCGCGCAGATTATGACTCAGCTCCTGCATGCGAACCGCTGCCACTCGCAGCAGCCGGGCAAGCCAGAGTGTAGGTACGACAGAATGGATGCCCACGGCGAGCTGGTATTCACCCGAGCCCGCCGGCACCAGGCACCCCGAAGCTTCCAACGTCTTGAGCAGGCGAAAAGTCGAGGTCTTCGAAAGCTGGATGCGCCTGGCGATCTCCTGCAGAGTCATCGCCGATCGGACTGACTGTAATAGCTCCAGAACTTCCAGGCTCTTGCTGACTGCGCGCGAGAAGTACTGGTCGCCGCCGCTCTTCTTTGCGGGTTCCATTGACTTGCGAGCAGCATCGGCCTTCGCCATGGACGGAGCATACCATACCGGAAAATGCTCGGATCTACACAAAGCAACATCTGGTTTCGGAAAACGTTACATTCCACGCTTTACCGTGTTTACCCGCTTGACCTGATGCGCAAGCTGCGCGGCCACGGTTAAATCAAGGGCTTGGTGTGTTGACGGATCCAGTCGAGGATTAGAGTGAAGCGGAATTCATGCCGCTCTATCGAGCCGTTGAGGAACGCGTATCCGTCCGCGCCTTCGACATCGATGTAAAAGCCATTGCGACGCAGGAAGACGTCGGCTGCGGTGAAAGCGATGCGCTTATTGCCGTCGAGGAAGCCGTGATTGTTGCCGAAGGACTCCATCAGCGCGGCGGCTTCTTCTTCGATGGAATTGTAATAGCCGGTTTGCGGACGAAAAACCGCTGCCTCAACAGCGCTTTTCTCGCGAACACCGTGGAGACCGCCAAACATTTCGATCAATCGATGCTGCATCCGATAGACTTCCGCTACCGTAAGGTAATCCGCCATTCACTTTGCGAGACGTTGCAACAGGTCACGATTGCGAGCAACCGACTGTTCGAAGGCATCCATCACGTCGGGGCGGACCATGTGTTGCGAGGGAACCACGTTGTGCAGGTAGAACGCAAGCGCCTGCTCGAGAACATGCCGCTTGGTTTGCCCGTTCTGCTGGGCAACTGCAACGAACTCATCATAGAGTTGAGCGTCGATCTCAGGACTGAACTTCTTGGTCATCCTGGCTGGCATGCTCCCCCACCCTCCAATTCAACTCTCATTCTACCAGGGCAGATCAAGATAAATCTTCATCTACCCAGAGCCTCGGCCGGCGAGAGTTTTCGCCTTGTTCTCCGATCACCTATACTGAAGCACGGATGCGGGAGTGGCGAAATGGCAGACGCACTTGGTTTAGGTCCAAGCGGAGCAATCCGTGGGGGTTCGAGTCCCTTCTCCCGCACCATCTCTCCATAAAAATAGAATTCGCGTCGTCCCTCCGTAGTGATTCTTCCACACGGTCTTGCCTGGCGAGCACCGGAAACGCACGAGTTCAACACGATGAGACTGCGTCAAGGGTGGGGCACCGCGACGTTTGTGTTGGTACGAACGGGTGTTGGTGCGAAGCGCCACACGCCTTTAACAGCAAGAGATGAAATCGAATTCCCGAGCCTTCCTTCGCTGCGGATTCTGAAAGAATTTATTAAGCGTCGCGTGGCTGCCTCTTTAGAGGTGCTCATTCGTTTGCAGCCAGCGACCACTTCGCTGCTTGCATCAGTCGTCGATTCGGATGGGTCTTTCTGCACCTTTAACCATGCCCGAAGATTGAATGCGTTGACGCAAATGCAAAACACATTCGCAGGGATAAAGCCATACTGCGACGTGTGCAACCCGATCACACAGACGATGAGACTGTTGACGCCCGAAACAACAAGACCGGTCCACATCTTTCTTCCGACAAGGATCGTCGCAACGATGGTGAGAAAACAAGATAGATAGTCCAACCGGAACATCGCCACAGCGCGCCTCGGATCTTTATTGCTGCCCGCCATGTGTAAATGCAATTTGCATGCCAAAGGCGCGGGGGTTCAGGGCGAGAAGTGGTTAGAGGCTGACGATAAAGAAGTTAGCTAAAGAACAAGTAGGATTTGCGAATGTCACATAAGGGATGAGTGACGACGTGACGATGACGAGAAAAACCGTCATTGTGTCGTCATCTTGACAGGCTCGCAGCTTGATCCGAAAGTTCGTGGTCCTCCACACCGTGCGAGCATTGGGCAGAAGAGCTCATTTTTCTTCTCCAGGCGGCGGGGCATTCGGGTTAGCGCCGCCCAGTTTTGGAGGCTGCCAGCCATCGTCCGAAGGGCCGTTCTGGAAGAATTTTGCGTCCTTGCTGTAGGGGCCTGTGGCATACATCGCGTTGGCTTGACCGAAGATCTTCCCTGCTCTCAGCGTGTCGTCGTGAACCTTTTCGACCATCTGATGATAGCGTTCATCGGTTTGCGGCAGTCCGGAGAACGAACTCAGGTCGTTGTTCCCTATGATCACTACATCCACACCCGGAACTGAGGCGATGTCATAGGCGTTGGCAACGCCTGTGGGCGTCTCGATCATGATCACGACCAACATGTTTTCATTGATGGTATTGCGGTAATCGATCCCGTGGATGCCCCAGATGCTTCGCGCCTGTCCGGCGCCCGCGCTGCGCCGCCCAACCGGTGGATATCGCGCCCACTTGGCCGCCTCCCGGGCCCGGTCGACGTCGTCCACTGTCGGAATAACGACGCCCAGTGCGCCAATGTCGGTGGCGTGCTGGATGTGCCATTCCTGTGCATCCGGCAGGCGAATCATCGGCGTGGCCTTGACGTGCGGGCAAGCGGCGATCATTTTCTCGATATCCGCGAACTCCAGCGTGCTGTGCTGCATTTCAAACCAGGTGAAATCGTAATGCTTGGCCGCCTCGCAATAGCCGGCAGGATCCATCTTCGATTGCGTGAAGCTGAAGACTTGCCTGCCGTCCAAAAGCTTCTGCTTAGCCGTGTTATAGATCTCAGGCTTGGCCGCATCCTGGCTCCGACTTTGCGCAACGGACGCTGCGCTCAGGAGCGCACCTGCCAAACACGAACTGAGCAGTGCCTTAATTGCCGGCAGAACCTTCATCTTGAATGCTCCCCTCCCGTATCGAGACTTTCCGCCAGCTCGCCATCGGCTACAGTTCACGAATCCTCAGGCCGGCCGGTGGGCGGAAGTATACACTTGCTGCCGGTAGCCGCGCCCGCGCCGAGGGAAATGGGCTAGTCTATACACACAATGAGCCAGATCACTTCACAACCTAAAGTCAAACTGGAACAGGCCGCAGACTATCGCGAGAGTTACGCCAATAGCGTTCAGGTGCAGATGAGCGTTTGGGATTTCCGGCTCAGCTTCGGCACCGCGCATCAGGAGACAGCGGAGGAAATCACCATCAACACCTTTCAGGCGCTCTATCTCAGTCCGCAGCAAGCGAAGGCTTTGTGGAATGTACTGGGGCAAAACCTGGCGCAATACGAGCAGACCTTCGGCCATCTGTCCCTGGAGCCAAAGCCGCCCCAGGGACCCGTCCATTAGAACGCGCGGTAATTTGTCATTTCGACCGGAGCGCAGCGGGAAAACTCTTGCTTCTTGAAGCTCCTCTTTCAACCAATCTTGGGTGTCCCACGTCCGGATTCTCGGACGTGGGATTCCACAAATCTCCCACCCCAGCAAGCTTCGCTTGCCGGGACCCCGGCACCCGCCTCTGTGCCAGAAACAAAGAGTCCCGCGAGGGACCCCCTTCGCGCATTCCACAATCAATTGTCAAAGCGGTATACGCTATCCAATAAGAGTGACTGTTGCCCGTATTGTCGAAAACGCGAGTACCGCTTGAACCGCGAGTAGATCGTCCGCTGCCGCTCTGGATGATTTTTCCGCCGCTCTTTGTAGCCGTGTACCTGTCGCACATCACCCTGCTGCGGCTACCCTATTACTGGGACGAGGCCGGCTACTACATTCCGGCGGCCTATGACTTCTTCCGCACCGGGTCCTTGATCCCCACGACCACGCTGTCCAATGCGCATCCGCCTCTTCCCTCTCTTTATTTGGCCTTGTGGTGGAAGGCATCGGGATTCACGCCTGCGGTCACACGGACAGCGATGTGCCTGATAACGGCGATCGCGCTGCTGGGGGTATTCCGGCTTGGTCTCCTGCTCACCAAGCGAACGCAGTCCGCCGCCGCCGTTACTTTACTGACCCTGCTCTATCCCGTTTGGTTCGCCCAGAGTACTCTGGCGCAGGCGGATATGTTCGCCGCGGCAGGAACGCTCTGGGGCTTGGTCTTTGTTTTCGATGCACTCGATCCGGACTCCAAATCAAGACGCGGACCGCCGGCCGCGGCGGCCTGCTTTGCCTTAGCCACCTTGTGTAAGGAGACTGCGATCGTGACGCCGCTGGCGATTGCCCTGTGGGAGGGTTATCGAGCCATCCGCGCGACCAGTCCGGATCGGCGGCGCACACGCGCACCGCACTGTTCTTGCTCAGCCCCGTCCTGCCGCTTCTCCTCTGGTATGCCTACCATCGCTACCGCACCGGGTACATCTTCGGCAATCCGCAATTTCTGCGCTACAATGCCACTTCCACGCTAGCGCCGCTGCGTATGGCATTGGCCTTGGCTCACCGGGTAGTGCAGCTCACCGCGCATATGAATATGTTTGTACCGGTGCTTTGCACCCTGGCGGCGATGCTGCTGCTGCCTCTCAAGGAGCGCGACGGCAGCTTGCGGCAGCGCATCGCCTTGGATAGCCAGGCAATCATCTATGTCGTACTCGCAGCCAACGTCCTATTTTTTTCCGTGATCGGCGGGCGCTCTCCTCACCCGGTATCTGCTGCCGCTCTATCCCCTGGTCCTGTTGTTGTGCGTTTCAACCCTTCGCCGGCGCATTCTCTATTGGTGGGCGTTCGTAGCATTGAGCGCGTGCGCCTTTCTCCTCGGACTTACGATTAATCCACCCTACAAGTTCGCGCCGGAAGACAATCTGAGCTACGCCGCCGTTATTCGTCTGCATCAGGATGCGATTGGGCAGATTCGCGTTCATTTTCCCGGCAGTACAGTCTTGACTGCCTGGCCGGCTACCGATGAGCTAACCAAGCCGGAGTTGGGTTACGTCCGCAAGCCCGTGCCGGTGGTGCCAATTGCGAATTTTTCTCTGCCGGAGATTCAAAGGGCGGCATCTTCCTCCCGGCCTTATAGCGTTTGCTTCGCCTTTTCGACTAAGTATGACCCAGGGCGGCTGTTCAGCTTGGGGGCGCGTAATGAGGCCCTGGACACCCGCTACTTCGGCTTCCATCGGGATTTGCAGCCGCAGGCGATCGCTCGCCTGCTCAATGGAAGCGTCTTTTGGCGCGCCAGCCGCAATGCCGAATGGGCCGCCCTGCTCCATCTCAACCGGCGAGGCGGAGGCGCCACAATTGGCGCTCCTGGATACTCGCCGGTAGGCCGTGGCGCTGTAAGGTCCAAATCAGGTTATCGGTATATTTCTCGCCTATGACCCACTCCCACAACCAGTATCAGCAGGGCCTCATGATCGATACTGCAAATGGCCCGATAATCGCCGATGCGGTAGCGCCAAAGGCCTTGTTTGTCGCCCGTTAGCGCTTTGCCACGGCTGTGGGGGTCGGTGAGCGGAGCGATCTCATCTTCGAGATAATCGAGGATTTTGCGCTGCCACAGCCGGTCCAGCTTGCGAAATTCACGTTTGGCCGTATCGTTGAATTCAACGCTCCAAGCCAAGTTCTTTCCTGAGATCGGCTATTTTTGTGCGCGGTTCGTTGCGTTCGAGCGAAGCAATGCCAAGCAAGTAATCTTCGCGGTCTTCCAGGAATTCCTTGATGGCTTGCTCGGCGTAATAGCTCTTTGTCCGCCCTGTCTCCTTGGCCAAGCGAGCAAGCCGTGCATCCAGTTCGGGCTCCAATCTGATTCCAGGCATACCGGTCGCTCCTGCCTAACATGCTAGACGAAGTTGAATGAGTTCGCCACACTGGGCGTGGACCCGCCGCCGCACCTGGAAGGCCCCAGAACTATAATCAGCGCAGGTGCAACCCCTGCCGCAAATTCGAATTCTATCGCTGAGCGCTTTCTTCTTGATTTGCGCTGGGCTTGTGACCGGCAGCCAGGCCTTCGTTTCTCCGCTCTCCGCATCCGCGCAAATAAACTCGGCGGCCACAACCGCGCCCGCGCCGCACGGGCGATTGCTGCTGGTTCTCCCGTTTGACGACC
This sequence comes from uncultured Acidobacteriaceae bacterium, assembly GCA_963774255.1. Lineage (GTDB taxonomy): Bacteria > Acidobacteriota > Terriglobia > Terriglobales > Acidobacteriaceae > PALSA-350. Next base: position 273,735 of record CAVZEH010000008.1, read on the forward strand.
ATGCCGACCGGCCCAATCTTGACTGGATCGGCGAAGCGGTTCCGGAGGTCTTGAATCGCCGTCTGGCCTCCGCCGGCTTCCTGCCCATCAGCCGGGACGACCGCCTCTATGCGCTCGATCATTTAGGACTGCCGCAATCCTTCCAACCCTCGCGGGCGGGCGCGATCCGTCTGGCCCAGGATCTGGATGCCAACTATCTCATCGTGGGATCGTTCTCGACCAACGGGACCGCGCTTCCAGGCCACCGCCCAAATCCTAAATATGGACACCCTGCACATGTCGCCGCCGATCGTGGAGGAGGCCGACATGACGCGCCTGCTGGACGTACTGAACAGCTTGGCATGGCGGCTTGCCAAGCAGCTCGATCCCCATTTCGCGGTGGCGCAAAACACATTTGTCTCCATCGACTCCCACCTCAAGATCGCAGCCTTTGAGAACTACATCCGGGGGCTGGTGGAACCCGGTTCGGAGGTCGCGGATTCGTCACCTGAAGGAGGCGGTGCGGCTGGACCCCACCTACTCTCCGTCCCTGCTGGCGCTGGGGATGGCTTTTTTTGCCAACCAGCAGTACGATCAGGCGGCAACGACTCTTGGCCGCCTGCCGAAAGACGATGCTAATGCGCGCGAGGCAGACTTCTACCGTGGGTTGTCCTACATCTATCTCGGGAGCTATGTGAAAGCGGAGGATGCGTTTGCCTTCGTCAGCCAACAACTGCCTCTGCCCGAGGTGGTGAACGACCAGGGCGTGGCGGCCAGCCGCCGTGGCAAGGACGCTACTTCGCTCTTTCTTCAAGCCATAGCGGCAGACCCCAACGATCCCGACTATCAATTCAACCTTGCCGTCGCACTGGCCCATAAGAACGACCTCGAGGGAGCGCTGGCGGCAGTCGCCAAGGCGCTCAAGCTCCGGCCCGTCGACAGCGAGGCCCAGGCCTTCCAAGCCACCCTCAATGGGCAGGTGCAGAAGGGCACACCGGGCGGCCGGATGACCGCGTCCTTTGCTGCCGCCGCGCAGGAAGACAGCGTCCCCTTGGAGCGGGTGAAGCGAACCTTCAATGAAGCCTCATTCCGGCAAGCTGCTTTTGAGATGGAACAGATGCAGGCCGTGCGTCTCGCCTCCTTGCCGCCGGCAAAGCACGCAGCCGTACTCACCGAGGAGGGCACTCGCTTCCTGTATCAGGGCCTGGTCCTGGAGGCAGAGCGGGAGTTTCAGGCCGCGCTACAGATCAGACAGCGGCAATGCTGACGCGCATGCTGGATTAGCTGTGGTGCGGGAACGGGGCGGCGATGCCCAGGCGGCGCGTCAGGAGGCGGAGCAATCGATCAAACTGCAGCCCAATATAACCGCCTACCTGGTGCTCGCCCGGCTTGACCTCGCGGCCAACCAATTGCCGGGCGCCGCTTCCAGCGTAAGCCAAGCGCTTCGACTCGAGCCGCAGAATTCCGCGGCGCGGCGCCTTCGGCAACAATTGGAAGCCAAGGGTCAACAGGTTCCCTGAGGCGAATTTCTATGAAAACGTGGCGCGGAATGCCGCAATGGTTGGTGTTTTTCCTGGCTTGCTGCGGGGCCTGCTGGCTGGCGGCGCAGGAAACAAAACAGCCGCGCCCGGAAGTGGTCCTGATCCATCTGGATGACACCATTCAACCGATAAGCGCGGATTATCTGGCCCGCGGATTGAACTTAGCCGCATCGCAGCACGCCAACGCCGTCCTCATCGAAATGGATACCCCGGGTGGATTGCTCGACTCCATGCGGAAAATGGTTGGCTCGATCATCGCCTCTCCTGTGCCCGTGATCACCTACGTGACGCCATCCGGCGGCCGCGCGGGATCGGCGGGATTCTTCCTGCTGGAGGCATCGGATATAGCCGCCATGGCTCCGGGCACCAACGCCGGAGCGGCCCACCCGGTAGTCGAAGGAGCCCAGCTCAGCGACACCATGAAGCAGAAGCTGGAGAATGATGCGGCGGCTTTTCTTCGTTCTTTCGTCTCTCGCCGGGGCAGAAATGTGGCCGCGGCTGAGGATGCGGTTCGCAACTCCAAATCCTACAGCGACCGCGAAGCCCAGCAGCTCGGCCTGATCGATATTGTCGCGCCCGACCAGGCGGCGCTGCTGAACACCCTCGACGGCCGCACGGTTACCCGCCTGGACGGCGGCAAAGCCACCCTGCATACGCGCGATGCTACCCTGGTCTCCGTCACTCCGACTCTGCGGGAAGAGATTCTGGACCGTCTCACCGATCCAAATCTCGCCTTCCTGATCCTGGTCGTCGGCGGCTTGCTGATCTATGTCGAGTTCAACGCCCCGGGAACGATCATTCCGGGTACTCTGGGAACCATTCTGGTGCTGCTCGCGCTCTTTGCGCTAAACCTGCTGCCGGTTCGCTACACCGCGGTCATGCTGATCGTGGCTGCATTCGTCCTCTTCGTTCTGGAGGCTAAGTTCGCGAGCCACGGAGTTCTGGCAGGCGCTGGAATCATCTCCCTGATTTTCGGTTCGCTGACCTTGGTGGCTGGCCCGATTCCCGAGATGCGCGTTCGCCTGGGCACCTCCTTGGGCGCAGGAATCGGCTTTGGACTCATCACCGTCTTTCTGCTGCGCCTGGCCTTGCGGGCGCGGCGAGGGAAGATGAAGATGGGGGCGGACGCCTTGATCGGACAGATCGCTGTCGTTACCCAAGCTCTCGATCCCAGCGGCCAGGTGCTTTTGAACGGGGAGCTCTGGCAGGCGGAGTCGAAAGCGCCGGTCGAGCGCGGAGCAAAGGTTCGTGTGCATGCGCTCGCAAGGTCTCACGCTATTAGTGGACCGGATTCCTTAACCCTGTGTCGCCAGCGGTTTAGAAGCTCTTCCCCAGAACCCTGGGGTACAATCCGTGCTGAGTGAGGTCCGCTATGTTGGGCATTGGCATTCCCGGAATCGTAACCATTATCGTGGTGATCTATCTGCTGAACTGCATCAAGATTCTCCGGGAGTACGAGCGAGGAGTGGTCTTTCGCCTGGGCCGCGTTCAGACGCCGCCCAAAGGACCGGGCATCATCCTCATCTTCCGGCCTCTCGACCAGATCGTGCGCGTTTCGCTTCGCCAGGAAGTTCTCGAGGTGCCGCCGCAGGACATCATTACCCGCGACAATGTGACGTTAAAGGTCAACGCGGTCATCACCCTGCGCGTCATAGACCCGAACCGCGCCGTGATCGAGGTAATGAACTACGTCTACCAGACCTCGCAGTTCGCGCAAACTACGTTGCGCTCGGTTCTGGGCGAAGTGGAACTGGATGAACTGCTCTCTCATCGCGAAGCCCTCAATCAAAGGATCCAGACCATCATCGACCAGCACACGGCGCCTTGGGGAGTGAAGGTGGTGAATGTCGAGGTCAAGCAGGTTGACCTGCCGGAGTCGATGCTGCGCGCCATGGCCAAGCAGGCTGAAGCGGAGCGGGAGAAGCGCGCCAAGGTGATCCATGCCGAAGGCGAGTTTGCCGCCGCCCAGCGCCTGGTGGACGCGGCCCACCTTCTGGCTACCGAGCCGATGACCTTGCAGTTGCGATATCTGCAGACGCTGACCGATATTGGGGTTGAAAAGAATACGACCATCGTCTTCCCCTTGCCCATGGAAATGATGACTCTCTTCAATAAGATGGGCATGGGAGATCTTCAAGCCCGCATGACCGGGCCTAAAGCGGATCAAGGATAATACCCCGTGATCGCACGCGAAGAAGTGGAAACCGAAGAACCGGAAATTACGCTGAGCACCGCTTCCCTGCTGGGGCTCTTCCTGGCATTGGTTTTGGTCTGCGGGCTGTTCTTTGGGTTCGGCTACTCCGTAGGGCGGCGTGAAGCTACAATCCCTGTTACAGATACCGGAAGCACGGCTGTTGCCACGGCTCGCGTCGCGCCACCGCCGCGCCGAGCCAAACCTTCCGGATCCACGATTCAGGAGGCTGAGAATACCCTCGCCAAGCCGATCACGCTCCCTGTTCTGGAGACGCCTCCTCAAGAAGATCCTGCGAGCTACCCGGAAGCCGCCTCCGTCCCGAAGAAAAGCATCAAGCCGGCAGCGGCTCGCGTCGAGACCGGTCCGGTCGCTGGTCCCGTCGTCGGTCCCGTCATCGGTCCCATCATGGTGCAGGTCGCCGCCGTTTTCCGCCAGGAAGATGCCGATGTGTTACTTTCCGCTCTGCGCCAGCGAGGCTACAACGTTGTCGTGCGAAACGAGCCGCAGGACAAGCTACTGCACGTTCAGGTAGGCCCTTTCGCCAGCCGCGCGCAAGCCAACGTGATGAAGCAAAAGCTGGCCTCCGACGGATATAACGCGATCATCAAGCAGTAATCCACGGCCGCTTAAGCGTTACCTGCCGGCAATCCTGAAGTGATAGCCGAGCGCACTGCCAACATAAGCGACTCCCGCGTGGAAAACTGCTGAGGATAGATCGGCTCATGGAAGATCACGTGCGCGGCCCCCGGCTTGATGCGCAAGCTGCCTTTCGTCATCATCCGCTCGGTTCCCCAAATGGAAATTGGAATCACCGGCGCGCCCGACTCCATGGCGAGATAGAAAGGACCCTTTTTGAAGGGCAGCAGCTGGCCTGTGCGCGACCGTGTACCTTCCGGAAAGGTCGAGACAGAGACTCCGGAGGCAAGCACGCGCGCCGCGAATTGGACGCTTTCCCTCGCCGATTCCATGCGTCCATCGCGATCGACGGGAATAAAGTCCGCCAGCTGCATGCCCCAGCCAAGCAGGGGAATCTTGAGTAGAGAGCGCTTTAGAAAGAAAGCTGTGCGAAAGGGAAACAGCGGAAACAGCACCGGCGGATCAAGATTGGAGAGATGGTTGGACATGAAAATGCATGCCCGGCCGGCGGGTATATGCTCCCGCCCTGCTGTCTCCACGCGAATACGGCCCATCTTCAAGCCGGCGCCCACAATCCACGTGGACCAGCGGTACAGAAAGCCAATGTCTCTGGAGATCAAAGTCCAGGGCAATCCGATCGCAGCCGCCGGAAGGATAAGCAAGAAGTATGTGATCAGTATGGCGAGTGAGCTAAACATAGTTTGGTTGGAATGCTATCCTTGCAATCACTCTTGGGTGCCCCACGTCCGGATTCTCGGACGTGGGATCCCACAAATCTCCCTGGACAGTGTCTTCATGATGCTCGGTGGACAAAGGATTGCCTCGGTTCGGGAAAAAAGACCCAGGTTAGCTTCCCACCCCAGCAAGCTTCGCTTGCCGGGGGCCCCGATTTCGCGAACCTGGGGCACCCGCATTCATGCCGATTGAGGATCTGCATTCTCCCCTTTCAGGCGCGGCTCCTCCGTTCGATCGCTGAAGGCAGCTTCTCATAAATACCGTCAAATCCGCCGTTGGAAAGTATGGCCACAACATCGCCCGCTCTGAGGCGGGGCGAGATTTCCTCCACAATGGTATCCGCTGTCTGGTAAACGGCGGCTTCCCGTCCTGCGCGTTGCAAAGCGGCCGCGACGCGCTCAGGATGCATTCTCTCGGCTTCGGGGATGTTTTCCTGTTTGAAAACTCCCGCTAGCACGATCTTATCCGCCAGCAATAGGCTTTCCACCAACTCGCCTTCGAAGACGTTCCGGCGCAGAGTGTTCGAGCGCGGCTCGAGCACCGCCCAGAGTCTGCGATCGGGATAAGCCGCCCGAAGCGCTTTCAAGGTTTCGCGAATCGCAGTCGGATGGTGGGCAAAATCATCGATGATGGTGACCCCTCCGGTCACGGCGCGCACTTCAAGCCGCCGTTTTACGCTGCGGAAAGTGGCAAGCGCTTCGACGATCGACGCCTCGTCAATACCCTGCCCCGCGGCAAGGGCGGCCGCCGCAGTGGCATTGAGCGCGTTGTGTTCACCCGGCAGGGGCATGGTCACCTCGATCCATTCGCGCCCGGCGCGAAGGATTTTCCAATTGGAGGAGCCGCTGCTCTGCGTCAAATCGCGCAATTGCCAATCCGAGCCGGGCTTCAATCCATAACGTTCCACGGGACAGAAGGCCCGGGCAACACATGCGTCTACATTGGCGCTGCCGTCGAAAGCGACCAGACGGCCACGGCGTGGAACCAGGTTTACCAACCGTTTGAAGGCGGTCTCAACTGCATCCAGATCGCGATAAATATCCGCGTGGTCGAATTCCACATGGGTCAGGATCAAGGCATCGGGAAAATAATGCATGAACTTCGGACCTTTATCGAAGAAAGCCGTATCGTATTCGTCGCCCTCAAGGATGAACGGCTTAGTGTCGCGGAGCTGAAAGCTCGAGCCGAAATTCTCCGCAACTCCGCCGATCAGGAAAGATGGCGCGAGTTCGCCGCGCTTGCGTGACGCAACTTCATAGATCCAGGCCAGCATGCTGCTCGTAGTTGTTTTTCCATGTGTTCCGGCAACCACCAGGGACTCTCTTCCCGGGAGGAACTCGTGATGGATCGTCTCCGCCAGAGAGCGGAACAGGATGCGCTGGTCCAGCACATACTCGATCTCAACGTTGCCGCGGGAGATCGCATTGCCGACAATTACCAGATCAGGACGCGGGGAGAGGTTGGCTTCGGCGTAAGGCTCGCTGATTGGAATCCCCAACGAGCTGAGCACTCCGGACATCGGAGGATAGGCGGCAACATCGGAGCCTGTCACGCGATACCCGCGCAGTTGCAGCATGCCCGCCAAAGAGGCCATCGCCGTGCCGCAGATACCGATCAGATGAATGTGTCTTCCTTCTTGCATAAGTCAGCGATCCGTCGCTCGTTCCAAAAACTCCAGCCGCGGCTCGCGCATGCAGTCGAGCTCCGCTCTCACTCCGAATGCCAGCGTGACATTCGACCGGGAAACGTGCCCTGAGCGGAGGCCAATCGCAATCGGTCCATTCAAGCCGTCGAGCACACGCAGAATTACCTCGTCCACCGCCTCGGGCTTCTGCTCCGGAGCCACGCAGTTCAGCATCTCGCCAAAGACGAAGCCGGTAACTCCCTCGAATTTACCGGCCAGTATCATCTGCCGGAGCAATCGATCCAACTGGTAGGGCTTGACGCCCATGTCTTCGAGAAACAGCAGCCTGCCCTCGGTACGTGGAGCGTACCGGCTGCCCAGAGACGCCGTCAGCAGGGTCAGGCAGCCTCCGTAGAGGATCCCGGCAGCCTTTCCCGGCCGCAGAACCCGCAGCCCCGACGGCTGTCCCAGTGTCCAACGCTCCCCGCCCAATGCGGCCAGCAGGCTGCCACTATCCACTCCGTCCTTGAGCGCGAAATCGGCGGCAACCATAGGCGCGTGGAATGCGGTCAAGCCAAGCTGATCCAGCAGCCATGTCTGCACGCAGGTTATATCCGAATAACCGAGAATGGGCTTGGGGTTGGCGCGAATCAGCTCCAGATCGAGGCGGTCAAGAAGATAGTTTGATCCGTAACCTCCACGGCTACACAATATGGCGCCCACGTCAGGATCGGCAAAAGCGGCATGAAGGTCGAGGAGTCTCTGCTCCACACTTCCCGCGAAGTAGCCATTCGCCTTGCTCAGCGCATGCGCGCCCACCGACGGCTCGAAGCCCAGGCTGCGCAATGCATCCAGGCCCTGCGACAATCTCTCCGGCTGGGGATAGCTCGCCGGGGAGAGCACTCTGACTCTGGCTTCGCGGCCAACTGCAGGAATCTTCAGTTTTATCTCTCCTCTAAAAAACAATTCCGCTACTCTGAAAGTTGAACCAGGGCGCCGCGATCCGTTGTGACCTCCCGCCCTTGCTGCGCAAGGATGGGGCACCCTGGATCTGTCTCAAATATGGATCCAAGACCACCACCAATCGAGGGTGCCCCATCCTTCGCACGGCGCTCTTCCGTGCGAAGGGTGGGATACTACAAATCCAGCTCCCCCTGCTACAGCAGTGGCTTCCACCAAACGTGATTCTAAAATGCCTCCCCGAAACAAATCAGTTCGGCCGGCCCGGTCAACACCATCTCCGATCCGTCCTGCTTCCACTCGAAAAATTGTGTGCCGCCCGGCGCAGTCACGTGCAGCGCATTTTCCGCGCCCCGCAGATAAATAGCGGCGCTGGCGGAGGCGCAGGTTCCGGTTCCCGAGGAAGTAGTGGGGCCGACCCCCCGCTCATAAATCCGGATCTCGATTTCTTGAGGACTGACCGCCCGCACAAACTCCACGTTGGTTTGCCGGGGAAAATCGGAGTGGCTCGATATCTCTTGGCCTATGCTCTGCCATTCGCGGCCTTTGATCCTGAAATCGGCTTCCTCCACGAAAATGACAAAATGTGGATTGCCGGTGGAAACGGCCGCTCCCTCGATTCGCTCGCCATTGGACAGCGAGACACTCCGCTCTTGAATCTCGGGGATGCCCATGGGTGAGGCGATGCGGAAGGCGTGCCCCTGGCGGGCGTCAATGCGGCAAATGCGCTGACCCGCATCGGTCTCAAGAACGATCTCATCGCCCGGAGCGGCTTTGCTTTCGTAGGCTAGCCAGGCGGCGGCGCAACGCGTGCCGTTGCCTGAAATCTCGGCCACCGAGCCATCGGCATTGTAAAGACGAATCCTGCCTTTCCGCTGCGATTCCCCGCTAAAGAACTCGACCCCATCCGCTCCAATCCCCTGGTTGCGATCGCAGAGCCGGCGCGCCAGCCCATCGTGTGGTTGGCCGGCCGCAAACTTCTCCTGCACGATGAGGAAGTCATTCCCGCAAGCGTGCGCTTTTACAAAAGGAATCATCCGATCCATTCTCTCTATGCTTCTTGGTGCAAAGTACAACAGATCCTGGGTGCTCCATCCTTTGCACGGCGCTGTTCCGTGCAAAGGGTGGGATACCACAAATCTCGCTGCCCACCTTGATAGTCTCCCACCCTTGCTGCGCAAGGATGGGGCACCCCTTTTCGCGGCGCTCCATGCCTGCCGAATGATGCTATCAGTTCCCTCTTTCCGGCTATAACGCTGGAAAGCGAGGCGTATACAACTGGGAACGATAAATGCGCGCGCAGGGCTGTCCCATGGAGCAGATCACCTGCATCAATTGCAATCCTTGCGGATGCCGCTCAATCGCCTGGGCTACCGGATCGTGATCCACGGCAATTACCGCCAATGCCGCGTGCGCAGGATCATCCAGCGCCTGATGCCACTCGCGATAGTCGCCCTCATTCAGGAAGCGATGGAGCGGGATGCCCGATTGCTGCACCGCGCCTGCGTCTTGCGAGGTGTACATCAAAATCACCCCGGCTCCAGGCAACGCCACCAGAGCCCGTGATAACGCGCTCTCAAAGGCGATGCGCGTGCGGGAGTTGGCTACCGCTTCCTGAAAGACCAATGGCTTGGCTCGCAGCAAAACGACGCTGTTGAGCACTATCAACAAGCCCAGCGCCGCCGCCGTCCAGCGCTCCAATTTTGGCGCAAACCCAAGCAAAGCTCCGATGAGGCAGGCCCCGAAGAATGCGAAGGCGGGCAACAGTTCCATCCCATAGCGCGTGTTGTACCAGGAGAAGGGCCACCAAAGGGGAATGAAAATAGGCACCGAACCATACGCGATGGAGTAGGCGTAAAACGGCAATGGCAACCACAACAGCAGCGCCGGCCAGATCGCCTTGCTTCGGAAGCGAACGATCGCGGCTAACGTCCCGGCCACGCTCAACCAGAGCAACGCATTGCCATAGCGCAGAGGAACCGATCCCATCTCCGCCGCTTTGAGGAAGTAGAGCGCAGCGACGCGCATGCTGTGATAACCCGGATGATGTGGTGTTCCGGGGAGAGATGTGCGGATTTCGATAGCTTGGGCTGAATACGGACCACGCAAAAAATCCAACGGGTCGCCAAAGATCGCGGCATTGTAAGCCAGCCACGCAGCGGGAGCAGCGATCAGCATGGCGGTGAACAGCATCCATGGCCTCATGACAGGCTGCCGAGCGCGGGGGCTGGCAGCCAGCCGGAGGGTGACCAAGAGCCAGGCCGCCGCCGCAAAAATCCAACCGTCATAGCGCGTGAAGATCGCGCCCACCATGACCAGGCCGGCATAGATCAGCAGGCGCTGCGGAGTTTGCCGGGCACCGGCTCCGATCGCCGGCTTCCTTGCCACAGACTCGGGACGGGTCTCCAACCCGCGATCAAACTGAACCAGCAACAGAATCGCCCAGATCACCTCCGCCAAAAAAAGCGGCTCGGTCATCGCCGTGGCGGACATATACAACAGGCCGGGATTGAGTGCATAGAACGACACCGCCAATAGCGCCAGTGGGATCGAAAGCCAGATGCGGCTCAGGCGGTAGAGGCCTGCGCATCCCAGGACATAGCTGGGAATCGAAACCCAGGCGGCAGCCAGACCGTTTTGCCACCAAACCCTGATCTGCACGAAAGGCAACAACAGAATATGCGGGAGCGGCAGCCAGACGGACCCAAGCTGGCGAAATCCCGGATTGCGCGAATCGAATATCCGGCGGGCGATGTAGAGATGAGCCACAGCATCGCCATAGAGAAGAAGCAGGTTGTGGCGAAAACAATAGGAGAGGGAAACCAAAGCTGGAATCAGCGCCACCCAGGCAACGATATAGGTTTCGCTTGCGGCTGAGGCCGATTCGTTCTTCTTCTCAATCAAGGTGAGTCAACTCACGGAACAGCGCAAATCGCTGGTCGATCTCCTCTCGCGTAAGCTCCTGAAGCCGCTCCGTGCCGAAGCGCTCCACGGCAAACGAGCCCATAACGCCGCCATAGAACATCGCTTGCTTGAATTCCCTGAGCGTGATCTCCGGCTGCGAGGCGAGGTAGCCGAAGAAGCCGCCTGCAAAGGAATCGCCGGCGCCCGTGGGATCGACCACCTCGGCCAAAGGCAATGCCGGTGCGCGGAAAGGAAACAGCCGTCCAACGCCGCCGCTCGAGCCGCCGTCGCGGAAGAAGGCTGTCGACCCATATTCCCCATGCTTCACGATGAGGTTCTTCGGCCCCATGGCGATAATTTTGCCCGCGGCCCCAAGCAGGTTCGAATCCTTGGCCAGCAGCTTGGCTTCGCCATCATTGATCAGCAGCGCGTCCAGTCCTTGAAGCACCTTGGCCAGGTTGCCGCCATGGCCCGTAATCCAATAGTTCATGGTGTCGCCGCATACCATGCGGACGTTCTTCATCTGCTGCCGGACCTCGTTCTGCAGCCGCGGATCGATGTTGGCCAGGAAGAGGAATTCACTATCCTGATAAGCCGCCGGAATCCGTGGAGAAAAGCTCTCAAAAACATTCAACTCCGTCTTCAGCGTCTGCGCCTCATTCAGACTCTGCAAATAGGAGCCGGTCCAGTGGAAGCTCTTGCCGCCGGTGTGCTCGATCCCGTGCGTGTCCACGCCCCGCCGTGTCAGCACAGCCTCGTGTTCCGCGGTGAAATCTTCTCCTACAACCGCGATCACACGGACTTTGGTGAAGTAGCTTGCAGCCAGCGAAAAATAGGTAGCTGCTCCCCCCAGGCATCGCTCTCTTTTGCCCGCGGGAGTCTCAATGCTATCGAAAGCAACACTTCCTACAACCAGAATCGCCATGGTATTTTCTCTCGTTTTCTTCTTGGAGTTCTCTTTAGGAAAGGTTCGCGGAAGGCCTCTATGCCAGGTACTTGCCGATCAACAAATCGAGCTTCTCACGCGTAGCCGGGGGAATGACCGCGGGATCGGTCAGAATTGCGTTTTTCAACGCGCTCGCGCAGGGGCAAGAGCGCTCCTGGGGCATCGCCGCCACCGCCGCTCGTATGACTCTCGCGGCATTGGTCGAATTCTGATTTAGAACCGCAAGTATTTGCTCGACCGCAACCGCGTCATGCCCTTCGCGCCAGCAGTCATAGTCCGTGACCATGGCCATCGTGGCGTAGCAAATCTCCGCTTCCCGGGCAAGCTTGGCCTCCTGGAGGTTGGTCATGCCGATCACGTCCGCCCCCCAGCTGCGGTAGAGGTTGGACTCGGCACGGGTGGAGAATTGCGGGCCCTCCATGCACACGTATACGCCTCCGCCTTTGGCTGTGACGCCGGAGGCCTGTGCTCCGGCCAGGATGGCTTGGCCGACGGCCTTGCAAACCGGATCGGCGAAAGCGACATGGCCGACGATGCCGTCACCGAAAAAGGTGGCCCAGCGCAGAAATGTGCGATCGATGAACTGGTCGGGCACCACGAAGTCCGTGGGTTTGTGCTCCTCTTTGAGAGAGCCGACAGCAGAGACAGAAAGGATGCGCTCCACCCCCAGCTTCTTCATGGCGTAAATGTTGGCGCGAAAATTCAGCTCCGATGGCAGGAGACGATGGCCGACGCCATGGCGCGCCAGGAAGGCTACTTTGCGCCCTTCCAATTCGCCGGTCACAAACGTATCCGACGGCTCCCCGAAAGGGGTCTTAACTTGGATTTTTTGAGGATACGCCAGCCCCGGCATTGAATAGAGCCCGCTGCCGCCGATAATTCCAATTTCCGCCTGTTGCAAGGCATTCTCCGTGCGTTCGATAGAAACTCTCCGATTAGGTTACACGAAGGCAAACTGAGAGTTTTTCTAGCCTCTGCAACAGATTTGTCGTCTCGACCGAAGTGTATGAAAATTGGGTGCCCCACGTCCGGATTTTCGGACGTGGGTGTCTGATCAGGCAGGGCAATGCGAAAGCCGGTCTGGAGCGCTGCGAGCGTAACCGGAGTGCGCTGAAAACGTGCCTCTGCAAAGACCCACGTCCGAGAATCCGGACGTGGGGCACCCGCCCTCTGCAATAGGTTTGTCATCTCGACCGAAGCGTACATCGGCCTGCGGCCCATCAGGTGCGACAAGCCATGCTGGATGTGTGTCCGCAAAGGCTTTATCGCCAACTGCACCTTCTTATTTGTCATCTCGACCGGAGTCTACATGGGCCTGCGGCCCACCAGGCGCGACAAGCCAGGCTGGATGTGTGTCCGCAAGGACTTTATCGCCAACTGCACCTTCTTATTTGTCATCTCGACCGGAGTCTACATGGGCCTGCGGCCCACCAGGCGCGACAAGCCAGGCTGGATGTGTGACCGCAAAGGCTTTATCGCCAACTGCACCTTCTTATTTGTCATCTCGACCGGAGCGAAGCGAAGTGGAGAGATCTGCGGTTTTTACCAGTCTCGGCTTCGACGGGAATCGGTGATGAGCAGAGCAAAGCAAAGCCGACCATCATTTACGTCTACGTCTACGTCTTCGCCACCCGAACTCAGTCAAAGACACCTTGGGCCGGCCTCAGCAAAGGACGCAGAAGTTAAACCGCAGATCTCTCCACTTCGCTTCGCTCCGGTCGAGATGACAAATTAGGTGTAATTGCCAACCTCATTTTCATCTCGACGGGGGGCCGCAGCCTTTGTAGTCGCTAGTGAAGAAGAGCCGCCCTCATCACCCCGCAGCTCGCCATGAAACGAAGCAGGGGGCCTGTGGGATCTGTGGGAAGCTCCCTCTGGGCCACTACTTCGTTCGTACCGCCCTGCTGCGCGCCGAAGAGGAGAAACTGAAGTTTGCGCGCCAGGTTGAGATCGAAGCTCTCGCTGACAAACACCTGCTTGCCCTCGCGCACAATCAGTACCGGCCCCTCATTGGTCCGGTAAATCTCCTCATCTGCGGTTGATGCAGCATCCCGATCTCGCGTGACTCCCGAATATTTCATGCCGATCTCGCGGCCGTACACTTTCGCGAATTCCGCGGCAGCGGCTTCCGTTCGCCATGCGGAGAGATAGAGCAAACGGATGGATGCTGTGGATGCCTTCTCTTCAGGGCTTTTGGCCGCCCTACTCTGCACCGCATAATAAAGCCCACCGTCCCATTGAGGAGTCAGCGCCGCAGCCTCTGTATCGCCGGCAAAGAGCTCGGTCAGGATCTTCACATCGAGTTCGCCCATTACGCCGATGTCATAAGGCTGGTAGTCGGCATCGAGCAGCGGGTGAAGATCGGGCAGGTGCAACAAGGGGACGCTTTGCTCATGTACGTAAGCTCGCGGATTCATAATTTCATAGCTCGAAGAAGGCGGCCGATCCAGAACGCCAGCAAAGGCATACTGCGCCCCTTTCTCCTTCAGCAGCGTCTGCTCGAATTGGAGACCGTCGCGATAAGGAAAGAGGAGCGATTCCTGCAGTAGTTTGGGCGCCCGCTCCATCACCGGCGAGCTGTCGCTGGTGGTGTCCATATCCTGGCCCACATCCGGACTCGTCCGCAAACTCTTGCCCGCCGGGCTCAGGGTATAGTCCATGTAAACGGCCATGGCCTGCCCTTCGAGCACGGCGTCGCGCGCGGTGTCCTGTTCGTCAACGGCCAGCCGCCGGTTATCTTCAGCGACATTCTTGGGCGCTGTGTTTGGCGTGTCCGGTTCCCACTTATCCAAATCCGTGTGCTGGTCCTGCAGAGCATGGGTGAGTTCGTGAGCGATGACCGGCTTCTGTTCCTCCGGACTAACCCAATCCAACAGGTTCACCGTCTTGGTTTTGTTGTCGTAAAAGCCGGCAATCTGCTCCGTCAGCAGGCTGACCAGGAACGGCTGCAGATGAAAATCCCGGTCCAGAAGGCCAAACTTCTTGAGCACGATCTCCTCGCGCTGCATTCGTTTTGCATCCTTATCATCATGGAACTTGTCCAGGATGTATTTTTCAACCTGATCGCGGGTGATTAGGCGCCGCTTCACCTCGTGGCGGATGGGCAGCTTGCTATCGTTGCTGGCGAAGGTGAGGATCTCGCTGACGGAGCGGAACAATTCCTTCGCCTGCTCCGGCGTAATACGGGTTTCTTTTGCCGGCTGGTCGCCGGGCGCTCCCGTACCTGGCTGCTGCGCGGGAGAGGATGTCTGAGCGGCGCCCAAAACCCGTACAGGAAGAGCGCAAATAGCGAGTAAGAGGGCGGCTACCGTGAAATCACGCAACTTCTTCGGACAGAGCTTCATTCTTTTACCTTTTTCCGAGCCCGGGTTGCGCTCAAACACTCTCGCTCCTGCAAGGCTATAATTTTAAGGTGCTTTCTGCCATGAATAATCCGGAGCCGACCGCCGTTACCCGCCTATCTGACGAGGTCCGTCTCACGCCTTTGTCCGCCGCTCTCGAAAATTTAGCCGGCAAACAAACGGGTTGGGCCGAAGGACTTGCGGTTTATGAAGGGGTTCGGACACCTAGTCTATTTGACGATCCGTCCCAGGAGATTGACTCGCTCCTTTCCGCCGCTGGCATTCTGGATCTAGCCTGGCGGGCAAAGATTCTGGTTACCGGCAACGACCGGGTGCGCTGGCTCAACAACATGGCCAGCAATACGATACAGGGGTTGCCCCAGGATCAAGGGAGTTACAGCTTTATACTCAACGCTCAAGGACGGATTCAGGGTGATTGCTACGTCTACCGGCGCAGCGAAGACTTCGTCATCGATACCAGCCGCAGACAGGTCCCGGCTCTTTTGCGCCATCTCCAGCACTACATCATCATGGACGCAGTAGAGCTGCAGGATGTGAGCGAGGGCTGGACAGCATTGGGGCTGGCCGGCCCAAAAGCGCCGCAAATCCTGGCTGCCCTGGGCTTTGTTCTTGACCCCGCTCCTTCTCCCGTTGGCAATGCGCGGCTTTTCGCCGCCAGCATCGGCGGGGTTGAGGTTGCGCTGGTTGAGGCGTACCACCCCTTGGTTCCGCGTTATGAATTGTGGCTTCCGCCGGCAGAGGTATTGACTGTCTGGAAGGCATTTGAATCCGCGAGCGCCGTACCGGCGGGTTTGCAGGCTGCGGAAACCTTGCGCGTGCTCGAAGGCACGCCGATCTACGGCATCGACCTGAATGAACGCGACTTGCCGCAGGAAACAAATCAGTTGCGAGCGCTCAACTTCACCAAGGGCTGTTATTTGGGTCAGGAGATCGTGGAGCGGATACGTTCGCGCGGCAAAGTACACCGCCAGTTCCGGCAATTCAAGTTGGATGGCGCCCCCACACCCCCACCCTTTGATCTGCTTAGCGCCGGTCAAACCGTGGGCCGCATTACCAGTGCCGCTTCCCTTCCGGACGGACGCAAACCGGGAAATTTCGCGCTTGGCTTTGTCCGCGAAGAAAGCCTGATACGCGAAGCGCCCATTGAGTATGACGGGGGAGTCGCGATTCCCCTGGAAGCGCCCCTCGACCTGCCGTAGAGCATCTCTCCTGCAGGTGTAAAGGACCAAAATTGCAAAATAGATTGGGAGAAGGCCATGCCTGAAAAAGAGCCGCAGTTCACCGTGAACGACCGCCGCAAATTTACCCTGGAAGGCGAGCTGCGCGAAGACGGAGCAGTCGAAGCGAAACCGAGCAGCCCAACCGAGGCTGCGAAAGCGCCCACGGCAACCGAGCCACCGCCTCCTGCCCAGCACGATGAAAGCGTCCAGCATGACGCCATGCCCGAGGATGACGCCATGCCCGAGCCCACGGCAGAAGAGTCTGCGCGGCAGACCAAGGACTATCACGCATCGACCCGCCAACTGGACGACATGTTAAGCCGGGTCGCTAGCGGCTCGCCGGCACTTCCCACAATGAATTTCGATCGCCTGGTGCAGTCCATTTACATGACCGCCGCGATGCAGATGGGGGCTGGGACCGCCGCCGATGAACAGCCGCGCATCGATGTCCTGGGCGCGCGGCAAAGCATCGATATGCTGGGCGTTCTCGAGGAGAAGACCAAAGGGAATTTAACTGAAGATGAAAAGCGCTTGTTGCAGAGCGCACTCTTCGACCTGCGCATGTCGTTCCTGGAAATCACCAATGCGATCAACAAGTCTGCGCACCAAGCCCCCAAGCCGGGCATGGTTAAATAGACGCGGAAAATTCCAGGTCTGTGTCCCACCCAGCAGGATGAAAATCGGGTTGAGGAAGGCTTGATTGGCAATTACACCTAATTTTGTCATCTCGACCGGAGCGAAGCGGAGTGGAGAGATCTGCGGTTTCCCACACCTGGCGCAAAGCGAGCGCCAGATATGGGGCACTCAGAGTAACCGCAGATCTCTCCACTCCGCTTCGCTCCGGTCGAGATGACAAATCTATTGTTTCGCCGCCACGAAGACGGGACGGACAGCGAACTTGCAGGCAGAGATCACTATCCTCGGCAGTGGCACCTCCATGGGGGTGCCGACACTCGGCTGCAATTGCCGGGTCTGCACTTCCTTCGACCCTCGCGACCGCCGCACCCGCCCATCGATCGCCATCCGCTGGTCGGGGCGTTGTGTCCTGATCGACACCGGACCGGATTTCCGCCAACAGGCTCTGCGCGAAGGCGTGAACCATATCGACGCGGTCCTCTACACTCATTCCCACGCCGACCACATTCTCGGTTTGGACGATCTGCGTCCTATCAGCTTCAAAAGCGAGACCAAGATTCCGCTCTATGCGGATGATGCGGCGGCAAACGTGATCGAGCGCATCTTCGACTACACCTTCAACGCACACTCCTCCTACCCCACTCGCGCGCGCGTAGAAATGCACCGGCTGGGCGACTCGGTCGAGGTTGACGGAGCGGTCTTCCGCCGGGTTCCTCTCACTCACGGCGAAATCGAGGTCGCCGGCTTCCGCTTCGGCAACGCCGCCTATCTCACCGACATGAGCGCCATCCCCGAAAACAGCCTGCCTCTGCTCGAGGGTCTCGACGTGGTGATTCTCGATGCGCTGCGCAAGAGACCGCATCCAAGCCACGCCACCCTGGACCAGGCGATCGAATTCGTGCGCGTAATCAAGCCGCGGCAGGCCTTCTTTACCCATATGTCGCACGATCTCCACCATGCAGACACCAACAGCGAGCTTCCAGAACATGTTCAGCTCGCTTACGACGGACTCCGCATTCCATTTGAGATCTGATCATGCAAGTCTTCAGAAGCCTCGCTGAAATTCCCAGTTCATTCGGCCCTACAGTCGTAAGCATCGGGAACTTCGATGGCGTGCATTGCGGTCATCGGCTGATCCTTGAAGAAATGATCCGCAGCGCGGCAGCGCGCTCACTACAATCTGTAGTGGTTACATTCGATCCCCATCCTTTGCGAGTGTTGCGCCCGGAGGCCAGCCCTAAGCTGATTACGCCGCTGCGTGCGCGGCTGGCGCTGCTGGAGCAAACGGGCGTCGACGCAGTGTTGGTCCTTCCCTTTACCGCCGCGCTTTCGCGCATGCGCGCCGAGGAATTCGTCACCACTATCCTGCGCGACGCGCTCCATGCCGTCGAGGTGCACGAAGGGCCGAACTTCCGCTTCGGTTATCGCGCCGAGGGCGGCATCCAAGAGCTGCGCGATTTGGGCCGCAAACTCGGCTTCGAAGTGGTGATTCACGCCGCGTGCGGCTTGCGCGGCATGACGGTTTCCAGCAGCAAAATACGTGAATTGATCTCCCGCGGCGATCTCCGCGCAGCCCGCCTTCTCCTCGGCCACTGCTTTTCCATTCATTCCACGCCGGCCGGCGGACGTGGCATCGGCTCCAGGTTAACCGTGCCTACTATCAACCTGGCGCCTTATCACGAGCTGCTACCTCCCGATGGCGTGTACATCACCCAGTTGCGCGTGGCGGGTGAGTGCTTCGACGCTGTAAGCAACCTGGGCAATCGGCCTACCTTCGGCGCGGACTCTTTCGCTATCGAATCCCACCTGCTCAATTTCCATCCTCTGGAACTCACCGGGCAAACGCCGCTTGAGCTTGTCTTCCTCAAGAGGATCCGCGAAGAGCGGAAATTTCCCTCACCGGAAGCGCTGAAGGCCCAGATCCTGGACGACGTGGCGCACGCCAAACGTTATTTGCGCCTCAGGCGCGTGCTCGCAGAGAAAAACAACCTGGTGAAGACGTAGCAACCGTTAAGAGCATCTCTAACGTTGTCATGAGTTCGACGATCCAGTAGCGTAAGTGCTTGAGCCGCGCAAACAAGCGATAGGCAACCGATCCGGGTGACGTTCAGTTGGATTCGCAGGGAAGATTCTGATTCCTGTGTCGGAATCCGTACAGGACTTCAGCGCAGATCAGAGCCAGACATCCATGAGCCCACCGTTATCCTACCCGAACCACCACTGGGCGCCCGGGCGCGGTTTCCCAAACAGACGAGCGTGTGTCAAAAATGCCTTCGGGCAGACCGCTCTCCTGGCGGCCGGCCTGCTTTTCCTGGTTTGTTTTCTTCCCGCATCGGCGCGGCCGGCACAGTCTTCCTCCTCGCGCCGTCCCCTCTACCGAAACGCCGGGGCGCCAATCGAAAAGCGCATCGACGACCTGATGCGCCGCATGACCCTGGAAGAGAAGGTCCGGCAGCTGGACATGTATTCGGGAGCCACGGCTTTGATGAGCCGGCATACGGATTCAACTCACGCCGCTGCGGATGCCGTCTTTCTTCCCGAAAAGGCGCAGCAGCTCTGGGGCACCCTCGGTGTCGGCTCTATTCACGATCTGAATCCCACGCCCGAGCAGTCCAACGCCATCCAGAAATGGGTGATCGCCCATGATCGTCTCGGGATTCCCGCCCTCTTCATCGAGGAAGGTCTGCATGGCTTCGACACCGGAACCGTCTTTCCCGCTCCCATAGGTCTCGCCGCCACATGGAATCCGGAGATCGCCGACCAGACCGGCGCGGCCATCGCGGCCGAAGCACGGGCCACCGGGGTCGCGATGGTTCTTGCTCCGGTGCTCGATCTGGCCCGCGATCCGCGCTGGGGACGCGTGGAAGAAGATCTCGGGGAAGATCCATACCTGACCGGACAGTTGGGCCTCGCCTGGGTGCGTGGCGCACAAGGGGAGAGTCTGAGCAGCGACCAAAGTGTCGTTGCCGAGCCGAAACATTTTGCGGGGCACGGATCGCCGGAGGGCGGTACAAATACCTCTCCCGTGCACATCGGGGAACGCGAGCTGCGGACAATCATGCTGAAGCCGTTCGAGCCTCCCATCCGCCAGGGCCACGCGATGGGCGTCATGGCGGCTTACCACGAAATCGATGGCATCCCGATCACCGCAGATCCGTTCCTGCTGAAAACGATCCTCCGCCAGGAGTGGGGCTTCCAGGGCTTCGTCCTTTCCGACCTCGGCGCCATCCGGCGCTTATATGCCGTGCACCATGTTGCGGCGAGCCAGCAAGCTGCCGCCTGTATGGCCATCCGGTCCGGAGTGGACATGCAGTTCTACGACTTCGGCCACGATGTGTTTCAAGAGGCTCTGATCGATTGCGTGCACGAGGGATCGCTACCGGAGTCGGAACTGGATCGCGCTGTCCGATCCGTGCTCCGCGTGAAGTTTGAGCTGGGTCTCTTTGATCATCCGCTGGTGGATCCGGCCCTGAATCCGAGGGTGCATCGTTCGCCACAGCATCTTGCCGTTTCTCTGCATTCGGCACTGGAGTCGATGACTCTGCTTAAGAACGACGACCATCTGCTGCCGCTCTCGAAGTCGCTTCACAGGATTGCAGTGATTGGGCCGAATGGCGACGTCGCCCGCTACGGCGATTATGAAAAGGAATCCAACGGCGAGCACATCAGCCTCCTGCAGGGTATTCGCGATCTTCTGCCCGAGGCAACCGTCACGTTCCACGACGGCAACGATATACCGGCAGCCGTGGCGGATGCGAAAAGCGCCGAGGTGGTGATCATGGGTCTCGGAGAACATCTGGGCATCTCCGGCGAAGGCTTTGATCGCTCCTGTCTCAACCTCCCCGGCAAGCAGGAACAACTGCTGGAGGCAGTCGCCGCAACCGGCAAACCAGCCGTCTTGGTCCTTGAAAACGGACGGCCGTTGACCATCGGCTGGGCAAAGCAGCATATTCCCGCAATTCTTGAAGCCTGGTATCCGGGGGAATTTGGGGGGAAAGCCATTGCGGAAACGCTCTTCGGCGACAACAATCCAGCAGGGCGGCTGACTATCACGTTTCCGCAAAGCGCAGGGCAGTTGCCCGATTACTACAACTCGGATCCATCCCGCGTTCACAAGTACGTGGACAGCGACGGCAAGCCGCTGTTCCCCTTCGGATTTGGGCTCAGCTACACCACGTTTCGCTATGACCATCTTTCCGCACAGCCGCCGGCACCTGGCACTGATGACAATATCCAGGTAACAGTCGATGTGACTAATACGGGCGATCGAGCAGGCGACGAGGTCGCTCAGCTCTACCTACGGGAAAACACCAGCAGCGTCGAAACCCCGGAGCGCGCGCTCCAGGGCTTCTCCAGAATCCATCTCACCCCGGGAGAGAGGAAAACCGTGGTGTTTCGCATTCCTCAGGAGCAGATTGCTGTGTGGAACGCGGAGAAAAAGTGGGTAGTAGAGCCCGGGAAATACACGGCCTGGGTGGGGGAATCGTCCCAGGCGAATTTGAGCGTCCAATTCACCCTCAGCCCCTGAGGGCAGAACAAGCGGCAGCTCTTTTCTTTGCTCTTCGAGATGACAAATCAGGTGGAGTTGCGGCTTCCGGCTTCGTTCATACCATTACTGTGGTAAGGGCTGCGACCGGCCGGCACTGGCCGGAACACTTGCATGCTCCAAGGAAGGCGATGAACCCGATTGAATCCGCGCCAGGTTGGTGCGCGGCGGCTCGTTCGAATCGCCGGGAAATTTTTCATCCGCCCGGTCGGCTATGGCGGCCTTCATCCAATCCATCCAGATGGGCAATGCCGCCTCTCCCCCGGTCTCTTTTCCCAGCGGCTGGCGGGTGTCATAACCCATCCATACTCCGCAGGTGATGGAGGGAGAAAACCCTATAAACCAGGCGTCGGTGTAGTTGCTTGTCGTGCCCGTCTTGCCGCCCAGCGGATGCTTAAGCGCGGCCGCGGCCGCGGCCGTGCCGCCAGGCTCAACTACCGCCTTGAACAACTGCATCATCATCCGCGCGACTTTGACATTCGTGGACTCCGTCACCTCGACCGAGGTTTGCGAGAGCGAGACGCCATCCGCATTGGTCACCCGGCGGATGAAATGCGGCGCGATGCGGATGCCGTCATTGGGAAAGCTGCTGTAGGCCCCGACCTGCTCCTCAAGCGTGGCCTCGGCCGAGCCCAGCGCTATGGGGAGAAACGGCGGTATGTTGCCGGTGAGTCCAAAGCGGTGAGCGGTTGCTATCACCTTGCGGATTCCTGTGCGCTCGGCCAATTTGACCGCGGGAATATTGCGCGAATCGGCAAAGGCATGCAGCAGCGATACCGGGCCTTCGAAGGTGTCGTCATAGTTGTGGGGCGAGTAAGGGCCGCTAGCCGTCACAAAGGTTACGGGAGAATCTACGATGGTCTGCGACGGAGTGGCGCCCTCCTCCATCGCAGCAGTGTAAACATAGGGCTTGAATGATGAGCCGGTCTGGCGCTCCGCCTGCGTTGCCCGGTTGAACTGGGATAAGTTGAAGTCCCTGCCCCCCACCATGGCCAACACTTCGCCGGTGGCGTTGTCGACCGCCATCAGCGACCCTTCAACTCCCGAGTCCTGTTCGAGCGTGGCGCGCAACAGAAACCTGGAGTCTGCCCCAGGGACAATGTGCACATAAATAATGTCGCCCCGTTTGAGAAAGGAGTCCGCGTTGTGCTGCTTGGTCCAGGCCCAATCGTCGGGACCGAGGACCAGTTGCTCCTGGCCGATGCGCGCGCTTACCTGATACGGCAATACATCGGTCACCAGTGCATGCACGTAAGCTCCGGGAGGCGGCGCCTGGGTCCAGTCCGGATGCCGCAGCTCGTCCGGATTGCCCCCTGCCTCGATCACGTTGAGCAGGTGTCCATGCCAGCCTTGACGGCGCTCGTAGCCCGCCAAGCCATCGAGCAAAGCATGATTGGCCTCTTCCTGAAGACTCAAATCGAGTGTTGTATAGACGCGCAGTCCCGCCTCATGGACCTGGGCGCTGCCAAACTGCCTTTCCAGTTCCCGCCGGACTTCTTCGACAAACCACGGAGCGACACTATTCGCCGGAGGCTCAATGTGGAGACCAAGCGGCGCTGCCTTGGCCGCGCTCGCCTGGGACGCCGTGATTACCCCATCCTCCAACATTGCATTGATTACCATGTTCCTGCGCCGCAGAGCGCGGTCCGGGTTCAGCACCGGAGAGTCGCCCACCGGACTTTTGGGCAGACCTGCCAATAAGGCTGCCTCGGTCAGGGTCAAGTCCTTGGCGTGCTTGCTGAAGTAATATTGTGCTCCCGCCTCAAAGCCGTAGACTCCCTGCCCGAGATAAATCTGGTTGGCATAGAGGGTAAAGATCTGATCCTTGGTAAACGTCCTCTCAATTTGCATCGACAGGAAGACTTCCTGCAACTTGCGGCCGAAGGTCCGCCGCGAAGAAAGAAAAAGATCGCGCGCCAGTTGCATGGTCAACGTGGAAGCACCCTGAGAGCGTCCATTGGAGGTGAGATCGTGATAGGCCGCTCCGGCCACACGCATCAGGTTCACTCCCCAATGGCTCTCGAAATTCTTGTCTTCAATGGAAATAACGGCTTGGCGGAGCAGCGGGGAAATAGCCGAATAGGGAACCACTACGCGGCGTTCCAGCGCGAACGATCCAAAAACGTGGCCCCGGATGTCCAAGAGCTCGGTGGTTGTATTGGGACTGAAGCGCTTGAAATCCGCGATCTGCGGCAGGTTCACCGAATAGACCAGCATCAAACCGGTGAGAGAGCCGGCGATCGCCGCCAGCAGGAGCAGCACAAGGAAAGTAACCCGCCCGGCTAGCCTCTTAGGCACAAATGCAGTGGCCCCGGCCGACCGTGGCGGGCGAAAGCGACCGGTACCCGAAGATGGATCTTGACTTCCCAAATTCAATCTGACTTCCGCTCAAGATCGAACACCCTTGCTTACACACTCTTCTGTTTCAGGATATCGAGCGCCTTGTTCAACTGGTCGTCCGGTTTCGGCGTCTTGTCGTTGGCGGGGTTATCGTCAAATTCCGCAGCTGAGACGACCACTACGTTTGGGGTAACGGCTTCATCCTGAATCTTCTTGCCTGACGGCGAGGCGTATTTGGCGACAGAAAGGATAAGAGCGGCGCCATCCGGCAGATTCATCGTTTTTTGCACCGAGCCTTCGCCGAAGGTGCGGTCTCCCACGACATCGCCGCGCTTTCTATCCAGAACCGCCGCGGCTACAATCTCGCCCGGACCCGAAGTACCGTGGTTCACCAACACCACTAAAGGAGCCGAAGTGATGAACTTCGAGGGATCGGCGGTAAATGTCTGCAGGGGAAACTTCTGGCCGGAGAGGGTGGCAATGGTGCCCGATTGCAGGAAGAAATTCGCCAGCCGCACGCCTTGCGCTTCATCCCCTTCGGCAACATCGCGCAGATCCAGAACGATCTTTTTGTTCCCGTCCTTGGGCATGGCCTTCAGGCGGGTTTCGATCGACTGTACGCGATCTTTGGTCAGAGCTACCGGCTTGAGATAGAGGATGCTGTTGTTCTCATATTCCTGTTGCCCCATCTGCGGTAAAGGCTCCACTGTTCGGGTCAGCGTAATCTTCTCCGGCTCAGCCTGGCGGGGACGAACCACGGAGAAGCTCACACTGGTTCCGGGTTGGCCTTCGAGCAACAGCCTGATCATCGCCAACGACATCTCTCGCGTGGAGTGGCCTTCGATCGCCTCGATAATGTCGCCGTCCTGCAGCCGCTGCTTCTGCGCAAGGCTTCCCGGCTCGATCGAAACAATGGTGGCGTAGCCATAGCGCTTGGAAACGTTCAGCCCGACTTGCGCCGTGCTCTCGTTCTCGTGCTGCTTGTAAACCTTATATTCGTCCGGAGACAAATAGCTGGAATCGGAATCAAGGGACTCAAGCAGACCGTGCAAGGCTCCCACTGTGACCTTATTCACATTGGGATCAACCACATAATCGGTTTGGATCTTTTTGAGAACTTCGCTGTAGACTTCCATCTCCGGGTAGGCGCCGTCCGCTTCCGATCCAGCCCGCACCCCGAGCGGGCCAAAATCACCCAAAAAAGCCAATGCGACTAGCAGGACCGAAAGGCCGAAAACGGCGCGTTTGAACGTTCTGGACATAGCTCCACTCTGGACCATGAGAAGGTCTAAGAAAATGATACTCCAGCGTTAGACGGCCGCGGGAAGCCGGATGAGAGCACTGCTCAAACAGTTGGTGGCGGCGAGTGGGATCGAACCACCGACCTGCGGGTTATGAGTCCGCCGCTCTAACCATCTGAGCTACGCCGCCCTGGCCTGATTCTATTGTATATGGAGCAAAATAGGCTGTCTGAGCGGAATCTAAAGACATCAATGTCCGATAGCCGGGTGCCGGGTGCCCCAGGTCCCGATTCTGGGACCTGGGATTCCACGGATCTCGATGGACAGCGTCGTCACTCTTGCGTGATGACAACACTCTCCGTCGAGATTTGCGGAATCCCACGTCCGAGAATCCGGACGTGGGGCACCCAAGATTGGTTGAAGGAGGAGATTCAAAAACCAAAAGTTAGCCCAGCACTGACGTGCTGGGCTATTTTCTTGTCGTCCCGGCGGGACTCAAAGCCGGTTCTCAACCTGTCTGGGAGCTTGCCGGTCTTCAACACTCCGGGCGCTGGCATCGGGAAATCCAGGAGTAAAGCCCATTTCAAGATCGGACGTTTTTCCGCTGGACTGAAGCCGCTGAGAGATTTAGGCGGCTATCAAGATTCCGGGTGCTGGGCGATTCCCTCCGGCAGCAAACGGACTCCCCCCGCAATAGCCTCTTCGTCATCGCCGTGTATGGAGGACGATTCGGCGATTTCTACCCGGTTGCGTCCGTTTGCTTTCGCCGCATAAAGCGCCTGGTCCGCAAGCCTCAGCAGAGACTCCACGCTGTCCAGAGGGGTGGCAAACCATGCCACCCCAAAGCTGCAAGTCACCTGCAGCTCCAGGTCTCCCAAGATGAACGGTTCCCGGGTGACCTGCGCGTGGAGTTGCCGGATCCGCTCACCCAGATCGTCTTTCATGTTAGGCATCAACACCTTAGGCATCAACACCAGCAGTTCTTCCCCCCCGAAGCGTCCCACATTGTCATAGGGACGCAAATTCCTGATAATGCGCCGGGCGAATTCACGGAGGACTTCATCCCCGACGAGGTGCCCATACGTATCATTGATACGCTTGAAGTTATCTAAATCGGTCAGCACAACGGCAAACGAGTATTCTTCCCGGCGGCAGCGCATCATTTCTTGTTCCAGAAGGTCGAAGATGGCGCCCCGATTGAAGATTCCGGTTAGGAAGTCGCGTGCTGCCAACTGCACCAGCGCAGCCTTGGTCTTGAGCAGCTCCGCCTTCTCCGCTTCCAGCTCCCGGGTTCGCTCCTTCACCATCGCTCGCAGCTCATCCTGTCGCGCAATCATCCAGCGCCACTCGGCGAAGGTCAATCCCAATACCGCGAGGCAACAGACAACGTAGAACTTGAGCGTATGCCACCACACCGACTTGCCCGGAGGGTCGGAGCGTACTCGCAGATCCTGCGCTTCAGCGGAGAGAGCCGGAAGACTTCCGCCACAGTTGCCGGCAAACGTCCTATGGTCTGAAAATGCATCCTGCAGAGCTCGAGCGGGAACGGCAGACAACAGGAGCGACCCCGTAAGTAAGACCAGCCCGGTGACAACACCGAAAGAATGGCGCACACACTCTCCGCGAGATCCGTGCAGAACCAATACAATACCGCAATTGTTTCTTGCGATAATAGCGCCCGATTCTGTCCACGTCGATATTACGTTTGGGGTGCAGCTACGGCAACCGATGCGCTTCTGATAAAGCAGATCGCCTGATCGCCAGCTCGACTTGCGCGCCAGCCAGTGTACCCCAGATCCGGTGCTGCCGGACCCTTTTCACTGCAAATATAGACCGAAGAGACTCTGCCTACGCAGCTTTTCCTGAGAAAAGCGGCGCGTACCCTACCCCGAAGAGGACACGCTCCATTCAAGACCGCCCCGATTTCGATCCTGGGGAAACTTCGCGTAATTGCTTCGTTTCGTTTTGCCACATATCCTGCAAATCAGTGTTTCCATAAACCCTTGCTCCATGCCAGACATCTCCTCTCTTTCGAGCAACCGCATCGTGGCCGTGATTCCTGCCCGTCTAGCGTCCACCCGCCTGCCCAATAAGGTGCTGCTTCCGATCGCCGGAGTGCCTATGCTAGCTTGGGTCTATCGCGCAGCCCTCGACTGCCGGCAGTTGGATCAGGTGCTGATTGCCACCGACTCGGAGGAGGTAGCGGCTTATGCCGGCTCCCAGGGCTGGCCGAGCATCTTAACCCCCTCAACGCTGATGAGCGGCACCGACCGCGTTCACGCGGTCGCGGAGCTGATCGACGCCGATATTTACGTCAACATTCAAGGAGACGAGCCGCTGCTGCGCCCGGAGCATATCGATCTCCTGCTGCGGCCATTCGCGCGAATCGCGGCGGCCGAGGTAACTACTCTATCTACGCCCTGCCCGCCGGAACAGATTCAGAATCCGAACGCAGTCAAGGTTGTCACTGCCACAGACGGCCGGGCGCTTTACTTTTCCCGGTCCACCATTCCGCACCATCGGGATGGCGGCTCGGGATGCAACAAGCACCTCGGCCTCTACGCTTATCGCAAGGCCGCATTGCAGCGATTCGCTAAGCTGCCGCCAAGTCCACTCGAATCCACCGAGAGGCTGGAGCAGCTGCGATTGCTCGAAAACGGCATCGCCATCTACGTGGAGGAAACCGCCGTTGACACCATTGGAGTGGACACGGAGGAGGACCGCTTAGCCGCCGAACGAATATTATCCCGGATCGGCTACAGGCATGGTTGAGGCTAGCCAAATCGGGAGCAATCACTTCTTCTCACGTCCCACATTCACGAATCGCCGGAAATCTGCAAATATAGAGGCATGACCGCACCAGCAGTCGCCAAGCCCTTCGCCGATCGAATCGGCCGCATTGAACTCTCCGCCACCATGGCAGTTACGGCCGAAGCCGCCAGATTGCGTGCACAGGGCGCCAAGCTGGTCGATTTTGGCGCCGGAGAGCCCCATTTTGCCACACCCCGGCATATCAAGGACGCGGCGATTGCCGCCATCGAGGCCAATTTCACCCGCTATACCGTGGTCGCTGGAATTCCAGAGGTGAGAAAAGCCATTGTCGATCGCCATGCCTGCGACTTCGGCTCCGACTACAGCGCCGAAGAAACCGTGTTCACCACCGGCGGCAAGCTGGCCCTTTTCAACGCCCTTCAGATCCTGGTAGACCATGGCGACGAGGTCATCCTGCCGGTTCCCTACTGGGTCTCTTTTAAAGACATCATCCAATACGCCGGCGGCAAGGTTGTCTATCTTGAAACTGAGGAGTCGGAGAGCTTCCGCATCACCGCGGAGAGCATCGAGCGGGCAATCACTCCGCGGACCAAGGCCATCATCCTAAACTCTCCATCGAATCCGGCGGGAGCTGTCGTCTCCCCTGCCGACCTCGAGCGCATTGTGCACCTGGCGCACAGCCGCGGTATCTATCTTCTGCTCGACGAGTGTTACGTCTACCTGCAATACACCGGCGCTCCGATCTCCGGCGGCTCTTTTACCAGCGCAAAGGAGCACGTCATCGTCCTGGGTTCACTTTCCAAGACCTACGCCATGACCGGCTGGCGCGCCGGCTTCGCTCTTGGCCCAAAGCCCATCATCGCGGCCATGGTCAAGCTGCAAAGCCAGTCAACCTCCTCGGCGGCGGCGATCGTGCAGAAGGCGGCTATCGCCGCTCTGAACGGATCGCAGGCCTGCGTGGTGGAGATGCGCGGCGATTACCTCTCGCTGCGCGACCGCATCCTGCGCCGGATCGCCGAGATTCCCGGCCTCACCTGCACCACGCCGGCTGGCGCATTCTACGTCTATCCCAATATCTCCGCTTACCTGGGCGAATCCGGGGTGAAAAGCGCAACTGAATTGGCATCCCGGCTGCTGAACGAGGCGGGGGTGGTCACCGTGCCTGGCGAGGCATTCGGAACCGCCAAGCACATCCGGCTCTCCTATGCTGTATCCCACAATGACGTCGAAGAGGGCCTGACCAGAATGAAAGACTTCTTTGCCAAGCTCTCATAAGGCTATGCAAGATAGAATAGCGTTTCTTCCTATTATCCTGGCTGGGGGTAGCGGCACCCGTTTCTGGCCGCGGAGCCGCCGCTCGATGGCGAAACAGGTGCTCGTGCTGGACGGTGAGCGCAGCATGATCCAGCAAACAGCCGACCGCCTTGCTCCGCTCGCCGAGCCGGAGAATCTCTGGGTAATCACCAATGAGCTGCTCTCGGAAAAAATTTCCGAGCAGCTGCGCAGCCTTCTAGGTGAGCACATGGTTTGCGAGCCGGCCGCGCGCAATACAGCCCCGGCAGCCGGACTGGCTGCTTTTGTCGTCGAGCGCACCGCTCCCCAGGCAGTCCTCGGCATCTTTCCCTCCGATCAGGTAATCGCCGACGAGGAAGCCTTTCGTTCCGTCGTCCGCCAGGGCATTGCGCTGGCCGCCGCCGGCGAAAACATCGTCGTTCTGGGTGTCAAGCCCACCCGCCCCGAAACCGGCTATGGCTATATCGAGAGCGGAGATATTTTGGACGGAGGCACGATGCGCGTCCGCCGCTTCACGGAAAAGCCGAATCGCGATCGAGCCGAGGAATTCGTCGCCGCCGGAAATTACTATTGGAACAGCGGCATGTTTCTGTGGAGCGCGCGCACCCTGGCCAATGCCATCCGCGAGCATCTCTCCGAGACCGCACCCATTCTCGAGGAGATTGCCGACGCCTATGGCACGCCTGAGTTCGACCGCGTCTTCGGCGAGCTCTATCCAAGCTGCGAAAATATCAGTATCGATTACGCGGTTCTAGAGCCGCGATCCACCAAGGGAGAGCATAAGTCCAACCTCTACTGCCTTCCGGCGGAGTTCGGATGGAACGATCTCGGCTCCTGGGCTGCGCTCTACGAACACCAGCTCGCGCAGCACGGCTCACAGCATGGCAATGTGATCGAGGCGGCCGGCTCGCTGGAGATCGAAGCCCGCGGTAACTATGTATACAGTCCACAAAAATTCGTGGCGTTGGTCGGAGTTCACGATCTCATCGTGGTCGAAACCGAGGACGCCATTTTGGTCACTACTCGCGAGCGGGCGCAGGAAGTAGGCAAAGTGGTCAAGGAGATCGCCGCCTCTCATGCCAACCTTGTCTGACCTGCCGCCCATGTACGAGCATTTTGGCCGGGCAAGCATTGTGAAAAAAAGAGTCCCGTAGGGACGGCTGAAAAGGGAGTGGATGATTCAGCCATCCCTACGGGGCTCTTCCGCTTATAGATTTCTACCCAGCACTTTGTGCTGGGCTATTTTCAGGTCGTCCCTGGCGGGACTTATCGAACAGTGGAACTCTAGAGGTCAGACTGTAACAGTTGGCGCTTTACGACATGATTTGAATCGGACATGTTTTAAACAAGAAAACCCTTCATGCCAAAAACAGTTCAGTTCGGCACCGATGGATGGCGAGGAATCATCGCCGACGACTTTACCCATGAAAACGTGCGCCTCGCCGCCGCCGCTATCGCTCATTATGTTCTTGAGCACGAGCAGCCGGAACGAGGCGTGTGCATCGGCTATGACACCCGCTTCGGCTCGCGTGAGTTCGCCCGGGTGGCGGCCGAGGCCGTCGCCTCGGCGGGCATTCCCGTGCGCTTCGCCAGCCGGATCACGCCCACACCGGCGTTATCCTATGCCGTCAAGCACCTTGAAGCCGCGGGCGGCGTGATGATTACCTCCAGCCACAATCCCTTCCAGTGGAACGGAGTGAAATACAAGGCCAGCTACGGAGGCTCGGGTAGCCCCTCCATCATGTCATCGATCGAAGGCTACCTGGGACACCCCCTGCCCCGCGCCAACGGCGCCGCCTCCATTACCGAAGCCGACTTCCTTACCCCTTACGTTGACGCGATCTCCCGCTTTGCCAATATCAAGCGGATCGCGCAAGCCAAGCAAAAATACGCCATCGACTGCATGTACGGTGCCGGATGCGGCGTACTGTCGGGAATCTTCCACCAAGCCGGCATCGACCACATTGAGATTCGCGGCGAGATCAATCCGCTCTTTCCCGGTATCAATCCCGAGCCTATCGAGCCGCACATCCGGGCGCTTCAGGACGCGGTTCTCGAACACAATTGCCAGGCCGGCCTGTGTACGGATGGCGACGCGGACCGGATCGGCGCGGTCGATGAGAATGGCGCATTCGTCGACGCGCACAAAATATATGCTGTGCTTCTGGAGTGGCTGCTCAAACGCAAGCAATGGCCCGGCGGTGTGACCAGAGCTTTCAACACCACCAAGATGTTGGACCGCATCGCCGCCAAGCATGGACGCAAGCTCTACGAGCATGGCATCGGCTTCAAGTATGTCTGCGACCTGATGCTGACCGAGGATATTCTGATCGGCGGCGAGGAATCGGGCGGCATCGGCATTACCCGCCATCTGCCGGAGCGCGATGGATTGCTCAATAGCCTGCTGTTGGCCAATGTGATGGCCGAGGAGGGCCGGACGCTCGGCCAGCTCGTCTCCGCGCTGCAGCAGGAATATGGCGAGCACCAGTACGGCAGGATCGATCTGCACATCTCCGACGAGATCAAGAAAGCGGCCATCGCCCGCGCCGCGTCAGGGGTGAGAGAATTTGCCGCCATGCCGGTCCTGCGCGTCGAAACTCTCGATGGCATCAAGTTCTATCTCGACAATACCCAAGCCAAAAAACAGCCGCGGGCAGCGGAGAGCTGGCTGCTGTTGCGTGCCTCGGGCACCGAGCCGCTACTGCGCATCTACGCGGAGAGCTGCTCTAAAGAGTCGGTCGACGCTCTGCTCCAGGCTGGACGAAAATTCGTAATGGGAGAAGGCACGGCATGACATCAGGCCACGGCGCGGCGCGCAGCATCAAGGTCCTTACCCGGGGGTTGCTGTTTGACATGGATGGCGTGCTCATCAGCTCGCTTGGATCAGTCGAACGGAGCTGGGAGACGTGGGCGCTGGGGCACGGCCTGGATGTGACTGAAACCATCAAAGCGGCCCATGGAATGCGAGCCATCGAAACAATACGCAAACTTTGGCCCGACGGAGACCACGCGACGGAGCTCAAGATTATCGAAGACCTGGAGGTGGCGGATACCTCCGACCTCAAGGTCCTGGCCGGCGTCTCGCGAATTTTAGAGGCCGTCCCGCAGAAGTATTGGACCATCGTGACCTCGGCGACGGAACGGCTGGCGCGGGCGCGACTGGCTCACGCGGGAGTCCCTGTACCGGAAAGGATCATTACCGCCGAAATGGTCTCGCGCGGCAAGCCCGATCCTGAACCCTATATCAAGGGCGCGGAGATTCTCGGAGCCTCTCCCTCCGACTGCGTGGTTATCGAGGATTCGAGCTCCGGCGCAAAGGCAGGGCGGGCGGCCGGATGCAAGGTTCTGGCCACCACTTTTTCGCATTCCATCGAAGCGCTCTCGGCAGCCGATTGGATCGTCGAGTCTCTGGATAAGGTGAAGGTAACCGTTCTTCCCCAGGATCGGGGACTTGAGCTGGAGTTTGAATCGCTTTAGCGGTCTTTGTTTTTCTTTCTGTCATTCCCGAAGGGAATCTGCTTGCGCTCTTTGCCATGACAACTGCACAGCGATAGGAAAAGCAGATTCCCTTCGGGAATGACAGAAAGAAAAACAACTGCAACCTTAGCGCTCTAAGCGCTGGGGACCACGCGGGCCTTCAGCCGCTTGATCACGGTTTGCGGAACCAGTCCATCGACCGAGCCCCCAAGCTCAAAGACATTCTTGATAAGCCGCGAGCTGACATAGGAATACTTCTCATCAGCCATCAGGAAGACGGTCTCCACTCCCGGCGCAAGCCGGCGGTTCATCAGAGCCATCTGAAGCTCGTATTCGTAGTCGCTGATGGCGCGCACCCCACGCAGGATTGCCTGAGCTTTCTGCTCAAGCACAAAGTGGACAAGCAGGCCATCAAAAGTGGCTACGGAGACGTTACAAAAGCTCTCGACAGCCTCGCCGATCATCTCCACCCGCTCGGAGACGGAGAACAAAGGAGACTTCTCGGAATTCTGCAGAATGGCGACGACCAGGTGGTCGAAAATCCGCGCGCCGCGCGCGATCAGATCCAAATGACCATTGGTCAAAGGATCGAAGCTCCCGGGATAGATAGCCTTTACGGTGCTCAAGACAATTGGATTGTACTCGAAACACACTAGAGCATTGTTCACTCGTGGTGTAGAGGCAGGGCCGAAAACCAATGCGGGTGCCCCAGGTTCGCGAAGCTAACCTGGGGCTTTTCGTCGGAGTTTAAGCAATGCTCGGCGAGGAGGGATGCGGTGCAATGAGCAAACAACCCCAGGCTAGCTTCGCGAGCCTGGGCACCGGCAATTGCGGCCACACCCAACCCTACCTCTACACAAGCTACTGGCGCCTGGCGGCCGGCTTGACGGCTTCGGCGGCCTGAACCGCTCCGTTCACCGGTACTGGGGGCACCTCGACATCCTTGGAGCCGGCCAAGCCGAGCTTCTGCCGGAGTTGGGTGTCGATACGTGCGTAGGTTTCGGGATGCTCCTTGAGGTAAGTGCGAACATTCTCCCGGCCCTGGCCGATGCGCTCGCCTGCATAGCTGTACCAGGCGCCGGATTTCTCGACAATGTTTTGCGCCACCGCCAGATCGAGAACGTCGCCTTCGCGCGAAATGCCTTCGCCATAGAGAATATCGAACTCAGCCTCGCGGAACGGCGCGGCGACCTTGTTCTTGACTACCTTGACCTTGGTTCGCGATCCGACCACGACATCGCCTTCCTTGACGGCGGCGATACGGCGAATATCGATACGCACAGAGGAATAGAACTTAAGCGCCCGGCCGCCGGTGGTCGTCTCCGGATTGCCGAACATGACTCCGATCTTCTCCCGGATTTGATTGATGAAGATCAACGAGGTGCGCGACTTGGAGACCGTGCCGGTAAGTTTGCGCAGCGCCTGGGACATGAGCCGCGCCTGCAGGCCCATGTGGGAGTCGCCCATCTCGCCATCCAGTTCGGCCTTGGGAACCAGCGCCGCGACGGAGTCAACGACCAGAACGTCGATCGCGCCGGAGCGGACCAGAGCTTCGGTGATCTCCAGAGCCTGCTCGCCGTAGTCGGGCTGGGAGACAAGAAGATTTTCGACGTCTACGCCAAGCTTTCGGGCATATTGCGGATCGAGCGCGTGCTCGGCATCGACGAATGCCGCCATGCCGCCCAGTTTCTGCGCCTCAGCGATTATCTGCAGGGTGATGGTGGTTTTGCCCGAGGACTCGGGACCGAAGATCTCAATCACCCGGCCCCGGGGAACGCCACCCACGCCCAGGGCGGCATCGAATGAGATCGAGCCGGTGGATATGACAGCGATAGGTCCAATCGCCTCTTTGCTGCCCAGGCGCATGATGGAACCTTTGCCGAACTGCTTCTCAATTTGCGCTAGCGCCAGATCTACGGCGCGGGAACGATCGTCTGCCACGAGAATCTCCAGAAGGTGAGGGATGAGGCTATGCAATCATGCCGGGAATAGGGCGGCCTCTGCGAATCATATCACCGGAATGGCCATGGCGAATAAAGAACGAAAGTGGGATAGCCGCAAGCGATGGCCGGACGTATGCCGATAGTCAACGCTGCAGCAGATCGGCCGGCAGCCTTACGTCGGTGACCCGGAAGTGCTGGGCAAGCGTAGGGTGCTTTTGGGCAACCGCCTCGTACATCTCCCAGGCCACGCGCCGATAGGAGAAATGGCCGGCCGGAGCGGAGCGCAGTTCTGCGATATATAAGGCTTCGGCGAAATCCATCTTAAAGAGCGCGCGGTTCCGCGTACCCAAGGGAAGCGTGTAACCGGCTTGTTCCGCAAACCCAGCCTGGGAAAGCGGGTCGAACGCCTCATGAGCTTGACCCATCGCTTGCTGATATTGCGGGCGGAGACCGGCCTCGGTTAAATCTTCGGGAATCTCGTAGCCGTGGAGATTGGTGAAGGACTGTAGAACCTGCACGCAGCGGCGATGCCGGTGCATATCGCGGAAGCCTCCGATATCCATCAGGATGTCAAAGCGCAGTGCGTGACCGGAGGCGAATTCGCGCAGCAATTCATCGTGGCGGCCGCGGTGCTTCGTACCCAGGGAGATGATCTCGCTCCGGCCGGCTTCATCGAGCGCGGCGACATGGTGCCGAAGTTGACGATAGGGATAATGGCAGGCGCCGTAAAGCAGGGTTGTGGCGATCTCAACCTCCAGTGTTTCATCCTCCAGGAGGTCCACCCTGGGCGCCGAGCCGGAGGGGGAATCGATGGCAACTCCTTTCATTAGCGCCGCGGCCGCATCCGCCAGTTCGCGGCGGGTTTCGAGCAGGTAATCGCTGGGCTGGGCATATTTGACCAGCGTAGGCGCAGGCATGACCTCACGATTGAGGAGGGCCTGGGCGCGAGCGCCAAGCTCCGGATCGCGTGTCGCGATCTCGCGCGCAAGCGCAGCCAACTCTTCCCCATGGACATTCCACGCCAAGCCTGCCGCCGCTTCGCGGAGCCGCTCGCCGAGTTCGCGGACCTCCACATGGGAATCCGAGAGCAGGCGCGAGATCTGCTGTTCAAGGGTTCGGGCGTTGACGATCTGGCCGAGCGATGTGTTGGTGGCCAGGGGCAGAAGGTAGCGCGCAACATCAAAGGCGCGAGCGCGAAGCGTGCGCAGAAACGCTTCCTCTTTCATTTCCACGGGCCGGGCCGTGCGCTCGCGGAGAAACTCGAACATCCGCTCCGCGGCCGCATGATATTCGGCGAAAAGAGCCTCGATCGTCCCCACGAACAGGGAGCGCGCGGCAGAGTCGCCGCCGAAATCGGGCAGGTACCAGCCGCTCTTGCGGAAATCCTGGTAGCGCGTGGAGCGCTCCTGCCCATCCCATCTCTGCTCGTCTACTAAAACGATGGCAGCCAACAGGGAGAGCCGCTCCACGGCAAAGGCGACATGGGCCAAATCCGCGATAGACCGATGGCCATACTGGAAGTAGAAGGTATTCAGAAACTGTTCCGCCCGCTGGCTTGAGATCTGCCGCAGCGATTCCTTCATAGACAAGGAGGAACGGGAGTATTTGGCCATGGCATACGCCAGGACTTCAGGATCGGCGCCGTGGATGGCAAAGACTTCGGTCCGGTTTTGCGGCGTTTCCTGGACCACGATCGAGGGTCGGGCTTCAATTTCGCTTGGGGCCATGGCTGAGCATCAGAATAGACTATTCTCCCCTGTTGAAGTCTCGCCCTCCGCGCTCCCGGTGCATCGCGGCGGGCAAAATTGAGATAAAGTAATCCTTGCGAAGCAGCACCGGGTTGTGCTGTCTTTTCAGTGAGTTCCGCTCATGACCCCAAGGCGCGAATCACAGCCGGATCCGCTCTCGGTGGTAAGCCACCGGCCCTTCGCGTTGCCCAAACGTCCTTGGAGGATGACCCAGCGCTGGCACGACTTATTGTTCGCCCATTGGCCCATTGCGGTCCAGCAAGTTGCGCCGCTGATACCCCCCGGCCTCGAAGTAGACACCTTCGACCAATCCGCCTGGGTAGGGGTGGTTCCCTTCTGGATGGATCGCGTCACACTGCGCGGAATGCCGCGCATTCCAGGAACCAGCCGGTTTCCTGAACTAAACCTGCGAACGTATGTACGGGAGCGAAACACCAACCGCGCCGGCGTCTACTTCTTCTGCCTGGAAGCGTCGAACCCTCTAGCCGTCGCGATGGCGAAGATGTTCTTTCATCTGCCCTACCACTGGGCGCGCATGTCCGTTTGCGCTCCCGGCGACCGGGAGTTTACCTATCGAAGCGAGCGTCTGTTAAGCCCCAAGCCGGTGCGATTCCGCGCCAATTATCGCGGCCTGGGACAAATGCGCATGCTCGAACAAAGCCGGCCCGGAACCATCGAATACTTTCTCACCGAACGCTATTGCCTCTTCACCACCAGGCAGGGCGGGGAGCTATTGCGCGGAGATATTCATCACGAGCCTTGGCCGCTCGAAGCCGCCGAGGCCGAGATTGAGCTGAACGAGCTCCCCGCGGCCTACGGAATCGTACTCCCTGACACGCCGCCCCTTTTGCATTACTCGCGCGAGCTCGCCGTGTATGTCTGGTCGGTTGAGCAGGCGCCCCTGTCGAAACTGAAGGTCCTGGAGGCGGCAGGAGCCCGCCCCGCAGAAATATGACCGCATGCTTCAAGCAGTCAAATATCGAATATCAGAGGAAACTGACACACCATCATGGCAAATCTCGAAGGCAGAACAGCACTGGTCACAGGGGCTTCGCAGGGAATTGGGCGCGCGTGCGCCCTGGAGCTGGCGCGGCGAGGGGCGCGTGTCGCGTTGGCCGCCCGCAATGAAGCGAAACTCGAAGCCGTACTCCAGGAAATCACTGCTGCCGGCGGTCAAGGGAAAGCATTTGTTCTGGATTTGGCCAGTGAAGATTCCATTCACGGCGCCGCCAAAGCCGCGCTTGCGCATTTTGGAAGCGTGGATATCTTAGTCAACAATGGCGGCATCACCAAGGACAACCTGCTGCTCAGAATGAAGCGCGCTGACTGGGATCAGGTCCTGGCCGTCAATCTGACCGGCGCGTTTGTATTGACACAAGCTTTGCTGAATCCCATGCTAAGAGCCCGCTGGGGGCGGATCATCAACATCTCAAGCGTGGTCGGACAAGTCGGCCAGGCGGGACAGGCAAACTATTCCGCGAGCAAAGCGGGACTGATCGGATTCACCAAATCGATGGCGCGCGAGTTAGCCTCTCGCTCGGTAACTGTAAATGCGGTCGCGCCGGGGTACATCGAGACGGCCATGACTGCGGTCCTCGATGAGAAGCAGCGCCAGGCGATGCTGGTTCATATTCCCCTGGGGCGGCCGGGAACCGACCTTGACGTGGCAGGCGCCGTAGCTTTCCTGGCCTCCGAAGAAGCGGGTTATATCACCGGCCACGTGCTCGACGTGAACGGCGGTCTCTTCATGAACTAAGCTCTGCCCCATATCTGGCGCGCTCTTTGCGCCAGATATGGGAAACCGCAGATCTCTCCACTTCGCTTCGCTCCGGTCGAGATGACAAATTAGGTGTAACTGCGAACCAAGCCTCCCTCAACATCCCTGGACATCCCTGGACATCCATGCTGCCATCGGTTGTGGTCTTCCTTGAATTTGTTTGACGTAGGGATTCCCAGACTACTACCACCAATCGAGGGTGCCCCATATCTGGCGCGCTCGTCAGAATCTACGGAAACAGCTCAGTCCAGGCACAGCCAGCCGCATCCCACCAGGTCATGTAAGAAGATCAAGACAATCGAAACCACCAGGATCCAAGACACCACAGCCAGCAGCGTTCCGAGGACTTCGGAGGTGGAGACACGCGACACGTTACCAACTCTCTAGACTTGGGCTATTGCAGGCTCTTGGCCGGCGGCTTTGGTCCTCTCGCGAGGCGGAAGCAGGCGTGTCGAGTTGAGAATGAAGGTTAGCTCGGAGGCGACATGGATAAACGCTGCCAGCAGCGGGTTGAGAATGCCGGCCGCAGCCAGGCCGATGCCGATGGTATCTACAATCAGCGTGCCGTAGAAGTTTTGAAAGATGATCCGGCGGCAGTTTCTGGCGATGCGCACGGTTTCGACGAACTTGTTGAGATCGTTGCCGATCAACACCACATCCGCGCTCTCCCGGGCAACATCCGTTCCCGCTCCCATGGCTACACCGACGGTCGCCTCGCTGAGCGCGGGCGCGTCATTGATGCCGTCTCCCAACATGGCGACGGTGCGACCCGTTCGCACCTGCTCGGTAATGAAGGCGGTCTTCTCTTCCGGGAGAAGCTCGGCATAGGCCTGAATGATGCCCAGTTGATCGGCAACCGCTTCGGCCGCCGCTCTTGAATCTCCCGTGAGCAGGACAACCTCGATATTCATCGCCGCAAGAGCCTTTACCGCCGGCGCCGCACTCGGACGCAACTGGTCTGTGACCAGCATCGAGCCATAGTAACGGCCTCCCCGCGCAACTAGAACCTCGGTTCCCGCCGCCGTATTGGTTTTCTCCGGTTGAGCGATTCCCAGTTCCTCAAACAGGGCTCGATTTCCAACCACCACCTGTTCCCCGCGCAGCGAGGCCAGAACTCCCCGCCCGATGCGGTATTCAAACGACTCGGGATCGGCCGCCTGGATCTGTCGCTGCTCCGCAAAGCGAACGATTGCGCGGCCCAGCGGATGCTCCGAGCTTCTTTCTGCGCTCGCCGCAGCCTCCAGGAGCGCGCGCTCCGGGATCCCCGGCGCAGTGTGAATCTCCGCGACCAGGGGATGTCCATAGGTGAGAGTTCCAGTCTTGTCCAGGAAGACGGTACGCAACTGCCCCAGCGCTTCGAGGTAGATTCCGCCTTTGATGATCGAGCCGTTCCGGGCCGCGCGCCCGACGGCGCCCAGGATTGCCAGCGGCGTGCCCGCTGCAATACCGCATGCGCCGGCCACGATGATGACCGAAATCGTCGACCTGAGGTTGTGGGTGATGAGAAAGGTGAACACTGCGGCGGCGAGGGCAAAGTAGACCAGATATCCGGCCAGACGGTCTGCCGTCTTTTGAATCGGAGCGCGGGAACGCTCGGCCTTTTCGACCGCCTCAATGATTTTGCCGAAGGTAGTCTCTTTCCCCAGACGTTCCGCGACCACCTGAAGCGTGCCCGCCTGGTTGATGGTTCCCGCGTAAACATCGCTGCCTGCCGTCTTTTCGCTGGGCATCGCTTCGCCGGTAATCGCCGCTTGTTCTACAAACGAGTGACCGCTGAGAACCCGGCCATCCACGGGAATCCTGCCCCCCGGCCGGATGGCGACCACTTCTCCCGGCATGATGGTCTTGGTTTCAACCTCGACGATCTGGCCGTCGCGGACGACGCTGGCGGTCTGGGGAAGAAAGTCCAGCATGTCTTGAATTGCGCGGCGTCCGCGGCCCACAGTCAGACCTTCGAGAATCTCGGCTGCCAGCACAAAAGCGGTAATGACCAGAGCCGTGAAAAACTCACCGATGGCAAGCGCGGAAAGCAATGCGATGGTCATCGAGAGCTCCATGGTCATGCGGCGCTCAAGAAGATTCTCAAAAGCCTCTTTGAAGATGGGGTATCCGCCTATCAGGGTGGCCGCCAAGCCAATGACGCTGATGCGGGGGAACGGCTCCCAGAGATGGAACCAGACTGCCGCCGCCGCCAGCGCGACAAAGACGACGCGAAGCACTTCAACCAGCTCAAAGCCGTGCTCGTGATCGTCGTGCTCCTCATCGTCATGCTTGGAGCTTGGATGAGGGCCCTTGAGGAGCGCGTCCTCCGGTTCAGGGAAGTGAATTCCCGCCTCGGCTACTTCGCCCAGATCCGCGCCCAGACCCGCGTGTGTCTCACTCTGCTTGGCAACAGGCATATCCCCTCCAAACCTCTAGTTGAAATATCTTTTGACCACTGAAATCAGCTCATTGGCAGCCTCAAGCTGTGAGGGAAGAGTCTTCTGTTCGGGAGAAAGAACATGAAAGCGGACGTGTCCTTCAATCAGCTCCGCCATCAGTCCATTGAGAGCGCCGCGGCAGGAGGCAACCAGTTGCAAAATCGCTTCGCATTCCCCTTCTCCCTGCAGGGCGCGTTCGATGGCCTCGGCTTGACCTTTGATGCGCCGGATGCGCGAGAGCATTTTCTTCCTATCTTTCGTGGTGTGCGACAATTTCTTCCTCCAGAATATAATATAGTCCTCTACACTATATATGAGCACGCGAGAGGACATAGGAAAATAGAGATGCTGGAAACCAAACGCCGTGTCATCGGCCAGATCATTGTCTGCCAGGGATGCTGCTGCGGGGCGACCGCGAAGGACCGGCCCCCTGTACCGGTCGAATGGCTGAAGGATGAGTGGCGTAAACGCGGCCTGTTGAAGCGCGTTCAGCTCTCGGTCAGCGGCTGTGTCGGTCCCTGCGATATCCCCAATGTAGTGGTCATCAACTCCGACTCAGGCTCTCAATGGCTGGGCAACATCACCGGCTTCGACCAGTACCGCTCTCTGGTCGAATGGGCCGTTCGTTCGATGGAAGCCGGACATTTGCTGGAACTGCCCCGTGAGTTCAGAGCGCATCTCCTGCGGCCCTGGCGTTAGTTGCTTTTCTGGTCTATCGATACGAAAAGCAGATTCCCTTCGGGAATGACAGAAAGAAAGGCAAAGGCGGACAAGGGGTCTGATCGTAGTTGCTTTTCTGATCTGTCATTCCCGAAGGGAATCTGCTTCTGCAAACCTGCGCCTCCCTCTTTGCCCATGCGCCGCGGGCTAAGGTATAGTCGAGGAAGTGTTTCGCCTGAATGCGAACTCGCGGGAACCGGCTCTTTCCCGAGTGCTGCTGGCGCTTTGCTGCGCCCTGCTGGTAATCTTCGGCGGAATGGTGGAGGTGGCGCACGGCCACTCCAAAACCAACATCTCCCGCGCCACCTGCTCCTTCTGCGCGACCGCCCATGTGGTAACGTCGCCCGCCGCGCCCATCACTGCCCCGGCGAGAGTTAAGCACGTGACAGCAGTTGTTGTCGATTTGCCGCGGTTTGGCCGGCGGCGCCCCCTTGTCTTCTCCCTTCGCACCAGGCCTCCGCCTGTTGATCCCGCCGTTTCCTAGGTCCAAACACATTAGAAAAAAATCGAAAAGGTTGTGCATGCAGGCATCGATGCGACGTGTTGTCTTTCTTGCTTTTTCATTTCTGCTTTTATCCGCTGGACCCGGTCTATATGGCCAGTCCGCAGCGAACTCCGGAACCATTCAGGGAACGGTTGTAGACTCTTCGGGCGCAGTGGTGCCAAGCGCGACTGTGACTCTAGAGAACCCGGTGAGCGGACTCGCGCGGACGGCCCACACCGACAGCGCGGGACAGTATCAGTTCATCAACCTTCCATTCAACCCATATCACCTCGCGGTGAGCGCCAACGGATTCGCTTCCCGCAGCCAGGATGTGGATCTCCGGTCCTCCGTGCCGCTTATTGTGAAGGTCAGCTTGCAGATCGGCGCGGCTTCGACCACGGTAACAGTCAGCGGAGGCGATCTGGTTGAGAACGATTCCACCCTGCACACCGATCTCGATCGCGAACTGATCCAGAAGCTTCCTCTGGAAAGCCAATCTTCGTCCCTGAGCTCGCTCGTCACCCTTTCCACTCCCGGGGTTTCCGCCGATTCCAACGGACTCTTCCACGGACTCGGCGATCATGCGGAGAACTCGTTCTCAGTGGATGGCCAGCCCATTACCGATCAGCAAAGCAAGGTCTTCTCCAACCAGCTTCCTTCCAACGCCGTCCAATCGATGGAAGTTATCTCCGGCGCGCCGCCGGCAGAGTATGGAGACAAGACCAGCCTAATCATCCAGGTAACCACGCGATCGGGGCAGGGACTCACCACGCCCGCCGTCGATCTGACCAGTTCTTACGGGACCTTCGGTTCGTCTACCGGCAGTATTGACGTGGGGTACGGGGGCAAGACCTGGGGGAATTTTCTTCGAGGCCGACGGATTGAATACCGGTCGCTTCCTCGACCCTCCGGAGTTCGTGGTCTTCCACGCCAAGGGCAACGAACAGAACATATTCGATCGCGTGGACTATCAATTTACCCCGGTCGATACCATTCATCTGAACCTGAACTACAGCCGCTCCTGGTTTCAGACGCCAAACGCCTACGACAACCTGAACGTCCTCGACCAGTTTGGCGACAATGTCGGCAATACCGACCAGCACTCGAAGATCGAGACCTTCGATATTGCGCCAACCTATACGCGCGTCATCGGGACTCATTCCGTCTTCAATTTCGGTCCTTACATCAGAAAGGACGCCTACAACTACTACCCGAGCAATAACCCCCTGGCGGACTTTGGGCCCATTCAGAGCGAATCGATCTCTCAGAGACGAAGCCTGACCGATGCCGGAGTCCATACGGATTTTACTTATTCCCAAGGAATACACACCATCAAGGCCGGAGCCATGTATGAGCAGACCTTCCTCAGGGAAAGAGACAATCTTGGGGTAGTCAACCCAACCTTGAACTCTCCCTGCGTGGATGCAACTCAAAAGCCTGTAGATGGGTTCATCAATCCCTCGCAATGCGCCGCGGCCGGGTATTTTGCCAACCCGGCATTCCTGCCCGTATTGCTGCCCTACGACCTCACCCGGGGCGGCGGCCTTTACAACTTTTTCGGCCATGCGGATGTAAAGGAGCTGGCTTTATATATTGAGGATCAGATCAAGGCTGGGAACTGGGTCTTCAATGTCGGCATCCGCGGCGATCTTTATAACGGTCTAACTGCTGCGAGCCAGGCGGAGCCGCGCTTGGGCGTCTCCTATAACATCAAGCCGACCAACACCGTGCTCCGCATCTCTTATGCACGCACTCTTGAGACCCCCTTCAATGAAAACCTGGTGCTATCCAGCGCGGGATGCGGAAATGAAGTGCTTGCTCCGATTCTCCACTGCACCCCGGGCGTGGCGGGTACTCTTCAACCCGGGTTCCGCAACGAATTCCATGCCGGCTTCCAGCAGGCTGTGGGGAAAAACCTGGTATTGAGCGGCGAATACATCTGGAAGTACACCCACAACGCCTTCGACTTCAGCGTTCTGGGCAATACCCCGATTACCTTTCCCATTGATTGGCATAATTCCAAAATTCCCGGGTTCGCGCTGCGCGCCAATGTGCCAAACTTTCACAACCTGAGCGCGTTCGTGGTCATGTCCTCCGTTGCCGCTCGCTTTTTCCCGCCGCAGGTAGCCGGAGCGGGCGCGACCGTGGGGCAGAGTGGATATCCTTTCCGCATCGATCACGATGAAAGATTCAACCAGACGACACACTTGCAATATCAACTGCCCGGTAAAGGATTCCTCGGTCCGTGGATCGGTTTCAATTGGCGGTTTGACAGCGGCCAAGTCGCCGGATCGGCGCCTTGTTACAACCCGCTCTCAAACGATCCCAATAGCGCCTGCGCCAATACCTCGGTGCTGCTCAATGGACAACCGGCAATCGATCTGAGCGGCTTTACCGCCGATCAGGAGTTCGAAGCCGGACTCGCCTGCAATGGTGTAAAAGCGACGCCTACTACGCCACTGCCTACACCGTGCTTAGCCTCGCAGCTTAGCTCCAACTTGGTCGCCATCCCGGCTCCCGGGACAGGGGACAACGACAAAAACCCTCCTCGCATTCAACGCCGCAACCTCTTCGACGTCTCTGTTGGCGAAGATAACCTCTTTAACAACGACAAGCACAAATGGAGTCTTCGCCTGACTGGCGTCAACGTCACCAACAAATACGCGCTGTATAACTTCCTATCCACCTTCAGCGGCACCCACTACGTAACCCCGCGGACCCTGACAGCCGAGCTCGGCTTCCACTTTTAGAGGGAGAGAGATTCTTCCCTGCTGGCGCAGAGCCAGATGTGGGAAGATCGCAGATCTCTCCCCTTCACCAGCTGCGGAAGAGGCCGGTGCGGAGGCTTTGGGTGGAAGCCCCCGCATTTATGCGGGCGTAGGAGCGCTTCAGCGCTCCGGGAAGTTCGACTCCGATCATGACGTGCTTTAGCGCTGGCCTGCGTAAATTCAGGGCTAAAAAGCCCATCTTAAGATCAACCACTTTCCGCTGGACTTCAAGTCCGGCTTCCCTGCTAAAGCAGGTGTCTCCACCAATACCCTTCTACAGAGTTTTTCCAATGTACGAAAGCTTCCCTCAGTGGCCAAAGCCGGTTCATCTTTCAATTGTTATGGACGGCCTGAAGGCCGTCCCCTGCGAGGCAATTATCGATTTTCATTCCCTTGGGTGCGCCGCAGGCATGATCACCGACACTGTCCGTCGAGATTGTTGCGGATCCCACGTCCGAGAATCCGGACGTGGGATCCCCAACAGATCTAAAAGTGGAAGCCAATCTGCGCCGTCAACGCCCGCGGCGTCACATAGTGAGTTCCGCTAAACGTTGAAAGAAAGTTATACAGCGCATATTTGTTCGCGATATTGACGCCAGTCAAGCGAAGACTCCAT
Organism: uncultured Acidobacteriaceae bacterium; assembly: GCA_963774255.1. Lineage (GTDB taxonomy): Bacteria > Acidobacteriota > Terriglobia > Terriglobales > Acidobacteriaceae > PALSA-350. Next base: position 318,617 of record CAVZEH010000008.1, read on the forward strand.
TTATATCTGTCGCCGTTGAAGAGATTGTCTTGGCCGACGGAGACATCAAAGAGGCTGCGAGGTTGGATGCGCGGAGGGTCTTTGTCGTCATCTTCGGTCCCAGGAGCCGGAATTTTGACTAAGTTCGAAGTGAGTTCCGATGCTGGGCACGGAGTTGGCAGCGGGGAGTTCGGTGTCGCTTTGACTCCTCCACAACTAAGTCCTGCTTGAAACTCCTGATCAGCCGTTAGGCCGCTTAGGTCGATACCTGGCTGTCCATTCGGCAAAGTGACCGAGGTGCTCCCGCACAAGGTGTTTAGACCCGTGACGTTGTAGCAAGGTACCGAGCCCGCAACCAATCCGCTGTCATAGCGCCAGTTGAAGCCAATCCAGGGACCGAGATGCCAGGGACCAAGCCCTCCCGGAACCTGGTATTGAATATGTGTCGTTTCGTTGAACCTCTCATCATGATCGATACGGAAGGGATATCCGCTCTGCCCCACGGTAGCGCCGGCGCCGGCGCTCTGCGGCGGGAAAAAGCGAGCGGCAACAGAAGACATGACCACGAACGCCGATATGTTATGGAAATTTGGCACATCCGCGCGAAGGGCGATGCCCGGAATCTTCGAGTTATGCCAGTCGATAGGAAAGAAGATCGGCGTATTGCCGAGAATGCTGAAGTCGAAGGCATTATGCGTATATTTCCAGACATAGTCGCCGCTGAATACCAGGTTCTTGCCAAACGCCTGTTGCAATCCGGCATGGAACTCGTTGCGGAAACCGGGTTGTAGGGTGCCGGAAACGCCGGGGGTGCAATTCAAGAGCGGCGAAAGAACCTCGTTCACGCACCCTTGGCTGGAGAGCACGAGGTTTTCATTGAAGGGCGTTTCCAGCGTCCGCGCGTAGGAGACGCGGAGCACAGTGTTGGTCTGCTTGATATTGTAAGCGACACCGACCCGAGGCTCGGGCTGGCGCGTAACCGTCAGGCCGTTATATAAGTCGCCGCGCATACCTAGATTGAAGATCCAATTCTTGGCCTTGAGCTGGTCCTCAACATAGAGAGCTAGTTCCTTCACGTCGGTATGGCCGAAGTAGTTGTAATAAGCGCCGCCGCGGGTAAGATCGTAGGGCAAAAAGATCGGGTTGAAGGTGCCCCCGATGGAAGGATCGTTCGACGCCATGCCGGCGGCAGCGCACTGGGATGGATCGGTAAACCCCGGCTGCGAATTCCCATTGGCGTCCACGCAAGGGGAGTTGTAGGTCGGATTAACTACGCCAAGGTTGTCGTGCTCCCTCAGGAAGGTCTGCTCGTAGACAACTCCCGCCTTGATATTGTTGTGGCCTTTTTGGATAGTGACATCCGCGTGTGCGCCGGTATTGAGAAGAGAGCGTCTCTGCGAGATGGACTCGTTCTGAATAGGACCGAAATCGGCCAGCGGGTTTCCGCTGGGGTAGTAGTTGTACTGATCCTTGCGGACATAGAGCCCGAAGTTGAGGACCGCGCTGGGGCTGAGAATCCGGGTATAGGTTGGAGCGATATTGAAGGTTTCAATCTTTGACCGTTGATCGGTGTTGCCGAGATTGCCGAATACAGGGGCGCTGGTAGTTCCCCCGCTGACCACGTTGTTGACGTTCAGGTTGTCGAAGGCATTTGGATTCTGAAACCAGGAGCGGGTGTAGTTGAGGTCCAGGTGAACCGAGTCCCTGGAGGTAAAATTGCGGTCCACCCGATCGAAGACGTTTTCCTCATTTCCCTTGGCGTGAAAAACGGTAAACTCCGGCGGATCGAGAAATCTCCCGGTATTCAGACCGTCAAACTCGAAAAAATTACCCCAGTTCTGGCCGCCATACCCTATATCGAAGGAACCGGTCGCCGACCCGAAGCTCCCAAACGAACTGGTGATATTACCGGTCGGTTTAGTTTCCCCCTGTCCCGACCGCGTGGTCACATTGATGACCAGGCTAGTCTTGTCGCCATACTCTGCCGGCGGGGCGCCTGAGATGACCTCCATCGACTGGACGGCATTGGACGGCAACTGGTTGGAAAAGACCTTACTCTGCTGATCGGTGATGGGCTGTCCATCGATGGAAAAGGAGTTGGACGCATGATCGCCCATCCCATGGAAGAGACCGTTCGAGTCGGCGGCCACTCCAGGCGACGCCAGGGTCACCAACGAGCTAAGTGAAGACGACTGACTCTCCAGAGGGAGCTTTTGAAATAGGCCGCGGTCCACGTCGGTGTGAAACGTTGGAGTGTTTTCCAGCAGATCTTCGCTGCCTACCACTGTGACCGTGCTGGAAGCCTCGCCCAGCTTGAGGCCAACGTTCATCGTGACGGGCACGGTGGAAGTAACATCGGCATCCTGAGCGAAGGCGCCGAAGCCGCTCATCTTGACCGTAAGGTGATATGGATTGAAGGGGAGATTCGAAAACTGGTAACGGCCGGCGCTGTCCGTCGTAGTGGTTCTGCTGTAGCCGCTGACGGGATTCGCTATGGAAACCGTAGCTCCGGGAACGACGGCGCCACTGGGATCGGTGACTGCACCGCTGATCGAGCCGGAGTTTGACTGCCCATAGGCCGTCGAGAACGCCGCTGAAAACAGCAACACAACCAGCAAAGAGAATATGCGGCGCATAGAAGTGCGCATGGAAGAGCCTCCTGGTATTCACTGATTTTTTGAAATAGCACTGCTTAGGAGATTGCAGTCTGATCAGGCGGAGGTCGAGTATAGAGAGAGAATGCAAGAAAACGCCGGGGACGGATCGGCTGCAGCGCGGCCGATACCGTTGCGACCGTCCGGACGGCACGCGGCAAAACTTGAGGAACGGATGGTTGAACGACTACATGGGCCGTATGGCAGAGAGCGCAATCGGGATGAAGCGCTTGACCGTCGGCATGGGTATGCCCAATTTGCAGGATCCCGCTAAAGAGAACCAGCACGCAGCAAACAAAGCCGAGCGCCACCCAGAGCGAATCGCGTGCTCTCGGATTGACCCTGCCCCTTAGCATTGTAAAGGCACTATAACCCAATCGGGTCAATAGGTTCAAACGCAAACAGGTAGCGCTTTGACGTCCTCACTCAAAATAAGGAGCCTGTGTCCTCTTCCCGCCACTGAATCACCGCTTTACTCAACTCGGCATTGCTCTCCGCGCCGGTCAGGATGGCCAGGGCCACGATATAGAACCACAACATAATCACCATGACAGAACCGAGCACGCCGTAAGTCTTGCTGTAATCGGAGAAGTGGGAGAGGTAAAGGTTCAGGCAGAGGGAGCCAAGCGACCATCCGGCGACGGCGATCACCGCGCCAGGGAAGGTCGACCGAAACCGCTGCTTGCGATTAGGCCCCAGATAGTAAAGCGTCTCGACCACAAGCACAAAGGCGGCAAACGTTATGGAGAGGCGAATTGTTGGCCAGAAGATGGCAAACGCATGGGGTAGGTGGAAAGCCAGGGTCAGAAACCGGCCGAAGCGCGGACCGGTTATCATCGCCAGAAGCGACGCCAGAATGAAAACGCCGGTTGTACCGGTCAGCACCATTGCCTGCAGGCGCTCGCGCCACCAGCTTCTGCTTCGCTTTACGTCATAAGCGATGTCCAGCGCTTCGATGGTCGCGCTGAAACCATCGCTGGCGGTCCAGAGATAACCTAAGAAGCCAAGCGAAAAAATCCCTCCCCGATGGGGCTTGGATACGCCTACGGCTATGCTGTGCATCATAGCCATCTCCTGGGCCGGCACCAGAATCCCCATCATGTCCAGGATTCGATGAAAGGGATGGCTGATGGGCACATAGCCGAGCAGCGCTGCTAGCATCACCAGCAGAGCTACCAAAGAGAGCAGAAAATAGTAGGACAAGGCCGCGGCCGCGACATCGGCTCGTGTGCGCCCGAGCTCTCGGGCTACGGTGCCCGCAAAAGCCTTGGCCCGGCGGAGCATGGTTCGGACACTGTGCCGCCTTCGCGACTTGGCTACCCGCCGGCTCCAGGGCGCTGATCGATAAAATGATCGATGGACGGCTTTAAATTTGTGCAAGACCCCAGCAAGGCGCTCCACAGGTCCGCTCCACAGGTGCGATGAAATTTCTTACCTTCGAGATGTGCCCATTTGTTCCATTTATCGTAGCGTTTTGATCGGATTCGATTACCGGCGGAAAAATTTACGCAGGATTTGGAAAAACTTCTTGCGTATACCGTATGCGCCGTGTTAACCATGCTGCTAACACCCAAATATCAACGATAAAATTTATGCTGTTGGTCAGAACGGAAAACGTGAACGAAGGCCATAGCTTATGAAAATCGGAACGACGATTCGTGGATATCGTCTGCAAAAGGGTTTGTCGCAGGGAGATATTGAAAAGCGCACCGGGTTGCTGCGCTGCTACCTGTCGAGAGTGGAGAATGGGCATACCGTTCCATCGCTCGACACCCTGGCTAAGATTGCCCTTGCCTTGGATATGCCATTAGCTCAGTTTTTCGCGGAAGATACGTTAGGGCGTGAGATGAATACGCAAAAACTCACCGACGACGAATTACGCTTCCTGACTCAGATTCGCCGCTATTCTTCCAATCTCAATGACAGCGACCGCAAGCTGCTTTTGGCCATGGTGAAGAAATTCGCCGCGACGGCAATAAAATAACGTCGCCAATTCTTTTTCAGTCGAAAGACCCCGGCTAGCTTCAGGCCAGGTGCGCGAGCCTGGGCACCTGGTATTCAAGAAGGAGCGGCCATCAATTACCGCCAGAAGGACGCGATTCCGAAGGAGAAGACGAGCAGCAGCAAAAACATGCCGCCATAAGCGATCCTTTGGCGAAGGATGAATTGTCCCTTGGGCGCGCCGATTTTCGGAACCAGCGGAATCCCCAGCGCCAGACCGCAGAGAAATCCTCCCAGGTGGGCCATATTGTCGATTCGAATGAAGCTGCGAAAAATGAGAGTCGAAGCCCCGAAGACAAAATTCAGGACGGCGAAATAGATCACGCTGCGGCGTAATTGCCGCAGCTCTCCCGGAGGAACCGGCAACAGCGGCGACTTCAACAGCACAATCAGTACACCCGCCAATCCAAAAACCGCGCCCGAAGCGCCCACGCCCACAATCCCGGGAGGACCGTTGGGGACCCCTGGATTGACTGCAACGCTGAGCAGATTCCCCGCCACCCCGGTCAACACGTAGACGGCGAAGGTTCCAAACGCGCCCAGCAAGGGCTCGCCCAGAAGGCCCAGGTTCCAAAGGCACCACATGTTGGTGGCAATGTGCAGGGGGCCGGCATGTACGAACGCGGCGGTGACCAGGCGCCACCATTGATGGCCTATCAGGATATAGGGCCCCGAGTTCGCGCCCCAACGCAAAAGGTCGGCGGTGGTGGGATTGCTGGGAGAAACGCCCTGCAGGATCATCCCTAAATAGACCAGGCAATTGATCGCGACCAATGCGTAAGTGGCGGGCGCCGTAGCCCATCGGGGAGGGCGCCCCGATCTGGCTGGGCCCGCCGGAGGCGGGTTGAACTGCCCCGGATCTACGCGATAATTACGAGGATCGTCGCGGCCTGCCGGCGGCAGAATCTCTGGTTCGGTCAGCACCGGTCGGCTCCCTCGCGATTTCCAATCCATAGACTAGGCTACCCCGAGAAGACAGCCCTGACAAACCCGGACGATCTGGCATGATAGACATGGACGCTCGTATCACAAAGGAGCAGGGATTTGGCGGGAAATAAGCGGATTCAGAGGGCGCTTCTAAGCGTCACCGATAAGGCAGGGTTGGTGGAGTTTGCCCGGCACCTGGTAAGTATGGGAACTGAGTTGGTTTCGACCGGCGGCACTGCTAGCGCCATGCGCGAGGCCGGTCTTCCGGTGCGCGATATCTCCGCTCTGACAGGCTTCCCGGAGATGCTCGATGGCCGGATAAAAACACTGCACCCTAAGGTTCACGGGGGAATCCTCCATGTGCGCAGCAGCCAGGAACATCAGGCCGCGGTGGCGGAGCATGGAATTGAACCGATCGACATGGTGGTAGTAAACCTCTACCCTTTTGAGAAAACCGCGCGCAAGCCAGGAGTGTTGTTCGGAGATCTGATCGAGAACATCGATATCGGCGGTCCCTCGATGGTGCGCTCGGCGGCGAAGAACTTTGCAGATGTCGCGGTTTTGACCTCTCCAGCGGACTATGAGCCGGTGGCCTCGGAGCTCAAGGCAAACGCGGGAGCGCTGGGATTGGAAACTCGCTGGATGCTGGCCAAAAAAGCCTTCACCCTGACCGCCGCATACGACTCCGCCATATCCCAGACGATCGAAAGAATCACTTCGGCTCCTCAGCACGAAGTTCCAGTGGAGTTCGCTTCCGATGCTGACGCGCCCCCGCCGCAAACGCTTCTGATTGCCGACTCCAAGGTAGCCGATCTTCGCTATGGAGAAAATCCGCACCAAAGAGCGGCTCTGTTTACCGATGGAAGCGGCGCGGGGATCGCCGGCGCCCGGCAGCTCCAGGGCAAGGAGCTGAGCTACAACAACCTGGTCGATCTCGATGCCGCCTGGGAGCTGGTTCATGAGTTTGAGGAGCCTGCGGTCGCTATCATCAAGCACACCAATCCCTGCGGCGCAGCAGTTGCAAACTCCATTGCCGAGGCCTACCGCAAGGCGCTGGCGACCGATCCGGTCTCCGCATTCGGCAGCGTGATCGGCGTCAACCGCGAGCTCGACGAGGCGGCAGCGGAGGAGATTGCGCAGTTGTTCGTGGAGGCGATCGCCGCGCCTTCTTTCAGCCAGGGCGCCCTTGAGCGTCTCAAAGCCAGGAAGAATCTCCGTCTGCTCAGAGTGCAAGGTGCGCCGTCCAGCCGCGTGGTCAAGCAAGTCTCCGGCGGCCTCTTGCTCCAAGATCCCGATCGCGGAAGTGTAACTGCGAAGGATTTGAAAATCGTCACCCGGCGGCCGCCCAGCGAAGATGAGATGCGGGCGCTCTTGTTCGCTTGGCGGGTGGCCAAACACGTCAAATCGAACGCCATCGTCTATGCTCGCGATGGCCAGACCCTCGGTGTGGGCGCCGGACAGATGAGCCGGGTGGATGCTGCCAAATTCGGCGCCATGAAGGCGGTCCTGCCGCTGGCTCACTGCGTCGCCGCTTCGGACGCCTTTTTCCCCTTTCCGGATGGGTTGGAGACTGCGGTCGAGGCCGGCGCGACAGCAGTGATCCAACCCGGCGGCTCGGTCCGCGACGGGGAAGTCATTCAGAAGGCGGATGCCCTCGGCGTAGCCATGGTCTTTACCGGGGTGCGTCACTTCCGCCACTAGACCGTTTTTTGCTTTGTATCAAGGCACGAAGGGAATGGTAGGTCGGGCTTCTAGCCCTGACTGCTGCAACTGACCCAAAATCAACTGGGTTCCAGCCCCTGATGGATCATTTCTTAGTCTACGAAATCGCGCTTTAGCTTGCTGCACTTTGCTAGAGTCCCGCTGGGACGGCAAGAAAATAGCCCAGCACGTGAGTGCTGGGTCTGCTTGGCAAGAACAGGATCCAGTCCCGTAGGGACGACTGAAAAGAGGAGAGAATGATTCAGCCGTCCCTCCGGGACTGTTGTCTCATAGAAGCCTAGCCCAGCACTTCGTGCTGGGCTATCTTCAGCCGTCCCTCGCGGGACTTACCGCACCTCCTACTTGAGGACACGTGTAAATTGCCAATTTGGCTTTCCGGCACTTACGTACGGCCTAAGAGGCCGTACCCTTCAAAGATCCCGAGTTTTTCCACAGCCTGTAAAGCCCTGCCAGTCGGGCCCTGCTACAAACGATACCTTTCCCCATATCCCGCCTCTGCAACCTTTGTGGTGGAACCCTCAAAACCAAAAATGTCGTTGTCCCGCCGGCTGGAAGTAAACTGAAGGGACGGCGCGTTACAATCATCTATGCGGCAAATGTGTGCTCGTACGCCATTCAAGAACGATTGCTGGCAGGCGTGAGTTCGACGGAGTGAAGCCACGGGTCACAGGATTTCCAACATGAAAAGCAAGACGAAGCATGAAGTTTTGTGCGCGATGCGCAGAGCAACCTTGTCCGGCTTAAATCTGGCCATTCCTTCGACCCACATCTACCGCGGAATCGCATTAGCGGCATTGGTTGCGGCCAACCCCTCATGGGGGCAAACGCCCCAGGCAAAACAGTCAAATACCGCGCCGCCCCAATCGGCGCCGGCGAAACCTGCCACCGGGCAAACGCCGGACCGGGCGGCGGCTTATTTCCATTTCACCATGGCTCACATTTACGAGGACATGGCCACCAACTACGGCCGGCCCGAGTACGCCACGCGCGCCATTGAAGAATACAAGCTCGCCTTGGATGCGGACCCGAACTCCAAATACCTGACCGGCGGCCTGGGGGAGCTTTATTTACGCACCGGCCGGGTGCGCGACGCGGTCATGGCTGCCCAGGCGACGCTCAAGACCGACCCTAATAATTTGCAGGCGCACAAACTGTTGGGCCGGGTATACCTCCAGTCACTCGGCAACATGCAGAGCACCGGACCTTCCGAGAAGGTACTGCAGCTCGCCATCGCGGAATACACAAAGATCGTTCAACTGGAACCGAACGACGTCGAAAACCGCCTGCTGCTGGGCCAGCTCTATACCCTGGGCCATGACACGCCGCGCGCCGCGGAGCAGTTCCGGGCGGCGCAAAAGATCGATCCCGGATCGGAAAACGTGGTGTTGAATTTAGCCCGCCTGTATGGCGACTCCGGCGATGTTCAACAGGCCATTACGGTGCTGAACTCGGTGGCCGAAGACGATCGCACGGCCAGGATCGAGTACGCTCTGGGCGTGAGTTATGACCAGTTGAAAGAGAACAAGAAGGCGATCGACGCGTACTCCAAAGCGTTGGATCTCGAGCCCGACAACCTGGACGCGGAGCGCGGCTTGGCGCAATCGCTCTTGAACGACAACCAAATGGATGCGGCTCTGAAGCACTTTGACTCGATTGCAGCTTCCGACCCGCAGGATGCGCAGACGTATTTGCGAATCTCCGAGATCCAGCGGCGGCAAGGCCACTACGATCTGGCCCTGACGACGCTGAAGAAGGCGAAGTCTCTGGCTTCCGACTCGCTCGAAGTCAGTTTCAACGAGGCGCTCATCGACGACTGTCTCGGCCGCTATGACGAGGCCACGCAGATTCTTGAAGACCTTGTCAACAAGACCAGTCATCCGGGCGGGCAGTATTCAGACGCGGAAAAAAACAACCGCTCGATTTTTCTCGACCGGCTGGCCAATGTCTACCGCGAGCAGAACAAAGTCGACCTCGCCGTCGCCGCCTACCAGAAAATGATCGCCATGGGGGGTGAGTTCGCCGAGCGCGGATATCAGGGGCAGGTGGACGCATATCGCGATGGCAAGCAATACGACAAGGCAACCGCCGTCGCCGAACAAGCTGTCCAAGCCCTTCCCAAGAATAAGAGCGTCCATCTGATGCTGGCCGGACAATTGGCGGACACCGGCAAGGTTGAGCAAGGAATCAGCATGGCCAAGGCTCAGCTCACTGGAACTCCTGAAGACCGCGACGTGGAGATGTCGCTGGCGCAGATCTATACACGCTTGCGCCGCTGGAAGGAAGCCAGCGAAGAACTCGACAAGGCGGATGCGCTCTCCGCCAAACCGGATGATAAGATCTACGTCTACTTCCTGCGCGGCGCGCTGGCTGAACGCCAGAAGCACTACGAGCCCGCGGAGGAGGAATTCCGCAAGATTCTCGCCATCGATCCGAACAACACCATGACCCTGAATTATCTGGGCTACATGTTGGCCGACCGCGGTATCAAGCTGAATGAAGCCCTCACCATGGTACAGAAGGCGGTGCAGCTCGACCCGCAAAATGGGGCCTACTTGGACTCGCTCGGCTGGGTCTATTTCAAAATGGGGCAGTATGCTCTCTCCGAGGCCAATCTGCGCAAGGCGACGGAGCGCATGTCCACCGATCCCACCGTTCACGACCATCTCGGTGAGCTTTATGAGAAGACTGGCCGTCTGAAGCTGGCCGCCGCTCAATGGGAGCAGAGCCTTGAGGAGTACGCTCGCACCGTAGCAGCCGACGCCGAACCGGTCGACGTAAACAAAGTGCAGAAGAAGCTGGAGACGGCGCGGGTCAAGCTGGCTAAGGAAGCATCGACGGCCGGGGAGCCGAAATAGCGGATTGTGACCACGAGCAACGAATCGCCTGGCGAATTTTCCCGCTTGCCAGCCGGTTGCGCGGTGACCATCACCGCTGAAAGCGTTCTCACCCAGAGAGAATACCCGGAACCGGCACACCCCTACCGCACGCCATTTCAACGCGATCGGGCGCGTGTGATCCACGCCCGGGCATTCCGGCGGCTGGCGGGCAAGACCCAGGTATTCACCCAGCCTTTCTCCGATCACTTTCGCAGCCGGCTGACCCACACCATGGAAGTAGCGCAGATTGCGCGCGCCGCTGCCAATGCCCTACGCCTGAACGAGGACCTGACTGAAGCCTTGGCGCTGGCCCATGATATCGGGCACCCTCCCTTCGGGCACGCCGGCGAGCGGGCGTTGGACGACGCCATGCGCGCATTCGGATTGCGCTTTGACCATAATCTCCACGCCTTGCGCATTGTGGAATACTTTGAGGTTCGCTATGCGTCGTTTCGCGGATTGAATCTTACGCTTGCAGTACGCGAAGGAATCGTCAAGCACTCCCGGGATTATTCCTCCGCGGAACATCCTGAGCTGAGCGCCTATTTTCTGGATAAGCGCCCTCCGCTCGAAGCGCAGCTCATCGACCTGGCGGACGAGATCGCCTACATCTGCGCTGACCTGGAAGACGGCATGGAGGCGGGCATGCTCGAACTGAACGGCCTTCGCGCGCATGTCGAAATCTTCAAGCGGGCTTTCCTGGCCGTGGCGCGCGAGTACACGAATGCGGCCGAGGGGCTGCTCTTCAATGAGGCGCTCAAGAGAGTGTTGAATGCTTTGGTGGGAGATCTGATTCGCGAGACCGCGCGCAGAGTGACGGTTGCGGGAATCTCGACATTGGAGCAGATTCGCGACTTTCCCGAAAGGCTGGCCGCGCTTTCTACTGAGACCGAGGAACTGCGCCGCGAAGCCAAGCAATATCTTTACCGGACGCTTTATTCCAGTGACGAACTGCAGCGCAATCTGCGCGAAGCCGCCACCGTGGTGCGCGAGCTGTTTACCTGCTGGGTGCGAAATCCCGGCCTGCTGCCTGAGAGCTACCAAGACCAAATTGCCCGCGAAGGCTCCCCACGCGCCGTAGCCGACTACATCGCGGGAATGACGGATAACTACATCCTCCTTCAATATAAGGAGCAGTTTGGAAGCTAACCTTAAATTTGTCATCTCGACCGGAGCGAAGCGAAGTGGAGAGATGACAAATTAGGTGCGGTAGCCAAACAACTCTTCGCAGCCGCTTCTGCCGTTCTCGTCCGTCTTTGCCTTTCTTTCTGTCATTCCCGAAGGGAATCTGCTTGCGTCTTTTACTGGACCGTGCCGCGTTTCCCTGCCTTAAATTTGTCATCTCGACCGGAGCGAAACCGGGGTCCCCGGCAAGCGAAGCTTGCTGGGGTGGGAAGCGGAGTGGAGAGATGATGACAAATTAGGTGCGGTAGCCAAACAACTCTTCGCAGCCGCTTCTGCCGTTCTCGTCCGTCTTTGCCTTTCTTTCTGTCATTCCCGAAGGGAATCTGCTTGCGTCTTTTACTGGACCGTGCCGCGTTTCCCTGCCTTAAATTTGTCATCTCGACCGGAGTGTACATGGGCCTGCGTCCCACCCAAGGGGATGAAAATCGGAGCCCCGGCTTGGTCGGCAATCAGGCTGTGAATTAGCTAAGCTGGAGGTGGCGTGAAACGGTAAAGACCCTCTTCGCTCTGGGTGAGTTGAGACCGTACCGGAGTTTGGTCTGGGATGTGCGTTTTGAACCTATGAGTGTCGCGCTATCCGTCCCTGAACGGGAAGGGTGGTAGCTCGTGAGAGTGCGTAAGTCTTTCGCCGCGCGTCCTACCCTTCCGCGTCAAGGAGGGAACTATGTTAGGTAGGGTAGCAGGGATTGACGTCCATAAGAAAGTGCTGATGGTGGTGGTAATTGAAGTAAGCGAACAGGGTGGGACAGTGAAGCGCAAACGGTTCGGCACCCTAGCCGGCGAGTTGCGTTTAATGTCGGACTGGCTGCGGGAAGAGGGGGTGGAGGAAGCCGTGATGGAATCGACCGCCCAGTACTGGAGGCCGGTGTGGTATGAGCTGGAGCCGCAGATGCGTTTGCATCTGGCGCAGGCGTACTCTAACCGCGCCCCGCGCGGACGCAAGCACGATTTTCGCGATGCCGAACGTCTGGTGCGGCGGTTGCTAGCCGACGAGCTTACCCTGAGCTTCGTGCCTAGTGGCGAACAGCGCAGTTGGCGCACGATGACGCGCATGAAGACTCATCTCACCCAGGACCAATCGCGGCTGCATTCCCAAATCGAGTGTCTGCTGGAGGAGATGCGCATCAAGTTGTCCAGTGTAATCAGCGATCTGCTGGGAGTCAGCGGATACCGTATCTTACGCGCCTTGGCCAAAGGGGAAACCGACGCGAAGAAATTAGCTGCCCTCAAAGATGATCGGCTGCGTGCGAGCGAGCAGCAACTGGTGGATGCCCTGAGCGGGAATGTCCAGCCCTACCACCAGCAATTGCTGGGGCTCTATCTGGACCGTTACGATCTCATCGCCACACAGATCGAGCAGCTCAATCAGATGGCCGCCGAATCCATGCAGAAGCATCAGCAAGCAGTGGAGCGCCTGGCGCAGGTTCCTGGTTTCGGGGTCGACTCCGCCCAGCAGGTAATCGCCGAAGTAGGAGTGGAGGCCAGCACCTTTGATTCAGCCGCCAAGCTGACCTCGTGGGTGGGAACCAATCCAGGGCGGGAGGAAAGCGCGGAACAGAACCACAACAGCCACTCGGCCAAAGGCAATCGCTATCTGCGCCGTATCCTCAACCAAGCTGCACATGCGGCAGTGAAGAAACAAGGCTGCCACTTTCAAGCCGTGTTCCGGCATCTTCTGCCACGGCTGGGCTATAAGGGAGCCATTTGGGCTGTGGCTCACCGCCTCTGCCGCTTGGTCTGGAAGATCTTGCATGAACGAGTTCCATACGTGGAGCATGGCAGCGAACCCAACCCCAGAGCGAAACAGCAACGCGCCCGCAAATTGCTACAAAATCTGCACAGGCTCGGCTATCAAGTCACCATTGAACCTCTAAGCTAAATATCTCCAATCCGGGGGCACCCCCTATGAAAGAGATCTTCCCAGGATGATTTTCGAGAGAGCGAAACCGGGGTCCCCGGCAAGCGAAGCTTGCTGGGGTGGGAAGCGGAGTGGAGAGATGATGACAAATTAGGTGCGGTAGCCAAACAACTCTTCGCAGCCGCTTCTGCCGTTCTCGTCCGTCTTTGCCTTTCTTTCTGTCATTCCCGAAGGGAATCTGCTTGCGCCTTTTACTGGACCGTGCCGCGTTTCCCTGCCTTAAATTTGTCATCTCGACCGGAGCGAAACCGGGGTCCCCGGCAAGCGAAGCTTGCTGGGGTGGGAAGCGGAGTGGAGAGATGATGACAAATTAGGTGCGGTAGCCAAACAACTCTTCGCAGCCGCTTCTGCCGTTCTTATCCGTCTTTGCCTTTCTTTCTGTCATTCCCGAAGGGAATCTGCTTCTGCCTTTTACTGGACCGTGCCGCGTGGCCGAAGCTTGCGCAGCTCCTGGGCGCACTCCACGGCGTTGTGTGCGGAGACTTTCAGGTTGTCGATGGAGGCCCATAGCCAGAAGCGGCGAGAGGGCGCGGCGCCCTCTTCCCCGGAGCGGACGCGGACGAGGATATCTTCCTGGCCAGCCGCGGTGAGATTGCTGGGCGCGTCGACATCGCCCAGAATCACCTCCACGTGAGGGCCGGAAAGCGCGGCCTCAACATGATCCAGCGTGACCGGCTGCTCGAATTCGACGGCGATAGAGAAGTTGTGCCCATGAAAAACCGGAATGTGGATCAGTTGCAGGGAGAGCTGCGGCAGCCGTCCTCCGGAGAGCAGGTTATAGTGGCGGCGGATCCGCGATTCAACGTCCCCCAGGTTAACTTTTCCCTCTTCGCCGGCGGCCGCAATTGCATTGAAGGCCACCTGAATATCGTAGACATCCTTGGGAACGTTCTGGAATGAGAGCAGCGTGACGGTTTGCTGGTGGAGCTCGTCCATGGCGGCGCGGCCGTGCTCGGAGGAGGGTTCGAGCACAGTAGCCGAGACATTGCGCACCGCGCCTATGCTCTGCAGCCGTTCCAGCAGCAGTGCGAGGGTTAAGGCAGCGGGATGCGCGGGGATGATCGCCGGCGTGTGCAGGTCGGGCGAAGCCAGAATAGGGCCATCCTCCCCCTCTTCCTCGATCCAGGGCGCACGCACCAGCACCCCTGCTTCGCCTTCCAGGGCATAGGAGAGGTCAATAACGCTGGCCCCCGCATGCACCGCGTTTTGCCAGTGCCGCAGTGTGACCTCGGGAAGGCCGGTAAAGAAGGCGAAGTCCATGTGCTCAAACGAAGCGGGGGTGATCTGCTTGATGAAGGTAACTTCATCGCCGACCGCTTCCAGTTGTCCCAGAGCCTGCTGGTCATCCATAAGTGCGAATTCCGAGGCTGCGAAGCTCGACTCGGCCAGCGCTTCATTGAGTTCTTTGCCGCGGAGGGAAGCGGCTCCTACAATCGCGATGCGGTAATTGTCTGTCATTAAAGAACTAGTTTACTCGTCCTGCGGATATGGGGTCGCGAAGCGCCGTACAAACTCATGGGATGCCGGCCTGGGGGCCGGCGGCGAATCTGCGGCGCCGCTGCCAGGAATAAGCGGCACGGGCAAAGATGCCGGAAAACATATAGACGAAGGCAAAGAGGAGCAGAACGTACTGTGAAAAAAATACCATGGCATAAATAATCAGCCCTAACAGCACGATCAACTGGAACGGATGACGATTGGCCAGGTTGATTTCCTTGCCGCTCCAAAAGCGCCAGGTGCTGACCATCAGAAACGCGATCAGACCAACTAGCAGCATCCAAATCACGGCCACCCACCAATAGGGAATGGGATTACCCAGGAAATAGTGGACCACGGCGGCGATCACGCCCGCGGCGGCGGGAATAGGCATGCCGACAAAGTATTTTCGTCCCTCCCGGCCCGGGTTCTTTGGCTCAGGGTTGACGCTGATGTTGAATCGCGCCAGCCGGCTGGCGCCACAGAGCAAAAAAAGAAAACAGATAAAAGCGCCAAACTGTATGACCTTCTGCCGGAGACCGGGATCCATTGCTGTAGGAAGCGCGTGAAAACCCCAGGTGAAGGCCAGGACGCTGGGAGCAACACCAAAAGTAATGACGTCGGCCAGCGAATCCAATTCCTTGCCAAACTCGCTGGTCGTCTTGGTCATGCGCGCGATGCGGCCATCCAGGGCGTCAAAAGGGATGGCGAAGCCGATCGCCAGAGCGGCGTAGTTGAAATGGTGCGGCTCCAATACCGAGCCCTGCAGGCTTTGGGTGATGGCGTAGTAGCCCGCGGCGATGTTTCCCGAGGTAAACAGCGATGGCAGAATATACATTCCCCGGCGCGGTCTGCCTCTGCGGGGCATTCTCCTGATGCGCCCGCTTTCTCTCCTTACGGCTTCGCTGCTCAAGCGAATATCTCCGCCAGCACATCGGATGCGGGGTCCTCTTGCACGGCCCGAATCTCGGCCAGAATGGAAGAGCCGCCCTTGACGCGCTGCCCGGGCGCGACTCGTACACGCGCATGACCTGGGAGCAGAACATCGACGCGCGACCCGAATTTGATCAGGCCGACGCGCTGTCCCCGGGTCACGAAATCACCCGGCTTGGGATGAAAGACGATGCGCCGGGCAAGAATGCCTGCGATCTGCTTAAAGGTGACCTCGAACTCGTCGCCCTGCACGGTAACGCTGTTCTGTTCATTTTTATCGGCTGATGCCGGGTTGAGAGCGTTCAAGTGCTGGCCCTTGCAATACTCGACCACGCTCACGGTGCCGGCAATCGGTGACCGGTTCACGTGTACGTCAAAGACACTCAGGAAGATGCAAAGCCGGATACGTTCTCCATCCGGTGTCTGGATACGGCTGACCTTGGTTAGCTTTCCGTCGGCAGGGGAGACGACGAGGCCCGGTTCCTCGGGCGCCATGCGTTCCGGATCGCGAAAAAACCAAAGAAAGAAAACCGTGAGCGCCAGCGGCGGCAACGCCCAGCCCCAGTTCCCGGTAAGCACACGCAGCAACACCGTGGCGCCCACAAATCCTAAGCCGTAGAAATATCCGTCGCGTACCATGTTGTTAAGAAGGAAGACTCTACTGGGATTATAGAGGTGTCGCGACGCGAGACACACTTTTGTTGCGGCCCGGCCATAGGGCCCGCAGGTGCTATTGGACAATATCTCAGGCCATGCTATTGATATGGCTCTCTGCGCTTCGCAGCCCGGACATCTCGTCTTTGAGGCGCAACTTTATCTTCTTCAGTCGAACTTCTTCAAGCTTTTCATCTTCGGAAAGATACGGTTTGCTGACCAGCGATTCCAACAGTTGGGAATAGCGGCGGTGCTGTTCCTGCAGGTGGCGCAGCGCCTCATCCGCCATCCGGCCGTTTGCTTCAACCATAGGAGCGGCTCCTCCTTGTTTAGTGAGACGCTAAACATTATCACGAGGATTGCCGCCGAGTCCAAGGGGAGGTGTGGGAAAAATTTCCACCGCCCTAGGCTTGGTGTAAACCCTCTGCTTTGTGAGAGTTTTCCGATGAGGCTATCAAAGCTGCTTGCAGCACCAGGGCGTCCTCTGGCGGAGCGGAGTAATATGACCGGCGGCGGCCGATCTTTTGAAAACCGCGCCCCAGGTAGAGAGCAATTGCCGCCGCGTTGGATTCCCGAACCTCCAAGCGCATCACGGCGGCGCCCAGGCGGTAAGCGGAATCCTTCGCACGAATCAGCAACCCTGCGCCGATGCCGCGCCGGCGAAAATTGTGGTGAACCACAATCGTCTCCAGCTCTGCAAGCTTCTCAACCGGCAAAAAATTCGCAACCGCAAAGCCCGTGAAAACGCCATCGCAATGGGCCACCAAAGCGATACGTCCGAGAGAAGCCTCGGGAGCAGCAAGCAGCGCTCGCTCGTAATCCTGGCGTCTCCATTGCGGCGCCCCCGGCGTCTCGCCGGCGAGGACTAAGACGCTCTCCAGGTCGGGCACGCTCATCGGCCGGATGATCACAGGATGGTCACGGCAGGTTCAATGTTGCGCCCGCGTTGTTTCTGACCCCCGTGCCGGTGGCTCCGAAGAGCTCCGCATCGGAGCGGCGCAGGTAGTTGGCGTCCAAGCTTTCGATGTCTTCAAAACTTCCGGCGCGCAGGCGATCCAGGGCAAAACCAAGCGCATCCGCGGCATCAGGCGGCCGTACGTAGACAGGTGCAGAGGCAGTCAGGCTGCCGGAGGGATCTGCCGCCTCTATCGAGCTAGCCTCATAAACCAGCACTCCTGCCCCCGGTTTGCGGGCTGCGGCGGCGGCCTCAGCTCCGCTGAGCAGTGTTTCCCCGAGATTCTCGCCATTTCGATACTCCCCAACGTAGTATTCCCCGCGTCCCGCTTCCACTGCCGCCAGCACATGCGGCAAGCCGCTGGCGGCGGCGAGCAGAGCCAACCGGGAAACCGCAACGATGCCCACGCCCATGGCTTCGGCTAAGCCCTTGGCGGTACTTAAACCTACGCGAATTCCGGTAAAGCTGCCCGGGCCGCGCACCACCACGATGGCCTGGATCTCGCGAACAGTTGCATGCTGTCCGGCGAGCAGCTCCTCAACCTTCGGGACCAATTGCGCTGAATAGGTGCGCCCCGGCAAGGCTACCCTGCCCAGGATCTCAAGCGTGTCGGCGGTCAAATCCAGGCGTCCCAGAGCCACAGTGCCGCAGCTTCCGCAAGTATCGAGAGAGAGAATCGTCAGATGCGAATGGGATGGATCAAACATCGGCGACCGCATCCTGGCAGATCTCGACCAGCACTCCGGAGGCGCTCGAGGGATGAACGAAGAAATAGAAGTGGCCGCCAACCCCGATCTGAATATCGTCCGAGGCAAGTTTGACTCCCCTTCCCTTCATTTCCTCGAAAGTGCGGGATATGTCATCCACATGAATCGCGAGATGGTGCAGGCCTTCTCCATGCTTGGCGAGAAACTTCCCCACCACCGTATCTCCGGCCAGCGGCTCCAACAACTCGATTCGGCTCTCGCCGATAGGAATCATTGCCGTGCGCACCCCTTCCTGCGCCACGTCTTCTTCATGCAGCACGCTGAAACCGAGCGACTCATAGAACCGGCGGGCTTCGGCGATGCTCTTCACGGCAATTCCCAAATGATCGATATTGTTCACGGTGGCCTCAATTAGTTAAAGCAATTCTTGAATCAGCCGCGGCGCCAGCTGATATGGATCCTGCTGCTTGCGGACGATCTGGCGGCTGAGATCAAGCAGCGCCTCGCGATCGAGGCCGTGGTCGCGCACCCGGCGTGACAATTCATGGCGGATCATCTCTAGTAGGCGTTCGCGCCAATATTGCTCCCGCCGCTCCATTAGCCTCCCATCCTCTGAGAGCCAGGACCAGAACTCATCCAGGGCCTTCGCCAACTCGGGAATGCCGGCTCCCTTGTTGGCCACGGTGCGAATCACAGGCGGAATCCAACTGCCGTGCTCCGAAGCCAGCGACTGCATCGCGCGCACTTCTTTTTCCACCCGGTCGGCGCCAGGATGATCGCTCTTATTCACTACGAAAATGTCGGCGATTTCCATAACTCCCGCCTTCATACTCTGCACATCGTCACCCATGCCGGGGGTTAGCACCACGATGGTAGCGTCCGCCAGGCGCACAACGTCGATTTCATCCTGGCCCACGCCCACCGTCTCAATGAGAATACGCTCCTTGCCGCTGGCCTCGATGACCAGGGCCACATCCGCGGTGGCCCGCGCCAGACCACCCAGCGAGCCGCGCGTAGCCATGCTGCGCATGTAGAAACCGTGGTCCCGCTCGCTCGCCTGCATGCGGATGCGATCGCCAAGTATCGCTCCCCCGGTATAGGGACTCGTAGGATCGACGGCGACGACACCGACGGTTGTGTTTAGCGCGCGGTAATGGCGAGCCAACTGGTCGACCAGAGTGCTCTTGCCCGTCCCCGGTGAGCCGGTCACGCCGATGCATCTCGCCGCCCCGCTATAAGCGAAGCAGCAGGAGAGGATCCGCGAGGCTACGAGAGCGTCATTTTCGACCAGGGATACAGCCCGCGCCAGAGCGCGCACATCTCCGCTGCGCAGTCGCTCGACCAATTGCGCGACTTCGGGCGCGCAGGCCTCTGGGCTCTGTTCCGCCTTCATTCTCCCGATGATAACCCGGACCTTTTTAGCCGCATTGCCGGCCCCAGTTGGAAAATCGGGTGGCGTCTACTTGCGCAGGAGCTCACGCGCAATAATGATGCGCTGGATCTCGCTGGTGCCTTCGCCGATGGTGCACAGCTTGACGTCGCGATAGAACTTTTCAACCGGATAGTCCTTGATAAAGCCATAGCCCCCATGGAGTTGGACTGCATCATCGCAGATCCGGACGGCGGCCTCGCTGGCCATAAGCTTGGCCATGGAAGATTCAAGCGTAGTCTTCTGCCCCGCATCCTTCATCACCGCCGCGCGCAAAGTAAGCAACCGCGCCGCGTCGAGCTGCGTCGCCATGTCGGCAAGCTTCCATTGGATACCCTGAAACTCCGAGATGGTTTTGCCGAATTGCCGGCGCTCCTGGGTGTAGCGCAGCGCGGCGTCGAACGCACCCCGCGCCATGCCCAGCGCAAGAGCGGCAATGGAGATACGGCCGCCGTCAAGCACCTGCATGGCGTCAATAAAACCCTCCCCCTGCTTGCCCAGAAGATTCTCTAGAGGGAGCTCGCAATCCTCGAAAATAAGCTCTGAAGTATCGCTGGCGCGAAGCCCGAGTTTGTTCTCCTTCTTGCCCGGGCGGAAGCCGGCAGTTCCCTTCTCCACGACAAATGCGGAGAGACCCTTGGTTCCCTTTTCCTTGTCCGTCACCGCAATCACAACCGAAACGTCGGCGTAGTGACCATTGGTGATGAAGGTCTTGTTCCCGTTGAGCACCCAGCGATCGCCTTTGCGCACGGCCGACATGCGCGCACTGCCTGCGTCGGATCCGGAACCAGGCTCGGTGAGCCCCCACGCCCCCAGCCATTCTCCGGAAGCCAGCCTGGGCACGTATTTGCGCTTCTGCCGCTCATCTCCGGCAAGAAAAATGTGGTTCGTACATAGCGAATTATGCGAAGCCACGATGATGCCGATGGAGCCGTCAACCGCTGAGAGCTCCTCCACCGCAAGCGCGTAATCTACGTAGCCCATGCCCGAGCCGCCATACTCGACGGGCACGATGACACCCATCAGTCCCATCTGCCCGAGCTGCTTGATCACTTCCTCGGGAAACTCGCTGGCTTCATCCCAGCGCATGACGTTAGGACCAATCTCGCGCGCGGCAAACTCGTGAATTTCCTTGCGCAACTGCTCCTGGTCTTCGGTGAGCGCAAAGGAATGTACGATGGGCGGAGTGCTGGCCCCGGCGTCGGTGCTCATTGGCAGGCTCCTCTAACAGGTCAGGAAAGATCTAATCCCATTATTCCTTATTCCAGAAGCCGCATGGAGATGCGTTCCCTCAACCAGAGTGAATGCGGGTGCCCCACGTCCGGATTCTCGGACGTGGGATTCCACAAAGCTCGATGGGCAGCTTCGCCGTCACGCCGTCTAACCGCGCCCGATAAATGGCATCTTCGTCGCCATGACCGTCATGAACTGAACGTTGGCATCGAGCCCAAGACTGGCCATATACACCACACCCCGAGCCACGTCCTCGGGATCCATGATCGGCTCCACGGCTATCGTCCCATTGGCCTGGGGCACACCTGTTTTCATTTTCTGGGCCAACGACGTATCGGCGTTTCCAATGTCAATCTGTCCGCAGGCAATGTCATACTTCCTTCCGTCCAGCGAGGTCGACTTGGTCAGGCCTGTAATGGCATGCTTTGACGCCGTATAGGGCGCCGAATTCGGCCGGGGGCTGTGGGCCGAGATGGAGCCGTTGTTGATGATGCGTCCCCCGCGAGGCTCCTGGCTCTTCATGATTTTGAATGCTTCCTGGGTGCAGAGAAATGCGCCGGTGAGGTTTATATCGACCACGGATTTCCATTGTTCGTAGGTCAGGTCTTCCAAAGGTACGGCAGGGGCGGAGATACCGGCATTGTTGAATAAAAGATCCAGACGGCCGAAGGTCTCAACCGTTTTTGCGAATAACGCTCGCACAGATAGCGGATCGCTGACATCCGCGGGAACGGCTAATGTTGGCGTCCCTGCTTCGCGCGCAGCCGTCTCCAACGGCTCCCGGCGGCGGCCCGCGAAAACCACCGAGTATCCTTCATGCGCCAGCGCAATGGCGACATGCTTGCCGATCCCGCTGCCCGCGCCTGTAACCAGAGCGACTCGCTGCAATGAGTTCATTGATCCCTCCTGATTTGAGCCTGCGCTGCGCTGTATTTAAAGGACGCTTAGCGCCTGCTCCAGGTCTTGAAGCAAATCATCGACATCTTCAATACCCACCGAGATACGCACCAATCCATCGGTAATGCCGATCTTTGCCCGGCCCTCTTCACCCAAAGCGGCATGGGTCATCGTTGCCGGGTGCGAGATCAGGGTCTCAACTCCGCCCAGCGATTCGCCCAGGGTGCAGACGCGAACGCGGCGCAGCACATTATTGGCATTTTTGAGGGAGCCGGTCTCAAATGCAATCAGCGCGCCGAACCCGGACATCTGCCTCTTGGCCAACTCATGCTGGGGATGATCGGGGAGTCCCGGATAAAACACCTTTTGCACTTTGGGATGTTCATCGAGATACCGGGCAACCGCGCGGCCATTGATTTCATGCTGCTTCATACGCACACTCAATGTCTTGACGCCGCGTAAGACCAGAAAGCACTCGAATGGGGAGAGAATTCCGCCCGTACACTTCTGCACGAAGGCGAAGCTCTCCGCCTGCGAAGGCTTGGTCGCTACCAGCACTCCACCCAATCCGTCGCTGTGGCCGTTGAGGAATTTGGTGGTTGAGTGCATCACGACGTCCGCGCCGAACTCGATAGGGCGTTGGAAATACGGCGACATGAAGGTGTTATCCACGCTCAGCTCGACATTGCTTTGATGGCAAATGTCAGCAACGGCGCGAATATCCGTAAGCTGCATCATGGGATTGGTCGGCGTTTCGATGTGGACCAGCCTGGTGTTCGGCTGCAGCGCCCGGCTGACGTTCTCCGGGTCGCTGGTGTCGACATAGCTGAAACCGATCCCGTAGTTCGCGACAATCTGGTTGAAGAACCGCGGCGTGCCCCCATAAACATTCGCGCCGCAGATGACGTGATCGCCGGTCTTGAGCATGGCGACCAGCGCGGCGATGGCCGCCATGCCACTGGCGAATACGTGCGCCGACGTCCCACCCTCGAGCGAGGCCAGGTTTTCCTCGAGCGCCGTCCGTGTGGGATTCGATACGCGCGAGTACTCATAGCCGCTGTGCTTGCCGATCTCCTCCTGAGCATAGGTGGAGCTGGCGTAGATAGGAACGTTGACGGCGCCGGTCGTGGGGTCCGGGCTCTGGCCATCGTGTATGGCGCGAGTGGAGAAGCCGAGCTTCGAAGTCATGCCTGTTCTCTGGGTGTAAAACGGGACGCTAGCTATGGGAGGCGCAGCACGATTACAGGCCGCCCTCAAAGATATTTTTTGATAAGTAACGCTCAGCCGAATCGGCAATGATAGTGGCGATCCGCTTCCCTTTTCCCAAGCGCGCGGCGATCCGCATCGCGGCGTCGACGGCCGCGCCCGAGCTCGAGCCGGCGAGCACCCCCTCCTCCGCGGCCAACCGCTTGACCATGGCGAACGCCTCGTCATCCATCACGCGGACGATCTCATCGCAGTGCTCGCGGCTGAAATTCCCGGGAACGAAGGATACCCCGATACCCTCCACCTTGTGCGGGCCGGCCTCGCCGCCTTGCAGCACCGAACCCTGAGTCTCGACGGCAACGGTATAAATCTCCGGCCGCTGTTCTTTCAAAAAACGGGCTACCCCGGAGAAAGTTCCCCCCGTGCCTACGCCGGAAACAAAGGCATCCACCCGCCCCTCCATCTGCTCCCAAATCTCACGGGCCGTGGTTTCGTAGTGAAACTCGGGGTTGGACGGATTTTCGAATTGCAGCGCTGTAAAAGAGCCGGGAATCTCCTCAGCGGCGGCACGGCAGCGGCGAATAGCGCCGGACATACCTTCTTCTTCAGGGGTGCGAACCACGACTGCGCCAAAGCCGCGCATGAGAATGCACTTTTCTTCAGCGAAGCCTTCAGGCACGAACAGGATGACCTTGTATCCCCGGTTTACCCCGGCCAGAGCGAGCCCCACACCGGTATTGCCGGCGGTGGCCTCCACAATAGTCGAGCCTGGCTTGATCCGGCCGTGGCGCTCGGCTTCCAAGATCATGCCCAGAGCCGCGCGATCCTTTACGCTGCCGCCGGGATTCAGGAATTCAAGCTTGGCATAGACCTCAGCGGCCCCCGCAGGCGCGATGCGATGGAGGCGGAGCATGGGGGTCGACCCCACAAGATCTGTAATGTTTTCAGCAACACGCAACGCGCGCGTAGGAATTTCGGTAGCGGGAGAGATCATAACGGCCTAACTAAAAAGTGTAGCAGCCCCAACGTTCTCATCTCGACCGGAGCGGAACGAAGTGGAGAGATCTGCGGTTTCCCACCTCTGGCGCAAAGAGCGCCCCAGATATGGGGCACCCAGAAGTTGCCTTTAGGAAAAAGCAGATTCCCTTCGGGAATGACAGAAAGAAAAGCAAAGACCATCCAAGGGGATCAGCTTGAGGAAGGCTTGGTTGGCAATCACACCTAACTCTGTCATCTCGACCGGAGTGTACATGGGCCTGCGTCCCACCCAAGGGGATGAAAATCGGAGCCCCGGCTTGGTCGGCAATCAGGCTGTGAATTAGCTAAGCTGGAGGTGGCGTGAAACGGTAAAGACCCTCTTCGCTCTGGGTGAGTTGAGACCGTACCGGAGTTTGGTCTGGGATGTGCGTTTTGAACCTATGAGTGTCGCGCTATCCGTCCCTGAACGGGAAGGGTGGTAGCTCGTGAGAGTGCGTAAGTCTTTCGCCGCGCGTCCTACCCTTCCGCGTCAAGGAGGGAACTATGTTAGGTAGGGTAGCAGGGATTGACGTCCATAAGAAAGTGCTGATGGTGGTGGTAATTGAAGTAAGCGAACAGGGTGGGACAGTGAAGCGCAAACGGTTCGGCACCCTAGCTGGCGAGTTGCGTTTAATGTCGGACTGGCTGCGGGAAGAGGGGGTGGAGGAAGCCGTGATGGAATCGACCGCCCAGTACTGGAGGCCGGTGTGGTATGAGCTGGAGCCGCAGATGCGTTTGCATCTGGCGCAGGCGTACTCTAACCGCGCCCCGCGCGGACGCAAGCACGATTTTCGCGATGCCGAACGTCTGGTGCGGCGGTTGCTAGCCGACGAGCTTACCCTGAGCTTCGTGCCTAGTGGCGAACAGCGCAGTTGGCGCACGATGACGCGCATGAAGACTCATCTCACCCAGGACCAATCGCGGCTGCATTCCCAAATCGAGTGTCTGCTGGAGGAGATGCGCATCAAGTTGTCCAGTGTAATCAGCGATCTGCTGGGAGTCAGCGGATACCGTATCTTACGCGCCTTGGCCAAAGGGGAAACCGACGCGAAGAAATTAGCTGCCCTCAAAGATGATCGGCTGCGTGCGAGCGAGCAGCAACTGGTGGATGCCCTGAGCGGGAATGTCCAGCCCTACCACCAGCAATTGCTGGGGCTCTATCTGGACCGTTACGATCTCATCGCCACACAGATCGAGCAGCTCAATCAGATGGCCGCCGAATCCATGCAGAAGCATCAGCAAGCAGTGGAGCGCCTGGCGCAGGTTCCTGGTTTCGGGGTCGACTCCGCCCAGCAGGTAATCGCCGAAGTAGGAGTGGAGGCCAGCACCTTTGATTCAGCCGCCAAGCTGACCTCATGGGTGGGAACCAATCCAGGGCGGGAGGAAAGCGCGGAACAGAACCACAACAGCCACTCGGCCAAAGGCAATCGCTATCTGCGCCGTATCCTCAACCAAGCTGCACATGCGGCAGTGAAGAAACAAGGCTGCCACTTTCAAGCCGTGTTCCGGCATCTTCTGCCACGGCTGGGCTATAAGGGAGCCATTTGGGCTGTGGCTCACCGCCTCTGCCGCTTGGTCTGGAAGATCTTGCATGAACGAGTTCCATACGTGGAGCATGGCAGCGAACCCAACCCCAGAGCGAAACAGCAACGCGCCCGCAAATTGCTACAAAATCTGCACAGACTCGGCTATCAAGTCACCATTGAACCTCTAAACTAAATATCTCCAATCCGGAGGCACCCCCTATGAAAGAGATCTTCCCAGGATGATTTTCGAGAGAGCGAAGCGAAGTGGAGAGATCTGCGGTTTCCCACATCTGGCGCAAAGAGCGCGCCAGATATGGGACACCCAGAAGTTGGCTTTCTTTCTGTCATTCCCGTAGGGAATCTGCTTCTGGTCTCTCAGCATGGTAGCAACACGATAGGAAAAAAGCAGATTCCCTTCGGGAATGACAGAAAGAAAAGCAAAGACCATCCAAGGGGATCAGCTTGAGGAAGGCTTGGTTGGCAATCACACCTAACTTTGTCATCTCGACCGGAGTGTACATGGGCCTGCGTCCCACCCAAGGGGATGAAAATCGGAGCCCCGGCTTGGTCGGCAATCAGGCTGTGAATTAGCTAAGCTGGAGGTGGCGTGAAACGGTAAAGACCCTCTTCGCTCTGGGTGAGTTGAGACCGTACCGGAGTTTGGTCTGGGATGTGCGTTTTGAACCTATGAGTGTCGCGCTATCCGTCCCTGAACGGGAAGGGTGGTAGCTCGTGAGAGTGCGTAAGTCTTTCGCCGCGCGTCCTACCCTTCCGCGTCAAGGAGGGAACTATGTTAGGTAGGGTAGCAGGGATTGACGTCCATAAGAAAGTGCTGATGGTGGTGGTAATTGAAGTAAGCGAACAGGGTGGGACAGTGAAGCGCAAACGGTTCGGCACCCTAGCCGGCGAGTTGCGTTTAATGTCGGACTGGCTGCGGGAAGAGGGGGTGGAGGAAGCCGTGATGGAATCGACCGCCCAGTACTGGAGGCCGGTGTGGTATGAGCTGGAGCCGCAGATGCGTTTGCATCTGGCGCAGGCGTACTCTAACCGCGCCCCGCGCGGACGCAAGCACGATTTTCGCGATGCCGAACGTCTGGTGCGGCGGTTGCTAGCCGACGAGCTTACCCTGAGCTTCGTGCCTAGTGGCGAACAGCGCAGTTGGCGCACGATGACGCGCATGAAGACTCATCTCACCCAGGACCAATCGCGGCTGCATTCCCAAATCGAGTGTCTGCTGGAGGAGATGCGCATCAAGTTGTCCAGTGTAATCAGCGATCTGCTGGGAGTCAGCGGATACCATATCTTACGCGCCTTGGCCAAAGGGGAAACCGACGCGAAGAAATTAGCTGCCCTCAAAGATGATCGGCTGCGTGCGAGCGAGCAGCAACTGGTGGATGCCCTGAGCGGGAATGTCCAGCCCTACCACCAGCAATTGCTGGGGCTCTATCTGGACCGTTACGATCTCATCGCCACACAGATCGAGCAGCTCAATCAGATGGCCGCCGAATCCATGCAGAAGCATCAGCAAGCAGTGGAGCGCCTGGCGCAGGTTCCTGGTTTCGGGGTCGACTCCGCCCAGCAGGTAATCGCCGAAGTAGGAGTGGAGGCCAGCACCTTTGATTCAGCCGCCAAGCTGACCTCGTGGGTGGGAACCAATCCAGGGCGGGAGGAAAGCGCGGAACAGAACCACAACAGCCACTCGGCCAAAGGCAATCGCTATCTGCGCCGTATCCTCAACCAAGCTGCACATGCGGCAGTGAAGAAACAAGGCTGCCACTTTCAAGCCGTGTTCCGGCATCTTCTGCCACGGCTGGGCTATAAGGGAGCCATTTGGGCTGTGGCTCACCGCCTCTGCCGCTTGGTCTGGAAGATCTTGCATGAACGAGTTCCATACGTGGAGCATGGCAGCGAACCCAACCCCAGAGCGAAACAGCAACGCGCCCGCAAATTGCTACAAAATCTGCACAGGCTCGGCTATCAAGTCACCATTGAACCTCTAAGCTAAATATCTCCAATCCGGGGGCACCCCCTATGAAAGAGATCTTCCCAGGATGATTTTCGAGAGAGCGGAGCGAAGTGGAGAGATCTGCGGTTTCCCACATCTGACGCAAAGAGCGGGCCAGATATGGGGCACCAAGGTTTTGCAGGATGATTTTCGAGAGAGCGAAGTGGAGCGTGCCGTCTGTATTGACAGAAAGAAAAGCAAAAGACCGCACCTAAAGGGGTTACACCTAATTCGAGCTCTTATGCGACGGGCTCTTATGGGCTGCGCTGCCGCCCTTTTCATTTGGGTAATAGCCGGTACGGGTGCGAACAATTAACTTGCCATATCCTTGGGCCTTCGCTTCAACTCGGACCGCGCGAAAGCCGCCTGCGCTGACCGGCTTGGTGGAGTGATAGCCAAGGGTGTACTGCTCCCGGATATCGTGGGCGACCTCTCCGGCGATGCTATCCACCTGTGCCAGATTCTTAGGGAAGAACGCCAGGCCACCCGTTTCACTCGCCAGCAGTTCCAAGGCCCGCCGCGCACGATGGGTCTCCCGGCCTCCGCCTTCGTCGTCATAGAGCAATCCGATGCAGTAGACCGTCGGTCCTTCAAGGTTCTGAATACGGCGCACCGTCTCCTCCAGAGTGGTGCTTGAGGCGTTATCTTCTCCATCCGTAACCACCAGAAGAACCTGCTTGGAGCGCTTGGCATTCTTGGTGAGGTAATCTGCGGAGGCCATGATGGCGTCGTAAAGGGCCGTCCCGCCCTTGGCATCGATGTGCGAAAGCCCCTCACGTAGCTTGGGAACGCTGGAGGTAAAGTCCTGATCGATATAGGCCTCATCGGAAAAATTAACCACGAAACTCTCATCGTCCGGGTTGGAATAGTGGACCAGGTCGAGAGCCGCCTGGTTCACCGCCTGGCGCTTGGAGCGCATGGAGCCGGAGTTGTCCACCAACATTCCCAGAGAAATAGGAATGTCCTGGTGTTGAAAGGCAGTGAGGGTCTGGGGCACGCCATCTTCAAATACCTTGAAATCGTCCTTGTTGAGCGTGGCTACCATGTGCTGCTTGTTGTCGAAAACGGTGGCGTTCAATACAACTTCATCAACGTTGCGCTCCAGCGTGTATTGTCCGTTACGGCCGCGGGCGAGTGCAGTGGAAGACTGCCCCCCCGCCTTCGGCGCCGTATTGTCTTGTGGAGTCTCCGCATCGGGCGAAGCGATTGGATCCTTGTCGGTATTGAGAACAGGCTGGGTTTCCCGCTGGGTTGACGAAGAGGATCGAGCCGGCGCTTGCGCCGCCCGCATCCGAGCAACGGGGCCGCAAAAAATTACGATCGCCAGCAGCGAGAGAACGGCAAGTCGATTACTGCAGTGGGGCATAGTATCCGGTTCGGGCATGGACTGAAAGTTGGGGCAGCCCTGGTGGAGGCACCAGCTTTACCTTCAATTTACGCCATTTGCCGTCCCGTTTGATATCGTCAGGTTTGTACCCGACCACGTACTCATTGCGCAACTCGGCGCTGATCTTGGTGGCGATGTCACCCATGTCGGAGATATCGTCCACGCGGAAGAGCTGTCCTCCGGTCTCTTCGCTTATATCGTGCAGCAGCAGCGGCCCCAATTGTTCTTCACGAGTGGCCGCATATTGGTCAAAAATGCCAATGGAGTAGATCTGCACATCGGACTCCCGCACCAGGGAGCGCACTTCGCCTTCCGTGTACCGGCTCCGGTTGTCGCCGCCATCGGATACGACCAGCAATGCCTTGCGATCGTTTTTCCCCTGCTTCATCTTGTTTAAGCCAAAGTATATAGCATCCAGCAGCGCGGTCCGGTGGCCGGGCCGGAGGCTCATCAGGCGGGCCTCGATATTATCCACATTGGAGGTAAAGTCCTCGACCAGCTCGGGCCGGTCGTTGAACCCGATCACAAAAAACTCGTCCTGGGGATTGGCGGTGTGCAGAAATTCAACGATCGAGTTGCGCGCCCGATTGATCTTATCCGACATGCTGCCGCTCAAGTCGAAGATGACCCCAATCGAGACCGGGGCGTCCTCCGAGGAAAAACTCTTGATCTGCTGCAGTGCGTTGTTCTCATAAATGAAGAAGTCGTTCTTTTCCAAGCCGGTAACCAGCCGGTTCATGGGATCGGTGACCGTGACTGGAACCAGGACAAGATTCACATTGACGCGGATGCGCTCATTTGACCGCGCCTTGAGCGCGGGTGTCCCCTCCAGCGGGGCGGGTGTTTTGGAGGGGTTCGGTGTGGCGGAAGGCTCCGCCGGCGGCGGTTGGACGTGCACGTCATTCAGCGGATCCTGAGCCCGGGCGCTCCGGGCAAGCGCCAGCAGGATGACCAGCGACACGGCAATGCCCAGCGAAATCCGTGATGCGCGTTCTCGCAGCCCCACCGCGCGCTTCCCCGAGAGCACCATTACGCCAAGCCCTCTACCCCTGGAACCCAGCCCTAAAATCGGCGAAATCCAAGCAATTCGATACTAAACTCGACAGATGCTCTAAGGGCAGCGAGAAGTTGCGAGTTATGAAATGTTTTTCGCAAAAATACAAAAACCAACACCCCAGGGGGCTGTTTGCCGGAAACGCCTGCGGGTGCCTCACGTCCAGAGTTTTTTTGGGTAAGACCCAAGTGGGATCACCTGCCCGAATCTCTCCATAGCTTCCCTTTGTTAACTCTTATGAACCCTATCCGGGAACGCCTTAGAACGGGAAGCCTGTCAGGTACAATTTGGCAAGCATAAGAGAACAAGCAGTAAGACAACTGGACGCAAACTGTCGGCTTGAGCCGATTCCCGACGATATCTGGAGCTAGACCGCAAAAATGGCCCGCATCTATCCCTTCCGAGCCCTTCGCTACAACCCAACCTTAGTCCGCCTTGACGATGTGGTGACGCAGCCCTACGACAAGATCACCCCGGCGATGCAGCAGGCATATTACCAGCGCAGCGTCTACAACCTGGTGCGCATCATCCTGGGCCTGCCCGAACTGTTTGACGAGCCCGGAGTCAATGATGTCTATACCCGCGCAGCCAGAGACTTCAGCGATTGGCGGCGCATGGGCGTACTGGCCCAGGAGAAGGAGCCCTGCATCTTTGCCTACGAGCAGCGCTTCGCCGTGCCCGGCTCCCCCGGAGAATTCCGGCAGCGCCGCGGCTTTATTGCGCTGGGCGAGCTTCAGGACTATAGCCAGCAGGTTATCTTTCGTCATGAACAGACGCTTTCCAAACCTAAGTCCGACCGGCTCAATTTGCTGCGCTCCACGCGCGCGCATTTTGGCCAAATCTTCATGCTCTACTCCGATCCCGGACTGACGGCGGAGCAGATCCTGTTTTCCGGCGCGGCTTCGCCAGAGATCGACGTCACCGATGAATACGGGGTATCCCACCGGGTGTGGAAGATCAGCGACACCAGCACCATCAACATTCTGCTGGGCGCGATGGAAGATAAAAAACTGATCATCGCCGACGGCCATCACCGCTACGAGACGGCTCTTGCCTATTCGAAGGAGCGTGCCCCGAAGACTATCGCTCCGACGGAGCGGAACCTGGCTAACACCACTCCGCAGCCGGCCTATCCGGAGGCCGCCGTCATGATGACCTTTGTCAACATGGACGCGGGAGGGCTCATCATTCTCCCTACCCATCGAGTGGTGTTTGGCCTCGAGAGCTTCACTCCGGCGGATTTCCTTGACCGTTCGCGGCCGTTTTTTGAGATTGAACCGTTGCCGGCGATGGACGGAACCGAGCTCACCAGGCATCTCGCGGGAACCAAGGGAACGGCGTTCATCGCGGTAATGCGCGGCGGCAATTACCTGCTGGCGGCCAAAGCTGAAGCGGTTGCCGAGGCGCTTGCCACGCTCCCCGAGCGGCAACGCAAACTGGATCTTGCGCAACTGCATTCGCTGGTGCTGGAGCAGATTTTGTCCATCACTCCGGAGGCCATCCGCGAGCAGCGGAACCTTCGCTATCTGCGAGATGCCTCCGAGGCGGTGGATCAAGTGTCGCGCGGTGATGCGGATCTGGCCTTCCTCACCAAGCCGGTCACTCTGGAACAACTGCGCGAGGTGGCCTTTGCCGGAGAGGTGATGCCGCAAAAGTCGACTGACTTCTATCCCAAGCTCCTGAGCGGCCTTGCAATCTATGCATTGGATTGAGGCCGGGCACGCTTGCCATTGCTCGCTGGGCTGGCCGATGCCTGCTTCATTCGCGCTGCATGCCAGCCTTGCGCTTGCTCTTTTCCTCACGCCTCTGGCCGGAGGAGCGCAGCAGACGCAACCGCCGGCAACTCCCATGCCTGTTCCCGGCCAACCCGCCGCCCCACGCACTTCACCCGCGCCTTCGGGCCGGGCACAACCGCGTTTTCTGGTCTTTATCGACGCAGCCCATGGCGGGACGGATACCGGCGCGCGCTTGAGCAGCCAAATGCTGGAGAAGGACCTGGTGTTGGCTCTCTCCGGCCGTTTACGCGCGATGCTGATCGCCCATGGCATCCCCGTGATCGTTACCCGCGAGTCCGATGCCACACTGCCGCCGGTAAACCGCGCCGAAGTGGCTGACCATGCGATGCCTTCCGCCTGCGTCACTCTGCACGCCACCGCAAGCGGCAGCGGCGTCCATCTATTCACTTCTTCGCTGACCGAGATACCAGTGACCCGCTTCATGCTATGGGACACCGTCCAGGGCGGTTATGCCGCGCAGAGCCAGCGGCTCTCTTCGGAGATAGATTCAGCCATGACTCATGCGGAAATCCCGGTAACCCTGGGCCGCACCGCTTTGCAGCCGCTGGACAACTTTGCCTGCCCGGCGGTGGCAGTGGAGGTGGCGCCGCTGCACAACTCCGCCGATGTAACACCCCTTTCCAACCCGGCCTACCAGAACCGCATCGTGACCGCGCTCGCGGCGGCGCTTGAGCAGTGGCAAAAGGACTGGAGTCAACAGAAATGATTCCCCGCCACCAGCGCATTCTTTTCTGGATTCTCCTGGTGAGCTGCGTTGCCATGTCGGCGGTGCTCATCCGCATGCGAGAGCGGGCCCACGACCGGCTGCTCGATACCGGAGAGACCATGCCGCTCAACCCTCCCGCGCAAAGGGAGCCGCAAAATGTGACTTTAATGATTGCCAATGACGCCGACGGCTCGCTCACCGCAGTCCAGCAGAAAATGGCGCTGCCCGCGGATCTCAACGCCCGGGCGCACGTCGTCCTGCAGCACCTGATCGCCGACTACGCCCGCCCCGGATCGGGCCACCCGATCGCAACCAACAGCGGCGTCAATGAGATCTTCTTTATGCCCCTGCCGCCGGCGGTCAATACCGTCGTGCCGGGATTGATGGCCATCGTCAACCTGAGCGGATCGTTCGCCGCGGAGCACCCCTCGGGCATCGAACCGGAAACGCTCACCTTGCTCTCCATCATCGGCACCCTGCATGCCAACTTCCCGGACATCACCCAGGTGAAATTCCTGATCGATGGACAGCCTCGGGAGACACTCGCCGGCCATGCCGACCTGACCCGTGTGTACCTGGCCACCGACTCGCCCGGCGCCAAGCATCTATGAGCGGCCGGAGAATCAAAATCGGGGTATTCGATTCCGGCTTTGGCGGCCTGACCGTGCTGCGGGCCCTGCTCCATTCGGTTCCTCAGGCCGACTTCGTATATATCGGAGACACGGCAAGGCTGCCCTACGGATCGAAATCCCAGGCGACCATCGCCCGCTATGCGCTCTCGAGCACCCGCTTTTTGCTCGACCAAGGCGCCGATTTGCTGGTCATCGCCTGCAATACGGCGAGCGCGCTGGCGCTCGACGATATCCGCCAATCGACCCCGCTACCGGTGCTGGGAGTCATAGATGCCGGGGTGGAAGAGGCCCGAGGCCGCTCGCAGACTGGAGACATCCTGGTCATCGGAACCGACGCCACAGTAACCAGCCACGCCTACGCTGAGGGTGGCCGAAGATGCGGGCTCCGCGTATTGGAGAAGGCTTGCCCCCTTCTGGTGCCGCTGGTGGAGGAGGGCTGGGTAGATCATCCGGTTACCGCCGAAGTGGTGCGAATCTATCTCTCCGAGCTGCTCGGCCAGGCCAAGGACGAGAAGCTTATGGCGGACACTTTGGTGCTGGGCTGCACTCATTATCCGCTGCTGCGCCCGATCATCGAAACCGCCTTACCCTCTACAATGCGGGTCATCGATTCGGCCGCCGCTATCGCGGATCGGGTCTCGCGGACGCTGGCAACAGACCCCGCCTGTGAAAGCGGAAATCCGCCCCGCAGCCTCCGCTTCTTCGCCACCGATTCCATGGATAAGTTCCGCAGGCTGGGCGCTCGCTTCCTGGGGCAGCCGATCGACCGGGTGGAATTGGTAGATCTGGGTGGGTAGCTGTTTATATAAGTAATGCGAATCGGGTCAACCGTCTTCGCGGCATCAAGCAACCGAAAATAAGGAGCACTCGAAATGATCGATCTTAAAGGCCGGACTGCGGTAGTTTTTGGCTTGGCGAACAAGCGAAGCATCGCCTGGGGCATCGCCCAGAAACTTTCCGCCGCGGGCGCCGAGCTTGCCATCTGTTACCAGAATGAGCGTCTTCGCTCGGAGGCCGAAGCTCTGGCAGGAGAATTGACCGGGGCGGAGACCTTTCAATGTGACGTCTCCAGAGACGAAGAGATTGAAGCGGTGTTTGCCAAGCTCAAGCAGCGCTATGGAAAATTGCACGTGCTGGTGCACAGCGTCGCGTTTGCGCCCCCGGATGAGCTTAACAACGACTTTCTGCTCACCAGCCGCGAGGGATTTCGGGTAGCGCATGATGTCAGCGTGTATTCGCTCATCGCCCTCGCCAGGGCCGCCGCGCCGCTGATGAGCGACGGAGGATCTATTCTCACTCTCACCTATTACGGTTCGCAGAAAGTATTTCCGCGCTATAACGTCATGGGTGTGGCCAAGGCTGCTCTCGAAGCCACGGTTCGCTATCTCTCCGCGGACCTGGGCCGGCAAAACATTCGCGTCAACGGGATCTCTGCCGGGCCCATCAAGACCCTGGCCGCGCGCGGCATAGGCGGATTGAGCGACATGCTGAAGATGCATGCACTGCGCGCTCCGCTCGGCCGCAATGTAGAGCAGTCGGAAGTGGGCAGCGCAGCATTGTTTTTGGCCTCAGAGCTGGCATCCGGCGTAACCGGAGAAATTCTCTACGTCGATGGCGGGTATAACGTAGTCTCCTTCAACAGCTCGGAGCTGGAACACAGCAAGTAATCCTGCAGTGTTCGCAGTTGCGTTTCTGGTCTGTCTTTGAAACGAAAAGCAGATTCCCTTCGGGAATGACAGAAAGAAAAGAAGAGACAAAGCTGCTTCTCTTTCTGTCATTCCCGAAGGGAATCTGCTTCTGGTCTCCCGGACATACTCGGCTTCTGGAGCACCGGAATGCTAGATGTACTCGCTCTCTGGGTGCCCCACGTCCGGATTTTCGGACGTGGGTCTCTGACAAGCTAACTGCCCAGCGTCAGGGTTATCTTCCGAGCATCGCCGCCCGCGTGCTCGAAAAGAATTTCCCCGTCGCTTCGCTTGGTCACGCTTGGGAACTTCTCTCCCCACTCCACCAGAACGATGGCGTCCTGGAACGCCAGTTCATCCAGGCCCAGCGTCTCCAATTGCCGCTCATTTTCGATCCGGTAGAGGTCGAGGTGGTACAGCGCGATCTCTCGTTCCTTGCCATCGACCGTTCGCTTGCCTTCGTATTCGTGGATCAGCGTGAAAGTCGGGCTGGTGACCTCATCCGGATCGGCGGCGTTCAGGGCCTCGGCGATTCCCTTCACCAGGGTGGTCTTCCCCGTGCCCAGTTCGCCGCGAAGAATAAGAAATTTAGGCGGAATGAGTAACTCGGCGATCTGCCTTCCGATTGCGATTGTTTCGCTGTTGCTCTTGCTTTCGAAGTGGTAAACGCTCATTCCCTCTCCCTCGTGGGGATACCCTGCAACCAAACATATCCTCCTTTGTCCTGCGAACGAAAACGAAATGCTTCGTAAAGATGAGCCACGGTGTCGAGGGCCAACAAAGTGTGCTGGTCGCCGTGCCGCACGGCAAAGTCCGCTGCCAATCCATGAAGATACACTGCGGCATTTACAGCTTCGCCAATTTGGGCCGGATATTG
Organism: uncultured Acidobacteriaceae bacterium; assembly: GCA_963774255.1. GTDB lineage: Bacteria > Acidobacteriota > Terriglobia > Terriglobales > Acidobacteriaceae > PALSA-350. The sequence goes on from CAVZEH010000008.1 coordinate 354,054, forward strand.
GCCGATCATGCCGGCGATAATCCCGGTGAGGATGTCGCCGCTTCCGCCCTTGGCCAAGCCGGGATTGCCCGTGGTGTTGATGGCAAGGCTGCCATCCGGATGGGCGATGAGGGTGCGCCACCCTTTGAGCACCAGAGTCACCCGGTATTTGACAGCGAAGTCCCGCGCCAGGCCTTCACGATCCGCTTCCACCTCGGCGATGCTCAAGCCGGCCAGACGGCCCATCTCTCCCGGATGAGGGGTGAGGACTATCGCTCTCCCCCGGCCGTCAAGCTTGTCCAGATGCGGCGCCAAGGCATTCAGACCATCGGCATCGATCACCATGGGTGCGTCTGTATGCTCATTAAGCAATCCTAGGAAGAACTCGACCGCTTCCGGTTCCTGGCCCAAGCCCGGACCAATGGCAATGACGGATTTTTTCGAGAGCATTCGCTCCATCCGGGCTGGATCGAGATTCTTGCTCGAAATCTCGCCCTCCGCGCCCTCGAGCAGGGGCATGGTCATCAATTCAGCTGCTATGCCCGCTACCGTGGGCAGAATCGATTCCGCAACCGCTGCGGTCACCAGGCCCGCGCCCACGCGCAAGGCCGCGACCGACGCCATCGCGGGGGCTCCAGCTTTCCCTCTGCCTCCGCCAATCACCAGGACATGGCCGAACTTGCCTTTATTGGAGTCGGCATGCCGAGGCTGGTCCGCAATTGCTTTGGAGCTTCCCGCCCAGGTGAGTCCGGTAGACGATTCGATGACTTCAGGCGGCGAGCCGATGGAAGCGACCACGATCGGCCCCTGCTTCAGGTTTCCCGGTCGGGTGAGTTCACCGCCGTCGGTGAGCATTCCAAAAACATGCGCCAGCTTCGGCGCGGTGAAAGTGACCACGGCATCCGCGCGATATGCGCCTTCCGCCGCAAACTCGCGAGAATCCGCATCCCAGCCCGAGGGCAAATCCACCGCCACCACGGGAGTTGCCGGGTAGCGGTTCAGCAGTTCGCGGCCCGCAATCGCAAGGCCGCGCAAGGGCGGACGGAAGCCGGTTCCCACCACCGCGTCCAGGAAGAGCTCGGCGCGGGCGAAGACTTCGCGATTTGCCTGGCTATGGAGGGCGTCTTCATCCGGTATGGCGGTGGGCGGGGCGGGCAACCTCTCCAACATGACCTTGGCATCGCCGTGAATCGCCCCCGGATCGCCCAGAATCAACACAGCGGCCTCGCAACCGGCTTCAATCAAATGCCTGGCGGCAGTCATGCCGTCGCCCCCGTTGTTGCCTCTGCCGCAGAGAATAACGATGCGGCGGCAATGGGGCAGCTCGCGCAGAACAAATCGTGCAACGGCCGCTCCGGCATGCTCCATCAGCTCGAGCGAGGGGATGGCGAAGCGCTCGCTGGTGAGCCGATCGGCTGCCTGCATCTCGTCAGCGGTGAGAATCCTCATATACAACATCATTCCATGTTGAGATTCAAAAGCCGCGAAATAAATGAGTGGTCTCCCACCCTTGCTGCGCAAGGATGGGGCACCCTGAAACTATTTGGATGGATCCAAAACCGCCACCAATCGAGGGTGCCCCATCCTTCGCACGACGCTGTTTCATCCTCTTGGGTGGGCCGCAGGCCCATGAACACTCCGGTCGAGATGACAAATTACGGTTTTGAAGTGAGTCTCGCAGGGACGGCCTGAAAATAGCCCAGCACGTCACTGCTGGGTTTGCTTCGGAGCAAAGCGGTCCCGTAGGGACGAATGAAAAGAGACCCCTGATCCCTGGACTACTGGTCGACGCCGGTAGCCTGTACCGGAGCCGTAACCTCGACCGGGGCTTTCTGGGCGAAGTAGCTGTTAGCCCAGAGGTCGTGATAGAAGACGCCGGTTAGCGCGGCGGCTTTCGGACCAAAGGTTGGGCGGCCGCCTTCGAGGAAGAAAACGGTAACGATGCGCCCGTAGGACGTATCCGCGTAGGAGGCGAACCAGCCATAGCGGGTTCCGTTATTCGAGCAGGTACCTGTCTTTCCCAAGATGGGAAGCTGGTTGAAACTGACCCGCAGCGAACGCGCCGTGCCATAGTCTACGGCGCCTTCCATGCCACTGGTGACATCGGGAATCAACTTGGCTATGTTCAAAACGCGTTTGATCCGGGGATGAAAGTTCACAGCTTCGGCCGGCGTGGTTGGGTGTTGGAGATAGTAGAGTGTTCCGCCATTCGCAATGGCGGCTACCATGGCGCCCAATTGCAGCGGAGTCATCGAGATTCCCTGGCCAAAGGAGCACATCTTGCCTACCCCGCCTTCGCTCTCCGGCAAAACCTGATCCGGATATTCGCCAAGCTGCTCTCCGGGAATATTCCATCCCGCCAGCTCGCCCAGTCCGAACTCGGTGGCATAATGACGCACCCGCTCGAAGCCCAGGCGGCGGCCTAGAGTTTCAAAATATAAATTGTTGGAGTGGGCCAGAGCGTCGGTCATGTTCATGTGGTATCTGTGGCCAAGATCGACCTCGGTATCCTTGGTGACGATCCCTTCTTCCAAGGCGGCGAGGGCTACAGAGATCTTGATGGTGGAGCAAGGCTCGGCGCCGCTCGAAAGCGCCAATTTCTGGTTAACCATCGCCAGAATCCTGCCATTGCTCGGATCGATGGCGACCGCCGTCCCGTTCATGTTACCCAGCGCATCGATTACCGCCTGGCGCACAACAGGCTCTTCTCCGGCGGTGACGTCTCCTTGCGTGAGATCTGAGTTGGTAAAGGAGCTGGCGGTAAATCGCTCATAGTAGCGATGGCGCCTGACCACACGATGCAGCCGCCCCGAGCTGTCCGGCACCAGGACCGCCCTTGTGCCGCCCGTTGCAACCGCGCGCCGGGTATGCCGGTAGTGAGCCACGTGCCGGCGAGCGCGCGCGCTCTCCTGCAAGCGCGCACTGCGGGCATGACGGATAGGGTGGGTTGGCCGCGCCAAGGCAACCGGCCCAAGGGCGAGAATGCCCAGGGCAAATATCAACAGAAAATAGCATGCGCGCTTTACAGTTGGCCGTTCCACCGGGAAAACACCTCTAGGTCGCCGGCATTTTACCGGCATTCATTATTAATACCCTAAATCGTCATAAAAGGCTTGACTCATCAGATACTCCACTGAACATCTGATGATGTCCGTACTACTTTGGAAGCACCACCGTAACCTCATTTGGGTAACATCCGCCGAAAGCCGTCCTGACGATCGGGTAAACGGGCGCTATAAACTCCCCCGCCGCAAGAAGGCCGGTATATCCAGATTCTCCATCTGCTGCTCGCTATGGCTGGAATCGTCTCCGTTCCTGGCTGAGCCGGTGCTGGGAATAATCCGGGCATACTCCTCTTCATAGGGCTCGTCGAAGCTGCGTTCGCTGAGAACAAAATCGGGTACGGCAGGCTTCGCCTCAGCGGGTGGGAGCGATGGTTCGCGAGCGGTTTCGACAAAAGCCGGTTCGGGTTGAACCGTCGCGAAGACCGGCTCAGGGAGCGAGGAGCCGAGGTAATTCATTTCTTTATCCGCGCCATGCTTCGGCGGTTGAGGGCTCGCCTGCTTTCGCGGCGCGCCCATCGAGTCCTCTTCATCCTCTGACTCTTCGCTGGCAAACCGGGGAGCAGCCGCCGATCGAGGCTCGACATGTACCCGCGGCGCAGCCGCCTCATCGTGCGAGCGCTTGGTGGACTTGAGGATGTCCTGGCGAAAACCGGTGGCAATGACGGTGATCTTCACATCGTTGCCCATAGATTCATTGAGTACCGCGCCAAATATGATATTGGCGTCCTCATGAGCGGAGCTTTGGATGAGAGTTGAGGCCTCGTTGACCTCGCTCAGCTTGAGCGAGCTGGAGCCGCTGATGTTGATCAGGATGCCGCGTGCGCCATCGATGGCGCCGGCTTCCAGCAGAGGTGAGGCCATGGCCGCCTGCGCGGCGGCGATGGCGCGGTTTTCTCCATTGCGAATGGCGGTTCCCATGACCGCATAACCCATGCCCGCCATAGTGGTCTTCACGTCGGCGAAGTCGCGGTTGATGATCCCCGGAATGGTGATGATGTCGGAGATGCCCTGCACCCCTTGGCGCAGCACATCGTCGGCAATGCGGAAGGATTCAAAGAAGCCGGCGTCGCGAGCCACCGCGAGCAGTTTCTCGTTGGGGATCACGATCATGGTATCGACCGCGTCGAGCAGTTCCTCCATGCCCCGCTCCGCCTGCTGCATGCGCCGCTTGCCCTCGAATCCGAACGGCCGGGTTATCACTGCGACCGTGAGTGCGCCCATCTCGCTGGCCAGCGACGCGATTACCGGAGCTGCGCCGGTGCCGGTGCCCCCACCCAGGCCGGCGGTCACAAACACCATGTCGGCGCCTTCCAGCGCTTCGATGATTTTTTCCGAGTCTTCCAATGCGGCGCGGCGTCCCACATCCGGATTCGCCCCCGCGCCCAGGCCGCTGGTGAGCTTGACGCCTAGCTGAAGCTTGACCGGCGCCTGGCAAAGCTGCAAAGCCTGCACGTCGGTATTGGCGGCAATGAACTCCACCCCCTCCAGCCCGGCGGCTATCATGCGGTTTACGGCATTGCCGCCGCCTCCTCCGACGCCGATGACCTTGATCTTCGCTCCGTGCGGCATCTCTTCGTTGTATTGGATACGGATTTCCTCGCTCATGAATTTCGACTCCACTCCTCTAATCTCTTACTACAGACTACCTGCGAATATTGTGCGCAACTTGGCGCGCAGGCCCTGATCTTCAGCCGCCCGTAAAACCCGCGTGCGGTGCGCATAGAGCAGCATCCCGATAGCGGTTGAAAACTCCGGCTGGATGAGCGTCTCCGGCATTCTGGAAAGCGGCACGGGATAGCCGAGGCGAGCCGGCGCGCGCAGAAAGCTCTCGGCAACATCGAGCAAGCCTACCAGGCGCGCGCCCCCGCCGGTGAGAATGCAGCCTGCGCCCAGCGCCTCAAGAACGCCGCCCTGGCGCAGATTGTCACGCAGCATATGGAAGAGCTCACGAGCGCGGGGCTCGAGGATCTCGCTTAAATAGCGGTGCTTGATTATCCGCGACGGCTGCAGTTCGCTGGCCTCCAACTCCAGCTCATTGGAGATGGGAACCGAGGTGACGACGCAATTGCCATACTGAATCTTAAGAAATTCCGCTTCTCGCACCGGCACATGCAGGCCGACGGCGAGATCATTGGTGAAGTGGTCTCCTCCGACCGGGATTGAGGCGGTGTGGGCGACCGCCCCCTCAAAGAAAACGACCAGCTCGGTCGAGCCCGCGCCTATGTCGATCAGGCAAGCGCCGAGCTCGCGCTCATCGGCGGAAACCGTCGCCTCGGCGGCCGCGATAGCTTCAAAGATAGTGTCCGTCACCTCCAGCCCCGCCTTGTTGGCGCAGGTAACCACGCTCTGCGCGGCGCTCGCCGAGCAGGTGGAGATATGGAGATTTACTTCCAGCCGGTTGCCGACCATACCCACCGGGTCATTGATCCCAGGCTGCTCATCCAGAATGAATTGCTGCGGCAGCAGATGGACGACTTCCCTGTCCGCCGGAAGCGAAACCGAGCGCGCACGATCCACGGCAGCGCGTACATCCTCGCGCGTGATCTCCCGCAAGCGCGCTCCCAGAGTGACTCCGCCCTGGCTGTTTACACCGCGCATATGAGGACCGCCGATGCCGACGACGCAACTTGCGAGGACTGCCTCCGCCATCCGCTCGGCTTGGGTGGCAGCCTCGTTGAAAGCTTTACTGGCGGGATGGAGCTTGCTTACCAGGCCCTTGCGCATCCCCGCCGAATCCACCACTCCATGAGCGCGATAACGGAGCGCGCCTTCATGAAGCTCGGCCACCAGGACGCGGGTCTTGGCGCTGCCGGCATCGAGCACAGTGATAAGTTCGTCGCTCTTCTGGCTCATCGCTCACTCCGATGAATCACTCGATGGCTGCTCGTATGAACCGGCGTCTTCTTTCCCTTTACGGCTTTTAGCGCCGGCGCGGCGGAGCTGTGCGGCGGCTTGCCCGTTTGGCGTTCATCGCTGTTCTCGCCCGAGGGCGTCTCTGTCCCCTTGGCCATCTCCAGGACCACTTGGTTGTCGTAGCGCATATCGGCCGAGGCCAGATGGGGATATTGGCGTTTCCAACCGGCTAGATTCTGCTCGAATCGCTGGTACCGCTCCAGGAAGGATCCATCCCCAAAGTGCACCAGGATATCGGAGCCTTCAGCGGGCAGCAGTGCGCGAATATCTTCAGGGTCGGAGATGTCGACCTCACTGAGTTGCTGGGAGACTTTACCGCCGCCGGAATCGAGGTCGCTGATGAATTCCTGGTAAAAGTGCATCCGCGCCGCGCGCACCGAGAGCGGATCCCGCGCGCCGATGCCGGTGACCACAGGGAAGGAATAATGCTTCCCCCTCATCATCGCAGGGGTCATGTTCAGCAGCACTCCATGCGCATCCACCAGCTTGATGGTATCGCCGCTGCGCACGAAAGCAACGGGAACCCGCTCGACGATGGAAACGCGCAGTTGATTGGGCAGCAAGCGTATGACAGTCGCGCCTCCCACCCAGGGAAGCTGCTCCAGCTGTTTACGCCGCTCGCCCAGGGGAACAAAGAAGACGTTGCGCCCGATATCGGAGCCGAATACGGAAAGCAACTCCGGACGGGTTACCTGGCTGTTGCCCACGCTCTGAATAAACAACGCGGAATCGATGCGGAAGCGCGGATCGTCGCGGAAAAAGTTACGCGCGGCAATCCCCAACCCAACCGACAAAGCCACCGCCGCTATGGAAACAACCGCAAAGAGAATGCGCCCTCTTTGCGTCTTCGGAAGCATGCCGCGGCGAACGGGAACACGCCGCCGCGCCCGCAGGAAAGCCTCTTCCTCGGCGCCCTCCGCCCCGCTCTCAACCATTTCAGGCACAAGGCGAGGCTCGTTCCCCGGAGGATCCATTTCCCTCCGCCGGGGAGCACGCGCTCTTGACGAGGCGGCAGGGCGATCAAACTGATCCATCGCCTCGTCCCTCTCTATCGCCGCAGTGCTGCTTGAAAACAGATCGTTTTTTGCCACGCCTGAGTTAGGCCGCGAGATTCGCCAAGCAAACTATATCGTGCTTCCCTTGTGAATTCCGCAGGCAAATGCGAGGAATCTCACAGGGTATCCCTGTTTGAAAATAGCCGCACTGTTTTGCGGCAAAGGGGGCGGTCCTCATCGGCGCGGATGCGGGGGTGCCCCAGGTTCGGCACCAACCGTGAAAATGCGATACTTCTCCTGCGATATTTCTAGAACATTTGTCAGGGCACTGTGATGTGGCTGGAAATGGCCGATGAGCGACTTCTATAACGACCTGAAGCACTCGCTGCACATGTTTCTCAAGAATCCTGGGTTCACTGTGGCGGCTGTAGCCGCGCTCGCGTTAGGCATTGGCGCGACTACAGCGATATTTTCCGTGGTGAACACGGTTCTGCTCAAGCCCCTCACTTATCCGGATTCCGGCCGCATCGTGCAATTTCGGCTTACCTCGCCAGATGGGTCGGGACCAAGCGCCTCGGTGACGAATCTTCATCTTTGGCAGGAGCAGACGAAGGTATTCCAACATGTCTCGGCCTACGACTTTGCAGGGATTGGACTCAACCTCACAGGCGTTGTGCCGGAGCAGGTCCACGGTCTTCACGTGACGGCGGACTACTTCCACCTGTTCGGCGCGCCTATGATCCTGGGGCGTACCTTCACCGCTCAAGAGGACCGCCCTAATGGAGGGCGAACTGCCGTCTTGAGTTATGGACTGTGGAAACGCAAATTCGGCGGCGATCCGTCGATCGTCGGCAAGGCCATCTCGCTAAGCGGCGATTCTTACACTGTCATAGGTGTGGTCGGGCCGAGTTTTGATACCGATCCGGCCGCCGACTTGTGGCTGCCCTTCCAGTTCGATCCCAACAGCACTGACCAGGGGCATTACTTCTTCGTTGCGGGACGGCTCAAGCCGGGGGTCACTCTGGCGCAGGCGAATGCACAATTGAAGTTGGCGGCGGCCGAATTCTCGAGAAGGTATCCGCCGGCCAATCCCCAAATGGGTTTTATCGTGCAGCCGCTTCGCGACGCCATTGTGAGCGAAGCGCGCCTCTCGCTGCTGATTCTCGCCGGAGCGGTATGCTTCGTTCTGCTGATTGCCTGCGCTAACGTCGCCAATCTCCTGTTGGTTCGCGCCATGGGACGCAAGCGCGAGTTCGCTATTCGCGCGGCATTGGGAGCGGGGCGTGCGCGCCTGATTCGTCAATTGCTCACAGAGAGCGTGCTGCTGTCGCTCACCGGCGGGGCACTGGGCTTAGTGTTAGGGCTGATCGGCGTGCACGTCCTGCTGGCCATCCGTCCTGGAGCCCTGCCTCGTATCGGCGAGCACGGTTCCGCGGTGGGACTGGACTGGGGCGTGCTGACCTTCACGTTAGCCGTATCCGTGCTTACTGGAATTCTGTTCGGACTGTTCCCTGCCCTGGGAGCATCGCGGCCTGACCTGAGCGCCGCGATGAACGAGAGCGGCAGCCGGTCCGGAACGGGGTTCCGTCAAAGCAAGGCCCGGTCGCTGCTGGTGGTCAGCGAAGTATCTCTAGCGCTGGTGCTGCTGCTGGGCGCGGCCTTGCTCATTCGCACTTTTATTGCCCTGCGAAATGTTGAACCGGGCTTCAATTCGCACAACGTGCTCACCATGGAGATGTCGCTTACCGGCGAACGCTTTGCCAAGACCGCCGGAGTAGCCCAATTGGTCCGGAACAGCCGCGAGCGATTGAACGCGCTGCCTGGCGTGGTTGCCTCGGCTTCTACGTGCTGCATTCCGCTGGAGGGAGGATTCGGCCTGCCCTTCACCATCGTCGGGCGGCCAGCGGGGAAATCGCCCTTCGGAAACGGCGCCGGCTGGATGAGTACGTCTCCGGGCTACTTCGATGTCTTCAAGATTCCCATCTTGCGAGGACGCGATTTTACCGAGCGGGACGATCAGTCGGCTCCGGGTGTGGTGCTCATCAGCGAGACCATGGCAAAAAAGTTCTGGGGGAAGCAGGACCCGGTGGGCCAGCAGATCGTCATCGGCAAGGGAGTAGGGCCGGAGTTTGAAGAGCCTCCGCGCCAGATCATCGGCATTGCCGGAGATGTGCGCGATGGCGGCCTCAATCGAGATCCCTTCCCCATGATGATCGTTCCCCAAGCTCAGGTCCCCGACGGGATGACGGCGCTGAATGCCCGCATTCTGCCGGTAAATTGGGTTCTCCGTACGCGCGGCGATCCGCGCCAGATCGCAGCTGCCGTTGCCAGCCAATTGCGCCAGACAAGCGGCGGGCTGCCCGTGGCGAGGATTCGCACCATGGACGAAGTCGTCATCGGTTCGACCGCGCGCGAAGACTTCAACATGCTGCTGCTCACGATCTTTGGCGCTTGCGCGCTGGTGCTGGCGGCGATCGGTATCTACGGATTAATGGCTTATTCCGTCCAGCAACGAATCCAGGAAATCGGCATCAGGATGGCCATGGGCGCGGACCGGACCCGGATCAGAAATCTGGTCGTCTGGCAGGGCATGCGGCTGGCGCTGGTCGGCGTGGTTATCGGCCTGGGCGCCTCATTTGCCTTGACCCGCCTGATCGCCAAGATGCTGTTCGGCGTAAAAAGCTGGGATCCAACGGTATTCGTAATCGTTCCGGTTATATTAGCCATCGTGGCCCTGATGGCAGTGTGGATGCCGGCCCACCGCGCAGCCCAACTGGACCCGATGCAGGCCCTGCGCACGGAATGAGCTGGCTGCAGTTGTAGATTTGGTAAGTGCTGGGTCGACATGCCCTGGGAGCACCACCGAGGATGAAAATCGGCGGCGTATAGATTTGTGGTCTCCCACCCTTCGCACGGAACAGCGCCGTGCGAAGGGTGGGGCACCCTCGATTCGCGGTGGTTTTTAGAATCCATCCCCAAACGGATCTCGGGTGCCCCATCCTTGCACAGCAAGGGTGGGATACCACCATAGATAGCGGTGGAATTTTCGTATCTGAATGATAGCCGGGTGCCCCAGGGTTCGCGAAGCCAACCTGGGTCTTTTTCGAGAGTTGTGGAATCCCAGCTCCCAGAATCTGTGTCTATCTTAGATCTGTGGTCTATCTTTGCGAAACCGCAGATCTCTCCACTTCGCTTCGCTCCGGTCGAGATGACAAATCAGGTGCGGTTGCCGATCAGGCCTTTGCAGTTGCTTTTCTGTCTGTCATTCCCGCAGGGAATCTGCTTCTGTTCCCTCGGGCATAATCCCAAATCTACTAAACATCACTTTGCTATCCCCGGAATCCAGCGGACTGCGTTGTCGTGATAGATTTTGCGCAACACCGGCTTGGGCAGGTCCAAGCCTTGTACCTGCTGTCCGCGATACTCAAAGGTGTCCGCGCTCGCCAAGTAACGCCAATCAACCGCATAGCGATTCTCGAATTTTGCAATTGCGGTTTCGGCAACATCCTTCTGCCGAAACGCCGAATCGGTTCCGTAAAGAATTCGATCCTGGAACTTCAGGAAGAACGCCAATACCTGCGCCCGCGGCTGGGTCATCAGCCAATCCATCCGCGATGAGGTGTCGACAGCGAAGTTCGGATATCGCTCCAGGCGCGGGGTGAGTTGATCCAGATTCTCTTTGAGGCTTCCCAGATGGGCTCCCACGACGCGAAGCTTGGGATTGCGGGCAAGGATACGATCTCTGGCCTCGAGAACCACGGGCACGGAAGGGACCGCGGAAGGGTTGGGAACCCAGGCCTCATCCTGCACGCCGATATGAGCGATCAGAGTCTTGTGACGCGCGGCGAGATCTTTGTATATCGGCTCGAGCTTTCTATTATCCGGGAGCGCCGGCGTTCCCGATGCGTCCTTCAAAGACATGCCCGTATTGGCCCAGATGGTTGCCGCCACCGCGCCCCGCGCGAAGTCCTTGTCGATCGATACAATCGCCGCCTGGGGAAAATCCGCCTCGTTCCAGGAAAAAGGATCGACATTAGTCGATAAGCTGGCGCGCCCTTGGCTTGACGAAACAAATTGCCACGCCGCCTGTTTCAATGGCTTGAAAGTGGAATGGGATGCATTGTCACCGACATCTGCGACCAGAACATCCAGAACATGCAGGTTGAGCCGCTGCAGCATGGCGATGAACGTGCTGCCGGTCTGGTATATATGCGTATGCACGTCAATGGGATCGAGTGAGGTGAATTCCTTTAGCTCAGCCGCGCTGAAGCCGGTTGGAGACGGCGGAGTCGCCGCCCAGGTTTTTCCCACAAACACAAGCGGGAGTGCGCAGAGAACGAGCGCTATGCTTCTCATGCCGGATTTGATCAATCTCTCAACTCTCACAGTGGATTCTTTCCCTTCTTATGGCTGCTTTTTTTTCCATCCGTCGGTTTGGCTCTTTCCTCAAGCTTCGCGAGCACTATGGCCGCGATCTGCGAGACATTGCCGGCGCCCAGGGTGAGGATGACCTCGCCGTCGGCTGCCGCAGCCACGGAAGCGCTTGCCGCTTCTTCAAATCCAGACGCGTATTTGACGTCTTTCTTGCCGCAGGCGCGCACCAGGGCGCGCGCATCGACACCTCGGATCGGATTCTCACCGGCCGGGTAGATGTCGAGGATATGGACGGTGTCGGCCTCGTCGAAGGCAGTCGCGAACTCGGCCAATAGATCGCGCGTGCGGGTATAGCGATGGGGCTGAAAGATGACATGAACCTTGGCGTATCCGCAATCGCGGGCAGCGCTGAGAGTGGCGCGAATTTCCGTGGGGTGATGGCCGTAGTCGTCGATGACGCTCACGCCGCCAATCGCGCCCTTGAACTGAATGCGGCGGTCGACTCCGCGATAGGCCCTGATGCCCTCGGCAATCGCCTCGCGGCCGATTTCAAGCTGCACGCCTATGGCAACCGCGGCAGTTGCATTGAGAACATTGTGCCTGCCCGGAACATGAAGATCGAAAGGGCCGAGCACCGCGTCGCCCACAACCACTTCAAACCGGGAGCGCGCCTCTCCCGCCTGGGGCAGCAAACGCGCTATGTAGTCGGCGTGGGGAGACATTCCATAGGTAAAGACGCGCCGCTTGACCCACGGCAATACAGCGGCTAGCAAGTCGTTGTCGATGCAGGCCGTAGTGGCGCCGTAGAAGGGCACGCGATCCATGAACTCAAGAAACGCCGCCGCCACGTCCTTGAGGTCGCTATAACAATCCATGTGCTCGCGATCCAGGTTGGTGACCACCGAGAGGATAGGAGAGAGTTTGAGAAACGACCGGTCGCTCTCGTCGGCTTCAGCAACCAGATACTGCGATTTCCCTAGGCGCGCATTGGAGCCGAGAGCATTGACACGGCCGCCCACAACGACCGTCGGGTCCAGGCCGCCGGCCGCAAGCACGGTCGCGATCATGGAAGTGGTCGTGGTCTTGCCGTGCATGCCGGCGATGGCAATTCCATACTTGATCCTCATCAGCTCGGCGAGCATCTCCGCCCGCTGAATGATTGGGATCTTGCGCTGCCTCGCCTCGAGCACCTCGGGGTTGCTCTCCTGGATCGCGGAGCTGGTGACCACGACCGCTGCCCCGGCCACGTTGGCCGCCACATGCCCTTTAAAGATCGTCGCCCCCAGGCCGGCCAGGCGTTCGGTGATGCTGGAAGACCTGAGGTCGGAACCGGAGACGGCATGTCCCAGATTGAGCAGAATCTCCGCTATGCCGCTCATTCCGATTCCGCCAATCCCAATGAAATGAACTCGTTGTGCCTTCGCAAACATAGTTGGAGTGGATTGCCGCCGGTGAATCCTCTCTACTCTAACAGCGTTCTCCAGGGGACCCGGCCGGGGCCAAAGAATACGCAACTTTTAGGCCAAAATGCTGTTCTAATAGATGTGATTCAAAGGCTGACCATGAATCGCCTGATCGCCCAGACTTCTGGTTAGGTTCTAGCCTTGTTCTTGGCGGGGAGGTGTTATATGCGTTATCTACGTTATCTCGTGGTGTTGTTGGCTCTGGCGGTTCCCGCATCTTTCGCCCATGCGCAGATTGGAGTGGGCATCGGAATCGATCCAGGATATGGTTACGACTACTACGGAGCGGCTCCTGTTTGTTCTTGGGGCTATTACTCTTATTATCCTTACGCTTGCGCTCCCTATGGGTACTACGGTCCGAGCTGGTTCCTAGGTGGAGTCTTTATCGGCGCCGGCCCCTGGTATCACGGTTATTGGGGACGCGGCTGGTACGGCCGCGGCGGCTGGGGCTGGGGTCGTGGCGGATATGGATACCGCAGCGGTTATGGATACCGGGGCGGTGTAGGATACCGGGGCGGTGTAGGATACGCGCATAACGGTGTTGGCTATGCCCGTGGCGGATCCGGATTTGCCGGGGGTTATCACGGCGGCTCGATTGCTGGACGCAGCTTCACCGGCGGCACACATGCTTTCGCTGGTGGCGGCGGTCACAGCTTTAGCGGTGGCAGCTTCGGCGGCGGTCACAGCTTTAGCGGTGGCAGCTTCGGCGGTGGCGGACACAGCTTCGGCGGTGGTGGACACAGCTTCGGCGGTGGCGGCGGTCACTTCGGTGGCGGCGGTGGCCATGGTGGTGGGGGCGGACACCGGTAAATCAAAACCGAGTACGAAGGAAGGCCGGCTCAACGCCGGCCTTTCTTCTTTTTGAGCGCATCCAATTGCGGCCGATTGACCTCGCCCCAGGGCGAATTTTGCTATAAGCTTCTCTGTGCCTTGAGAGGAGTTCATCATGCGCTTGCTTCGCGGTTTGCTTATGGCCGTTTTGTTCGTTTGGCCGGCAATCGGGTTGTATTCCCAGATGATTTCTCCCTTCTACGATCCCGGCCTGTTGTATCGAATCTGCGATCCCGTTAATCCCGATTTTTGGTTTTCATACCAGTCTTACTGCACGCCGCTGAACTATGGATATGGAGGATACTTTATGTCCCCCAGTCAGACCTACTATCTGAGGCGGTATAACCAGCGGTTCCACGGGCTGAACCACTATAGCGGCATCTCCGACCTCCGCCGCGCTTACGCGCTGCGCGGGCCAAAGGCAATGGAAGGGATGAAGCTGGGCAACGGCTACACAGCGCATGTGGTTGTAAACCACGGTCCCCACGGGCAACGCTCTAGCGCGCTGGTTGCCCGCGCAGCCAATGGGTCGTATTCCGGCACCTTGGGCAGGAACGGCAGCTTCAATTCCGGCAGCCCGGCTTCGCGGAGCACAGGAGCCGGCAGGACGATGCCGGGCGGCGGCGGGTCTTCAAGAACTGGCGGCGGAACCGGCGGCGGCTTTCACGGCGGCGGAATGAGCAGCGGCGGCGGCTTTCACGGTGGCGGAATGGGCGCCAGCCACGGCGGCGGTGGCGGCGGCGGACACCGCTGAGCCAGCCCAGTTGGAATCTACCCGTTGGCGATTACCCCTAATTTGGGGTAACTGCGGGGCTCGTCTTTGCCTTTCTTTCTGTCATTCCCGAAGGGAATCTGCTTTCCCCATCCATTCCCGTCGCTCCAGAAAAGCAAGTGCGAATACAGGTTCAAGCTCCGCCGGAAGCCAAAGCCGCGGCCATCTCAGCGATTCTTTGCGCTGCATCGGGGTGAGCCAGCCCCCGGGCGCGATTCCCCATTTGCGCCAGCCGCTCCGGATCTCCAATCAGCTCGCAGATGGTTCCTAGCAGAGTAGCTTCGGTCAATTGATCCTCGAGCAGCATTGCCGCTGCCCCGGCCTCAACCAGCACCTCGGCATTTTTTCGCTGGTGGTCGTCGGCCGCCAGAGGAAAAGGAATCAGCAGCGAAGGCTTGCCCGCTGCAGCGAGTTCGGCAACCGTGCTTGCTCCGCTGCGCGCCAAAATGAGGTCCGCAGCCGCGAACTGCCGCGGCATGTCATCCAGAAACGCTTGCACCTGCCAGCACCGATCGGACGTCCCGCTGGCGTTATAGGCCGCCAAAGTAGCCTCAACATGCCGGGCCCCAGCCTGATGCAAGATGGTCAACCCGGGCACGGCTTCGAGCAAGGCCTTCGCGATCTTGGGCATCTTCTGGTTCAGCGCGCGCGCGCCCTGGCTCCCGCCGAACACCAACAGGCGCGGAGCGGCGCCGGCAAGCTTCGGCGGGAGGGCAAAGAACTCCGCCCGCACGGGAATTCCCGTCACTTCGGCATTGCGGAAGTAGGTCATGGTGGCAGCGAAGTTGACTGCCGCCCGGGTGACCCGCTTGCCCACCAGCCGGTTAGCCATGCCAGGCACTGCGTTTGGCTCGAAAGCCAAAGTCGGGACCCGGCGCACAAGGGCCGCCAGCATCGCCGGCCCGGAGGCATAGCCGCCTACTCCGACAACCGCCTGCGGCCGCCAATCACGCACCAGACGCAGGCAATCGAGGATCCCCGCGGGCAGCTTGATCACGGTCTTGATTCGAGTGGCGAGATCCACCTGGTTGAGCTGCCCGACTGTAATTAGTTCCAGAGGATATCCCGCCTGGGGAACCAGCCGTGTTTCCAGGCCGCGCGCGGTTCCGACAAACCGCACCTCGGTCCCATAAAGCGATCGCAGCGCGTCGGCGATGGCTAGAGCCGGAATCACATGCCCCCCCGTGCCGCCGCCGGCAATCAGGATTCTCATGGAGATATCAGTCGATCTCCCTGGTCAAATTCAGCAGCACTCCAACGCTGGCCAGCGTGAAGAAGAGCGAGGTCCCGCCAGAGGAGATGAAGGGCAGCGTAATGCCCTTGGTAGGCACCAGAGCAAGCACTACGCTGATATTGAAAAATGCCTGAATGAGAATGGTCGCGGTGATGCCGAAGGCGAGAAAGCGGGCGAAGATGTCTTTGGAGAGGCTGGCCGCGCGCAGCCCGCGATAGCCCAGCACGACAAACAAGGCGACGATCGCCAATGCGCCAACCAGACCCAATTCTTCAGCGATGTTGGCAAAGATAAAATCCGTGTGCGGCTCGGGAAGATAGAAAAGCTTTTGCACCCCTTCCATGAATCCGCGGCCGAAGATGCCGCCTGTGCCGACCGCGATCAGCGACTGGATGGTGTGAAAACCGGCGCCCTGGGGATCGGCTTGAGGATGGATAAAGGCCATCATACGGGCCCGCCGCCAGGCAACCCGGAAGAGCAGCAGATAGAGCACGGGCGCGGCAGCCACCGCCGTATAAGCGAAGTACTTCAGCTCCGCCCCGGCGAGATAGAGCATCAACCCGGTAACCGCGGCGCAAACCAGGGCGGTTCCAAGATCCGGCTCGCGCAAGATGAGCAGAATGAAAACCAGGCTGGGGAGGGCGGCCGGAACCAGCGTGTTGCGCCAATCCTGAATGGCGTTCAGCTTGTCCTGCAGGAACCAGGCCAGAAAGAGCACCAGCACCGGTTTGGCGATCTCCGAAGGCTGAAAGGACAAATAGGAGCCGTAGTGGAGCCAGCGGTAGGTATGGTGCGAATCGCGCATCAGGAAAACGCTCATCAGCAGCAGAATGGTCACCGCCACTGCAGGAAAGACCACCGACGGCTTGTTGTACTTGCGGTAATCGATCTGCATGAAGCCGGTCATGGTGATCAGGCCAAGCACCGCCCAGACGGCCTGCCGGCTGACGAAGGTATAAGGCGACCCATACCGCTCCTTCGCCATCACCGCCGAGGCGCTGAAGACCATCAGCAGGCCGATGAAGACCAGCAGCACGGTAACGCCGAAGAGCCATTTGTCGACCCCTACGCGCTTTGCCATACCTGAGCTCCCCGCAGCGCCAGTACAAGCTCCTTGAAGACCCGGCCACGATGTTCGTAGTTCTCAAATTGATCGAAACTGGAGCAGGCAGGGGCGAGCAGCACCACGTCTCCGGCCACCGCCGCCTCGGCCGCCTGGCTCACTGCGCCGGCAAGTGTGCCGGCGCGCGCCAAGGGCGCGACCTTGCCAATCTGGCTTTCGATCTTTTCCGCCGCCGATCCAACGGTGTAGACGGCCTTGACCCGTTCTCTGAGCAGCGCGGAGAGCTGCCTGTAGTCGGAGTCCTTATCCTTGCCTCCCAGAATGAGATGAATGTTTCCCGGAAAGGCCTGAAGCGCCTTGGCGGCCGCATCCACGTTGGTCGCCTTGGAATCGTTGTAGTAGTCAACGCCGCGAATGTTGGCAACAAACTCCAGGCGGTGCTCGACCGCGCGGAAAGACTCGACCGCGCCGGCGATGGCCTCCGCCGGGATCTTCCCTACCCTGGCAGCGCATACCGCCGCCAGCACATTCTCGAGGTTGTGTTGGCCCTTGAGCCGAATCGCGCTCGCGGGTAACACCGGCTCGAGAGCCTCCTGCTCGGAGGCGCGAAACGCCACCACGCCATTCAGGACGCAGGCTCCGCGGCGCACGATCTTGCTCCGGCTGAACCAGAAGACCTGCGACTGTGCGCGGCCTGCCGCCTGCTGCGCCATCGGATCGTCGGCGTTGAGGATCAGGAAATCTTCCGCCGTTTGATTAGCGAAGATCCTCTCTTTCATGGCGGCGTAGTTCAAAAAGGTGCGGTGCCGGTCGAGGTGGTCGGGAGTGATGTTGAGAATGACCGCAATGTGAGGGTGAAAGCTTTCCGTGGTCTCTAACTGGAAGCTCGACACCTCAAGCACGGACCATGTGCCGGGTCCGCTCTCATCCACCAGATCGATCACCGGGAGGCCGATGTTGCCGCCGACCAGGGTCTTCGCTCCGCCTGCCTTGAATATCTCGCCGCATAAAGTGGTGGTCGTGGTCTTGCCGTTGGAGCCGGTAATGGCCAGTATTTTGCCCTTCAAAAAGCGGGCCGCCAGTTCCAGCTCGCCAATCACCGGCAGGCCAAAGTTGCGCACCTGCACCAGCTCCGGCGTATCGAAGGGAACTCCGGGGCTGACGACGATCAGGTCCTGGCGGCGAAAGGTCAGCAGCCCATGTCCTCCGGTCTCGACCGCGATTCCCTCGTCGAGCAGGGACGGTATCTCTTTGGCCAGGGCCTCGGCGCTGCGCTGGTCGGAGACCGTGACCTGGGCTCCCCGGCGGCGCAAAAAAAGAGCGGCGGCAAGACCGGACTTGCCCAGACCGACAACCAGCACCTTTTTGCCTTTCAATTCCAAGCCCCTGTTCTCCTAGGTTTCTAGAGCGCAATCGAAATGGTGGTTAAACAAGTCCCGTAGGGACGACTGACCTATAACCCCTAAGCCCGAGAGTTTCCTGGCGGCCCACGGATCTGAGGAATGATTCAGCCGTCCCTGCGGGACTTGCCCTATAGCCGAAGTCTCCCCAGCACTGACGTGCTGGGCTATTTTCTTGCCGTCCCTGCGAGACTCAACGACTGGTTTCATACGATTTCCGAGTTTTTCTGCAACCTGTAAAGCCTGTGATCAAGAGCGAACGCTCCCCGCTTGCTTCAGCGCAGTTTCAACGTGGTGAGCGCAAACAGCGCAAACACCAACGCGCCGATCCAAAAACGCACGATCACTTTGGACTCCGACCACCCCATCAATTCGAAATGGTGATGCAGCGGAGCCATTTTGAAAATGCGCTTCCTGCGCAGTTTATAACTTCCAACCTGTAGTATGACGCTCAAACCCTCGAGCACGAAAATGCCGCCGATAAAAGGCAGCAGCAGCTCCTGCTTGATGATTACGGCCACCGTGCCGATGGCTCCGCCCAGCGCCAGCGAACCCACATCGCCCATGAATACTTCAGCCGGATGCGCGTTGTACCAGAGGAATCCGATGCTGGCCCCCACCATGCTTCCGCAGAAAACGGTAAGCTCGCCCACCAACGGCATGCGGTCCAGCTCCAGGTAGTCGGCGAAGACCGCGTGGCCGCTGACATAGGTAAGTACGGTGAGCGCCGCCGCGGCGATGATGGTGCACCCGATGGCAAGACCGTCCAGGCCATCGGTTAGGTTCACCGCATTGCTCGAAAAAACAATCACCAGGATGACAAAGATGACAAACGGGAGAAATGCCAGCATGCCCAGGTGGGGAATCGCGCCCAGTGCGTGAATGGAAAGGTCAGGGTGTACGCGCTTGAGAAATGGCACCATCAGGCGGGTGGAGAAATTGCTCTGGCTGTGCATCACCAGCAGCACCACGGCCACGGCCACGCTGGTAAGGATCTGCAGACCCATTTTCTGCCAGAATGTCAGGCCCAGACTGCGCCGGTGAGTCACTTTTATATAGTCGTCCGCGAAGCCGATGAGGCCGAACGCGACCGTCGAGCCCATTGCCAGCCACACCAAAGGGTTGCCCAAGTCGCTCCACAGCAAGGTGGGCACTAGGATGGCAATGATGAT
The DNA here is from genome assembly GCA_963774255.1 of uncultured Acidobacteriaceae bacterium. Taxonomy (GTDB): domain Bacteria; phylum Acidobacteriota; class Terriglobia; order Terriglobales; family Acidobacteriaceae; genus PALSA-350. Next base: position 373,315 of record CAVZEH010000008.1, read on the forward strand.
CAACACCCCGCCCATGGTCGGGGTTCCGGCCTTTTTCTGGTGGGCCTGGGGTCCGTCTTCGCGGACGTATTGGCCAATCTGGAACTCGCGCAGCTTCTCGATCACATAAGGACCGATGAGCAGGGCGATCAGCATCGCGGTAAGGCTGGCGAAAGCGGTGCGAAACGTCAGATACCGGAAGATGCGGAAGGGTCTGAAGTAAGGAAAAAGCCTTTGATAAAGCAGCCAGTAGAGCAAACTTCCTCCGCCATTCTCCGGTTCAACAGAGCTCGAGACAATGAAGCTGGAATTGTGGCTATCTTACAGGCAATAAGCTGCAGGTTTTTGAAGGCTTTTCCCGGTGAACCACGGGGACAACGACCTGTGGGCGGAAGGGCGAAGGATCGGCGCTCAAGGATGGTTTCGTTTATGGCAGTTGGGAATAAATCTCGTGGAAATCGTAGGAACCTGTTTTGCCCGCCAGCCATTCGGCCGCGCGTACCGCTCCTTCTGCAAAACTGCGGCGGGAGAGGGCTTCGTGCTTGATCTCGATCACGTCATCCCCCAGGCGTGCGATCACCACGTGTGTGCCCACCGAGTCTCCATCCCGGTGCGAAGTGATTTTCACCTCGAGCGACGGATTCGCTTCTTCAAGTACTTGCTTGATGGAGAGCGCCGTGCCCGAAGGCGCGTCCTTCTTGCCTGCGTGGTGGGTCTCCTCCACGGTGACACGGTATCCACGCGCCGCGCGGGCCAGTTCCGCCGCCACCCGATACATCACCTGCACGCCGATCGAAAAATTCGAGCCATAGAGAAGACCCGCCTTGCGCCGCTCACAGATGGCGCGCATCTCCGCCAGCTTGTCATACCAACCTGTCGTGCCCACCACCACCCGCGCTCCGTTCGCCAGGCAGGCGCGCAGATTTGGAACCACCGCTTCCGGAGTGGTGAAATCGACGACTACATCGAATTGGGCCAGCATCGGCGCGGTAAGCGAGGAGGCATCTTTGTTTTCCTCTTCACCGATCACGCGCACACTGTGACCGCGCTCATGGGCTACATCAGCCACCACCCGCCCTGTCCTGCCGCGTCCGAGAACTAAGAGGAGCATATATTCCCTTTCCCCGATCAAAACCAATTTCTCTCTCGGTGCCGAACCGGGTGAGGTCTAGCCCGTAAATTTGTCATCTCGACCGGAGCGCAGCGGAGTGGAGAGATCTGCGGTTTCCCAAAAGATGACCACAAATCCTGGGAATCCCAGGTCCCATATCCACTCCGCTGCGCTCTGTCGAAAATCGCCCTGCAAAACCTGGGTGCCCATATCTGGCGCGCTCTTTGCGCCAGATATGGGAAACCGCAGATCTCTCCACTCCGCTGCGCTCCGGTCGAGATGACAAAGTTAGGTGTAATTGCCAACCAAGCCTTCCTCAACCCGATTTTCATCCCCTTGGGTGGGCCGCAGCCGCATGAATACTCCGGTCGAAATAACAAATTAGGTGCAGTCGCCGATTAAGCCTTTGTCCAGCCTGGCGAGATGACAAAATAAGCCTATCGCCGTACCTCACACTCTTCTAAGAGAGGGACTTCGCCGTGGCTTCGTTTCTTGCCGCGACATCGAAAATCTCCGGGTCCGGATCCATGAAGAAAGCTGCGTGCAAAGACCGCACTGCCTCGTCCACATCATCCTCATCAATCATAAAACTCATATTGATCTCGGATGCGCCCTGGGAGATCATGCGCACATTTACGTGACGCACGGCGTGGAAGACCTGCGCGGCTATGCCGTTCTGGCCGCGTATATTGCCGCCTACCATGCAAATCAAGGCCTTGCGGCCCTCATATTTCACGTCCGCGAGCTTGCTGAGATCGGCCGCAATCTCCGGCAGCCGCTCATTGGAGTCGACAGTGAGCGAGACGCTTACCTCGGAAGTCGACACCATATCGACCGCGCACTTGTGGCGGTCGAAGACCTCGAAGACGGCGCGCAGATAACCATGGGACATCAGCATGCGGCTGGCGACCAGGTCCACGATAGTAAGGCGTCTTTTGGCCGCGATCGATTTGAACGGGCTCCTGCAGTGCGGCGCCATCGCCGTAATTCTCGTGCCCTCGTTCTCCGGGTTATGCGAGTTCAGCACCAGGACAGGAATATTCTTTTCGACCGCGGGCAAAATGGTCGCCGGATGCAGCACTTTGGCCCCGAAATAAGCCAGCTCCGCCGCCTCTTCAAAGCTGATCGTCTTGACTCGCAAGGCATCGGGACAGATTCTGGGATCGGTAGTCATGATGCCGTTGACATCTGTCCATATCTCAATGGCTTCAGCGTGCATCGCCCCGCCGATGAGGGCGGCGGTAAAATCGGAGCCGCCGCGGCCGAGCGTGGTGGTCGCCCCTTCAGGAGTGGATCCTATGAAGCCGCCCATTACCGGAACCTGTCCCTGTTCAATCAGCGGCCTCAGATGCTGGGCGCAGCGCGCTTCAATCAAAGCGTCATTCGGAATTGCCTTACCGTATTGGGCGTCGGTGATGATGCAGGTGCGGGCATCGACATGGACTGCGGGCATAGGGGTGTCCGGAAACGCGTGGCCGGGCATCGCCTGATTTTGCATGGCCTCCGCGACCAGGCGGCTGGAGATGCGTTCGCCGTAGCTGACGACCAGATCGTTGGTTCTGGGGGTCAACTCACCCACGGCGGAAAGCCCGCGCAGGATCTCATCCAAAGAGTCGAAATGCTCATGGACGCAAGGCTCAAACTCAAGCAGGCGCGGCGCGGAGAGGAGCTTTTCGGCGGCCTCCATATGCCTCTGCCGCAGGCGCGAGCTGATGGCCAGCGCACCGCTGCGATCGCCGCATCCGGCGGCCTTGGCCGCCTCCAGGAGCTGGTCGGTAACCTTGGCCATGGCGCTGACCACCACCACGGCGCGCTGATCTGCGGTGATTCGCCCTTGCACGATTTTGGCTGTCCGCGCTATGGCGGCGGCGTCCTGGACGGAGGTGCCGCCGAACTTCATCACCACCAGCTTCATGCGGGAACTGCCACGCGATGAATTTTTCTATCCTGCGCAGACGATCCATTACCGGGCGGAGTGAGAATTCCCTGCGAGACCAGCAACTCCGCATTGAGCAGGGCAGCGCCGGCCGCACCGCGAATTGTGTTATGAGAGAGCACTGTAAATCTCCAATCGAACAGGCTGCACGGTCGCAAACGGCCTACCGTCGCCGCCATCCCATTGCCGCGCATGCGATCCAGCCGCGGCTGGGGACGGTCCTCGCCCGGGGCAAACTCTACCGGCTGCGCCGGTGCGGTTGGCAGAGAATGGCCACTCAGTGGAGCGAACTCGCTCCACGCCGCCAGGATCTCCTCCCGCGCCGCCTTGCTCGAAAGTTTGACGCTGACGCTCTCGGTATGGCCGTCCTCAACCGCCACCCGGTTGCAGTGGGCGCTCACTCGCGCATTCAACGGCTCGACCTTATCTCCCCGCAATGTGCCTAAGAGCCTCAGCGTCTCCGCTTCGAGCTTCTCCTCTTCCCCTTTGATATAGGGCACCACATTGCCCAGGATATCGAGCGAGGGGACCCCCGGGTACCCCGCGCCGCTGACCGCCTGCATGGTGCTCACGAAGACGCTCTCCAGGCCGAAGCGCTCGGCCAGAGGCTTGAGGGCCAGCACCAGGCCGATGGCGCTGCAGTTGGGGTTGGTCACGATGTAGCCGCCGGAGCTCTTGCGCCAGCTCTGGCTCTCCAGCAGGCGCAGGTGCTCGCGATTGACTTCGGGAATTACCAGGGGAACATCGGCCTGCATGCGGAACGCGCTCGAATTGGAGATGACGGCGCAACCGGCGGCGGCAAACTGCGGCTCCATCTCTCTCGCGATATCCGCGTCCAGCGCGGCAAAGATCACCTTCGGCGCACCCTCCGGGATTGCCGGGGAAACGGTCATGGCCGCGATCTCCGCCGGCAGCGGAGTATCCAGCTTCCAACGCGCCACTTCGCCGTACTTTTTGCCGCTGGACCTGTCGCTCGCCGCCAGCCAGGCTACTTCAAACCAGGGATGCTTTTCCAGCAGTTGAATAAAGCGCTGACCCACCGTTCCGGTCGCGCCAAGGATGCCGATCTTTTGTCGTGTGCGCATGAACTTATGTCAAATTTTATACTGTTTGCCGCTGCCGCCCCGGGGGCGTTGTCATTCCAGCGATCCTACAGGGGAGGCCGGGGAGGCGCAGTTTTTCGTGGGACGGATGGCGTGCTTCCTTTGATAGAGATCCAGTTTCTCCAGGAAGTCTCCCCAAAGGCGCTTTGAGTCGACTTGTGTAATCCATACAACTTTGCCCTGTGTCTCCCGCTGGCTGAACGACATATCGGGGTTGAGGCGAGGCCGCGGCGCCGCTTCTTCCGTGGTCATGCCCTCCACGTAGGCCAGGGTGATAATGTCCCAAATAATCCATGGCTTGGAAAAATCATCGCGCCGCAGCGGCTTTACCTGGCGGAAGTACCAAGCTTGATACTCCTGCCACAACCAGGCGCCCACCGGCCCGTGTTGCGCTATCAAATCCTTCGCGCCGCTAAACGTCAGGGAAAGGTTTGCCCGGCACACATCGCCCGGTCCGATTATCACTGGTACGCGTGAATCCATGATGACCTGCCACGCCTGAACGTCGTTGGCAACGTTGTACTCATTTCCGCCCTTCGAGTTGGTAAACGCCATGGCGACCACGCGAACTCGATCGGCGATGGTCGGATCGGAAAGAATGGCCGAAGCAACATCCGTCGCCGCGCCGATAGTAAGGATGGTCAGACGATGGCTTGCCGAGAAATTCTTCGCTGCCTGCAAAATGAACTTGACCCCGTCGTTCATGCGCGGGGTTCCGTCGCCCGCAAGCGCCAGGCTGGATCCCTCGAACAACGGAGGGTGCACCGACATGCCGAGCCGGTTCTCGACCTCGTCCTTGAGGATCTCATAGGTGGCGTGAGCCGACGGATCGGGCAGGCTGGGCGCATGGGCCGAGATGATGCCCAAAACATCAAAGTCGGGGTTTACCAGCATATAGGCGATCGCCCATTGGTCGTCGATTTCGTTGCCGACGTCGGTGGACAAGATCACCGGCGTGGCACACCAGCCCTTGGCGCCCGCACAAATCAGCAGCAGCAAAGCCAATAAGACGCCCGGGACTTTCCTCCGACGTTGAAGAATTTTATAGGTCATGAGTAACTCCATTCGATTTGGAGTGTTTTTTCACAAATTGCCGGGTCCACTTAAATTTGTCATGCGGTTTCTTTCTCCACCCTTCGCTAAGGCCGGGTGCCCCAGGTCCCGATTCTGGGACCTGGGATTCCACAAATCTCAAGAGGGCCAAGGTTGGCTTCGCGAATCTGGGGTATGCGGCTACTATCCGGATACCACAGAGATGCGATTAATTCGATATTCAGTGTGAACCGCAGATCTCTCCACTTCGCTTCGGTCGAGATGACAAATTAGGTGTAACTGCCAATCAAGGTGTCCTCAACCCCATTTTCACCCCATGGCTGGATCACAGTCCCATAAACACTCCGGTCGAGATGACAAATGTTACGCTGCGGGACGACCCTGCCTAAAGCGTGGCCGATCCTATCAGCGTGAGTCCTAACCCATAACTAACCAGCATCAACACCACGTACTTCCAGGTCCCCGCGGGCGCATCGCGGAACTCCTTCCATATAAATACGCCCCAGAGGGCTGCTACCAGCGTGGCGCCCTGCCCCAGTGCGTACGAGATTGCCGGACCCGCGACACCGGACGCGATGAGATTACAGGTCAGCGCCAACATCCAGATCATTCCTCCTAACAAGCCCCACAAATGCAGCTTGCCGCTGCCGTTGAAATAGGTCGAGTAGCGGATTCCATTTGCCCGCATCAAGATGGTGTTCACGAAAACGTTGCTGGCAAGCACGCCAAGAGAAAATATCAATAATGCCGAGTAGGGGGCGAGTTGCCCGGGCACAATGGTTCCGGTATTGAAGTTGGGAGAGATCGCGCGCGAGAGTTGAGGATAGAAAAACCCCATGAGGCATCCGGCAATAACCGCAAAGAGAGGACCGCGTATTCCCTTGGACGATGATTTGCCCGGCATTTTGCGATAGGCCATCGCCGAGAAGAGCATTGCCAGGACAATCAACACTACTCCGGATGAAAGCAGGGTGCGATTGCCCTTGGGAGATTGATAGTAGCTGGCTACCGTACCGATGGTTAATGCCAAGCCGATTCCGATCGGGAATGCCACCGCCATCCCGGCAGAATCAATGGCCACAACCAGCAGCAGGTTGGCGACGTTGAAGAGGATTCCGCTCAAAAACGCGTGCAGCATTGGCGCGGCCAGAGCTTGATGGAGGTTGGCAACCGTGGCGAAAGCTGGGCTGCCGCTCATGCCCAGAGTCAGGGCGCTCAACACCGCGAGCACAAAGACGCCGATTACATAATCCCAGTAATAAAGCGGGAAAGGCCAATGGCCTCGATCCGATAGCTTCTGGGTGTTTGCCCATGATCCCCAACCAAGCATGGTGAGGACGCAAAGGAAGATGGCCAACCGCAGATCGGTGATAGCGAACAACGGAACCTCCTTCCGGTTATTTTGAGTCCAGCGATTTCACAGGCATGCGGCTGGCGAGAAACTCGTCGGTCTGCGCTCGATCCGGGATGGAACTTTGAGCCCCGGCGCGGGTGATGGACAATGCGGAAGCTGCACTGGCAAAGATGGCCGCATCGCGGGGCGAACGGCCTTCGGAAAGCGCAACTGCGAAGGCGCCGTTAAATACGTCTCCGGCGGCGGTTGTATCGACGCTGGCCACGGGGAAGGCGGCTATCTGTGCCCTTCCCTCCGGTCCGGCTAAAAAACATCCATTGGCTCCAAGCTTCAGGATGACCGCGCGCGGACCCATTTCAAGGATCTCCTCCGCAGCCCGTTCGATATGGTCGAGGTTGTCCAATGCCTTCCCCGGAATGCCCAGCAATGCGGCGCTCTCGGACTGATTGGGCGTAAGAAAATCGATGCATTTCAGAAGCGAATGCGGCAGGGGCTGGACGGGAGCGGGATCCAGCATCACCTTCGCACCACAGCTATGCGCATAGCTCGCAACCGCTTCCACCGTTTCAAGCGGTATTTCCAGCTGCAGCAAGACGATATCGCAAGAGCGCAGCGGAGTGAGCAGGGCGAGAGCGATTGCAGGGGTAAGGGTGCCGTTGGCTCCGGGAGAGATTACGATTGTGTTCTCTCCATCCGGTCTTACGCAAATCAAAGCCGACCCGGTCGAAGCTTCCGACAGACCGACCAAAGCGGTGTTCACGCCGGCATCTTGCAGGCTTTGTATCCCCTGCTGCCCGAACGGATCTTTCCCCGCGTGGGCGATCAGCATCGTACGAGCTCCCAGCCTGGCGGCGGCGCAAGCCTGATTGGCGCCCTTTCCTCCCGGCACTGTGCGCAGATCGCCGCCCAAAACGGTTTCGCCCCCCGAGGGAAAGCGCGCTGTAGGCACGATCAGGTCTATATTGAGACTTCCAACAACCCAGATGTCACTCATAGGCATGAACTGATTCAGCGAGATATCGCACTACACCGTCTCCACTATAAGTGAAGGCCGAGCCTGCAACACGGCGAGACGTCGAGCTTCGCTGAGGGGCAGCGTGCGCTAAAGTAATTAGGGGTGAAGCCGAGTGAAGGACTCCGCCTGGTCCACGCGATGGCTTGCAATGCTGGCTTTTCTGTTCGCGGTAACGAGCGCGGCGCAGCCTATCGAAGCTCAAAGCAACGCGCCTTCGGCGAGCGAGAACCTTCCGGGGAACTTCGTTGACGTAACCTCGGTCAGCGGCGTGCATTTCGAGCACCAGGCATACCATACAGCAAAAAAATATCTGCTGGAGACCATGGGATCGGGGGCCGCGCTCTTGGATTACGACAACGACGGCCGGCTGGATGTCTTTTTCGTCAATGGCGCTCCCCTCAGCGATCCAACACCCAAAGGAACGATTCCCCAGAAAGCCGGTCCCGGAGACTGGAACCGCCTCTATCGCCAGAAAGCGGACGGCTCCTTTGAAGACGTGACCGAGAAGGCCGGACTCAAGGGCACAGGCTACGACATGGGCGTGGCGGCGGCCGACTACGACAACGACGGATACGAAGATCTGTATGTGACCGGGTACGGCGGCAATCACCTCTACCACAACAACGGCAATGGAACATTCACCGATGTGACCGCGGCGTCGGGCACGGGCGGCGGCGGATGGTCCACCTCGGCGGCCTGGGTCGATCTGGACAACGACGGCCTGCTGGATCTGGTGGTGCTGCGCTATCTCAAATGGGATTTTGACGACATCTGGTGCGGAGAACGCCGTCCAGGCTATCGTTCCTACTGCCATCCCGACTTGTTCCAGCCCATCTCGCCCCTGGTCTACCACAACGACGGCGGCGGCCACTTTACCGAAGAAGCGGCGAAACTCGGGTTGGATAAGCCGGGCAAGGGCCTGGGCATAGCCATTGCCGATTATGACCGCGATGGGCATACCGATATCTTCGTGGCGAACGACTCAATGCTCGAATTTCTCTACCACAACAAAGGCGATGGGACCTTTGAAGAAAACGGCCTGCCGGCGGAGGTCGCGGTTGACGGAGACGGACGGACCTACGCCGGCATGGGCGTGGCTTTTGCGGACTATGACAATGACGGCCTGCCGGACCTGTTGGTTACCGATCTCGCCAACCAGAAATACGCGCTTTATAAAAACAACGGCGATGGCGGCTTTACCTATACCAGCTTCATGAGTGGAGTGGCGGCGGCGACTCTGCTGCACTCCGGCTGGGGCGCCGCATTTTTCGATTACGACAACGACGGCTGGAAGGACCTGATCGTAGCCCAGGGACATGACATTGACAATGTCCAGTTGAACTATCCACAACTGCACTACAAGGAACCCATGCTGCTGCTGCGCAACGATCGCGGCAAGCGCTTTGTGGATGTATCGGCGGCATCCGGCGATGTCTTCCAACAGCAGTGGGTGGGGCGCGGATTGGCCATAGGGGATATCTGGAACGACGGTCATCTGGATATGGTGGTGAGCACCAACGGCGGCCCAGGTTACATTCTGCGCAATCAGACGGTCACGCACAACCACTGGATTGAATTGAAGCTGGTGGGGCACAAGAGCAACCGCGACGGCATTGGCGCGGTCATCCAACTCACCACCTCGGAGGGACCGCAATATGAAACGGTATCAACGGCGGGCAGTTATCTCTCCTCAAGCAGTCCGCGCGCACATTTTGGCCTGGGTAGCGACAGCGTAGCGCAGTCGATCGAAATCCACTGGCCCAGCGGCATCGCGCAGACGCTCAGAATGGTGCCTGGAGACCGGATCGTCGAGGTAAATGAGCCAGCCGCAGCTTTAAGTCCCGCAGGGACGGCAAGAAAATAGCCCAGCACGCCAGTGCTGGGTCCCCGCCGGAAAACGACGGCAGTCCCGCAGGGACGACTGAAACATATCTCGCATAAGTCAATAGGTCCTGGCGGCACGCTGGGCTGAGGTATGATTCAGCCGTCCCTGCGGGACTTGTCTTGCAAATCGAACTTTCCCAGCACTGGCGTGCTGGGCTATTTTCTTGCCGTCCCTGCGGGACTCATTTCGCTCCCGATCTTTGCACGATCTCAGAGTTTTTCGCAGCCTGTTCAGGCCGTACATAAATGCTTGAAAAGTAGTTCGGCTTTCGCCCGAAGGGCCACGCTTTCAAGGCGTTGCCTTGCCGAAAGTAAAGTCCGCCGGCGTTGTCTGGCGCGCAGAGACGGAGACAGTTTGCTGTTGTGTGCCCAGCTTCTCCTGGTCCGCGGCCAGGGTGTAGGTCCCCGGGGGCAGTCCCCGGATGATGTAATGTCCCTGGTCGTCGCTGACGGCAAAGTAAGGATTCGCGGCCACGTTGATATATGCCTCCATCCAGGGATGGACACTGCAGCGCAGGGGAATCATTGTCTCCGGTTTGCTGAATCTCCGTCGAACCGGGCTGCCATGCGGCCCCTGGCTTGCGTCGCTTGGCTGATTGCCGCCGGCCGCAGGCTGCACGTTGACATCGTGCATCGCCGGGTCGCTGTTGCGGACCTCAAGCGGTTGCCCGATCATCAACCCAACCACGTGGGGCACGTAGCGGCAGCCCTTCTGATCGATAACCACCGGAGAGACCGGCGCCGCGTAAATCTTCTTGCCCAGCCCGTCTTTCACATAGACGAACACATTCGCCATCTTGCCGTCGTTCACGACGTACTCTTCCGACTTGTTCAGCCCTTGGCCCGCTGCACAGCCAGGATCCTGCGACATATCGATCACAACCCGCGCCGGCGCTTTCTTGGCGTAGTGGATCGTGCCTTCGATGGCGCCCGCGTTGGCGGCGTCGGTCTGGGTTTGAGGACCCGGCCCGCTCCTCCTGCAGCCCGCGCCCAGCAGCAACACTTGCGCTGCCAGCGCCAGGGCAGCCATCCTCCCCATCGCCGTTATCCCGGTCATCCCCACTCCTCTGCGTTTGAATTGAGAGATTTTCACCCGAGCGCGGCCAGAATGGCCTGGGTGAAGGCTTTCGTTCCGCTGGTCCCGCCCACATCGCGGGTCAGCGCCTTTTTCTCCAGGTACACCTTTTCCATGGCGGCCTGCACCCGGTCCGCTGCTTCAACTTCATCGATATGCCGCAGCATCAGAATCGCCGATTGCAGCAGGGCCGTGGGGTTGGCCATGTCTTTGCCCGCGATGTCGGGAGCGGAGCCGTGCACCGCCTCGAAAATAGCGCACTCCGTGCCTAGATTGGCGCCCGGCACCAGCCCCAATCCGCCCACAAACGCGGCGCACAAATCGCTTACGATGTCGCCGTACAGGTTCTCCATCAGCAGCGTGTCGTATTGATAAGGATTCATCACCAACTGCATGCAGGCGTTATCGATGATGTGCTCTTCATATGCGATTTCAGGGAAGTCCTTACCGACCTCGCGCGCGCAACGCAGGAAGAGCCCGTCGGACATCTTCATGATGTTCGCCTTGTGGATGGCGTGAATCTTCTTGCGTTTATTCTTGCGGGCGAACTCGAAGGCGAACTTCGAGACGCGCGTCGATCCCTTCTCGGTAATGACCTTGATCGATTCGACCACTCCAGGCACGACCTCATGCTCCAGGCCGACGTACTCGCCCTCGGTGTTCTCGCGCACGATGGCCAGATCCACGCCTGGATAGCGGGTCTCCAATCCGGGCAGATTCTTTATGGGACGGAAGTTCGCGAACAGCTCGAACTTCTTGCGCAGGGTCACGTTGATCGAAGGAAAACCGTCTCCCACCGGCGTTGTCACCGGTCCCTTGAGGGCAAGCCGGTTGCGCTCGATCGATTGATAGAGCTCCTTGGGAATGTACTCGCGGTATTTCTCGAAGGCCTGGGCCCCGGCGGCGAAGGGCTCCCATACGAACTCGAAGCCGCTCATCCGGCCCGCTGCTTCCAGGATTTCGACGACAGCATTCGTCACCTCCGGTCCGATCCCGTCGCCGGGAATCAGGGTGACTGTGTGCCTTCTCTTCGGCTCCGGGTTTATGGCATTCAATGGACTCATCTTCTCCTTATCATTTTCGTTTGATCTTGATCGAGTCCCGGTTGTTCAACAGTTGTTCCAGCTCTTCCTTGAACTCGCGCACATCCTTGAAGTCGCGATAGACGCTGGCAAACCGGATATAGGCGACGGTATCGATGCTCTTCAGGCGGTCCATGATCAACTCGCCGATCTCGCTGGTGGCACGCTCGCGCTCCGGCGAGTCCATCAGATAGCTTTCCGTGTCGTTGACGATGGCTTCCAGCTTGGCCGCGGATACGGGCCGCTTTTCACAGGCGCGCAGCAAGCCGCTGAGCACCTTCTGGCGCTCGAACTTTTCCCGGCGGCCGTCTTTTTTCACCACCATGTAGGGAATTTCGTCAATGCGCTCATAGGTGGTAAAGCGCTTGTTGCAGCTCTCACATTCGCGGCGGCGGCGGATTGAATCCGCTTCTTTACTCTCGCGCGAATCCACCACACGATCCTGCGCGAAACCGCAATAAGGGCATTTCATCGGATGGTTAAATTCTATAGCAGGCGGCTCCTAAATTTGTCATCTCGACCGGAACATCCTGCTGCCATCGGTTGTGGTCTCCCACCCTTGCTACGCAAGGATGGGGCACCCTGAATCTGTTTGAACTCTGGATTCTAAGACCACCACCAATCGAGGGTGCCCCATCCTTCGCACGGCGCTGTTCCGTGTGAAGGGTGGGAGACTACAAATGTTTATGCCCCCTGAATTTCCCCACGACTTTACTGCTGTGACCGCGCGGTCCACTTTTGCCACATCGCCGGGTCGGCCAGCATCTTGATGTAGACGCCGCCCACAACCGACCGGGCGCGGAAGCCCACCATTCTTCCCGTCTTTGTCTGGTACCAGTCGGTCATGGGAACCCGGTCCGGGGTCTCATTCAAAAACTTGAATACGGGATGAACCAGTGTTTGGAACTCTTGCGGATTTGCCGCCAGGGTGGCGCTCCATATGCTCCAATCGAGCTTGGTGTAATCTGCCCGGTTGTCCAGCGGCAGCCCGTAGAGATTCAAGTGGCGCTGATAAAAGGCTACTTCCGTGGCCGCGACGCTGGGAGCAAAGAGATGCAGCCCGAGAATCGTATCCCAAACCAGGTTGTACTTCTGACTCCAGGTTCCGGGCTTATCGAAGGCCAGCCGGTAATGATCGCCATCGTTCGCCATGCTCACCCATTTGGCCGCCATGCTCTTGGCCGCCGCCTGGTATTGCTGAGCTTGATCGGCAATACCGAGCTCTTTGGCCATTTGGGCGTAGGCTCCAAGGGCCTCGATCGCCTTGATCGATAGATTGGCGTTGTGCGCCAGGTGGCCGGCGAAGTCGTCTGTGCAGAGCTGGTTCTCCGGGTCCATTCCCTTGGACAGCAGATAGGCGGCCCATTTGCTAAGCAGCGGCCAATACTGCTTGGCATAATCCGCGTTCCCCTGGGCGTGCGCCAACGCATCCACCAGCAGGAGGATGTTGCCCGACTCTTCAACCGGCATCTGATCCTCTTCCGTCTCTTCGCCGCCGCCGTACTGTTGTCCATCGGCGAGCGGATACACGCCCAGATCGTGCGGGGCGAAGGGAAACTTCCATCGCCCGCTCTCGGCATAGCGAAGCACCGGCTCAAGTTGCGCTTGGACCAGCCTGGGGTTCAGCAGAAGAAACATCGGCGCCGAGGGATAGATCACGTCCACGGTAGAAATCGAGCCGTTGCTGAAGTTTTCCTTGGGCATGAAGAAGGGCACGCCGTTCGCATCTTCCACCAGCTTGTGCGCCGCGATCGCCTGCCCATAAGCCAGGGTCGCGATGGCGGCATATTCCGGACCCCCGGCCCGCACCAGATCGCCCTCAAGCTCGCGATCGAACCGGATGGAGCGCGCCTGAAGCGCCGGGTACTCCTCCGCGGCGGCTTGGAGCATGCTCGCAAACGTTGGAAATTTGCTTCTCCAGTAGGGCAGCAGCTTTCTCTGCATGTACTCGATGGAATTGATGTCGTCGTAGGCCAGGAGAACGTGGCGGGAGACGGTGGATGCGCCCACCATCCCCAGCGGGAAGCTCACATTGAGTGCGGGCGCCGGCGGATAATGACTCTGCGGAGTCCGCGGCGCACCGAGATCGTCATCCTCGGGCAGCTCTCCGGTTTTTAGGAATTCCTCCCGGTGGCTTTGATTCCCCGCGGTCCAATGAACGGTCCCCTGACCGCTGGGAATGGCCAGATAGAACCAGCCCCAGTCGATGCGCACGTTGTCGCCAAATCGCTGAAGAATCTGCTGGTCCCTGGTTCCCACCCTCAGCAGATCGATTCCCTTCGTGCTACCCCGCGACCACACCACCTCTTCGCCGGGATCGTTGGTAGCCAGAGTGCCGGCGGCATCGAGATATAGCGTCACGTCATGTTGCCGTCCATCGAGCGCGCGTACATCCCAAGTCAGGTAGGTCACCGGACGCGCCATCTCGGCGAGATCGTCAGGAAAGGCAGGATTCAGGAAGGTTAACCTGAGTTCAATCTCCGGACTCGTCTCGGGGCCGGTCATGGTCACCAGCGTGCGCGTGGGCGTCACCTGCTGGCTGGTCTCCTTGAGCGGGGGAATTGGTTTATCCGCGTGGCCGAGAAAGCGATAGGCAACTCCATCGACGCGCACAAAGCCGTTCAAGTCCTGGGGCACGCCGGTCCAATGCCGGGTATTGTCTTCGGCCAGGTTGTCAGTCATCGACCAGACGCTGAAATAAGGATCGTGAATGGCTAGCGGCGTCGCCGGAGGGCGCAGCGGCGCGGGCGTAAGCGCAGGCTGCTGGGCCATCGCGCTCGAAAACAGAAGGGCCGCGGGAAGGAATGCGAACCTATGGCTGCGGTGGAAACCAAGCATGCGGGCGTGCTCCTTGCAGGAAAGCGATTCTTTCAGTGTAAGCGATTACAGATCAAGTTAGGGCGGAAGCCGACACTCTTCTGTCGTGACATTGTCTGGCAATCCGTGTTATTCTTACGAACAGGAGGAGAGCGAAGTGCAAAGTACAGAAACGCGCAACCAGAAGCTCGATCTTCGGCTGACAGCGTCGGCAAAACGCGTCTTACAAACCGCAGCTCGAGCCACCCACAAGTCGGTGAGTGAATTTGTCCTCGAGAGCGCCCTGGCTCGCGCCGAAGAGACTCTGCCGGATCGCCGGCGCTTCGGATTGACTGCGAAGCAATGGGAAGCTTTCCACGCCGCCCTGGCCGAGCCTCCCCGTCCTGCCCCACGCCTGGCTAAGCTCCTCAAGGAACCGAGTCTCTTCGAACGCGGCAGCATTTGACTTCGCTACGAATAGAAAAATTGCAGCGCAGTCATGCAGTCGACGCATTTGAGTGCGGGCGTGAAGCTCTTAACCTCTTCCTGACGCGGTATGCATTTCAGAATCAACAGGCACACGCCTCCCAGACTTATATTGCCCTGGCGGATGATGAGATCGTCGGCTACTACACGCTTGTGGTCGGCCAAATCGAATATAACGACGCTCCCGAGCGCCTGACCAAAGGCCTGGCTCGTCATCCAGTGCCTATCATGCTGCTCGCCCGTCTCGCGGTCGCGGTCTCCTGGCAAGGGAAGGGACTCGGCGCCGGTCTTCTCAAAGATGCAATGCTCCGCACCCTTCAGGCTGCAGATATTGCCGGCATCCGGGCGTTCGCGGTTCACGCGAAGGACGACGAGGCCAGGGCTTTCTATGAGCACTTCGGCTTTGTTCCCTCGCCAAGCGACCCCTATCATTTGTTCCGGCTGCTCAAAGACCTTCGCAGCTTTCTGAAATCCTAGGTGCGGGTCGCCGAGGTCTCCCGTCGCCGAACCGAAGCGCGCCCCACGTTCAACAGTATGGCTGCTAGAGCATTTCTCCTGATACTGTGGTGTGGCGAGAGTAGCTAGGTGTAGCCATTCTTCGATGGAATGGCTACGTTTGATCTGCTCTTGGCTTTACACCATCAGGAGAAATGCTCTAACGCTTAAAAGCATGCGCGTCCTTCAGCCATGCAACCGAGCGATGAATGCCTTCTTCGAGGGAGATATCCGGCGAAAAACCAAAAGTGCTTTTGGCTTTCGCAATGGGAAACTCCTGGTTGCGGGCAAGCAGGTAAATCGCGTGCCGTGTGAGTAGAGGGCGCCCAGCGAGGCGCAGGCAACCGTGAGCCGTTTCCAAAGTGCGAGCGAGTGTCATGGCTATTTGGAACGGAAGATTAATCCAAGGCGGTTTGACCGCGAGCTGCTCGGCGAAAAGAGTGGCGTACTGTCTCCACGTGGCTCCTGTGCCGCCGGCGATGTTATATGCCTGGCCAATGGTGTGTGTGCTCGCCGCGGCAGCAAGCATCGCTTCGACAACGCTATCGACGTAGATGAAGCCGCCGGGCATTGCGCCGTCGTCGATGTAGGCCATCAGCCGCTGACGCAGCAGCATTGCAACCTCTTGAGTGAAGTCCTTTCCACGGGGACCGTAGATGGTTGCCGGGCGGATGATCGTAACCGGAATGCCGAGCTCTCGATGTGCCTTCCAGACAGCGGCTTCGGCTCGTCCTTTGGTCTGGTTGTAAGGGAGACCGGCATCAACGAAAGGCTGTTCCTCTGTGCAAGGTATCCGGGGATAGCCATAGATGTCGGTCGTGCTGACGTGCAGGAAGCGATGGAGTTTCGGGGCATGTTGGGCCGCGGCAATCAGGTTTTGTGTGCCGATGAGATTGGTTTCCAGGTAGGTCTGCTTCGGCGCCCAATCGGTGGAGCAAGCCGCGCAGTGGAAGATCTGCGTGACTTGCCGAACGGCTTCTTGCAGGGCCGCACAATTCGACAGGTCGCCACGAATCACGCGAACCGGGATTGCGGACAGATGGCGAAGATCTGAGTTTGCACGAGCCAGGATGACGACCTCCTCCCCGCGGCCGTGCAACATCTGCGCAACCCTGCCGCCGAGAAATCCGCTTGCGCCGGTTACGAGGGAGGCCATGGACTAGACTGTTGCCAATCGACGGAACACATGCAGACACCGTTCGACCGTTCCTTCAAAATTTTCATACTCTTCCCAAGCCATGGCAGGATTCTATCGAAGACGGAAGCACATGCCGCCGTTCAGGAATTGAAAAGGGTAAGGCTGCCGGCGTTCGCTAATGTCGAGCTTGAATACACACGATAGTAACAAACGGGTACCACGAGCCGGGTTTATCGTTACCAATCTGCTGGAACGATCTGTACTCTGTACAGCATAGGAATTCGCCTGAAAAAGGTAGTCTCAATGGGCAATAACAGCGGATAATTTCCCTGCCAGCAGAAAATTGAGGTTCTTCACCAAATGGCGCGACCACGGATAATGGCTCTCTGTCTCTTGGCACTCCTTAGTATTGTGCCTGCGGCTCATGCGGACAACTGTGACGCAATCAAGGATCTCAAGCTGCCGGATACCACCATTACCATGGCCGAACAGGTGAGTTCCGGCGCGGTCGACGAGCCTGCGACCAATCCGCCATTGCAAGGCCTGCCGGCATTTTGCCGGGTTGCAGGAGTGATACGGCCCACCTCGGACTCGGAAATCAACTTCGAGGTATGGATGCCGGAGAACGACTGGAATGGGCGATTTCTCGGAGTAGGAAATGGGGGCTTTGCCGGCTCCATCGGGTATCAGGGCTTGGCCGGCAATCTGCGGCGTGGATTTGCCACCGCAGGATCGGATGCGGGACACTTTGGTGAGGCGGAGGACGCGAGTTGGGCCTTCGGCCATCCGGAGAAGATAAAGGATTTTGGCTGGCGCGCAGTACACCTGACCACAGAGCGGGCTAAAGATGTAGTGAAAGCGTATTACGGCAAAGCGGCGCAAAAAGCCTACTTCGATTCATGTTCGGATGGAGGGCGCGAGGCGCTTATGGAAGCTCAGCGTTTTCCGGAAGACTACGACGGAATATTGGCAGGCGCGCCTGCGAATGCATGGACCCGGGGCCTGGGCTCGGCCGTCGATGTAGCCCAGGCGACCATAAGTGATCCGCGAGCATACATTTCGAGCCTGAAGCTGCCTGCGATCGAACGGGCGGCGCTGGCGCAATGTGACGCATTGGACGGCGTGAAAGACGGGATCATCAACGATCCGAAGAAATGCCACTTCGATCCGGCAGTGCTGTTGTGCAAAGGAACCAACTCACCGGAGTGCTTGACTCAACAGCAAGTAAGTTCGCTCAAGAAGTATTACGCAGGCGGCGAGGATGGGCATGGAAGATCGATTTTCCCGGGATTCGCGATGGGCGACGAGGCCGGCGGCTGGGGCGACTGGGTGTTGGGACACGGGCCTGGAGCGGGCGCGGGTTTTCAATACGTACAGGGCTATTTCCGCTATATGGTTATGGACGACCCGCAATGGAATATCTTGACCGCGAATGTCGACAAGTCACTGGAGAGAGCAGCCGAAAAGACAGCAGCGGATCTGGATGCCACCAGCGGCGACCTGAGCCGGTTCGAAGCCCGCGGCGGCAAGCTGATTGTCTATCATGGCTGGAATGACCCTGCCGTCTCCCCCTGGAACAGCATCGCCTACTACAAGAGCGTCCAAAAACTGATGGGAGAAGAGAAGACCGGATCTTTTATGCGGCTATACATGGCGCCAGGCATGGAGCACTGCGTCGGTGGACCCGGACCGAACTTTTTTGGGCAGCTTGGACTACCTACAGCGGCGGGACCGAAGTTCGGTGTCTTCGATGCCCTGGTCGGCTGGGTGGAGAACGGCGTTCCGGCAGAGACCGTGATTGCGACGAAATACACGCCCGGAGCCCCTGGCCAAGGCAAAGTCATGATGACCCGGCCATTGTGCCCCTACCCATTGGCGGCAAAGTATAAGGGCACTGGCGATACCAACGATGCCGCAAACTTCGCGTGCGCCAAAGAAGATTAGGAGTGCCTCATGGACGCGCGCGAGTTCCAGGACGTCGGACATCGGGTGGTTGATCTACTCGCCAAATACTTCGAACGGATCGAAGAGAAGCCGGTCTTTCCCCAGGTCGAGCCGGAGGTCCTGACAAAGCTCTTCGACGAGCCGTTGCCGGAGACGCCGAGCCTGCCAGAGAATCTTCTTGAGGAGATTCAGGAAAAGCTTCTTCCCTATTGCACGCACGTGGGACATCCGGGTTACATGGGGTTGATTACGCCCTCGCCGAATCCGATCGGCGTGGTTGCGGATTTCATCTGCTCGGCCCTTAACCAGAATATTGGCGCGTACTCGGTCGGCCCCGCCGGGGTGGCCATGGAGCGCAGGACGGTTCGCTGGCTCAACGACCTTGCCGGCTATGGCCAGCAAGCGGGCGGCAACCTCACCAGCGGCGGCATGATGGCCAATTTCATCGGGCTGAAGCTGGCCCGCGATTGGGCCTCCGGGGACCGCGCACAACACGACGGGGTACGCGAGCGCTGGGCGGTGTACGCCTCCGAAGAGCGGCATGTTTCGGTAGACAAGGCGGTCGATGCCGTGGGTCTGGGCCGGACGGCGCTGCGGGCGCTGCCCACCGATTCGGAGTTTCGCCTGCGCCTGGACGCGCTCGAGGCCGCAATTCAAGATGACAGGAGCCACGGCATCCATCCGCTGTGCATCGTTGGGATCTTCGGAACCACGAATACCGGCGCCGTGGATCCGATCGGCGAATTGCGCCGGATTGCCGATCGTGAGGGGATGTGGTTCCACGCCGACGCGGCCTATGGCGGGGGGATGCTGCTGTCGAACGAATTTTCCATGCGCGGCCGCGGATTGGAACTGGCGGACTCAATCACCATCGATCCCCATAAGTGGTTCTACGCGCCCTTGGACGCGGGAGCGGTGCTGGTAAAGGACGAGCGGCGGTTGACCGCTTCCTTCGGCATCATGCCATCCTATCTGACCGACGAATTGGACCCCGCAGAGCAACGCTACCAATATTATGTGCACGGTTTTGAGCAGTCGCGGCGCTTCCGCGGCCTGAAGGTCTGGATGAGCTTCAAGCGCTACGGCGGCCGCCAGATCGGCGCGTGGATTGACAATAACGTGCGCCAGGCAAGGCATCTTTATGCGCTGGCGGTGAGCCATCCTGAGTTCGAGGCGGCAAGCTATCCGCCCATGTCCGCGGTCTGTATCCGATATAGTGTCCCCGAGCTGAACGGCGCCGATGCGAAAAGCCTGCACGCGCGGGTGGTGAGAAAAATTGAGGAGAGCGGAAAATTCTGGATTTCGACGACCGAGCTGAAAGGCAAGACATGGTTCCGCATCAATCCTGTGAACTTCAGAACTCGCACCGAGCACATGGACCAATTGCTGGCTATGCTCGAGCGGGAATGCCGTTCAGCGCTTAGAGCCGGCCTGACGGCGGCCGGCTAGGCTCTGCCATCGGTTGTGGTATCCCACCCTTGCTTCGCAAGGATGGGGCACCCTAGATCTGTTTGAAGTATGGATCCAAAACCACCGACAATCGAGGGTGCCCCATTCTTCGCACGGCGCTGTTCCGTGCGAAGGGTGGGAGACCACAGAAGCAACTGCGAATACAAAGACCGGTCAGGCCTTTGCCTTTCTTTCTGTCATTCCCGAACGGAATCTGCTTCTGCACCCAAAAAACAACAGCGAATGCAGAAGGCCGGAGCATCGCAAATCGACGGAAGGATGCGACAATATTGTCATCTCGACCGGAGCGACAAGGCTTATTTTCCAATGAGCACAACTACGGACCCGAAGACCGCGATGCTGTTTCTGAAGTTTTCCCGCGACAAGCTGCTCGAGCAGTATTGGCCGCGGCTGCGAAGCTGCGTCGAATCCCTCACAGATGATCAGGTCTGGTGGCGTCCGAACGCTTCCAGCAACAGCATTGGAAATCTGATCCTGCATCTGAACGGCAATGTGAGGCAATGGCTGGTGGCGTCGTTCAACCGGCTGGAGGACACGCGTGACCGGCCCGCGGAATTCAATCAACGAGCGATGGTTTCAGGCGCCGTGCTTCTCGCACAGCTAGGAGCCACCCTAGATCAAGCGTCGGAAGTCCTGCACCGCCTCACAGAGGCCGACCTGCTCGCTTCGTTTGAGATTCAAGGCTACCACGTCACCGGCCTGGCGGCTGTGTACCAGGTAGTAGAGCATTTCGGACTACACTACGGACAGATTCTCTATATCACCAAGATGGTCCGCAATGAAGACTTGGGCTTCTATCGCGGCCTAAACCAGACCGGCCGCGCATCCTGAGATAGCTGGCTCCAGACCAATCGGATGGCGCAGCCGGACAAAGCACAGACAAGCATCGAAATTTCAAATCTGTGTCAGTGATTGAAGTATAACCATTTAGTTGTAGTTACGTTTCCCATCGAGTGCTAAGATTCCATGAAATCATTTAAGACCAATGACGAGCGGGCGTCCGCGGCGCCGGGGGCCTTTCTCGTCAGGTCTTAGTTTTTCCGCGAGAGTCTCCTTGCGGCCGGGTCATCTTCAAAGCAATCCAATAAACTGAGCGCCCATGGATCCTAAGCGCATGTCGTTTCTCCTCAGATTGACCGGAAACCAACCGCCAAGGAGACAACCGTGGCTGGGTCACGAGAGACCATGAAAAAAAGCGGGGAGCGCGCCCCGACTGCGGCCGCCAACGGCAGCCCCAAGAAGAGCTTAAGATACAACAGCAAAATCGAGGAGCCGGCCGAGCCCGCTTCCGCGCACCTCAATGTGATTTTGGCGAAGCTGCAAGCTGTACGGGATGGAAACTTCTCCGTACGGCTGCCTGGCTCATGGATTGGATTGCCGGGAAAAGTCGCAGATACATTTAACGAGATCGTCGCCGCCAATCAGCAGATGGCTAAGGAACTAAGGCGTGTCGGCCAGGTCGTGGGCAAGGAGGGCAGGACGCGAGAGCGCACCCGCTTCAACGAGTCGCGAGGCGCCTGGGGGGAAATGGAGGTTTCAGTGAACACGTTGGTGGAGGATCTCCTCCGGCCAACGACAGAAGTCACCCGCGCCATCGCGGCGGTGGCCCAGGGCAACCTGGCTCAAACCGTGCGACTGGACGTGGACGGGCGGCCGCTCGAAGGGGAGTTCTTCCGTTCCGCCGAGATCGTCAACACCATGATTCAGCAGCTCAGCGTGTTCACCTCGGAAGTGACCCGTGTGGCGCGCGAGGTGGGCACCGATGGCAAACTCGGTGGTCAGGCCCAGGTGCCGGGAGTGGCCGGAACCTGGAAGGATCTTACCGACTCCGTCAATTCGATGGCCAGTAACTTGACCGGCCAGGTGCGCAATATCGCCGAAGTGGCTACCGCCGTCGCCAGCGGCGATCTCTCGCGCAAGATTACGGTGGACGTCCGCGGGGAGATCCTGCAGCTCAAAGAAGCGATTAACACCATGGTGGACCAGTTGCGCTCCTTTGCGTCGGAAGTGACGCGCGTGGCCCGCGAAGTGGGCACCGACGGCAAGCTTGGCGGCCAGGCTGTCGTCCCCGGAGTGGCCGGCACGTGGAAAGATCTCACCGACTCGGTCAATGCAATGGCCGGCAATCTGACAGCCCAGGTACGCAATATCGCCGAGGTAACCACTGCGGTGGCGCGCGGCGATTTGTCGCGCAAGATCACGGTCGACGTGAAGGGCGAAATTCTCGAGCTGAAGGACACCATCAACACCATGGTGGACCAGTTGAACGCCTTTGCCGGTGAGGTGACACGCGTCGCCCGCGAGGTAGGCACCGAAGGCAAGTTAGGTGGGCAGGCGCAGGTGCCGGGCGTGGGCGGGACCTGGAAAGACCTCACCGACAATGTAAACTTCATGGCCAGCAACCTGACCGGCCAAGTGCGCAACATCGCGGAAGTGGCTACCGCCATCGCCAGCGGCGACCTCTCCCGCAAGATTACGGTCGATGTGCGTGGCGAGATCCTGCAGCTCAAAGAAACACTCAACACCATGGTCGATCAGCTGAACCGGTTTGCCGGTGAGGTGACTCGCGTGGCCCGCGAGGTAGGGAGTGAAGGCCGGCTGGGCGGCCAGGCGAACGTGCCCGGCGTTGCCGGCACTTGGAAAGACCTTACCGATTCAGTCAACTCAATGGCCGGCAACCTGACCGGGCAGGTGCGCAATATCGCCGAAGTGACCACTGCGGTGGCCCGCGGTGATTTGTCGCGCAAAATTACCGTGGACGTGAAGGGCGAAATTCTAGAACTAAAGAACACCATCAATACCATGGTGGACCAGCTCAACGGCTTTGCCGGCGAAGTTACGCGCGTCGCCCGCGAAGTTGGCACGGAAGGCAAGCTGGGCGGCCAGGCGCAGGTACTCGGCGTTGCCGGCACCTGGAAGGACCTCACCGACAACGTGAACTTCATGGCCAGCAACTTAACCGGCCAGGTGCGCAACATTGCCGAAGTTGCCACGGCCGTGGCCCGTGGCGATTTGTCACGCAAGATCACTGTGGACGTGAAGGGCGAGATTCTAGAGCTCAAAGACACCATCAACACCATGGTGGAGCAGTTGCGCGCCTTCGCCTCCGAAGTCACGCGCGTGGCCCGCGAAGTTGGTAACGACGGCAAGCTGGGCGGACAGGCGCAGGTGCCCGGAGTAGGCGGCACCTGGAAGGACCTCACAGATTCTGTCAACTCGATGGCCAGTAACCTGACCGGGCAGGTGCGCAATATCGCCGAAGTGTCTACCGCCATCGCCAGCGGCGATCTTTCGAAGAAAATCACCGTGAACGTGAGCGGCGAGATTCTTCTGCTCAAAGACACTATCAACACCATGGTCGATCAGCTGAACGCTTTTGCCGGCGAGGTGACCCGCGTGGCCCGCGAAGTGGGCAGCGAAGGCCGTTTAGGCGGACAAGCCAACGTTCCTGGCGTTGCCGGCACCTGGAAAGACCTCACCGATTCGGTGAACTCGATGGCCGGGAACCTGACCGGGCAGGTGCGCAACATCGCCGAAGTGACGACCGCCGTGGCGCGCGGCGATTTATCGCGCAAAATCACCGTGGATGTGAAAGGGGAGATCCTCGAGCTGAAGAACACCATCAACACCATGGTCGACCAGCTCAACGCTTTCGCCGGCGAAGTGACGCGTGTAGCGCGCGAGGTAGGCACGGACGGCAAGCTCGGTGGGCAGGCGCAAGTGCCCGGTGTAGCCGGGACGTGGAAAGACCTTACCGACAACGTAAATTTCATGGCCAGCAACCTGACCGGGCAGGTACGTAACATTGCCGAGGTAGCGACGGCGATTGCCAACGGCGACCTCTCTAAGAAGATCACCGTGGATGTGCGCGGCGAGATTCTGCAGCTTAAGGAAACGCTCAACACCATGGTTGAACAGTTGCGCTCCTTCGCCGCCGAGGTGACCCGCGTGGCGCGTGAAGTGGGCAGCGAGGGCCGGCTGGGCGGGCAGGCCAATGTACCGGGCGTGGCCGGCACCTGGAAGGATCTTACAGATTCCGTGAATGCCATGGCTGGAAACCTGACCGGGCAGGTACGCAATATCGCCGAAGTGACGACCGCTGTTGCGCGCGGCGATTTGTCCCGCAAAATCACCGTCGACGTGAAAGGCGAAATCCTGGAGCTGAAAAACACCATTAACACCATGGTCGACCAGCTCAATGCGTTTGCCGCTGAAGTGACGCGTGTAGCACGCGAGGTGGGCACCGACGGCAAGCTGGGTGGGCAAGCGGAAGTCCCGGGGGTCGCCGGCACGTGGAAGGACCTGACCGACAATGTGAACGTGATGGCTGCCAACCTTACCGAGCAGGTGCGCGGCATTGTGAAGGTAGTTACAGCCGTAGCCAATGGAGTCCTGACACAGAAACTGACCGTGAACGCTAAAGGCGAAGTCGCCGCCTTGGCCGAGACCATTAACAATATGACCGATACACTGGCTACCTTCGCCGACCAGGTAACCACGGTAGCACGCGAAGTTGGCGTGGAAGGCCGGCTTGGCGGCCAGGCGAATGTGCCCGGCGCCGCGGGCACTTGGAAGGATCTCACGGGAAATGTGAATCTTCTTGCTGACAACCTGACCAACCAGGTTCGGGCGATTGCCGAGGTAGCTACGGCAGTTACGAAAGGCGATCTGACCCGGTCTATCCAGGTCGAGGCTAGTGGCGAGGTCGCGGAGTTGAAAGACAACATCAACACCATGATCAACAACCTGCGCCTTACCACGGAGCGGAACACTGAGCAGGACTGGCTCAAGACGAACCTTGCCCGCTTCACTGGCATGTTGCAAGGTCAACGTGATTTGTCGACCGTTGGGCGGACGCTGCTGTCGGAGCTGGCGCTACTGGTGAATGCTCAGCAAGGCGTTATCTATCAGATGGACACAGAGGAAGAGGCGGGCATGGTGCCGCTTTCCTCTTTTGCCGATGGGGGACATGACGGGAATCTCCGCCGTTTGAAAATCGGCGAGGGTCTGGTGGGCCAGTGTGCGGCCGAAAAGCGGCGGATGGTGATCAACGAGCTGCCGCCGAACACCATTTCAATCCGCTCGGGTTTGTTCGAAGCAACCCCGCACAACGTAATTGTTCTTCCCGTTCTTTTTGAGGACCGGGTAAAAGCAGTCATTGAATTGGCCTCACTAAGCTCCTTCACGGCTTCGCAGCTCGCCTTCCTGGAGCAATTGACGACCAGCATCGGCATCGTGCTCAACAGCATCGAGGCGACGATGCAGACGGAAGGACTGCTGAAACAATCGCAGCAATTGGCTACCGAGCTGCAGACCCAGCAGAAGGAATTGCAGCAGACCAACGAGCAGCTTGCACAAAAGGCTCAGCAGTTGGCTGAGCAGAACGTAGAGGTAGAACGCAAGAACCAGGAGATTGAGCAGGCGCGCGGCGCACTTGAAGGCAAGGCTAAGGAGTTGGCGTTGACCTCCAAGTATAAGTCAGAGTTTCTGGCGAATATGTCGCATGAGCTACGCACGCCTCTGAACAGCATCCTGGTCCTGGGCCAGCAGCTCAGCGACAATCCGGACGGCAATCTCAGCTCAAAACAGGTCGAATTTGCCCGTACCATCCATGGGGCGGGAACCGATCTTCTCAATCTGATCAGCGACATTCTGGATCTATCCAAAATCGAATCAGGAACAGTCTCGGTAGAGGCGGAAGAAGTGTTCTTCGCCGGTTTGCTCGAGATGGTCGGACGGCCTTTCCGCCACGAGGCGGAGAATCGGCGGCTGAGTTTCGAAATAAACGCTGACCCACATCTGACCCGCAGCCTTGTGACCGACTCCAAGCGCCTGCAGCAGGTCCTCAAGAATCTACTGTCCAATGCCTGCAAATTCACTGAACAGGGGGGCGTGCGCCTGAACGTATCAATATCTACAGGAGGATGGAGAGGAGGATGGAGCGAGGACCACCCGATCCTTAGCCGCGCAGGCGCGGTTGTTTCCTTCGAGGTTACCGATACGGGGATTGGTATTCCGTTCGAGAAACAGAGGATCATCTTCGAGGCTTTTCAGCAGGCGGATGCCGGAACCAGCCGCAAGTACGGCGGCACTGGTCTGGGGCTGGCCATCAGCCGGGAGCTCGCCGGTCTGCTAGGTGGAGAGATTCGACTGCGAAGTACACCTGGCAAAGGAAGTACGTTTACGCTCTATCTGCCGCAGACATATATGGGGCCGTCTGTATCCAGTGTGGCAACGCTGGAGGCCAAAGCCTCACCCTCTGGCTTGAGCCCTCAACTGTCGAGCACGAGCCCCTTGGAGTTACCGGCGGAGCGGATTGCCGACGACCGGCAAATAATTGAGCCGGGGAATGCTGTCCTGCTCATCGTCGAAGACGACCTGCACTACGCAAGGCTCTTATGCGATCTGGCGCGCGATAGCGGCTTCAAAGTACTTGTGGCTATGCGTGGCGGCGAAGGGCTTGCACTGGCCCGTGAATTCCGTCCGACTGCCATATCATTGGACGTTTTTCTCCCTGACATGCTGGGCTGGACAGTCCTCAACCACCTGAAGCAGGATCCCGAGACACGTCATATCCCGGTGCAGATACTCACGGTCGATGAAGAACGGCGGCATGGTCTGGCGCGCGGCGCCTTCGCCTTCGTGACCAAACCCGCTACGGCGGAGGAGCTCGACGCGGCGTTCGTCCGTATCCGGGAATTCGCGGCGGCGCCGCGGAAGCGATTGCTGATCGTGGAAGATAACCCCGCCGAGCAGCTGAGTATTCGGGAGCTGCTCGGCTATGACGATATCGACGTCACCGTCGCCACTGCCGGCGGTGAGGCTCTAGCCATGCTCCACCAGCAACCATTCGACTGTGTGGTGCTTGACCTTCGTCTCCCCGACATGTCCGGCTTCGGAGTTTTGGAGCGCCTTCGCGAAACCCCATCGCTCAGCGAGTTGCCAGTCGTAGTCTTCACTGGAAAGGAATTGTCGCCCGAGGAAGATGCGCGCTTGCATACTTTGGCCCGCAGTGTCGTGGTGAAAGGAGTCGAGTCGCCGGAACGGCTGCTGGACGAAACCACTTTGTTTCTCCATCGAGTGGTCGCGAATCTGCCCCCCGAAAAGCAGAATATGCTTGACCGGCTGCATCGCTCCGATGACGCTCTGGTTGGAAAGAAGGTGCTGGTTGTGGACGATGACGTCCGCAACATCTTCGCGCTCAGCAGCGTGCTTGAACGTCGCGGGATGACGGTGTTGGCCGCCGGAACCGGCCGGGAAGCAATCGCGACCCTCGAATCGATGCCTGACATGGCGATTGTACTGATGGACATCATGATGCCGGAGATGGACGGTTACGAAACCATGCAGGTAATACGGCGGAAGGCATTGTTCCGGCGGCTCCCGATTATCGCGCTGACCGCCAAGGCAATGAAAGGCGACCGTGAAAAGTGTCTTGAAGCTGGCGCCTCAGACTATCTGGCAAAGCCGGTCAATACCGAGCAACTGCTGTCCGCTCTGCGCGTCTGGCTGCATAGATAGCGTCTGCCTAAGCTGAGACAACCGTCAGAGTTGGGTAAAGGTGAGGTTTTCCGTAGGAGAGCGCGACGATGGAACAGAAAGTCAACATCCTGATGGTGGACGATCAGCCTGAAAAGCTGCTCACCTATGAAGCCATTCTCGGCGAGCTGGGGGAAAATCTGATCAAGGCCACTTCAGGGAGAGAAGCGCTGGATCTCTTACTCAAGATCGACATTGCCGTCATACTGATGGACGTGAGCATGCCTGAATTGGATGGTTTTCAGCTTGCGGACATGATCCGGCAACATCCACGGTTTCAGAAAATCGCCATCATTTTCATCTCCGGCATACACCTGACCGACTTGGACCGACTCAAGGGATATCAGCGTGGAGCAATGGACTATATCTCCGTTCCTGTAGTCCCCGAGCTGTTGCGAGCCAAAGTCACCGTATTCGCAGAGCTGCACCGCAAGGCACGTGAGTTGGAGCTGTTGAACCGTGAATTAGAACAGCGTGTGCTGGACAGGACGGAGGAGTTGAGAGAGAGCGAGACTCAATTCCGGACACTCGCGAACTCCATTCCGCAACTTGCGTGGATGGCGAATCCGGACGGATCGGTCTCCTGGTACAACCAACGCTGGTATGACTATACCGGCACGATGCTTGAACAGATGCAAGGCTGGGAATGGCAGAGATTCCATCACCCCGAACACGTTGACCGGGTTGTCGAGAGCATCCGGCGCTCCTGGCAAACAGGCGAACCATGGGAGGAAACAGCTCCGCTTTTGGGAAAGGATGGCCGCTATCGCTGGTTTCTTTCCCGCGCCATCCCCATTCGTGATTCGCATGGCAGGGTAGTTCATTGGTTTGGGACCAGCACCGATATCAGTGGGCAGATTGCCGCGGAACAACAGATTAGAAGCCTGAACAACGAGCTCGAACAGCGTGTAACCGAGCTTGAGACAATCATGCAGGTGCTGCCGATAGGGGTTTCCGTTGCCTATGACCCTGAGTGCCGCGTGGTCACCGGCAATGCGGCTCTCAGCAAGATGTTAGGGACGAAGACAGGAGGGAGTTTTTCAACCAGCAACGATGGCTGGCACAAGTTCCCTCGCGAAATCTACCAAAACGGGCGGCGGCTTCCGCCCCAGGAATTCCCGGTGCTGCGAGTGGCGGCGGAGGGAAAGCCCCTGCATGGCATTGAAATGGAGCTGCGTGGAGAGAGCGGAGAAGCAACTCAAGTTCTTATCAGCGCCAGCCCGCTCTTCAACGGCTCGGGCGCAGTTCGCGGCGCAGTGGGAACGATGGTCGACATCACGGAACGCAAGCATATGGAGCACGAGTTACGGCAACGTGCTGATCTGCTCGATCTCGCCTCCGAAGCCATTATGGTGCGCGACCTGGATGGCGTTCTTCAGTTTTGGAACTCCGGGGCAGAAGCATTCTATGGCTGGAGCCGGAAAGAGGTGCTGGGCAGAAACGTTCATCAAATACTGCGTACCAAACTTCCCGCCTCGGCTGAAAACATAGAGTCAGCGATCGCGAGAGACGGAAGATGGGAAGGAAACCTGGTTCAGTTTACGAAAGAAGGCCGCGAAGTGGTGGTGGCGAGCCGCCAGGTATTACAGCTTGATGGCGAAGGGGCTCGTCGTGCCATATTGGAGATAAGCCGCGATATCACGGCACAGTTGCAGGCTGAAGAAGCTCTGCGCAAGACCGAAAAACTCGCGGCGATGGGGCGGGTTGCCGGAATTATCGCGCATGAAATCAACAATCCCTTGGAAGCCATCAGGAACGCCTTTTACCTGCTCCAGGACCATCCTTCCTTAGACGATGATGGCCGGAAGTACGCCCGGATCGCTGAAGAGGAGCTGTCGAGAGTTGCGCATATCACCCGGCAGACACTCAGCTTCTATCGAGAATCGAAGCAGGCGGTTCCGGTTTCGATTGCGGAGATTGTGGAAGACATTCTGGCGCTTCAGGAACGTCATCTGCAGTTCAGCGGGATCATCCTGGAGAAAGTGTACAGCGGCAACGCTCAAGTTCAATGCTTCCCCGGTGAATTGAAACAAGTGTTCCTCAACCTCATTGGCAATGCAATTCAAGCAATGCCTGAGGGTGGACGTCTTCGCATTCGGGTGCACGAAGCCAGTGAAGACAGTCGGCAGTTGCGAGGCGTTCGTGTTTTGATTTCCGATACCGGTTCAGGTATTCGCCCTGAAGACGCAAAGCAGCTATTTGAGCCGTTCTTTACAACAAAGTCTATCAAGGGTACAGGGTTAGGTCTTTGGATCAGCAAGGGCATCGTGCAAAAGTATGAAGGCACCATTCGCTTTCGCAGTATGCGCCTCCTCAAGACGAACGTCACCTCTTTCTCGGTTTTCATTCCCACGTCCAAGTCGTCGCAAATGCTGGATTCTCGACTTGTAACTTACGCGTAGTGGCCCTATCCGCAAAGGTTCAAGGAGTCTCGATGTGCGACAGAGATCTCATCTTGTGTGTAGATGACGAAGAGAATCAGTTGGCTGTCAGAAAGCTCGTGCTCGAAAGGGCCGGTTACCTGGTCTTAACCGCAAGCTCGGGCCAGCAGGCTTTGGATTTTCTGGATTCTTACCGGGTCGATCTCGTGTTATCGGATCATCTGATGCCGGGCATGTCCGGGGCCGAGCTTGCGCGCCAAATCAAAGGGCGTAATCCTAAGCTGCCGGTCATCTTGCTATCCGCGGTGAATGAGGCGCCGGCAGACGCAATCTACGCGGATCTCTTCATGAGCAAACTGGACGGCCCCATCGTCATGTGTCAAAACGTTTGTGCAGTTCTGGCCGACGCAAGAACATCCTCGGATCAACCGGTTGATTGCAAACCTGCTACGTAAGAGTAGCCGGGTGCCCCAGGTTCGCGAAGCTAACCTGGGTCTTCATTTGAGATTTGTGGAATCCCAAGATCCGTGGTCTATCTTTTGGGAAACCGCAGATCTCTCCACTTCGCTTCGCTCCGGTCGAGATGACAAAGTTAGGTGTAATTGGTGATGAGTCCTTCGCCGTCGCCGGCCTGGGTGCCCCATATCTGGTGCGCTCTTTGCGCCAGATGTGGGAAACCGCAGATCTCTCCACTCCGCTTCGCTTCGGTCGAGATGACAAATTAAGTGTAATTGGCGGGTGCCCCAGGTCCCGATTCTGGGACCTGGGATTCCACAGATCTCGATCAAATGTTTCGCGAGCTTGGGGCACCGGGCTCTTTACAGTTCGCAATAACTTTGTCATCTCGACCGGAGCGAAGCGAAGTGGAGAGATGACAAATTGGGTGCAATTGGCGATGAATCCTTCGCCGTCGCCGCCCTAGACAAGATCATCCAGAACGGGCCAGCCGAAAGCTAGCTCCGGCAGATCGACTCCTCCAAGCTGTATCAACTTTTGGGCTACCGGGATGCCCCCAAGACACTTGTAGAACGACACGGAAGGGTTCGCCTCCAGAACCCAGAGCAGCATGCTTTTGAAGCCTCTGGCGCGCAGACCGGAGGCCAGGTTGGAGATCAATATTCGACCGATGCCTTGCTTCCGACGTTGCACCAGCAGGTAGATGGCATACAGCTCCGCGTCGTACTCGAGCACCGCTTCCCGGATTCTTCCTCCGCTGGCGAACCCGAAAATACCCGTTTCGTCCTCGGCTACAAAGGCCAAATTAGCGTCACCAGCGAGTAGCGATTGCCACCGTTGAGTCTGCACTTCCCTGTTCATCGAGGACAGGAACGCGTCAGGAACGATTCCCGTATAGGTGGTTCTCCAACTTTCCACCTGGACATGTGCGATGCCGGCGGCGTCTTCGAGTTCGGCCCTCCGAACCACGAATTCCATGAAACGCAATCTACCACAAGCGCAAGCTGCGCTCAGGCTTGAAATGAAGCGGCGGTGGTGTGGATACCGTCGGGGTAAGGAGTGCCCGCAAAACCGAACTCCCGGGCGAACTTGCCGGAGTCGAAGAGGTAAGGCGAATCGTTTTGATAGAGCATTTCGTAGGATTCTGCGACCGGAGGATTGAACCATCCGGCAATCCAGATCATGGGCCTATTGAGGAGCCGATGCTTCGCGGCAACACCAAATTCCTTTGCGGTGAGAGCGACAAACTCTTTTCCAGTGAGCGGATTGGGAGTGGTGGGGAGATGCCAGATCTGATTCCAGGCGGTTGTGCTTTCGGCGAGTTGAACCAAGCCCTGCGCGGCGTCCGGCGTGTAAGTAAGGGAGTGGGGAACGGAGTCATTCACCAGCCATGAAGCTGTCTGCTTGCGGGAGAAAGGCTCGAAGACGAGAATATTCGGGAGACCGTTCAGCGTATCGGGGCCGTAGAAGTCGGCGGCGCGCGCAATCATGCCGGTGAGGGCGCCCGCCTTCCACTCGTTGATAAGTTCGGTGGCAATGCGCGCGCGGATTTCTCCCTTCTTACTGCAGGGATTGAAGGGCGTTTCCTCGGTCATGGAGCCGCTGACTTTTCCGTACATGTACACGTTGTCAAAGAAGATGAGCTTAGCGCCGGCGCGCTTGCAGGCTTCGATAGTGTTGCTCATGACGCGCGGCCACATCTCCCGCCAAAGCGTGTGATCGTACTTGAGACCGACCAGCAGATAGACGAGGTCGGAGCCGGCGACAGCACGGATCGCCTGGTCTCTATCGGTGAGATCGGCTACAAGTGTTTCAGCCGCGCCGGGAACTGTCCGCGGCTTACGCCCAACCAGGCGGAACGGCTGATTTCTGGCAGCAAGAAGTTTGACCAGGTGGTTGCTTATCGCCCCGCCTGCCCCGAGGATGGTTATCATTCTGATTTAGCCTTTCGTTGGTTGCGCGGCCGAATCCCGCAGAGTATGCTCATTTCGAATCGGAGGGCCCGGAGTTCCACGCAACTTGGCGTGTCGGCCGTGAGCCTGATTTCAAGATCGCTCTAGGACACTACTGTAGCCGTGGCTCCCGCCTTCTTCAAGGAGGTTGAGGTATGGCTACATCTACGCAGACGCGACAGATCGATCCTGACAAGCTCAATGCCCTGTTGGGGCGGGCGGTGCAGGACATGGGCGCCGCGATACAGGCGCCGTTGATCCTCATTGGAGACAAATTAGGGCTCTACCGCGCTATGGCAGATGGAGAACCGGTGACGCCGGCGGAGTTAGCCAAGCGCACCGGCACCGCCGAGCGCTATGTACACGAGTGGCTGAATGCAAATGCCGCCGGACAGTATGTAGAGTATGACCCCGCCAATGGCACATACTTCATGAATCCGGAGCAGGCTTTGGCGCTGGCGATGGATGATACGCCGGTCCATCTGCCGGGCTTCTACCACATGCTGGCGTCGCTGATGAAGGACGAGGAGAAAATTACGGAGATTTACCGCACCGGCGACGGGATGGGCTGGCATGAACACGAAAAGGGCTTGTTTGAAGGCTGCGAACGCTTCTTTCGGCCGACCTATCTGGCAAACCTGGTTTCGAGCTGGATTCCGGCGCTCGAAGGAGTAGAAGCGAAGCTTGAGGCCGGCGCGAGCGTGGCGGACATCGGTTGCGGACATGGCGCGTCGACCCTGTTGATGGCGAATGCCTATCCTAAGTCGCGATTCGTTGGCTTCGATTACCACCTGCCGTCCATTGAGAAGGCGCGCGAGAAGGCGGCAAAAGCAGGGGTTGCGGAGAGGGTGAAATTTGAAGTAGCTCCGGCTAAGGCATTTCCCGGCGGCAACTACGACCTGGTGGCATTCTTCGATTGCCTGCATGACATGGGCGATCCGGCGGGAGCCGCGAGGCATGTACGCGAGTCGCTCGCGCCTGAGGGTACCTGGATGATCGTAGAGCCGGCGGCAAGTGACGATATTGCGGCGAACCTGAATCCGATCGGCCGCATTTTCTACTCGGCATCGGCATCCATCTGTGTGCCCTGCTCGCTTTCCCAGGAAGTGGCCCTGGGGCTGGGCGCCCAGGCGGGTCCGGCAAATATAGAAAAAGTAGCGCGCCGCGGCGGTTTCACCCACTTCCGCAAGGCCACGGAGACGCCGTTCAACATGGTGTTTGAAGCCCGAGAATAGAATAGCCAAGCCGGGTGCCCCAGGTCCCGAAACGTTTGTGGTTGTACGTACGGCGGGTGCCCCAGGTCCCGATTCTGGGACCTGGGATTCATCGAGGCAATTGTAGCGATATTCATGACGCCATGCCCGCCATGTTCCTTTTCAAGAACTGAACGCCCTCGAAGGCGATCGACTCCGGTGTGCGTTCGATATCCCGCCATATGGATGCGGCGGCGCTCACATCCCCCAACGCAAAACCAAAACTCTCGATGGTCAGCCAGCCGTCATACTTCAGATCGCGCAGAGCTTTGAACACGTCCTTCCATTCCACGTGACCGCTCCCCGGTATGCCCCGATCGTTTTCGCAAGTGTGAACGTGTTTGAGGTGGCGGCCAACGGTGCGGTAACCCGCGGAGATGTCCTTCTCTTCAATGTTGGCGTGGAATGTATCGAAGAGAATGCCGATATTGGGATGGGCGATCTCTTCGGCCAGCATCGCCGCGTCGGCGGCGGTGTTAAGGAAGTAGGTTTCAAAGCGATTAAGAGGCTCGATGGCGAGAGTAACGTCATTCGCAGCCAAGGTCTCGCCGATGGATTGAAAGCCCTCGACTGCCCACTTCCATTCGTCGGCAGTCCGCCGCCGGCCGGGCAAATAACCAACCGGGCTATAAACCGGGCCGGCGACGATCCCGGCGCCCGTCTCCGCAGCCGCTTTTACGACCTCTTGAAGATGCAGGCGGGTTTTGTGCCGTATGTTGGCATCTGTGCTGATCAAGCTAAGCCCGTCGACCAGTACGGTGCAGATGTTGCAACCCAGGCCGTTTGCTTCGGTCGCCTTGCGCACTTCGGAGGCCGCGAACTCCGTCGGACGGAACATCGGCACTTCTACACCATCGAAGCCGGCCTCCTTGAGGCTCGGGAGAAGTGGAAAATTGGATCGATCGAACCCCGCGGACCAGATGAGTGTGTTCACCCCGAATTTCATTTTTTTGCTGCTCCCTTCCTTAAGTTGGGTCGAGCGGCGTTGGGCCGCCCTTACGCGGAGTTCGCACAACAGGAGCAATTGGCTGTTCTCAAAGCATCAGTTCCCGTAGCACGGACGCCGTTTGCGTCAGTCCTTGTATTTCCAGCGATTCCAAGTACTCTTGCACGGTTTTGACGGGATTTTTCAGACTTCGCGTTGGCATCATAGAATGCCGTAATCGCACCCAAAGTCAGAGTCCGATTTCCTGGTCATAGGCAGCCAGTGCGTCCAGGGCAGCCCGGCGTTGGGCGTCGGCCTCGCGCTTGTACTGGATCACTGCTTCAGAGCGCACACGACGGTGCGTGCCGACGCGACGGAACTCGATTTTTCCTTCATCAAGCAGTTGGATCAGGGAGGGCCGGGAGATGTTCAGCATGTCGGCTGCTTCCTGAGTTGTTAGCTCCGCATGGACCGGAATCAGGGTCACAGCATTACCTCGCGCGGTCTCTTCTAGAATGCGCAGGAGTAAGCGAACAGAGGAGGCCGGCAGCTTGAGGATCTCCTCCCGCGACGTATCGTCCACGATGCGCAGGCGCATTGGACGGTCCTTACGCAATCGGGAGGCCAATACACGGCTAGTCTCCTTTGCCAGGATCGCATCATCCTCGGATGGGAGCATGGGTGCTGCGGCAGCACGGCTCATATCGTCTCCATAACCTAGCTAATATAACACTTAATCGAAGCAAACGCAACCAACAGCCGCAATCGCAACTCGAACGTCAAGGGCGAAAGCACACTTGACTTGCACGTAGACCATAGATGCCCTGTATCTAGACTAGGAGCCGGGTGCCCCAGGTTCGCGAAGCTAACCTGGGGCTTTTTCGAGGTTTATGGAATCCCAGGTCCCAGAATCGGGACCTGGGGCACCCAGGATCTGCGGCTTATGTTTGGGGAAACCGCGAAGCTTCATCGGCGAAGCGGAGTGGAGAGATCTGCGGTTCCCAGCATGATTTGCAGCTCGGTCGGCTCAAGCGTGGAATCTCTCCGCGGCGCGAGCTTTCGCTTTTGCGGCCTCTTCTTCTCGATTCTTTGGGGGTGCATTCGTTTCCAGTGAGCGAAGAAGACCGGCGGAAATTTGGGCTATTGAATCGACCGCAGCCAGGAACGCGGCTTCGTTCGCCTTCGACGGCTTGTTAAAACCGCTGATCTTTCTGACAAACTGGAGCGATGCGGCTCGAATCTCTTCAGCGGTGACGGGCGGATCGAAGTTAAACAGTATTCTGATATTCCGGCACATTTCCTGGAACCTCAATGCAAATACATTAGATTCTCAGTCAGGCTAACTCGAGACACAATAAGCAGCGGGATATCGAGACCCTGTTGCTATGAGCTTTTCAATCTCCGTGAGCGTCTGGATGCCACCCCTGGCGCCGGCCGCCATGCAATTCAATGCCGCAGCGGCGCAAGCGAAATCGAGTTGCCGATCGAGCGGCCAGTCCTGAAGTAGTCCATAGATAAATCCGGCGTGGAAGATATCTCCAGCTCCGGTGGTGTCGACGACTGGAACACAATACGCAGAACGGTGATGAAACTGTTTCCCATCCCACGCCAGTACGCCATCTTGTCCCAACGTTGCTGCCGTCAGGCGAGACCCATAACGGCGCTGCATTCTACGCAGGGCTCTCTCTAAGTCAGGCTCCCTCATCAGCCGGCCTGGGAAATCTCGACTGACAATGAGATAGTCAATATTTTCAACAAGCTCTTCCACGCCTGGATAAATCTCATCCAGATCGGCGACTACTGGTATGCCGGCCGCGCGCGCCCATCCCGCGGCTACAGTCGCTGCCGCAGTTTCGTAACCGTCGATGTGAAGGACTCGCGCATCCACAATCCATTGACGATCGAGATCGCCGGGCTTGAGGACAAGCCGCTCATCCCGTCTGCAAAGAATCGTCCGCACACCTTCGCCGTCGACCAATATCAGTGATTGCGAGCTGGCGGCCCCTGCGACTGTGATGAGCTGCGTCTCCACGCCCGCACGAGCAAACTCTTCGCGATGAACTGCCGCAGCGGCGTCATCGCCTAGTTTCCCGACATATCGGGTAGGTATACCCCAGCCTTGACAGGCAATCACCGTAGTTGCCACTTGTCCTCCTGGCAACACATTCGCGTTACGGTACTCGACCTTGGAACCATGCGGGGGGTAATGGGAGAGAGGGATAAGCGTGTCAGTGGCGTTCAGCCCCACGCCGACAAGGCCGATCTTCGACAGTTCTGTCATCTTGTCAGTGTAAATGGGACCGGCCGGAGGGCCGCGGTGTTTCAGTAACCGCCGCGTCCAGTCGCGCCCCGAGCGTGGTAAAAGCGGTTGTAGGCCCATTCCATTGCAACTGGTCTACGTCATCGAAGAGCGCGATGTCGGTTCGGAGCGTGGCCAGCTTTCGAAAAAGCAGCGCGCGATCCCATTCGCGGAGGAGCGTAGCTGCGAGAGCGCTTGCGTTGGCGGCATTCACGCGCCACTCGCGAGAGTCCGATGGGATGGACTCAAAGTGGAGATATTTAGCCAGGACCGCAGCCGAGGATTTCGCACCCCAGCCTGGAAGACCGGGATAGCCGTCGGCCGCGTCGCCCACCAGCGCCAGGTAGTCGGGGATCGACGCCGGCAAGACACCGAACTTTTCGATCACGCCGGCCTCGTCGCAGGTGACGCGAGTCCGGCGATTGAGTTGGACTACGCGGGCGCCGCGCACGCACTGGGCGAGGTCCTTGTCCGGCGTGCAGATAATTACCCGGTCGACACGCGAATCACGGGCCGCCGCCGCTGCCGCGGCAGCGAGCGCGTCGTCTGCCTCGAACTCCACCATCGGCCAGACCACGATGCCGGCCGCCGAGAGAACCTCTTCGAGCAGTGGGAACTGCGCCAGCAGGGCAGGCTCGACGCCTGCGCCGGTCTTGTAACCCGGCCATAGTCCGTTGCGAAACGACTCAATCACGTGATCGGTGGCGACAGCAATGTGCGTGGCGCCTTCTTTGATCATTCCCAGCATCGAAGCGAGTACGCCTCGGACCGCCGCGATTTCCCGGCCGTCATCATCCCTTGCGGACGGCAGTGCATAGTAGTGCCGGAACAACTCGTATGTGCCGTCGACCAGATAGACATCCATGGCGCAGCTCCAAAATAACCCTATAGGAGCGCCGCCGGTTCAATCAACCGGACCCCCCGCTTTCGCCCATGAGATTCTATCTCCCCCGAGGACAAGCAATTGCGAGACAGCCGCCGAGCAGCAAGTAGGAGAGATGAGACTCAATCCTCATCGCGGGACCTCAGCCTTCCGGTGTTGGGGTAAGAATGTTGCCGATTGCGGCTACCATGGTCTCCCACTTGGAACGATCGCGCGCAAGCTGCTTCTTGCCCTCCGTCGTGATGCGGTAATACTTGGCGCGCTGCTTTTGTTCCGTTAGGCCCCACTTGGAGACGATCCAAGCCTGGCGCTCCATGCGGTGCAGCGCAGGGTACAGTGAGCCGGTCTCCACTTGCAACACTTCTCCGGACTGGGCGCGAAGAGCCTGGCTGATGGCATAGCCGTGCTGGGCGCTCCACTGCAGCGTTTGAAGAATAAGCATGTCGAGCGTTCCCTGGAGCAGCTCGACTCGATTTCGATAAGGCTCGTTTGCTGGGGTCACAATGTAGATAGCCTACATCGTTTGGAGGTAGATCGTCTACATGGCAACTCAACCGGAGTGTTCATGGGCCTGCGACCCACCCAGCGGGATGAAAACGGTTGAAGAAGGCTTAATTTGCAATTACACCTACCTTTGTCATCTCGACCGGAGTGTACATGGGCCTGCGTCCCACCCAAGGGGATGAAAATCGGAGCCCCGGCTTGGTCGGCAATCAGGCTGTGAATTAGCTAAGCTGGAGGTGGCGTGAAACGGTAAAGACCCTCTTCGCTCTGGGTGAGTTGAGACCGTACCGGAGTTTGGTCTGGGATGTGCGTTTTGAACCTATGAGTGTCGCGCTATCCGTCCCTGAACGGGAAGGGTGGTAGCTCGTGAGAGTGCGTAAGTCTTTCGCCGCGCGTCCTACCCTTCCGCGTCAAGGAGGGAACTATGTTAGGTAGGGTAGCAGGGATTGACGTCCATAAGAAAGTGCTGATGGTGGTGGTAATTGAAGTAAGCGAACAGGGTGGGACAGTGAAGCGCAAACGGTTCGGCACCCTAGCCGGCGAGTTGCGTTTAATGTCGGACTGGCTGCGGGAAGAGGGGGTGGAGGAAGCCGTGATGGAATCGACCGCCCAGTACTGGAGGCCGGTGTGGTATGAGCTGGAGCCGCAGATGCGTTTGCATCTGGCGCAGGCGTACTCTAACCGCGCCCCGCGCGGACGCAAGCACGATTTTCGCGATGCCGAACGTCTGGTGCGGCGGTTGCTAGCCGACGAGCTTACCCTGAGCTTCGTGCCTAGTGGCGAACAGCGCAGTTGGCGCACGATGACGCGCATGAAGACTCATCTCACCCAGGACCAATCGCGGCTGCATTCCCAAATCGAGTGTCTGCTGGAGGAGATGCGCATCAAGTTGTCCAGTGTAATCAGCGATCTGCTGGGAGTCAGCGGATACCGTATCTTACGCGCCTTGGCCAAAGGGGAAACCGACGCGAAGAAATTAGCTGCCCTCAAAGATGATCGGCTGCGTGCGAGCGAGCAGCAACTGGTGGATGCCCTGAGCGGGAATGTCCAGCCCTACCACCAGCAATTGCTGGGGCTCTATCTGGACCGTTACGATCTCATCGCCACACAGATCGAGCAGCTCAATCAGATGGCCGCCGAATCCATGCAGAAGCATCAGCAAGCAGTGGAGCGCCTGGCGCAGGTTCCTGGTTTCGGGGTCGACTCCGCCCAGCAGGTAATCGCCGAAGTAGGAGTGGAGGCCAGCACCTTTGATTCAGCCGCCAAGCTGACCTCGTGGGTGGGAACCAATCCAGGGCGGGAGGAAAGCGCGGAACAGAACCACAACAGCCACTCGGCCAAAGGCAATCGCTATCTGCGCCGTATCCTCAACCAAGCTGCACATGCGGCAGTGAAGAAACAAGGCTGCCACTTTCAAGCCGTGTTCCGGCATCTTCTGCCACGGCTGGGCTATAAGGGAGCCATTTGGGCTGTGGCTCACCGCCTCTGCCGCTTGGTCTGGAAGATCTTGCATGAACGAGTTCCATACGTGGAGCATGGCAGCGAACCCAACCCCAGAGCGAAACAGCAACGCGCCCGCAAATTGCTACAAAATCTGCACAGGCTCGGCTATCAAGTCACCATTGAACCTCTAAGCTAAATATCTCCAATCCGGGGGCACCCCCTATGAAAGAGATCTTCCCAGGATGATTTTCGAGAGAGCGAAGCGGAGTGGAGAGATCTGCGGTTTCCCACATCTGGCGCAAAGCGGGTCAGATATGTGGGCACTCGATCGAGTGGTTCGCTATTCCTTTCTCTAGGAATGTTTTATATTCTGCTTCATCTCGTTTTTTCCCGGCGCACTGGAGAAACCGCAGATCTCTCCACTCCGCTTCGCTCCGGTCGAGATGACAAAGGTAGGTGAAGTGGCAGGATGTAGGCTTTGTAATCCCATGCTACATTTCTGCCTTTCTGGTCTGACTTTGCCTTTCTTTTTGTCATTCCCGAAGGGAATGTGCTTTCGCTATTCCAGACGCTCCGAATACGAAAAGGAAACCGTAGATCTCTCCACTTCGCTGCGCTCCGGTCGAGATGACAAAGTTAGGTGCAGTTTCTTCGCCCTTTTGTGTAGAGGAGGAAATTGAGACGATTGCTTATGCGCGATACGGCGATTTTGGTCGCAGCTCTGCTTGCCCTGCTGCCGTTCCTGGCTGAAGCATTCTTCGCCGGGTGTATGAGCAACCTGGCCCAGAAGCTCCCTACGGCGATGCGTCTGTTGAGCCCCGCGGTTCTGTCTATACCCTATGCGCTGGTTGGATACGCTTACGGAAGCTTCTCCTGGAGCTGGTTTGCGCTGTATGCGCTGCTTCCGGTCGCGGTTTCGGTCTTGATCTGGCAGGCCGCCGAGGCCGATCCCGATCGGCTTGGCAACTGGCGTGACGCATTGGTTCTGGCGGTGCTTGGGTTGGCGGTGGATCTCCGCTGGCTCGAACATGCGTGGCCGGCCCGTCTTGCCGCCTTTGGCAAGTTCCTGCTGCTGGATGCGGGCATTTACGCATTTCTCGGGATCAGGCAACTGGACGGCGTTGGCTTTGACCTTCGCCTGCGGCTGCGCGATCTAGGCTTCGGATTGCGTGAATTCGCTTTTTACGCGCCCATTGCAATTCCGCTTGGCTTGAGTCTCGGCTTCCTGCATCTGCACGCACACTGGCCGCGCCTGCCTGCAGTTTGCCGGCGCCTTCCTATTCACCTTCTTCTTGATCGCCGTCCCGGAGGAGATATTTTTTCGCGGCTGGATGCAAAACTTGCTGGAACGGCGCATCGGACGCTACCCGGCGCTCCTGTTGACGGCGGCATTATTCGGCTTGTCGCACTGGAACAAGCGCGCCGCCCACTTCAACTGGCGCTATGTGCTCATGGCTGCGCTGGCGGGAATCTTTTACGGCAGGGCATGGCGTCAGGAGCGCCGGGTCGGGGCTTCGGCCATCACCCATGCATCCGTGGACACCATATGGTCGCTGTGGTTGAGATGATGATGGAAGCGGGAACGATAGGTTAAGTATCCAAGACCCACGCGCATGTTATGGTCTGTTCGACCGGGGATGGCAATAGCGACGCATATGCCGAGGATGGCATGAGCCATGCCCAGGGTATAGAGGTTACGGTGCTTGAGAAAGAGCAGGCAGGCTGCCAAGGCCCAGATCAACGTCATCGGCGTCAGGATGGGATTGGGCAGATGAGCAATAGCAAATAGAGAAGCCGCAGCGATCACCGCAGTCTTTTTGTCAGGCAGCAGCCGAATCAGCCGCAGAAAGACGAAATCCTGCAGAAGGAATTGCTGCACAAACGCCCAGATTCCATAACCCCAAAATCTTCGGACAAAGAAGACGATGCTGCGGGGAAAGTGCAAGGTGTGAAGTCTTCCGGCGAGCAGAATAGCGGCGGCAGCCGCCAGGAGCGCGGCTCCAACCACCCAAAGCGAAGACCGGAAGCCCGCGCCTTCGAGGCCCAGCGCCTTCCACCCGTCGAAGGAAACCATAGTGACGAGAAGTATCCAGACGATCGAAGCCCAGTAAAACCATCTTTGCCATGGGTTCCTCGTCCAGAGAACAAGCAGGATCAGTCCGTATCCAACGGAAAGTTCAAGGAAATCCTGCCGTCGGGATCGCGTCACGCCTCGCTCGGAGCCACGGTGCGCTCCCCTTCCTCGGCCCCCAGGTGCTCCGACTCCTCCGAAACCTTCTTGAGCGACACATGCTCGAAGCGGGCCCATATCAGTCCCAGCGGAATAACCGAGAGGAAAGTCACGATCAGCAGCATCGCGCCGCAGCCCAGGGCCGGCTCCGGGGCCACGTTGAAGAACTTCTGCATCACTCCCGCGATGACACCGATCTGGGTAAACCATCCGATGACCGGCAGTTGGATAGCCGATCCCACCATGCTGGCCGCCATCAGCACCATGCACCGCCCCAGAGTCATCTCAGCCAACTGAGGAGAGAGCACGAAGGCGCGAGTTGTTTCCAAGTAAGCCACCGTGATCATTGCCCACATCAAGAGCGACAGGGCCAGGACGAGGACGAAATCGGGAAAACTTTGAATCGCGTTCAACCCATCGCGGAAGGAGCGAATCTTGTGCCCCATGGCATGGCCCAGGTTGGGTGAAAGCCGGCCCACCATTCTCTCCACCAAGCCGGCGACGGCATTGCCCGAGGCCCGTACCGCTACGGCGAAGATGGCCAGCGCAACCGCCATCACCAGGCCGATCAGGGCCGAACGCTGCAGGGCCTCATGATGGGGCAGCGTCTCCCGATCCGGAGCAAGGAGCAGTGCGCTCGAAAAGATGAGGGCCATAGCCCCTAGGTCGAACATGCGCTCGACGGTGTACACCGCGATCTGCGAGCTTAGGGTCAGTTTGGTTCGCCGCGCCACCAGATAGAGCCGGACCAGCTCGGCCAGACGGCCAAAGAGGGCCACCGCCGTAAAACCGATGACCTGGGTTCCGACCAGCGAGGCAGCGCTTACTTTTTTCTGCGGCTTGAGAAGCATCGCCCAGCGCGCCGCACGCAATCCGTATCCCAGCCAGATCATGGCCACGCCCAGCGCAATGCGTTTCCAATCGATGTGCTGCAACTGATCGCGGAAAACGGCCCACTCGAAATGGACGTGTCCACGCACCCACAGCGCCAACACCAACAGCAGCGCCGCAGTCACCAGATAGACAATCCACCGATTCCTTTTCAAGTAGCTCTCCAGTTTTTCAGACAAGTTTCGGAGACTCAGGAAACCGCCACGCGCTAAAGAGGCTGCGGACAACCTTTCTCCCGCTAATCTGCCGCGGGGCGGTTATGCGCCGCCGAAGCCCGGGCCGCCATCTCAGCTTGTTTTCGCCGATTGAATTCACGGATCACGCGCGCCACATAAATCCGCGTTTCGCGATACGGGGGCACGCCATGATATTTGTCCACAGCGGCCGGTCCTGCATTGTAGGCGGCCAGCGCCAGCGCAAGCTGGTCGTGGTATCGAGTCAACAAGGCGTCGAGATATGCCGTTCCGCCGTTGATGTTCTCCCCCGGACTGAAGCTGTCCGCCACCCCGAGCTGGGCCGCAGTTCCGGGCATGAGCTGCATCAGGCCTTGGGCCCCGGCCCGGCTTACCGCCCGCGCGTTTCCGTCGCTCTCCGCCCGCACCACGCTGGCCAGCAGATCCACGTCAAGGTTGTGTCCGGCGCCCGCCTTGGCCATCAACTCGTGCAAGTCCGCTTTGGTAAGCACCGCTGCTTTATCTCTGGCAGCCGGCAATGCGGCCGCAGGAGGAGCGTCGGGCACGAACTCCACTGAGGCAATCTCAGCCTGGTCGACTTCGAGGAAGTTGTCATCGCCCGGTTCGGTATAGAGCCGCACCTTGCCCTGCACCTCTTGCCGGTGGTCGCAGACCAAATCAAACCCATTCTTCAGTGTGATGCGCTCGGCCGCCCGCGACGGGAGCGCCAAAGGCAGTAGAATCGCCAACCCGGCGCCGGCCGTCAGCAGATTCCTGGAAATTGAGCTCATGGCGCCCATTCGAGTATTGTATCCTCGCTCTCCGCCTGGTCAGGGTTACTATCGGGCGCGGCCGCCTGCGCGGCTTCGCGGACCGCCGATTCGACAGCGAGAGCTACGCCATCCTGATCGTTCGACGCGGTGATCTCCCATCCGCGCTGTTGCGCCATGGCCAGCATCTCTTCG
Organism: uncultured Acidobacteriaceae bacterium; assembly: GCA_963774255.1. Lineage (GTDB taxonomy): Bacteria > Acidobacteriota > Terriglobia > Terriglobales > Acidobacteriaceae > PALSA-350. The sequence continues at coordinate 417,130 of CAVZEH010000008.1, forward strand.
CTCCCGTTGGCCATGACCACGGAGCGCCCGGCATACTCCAGCATTTCGATATCGTTCAGGTTATCGCCCACCGCCATGACCTCCTCCCGGCGGAGGTTCCACAATTGGGCAAGCCGGTGAAGCGCCGCCCCTTTGGAGCAGCCAAACGGCAAGAGATCGAGGATGCTCAGGCTCCGCCTCGGATATTCTGTCCGGTGCATGGAGATCAGGTGACCCAGGCCGCGGGCGCGCAACTTCTCTTCTGCCTGCCGCATCTGCTCCACGTCGCCGCAGACCATGCTTTGGATGGGCAGCTCATCGCCATCGAAAGCCCGCTCCAGGGGACAGACTTCAGTAAGGAAGGGTCTGTTTGCCTCAACCCATCTCTCGATCAATCCTCGCAGTTGCTTCAGGCTCTCAATGACCAGGCTGCCCGCGCCCGACCGGTCGAAGGTAAAGACCAGGGTTCCGTACTCCCGCAGCTCGGAGCACAATCTGCGGGCCAGATGGGCCTGCAAGAACTGCCGCGCAATCAAATTTCCGTCGAAGCGCCGGATGACCGCTCCATTCGAAGAGACCATCACCGAGTTCTCGTTCAGCCCCACTTGCGAAATCAGAGGCATCGCATAGGCCTCGCGGCGGCCGGTGGCGATGACAATTTCTATGCCTGCTGCTTCGGCGGCGCGCAAGGCCTCGCAGTTCCGTGGACTAACACGCAAGCCGGACGACGGCATGAGGGTGCCGTCAATGTCGATCGCGATCAGCCGGATGCTCACCTGACCAGTCTACCAACCGATCCATCCGCGCTCATGAATACACTATGATTTGGCTATGTTCGAGTGTCACGAATGCCACGCCCAGGTTTCCGTTGAAACTGCGCGGATGCTCTGCCCGCGATGCGCCGAATTGTTCCACGTGGCACATTTTGCCCCTGAAGACCGGGAAGCAGGCGCCTCCAGCGGATCTCAGGAAAAGGACCATCGCGGGATCACGCTGCCGGCCGGTTATCGCTCGGGCGGCATCATCACGCCGCGGTAGGGATTCCCATGTGGAATCCCGAGTCCCAGAATCGGGACCTGGGCACCCGGCTCTGCGCTTTCTCGAAAATCACTCTGGGAAGCCTGCTCTGCCAGCGGTTGTGGTCTCCCACCCTAGATTTGTTTCAAGTATGGCTCCAAAACCACCACCAATCGAGGGTGCCCCATATCTGGCGCGCCTTTGCGCCAGATGTGGGAAACCGCAGATCTCTCCACTACGCTGCGCTCCGGTCGAGATGACAAAGTTGGTGTAATTGCCATCCAAGCCTTCCTCGCCCGATTTTCATCTCCCATGGGTGGACCGCAGGCCCATGACCACTCCGGTCGAGATCGTCAAATCACGGTAACTGCGGTGATTGCTCTAGAATAGAAGGGTGACCAACGCAATAGCAGAATTGCCAGCCGTGAATCCTCCGGCGAAAGAGGCGGAGAGGCCGCGGATTGGATTCGTCAGCCTGGGATGCCCGAAAAACCTCGTGGATAGCGAGGTCATGATGGGTTTTCTCGACCGCGCCGGGGCTGAGATCACCAATCGCCCTGAACTGGCCGACATTCTAGTGGTAAATACCTGCTCTTTCATCGATAAAGCGAAGCAGGAATCAGTCGATGCCATCCTCGAAATGGCCCAGCACAAAGTCCAGGGCGAAGGCACGGCGGCTCATCGTGGCCGGCTGCCTGGTGGAGCGCTATCGCGACGAAATCCAGAAGAACATACCGGAAGTGGATGCAGTGGTGGGAACGGGCGAACTGGAGCAGATCCTGGCGGCCGCGGGGATCGAACCCTCCCCCGCCGCATCCTCGGCCGAGCCTCAGCTCTTCAACATCCTCTCCGCCAAGCCGTCCCGCCCTGAAGGCGACCTGCGCGAGTCGCAAGGCCGGTTTGCCCGGGAGGAGTGGCAGGGGTCCCGGCCTGCTCTTCCGCAATACCTATACGACCACGCCACGCCGCGGCTGCTGTCGACGGGAAAGACCTCGGCCTACATTAAGATCGCCGAGGGATGCGACCATCCGTGCAGCTTCTGTGTGATTCCTAACTTGAGGGGCAAGTTCCGCTCGCGGCGCTTTGAGTCCGTCGTGACCGAAGCGGAACAACTGGTGGCGAACGGGGTACGTGAGATCACCCTGATTGGACAGGACACCACCTGTTACGGCGAAGACCTGGGCCTGCGCGACGGGCTGGCTCAACTGCTTGACCGGCTGGCGGCGATTCCCGACCTCAAGTGGCTGCGCTTCCTTTACGCATATCCCAACAAGATCACCGGCCGTTTGCTCGACACCATGGCGCGGCATGCCAATATTTGCAATTACCTGGATGTGCCTTTGCAGCATGCCTCGGGCCCGGTGCTCAAAGCGATGCGCCGGGGAGGCAATGCAGAGATCTTCCTCAAGACCATCGAGAAGATTCGCACGGCTATGCCGGATGTGGCCCTGAGGACCTCGTTCATCGCCGGCTTTCCTGGGGAAACCGACGCCGATTTCGCCACCCTCACGGACTTCGTCGAGGCGGCCAGGTTCGACTGGCTGGGAGTCTTCAGCTACTCGGATGAGGAAGGCTCGGGCGCTTTTCACCTGGGTGAAAAAGTACCCCGGAAGACGATCGAGGCTCGCCGCAATAAGCTGATGCGTCTGCAAAGGTCGATCAGCAAGCAGGCCAAGGCCGGTCTGATCGGCCGCGAGTTCGATCTGCTGGCGCAGGGCGAATCCGACGAAACGCCTCTTTTGTGGGAAGGCCGCACAGAGCATCAGGCGCCGGAGATTGACGGCAAGGTTTATATCAATGACTTTGGGTCCCTTGAGCAGTTGACGCCGGGAAGCTTCTACCGCTGTGAGATCACGGGCGCGCATGACTACGACCTGGTGGCGAAGATCGTCAGTGAATGAAATTGGATGGGATCATGAGCCGATCCGCGAGCAAAAAGAAGGTATTACGCTGCCCCATTTGCCGGCAGCTGGTCACCCTGAAAGACCCCGAGTTCCCCTTCTGCAGCGAGCGCTGCAGGACGATCGATCTGGGGAAATGGGCCAGCGGGGCCTACCGCATCTCCTCCCCAGTTCTCGATCCCGAACTCCTCGATGACATGGACGAGATCAGGAAGCGCTCGTCCGGGGATGAATAACCGAACGGCGAGCGGCCTAGCGCAGGGCACGAAAACCCGTTGGGCGTGGGTAGCGGGAACATTCTTTGGGGCCGGGCTGCTGCGCCCCGGTCCGGGTACCTGGGGTTCCGCTGCCGCTGTCCTGCTGTGGTTTGCGGCTGCAGTGGGTTTCCATCTGTCGCAGCTTCAAATGAGTTGGCTCACGCTGGCCGGGGCCCTGGCAGTCACGGCAATTGGAGTTCCCGCAGCGACGCGGGTGGAGCGGGAGAGCGGCGGCCATGATCCTGGTCACGTGGTTATCGACGAGGTAGCCGGCCAGTGGATTGCGCTGATTCATTCCCGCCTGGACCTGAGTCACCTGCTGGCGGCATTTCTTTTCTTCCGGATTTTTGACATCCTGAAGCCATGGCCTGCCCGTCAAATGGAGCGGCTGCCAGCCGGTTGGGGGATCATGTTCGATGATCTGGCCGCGGGCGTGTATGCTTTGCTCGTAGTGCAGGGTTTGCAACACTGGATCGAGCATTAGCGCGGTTCCCTCGGCGGCTAAGGCCGATCGATAGTTTTTTGTAAATGGTAAAGAGCGATGAGGTTTTCAAAGGATCCCCCTATTTCGAACTCTCCTAAGATCGAATCCGCGGTGCCGGATGCGGCCTTGCCCGGCGGCGAGATCGAGATCCGCGGCTCGCAACTGGGCGCCGCGGCCTCTCGCTTGCCAATCGCGGTGGTGGACGGGGTTTCGGTCCCCGTGCTGCTGAGCCGTCCCCACCGGATGATCGTTCGCGTTCCTGAGGATGTGCAGGCAGGCAAATTTGAAATCCGGCAGAATGGGCAATCCAGCAACGCGATCCAGCTTAAGATTGGCCGGCTGGTAGCGGAAGACCTGCACCCAGTGGGCAATCCGGCGGTCGATGCCAGGGGGAACATCTACGCCACATTTTCCGGGCCGCGGGGGCAAAAGACGCCTGTCTCGGTATTCCGTATCGATCCTTCCGGCGAGGCGCAACCCTTCGTCACCGGCATCATGAACGCGACCGGGCTGGCTCTCGATGCGGAGGGGCGCCTCTATGTCTCCTCTCGTTACGACGGCACTGTACACCGGGTCTCCCCTGAAGGCGCGATCTCACTTTACGCCGAAGGCATGGGCATCGCGACCGGGATCGCCTTCGACGCGACGGGAAACCTTTACGTCGGAGATCGCAGCGGAACCATCTTCAAGATTGCGCAGGACCGTCAGATCTTTGTCTTTGCCACCTTGGAAGCGAGCATCGCAGCCTATCATCTTGCCTTCGGATTGGATGGCACGCTTTTTGTCGCGGCGCCCACGACTTCCAGCTTCGACTCGGTCTACGCCATCGACCAGGACGGTGTAGTGCGCGTGTACTATCGAGGTTTGGGACGCCCCCAGGGATTGGCTGTGGATTTGGCGGGCAATCTGTACGTATCCGCTTCATTGCGCGGCAGACGCGGAATCGTCTCGATCACTCCGGCCGGAGAGGCATCGTTGGCCCTTTCAGCCTCGGGCACGGTGGGACTGGCCTTCGTTCCCGGCGGCAATGTGATCGTTGCAACGAATAACGCGGTCTATGATGTGGCTTTGAGAATTGAAGGCGCGCGGCTCTTCTGAGGACTCCCCTTCCTCACGCATACTTTTTTCCGGAACAGGCAGGCAAGCGAAAGTCCGATGAATTGTGAAATTATTGCGGTTGGTTCGGAGCTGCTAACTCCCTATAGGCGAGATACCAACTCCCTTTATCTGACCGATCGACTCAACCAATTGGGGATCGCTGTCATCTTCAAAACCGTTGTGGGTGACCGCAGGTCTCATCTGGCGGCAGCCGTTCGCATTGCGCTGGGACGCAGCGACGTTGTAATCACCATGGGGGGACTGGGGCCAACCGAAGATGACGTGACCCGGCAAGCTGTGGCCGACGCATTGGGCATTCGCCTTCGCCGCAATCCGGAGATCATCGGCGCACTCTATGCGCGCTTTGCCGCGCGGCGAACGCAGATGGCGGAGAACAACGCCCGCCAAGCCGACGTGCTGGACGGCTCTGTGATCCTGGAGAACGACCGCGGCACCGCCCCTGGACAATGGCTGGACATCGTCTATGGCGAGCACCGCAAACTGGTGATTCTGCTCCCCGGACCGCCCTCGGAAATCAAGGCCATGTTCGACATGCAATGCATGGAGCGGCTCCGCGCCATCGCTCCACGGCGATTCATCGCCCGGCGGACGCTCAAAGCAGCGATGATCGGAGAGTCGCAGGCAGATAGCCGCGTCGCCCCGATCTATACCCGGTACCATGATGTCGAAACCACCATTCTTGCCCATTGCGGAGACATCACGCTCAATTTGAGCTGCGGAAAATCAACTCCGGAAGCGGCGCAGCAGCGGGTCGACGATTTAGCGGGAAAGATCGAAGAAGAGCTGGACGAATACATTTATTCCTCGCAAGGCGAATCGTTGGAACAGATCGTGCTCGACTACTTGGGCATGCACGGGGCAACGCTCGCAGTAGCGGAGAGCTGCACCGGAGGTTTGATCGCGCAGCGGCTGACCAGTATCAGCGGCTCTTCGCGATCGTTTCTCGGGGGAGCGGTAGTTTATAGCGATGAATTGAAGATCAGCTTCGCGGGCGTCCCGAAATCTCTAATCGAAGAGCAAGGCGCGGTGAGCCGCGAGGTAGCCGTGGCTCTGGCGGAAGGCATCCGGCGCAAGACTTCCTCCACCTTTGGGTTGGGCGTAACCGGCATCGCCGGGCCCGGAGGCGGCTCGGAAGAAAAGCCGGTTGGTCTGGTCTATGTCGCCGTTTCCGACGGGAAGCAAACGGATGCGGTAGAGAAGCGCTTTGGCGGCGACCGGGAAACCGTCCGCTGCTGGAGCAGCCAGCAGGCACTGGACATGGTCCGCCGTCACCTTATGTAGCCCGATCCGCCTTACAGGGTGCGGATAGAGGTCACACACAGAGAGAGAGAACTCTTCCCTCAGCGGCGAAAGCCGATCCAATTTTCCGTCACTTTCGGCAGTCAGGACTAGAAGCCCCGACCTGCCAGTCGCTCCCTGATACAGAACGATAGTTTTTGCCGCCTGTTTAGCCGGGCTTCCACGTTACGGCGCGTGGTAAGTCCCGGGAGGGACGGCAAGAAAATAGCCCAGCACGAAGTGCTGGGTAGGGTTCTATCAGATCAAAGTCCCGCAGGGACGGCTGAATCATCCCTGTCCCCTTTTCAGTCGTCCCTTACGGGACTGAATCCTGCTCTTCCCAAGCAGACCCAGCATTGACGTGCTGGGCTATTTTCTTGCAAATCTGTCCAAATTAACGGCGGATTGACACGACATCAATGTCCGATAGCGTTCGGTTCCTGGATCTCGTCCCGTCAACAAATACTGGGTGCCCCAGGTCCCGATTCTGGGACCTGGGATTCCACGGATCTAGATGGACAGCGTCGTCGCTCTTGCGTGATGACGACACTCTCCGTCGAGATTTGCGGAATCCCACGTCCGAGAATCCGGACGTGAGGCACCCAAGATTGGTTGAAGGAGGAGATTCAAAAAACCAAAAGTTCGTGGACGCCGTTAATTTGGACAGCTTTGATTTTCTTGCCGTCCCTGCGGGACTCTTTCAAAGCCGATTCTCAGCTCCGCCACATCCTCAGGCGGCGCCGATGCCGCTCGTGCCTCCTGTAACCGGACAGACCCTTCCCAGTAAGTCCATAGCATCCTTCGCCTGGCCATAACTTTGATATATCAATAGAAGAGCTATGTGGCGAGAAAGACGGGATAGCAACCCAATGTTACTATGTTGCGGTAAGTAGTCTGCCTGAGTTCTATGAGACGTCATGCTCTTGAAAGACAAATTATCGAAGCGATTGAATACCGGCAGGCCCGCGAGTTCGCGAGAGCAGTCTCTGGCGAATAGAGCATACGAACAGATTCGCAACGAGATTCTCCAGGGAAATCTTGCCATCGGAGATATCCTGTCGCGCCGTGGACTCGCCGATAAGCTCAACATGAGCTTCCTCCCCATCACCGAGGCGTTACAGCGGTTGGAGATGGAGGGTCTGGTGGAAAGCCGTCCGAGAATCGGCACCCGCGTCCGCATCCCGATCAAGCAGGATATTCTCGACAGTTATGTGATCCGTGAAGCGCTTGAAACGCAGGCTGCCCGCATGTGCTGCGAGCAAATGACCAATGAGGAGCGAAGCCAACTTACGCGGAGCGCTCAACACCTCGATAGTCTCTACAAGGCCAGCGCATCGGAGAGCGAGGACTCGCGATTTCTCTTCTCAGTGCACACCTATCACATGCAATTTCACCTGCGCATCGCTGAACTGGCCCAATCTCCCGGCTTGCTGAAGGCGATTGAAAGAGAGCAGGTGCTGATCTTCAACTGGCTCTACGACACGGCCTCCCACCGGAGGTCGCTTCCTTCGAACTTCCACCACGATCTTGCCAAGGCGCTCTGCTCGGGTGATCTGATCAAGGCCGACGAGGCGATGCGCAAACACATCCGCTACGGTCTGGACTACGTGATAGAAAGTCTGGGACGACTGGAAGGCTCGAACGGTTGGCGCTTGAAGCGCGGCGATTAGCTTCCTATCATAATTTGATATATCAATATTTTGCTCGCAAACCGGGCTTCGGCTTTCAAGACAAGATATGGGAAAACGCAGATTTCTCCACTCCGCTTCGCTTCGGTCGAGATGACAAATTAGGTGTAATTGCCAACCTAGGCTTCTTCAACCCATTTTAGAGATGATATGGCAGTAGCTGTCCCTCGCGAACATAAAACAGATTTCCTGCGGGAATGACGGATCAGAAAAGCAACCGCGAACCTCAATTGGTGGTGATTTTGGATCCATACTTGAAACAGATCCAGGGTGCCCCATCCTTGCGCAGCAAGGGTGGGAGGCCACAACCGATAGCAGCGCAGGCAGGAATTCCGGAGGGGTTGACGATCGGTTCTAGCAGCGCTGCTACACTCAAAGGCTGATTGACCATGTACATCTATTTGACAGTCGCCGGCGTGGCATATCTGCTGGGTTCCATTCCATTCGGCTTTCTGCTGGTGCTCCTGTTCCGCAAGCAGGACATACGCGCTCAGGGCAGCGGCAATATTGGCGCAACCAACGTTGTGCGCTCGGGAGCCAAGGGGCTGGGCGCCCTCACTTTCCTGCTGGATGCGGGCAAAGGCGCCGCATCTGTGCTGCTGGCGGAATATCTGGCCCGGAACGCAGGCGCTATAACGCTCGAGAATGCGGCGATCCTGGCGGGTTTTTGCGCCATGGTGGGCCATATTTTTCCCATTTGGCTGCGCTTTAAGGGAGGCAAGGGCGTAGCAACCGCGCTGGGCGTATTCCTTGCACTCAGCCCCTGGGCCGCCGTTGTCGCATTGGGGCTCTTCCTGGTTGTGTTTCTGCTTAGCCGTTATGTCTCGTTGGCTTCTATCTTTGCGGCCATCGCGCTTCCCTTTCTGACCTTGCTCCTCTCGCCCGCGGCCCATACCAATTTCTTTCGGATTGTGGTCTTCTGCTGTTCCGCATTGGTAATCGCCAAGCACAAGGCGAATATCATCCGTCTGGCGAATGGATCGGAATATCGCTTTGGCAAGCCGAGGACGACCGCGACATGAGCCGAATCGCTATTGTAGGCAGCGGTTCGTGGGGAACTGCGCTGGCCATCGCGCTCAGCCGGCGGGAAGATCACTCCCTTATCCTTTGGTCTCATTCCGCGGCGGTCGCAGAGATGATCGGGAGGCACAGGGAGAACCCGGCATACCTCCCCGGGCACCGTATCCCGGAGCAAGTGGCCGCTACCACAGATCTGGGCTTGGCCGTGGACGGCGCCGATATCGTGGTCAGCGCGGTACCGGCGCAACATATGCGCGAAATTTATGGGGAGATGGCGGCGTTCCTTCGCGCTCCCCAGATATTGGTGAGCGCCACCAAGGGAATCGAGGGGACCACTTTTCTGCGCATGACGGAGGTCATTGCGGAGGTGCTGGGTGAGAACGAGCTGGCGGTGGGTGCGCTCAGCGGTCCTTCATTCGCGCAAGAAGTCGCCGCCGGTTCGCCTACCGCGATCACTATCGCCTTTCGCGAATACATGTGGGCGGCCCGCATCCAGGAAGAGTTTACCTCGCCTGGGCTTCGGCTCTATACCAATCGAGATGTGGCCGGAGTGGAGCTAGGCGGCGCGCTTAAGAACGTGATCGCCCTGGCCGCGGGAATCGCCACCGGGCTGGGCTTGGGGCACAACAGCGTAGCGGCGATCGTCACTCGGGGGATCGCGGAGGTGACCCGCCTGGCGGTCGCCTGCGGCGGCTACCGGGAGACGTTAGCCGGACTATCGGGGCTGGGAGACCTGGTGCTAACCTGCACCGGGCCGCTTTCGCGCAATCGCCTGGTCGGCGTCGAGCTCGGCCGCGGCCACCAGTTGCCGGAGATTCTGGCGCGGCTCGATGGCAAGGTCGCCGAGGGCGTACACACCACCTCCGCCGCGCTGGGATTGGCCAGGATGCGCGGAGTGGAGATGCCGATAACCGAACAAATGTCGGGAATTCTCTATCAAGCGAAATCGCCGCAGGATGCGATACGCGAATTGATGGCCCGTCCCGGCCGCGACGAGTGATCTCTGCGGAGCATGGTTCTACAGGCTGCGGAAAAAAGTCGAAGAGCGCGCTTTTTGTGGAAGCCCCCGCATTCCAGGGCTAAAGCCCATTTATAAGATCGACCGCTTTCCGCTGGACTGAAGTCCAGCTCCCCCCTGCTAAAGCAGGGGGCTTCCACCAAAAACCTGCGGCATCTCGCCTAACGTAAACTCAGAACATAAGGTATCGAGAGCGCAGATGATTCAGACCCTGTTTGGCAGCCTGGAAGAACCGGAGAAAAAGGGCCTATTCGGCCGGATGAAGGAGGCCGTCTCGCGCACCCGCGAGAACCTGAGCGAACGGCTCGATTCAATCGTGTCGCTGACCCGCGAGGTCGATGAAGCAGCGCTCGAAGATCTGGAGACGAACCTGCTGGTTTCAGATCTAGGGGTGCAGACCACGACGGAGGTGATCGACGCTCTCCGCGAAAAGACCCGGCGTCATGAGATCCGAAACGGCGGCGAGTTAAGGGATCTGCTGAAAGGGCAGATCAAAGCGATTCTCGACGCCGAAGAGGAGCAGGACTTCTTCAAACCCAGGTACACGGCTCCGCCTTTCGTAATCATGATGGTCGGCGTGAACGGAACGGGAAAGACGACCACCGCGGGAAAACTTGCCGCCTACTTCCGCAAGCAGGGGAAGACCGTATTGCTTTGCGCCGCGGATACGTTTCGCGCCGCGGCTATCGAACAACTTGAAGTCTGGGGTCAACGCACCGGCGTCGAGATGATCAAGACCAGGCAGGGGGGCGACCCTTCCGCCGTTCTCTTCGATGCCTTGCAGGCGGCTAAGGCGCGCAACACTGACGTGCTCATCGTGGATACGGCAGGCAGGCTGCACACCAAAAGCAACCTGATGACCGAGCTCGACAAGATGCGGCGAACGGCGCAACGGATCGTCCATGGCGCTCCGCACGAAGTCCTGCTGGTGATGGACGCAACCACCGGCCAGAACGGGTTGCAACAGGCGCGGCTCTTTACCGAAGCCGCGGGCGCCACCGGGATTGTGCTCACCAAGCTGGATGGGACGGCTAAGGGCGGGATCGCGGTGGCTATTGCGCGCGAGCTTCGCTTACCGGTGCGCTATGTGGGCGTGGGGGAAAAACTGGACGATCTGCTGCCCTTCGACAGCCAGATTTTTGTGGATTCGCTGCTGGGAAGCTGAAAATCCCAGGTCCCAGAATCGGGACCCTTCGGCAAGCTCAGGGCAGGCTCTGGGGCACCCGGCGTTTGTATAACAACTAACGGTCGAAGCACCCGGATTTGTTGAGGTGGAGACGATGTCTGGCGAGGAGGATCGGCGATGGATGGAGCGAGCGCTGGAGTTAGCCGGCCGATCCGTCGGCCTCTCCTCTCCTAACCCCGCCGTCGGCTGTGTCTTGGTGCAAGGCGGCAGCTTGGCCGGCGAAGGCTTTCATGAATACGACAAACGGGACCATGCGGAGATCGCCGCGCTGAAACAGGCCGGCGATCTGGCGCGGGGCTCGACTGCTTACGTCACTCTGGAGCCGTGCAACCATCAGGGACGCACCGGACCTTGTACCGAGGCGTTGCTGGCGGCGGGTGTGCGGCGGGTTGTCATCGCCACCAGCGACCCGAATCCAATGGTCCGTGGCTCGGGCATTCAGAGACTGCTTGCCGCCGGCGTTCAAGTCGAGACCGGAGTGCTGCAGGCCCAGGCGCGCAAGCTCAACGACGGCTTCGCGAAGTTCGTGCAGAGCTCGCTTCCATTTGTCACTATGAAGGTAGCAGCAAGTCTCGATGGGCGCATCGCTGCTGCCCGCAACGGGGCAGAGCGGCGTGTCTGGATTACAGGTGAAGCGGCCAGAGAAGAAGTGCACAAGATGCGTCACGCAGCCGATGCGCTGCTGACCGGCATCGGAACGATTCTGGCCGACGATCCCCTGCTGACCGACCGCAGCAAGCTGCCCAGACGGCGCCCGCTGCTGCGAGTCGTGCTGGACTCGCAGCTGCGCACGCCGGCCGACTCCAAGCTGGTTAGCACGGCCAAGGGCGATGTCCTCATCTTCTTTACCCAGGCCAGTTCAAGCGCGCAACAGTCGTTGAGAGATCGCGGCATCCACCTGGAACGCCTGGGAGAGGCGGGCCAACAAGTCTCCATGGCGGCGGCGATCAAGCGGCTGGGAGCGATGGAGATAACCAGCGTGCTGTTTGAAGGCGGCGCGGAGATCAATGCGGCAGCGCTTAACGAGAATGCGGTCGACCGCCTGGTGCTCTTCTATGCCCCCATCTTTCTGGGAGCGGATGCGGTTCCCATGGTTGCCTCAAGCGTCCGGCCGCGGAGCCTTGAAGACCTCATCAGGAACAGCGCAGCGGAGTTCACCTTGCGAAAATTCGCCGATGATTTTGCTTTGGAGGCCTATCTGCGCGATCCTTGGAATGGAGTTACTTAGAATGTTTACCGGATTGATCGAGACCACAGGAGCGATCTTGAGCGTGGAGCAGGGAGAAGGCTCCCGGCGTATAGCGATCGCAGCTCCGGGAATCAAGCTGCGCACAGGAGATAGCATCGCCGTCAGCGGAGTCTGCCTGACCGCGGTCGACCTTATGCTGGATAGGGACCCGCCACACTTTTACGCGGACCTGGCGGCTGAAACCGTCGCTAGAACTTCCCTCTCGCTGCTCGCGCCGGGATCGATCGTGAACCTGGAGCTGCCCACACCCGCCGGCGCGCCTCTGGGCGGCCACGTGGTGCAAGGCCATGTCGATGGAACCGGAAAGCTGCTGAGCTTGACGCCAATCGATGCTCAAGCGGACCCGGCACTCACGGATTGGCGGCTGCGCATCGCTATACCCCGCAGCTTGAGCCGCTACATGGTGGAAAAGGGCTCCATCGCCATCGAAGGAATCAGCCTGACAATCGCTCGCTGGGAGCCGGATACACCCGAGGGCGATGTTGTGGAGGTTGCAATCATCCCTCACACCTACGCGCGGACGAACCTGCACGCTTTGCAGCCTGGGCAGCCGCTGAATATCGAGGCTGATGTGTTGTTGAAGTTTAGCGAGCAGCGCCAGCGTCCACCGGAGTTCGATCTGACCGTCGAGTATCTGGTCGCCAACGGTTATTAGGTTTGTTCCGGAAAATCCTTCTCGAAGGTTCAGCTTGTGCTTTGCCCGCTGTACGAAGCATGTAGGCGCTAAAACAGGCTGCAGGGAAAGGTATAAGAGAGTGCGAAAAAACTGTTCCCTCAGCGGCTAAAGCCGATCGACTTTTCAACCACTTACGTACGGCCTAAAGGCCGTACCCTTCAAAGCTCCGGAGAAGGGTTTTGGTGGAAGCCCCTTGCTTTAGCGGGGGGAGCTGGACTTCAGTCCAGCGAAAAACGGTTGATCTTAAGGTGGGCTTTAGCCCTGGATTTACCCACGCCAGCGCTAAAGCGCATCATCTTCAGAGTCGAACTTCCCGGAGCGCTGAAGCGCTCCTACCCCCGCATAAATGCGGGGGCTTCCACCCAAAAGCTCCGCATCGGCCTTTTTCCGCAGCCTGTAAAGCCGATCGACTTTTCAACCACTTACGTACGGCCTTAAAGGCCGTACCCTTCAAAGCTCCGGAGAAGGGTTTTGGTGGAAGCCCCCTGCTTTAGCGGGGGGAGCTGGACTTCAGTCCAGCGAAAAACGGTTGATCTTAAGGTGGGTTTTAGCCGATACGCCAGCGCTAAAGCGCATCATCTTCAGAGTCGAACTTCCCGGAGCGCTGAAGCGCTCCTACCCCCGCATAAATGCGGGGGCTTCCACCCAAAAGCTCCGCATCGGCCTTTTTCCGCAGCCTGTAAAGCCGATCGACTTTTCAACCACTTACGTACGGCCTAAAGGCCGTACTCTTCAAAGCTCCGGAGAAGGGTTTTGGTGGAAGCCCCCTGCTTTAGCGAGGGAAGCTGGACTTCAGTCCAGAGAAAAATGGTTGATCTTAAGGTGGGTTTTAGCCCTGGATTTACCCACGCCAGCGCTAAAGCGCATCATCTTCAGAGTCGAACTTCCCGGAGCGCTGAAGCGCTCCTACCCCCGCATAAATGCGGGGGCTTCCACCCAAAGGCTCCGCACCAGGCGATTCCTTAATTTCTGAAACTGGGAGTTTATGGGTCCGAAGAGCCGCAGGCATCACGTCACGATTTCGAGACGTGGCTCAAGGCACCGTTCGCAACGTTGGGGCGTGGCGGGAGCGAACCACAGGCTCGCTCCAATCAAAATCGTTTGATCGGTGGCGCTTCTTCGCGTTTGCGCCCGGGCTCAACTTTGGGTTTGGGCTTGGGCGGCTTCTTCTGTTCGCGTTTTCCTGTGTTTTTGTTTCCCATGCGCATAGTTTACAGCGAATGGCGGGTGTGCTGGAAAATTCCTGTGTGCCGGAGGATCCACCCTTCTCTATACTGCGTACTGCAAGGAATCGCTGCGCAGGGCAGCGTCTGTATGACATTGGTGGAATCCCACATCTGACGCAAAGAGCGCGCCAGATATGGGGCACCCGGCATTTGTTTTACCGCAAAGCGGGCTGGTCCTAAGAAAGGATGCCCCAATCATGACCGAGCGAAAGCTCTTGCTGAGCATACCTGGATTGGTCGCCGTCACAGTTTCGATGGTATTCAGCCAAGTAACCGCAACCCAAAGCGCGCCTCCATTGCCTGCATTCGAGGTTGCTTCGATTAAGCCAGACAAATCCGGCAACGGAGGGATGAGGCTCATGTTTACGCCTGATGGTTTCAGCGCAACAAATGTCCCTCTGCAGTTCTTTTTGCGAGAGGCATATGGAGTCGAGGACGACCAAATCTCCGGAGCTCCTAACTGGGTCAGATCCGACGGCTATGATATTGAGGCGAAGGTGGACGGCTCTGATGTAGCCAAGCTGAGCAAGATTAGCTTCGATCAGCGCAGGCTTATGTTTCAGCCGCTTCTAGAGGACCGGTTCAAGCTGAAGGTGCATTGGGAGACGAAAGAACTTCCCGTTTATGCCCTGGTGACGGCGAAGAGCGGCGCCAAACTTCATGAGGCAAAGCCGGGTGACACTTACTCCCAGGGAATCAAAGGGCCTGACGGCACCGGACGGGCGGGCACGATGATGATGAGACGCGGCCAAGTCACAGGTCAAGGTGTTCCCGTGACGTTTCTAACGAAGGTATTGTCGCAGCAACTAAGGCGCACCGTTGTGGATAAGACCGGGCTTACCGGCAAATATGATTTCACTTTGCAGTGGGCGCCCGCTGAGAGCCAGGGTCCGATGTTCCAGAAGCCGCCCGGCTCTGGGCAAGGGACTGACAGTACAGCCTCGGCTGAATCTTCCGGACCTTCTATCTTCACCGCCATTCAGGAGCAGTTAGGGTTGAGACTAGAACCGCAGAAGGGGCCGGTGAAGGTTCTCATCGTCGACGGTGTCGAGAGGCCCTCGGAGAACTAAATAATTTTTATGTTCTGACTTAACTTCGCTTCTTCCCATGGAGATTTGTAGTATCCCAGGTCCCAAAATCGGGACCTGGGGCACCCGAACTAGGTAGGACAACAAAGATTCCCTTCGGGCTGGGAGAGCCCTGCAAAAAGATAAAATCTGTGCCACCGAACGAAATAGTAGAGTACAAACGTCTTATATATAATTCTTCGCTTCATTACAGGGCTGATCTAAAGAAAGGACTGCCCAAGTCATGATCGAACCCATTGCGCACAAACTGAAGTTCAGTAGAAGGCTCTTACTGAGTGTGGCTGGAACGTTGGCCATGGCTGTGCCGTTTGTGTTTGGCTTGGGAAGCGCGGCACTAAGCTGGGCACAGTCCCCGGCAGAGAACAATCCCCACGATGTTACCGGGACCTGGCAGGGAACACTTCACGCGCAAAAGGACCTACGGACGATCCTGAAGGTCTCGAAAGACGATGGCCGGTTGAAGGCTGTCATGTACAGCATTGACCAGGGGGCGCAGCCCATCAATGCCTCCTCGGTCACATTGGATGGCTCGACCTTTAAGTATTCAATCGACCTGATCGGCGGCAGTTATGAGGGGAAGTTGAGTGCGGACGGCAAGTCCATTGTGGGAAGCTGGAGCCAAGGCCCCAATTCGCTGCCCCTGACCCTAGTACGCCCGACCCCGGAGACGGCGTGGGAGATTCCGCCGCCGCCAGCGCCCCCAAAGCTAATGGCGCCGGATGCAAACCCGTCATTTGAAGTCGCGACCATCAAGCCGAATAACTCCGGCGCCACGAGAATGCAGGGACTTACCGTAAGAGGCCGCAACTTTGCCACGCGCAACTCTTCTCTGGGCGACCTGATCTCGTTTGCCTACGAGGTACAGGCGAAACAGGTCGTCGGCGCGCCGGAGTGGATCAACACAGACCGCTACGATATCGCCGCAGTGCCGGATCAGGAGGGTGCGCCCAACCCTGAGCAAGTGCGGATCATGATACGGAAGCTGCTGGCGGACCGATTCAAGCTGACCTTCCATCACGAAAAGCAAGAGCTTTCCGCATACGTGCTTACGGTAGGAAAGAATGGAAACAAGATGATGCCGACGCAGATGCATGGACCGCTCCCCGGCTTAGGCTTTGGACCGGGAAAAGGAGGAGGACTGAGCCTGCGAATGATGAACGGGACCATGGCGGATTTTACGGGCTTTCTGCAGACCCTCGTCCTGGACCGGCCGGTGGTGGATCAGACGGGTCTTACGGGGAAATACGATTTCGCCTTCACCTTCACGCCCGATGATTCGGAATTCAATGGGCATCCGCCGCAGTTTCCGAAGCAGACCGGCGATGGCGCAGCCGATGTCGATGCCGCGCCGGGGTTGTTCGACGCAATGCAGCAGCAGCTTGGACTGAAGCTGGATGCGAAGAAGACTCCGGTCGACGTGCTGGTCATCGACCACGTAGAGAAGCCTTCCCCGAATTAAGGTGGGTGGTGAATTCGATGCCATGGCGGCGCACGGTCAGTTACCTCCGTCTCCTCTGCGCCATCGCGTGCTTAACCGTCTCCAGCCTGGCCGCGGCTTCTGAGCACCACGGACAGGTGACCTTCGGCGGCTTGCCTGTTCCCGGAGCAACGGTAACTGCAACCCAGGGTGATAAGAAGGTCACCGCCATCACCGATCAACAGGGCGTCTATTCCTTCCCCGATCTGAAGGATGGAGTCTGGACGATTCACGTCGAGATGACAGGCTTTTCAACGATTAGCCAGGATGCGGCGAT
Source organism: uncultured Acidobacteriaceae bacterium (assembly GCA_963774255.1). Classification (GTDB taxonomy): domain Bacteria; phylum Acidobacteriota; class Terriglobia; order Terriglobales; family Acidobacteriaceae; genus PALSA-350. The sequence goes on from CAVZEH010000008.1 coordinate 434,070, forward strand.
CGCGCCGAATGCGCCTATGGCGAAGTGGGAGCTGAAGCTATTGCCGGCCGATCAAATCAAAGCCGCTATTGCCAAGCCGCAGGCCAACCAGACCGCGGAATCCGGAGCGCAGGGACCGGGATCGCCTGCACCAGGATCGCCCGCACCGGGATCGAGTGGAGAAGACCTGAACCAGCGCGCCGCCAACGGCCTGCTGATCAATGGCAGCGTCAATAATGCGGCTACTTCGGCGTTCTCTCTGGCCCAGGCTTTTGGGAATAATCGCAACGGCGCAAAGGGGCTTTACAACGGGAGCATCGGCATGAGGCTCGATAACGCCGCGTTGGATGCCCGGCCGTTTTCGCTCACCGGCCTGAACACACCTAAGCCGGCTTATAACGACCTGACCGGCGTCGCCACTCTAGGCGGCCCGCTGAGGATTCCCCATATACTCCCCAACGGTCCTAATTTTTTTGTCGGATACCAGTGGACACGAGACCGCAACGCCACAACGCAATCCACCGCGGTCCCAAATTTGGCGGAACGAAATGGAGATTTTTCGCAAACGCTGAATGCGGCCGGTCAGCCGGTCGAGGTCTTCAATCCGAAAACAGGATTGCCATTTCCGGGCAACGTTGTCCCGATCAGCCCGCAGGCGCAGGCCTTGCTGAAGCTTTACCCCTTACCCAACTTTAACGGAGGCACGCGCTACAACTACCAGGTTCCGATCGTCAGCAACGCGCATCAGGACGCTTTGCAATCGCGCTTTAATCAGACTGTCAATGCTAAGAATCAGCTTTATGGCATCTTTGCTTTCGAAAGCGTCCGCCAGGACAGCCCGAACTTGTTCGGTTTCGTCGACACCACCGATGTGCTGGGAATCAACACCGCCATCAGTTGGCAGCACCGGTTGAACCAACAACTGTTTATGACTCCCGGATACCGCTTCAGCCGTTTAAGGACCCGTGTAACACCGTATTTTGAGAACCGGGAAAATATTTCAGGCAACGCCGGAATCACAGGGAACAATCAGGACCCGGTCAACTGGGGTCCGCCGGCTCTGACCTTTTCCAGCGGGATCGCCGGGCTTTCCGATGGACAAAGCGCGTCCAATCGCAATGAAACGAATGCGTGGTCCTATTCCATGTTGTGGAACCGCGAGCGTCACAATGTCACCTTCGGAGGGGATTTCCGCAGACAGGAGTTCAATTACCTGTCGCAACAGGATCCGCGAGGCACATTTACCTTTACCGGCGCGGCGACTCAAGGGATGGTGAATGGCGTTGTAACAGGCGGCTCCGACCTGGCCGATTTCATGCTGGGAGTTCCAGACACCAGCGGCATCGCATTCGGCAACGCCGACAAATATTTCCGCGAATCCGTTTATGACGCCTACATCACCGACGACTGGAGAATAAAACCGGAATTCAGTTTGAATGCCGGGATTCGCTGGGAATACGGCGCGCCGATTACGGAGTTGTTTGGCCGCCTGGTAAACCTCGACATCACACCAGGATTTGCTGCGGCGGCGCCGGTGGTGGCCAACAATCCGGTCGGACCGTTGACCGGACTGAAATATCCGGACTCGCTCATCCGTCCCGACAAACACGGCTTCGAACCACGCGTAGGAATCGCATGGCGCCCTATCGCCGGGTCGTCCATGGTAGTTCGCGCGGGATATGGAATCTACGACGATACTTCGGTCTATCAAACGCTCGCCACGCAGATGGCGCAGCAGGCGCCCCTGTCGAAGAGCTTGAGCGTCCAAAACAGCGCCGCTTGCCCGCTCACGTTGGCCAACGGATTTAATCCCTGCTCCTCGATTACCGAGAACACTTATGCCGTCGACCGGAATATCCGTGTCGGCTACGCGCAGAACTGGGAGCTGACGGTGCAGCGGGATCTGCCCAGCTCGCTGCAGTTGACGGCAACTTATCTGGGCATAAAAGGGACGCGGGGCCAGCAGCAGTTCCTGCCCAATACTTTTCCCATCGGCGCGGTGAATCCCTGCCCGAGCTGCCCTGCCGGATTTGTCTATCTCACGGCCAATGGCAATTCAACCCGCCAAGCGGGCAGTATTCAGCTACGGCGAAGGTTACACAACGGATTTACGGCAACACTGCAATACACTTTCTCAAAATCGATCGACGATGATTCCTCCTTGGGAGGCCAGGGCGGGGTCTCCACGCAAAACGCGGCATCGTCGAGTTCGTCCAGTTCAGGCGGTGGCTCCGGCAACAGCCCCGGCGGCGGCAGTAGCTCGAGCGGCGGAGGGAGTTCCGGGGGCACCGGCTCCGGCGGCAGCAGTACCGGTACTGGACCATCAAGCCCGAGCTCGCCCAGCACCCCAACCACCGCCCAGAACTGGCTCAATCTGCGCGGAGAACGCGGGCTTTCGACCTTCGACCAGCGCAATCTTCTGAACCTGCAATTCCAATACACCACAGGCATGGGAATGGGCGGAGGAACATTGCTGAGCGGCTGGAGAGGAGTGCTTTTCAAAGAATGGACCTTCTTTACTCAGGTTACGGCGGGCAGCGGGCTGCCTCAGACCCCTATCTATCTTGCGGCAGTTCCGGGCACGGGAGTGACAGGCCCCATCCGGCCTGACCGCACGGGAGCGCCGATTTACGGGGGTGCTCCGGGTTATTTTCTGAATGCCGCGGCATACACCGCGCCAGCGTCAGGCCAATGGGGCAACGCAGGCAGAAATTCAATCATCGGCCCCGCTCAATTCAGCTTGAACGCCTCGGCGGGACGCACATTCCGCCTGCATGGCCGTTACAATCTCGACCTGCGCGTGGACTCGACCAACCTGCTCAACCACGTCACCTATACCACGTGGAACTCAACCGTCACCAGCCCGCAGTTCGGACTGCCGATAGCCGCCAACGCGATGCGCAGCATGCAGACCACGCTGCGCCTGAGGTTCTGAAGTATGCGATGCATTGTTGCCCTCGTCCTCTTGCTGGCGTTGAATGCCGCTGCTCAGCAGGTAGGAGAAAATACTTCGCCCCAGGGTAACCAGATACCTACCATCTCCGTCAGCTCTCAGTTAGTAGTCGAGACGGTGGTGGTTAAGGACAAGGCTGGAAACCCCATCAACGGGCTGAGCGCGAAGGATTTCGCGATTACGGAAAACAACGCGCCGCAGACCATCCGCTTCTGCGAACAGCAGGAATTTTCAAAGACTCCCAGCACTCCCCCGGCAACTCAAGCGGCGCCTGAAAATGTCAAGATCTATTACCGGCTGGCCCCAAGCCAAATCTCAGGAGAAACGCCTGGAAGCACGCGCTACAAAAACCGCCGCCTGCTGGCCCTGTACTTTGATATGACCGCGATGCCGCCTGCGGACCAGCTACGCGCGCTGGCGGCGGCGCAGAAGTTCATCAGAGCGCAAATAAGGCCCGAGGACCTCGTGGCCATCCTCAGATATTCCGGGGGCGCGGTGAATGTATTAGAGGATTTCACCAACGATCGCGACCGGCTCTTGAGCATTCTGGAAACGATGATTGTGGGCGAAGGGCAGGAGTCGGCCGAGCTCACAGACGACGCCAGCAGCTCCGACACCGGCGCTGCCTTTGGCCAGGACGACAGCGAGTTCAACATCTTCAACACCGACCGCCAGTTAGCCGCGCTTCAGACAGCCGCTAAAATGCTGGGACGCCTCAATGAGAAGAAATTGCTGATTTACTTCGCCAGCGGTATGCGGCTGAATGGGCTGAACAACCAGGCGCAGCTTCATGCCACCATTGACGACGCTATCCGCTCGGGCGTGGCATTCTGGCCGATCGACGCGCGCGGTCTGGTAGCCGAGGCTCCCCTAGGCGACGCCACTCAAGGATCGCAGGGCAATGCCGCCATGTACTCCGGCGCGGCGGCGCAAGCGGTAACGACAAGGCTCGAACAATCCCAGGACACGCTCTATGCCTTGGCCTCGGATACCGGCGGGAAGGCACTGTTCGATTACAACGACCTTACCAAGGGAATCTCGCAGGCGGAGGAGTCGGTTACAAGCTACTACATCCTCGGGTATTACACGACCAATACAGTGCAGGATGGAAGATTCCGCCGCATCAAGGTATCGCTGAATGGGGACTTATCAGCCAAATTGGATTACCGCCAGGGCTACTATGCGGGCAAGCAGTTCAGCAAATTTAATGCCGCCGATAAGGAACGGCAGCTTGAAGATGCTCTGATGCTGCCCGACCCGGTCACCGATCTCACTATCGCCATGGAGATCGACTATTTCCAATTGAACCGGGCGGAATATTTTGTCCCGATCGTAGTTAAGATCCCCGGGCGCGAATTGGCCCTGGCCAAGCGCGGAGGCGCCGAACATACGCTCATCGATTTCATCGGCGAGATCAAGGACGATTACGGCGGCACGACGGTTACAAATCTTCGCGACAAGGTGAATATCAAGCTGAGCGACGCGACCGCGCAAGAGTTGGCAAAGCGGCCGATTGAATACGATGCCGGCTTCACGGTTCTGCCCGGCAAGTACACCATCAAGTTTCTCGCTCGGGACGATGAGACGGGGAGAATCGGGACCTACCAAGCCTCGTTTGTGGTTCCAAACCTGAACAAGGAGGAGAAGCGAATTCCGATCAGCTCTGTGGTGTTGAGCAGCCAGCAGGTGGATCTAAAGGATGCGCTTTATAACACGGAAAGAAACAAAAACGAGAACAAGGACGAGGCGGCCAACCCGTTGGTGCTGAATGGCGTGAAATTGATTCCCAGCGTGACCCGGGTCTTTCGCAAAGGCCAGAATATGTATGTTTACCTGCAGGCTTACGAGCAGGGTGCGCCAGCTACGCAGCCGTTAATCGCATTCGTGAGTTTCTATCGGGGGCAAAGCAAAGTGTTTGAGACACAGCCGATGGAAGTGACGGCGGAACTGGACAATCGATTGAAGACGATGCCGCTCAGGTTCAGTATTCCTCTCAATCAGCTTGCGGCAGGCGAGTATGAGTGTCAGATAAGCGTGCTGAACCCGGATGGACAGAAAGCCGCATTTTGGCGGGCTCCGGTGGTGCTGGTGCCGTGAGAAGCGGGTTTTGTCGTGAGTTCGGAAAACCCGGTGACGACAGTGTCGATCGGGATTTGTGGAATCCCAGGTCCCAGAATCGGGACCTGGCGCACCCAGCAATTACACCTAACTTTGTCATCTCGACCGGAGCGAAGCGGAGTGGAGAGATCTGCGGTTTCCCAGGCGTTGGCATCGGGAAAGGCCCAGGGCTAAAGCCCATTTTAGGGTTGAAGGCTTTTCCGCTCGACTAAAGTCCAGCTTCCCCCTGCTAAAGCAGGGGGCTTCCACCAAAACCCTCTTGCGCTGCAGAGGTTTACGGTTTCCCATATCTGGCGCAAAGGGCGCGCCAGATATGGGGCACCAGGATTGGTGGAGGGTTTGGATCCTTCAATCCCACAGCAACTGAAAATACAGAAGGGGGGGCCTGCGGCCCACCCAAGGCAGACGGCGGCGTAGAGGTTGTCGATGGTATGATTGAGTCGTGCCGGGGCCTACGCGACGCAACCCCGCCAACCCCGCCAGGTCCGGAAGGAAGCAACGGTAACGGGTCAGTGCGTGCGCAGTAGGTTTCCCCGGTACAAAGGTTCTCCGCCCCAATTCACCTTTATTTCTTTCGGGCTAGGCGCTGAGGTGGTGGCGCACGTCCGCCCCTTGAATCCAAAAAATGACGTCTTCGGCGATATTGGTCGCATGGTCGGCGATGCGTTCCAGGTTTCGGGCGATCATCAGCGCATTCAGCGCCTGAGGGGCGCAATGCGGCTGCTCTTTGATCAGGTTGCAAAGGGCGAAAAAGGCGGTGTCGTTCAATTTATCGACACTGTCGTCCATGGAGAGGACGGTGTTCGCGACCTGGGCATCTCCCTCAATAAAGCCTTGCAGCGCCTTGCGCACCATGGCGGAGGCAAGCGAGGCCATGCGCTGAATATCAACCGGCAGATCGACGACGGGAAACGCCTGGAGATCGCGGACACGATCACTGATACTCGCAGCCTGATCGCCAACGCGCTCAAGATCGGCATTGATCTTGATGACCGCCAGAATAAAGCGGAGATCGATAGCCATGGGCTGTTCCATGGCCAGACAGATCGAGGGCCATCTGGTCGATTTCCCGCTCAAAGCCGTTGATGGACAGTTCACTGCGATCCACCAGGTCACAGATGGATAGATCGCGCACACGGTAGGCCTCGACGGAGCGCTGGATCGCCTGTTCGGCCATGCCGGCCATAACCAGAAGCCTTTCCTTAAGGTCGTCGAGTTGGCGATGAAAACGAATTCGCATCATCCGAACCTCCCTGTGATGTAATCTTCCGTCCGCTTGTCGGTGGGATTGGTGAAGATTTTGTGGGTCGAATTGAACTCCACCAGCTTCCCATTCAAAAAGAACCCGGTGTTCTCGGCAACCCGGGCGGCCTGCTGCATGTTATGGGTGACGATAACGATAGTGTATTGAGACTTCAGTTGAAAGATAAGATCTTCGATCTTGGCGGTGGAGACTGGATCGAGGGCCGAAGCCGGCTCATCCATCAACATGACCTCAGGATCGACGGCGAGAGCGCGGGCGATGCACAAACGCTGCTGTTGGCCGCCGGAAAGGCTGGCGCCGGATTTCTTTCTGAGGTCGTCCTTCACTTCTTCCCAAAGGGCCGACTGTTGCAGCGAGCGCTCCACGACCTCATCGAGAACCTTACGGTTTCTGTAGCCGTTGAGGCGAAGACCGGAGGCGACATTGTCATAAATCGACATGGTGGGAAACGGGTTGGGGCGCTGGAAGACCATGCCCACGCGGCGGCGGATTTCAACCGGCGATGCGTCGCCATAGATATCAACCTGTCCGATGCGAACCGTACCGGTGACGCGGCCTATGGGATTGGTCTCATGCATGCGGTTGAGGCAGCGCACGAACGTGGATTTGCCGCAGCCCGAGGGGCCGATGAGCGCGGTCGCGTGGTTGGCAGGAAGGTGGAGGTTAATGTCCTGCAGAGTATGGTTGGAGCCATACCACGCATTCAGGCTGGAAACTTCAATGCCTACGCCCACGAGAGCCTTCCTCCTGTTGCTGTATCCTTCTCAAGCAAATTACGAACAGCTTTCTTAGAACTTTTTCACAGTGAGTGCGATCCGGTCAGATTTGCTATGGTCCTGATGAGAGCAGGCTAGAGGGCACACCTACACTGAAAACGGTCTAATTGGCCCCTTTCAAGACTCCGCGCCCCGCGGCGTAGCGGACGAGAGCCACCGAGACAACGATCAACACAATGAGCACCAACGCTCCGGCCCATGCAAGCCGATGCCATTCGTCGTAGGGAGAGATGGCATAGACGAATATCTGCAGCGGGAGAGCGGCGATGGGTTCATTAATGCTGGCGCTCCAGAACTGATTGCCAAAGGCGGTAAAGAGCAGCGGCGCCGTCTCTCCGGCAACTCGAGCAAAGGCCAGCATGCAGCCCGTAATGACCCCTGGGGAAGCGGTGCGCAAGGTGATGGAGAGCACCGAGCGCCAGTTGGGCACGCCAAGCCCGAGGGCGGCTTCGCGCACGTTTTGCGGAACCATGAGCAGCATCTCTTCGGTGGTGCGGGTGATGGTTGGAACCATCATGATGCCCAGCGCGACGCCGCCGGCAAGAGCCGAGAAGTGCTTCTGCGGCAGAACGATGAGCGAATAGGAGGCAATTCCCATGACGATCGAAGGCACGCCGTTGAGCACGTCCGCGGTAAAGCGGACCATATTGGAAAGACGGGTACCCCGGCCGAACTCCGCGATGTAAATGCCGCTGGCAATCCCCACCGGCACGCCCATGAGGCTGGCGATGGCCAAAATAACCCCAGAGCCAACGATGGAGTTGGCCATTCCGCCGCCCGGCTCCCCCACAGGTTTGGGAATTTGAGTAAAAAAGGCCAGATTGAGCGAACTTGCTCCCTTATAAAGGAGATACCCGAAGATCGCGACCAGCGGGGCCACGACGATGATAGTGCTGGCCACAGCCGCAACCGTGGCCAAGTGGTTGGCAAAGGCGCGCCAAGTCTGGGTCGATTTGCTGACGCGTAACGGCGGACGTAAGGTCTTCGATCCCATGGGTCAGGTGCCCCTCACCGGCGCGCCGCGGGTCACAGCCCACACCAGGACGCGCGCCAAGGCATTGACGATGATGGTTACGACAAAGAGCGCAAGGCCGATTTCGATGAGCGCGCTCAGATAGAGCGGATCGGAAGCCTCAGTAAACTCATTGGCGATCACGCTGGCCATGCTATAGGCGGGAGCCAGAAGTGAATGCGATATTTCCGGGCGATTGCCGATGACCATGGTGACGGCCATGGTTTCTCCCAAGGCGCGGCCCAAGCCGAGGATGACGGCTCCGACGATGCCGATGCGCGCATTCCGCAGCACGGCTATGCGGATCATTTCCCAGCGGGTGGCGCCCAGAGCGAGCACCGCCTCGCGCTGCGAGTGGGGCACGGTAGACATGACCTCACGCGAGAGCGAAGAGATAATGGGCAGGATCATGATGGACAGGATTACGCCGGCGGCAAACATGCTAATCCCGTAGTTCGGTCCGGTAAACAGGCCGCTCCAGCCAAATGCTCGCATGAGCCATGGACTAACATGGTCCCGCAGCAGAGGCACGAGAACGAAAACCGCCCAGAGACCGTAGACGACGCTGGGAATCGCCGCCAGCAACTCGGTGAGGAATGCCAGCGGGCCGCGCAGGGGCTTAGGGCACATTTCGGTCAGGAAAACGGCTAGGCCGATAGCCAAAGGCACCGCGATGACTAGCCCCACAAGCGAGGAAACGATGGTTCCGTAGATGAAGGGCAGGGCGCCGAAATTGCCATTCACCGGATCCCAGGCCGAGCCGAAGAAGAAGCCGAGACCGAACTTTTCGATGCTCAGACGGGAGCGCGTAATCAGCTCAAAAAGGATCAAGACGACGATGGCGAAGATGCTCAGCGCGCAAAGCAGCATAAGGCCGCCGAAGGCGCGATCGGCCAGAGCGGAATTACCGCAGCTGAGCAGATAGCTGCGGACCGCGGAGGGCGGAGGCCCTTCGTTCTGCGGCGGAATGCCGGATCCGAAGGCGTCGGGCTGCCCTGTCGGGCGCGGCATATGCACTTTAGCTTCCACTACTCTGAAGGTATGCGTTGTCAATGAATTTCAGGTTAAATGGACAATGTCAAGCCGGCAGGCTTCATTATTCAATCATAGGCTGCTCCCTTGATATCGCCGAAGTATACAGCGGGTCCAGAATCTAGCCTACATTTCTCACCCAAGTTGAAAAACTCCGGTGAGAAATACAGGCTAGCTTAAGGCTAGCTTGTATTTGGCCGGTGGAGGGAAGTTGCGCCAGCCGGTGCATGGGCAAAGTCGATGGAATCCTCCTCCGGGATATGCTCATCCTCTTGATTCATGCCCGTCCCGGAGGGAATACCCAGCGGCGCCCCCACCATTGAGGGCAGCCGGAAAAGGAATGTGGCGCCGGCGCCGAGCTCGCTTTCGCAGCGGATGTCGCCGCCGTGAATCAGCACAATATGCTTGGCAATGGCGAGGCCCAGGCCGGTTCCTCCGGACTCTCGCGAGCGGGCCTTGTCCACCCTGTAAAAGCGCTCGAATATCCGGCCTAGATGCTCGAAAGCGATGCCTGAACCGAAGTCCCGCACATAAAACTCGACAAACGATTCCAGGCTGCGGGCGCCTACAAGAATGCGGCCGCCGGACTTGCCGTATTTAATGGCGTTCTCCACCAGATTGCCGAAGACCTGATTGAGCGCGTCCGGGTCAGCCAAAACATAGTGGCCCGTGGTTTCCGCAGCTTGGAGGACCAGGTCGGAATCGATGACGAGCCCTGCCAGGGATGCGACCGCATCCTCAACCAGAGCCGAGGCCGGCTTGGGTTGAAGGCGCAGCTTGTAGTCGCCGGATTCCACGCTAGCCAAGGCAAGCAGGTCCTCGGTAAGGCGATTCATGCGTGCGGCGTTCTTGAGAATGACCAACAGAAACTCGCGCGTCTGGTCAGAGAGGCTGTGGTCATCGAGCAAAGTCTCAACGTAGCCGGTGACACAGGTAAGCGGGGTGCGCAACTCATGAGAGACGTTGCCGACAAAATCACGGCGCGTAGTCTCAGCGCGCTCCTTTTCCGTAATGTCGTGCAAAACGGCAACCGCGCCGCCATCCGGCATGGGAGCCGCGTTCACCTCGAAAACTCTGCCTGGAGCGATGCAGGTCGCGCGGGTGCGGCAGACTTTGCGCTGGTCCAGGGCGACGCCCACCGAGGCGAGCACCTCAGGGTCGCGGATCGAATGCACCAGCGCCCGCCCTTCCTGCACCGGCGTGGCGGTAATGCGTTGCATCACCGCATTGCACCAACTCACCTGCCCCCGGACGTTTACGGCAATTACCGCCTCCTGCATGCTATCCAGCAGTGCGGTCAACTGGCGGCGATTCCCTTCCAAGGCGCCGAAGCTCTGCTCCAGGCGCATGGCGGTTGCGTCCAAGGCATGGGCAACGGCGGAGATTTCGTCGAGGTTGTCCTCTTCAATACGCGCGGAGAGATCACCGGAAGCTATGCGGCTGGCGAACTCGACGATGCGTCCCAGGCGGCGGTCGACGCGCTGCGCCAGGAGAGCGGCTAGCAGAGTGGCCGGGATGAACGACACCAGGGAGGCCAACATCAAGTCGCCGGTAATGGCATGCACAGCGCCCAGGGCCGCCAGCGCAATCAGCAGCACGGAGAGGAAGGAAAAGAAAAGCTTACTGAAAACCCTGCCAGTCATGAGGCTATCCTCAGCATGGCGGTCCGAATAGGAAAGTTCCACCCATGCTGCGCGCAGCATGGTCTAGCCTGGGATCTGCGGTTTTAGCCGGGGATTTCTCGATGCCAGCGCTAAAGCGCATGATCAAAGATCGAACCCCTTCCGGAGCGCTGAAGCACTCCTATCCCCGCATAAATGCGAGGGCTTCCACCAAAACAATACAATTCCATGCGCAGCCCGCTAGGCAAGACGAGGAACTTCAAAACGGTAGCCTGCTCCACGTACAGTCTTCAAATAGCGCGGACTTTCCGGATCCGACTCAATTTTCTCACGGATACGGCGCACATAGACATCGACCGAGCGGGGGGTTACAAAGCGCGCGTCGCCCCAGACGGCATCAAGCAAATGATCCCGGCTGAAGACCCGGCCGGGGTGCCGGGCAAGATAGTCGAGGAGCCGGAATTCGGTAGCGGTGGTGGTAGTCAACTCCCCCCGCACCTTGAGCTGCATGGCGCCGGCATCGATCACTACTTCCTCAAAGCTGACGACAGAGGGAGTGGAAGGGCGTTCGAAACGGCGCAACACAGCCTTTACCCGAGCCACCAATTCCCTGGTGGCGAAGGGCTTGGTTATGTAGTCGTCGGCTCCAAGTTCAAGCCCCAAAACGCGGTCGTTTTCGCTCGCCTTGGCGGTCAGAAAGATAATGGGCACGACGCTGAGCGCGAGATGATTGCGCAGCCTGCGGCACACATCCAGGCCATCCCCGCCCGGAACCATGATGTCGAGGAGGAAGAGCGCAGGGATATTCCGTTCCGCGTCCGGAACAAGGTTGGTGGGAGTCGCGAAGAGGCGCACTTCGAAGCCGGCAGCCTCTAAATGGAGCTGTACCAAACGGGAAATGTCGCTATCGTCTTCTAGAACAAATACGCTCTGGCTCAACTGGTTGTCCTCACCGTAAAGCGCGCCCGCTAAAGCTGGTTTTTGCGCCTGCTATACGCGCCACTCTCCAGTGCTATCGGGCAGCGCTCCGTCTTTACGCTAGCGTAACCCATCGCGGCTAAGGGAATGCGAAAGGATTGTGAATCTTCACCCAACCCCCAGAATTTATGAACCTTAGTACAAAATGGAGTTTGAAAGTGAGAGATCTGGCGCATACTGCGGGTTATAGAGTAGGCTGGCGCTGTTTCCCCTGCATTTCCACTGGAGAGCCTGTACGTGTCGATTCTCACCGTTCTATGCATTGACGACGAGGAACTCGGCCTGGAGATCCGAAGGATGGTTCTCGAGCGGGAAGGCTATGCGGTTCTCATCGCTCAGGATGGGGAAAGCGGGCTATCCATCTTTGAATCGGAGCCAGTGGATGCGGTGGTTCTGGACTATGCCATGCCCGGCCTCGACGGTGGCCAAGTGGCGGCTCTCATGCGCAAGCGCAAACCGTCAGTGCCGATCCTGATGCTCTCCGCCCATGTCGAGCTGCCGGAGAGCGTGAAGCACTTGGTCGACATCTCCGCCACCAAGGGGGAGGGGGCTCTAAATCTGATCGATAGCCTCAAGGACTTGTTGGCTCGAAAGGCCTTGTAAGCAGAAGCCGAAGGCTGACGAGTCCGCCGAAAAGAGTCCCCTTAGGCACGGCCCGAAGTTCAGGTCACTATCCATCGAGATCTCTGGAATCCCAGGTCCCAGAATCGGGACCTGGGGCACCCGTGATTTGTTCCAAGGACGGGTTTCAATCAAATCAGCAACTTACCCGGCTCTGCGAGCGATCAACCGGAGGCGTACGTAATCGGCGGTCCAGTTCCCTTCCCGATCCGACAGAATCGGCGCAAGCAGAGTAACAATCTCCTCGTTCGTCCCTTTCAGCAAATCCTGGGTGCCCCAGGTCCTGATTCTGGGACCTGGGATTCCACAGATTCTCGATGGACGGCGTCGTCGCTCTTAGATCGATTGGACCGGGATCAGCATCATGTCGTCTACCAGGCCGACCTCTTTCTGTACGAATGGCTCGGCGTAGCGCACGCCGCCGAGTTGGCCATAGTGGCTCGCCGCCGAGAACGTCCTCTCTCGAATCTCCTCCTGGGGCACAAAGAGGGCACTGCCGGAGGACTGATCGGTATATTGCGAGCGGTAGGCGAGCAAAGCGCGAAAGCGCTGCTCGATGAATGGCGTGATATCGACGACGAAGCTGGGCCGCACATCGGCGTAGAGGCTGGCATAAACGATCTTAAACGGCCGGTGGGGAGGGTCGCCGGTTTCCACCTTGGCTAAGCCGGAAAGGAAGCATGCCTCATAGCCGAGAGTTGAGCTGTTGTAGTGGTCGGGATGGCGGCCCTGCCAATAGGGCAGGATTACTACGCGGGGGCGAAGGCGGCGCAGCACGCGCACGATTTTAATTCGGTTTTCCCAGGTGTTCTCGACCCGGCCGTCGGGAATATCGAGCGCGCCGCGCCAAGCCACGCGCAAGATCCGGCCAGCCTCTTCCGCTTCCTGTGCCCGGTCGGCGGCCGAGCCGCGAGTGCCGGATTCGCCCTGGGTAAGATCGAGAATCGCGGTGCGCAGCCCCAGCGATTGCATGCGCAGAAGGGCGCCACCGCAGGTCTGCTCGACGTCATCCCGATGGGCGGCAATGGCGAGAATATCGGCTGGCCCGGCGGCGTTCATGTGGAGAATCCCAGCTCCCAGAATCGGGACGTGGGCCACCAGCCGTGCTTAGTAGTAGGTGTTATCGTCATCGCTGGGGGCATCCATATAGGCGACATCGAATGCAGTGCCCACCACGGTGACATTCGAGTTGTCGAGCGCGGAGCCGTCCGCCGTCGAGTAAATGTACACTTGCCCGCCTTCGGTGGTGTACACCTTGCTCAGGTTGATGATGGGTGCGATCCCAGTCGCATCACCCTTATAGGAATCAATTGAGGTGACTGAATTCGTGGATGTATTGAACATGGTCAGGCACCCAAACTGCACATTGCCGCCGTTCTGGTTCTGATGAAACCGCTCTCCTTCGGAGCAGACCTGGGAGCCGATCCAAAGGGTGTTGTTGTCGCCCAGCACCATCTTGGTATGGGTTCCGTCGCTGATCGAGTAGGCGCCGGTCACCGCCTTGCTACTGGTATTGAGGAGAGTGAGCACACCGGCAAGCAACCCGTCGGCTTGCCGCTGCTGTCCGGCCAAATAGAGGGTTGTTCCGCTGGCTAGCGCATCCGTGTCCCCGCCGGGGACAGGCACCGTAGCGGAGACCTGAGAGGGACTCCCCGGGGGCACGGGCGAGCCGCTTTGCAGCAATATCCCGGCCGTAGGCAGAAAGCTGACGCTGGCCTGCGAACCGCCACACTCCGGGCCGCAGTTGAGCACATAGGCGGTGCTGCCATCGGGCGAAAAAACCGCTTTCGTGGGCCGGTCGAAGGTCCCGGCCACCGGTATCAGGCAATAAACCGGCAAGTTCTGCGGCTCGCAATCCTGAGCATTCGAGGGCGCGGGCTGATGAGTTTGCAGCCGCAAAACGCTGTAGATCAGGTTGCTGTTCTGGACAAAAGCGAGCGCGACCGAGCCGCTGGGGTTGATTGAAACCCGATACACATTCGGCAAGTTGAGGTTATAGACGCCGGGGGTAATGGTGCTGCGGTCGACGATCTGAAGCACGTGCGCCGCGGGATTGGCGCCAAAGGTATAGAGCTGGTCGGAGGAGATAAAAATACTGGTGAAGGATCCGCTCAGGCCAGCTAACGCTGTCGATTTCTCTTGCGCATAATCGACCAGCGCCAGGGACCCGTCATTGACGCTGTAGACGGCGCCGAAGCGTTCCGCCGGCAGGTTCTGAATGGTCACCGGACCTTTGCCGGAATAGCCGGAGATAAAAAAGCTGGGAGTCTTGTTGTTGAAACTGTGGCGAACGTCGTAATAAGCGTCTTCGATCTCCAACGAGCCGCCACCGGTGATGCTCGAGTTCTGGATGGCGACCATGGCGCGGTTGGCGATACCGCTGGGGGGCAAATTACGGCCTGCGAAAAAATAGGTTTGGCCACAGCCGCAAACAAAGAGGATAGCGCCTGCCAGGACTGACAGACCGCACAAAGACCGCCAACTTCTAATGATCAACCTAAAACCTCACCAAGGAACAACGCGGTGGACGCCTGAGAATGACCAAGTATAACAAACTGTCGGCGGCCCTTGGTCCGCCCGCCGGACGGCGTTCAGCCACGGCCGGGACCCTGAAAACGGTATAGCATACTCGATAGAGTCAGCGAATAATAGGCTCTAAGCCTCCTTATGACGAATCGCCTGGACGACATCTTCGGAACCCGGCCTGTGCTCTGCGACGGAGCCATGGGAACAAGTCTGTACGCACAAGGAATCTTCATCAACCGCTGCTATGACGAGCTGAACGTTTCCCAGCCGGAGATGGTCCGATCGATCCACGAGGAGTATCTGCAGGCGGGCGCAGAGATCATCGAAACCAACACCTTTGGAGCCAATGCCCTTCGCCTGCAACGCTATGGTTTGAGGGACCGGGTCGAGGAGATCAACCTGGCGGGAGCGGAGCTGGCGCGCAAGGCGGTCAACCAGCTCAAGGAGAAACAAAGCGGAGAAGCCTGGGTCGCGGGTTGCGTAGGTCCGCTGGGAGTGAGGCTGGAGCCGCTGGGCAAGCTGGGATTGGAGGAGGCTTACAGCGCTTTCGCCGAGCAGATTCGCGCCTTGGCGAAGGGCGGGGTCGACCTGCTGGTTATTGAAACGGTTTCCGCCCTGAACGAGGCTGAACAAGCCATTCTCGCGGCCAAAGCGGCGGCGCCGGAGCTACCGGTATTCGCCATGGTGACAGTGGATGAGGATGCTAATTGCCTGGACGGCTCCTCGCCGGAGACCGCGGCCGCACGGCTGACGGAATGGGGCGCGGACGCCATCGGATGCAATTGCAGCGCGGGGCCGGCCACGGTGCTGACCGCCATCGAGCGCATGGCGCAAGTCAGTTCCCTGCCGTTGGTCGCCATGCCCAACGCCGGCATGCCGCGCGCCGTCGATGGACGCAACATCTATCTTTGCTCGCCGGAATATATGGCGAGCTTCGCGCGAAAATTCATCAAGGCCGGAGTGCGCTTCGTTGGCGGTTGCTGCGGCACGACTCCCAACCACATCCGCGCGATCAAGTCTTCCATGCGCGCCCTGGGAGCGCAGCAGGTGGCGTTGCATAAGACTGCCGCGGTTCCGGAAGTCTCCGGAATCCCAGCGCCGCCGCTGGCATCGCGCTCGGGACTGGGCGCGCTGGTCGCCAATGGCGTCTTCGTCACCATGGTGGAGATCGTGCCGCCCAAAGGGATTAACTGCGAAAAAGAGCTTGCGGGGGCGCGCCTGGTCGCCGAAAATGGCGTCCACATCATCAACGTGCCGGATTCGCCGCGAGCCTCGGCACGGATGAGCGCGCAGAGCCTGTGCATTCAGATCCAGCAGCAGACAGGCATGGAGACGCTGCTGCACTATACCTGCCGCGACCGCAACGTGCTGAGCATGCAATCCGATCTTCTGGGAGCGTCGTCGATCGGGCTCAAGAACATTCTCTGCCTCACCGGAGACCCTCCGAAGCTGGGCAACTACCCTGATGCGACAGCGGTTTTCGATGTGGATGCAATCGGGCTGGT
This sequence comes from uncultured Acidobacteriaceae bacterium, assembly GCA_963774255.1. Taxonomy (GTDB): domain Bacteria; phylum Acidobacteriota; class Terriglobia; order Terriglobales; family Acidobacteriaceae; genus PALSA-350. Next base: position 450,456 of record CAVZEH010000008.1, read on the forward strand.
GAACATGGTCCGGCGCATGAATCAAGGCCTGGACATCGGCAGCAACCCGATTGGCGCTTCCACCGGCTTCACCATCGGGGTGGCGGCCAACCCCGGCGTGCCGGACCTGGACAATGAGATCCGGCGCTTTGCTTATAAGGTGGAGGCGGGCGCGGAATATGCGATTACCCAGCCGGTTTTCGACATGCGCCTGCTGGAGGAACTCCTGCGCCGCATCGAGGGCTTTCGTATCCCGGTGATCGCAGGCATCTGGCCGCTCACCAGTTTGCGCAACGCGGAGTTCATGAAGAATGATTTGCGGGTTTCCATGCCGGATGAAATCATGCTGCGCATGCAGCGTGCGGACACGCCGGAGCTGGCGCGAGCCGAAGGCATCAAGATAGCCCAGGAAATGCTGGCCGCGGCGCGGCCCATGACTCAGGGTGTGCAGGTAAGCGCGCCGGCCAGCCGCTACGGCTCCGCCATCGAGATCCTCGAGACCGTGCTCGATGGGCGAAAGGCTCAGGCGCCGGTTGCCGCCGCCGGCCACGGAAACAAGCGTAAGGGGACCAGCGTTGGCAACGTTTGAGGAATCTCTGAAGCAATTGGAAGCGATTGTCACACAGCTCGAGCGGGGCGATTTGCCGCTAGAGGATTCGATCAAGATGTTCGAAGAAGGCATGCGCCTCTCTACCGAGTGCAAGCAGGAATTGGACGCTGCCGAGGGTAAGGTACAGATCTTACTGAAGCAACGCGACGGTTCTATGAAGTCCGAACCATTCCCTTCCAAATAAAGCCTCCCGCTACAGGAATTTCATCCAGGCGCGGTTTGGCAGACGTATGTAGCAATGGGACAATTAGTCTATGCAATCTACGCAAACACACGTTTCCGCAATACTGCTGGCCTCTGGGATGATGTTGCTGGGCAGCGCCCAGGGACAGCAAACTCAGGCGACGCCAACCGGGAAGTCTACTTCCACAACAACTCAATCCACGTCGGGAACGAACACGCGGACCCATCATCCGGCCGCAAGAAGTCAGAGCCCTTTGGTCCTTAAAACACAAAAGGACAAAGCCAGCTACGCCATCGGAATGAATATCGGGGCCGGCCTGCACCGGCAGTCAGTGGATGTTGACCCCGCCATCCTGGCGCGGGGCCTAAAGGATGCACTGACGGGCGGCAAGCCGCTGCTCACCGATGATGAAGCGCGAGCGGCGTTGACGGAATTACAGACCCAGGTGCGTCAGCAGGAGCAACAGAAGACCCTGACGGAAGGGACAGCCAATAAAAAAGCGGGAGACGCATTCCTGGCGGCGAACAAAAGTAAAGAAGGTGTGGTTACTCTGCCCAGCGGTCTTCAATACAAGGTCTTGCAGCAGGGTACCGGGCCCAAGCCAACCGCCAGCGACAACGTGGTGATCAACTACCGGGGCAAACTGATCAACGGCACGGAGTTTGACAGTTCGTTCAAGCGCGGCCAACCGGCGACCTTTCCCGTAGGCCGGATCATCAAGGGATTATCCGAGGCCATACAACTGATGCCGGTCGGTTCGAAGTGGCAACTCTACGTCCCCGCCGAACTCGCCTATGGAGATCGCGGAGCGGGCAGCGATATCGGCCCTAACTCCACCCTGGTCTTCGATGTGGATCTTCTTTCGATAGAAGCCAAGAACCAACCGCCCGCGTCTCCGGGTCAGCCCCCGGCAAACCCGTTTGGCAATAAGCCGGTAGTGCCTCCGCCGCCGCCACAAAGCCCTCAGAGCAAATAATCAGCGGGCGGCGCCGAGCGAAACGAAACGGCGAATATTCCCTGAGCAATCGCTGATACCCACATCTGACGCGTTCTTTGCGTCAGATGTGGGTATCAGCCAATCCCGGTCGACAGAGGGGCTATCGCGCTTTCCTTTCGCGAGGGCGGGACACCTCGGGATCTGCGTCTCAGACCAGTTTCATCCCAGAATGATCTAGCAGCGGCTGGAGCATTTTCACTCTAAGTGTTTACGAGCAGACTGCTCCAAACGCGGCCGTTCCATCGAAGAACGGCCGCTTCTAGGCGATCTCACCAGTTCACGATAAAAGTGAAAATATTCTAGTCTCCTGAGTCAGAAATTCGCAGCATAGTTCAAAGACCGGGGGAGGTAGCGTAGATGGCTGAAACCGCAGATCTCTCCACTCCGCTTCGCTCCGGTCGAGATGACAAAATTGTCGGCAAGTTAATGACTCAGGACACTAGTGCGACGCCTCGGCAGAACGAAGCTCTCTATGAAGTGCGGAAACGAAGTGCGGAAACGGAGTGAGAGAAACGGAGTGAGGTGCATCGGCTAAGAAGCTGCGCTTATTGGGCATAACGATTTCCGATTGGACCTCACTTCGACGCTAGCCAATACTTGGCCTTGAAGGAATCGGACAATGGCTCACACTTTCTCCAATCGTCAGTGGAACAATCCCGGGTGTTCTCCCGAACGCTGCTTTTGTCTGGGCACGACTACAAGCGCAAGCGTTAAAGGGACTCAAACGCGCGATCGTGGTCCAGGCATATCCGGCGAAGACATTGAGAAATCTTTCTCCCTTATACCGGGTCACACGACCAATGGTCACCAACTGATGGGGCTAGTGCGTAGGGATCGCAGGATTGTCGTAGCGAGGGTTTTACCGTTAGGAGATTCGCTTTGAGTTCTTTAGAGAACATGAACGTTGCTCCCGTGGACAGCAGCAGTACGAGAATTGGCACCTTCAGCAGTTTCCTTCGTGGCAGTTCGTCGATGCGGTTCTCAAGTAGAGGCCCGCCCTGGACCTCTATCGATCTAGAGAGCCACCGCGTTCCGCCCAGGGAAGTGCCTGAAGGCATGACTGGTCACCTTCTTCTCCTGCAATGGCAAGGCAATTCCGTAGCACGAGGCGACTATCTAATTTCTCATGGCCGCCGTGTTCCCTATGCGAAGCGGCCAACTACCTTATCGGTCTTTAGTCCAGGCGCACTCCCTTCGTGCCGCGCCACGACGAAATTTGATGTCTTGTTGTGTGCTATCGATAAAGACTTCTTCAACCAGGTATCCGACGAGATGAAGCACGAACGAATAGCGGGGAGCGCCGCTCCAGGTGAATCTATTGCCAGCGATCAACCGGGTTTCCACGACGTATCACTTTCCACAATTATGCAGCTACTACGGGATGAAGCGAAGTCCGGCGGGCCCTCCGGCGCGTTCTATGCAGAACATCTCGCGCATGCTCTCGCTGCGCGCCTCTTCACCCTCATGAATAGGAGCATTTCTCAAAAGAACCGCGTGCCTGCCGGCGGCCTGCACTCTCATATTTTGAGTCAGATCCTCGAACGGATCGAGACTAATCCCCTTGAGCAGTTCGACCTGATGACTCTTGCTGCAGAATCCGGCTACAGCTATACGCGCTTTATTCATGCGTTCCGCGCGCAAACAGGATTATCTCCATATAGGTACATTATGCGGCTACGGCTCAGCCGCGCAAAACGATTGATGCGCAATCGCTCTCTTACATTGCTGGAAATTGCCTTGGAATGAAGCTTCGCGAGTCATGCACATTTTACTCACGCTTTTCGTCAGCACTTTGGCTGTGCTCCCAGCCAATTTCGAAGTGCGCTGTAAAAATAGGCAAGCTGGCAATTTCAGGCAAGCACGTAACCCAGACGTGAGCCTAACCTAGGAAATGAAGCATCGGGAAATGGCGCCAAAGATCAGGCTTGCTCCCCGGTGCTCGTCCAGAGCAGTTCCGCGTCAGCATTCAAGCTGAGCAAGTGAAGATTTCAGACAACAATTGAACCGGAATACCGGCCACACGTTATAGCACAGGACACTGCAGATGAGACGACTCAATTCCGATGAGCGAGAAGAGTTCGAGAGTATCGCATTGGTTCATAGTGACGCGCTTCGGGGTATGGCACGCCGTCTATTGAGATGTGACAGTCTGGCGGAAGATGCTGTGCAGGAGACGCTACTTTGTGCGTGGCGCGCCTTTCATCAATTCCAGCGCAACACCAACTGCAAAGCGTGGCTATTCCGAATTCTTTTGAATAGCATCAGCAAAAATAGGAGGCGGGCAGCACCACTCGTCGGATTGCAACCGGGGCAAAGCCTCGACAATATCGTGGCGATACAGCCGCCCTTCGCGTCTATGGCGTACTCGGAGGCAATTGCAGCCATCACTGCTCTGCCGGAGGAGCGCCGTATCGTGTTTCTATTGGCAGAGGTCGAGGGGTTTGCCTGCAAGGAGGTCAGTTCCATGCTTGCGATCCCTATTGGCACAGTGATGTCCCGGCTCAGCCGCTGTCGCGCGGAACTGCGCAACGCTCTCAGCCACCGGCTTCGAGCAGGAGATCGAAAGAGGAGAGCATGAACCGCGCGGCCCCCACGATGCAACCTAACCAATGATGTTTACGACTCCGTTATTTTGAAGTCACGGCTTTCTGCTTACTAAGCCAGAGTTGCATAGCCTGGATCTCTGACTGCTGGTCCACAATTATTTCCTCTGCAAGTCTTCTCATCACCGGATCTTTACCGTAGCTTAGTTCGGCTTTGGCCATATCGATGGCGCCTTGATGGTGCGGTATCATCATGGTGACAAAGTCATGATCGGTGTTCCCATTCATGGGGGCAGACTTCATACCACTATCCATACGAGTCATGCTCTCCTCCATGGAGTGCATAAAACTCATCGCCCTCGAGTCCATTTGAGCACCAGCCATCATGCCGATTGCCATCATGAAGCCCGCGATCCATGCGCATTTCTTAAGAGATATCGTTTTGAAGCCCATTGGTTTTTCCCTCAGATGTTTATTCATAAAGTTTTCCTGTTTCCCAATCAAAAACAGGGGGGAGGCTCTGACCTACCCCCTGCTGGTAGAAATACATCCTCTCGCCACCATTTTTCCCGCTCGCGGTTGGGCCATGTCTCGGCCACGCCACGAGCATATTACTGCGTCTGTAACTGTACCTCTACAGGTTGCGTTGCGCCCGCGGGTACAATCTCCAGGAAACGCTGATTATCACGCTGATCCTCCGCTTGGGGAGAGTGGGTGAGTGCCTGGCTCAGCAGCCCAAGCGACTCAACGATCTGGGCGCCGGCCGCGTTCGTTTGAAACGTGGCTAAGGGTTAAAAGTTCTGGTCCGGTGCTTGCAAGTTCGGCACTAGCCCGAGAGTGTAACTGGCATTAGGATCAAGCCCAGTTACTGCGGCCTCCAGCAGATCAATTGGTCCTTGACTATTCAACGTCACAGTAGTCGGCGCCCCTGAAACAGGGGAGTCGGTGTTTGCTCCCATATACAGGTGCACCGATTGTCCAGAAGCTGCCAGGGGTACGAGGTTAGAAAGCCCGTTCCCGCTTGGCACCGCGTTGGGAACGTAGACTAGAGCTTGAGCTGCCTGTCCCCCGGGAAGCGTTGCTACTACTCGGTTAGTCAGGGTATCGATTACCTGCATTCCAGTTCCGTTCTCCAAGGCAACATAGACCATGGTGCCATCACCGGAAGGCCAGATCCCATGCGGCAGTTCGCCCGTCGGGATGGTGGCGACCAGTTGCGGAGTATCGGTGGTGGTGTACACCTTTACAACGTTTTCTCCTCCGATGGTTACGTACGCGAACTGGCCATTCCGATTTCGCACGATGTTGACGTGGTTGGTGATTGGACCCGTGTTCAGAGTGGCCAGCACATTAAACGGAGGCTGAGCGCTAAACACTTCGGTTTTGCCGGTGTCCTTCAGGGTCTCCCATACCTGGCGGCCGTCAGGCGTGGCGGCAATATTGGGACAAAAGGGAGATGCTTGTGGAACACTAGCAACGATTTGATGAGACTGTACGTCGACAACCTCGGTCTCCGGGATAAAACTGGAACAAACGAATCCGTACTTACCGTCAGGCCGGAAAATCGTCATCCCCGGACCGTCCCCGACATAAATCTTGTCTTTTTTTTCATAAGTAGCACCATCGAGTACCTGGACATAGTTCTCGCCCCGTACCGTGACCCAGACTTCACTGTCATCCGGCGTAAAGAAGGCTTCGTGTGGTGACCTGCCGACGTATGTAATATGCTTGACCTGGTTTGTGGCTGTGTCGATGAAGGCCACAGAATTGGAGCCTATCGATACCACAGCCAGGGTTTTTTGATCGAACGAAAAACCCATGCCGTGGACGAGTAACTGGCCGAAGTAGAGGGGGCTCAGGTTTTGCGGAGTGACGTTTCCAAGCTGGATTACGCCGAGCAGCGTATTAGTAGATGGATCATAGACTGACACTGTATTCGACGCTTGATCCGCATGATAGACACGATCATGCGAGCTGATAGGTATATTCGGCTGACCAATCCCATAAGGAGCCTGTTGCCCAAAGCCAGGGCTCACCAATTCCAAAAACAGAACCGCACATGCAATTGCAATATAACGACGATCTATCATTGGTATTCCTCTCTGGTATTCCTCTCTCGAGACACAAACTGGTTCGTCACTTGAATCGTTCTGACCAAGTGCACTCCTAGAGACGTGCGCGAGTATTGCGAACGTCATCTCATCGCAATACTTTCGCGAGAGACTATCCCTATAAGGCGAGAATCTGCCGTTTTCATCCTCGTGTCCGAAGAAAATAATTAGCGAAGCAGACCAGACTGAACATGCCCTGGTTCAATGAGCTTGACTGGCCTTGGGGCACGTCCGTTTGAAGGGTTTGCAACCTGAACTGTCCGGTTGAGGACACTTTTTTTTCGAATGCGGACACAATAATGGTGACCGTGAGGTTGATACCGCCCCTAATCGGCTGAATATGCAAAGTAAAATCGTTTGGCGGTTTGGACCAGCAAATGCTTTCTCCCGTTGCCAGTCAGTTGTGAAGAAAGAGTGAGGAATTCATGATGCTTTCAAAAAGGGTCCTATGGTTGTTGGGTGCCCTGGCACTTATGGGTCCGCCTTTGCAAACGCAGGTGTCAGATCAGGCAGGGATGAAGATGCGTCTTGATCGCCCCAACGCTCTGGAACTTCACCATGTCAGGGCTGAGCCCGTAACCTATCGCGGCCGGAACGCCATACGCCTGGTCGATGACGCACCCGGCGCAGGAGATGACGTCAGCCGCATCGCCGTGGTAAACGGGACCTCGATCAAAGACGGGCATGTGGAGATTACTCTCAGCGGTGATACAGTCGCAGATGCTCCCCCTCAATTGCGAGGATTTGTCGGCATCGCATTTCGTGTGACCGGAAACGCATCCCATTATGAGTGCTTTTATTTGCGGCCGAAGAATGGGCGGTCGGAAGACCAATTGCAGCGGAATCACTCGGCTCAGTACATATCGGTGCCTGGTTTTCCGTGGAACAAGCTGCGCGATGAAAGCCCGGGGAAATATGAATCCTACGTTGATCTGGTTCCGGGCGCCTGGACGAAGATGAAGGTTGAATTTGCAGGCACGACCGCGCGGCTATACGTCGATGGGTCCGGTCAACCAACGCTGATCGTACATGATCTCAAGCAACCTTCAGAAGCAGGTGCACTCGCGTTATGGATCGGGCCGGGTACGATTGCCAATTTTTCTGACCTAAGCTTCGGCCGTTGAGATAGTTTCGGTGAACCGGCTTTGGCGTACGCCTCATGATCTCGTCGAACCCGCAAAACGGGATTTTCGGTCTAGTGTGTCAGGTGCGCTGCAAACCGCAGCCGCACGTAGTCGGCTGTCCATTTTCCCGTCGCGTCGCACAGGTGCCGCTTGATGCGTTCACGCACACACTCGAGATAGTCCGCCCGATCCTCCTCGGAAAGCACGGCGGTGAAGCAGCCACAGAAGGTCGTTAGCCATCCCATCACATCCCCCGGCAACGGCGTGGGCCGCGGGATCAGCGCGATATAGCGCACGTCGAAGCCGGCGGCGGCAAGTCGCCCACCGTAATCTTCGACCGTCGGAAAGTACCAGGGGTTGGCGGCCTGGCCATCATGTCCGCGGCTGTCGAGTTCCTCGATCAGTGCCGACAGGAGGGTCTTGACGCAACCGTGGCCGCCCATCTCCGCAACGAACCGTCCGTTCGGCAGCAGCGCTCGTGCGACTCGTCCGATCACCGCGTCGGCGTCTTCCATCCAGTGAAGAGCAGCGTTGCTGAAGACCGCATCGAACTGCGGGCCGAATTCCATGTCCGAGGCGCTTTTCTGCGCGACCGTAAGTCCGAGCTTCCTCGCTGACGCAACGAAGTTCGCACTGGAGTCGACGCCGACTACGCTGCAGCCGAGGTCGGCAATCTTCTTCGTCAGTATGCCGTCACCGCAACCCACATCCAGGATGTGCTCGCCGGGTCTCGGAGCGAGCAGTTCTAGGACTGGCGAACCGAGATCAGTGACGAAGCGCGCGTTCTTGGCGTAGCTCTCGGAACTCCACGTCTGTGCGGTCATGGTCTTTTCATCTCCAGGCTGTCAGGCGGTGGTGGGACGCGGTCATGTTTCTGTAAAGGGTCGATCGATCTGGTTTGCAGCGATTATAGACCCCCATTTCGCAGCCCTCTTGAAGAGATCCTGGTCTCATAGTAAGTTGAGGTGAAAACGAAAGCGCTGCAGCGCATCACCCCTATGGAGCCTTGAAGGCCATCATCATCAACGTGGCTTACTGGTTCAGCGCACCAAGCTCCAAGGCTTGATCGAATCGGGGTAAGCTCGCCGATTCCCAGCTCTCAGAAATCGAGACAGGGGCTACAAAGTTCGAGATAGTCTCCCACCCATCACCTTCTCCCCAAGTCATCTGTATATTCTTCCAGGCCCTCCGACCAATTGATTTGAAATCGGTGGTGGCGACGATCATCTGTTCATCTAGAGGCTTTCTCTTATGAAACGATCCCCTGTCGTCCAATTTTCCAAACTTCGGCGCATAGATAGCAAGTTTTTTGACAGAGCTCGATGAGAAGCCGGGTCTGGCACAACGAAGTGCCTTGAAAACGAGGATATGGGCAATTTTTCGTCCGGATCCAACTTTAGGCGGCAAGTTGCCGGAAAGCTGACTTTCCAGGCACTACTGATCCCTTGCGGATTGACCGCAAATTCGCTCGCGATCCAGGGCTTGGCGTCTCTTCCGTGCACTTGGGGTGTTCAATGAGTTACTCGGCGATTTAGCCTGTCGTTAGCTAATAATATGTCCGGTGTTTTTAGCAAATGAAATGTCCGCATAACGGGCGGCGAGGATGGATCCATGCATACGAGCATGGAGACTTATCCGAGGACCGCGGCGGAGCGGCGATGAAGTTACAGGAAGTGTTGTTACGAGCCACAACGGGGAAGATCAAGTGGTGGCAGGCAGCGGAGTTGACCGGCATCAGCGAGCGGCAGATGCGTCGCTGGCGGAAGCGGCTTGAGGAGCAAGGCCCTCAGGGATTACTGGACCGGCGACGGCGCAAGCCAAGCAGCAGGCGGGTGCCGAAGGCGCAGGCCGAAGAGGTTCTGAGCCTTTACCGGGACAAGTACTTCGATCTGAACGTGCGGCACTTTCATGAGAAGCTCGGCGAGGAACATCAGATCGGGTTGAGCTACACATGGGTAAAACAAGCCTTGCAGGCAGCCGGCCTGGTGAAGCGCAAGGCCAGGCGCGGCGTGCATCGCAAGCGGCGCGAGCGGCGTCCCCTGCCTGGGATGATGCTGCACATCGACGGCAGCGATCACCAGTGGTTTCAGGATGAGCGCCGGCACGATCTGATCGTGATCCTCGACGACGCTACCAGCGAGATCTACTATGCGCAGCTGGCCGAAGAAGAAACGACCGCCACCGTGATGGCCGGGCTGCGGGCGGTGATCGAACAGAAGGGGTTGTTCTGCTCGCTCTATTCGGACCGCGGAGCCCATTTCTGGTATACGCCGAAGAGCGGTGGCAAGGTCGATTATGAGCGTCCCACGCAGGTGGGCCGTGCCATGAAGGAGCTGGGAGTGCATATGATTCCGTCCTACTCTCCGCAAGCGAGGGGCCGCTCGGAACGCAACTTCTCCACCTGGCAGGGACGGCTGCCGCAGGAGTTGCGGTTGCGCGGGATCCGAACACTGGAAGGGGCCAACAAGTTTCTAAATGAGCACTACATCGCCGAGTTCAACCGCCGCTTTACGGTTCCGGCAGCGCAGCCAGGCACGGCGTTCATATCCTGCCGGCACAGGAACTTGGAAATGATCTTCACGCAGCGGTTTGAGCGCACCGTTGATCGGGATAACACGGTGAGCTTTTACAACCTGATCATGCAGCTCGAGCGTGCCGAGTGGCGTCCCACCCTGGCTGGATGCAAGGTGATCATCCATCAGCACCTGGACCAAACACTGACACTCATGATCGCAGGACATCGCGTCGGTCATTACAGCGCGGAAGGAAAACTGTTGACGCCGCTGACCAAAAAACAAATCAAGGCCGTGGAAAAGACGTTGAGAGGAAAAGTCCAAAAACAGACTTTCCCTCCCAACTTGCAAATCCCGCACACTGCGCGGGATTCGCACTTTCCCACTGCCTCTACGGCTACTAACTTATGAAACCGGACACTTCATTTGTTCTCAAAAGCGGACATTTTCACTTGCTAACGACACTCGGCGATTTAGCCACACTGACCCCAACAGCTTTTCTGTCGCTGCCGTGAGCGAGAAGGATCATAGTGGGAGCTGACATTCAAAGTTCTTGTTCTGGGCACATCTTGTTGACGTGTTACTCAAGTCCGTTCCACGGTGTCTAATGATATTGAGGGTTCTGCTCGATGAACTGGAAGACTGGGAAGTTACTTGCCATACTCTGTGCACTTTTTGTCAGTAATCTTGCCCATCCGCAGAACCGTTCTCACGCAACGGCTACAATCGCTGGGGTATTGAAAGGCGCTTCTGGCGCAATCGTGGCCGTTCATCTAGAGCCGGCAACCGAAGCTCCGGTGCGCTACTACGACGGATATGAAGCCGTGCCACGGCCTGATGGCAGCTTCTCCTTCACGGAGATTCCTCCTGGGGATTACAGGCTCACGGTAGAGGCTGAATCTCAGCTCTCGATGGCGGCCCCCGGCACAGGCGGCGATCGAGTCCGGCAACAGCCTCGCGGGTTTACCGCAATATTCCCCGCCGATATGCCTTCCGGAACCGTCCACTTGCTTGGAGGAGAGCACCGCAAGGGCGTTGTCATCGAACTGACCCACAAGCTTTCCATCTGTGGACGTGTAACCCACGACATTGCTCCCCGCGACCAGTGGGGGCGGGACATCGGACCGCCCCAAATCGGCCCTGCGGATACATCGGTTATTTATTTTCATTACAATCCGGAGTTCCATATCCTTGAGAACGAGGCCAAGGTTGACACGGAAAAAGATGGCAGCTTTCGTATAACGGATCTCGCTCCCGGCACATATTACATGAAGGTTGGCATCGGCCCTGAGACCTGGTTTCCGGGTTCTCTTTCCTTTTCGATGGCGAAGCCAATTGTCGTCGGAACCAATCCTCCAGCGAGCTGCAACACCGATATTCCGCTGCCGAATGACACCGGCGGCTACGCTGCCCTTACAAGTATTTCAATCGATGGGGGAGACAAAAGCCAGAGATACAAAGCTGCTTTACTAGAGAGAAATGCGGAGGGGGTAAGCTACTTTGGACTTCGCGCCACTGCATACCTGGACAAGCCTATGGCTCCCGGCAGCACAACTGCCGGTTTCTATGCGATTGCAGGAACATTCGAAGCCGTTTTGTACGATGAGGGTCACATTGGAAAGAACCTTTGGGGGGACGCTCCAACTCAAAACGTGATTTTTGACTCCCGGACGGTGACGTTGAAGGCCGCAATGGATATTGCATCTCAGAATTCGATCGTCTTCAAACCGCACCCGGTGGCCTCCATTCAAGGCGAAGTGCTACTTGAAAACGTCACCCGTGATGATTTCTGCCCCAACTGCCAGGCAATCTATGTGAGCATCCTGCGGGAGGGCAACGGAGAATTTCAAACTGTCAACCTTAGCCAGGGAAACCACTTCGATTTCCATAGCGTGACGCCAGGTGACTATCAACTGTTTGTCTACACCACGCGGCCGGACAAAGTGTTCTTGAAATCCATCGTCGCAGGAGGCCAAACATCTCAAGGACGCCGTTTCACAATTGCGGATGCCAATTTCGTTCCTGTGACCGTTACTCTAAGCGGCAATCTTGCGCAGGTGGCTGGGCACATCTCTCCCGACGCGCGCCATTCTGTGCACTGGGAAACAGAGGGCATGCGACCCAGTGCCAGCGTCTCCGGTAAAGTCGTCGGCGACGAAGGCGCGGTTTACACTGTCCGGCTGCTTCCCGTGGTCTACAACAACTCGCCAGTTAAATTCACGACGCAGACCGCCGTCGACGGAAGTTTCCATTTTGACGGCGTGCCGCCGGGGGCATATCTGCTTCGCGCTCACGACAAGGACTACGTCCGTGTCGATTACGGTGCCCAGGCCCCTGAACAACGGGGGATCCCATTGCTGGTCGCAGCGGGCGCCCGCCTGCAGAACCTCACACTTCGCGCTCCCCATCGCAATTCCATCTGCGGCCACGTCACCAACACCAATGGTGAACCTCAGTCGAGTCTGAAAATCTCGTATCGGACTGCCGCTCAGGCATTCGGGTCACAATCCCCCGCGATAAACCTCGACAGCGAAGGGTATTTCCGCATCGATGGGCTATTGGCAGGAGACTATTTTCTCGCAGGCACGCGTCCTGCCGCGGGAGATTTCCTGATTGCTCTCTCCGGCGACGGGCAACTCTCCGGCTTCAAGCCGGTCCACGTAGAAGACGGCAAGGATGTTGGCTGCGGAGGCGGCTCTCCTCTCGAACTCCACATTTCGGCAGCCACTGGTTATTTTTCTGTCTCTGCAGCCGTAACTGGAGAACTTCCCGCGCGCATGGGAGATCGTTTTGAAGCAGAACTCGATGTCGCGCAGGACATGACCCCCTATTGGCCGCAGACGCGCCGTGCCGACCTCAGCGACAATCATCGCTTCCACTTCGATAACATTCCGCCTGGGCAGTATCGGATCATAGTCTACGGCCTCTATGGAAAGAAGCCTTCCGGCGGAGGGTTCTTTTCAGGACCGTACATCGAACCCTTAAAGCATCTCGTCGCTTCGCAAATAGTCACGCTGGCCGATAGGGATCTGACCGATCTCGCGCTCGCCACGCTCTCTCTGCCAACTGTCACCGGTACGGTTATGATTCCAAATCTGGCGTCGCCCTGGAACACGCTAAAACCGGATGACCTCACCATAGAGCTCGTTCCGCATGGCCAGAACGGCGTCTCCACCGCCATCCTCAAAGACCAGGGCAACGGTCAAGCCGCCTTTGAAATTGGTGCGGTCGATCCGGGCGAGTACGAGTTGCGCATTCAATCCACAAAGGGTTTCTTCATCAATTCCACGCTCTATATCCAATCGGTCAAGCTCAACGGCAGTGAGGTCGACCCGCTGCGCATCAACCTGCCCGAAAAAAGCGCGGTCAACCTCCATGTTGATCTGGGAAACAAAATGGCTTCGGTTCACCCGCATGTCTCTCAGGAGAAGGCGGTCGGTGCCCCCCGAGCCCCGCTAGCCGAATGGTGCGGACGGGGAGGGGGCAACTACCAGGTCTTACTGCTCCCCGGCTCGCTGCTCAACCTCAGCGGCGACAATCAGCCGCAACAGTCCCCTCGTTACGAGATCGGCTGGAGTATGGGCGACCTTTGCGATGGAATCCAGAGTTGGGCGACCCAGGTCTACAACCGCAACATGGAAAACCTCCCGCCCGGCCGGTACTACGCGCTCGCCCTGCAGACTGGAACCCAAATTGATCTGGGAGTGCAGGGCCAAGGGGCCTTCACAGTCAAGAGGCGAACGCTGTGGAAGGAGCTCGCAAAGATCGCCACGCCGCTTACCTTGAATCCGGGGGACCATCTCGAATTGAACCTTGACGACAAGACGATCGAGGCGTTGCGCATCGTTGCCCAGGTTGGAACGCCCGACGAACAAGAAAACCTCCGCTCGACGAACGGGCAAGCCTCCTGCTCTCAGTGATTGCTCGACCTAAGGTTGCGGTCGCTGGGCATACCGGAAGCTGGGTCTCAACTGTTGCTAACAGGGCAATGTGCTCATTGAGAGTTCTGTCGGACCCTCTTCAGCAGGTGTATAGGGCATGCTCGACAACTCGGACCTCATGCTCCCGACTGACGATCTAAGCTCGTATATCGAAGTGCCTGAAAAACGGCATTTTGAGCAACTTGGCCGCGAACTCACCTAAACTCGGACTTTGCGGGCACCTCTAGATCAGCTCCAACTTGCCCGTGACTCGGGAGCAAAACTACCGCACAGTCATCTGTCCGAAGAGTCGACCATTCGGCTACGTGGATTGGTTCATGGAGGACCGCTGCGATCAAGCCGATGCACGGGTCGCCCTCCTGTGTCAATTGGCGTCGATCTGGAGCGTATCTCTCAATTTGGAGAGTAAATAAACCGGACGACCCGGTTTTTACTCAAGCATTCATCGTTGAGTTCGGGACAAGCTGGATACAACGGTCCCCATCCCACCGCCATCACGATCCGATTCTCCGGAATGCCCTTGCTTATCAGATCTTGTTTGACCCAATCCGCTCGTCGGTTTGAGAGCGAAAGATTGTAGCCCAGTTCGCCTTCTGCGGAGGCGTAACCCTCGATGTAAAAGCGAGCACTTGCATGATCCTTCATCCATTGGACATTGCCGTCCAGGATGTTCGGGTTCATAGGATTGTCATAGTCATTCCAGGGAAACACGACTTCGCGTACGTTGTTGTTGAAGGTGTCCTCCTCCGGACCGAATAGAACCACTCTTGGCTTTGCCCAGTACGAGACCCAAAAGGCAACATCAGTGGACGCTCCTCCAAAGGGGACATCAGCGGACGCTCCGGAAGTACCTTGTTGTGCAAATATCTGGATACTGGTCAAAAGGAGCATTGTGATCACGACGACGAGTCGGCATTTCACGGGTTCTTCGTAACCTCCGTTTCAGTTTTTGATGAGCCGCTGTTGGGTTGCGCTTTGCCAAGCGCGAGGCCGGTTCGGACCACAGACGCCCAGGCACACTGCTGGTATTTGCAGTCCACCCCTCAAGGATCGTTCGTCTATCTTCTCCTACTCCGATGCGATTTGGGAACTATCAGATTAACCAGTTCCCGGGAAATTAATGAGCAGGGGGACAGTGTCCAACCTCTCATTTGCAGCCATAGGGAGGCGGGAATTCGCTCAAAATCGATCGAGCCCTTTCGAGGAAATCTCCGCTCGACTGTCCACTATTAAGAAAGCTGGTCCCTTCAAACCGTCCGTGAGCCTTCCCACGGGGGCGAACCTGATATCGAGCCATGGCTATGATCCGACCGTCCAACTGCCGTGGTCCCGTGCGCTGACAAAGAACTGGACGGCCGTTGGAATGTTCTCCCTTATGTGGCCAACCGAGGCAGCGCGGCGAAATTTGACCGGCAGCTTCGACAAACCTGGGACGCCTACGTGGAATATTCCGGCGCCTTTCCCCAACGTGGTGGTCCGCAGCACGTGATCGATTTCGGTACGGCATACAAGCCTTCGCCGCATCGGCAACTCGACTTTCACTGCAACTTCGGTCTTTCGGCAGAAACGCCTGACCACTCGATCGGCGTTGGCTATTCGGTCCGCTTCCAGGTAATTCGATCCAGGTGACGCAGCAAAAAGCGCCGGCTTGTCGATGCAGTGCTGGGGGACTGAGTTACAGGTACCAGGGAATATTGATCACCATGATGCGTTGATTTCCGCGTACCAGCAAAAGCAGCTTTAGCAGTTGAGCCCGCTGGTTGTGGAGCGGAGTCTGCCACCAGTGTTTGACGACAAGCTCGGGCACCAGGACGGCGATCTGACGATTGGGATGGTCGTGCTCGACTTTCAAAATGTATTCGACGAGCGGCATTATGACGAAGCGGTAGGGTGAGGAGAGAAGAATAAGCTGCGGAACCATTTTCCCCGACTCGCGCAAGGGCGCGGCGACATTTTGTTTCCACATCTGTTGCACCTCGTCGCAGCACTCCTCAGCATCGACATGCACAGCTTGGACCTGGTCGCTGATCTTCAAAGCGAAGCGCAGGCCCTTTTCAGTGATGCGTGTCCAGCGGTCGAGCGGGAGGATGACCAGCGGCTCGACGAGGTTTTCGACGCGCATGGGGCAATCGACGGCGATCTGGCGTGCGACACGATCGTAATGGCGCTTGACGGCGCTCATGGTAATGATCAGGGCGGGAACCAGGATCGCCGTGATCCATGCACCTTCGGTAAACTTAGCGACCAGCACGACCACAAGCGTGATGCCGGTGGCGACAGCGCCCACACCGTTGATGATCATGCGGTGGAGTGTGCCTTTGCCGCCCTGCCGCTTCCAGTGCACCACCATGCCGGCCTGGGAGAGCGTGAAGGCAAGAAAAGCCCCGATGGCAAAAAGCGGGATCAGGCGGTCGGTTACTCCGCCGAAGACAATCAGCAGGAGGGCAGTGAAGCCCACCAGCGCAACAATGCCGTGGGAGTAAAGCAGGCGGCGCCCTCGGATCTTGAAGACATGCGGCAGGTAGTCGTGCATGGCGATGGCGCGCGTGAGACGAGGGAAGTCGGCGTACGATGTGTTCGCCGAAAGCGCTAGCACCGCGAGGATCGAACCAATGGTGACGTAGTAGAACCAGCCGCGGCCCATGACGGCGGCGGTGAGCTGGGAGAGGATGCTTTGGTAGCCGGCGGCGCCTGGGTCGGTGGCGCCAATCGAGTATGCGTGGCACAACAATGCAATGCCGGCGAGGAAGACCATGAGCAAAATGATGATGATGGTAAGCGTCCGCTTGGCGTTCTTCTGCGTGGGCTCGCGGAAAGCATTGACGCCGTTCGAGACCGCCTCGACGCCGGTCATGGCGGTGCATCCGCTGGCGAAGACTTTGGCCAGAATCCAGAGGGAGAGCATCGACGCGCTGACGGGCAGATGTGGGGGCTTGACGATCGGCACCGGATGACCCCCAGCGGCGAAGGCGCGCATCGCTCCGACGATGATCACGAGCAGCAGGGTGCCGACGAACAGGTAAGTGGGGATGAGGAAGGCGCTGCCCGTGTCCTTTACTCCACGCACGTTGATCAGGGTGAGGGTGAGCAGGATGGCGAGGCAGAGCGCGAGCGTGTGGGGTTCGAGCCGAGGGAAGGCCGAGACCAGCGCACCCACGCCCGCGGAGATGCCGACGGCCGAATTGAGGATGTAGTCGATCATCAGCGCCGCAGCGGCGAGCAGTCCGGCGTATGCGCCGAGGTTCTCAGACGCGACCGTGTAGCTTCCACCACCGTGGGGGTAGGCGTCGATGGTCTGCAGGTAGGAGACGAAGACGATGGCCAGCAGGCCGATGATGGCGAAGCTGATGGGTACGATGTACTGAATGCCCGCGAGGCCAAGGGGGATGAGAAGCGTGAGAGCGGCCTCAGGACCATAGGCAGCCGAACTGAGGGCATCAAGGCCAAAAACGGGAATGCCGGCGATGGGACCGATGTGCTCAGCACGTTCTTCTGTGGTTGCGAGCGGCTTACCGACAACAACGTCGAAGAGTGACATGAGTGCTCTTTCGGTCAGCTACGAGGGTAGGGTCAAACATGGAACAACGGTACTCAAAAAGGCATAAACAAACCGTAAGGGTACGGAAACTCCCGTTCCATGACTTGTCGCGAGTTCCTGCAAAACGGAACTTCTGTAAGTTCACCGTTCCCGCCGCGCCGGTAATTCTGGCCGAGCTGCTCGATGAGAAAGTCGGCGATTTTGCAAACCCTAAGCATCAGGATATGTCTCGTAGCAAGCTATGTTGCAGTCTCGCAAAACCCGAGATCCCGTATCCCGAGGCCGTAACCCTCAAGTGACGCCACAGCAGGGAGCGGGACCTTGAACTGAACGCAAAAGGACACACCCTCGCTGGTTTTTTGCCGTAGGGTGTCGTCAATCCATGGTTATTTCAGCGGATAAATCTTGATGTTGCGGAAGAAGACTTCGGCGCCTTCGGACTGGAAGAGGATTTTGCCGCTGGCGGGGAACGCGTCGGTTCCTTCGTTGGCCAGCTTCCCATTCACGTATTGCCACACGTGCCCGTCGCGGTTCACAAGTTCGACGACATTCCACTGCCCGTGCGGCCTTTCCAGTTCGTTGGTTGGGTCACGAAAGCCGGTCACGTTTTTGACTTCACCCTTGTTGAAGCGGTCGATCCTCGACGCTTTGCCTTCCGGGCCGGTGACGCGCGCGCCGGCCTTTCCGTCCGGACCAATACCAGTCAGCGCTGCGCCATCGGTCATCCAGAAATCGCCCGTGCAGCCTTCGTTAATCTGAAACTCAATCGAGCGCGGCCACACCTTATTGGGACCCTGAATGTTGTATAGAATGCCGCTGTCGCGCGCTTGGCCCTGCCGCGGAGCAAAGGTTCCCACGCCCCATTTGAATTCGGCGCGCAGATAGTAATTCTTGTACTCCTGTTTGGTGATGAAGTAACCGAATTCAGTTCCGGAGACATGGACGACGCCATTCTCCACAACGAAGACATGGTTGGGATCGGAGTTCAGGCCGGCACTGCGCAGGAATGTATCGAACTGATTCAGGTCCTTGCCGTCGAAGAGAAAGATAGCTGGGCCGTGGGCAGGAATGTCCTTGCCTCGCGCGTTGCCGCTTATCGTGCATACACAAATGAACACAACCAAGCTGCTGATCTTCCAATAGCGAGAGCGAACACTCATGGAGAATGGAATCCTTTCAATCTCATTCTCGCCGGAGGGGCTGGGGAGCGCAAGCAGACGCGAACCGGGACGTCCGGGACGCACACGATCTTTCGCCTGAAGTCCTCGGCGAGCGCCATGGTGATTTTGCGCCAACAGACCCAACTAGTCACATGGTTCAACTTCTGGGAAAATGCTTTCAGGAAGCTGGCTCGACCTTTAATTATCCCTTGACGAGGTCCACGATGGAACGCCGTGAATTTTTGAAGCAAAGTGCAGTTACCGTTGCTGCCGCCGCGAGCACCAAATTTTCAGCCGCCGCTACGCCAACCACTTCCATTGCACGCCGACCTCTGGGCAAGACGGGAGAGCATCTCTCGATGATTGGTTTTGGCGGCATCGTGGTAATGAACGAGGATACCGGCCACTCGAACAAGATCGTGGCGGAGGCGGTGGACCGCGGCGTGAACTATTTCGACGTCGCGCCCAGCTATGGCAACGCGCAGGAACGTCTGGGTCCGGCCCTCGCGCCCTATCGCAAGAATTGCTTCCTCGCCTGCAAGACCGAGGGGCGCACGAAGGATGACTCGCGCAAGCAACTGGAAGAATCGCTGCGGCTGCTGAAGACGGATCACGTCGATCTATATCAGTTCCATGGGCTGACAAAGATGATCGACTTGGACGAAGTCCTGGGCCCCGGCGGCGCAATGGAGACGATGGAAGCTGCGAAAAAGGAAGGCAAGATTCGCTACATCGGCTTTTCGGTGCACTCGGCGGAGACGGCGTTGGCGGCGATGAACCGCTACAACTTCGATACCGTGCTTTTTCCGGTAAACTTTGTGCTCTTCTCGCAGGCGAACTTCGGCCCGCAGATTCTGACGCGCGCGCAGGAAAAGGGTATGGGCATCCTGGCACTAAAGGCGATGGCAAAGACGGTATGGTCTGCCGATCAGAAGCAGAGCCATCCCGAGCCAAAATGCTGGTATCAGCCTGCGTCTTTCCCTGACGAGGCTTCGCTAGGGTTGCGCTGGACGCTCGGGCATCCGGTCACGGCTGCGCTGCCTCCCGGGGACGAGAAATATTTCCGCTTGGCGATGGACGTTGCGCAGAACTATAGGCCTCTCGAACAGCATGAGGAGCACGCACTGCTGGCGCGGGCAACCGGGGTCGAGCCGATCTTCCATCTCGGAAACGACGTGTAGTGTCCGGTCTGCCCTCGTTGAACCTTCGACTGGTTTGGTCACATGCAAAGAGAACAATCTGAGGCGCACGTCGAAGAAACCCGGCATAGGTCTATTCCACGCTCGTTTTATGCAAGTGAAATTCGAAACCAGACAGAATCGCCGTAATGTACGGATCCGAATCGCCGTACCTAACAAAACGATCCAGCGCGCTCACGTGAATTCGTTGTGCCTGCGAAAGTCCGGTTCTGTAACTTCGATTCTCAGTTGTTGACCAGGTCGAGTCACCCATCGAGTCGCGATCCTTACCCTTCGTTACCCACTTCCGGGCGAGTAGTTGCTAATTCGAAAGTAATCACATCGATGAAGAAAGCCTGGTACGCATAAGGAATGTGCTTGCAAACGGGATTTTGAGTAACTTCATCTGTTTACCAGGCGATCACCAGGCAAGTTACTCAAAATCGGACTTTTCAAGCAGTTGTCGCGCTGCACTCAAATCGCGGATTTTGAGTTGGAGGGTCACTTTACTGCAGTTAAAACACGGACAATGATGCCCGCGATTTGAGTGCAGCGCGACAACTGCTAAGATGGCCCCGTTGCGAAATCTCCTGGAGGTTGTTTATGAACTCGATGCTGGATCGCAGAGCGTTTATCCGCCTTTGCTCCGCGTGTGCGGCGTTTCTCACGCAGGCGGCGCATCCACAGGAAAAACCGGCTCTGCTGGCCAGCCACGCTCCCGTGAAGAATCGGAAAAACTTTGTCGGCATCCAGGTCAGGTCGTATGCCTGGGTCGACGAAGGCATTGACCAGGTCCTCGACAATATGCAGCAGAAAGGCGATGTCAACACGGTCTGGGCCTACACCTTCGGTTACGGAGAAACGCGTTTGCGGAAGGGGGGGCCGATTATGCTCCCCGATCACGGGATCTCCGGCACCTCCGTTGTGGGCGGCGTGTTCTATGACTACGATTCGAAATATTTCCTGAACACGACACTCAAAGAATTCCGCGTACACGATTACGGGAAGTTCGACGTGATTGCAGACGTTGCGCCCAAGGCCAAGGCGCGCGGAATGGATTTCTTTGCCTGGGACCTGAACAACTCCAGCGCCACATTGCTGCGCACAATACCGGGTTTCTCGGAGATTACAGAGATTGATTTGTACGGGCGGCGAACAGTGGGCCCCTGCTTCAATCATCCGGAATATCGGGCGTGGCTGACCGGCAAGGTTGAGAGCGTGCTCAGCGGCTATTCCAGCCTGGTGGACGGCTACGCCTGGGGCTCGGAGCGAATGGGGCCATTTGAAAACGTCATGGGCAGAGGAGCCACGGTCACCTGCTTCTGCCAGTTCTGCCAGGCGAAGGCTCGCGAACGGGGCATCTCTGTGGCGCGGGCGCAAGCCGGGTACCGTGAACTTGAGCAACTGTATCATGCAGCAGCCCAGGATCGACGGCCGGTCGACGGCTACTTTGTATCGTTCTGGAGACTACTGCTCAAGTATCCGGAGATTCTGAGTTGGGAGATGCTCTGGACCGATAGCTTCCAGGAGGTTCAGGCGGAGTTGTACGGAACGTCTAAAGCAATTGCTCCGCAGAAGCCCTTCGGCTTTCACATCATGCAGAGCATGACCTTCAGCCCGTTTTATCGGGCGGAGGAAGACTATACCAAGAGAAGAGAGTTCGCAGATTTCCTGAAGCCCGCGACTTACAACAACGCTGGAGGACCGCGTCTGGCTCAATACCTGGGACAACTGGGCCACACCACCTTCCACGATGCAGAGCCCAAGGACTTTCTTGGGTTTTACTACAAGATTATGGATTACAAAGAGGCGCCATACGACGAGTTAGCCGCGACCGGACTTTCGGCGGACTACGTTGCGCGAGAGACTAAGCGCGCTCTCGCAGGTTGTGCTGGGGAGGTCAAGATCTATCCCGGAATCGACATCGACGTGCCAACCCTCATATCGACCGGCAAGGAGACGGAAAAGCGTACCAAGCCGGACGATGTGCGCCGTTCTATTCGGGCCGCTATGGGTGCGGGCGCGGATGGCGTCGTTCTATCTCGTGATTACGTCGAGATGTGGCTCGCCAACCTCTCCGCCGCCGGAGAAACACTTCGGGAGTTGCACTCTCCGCCGCCAACGTAAGTTAGCGCGGAAGTTGATTGGCAACTAATAAGGATTAGAGTGCTCACAGCAACGCTCATCACGAAATCGCGCCTGGGAGTTATGGCTTGATCGAGATAAGAAATTGCGTGCGGCCGCGATAGTGTTTACAGCTGGCCCTCCCCGCCATGCCTGTTCCTTGTAGAACACACCTTCCCACTTCGCAACCACGATCGTAGCAACACTGCCGCCAGAAGTCTCGAAGAGAGAAGCGATAGCCTCGCAAACAATGCGAGGAAGCCGGCCGAGCCGGCCTCAATCCTTGCCGAAAAAGAGAGCCTGAGTCAATTCGTTCCAGCTATCCAGGTCACACTTCTGGGTCACAGTTCTGGGTCACAGTTCTGGCGCAACGCTATCCGGGCTTAGTTGTCTGAAGCCGTCTACCATACCGCTACTGCCAAAATCCTTGCTGAGCCTGGAATGCCGTTCACAACGTCTGTTCCCAGGACGGCTTCAAAATCGTGATCTCGGAATCCAGAACCTACTCTCTTACGCAGCTCTTCGAGACGATTCGGATCGACCATAAATTCGCCCGCAGTCGCTGTTCCGCTCATCCCGATGCCGGCGACAATTACCTGGACCTGCCTGGTCGAATCATCGTGCACCCGTGCAATCAATGCAAAATCGCGCTTGACCGCAAAATATTGGGTCTTCAGATCGACCTCCCATGTCCTGCTGCCAGGGTTTTTGGTGTCTGTTATCCAATACTGCTCTTGATCTGTGCCTCGGAATTGATATCGCAGGTGGGCGAGCGCTCGCAAGGTCCACTCATTATCCAACCCGCCGATGAGTATGGTCGGCCCCTGCTGCAGATCATCAAGTGTGGTCGATTTAACCAAACGCAATTTTTGTTCGCCACGACGCGTGGCGATCCAGTTAGAAATCCTCGTGGTTGCCAGCACGTCCGAGAAGGAGACGTTTTCACCATTCTTCTCGTAATCATCGAAGCTGGGACTCGCGGTGTCTGCGGAAACAGCTAGCGGTGCCGCGCTTTTAGATTTTGTAGGCGCGGAATAAAACAGGATCCCCGCAGCCTCCGCGATCTGCGAACCTTCCACATCTTTATTGGGCAGACAGAAGGTGATGGTAAGGTGCGGTCTAAGCACCGGATTCCATAACTGGTCGAGGGCAGAAGGCTGCTCCAAGCGCCACAGTAAAGCGCATGCCAGGATAAGACAAAGCACAACTACGGCGCTTACCCACGAACGAAAGAGCGAAAAACGGGGTTTGCCGGTCTTTTGTGTCGAAAGATCGACTGGCGTGTCGGAGTACTGGGCCGGGGTCGAGGCCACCCCTTCGCTGGGTTTCGAGGGATCGATTGGAGGCGATGCTCGGACTTTCCGAGGGTAGAATTCAGGCTCATAATTGCCTGGCATCAACTCGATCCGCATTTCCGTTTCGTGTGCTTCCTCGTGGTAATACTGCGCGATCCGTTTACGGATCTCAGCAATCGTCACCCGGGCAATTGGATCATCGGCCGTATCGTAATCCGGAGGACGGTTGAACACACGTACCCCCAACAGGCGTTCTTTCAGAAATTCGCCGCGGCCCTCCAGCGTCTCCTCTACGATGAACCTAAACAGCGCGGGATACCGCCGACTGTTCTTGAAGTGGGCTGTTTCTAGCAGACGCTCCATCTGGCGCCGGACCTGATCCTTCTCTTCCTCAGTTTTCGGGATCCATGAAGAGTGTACGTCCATCGCGTGCAACAGTGTATGCCAGCGTTCACACGGCTGACAACGGCTCTTTACCTGTTTTACCTATACGCATAAGTCGCGGATTATCAGGCCATGTAGCGTTTTACCTCCCGCTTCTATCAAAAATATCTGCCCAGCCCAATCAGAATTGAAAGACGAGCGGAAGGTGCGGCCTGAAATCCACGTGCTGTTTTCGCCGGTTGCTGTCGAATTCAATTTCGAGGAGAGATGTTGCTCCCGTTCGGGCTGAGAGAACTCCACTCTCAACTATTCTCTGTGCCACGGGAGAGCGAAGCGGCACAGGAGAAGTGAGAGTTAAGCCAGTGATCTCACGAATGCCAATGGGATGCTGGATAAACCACTGTTCGCGCTGAGTTCGTCGCATGAAGCTCAGGTAAACCCACATTGGCTCCTCAATCCCCGCGTCGCCGATATGCATGACAAGCGGATCTGACAAATACGCCGGCCGATACTCCCATGCGGGAAAAGGCGGCCCTGTGTCTTGAGAATCGACAGGCCGCAGGCAAATGCCGAAAGGAGAGGCGTTATGTTCCCGACCAGACCATCTCTCCCAAAGCAAGGTGCGCCTGATACTTTGACTTTGCGCTTCGCTTGCGTCGCTGACCCAAAACAACTCAATCATGGCGTTGGCAAAGGCAAAACGGCGATTCGCTGTGCCCTGTCCGAGGTGGCGATTTGGAGGTCCCTCATGCAGGCCGAACTCAACGAGTTTTTCCGCCTCGGGACCGCCTGGAGCGGTACAGACGAACAAATGGTCCAACTCGAAACGCATGGCAGGTGTGTAGTCTAGTTCAATCTGAAGCCGGGATATTAGAACCAAGCCGGACGATTCTGGCCGGTTAGGTCGGCAATCCGGACAGAACGCCGGTCTGCGACATAATGTCCGGTTTGGCGGTGATTGGCCCGAAACTTCCAGCCCGGCCATACCGGAACTGCCCAGCGCCACACCGCATTCATTCGACTTCCCCCGACGATAAGATACTAACCGTTTCCTATTGACATAGGATACGCAACGTGTCTAATATTGGTGGAGTTCGTAATCAATGGCGGGCTGACCAGCGAGGCGAGGGCAGTGGGTGGCCGTAGACGGGGTAAGGTCTTGGAGGCGGCGATCTTCGAGGCCGTGTTGCAAGAGCTTGCTGAAACGGGATACGTCAACTTCTCGATCGAGAGGGTCGCAGCCGGGGCGGGCACCAGCAAGCCGGTGATCTACCGGCGCTGGCCCACGCGCGCCCGGCTTGTATACGCCGCATTGAGAGCAAACCGACCTGTTGTTTCATTCGAGGCGCCGGACACCGGAACCGTCCGGGGCGACATCATGGTCATTCTGAACCGCATTTCAGAAATGGTGGACGAATTAAGTCCAGAAGTAATCTTTGGCCTGATTGCAGAACTTCTCCACGAGAGCGAGTCATCGCTCTTTGCAGAAGTGCATGAACAGAACGCCAAAATAATGAGGGAAATTCTAACCCGCGGGATTGGACGCGGCGAAATCGCTGCGGAGAAGCTTACGCCTCGCTTGGCTGCGCTGCCTTTCGACCTCGTGCGCTATCAGCTCATGGTAGTGCGGCAGCCGTTGTCGGCGCAGGACATAGAAGAGATCATTGATCGGATTTTTCTCCCTCTGGTCCGAGCCGATTGAGCGAGAGATATGCGAATTAGTGCCCGACGCCAGTCGCACGCGGCTGCGCTAGTAACGTTTGTTCCCACCTGAACTCCGGAGTACGTCCTCTCCGATCCTCCAGCCACCACATTCCCTCTTCACCCGCAGGTAAACATGACCATTGCAGAACTCAAAGACAAAAACATCACAGAATTGAGCCGCATTGCGCGCAGTCTGGAAATTCCCGGGGCCAGCGGCCTCCGCAAGCAGGACCTGATTTTCAGGATTCTTCAGACGCAAAGCGAAAAGGAAGGCCACATTTTCGCTGAAGGCGTCCTCGAAATTCTGCCTGACGGCTACGGCTTTCTCCGCTCCCCTGATTACAACTATCTGCCCGGCCCCGACGACATCTATGTTTCCCCGTCGCAGATTCGCAAATTCGACCTGAAAACCGGCGATACCATCAGCGGCAACGTGCGGCCGCCGCACGAAGGCGAGAAATATTTCGCGCTGGTGAAGATCGAGGCAATCAACTTCGAGTCGCCCGAAGAGACGCGCAACAAAATCCTGTTCGACAACCTCACGCCGCTCTATCCCCAGGAGCGGGTGAAGATGGAAACCGTCCGCGAAAATATCAGCGGGCGCGTGATGGATCTGCTCACGCCCGTCGGCAAAGGCCAGCGCGGCCTGATTGTCGCCCCGCCGCGCACCGGCAAGACGATGCTGCTGCAGTCGATCGCCAACTCGATCACAACCAACCACCCTGAGGTGGTGCTGATTGTGCTGCTCATCGATGAGCGCCCGGAAGAAGTCACCGACATGCAGCGGTCCGTGAAGGGCGAGGTCATCTCGTCCACCTTCGACGAGCCGGCCGCCCGCCACGTGCAGGTCGCCGAGATGGTCATCGAGAAGGCCAAGCGCCTCGTCGAGCACAAACGCGATGTGGTGATCCTGCTCGACTCCATCACCCGTCTGGCGCGCGCCTACAACACGATTGTTCCGCCTTCGGGCAAGGTGCTCTCGGGCGGCGTCGACTCGAACGCGCTGCAGCGGCCGAAGCGCTTCTTCGGCGCGGCGCGCAACATCGAAGAAGGCGGCTCGCTGACGATCATCGCCACGGCGCTCGTCGATACCGGCTCGCGCATGGATGAAGTCATCTTCGAAGAGTTCAAGGGCACCGGCAACATGGAAATCATTCTCGATCGGAAGCTTGTGGACAAGCGCGTCTTCCCGGCGATCGACATCCAGCGCTCGGGCACGCGCAAGGAAGAGCTGCTGATTCCGAAAGAGGACCTGCAGCGCATCTTCGTGCTGCGCCGCGTGCTCAACCCGCTCTCTCCGGTTGAAGCCATGGAGCTGCTCATCACGTACCTCGAGAAATCGCGCAACAACGCCGAGTTCCTCACCAACATGAACCAGCTCTAGATGAATTCCTAGTCCGACCATGAAGCCAAATGAGCCCAGCCGCACAGCCCTGCTAATCGCCCGACAACGAGCTGCTCATCAGGTGCTCGATCATGGCTCAATCCTCAATGACCCATTTGCCATGAAGATTCTGCGTGAAGACGAAAAGGACGTGCTGCAATTTGCGAACGAACACCCCTTGGCCAGCGTCGGACGTCTATTCACCACCGCACGAAGCCGGATTGCGGAAGATGCTTTGTCAGGAGCTGTCGAAAGAGGGATTCGGCAGATCGTCATCCTTGGCGCCGGACTCGACACTTTCGCTCTCCGGAGTCCCCATGGCGGACGACAGATACGTATCTATGAGGTGGACCACCCCGCGACGCAGGCATGGAAACGCCAGCGCTTGGCTGAAGCTCAAATCGCACTTCCGGCATGGCTTATTCTCGTGCCAGTCGATTTCGAGCGGGACGATGTGGGAGAGAAACTCGTCGCCGCAGGCTTTCAGCAGAACTCGCCCGCGTTTTTCATTTGGCTCGGCGTTGTGCCATATCTGACACAGGACGCTATCGGCCGCACTTTGGACTACATGGCGTCAATCCAGAACTCGGAGGTGGTGTTCGACTACTTGGAACCTCCCGAGGCATTCTCAGAAGAGCTAAGGCAATTAGAAAAGGAGCGGACCGAACAGCTTGAGAAAATTGGTGAACGTTGGGCCAGCCGTTTCGAGCCGGCTGGCATGGCAGCGATTCTTCGCTCCCACGGATTTTGTGACATCGAAGACATCAATTTCCACGAGATCGCGTCCAGGTTCGGCCGCGCCGTTCAAGGACTCGCGCCCGGACACGCTGGTCTTCATGTTGTCCACGCTAAGCACTAGCCAAGCTGCCAAGAGGCGTGGCTCGATCGTAATTTGCGACTCTGAACGGATGGTCGCCAATCCGGAAGTAATCCGCGCATCGTAGCCGTAGTTCCCTGAAAACGGGTTTCTGGAAACTTCGGTCCGAACCCGCTCTCACCGGCGAAGTTTCCGTAAATCTGACTTTTCAGGCACTAGGGTCACTGCCCGTGATACGGCAATGCGAATCACTTGGTCACGTCGTTGGGAATGGACGAGAGTCTTAAGCCGGTTTTTGCGCGGTGATCTTGAGGATGAACAGTAGAGCCTCAATGGAGCAGAAAAGAAACGTAGCTCCGTAAAGCACGATAAGGCGCAGGCGAAGACTAAGCAGCACATATATTTTGGCATCGCCAGTCGCGCTTCTGATCGGCTTCAGCATTGCCCATATTTTCAGGGAATCGAGTTGCGCGGGTGTGATCTGGCTCAAACTGGTCATTCGATAATTTCCCGCATGGTCGCAACAATCAGAATCGGGCTTTTCTAGCTGTAGCTAGTGGCCCGTCCCTAAGGTTTGTAGATCACGGCCGCGCTTGCTCCGTGCAGGCCATGAATCCCGTTCGAGTAGCTCCGTCGTGAAAGTGGCGTCTCCGGGACGTTGAACGATGTTGAGGGCAGCAATGGACTGCCCGCGGACGAGGTGAGATACTCTCTGCTTAGTTGGAGGAACCGCAAATGCCCGTCACAGTGAAACGCATATCTCTTTGGCGAAAAGAGACCGAGAACAAGACGGGGCTCCTTGCCCAGACGCTCGAGCCGCTTGCAAAAGCCGGGACGGATCTCGGCGTTGTGATGGGGTATAAGCTTCCCGGCAATGAGGCTAAAGCAGCTATCGAGATCTATCCGGTCTCTGGAAAAAAGGTGACGGCTGCCGCCACAGAAACGGGGCTTACCGCCTCAGCTATCCCGACGCTCCTCGTCGAAGGCGATAATAAGCCAGGTCTGGCGCACAAGATCGCACAGACGATTGCGGACGCTGGAGTCGACCTGAGCTTTTTTGTGGCCCAGGCTATTGGAAGGAAGTATTCCGCGGTCATCGGTTTCGCAAACGACGCTGATGCCAAAAGGGCGGCGACACTTATCAAGAAGGCGGCCGGAAGTAAATGAGAGTAATAGCTGTCTTCAATCGCCCGATTACGCGTAAGGATAGGTTGGCGAGGGTCGAATCCTGATGATTGGAAATCGGCCGTTAGCCTTTTTGTCGGCAGGCTTGAACGAGCCAGATCGGAAGGTGATCTTCCGAATGATGCGGATGCCGCCGACCTTGCCCGATTTGTCACTGCCCTCTTTCAGGGCATGCGTTGCAGGCGATCAATGGTTTGCGCGGAAGCCACGCAGTTTCCTTGGTGGCGCGCTGAAAATCCAGGGGGAGTGGGCGGCCCTGAGTCCACGTGCCCGTGATCGTGTTCCCTTCCGTACTGAGCTTCCCCTCATATGAGCCATGTATGGGGTTGATGGAAAATTTGAGAGTAGGCTTGTCGAAGGTTATGGAAGTGGCCGGCATCCCATCCGGCCCCTGGTCGATGCTATACAACGTTGCCTTCCAGACGCCGTCCGCACCTGGGGAGATGCGGAGAATTATTCGCAGTCCAGTGCCCGCTTTGGGTGTTCCCTGCCAGTCACCCGCGATATCTTGCGCATAAAGGCTGCTCACCAACAACATGGCAATGACACAAACACCCGGCGCAAATCTCCTCATGGAGGTCTCCTTCGGCGGAACTGGTCCCTCGTGGGCGGGTAGGGTGGTGAAAACGGCTAAGGTTCTGTAAGTGGGATCGAGAACGCCGGCACCTTCGCGCCAGCAAGAATACACGAGCTACTTCGACTACTCACAAATTTCCTGTGGACGTAGCACGTTTCGGCAAGTCACAGGAAACGAGACTTTACGAGCTATTGAAGGCGGAAATATCTCCTTGACTCCGAGCGCAATGCACGTATAGTGCTCTGCAGCACTGCATTGACAGGCAATAAGCCTAAGTAATAAGTGCGTCCGCGGCCATACCCTCATCTCGCGGGGACGGAGTTCAAATGAGCGGCAGGCGGCCCCGGCTCTTCTACGGGTGGCTGATTGTTTTCGTGAGTGCACTGGGGCTCTTCCTCGGCGCTCCGCTCACCGTCTTCTCCTTCAGCGTGTTTTTCAAGTCGCTGGTACATGACTTTCACGCCAGCCGCGCCACGGTTTCGTTCGCCTTTTCGCTCTTCAACTTTGTGGGTGCACTATGGCTTCCGGGCACTGGTATGCTCATTGATCGTTTCGGGGCGAAGCGCGTCATCCTTGTGTCCACCCTGCTCTTCGGGCTGGTCTTATGTTCTGCCTTGTGGGTAGGCAGCGGCCTGTGGCAGCTTTATCTTTTCTTCGCAGTACTGGGAATTGCAATGTCCAGCGGCCCTGCACCGGTTCCCTACGGAGTCGTGATCTCACACTGGTTCGACCGCCATCGGGGACTAGCAATGGGACTATCGATGATGGGGATTGGGATCGGCTCCATCGTGGTTCCGATGCTTGCCCAGCGCCTCATCACCATGTTCGGCTGGCGCATGGCGTTTGCGATCTTCGGAGCCGCCGTCCTGCTGCTTCCGCTTCCGGCTATAGCTGCTTTGCTCGAAAACGATCCGAGGCAACGGGGCCTCCAACCCGACGGAGACGGGAAAATCCGGGATTCACCACTGCCGCCACAGGACAAACAGGGTTCGAATTGGCGCGAGATATGGCATAGCCCAACGTTCTGGATCCTGATCTGCATCTTCTCGCTTGCTGGCGCGAGCGTACATGGGGCTGTTCTTCATATGTCCGCCATATTTACCGATGAGGTGTCACCGCGGAGCGTGCCGCCATGGCCACGTCGCTAGTCGGGGCCGCTGTCACTATCGGCCGGCTTGCCTCCGGATACCTCCTCGATCGCCTCTTTGCCCCTCGTGTTGCCATTCTCTTTTACGGTGCAACGGCCCTGGGCATCGCGATGTTATGCGTGGGAATTAAGGGCAACCTCGCGCTGGTTGCCTCGTTTCTTGTCGGACTCGGCATGGGGGCAGAGGTTGAGAGCATGGGCTACATGATCAGCCGATACTTCGGCCTGCACGCCTTCGGCACCGCCTATGGCTTTGCCTTTGGCGCATTCATGATCTCGGGATCGGCGGGCGTTCTGCTTATGGGCGCGGGATACGACCGTTTTCACTCTTATACTGTCCCGCTCGCAGCCCTCTGCACGGCAATGGGGCTTGCGCTGATCCTGCTCACCCGCCTTGGGCCATACCGGTACAAAGTTGAAGCGGAAACGAATCAGCCGATGAAACCTCTGGAAGCGCCCAGCGGCGCATGAACCGCGCACACTCCATGTCTCTGTTGGCTCGATCGAAAATCGTCCTGGGAAAATCTGACCATCAGTTTCTAGCCGGCTGCCATAACTTTGTCATCTCGACCGGAGCGCAGCGGAGTGGAGAGATTTGTGGTTTGCGTGCCTCATCGCGGAGTCCTCTTCACTCCGCTTTACTCTCACTCAGATGTGGGAAACCGCAGATCTCTTGTATCTAGATGGTAGCGGCATTTTTGGTGGAAAATGTCGTAGTGAGAGGGCCGATGGCCATCGGCCCTCTCGCGCGGTGGACGGCGCCCGCAATCTCTCCGGCAACAACCGCAGTGGAGCTTTGGGACCGCCGCCGCTGTCACGTACAACCGAACAGTCGCCTGACGCACAGTCGTACGCACAAGGCAGGTTACCGTGACCCAGCAACCTACTTCTTTTATTGTGGAGCGAATCGCATGATTTGTGGAGTGGATGTTTCGCTGAATTCTCTGGATGTTCGCATCGGCCATCAGGGACCAGCCGCCTGCTTTGCCAATACCCCGGAAGGCATTGCTGCGCTGGCCGAATTCTGTCAGGCGCAGCAAGTGCATCTGGTCGCCATGGAGGCCACCGGGGGATACGAGAAACAACCCTTCGCCCTGCTCTGGGCGCGAGCCATCCCGGTGGCCATCCTCAACCCTCGGGCGGTGCGCGATTTTGCCAAATCCATGGGCTTTTTGGAGAAGACCGACGCCATCGATGCCGGGGTGATTGCTTGGTTTGCAGAGACCAAAAAATGCGTTGCCTGTCACCCGGCCTCGGCCGAGCAGCAACGGCTGAAGGCTTTGGTCATCCGCTTGCGCCAGCTCACCGACCTGCGGACCACGCAGCGCAACCAGCGCCGTCTGGTCACCGAGGCTACAGTGTTGGATTCTTTTAGCCAGGCCCTCACCTTTCTGGGGGCACAGATCCGCGCCATGGAAGTGGCCATCGCCCAGATGCTTGCCGTCGATCCTCTCTGGCGCAAGCTAGATGAGAGCTTGCGCACCATCAAGGGGGTGGCCGATCGTACGGTCGCCCGTCTGATGGCCGAGCTGCCGGAGATAGGTATGCTTTCCAACAAGAAGATTGGCAAACTGGCCGGCGTGGCCCCGCTGGCCTGCGACAGCGGCAAGACTCAGGGCAAACGTCCGGTGCGTGGAGGACGGAGAAGCATCCGCGACATTCTCTTTGTGGTAGCTGGCGTAGTTGGCCGTTATCATCCGGATTTTATCGCCTTCCGCGAGCGCTTGGTTCGAGCGGGCAAGCCGAAAAAAGTTATCCGCGTTGCCCTGGCGCACAAGTTGCTGGTGCGGCTCAATGCGAAGGCCCGCGAGGTGCGCCAACAATTTGCCGCTACTATCGCTTGCCCTCTTGTGACCAGTTGACCCTAGCCGCCGGGATTGGGGGAAAGTGGAAAACGCATGAGCGTTTTCCAAGGCGGCAGAGCCGCCGGCTTTTCCACAATCTCCACCTTTCTCACTTGACAAAACAGACAGTCGCTCCACTCCGCTGCGCTCCGGTCGAGATGACAAAGTTAGGTGTAATCGCCAACAAAAGCTTCCTCAACCCAGTTTTCATCCCCTTGGGTGGGTCGCAGGCCCATGAACACTCTGTTCGACATTTGCGGAATCCCACATCCGACGCAAAGAACGCGTCAGATATGGGCACCCAGGTTTGTCGACAGGAGGAGCTTCAAGAACCATAAGTTACGTTTCGACCCCTTAGCGAACCGCGATTCTCCCTACCCTGTGGTCAAACTGACCCATAGAGATTTGGGTGAACGAAAACCCGATCCTCCCTGCCAATCCGTGGAGCGCGTGGGATTTACCGAGGTAAATCCATGCACCAGGGGAACGGTGATCGCGATGGCGGCCATGCGAATGAGGTTGGCGGCCACACATGCGTGAGGGCCCGCCCCCAGGGTAAGATGCCCGGCATCGCGGCGCGCGACATCGATCTGATTCGGATGGGAGAAGCGTTGAGGATCACGGTTTGCCGCGACGATCCTCAGGATGATGCGCTCGCCCCTGTGGATGAAAGCGCCATTGAGATGGATGTCCGCCGTCGCAGTTCTGAAGAGAATGCGTACAAGACCGGCGTAGCGCAGCAGCTCCTCGATCGCCTGCTCCATCAGAGCCGGCTCTCGATGCAGCAGACTCCATTGCCGCGGATATTGCATCAGGGCGAACCACGCATTCCCCAATATGCAGGGCATGGTCTGCGAAAGCGCAACGAATCCGGATTCGCGCAAGGCCTCGGGTCCGGAGTGAAAGCAGCCCCGAAGCTCGGCGCTGGCGGACTTTGCGCTGGCGCGCAAAACCACGTCATAAGGCTCGGCGGCAGCGGCCGATATCCCTTGCGCCCGCTCACAGAAACTTTCGGCATCGCTTCGAGAGATGCCCGTCACCATCACCGCCAAAGAGAGACAAAGTGGCCGTGCATATGCATCCATCAGGTTAACCGGCTCTTCGCTGGGCAGACTGCCGGCCAGTGCATGGGCCTCGGGAGTGA
Source organism: uncultured Acidobacteriaceae bacterium (assembly GCA_963774255.1). Taxonomy (GTDB): domain Bacteria; phylum Acidobacteriota; class Terriglobia; order Terriglobales; family Acidobacteriaceae; genus PALSA-350. The sequence goes on from CAVZEH010000008.1 coordinate 483,939, forward strand.
GTTGCTCGCGCCACGCGCGTAGCCGTGCAGGGGAGAGCGCCTCCACCGCCTCCGCTCGCATTCTTAATCGGTCACTCTCGAATCGGGCACTCTCGTCGGATGGACCCAAAGTCTCCTTGCTGGTGGGATTGGCCGGCGAGAGGCTCGAAGCGCGAAACGCGGCCAGGATATCTGCGTGTCTGCTGAGCACCCATGCATTGAGAGTGTCGTCAAAATAAGGAGCTTCAATCTCGGGCGGAGTCGGAGAGTCGAGTTGATCTCCGCTCCATGCGGGAATTGAAGGATCATCTCGTCTGATATGCATCGCAATCGCCAAACATCATGTCGAGCATAACGCGGCCGTCGAGGCGAGTTGTCAGCGAGATGTCAGCGACTTGTCGAGTCGCAGCGACAATCTGATTACAGGATTGAGACGATAGGGTGACAAATGCGGACGCTCAACGGAGCACATTAGTGAAGAGATCGACCGATGTCAAAATCTACTTGTTCTTCGAAGAAAGTGGTTTTTTTCTTCCCCTCCTTTGCGAGTTCTGAGGCAACGGCCCCACTCGGTGTTTTAGCAGTCGCAACTCCCCTGATTCGCGCCGGATATCAGATTGTCCTCGTCGATTCGACGATCACGCCAAATTATAAGAAGCGTGTCCTCGAAGAGGTTCGCGATGCCGTCTGTCTAGGCATCTCGCTGGTCACGGGACCCATGATTCGCGAGACGGTCGAGATTGCGCGAGCGGTCAAAGAGTGGAAACCGGATTTCCCCATCATTCTCGGCGGGTGGCATCCTTCGTTGCTTCCCGATCAGACTTTACAGGCTGAATACGTCGACTACATCGTGCGCGGGCAGGGTGAAGAAGCGCTGCTGGAGCTGGTCAAGCATCTGGAAACGAGGTCCGCGCCGGATCTCATTCCGGGTATCGGCTTCAAGCGCGGCGGCAAACTCATCCTTACGCCGGAGCGGCCGCTGAAGCCCTTGGTAGACATGCCTCCGAAGGCGTACCACATAGCAGACTTCGATGCCTATGAACGTGGCTGCGGCAAGAGATGGGCCATGTACACCTCGAGCCTGGCGTGCCCGTTTAACTGTGCATATTGCACCAACGCCGGCGTCTACGGCCGCAAGTGGAACGCCCTGTCTCCCGAGCAGTTCGTCGATGAGACCGTCGATCTCACGAGGCGTTACCGTCTCGAGATGCTCTGGGTGGTCGACGACAACTTTATGGTCGACCTCGACCGCGCACGAGGCATCGCTGAAGGACTGGTGCGTGCAGGCTCGCAGTTCAAATGGAGCATACAGGCGACTACCAATATGGTTGCGCGGCTCACGCCCGAAGATCTCAAGCTGCTTCGACGGGCGGGTCTGCACCAGATATGCCAGGGTGTCGACTCGGGATCTCCCAAGATTCTGCAATTGATGAACAAGACCTTTCAGGACTTCGACCAGATCTACGAGAGCGCTGCTCGCTGCCTCGCGGCCGATATACGGCCATCGTTCAATATCATCTTCGCCTTCCCCGGGGAAGGCGCGAAAGAACGCAGAGAGACGGTCAGCTTCATGATGGATGTCTGCCGGCGCTTCCCTGGAGCCGAGTTCTGGACAAACATCTTCACGCCGTATCCCGGTTCACCCATCTTCCAGCACTGCGCCGAACTCGGCATTGAGCCACCCAAGAGCCTTGAGGCCTGGGCCGACTTCTTTCCACGTTATACCCAACTTCCATGGCTCAAGGGACGCGACCATGAACGGCTTCAGGTCACACGCGAGTATCTTCGTATCGCCTTCGATCGAATTCCCATCGCGGCCGATACTCGCGGTCCCATTACGCGAATTGCCCAGAAGACCATCTCTCTGCCAGCCCGCTGGCGTCTCGACCACGATGTCTACAAGTATCCCATCGAGATATGGCTGAACAACAAGATGAAGAAGCGGATGGCTTCCAGTAAGCCTGCAGTAGACGCGAAGAGGCTCGCCAACACACCGGCGGAGGCAGCGTGCTGACACGGGGCAAGGTCGTCCTCTTCTACCCGCCATACGACGGGCCTCCGCTCGGCTCACCGCTTTCGCTGCTGTCGCTGGCCGGCACTCTGCGCGAGGCCAACTTCGAAGTGGTGCTGATCGATGCCGCTATCGAGCCGCGATATCTGGAGCGCATCGCAGAGGAGTGCAAGTCGGCAGTCTGCATTGGCATTTCGGTGCTGACAGGCCCCATGATCCGGGGAGCTATCACGGCGGCTATGTTCGTCAAGAGCCACGCACCAGAAGTGTGCGTCGTCTTTGGAGGGTGGCACCCCACGCTCTGTCCCGAATCGACCCTGCGTGAGCCTTACGTAGACGTTGTCGTGCGCGGGCAAGGTGAGATCACTATCGTCGAGCTCGCAGCCGCACTCGCCGGCGAACAACCGCTGGATCTCATCGCGGGCATCTCCTGGAAGAAGCAGGGCCGGTTAATTCGAAACTTCGAGCGGCGCGTTCAACCCGTGGACACCTTCGCTCCCCCTGCCTTCGATATGATTGACTTCGATGCGTACGAGCGCGTTTCCGGCAAGCGTGAGCTGGCATACGCCACCAGCATCGGGTGTCCCTATGCCTGTAATTACTGCACCGATATGGTCGTGTACAAACGCCGCTTCAATGCTTATACCGCTGAGCATGTTGTCGCGGAACTGACCAGCCTGGTCACACGTTATCGCATCACGAATGTGGCCCTACTTGACTCCAACTTTCCCGTCGATCTGAAACGGGCAATCGCCATTGCCAAGGGCATACGCGACTCCGGCGTCAAGTTCACCTGGACCTTCCAGGCATCGACGGATTTCATCTGCCGCATGAGTCAGGAGGAGGTTCAGCTGCTTGCCGACAGCGGCGTCAGCTACATGGGCTTTGGAACGGAGTCTACTTCACAGTCTGTGCTCAAGCTGATGAACAAGCGCCACCAGCGTGTCGACGAGATGTACGAGACTGCACGCAAGGCCAACCTTGCCGGCATCCGCATCACCTTCAATCTCATCCTCGGCTACCCCGGAGAAACGGAGGCGGACCGGCTTATCACCTTCAGGACCATGAGTGACATCGGGCGCCAGTTCAGCAATGTCCGTTTCTCGCCGAATATCTTCACACCTTATCCCGGCATTCCTATCTGGCCTCAGCTTCGCGAACTCGGCGTAATCGAGCCGCAGACCCTGGAGGATTGGATGACGATGCCATTGGGAGCCAATCTGTTGCCCTGGCTGAGAGGGCGCGATCTCGCACGGCTCCAACGTATGCTCGCTTTTTTCCTGCTGCTGAACCAGATGCGCCGCTCGCAAAAGACCTCGCTCACGCAACGGCTCACCAGCTTTCTTGTCCAGGCGCCCATTCGTTGGCGCCTGAACTCCAGCTTCTTCTCCTTCCCGTGGGAGATGTGGCTTGCGCAACTCTCGGAGCAGATCGTCAAGCGCCGCTCTCTCGTCACCGGTCAGGCATTGCCTGCGGAGCAAGCCAATGTCTGCTGAAATCTTTTCGCTCGGAGGCGGCCAATGGCAGATGTACTGCTGACGCACTCCTACCACCTTGCCCGCGACGCAAAACAATTCAGGAAGATGCAGCCGTATCCTCCGCTCGGTACGCTTTATGCGGCGACGGCGCTCCGCTCTGCAGGTATCTCGGTCGCTGTCTGCGACACGATGTTCGCCGAGCCTGTGTCTGGCTTTCCGCGCAGCGCTCGAAGAACACAAGCCGAAGATCGTCGTCATCTATGAGGACGACTTCAACTTCGTAACCAAGATGTGCCTGACGCACATGCGAGAACTGGCAAACGAGCTATGCCGCCATCGCCCGCTCCGCGGGAATCACAGTGATCGCGCATGGATCGGATGCTACCGATCATCCCAAGGACTATCTGGACAATGGCGTCGACTTCATCCTGAACGGTGAAGTTGAGCAGAGCCTTACCGATCTTTGTGACGCACTTCTGCAGTCGCGGCGATTGCCGGCGATTCCCGGGCTGGTGCGCTACTCCGCCGCGGACAGCAGCCTGGAGAGCACGTTGCCTGCGCCGACCAATCCTTCCTGGGCGACTCTGCCGCGAGCGGCTAGAGAACTCATCGACTTCGAGCCGTACCGGCGTGCATGGATCGAAGCGCATGGTTACTTCTCTACCAATGTCGTGTCGAGCCGGGGCTGCCCATATCACTGCAACTGGTGTGCAAAGCCCATCTCCGGCAATCGATTCCAACTACGGGCGCCGCAGGAGGTTGCGGCTGAGATCCTTGAACTCAAGACGCTCTTCGGCGTCGAGCACATCTGGTTTGGCGATGATGTGTTTGCACTGGATCGCCACTGGGTGCAAGAGTTTGCAAATGCCGTCGAGTCCCATGGTGAGGTCGTTCCCTTCAAGATTCAGTCGCGTGCCGATCTGATGAGTGACGCAACCGTTTCAGCTCTGAAGCGAGCGGGCTGCGCCGAGATATGGATGGGCGTCGAGTCCGGTTCGCAGAAGATTCTCGATGCGATGAAGAAAGGTTTAAAGCTTTCCGCTGTGTATGCCGCTCGGGAGAGGCTCGCAACCGCCGGCATACGAGCGTGCTACTTCCTTCAGTTCGGCTACCTGGGAGAGGGCTGGGCTGAGATCTGCGAGACGGTACAATTGGTGCGGCGCACGCGCCCCGACGACATCGGCGTCTCGCTCTCCTATCCCCTGCCGGGCACAGGCTTCTTTGACCGCGTTCAGGCGCAGTTGGGGATGAAAACGCAACTGGAACGACAGCGACGACCTCTGCACGATCCACATCGCCAGCTACAACGACAGCTTTTACCATGCTCTTCGCGATGCATTGCATGCCGAGGTGGCTGCATGGCATGCACCCTCGGGTTCCGTCGATCCGTCTACCTACGAATCCCTGTGGAACCGCGTCCGCGAGATGGAGCCTAGCAGTAGAAACAGGAACGTACTGTCACTGCCTCCCGAATCCTCTGACGGAAACACGCAGAGCGCGTTTCTACCGCTCGAAGGACTCTTCGGCGGGGGCTAGGAGATCCTGATGCCAGACCTGCTCCTCACGCACGGTTACTTCCTCTACGAAGACCCCAAAGAGATGCAGATCATGAAGCCGTATGCTCCTCTGGGCATCCTGTATCTCTGTTCGCACCTACGGCAGCAGGGCTTCGACGTTGAGGTCTTCGACACAACGTTCTCGAGCCGTGAGTCTCTCTTCCGCCACCTCCGGACAGAGAAGCCATCGGTGCTTGGCATCTACGCCAACCTGATGACTCGCAGCAATGTAGTGGAAATTATTCGTGCAGGTCGTGAAGCCGGCTGGCGCGTCATCGTCGGAGGGCCGGAGCCCGGCGCTTACGCGCAGGAGTTTCTCGAGTCGGGCGCGGACTTCGTCGTCTTCGGCGAAGGTGAGTCCACGATGCAGGAGCTGCTGACGGCCTTCCGCGATGACGGCGGCAAATCCAGCTAGCGGATGGAAGTCAAAGATCGCCGGCACGGCGTATCTCGACGATAAAGGAGCATTTCATCAGAATCCGCCGCGCACACAGATCGCCGACCTTGACGCGCAACCCTGGCCTGCCCGTCAGGCTATCGATCTGCATCGTTATGTCGATACCTGGCGAACCCACCACCGACAAGGCTCGGTTAATTTCATCACCGCGCGGGGATGTCCCTATAAATGCCGCTGGTGCAGCCATCAGGTTTACGGTCAGACTCATCGGCGCCGCAACCCTATCAAGGTCGTGGATGAATTGGAGTGGCTGCTGACCGAGTACACGCCGGACATAGCCTGGGTGTCTGACGATGTCTTCACGATCAACCATGAATGGATACGCAAGTACGCCGCAGAGATGCGCCGGCGCAACCTTCACATCCCATTCGAATGCATCTCGCGCGCGGACCGACTCAACGAAGAGATGCTCGATCTGCTCGCGGAGCTTGGCTGCTTCCGTATCTGGATCGGCTCTGAAAGCGGGTCGCAGAGACTGCTCGATTCGATGGATCGCGGCGTGAAGGTGGAGCAGGTGCAGCGGGCTGTCGAGATGAGCCGCGCGCGCAGGATTCAAAGCGGGATGTTTCTGATGTGGGGCTACGAGGGCGAGGAAATGGAGGACATCGAGGCCACGATCCGTCATGTCAGCAAGAGCAAACCCGATATTTTCTTCACCACCGTCTCCTATCCGATTAAAGGAACGCCTTACTACCAGCAGGTTCAGAGCAAGCTGGTCCAACTGAAGCCCTGGGCCCAGAGCTCCGATCGTGAGATCAAGATCGCAGGCCGGCACTCGAGGGCTTATTACGCGCATGCAGACAAGTTGCTCCGCGACGAAGTTCAGCTAGCGAAACTGAGCGAAGACCCAGGAGTGAACCCGGCGCTTCTGGAAGATCTCAGGGGCAGCATTCGGGCTTCTCGCGAGGGACTCCTTGTCACGCAGAGCGAGGTAGAGGCATGAGCATGGAAGAGACGGCCCTGCTCGCAGCTTATCCCGGATCGCCTGCCGGCGCAGCCTTCGACCGCATCGCAGAGGACTACGATCGAAGATTTACCGATTCGCTCATTGGCCGAGCGCAACGCGACGCCGTCTGGAAGGTGCTCACAAAAACCTTTCGAAAGAACGACAAGATTCTCGAACTCAACTGTGGCACTGGCGAAGATGCCATCTTTCTGGGCGGCAACGGCATCTCGGTATTCGCTCTTGATGCTTCCGGGCAGATGATCGCCAGGGCCGAGCAGCGCCTTCGGCACAATTCGCCTCAAATTCCCGTAGTTTTCTGCGAGCTGCCGACAGAGTGCATTGGAGAGCTTCATCCGAAGACACAATTCGATGGCGCGTTTTCGAACTTCTCCGGATTGAACTGCGTCGCCGATCTTTGCGCGGTCGCCTCCTCGCTTGCAAGCCTGGTAAAGCAGGATGGCCGGCTGGTTCTGTGTTTCTCTACGCGCTTCTGCCTGATTGAAATCCTGTACTACGTCGCTCTCGGACAATTCCGGAAGGCATTGCGGCGTTGCAAGGGATACACCGAAGTGACGCTCGACGGAGTGCAGTTCACGGTCCACTATCCGACGCTTCGCAAAATTCGCCGATCCTTTGCGCCGGATTTTCGTCTCTACTCTTACACTGGAATTGGAGTAGCTATACCACCCTCGTATCTTGAAGGATGGGCTCGCCAGCATCCCCGCCTCTTTCTCTTACTCAGCCGCCTCGAAGAATTACTTGCTAAATTTCCCATTCTTCGCAGCACGGGCGATCACGTTCTACTCTGCTTCGAGAAGGTGTCCAGATGATCGCGGCGCAAATGGATGCAATCAATCGAACCGAAGAGTCGCGGGCAAACCAGGCGGTCACGCTCCTGTGTTGGCAATGTGGCGCTCCGCTCGCAGAGATGACCTCTGAGACGCGGACTGATTCCGGTATACGTGTGTGCCCCAGTTGCACAGCTACAACGCAATACAGAGACGGCATCTGGCACGCGCTCTCTCCCGAGCGAATCAAACACTTTCGGAAGTTCATCGCAGAGTATGAGTTCATCCGTGCAGCTGAAGGCCGCGGCAGTACCCAGTCGGAGTACTACCTCAGCTTGCCATACAAAGATATCTCCGGCCGCAATAGCGACCAGTGGATGATACGAGCACGTACCTTCCGCGCGGTGGAGCGATGCATCCTGGCGCCACTTGCGGAGCTCAATAAACGTCCCGTCCGCATCCTGGATCTGGGTGCAGGCAACGGTTGGATGAGTTACCGCTTGGCGCTTCAGGGACATCTTCCCATCGCCGTCGATCTCCTGACGAATGATCGGGACGGCCTCGGGGCAGCCATCCACTACAACACAGCCGTCCATCCGTTGTTCCCTCGCGTCCAGGCGGAGCTCAACCGGCTCCCATTCGCATCATCTATCTTCGACCTCGTAATCTTTAATGCTTCGTTTCATTACTCCGAGAACTACGAACGAACCTTTGCGGAAGCTTTGCGCTGCACACGTCCAGGCGGCAGCATCGTGATTGCAGACACGCCGTGGTACGCAGAGGAAGAGAGCGGCAGGAGAATGGTCGAGGAGAAGCACAAGCGTTTCTTCGCAACATACGGGTTCGCCTCCGACTCGATCTCGAGCCTCGAATATCTCACTCCAGATCGACTGCATCGATTGCAAAATGACGTTCGAGTTGGAATGGAGTTGTATAAGCCCGTTCTATGGGGTTCGCTGGGCTCTCCGCCCGCTCCGCGCAAAGCTCGCACGCCGTCGTCCTCCATCGCAATTCCGCATCTATGCGGCACGTGTGAGCGCATGATCATCCTCTATCATCCGCGTGCTACGCGGCCTCGCAACCGAAGGCTGCCTCTTGCTGTCCTCGCGCTTGCTGCGGCGCTCGAAGGAAGAGAGGAGTACGAGATCGTCGACGGGAACATCGAGGACGATCCGACCGCTCGCATCCTGGAACTCATCGACCGGCACAAGGTTGAATTGCTGGGCGTCTCCGCGATGCCGGGTCCGCAGATGGTGGCGGCGATGGAGACCTCTCGCGAGGTTCGCCGTCTTCATCCGAAAGTCCCCATCTGCTGGGGCGGCTACTTCCCATCTATCTATCCGGATGCTGCGCTCAACGCCCGCTACGTGGACTTTGTCGCTCGCGGACAGGGCGAAGATACTCTCATCGAGCTTCTTGATGCGCTTCGCGGCAAGCGCTCTCTCGACTCGGTAAAAGGCCTTTCGTACAAGGACATGTTTGGCCTGCGCCGCGACAATGGGGAGCGGCCGATGAAAGGACCGGATGAGTTCCCATGGTCACCTTTTCACCGTCTTCCCGTCGAAAAATATCTACGTCCGTCTTTCTTTGGCAAGCGCACCGCCGTTCATCATGCGAGCATCGGCTGTCCGTTCAACTGTAGCTTCTGTGGCGTTCACGCAGCCTACGGCAATAAAGAGAAGATGGAATCCCCGGAGCGAACGGTCGCTATCTTGACACATCTGGTCGAACGCTATGGCGCGGACTCGGTTCAGTTCTACGATATGAACTTTTTTCTGCGCGAGGATCACGCGCGCGAGCTCTGCGATCGCATGGCGCATTTGAACCTCCGCTGGTGGTGCGAAGCGCGCGTCGACATCATGTGCCGGTACTCGGATGAAACATTTGCCGCGATCAAGCGGGCCGGGTGCGCGATGATCTTCTTCGGAGCCGAATCCGGTTCGGACTGGGTGCTTGAGGAGATGCAAAAGGGCATCACCACACAACAGACTCTCGAAATCGCGCGGAGAACCCGTCAGTTCGGCATCATTCCCGAGTTCTCCTTTGTCATTGGAAATCCCAACGATCCTGACCGTGACACACGCGAGACGATGCGCTTCATTCGCCGGATCAAATACATCAACCCGGATTCGGAGATCATCATCCAGCACTACACTCCAACACCCCAGCCGCACCACGCCGGCGGTGAGATGTACGGCAAGATCGATGTTTCATTTCCAGATTCGCCGGCTGGGTGGGCGGCAAAGGAATGGATGAACTTTACTCTGCGCATCGATACCAACGCTCCATGGCTCAAGCGCCGGACCAAGAAGCTCATCGACAACTTCGAGATCGTCGTCGGTTCACGCTGGCCCACGGTTCAGGATATTCGTGCTCCGCGCTGGAGCCGCAGGCTTCTGCAAATTCTCAGCGCGTGGCGCTATGCCTTGCACATCTATAGCTTTCCTTTCGAGCTTCATATCGCCAACCAGTTCATCGCTCTGCGCAAGCCGAAGCGGGAGAGCCTGTGAAGACACACGCTGGAGAGACAATCGGCTCGGCGAGTCAAGCCGACGCCAGTGTCTTCAGCCGCTGGGCGCAGGTCTACGATGCACAGTCCAATCCCTTGCTGGTGCTGGAAGAGCGCATCGCTGCGCCGCTCCTGCCACCCGTTCGTGGGTGCAATGTCTTGGATGTGGGGTGTGGGACCGGTCGCTGGCTCACGCGCTTGGAAGCACTTCGCCCAGACTCGCTCACGGGCATCGACTGCTCTATGGCCATGCTGGAGCGCGCTTGCGAAAAGGTCCTTCCCACAACGAAGCTCGAACATGGACACAGTTCGGCGCTGCCAGGCAAAGATGCCTCGTACACCTTTGTCATGGCCTCGTTCCTGCTGAGCTACGTCAAGGATCTGCACGTATTTGCTCTCGAGTGTGCTCGCATCGTCCGGCCTGGAGGATGGATGCTTATCTCCGACATGCACCCCGTGACAGCGGCAGAGCGAGGCTGGAAACGAAGCTTCCATATTGATGGCGCAACGGTTGATATAGCCGTTTATTCCAGGTCCCTGGCGGAGATCATTGCTGTCTTTGAGCGGAATGGATTCAAGGTCGGAGTTCTCATTGAGCCTGCATTCGATGAGCCAGAGCGGCGAGTATTCGAGGATGCCGGCAAGCTTGCGGAGTATGAAAAGCTAGCCGGCGTCGCTGCAATTTATATCTTGAAGCTCGAAAAGCAACGGCCGCGTGAGCCGCTACAGTTTCTTACCCGGGAAAAGGCGCTTCAACTTACGAATGCGCGCATGGGCATGGGTCCACTTAGCTGGAGAGACGGAGCCGTCTTTATAGACGATGGGCGCATCGCCGCCATCCGTGACCATGCCGATGTTACAGCGCGGGCACTCAATCTGCAGGGTTATGTGCTTGTACCGGGTCTGATCAATTCGCATGAGCATCTTGAGTTCGGACTATTTCCAAAATTAGGGCGCAGCGCAGGTGTCCCCTCGTATCGAAACTCGACAGAGTGGGCTAAGGAGATACATCAGGTCCACTCCGGCATCATCGAGCGATGCCGGCAAATCCCGAAGACGACTCAGCTATGGTGGGGAGCCATACGCAATCTTCTATGCGGCGTCACCACCGTTTGCCACCATAATCCGCTCATCGAGGAGCTGACGCTTCCCAATTTTCCCGTGCGCGTTCTGTCTCGCTTCGGCTGGTCGCACTCGATCGCATTTGACCCCGATGTGAAGGAGAAATTTCAGCGTACGCCGAGGGAGCAGCCATTCGTCCTGCACGCGGCCGAGGGCGTTGATGAAGAAAGCAGGAACGAGCTCTCCCTGCTTGACCAGATGCAGGTGCTGGATGAACGCACCGTACTGGTCCATGGGCTGGCATGCACCGCAAAGGAGATATCCCTCATCAACCGGCGCGGCGCTTCGCTGGTCGTGTGCCCAACGTCAAACTGGTTCCTCTTCGCAAAGACTCTTCCGCGCGAACTGCTGACTTCCGTCGAGCGAGTGGCAGTTGGCAGCGACTCGCCGATTACCGCGACGGGCGATCTGATCGATGAGGTCCACTATCTTTATGCGAAGACCGGCCTCAGTCCGAAGATGATCTACAGCATGGTCACCTCCAGTGCTGCCGAGATGTTTCATCTAAACGACGGCCAGGGACGAATCGCGGAATCCGGCGTGGCCGATCTGATCGCAGTTCGCGATCAATACGAGAGCCCCGCACGCGCCATCTCGGAGCTCACCTTCGGTGACGTGGAGTTAGTTCTGCTCGCGGGGCGAGTTCAGATGGCATCCTCTCATCTCTACACACGCTTACCGGACGATCTCCGTTCCGGCATGGAGCTCATCGAGGTGGCAGGCCACCAACGCTGGATTCGGGCACCCTTGCGGGCCCTCTTCGCGTCTGCGGAGAGGGTTCTCGGCCAGGAAAAACTGCTGCTCGCCGGGAGGGAGGTGCGTTATCTCGGTACTCTATGAAATCCAACCCGCTCCGCCAGCCCATCTTGAGGGATCGCGGATTACTACGCTCCCGATCCTGCTGCTCAGCATTCACAGTCAATGCAATTGCCGTTGTGTAATGTGCGATATCTGGAAGCGAAAGGATGGGCGCGAGTTCCATGCGGCCGATCTCGAGCGGCATCGAGCATCGATACGAACGCTCGGCGTGAAGCACGTTGTGCTGACCGGAGGCGAGCCTCTGCTCAATCGTGAGCTGGATGCGATCTGCGAGTTCTTTCGCGATCTGGGCCTTCGCGTCACGCTCCTTACCACCGGCCTTTTGCTGCAGAAGAAGGCAGATATCGTCGCCAGTGGCTTCGACGACATTATTATCTCGATCGATGGGCCGCCGGATGTCCATGACCGAATTCGTCGTGTCTCCGGCGCCTTTCAGGCTATCCAGAAGGGCGTGTCGGAGGTGCGCGCGCGCCGGCCTGGGATACCCATATCCTGCCGAACCACAGTGCAGAAGCTGAATCATACACATCTTCGTGCCACGGTCTCCGCCGCCAGAACTCTTGGACTCGACAGTATCTCCTTCCTCGCCGCGGACATCTCTTCAGCAGCTTTCAACCGGGAGGAGCGCTGGGCACCCGAGCGTCAGGACGAAATTGCCCTTAGCCGAGCCGAGCTGATCGAACTGGAACAAGAGATCGAGCTTCTGATCCAGATACATCAGGAAGACATCGCTCAGGGCTTCATTGCTGAAGGCAATGCGAAGTTGCGAAGGATTGGATCTCGTTTTCGAGAACACATCGACGGCATGCCGCCAAAGGCTCCGATCTGCAACGCTCCATGGGTCTCTGCCGTCATCGAAGTGGATGGGAGTGTGCGCCCCTGCTTCTTCCATCCTTCCATCGGCAATGCACATCAACTCACATTGGAAGAGGCAATCAATACCGAGACCGCGCTGTCGTTCAGAAGCAGCCTGAAGATCGCCAGCAATCCCACCTGTCGGCATTGCGTTTGTTCCTTGAACTACGCTCCATGAGCCGGGCCGCTTCGGGGACGAAATTCAGCAAATTCGACCCCGGAACCCACGAACCTGCACGCATTTGGTTGATCTGGCGACACTCCTGTCATCAGGAGGTTGCGATCAAAGAGAGCGCGTAGCAGGTTCATGGACGGATTTCCTTCTTATAGGTCTTTCGCTGATCGCCACGCTTCGCGATTCCTGCGCAACATCGCTTTCTAGTAGTCAAACCACTGATTGAGCGCTTGCACTTTTTCCGTCGTGTAGGGCGGAAACAAATGATCGATGGCCACGTCGGGCGGCGAAACCAGGATCGATTTCGCATGCGTGAGAGCGTCAAAGCCATCCTTACCGTAGTAGTGACCGATGCCGGAGTATCCAACACCTCCGAAAGGCATAGTCTCCACAAATAGATGAACATTCACCTGGTTGATCGCACCCCCGCCAAAGGAAAGGCTCGCAAGTAAATGATCGATAGCCTTCTGGTCACGGCTGAAGAGGAAGCCAGAAAGAGGTTTTGGGCGCTTCTTCACCTCAAGAATTGCTGCATCGATGTCCTTGTAAGTGAGGATCGGCAGAAGCGGCCCAAAGATCTCGTCCTCCATGATTGGATCATCCCACGTCACGGGATAAAGAATTGTCGGATCGATGTAGCGCGCTTTCGGGTCAGACGCACCACCGGCGACGACCTTCTTTTGATCAATGAGGGCCGCCAGGCGCTCAACAGCTTTTGCGCTGATGATGCGCGAGTAGTCGGAATTGTTCTTCGGATCGTTTCCGTAGAGCTCGATCACAGCCTTCTTGCACTCCGCAACAAACTCCTCGACAACGGATTCGTGCACATAGGCGTAACCTGGCGAGGTACACCATTGGCCCCCCCATGCCGTCGCGCCCCAGACAATTTTCTTGGCAGCATCAGAAAGATTAGCGGTCACATCAACGAACGCCGGGTTTTGCCCTCCGAGTTCTAATAAAATCGGGGTCAGATTCTCTGCAGCAGCGCGCATGATCACCTTGCCAACCTTTACGCTCCCGGTGAAGAAGATGAAATCAAATGGCAGTTTAAGCAGTTCCGTTACTTCTTCACGTGACCCGGAAACTGCAGTCACGGATTCAGGCTCGAAGTACTTCGGGATGAGCTTTTGAAGGACTGTAGATGTAGCCGGGATCGACTCTGCAAGTTTCAGGATGCAAGGGTTTCCTGCCGACAGAGCTGTGATAGCCGGGTCAAGCAGGAGAATGAGGGGACCGTTAAACGGACCAATGATCAGCGTCACACCGTATGGCTCTCGGATGACGTGTGCCGTGTGTCCCGAAGCCGCAAGCGCCTTTGGAACCATGGCGGAAATCGGCTTCATCCACTCCTTCAATTGCATCTTCGTGAATTCAATAGTCGCCAGAGGAGCCGCGACCTCAAAGACCTTCTCTTGTAACGCGGTCTTAAAGTCTTTGCTGACAGCCTCCTGAAAGGCATCATTGTTCTCGTTCAGCATCTTGGCCATGCGGTCGAGTTGCTCAATACGCCATTCGTAAGATTTGGTGGCGTCGGTATTGAAGTAGTCTTTTTGTTTGTCAAAGATTGGTTGAAATTTGTTCACTTGTTTTCCTTCAACAGTAGTGATCTCTGATCCGTGCGGACCAGTTCCTTGTTCGCGAAGCTTCTGCATAAGTTCTCCTGGTACGTGGTCGTATCGACGAATTGTTATCAGCGGGCCGGTCACCGCCAAGACCCACGTTTACTAAAGCAGGCCGAATGCCATTCGTATGTGCTTGAAAGGGCGCAAAAGCAGGCTGGGTCTGTTATCGGGGTTTTTGGGGATTCGTGTTTCCATCGGGGGGAGACGGTTCTGGTAGGGTTTGAAGTGGCTCTTAACGGATGTCCAGCTTCCTGATATCGGGTTCGAGAGTTGAAGCTGTAATGCGAAGCCTGGCTTGCGCTCCGTTCGTACAGTGAACCAGGCCCGGAGCAACCGCGGCATCACCACTCTGTTCGCGGAGAGCACGAGCGACGACACATTCTTGCCGAGGGCTAGCTCCATACATCAGAGGGTGTGTGCCCTGCAAAAGACTTGCGAGGCTCTCTCAATCATTCTAGGACTCTCCCACAGGCTGCCTCGATAGCGACTCTACCGGGTTCGAATCCGGACTTACGACCGGACGCTCCAAACGGAGAATGGGAGGCCCATTCACTGGGGATCGCCACGATTACATAGTCAGAACCATACGAAAGCGCGCTTCGCCGGCCATCATCTTTGCGTACGCTTCGGGCGCCTCCTCGAGTGGCATGGTCTCGATCATCGCTGAGACGCCGCTCAAGACGCTGAACTTGAGCGTCTTCTCGCCAGTGGCGGGATCACCTGTTAGCGATCCTGCAACCGCGCGACCACCGAACACCAAGTCATAATCGGAAACCTCGATCGGTTCGAGACTGACGCCAACCACCAGAATCTGGCCCGCCTCACATAGGCCTTTCATAGTCGCCGCGACTGCCTTGCTAGACGAAGCGGTGGCAAGTATCAGCGTCGCTCCACCAAGCGCCTGCAGTGCTGCGGCGGGATCGGTAGCTGCGCTGTCTATGTAATGGTGTGCTCCGAGCTTCCGTGCGAGCTCTTCCTTATCAGCACCGCGTGCTATCGCAGCTACCTCGAATCCCATGTGCCGTGCATATTGAACGCCAAGATGCCCAAGTCCGCCTATGCCAAGCACCGCGACCAGATCGCCCGCCTTGATTGGTGCACTTCTGAGTGCATTAAAGGTGGTGAGGCCTGCACATAGCAATGGAGCTGCGCCAACAGACGACAGATCGTTCGGAATCGACATAAGGCCGCTTTGTTTGGCGATCATCACCTCCGCGTAGCCGCCGTCATGGTGAATGCCGGTATATTGCTGGTTTCGACAATTCACCAGATCGCCACCGCGGCAGCATATACAGTGGCCGCAACTTCCACCAAGGAAGCCTACGCCAACACGATTGCCCGCCGACCAGCCTTCAACACCCTCGCCAAGCTTATCGATGACACCCACGACTTCATGTCCAGGTACGCGAGGCCAATTGATCGGAAACCCGCCTTCGACTGTTCCGGAGTCCGAATGACAAACGCCACAGGCCTCAACCTTGATACGGACGAAACCTGCTGGCGGCTCGATCAGAAGTTTCTCTGTCAGTTCTAGTTTCCCAGGCGCAATGGCCTGGACCGCGCGATACCTGCTTTGAATCGTACTCATGATGGATTCCTTTCAAGTCAGCCATGATGTCTTTGTTGTGCGTTGTACTTTACCTTCGGTCAGTTGGTGGATGGAACAAGCGCAATTAGCACAGACTTAATCGAATCCGAACCTGACCCGCTCCAGGCTCAGAGATTCGCCGTTCCACTACTCGAAGCACGCCGGGTGCGGAGACTTCCACGGCTTTGTATCTGCCTTTCATTGTGTTCTCCCATCGGTTTATGTCTCTCATTTCAAGGGATCGCAGGGGCCGTCATCGGAGTTTTGCGGAATTCGTGTTTCCATCGGGAGTAGCCGGTTCTAGTAGGGTTTGAAGTGGCTCTTACGGATTTGCAGTCTCATGATCTTGGAATCAAGAGTTGACGGTGCAATCCGAAGCTTGGCTGCAGCTCCGTTGGTACCGTAAACTCGGCCTGCACTTTCCTCGAGCGCCGCTTCTATGAGCTTTCGCTCGCGATCCGAGTCGTCGCTCGTGGGCTCAGGCACGCATTGCCCCGACCGCATCTTCGCGGCGTCTGTGGATAGCCAAGCTTCATCCACGCAAAAGACGTCGTCGGGACTTACGATAACCGATCTCTCGACGACGTTCTGCAACTCGCGGACATTCCCTGGCCAATCATAAGATGTAAGCAATTCGACGGTGCGCTCGTCTATCTTTGAGAAGTTCTTGCCTAGCTTTCGGGCAAAGCGTCGAACAAAGTATTCAAGCAACATCAAGATATCGTCCTTCCGTTCGCGCAGCGGTGGCACTTGGATTGGAAAAACGTTTAACCGATAGAACAGATCCATGCGGAACGTTCCATTTGCTATTGCGGCTTCCAAATCGCGGTTGGTGGCCGCAACCACGCGGACGTCGACTTGTATGGATTGTGTTCCTCCGACCCGCTCGAATTCTCTCTCTTGCAACACTCTGAGGAGTGCAACCTGAATATCCGCTGGGCAGTTCACCGACTTCATCGAGGAAGATAGTTCCGCCGTTCGCCAGCTCGAAACGACCCAACCGGCGTTGGGCCGCACCTGTGAACGCTCCCTTTTCGTGACCGAACAGTTCGGAGGAAATCAGCGAAGGCGCCAGAGCTGCACAGTTGACGCTGACGAAGGCCCGTCGCGATCGCGCGGATCGTTTGTGAATGGCGCGCGCAATCAGCTCCTTGCCCGTACCGGTCTCACCTGTGATAAGCACACTGGAATCGGTGGGGGCAACCTTGAGAACCCGGGACACGGCCGTTCGCAAAGCCGGTGAGGTTCCTAGGATTTCTTCGAACATTAAGACGCGATCGACTTCATCGCGAAGCGCTAGATTTTCTCTATCGAGTTGGTCTCTTAAAAGCTTGACCTCCGTAAGAGCACCCGGTGCGGAGAACTCCACCGCCCTATAGGTGTTTCCCATGTTCATCCTCCAAAGATTTGTCGTGCTTCGTTCCCCCATCGCCTCCATACCTCTCTGTTCGAGAACCTGGAGGGATTTGCTCCTGCGTGATCTCATCACGGAATTCATCGAGGACACTATCGGCAGCAGCTGATTCCAACTTGGACTTCATCACTTTGACCCCGGGTCCGTACGTCGCTTCTTTCATGCTCGTTCCCGGGACATCCACTCCCGGATGTAAGGCGAACAGTGCAGCACCGAGATGCCTTTCGCCTCACACAAGTTGAGAAAGCAAATGCATTCAACATCCACAAGGTCAACTTCCTCCAAATCCAAAGCTACTGGCCCGCCACGCTCGACCTCGGCCTTCACCTGATCAAGGTGCTCCGATCGAAACTCCCCGCTCAGCCGAATCCACATTCTGCGCTTACCAGAAAGCCGTTCGATCTTCAGTGTCATGAATTTTCTGGCTCCGAAACGCACGCACTCTTACGAATGCAACGAATAGGCCATTCTCAAGTCCTTCAGGAGATATGACTTAGGATTGCCGCCTATCCTGATTTTTGAGGAATTCCTGCATGGTGAGGAAAACGCGGTCGATTACGCAGGTTGCTGCGATCGAATCAGCCAGACTGTTAAACTTTGAACCGAAATTTGTTGATTCCCAAACATCGAGTCACGATCGATTTGCTCCCGCAACGGCAGGTTTTCGTTGAGTGTTCTTCCTTCAGCTCGGACGCGATCATCTATATCAGTTCCCGTGGCATACCAGCGAATCACACGCCCCTGCTCGTCACGAAGCGGGTTGTAATGGATGAGGAACCACCGGTACTATCCATCTTTGCGCAAGATTCGCTTTTCGTTCTCAAATGGCACATCCCGCGGCTGGCCTCGACGCCCGTTGCCAGCTCGGCCGCCAGCTCTTCGGAAGTGTGGCTGTCTGGC
This sequence comes from uncultured Acidobacteriaceae bacterium, assembly GCA_963774255.1. Lineage (GTDB taxonomy): Bacteria > Acidobacteriota > Terriglobia > Terriglobales > Acidobacteriaceae > PALSA-350. The sequence continues at coordinate 502,158 of CAVZEH010000008.1, forward strand.
GTCCGGCCATTCGTACGTCAGCTGACGTTCCAGGAATCGGATTCTGACTATATGAACCTTTTCAAACCGGATGCGCCTTGGTCGAAATCGGCGCAGACGGTTAGGGTGTTCATGATCAACGGCGGTCTTGTCATGCATCAGTCGGACGAGGAGTTGAAAGCCGTTTTTTCGGATTTGAAGCGACGCAACATCTCACTAGCCATCGAAATGAGACTGCTTTCGGGAAAGGACGGTGCTGGCCAGCAGGCCTGCGGAGTGGGGGTCGAGGGCTTCGCCGCACCGGACAACGCCAAGGTGGTCGCCAATCGCATTCAAAAAGCCGGCGGCGTGCTGGCCTATGTCGCGATGGATAAACCGCTCTGGGACGCGCATCATTTCTCCGGAAAGAACGCTTGCGGGTGGACGATGGAGGAGGTCGCTCGGGATATCCTCCCGCGCGTTGCTGCGATGCGTGAGAAGTTTCCCACTGTACAGATCGGCAATATCGAGCCAATCGGTACTGCCCAACCTCCTGATTGGGTGGAGGAGATCTTGCAATGGACTCAGGTCTATCGGAAAGTTACGGGTGAACCGCCGAGCTTCTTCCATGCTGACGTGGCATGGAATGGGCCTTGGCAACAACAGTTACCGGCGGTCAAGAGTCGCATTCACACGGCCGGTCTGAAGTTCGGGATCATCTATGACGGCGGCGGCGCAAAGGAGGAAAGCGATGCTGTATGGACTCAAGAAGCAGAACAGCGCTTTCGCATGGTTGAATCCAATCCTTCCATGATTCCCGTCCACGCTATCATGCAAACCTGGGCTCGATGGCCAAAGAAGCTGTTACCGGAGGATCAACCAGGTACGCTCACTAATCTGGTTTTCAAATACAGCAACGCGCTTCTTGTTTGCCGACAATCCGGGAGCTATCTCGTTTTGCCTCAATCTAGAACTCCACGCTAAGATTGCCAAATGATGGACTCTTCACGCGAGGCGCTGAAGCCAGACGAGCGTGGACTTGGGGATGCACCTGCCAAGTCTCAAGGGAAGTTAGCGCTGGCTCTGGGAGTGATCGCAATCGCGCTCAGCTTGGTTCTTGGGTTTGTTTATCTAATCTCGGTCCGTCGCCTGGAGCGCGAGGTGGCACGGCTCAGCCAGCAGACGGAAGGTTTCAGCCGGCTGGTCGTGCGCACACAGGAGCAATCGCAGACGTTGGCTCAGCAGGCTTCGCAAGCGGCTGCGAACGCGCAGGCAGCCGCTCAACAGCGCGACTTGGCGAAGCAGGATCAATCGAACTCGGAGGCGCAGGCGCAACTTGCGCGGCAGCAGGCCGCCGCCGAGCAGCAAAAGGCAGATCAAGCCACACAGCAGGCTGAGGAATATCGGCAAGAGCGAGAGGCGGAACTTGCACAGCTGCAACAGGCTCTCGGGCAAATCGCCGAAACGCATCGCACCGCCATGGGCCTGGTGATGACGCTGGATAGCAAGTCGATTCGCTTCGACTTTGATAAGGCAAACATTAAACCGGAATATCGCGACATCCTTAATCGCATCGCCGGGATCCTGATGACGCTTAAGGGATATTCGATTGCTGTCTACGGATATACGGACGACATCGGCACGCAGACGTACAACTTGCAACTCTCACAGCGTCGCGCCGAAGCTGTCCGCGACTTCTTGGTGCAGACCGGAATTTCCCGGACGACAATCATGAGCACCAAGGGTTTTGGCAAATCCGACCCTCGCGTTCCGGGCGACAGCGAACAGGCGCGCGCGGCCAACCGCCGGGTCGAGATCGGCATAGTGGATTCGAAACTTATCACGAACGGCCCTCTCGTCGTGCCGAAGTGAATTAGGCGGTACAGGTCCGGTGTAGACAGTCGAGAGCGGACCTCACCAGGATCACCCGCCGAAAGTTGTCGAGTGCTTACCAAGGAAGCCGCGATTAAGTTAACGACTCTGAACGACGGGCTACTCTTCCCTAATCTTGTAGGGGAAGGGTTGCCGACAAACCGGGAGTCAAGTGACGGGATGCACGTTTGATCGGCATAGGGGCGGCGAAATGTCGCGTGCCCTGGAACTTCCCCTCTCTCACCTGCGTAGACACCTTCAGCGCCCTGAGGTCCTGAATGCTCTGGCTCTACGAATCTTTCTTTCCCGTCGTCTGGATTTCCTTTTTTCTCTACTGGCAGATCAAAGCCGTCAATACCAAAACCACCCAGCGCCTCGAGCCGGCTGCCTTCGCGCATCCTGCGCGTCTTCATTTTCTTGATCGCGATCGTCCTCCTCTCGACAACTCGCATCCCGTTGCCCTGGCTTTACTTCCAGCTCTGGCCAGTTGGCCTTTGGCCCTTCTGGCTGGGAGCTGCCGTCACCATCGCCGGCCTGCTGTTTGCCGTCTGGGCGCGCGAGCATCTCGGCAGAAACTGGAGCCGCTCCGTCACCATTAAGCAGGGCCACGAGCTGATCACCACCGGTCCCTATGCCGTGGTCCGTCACCCCATCTACACCGGCGTTCTGACCGGGCTCCTTGGCACCGCGATTGCCCTCTCCCAAGTCCGCGGGTTCATTGTTTTCGTTCTCTTCTTCCTCGCGTTCTGGATCAAGCTCCGCATGGAGGAACAGTGGATGCGTTCCCAGTTCGGCGAGACGTACGCCACCTATGCTCATCAGACCGCTGCCCTGGTGCCTTATCTCTTCTGATCGCTGCATCACGATCTCAGCCCCAGCAAGAGCGAGTTGAATCAACCTGAGGAGTTTAATCTCGATATCAATTCTCGGTTCCGGTCGAGTAACGGACTAACCGGAAGTAATCCACTTTGACAGGAAAGCCGGCTTCGAGGAGAGCTGGCACTGATTGGAGATTTCAACTGGCCGACATGCCGACTATACGTCCACGTGAATCGCACCAAGTGGCGGACCGATTCCACGGCATTCTTGAATGCTGCGACCTTTGTCGGTACTAATCCTACGGACGAACCGTAACTTCCGGATCGAAGTTGAGATAAATGCCTTCTTCATCCGACAGTCCAGCCTTAACCTGTCGGGTCATGTCGTCGGCGAGTACCTCATCGCGGCCAGCTTCGATTGCACTCAGCAATTAACGGTTCGCCAATTGCACCGCTCGCCCCTGCCACAACTACACGCATCGTCCGCTCCTCTCAACTCCATCGTTTAACAACCAAACCGTTGCTATGAACATGGTACGAGCATGAGCAACTCACTAAGTCTCTTTCTCCGAGCCGCAGCATTGCTGCGCAGCAGGCGTGACCACGACACTGTCGATTGAGATTTGCGGAATCCCACATCTGACGCAAAGAACGCGTCAGATGTGGGCACCCAGGATTTGTAGAAAGGAAGAGCTTCACGAACCATCAGTTTCTAACATCTCATCGCCAATGCTTGAGTTCGGGCCATATTGTTTGTAAGTTCCACTTGAATCCGCGGCAATGATAGATAGGCGCCCATTCGTCGCGCCGGGAGAGCGGGTCGTTGGTATTGCCAACGATTGAGTAGCTGGCGCATTTCGTCTGCATGTTGCGCTGGTTGCCTTCGCCTAAGACGATCATGCTCTCGCCGGTGTATTGACGCGGCCCCCAGATCCAGTAGTTCTGGTGCCCCCCGATGGCCTTGGGGAGACCGTACTTCGGACCGAAGAAGTCGATGGCGCCTGCATCGCCATAGTTATTGGCAAAGATGGCGGTCTTCCGCTGCTCTTCGGGCGAAAGCGTGCGATAGTACACAGCCACGCGCTCAACAATCTGCTCCCAGCCGAACATATCGGCGTAGAGCTGGGGCAGCACTCCCGGCTGCATATGTTCGAACTTTTGCTGCTCGATGCCCATCTTGTGTTCGTAAGCAAGGAAGTGAGGAACGCTGAGAATCGGCAGGATGGTGGGAGCGTAGATGGCGCAGACGGCAGTCATAGCGAGGGCGAGAACAGGCTTGACCCAGATCCAGAGCATGCGTTGGGTTACGCCCTCGATCCATACCGCGCCTGCGGCAAAGATGAGCGGATAGACGGGCGCGACGTAGTACATCTTGCCGTGGAGAAACATCATCTCGGCGAGAAAGATGAGGTAGGCCCATCCAAGAGCGCGAAAGAGGCGTCCCTGTTTCGAAAAGAAGAACAGGAGCGCAAAGGGTACGAAAAGGGCGGCGACAAAGCCGAGCATCTGGGCTTGGGCCGCAAGATAGGGCAGCGGTGGAAGCACAATATCGCGGCCACTCTGGCGGACGTTGTGCATTAACTCAAGAAACGGAAACTGATGCCGCCACTGCCAGAGGAAGTTGGGCAGCGCGATGACGGTTGCCAGGACGCAACCAGACCAAAACCAGCGATGACGCAGACTTTGACGAAGCGGCGTTAAGCAGATGCCGAGGATCAGTCCCGCGAGCCAAAAAAGGACAGCGTACTTATTGAGAATCGTAATGCCTGCAAGTGCGCCGACGATGAGCCAAAGACGCTGGTTGCCACTCCTGGCGATGCGCACGACAAGGTAGGCGATTGCCGTCCAGAGCGGCGGGTCGAAAGCGTTCATGGTGAACAGGTGCGACAGGGCGAGCGAGACGGGCGCCATGAGGGCGGCCAGCGAGGCAAGAAACATTGCCCAGCGGCGGCCACCCAACGCACGCGCGAGCAGGCCGGCAAGGATGATGGCGGCAGCGCCGGCCAGGGCGGGCAGCAGGCGCAGCGCCCAGAGCGATGTACCGAGGGTGTGCTGCAGCAGCCACGCTATCCATCCGATCAGCGGCGGCTGGTCCACATATCCCCAGGCAGGATGTTCCCCGCATGCGAGGTAATAGAGCTCATCGCGGAAGTATCCGTAGTGGGGCCCGGCAAAGAAGTAGAGAACGATCCTTACCAAGGCGACATAGAGGACGATGGCTGTCCCGGAAGTGAAGGACGATGGCTTGCGGTCCTCATTCTCGGCGACAGCAGCGGACGTAATTACGCTCATGCGATTAGGTACGGATGATATAGGGAAATGTTCCGGCTGGCGCCAGAGTCGCGGCGGGAGAATCATCCCAGGTCCCAGAATCGGGACCTGGGGCACCCGCCGCAGCTATAACGACAAACGGCCGGAGGTGCGGTTTGGCCCAATTCAGGACAGCTTGTATTGCAGAAGGACTAAATCGAGATATCGGCCGAATTTATATCCGACCTCTCGCAGATGCGCCGTCTGCTCGAAGCCCATCTTGGCGAGGAACCGCAGTGAAGCAAGGTTCTCCGAGTCGGCTCCGGCGATGAGCATGTGCTTGCCAAGACGTTTCGCGTGCGAGATAAGCTCTGTGAGCAGCAACGAGCCAATTCCGCGGCGCCGAGCCTCGGGACAGAGATGGATTGTTCCCTCGACTGTGAACCGGTATCCAGGCCATGGGCGAAAGTCGCTAAAACTAGCGAACCCCAGCACCTCTGTGTCTGCTGCAGCCACCAGGACCGGGTATCCCTTCTCGCGTTGAGATTCCCACCAGCCTGTGCGCTCTTCGACAGTCGTAGGAGTATCCCGGTAAATTGCGGTCGAGTGACTCAAAATCTCGTTGTATATCTCAGTAATAGCTGCTAGATCGTTGCGTTCGGCGACTCGAATTCTCATGTGTCGAACCCCGCTGCCATCGGTTGTGGTCTCCCGCCCTTGCTACCCACCCCAGCAAGCTTCGCTTGCCGGGGACCCCGGTTACGCAAGGATGGGGCACCCTGGAGTTGTTTGAAATTATGGATCCAAAACCACCAGCAATCGAGGGTGTCCCACAAATGCCTATGCCCCTGAATTTTGGGGAGTCAGCTTTTCGCTTCGCAGTTTGTGCTCTACAAACTCTGCCAGGTCCTGCGGCAGCCAATCGGGCGGCGTAATGAGGAACTGCGGCTTGGCGGCGATCAATTTTGGGGAAACGCCCTTCCACAGAGGCTTCAGCTCCAACGAGGAGGCGCGCAAGAGTACTGCGTCGGCACGATCGAGGAAGCGCAGCGCGGATGGCTTGAAGTCCGCCGTCGCATGGTCCAAAACGGCCAGGTAAAGATCGGGGCGCAGGAATTGCAGCAGGCTGTTGGACTCAAAGATGACGTTCTCGGCGCGCTCGATCTCCTTGTGAATACGCGGCATGGCTTCGGCGAGGCAGCCGATGCGCGTGCGCACCCAGAGCGATCTGCTGGCTCCGGCGGCTAAAAAGCGAGCGCTATCCGTGCCGGTCTTGGGATCGTGCTCGGCGCTGATGGCGATGGAATGCTGGTCCGTCTGGCAGTCACAGGGCTCGCCGTTCGCACTGCAAAACCCGTGGCCGAATTGGGTGATTTTGAAGGCTGTCCAATTGCGCTCCGGGAAGCGCGCAATCAAGCTGGCGGCCACAGAGGTTTTGCCTACGCTTCTTGAGTGGCCGCCTACGATGACGATCGCCACCTAATCTTCTCCTTGTTTGCCGGCGCGCGCCGGCCGAGTCATTCGCGCCAGGGTTCCCAATTGCCGCAGATATCGCTTGACGGGTTGTGCCGGCGTTCCCCAGAACAGAACTCCGGGGCCCTCAAGCGTCTTATGGGGGAGAATTCCGGCCTGTCCGCCAAGAATCACCCCGTCGCCGACGAAGGCGTGGTCTCCGATGCCTACCTGGCCGCCAAGGATGGCGTTGTCCCCAACGCCGCTCGAGCCGGAGATTCCCGTCTGCGCGGCGATCACCGCGTTGCGCCCGATGCTCACATTGTGGCCGATGTGCACCAGGTTGTCGATTTTGGCTCCGCGCGCAATGCGCGTTTCTTCAAGTGCCCCGCGGTCGATGGTTGTGTTGGCGCCGATTTCGACGTCATCTTCAATGACCAGCTTGCCCTGTTGAGGGAATTGGGTATATTCGCCGGTGGCCGTATCGCGTACATAGCCGAAGCCGTCGCCGCCAAGCACGGCGCCGGCATGCACGCTGACGCGGTCTCCCAAGACCGTTCCCGGATAAATCACGACCCTAGGATAGATGCGGCAGTTGCATCCAATGACAACGCCTTTGCCGATTACAGCTCCGCTTCCGATGATGCTGCCGGCGCCTATGCATGCGTGCGGATCGACAACTGCCTGGGGGCCGATGGAGACGTTTTCTCCTACCTGCGCTTCCCGGGCGAGAACTGCCGTGGGGTGGATTGCGTGGACTGGGGAAGAATCTTGAGAGCCGGCAAGAAGCTTGGCCGCGCGGGCGAAGGCCAAGCGCGGCTGGGCGGAGAGCAGCAACGGCTTTGGCGCGCCGCCGGCGTTTTCGCCGGCAACCTGCGGGGAGACCAGAACGGCGGCGGCGGAGCCGGCAAGCGCAGCGGTGAAAGACGCCGGGTCGTCGGCGAAGACAAGCATGCCGGCCACAGCCTGGCGGATGCTGGATACACCGGTGATTTTCACTTCAAGGGATGAAGCATCGACGGAGGGAGTGCGAGCTTCCACCGCCAGCATCTTCGCGAGTTGACCGAGCGCGATCATCGACGGCGGCTATCCATAACAATCTCAAGTGTAGACCGGGGAATCGCCCTCAGGACGCGTTTTCCAACGGCGATGCAGCCACAGCCACTGGTCGGGGTATTGCCGGATGTAATCCTCAATCACCTTGGTGAAAGCCGCAGTATTGGCGATTACGTCAGCCTCAAAATTCCCCGTGGACTGAAGCGGGATGGGCGCGCCGAAGCGAAGGACATATTGGCCGATCTCCGCTTCCCATAAGAGAAAACCAGGTAGAACACGCGCGCCGGTTTTCATGGCCAGGCGCGCCAGGCCGGACCCGGTGCAGGCAGGATGGCCAAAGAAGTCGACGAAGACGCCCTGGGGCGGCGTCATATTCGTATCCATGAGGATACCGACGGTTTCACCGCGCCGCATGGAGGCCAAGAGACCGCGCGCAAAATCGTCCTTGTGCAACACCCGATTGCCGTGCAGGCAGCGAATACGGTTCACGAAGTTATCGACCAGGGGATTGTCGAGCCGGCGAATCACAATGCTCATCGGATGGCCCATGAGCGAGTGATAGAAACTGGATAACTCCCAGGCGCCCAAATGAGCGGTCAAGATGAGCACTCCGCGGCCCTCGTTATTCGCGGCGAGGTAATGCTCCAGGCCATCGTAACGAAGAAAGGGCAGCGTGTTTTGGGGAGTGTAGCGGCGCATCTGGCAGAACTCCGCCAGCAGCCAGCCCAGATTGCGATAGACGCCGCGCAGAATCTGTTCCCGTTCCGCGGGGGTTTTTTGAGGGAAAGCCAGGTTGAGATTGCGATAGCCCGCGCGGCGAAGACGCGGAACCAGCAGAAATGCCAAATGTCCGATATTGGCTCCGATGCTGCGCGCCAGCGGCCTCGGCAACGATCCAAGAACCTTCACCAAGGTCCACAGCAGAAGGAATTCGAATCTTCTAAGCATCCGCCAACAAGAGCATCTTAGGGCTACCGTGATGGGACGGGATTAGAGCAATTTGACTCCGGAGAATCCCAGGTCCCAAAATCGGGACCTGGGGCACCCGCCCGTTGGCCTGGGTAAATTCTGTAGTTGAGGAAAGCACCTCTGCGGGACTCTACTGCACCGAGGTAAAGTACTTGGCGGTGGTACGAACAAAGGGCTGAGCCTCGGGAGGGGTTGCGACCTCGCCCTTCAAAAGCTGTTCGAAAGGATAAGCGACACCATAAAACGAGCGTGTGGCGTCAAGATTCTGGTCTACCACGGCGCCGTTCAGGTCGATGCCGGCGAAAAGACCCTTGGCCCGAGAATAGGTTAGCAACTCGGCGCCCATCTTCCAATCGGTAGACGCTTGCGAATCGCGGCCCACTGGACCCGCAGCCGCCGAGGCATCGCCCCCCAACTTGAATTTGTTCTTCAGCAGGTCCTGAAAGCCTCTCTGGTTAACGGCTACCAGGACGAGATCGATGGCCTGCGCTCCGAGTTGGAAACCGAAGCTTCCGCCGGCAATGCGGATGAATGCAGGAGCGCTCCATCCACGGCTGGTGCGGCAGGTGACCACACCTTGTCCGTACTCCGCGCCGACCAGGAATGCGCCCTTTTTGACACTGGGAAAGACGCTGACGCAGGTAGCCTGCTTCATGATCGTGTTGGGAATCGACTGGTCGGGAGTAGCCATGATTTCAGTGAGAACCACTCTGGCCGCCTCTATCCGATTACCGATGGTGGTCTTGTCGTCCGCCGCTTGTGCGTTGAGCGTGCTCAGCCACATCCCGGCTACACATGCAAATGCGAGAAACTTTTTCATCTTCTGTTGGAACTCTCCGGTGGAACATCGTCCACAGCTAAACTACAGCCCATTTATTCTTTACCACTCTGAGACGCCGTCCTTGAAGGGCAGGTGCATTTGTAGTTACCCCTATCCTTCGCGCAGAAACAGGGCTACGCCCAGAATCGTGCAGCCCCGATTCATGGCAGCGATCCAGACTCAAAAGAGCAAGATGAGACACACTCAAGCTATCAGATATCTTCAGTGCCGGGCGGGAATCGCCGCGGAGGTAGGGAAAAAATTGGGGGAGAGCGGGGGAGTATCGGGGGAGGGCCGTTACCACCCGCAGTTACTGTTCTGGGGTCTCCAATTTGGACAACTCCATTAAAAAGAGGGGGCTGGTGATTGCGTACTGCGCTTTCAGAAGCCCCGTTCCCCAGATCTGCGTTGTTCTATGGTTACTTTCAGGCCAGAGTTGGTTACCCAACAAGATCACAGAGGTCGCTGGACTAAAGTAACCTGAGAGGTGCTTCACCGAATACGGGGCTTCCATCCCCTCTCGTATGGGGAACGGAGAATCCCAGGTCCCAGAATCGGGACCTGGGGCACCCGGTTTCCGCCAGGACTGAAGCCCACGATGGACTGGCTAATCCTGGCTTTTGGTCACAATTGAATGGGTTATGGCATGGATGGATAGTGCGATTCGGTTCTCGACCCCTACTTTGCGCATGAGTTTGGCTACATGCGCCTTGACAGTCCGTTCTTCGATGCCCAAATTTACGGCTATCTCCCGGTTCGACCGCGCGGAGACAAGGAGCTTAAGCACCTCTTTCTCCCGGGCTGTGAAATGGACCGCGGGTGGGAGGGCAGCCCGGCTAGCGGGACGGGTGACGCGATCGACAAAGAGCGAGAGTACGCGGCGCGGCGCCCAAATCGAGCCTTGGCTGACAATGTCGATTGCCTGCTCCACCTGCTGGGGTGTGGCGCTGGCCTCGAGGTAAGCCTTGGCGCCGGCGCCTATGGCAGCCAGAATAACTTCGTCATCGGCTTCGGGCCCCATCACGATCAAGCGCAGATTGGGGCGCACGCCGCGAATAGCCCCCAGCAGCGCCGGAGTAAGCTGGTTCCCGTGTAGTCCAACCAGGGCCAAGGCAAACTGCCGGTCAGCCAAGAGTTGGGGCAAATCGAAAAGAACGAATTCAATGCGCGGATGCTCTTGAAAGAGGGAGAGAAACCCCTGTGCGCGGACCGGCTCAGGCTCGAGGAGAGCCACTCGCAATCGGGACGACGATTCCTTGGTTCCTGCCATTTGCGGGCCTTTTCCCCGGTAGATACGATGTCCCTTTGCGCCAGCTATGAGGCACCCGGCGTGCTGGCGATTTTATGATCCGAAAAAACTTTTAACCGCTCCCGCGGCAATGGTCTATAGCTTAGGCAGGACGATTCCCTGTTGATTTTGATACTTGCCTTTGCGATCGGCATAACTGACCTCGCAGACCTCGTCCGATTGAAAGAAGAGTATCTGGCAGAGACCTTCATTGGCGTACACGCGTGCCGGCAGAGGCGTTGTATTCGAGATCTCCAGGGTGACAAAGCCCTCCCACTCGGGCTCAAACGGAGTGACATTGACGATGATGCCACAGCGGGCATAGGTCGATTTCCCGACGCAGATGGTTAAAACGTTGCGAGGAATTTTGAAATATTCAATGGATCTGGCAAGGGCAAAGGAATTCGGCGGAATGATTACCGAATCCGCTGTGACATTGACAAAAGAGCGTTCGTCGAATTTCTTGGGATCGATGATGGTGCTGTTGACGTTGGTAAAGATTTTGAACTCGTCGGAGACGCGAAGATCGTAGCCGTAAGACGAGAGCCCGTAAGAGATGACTCCTTCACGCACCTGTTTTTCGCTGAATGGGGCAATCATTCCTTTCAGGGACTGCTCTCGGATCCAGCGGTCGGATTTGATCGACATGTCACTCCTTTTTGGGGTCAGAATCGGGGCACAAGCGCGCTCTCGCTTGAGCAGGAAATCTTTTGCCTCGAAACTGCATCTTACGGTAGGCCAGTTGCATTGACAATCTTCGGCAAGCTCCCTAGGATCAAGGTGTAACTCCGGCCATTGCAACCAGATATCAATCGTTTCTCAATCGTTCGGGGTGGCGCGTTGATCAAACAAGACATCATCCATCATGTAATCGAAAAGACCGGCTTACAGCGCAACAAGGCGGAAGCGGCGGTAGATACCGTCTTTGAAAGCCTGAAAAAGGCCCTGGCGGCCGGAGACCGGATCGAGTTGCGGGGTTTTGGGGTTTTCAATGTGCGGCCGCGCAAGACTGGGATTGGCCGTAATCCGCGGACCGGCGCTGAGGTTACCATAAGCCCGGGCAAGGCGGTGCGCTTTAAGCCCGGCAAGGAACTGCACTTGCTGGATTCGTAGTCCGGTTCTCCTGCAGGGCGCATAACAGCGCGCTCCACGCAAAAGGCTTCATGGCAACCCCTACAAGGGCGGGATATCGGTTCGCCCCGAACCCGCAGCAGAGCAGCATCCTCTCAAATCTGGGCTTCTGGTTGAGGCGCGTTTGGCTGCCGCTGCTGCTGTTGACCTCCAGCATTCTAACTACGACCGCCTCCGGCGCCCGCTTCATGCAAGACTTTCTGCTGGGCCTGCCGCCGTTGACCAGCGGCGACGATTTCTTCCCGCTACCCTGGATTTGGCGCCACCCGTCCGCTTTAGGGAACGGCTGGTCCTTCTCTCTCACGCTTTTGTGCATTCTGCTGGCCCATGAGGCTGGACATCTCCTCTTCTGCCGGAAGTTCGGCATCCGCGCTTCGTGGCCATTCGTATTGCCGGCGCCCACCATGAGCGGCACGGCAGGAGCGGTTATCCGCATCCGCTCACGAATCCCATCCCGCGAAGCCCTGATCGAAATCGGCATCGCGGGACCGATCGCCGGGTATGTAGTTGCATTCCCTGCGGCGATCCTTGGACTATTGCTGTCAAAACCGGCGGATGCCGGTTCCCCTCCCGCTCTTCTCCGCTTCCATCAACCCTTGACGATTACGCTGCTGGATCATGTCCTGGTTTCCGGGCATGGCTCAAGCGGAAGCCTGCTGCCCCATCCTGTTTTGCTTGCCAGTTGGATAGGCTTCTTCATCACCTCTCTCAATCTGATTCCAGCGGGGCAGCTTGATGGCGGACATATCCTGTATGCCATCTCGCCCAAATGGCATCGCGTGATGACCTATGCCGTGCCATTGGTCCTGCTGGCGATGGGCCTGGAACTCTGGACCGGCTGGCTGTTATGGGGCGCGATCCTGCTGCTGCCGGTGATGCGTCATCCTCGCATTCCGTCCTTTCCCATGTTGCCTCGCAAGCACCTGTGGCTGGGATGGATAGCGCTGGCGCTGCTGGCGCTCACCTTCCTGCCCGCACCTTTTGCGGGAACCGGTTTGATCAGTCTGCTGCGCTGAAAGGCTGAACTATCGGCAACTGTCCATCGGAGATCTGTGGAATCCCAGGTCCCAGAATCGGGACCTGGGGCACCCAGGCCTAGTTTGCTTATCTAACCTCCACCATAAATTTGTCATCTCGACCGGAGTGTACATGGGCCTGCGTCCCACCCAAGGGGATGAAAATCGGAGCCCCGGATTGGTCGGCAATCAGGCTGTGAATTAGCTAAGCTGGAGGTGGCGTGAAACGGTAAAGACCCTCTTCGCTCTGGGTGAGTTGAGACCGTACCGGAGTTTGGTCTGGGATGTGCGTTTTGAACCTATGAGTGTCGCGCTATCCGTCCCTGAACGGGAAGGGTGGTAGCTCGTGAGAGTGCGTAAGTCTTTCGCCGCGCGTCCTACCCTTCCGCGTCAAGGAGGGAACTATGTTAGGTAGGGTAGCAGGGATTGACGTCCATAAGAAAGTGCTGATGGTGGTGGTAATTGAAGTAAGCGAACAGGGTGGGACAGTGAAGCGCAAACGGTTCGGCACCCTAGCCGGCGAGTTGCGTTTAATGTCGGACTGGCTGCGGGAAGAGGGGGTGGAGGAAGCCGTGATGGAATCGACCGCCCAGTACTGGAGGCCGGTGTGGTATGAGCTGGAACCGCAGATGCGTTTGCATCTGGCGCAGGCGTACTCTAACCGCGCCCCGCGCGGACGCAAGCACGATTTTCGCGATGCCGAACGTCTGGTGCGGCGGTTGCTAGCCGACGAGCTTACCCTGAGCTTCGTGCCTAGTGGCGAACAGCGCAGTTGGCGCACGATGACGCGCATGAAGACTCATCTCACCCAGGACCAATCGCGGCTGCATTCCCAAATCGAGTGTCTGCTGGAGGAGATGCGCATCAAGTTGTCCAGTGTAATCAGCGATCTGCTGGGAGTCAGCGGATACCGTATCTTACGCGCCTTGGCCAAAGGGGAAACCGACGCGAAGAAATTAGCTGCCCTCAAAGATGATCGGCTGCGTGCGAGCGAGCAGCAACTGGTGGATGCCCTGAGCGGGAATGTCCAGCCCTACCACCAGCAATTGCTGGGGCTCTATCTGGACCGTTACGATCTCATCGCCACACAGATCGAGCAGCTCAATCAGATGGCCGCCGAATCCATGCAGAAGCATCAGCAAGCAGTGGAGCGCCTGGCGCAGGTTCCTGGTTTCGGGGTCGACTCCGCCCAGCAGGTAATCGCCGAAGTAGGAGTGGAGGCCAGCACCTTTGATTCAGCCGCCAAGCTGACCTCGTGGGTGGGAACCAATCCAGGGCGGGAGGAAAGCGCGGAACAGAACCACAACAGCCACTCGGCCAAAGGCAATCGCTATCTGCGCCGTATCCTCAACCAAGCTGCACATGCGGCAGTGAAGAAACAAGGCTGCCACTTTCAAGCCGTGTTCCGGCATCTTCTGCCACGGCTGGGCTATAAGGGAGCCATTTGGGCTGTGGCTCACCGCCTCTGCCGCTTGGTCTGGAAGATCTTGCATGAACGAGTTCCATACGTGGAGCATGGCAGCGAACCCAACCCCAGAGCGAAACAGCAACGCGCCCGCAAATTGCTACAAAATCTGCACAGGCTCGGCTATCAAGTCACCATTGAACCTCTAAGCTAAATATCTCCAATCCGGGGGCACCCCCTATGAAAGAGATCTTCCCAGGATGATTTTCGAGAGAGCGAAGCGAAGTGGAGAGATCTGTGGTTTATGTGCGTAACTGCGGATCCCTCACTCCGCTTTAACCTCGCGAAAGTCATCCCTCATACAACTCGTACAATCGGTGCGCACTCTTGCGCCAGTTGTGGGAAACCGCAGATCTCTCCACTTCGCTGCGCTCCGGTCGAGATGACAAAGTTGGGTGCGGTTGTGGATCAAGCCTTCGTAGGCCGACCAGGACTGGACTATTTCAGGCCGTCCCTGCGGGACTCCATACCGTGAACAGACCGCTATGGTCGTCGGCATGCTACATCAGGTTGATGGCGTCTACGTCCGCTACCAGGTTGCGGCGAGGGATGCCGAGGAACTCAGCCTGGGCGATGGCGGCACTCAGCACGCGCGCCAATGCCTGCCGTTTTTCTGCTTTCAGCAACAGATGGAAGCGGTAGGTCCTCTTGATTCTGGAGATGGGCGCCGCCGCCGGCCCGAGAACCCGCACACCCTCCGCGTGACCGTCGGCCAGCCACCTGCCCAGCTTCAAGGCCCAGCCGGCAGCCTCTTGCAGATGCTGGCTGTGAATGAGCACATTCGCCAGCACGGCGAAGGGCGGATAGTGCATCCACTTGCGGTATTGCATCTCGCGGCGCACGAAGCCTTGAAAATCGTGCTGTGCGGCGCATTGGATGGCGTAATGCTCGGGATGATACGTCTGCACCAGGACCTGGCCGGACAGCTTCCCCCGCCCGGCGCGGCCGGAAACCTGAGTCAATAGCTGAAACACCCGCTCCGCGGCGCGAAAGTCGGGCAGGCCAAGAGCATAGTCCGCGCCCACCACGCCCACCAGGGTAACGCCGTGGATATCGTGCCCTTTGGCGATCATCTGCGTTCCCACCAGCAGGTTGATCTCGCCGCTATGCAGGTGGCCAAGCAGCCGCTCCATGTCATGACGGCTGCGCACGGTGTCACGATCCATGCGGCCGATGCGGGCCGCGGGAAACAGTTCCTGCAGGCGCTCTTCTCCCTGCTGGGAGCCGGCGCCCAGATAAAACAGGTGTTCGCTGTCGCAATGGGGGCATCGTTGGGGCACGGTTCTTATGTACCCACAATAGTGACATTTCAGGCGCTGTCCGGCGGGAGTCGAAATGGCAGACTGCCCGTCCTTGGCCGCGACCGGTCTGTGATAGGTGAGCGCGATGGCGCAATTCTCGCATTGCAGTTTTTCTCCGCAGGCGCGGCAAAGAACGGCGAAGGAATAGCCGCGGCGGTTGAGCAGGATGATGACCTGTTCGCCGCGATCGAGCGTGGCTTTGGTCTGTTCAACCAGCGCCCGGGAAAAGAGCTGCTCCTGGCCGGTCTCCTGAAACTCCCGGCGCATATCCACCAGATCGACCGAGGGCAGAGGGCGCTGCTGGACGCGCTCCTTCATTTCAATCAGCGCGTATTTTCCGCTCTCCGCGTTGCGCCAGGATTCAAGCGACGGGGTAGCCGACCCTAAGACCACGGGTGCGCCATTGATCTTGGCGCGCATGACGGCAACATCGCGCGCGTGATAGCGAGGGACCTCTTCCTGCTTGTAGGAGGAGTCGTGTTCTTCGTCCACGATGATCAGGCCGAGGTCGGCGGCCGGGGCGAAGATTGCCGAACGGGTGCCGACTACGATGCGAGCTTCGCCGCGGCGAATGCGATGCCACTGCTCGGCACGCTCGTCGGGCGTGAGCTGGGAGTGCAGCAGGGCTACTTCGCGGCCAAACGCGGCGTACAATTGTGCCGCCATGGCGGGGGTGAGGCCAATCTCCGGCACCAGCAGGATAGCTGTCCGGCCGAGCTGGGAGACGCGCTGCATGGCCGCGAGATACACTGCCGTCTTGCCCGAGCCGGTGACGCCATGAAGCAGGCAAACACTGAAGCCGCCTTGCTCAATCCCCGCCAGGATTTTTTTGAGCGCATTTTGCTGGGCATGATTCAACTCATACCCGGCAGGGACGGCGTGCGCGGAGACGTGGAAGGCGGCGGGACGATCTTCGAGCAGCACCAGCCCGCGATTGACCAGGGTTTGCAGTGTGGAGGAGGGAACCCCAAGGCGGCGCAGGTCGGGCAAAGCCATGCTCCCGCCCGCTCCGGCGAGTTCAGCGAGAATGGTCAACTGATTTTCATTGAGCTTAGGTGGCCGGGCATCTGCAACCAACACGGCGTAGCGAATGAGACGCCGCGCATCGCGAACAGCGGCTTCGTTCTCTTGAGACAGCCATTTCTTGCGCACCATGCCGGTCAGCAGCTCAGCGGTCGCTCTGGTGGCATGGCGCAGCGCAGCACTCTTTGCCGGCGATCCGTCGGCGAGGTAGTTCAATACGGAGTATTCGAGGTTCTGCTCTTCGGGGCTGCGGCGCGAGCGGCGAGAAGAGCCTTGTTCGGCGGCAGAAAACAATACGGCGCGGCCGGCGCCGGTAATGCGATAGAGGGTGCGGCGGCGCACCTCGGCGGCGAGCGGCAGCATGGTTCGCAATACCTCGCCCAGCGGGGCCAGATAATACTGCGCAATCCATGTTCCCAGCTTCATGAGTTCGGCGGTCAGGATCGGTTCCCGATCGAGGACGGACTCAACCAGTTTCGCCTCGACCGGGGGAGGCTCATCGTGCAGCCGGGTGATGACCCCAATCAGCTTCGTGTTGCGGAAGGGCACAACCACGCGGCCGCCGACAGGCGCTTCCTCTTCCAACCTATAGGTGAAGGTTCGGTCGAGTGGGACCGGAAGCGCAACGTCGCAGAAGATGGGCATAAAGGAATGGGATTTGTGGTTTCCCACATCTGACGCAAAAGCGCGTCAGATATGGGGCACCCTGAATTTGTGGCACCTTTTGCCAAGACGCGTCGAGCCCTCTAGCGCGCGGGAGAAGAGAGGCCAAGCTCGGCCATGGCTAACTGAAGGTCGCGCCAGGCTTCTTTCTTCTGCCGCGGGTCGCGAAGCAAATAGGCCGGATGATAGGTAACGATCAGTTTGGTTCCCCGGCAGGCATGCACCCTTCCGCGCAAGGCGCTTAGCGGGGCCTTGAAGCCGAGCAGATAGAGCGCCGCCGTCGCTCCCAGAGCGACCAGCACCTGGGGACGGATGACGTCGATCTGCTGAAACAGAAAGGGTGAGCAGGTATGAGCTTCCTCCGGCTCGGGAACACGGTTCTGCGGTGGCCGGCATTTCACTATATTGGCGATGTAGACCTGCTCGCGCTTCATTCCCATGGCGGCGATCATGTTGTTGAGCAGTTGACCGGCGCGTCCGACAAAGGGTAGGCCCTGCGCATCTTCGTCCGCGCCCGGACCTTCGCCCACAAACATCAGGCGTGCATTGGGATCGCCGTCTCCATAAACAATCTTGTTGCGGCCCGCGGAGAGAGCACAGCGGGTGCAGTTGCCCAGCTCCTGGCGAATGGCGAGCAGAGCCTGGGCGCGGTTTTCAGGAGAAACAAGCACGCCCTCCTGGGGCTGCGAGGAAAGGCGAGTGGTTGGTGGAATGACTGGCTCCTCTGTAAATGGGATGACGGAGGCCGCTTGATCCAAATCGAGCGCGATCCCGTCCGCACGGCGATAAAAGTCGAAGATGCCCAGGTCGCGGAGATAGACGAGATGCGCAGCAATCGATTGTTGCAGTTGGCGGTCGAGCGGCATAGTCAGATTGGGCGCTGCGCGTCTCCGGAGGCTACCCCGGTCTCGGCGACCATCGATTCGGGCCGGCGCAGTGCAATGACCTCTTGCAAAATGCGGTCGGCCAATTCGCGCTTGCTCATCTCGGGTAGTTCAATGAGGGTATCAGGAGTGAGGAAGGCAGCAGCGTTACGATCCGAATCAAAGCCCAATCCGGGACGAGAAACGTCATTCAGCACGATGGCGTCCACCCCTTTGCGTAGAAGCTTGTCGCGGCCATGCTGGAGCGGGTTCTCCGTCTCCGCGGCGAAGCCGATGACCAGCGTTCCGGGGCGTTTGCGCATCACCACTTCGCGCAGGATGTCTTCGGTCGGTTCAAACTCGAGCGTGATCGGCCCCAGGCGCTTGAGCTTTTGTTCCGCCCGCGCTCGCGGACGATAGTCGGCTACGGCGGCGGCTTTGATGACTATGGTAGCTTGATCGAGCCGGGCGAGGATGGCTTGACGCATCTCATCGGCGGTCGTCACAGGAATGACCTCGCAGTTTAGCGGAGGGCGCAGCGATGTTGGAGCGGTGACCAGAATCACCCGCGCTCCGCGGCGCTCGGCAGCCTCGGCAACGGCATAGCCCATCTTGCCGCTGGAACGGTTGCCCAGGAAGCGAACCGGATCGATAGGTTCGCGCGTTCCCCCGGCGGTGACCAGAACCACCTCTCCGGATAGATCGTTGCGTCGGCTAAGCTGATCGAGAACCGCTCGCAGGATTGCTTCGGGCTCGGCCAACCGGCCATCGCCGGTCATGCCACAAGCCAAATAGCCGCTACCCGGAGCAACAATTCTGACTCCCCGATTTTCAAGCGTCTGGACGTTGGCCTGGGTGGCGGGATGCCGCCACATGTTGACGTTCATGGCCGGGGCCACAATAACGGGCGCGACGGTCGCAAGATAGAGCGTCGTCAGAAAATCATCCGCCAACCCGTGAGCGAACTTGGCGAGCACGTTGGCAGTAGCCGGTGCAACCACGAGCAGATCGGTCGATTCAGCCTCAGCGATATGCTCGATCGCGGAGTTGAGATTGGCGTCGGCTCGGTCGCCTGGCTCCCGGCTCTCTTCATCCGGGTTTCCAGACCACAGCCCGGTAATGACCTTGTGACCGGTGAGAGAGGCAAAGGTCAGCGGCGTAATAAATTCCCGAGCAGCCTCGGTCATGACAACGTGCACGTCTAAAGCTTGCCTTTGCAAAGCCCGCACCAGTTCCGCTGCCTTATATGCGGCAATGCCTCCGGAAACACCGACCGTGACCTTCATAGCGATGATTGTATCCCTTCCGGGGGCGCGCCTAAGGGAGGTGGAATTTTCAACGGCGCTCGGGCGGACAGCCCGCAAAGTTACGGGGCAAGGTAAGTCCCGCAGGGACGGCTGAATCATCCCTGCGCCTTTGTCAGTCGTCCCTACGGGACTGGACCCCAACCCAGCAGACCCAGCACTGGCGTGCTGGGCTATTTTCAGGTCGTCCCTGCGGGACTCTTTTGAAAGCCGGCGAGTGCCTCGGCTAGAAGACCCCTGGAAAATTGGGATCGGAAAGAGGCTCTTTCGATTCATCCCGTCGAACAAACTTTACTTTGCCGGCCGCGATTTCATCCTGGGCCACGCGGCAAGCCTTGGTAGAGTGAGAAGGAACGAGCGGTCGGGAGCCATTCTGAAGTTGCCGGGCACGGCGGGCCGCTACGAGAACGTAACGGAAGCTGCTATCGAATTTATCCTCAAGCTTCATGCTGACCTCCTAAAACGAGACCTCAACCAAGCGCATTCATGCGTGAGCCGCATCCAGCAGTCCGAAGGAGGAGAGCACGGGCCGCAGGCGATCCGTGGCTTTCGATTGCCGGCATTGTTCCGCCAGCTCAAGCATCCTGGCGCTTTCCGCATCCGGCAACTCTCCCTGGGCTTTGGCTCTCTCCGCAAGAATGATTGCGGAGAGAGACTGCACGGCCTGGTCAAGATTGTCGTTGACGAGAATATAGCTGTATTGGCGATAATTCTCAATTTCATCTTTGGCCTTGGCCAGCCGCTTTTCTATATCCGCTTCAACATTGCTGCCTTCGGCGCGGCTGCGATTGCGCAGGCGGCAGGCCAGATCGGCGGGGTTGGGGGGCAGAACGAAGATGCTCACCGCATCCGGAACTCTCTCCCGCACCTGAGCCGCGCCCTGAACGTCGATGTCGAGCAGCAGGTCCTTCCCTGCCGCATACGCCTGCTTGAGCGACTGAATCGCCGTTCCGTAATAGTTGCCGAAGACAACGGCCCACTCCAGAAACTCGCCGGCGTCGATCATCCTTTCAAACTCTTGACGCGAGGCATAGTGATATTCGTGACCTTCCGTCTCGGTTCCGCGGGGAGCGCGCGTGGTGTAGGAGACGGAGAATTCCAAGCCGTCCACCAGCGGGCGAACTCTGTTCACCAGAGTGGACTTCCCTGAACCTGACGGCGCCGAGATGAGGAATAGCAGACCTGCCAATGTTGTACCTTCCTACTCCAGATTCTGCACCTGTTCACGGGCCTTTTCGATCTCCGATTTCATTCCCAGCCCTAATTCCGTAATCCGCTGCCCATTGCCGGAGACGCCGCCGGTCTTGGAAAGCAAAGTATTCGCCTCGCGGTTCATCTCCTGCAAGAGGAAGTCCAGCTTTTTGCCAATCTCGCCTCCGGCCTGCAGCAGGGAATAAAAATGCCGGATGTGGGCGCGCAGGCGGGTAATTTCTTCTTCGACATCGCTGCGCTCGGCGAGCACGGCAGCTTCCTGCAAGAGACGCTCGCGATCTGCAACCCCGTTCAGCAAACTGGCGATGCGCTGATTGATGCGCTCGAAGTAGGCATTCTGGACATCCCTGCGCAGCTCTCCCGCTTCGAGCACAGCTGCATCCAGGCGCTCCATGCTGACGACCAGGGCCTCAACCAAGGCCTTGCCCTCCTGAATACGCATGGCATTCAGGGCAGCGAACAAGGAATCCAGGCGCGCGGAGACATCATGTTCAAGCATCCGCATTTCCTCTTCACTGGAGTGACCGTCGTTGGTAAGCACGCCGGGAAGGCGGAATATCATATTCAAGTCGGGTTGCGATTCAAGGCCATTCTGCTCCGCCGCCTGGCGGAAGGCGGCGATGTAAGCCTTGACCAGGTTGCGGTCGAATCGGGCATTGAGTCCGGGGCCGCGGTCCAGGCTCAAAGTAACTTCCAGGTGGCCGCGAATGATTTTCTCTTTGAAGCTGCGGCGCAGGCGCATCTCCAGAGCTTCGGCGCCGGAAGGCATGCGCATATGCAGATCGAGATAACGGTGATTAACGCTCTTGATGGTGAGCGTCCAGGCCAAAGCGCCGGAGGCATGGCCGCTTACCCGGGCAAAGCCGGTCATGGAATAAATAGGGCCTTTGGCCGCGGATGCGCTCAAAGGTCGGCCTTTCCGCTGAGCACGGGCTCCAGATTGAGCGAGTCCTTTGAGGGGCCCGCTGGGGAGCGGTCGGGCGGATCCATAAACTGCAATTCACACAGACGCCGGTAGGTGGGCGAGATCCTGAGCAGCTCCTCATGCGAACCGATGGCGCTGATACTGCCGCCCTCGAGCACGGCGATGCGGTTGGCGCGGCGAACCGTGGAGAGGCGATGGGCTATGACAAACGCAGTGCGGCCGGTCATCAAGTTGGAGAGCGCTGCCTGCACCAGGGACTCGCTCTCGGAGTCCAGCGCAGACGTCGCTTCATCGAGGATCAGCATGGGCGCATTCTTAAGGCAGGCCCGAGCGATGGCAAGCCGCTGGCGTTCTCCTCCGGAGAGACGAAATCCCTTCTCCCCGATCACGGTGTCGTAACCGTCGGGCATCTTGGTAATGAAGTCGTGGGCGAGAGCGGTATGCGCCGCTTCCTCCACCCGGCTGAGCGGCACATCGGGACGGCCATAGGCGATGTTATTGCGCACGGTGTCGTTGAAAAGGATCGTCTCCTGCGTGACCTTGGCGATCTGCGCTCGTAGCGAAGCGAGGCTGACGTCGCGTAAGTCATGGCCGTCGATGAGAATGCGCCCAGAGGTCGGATCGAAGAAACGGGGGATCAGGTTCACCAGAGTGGTCTTGCCCGCTCCGCTGGGACCGACCAGAGCCAGCACTTCGCCCCGGCCTACGCTCAGGTTAATGTGGTGCAGGATTTGCTTTTCGCCTTCCTCGCTACTGTAGGCAAAGCCGACATCTTCCAGGCGAATACAGTCCTTGAAGCCTTTTAGGTCGAGGGCGCGCGGCTTCTCACAGACGTCGTCCTGCTCATCCATAAACTCAAAGATATTGGATGAGGCCCCCAGCGCCTGCTGGAAGCCGTTGTAGAAGAGAGCAAATTTGCGAACAGGATCGTACAGCTTGAAGACCGCGATGATGAAGGCGAAAAATGTGCCTTCCGTCATCGCACCGTGCTGGATCTGCACGCGGCCTACCCATAGCAGGAAGGCAATCGCCACGGCACCGATGAAGTCCATGAGCGGGGAGGAGATGGCCTGGGCCCGCACCGATCGCAGATTGGCATGGAAGAGACGCTGGGCCGCGCTCTTGAAACGGAGCATCTCCCACCGCTCCATGCTGAAGGCCTTCACGATGCGGTTGCCGGTAACCGTCTCGTGGAGGAGGTTCTGAATCTCGGCAAGCTTGTCCTGTCCGTGGCGCGTCGTCTGGCGCACTTGGCGGCCAATCTTTCTCGCCGACACGACGACCAGGGGAACGAAAATCAGCAGGATCCAGGCGAGCCTGCCGCCATAGGCGATGACCACACCAATCATGAAGAGGAAAATAAAAAACTGCTGCAGGAACTCCGACAAGATTGCCGACACGGCATATTGCACACGCTCGATGTCGTTGATCAGCGTGGAAAGGATCGTTCCCGTGGCGTGCTTTTGAAAAAAGGAGACCGAGCGGCGCAGAACCGCTTCATACAGGCCGTCGCGCAGATCGGTGATCATTCCGAATCCGGCGTAATTTACCAGATACGTACCGGCGTAATCGCACAGGCCCTTGAGGAAGGTCGACCCCACCAGGGCGACGGCGACCACCACCCAATCATTATGGAAATAGCCGGGCACAAGGTGGCGCAGATCGAAATGCATCTGTGTGCCAGGGACCGTAAGCAATCTGATCTGTCGGTCAACGGACCCTGGATGCAAAACGCGATCGAAGATGGGGCCGATGAGCAGCACACGGAAGGCTTCCAGCAGTCCCACTGCCGCCATGAGCAGGACCGAGGCGATCGCCTGCAGCCAGTAAGGCCGCACATAGCCGAGCAGGCGCATCACTCTGTTCATGCGGAAAACCCAGAGATCCCGCGCTGCTCGCGCATCGAATGCATTTTGCTATTGTAATCGCCGGACGGAGAACGAGGGAGATGCCGGGGGGCGTTTCAGCGCTCCGGGGAAGGGGTGGCGGCCTTCGGTCATGCGGCTAGCGATGGATCGCGAAATCCCAGGGGCTGAAAGCCCGAATTGCTTGAGCGATTCTGCGGCATGGCTAAGCCGTGCCCTGATACATGGCCTCGGGGCATATCCATTTGTGGTCTCCCACCCTTCGCACGGAACAGCGCCGTACGAAGGATGGGGCACCCTCGATTCGTAGTGGTTTGGATCCATACTCGAAGAGATTTTGGGTGCCCCATCCTTGCGCAGCAAGGGTGGGAGACCACAATGGATCGCGAAATCCCAGGGGCTGAAAGCCCGGATTGCTTGAGCTCTGCGGCATGGCTAAAGCCATGCCCTGATACAGGGCCTCGGGCATATCCATTTCCGGTTTCTCATATCTGGCGCAAAGAGCGCGCCAGATATGAGGCAACCCTCAATTCGTGGTGGTTTTGGATCCATACTCGAAGAGATTTTGGGTGCTAGCGGGGCATGTCGCGGTGAAAGGCCTTTACCCGGTAGCCTTGTTTGGCCAGGTACTTGCGGATTTCCTCGGCGATCATGACCGAACGGTGCTGGCCGCCGGTGCAGCCGAAGGCTACAGTCAGGTAGCTCTTCCCTTCCTCGATATAGTGGGGCAGCAGGAATAGGAGCAGTTGGGTGACCCTATCCAAAAACTCGCCGGTTTGCTCGAACTTGCGTATATACGCGGCGACCTTAGGATGACGTCCGGTCAGCTTTCTGAACTCCGGCACAAAATGAGGATTGGGCAAAAATCTGACGTCGAAGACCAGGTCCGCTTCCAGTGGAACCCCGTTTTTGTAGCCGAAGCTGATTGAAGAAACCAGCAGATTCTTGCCTGTATCGCCGCGCTCAAACTTCTTTTGAATATAACTGCGTAATTCATGAACGTTGTAGTTCGAGGTGTCCATGCTGACGTCGGCGACGTTACGGATAGGATCGAGAAGCTTTCTCTCCGCATCAATGGCGCGAACAACGGTTTCAGTGCGGCCCAAGGGATGGGGACGCCGGGTTTCAGAGAAGCGGCGCAGCAGCGCGGGATCGGAGGCTTCGAGAAAGACCACAGTCGTGGCCAGAACCTTTCTCACCTGGCGGAGGATGGCGGGAAAGCGGTCCAGACGCTGACCTTCGCGCACGTCGACCACCAAGGCGGCGCGGTTGATCTCCGCCGATTGCCGAACCAGATCGGCGAATGCGGGAATCAGGTCCAACGGCATATTATCGACGGCGTAGAAACCAAGGTCTTCGAAGGCCTTGAGAGCGGAGGCCTTGCCCGAGCCGGAAAGCCCGGTCAGAATTACCAGCTTCGGATCCGCCTCCGCCAGAGACGGCACGGCCTTTATAGGAGCCTTGCGCGGGGTCCGTCTCTTTTTAGCCTGCCTGGAGCCGGGGAATCTCTTTGGCATGGGACATCGTAGCATTGAATACAAGCGATCCAGAGCAAGATGCTAACTTAGGCGCCAGCGTCCGCTCTTGAGCAGCGCCTGCGCCTTCTCGCTGGAGACGGCGGGAGAGAACAGGTGCCCTTGCACCAGATCGCACCCGTACTTGCGCAGCGATTCCAACTGCTCGCGGGTTTCGATGCCCTCGGCCAGCATGCGCAGCTCGAGCAGCCGTCCGAGATCGAAGATCGTCTGCAGGATCGCCGCCTGCCGGCCGGGAATCGGCAAATAGGCAATCAGACGGCGGTCGACCTTTACTAAATCGATGGGCAGACGAATAAAGTGATTCATCGAGGCCAGGCCGGCGCCAAAGTTATCCAGAGCCACGCTGACACCCAAATCCGCCAAGCGCTGGATCACTAGCACCGCGGTCTCCGGGTCCTCGTTGATGGCGCTCTCACTGACCTCCAGACGCAGCCGCTTAGGGGATACGCTGGACCGGGCGAACAACTCCGCGAGGCGGTCGGGCAGGTGAGGATCCTTAAACTGCTTGCTTGACAGGTTGACGCTGACGCAGGGCGAGATTCCCGGGACCATCTCCCCCCATGCTTCCAGTTGCCTTGAGACCTCATCGAGAACAAAGGAACCGATGGGCAGAATCAGCCCTGTCTCCTCCGCCGTGGGCAGAAAATCGCCCAGCGGCACGATGCTGCCATCGGGACGGCGCCACCGAAGCAACGCCTCAAACCCTTCCAATTCGCCAGTTTTCAGCCGGTAAAAGGGCTGATACCAGACCTCCAACTCGCCGTTCTGCAGGGCCTCCCTGAGATCGTGCTCTCTGCGCATCTGCACAGCGACGTGGACGTGCATGGAATTGTCAAAGACCTGGTGGCGCGCCTGGCCATGCGACTTGGCTTGGTACATGGCATAATCGGCGTCGCGCAAGATCTGCTCCGGGGTGGCGTGGTCGAGGGTGCCAAATGCAATGCCGATGCTGGCTGTAACCATGACTTCGTGCCCGTGGACATTCAGGGGCAGGCGAATGTCCTGTTGCACCCGGTCGGCGATGCGGGTTACATCGGAAATATTGGCTATGTCCTCGATCAGAATCGCGAATTCGTCGCCGCCAAAGCGCGCGACGGTATCTTCCGGCCGGAAGCAGGCGCGCAGCCGGACGGCGATGCGCACCAGAAGATCGTCTCCGCAGGCGTGACCCAGCGTGTCATTGACCGCCTTGAAGCGATCCAGATCGAGAAACATCACTGCAAAGCTGAATTCGGAGCGGCGCTGCTGGCGAGCCATGGTGAGTTGCAGACGATCCAGAAATAATGCCCGATTGGCCAAGCCTGTCAGCGAATCATAGAGCGCGTCGTGCTGCAGCTTGAGATCGGTCAATTTCTTATCGCGGATGTCGCGATAGCTGACAAAATTTCCTACTTCGATGCCGGACAACTCGATAGGCGCGACCAGGACCGAGACGTCGATGAGCTCGCCCGATTTGTTTAAGCGCACCGTCTCCATCGAAGCCCGGCCATAAAGCTGCATGGTGTGCTCGAGCATGTCGAATTCGTGACGGCGGGTCTCCGGGATGAGGATGTCATAAGTGTTTCGGCCCACGGCCTCTTCCGAAGTAAATCCGAAGAGGCTTTCGAACTCGCGATTGACATGCAAAATCCGGGCATGGCGCGTGATCATGATGGCTTCCGGAGCCGCGTTCAGAAGCTGCTCCAGGAAGTTCGAAGTATGTCCGGATTCCGGCCCTCGGCGGGAGGGCATGGCGACGATCAGCAACTGTACCTGCGGCTCCACTTGCTGCATCCGGAAGCGTCCTTGGATGGATACCAAGGATCCGTCCGGCGCCCGCAGCCCACATTCGAACTCGGAGGAGTAGGCCTGATTGGCGGAGCCGAAGACATTTCTCGAGCGGGATTCGACCGCGCCGGCGCGCCCGTAGACCAAGCCGGGAAAGCGCTCGTCAAAGATATCTTCTACAGCGAAAACTGCGCCCTCTTCAGTGCCGAGCATCTCGCGAGCCACGCGGTTTGCGTAGGTCACATCCCCGCCGCGCTGCACGAAGACATAACAGGGCAAAGCTTCAAGTAACAACCGGTCCGAGACAGCGAGAGCGGTGACGTAAGTTTCGGTCATGAGTACAGGCGGGAACTCGTCGAACGAGTTCTCTCAGGGTCGAGTATCAAGCGGGCCTTCGGGACTAGAGTATCCCCTGAAAGAAGTATCGGACGCGCTGAGGTTGCAGTTACTTGAGTTTACGACGGACTTTGATCTAATCAAACCCTAATCAGGATCATAGTTCAGCTTTAGGACGAGGGGAACCGTATACAAGAGCGGGCGGACCGAATGCTACACTTTTGTAATTAAACTCAGAGGTGTGAAGGGCAGCGGGATGGCTAACGCGAAAGCTGAGGAACGACTCGGCTTTGTGGTTCGGCAATTGCGGGAGGAGCGGAACATGTCAGTGCGCATGTTGGCTTCGCTCACGGATTTTTCTCCGAGCTTTATTTCGCAAGTAGAAAACGGACAGGCATCTCCTTCAATTTCTTCGCTCGAGCGAATAGCCTCGGCGCTGGGAGTTTCCCTGCCTGAGTTCTTCGAGCCCTCGGAGGCGCGGACCTCAAGCGTGGTGCGGGCCGACAAGCGTTCACGGCTGGAGAGCGGGTGGTCTAAAGCTACCCTTGAAAGCCTTAGGGCAGGCCGGTCGGGATCACTCAATCCACTGATCATCACACTTCAGCCCGAAGGCGCCAGCGGAAAAAGGGCGCATAGCACGACGCGCGAAGAGTTCGCCTTCGTTCTGGAAGGCGAAGTGATTCTGACCTTGAACGAGGAGGAGTTCTCGTTGCAGAGAGGGGATGCGGTAACGATTCTCGCGAATACCCCCAGGCGCTGGAGGAATGCGGCATCGGATTCGGCGCAAATTCTCGTTCTATCGCCAAGGTCGTAACTGGCCGGCAAGTCGAACAGAGTGCGAAACCGTTCCCTCAGCGGCTAAAGCCGCTCAATTTTCAACCATTTATGGACGGCCTGAAGGCCGTACCCTTCAAAGCTCCAGAGCTTTTGCGCAGCCTGTAAAGCCCCTTTTTAAATCCACCGCTCTCCGCTCGACTGAAGTCCAGCTTCCCCCTGCTAAAGCAGGAGACTTCCGCCGGTCTTCTCCTTTGGGTGGAAGCCCCCGCATTATGCGGGGATAGGAGCCGTTTTAAAACTGTTACGGCAGCGAGGGCTAGAAGCCCTGACCGAACGGTCTTGCCCTGATACAAAGTCACAAGTTGTTCTGCAGCCCCTAAAGCCCCCTTTTAAAGATCCACCGCTGGCTAAGGCAAGTAACTGTGCCCCCTTGCCTATTCCATTATGTAAAGTAATACTGTACTGTACAGTAGCTCTGTACAGTACAGTGGGAATTAAGCAAGGAGGCCACTCCTATATGCCGCTCGGCCAGCCCGTAAAGATCTCAGATGGCTTGGGCAAAAACGCCGGTTGCCCAGGTTGCGGCAGTCTTCAAATCGAAACTTTTTTCGCGTCCAACGATCTGCCGATCAACTGTTCCGCGTTGTGGCCGACTTCCCAATCGGCGCGCGATTGTGCAAGAGGCCGAATCGACCTTACACGCTGCGCAAACTGCGAGCTGATCTTCAACTCGACCTTCGATCCGCTTTCAGTTCGATACAACGAACGTTACGAGAATGGCTTAAGCTCCTCGCCTACATTCCTGAAATATCGTGCCAACCTGGTTGGCCATCTGCACGACAGCTATGACCTGAATGGAAAGAGAATTGTCGAGATCGGCTGCGGCGCGGGACATTTCTTAAAGGCGCTCTGTGAGAAGGGGAAAAATTTCGGGATAGGCTACGATCCGAGCCTTCCCGAAGATGTGTTGAGCGATAAACGGGTCCGCTTCATCAAAGATTACTACTCAGAAGCGCATGCCCCCAAACAGATCGACTTGATTTGCTGCTGCCATGTTCTTGAGCATATAGCGCAGCCGCTTGAATTCTTATCCCGGCTGAGGAGCGGGCTGGCGCAACAGAGGAACGTCACGCTCTATTTCGAGGTTCCCAACGCCGAATTTGTATTCGCGGGTGTGGGATTGTGGGACATCATCTATCCACACGTCTCGTACTTCAATCTTCGTTCCTTTCAAACCCTATTCATGCGAGCGGGATTTGAGGTCATCCGCAGCAAGAGCACCTACCAGGGTCAATTTCTTTCGATCGAGGCGCGGGTTTCGGCCGCCTACCAGGCCGAGGCGGCGATGCGGCCGATTGAGCACGCGAGTCTTCCTCCCGGCGAAGCTTTCGCCAAGCGTTATCAAGAGATGGTGCGGCTGTGGTCAAGTTTCATCCGCAGCGCGCAACTGGAGAGAAAGAGGTTGGCGTTCTGGGGAGCGGGAACGAAGGGGGTGACCTTCCTCAACGTGGTACCCGGAGCGGGGGAGATTGGATGCGTCGTCGATGTCAACCCGCGGAAGCAGGGCATGCACGTGCCCGGAACCGGGCAGTTGATCTCGGCTCCGGCGCGGCTGCGGGAATATCGCCCGGAGGCGGTTGTGGCCCTCAATCCGGCATACGTCGCAGAGATTTCCGCGATGCTTTCGGGTATGAGCGTGAGCGCGGAAGTGATCGACGACTGCGCAGCTTAAGATCAGAGGGAAAAGCAGATTCCCTCCGGGAATGACAGAAAGAAAAGCAACTGCAAATACAATCCGTCTTTGCCTTTTTTTCGGTCGAGATGACAAATTTATGGTAGGGTCAGAAACTGGAAAATCGCAGATCTCTCCACTCCGCTTCGCTCTCTCGAAAATCATCCTGCAAACCTGGGTGCCCCATATCTGGCGCGCTCTTTGCGCCAGATGTGGGAAAACCGCAAATTTCTCCACTACGCTGCGCTCCGGTCGAGATGACAAAGTTAGGTGTAGTGGCCAACCAAGCCTTCCTCAACCCGATTTTCATTCCCTTGGGTGGGCCGCAGGCCCATGTACACTCCGGTCGAGATGACAAAGTTAGGTGTAGTTGCCAACCAAGCCTTCCTCAACCCGAAAATCCGGACGTGGGGCACCCGGGATTTGCTGAAGGGGGTTAAGGCGCTTCTATCAGCTCCATTTTTCCGTCGCGCTTCCTGTGGAGGACCTTCACATTGCCCTGGTTGTCGCGAAAGACAAATACTTCCCGGTTGCGGAACTCGGCTTCCTTTACCGCCTCTTCAAGCGTCATCGGCCGCAACGCCACCGACTCCGCGGAGCGCACGATATGCGGCTCGGTAATCGGGATGCGCGCCGGGAAGGAATGCACGGTAACCGGGGTTGGCGGCTGGGAACGTGTTCTGTCTTTTGCCGGGCTGCCATTTCCTGCTTTTCCGGAGCCGGTGGAAGCTCCATTGCTGTGGGTGCGCACCAGGAGCGGCTCCTCCAGCATCTTCTCTTCCTTGGGTTGGCGTTTTTGCGTGCGCAGCTTGTTCTTGTGCCGAAGCGCCTGGGCTTCCGTCTTGGCAAGGGCGTCACGCAGGGCGCTTTCCATGCTGACACTGGACTCACAAACAGCAACCAGGCTGCATGCCCTCGTCTTGACGGCAACTTCGGCGATTTGGCGATACTTTTCCGCGGTCAGGATGACCTTGGCGCTTGCCACCTTGCCCAGGATTGTGGCGATACGCTCCAATCCCTCGTCGGCCAAGGCGCGAAGCGCCTTGGTGACCGTTACCTGCCTTCCCGTGCATTCAACGTCCATCAATGAGTACTCCTGGTCTGAGCCGTCTGCGGTAACAGCATGAAGCACAGATTCTAAATCAATCGCGCACCCTGCGCTGATGGGTGCTGGGAATTCGCAAATCCTCCCTGTACTTGGCTACGGTTCGGCGGGTGACATCGATGCCCTGCATCTGCAGCATACTGGCAATCAGGTCATCGGTCAGCGGCTTGCGCGGATCTTCCTCTTCAATGAACTTTTTCACTTTGCGCTTGAGCAGCATCAGCGGAGTGCCGCCTCCCTCGGGTCCGTTGACCCCTTCGGAGAAAAAGAAGCGCAGTTCAAAGACACCCTGCGAGGTATGAACGTACTTGCTCGAAACGGCGCGGCTTACGGTGGAAGGGTGAACCCCGATCTCTTCCGCAACTTCTTTGATCATCATAGGCTTGAGCGCTTCAACGCCGCGCTCGAGAAAATCTCCCTGGCGGCGCACGATGGCCTCGCAGGTTCTCAGGATGGTGTTCTTGCGCTGATCGATGTTGCGCATCAGTTGCAGCGCCGAACGGTAGCGCTCCTTGACGTAATCCTTTACCTCTTTTCCGGTTCCATCCTGGGAGAGCAGCTTGCGGTAGCCCTGGTTGAGACGCAGAGTGGGCAGATCTTCCTCGTTCATGACGACGACATACTCATCGCCCCGCTTCACAAAGGCGACGTCGGGCTCGATCAGCCTGGCCTCGGAACGGTTATAGCGCTGGCCGGGACGGGGATCCAGACTGCGAATGAAGTCGATGGCCTGCTGCACCGCATCGGCGGGCTTGTTCAGGGCCTTGGACATTTCGCGCAGATCGCGTTTTTGTAACATCGGCAAGTGCTGATCGACAATGCGCGCAGCCAGAGCAAAGGTGTCGCATTTTTCCTGGTCGAGGGCGATCCTATGCCGGGCTTGAGTTTCCCCTCCATTGGGCGCCGGGTCGGGGGAGAATTCCGCGAGTGCGGCTTCAAGCCCTGGTTCTCCATCTGCCGCTGCCGCCGCTTGCGACTGCCGGCGGCGCTCCTTTAACAGATGAAAATCCCGCCGCTGCGCCTCGATCTGCACCAAGAGGCACTCGCGCAGGCCCGGGGTGCCCACACCCGCGGGATCGAGGGTCTGCACCAGCTTGACCGCCTCGGCAAGAAGCGTCCGCTGGCTTTCGACAACGAGAACAGGGCCGGTGCCGTCACCCGACTGTTCGCGCAAAAACCCGGCGAGCAGCTCTTCTTCCTCCGCCAGCAGGTATCCGTCCTCATCCAAATTGCCGATCACGTATTCGGCGGCCTCACGCAATGCGCGGGAAACGTTGAGAGAGCCCAGTTGCCAGGAGAGGTGATCGCTGAGAGAGCCGGGTTGGGAAAGAAAATTCTCGAACGAGGGCTTCTCGCTTAGTTCGAAGCTGTTCGGCGTACGGAAGCCAGGGTCAAGATAATCCTGAAAATAGGAGCCAAAATCGATCTCGTCGAAGGGATCTTGCTTCTCGCGAGCCGCCTGCTCCTCTTTCTCCTGCGCGCTGCGATCGCGCTCGGCCTCCTGGCCGGCCATATCTTCGAGCAGCGGAACGCTCTCTTCCAGCTCTTCAAGTACTGGATTTTCAACGATTTCCGTGTTGATCATCTCCCTCAGCTCAAGCTTGTTCAGCGCCAGCACACTGACCATCTGCATCAGGCCAGGTGTCAGGATCTGACGCTGGGCAACTTTGAGACTGAGTTTTGGCTGTAGAAGAACCATCGTTTCACATGACTCGGGATACTGCCCTAAGTCTACCTTTCCCGGCGGGGACCGTCGCGACGTTCGGCAATTGCCGGCCGGGGGAACCGATCAGTTTATAGCGTTTTCACCTTCACTGTTTCCCGGTCAGAGCTGGCTCTACGCGGTCACTCTTGGCTGGATGCCTGGAGCGCCGATACATCCATTTGTGAAAACGCTAGAGCGAAAAGCCTTCCCCGAGATAAACCCTGCGCACTTCGGCGTCTTTCCCCAATTGCTCCGGAGTGCCGGTGCGAAAGATGCGCCCTTCATTGATGATATATGCGCGATCGGTCACTGAAAGGGTCTCGCGCACATTGTGATCGGTGATGAGCACTCCAATGCCGCTGGCCTTGAGATCGAAGATAATCTCCTGCAAATCGAGAACGGCGATGGGGTCGATGCCGGAAAACGGCTCGTCCAGCAGAATGAATGAAGGCTGGATGCAGAGACAGCGGGCTATTTCCACCCTTCGCCGCTCGCCGCCGGAAAGGGCGTAACCCCTGGTCTTACGGATATGTGCAAGATTCAACTGGTCCAGCAGCTTTTCCGTTCGTGCGCGGCGCAGCTCAACCGAGATGGACTGCGCCTCCAGGACGGCAAGGATATTTTCCTCCACCGTCAGTTTGCGAAAAACCGACGGCTCCTGGGGCAGATAGCTGATTCCATACTGGCGCGCCCGCAGGTACATAGGCACCCTGGTGATATCGACACCGTCAATCAAGATGTGGCCGGCATCGGGCACGATCAGGCCGACGATCATATAAAAACTAGTCGTCTTACCGGCGCCGTTGGGACCGAGTAAACCAACCACTTCCCCCTGGCATACCTCGAGGTTTACGCCGTGCACGACCTGACGCCCTTTGTAGGACTTGCCAATCTCGTCGGTAGAGAGCTTTTGCATCTACTTCGGGGTGCGGGTTTGGGTCACCGCTTTAGATGAGCCGCCGCTGACAATGACGCTATCATCGCGATCATTGAAAATCAATGAAGCTCCGGTGACTGTTCCGCGTTCCTGATCTACCAGATGGGCCGGGGCGGCGCTGGTTCCCGTGAGTACAAACTTGCCATCCTGGGCGGTATAGACCAGCTCGCTGCCAGTCCCCAGGCGGCCAGGCTGCTCCAGTTGAACGTCTCCCTGGGCGACGATCCGCTCGACTTGTTTCGCTCCACCGACGGCCGCCCCATTCCCTTTGCCCGATGAAGCGGAAGCTGGGCTGCCTCCGCCTGCGGCGCGAAAGTACATGTCTATTTCATCGGCGTGGATGGCGCCGGCGGCATTCCGGGCCACAACTCCGCCGCGGAAAGCGGCCTTATTCCCGGCATCGGAGTAGAGGAGGCTGCGGCTGTTCACGCGCACTACGGAGGGCTGACCGGGCTGGGCGCGCTCCGTGATCTTTGGGTCTGTCTTCAATTGTGCGGACTTGCCTGCATCCATCGCCCCCACGCTGGTGAGCACGGCGTTCACTGCTTTAGCGCCGGAGCCGCTCTCGCCACCGGCTGCAAGTGTTTGCCGCGAGCGGGAGAGTTCGAGCACCGGCGCTGAAATGGAATCAGCTCCTTGCCATAGCCTGGCATCCCGATGCGCCTCGCCATAAAAGGTGATGAGGTCTTTTTCATGGTCGAGACGCGCACGGCCGGCCACTACGTGCACTGGTTCCGTGCCTCCAAAGGAGACGGCTGGCCGCCCGTCCGCTTGCCGGTAGGTCGCCTTGACTCCGCCGGTGGCGGTGGCGTTTCCGGAAGCGCGCTCAAACTGAATATTCGCCGCGATCAGTTCCCCGCTGGCATCCTCGATGCGCGGATTGCCGGTCAAGGTGAGGAGTTCGCCGGCTGCAGAATAGACCGCTCGCTGCGCGCTGGCCGTGACCTCGGAGGGCTGGGAATTGGCGGACGACGCACCAGCCTTGGCCGGCGTCTGCCGGTCAAGCGTGACATTGCCCTGCTGATCGCAGGTTTCCAGTTGCGCCGTCTGCTGCGACGCCACGGTGCCGGCAGCGTGGGCCTTCGGCGCCGGGGCGGCGAAGGTCATCCACAGGTTGTCTCCGGTGCTGGTCTGCTTGACTCCGTTGGTATCGAGCAGGACCAGCTTGGTATGGCCGGTTCCGCGCAGGCTGGATACGGCAACACCATTGCGCAGCGTAACCAGGAGCCGATCGCCCTGGACTCCGGTAGCTTGCGCCGGAGTGTTGGAGTAGAGAGTGCGGATGTTCAGCCGGGCGCCGCCCACGGCAAGGATAGTTTGCGCTAGGGCGCGGCGATCCGGTCCGGGCATGAAATCGACATCGATCTGGGAGGCAGTTACATTCCGGGTGGTCGACAAGGGATGATTGGCCGCGCGTGGGCCGGCTTGTGCAGGGGTCGGCGGAATCGTCTCCTGATCGACAAAAGAAACGGCCCGGCGCAGTTGGGCGTGGCGGACGGTGGACTGCGGGCCAAAGGACACGGTCGCGGAGTCCGCATTTCCATCAAGGTGACGAACCGCGTCCTGGGAGGCATAGAGTACTCCGCCGCTGAAAACCGCTTGCAGCGGTTCGCTCCGGGTGTTCAGTTCAACTTGTGCGGCCTGTGAGCTGATCTTCTGGCCGACGCTGTTGGTAGTCACGTGCCCCTGCGATTTGATTCGATAGGCGGAGCCGTCCTGGCGAAAGTAGACGATCGACTGATCCGATGAGCTGTGAATGGAATTGTAGTCAGTTACGTCCTGCGACAGGTAGAGCTGACGGCTGACGCGATCAAACTGCGCGTGGTGCGCGCGAAGCACTAAGGGAGCACCATCCAGGCTGGAATCTAAAGCCACCTCGCTTCCCAGCACCAGAACGCCGGTGTGGGAGTCGAAACTCGCTCCCCTGGCGCTTCCCGTGGCCTGAGCGATGCGAAATTCAATTTTTTCCGCAGTGTTGGCCACTCCTGTTTTCTGGTTGAAAACCAGCCCGGCGGTCTTGACGTGCACGATGTTGTCGCCGGCCCCGCTCCCTGCTCGAGGAGAGGCGGAGTTGCCGCCGGTTGCAGCGGGACCCTGGAGATCGATCTGAACCATGCCCTTGGCGCGGACGACTCCCTCGCCGGGGTCGTACTCGAAGTCGTCGCCGTAGATGCGGTCTGCCTCAGTCCCGTCCGCGCCGTACAGAGTGATACTGACGTCGTGAAGCTCGGCATGTCCTCCACTCTTGTACTGCACCATCTTGGCGGCGTGCAGGGTAAAGAGGGTGTGGCCGCCTTCCGATTTCGAGAAGGTGAATCCGGTAGTCGATTGCTGAACGGAGATGCCCAACTTACCGGGCAGATCGTGCTCCATCCGGCGAAACCGCCAGCGCGCGTATCCAAAGAAAAGCAGTATCCCGATCAGCAAGAGCCCGACAAGCACTAATATCCATGAGCGCAGGCGTTCGATAGCGACGCGCATAGCTTTCATCTTCTCATCCGCAGCCGCGGCGCGGGTTACGCCGCCCACCCGGGTGGGCATCCAGTCACCCGCCAGGCAGCAGTGACTAAAAAAGACCCGGGTTAGCTTCGCGAACCTGGGGCACCGGATCCATGCCGATCCAGAGGTTGGATTACTCATATGCCGGGGACATAAAATGGCGATATGGCTGATCAGTTATACCTGAGCCTTTGGTATCCGAACTTCCGTCTCGACTCGCTTCCAGCGGCGTTGGTCTGCGTTTTGGAGCAGTTCCAAGCCGCTGGAGGATCTCCTCGCGTGCATGCCGCTTCGGCCTATCCGCTCTCCTGGAACGAGACACCTTCCTACCAGCGCATTTATGACGAAGACGAGGTGGAAGACTCCCTGCCGTCGCCCGCAGTGGCTGCGGCAACCGAGCGCCTGTATGACGACTTCGCCTATGAATTCGAAGTGAAATGGGATCTCTGGATAGCGGAGACAGTGGGAGACCTGGACCCCACATGGAGAAAAGAGCCGAGGGTCGCGCGGGTCACCGGCTTCGGTCCGCACTTCGATGAGGGCGCATACGAACAGAATGGACATATCCGGGTGGATTTCGGGACCGACACTCCGTTCCTCGAAGATGAGGTGGAGTTGGACGAGGAGGGTGCCCGGCGGGTGGAGCAAAATCTGCAGAAGCTGGTCGTCTTCACCAAATCGGTTGAACAAAAGTGCGGAATCAGCAGCCGCCTGCTTTGGTCCGATTCGGGAGAGAATCTCGCACAAAAACTGATTGCCCGGCTGCAGCGAGTGAACTAGAGCATTTTCGCTTAAAGTGAAAATGCTCTAGCGGATGTAAGCTTGCCACAGCCGGGAGGCGCGCGATGCAAGAAACCGCAGAAGGAAGGAAGACACATAGCTGGATGGCGCGGAGTTGGGTGCGCGAGGGGGCGCTGATTGCATTGGCATTCGCGATCGGCTGGTGGGCACATTCAGGGCGGACGGTGCGGGCGCAAGGTGGAGATTTATTCTTCCAGCTTCCGAACTTGAGTAATGGCACCGCGTTGGCGCTTTACTATCCCGATCAACAAACCATCTACGTATATCAGAGCGCTATAGTCGGTTTTTCAACTTTGAACTGCGCTTACCAGTTCCGACTGGGCAAGCCCGGCGGACCCGTCGAGCGCCAGCAATGCAAGCCGCCCGGGTTTCGGCCGTGAGGTATTTCTCCTGCTTCGTTGCTCATTAGTGCAGGGCGTGACGACTACATTTTCCACCAAGATTGGTGGAATCCCAGGTCCCAGAATCGGGACCTGGGGCACCCAGGCTTTGCAAGAAAATAACGTTAGCTTGCTTGGGCGTGCACGCCGCCGCCGTGGCGGACATCCGCGCCCCGCACCCAGAAGATGACATCTTCGGCCATGTTGGTGGCGTGATCGGCGATGCGTTCCAGACTGCGCGCGATGAACAGCAGGTTGACAGCGGCATGCGCTCCCGCAGGCTGTTCGGCGATGCAGCCGAGAAGGACCGCTTTGATCCGGCGGTTCATATCATCGACCTGGTCGTCCATAGTAAGCACGCTATGAGCGAGTTCGGCATCGCTGGCGGCAAGAGCTTGGAGAGCCTGCCGGAGCATGGTGATCGAGAGCTCCGCCATGCGTGGAATATCCACAGGAAAGGCGAAGGGCTGCCCTTGGGCCAGTTCCTCCGCAAGCAAAGCAATGGCCATGGACTGATCGCCTACCCTCTCCAAATCGGAGTTGATCTTGATGGCGGCCAGGATGAAGCGCAGATCCCCTGCCATGGGCTGTTCCATCGCCAGCAGGTCGAGCGCCATCTGGTCGATCTCGAGTTCGGATAGGTTGATGATCGCTTCATTCCCACGCACTTTGGAACAGGCGGCAAGCTGGTCCACGTGCTGGGCATCCAAGGCAAGGCTCAGAGTCTCCTCGGCAAGGCATGCCATTTCCAGCAGCCGACCGCGAAGGTTCTCAAGTTTCTGATGAAAAGAAATGCGGGTCAAGGTGACGGCGCCTCTCGGAAAAAATTATGGCTGGATTCGCAACGGTTGCCGGATTTAATTACCGCCAAGGTCGTGCGAAGGCAAGCGCAAGCAAGAAATAGACCACTCTCGGAACACTATAGGTCTTTTAACGTGAATTTAATATACCAAAAAGGATGTAGAAGTTGGTACTACTCACTGGTTAGTTCAGAAAAATCTGCGATGCGGGAGAAGTTATCTAATACAGAGTCGATCAAAGCCAGCCGGTTTTGCCGCAGAGACGGATCTCCGGCCATGACCATGACGGTATCGAAGAAGCCGTCCACCGCTGGGCGCAACGCCGCGATACGCTCCAGAGCTTGGGGGTATTGCCGCCTGGCGCGCAGAGCTTCCACCTCGGGGGCCAGGTGAGAGATCTCCTCATGGAGCCGCCGCTCGGCAGGTTCGGTCAAATGCACGAGGGCGATGGGGCGGCCGGAGAATCCGTTGCCATCCTCCTTCTCCCGCGCCTGGCGAAGAATATTCTTGATGCGTTTAAAGGCCGCGCATACGGCGGCCATGTCCGCCGATCCGCGAACTTGGGTGAGCGCCTCTGCCCGCGCAACGGCGTCAGGCACAGTGGTCAACTCGACCGCGAGGACGGCATTGACGACATCATAGGCATAGCCGCGGACGTCGCGAAGATAGAAATCCAGGCGGTCTTTTAAGAACCGTGAGAGGGCGTCTGTGCCGGCGCTTGTCTGCAAGCGGGTGGATTGTTGCGCCGCCATTGTGAGAACGGCGGGAAGAGTCAGCGGCAATCCCGACTCAGCCAGGATC
The DNA here is from genome assembly GCA_963774255.1 of uncultured Acidobacteriaceae bacterium. Classification (GTDB taxonomy): domain Bacteria; phylum Acidobacteriota; class Terriglobia; order Terriglobales; family Acidobacteriaceae; genus PALSA-350. The sequence continues at coordinate 540,587 of CAVZEH010000008.1, forward strand.
TTAATGACCCCGTTGCCGGCGCGGCGCAGAGCGAATGGATCTTTGGAGCCGCTGGGCTCGAGACCGAGAGCAAACATCTCGACAATCGTCGCCATGCGATCGGCCAAGCCCAGAATCTGGCCTTCGACGGTAGCCGGAATAGAGTCTTCCGCCGAAGCAGGCGCGTATTGAGTGGAGATAGCTTGGGCGACGGCTTCACCCAAGCCTTGAGCGCTGGCGTAGAGGCCGCCGATGACGCCTTGCAGCTCAGTGAATTCCTTGACCAGCTCAGTGGTGAGATCGGTCTTGGCCAGAAGCACGGCTTGGTCCAGCGCCGCATGGTCCAGGGCTACGCCGTGGGCAGCCACAGCAACCGCGAACGCCTGTGCGGTGAGGAGATTGATTTGCGTCTTGTCGTAGTAACTACCGAGCGCCTTTTGGAAAGTGACTGCCTTGAGCAGTTCGAGCCGGGCCGTAAGCGGGATCTTCTGGTCGTAATTCCAGAAGAAGCGGGCATCGTTGAAGCGGGCGCGCAAGACACGTTCATTGCCGTGACGAATGATGGCCAACCCGCGTTCATCGACTTCGGTATTCAGCACGGCGAGGAAATGAGGCGCCAGCTTGCCGTGTGCGTCTTCCAGGGCAAAATACTTCTGGTGGCCGCGCATCACCGTGACCAGAACCACTTCAGGGAGTGACAGGAATTCGGGCTCGAAGTTGCCGACGACGACGCTTGGCCACTCGGTCAGGTGGGTGACCTGTTCCACCAAGTCCAAGTCCTCGCGCCAGCGGGCGCCGGGAATACCGCGAGTAACCGCATCGAGAGACTTGCGGATGCGGTGGCGGCGGGCGCCGGCATCGGCGAGCACGAAGGCTGCCTGGAGCCTGGACGGATAATCTGCGGGGCGAACGATCGAGACCGGGGCGCCACCGTGAAGAATGCGGTGGCCATAGCTCAGGTTTGCAGCACGAACGCCGGCAAACTCGATGGGCACCACGGCTTCATCCAGCAGGCAGAGAAGCCACTTGACCGGACGGACAAAGCGCTCCGGCTTATTCGGCCGCCAATACATGCTTTTAGGCCAGGAGATGGCCGCGATTTCCCTGGGCAACTGTACGCTGAGGATCTCCTTCGCGGGAAGACCGGCGCGATGAACAGTGGCGGAGAGATATTCCCCCTTTGGCGTCGTGAGTTTTGTAAGCGCGGCCATATCGACTCCAGCCTTTTTTTGAAAGGCATGGGCTGCGGCCGTGGGTTCTCCATCGCGAAAGGCAGCCTTCCAGGAGGGACCGGTAAGCCGCTCTTCGCTATCCGGTTGCCGCATCAGGACGCCGGGCACGAAAACAGCAAGCCGCCGCGGGGTCGAGTAGCTGACGATGCCCTCGCCGGATGCAATCAGACGCTCCCGTAGCAACAGATCGGTCACCCGGCGCGCCAGTTCGGTCTCAGCCGCGACAATCATACGGGCGGGAATTTCTTCAAGTCCTACTTCAAGTAAGAGATCGGCCATTCTGTTTCTTTTGCTTTCCTGGATTGTTTTGCCCGGCGAATTTTCTGGTTATGAAACAGGATCCATCCGGGCATACGCCTTGGCAACGCCGACGGCAAGCGAGCGGATGCGAGCAATGACGCCCACACGCTCGGTAACCGAAATCGCACCCCGCGCGTCGAGCAAATTGAATAAATGCGAGCACTTCAGGCATAGATCGTAGGCCGGCATGATGGGCAAACAACGAATCTCTTGCGGACGCTCTTCGGCCAGAGCGAGCAGTTCCTGACACTCCTGCTCGTACAGCCGCAAATGTTCCCAGAGCTTCCCCACATCCGCATATTCGAAGTTGTAGGCAGAGAACTGGACCTCCTCGAGGTGGCGGACCTGACCGTAAGTGACTTGATTCACCGGCTCCGCGCCGGAGGCGCCACCCGGCACGCGCGTCCAAACGACGTCGTAGATTGAGTCGACATCTTGCAGGAAGGCCGCGATCCGTTCCAAGCCATAAGTTATTTCCGCGCATATCGGATCCAGATCGAGGCCGCCACACTGCTGGAAATAGGTGAATTGCGTGATCTCCAGCCCGTCCAACATGACCTGCCAGCCGATGCCCCAGGCGCCTAGAGTCGGCGACTCCCAGTTGTCCTCTTCGAACTTGAGATCGTGCTGGCGGAGGTCGATTCCGATGGCGGCCAGGGATTCGAGGTATACCTCCAGTACATTTGAAGGTGGCGGTTTAAGAATGACCTGGAACTGCGTGTGTTTAAAGAGCCGGTTAGGATTCTCGCCGTAGCGTCCGTCGGCCGGCCGCCGCGAGGGCTGAGCGTAGGCGACCGAGAATGGCCGGGTATCGAGGACGCGCAGAAAAGTCTCGGGAGACATGGTGCCTGCGCCGACCTCGACGTCATACGGCTGGCTGAGAATACAGCCACGCTCCGCCCAAAAGGTTTGCAGACGAAAGAGGAGTTCCTGGAAAGTGAGTGCGGTTGTCGCTGCTAGGGCCACGGTTGGATTCTAAATCACCATGAATTTCGAGTAGGTTTTCCCGCCAGGAATAAGGAGAACAGGGCGCTGGAAAGCGCCAACCTCAGCTCTTACGCTCAAGACAAATCGCATTACTTTTCATTACTATGTAAGTATGGAGCGAACCACCAAACAATTCACAATCTCACTTCCTCCGGATTTGGCAGAGCAGGTGACGGCGATTGCGAAAGCGGAGAGCCGGACAATCAGCGAGTTGTTTCGCGAGGCATTTCGCACTTATCGTGCGGAAAGAATTCGCACCCTTCTGAATTCTTCTCAGCAGACCGGGCGCCGGAACCGGCACATGGGTTATACGCCCGAAGACGTAGAACGGCTGATCCACGAAACACGTAGGGAAGATGGCGGGGATCAGAGCAGGCGGTGATTGTTGTTCTGGACACCAATGTCTGGGTTTCTGCGCTTGAATTTGGGGGAATCCCGGATTTAGCTGTTTTCCGGGCGCTCACTCGGGATCAACTCGCGATTTCCGAATTTATCAGAGCTGAGACGGTGCGCGTTCTGACCAGAAAATTCAATCATGATCCTCGCGAGCTGCAAACGCAGTTGGACGAGATGCCCGTCCAGGCCCGCTGGATAGATGTCACCGGAGAAGTTCACGGAATTTGCCGCGATCCAAAAGACGACGCAATTCTGGAAACTGCCTGGAAGGCGGATGCCACATATCTTATCGCCGGGGACAAGGATTTGCTTAGTCTCGGTAGGTTCAGGCAAACCACAATCGTCACGCCCGCAATGTATGTAGAAGGTCCGTAATCCTTGGGCAGGATTATGCTGCGGGAAAGCTCCGGAACAAGTTGAGAATCGGTTTTGAGAAGAGTCCCCGCAGGGACGGCTGAAAACGGAGCCGAGGAATGATTTCAGCCGTCCCTGCGGGACTTTTCCTCTTATGGAACTCTACCCAGCACTGCGTGCTGGGCTATTTTCAGTCCGTCCCTACGGGACTTATCAAACCATAACTTGAAGGCAGCGGCTCAAGCCTAAGGAGTTTTAGGCACTTATGGTGGTCATGGCTTGAAGTCCTGACTACTCTAGCCACCGAGGCGGGCTAGGGCGGTAACGGTGTTGAGTCTGCGCTCCAGATGACGCTGCAGGCTTTGGATGGCGAAGCGGCGCAGATCGGCAGCGCGGCTGCGCGGCCACGGTTCATTGGCAAAAGCGGAGACGGGAGCGCGAAAGATGCGCACCGCCAGAGCTTGCGAGTCCGCCGTCAGCAGAGCGCCCTGTCCCGATCCAGGCTCTTGCAGCCGCTGGTGCGCGGAACAGAACAGGCCATCGGAACCTGCGTAAAACTGGGCTGAGGAAGCAGCGAGGGGAGCGCCGCAGAGCAGACAATGGCCCAGATCCGGCAGCCATCCCATCAAGCGCGTAATCCAAAGGGCAAAGTATGTGACCGGCATCCAGATACAACCTATGCGGGTCTGTTGCAGGACGGAGAGCAGGAGGCGGAAAACGTGGTCTTCAGGGGCGTGTTCGGGAAGGGTCTCTTCGAGAATCTCGGCAAAAAAAGCCAAGGCGGCGGCACGCCCATAGTCCACCGGGTCAGAGAGCGGGGAGCGAAGGATCTCGAAGGAATCCAGGCGAACAAGATCCTGCTTTGGTTTTTCGAAGTAGCGGGCGCGGACGTAGGTCATGGGCTCGAGGGCGCCCCCAAAACGACGGCGCGATTTTGCCGCCGATTTTGCCACGCCCTTTATTCTTCCCAGATCGCGGGTGAACAAGGAGATGATCTGGTCGGCCTCATGGATGGGCCAGGTGCGGAGAACTACGGCTTCAGCCTGATGAGCAATCATAGGCGCAGGTGTAAGCCCAAATGCACGAATGGCCTTGTTGAACTGAGAACACCGCGGGCGGCAAAGCTTTAGCGGCCGTAGTGGGCGGAGTTCTTCTCCGTGAAGCTTGCCCATTTTTCCGGCAGATCATCCCCGGCGTAAATGGCGGAAACGGGACATACCGGGACGCAGGCGCCGCAGTCGATGCACTCTACGGGATCGATGAAGAGCTGGTCGACTTCGCCGTACTTTGCCTCATCCTTCTTAGGGTGGATGCAATCCACCGGACAAGCGTCTACGCAGGCAGTATCTTTGGTGCCAATGCAGGGTTCTGCGATCACGTATGTCATAAGCCGTTCTCCGGAAATCAAATGATTTTGAAACTAAATTGTAGCAGCTGAAATGGCTCGCACGGCTAGGGCAAGATGGGTCGCCCTCGGCGTGCGGCAAACTCCGCGGGGGTGGGCACGGGCTCTATCCCGCGGCCGGCAAACATGTCGTTGAAGAAGCTCAGCAGCTCTCCGGCAATCCGTCCGTTGGTAGCCAAGAGCTCCTGGCTGTCGAGCAGGAAGGGCGTACCGTCGAAGCGCGTCATAGCGCCTCCTGCCTCGGTCACCAGCAAAGCGCCGGCCGCCGTATCCCAAGGGTTGAGGTTAAATTCCCAATAACCGTCGATACGGCCGGCAGCACAGTAGGCGAGATCGAGCGCCGCCGAACCGGCCCGGCGGATACCATGCGACCGCAAACTGAGCTGTTGATAGAAATGGATGTTGGGGCTGGCGTGACGTTTCTGGCTGGGGAAGCCGGTGGCCAGAAGACTTTCCTGCAATTGTTCGACGCGCGACACATGCAAACGGCGGCCGTTGAGCCATGCGCCTTTTCCCCGTTCCGCGGCAAACATTTCATCGCGCAAAGGATCGTAAACGATGCCTGCGACAAGTTCCCCATCCTGGCCCTGCCGAAGTCCGCGCGGCCGATGCTCGAGGCCAAGAGAGACGCCAAAGACGGGAAAGCCGTGGGAAAAATTGGTTGTGCCATCGAGCGGATCCACATACCAACGGTATTCACGGTCGAGCCCCAGGCGCGTCCCTTCTTCCCCGAAGACGCCGTGATTGGGAAAATGCTCCCCAAGCCGCGCGACGATAAGTTTTTCCGCCGCGCGATCGGCCTCGGTGACGATGTCCACGTCGCCCTTGTATTCCGTGGCCACGCCGCGCTCGAAATAGCCGCGAAGCAACTCGCCGGCCTGAGCGGCAATCATCGCCGCGCCTTCGGCGAAGCCGAGATCCAAATCGCGAGGAACGCCGCTCAATGCGCGCTCTCCTCTTCTCCATTGCTCAAGTGGTTGCCATTGCGGCGCGCGTGTTCGCGAATAGTGCGGATCTGTTGCTTGTAGATAAACAAGTTGGGTTTGCCATCACGGGTTAAGCGGATCATGGTGTCGTCAAAATACTCGATCCATCCAGAGACGTTCTCTCCATCGCGAAGCTTGACTGTAACACGCACTTGCTTCTCGCTGAGAAATCGAAGGTAGAGCGCCTCCTGTCCAGTTTCGCCAGGCGGTGGAGATTTCTTACTCCCGCGGGATGAATTTTGCGAAGGCATGGTTCAGTGTAACTGTCTAAATGGATGCGGTAAGGGGAAACCGCGCCGCCCAAATGTACTTTCTAAAAATCGACGTGGGAGCGGACTCCAGGAATGATTACCGGGCCGCGATCACGATTGTAGCCGGGATCTGCGGTTTCCAAAAGATAAACCACAGATCCTGGGTGCCCCAGGTCCCGATTTTGGGACCTGGGATTCCACCAATCAAGAAAAAGACCCAGGTTAGCTTCCCGCTCCAGCAAGCTTCGCTTGCCGGGGACCCCGGTTCGCGAACCTGGGTCACCCGGCGTGTACATTTGTGGTCTCCCACCCTTCGCACGGAACAGCCCTGTGCGAAGGATGGGGCACCCTCGATGGTGGTGGTCTTGGATCCATGGGGCAAACAGATTCAGGGTACCCCATCCTTGCGCAGCAAGGGTGGGGTACCCTGAATCTGCTGGCGAATATTCGCGGCGGGGTGAATAACCTGATGGCGGAGATTCTGGAGGATCACATCCGGCTGCACATCATGGCTCCGGAAAAAGGCGCCGCACCGACACATGAAGTGGCCGAAGATCTGATCGACCTGGTGCGCGCCTATCTCAAATGAAAAGTTAAGCACTACCTTTCGGCTTCCAGGGCTTTCGTTGAACGGGAGCGGTCGCCGCTGCTGCCGGCGCCTCCAGAGGCGGGACTTCAACCGGAGCATTGTGCGCATTGGAATCGGCAACCGTCTCAGGCACGGATGGGGCGCCCACAGGTTCTAAAGCTTTGATCGCGGGCAGTGCGGGAACAGCCACCGCCTCGCCCGACCTCCGCTGCACGCCTTCGAGCAGGAGCTCGGCAATATCCTTTATCTCGATCGGGGCGCCCTCTTCCCTGCCGGGAGCGCTGCTCAGCATGCTCTTGCAAAAGGGACATCCCACGGCCAGTGTCCCGCTCTGCGGCTCCTGCCCAAGGCGCTGCTTCGCCTCCTGATAGCGATTGCCGGAGATACGTTCCCGGCCCGGCTCCTCTTCCTTCCAGAATTGCGCCCCACCCGCTCCACAACAGAAGGAGTTCTCGCGGCTGCGGTCCATCTCGACCAGCTCGCCGGTGAGAACGCGCAGCACATTGCGCGGCGCATCATAGACGCCGTTGTGCCGGCCCAGGTAGCAGGGATCGTGATAGGTCACCTTCCCCGGCGCCGGTTCCGCCTGCAGGCGCCCTTGAGCAAGCAACCGCTCCAGATATTGGGTGTGGTGCATCACCTCATAATTTCCGCCGATCTGGCGGTATTCGTTGGCGATGGTGTTCATGCAGTGGGGGCAGGTTGCGACGATAAGTTTGGGCTTCACTTCATTGAGCGCCGCGACATTTTGCTCCGCCAGTTGGGTGTAGAGATATTCGTTTCCCGCGCGCCGCGCGCTGTCGCCGGTGCAGCCCTCCCGTTTGCCAAGCACGGCGAAATTGACCTCAGCGCGGATCAGCAGTTGGACGAAGGCGCGGGCGGTCCGCTGGGCTTGTGGATCGTAACTGGCCGCGCACCCGGCCCAAAAAAGCAGATCGGGGGTGGGATTCTCTTCGACCGTCGGCACCGTTAGGCCGTCGGCCCAAGCCATGCGCTGGTCCCGGCTTATGCCCCACGGATTGGATGCGCGCTCCATGCCGCGAAATGCGGTTTGTAACTGCGATGGGAATTTGCCTTCCATCATGACCTGGTTGCGCCGGATATCGACGATGTCGAGCATCTGCTCGTTCTCGACGGGGCAGACCTGCATGCAGGCGCCGCAGGTGGTACAAGCCCACAACGCCTCCGGGGAGAGCGCGAATTCGAGTAGGGGGCGGGGGCTGGGCGCGCCTTGCTCAAAGGCTGAAGAATTCATAGCCAATAACCCGCCTCCTTCCCCCAAAAGATTCAGCTCCATCCTCTTGTTGATCTCCAAAGCCGCCGGGCTGAGCGCCTTGCCCGTAGCCGTCGCCGGACAAACATCCTGGCAGCGATTGCACTGGATGCAGGCATAGGCATCGAGCAGCCGCGGCCAGCTCAGATCTTCGAGACTACGGGCGCCGATCTGCGCGCCGCCATCGTTCAGGCTGATGTCGGGCGAATCGACTCCCGTTTCAAGCAAGGGCAACTCACCGGAAGCCGCCGCGCGCGCAAAGAAATATTTGAGAGGCGCCATGAAGATGTGTAGGTGCTTGGACCAGGGGAAATAAGCCAGAAACACCAGCACGCTCCCCAACGCCCCCCAATAGCCAAACTGCGCCAGCCCTTGCGCGTGTGTTCGCGGAAGCAGATGGGAGAGAGCCGTCGCGAAGGGCTGAAACCTGTCTCCCCCTTCCAGCTTCAGCCTGGCCCCTTGGCCCAAGGCGCGGCTGCCGACGTGAAAGAGGATAAAAGCGGAGACGATTGCCGAGTCCCAAGAGATGTATCCCTGCCGGACTTTTTCGTGCAGGAGCGTCTTAGCATTGAAATCGAAATCGCGGCGGCTGGGAATGAGGTAACGCCGCACCACCAGGGCGACGACCCCGAGAAGCACGAGAAAACTGAGAATGTCGGCGCACAGGTTGTAGGCCGCCCCGGCGAAGCTGGAGGACCAGATGGTAAAAGGCAAATACCCTTCCAGAGCGTCTACGGAGTTGACCAGAATGTAGAAGAGGAAGCCGTAAACGATGAAGGAGTGAAACAGGCTGACGACCGGGCGGCCGCGGAAGGTGCGCTGCTGGGTGAGCATGGTCCTGACCGCGTACCATAGCCGGCGCAACCAATGATCGCTGCGCGCGTCGGCATCCGGTATGCCCCTGAGGATACGCCGAAAGACGCGCTCGAAGCCCCTGGCGCCCAACAGCACAGTGACTATGGTAAGAACCAGGAAAGCGACTCGTTGGGCCGGAGGGAGCATGAATATCCTTGCCAGTTGTTCTTTTACTGCCTTATGGCGGTCTGCTCGCTTATACCAAATCCTAATAAGCTAGGAAATGGTCCCTCAGCGGCTAAAGCCGATCAGATTTTCAAGCAGTTACGGCAGTTAAAACCAGGACCTAGTCCGATCCTATAAGAGACAAAGTCCCGCAGGGACGGCTGGATCATCCCTTTGCGTTTTCAGTCGTCCCTACGGGACTGGATCATGCTCCTCCCAAGCAGACCCAGCACTGACGTGCCGGGCTATTTTCTTGCAGACCTGTCCAAAATTAACGGCGTCCACGAACTTTTGGTTTTTGAATCTCCTCCTTCAACCAATCTTGGGTGCCCCACGTCCGGATTCTCGGACGTGGGATTCCGCAAATCTCGACGGAGAGTGTCGTCATCACGCAAAAGCGACGACGCTGTCCATCGAGATCCGTGGAATCCCAGGTCCCAGAATCGGGATCTGGGGCACCCGGTATTTGTTGACGGGACGAGATCCAGGAACCGAACGCCATCGGAAATTGATGTCGTGCCAATCCGCCGTTAATTTGGACAGGTTTGATTTTCTTGCCGTCCCTGCGGGACTCTTGCAAAACCCGATTCTCCATCTGTTACGGGAGTTTTCCGCAGCCCTGCTAGGCACGGCCTTTCAATTCTTCGATGACCGCAGGGGTCACTTTGGCCACATCTCCGACGATTCCGCAGTCGGCGATTTTGAAGATGGGCGCGTCCGGATCCTTATTGATAGCAACAATGTACTTGCTCTTGCTCATGCCTGAGAGATGCTGTACCGCTCCGGAAATGCCAAGCGCGATATATACGTTGGGCTGAACCGTCTTCCCGGTTTGGCCGACCTGCTCGGAGTAGGGGCGCCAGCCGGCGTCCACAATGGCGCGGGTGGCTCCGACTGCGGCGCCGAGCTGGTGGGCAAGAGCTTCGACCATCGCTGAGAATCCCTCCGCATTGCCTACGCCGCGGCCGCCGGCGACGACGATCTCAGCATCGGAGAGCGAGATGCCCGCGCCCTTCTCCTTCATCTTCGCCGTCACCTGCACGCGGCGTTGGGGGAGATTTAAGTCCACATCAAACTGTTCGCCAGGATTGGCGGCCGGCGCAGCCGCGGAAAAAGCGCTCGGCTTGACGGTAACCACGACGACCGCGGCCTGCGTCTCCACTTTTTCGGTAACCCGAGCAAGGCAGGTGTAGCGCTCGGCTGAGGTCACCCCAGCTGCATGTTCGAGACGGATGACATCTTCAAGCAACGCGGCATCGAGCTTGACCGCGACTCGCGCGCTCGACTCCCGGCCAGCGCGGCTGCCGCCGATGAGAACCGTATGAGCGCCGCCCTCCGCGGCAATTTGCGCAATGGCGGCAGCCCATAACTCGGCATCGTACTCAGCCAGCGCCGGATTATCAGCCACCAGCACCTGCTCGGCGATGCCTGCCGCCTCGTTCGCAACCGCAGCTACCCCGCTACCCAACACGAGCAGGGCGATGGGCCCTTCACGGCCAAGGGCGCGGGCGGCGGTTATCATCTCGCCTGTGCTCTTGGCCATGCGGCCGTTGAGATGGTCCGCGACAACCATGATCATCCAATCACCCTCGCCTCGTTGCGCAGAAAATCGATCAACTGCGCGGCCGCGGCTGGTACATCCTTGCCATCGAGGATTCTCCTCATCCGGGTCTTGACCTGGATGCCGGCCGAAACCAGGCGAACCACCGGGGTCACTTGAAATCGATCGAGGCTCTCCTGCCTGAGCTCTTTCCTTCTTGCCTTCATGATGTTGGGCACCGTCGGATAGCGCGGTTCGTTTAAACCTTGTTGCGTGGTCACGACCAAGGGTAAGGGAACACGGAAAGACTCGCTACCCTCATCGACATCATGCCTGCCCACGGCTGTCCCCTGCTCGAATTCGAGCGCGCTGGTCCAAGTCACCTGCGGCCATCCCAGTCTTTCCGCAGCGGCGGTGCCCAGCGCCTCGCTATCCCAATCCGCTTGACGCCCGCCGGTCAGAATCAAATCAATCTTTTCCTCTTGGGCTACTTGGGCTATCACCTTACTGACTGCGATGGGATCGAGGGTCTGGGCGGCGACAACATGGATGGCTCGATCCGCCCCCATGGCGAGGGCGGTGCGCAACGCATCCTGGACGCGTTGGGGGCCGATGCCGAGCGCCACCACCTCCTCGGCAAGGCCAAGCTCTCGAATCCTTATCCCCTGCTCCACCCCATACTCATCCATCGTATCCATGACCAGCTTTGATCCCTCCAGATCGACAATACCGTTCCGGACGTGCACTGTCTCTTCAGCGTCAAGCACCTGGCGGACCACGGTTAAAATTCGCATTTACCCTCTCCAAGGTTTCCTAGGCGTGTTCATTTAGCCTGGGCGAGCAAATCGGCAAGACCCATCGGGCCCCAGGAGTTAATAATAGGCGCTAGAGTTGGAGTCTGGATGAGCATACCGGCAGAAACCGATGACGTGGTCGCGCCTCTTACGTCGCTGACGCAGGATGAGCAGCTCATGCGCGAGACGGTGAGGAGATTCGCCCAGCGGGAGATCGCTCCCCTGGTGCGTGAAATGGACAGTGCGCAAAAGCTCGATCCTGAGATCCTGCGCCAGCTTTTCGCCCTGGGGTTGATGGGGATCGAAGTTCCGGCCGATCTTGGGGGAGCCGGCAGCTCGTTCTTCAGCTCCATTCTCGCCGTGGAGGAGATTTCCCGGGTCGATCCTGCCGTGGCCGTGCTGGTCGACGTACAGAACACCCTGATCATAAATGCGCTGCTGCGCTGGGGAACGGCAGATCAACAGAGCCGATACCTGCCGCGCCTGGCGGCGAACACTGTCGGCTCCTATGCTTTGAGCGAGGCCGGCTCCGGATCCGATGCTTTTGCATTGGCCACCCAGGCGCGAGCCGTGGGCGATGGTTTCAATTTGACCGGGCGCAAGCTGTGGATCTCGAATGCAGCCGAGGCGGATCTCTTCATCGTCTTCGCGAATGCCAATCCGCAGGCCGGCTACAAGGGGATCACCGCATTTGTGCTCGAGCGGGGCATGGACGGCTTCAGCGTCGGGAAAAAGGAAGACAAGCTCGGGATCCGCGCCTCGTCGACATGCGAACTGCTGCTCGACGACTGCCGCGTGCCCGCGGCAAATGTTCTGGGCGAAGTAGGCCAGGGTTACAAGATCGCGATTCAAACGCTCAATGAAGGACGTATCGGCATCGCCGCGCAGATGCTGGGATTGGCGGAAGGGGCATGGTCTCTTGCCCTCAAATACAGCACGGAGAGGAAGCAGTTTGGTAAGACCATCTCGGAGTTCCAGGCTGTGCAGTTCTCCTTGGCCCGCATGGCCACCGAGATAGAGGCTGTGCGCCTGTTGGTTTATAACGCCGCGCGATTGAAAGTGGCGGCATTGCCGTTCGTCAAGGAAGCCGCGATGGCCAAGTACTTTGCCTCCGTCGTAGCCGAGCAGGTGGCGAGCGAGTCGGTAGAGATCTTTGGCGCGGCCGGCTTCGTGAAGGATTCTCCCATCGAAAAGTTTTACCGCGACGCGAAGATTGGCAAGATCTACGAAGGCGCTTCGAACATGCAACTTGCGACGATTGCCAAGCAGATTCTCGCTTAAGTCTTGAGTTACATAGGAATGAGTCCCGTGGAATCCCACATCTGAAGCAAAGAACGCGTCAGATGTGGGGCACCCAGGATTTGTTGAAGGGGAAGACTTCAAAACAAAGCTACCTTTGGTGGCGATGCTGACGGAGATGATTCAGCCTGTAAACTGGACTGCAGGAGGATACCTTCCATGCCACGCCTCTCTCGCCTCAACCGGACTCAGGTTCCCGAATCCACCGGAGAAATTTACGACCGCTACATGCGCCAGCGCGGTAACGTGCCCAACATGTTCCGCACGGTCGCGCATCGTCCGGAGATCTTTGAGACGATGATCGCCCACTTCGAGGCGATTCTGAACACCGGCACACTTTCAACCAAGCTCAAAGAGCTGGTAATCGTCCGCACCTCACAGCTCAATGCCTGCGACTACTGTCTCGCCTCGCATACCGCCATCGGTCTCAAGCTTGGCTGGAGCAAGGAGCAGTTAGAAAATCTCGCTCTGTTTGAGAGCCGCAACGATTTCACTCCAGCCGAAAAGGCCGCGCTTCATCTGGCGGAGAGAATGACTCTGGATGCAAACAGCTACTCCGATGCGGATTTTGCGCGCCTGCGCAGTTTTTATAGCGAGGGAGAGATCGTTGAACTGATGTCGGCGATCGGCCTCTTCAACTATTTCAACCGGTTCAATAACCTCTTGCAAATGGAGCCCACCAAGCCCAAAGAAGGAGTTGAGCTTCCCGCAGAATTGGCTGTGAAGGCATAGAGCCGCTCAATAGCTCTCTCGAAAATCGTTTTGCCTCATGGAGTGCCCCTTTCTGCAAATTTGTCATCTCGACCGGAGCGAAGCGGAGTGGAGAGATCTGCGGTTTCTTTCTCCAGCTTTCGCTGAGGCCGGCCGACGCTGGGTTCGTCTTTGCGCCAAATATCGGAAAACCGCAGATCTCTCCACTCCGCTTCGCTCCGGTCGAGATGACAAATTAAGTGTATTTGCCAACCATTAGGTGTATTTGGTAACCAAACTTTCTCCATCAATACAGCAGCACAGCGACACGGTAGGTGGTAAAGCCTTGTTGCGGATGTCCCGAGTCGCAGGCGCCAACTGCGGCGGTGTGAAAGCGGCCGGTTTGGAGCTGCTGATCCAACTGTGGCGGCAACTGGCTGAGATCCGCTCCCTCCCAGCGCATGACGAATTTTGGCGCCGATCCTCCGGCAACGCCATGCGGCATCTCGCAGGTTTGCCGCGCGTCCCGCACCGAACCGGTCGGTTGAATCCCTCGCTGGCGGAGGAGTGCGCCCACTTTCTGCTCAATCTGCTGCGGTCCCAGCTCGGCTACGCCGTCGGCAAAATCCTGCACCGCGTAATAATCTCCACCCTGCTTCACCACCCCGATGCCAATTGCATTCAGGCGCGGATCTAAGATATTGGCCCGGTGCAAAGGCGAATGCATCCATTGGGTTTCAAGGCCCGACGGAGTAGATGCCTGGCCCACGTTTTCGGCGATCACGCTAAAGTGCGCTCCTTGCTGAGCGGCGCGCATAGTTAAATCCGGTTCACCGGGAAATTGGTGAGAAAGCGATCTTCGCTCAACCATCATCTGGGTATGAGCTTGCGCCGCCTGAGCCAGAGCGGGGTCCCACTTGAGCGGCTTCAAGCCATGGTCCGCCCGATCCTGATTGGTGGCTTCAAAAATCTGCAGCGCCTCCGCCTGCTGGGCTTGAACCCGCGCCACGGCTATCAGACACCAGAACAAGGCCAATATACAAAGGCCACATCGCTTTCCCATTTTGCTCTCCCCTCCTTTGATAAGACGGCTTCCAATCATGATGGGCCTTAGCGCTGGCATCGGAAAATCCAGCTCCCCCCTGCTAAAGCAGGGGGCTTCCACCAAGCTCGCGTTACACCGCTTTATGCGATGATTGCAGGGGATGGTCTTCGCGCGCACTCTTCGCCACCAGCCGCTCGCCGTGATCGGGATCCTGCTGCTGGCGCTTTTCGTCGCCATTGCCCTGCTGGCGCCGGTGCTGGCGCCTTACGACCCCGCTTCGATCGACCTCTATCACCGGCTGGCCTCTCCTTCGCAAGCGCACTGGTTCGGCACCGATGAGCTTGGCCGCGATATTTTCTCACGTGTCCTTTATGGTGCGCGGCTCTCGCTGACCGTGGCCGTCAGTGTTGTCGGCATCTCGCTCACTGTGGGGATCATTCTTGGCGGGTTAGCCGGATTCTACGGCCGGGCTGTCGATACACTGCTCAATATTTTCGTCATGAACGCCTTTCTTGCCCTCCCCGGCATTCTATTGGCAATCGCCTTTGTCGCCTTTCTTGGTCCGGGGTTGGTCAACCTGATTCTCGCGCTCTCTATCGGCGGATGGGTCGGTTACGCGCGCCTAGTCCGGGCCCAGGTTCTCGCCGTCAAGGAACGGGAGTTCGTTGAAGCGGCCCGCGCTCTTGGAGCCTCCGACCTGCGCATCTTCATCCACCATATTCTGCCAAATATCCTGCAGCCGATTATCGTGCAGTCCGCGATTGGAATGGCGGGCGCGGTGCTGGCGGAGGCTACGCTCAGCTTTCTAGGTTTGGGTGTTCCGCCTCCAACGGCAAGCTGGGGAAGCATGCTCAACGATGCGCGCTCGCATTTATTCGACTCGCCGCACATGGTCGTCTTCCCGGCGATCGCAGTTATGCTTTGCGTGCTCTCGTTTAACTTTATCGGAGATGCCCTGCGCGATTATCTTGACCCGCGCACCCGGCTGGCCATAGGTCTATGATCGCACCGCGGCAAGAAAACGCTCCGCCTTCCTCGCTGTCCATTGGTGTACTTTCCGACACCCACGGACTGCTGCGCCCTGAGGCGCTGCGCGCATTGCGCGGCGTCACCCACATCCTCCACGCGGGTGATGTTGGCGACTCTAGTGTGCTCGAGGAGCTCCGCGTCATCGCTCCGGTCAGGGCCATTCGGGGCAACATCGACCAAGATGGACCCTGCTCGCGCTTGCCGGCGACGGAAGCGATCGAACTGGCAGGACGCAGCTTTTATATGCTGCACGACCGGCATAGCCTCGATCTCGATCCTGCCGCCGCGGGCTTTGCCGCGGTCATCAGCGGCCACACCCACAAGCCGCTAATCGAATGGCGACAGGATGTGCTTTATTTCAATCCGGGGAGCGCCGGCCCACGACGGTTTTCCCTGCCAATCACGCTGGGCATGCTCACGCTCAGCGCCGACGGAGTGGATCTGACGAATCGTCAAGCCTTGAAACCGCAAGTGATTCAGCTGCTCTGATTTCGAGATCAAACTATCCCAGGTCCCAGAATCGGGACCTGGGGCACCCGCAGTGGAGAGATCTGAAGGTTTCCCACATCTGGCGCAAAGAGCGCGCCAGATGTGGGGCACCCAAGAGTAAGTACAACAACAAACGGTCGGAGAATTAGTTCACGAGCGAATCCTGGGGTTGGCTACGGTGTACAAAACGTCGGTCACCAGATTCACCAGGATATAGGTCAGTCCCACGGCCAAAATGCAGCCCTGCACTAACGGATAGTCCCGGTTGGAAATCGCAGAAATGGTGAGCCGCCCAATCCCCGGCCACGAAAAGATGGTTTCGGTCACAATGGCTCCGGCCAACAGCGCGCCGAATTGCAAGCCCACCAACGTCATGACAGGGATGATGGCATTGCGCAGGGCGTGGCGGTATACCACGATGTGCTCCGGCAGGCCTTTGGCGCGGGCAGTGCGAATGTAATCCTGGCCCAACTCTTCGAGCATCGCAGTGCGCACCATCCGAGTGAGGATGGCGGCCAGGCTGCTGCCCATGGTGATCGCCGGCAACACCAGGTGAGCGGGCGAACCCGCACCGGAAACCGGCAACCATCCCAGCTTGATCGAGACCAGAAGAATGAGGATGGGGCCCAGTGCGAAACCGGGAAAGGACAAGCCGAGCAAACTTACCACGCCCACAGTGCTGTCTTGCCAGCGCGCCCGGCGCAGGGCTGCGGTTATGCCCGCCGGAAGAGCCAGGGCGAGCCCCAGCAATACGGAGGCTGTGGTGAGTTCCAGCGTATAGGGATAGCGAGTCAGCAGCAGGTGGGTAACGGAGTCATTCAGACGCAGGGACTGTCCCAAATTGCCCTGCAATACACCGCGCCAGTAGTGCACATACTGCACGCCCAGCGGTTGGTCGAGTCCATATTCATGGCGCAGGGCAGAAATGTCGGATGCGGTAGCGCCTTCCCCCAGCATCTGCTGGACCGGATCTCCGGGCACAAGGTGGATCAGCAGAAAGACCATCGACACTACCAGCCAGATCACCGGCAGCGTATACAGCAATCGCTTGAGCAACGCGCGCAGTTCGCCCATCAGGTCTAGTTTTCGCTCCCTGCGCCAGGTGTGGGCGAATCGCTTTTATTTGGAGAGGAGGCCATCTCAACCTGCTGTGCATTTTCCGGTTCGATTCTCACCTTGCTGATGCGGTGGCCGCTCATCTCGAGGACCGTGAACCTGCGGCCCATATAATCCACTGTTTCCCCTCCGGTGGGAATTTTTCCCAGCCGCGCCAGCAAAAAGCCGGCGAGCGTCTCCACTCCTCCATCGCGGGGCAGATGCCAGTTCATTTGCGTCTCTAAATCGCGCAGATTGACGCCTCCATCCAACACCACGGCGCCCGGAGTGGTGTGCAGCGCGGTGCGCGGTCCGACGTCAAACTCATCCTCGAGCTCTCCGATGATCTGCTCGATGGCGTCTTCGACGGTCACCAACCCGACAGTCGAGCCATACTCATCCACGACGATCGCGATGTGTCTTCTGCGCTGCTGAAATTCCATCAGCAGATCGAGCACCGGCTTGGTTTCGGGGGCCACCAAAACATCATGCATCACCTGGCCCAGCCGCAGCTCGGAAAAAGGCGCGCGGGCAAAGCGGGTCTGCGCCGTCATACGAAAGTGCATAAGGCGGGCAAGGTCTTTGGAGTACACCACTCCTACAATATGCTCCGGTCCATGAGAGGGGTCGTATACCGGCACGCGCGAATGTTGCTCGTCCACTATCCTTGCGTTCGCGTCCTCGATCAGCATGTTGGCGGGTAAGGAGAAGATCCTCTGGCGAGGGGTCATGATCTCCCGTGTCGGTACCTGGTTCAACTCCACCGCGCGGTGAATAATCGCCTCCTGAAACGGCGGCAGCAGCCCCGTCCTGCGCGCGGCGCTGGCAATCAGCTTGAGTTCCTCCGGGGAATGTACCGTGCCTTCCTGCATCATCTCCGCGCGGAAGAGGTGGAGCACCAACCGCGCGGACGACTTCATCAGGCGAACGGCGGGGCGGGTGACGCGGATGAAAACATCCATGGGTCCGGCAACAGCCACCGCCATCTCTTCAGTCTTGCGCAATGCCAGGGACTTGGGCACCAGCTCGCCGAGAAGCACGTGCAAGTAGGTGATGAGAGCAAAGGCCACGGGCACCGCAATCAGATGCGAATAGATGGTGGAATGGGGCAGGCCGTTGAGCCAATGCTCGAAGAGGGCGGCCACCACCGGCTCGCCGATCCAGCCCAGGGCCAGGCTGCATAGAGTTACGCCCAACTGCACGGCAGGCAGAAAGTCTTCTATATTCTCCTGCAGTCGGCGAACCACTCGAGCGCCGGGTCGGCCCTGCGCGATCAATTGTTCGATACGCGTCTCGCGGACGCTCACCAAGGCAAACTCCGCCGCGACAAAGAACCCGTTCGCCAGAATCAAGAGAGCGACGGAAACAGCGCGGAAGAGCATCAATTCAAGCATGGAAAACCAGTGTAGTGTCTCTGGGGTCGATTAGCTTGGGTTTCAGGTGCTCGGGTCTTGCTGGCTTGGCGGAGATCCCAGGTCCCAGAATCGAGACCTGGGGCACCCGCATTCATGCCGATTGAGGCAATGTATCTGCGCCGGATATCGGGAAACGCAAATCTCTCCACTTCGCTTCGCTCCGCTCGAGATGACAAAGTAGGTGTAATTGCCAACCTAGCTTCCTCACTCGATTTTCAATCCCCTTGGGTGTCCACAGGCCCATGTACACTCTGTCGAAAATCATCCTAGGAAGTCTGCTCTCCCAGCAGTTGTGGTATCCCACCCTTGCTACGCGAGGATGGGGCACCCTCGATTTGTTTCAACTATGCGCCTAATGGCTCGAGGCTTTAGTGGGGGTGGCGGGCGGCTCCGCGCTAGCGATCCGGTGAGTTTCGGCCACGGCTTTCGGGTATGAAGTGCGCCGGCCGCAAACGGCTGGAACATTGGCCATTTGCTTCTCAAAAATCAGGTAGTCGGGGTTTTCGGGGTGCAGGGTCGACCAATAACCGGTCGGTGAGAGCAGGGGCTTATGGTGGACAATGATCTGGCGGTACAGGATCTTGATTCCGCATAAGAGATTCTTTTCGGGCTGGAGGATTGTCTTTGCCGGGTCTTTCTTACTGAGCCCTTTATCCGCCTTCCAGTCGAAGTCGCAGCCGTAACGCCTGCGGTCTTCATAAGTCAGTTGCAGGAGACCTTCGCTGCGAACCATTTCGTGCGAGACGCCGTCGACTACCGCGACCTCAGGTTCGGTATGGCGAACATTAGCAGACGGGTTGAGGCCGGCTTCAGCGCCGGCGAGCGCCTGGAAGAAATATGCCCAAAAGGTGCGCTTGTCCACCTTGTTCAACTGGTAGAAGCGGGGACAAAAAAGGCGCACATCGCGCGGAACACGGGAGGAGAGCAGAGCGGGGGGAAGCGATCGCTCGATGAGATCGTCCCAATGCGGATCCCAGGTGGGTGCCCCTAGTTCAATCTTCTTCTGCTGAATGGGAGTCGGCGGCGCGGTGTTGGTTATCACCACCGGCGCGGGCTGGACATGCTTAGGTTCCGCCTGCTTTGAACTGGTACAACCAATAAGGCCGGCAACGGAAGCCATAACCAGAGCACCGACGAGCTTGCATCGAAGGCTGGTCATAAATTCAGGACGGAGTTAAGACGCCGAAATAGCCTGCCAAGTTGCATTTTCGCTGCTCGGCGTCCGGGTGAGGTTGTTTCACTTAAACGCTAAAGTCCGTAATACATCCGCATGCCGCGCTCCACTACGCTGTAGGGCAAGAAGCGCTTGAGCCAGACTGCGGCCCTCTGCGCAGGCGGCCCAATTGTATACCGCAGCCGCGGATGGCGAAGATTTACGATGCGATGAAGGAGGGCCGCAATCTGCTCCGGCGCCGGGCCGGCCTGCTCGTCCTGAGCAGTTCGATTGAGCGCGGACAAAAATGGCAGACGGTAGATTCCGCTTTGGCCTGACATTTCCGTCAGTTGGCGATTCTCGGTAAGGGCCGTCCTATGGTCGCCGGGCTGGATGAGGACGACCCGGATCCCTAGCGGGCTGACTTCGAGCCGCAAGGCTTCACTCAATCCCTCCAGAGCGAACTTCGATGCGCTGTACAACGCCTGGTAGGGGATGGCGATCACTCCGCCAATGGAACTGATGTTGACGATGTAGCCAGTTCCCTGCCGCCTCATAACCGGCAAAGCGGCGCGGCAAAGGCGGAAGACCCCAAAGAAATTTACGTCGAGCTGCCGCCGCGCCTCTTCAATCGACGTGCTTTCCACCGGACCCGCGATGCCCATTCCAGCATTGTTGACCATGATATCCAGCCGGCCCTCCCGGCTTAACACCGCCTCAATCCCGCGCTCGATCGACTGGTCGCAAGTGACATCCACGGTGAGCATGGAGAGGGCGCCCGGAGGAATGTCTTCAGCCTGGAACGCCGCGCGGCGCGACGTGCCGTAAACGCGAAATCCCCGCTCGGCCAAATACAGGGCGCAAGCGCGCCCGATTCCCGAAGAGGCTCCCGTGATCAAAACCACGCGCTGCTTTTCCCTAGTCATATTGCCCTCACCCTATCACCCTGGGCGCTTCAACGCCGCAAAACTGTGCCGGGAGCGAATCCATGATCTCCTGATATCGTGGTGTCATCGGGTAGATGAGTCTTCGCGGCAATTTTAGGTGGATAGAAGGAGAAAGCGATGGTACGTTCTACCTGGATCTCCGCAGCGGGGGCGGCGGGCCTCACACTCGCGCTCCTGCTAACAGCGTGTAATTCGAATATGAAGCCGAACAACCAGAACTTTACCGCGGGCTTGAACGAGTATTATGCCGCGCACGATGACTGCCTCTACTCTAGCGCTCTTCGCTTCCCCTACGAAGTGAGCGCCAACGAGCAGTCCACCGCCACGGCCAAGGGCCTGGAGGCTTTAACCACCGCGGGATTGCTGGAGCGAACCGAGGAGAAGAGCATCCACGTGAGGCGCTACTCGCTCACGGCCTACGCCAAAACCCGGGCCAATGCGCGCTTCTGTTATGGGCATCGGGAGGTAACCGGCATCGACAGTTTTACTCCCCCGGCCGTGGTAAACGGTCAGCACACCAGCCAAGTCGTCTACGAATACAAGATGATGGATGTTCCCGGCTGGGCGCAATCGGACCAGATGCGGGCTGCTTTCCCAGTTCTCGCCAATACTACCGGCCAGACGAAGGGCACGGCACAGTTAATCCTCACCGCCGCCGGCTGGCGGGTGCCCGAGTAAATGCGGCGAATCGTCTAAAGTAGAAGTATGGTCAGGACTTTCCGGGCAATTCCCTCGCATTCTCTTCGGCTGCTGGTCTTCGATCTGGACGGCACGCTGATCGATTCAGTCGCAGACCTCTGTGCCTCGGTGAATGCGATGCTGCGCCATTTTGGGCGGGAGCCGCTGGCGCAAGCCGTGATCGCCGGCTACATCGGCAATGGCGCGCCCATGCTGGTGCGCCGCGCCCTGGGCGAGCAAGCAGACCCTGCTTTTCTTGATTCCGCGCTAACTTATTTTCTGCGCTATTACAACGACCACAAGCTGGACCAGACCTTTGTCTATCCCGGCGTCTTCGAGGCCCTGCGCAGCCTTCAGCTTGAAGCGAATGGCGTAGAACGATCCATGGCTGTGCTTACCAACAAACCTGTCGGCGCCTCTCAGGGCATCTGCGACGCCCTCGGTCTCAGTCCATATTTCTTTCGTATTTATGGCGGTAATAGCTTTGCCACAAAAAAACCTGAGCCCAAGGGGCTCGACGCTCTGATCCGCGAGGCTGGGGTTACTCCAGAGGAGACGCTGATGATTGGAGACTCCTCCGTGGATATCCTCACCGCCCGCAACGCGGGTACTTGGAGCATGGGATGTTCCTTCGGCTTGGCGCCCGAGACTCTGGAGGCGGCCCAGCCCGATTGCATCGTCGATTCTCCGAACGAATGGCCGTGGGCTCTGACGGACGGATCTCTGTTGAAGAAAAATCCCCCTGTTGCGTTTACTATGGGTAACAACAATAGTGCGGAGAGAGCGAAGCCGGCATCCGACTAAAACTGCAAATAAAAAAGCAGAGCGAAGCTATGGATTCCGTTTTTTCCTTTAACTACATACACATTTGAGTATCTATTGAAATATTGGAGACTCTGCCTTGCTCCAAAAAATTTTTGTAATCCTCCTCGCATTCACGCCGGCCGCGTTTGCCACTCCTTTTTCGCCTATCGCCGGCGGCGGTGCTGCGCCCGCTGTGATGGCAGCTCCCACGGTCACCGGGAATGTCGCCGATACCTCTGGAGCGATTATCCCAGGGGCGCTGGTGCAGTTGCTGGATTCGTCCGGTCATCCGGTTGCATCGACGGCGACCGGTCAAGACGGCTCCTTCATGCTTCAGCCCCCGCACATGGGCGATTTCACATTGCGCATTTCTTTGAATGGATTTGCGACGTCGACTGAGGGAGTCCATATTGGAGCAACCAAGGTTGCGCCGCTCTCGGTCGTCCTCTCGGTCGCCACGGTGGCCACGCAGGTCGAAGTCAACGCTTCCTCAAACGTGGACCTCACCGACTCCGCCAATAACCAGAGCACGGTTACGATGACGGCCTCCGATCTCAAGCAGATGCCGATCTTCGACAACGACTACGTCACCGCGTTGGGCGCGTTCATGGATGCCGGTGAAGAACCCACGGCAGGCTCGGGGCTTATGGTCGACGGGGTGGAGGCAAATCGCGTCACCGTATCGCCATCCGCCGTCGCCGAGATACACATCAATCAGGATCCCTACTCAGCGCAGTATTACAATCCCGGCCGGGGGCAGATCGAGATTGTAACCAAGCCTACCCAGTCGGAATACCACGGCCAATTCAACTTTACCTTTCGCGACAACAGCCTGAACGCTCAACAGGATTTCTCGCCCAACAAGCCTTTCGAGCAGCGGCGGATCTATGAAGGATTTCTGACCGGACCGGTCATGCACAGCAAGAGTACTTCGTTCTTGTTGTCGGTCAATCGCGCGGAGGAGGACTTGGACGCCGTGGTCAACGCGACCATCGTTCCCACTCCGCAAAATCCCAGCGGCAGGTTTCAAGCCAATGTGCCTGCGCCCACCCGCGACACTGAGTTCTCCTTGCGCGTCTCCCACCTCTTCGGCACCAAGAACAATGCTTATGCTGAATACGCCTACCAGGACTCGACCAATACCAATGAGGGCGCAGGAAATCAGACCCTGGCCGAGGCCGGCTATAACGCCAAGTACCGCGAAGATGACCTTATCTTCCACGATGACGGCATCTATTCCGCGCGATTTCTGAACCAGGTTTCGTTGGTTCTCGAGCATTGGTATAACAGCTACATCGACGCCGTAGAGGCTCCGCGAATTGTGGTTCAGGGCAACTTCACCGGCGGCAGCGCTCAGGCCGACCAGCTTCGCTCCGAGTACAACGCGCGGTTCAGTGACAAAATCACCTGGACGCGCGGTCCGCATACCCTTATCTTCGGTGTCAACGTTCCCCACTTCAGCCGCCGGGTGCTGGACGATCGCACCAACTCGCTAGGCGCCTATACCTTTGCCAGCCTGGCGCAGTATGAGGCCAACCAGCCTTCCGGCTATTCCGTCTCCCAGGGTCAGATTCGTTTTGTTTACCCCCAGCAGGAAGCTGGAGCATTTATCCAGGACCAGATCAAGCTGAAACCGCGCTTCTCCATCACTCCCGGTTTGCGCTATGACTGGCAAAACTTCCTAAGCAACGATGTCAACAACTTCGAGCCACGCGTTTCCTTTGCGCTGGTCCTAGACCCCAAAATCGGATTCGTCCTGCGCGGCGGCGGCGGCATATATTTCGATCGGATGGGGAGTGGGCCCATTCAGGACATCGCCCGCTACTCCACCGCCCGGCGACGCCTGCTGCAGATTTCATCGCAGCAACAACCGCTCTGCATGCCCATCACACTTTGCGTTGACCCCACAGCCCTGCCGCCGTCGCTGGTGGAACGCTCCCCAAACATCAAAACGCCCTACACCATCGCCTATGGTTTTTCTCTCGACCGCCAGATCGGCCAAAAGGCGACGGGAAGCATCAATGTCTGGAGCCGCCGCTCAGTCGATGTCTTTCGCTCGATAGATATCAACGCGCCGCCACCGCCGAATTATGCCAGCCGCCCCAATCCGCGCATTTCTCAATTCCGCCAAATGCAATCGGCGGGGACCAATATCGGGAACGGGGTGAGCCTGAACTACCGCGGCCGTTACAACCGGTACTTTTCCGGCTTCGGCCAATACACATGGAGCAAATGGGAGTCCAACACGGATGGCATCAGTTGGTTCCCGGAGAACCAATTCGATCCCAACGGCGAGTGGTCGCGCGCCAGTTGGGACCAGCGTCAGCGATTCGGGTTCTATGGCATGTTCAATCCCGAGAGCCCTTTGAATATCGCAGTAGGGCTATTTCTCAACACTGGCAAACCCTGGAGCATTCTCACCGGGGATGACAACTACGGCACCAGCCTGTTCAACGCCCGCCCGGATGGCGTAGCCCGCAATAGCGAAGACGGACCTGGCTCGGCCGACCTCGATCTGCGCTGGGGGTACGATTTCAAGCTGCGCCCTAAAGAGGCGGACAAGAGCCCGGCCTTGGGCCTTTCTGTCTCCAGCTTTAATGTATTGAACCACGTCAACGGCTCCTTCGTTGACGACGTCGAAGGCTCACAGGATTTTGCGCAAATCACCAGCGCCTATCCTCCGCGGCGGATGCAGCTCGCGATGCGCTTTCTTTTTTGAGAACCTGACCGGACAAAAAGAGAGGAATCGGGTGACCCAGGTTCGCGAAGCTAGAAAGAAAAGCGGGTTTTTCGGCGGCCTGCTAACGTAATAGCAGGCTCTACGCATCCATGGATTTCCGATTAACCAGCGATTACAAGCCGCGCGGCGACCAGGGCCGCGCGATTGAGGAATTAGTCTCCGGCTTGGCCGCCGGGGAACAGCACCAGACTCTGCTCGGCGTTACCGGTTCAGGCAAGACCTTTACCGTGGCCAAGATCATCGAGCAGTTGAATCGCCCGGCGCTGATCCTGGCGCACAACAAGACTCTGGCCGCCCAACTCTTCCACGAGTTCAAGCAGTTCTTCCCGGAAAATGCGGTCGAGTACTTCGTTTCGTACTATGACTATTATCAGCCGGAGGCTTATATCCCGGCGGGCGATCTCTACATCGAAAAAGAAGCAACCATCAATGAGGAGCTGGACAAGCTTCGTCTTTCCGCCACCCGTTCGCTTTTCGAGCGCCGCGACGCCATTATCGTTTCTTCAGTCAGTTGCATCTACGGCCTGGGATCGCCGGAAGCCTACTATGGCATGCTGCTGCTGCTGGAGCGGGGCCAGAAGATCCGCCGCGAGGACATCACGCGCCGGCTGGTGGAAATCCTTTACGAAAGAAATGACGGTGACTTCCGCCGCGGCAGCTTCCGCGTTCGCGGCGACGTCATCGAGGTCTATCCCACTTATGACGAGATGGCTTACCGCATCGAGCTCTTTGGCGATGAAATCGATTCCTTGTCCCAGATCGACCCTCTCTTCGGCACGGTCCGGCAAAAGTATTCCAGGCTGCCCATCTACCCCAAGTCGCATTACGTGGTCCAGCCGGAGAGAAAGAAGACCGCGATCTCCTCTATTCTTGACGAACTTGGCTGGTGGGAGAAGGAGCTAGAGTCGCAAGGCCGGCTGGTTGAGTCGCAGCGCATCCATCAACGCACCCGCTTTGATCTGGAAATGATCAAATCCATGGGCTATTGCCATGGCATTGAGAACTACTCTCGACACTTCTCCGGCCGCTTGCCGGGAGAGCCGCCGCCGACTTTGCTCGACTACTTCCCACGCGACTACCTGCTGTTTATCGACGAATCCCACGCTACCGTTCCACAGCTTCATGGAATGTGGCACGGCGACCGTTCGCGCAAGCAGAACCTGGTCGACTACGGTTTCCGGCTGCCGTCGGCCATGGACAACCGCCCGCTCAAGTTCGACGAATTCGAGACCCGCACTCATCAGACGATCTATGTCTCGGCCACACCCGGGCCGTATGAGCTGACCAAGTCCGCCGGCGTAGTCGTCGAACAGATCATCCGGCCCTACCGGTTTGGTAGACCCGGAGGTCGAAATCCGCCCTATTCGCGGACAGATCGACGACTTGCTGGCTGAGATTCGGACGCGCGCGGCGCGCAATGAGCGGGTTCTGGTTACCGTGCTTACCAAGAGAATGGCCGAGGACCTGGCCGGCTACTACTCCGAAGTGGGCGTCAAATGCCGCTACATGCATTCGGAGATCGAGACGCTGGAACGCGTCCGGCTGCTGCGCGATCTGCGCAAGGGCGAGTACGACGTGCTTATTGGCATCAACCTACTTCGCGAGGGTCTTGACCTGCCCGAGGTCTCGCTGGTTGCCATTCTTGACGCGGATAAGGAGGGCTTCCTGCGCTCCGCCGGCTCTCTGATCCAGACGATCGGACGCGCCGCCCGCCATATCCACGGCCGTGCAATTCTTTATGCCGACGTGATCACCGACTCCATGCGCCGCGCCTTGGACGAAACCGAGCGCCGGCGGACGGTGCAAAGGGAATACAACGAGGAGCATGGCATAACGCCCACCTCCATCATCCGCTCGCTGGACATGTCGCTGGCCGGGATTCTACACGCCGAGTACTCCGATTTAACCGATCCCGACGAGTCGCTGCCCGATTTCAGCTCGCAGCAGGAATTGGAGATATATATCAATAAACTCGAATCGGACATGCGCGAGGCAGCCAAGAAGTTCGAGTTCGAAAAGGCGGCAAAGCTCCGCGATACCATCAAGGAACTCCGGACCAAGGAGTTTCTCTTCTCTTAGGGCAGGACGACACATAGGCGAGGCACGTGACTGGCGCTCTAATCCTCTTACTTTTCACCCTTCTGATCACCGCGGTCCTGCTCTTGCTGCTGCACCTCACCCGCGTCGGCAAGTTTATCCATGAGCAGATCCCGGACCGCCCGCGGCGCAGGCTGTTCCTGGCCGCAGTCAGTTTCTTTCTCACCTTCGCCGCGGTTCGTCTGCTGGTGCTCTCGATTGTGCATCATATTGGGCCGTTTCAATGGGTCACGTTTGGCGGCCGTCATATCCATCACTTGGTTTGGGGCATTCTCATTCTGTTGCTAGTGGGCTACGGGTATCTCCTGGAGGTGGGCTCCGAGGATACGCCGACCTCTATCTTTGCCAGCCGCTTGATGTCCATCCTGTTCGGAGCCGGCGCGGCTCTGACTCTGGACGAGTTCGCCCTCTGGCTCAATCTTGAGAACGACTACTGGTCGAAGCAGGGACGGGAAAGCATTGACGCGGTCATTCTCTTCGGAGCCCTCCTGGCGATCGGAGCATGGGGCGCCCCTCTGTTTTCCTGGGTAGCGCGAAAGAAATGATCCTCCAGAGCCTAAGTTTGTTCCTCGCTGCGATTCTTCCATCTCAATCCGCTTGCATCCCGCCGATAGCTTCTAGTATGAAAAAATAGAACCTGCTCTGAGGCTCAGGGCCCATTGTCCCTTTAAAATTCAGAATTCCGAAGGAAACTCATATGTCTACCCCCTCCCAGATTCCGGCGCCTGAAAAGTATCTCGTTGCCTTTGTCATACAGGGCGAGGATGTTTTCAAGATCACCGCCGACAACATCCTGCACACCTGCGGGAATGCGGGCGAGTTCGCATTCCAGGGAGTGGCCAAACTCCGCGCCGCGGCAGCTCTGGAGCAGCTCACCGCGATCCACAACGAACGCCCGGAAGAACTGCGCAAAATGGCGCGCGAGATGGCGCGCGAGGGCATGGCGCTGCTGGCGCGCACCAGCAACGGCTCCAGGCCGACGGTCGAGAGGATCGCATAACAAGTTGCTGCCGCCACTCCGGAGCGGAGTTTTGGTGGAGGTCCCTGCTTCGGCAAGGGGAGCTGGATCTTGTTCCAGCGGAAAGTGTTCGGTCTTGAGACGGCCTTTAGTCCTGGGATTTCGCCGATGCCAGCGCTGAAGCGCGTCATCAAAGTCGATTTTTTCCGGAGCGCTGAAGCGCTCCTACCCCCGTATGAATGCGGGGGCTTTCACCATCGGCTTCTCCATGGTCATACAATTGCCCGTACGCAGTTGCGAAGTTAGGACTCAATGCAGTTTTGGAACGAATTAGAAGGACGGGTGGTCGAAGGTTATGCATTGCGCCGCCTGGTGCGACCCGAGGGCCGTACTGCGTGGTTTGAGACCGAGACCGGGGCCAGCCGGCCGGCAATCATCAGCCTTACGGAATCTCTCACGGACGCAGACGAAGTAACCGAACGGCTCGAGGGCGCGCAGCGGCTCAAGCATCCCAACCTGCTTTCGATCGACAAGGTCGGGCGGACGCGGATCGACGGGACGCTGTTTGTCTACGCCATCATGGAGCACACAGACCAGGATCTTTCCGATGTACTGCGCGGCCGGGCTCTGTCCAAGGACGAAGCGCGCCAGGTTGCGGAAGCCTTAGTCGGGGCGCTCACGGCGATCCACCGGGAGAACTGGGTGCATGGCCGCGTGGAACCGGCCAGCGTTCTCGCGGTGGGAGAGGCAGTTAAGCTGCGCAGCGACTGTCTGCAAGCTCTCGGAGGCACTCGCGCAGGAGATGTGGCGGGGGTTGGCGCGATTCTGTTCCATGCTTTCACTCAGCGCAAGGTGTCATCGGCGGATGACGCACAGATCAATCGCATTCCCGCGCCTTTTGCGGAGATCGTGCGCAACTCATTCGGTTCGCGGTGGAATCTGGCACAAATCGCGGCTGTCTTAAAATCGCCTTCCGCGGCCGTGGCAGCCGTGCCACCAGCCGCGGCACCATCAACCACTGCGCCCGCGCCCCCTCCCGCTCCCGCCGCTGCCATTCCGGCGCCGGCTGCCGCCAGTATCGCGCCGCCCGGAATCGCCCAGAACACCGCCCCGATCACCTCAGTACGGCCACCCGCGGCTCAGCCTGCCGCGGTCGAACCCGCCCCCCTCCGGCAAGACGAGCCCACCCGGCGAGATGAGGAGGACGAGAAGGAGAGCCGGAAGCCGCCGCTTGGACTCTACGCTGCAGTCGCGGTCGCCCTGCTCCTATTGCTCAGTTGGCTTCTCTTCCGTCCCAAGGCAGCCCCGCACACGAATGCCCCCGGCGGAACGGCCGCCAGTCAGTCGCCTGCTCCGCAGGCACTCGCGCCCGCGCGAAAACCATCTGCCGATCGCTTGGCTCCGAATCAACCGCAGCCGGCCAGCGTTGCCGGAGCGGCCGGATCAGGCACCCGCTCGGCATGGAGGGTGATTGTTTATACCTACCGCCGTCAGGATCAGGCGGAGCAGAAAGTGGAGGAAATCAACCGTGAGCATCCCGATTTAGCGGCATCTGTTTTTTCTCCTAAAGAAGGGAGTGAGCCTTATTTGGTGATTCTCGGCGGTCCCATGGATCGTGGAGGGGCTTTCAAAATGCGCGATAAGGCGCTCAAAACAGGCCTCCCCGCGGATACGTATGCACAAAACTTCTCGAAATAGGTAACCGCCCCGCTCTCCTTTGCAGAAAAGAATTCGCCCTGGCGGCGGCTCTAAAAACGAATCTTCCGCCTGGGAAATGCGTCCAAGTATTAGAATTTAGTATTCCTTGGAAGGTACCCTTGGCAGCATATTGCACATGTTGTGGAGCTGAAATCACATTGAAGGCAGAAGCATGCCCGGCTTGCGGCATGCCGCAGCACGGGATGAAACCGGCCCCGCGGCGCAATCTCTCTTGCCCGCCAGAGGAAGAAACTTCTTTCCCGGACCCCGGGGGAGAGGTTCGATCCAAGCCGTCGTAAAAAGGGAGATCAGGTTTGGAGTTTCGTTATGCGGCCCATGATTTCTCTTCTGCTTCCGGTTGCGGTGGCTGTTTTCGCCACCGGGCAAGCATGCGCCCAACACGGCGGGGGCGGCGGGCACGCCGGCGGCATCTCCCCAGCGCAGGGGTTTCATAGCGGAATCGGGCCTCGCTCCTCCACCTATCCGGCGGTCTCCACTCAGTCTTCAGGGTCGTTCTCGCGCGGTTCCCTATCGGGTATGGCCGGAACAGAGCGCTTCATGCCGCAGAATTCCTACGGCATGAATGGCTACTCCAACCGGGCCGCCGATGGCGGCATGCGCCACGAGCACCCAGACCGCGACCGCAGGGGGCCGCGGCCGTACGTATATGGGTACGGTAATTACCTGGGCCCAAACTTTGTTGGTTATCCCTTTGGATTTGACCCCGGCTTTTACGCCGACGATTCTGACCAGAGTGAGCCAAACTCAGCGCCACAGCCGGACGTCAGCGCCGACCAGGGACCTGAGAACTACGCAGCAGAGCCTCCTCCCTCTCCCCCGCTCGAGGAGGCCCAAGGGGCCGGGGACACGTATCGCCCTCCCTACACAGGTCTTGTCTCCACCGAGCCGGCCCGCCCGCAACCTGTCACCGTGCTTGTTTTCAAGGACGGCCGGCCAAACCAGGAAGTTCATAATTACGTACTTACCGGGACCACTCTGTACGATCTCGACGGCGACACCCGGAAAGATTTCCCACTCTCCGAAATCAATGTACCGGCGACAGTGGAGACCAACCGCACCGCAGGCGTGGACTTCACTCTCCCGCAAGCCGCGAATGCGAGCCCGATAGCTCCTCCCAATAGCTCCTGGTGAAGCTGTGGAAGCCCCCCTGTTTTAGCGGGTGAGTTGGACTTCAGTCCAGCGGAAAAGCGTCAGATCTTGACATTAGCTCCAGCACGTCAGTGCTGGGTGGCGGCGGAAAAGACTCCAGTCCCGTAGGGAAGACTGGAATATTTTTCGAGGAATGATTCAGCCGTCCCTGCGGGACTTTATCTATGCCGAAGTGTTCCCCAGCACTGACGTGCTGGGCTATTTTCAGGCCGTCCCTGCGGGACTCGTTTGCAAACTGGTTTCCCACATCTGGCACAAAGAGCGCGCCAGATATGGGCACCCCGGATCCGTGGAGGGGGTTTGGATCATTAAGTCCCACGTCCGAAAATTCGGACGTGGGGCACCCGGTCTGTGAATCTCTAAGGTGAAAATGCTCTATGCAGGACGGAAGAGGGATTCCAGGCTCGGGATCTTTTGTTCGATTTCTTTGCGAATCTCTTCAGCTTGATGAATTGCGTCCTGGTCATCGGTAGCCGAAGTATATGGAATCTCCATAACCAGAATTCCGATGCGGCGGCCTTGAGCGTCGAACATCTGCATCTTCAGGTTGTAGAAGGCTCCGTCGTCTTTCTTGGCGCTGTAGGTCTTGCCCTCCTTTACGGCGGCGAAGTCGCCCTCGGTAGTGCGTACTCCGATTCTGGTCGCGTTGCCGTTCGCAACAATTACCATGTGCTCCTGTCCGGGAGGAATGAGATGAAGGCCCAGCTTCCTGAGCGTCGGGTGATTGGAGAGAGTCTCGAGTACGATGCTCTCGGCAATTGGCGCATGGACTGGAGCCTTTGGCTCAACGACGGGAGCCGCCGGTGGGGGAACGTTGGCCGGTTCGAAGATCATAATATGCGCACTCTTCGAGGGGCTCTGCGGAGCGGCGACAAACAGGCGGTTGAGCTCGGGCGAGAGACGCGCCGTCTTTGCTCCGGGCCCAGTGGGCACGCTGCCAAGGGAAACATAATGGTCGAGATCGGTCTGGCCGTAAACATCCATGACTCCATTGGCCGCGGCATAGAGACGCCTGCTGCCGGGATCGTATATTAGGTCGTCGATGCCTTTAGCAATGGGGAGGGCCTGCAGCTCTTTTCCCGTATTGGTGTCAAAGACGACAATCTGTCCGCTTCTGCAACCTACAAAGAGGCGCTGGCGCTGTTCATCCAATGCGACGGCGACGTTCACTGTACCCATGGTCAAGGGCCAGGTTGCTACAATCTCGCGCTTCACGCGGTCGACAACGACGACCTGGTTTTTGGCTTTGTCGTTGACATAGATACGTGGGCGATAAATATCGAGGGCCATCGCCTCCAGCGTGTCCCCATCTATCTTGATGTCGGCTAATTTCTTGCGCCCGGTGGTGTCGACCACGCTCAACATCGAATAGGACTGGCCGACATCCCCTCCGCCGTTGTCAATATAAAGATACTTTTTAGAAATGTCGTAGCCGATCGAGTCTGCGTCCTTCAACAGCGCAATTCGATCCACCAGGCGGTAGGTTTCACCGTCATAGACCTTGATCGATCCGTCTCCTCCATCGGTAACGTAGATGCGGTTCAGATCGGCACGATAGTAAATCGCATGAGGCCGCACGATCCCATCGATCTGGTGCAGCATTTTCCCTGTATTGAGGTCGAATACGAGAACCGCCTTGAAGTCCTCGGGCGTGGCGAAGAGACGATGGTGCTCCAGGTCGATGCCAAAGTGATCGAAGTTTCCTTTGATTGCGCCAGGCAGCTCAATTGTCTGAAGCAAACGGAGCGGCTCGCTCTGAGGGACGGATGCGGTGTCCGGCGGCTCAGCATGTGAGAGGCAGTTAAAGACAAAAAGAAGAGAAACAAATACCGGGATGAAACGACGCATAAACAAACTCCTGACGGTTATAGAAATCAGCTCTTAAGGAGCCAGGCACAGAGAGCGACCTCTCTCTCAATTACATGTTTCGGGTTTGACTAAGATATTTATTGCGCGGCCCCCGACTGGAATACGACTGAGCCGCGCTTCCAGAGCGGATACTCCGTCCCTTTGGCGTTGCGCCAGAGAATCCGATTGAGCTGTTCTGTCGGAACGTCGTCCGGGTCCCGCCAATTCATCTTGCTGGAGGCGACGGCATCGGACTTGCTCTGTCGATCGAGCGCATTCAGCTCAGGGTTAAGCTCATAGATCGACTGCGCCGGGTCGATTGCCTGATACGGCGTCGGATCCGGCGTCTGTTGAAAGCTCTGGCGCATATCGTTCGCAATCAAGTCGAAGATCGACATTGGAGGCACACCCAGGATCAGCTCAATGGTCTTCACCATGCTGACTTGGGAGTAAAACGTAGAGTCGATAGCGCCCCGCCGCGTATAAGGGCTGACGGCGAGCGCCACTGTGCGGTGACCATCGACATGGTCCAGCCCATCCTGCGCATCGTCTTCCACAATTAGGATTAGCGTCGACTTCCAGAACTTAGAGTGGGAGATCCCTTGCACAACTTGTCCCACGGCTAAGTCATTGTCCGCGAAGCAGGCCTTAGGAGTAGAAAATCCCGGCGTGGTTCCTTCCGTGTGATCCGAGGGCAACTGGATCATCACCAGGTTAGGCATACTGCCCTCGCTCTCCCAAGCCTTGAGATGACGAAGAAAGATGCGGGCTCGCACAACATCCGGAACTTTCAAACTATAAGCGGGATAATCCGGAACCAAGTATTGATTCAGGCGAGCAATGGGAGCCTTGGTCGCAAATGTACCGGCAAACTCGCCGCCCTGCTTGTACTCATCCAGCAGCTTCGCACGAAGAGCGGCGCTCTGGGCTCCCATTTCCCCTACGTATTCGCCGAAGTCAGCAAAGCTCCTGTGGTGTGCGGCTAAGTGATCCCACAAAAAGCCGGAGCCTGCAATGGCCAGCGGGTCGTCTCCATTTTTGGGATAGCTGCGTCCGTTGTAGCCGGGCCAATAGGCATAGTCAGTTTCAGCAGCTTGCGTCAGCCACTGGTGTCCGTCGGCGCTGTTTCCCCCGTTCGCATAGAAATTATCAAGAAGCACAAAGTCGCGCGCCAGCTTCCGCTGATTGGGGACGATATCGTCTCCGTACAGATCGAGACTCGGGTCGCCATTGCCCTTGCCCAGCGAGCCGAAATACTGATCGTAGCTGCGATTCTCCTTGATGATGTAGACCACGTGATCGATTGTCGAGGGCTCGCCCATCCGCACAGGAACAGGACGGGGCTTCGCATTGAGGTTCGGCTTCGCTTGCAACTCGCCGGCCTCCTGTAACTCGCCTCGCAGACTCATGTGATTGTTTTCCGCGACCGCAACCGAGTATCGGCTAAGTTCTTCCGGATCGGGAACAGCAATGAGATGAACAGTTCCACGATCTGCATGAACGTACCGGCGATGCATGTTGAGTTCGGGCTTCATTCCGTCCCGGCGCTCGCGAGCCAGTAACTTGGGACTGTTCCAGCCCGACCCTACACCCAGTAAGGTCGAGACAGCAATGATCTTTCCGTCAGGGCTGACCGCTACATCGTCCGGATACCATCCGGTAGGAATAAGACCAGCCAAATGCGGATGTGAAGCAGCGAGATCGATCACGGCGACTGCATTGATCCCTGCGCAAGCCGCATAGAGGGTCGTATGATCCGGCGACAAAGCAACCGATTCAGGCGCCGCACCTGCAACTTTCTTTTTGAACGGCTGCACGGCAATCGTTTCCACTAGCCGGTTGGTCGCGGTATCGACGATCGAGATCGAGTCGGAGTTGCTATTGGCGACATACAGGCGCTGATGCTTCTCATCCCAGGCAAGTCCCGACGGATGGAGTCCGACGTCAATTGTTGCTGTCACCATCCCTGAGACGAGATCGATGCGGGTTACCGTTCCACTTGAGACTACGCCCCTGTCATCGACTAGAACCTGGTCCGCATTTGGCTCCGGTCCAGTCGCGGCGCTCCGCTCTCCCGAACGCGGAAAGCGCCCTCCCCAGTTACTGATATAGGCAACCGAGCTATCCCTATTGACAACAACCCCAAAGGGAGCGACGCCTGTCTTGACTTTACGATAGAGCTCTTTCTTATCCAGATCGATAACCGCCGCCTGGTCATTGAAGGTCAGCGCGATCACCGCAAGCCTCTGCCCTCGCGAGTTCCCGGTTAGCCCCACGCCGATCCCGCCTATCTGATACGATCCCAACCCTTCTGCAATCACCGTGCTTTTGCCGCTTAACGCAACCAACCGTCCCTCTGATACCTTCCCTTTTGCATTCCCCGATAACCCGCTCATCAGCGGCGCATGGTTTATCGGATCGTACGCCAGACCCTGCATTCCAGGACTGGCCGTTGTGCTTAACACACCCATCATTTGGTTTGTCTTCAAATTAATCTGATAGACGTAGGAGCCTTTCTGGCTCTCCGTCGCGGCATAGATGGAATTGCCGTTTTCCCCAAACGCGACGCCGCTCACTCTACTTTCAAAGATGCTCTGTAGTCCCGCCGGCGTAATACCCTGCCGGCTTGGGATGATCCCAGGGTCAACTACGCTGGCAACCGGAGGAGCGGCGCCTGAAGGCTTAGACTCCTGCTCACCCACGGGTCCCATCTTTTGTACAGTTGAATCTGAGAACGATTGCTCGGCATGCTGCATCTGCGCAGTACATTGCCCGAAGAGAGTAGCGATAAACAAAAAAGCGGCAGTGCTCACAACAACTCTACCGGGCCGATAGTTCATTGTTTGAAACTCCTTCAGACAGTTTGAAGCGGGTTAAGAAGACTGAATTGCATAGAGGGGCTGCCAAACGAGAAATTGGGGGCATAGCCCAAGCGGCGCAGCCCCTTTTATGGCTTACGATAGTTAGAAGTCGACTTTTACGCTGAACTCTAGCTCACGGGGCGTGCCCGCTCCAGCGGTATTTGAATTGAACGAACTGGTGATAACTCCGTAGTTGTTGGGATTGGTGACTCCACCGCCAGCTGGCGCCCATTTCGCCGTGGGTGAACCGTACTGCGCGCGGTTGAACACATTGAACGCTTCGGCGCGAAGACTGACTCCGAGCCTCTCGGTGACAGGAAAGCGCTTATTAAGCCCTGGATCGATCTGCCAGAAACCAGGAGCGCGGACCGCGTTGCGCCCCAAGTTGCCCCATGTTCCATTCGCTGGAACAGCAAAAGCAGCAGGGTTGAGCCAGTTCTGCGGGGTCTTGCGCGCGGGGTATAAAGGCACTCCTGGAACGCGGTCGGGCCGCTGATTGGTATTGAGTTGATCTGGAAGAGCGCTTGCGTTGCGGCTCAGGGTAACATTCAGCGGCAGGCCGCTCCGGGCAGTGGCGACGCTAGTCAACTGCCAGCTGCCAAGAAAGAAATTCGTCATGTGGGATGCGTTACTCAGAAACATGCGTCCGTTACCAACCGGAAGCTGCCAGATGGCGCTTCCCGAGAAGTAGTGACGCATATCCTGGTCGCTCGGCGCCCGCTCGCAGGGAAGGCAGTTTACATTCTGTGGGTTATCGGCCTCGCCGCCCCCTATGCCCCCATCATTAATCGCGTGCGAGAACTCGTAATTCGCCGAGAGCATCAATCCGTTCGACAAATTGTGGTGAACGCTGGTTTGCACGGCCTGTGTATAGGCGTCATTCGAGCTGTCCTGATAGGGAATGGTGGAATAGCCCGCATAAGGCCGTTTGCCCGTAGCAGGATTGATTCCATTCAGAGTGGTAACGGAGAAGACATGGGCCCCTCGTGTTCCGAAGTAGGCTAACTGAAAAACAGTTCGTTTTGCCACCTGCTGCTGGACGGAAAGCGTCCATTCGTAAACGGAGGTGATCTTACGATTAATGGACGCACCGGCCGGGCTATTACTATAAGTCGCCACACCCAGGTTTGCAGGAACAGGGTAGCCAAAACCCGGCGCCTGTGCCTGAGTCAAGGTATATTTGGTGGCAATGTTTCCAACAGGCTGCCCCAGGCCGCCGAACTGACCGAAGCCATCGAAGATTCCGAAGCCGCTTCGTATTGCCGTCTTACCATTAAGAGCCGCGGGAGACCAGACGACCCCTACGCGGGGAGAAAACTCCAGGTTGCTTGGATGATACCAGGGAGTTGACGGTGAACAGATCACATTAGGGCAGTTGATGGGATCAACGTTGATGCCGCGGCCTTGCACTTCGTGATCGACGCCAAAGTTTTCATACCGCAGTCCCACATTCAGGTTCACGGTGGGGCTTACCTGGAACTGATCCAGAACGTATGCAAAATACTCAGTCATTCGCTGCCCGGTTACGGGCACGGCTCCCGCATAGCTGTCGGAGTCAATTAGATTCTGGAGAAAAGTGGTTGTATTAGTGTACTCAATCGTCTGAGAGGGAAAGCTGGGTGATGCTTTGTTTTCCTGTATGCGGCGGATAGTAAGGCCCGCCTTGATCGTATGCCGTCCATGCAGGAAGGTTGCATCGTCGACCCACGAAAAGGAGTTATCGTTGCGTGTTGAGCCGCTGGGTGTGTCGAGACTTGTAAATGGAGTTATTTGCAAGGCAAACACAAACGGTGTGTACTGCCCCTGCAGGAACTGCGCCCGATTGAAGCCATACCTGAAATCGTTGAGAAAACTGGAGGAAAATGTATTCTGCAGTCCTATTACCGCGCTGGGAGTGTCCAAATCAATGAACGCGGTATAAGGGTTAAAGCCGTCAGGCGCTACTTGCGTATAATGATCGGTGTTAAACCGGACAAAGGCGTTCATCTTATCGTTAACGTGGTAGTCCACCCGCGCCAACCCCGAATCCTCGTTCGTCACCGAAGGACCGCTGCCGTACCAGGTGGCGGCATCGGGACTGATGTAAACCGTACCCAGAGGATACGCGTTCACAAGAGGAGCCAGCACAGGTTGTTTCGCTGCCACCTGAGCGCGAAAGCTTGCGCTGGGCACCGTGGCCGTGAGCACTTGAGTAAGGTTCTGCCTCACTGCTTCATAGTTGGCAAAAAAGAAGAGTTTATTCTTCAGGATCGGTCCGCCCAGATTCGCCCCGAAGTTATTGCGCCGCAGTGGGGGAAGAATGCCATTGGAGCCCCAGGGAGCGGCATCGAAGACGTTATTCCGAAGGAACTCCCACGCTGCTCCGTGAAACTGATCCCCTCCGGTCCTGGATACGACCTCGACTTGGCCGCCCACCGAACCCCCTTGGTCTGCGCTATAGGCGACCCCGTTACCACGAAACTCGGCGATTGCCTCTGTAGATACCTGCAAGTGCAGATCGACTTTTTGATAGGAGTGATTGATACCGGAGTTGTCGACGCCGTCCAGATGCCAGGTATTGTCTTCGTCGGACAAACCGGCGAAGCGCATATCCATCTGCGAGCCCTCTCCGGAATTGATTGCTCCGGGAATCAGAGAGACAAGGTTCACGAAGCTACGGCCATTGAGGGAGAGGTCCTGCGCCTGGCTGCCATGGACTACGCCGCCAATTTCAACCGATGACTTAGCCAATCCCGAGTCAGAATCATGAACTTCAATCTGAGTGGTAGTGCTCGCCACAGACAGCTTTGCGTCCAGAGTGCGAATCTGGCCCACGTCGAGCGCGACACTGTCAAAACGAAAGGTCGCGAATCCGTTCACCTGGATAGTAACCTCATAGCTTCCGGTCGAGAGCGAGGTCACAGTGTAGACTCCAGCATCGTTTGTTTTACCAAGACTCTCCACGCCTGTTGCGATGGATCGAACAACTACACCGGCGCCCGCGATCCTGTTCCCCGATGGATCTGTGACGGTGCCGGTGAGGGTGCCGCGATCAGTCTGCGCCAGCAGAGGTATGGCCGAGAACAGCAATAATAACAATGATAGCCTTTTCATCTGATCTTTCCTTTTCTGTAAGGCTCTATCTCGTGTTTTACGGCTGATACATTGCGGCTTTACTGGGAATCTGCCGCTGCACTTCGTCACGGATTGCGACGCCGATCTTCAGGGCCTCGGCCTTATTACTGGCTTTCGCATAAGGAACTTCCATCACCACAAAGCCGCCGTCGAGGTCGCCCCCATTCGCATCGGTGATTGGTATAAGCAAATCGAAGATCTGGTCTTTATCGACACGTACCGCGATCGGAGTTTGCTTTGCCAACTTGGACAGATCAACAGGCGACGACTTTTTGCCGATTTTCGACGGCGTGATATTGGCGATGATCACGTTATCGGTCTGGCCCGGAGGAACGGCGTGCAGGCCGAGCTTTACGATATCGTCGTGCTTGGCCTTAACCCTGATCAGAACCGCCTGCGCCAAGGGTGCGCTCACGTGCATGTAGGTCGACGGGTCCTGCTTCGGCGTTTTGGCTGGTTTTGCATTCTTAGCCTGTACCAGACCCGGTGCGACACAAAGGCAGAGTGAGCAGGCAAGAATACCCTTTACAGCGGAGCTGAACATAGGTGAAATCCCCTTATTTTGCTGGAATAAATCGGTTAGCATTTGCGGATAAACGGCATGGATAGGCATGGAGCCCGGTTTTCCGAGGAACAACGCAGAATCTCAAAGGCTGTGGCACGGTAAAATGCCTGCGGCGATAGCGATGACCTCTTCCGCTCCCGCCAGCGGGCCAAGCAATCTTGCAAAGCCTTATTCATACGGCAGTTGGTATGTGACTATTCAAGGCGAGGTTCCTGAGAACGACCTGAGAAAATGGGGTTTGTAACAGGCAATTCACGCTACGTCAGCGAAACGTTCACAAACCTCGATTTTTAATAGAGCCTATGAATGTTCTTTTAATCGAAGACGACAAGCGCATTGCCAATATTCTTCGACAGGGCCTGGAAGAAGACGGCCATCAGGTCGAGCTGTCGTACCGCGGGGATGAAGGTCGGGATCTGGTTACCAGCGAATACTTCGATGTCGTTGTGCTGGACATCATGTTGCCCGGAGTCGACGGATTCACCATTTTGAAACATGTGCGCACAGCCAGGCACGCGGTCCCGATACTGATGGTGACGGCGAAGGACTCGATGGAGGATGTGGTGCGTGGCCTGGACCTGGGCGCTGACGATTACCTCACAAAACCATTTCGGCTGGAGGTATTTCTTGCTCATGTGCGCGCCGTCGGGCGGCGCGGCCATATTCCCCAGAATCCTCAGCTTTCGGTCGGGGAACTGGTGCTCGATCGCAATAGCCGGCTGGCGCATCGAGGAAGCGAGTGTATCGCTCTCTCAAAAAAAGAATATGCAATTCTGGAGTTACTCATGCTTCGGGTAAACCAGGTGGTGACTCGCAACCAGTTGATCGAGATTGGCTGGGGCTATGATGCCGATGTCCGGGATAATAGCATCGATTTTTATATGCATAGCCTGCGGTCTAAGATCGATGTAAAAGGCCGGCAAAGCATGATAAGGACGGTGCGCGCCTTAGGCTACTCGCTCACGCTTCCCAATGAGGATTAACTTTCGCTCTCTTCGCATACGGCTAAGTCTTCTCTATATTATATTTACGCTTCTATCCATGAGCAGTTTGGGAGTATGTTCCTACTGGTATCTCGGACATGCGCTGGCCAGCTCCCGGAAGCTCACCATGGAAAGGCGCGAACAACGCCTCATCACCTCCATCAATACCTGGCCGGCAAAGGACACCTCTCTCACCCTGCCTGAAAAGCTGGGTCAGCTGAGTCCAGCGGTTTCGGTCGCAGCAACCGACGCCATCCAGGTCTACGAGCCCAATGGAAAGCTCATTTATTCTTCGCCCGAACCTGATTCGTACAAGATTGAGTGGCCGGATAACTCTTGTATCGAGCCGTGCTACGCTGTCGTTCATAAAGATGGCCATACTATTCGAACGCTCAATCATGTCGTTTTTCTCGGCGGGCGCAGGGTGCGATTATCCCTTTCAGGCGCAACCGATGAACACTTTCAAATCCTGCGAATAGTAAGAGATTCCTATCTTATCTTTTGTCCTCTGCTCCTGCTGGGCTCCATAGCCGGGGGATGGGCATTGAGCTATCGCGCCCTGGAGCCGGTACACCGCATCACGAGCAAGGCGCGCACGATTGGGATTCAGGATTTGCAGCACCGATTGCCTGTTCCTCAGACGGGAGACGAGCTTCAATTACTGGCTGAAACATGGAACGATCTGCTCGGCCGGCTGGATATAGCGGTTAAGCGTCTTACTCAATTCACAAGCGACATTTCTCACGACCTGCGAACCACAATCACAGTCATGCTCTCCACTGCTGAAGTCGCGCTCAGAAGGCAACGTTCGGAGGAGCAGTATCGCACTGCCCTGGGTACGATCGTCGCCGAGTGTCATGCAACATCACGACTGCTTGACGATCTGCTCGCCGCAGCGCGCGCGGATATAGTAAAGCAAAATATCGATCGGGAGCCGGTAAATCTGTCTGAGATTGCTCTCCGGGCCTGCGAGCATCTATGCGCGCGAGCGGAGATGAAACATCAGTCCCTGGAATCGCGGATATCCGGCAAAACATGGACGATGGGAGATATGTCGATGCTCGGCCGCATGGTCACCATTCTCCTTGATAACGCAATCAATTACACGCCGGAAGGAGGGGCAATCCTTGTCTCGGTGAACTCGCACGACGATTACGCGGAACTTGAAGTGGCTGACACCGGCATCGGGATCCCTCCGCATGCGTTATCGCGTGTGTTTGACCGTTTCTATCGTGTGGATGATTCTCGAAGCCAGGATAATGGGAGCAGCGGTCTGGGACTCGCCATCGCAAAGTGGATCGTTGAAGCACACGGCGCAACGATTCAAGTCGCCTCAACTACAGGCCGGGGTAGCACTTTTACGGTTACGATGCCGCTGTATGCTCACGCCTCCGCCATGGATGCCCTGCATCAGAGGTAGGCGTAACTTTGCGAATCGCCGTTCCGCTCTCATCAATTGTGTCTTCCCAGCCTTGCCGCCCAATGTATATGCCCCTGATTTTCATCTCCTTGGGTGAGCCGCAAGCCCATGAACACTTCCTCGCAAATCACGTCAAGACGATCTGTTCGTAGTAGATGTGGGATTGCTTAGGGGGCCTGGGTGACGCGGGCTTCGCAGGGGCGCGATCTCCGCGCACCCCGGTTACGCTCGCAGCCTGCTTAGACCGGGTTCGTGCGGCTTTGCATCATCAACTCATCAGACACCCACGTCCGAAAATCCGGACGTGGGGCACCCGCATTTGTGGATTTCCCAGGGTGATGTCCATTTTCATCTCCGTGGCTGGGGGGTCTGCTCTGCCGTCAGTGGTGGTCTCCCACTCTAAATGTGTGGACTCAAGACCATCACCCATCGAGGGTGCTCCATATCTGGCGCTCCTTTGCGCCAGATATGGGCAAACCGCAGATTTCTCCACTTCGCTTCGCTTGAGATGACAAAGTATGGATTTATTTTGCGAGGATCGCCTGCCCGGAATGAAATGAGGCGTGATTGGTGCGGCTTATCACGACAGCGAGGCGATTGCGGGTGGGTTCTTTGGCGAAATCTTCGTCGGAGACCGCTGTGTGCTTCTGCAGCCAGTCTTCAGGTGTGAATTTCTCGAAGGCGGCGGTCAGGGTGCTATTGACGTCGGTCCATGCTTTCTTGAGGTCGAGAGCGGAAATCCGATCGGTAACTGCTCTGTCCGGATTGGTGATGTAGGGCTCATCCAGCTCAGGATGGAGCCTCTCGCCGAGGCCGAGCATGGGAAGCATGCGGTCATGTACAGCAGTCAAGTGACCGACAAGGTAAAATACGCGATTCCTGCCCGGGGCAACCTGCTTCTGGAGCTGTTCATCACTCAGTGCAGCGATGTTCTGATCGATACGCCCAATCACTTGCTTCCATGAATTGAGCGCGGTGCTACAGAGGAGTTCTTGGTTTGTCACTTTGACCTGCCTTTCCTGCGTTGGGTGAATGCGG
The DNA here is from genome assembly GCA_963774255.1 of uncultured Acidobacteriaceae bacterium. Taxonomy (GTDB): domain Bacteria; phylum Acidobacteriota; class Terriglobia; order Terriglobales; family Acidobacteriaceae; genus PALSA-350. The sequence continues at coordinate 582,829 of CAVZEH010000008.1, forward strand.
TAATTTGATGCCGGTCGAAGAGACAGGATGCGGAAAATTCCCGGGGGGGGGGAAATCCTTTAGGCAACGAAGTGATCCCTCATTTTTGCGAGCCCGCTTTTGCGATGAGCTAATCGATTGCAAACACAACGTACATAGAGACATCGGCTGATCCCCGCCCAGGTCGACGAAACGATCGGGATGTCACATTTCTCCCCTGCGTTCCGTCATGGTAGTGAGGGAGGTTCCGCCGATCGGCGGTGAATAGGGGAGACGGAGATTCAGCCGTCCCTCACGGGACTCATCATGCTCAGTTAATAACCATGGAGGATAACAACAATGCAGGCAGAAACGAAGAGCCCTTCGTTCATCAGTAGCGACGCCCAGGGGACGTTTCTTCCCCCGGTAGAAAAGCCCAACGGGCTGATGATGAAGCTGGTGTATGCCATGAGCCGCCGCCAATTCGGCAAGGTGCTTACACCAATAAAAGTCCTCGGCGCACGATTGCCGCTTGCGTTCGGCAAGTTCTATGGAAAGATCAGCGCATTGGACAAGAAACTGCTCCTGCCGCCAGAGACCATGATGCTGATCCGTGAACACGTGGCGCGCACCAACGTCTGCCTCTTCTGCATCGATATCGGTCGATGGTTCAGCATCAAGGCTTCGATGAACTCAGCTAAATTCGATGTGCTGGATCAATACAGCACAAGCCCTCTTTTTAGCGATGCGGAACGCGCGGTACTGGATTATGTGACGGAACTGACCAAGAATAAAAGGGTAGAGCGGGACACCTTTTCCCGCTTGGCCCGCTACTATTCCGAACGTCAGATCTGCGAGATCGTCTGGCTAGTTGCAAGCGAGCACTTTTACAACATAACCAACATAGGTCTGAACATTCATTCCGATATGCTTTGCGACATTGGCAGGAAAAGCGGGTGAGCCAGGCCGCGGCTGAACCTTCTACTGTTCCATCAAGACGACTGCCGAGCGCGCGGCAATTCGTACGTTGCCCGAGGACTGCTCGGGGTTGAGGTTTTCCGGCGTTGCAGTGACGAACTTGCCAGGATTAGGCACCGTCACCCTTGCGGTAATCTCCTTGTGGGGTTCCTGATTGACGACCACGACAGCGCGCTTACCGGAACTTGTCACGAAGACCGAATATCGGTGAGAGCCATCGGCATCCACGCTGGCGCCTAGAGTATCGCGGAACTCGGCATCCCAGAGCCAGCTCTTGTATTTACGCCGCAAGGCGTCAATCTTCTGCCCATAAGCCAGGGTAAGGGGGAAATCCGTCAGATGCCCTTTGAAGTTGTACGGCTCGTAGCTGATGATGTAGCGGTTCAGGAGAATCAAATTGAGCATCTCGCGATCATCGAATCCAGTGACAGCGACCATCAGCGGAGCCTGAGAATCGATGTACCGGCACACGGGCCGGGAACCGCCGTTAATACGGAAATACGAGATGGGGTAGTATTGCATCAGCCAGTCCTGGGGCCCTTCGCCTGCGAAGACAAAATCGGGATTCACTTTATCGGCGGCGGCGCGGAACTGCCGGGACATGGGGAGGTCGCCGGCGTAGATAAAGCCCGGCGGCGCGTACCCGTGGTCCGGGCTGAAGGAATATTCGACTGGACCATGATGACAGACTTCGTCAAAGAGCCAGCCGGCAGCACCGAGGGCTAACAGCTTCTGAAATTCCCGAGTGGCGACCTCACGCCACGCTGGGCACATAAAGTCCATCACTGCCCTGCGCCGGTTATTGATGCCGGCCAGTTGTGTCGGGGTGGAGTAACTGTAGCCGCCTTGCTCGTATGGAATCCCATAAGGATCAGTTGCAGCGTACTTATAGAGCTCCTTCTTGTACCACTCGGTAGTCAGGTCAGCCCAATTCAACTTGCCAAAGAGAATCATCTTCACGCCCATCGCCTGTGCCTGGGCAATGGCATCGTGGAGCTCCTGCCAGGTTCCTAATCCAGGGTCGGTATCTTGTGAGGGATCACCGCGATCCTGGCCGCCGCGATTCCAGCCGACCAACTGGATGGCTGTCACACCATTACTGGCGCATTCTTTGGCACGCATGGCGAGATCGCGGTAGGGGATACTGAAATCCTCTTCCGCGCCATCGATCTGCAACTGCTGCCAGGAGTGTACCTCCTTGACCCAGCCGGGAAGACTCGCCGAACGGAACCATGTCGCTCGCCATTGTTTGTAAACATCAACACCCGCGTGCCAGTCGCCACTGTAGCTGCGCATGACTATAGGAGCCAGTTTCCGGGTAGCGCGGGGCTGAACGAAGACGAAATGACAGGTGCGGAATTCCAAATGAACCGGAGTGCCGGAGATTTCATCCTGCCGGGGAACGAGATCTCCGATGGATTGGATCACCCCCGGATGCTGTTCAAAGGTATATTGCAGCAAATACGGCACTGTAGGATCGTGCATACCTACATAAAGCCCATCCCGAGGCGTTTGGATGAGAGAGAAAAGACTTTGCTTGGAATCAATGGTCTTGGTCGGGACGGTCACACCCCAGTAGCCCTTTCCATTGTTGAAGTGGGGATAGATATCATCGCCCACTAAGTTGCCGTACCACATATGCTCTGTGCGCATCGGCACATCAGGAGTAGGCGCACTCAAGTCTCCGAAATATGGATAGTCAATCGTTTCGACGACCAGCGCCGAATCATTCACCAGAGTTCCTTCGAAGGTCAAAGAGCCGTTCAGCAGGGTTACTGTGGCGGTGAACGTTATCGGCAACGTCCCGCCGTGCTCACTGACCAGATTCTTCCATTGGAGACGCACCTGGCTATCGGAGACTTTCTCAACCGTAGCGGCATGCTGGCTCTGGCCGAGGACAAAATTGTCGCGCCGGCCAGGAAGCGGAGCATGCAGACGGAAGGAAACGCCGAGCTCCGGACGCCGCTGCATCGCCCAATGGGCTGGTTTCTGCTCTAACCGCTTCAGGGCTCCCGATCCGGCATCAAAAGCAATGAGAAACGTATCGTCTTCGAGCGTTACCTCCCCGGAAGAAGGAGTTTGCCCAGCGGCGTCCGCCTGCGGACTCTCCGCAAGCGCGGCGCGCATGACCCTTGGTTCCGCGTTCTTTGCCCAAGCAGTTATCCCTGTAATACCAGCTAGTTTATTAAAAGTTCTTCGGTCCATTGCTCTCCCGTTGAATGAAAATTTGCCGACGCCTGTAAACTCCGTCGCCGCAGGCGCACGACAAGCCAGTGTTCAACAAAACTCTCAGAAGCTGAGTTTTAGCGCGAGTTCTCCAATGCGTTAAGAATTCTATTTGCCGCAGAGCGCCTAGAATGCCTTTCTTTTCCAGAGTTCATTATTTGCCTCCAAAGTTTTCACGCGGCTTGTGAGCCCATGTACTGTTTGGACGGGAAGTATATGGATCGAGTGAATGGCCTGTCAAGAGATCGGTCTCTTAGGGTTAATGGGAAGCAAACAGCAAACACAGGATCGCTTTGAAAATGAACAAGACCCCTGTTTTCTATGGGTCTGATCCTGATCACGATTCTGCCTAACGCGATTATTGACAGCCAACTGAAGTGGGCATACAGTTGACCCTTCGGAGTTGAGAGACCGATCTTTGCAGGGCAAAGATGAGGCTGCAGCGCAACACGGCAGGAGACCGAATTGCTTCCGGGCCGACCTGCTTCGGGAAGGACCGCTTTGACCTATCATTCGGCGGTTATAGCATGAGGAAAACGGCAGAGTGATGGACAGAAGGACCTTTAATAAGCTGGCTGGCCTGAGTGGAATCGGCATTCTGACAGGGAAGGAAAATCCGGTCAGATTGCGTGACATGCGATTCGCGAATGAGATTGCGGGATCAATTGAACGATCAGATTCCACCACAGCGAAGAATGGACAGCGCAATCTTTGGGACCATTATTTTTTGGGAACGGCATACTATCCCGAGTGGTGGGAGCCCTCGGAATGGGAGGCGGATTTCCGCCAAATGCACCAACTCGGTTTCAACACCGTTCGCATGGGGGAATTTGCCTGGGCTTTGTTTGAGCCCGCGCCGGGACAATTTGACTTTGCCTGGATGGACCATGCGATAGCATTGGCAAACCACTATGAAGTCGACGTAATCCTCGCCACGCCCACGGCTTCGGTGCCTCCGTGGCTATACCAAATGCATCCGGATGTTTTGGGCGCCAATGAAAATGGCCCATATACTTATGGCGGACGAAAGGGATATTGCACCAACAGCCAGAATTACCTGACAGCGAGCGCGCGCATCACCACTGCACTGGCTGCCCATTATGGCCGTTATCCCGGTGTTATCGGCTGGCAGCTCGACAATGAGCCGGGCTATCCCTTCGAATGCTACGATCCGAACTGCGAGCGCGGCTTTCAGGTGTGGCTGGAGAAGCGCTATGGCACATTGGAAGCGCTGAACCGGAGTTGGAACGGCGCGTTTTGGAGCAACAAGTATTCCGCCTGGTCGCAGGTCCACTTTCCAACGAATTCGGCGGAAGGGGGTTGGCAACCCGCGATCACCCTGGATTATCGCCGCTTCTTTTCGGCATCTTTCCTCAATCACCTGCGGCGGCAATCGGCGATACTACATCACGCAATCGAAAACCAATTCATCTTCACCAACTGGCCCAGCCCAGGTTGGTCGGTGGATGTTTTTGCCGCCGCGGAGTTCATGGACGCGACCGCTTGGGACAATTATTGCAGTGCCCCGGGGCTCTCCGAATTTCAGCATCAATACATTTCAAGCATGAATCACGACTTCTGCCGGTGTGCCGGGCCACACCAGCGATTCTTCTGCGCGGAGCAGATTGCCTACCTTCCCGCAAATGCGCTCGATGAGGGACTGCGGCTGCAGGCCTACATCAACCTGGCGCACGGAAGCCATGGACAGCTTTATTTCGAGTAGCGCCGTCCGCTGGCGGGCGGCGAGCAATTCAGGCCTTCCCTGGTGAAAAGATTCGACGGCTCGATCAATCCGGCAAAGCCCGTCTTCGAACAGATCGGCAGGGAGTTTGCGCGCCTCGGCCCCCAGCTGGCGGCAGCGACTACTCGTGCAGACATTGCTCTCCTCTACGATTTTATAAACGAATGGTCGCAGGGATTCGGAAAGCTGGGAGACAAGAACCGCCGCTACAACGGCGAGATTATGCACTACTATTCCGGCTTTAAGGTGCTGCAGCACAATATGGATCTCGTCCCACTCGGGGCGGAGTTTGCCCCCTACAAATTGATCGTGGCGCCAAACCTTCGGCTGGTCGATGATTCCACGGTAAAGCGGCTGAGCGCTTTCGTCGAAGGCGGCGGAATCCTCGTGCTCAACTATCGCGCCGGCACGCAGAAGATGGACAACAGCATGAGACGCGTCCTTTCGCCCGGCCCGTTCGCGGAAATGGCGGGTGTGATCGCGGAATCTAATCTCGACCTAATCGAATACAGCACGCTCGATAAGAGTATGAAGGCCGAGCTTGGAATCACCTTCTCAACGAGCCCAACTGTCTTCCGCCCGCGCACGATTCTTGAATCGCTCACGCTTCAGGGCGCAGAGCCGATTGCCACCTTTCGCGGAGGCCGGATGGACGGCCGGCCGGCGATCACCCGCCGCCGCCATGGACAAGGCTGGGTCTTCTATGCCGGAACCGATTGCGCCGAAGATGGCTTCTATGAAGCATTTGCACACGCCGTCGGCGTGGCCGGTGGTATCTCTCCATTGATTGCTGCGCCTTATGGCGTTGAAGTGACCAGCCGGGAGAGTTCCGAAACGGTCTTTTATTTTCTTCTGAATCTCACCGAGACGCCACATAGCGCCATCGTATTGCCGGAGCCAATGGACGACCTGATCGCCGGACATTCCGGTGTGACAAAAGTACAGTTGGGGGCGCTGGAGGTCGCAGTGCTGGCCTCGTCGAAGAAGGCGCATGCCGGTGGCGAAGGATGAGAGACCTCGCATAAGCATCTCTCACTAGAGTTAGAAAATGGAAGGATTCCTGCAAAGGCTTCCATCGAACATAGCGGAGATTCCTGGTGGGTAAGATTCACCATGCCGGTTGGCCCCGCGCAGCGCGCATTAAGGCAATGAGTCGTCTGCGACTGACCGGTCTTTGCGCACCCTCCTCGCCGGTCATAGTCGTCTGGGCGCAGCGGAGCTAAGAGCTAGTTCAAACTCTGCTCAGGCGACTTGCCGATAGCTGGAAACACGACTTCCACGAATTCCACGAATTCCACGACAACGAATCACCCTACTTCGACGCCTTTTTCAAGTATTTACGAGTGGCATTCGGCCTGCAGTGAAAAGCGGCAGACCTGGCCACAGCCTGCGCCTCGGCGGGGGAGGTGATGCCCGCGGGCTTCAGGGTTGAACGGCTCGCCGGCGGAAGAATGCCATTGTGTTGGTCAGATCGGCTATAGGTGGCGCCAAGCTGGTTGCTTAATCTGCGGAGAAAGGAAATTTTGATGGCGGAAGTAGATCCACAAAGGCGCCAGAATGAACTTCTCGTGAGCGTTGAATCCGTTGCTCCTGCTGCCACTGATGAAGTACTCGTTGCGGCGGCCAAGCTGGGGGACCAGCCCGCCTTTTCGGAACTATGGACGCGGCACTCCAAGAGAGCATTCCAGACGGCTTACCGGATCACGGGAAACCGTGACGACGCAGAAGACGCGATTCAGGATGCGTGGATGAACGCCTATATACATTTGAACTCCTTTGATGGCAGGGCGCGGTTCTCGAGTTGGCTCAGTCGCATTGCGATCAATTCGTCGCTTATGCTCCTTCGCAGGAGACGTGCTCGCGCTGAAACTGCTATGGAGATCACGGATGGTGATACCTGGCAGCATCGGGAGATTGCAGATCAGAACAAGAACGCGGAAGAGCTTTATGCAAGGCACGAAGGACTACAGCGCCTAAGGCGAGCAATTTGCTGTCTACGACCCACTCTGCGGATTGTGGTTGAGATTCATCAATCCCACGACAATTCGCTCCAAGACGTCGCCGAGCTCGCAGGCATTTCTGTTGCTGCGACTAAGTCTCGCATGCTACGCGCCAGAAAGAACCTGCGCAAAGCTTTGAGCTGAAAACGTCTACCGCGCCGCAGCCGACCCTGCTGCATAGCGCCCTGCGGAACAGAGTAAGGCAAGCTCCAAAAATGACAAGTGAATCCATCTTTGCAGATCGCGTGCAATCTTCCTCCCCACAAAAACGGATACTCTGTGTCGACGATAACGTTCTTGAGCTGATACTTCGCGGGAAGATTCTGGAGTTGCAGGGCTACTCAGTTGTCTTGCTTAGTTGCCCCTTACAAGCATTGCGCTGTGATCTTTCAACCTTCGATCTTGCAATCCTCGATTTCGATATGCCCGGAATGAACGGCAGAGATATGTTCCTGCGCATGAGAGCGCTCCATGCTCGATTCCCAATCCTCCTGCTCAGCGCTTCAGCATCCACTCTCCCTCGCGAGGACCGTGGCCTGTTTTCCAAATATTTCGACAAGGGTGAGCCGGTACGCCACCTCCTGGATTCCATTGCGGCGTTTCTGGACCCGAACGAGGTACCTGATTATTCCCCCTGATAGGCATGCGTTGGTTGTGGATGTTTTGCGACTTGCCCTTAAGTTTTACACTAGAGATAAGAGGGGTCCTCCCGGATGTCAGTTTTCGACGCTGTTCAATCGGACAATCAGAATCATGTACGAACGCGGATTCCCCGAGTTGCGATCGTGGGAGCAGGCTTTGTGGGGTCGACAACGGCCTACGCCCTTTTGCTCTCCGGAACGGCAGCGGAAATCGTATTAATCGATAGGAATGAGCGCCGAGCCCACGGTCATGTTCAGGATCTGCGAGATGCCGAAGTATTCTCCAAGACGACTAGAGTCGTTGCCGGCCGCTTCGATGATTGTTGTTCGGCCGACGTGATCATTATCACAGCCGGTGTTAGCCAGTCGGGCCAGAGCTCGCGACTGGACAGCATGAATGAGACTGCGGGGATATTGAAGGGTCTCGTTCTGGATATTGCGCGATACAACCCGCACGGGATATTGCTGATCGCATCGAATCCTGTTGATGTGTTGACCTATGCCGCGTGGAAGTGGTCCGGTCTTCCGCCGAACCGTGTTATTGGTTCGGGCACATCTCTGGATACTTCTCGTTTCCGCAGGCGCCTTGCCGAGCACTATGGGGTGGCTTCGGACAACGTGCACGCATATGTCATTGGGGAGCATGGCGAGAGCCAGGTAGCTGTGATGTCTTCGGCTCGCATCGCGGGCATGCCACTCAAGAGTTTTTGCGAGGAACTGGACTTATACTACGATCAAGAAAGGCTACAGAAGATCGCCGACGATACGCGAGCCACCGGTCTGGAAATCATCCACGCAAAAGGAGCGACGTACTACGGCATTGGAACGGCGCTGGCTCGTATCGCAGGCGCCATTCTGCGGGACGAACATTCGGTACTGACTGTGTCTAGCTTAGCGCCGGAATCGATGGAATTGGGCGAAGTGTCTCTGTCCCTTCCAACTATTATCACTCGCGATGGCGTGGCGCGCGTTGTGTCCATCCCACTCGATGCAGCGGAGAGACAAGCACTTGAGGCTTCCGCAGAGACTCTCAAAAAGTACATTGACATATTGAAGACATCAAAGGCCAGCCTCTTTTAAGGCAGTTTAGGAAATACTGTGGTCTTTTCCAGTTTGCTCGAGACCGTCGCTCCCTGCTGGTCGCGCCGGCTTGGCAAGAGTGGCTTCGGTCTACACAATTTCCTAAACTGCCGTAGCGAGTCCTCACCGGCATGCGCCTTCATGAAGGCCGAATTCAAAAAGGAGAATGCGATGTCCGCCGCTAACGCAACAATTCAACGTCCTCCGTTGCCGCCATTTACACGCGAAACAGCCATTCAGAAGGTTCGACTGGCAGAAGATGCCTGGAATTCTCGTGACCCGGAAAAGGTGGCCCTGGCTTACACAGTTGATTCACGCTGGAGAAACCGCTCGGAGTTTCTGAACGGAAGTCAGGAAATCGTCGCGTTTCTCAGACGCAAATGGACAAAAGAGCTGGATTATCGGCTGATCAAAGAACTTTGGACGTTCGAGGCAAACCGTATCGCCGTGCGCTTCGCCTATGAATGGCATGATGACTCGGAGAATTGGTTTCGCTCCTATGGCAATGAGAATTGGGAGTTCGATGAGAACGGACTGATGCGCCTGAGGCTCGGTTCGATCAACGATCTGCCTATCAGGGAGGCGGACCGCAAGTATCATTGGGCTCCAGGGCGCCGTCCCGACGATCATCCGGGACTAAGCGATCTTGGCTTCTAAGAGACAAATCCATTCACGTGCAGGCAAGCATCCGCTCAATGCGTGAAGGTTATGAAGGGAGTTCAATGTGAGTGTGGAAAATTATAAGAACGTCGTCATCGGGAGTGGCGAAGGCGGAAAATACCTTGCGTGGCATTTGGCACAATCCGGGCAGCAGACGATCGTCGTCGAGCGGCGGTGGGTCGGCGGCTCCTGCCCAAATGTCAATTGTCTTCCCAGCAAGAACGAAATCTGGAGTGCTAAAGTCGCGGATCTCGTACATCACGCAAGCAGATTTGGAGCTACACCCAGCAGTGCCTCATCGGACATGTCAGCAGTTCGAAAGCGAAAACGCGAGATGGTCGAGGGCCTGATCGCCACTAACTCAGACCGATACAAGGCAAGCGGTGCTGAACTTGTCATGGGTGAAGCGAAGTTTACGGGTTCCAAGATGCTGGACGTGCGGCTGAATGACGGTGGCGTCAGAACTCTAACGGGCGAACGAGTGTTTCTGAACCTTGGAACTCACGCGTCAATTCCATCGGTGCCCGGTCTCGCAGAATCCGAGCCGTTAACGAATATTGAGGTGCTCGAACTAGATCGTCTACCCGAACACCTAATTGTGATCGGAGGTGGTCATGTCGGCCTTGAATTCGCTCAGGCCTATCGTCGTTTTGGAAGTCGGGTGACGATTCTTGAACGGGGCCCGCAGCTTCTTGCTAACCGGGACCCGGACGTTGCAGCCGCGCTACTCCAGATATTCGCTAGCGAGGGAATAGACGTCATCGCCCCTGCCGAGTTTATCAGTGTGCACGGTCGCTCCGGAACTGGGGTCAGCCTCATGGTGCGAACATCATCCGGCGAAAAGACAATTACAGGCAGCGACATCCTGGTTGCCACTGGACGCGTGCCCAATACGGTCGGAATTGGGTTGGAAGTCGCCGGCGTGGAGTTGGATCAAAGGGGATTCGTGAAGGTGAATGACCGGCTCCAGACAACCGCTCCCAATGTTTGGGCGATTGGCGAATGCGCCGGCAGTCCGCAATTCACTCATGTCTCTCTCGACGATTTCCGAGTTATTCGCGACAACCTTGCCGGCAAAAATCGTACGACGCGCGACCGCATGATCCCGTCGTGCCTGTTCACCGATCCCCCGCTCGCACATATTGGTCTCACCGAAGCCGAAGCGGGCCGCCAAGGCATTGCCGTTCGGGTCGTCAAATTACCCATGGCTGCGGTGCTGAGGACGCGAACGATTGATGAAAGCCACGGATTCATGAAATCGCTGATCGAAAAGGATGGCGATCGCATCCTTGGTTTTACGATGATCGGTCCTGAGGCCGGTGAAGTAATGGCTGTTGTACAGATGGCAATGCTTGCTGGACTTCCTTATACGGCGTTGCGCGATGCCATTCTCACGCACCCGACCATGGCTGAAGGGCTCGTTTTTCTCTTTTCCAGCCTTAAGTAGGCGAACGGCGCCGGTTTGGGGACCTTGTTCCGAATTCAAGTGGACTCAATCTCAGACAGCATCTTCTCCAGCATCGATTGCGCATCCTGCATGGCTATCCGGGTACCTTCCAGCCGGCTGATCATCAGCGCGCCCTCCAGAGTGGAGATGATTAAATTCGCGATGCGCCGCGGCTCGACACTTGTGTGGATTTCTCCGCGCTCAATCCCCTCTTCCACAATGTGGCCGAGCCTCGCCTTCCATTGCTGCAGAGCCTCCCGAACAAGCGCGCGTAGAGCCGGGTTGCCGTCGTCGGCATCAATGGCTGTGTTCATCACAGGGCACCCGCCTGGAATGCTGGAACGGATCTCCACGAAGCGCCTGATGAGATACCTCAGTTGCTCCACCGCACCCTGGATGTTCTCGACACCCTCCCCTCTCGCTTCGAAAACTTGCGCCAGGGAGTAGCGAAATGCCTCGGCGGCTAGTTCCTCCTTACCGGAGAAATGGCGATAAAGGCCGCCCTTCTCGAGCCCCGTCGCTGCCATGATGTCCTGCATCGAGCAACCGGCATAGCCGAGGCGATTGAAGAGTGGTGCCGCCTGGGCGATGATCTTGCGGCGCGTCATCTCCCCTTTTGTCATCACTTCACCTCGTACCGCAGAGTACACCGAGAAAAAACGAATCCGTGATCTCTGCTACAGAATCAGATGCACAAAGAGACCGAACGGTCTCATATCAACTGTAGTCCGTTCTGTCGCTCAGGACCATACTATGAACGCTCCTCATACCCAGGGAAGACGAATCCGTTTCCGGTCAGCAATGGCGGCCGCATTCCTGCTAACCGTTTGCCTCGACGCCTTTGGGCAGGCAGTGGAGGGCGGTGGCGCATCCTCATCGTTCGGATCGATCACGACGCCGCGGCCGATCAATCCTGCCACAGGCACTACCAATCCGAGTGCCCGCGCTACTCAAACGCTCAATCCTTACCTGGGCAGCACGCCGGAAGGCATAGCGACGAAGGGCACGCTTAACCTCAGCCTTGAGGATGCTATCGCCCGGGGGTTGCGCTTCAACCTTGGACTGATTGACAGCCAGCAGGCGGATGCCGATGTGCGGGCGCAGCGTGCGCGCGCTCTGGCCGCCCTTTTGCCGCAAATCTCGGCCCGTGCCGAGCAGACCTATCAGCAGCTCAGCTATAAGCAACTCAATATCAAGTTGCCTCCGCAGGCGGGATTCCAGTTGCCGCCCACCAGCGGCAATTTCGGATACTCCGAGGCTCGCATCACGGCGCAATCCCCGGTCATGGATCTCGCTCTGCTTGATCGATATAAGAGCGAGAAGGCGTTGGAGACCGCATCCGCTCTGAGCACGAAGGATGCTCGGGATGTTGTGGTTTTTGCCGTCGGAGCGGCCTACTTTCAGGTGGTCGCGAGCCAGGCGCGGCTGGCGACGGCACAGGCCGCGCTAGCCTCTGCACGCGAGCTCGATACACAGGTCGCCAATCAATACAGGTCCGAAGTCTCTCCGGAGATCGATGCTCTGCGCGCCGAGGTGGAGTTTCATACGGCGGAGCAGCGTGTTGTCGATGCACGAAACGATCTGGAGAAAGACAAGCTCACGCTGGATCGGGTAACAGGAATTCCGCTGGACCAGGCATGGAGTCCAACCCGCGACTACGGCTATATTGCACTGCCGAACGAGGAGACCGAGGTTGGACGCGCCTCCACGACCCGCTTCGATGTTGCCAGCGCGAGAGAAGATGTTCTCGCGGCAGAATTGCGCGTCAGAGCGGAACGCGCCCAGCGCATGCCGTCAATTTCTCTGGACGCCAGCTATGGCGGGGGAGGCTCCAACCCCGCAAATTACAACCAGGTTTACTCGGTCAGCGGCACGGTTTCGGTTCCCATCTTTACCAGCGGACGCATCCGTTCCGACATTCATGAGGCGGAAAGTGAGCTGGTGCAGCGCCGCGCGGAGCTTGCGGATCTTCAGGGGCGTGTTGCCTACGACGTGCGCAATGCACAGCTCGACGCCCAGGCGTCGGAATCAGCCGTCAAAGTGGCCGTAGAAAACAGGACTCTGGCCGCACGCGCGCTGACCCAATCCCAGGATCGTTACAACAACGGCGTGACCAATTATCTCGAGGTATTGGAAGCTGAGGAAGCGGTTGTAGCCGCAGACGAGAACTACATTGCAAGTCTCTTCTCGTTCAACGTAGCGAAGATCTCGCTGGCCCGTGCGCTTGGCTCGGCCGAGTCGCGTTTATCCACGCTGTTCGGCGCAGATCAGGGGACCCGTTGAATTTTGAGAACGAAATGAAGGAGGCGCATATGGCGACAACAGCTGATGAAGTGCAGGAGCAAAACGCAGAAATTTTTGAAGAGGAATACGTTCCCGCCAGAAGACGCTGGACCCTCAGAAGAATGCTCGTTGCAGGCGTGCTCCTGATCGGGACGGGAGCTGGACTTGCGTGGTGGCTGCATACGCGGCATTTTGAAACCACTGACGACGCCCAGGTCGATGGTCATTTTGCCCAGCTCAGCACGAGGGTCAGCGGAACCGTTCTTTACGTCAATCCACTGGTCGAGAACGATCGATATGTTAGTGCGGGTACCGTGCTGCTGAAGCTCGATCCGCGTGATTACCAGGCAGATCTCGATCACGCCAGAGCGATTCTCGCTACGAAAGAGGCCCAGGCACATGCAGTAGGGCTCCAGGTGGCGATCACCGGGGCGACTGCCTACAGCCAGCTTCACGTGGCGGAGGCTGAGCAGAAAGCATCGATCGATAGTGTCGCGGAAGCCGAAGCGGATCTGAGGGCGGCGCGCCAGCGCGTGCAGCAGGACGCGGCACTCGCAGCCCACGCAGAGCGGGACCGGATCCGCTACGCGGCCTTGGTCGAAAAGCGCGAAATCTCGCGTTCCTTCTACGACGCTCGCGAAACCGACTCAGAGGCGGCAGGAGATGCCTTAGCCGCCGACCAGTCCGATGAAGCCGCAGCGGCGCGGAAGGTAGCCGAGGCGCAGCGTAGGGTTGCGCAGCGCGAGGCACAGATCGCCGGCGCGCAGACGGCTCCACAGCAGGTGCTGGATGCAAGGGCGCAGTTCGCTTCGGCCGAGGGCGCGTTGAGCCAGGCTCGCGCCGACGTCCGCACGGCGGAGTTGAACCTTAGCTACACGGTAATCTATGCGCCGGTAAGCGGAGTGGTAGGACACAAGACGGTCGAAACCGGCAACCGGATACAGCCCGGCCAGTCCCTGTTGACCGTCGTGCCGATCGACGACATCTGGATCACCGCCAACTTTAAAGAAACACAGCTGCGCCACATGCATCCGGGCCAACCGGTCACCATCCACGCGGACAGCTTCGACCGGGATTACCGAGGGAAGATCGAAGATATGGCGGGCGCGTCGGGTCCGCTCTTCAGCCTCTTCCCCCCGGAGAACGCCAGCGGAAACTACGTCAAGATCGTGCAGCGCTTTCCCGTTCGCGTTCACATCGATGCGGGAGAGGATCCAGAACATCTGCTCCGCCCAGGCATGTCCGTTGAGGCCACGGTGCGCGTCCGCTGAGCCGCTGCTTGTCGAGTGCATTCAACATTGAAAGGAGACAGTAAACATGACAGTGCGTGATCTTCAATTCCAGAGAATCAGCTTTATAAGCCACAGATCGTTCGCCGATGTGGTTACCCGAGTCGAAGAAGCTCTCGGTCATCCCGATATGCCGAATTTTCGGCGCAGCATGGCTGAAGCGCAAACAGAACGCGAACTGGAGCAGGTTGTTGAGAAAGCGATTGGGCGATCGGGCCTGATGGAATTTGCGCGCTTTGAGCTTGGAGAGGTCATGCGCAAGGACACCGGAGCCTCAACCCCAAATATTCTGCGCCTTGTGGCCGGCAACCCTCTGGTGATGAAACGGATGGTGAAGTTTGTGCCGGATGCCGGCTCTTATGCGCCGGTGACGATTCTGATCGACGAACGCGCAGACGGAGTGCACCTCTCCTACGACAGGATGGAGAGCCTGCTTGTTTCTTACGGGAATAGTGAAGCACTTATTGTTGCGCGCGATCTGGACACGAAAGTAGAGACCATGCTGCTAGCAGCAGCGAATTGATCACCGCACCTGCCGCCTATCAAGAGATCCTATGGACAACTCCGCAACATCTTCGGCTTTATCTTCAGATACGCAGCGGCCTACTCATCGGGTGAACCCGTGGTTCATTGCCGCTACGGTTACGATTGCCGCCTTCATGGAACTGCTCGACACGTCGATAGCCAACGTTGCATTGCCATATATCGGCGGCGGGCTGGGCCGTAGTTACGATGAGGTAACCTGGATTCTGACTACTTACCTGGTGGCCAACGCCGTAGTTTTGCCGATGACCGCGTGGTTCAGCCGCCTGCTTGGCCGCAAGAACTATTACTTGCTTTGCGTAATTCTGTTTACTGTGTCTTCCCTGTTCTGCGGACTCGCTCCGTCCCTTGGTATTATGCTTCTGTTCCGGATTGTTCAGGGGGTTGGCGGCGGCGGACTGGCTCCGGTGGCCCAGGCCATCCTGGTTGATACGTTTCCTCCACAGAAGCGCGCGGCTGCGTTCGCTCTCTATACGATTGTCATCGTGACTGCCCCGGCAGTCGGGCCGGTGCTGGGCGGCTGGATCACAGATAACTATGACTGGCGCTGGATCTTCTTTATCAATGTCCCAATTGGGATCGTTTCTCTTTGGCTCTCGAACAAGCTCATTCACGACCCGGAAGATTTCACGCTTGAGCGCCTGAAGGCACGCGCCGAAGGAAAAATGTCGATCGACGGCATCGGTATTGTTCTCATCGTTCTGGCTTCCGCTGCACTGGAAATCTCCCTCGATCGCGGGCAAATTGACGACTGGTTCGGCAGCCGCCTCATTACCACGATGATCATCGTTGCCGTCCTTGGATGGATCGCCACTGTACTCTGGGAACGAAGCAACGCCAATCCCATTATCGACCTGCGCCTTCTCGGAAACCGCAATTTTGCCATCGCCAGCGCGCTCTTCTTTGTCTTCGGCATTGGCCTCTTCGGTACAACGACTCTGATCCCGCAGATGCTGCAATCGCTCTATGGGTATCGGGCCCTTGATGCCGGGCTCGTGCTGGGCCCCGGAGCTTTGGTGATCACCCTGCTAGCGCCGATCTCGGCACAGCTGTTGCAACGCCACATCGTTTCGGCAAAGACCCTGGTCTTCCTGAGCCTCTGTTTCATCGCCCTCGCCATGTTTGTGTTCAGCAACATGACTCTGGAAGTCAACAGCGGCCACTATGCCTGGGTGCGTGCTCTTCAGGGAGTCGGATATGGTCTCTTTCTCGTTCCCGTCAATATCATTGCCTATTCGCAGTTGCGTCCGGACCAAAACAACAAGGCGTCGAGCTTGACGAATCTCTTCCGGAACTGGGGTGGCAGCTTCGGAATCGCCTTCGTCACCACCGCGAGCGACCGTCGAGAGAACCTGCACCAGATGTTTCTCGGTTCTTCCCTGGGGAGCAGCTCCCAGGCACTACAACAGAGCGCCCAATCCCTGATTACACAACTCATGCGACACGGATTCACCAGCGCGGATGCAGGTCCCGGCTCGCTGGGCATTGTCTACCAGGAGCTTGTTCGCCAAAGCACATTCCTGGCTTTCATGGATTGTTTTCGGGTCATCGGATGGCTCACGCTTTTGATGATTCCCCTGGTTTTTGCTGTGCGCAGGTTCAAAGCAGGAGGAAGTCCTCCCGCGGGGCATTGAGACCTGAATTAGCGAAGTTTCCGCATAGGAAGAACCTCAAACAGGAACTACTTTCCTCGCGTCGTTCCGCGCCTCACTACGCCTTTTCTCCGTAGATGATGCTGCACAGGGTTTCTGTGATCTAACGCAGCCTTCGCCCTCGTGTATTCTTAATCAATTCCTATGAATCGCCTTCCATTACTATTGGCTGTTGTATTTGCGTGTCTGCTGACCGGCTGCGGCCGGTTCAAAAGGAATGCCGCCGGTCCAGCGGGCCCGCAGCGAATCGTTTGTATTGGTGCAGCTTACAACGAGATGATCTATGCTTTGGGTGCGCAAGCGAACCTCGTGGGCGTCGATTACTCCAGCACGTATCCCCCGGAGATCAAAAAGCTGCCTACGGTCGGATATCACCGCGCCCTGAGCGCCGAAGGAATTCTCTCGCTCAGGCCGACCCTCATCATTGACGACAACAACATCGGCCCCGATAACGTCGTCCGTCAATTGCAGGCGCTGCGCATACCGATGAAGACCTTCCAAGCGAAGGACGATTCGATCGACGGTACAAAGGCGCTGCTGCGCGAAATGGGCGCGTTCTTCCACAAGGGGCAGCGCGCGGAGGAGCTGTGCGCCCGGATGGACCGCGAAATGGCCGCCGCTGGGGACGCGGCAAAAAAATATCGGACCACCCCGCGTGTCGCAGTCATTCATTTCGGACGCGCTTCGAACGTGTACCTCCTCGTCGGCAACGGCGGCGGCGGGGACGCGGGCACCGCGGGGAAAATGGTCGAATTGGCCGGCGGCAAGATGGCTATTCAGCAGCGCGGAATGCAGCGGATGATTTCACCGGAAATCATCGCGAAGAGCAATCCTCAGGTAATCCTGATGACCGAGTATGGCTTCGACCGTCTCGGTTCGACGGAGCAGGCGAAGACCCTGCCCGGCGTGGGTGAAACCGACGCGGCCAGGAACAACAGGATCTATAGGGTGCCCGAGCACGAGCTAATGTACTTCGGTCCGGACGCGGGCGAGAACCTCATCAAGCTGGCGCAGCTCATCCATCAATGAATACACGTCGAGCGGATCGCTGGTGCCTGGCCTTGTTGCTGCTCCTCATGATCGCGACCACGATCCTGTCGATCCGTTTTGGGGCAATGGATTTTTCGGCACATGACATGGCGGAGGCGGTGTGGGGCAAGCTCTCGGGGCGCAACGACCTGTCGCTCGATCAGAGAATCTTCATTCAACTGCGTGTCCCGCGGGCCATCCTGTGCCTGCTGGTCGGCGCCTGCCTGGGAGTAGGCGGGACGCTGATGCAGGCGCTGTTCCGTAATCCGATTGTCGAGCCCGGCCTCGTGGGAACGTCAAGCGGAGCGGCATTCGGCGCGGCCCTTTTCTATGTTTTCGGCGCCTTGCTCAAGGTGAGTCTCGGCGGCTGGACACTCCCGTTGGCAGCGTGCACCGGCGGGGTGCTCTCGACATATCTGGTGTTTGCGCTGGCGCATACGAAAAATGAGGGCCGGAGTTCCATCCTGCGTCTTCTGCTCACGGGGTTGGCGATCAATGCACTTTTTATGAGCGGCATTGGGTTTCTGTCCTATGTGGCGCGCGATCCGCAGGCCCGCTCCATCATCTACTGGAACCTGGGCACGCTTTCCGGCGCGGATTGGAATTCCGTGCTCGTTGTTGGAGTGGCTACCGTCGCCGGACTCCTTCCCGCTGTTGTCTTCGCGAAGCCCTTGAATGCGCTGATGATCGGCGAGGACGAGGCGGTTGCGCTTGGCGTCAACGTCGGGCGCCTGAAGTGGATGGTGCTCGCCATCAACGTGCTGATGGTGGCAGTGGCAACGGCTTTTACCGGGGTTATCAGCTTTGTCGGCCTGGTGGTCCCGCACATTCTGCGGATCCTTCGCGGTCCCGACAATCGATTTCTCATCCTCGGCAGCGCGCTCCTGGGCGGTACGCTGCTGAGCATCGCCGATCTGATTGCGCGCGTATTGTTGCGCCCGGCCGAATTGCCGATCGGGATCGTCACGGCGGTCGTGGGCGTGCCCGTCTTTCTTTCGCTGCTTCGCAGCAGGGAGTACCTGTCCTGAATTATGCTGACCGCGACTGATCTTGTCTTCCGAGCCGGCCGCCGCGTGCTGATTGACCACTTCTCAGCAGGTTTCGAACCCGGGCGTCTGCACCTCATCATGGGTGCAAACGGCGCGGGAAAGTCCACCTTGATCAGGCTGATGGCACGACTGCTTCGGCCTGACGACGGGCGCGTGCTGTACGACGGCGGCGACGTGTCGCACTGGAGCGAGCGCGATCTGGCACAACGCCGGGCCGTGCTTTCGCAGGCTGTCGAGGTCGCGTTCTCGATTCCTGTTCGCGAGTTAGTGATGATGGGCCGGTATCCGCATTTCGGAGCGCGTCCCGGCGGCGACGACCTGCAGGTTTGCGAGGAAGTTATGCGCTTCTTCGATGTCGCCGATATGGCGGACCGCAGCTACGGCACGCTCAGCGGCGGGGAGAAGCAGCGCGTGCAATTTGCACGCGTACTGGCACAGATTTGGCGGCCACTGGATGGCTCGACCCGCCACCTCTTCCTCGACGAGCCGTTGACCTTCCTCGATATTCGTCACCAGATCGATTTCATGGAAAAAGTACGGGTATTTGCGTTGCAGGCGGACGTCGTCGTCATCGGCGTGGTGCACGACCTTAATCTAGCAGCGCAATTTTCCGATCGCCTCCTCCTGCTCCACCACGGACGCATTCTCGCGGATGGCAGCACCAAAGACGTGCTCACAACAGACCATCTGCGCACCGCGTTTGACGTTTCATCCGTAGTGCTGACGAATCCTGCGACCGGCAATGCCCACCTGGTATTTGAGGGCGGAAGCCGCAATAGGTAGTTTCGTCCGCAACAGAGTCAGGAAGCGCCTGGACCGGCTTAGCCGAATCGCTCACGAGCCGTGTTTGCCGGCATTCAGTGACGAGCATAAGACATGGTCCAGACTGCTTTATCGCCTTCGTGGTATTCATTGCCTTCCCACGGGGTGCCACAGACGTGCAAATACGCGTAAGGGGTTCCGGCAAACATCACCCAAGCGCCTTTGTCGCGAACTGTGGTCGGAAGGCCATTTGCCACGGCATCGAAGGGCCACGTGATCATCCAGTGCGGTCCTATGGGAATAGCCGGACTGGTTCTATCCGAAGGGTCGGTATTGCTTCTCTGTGTGGCGCCGCACAGCATGTAGATCATTCCCGGCGCTGTGTTCGTCGGCTTGGGCTTTCCCTGCATGGCATCCATCATCCAGCGCATACCCATGGGATTCATGCACATCGGTGGGTCGCCGATTTTGTTTTCGTTTCCCGGTGTACAAACCCACTCGTTCGTTCCTTTGACCAGAACGGTCATGGTGCCGTCGGCAGCCATTTCGGCGATCGTCGCGTCTTTCGTCACCTGTTCAGGCCCGGAAAGGCGCGCTCTCCTAATTCTTGGGTCTTCCGCCTTATCAGTCATATCTTCGCTTCCTGAAGTTGAGTGATTGAATGCTGTTTCTTTACGTCCGGTCTCATCCGCAATGGAGAGTCCGGACAGGGTTGCCGAAGCTTGGCCGGAGGTACTGCTCAGTGAAGCTGCGGCAGCCATTGTAGTCACGAGAAATTCTCTTCGAGTTGTCATCGCACTGAGGCTCGATCAGTTGCAGGGAGAGCAGCTGATTTCACCTTCTCCAGATGTTTCATTCCGGTGCCTTTGTCAATCCCCTGCCCCAAAGTGCGAACCGGCTTTCAACCAGCAATTTCGATGTTGTATCTTCAAGCTCATCGGCATTCGCTCCCGCCAAAGCATGAGTAACGGCCAGGACACGCTTACCAATGCAAGCCGAGTTCCACTCGTAAGTGCCTGAAAGGTAGGGAGATTAGGCTGTCGTGTATTATCGGGGATTTCGCGGAAATTCGAGGATTTTGGGGATTTCGGGGATTTTCTGTTTCTATCTATGGAGTTGGCGATAAATCCAATTCTGCGGCGAATCGCATTACCAAGCTGTTCATCGAATGCGTAATGGGCCAAGTGCGTCATTGCGTTTACCAGCCAAGGGGCCTGCTTCGCCGCTATGTGCGCGAGATTCTGTGGGTCCGGTCGGAGCATCGGCGGGTACAGACTCTCCTGCCGGAGACCACGCTCACGCTTGTATTGCGGCAGTCTGGTTCGGCATCGCTCGACGGTGCGACTCTCCCCAGCGCAATCGTTTCCGGCCTCCAGCAACGAACCCGGCTGGTTGAGCATGCGGCGGACTCCTCGCTGGTGATTGTTCGGTTCACTGAGGTTGGGGCCCCAGCCATACTGCACGACCGCGTGGACCTGCTCTACAACCGGACGGCACCGCTCATTGATTTCCTGCGGCAGCAAGAGATCGACGACATTCAGAACGTCCTTGCCGATATCGGCGAGATTCGGCGGCAGGTCTCAGCAGTGGAAGATTTCCTCAGCAATCTGATCTGCGCACAGAACGGAGTCGCCCGGCAAGATTTCCCCGCAAATTGAAGCGGCCGTACAGATGATCCGCAACTCCAATGGCCGGTCTTCGATTCGAACCATTGCACGTCATCTTGCGATGAGCCAAAGCGCGCTGGAAAGACACTTCCGCGCCGCGGTGGGCGCGACGCCCAAGAGTTTCTCCCGTCTAGCTCGTTTACAACATATCTGCCGGCTGTGGGACATGGGAAGAAATTTAACCGAGATAGCCTTCGAAGCCGGCTACTCCGATCAGCCACATCTGGTGCACGACTTCCGGCTCTTCACGGATACGTCTCCGGAGGAGTTTTTTCGCAGCGCCTCCCCTCGTAATCTGCCGACTTTTTACAAGTCAGCGGCCGCTTGGCATTGGTTATGTTGGATGCATGAGAGAACACCGTCATCGTGCCCGCATCCCCCCGGCCATCCAATCCAAATCCCCAATCCTCAGGAGAAGCGCATGAAGCACTACGCCATGATTTTTCATTCCGCGCGCGCACTCACGCCCGAAGAATCGCAGCAGCGCCAAGTTCAAATCGCGGCCTGGGCCAAACAGGTCGAAGACACTGGGATCTCCACTCGATCCGCGGAGTTTCGGGCAACCGGCAGCGAACTTATTTACACAGGGAGGCGAGGTTTTCTCCCATAAGGACTCCGGCGGCCCCACGTTCTCTAATATCGTTTTCTTCGACTCGCCGAGCGAGGATCAAGCTATAAATATCGCAAAGATGCATCCGGGCCTGCACTACGGCGCCACCGTCGTGGTGCGCGATTGGACCTCTCCTCGGGAAACTGCACCCCAGCGATGACCGAGAGTTGCAAGGGGAGAGTTGTCAGCGGTGAGATAAGGGCAGTCGGATTGACGCTGGCGGGGACTTGCCCATGAGGAATTGGCAGAGAGCAGTAGCATCGTAGGCGTTTCTCCCCAGTGCTCAATGATCCGACCGTTATCGAAGCGCCACAATCCGCAGAAAGGCATACCAATGTCACTGCCGTTGAGGTGCGCGCGCAAAACGCCCAGTACGGCTTCTTTGAGGACAGCAATCAAGGACGGCCGGGTGACCCAGCTAAAAGCACTCCTGGCGCAACCGGCGTGATTAGAACACTCTCGATCGAGATTTGTAGAATCCCACATCTGACGCAAAGAACGCGTCAGATATGGGGCACCCAGCATTTATTGAAATGAGAGGCTTCAAGAACCTGGCCTCGGAATTATCACTAGAATCCTTGCCGCGAGTTCAGATGAAGGTCGCTCTTGAGCCAGACGCCATCTGTGCGGCTGGCGAATGACGAGGCCTGGTTGTGCATGCTCCATCACAACAGCACACGCAGCGAACGATCTCGCGATTAATTGTCATCTTTCGTGATAATGTCGCCTGCGTCAATAAGGGGACGGAAGCGGTGTACCGGCGGTGGCATAGGCGAATCGGCGCCCTTGACGCTTTTCCAGATGATCTCGTTCAGCGCGTGCATCGGAGCGTGGTCTAATTCGGAGAAATCCATCTTTTGGCTCTCTTCCGACCCGTAATCTCCTCTTTATTTCTTGCGTTAACATCGATCTTCGGCTTGATCGCATCGAAAGCAGTCACCTGCGGTTGCGTTCCGAAGGACGCGTACATCGGCATTGCAGCCGCATCATATTGGCTCATCGGCGGCATGCCAAGCAGCAGTTCGATCGACCGCACCATCGAGCTTGTTGAGTACAGGGTGCTGTCTACGATGCCGCGCTTGACATAGGGGCTCATCACCAGTCCTACGGTGCGACGCGCGTCCACATGGTCAGGTCCGTCCTGCCCGTCGTCCTCGATGATGAAGATCGCGGTACTCGGCCAGTAGCGGCTGTGACTCACCGCGTCGACAAGTTGTCCGATCGCATAGTCGTTATTCGCCACCATCGCCTGCGGCGTAAACGCGCCGGGAGCGTGCCGCGCGTGTGATCCTCGGGCATGCTCATCACGATGAAATTTGGGAATCGTTCGTTCGGATCGGGATTGTCGTAGTTTTTTTCGTACTCCTCTGAACTCTCTCAGAAAGACCGCGACTTTTGCTGTATCGCGCTGTCGCGATCCGAGATAATCGGGGCGACGTGACCAATGAGGCCTTCCGTTCCGGAGCGGCATCCATCGTCGTGCCGTGCTGGCGCGCGAGGCAAATTCGCCATAGGAGCGATAGGTGAGTCCTTTGCGTGTCGCCAGATCCCACAGATGCCCGCCGAGGGAACATATGCCCGTGTGGGGCCGCATTGCTGCGACCCGCATACGTCGACGGCCAGTACCGCTCGTTGAAGTCTGTTGCGTAGGCGGAGTCCGACCACGAATGGCCGTCGACGCTGACCTCGCCGTCGCAGTAAAGGTTGTCGAGAACCACGTACTGCCTGGCGAGCGCGTGCTGGTTGGGCGTCACTTTTTCGCCAAAGATCGTTAACCGGGAATCGCCGTTGGCGCCCTTGAGATCTACCGAACTCCTGGTCGTAGGTGCGATTTTCCTTGATGATGTAGATCACGTGCTTGATGGGCGTCTCGACGCCGACCTCGCGCGGCAGGATGGTCGGCTCCTTGGGCGGCCGCGCCTCGGACAACAGAGAGTCGTTGTAGGGCGTATTCTCGATCACCTCGTGCGTCCACTTCGGCAGGTTCTGCCGCAGATTCGTCACGGGCAACACCTCGATGCTGCTCTTCTGTAGCGTCTTGACGGTTTCGTCGCCGTACCACTTCGAGGCCAGCGGGCTGCCGACGCCCTTGAGGTCCGGATGTCCTTCTTCGCCTTTGCCGTTGCCGATGAAGAGCGTGTTGTTGTTCTCCGCGAGCGCCAGTGCCGAGGGATACCATCCGGTTGGAATGAAGCCGATCATCGCGCTGTGGCCACGCACCGCGATGCGGATCACCGCAATCGAGTTGTTATCGGCGTTCGCCACGTACAGAAGCTTGCGCTTGTTATCGATCTCGATCGCATCCGGCGTTGAGCCCTCCGGCGCGAACGGCGTCAGCGTCGTCGAGAGCCGTTCGATGACCTCGAGCGTATTCGTGTCGATGACGTGGATCGTGTTGTCATTGGAACAAGCGACAAACAGCCGGCCGTCCGCAGACAGCTTCATGTCATTCGGATTCATCCCCACATGCAGCGTGCGGATCACCTTGTTTGTTCCGGTGTCGATAACGCTCACGCTCTCGCTTGCCCAATTCGAGACAAACAGCCTCCGCCCGTCTTTGCTCAACACGGTTGCATAGGGATTGATTTCCACGGGAATCCTGGTGACGATCTGTCGGGTTTGGGCATCGAAGACGACGACGTTGCTTGGTCCAACTCCTGTCCCGCGATTGGCTGCGTAGATCAGATGTTTGCCAGGCAGATACGCGACGCCCGACCACCACACCTTCTTTGCATCGATCGTTTCCACTAGACGGCCTGAGGGGTTTCTCGCTCAGTCGACCGTCTTTATAGGTGAATTCATAAATGGGGGCCATGCTAGCACCTATATGCTTGGCGCCTGTGGCATTGCCTCCCGAAACGTACAAAGTATGACCGTCCGATGACCACGCAAGCCCCAGCCAGGTTGTCTTCAGCGGGATCTGCTGGGCGAGCTTTCGCGTCTTCACGTCGATCACATCGATGCCATGCGGCAGGTAGCCGGATGTGTCGCAACAATGATCTTTCCGTCCGGAGAGACCACGGTGTTCAGCACCAGATCTTCGATCGTCGCAATGGCTTTTCCAGCCGGCGTGATGCGCCATCCATTCGGCAAATCGAAGCCGCCCTGGATGTACTTCGGCTTCTGCTGTGTCGCCTCGCCGATTTTGCGTGCCGGAACCTGTGTTGCCGGAAGGGGCGGTACGCTGGCTCCCGCCTCTCTGGGAGAGACAGGCAAACAGCAGAACAATCGCTAGACGTCGATTCATAACCATTTGTAACTGCCTGTTCATGGGCTTCCACGCTCTTGTTTCCACCATTCGATGGTGGGGATCAGCCTGATTGTGCCCGTCTGTCAGAGGTGTAATGCCTGACAGACGGACAATGTCCGATGCACAATTCCGTCAGAAGCTGAACTTCGCTCCGAACTCCATCGTGCGGTTTTCATTCACCACCGACGAGATCACCCCGTTGGAAGCGGGATTGCTGATAGAGGAGCTTGGGACGCTGAAGTTGGGATGGTTGGCGACGTTGAAAGCGTCTGCGCGAAGCACCATCCTGTATCTCTCCGCAATCGATGTCGTTTTCTGCAGGTTCATATCCCAGTTCTGATAATGAGGACCCCACAGCATGTCGTAGCCCGAGTTGCCGTAGACATAAGCAGCAGGAGCGGTGAACGCGGCCGTATTGAACCATTCTTTGTTCGTCTTGTGCGACGGATACAGCGGGACGCCCGGAACGCGGTCGGCGCGGCCACTCGCGCCATACACCTGGGAGCCCGGCGCGGTATAAGTGACCGAGAAAGGCTGCCCTGTCTGAAATGCGGTGATGCCCGCTATCTGCCAGCCACTCACGAGCTTGTTCGTAAGATTTCCGACGGAGCCAAAGAGGATGTTTCCGTGACCCATCGGCAGCTCATAGGCGTAGTTCACCTCGAGTGTCTGCGGCGTGATCGAGCTGATGTTTCCGTACGAGTCTCCGATGGTCTGCGGGTTCTGGTAGTTTTCGACGCCCAGGACTCGTATCCACTGATACTCTGCGTTGATCATGAAGCCATGGCTGTACTGCTTGTGCACGCCGACCTGCAGTGAGTTTCCGGTGGTGTGGTAGATCGGCGCGAAGTCTTCGCTGATGGTGGAGAACGGCTGAAAGGGGCGGCGCGACTGCTCGGATGTCGGTCCAGGCGGCGCGAAGTTGATATCCGGCGCCGTATTGCCCGGACCACCAAAGTTATTCTGATGAATGGTGCGCTGGCCCACATAGCCGATGCGGAGAGACGCAGAACCAGGAAGCTGGCGTTCAATCGCCAGGTTGTACTGCTCCGAATAGGGCGTCACAGTGCTGTGCTGCGCAATCGTTGACGGATTGGCCGGAACCGATGCCGTCGTGGCGAATGGCGCATTCATCGTGATCCCGGGCACATTCCCGGCGGGTTGCGTATAGTTCAGCGAGGCGACAAAGGGCAGTGTGCCGAATCCTCCGCCGATATAGGACGAAGGAATCAGATTGTAGTACTGGCCAACCGCTCCACGAACCACGGTCTTCGAATCGAACTGGTACGCAAAGCCAAACCGCGGCGCGATGTTATGGGCCGCCTGCCCAAGATAGGCATACATGCTGGTCGGCAGATTGACCGACGAGGACAACACTGTATCCG
The DNA here is from genome assembly GCA_963774255.1 of uncultured Acidobacteriaceae bacterium. GTDB lineage: Bacteria > Acidobacteriota > Terriglobia > Terriglobales > Acidobacteriaceae > PALSA-350. Next base: position 609,079 of record CAVZEH010000008.1, read on the forward strand.
GAACGTATGCGGGAATGGTTGCTCCAGGATAGGAGTTGCCGACGACCACTACTTCCCGATGCTGGGCACAAAGAGCGACTCGGTGCCGTAGGGATTGTCATGGAAGCGCTGCAGGTCATAGCGGATTCCGTAGTTCAATGTCAGGTTCGGCAGAATCTTCCAGTCATCCTGAAGGTACAGGCCGTATTGGCCTGAGTTATAGCGCACCACATAGTCGCTGGGAGTTGCGAGTGACCTCCGTCGTGTGTGGAACAAGCTCAAAGGTGTTGACGCCGGTGGTTTGTGTCGTCGACGCAGGAAGGAGAAGATTCTGCAGCTGAACATCCACCGGATTAAACGGCACGTTGATTTTGTTGCCGGGGAAGGGCTGGCCTGTCAACGGATTCACGATCACCGTGCCGGCGGCACTGGTGGCGCAGCTGCCGCCAGCAAGAAAGCAGCTGAAATCGCCGCTGCGCTCGGCTGCTGTGGGCTGGGTACTTGTGAGCGGATTGGACTGGGTGAGGCGAAAGCCTTCGTAGCTCGCAAAAAAGAAAGTACGGTCCTTCCCGTTGTAGAGCCTGGGAATATAGGATGGGACCTGAGAGGTTGCCGCCGTACTCGTTGCGTTGATATGGAGGACGGACCGGCGCAGCGGAGCTGGGACCGAAGTAAAAAGGCTTTGCCCCGGTGCCTCGGCTGCGATTGAATTCGAGAGCCTCACCATGGAAACCATTGGTCCCGCTCTGGCTCACGATGACGAGCTGGTTGGGCTGGTTGAACTCAGCCGGGGCTCCGGTGGTAATGACTTTGAACTCGGCGAGGGCATCCAGCGCCGGAACTTCGCCCAGTCCACGCTGCAGGGCGACCTCCATATTCGTGACTCCGTCGAAGGTAAACCCGGCGTCTCCGTATGAATTGCGCTGATTCGTGCCAAAGGCGAGCGTGACGCCGCGGACCGGGACCTGATCCTGGGCGGCCACATCCTGGACACCAGGGACGAGATTCAGCAGGCCCAGAATGCTGAGATGACCGTTCAGCGGAGTGTTCTGAATGCTGGAGCTGTCAACCACCAGCCCGACTGAGGATGTCTCCGCCTGAATGACAGGGCTTTCAGCCGTCACGCTAATAGTCTGCTGATTGGAGCCCACCTTCAGCTTGACGTCGATTTTCGCGACCTGGTCGATCGCCAGCGTGATGTTGTTCTCCTGAGACGAATCGAAGCCGTCCTTATCGACCTTGACGTTATAGCGTCCCGGAGCGAGCTGCGTCACAGTGTAGGACCCTGCATCGGAGGTTGTCACGGCGCGCACCGCGTTTGTACCGATCTGGAGGATGGTAACGGTTGCTCCGGCGATTGATGCCCCACTGGGGTCGGTCACCGTTCCGGTGATCGACCCGGTGATTCCCTGGCCGAACGAGGCCGGTGCTGCGGCGATCGCGAGCACGAACGCCAGGCTGACGATGAAGATCAAGCACAGGATAGGCCTCTTCTTTCCCGGCCCGCCTGCCTTCAAGATTGCGTGTGGCGGCTCCAATGACAAAGTCTTCATGTTTTCCTTTTCTCTTCATGGGAATGCACACGATATGAGTGCGAGTTGGACCCGGTGGCCCGATTGCCCTTGAGTATCGAGTGGCACCGGAACTCGCGGTAGGGGTTTTTCTTGTGTTCAAGTCCGTGGACACGGCGCAGTGCTGGTATCTTCAGCAAAATCATCACAGCGTGCGTTTCATCTGTGTGAATGAACACATGTGTGCGAATGCCGCGATACACGTGGATTCACAAAGCATTCATCGAGTCGCTTTAGACTCGATTCAAATGAAGAGAGTTCGAACGCCATGCAGACCCTGGAGCCATCGCCGAAGGCCGCGTCGGGCGTTGTCTCCCGGCTGGATGGCGCACTGGGCGCGGGACTGCCTATGATGCGGAAGACCCCCGTTGGCAGCTTGCATTGCGCATCGCTGCGAGCCGATCGCTGGGCCGTTCGGGGCTGCTCTCGGATTTTCTTCTCTACATCGTCGATCGCTGTGTTCGAGGCCGCACAGACGAGATCACGGAACAGCGGATCGGTGTGATCGTCTTCGGCAGGGCGGAAGGTTACGATCCAAACGACGACAACATCGTACGCAGCTATGCGCGTAAACTACGCAAGCGTATCGAAGAGTACTTCGCTGCGGAGGGACACGCGGAGAGGCTACGGCTTGAGATTCCTCGCGGCGGATACACGCCATTCTTTTCTGACAATGTCCCGGCTTCACCTAAGCTCGGCGACAGCGCTATTCCCGAAGAAACTGAGCCCCAGGAATCCGGGATAACCAAACCGGTAGTGTCCGAGAGACTTGAGATTGCCTCCCCTGTTCTTCAGGACTCTGGCGGAACGTCGCCGGACATTCCCGCATCACTCCGGGCATGGTCCTTGCGCTCCTTATAGGTGTTCTCCTCGGGGCCGGCTCCATGCTTCTGAGGCACTCCAGACTGATCGTCTCTCGACAAGAAGCGCTATCGCACGTCCTGTGGACGCAACTCTTCAGCAGGGATCGCGACACTTTCATTGTGCCTTCCGATGACGGCCTCATCATCATGCAGCGGTTTACTGAACGCCCGGTGCCGCTTGCCGCATACGTCAATGGAAGCTACAGGACCCCGGAGAAGGCAGACGCGCCGAATGCCAGTGAGATTTTCAAGTTGGGTGGCCGCCGCTTCACCAGTGTGGTCGACCTCGATTTCGCTGCGCACCTGGCGCAATTGGGAGAGGTCGTTCCCGACCGGATGATGATCCGCTATGCGCGCGACCTGCGCATGGACGATCTTCGCACCGGCAATGCCATTCTGATTGGATCCGATGAGGCGAATCCCTGGATCGAGCTCTTTCGTCCTCAGTTGCATTTCCGTTTTCGATTCGAGCGCGACCCGGATAAGCCGTCGGGATTTGTGAACCTGCACCCTCGAACCGGCGAAGCCCAAATCTACACCACCAAGGGACAGGAGGAGCGGACCTACGGCATCATCGCCTACTTGCCGAACCTTACCGACACTGGTCACGTATTAATTGTTGCCGGCCTGAATACCGCGGGGACTCAGGCAGCCACCGCGTTTCTCCTGGATCCCTTATCGATGATGCCCACTCTGCAGCGGGCGACGACAGCGCACGGCGATCTGCGGCCGTTTGAATTACTTGTCAGCGCAGGTAACGTGGCAACCAACGCCTCGACACCACACATTGTCTTGGAGCGAATTGGCCTGCCGAAGTAAGCTTTATCACGACTCCAACTCCAGAACAGACAGCAACCGACGCAGGTGACCCGCATCAAATCCAGGCTCTTAGCCTCGAAAGTAACCGCCGGGATTGTAGCCGTTATCTCTCACCCAAGTGTGCGATTTCAACTTAGTGTCGTGAGTCAGAAATTCGCACCATATTTCAAAGACCGGGGATGCAACGTAGATGGCTGAAACCGCAGATCTCTCCACTCCGCTTCGCTCCGGTCGAGATGACAAAATTGTCGGCGAGTTAATGACTCAAGACATTAGCGACCCGGCTGGCTATGCTTCCTTTCTGAGAAGGAAAGAGTGCTCGGCACGAGGTTACCGTCCTCTCTGTTCTCCCGTATCCGGATCAAGCATCAATGTTCGTTCAGAGACATGTCCATCGGCGTACGAGTTGAAGTCAAACAGATTCTGGATGGATCCGGCGATGCGCGTCAAAGGATTGATCGCCGATTTGGCCGAGCTGCCAGTTGTCTTCGATGAAGCGCAGGATCGATGACTGATCGGCAACGGTGTGAGCGACGAAGTTCTGCTTCGCGAACGGGCGAAATCACCAGGAATGGAAGCCGCGGGCCATAGCCGCAGCGATCGAGATAGGCTCCGGACTTTCGCTGTGCCGCAGAGCCCCGCCGGTCCGAGCAGTGCATCGTTCTCCGGATCGCTCGGATGTGCTGACGATCGGCGCCAGTACGTGATCGTACCAGCCGTCGGAGTCATCCCAGGCGATGAGAATGGCCATGTCCTTCCACTCTGGACTCTGCTGCAGGCGATTGATGGTGTCCACCAGGAAGGTCTGCTCGGCCAGCGGACTCGAGGTCGAGGGATGGCCGGTCTCGTTGGCGGGAGCCTTCAGGAAACTCACGGCGGGCAGGTTGTTGCTGGACACGGCATTCCAGAAGTCAGTCAGCGCGTACTGATGGTTCGCCTGATCCGTGTATCCGATGGCGCACGACAGAAGACGGCGGCAGGTGGTGCGGGTTCGCCGTCGATGCGTAGTACTGGAAGGGCGTCGTAGTGGTCATCGTACTGACTGGTGCATTGCGCCTTGCCGCCGCTGGTCCCGGTCGGCGTCCAATCGCCGTAGAACCAGCCCCAGGTGATGCTCTTGGCATTCAGCAGATCGCCGACATTCTTGCCGGTCATCTGAATCGTGGTGCCGGTCGAGCAGTCGTCTGCAGTGGCGTCGATGTTGGCGATGACGCTGCCGTTCGCGACCTTGCCGGAGACGGAGGCGGGAGTAGGCACCATGGGTCTGTCCGGAGATCAGATTCAGATGGCCCATGACCGTAGTGCCGAAGTTCGTTCCAAAGAAGTTGTCGCTCATCGCAAAGTGCTGCGCGTAGTTCCACAGGGCGGTCACGGTGTTGCCGTCGTAGTAGCCCATGGAGAGATTGGGAGTGCAGTCCGCGCCGGTGCCGCTGAGTAGTTCGGAGACCTGATCGATCAGGCCGCCGTCGTAGGCCTTCTGCTCATCGGTGTAGTGATTGTCGTTGTCGCAGGTGACGGCTTCGGAGCGATCGAGACGAAAGGGTGCGGCCGAGTCCGGGTTCGCTTTCAGCAGAGTCGAGGTCAGGCCGTTGACAGCTGGCGTGTCCTGGAAGCGCTCTGAAGGCCGGCTCGCCAGGCGGGTTTGCAGCGTTGGATAGGTGCCGAAGTAATGATCGAAGGAGATGTTCTCATCGAAGATGACGACGAGGTGCTTGATCGGTGTTGTCGTGGGAAAGGAGGATGCACCAGGCGTACCGGGGCGCCGATTGCTGCCCTTGCGATGCGAACGGGCTCAGAGCGATGGAAGCAAGTGCGAGAAGTGCAGAATATTTTTGCATTTCGAACCCTTTCAGCGTCCTTTGAGACGCGTCGCCACGTGGAGGCAACGAGAGAAACCGTAGACCACTTTTGTTACGCGAAAATGAAATCGCAGCACATTCGCAGATGCCGTACTCTGTTCATATCTCGATATCTCAGACGCAGAGGATGGGACGTTCATCTCTTGTTCACCGAACATCCATATTTTCTGGATTACCAGTTGGTAAGCCATGCCGAGCGATTCATGACCCAGTGATGGATCGCAACACCAGTACCAACCTCAGGAGCGGGTTTTGTTGCATATCCAGATTGTTTGCCACTGTAGGTCTGGGGCTCGCCTCGGCCTTGGCATCAGCGCGAAAGGAACCTTGCCCGCGCCCCGCTCCGGGGAGCGTTGTGACGCAGCCCGAGGAACTGCGCAGCCGCAATGGCGTGCTGAAGGTCGATCTGACGTACAGAAACTTCACGGCCGCCAATGGGCAGGAAGAATATTGCTATCAATCGAAGGACGGCAGCCAGGCTCCCACCCTGCGTCTTCGGCCAGGCGATCTGCTGATTCTGCACCTGAAGAACAAACTGATGCCGTCCTCGTCCGGGACGAGTTCGTCTGTCTCGCATCACGACACTGGCATGCCGATCTCCGATCCTTGCGCGAGCGCAGAAATGACCATGCTTTCCACGAACCTTCATTTTCACGGCCTGACTGTGCCGCGCTTCGTGCCATGAAGACGACGTGTTGAATACAGCGGTTCAGCCGGGAGAAGCGCCTTTGAATACCGCTTCCGGATTCCACCGGACGAGCCGCCCGGGTTGTACTGGTATCACCCGCACGTGCATGGCTTCACCAATCCGCAGGTGCTCGGCGGAGCGTCCGGGGCGATGATTGTCGACGGAATTGAGCGCGCCAACCGGAGAGCTCGCGGGCCTGCGCGAACGAGCTCTTCGTGATTCGAGATCAGGAGCTGCTTCATCCGGAGGCGCAGCCGGCCAAAGACGGCCTGACGCCGCCGGTGTTTCGCGATGCCGAAGGAGACATTCTCAACACTGGAACCGGGGGTGGCAAACCGGCCAAGGACCTCTCGATCAACTTCGTTCCCGTGCCCTATCCGGACTATCCGCCCGCGACGATCATGGTGTAGGCCGGCAGAGCGGCAGCTATGGCGCATTCTGAATGCTTCGGCCATCACCTATATCGACCTTCAGATATTGGTCGGCAAGTACGCCTCAATCCATCGGCGTCGTGTCACTCGACGGCGTTCCGATCAATGAGAACGGAATGATGCGTGACCGAGTTCTTTGGACAGACCATGTCTTTTTGCCGCCGGCGGCGCGCGTCGAATTTATTTTCAAGGGCCTGTCCAGGGGGCTCGCGGCGACGCCTGATCACGCGCAGCGTCGACACGGGACCGGCGGGAGAAAACGATCCGGCGCGTTCCTTGGCGAACATTGTGCGTCTCCGGATCACGCACCGGAGCCGCCATCGCGGCTTGCGGCACTTCCCCGGCGCCGCTGCCGACCCTCGCCTCGGTCTGGCTCGGGAACGTGAAGCCGGTGCGGACGCGAAAGCTCTACTTCTCCGAACGGCCGCAGGATCCCAACTCTCCCGGGCAGCCCAACCGTCTTTATGATCACCGTCGATGGAAAGACTCCCGCACCCTTTAATCCGCACGCGACGGAGCCTGACATCACCGCGCATCAGGGCGATGTCGAGGATTGGGTGATCGAAAACCGCTCGACGGAGGCGCACACGTTTCACATCCACCAGATTCATTTCATGCTGGACGCAATGGGACGGCGTACCGGTCGATGAGCCCTTCCTGCGGGACACGATCAATGTGCCTTACTGGAAGGGAAAGGGCGCGCCATATCCCAGCGTCACGCTGCGCATGGATTTTCGCGATCCGAATACGGTGGGAACGTTCGTCTATCACTGCCATCTGCTGGAGCATGAGGATGGCGGAATGATGGGTACGATTCGTGTTCTGCCGATTGCGGGCGCGCTGAGGACGACTGCAGGAGAGCCATAGCCTGCCACCACGAACGACGTACCGGCGCACTTGCGGTCGCCGGCATCACGACCAGGGGCAAAATTTTATGTGCAGGAAATCGCAGAAAGCGTCCTGTCGGCAGTGAATGCGACCACTCTGATATTGTAGTGCCGAGCCATCGGCGCATCGCAAAGAGGTGGTCGCTACAATCCTCCAGGTGAGTTCCCGGTGCTCATTTGAGAGTCCTGGACGCTGCTCCGGCGCGAACGGATAATAGAGGGGTAGCAGGTACTGCTAATGGAGCTGCAAGCCAGTTAAATCGCCCGGTCTTGTAGGATAAGCTCTGGCCGAGAGCGTAGATGGGAGCCCCACCCAAACTCGAGATGAGCGCAGATGTCTGCGTCGCGCCCCAGAGCACTGGCCGGCGCTATGAAGCTGTACTTCGCCTCAGCGAAGCCCTTTCTGTGTGCCGAGAACCTGAGGACCTGACGAAGATCCTCTCTGACCAATTGCGTGAATTCCTCGAGTTCCTACAGTTCTACATCATTGTCTACAAAGAGAACTCCACGGAAGTCGAATGGGCGGTGGTGGGCCGAGAGAAGAACCTCGTGGCGGCCTATGCGGATGTACCGGTTCAACAGCGACCATCGTGGCAGGCATACACCACCCAAGAGCCTTTCCATATTCACGACTGGAACACGGATGAAAGAGTACCGGCACGCCTCAAGGAAGGAATTGCCGCTCAGGGGCTTGACGTCGGTCCGCTCGTTTTTGTTCCCCTCACTACGCCGCATCGTCGCCTGGGCGCGTTGGGCATGTCCGGACATCCTGGAACCGAATACAGCAGCGACGACATTGGCTTTTTGCGAGTCATTGGTCGAGTAGTCGCATTCGCGATTGACGACAATTTCAATCTTCGCCAGGCGGAGGCTGCTCGCGCGGAATTACAGCGTCAGAATGAAAAGCTGCAGCGCAGTGAACGAGAGCTGCGCGATGTTATCGAAACTATTCCATCGATGGCGTGGTCAGCCGCGGCAGACGGCGCGGCTGAATTCTTCAATCGACGCTGGCTCGATTACGCCGGGCTTACGGCGGACCAAGCACAGGGTTGGGGCTGGACAACTGCGGTCCACCCGGACGATTTAAACGTGCTGGTGGAGTACTGGCAAGGGATGTTGGCTTCTGGCAAGCCGGGTGAGATCGAAGGGCGTCTGCGCCGTTTCGACGGAGTATACCGCTGGTTTCTTTTCCGCGCGACTCCAGCCTTCGACGAAAGCGGAAAAGTTGTCAAATGGTACGGAACGAATACCGATATTGAGGAACGAAAAAAAGCTGAGCAGAGTCTCGCTGTCCAGAACACTCGACTTCAACTACTTCTGAAGCTTACCAGCCAGATCACTTCAAATCTGGAGCTTCGGAAAGTGCTGCGCGCAATCTCGGCCAGTATTCGGGAACTCATGCATTGTGATTTAGTGCACATCTCATTGCCTGATGCAGCTGCAGGAACATTCCGGGTGCACGCATTGGATTTCCCGGAAAGCAGAGGCTTTGTTAAAGAAGAACAACTCATCCCTCCCGCGGGTGTTGTCAAACGAGCACTTGAAAGACTGGAGCCGGTGGTTAGAAGTACAGCCAACCGCGAGGATTTTCCTTCCGATTATTACGAGTTGCTGCTCGCTGAGGGGGTTAAGAGTCAATGTGTGATACCCATCGTGAACCAGGGTCGAGCCGTCGGAGTCCTGGCAATTGCCCGGACCACAGACAATTTGTTCACGCCTGAGGATGTCGACTTCCTCAAAGACGCTTCCGGGCAAATAGCCATTGCCATTGAGAATTGCCTCGCGTATCGCGAAGTTTCCGAACTCAAAGAGAAACTGGCTCAGGAAAAGCTCTATCTCGAATCGGAAATCCGGGGCGACATGGAGTTCGGACAAATCGTGGGGAACAGTCCGGCGCTCAAGCGCGTTCTTCAATTGGTCGGAACCGTTGCGCCCAGTGATTCAACAGTCTTGCTGCTCGGTGAAACGGGAACCGGCAAAGAGTTGATTGCCCGAGCGATTCACGATAGCAGCCGCCGCAAGGATCGCACGTTTGTGAAGGTGAACTGTGCTGCCATTCCGACTGGTCTCCTGGAGAGCGAGTTGTTTGGTCATGAAAAGGGAGCCTTCACGGGCGCGATCATTCAAAAGATCGGCCGGCTGGAACTTGCCGATCAAGGCACCCTGTTCCTGGACGAAGTAGGCGACATTCCGCTTGAAATCCAACCCAAGCTATTGCGGGCATTGCAGGAGCGGGAATTCGAACGGCTGGGAAGCACGCGCACGCGTAAAGTGAACGTTCGGCTCATCGCCGCCACCAACCGCGATCTTGAAAAGATGGTGGCTGCGCATGAATTCCGCAGCGATCTGTACTACCGGCTGAACGTGTTTCCGATCCGAATACCGCCGCTGCGGGAGCGCAAGGAAGACATTCCTCTGCTCGTGAGCTATTTCGTTGAGAAATTCGCCAAGCAGATGCAGAAGAAGATCGACAGTATTCCCGCGGCTGTGATGAAGGCCCTGCAGACATGGGAGTGGCCTGGAAACATTCGCGAACTGGAGAACCTCGTCGAACGCGCGGTGATCCTCACGCGCGGCAGGTCGCTGGAGGCTCCGTTATCGGAGCTACGCAAGGTGAAAGTCGATGACGGTGAGCGTACACCAGCAGATCAAGACAACATTGCCCGCATTGTGAAAGAGACCATAAAAGCATTACACGCTAACAGCACCGTGGCCGATCAGGATACGAAGAAACAGCGGGACGCGATCGTGCGCGCGCTCACTGAATCGAAGGGGCGCGTAGGCGGTACCGATGGAGCCGCCGCGCGCATGGGCATCAACCGCACTACTCTCCTCGCCCGAATGAAAAAACTCGGCATCGATCCCCGGGACTACGCCTGATGCGGTCAGCATAAGTGTCAAAGCTCGATTGACAGTCTCAACTCCCGGCGGCCGATTCTTATTCAGTACTGAAAACAGAAGTACTTATCGCTCCGAGCGTTTGGCATCCGCCTTGCCCTCCTGACCCCTCAAGGACAGGTGCGCATGTTGAAGATCTCGCTTGTCGACGGGCAGCGCCAACGCAAGTTGATTGTGGAGGGCACACTCGTGGCCCCCTGGGCCAGTGAACTCGCAATCGCTTGCGAAAAAGCAAGAGCTGACCTTGAGGGCCGCGAACTCATCGTTGACCTGAGAAGCCTGACAGGAATCGGTCCGGAGGGAGAGCGTGTGCTCTTGCAATTGATGAAGAACAAGATCAAGCTCCAATGCGGTGTCTTTGTGAGGGAGCTTCTGAGACAACTTGTTCGCAGTACTCAACTGAACGCACTGGACGCGGCGGATGCCCTAAATGACGCGGATTCAGAAGGCTGAGTGTAAAGGCAACCCCCTTTGAGATGGCACTAGAGCGACTGTCAACGTCTCGATAACAGCTTTGACACCTTCATCCTGGTTCCGATGCTCCGTATGCGTCGCCACCCTATTTTCAATCGCTTACCGGAATCCGAGAGTTGGCATGCGTATTGCATTCCAGCCAGGCGCGGGCGAACCGCCGACAACCATGGGAGGTAGAGATGAGCACCACAACCGAGACGACTCTTCACAGTCCTGATCTCGCAAGCCACGCTGCGCCGAAAGCAAGCGCAGTACTTAATCATGTAGGCGCCAGGAAGTTAGCGGGCAAGGTCGCGGTCATCACCGGCGGCTCGACGGGGATGGGTCTGGCCACAGCAAAGCGCTTCGTACTAGAAGGCGCGGATCACGTCTTCATCACGGGCCGCCGCATGGACGCATTGGAGTCTGCCGTTGCTGAAATCGGCGAGAAGGTGACGGGCGTCCCAGGCGATGTCGCCAGCCTGAGCGACCTTGACCGCTTGTATGAATCGGTCGATGGATATGGTCGAAAAATTGACGTGATCTTCGCGAACGCCGGGATTTCACAGATCGCGCCGCTCGGAACTGTCGACGAGAAATTCTACGATCTTCACTTCAACGCGAACGTGAAGGGACTGTTTTTCACGGTGCAGAAGGCGCTTCCTCTGCTGAAGGATGGCGCGTCGATCATCCTGAACGCGTCGATCGCGACCATCAAGGGCTTTCCCGGTATTAGCGTCTATAGCGCCACCAAGGCTGCCGTCCGGTCCTTCGCACGCACTTGGACGAATGAACTCCGTGAGCGCCATATTCGCGTGAACGCCATTAGCCCGGGCCATATCGATACGCCGATATTCGAAAGTTGGCAGCAGGGCGAGGCACTCACACAGATGAAAGAAGAGCTCGCAAAGAACGTTCCGTTGGGCCGACTCGGAGATCCCGACGAAATCGCTAAGGCTGTCGCATTTCTCGCGTCGGACGAAGCGAGTTACATCTCGGGCATTGAGCTTTTCGTCGATGGAGGCGTAGCGCAGATCTGATTTCTCGCGCATTTTCAGTTCCAGATCCATCCGGAGTCGTCTGAGACTTTTGAACAGTTGCAGACGATTCACGCCCAGCACCCAAACACAGAGGAGACTCCGATGCAAACAGCTCAAGCTGACTACTTCACTGCTTATCACAATGTAAAGCTGACTCGAGACGCCAACGGCGTGCTGACGGTTCAACTTCACACCAACGGAGGGCCGTGCCTTATGACCGCACAAACTCACACTGAGTTTGTCGAGGCCTTCTACCGTGTTTCGCAAGATCGAGCGAACAAGATCGTAATCCTGACCGGCGCGGGCGGGGACTTCATTACTGATGTCGATTGGTCATCTTGGGGCAACGCCGCCGATCCCGGCGTCTGGAGCCAGATTCACGACGAAGGCGTTCAGGTTTTGGAAAACATAGCCAACATACGTGTGCCGGTCATCGCGGCGATCGAGGGACGAGCGCATATTCACTCCGACTATGCGCTGCTCGCCAATGTGATTGTGGCTGCCGAGGGGGCGACCTTCCAGGATGTGGGCCATTATGCCGCTGGTGTTGCACCCGGTGATGGAATCTTTACCACGTGGAGCTATCGCGCTGGCGCAGGACGAGCCGAAGCGTTCCTTCTGAATCCGCAACCACTGAAGGCGCGCACCGCACAGGAATGGGGAGTCGTGGCTGAGGTTGTGCCGAACGGAAAGGCGCTCAGCCGGGCGCAGGAATTAGCCGAACTGTACTTGAAGGCTCCGGAAGTGACGCGACGCAACACACGGGTGCACTTCATTCAACCCTTGAAAGAGCGCATTGTGCGGGAAGTCGGCTACGGACTGTCGCTCGAAGGAGCGTCTGCAGCCGACCTTATGAAGTCGATGCAAGCCAAAACCGAACCCCGGGCTTCGACAGCAAGAGTCGCATGAGCACGAAGAATTCATCCGGCCGGCGCCGCGGTTTGACACGCAGCCGGCTGGAGAATTCGGCTCTTACTGATCACCATGGAAAAACCTTTTCCCGAGGAATCGGCATGAACAACACTATGATCACTTCATCCGCACAGCTGCCTAAAGAGTCGCACGTGGAAGAGCTTGATCTCCTCATTCTTGGGGGCGGCACCGGATCAACGATCGCTGCGTGGACGTTTGCTGGAGAAGGAAAGCGTGTCGCAGCCATCGACCGCAAATACATCGGCGGATCATGTCCAAACATCGCGTGCCTTCCCAGCAAGAACATCATCCACAGTGCCAAAGTCGCGTCGTATTTCCGCCACAGCAAGGAGTTTGGGATCACGCACAACGGCTTCACGATTGATATGTCAGGCGTTCGTGAGCGCAAACGCAAGATGGTGCGCGGCCTGAACGAAATGTATTTGAGCAATTATGACAAGACAGGCGCGGAGTTCATTCCAGGAACGGGCCGATTCATAGCCCCCAAAACTGTGGAGGTCGTCCTCGCCGACGGGACCATCCGTCGACTCCGCGGCACGAACGTGATCGTCAGTACCGGGACGCGAGCCAAGCTGGAAGCGATTCCCGGTCTCGCTGAGGCACAACCGCTGACGCATATTGAGGCGCTGGAACTCGACCGCATTCCCGAACACTTGGTTGTCATTGGCAGCGGCTATGTCGGAGTAGAGTTTGCGCAGGCGATGCGCCGTTTCGGCAGCCGTGTAACGGTGATCGGGCGCAGACAGCGCTTGATGCCCCAAGAAGACGAAGACGTGGGTGAAGCTCTTCACAGTCTCCTCAAAGACGAGGGCATAGACGTTCTTCTGAATACGCGGATCAAGCGCGTGTCGGGAACATCGGGAAACTCGGTGAGAGTCGTTATCGAGCAAAGCGGAACTGAAAGGACCCTCGACGGCAGCCATCTGTTAGTGGCTGCAGGACGCACTCCGAATACTGAGGGGCTTAGGCTGGAGTTGGCCGGCGTGGAACTGACTGATCGCGGATATATCAAGGTCAACGAACGACTGCAGACAACCGCGCCTGGCGTTTGGGCCATTGGTGAAGTTGCAGGCAGCCCACAATTCACACACATCAGCGTCGACGACTTCCGGGTCGTGCATGACAACCTCAATGGAATTCACCATGTGACCATCGGAAGGCAAGTTCCTTATTGCCTGTTCACGGACCCCGAATTGGCCCGCATTGGATTGAATGAGAATGCGGCCAGAGCTCAGGGCGTTGCGTATCGTTTGTTCAAAGTTCCAATGGAATCAAATCTCCGGGCGCACACACTCTCGGAGACGCGTGGATTCGTGAAGGCGCTGGTCGAAGCTGACAGCGATCGCATCCTTGGCTTCACGGCATTTGGTGTCGGAGCGGGGGAGGTGATGACATCCGTCCAGATTGCGATGAATGCAGGATTGCCGTATACGGCCTTGCGCGACGCCATCTTGACTCACCCAACATTGATCGAGGGGCTCATACCGCTGTTCTCATCCGCGCCATCAATTCCAAAAATGGAATCAAAATTAATGACGTCCGATGCGCCGCTATTGGCTAGCTGACCAACCGCGACCACCTTGGCCGCATCTTGCCGGGGCCCAAGGATCAGGCATTTGTGGTCGAACGGAGACTAACCAAGCTACGCCGGGTCGGCGGCTGGCCGGCTTTCGGAGAAGGACATCAATCATGAACAGGCTAATCACTCGTCTCGCGCAGATGCGTCTCTTCCAAGGAGATCTCGACCTTAACCTCATTCGCGCCTCGATGGTGATCCTCTACTTCTTTTTTGGCTATCAGAAGTGGTTTGATTACGAAGCGCAGGGCTTAATTTGATAGTGTTTCAAATCGGCCTTCAATATTTGACAACGATGGATCATCACATGAAGGAGTCCTTTTATGACTGAAACCACATCCGCTGAGGCGTCGGGTGATGGTGTGCGCGGATCTCAAGCGAACAGAGGTAACAAACTGCAGGCGAAGAGTGTTCTAACCAAGATTGCAGCGTTTGTTGCAGATCGAAATATCCCTTTCCTTGTTTGCAGCATTGGAATGATCGTGATGTTGCTGTGGGCAGGCAAGTTCAAAATGACAGCACCCGGAGCAGAGGGCATCATCCCGCTCGTCACTAACAGCCCACTTACCAGTTGGCAATTCAAGGTTTTTGGACCATATATTGGGTCGGATATGATCGGGGCCACTGAATGGACAGCAGCAATCCTACTGATCATTGGCTACTTTAAACCTAAAGCGGGCATTCTGGGCGGGATCATTCTAGTCGGCATGTTCTTCACCACAAGCACCATGTTGATCACGACTCCGGATGACACCGTCGTGGTACACGGCATCCATTACATGAACAATCTCGGCCTGTTTCTCTTCAAGGACATTATCTCTTTCGGAGTTGCGTTCTATCTGATCAGCTATTATGGCCAAAAAGCGATCATGGCTGAAAATCAGAGATGATGGTCTGCGGGGAATACCAACGGACTCCCGAGGATACATTGCGTTTTGCCGAGCTGACTGCCGTGCGGCCTATGATCGAAACCTATCCGCTTGAAAAAGCGGCTTAAGTGCCACACAGGGAGAATGCCCGCTAATAGGATTCGGATCGCGAATTTGCTGGAAGGAGCGTTGCGCGCAGGCTCAATCTGGCACGCGAGAGCCTTGATTTGACCGCAGGAACAGAGATGTCGAGAGCTTGTGCGATCTCTCTCGTGGAATATCCTTTTGCTTGCCGAAGCTCGACCACTTCTCGTAATGTCTGCGGCAAACGGAGAATTGCATCTTCAGCAACTCTTCCCTCTCTTTTCGCGCCAATCGGCTCTCAGGGTTCTCTGCAGGAGACTTTGCCTCCCAACGCTCGTAGTTGTCGCCAGAATCGTCGCTACCTTCGAACGGAATTTCGTATTTTATCGTTAATTCCATTCTTTACTCACGGACCGCTCATCTTTTGGATGTATCCAGTCCGTGGCATGAAAGTTTCCACCTAGTTGCTGGGCGTCTCGGAGTGGCTGTTTGGAGCGCTTCTGCTGGCCGGCTTCTGGAACAAGAAGCTCGGAGTTTTGGGTGCTCTTGGGTCAGTGGCCACATTCCTCTGCACCCTCACGATCATTCCATTCATGCCGGATGGCTGGGCTCCCTCGGCTGGTGGCTTTCCGGCGATGGTCTGGAACGTTGCCTTTCTCATGAAAGACATGGTTCTGCTTGCCGTATCGTTCTATCTGCTCAAACAGGATCTTGTCAGAGCTACACCGACAAGAAATGTGGTTGCAACGCCGGAAGCAGTGATGAGGTAAAGCAATTCACCGTTCCAATTGCGCGGAAGTTGACTGGACTCTCGCCAAGGAAAAACGAAATGGCAAGCCTCGCAGAGACCACGGCACACTCAAGGACACGCGGGGTGCTTTACGGCACGCCAGCATCAGCACGACGGGTAATGTTTACGTGCAGACGATCGAGACGAGCGTCCTGAACGCGATGAACTCCCGAACCGTGGAGGAGTAGACCCGCCTGCATCATCAGCTTAGGCGAAGCTCGCAGAGTTCCCCGATCAGACTGGCTGCCCACCAATAGATGTTGTGCTCCTTCACCGATCTTCGCATGCGACGCATCCGGTCACGTATCTGGCTGAAGTCCATCTCCAACGCTTGCGCTATCGCCTCGCCCGTCGACTGAACATCATACGGGTTGACGACGATGGCATCCCGTAGGTCCCGCGCTGCGCCGGTGAATCGGCTCAGGATCAAAACTCCACCCTCGTCATCGCGTGCCGCGACATACTCTTTAGCCACTAGATTCATTCCGTCATGTAACGAGGTAACCATGCAAAGATGGGCCGCACGGTAATATCGGAGCACTTCTTCATGGCTGTGTTGACGGTTCAAAAAGACAATCGGCCGCCATTTTCCGTGTTGAAAGCGCGCATTGATACGGTTAGCCTCAGCCTCGACTTCCTTCTGAAAATCGGCATAGCGTTGAATTTGCGTGCGTGAGGGCGCGCCGATCTGAATGAAGGTGAACTTATCTTGATAACGAGGATGACTCTCCAGAAACGCCTCCACCGCCTGGAAGCGTTCGATAATGCCTTTCGTATAGTCCACCCGATCGACGCCGACGCCGAGGAATGACGCTTCGATCCCCAGTTCCGCGATCAGCGCACTGCGTTCCTCGGCCACAATCCTCTTGGCAGGGCTCTCCGCCGGCTCGAGAAACTCCACGCTGATCGGGAACGGCAACACCGATGACCAGTGATCCTTGCGTTTGACAGCAAAATGTTCCCAATCTACTCGTGCTTCAAGCACGCGATCGACCGTACTCAGGAAATTATTGCAGTGCGCCTGAACATGAAACCCGATCAGGTCCGCGCCCAGCAGGCCATCCAACAGTTCCTGCTGCCATGGGCAGATGCTAAAGGCTTCCGGATTAGGCCAGGGAATATGCCAGAAAATCGCAACCCTGGCGTGAGGTATCCGCTCCTTCATCATGCGTGGCAACAGCGAAAAATGATAGTCCTGAATCAGGACGACAGGACGTTCCTCACCCGCCATCTCCTCCGCGAGCGCGTCGGCAAATCGAGCATTCACTAGGTTGTAGTATTCCCAGTCAGAGGCGCGGAAGATGGGACGCGTATGTGCCATGTGGCAAAGTGGCCATAACCCCTCATTGGCAAAACCATAGTAGTAGCCCTCTTCTTCTTCTGTCGTGAGCCAAACGCGGCGAAGGGTATATCGAGGATCATCCGGCGGAACCTGCAACCGGTCATGCTCATCTACGGTTTCTCTATCGCCAGACCCACTTCCCTGGGCCACCCAAGTCCCGTTGCAAGCACAAAGTATCGGCTCAATGGCCGTCACCAGGCCGCTGGCTGGGACGGTCACGGTTATGGCGTTGCCCTGCCGGTTGTGAACGTAGGGCTCGCGATTGGAGACCACAAACAGGCTGCTGCCGTCCAGCTTCGTGCGAACATGGTCGGCCAGCCGCTGGGCGGTCCAGAGAGATTCGTTAGTGTTCCGCAGTCTGGCTTCGATCTCCGCCGCGGCTCGCGCCTGCCGCATGCTTTCCGCAAGAGGTGCCATCTCCCGCGCCAGCGGCAGGAAAAAATCGAGATCCTTGGCAGGTACTTGCACAGAGTGGCGCGCGGTCCGGAGGGCATTCATCCACTGGGCCGCACGTGCGATCGGCCCAACGAGGCTCCAGCGCACGATCAACAAAGTAATGGCAACAATCAACAGCACCATGCCTGCGATGTGGACAAAGACGCGGCTCCAAACGCGGAAAATTTCGGCGCGGATGTAGGCGGTATCGTAGACAATGATCATGCCGCCCGCGACCCTCTTATCAACCGCGTGCAATGGCGCTGCGACCATGTAAAGTCGTTTGAAATGCAACCGGGCGTAGCTCGTCTCCGGCTGATTGTGCGCCACTGCATCAGCGAGGGTCGAGGGTATTCCCCGCAGGACAGCACTAAGATCGCGGCTCACGGCCAAAGGAAGGAGAGTCTGGTCGTACACGCCGATTCCCAGCACATGAGCACGGTTGCTGAAACGGCGAACCATGTCTTCGAGCCTGGCCTTGTCTCCCGCCTGCAGGTAAGACTCCGCATTTCCGGCCAGGCTTTCGCCAAATGTTTCGGCTTTCCGTTCCAGGTCGCGGCGCAGAGCGTCCTTCTCGGCCTGCACCTGATACCAGGACGAGGCCAGGGACACTAAAGTGACGCCGACAATCAACGCCACGATCAATCGTAAACTCAGAATTCGCATAAACGCATCAACGCGCTTCTCTCTCAAATGTAGAGGAAGACACTCTCGTCTTGCGCAATTTGCATCGAAGTAGCGGCTTGTCCGCTAGAAGAGCCGGGAGCGTCTGGCTCCAGTTCCACCGGCTACCCGGCTTGAAATATGCCGCGACAGCGAGTTGTACTCCTGGACGGGCCCCTCTCGCTCCTTACTTTAACCTGGGGAGAGAAGCTGGACATTCTGCTAAGAAAGCGTTCAGCAAAATTCGCCCCACTATCAGATACTTGCAAGGAGGGTCGATCGGCGGAAGATTAGGCAAGAGTTCCTACAGTCTCGCCTCACCAA
This sequence comes from uncultured Acidobacteriaceae bacterium, assembly GCA_963774255.1. Lineage (GTDB taxonomy): Bacteria > Acidobacteriota > Terriglobia > Terriglobales > Acidobacteriaceae > PALSA-350. The sequence continues at coordinate 627,583 of CAVZEH010000008.1, forward strand.
CGTCGGCAATATCCTGAAAGATCGTCGAAGTTGATCCGAGGTGCGTCCGCGAATGATTCCTTGCATCGTGGAAATGAGCATCTCCGTGCAGACTGTGCCAGGAGAGCTACTGACCTCGAAGTACTTACGTCGTTGCGCCGTTAATTAGGCCGCGTCCTATAAACAAGACGACGCTTCTTGAGTCTTGCTTCAATGCAAATCACCACTTCTGTGCCGAGAAGGAAGAGGCCCACCGGAATCATGCGGGTGCCGAACATTGCGGGCCACAGGAGACCGAAGTCGGCACGCCAATCCACAATGGTGAGTGCGATACCGCCAAGAAATAGGCCGAAACCCCACCCTCGCCGAAAGCGTGGTGAGAAATCCCCTTTACCCTTGTATTGGCTCCCGCAAATCTCGCGGAGCGGCTGGCGACCAAGCCCGTGATGATCATAGATACGGCAGCAAAGAGTGGGGAGAAGGATGACCCGATGGTTGGCGTCCTCCTCCGCCTCGGCCAGCGTACTGAAGATGACGCAGAAAGGGCCCTCCATCGGAGCACTGTTCCGGCCGGACCCAAGTCGAAGACTAGAGTAGAGTGTCGCGTATTCACCGAGCACCATGCGCTCATTCCAGCACTGCGGTCTTGCATTAGGATCAAAAAGCGGCAATGTTCGTGGCTGACCCATTGAGGTGAGTATAGCAATCGCCAATCCCGTTCAACATGATCGACGGCGTCGCCAGCGGAAGGCACTTGTCCGGAAAGGCGACTATACGTCCATGTGGAACGCGTACGACAGTCAACGAGTGCTTTGGCTATTTACCACAGGCAGAGAAAAAAGATTTGTACCTTCCGGATTGCCGACCACGCGGAAGAGCGTGATCGGGAAGTGCGTTTATCACGAATGCCATAGCTCTGGATGAAATAGATGAGTGCCTTGGCGGAGATAACCGGCCAAAATCTGAATCAACTCTCAAGAGCTGTTCATAAAAAGCTATATTTTCTTTCAGTTGGATTCTTCAGGAGGCGGGGCTCTGTTTCCAGCTGAGATCTTGGCGGGTCACGCCGGGAGCAGAACCCCTGCGGGGTAACGATCCTCTTTGTCCCAGTTTCCGTCTCGCTGGACAGGGCTGCGGCCGGCTGGACGGAAGACTACGACGGAATCATCTTACGCCATTGTCCGGTTTGTGAGAGCGAAACGATCATCGGTCACGGGCGCCGCCGCAAGCAGGCGCACGACGAGCATCACGACTGGATCGGGATCCGCCGGGGCCGCTGCATCAAGTGCGGAAGGACCTTCACTTTCCTGCCGGTGTACTCACTCCCTTACACCCATTACAGCCTGGTGGCGCGCTGCCACACATTGCTGCGGCGCTTTGTGGAGCACTGTTCCTGGGAAAGAGCAGTGTCGAGATTCAAGGATGCGGATCGCGTGCCGGATTCCTCCACGGTTCGCCGCTGGTCGAATGGTCTGGACTGTTCTCAGCCGGCACTTTCATTTCGTTCCCACACTTTGACTCGCCTGGCTCACTGGCTGGAGCGTGGTGAGCCTGGCGTGCAGAAAGCAGCACCGTTGCCCTGGATCATTTCGGCTCTCGAAGTCCTCTGGCCCATGCGCGTATAAAAAATCCGCTCGCCCACCATCCTTGCCTGGGAACCGAAGAGGAGCCGTCCCAGACTGGGTTCCAGAGGCGGAAAAAAGCGTGAGCCAAGATGTCGAGACACGCAGACGGCGAATGTCCCTGCTGGAGTACCTGCGGCAACAGAACTGGATTGGCCGGCCTGCGGGCCGTTGGGAGTATGTGGGTCTCTGTCCGCTGCATGAGGAGAGCCGGCCCTCGTTCTACGTCAACACACACAAGGATGTCTTCTACTGCCACGGCTGCGGGCAGGGCGGCGATCTGATGCGCTTCCTGCAGCTCTCGCATTACCTGGCCTTCCACGAAGGCCTTGCTTATCTCGATCCAACGGCCACTCGAGAAAAAGATGCAATCGCAGTGCTCGAACAGGCGGCCACTTTTTATCAGCACCAACTGGATCAGTATCCGGAGGCGCTCGGCTATCTCTGGCAACGCGGAGTTTACCATCCTGCCTTGATGCGAGAACTGGGCATCGGCTATGCGCCCGGCGGAAATCTGCGGCGTCATCTCACAGCGCAAGGTCATTCCTTCGAACTTTTGCGGACAGCCGGTCTTATCAACGCACAGGGTGCGGATGCTTTTTATCAGCGCATCATCTTCCCGTTGCGTCAGGGCGAGCACATCGTCAACCTCTACGGCCGCAGCATCGGCTCTGCCTTCGCCCATCGTTTCCTGCCCGGCTGCAAGGGCGGCTTGTATGCGTGGGAAAAGGTGCGCCATTATGACGAAGTCATCCTGGTCGAAGGACTATTCGACTATGGCTCGTTACGCCAGGCCGGTTTTCAGAACGCGGCCTGCTCGTTGGGCACCCATCTGAATGACGCCCAGTTCCACCAACTGTGTGATGGCCAACGCACCGTCTATCTCACCTTCGATGTCGACGCCAACCAGAGCGGACAGCGGGCTGCAGAGCGACTGGCCCATCGCCTTGGCGCACACGGCATCATGGCCCTTCGCGTCCTGCTGCCACACGGTTACGATCCAAACTCGTTCTTCGTTGGGGGTGGGAACGCGGGACAGTTCCGGTCTCTGCTGGAGGCTGCCCAGCCATGAAGTTCCGCGTGATTCGTCAGCCCGCATCATCAGGTGCGCACAGCCCCATGCACGTGATTGAGCAGGATACTGGTCGGGAAGTTGCGTGGATCAATCGGTATCTCGATCGTGAGCATGTCCGCCGCCTGGCCGACAAATCCCTGTACAGCTACGCGCACAGCCTGCTGCACTTCATGCGCTGGTGGGAGAGCGTTCATCACACTGGCGATATCTCCCAGCAAGATCTCACCGAATCAACTCTGCTCGATTACCTGCGCTTCCAGTCGAGCCGGCAGCCTCCGCCTTCTGCCACCACCATCAACGATCGTGTCGCCTGTGCCGATCGTGCGATCCGCAATCAGTTCCCCGATGCTCCCTGTCAGGTGGCGCATGGCTTCCATAAGATTTACCTGCACCGCAGGCCGATGGGTCTGGGACGCCCCCGCTTCGAGCTCAGCAGGTTGCGCATCAAGGAACCACGGCTCAACATCGTTCCCCTCTCGGTCGATGAAGTGGCACGCTTCTGGTCCAGTTTTCGAAACGCCCGCGACCTAGCCATCGTCGGTCTGATGCTCCTGCATGGGCTTCGCTCCGCCGAAGTCATGGCCTTGAATCGCGATGATGTGTTGTTATCCGAAGGGCAGCTTCGGGTGCGCGGCAAGGGGAACAAGCTACGCTTGCTGCCACTGGCGCCGGAAACCACGCAACTGCTCGATCACTATCTCCGCGTGGAGCGGCCCGATCCCTGCTCGGCAGCACTGTTCGTGGTGTTGAAAGGGCCCGCTCGTGGCCAACGTATGACACCCGCGGGATTACGTTCTCTGTTCCGCCATCATCGCCGCACTACCGGTGTCCAGTTGGCAAATCCCCACCGCTTCAGACACACGTTCGCCTCCGATATGGTGCGCGCCGGCATCAGCCTACCCGCATTGATGCAGCTGATGGGCCACGCCGACATCGAAACGACCTTGCACTATGTGAAGGTCTCGCCGCAGGACGTCTACCTGCAGTACGCCCGCGCGACAGCACAGTGCATCCATCCTCAACCGAGGATCCCGTGATGCGCTGGCGCCGTGCTCCACTCCAGCATCCCCTGGCGCCGCTCTTCGCGCATACGGTCGAGTCTCTGTGCACCGCACTCACCCCGTCCAGCAAGCGTAACTACAACATCGTGGTGCGCAGCTTCCTTGTCTATCTCGGCGCAGAATATCCGAAGATTACTCGTCTCGAACAACTGCACCGCGATCCTCATATCCTCGGATGGATGGCGCACCTGCGCAGCCAGACTCCGCCTCTGGTCGCGGCAACCTGCATCGGACGCCTCTTTGCTCTGCGCACCATCTTCCATGAACTGGCTCGCACCAGCCATCTCCCTGAACTGGCTCACTTGCTGCTGCGCGAGGATATTCCGCGCTCGCCTCACACTCTGCCACGGCCACTCACCGCCGAGCAGGATCAACTCCTCCAGCAGGAGTTCAGGCGTCGCAACGATCTTGGCGGAAATGTCTTCCTCCTGCTCCGCTCGACCGGCATGCGTATCGGCGAATGCGTCGACCTGTCCTATCACTGCCTGCGCGCCACAGGCCCCAACCAATGGGCCATCCATGTTCCCCTCGGCAAACTCAAGACCGAGCGCATGGTACCCATCGATGCCTTCGGCCGTGATCTCGTCCAACGGCTGCGCTTCTTCCGCTCCCTGGATCCCCTGCCTGCCGATGGACGGCTTCTGGCGCGCCCTGGAAGCAAAGTGGCTCTGATCGTTCCACTCCGCGACTATCTTCATCAGGTCTGCCACTCCCTCGGACTCTCTACGCGTATCGTCCCCCACCAGTTCAGGCATACCTACGCCACCGAGATGCTTCGCTCAGGAGTCAGCTTCCCCGTCCTGATGAAACTACTCGGCCACGTCGATCCAAGTATGACCATGCGCTACGTCGATGTCGCCCTCACCGATCTCGAACGTGAGTTCCAGTTGGCTCGCTCCAAGCCTAGGCATCTGGCTCCACAACCCAAAACATCTACCGAACCAGTTCGTACAGGCATCGATGGCCTCATCGACTCCTTAGTCGCCGCTCAGCACGTCATGGAGATGTTCCGCCGTTCTCTCCCTAACGGTAATGCGCGCAATCGTCTCCTCAGACTCTCCATCCGCCTCATCAAGATCCTGACCGAGATAAGAAAACTCCAGACCACCTGAATGAAAATGGGAAGCGATTGGCCGGTTATGGCTATGATGTACTCAATTTCGCTGGCGGATTCCGATCGCCACGCTCCAACTCCAATGTGAGGTTCGCGCCATGTCCTGGTCTCCAAACCCAGCCGCGCCGCAGCAAGTCCCGCCTCTGCTTGCGTTGGCCGCTAAGTTGCTCAAGGCCGGGCGACCAGCCGATGCAATCGCGCCGTTGCGCAAAGCCGCGCTGCTGCAGCCGTCCAATCCCATCATCCAGCACGATCTCGGCCTCGCCTGCCTCGAGGTCGGCCGCATACCGGATGCCGTCGCGGCATTCCAGCTAGCCGTCACCAGCAACCCACGTTACACCGATGCATATTTCCGCCTGGGAGTCGCCTTGGAGAAGCTGGGCAACATCGGCGGGGCAATCGTCGCGTACGACCGCGCCACTCAGCTTCTCCCATCCCTGACCGAGGCTTGGTTCCGCGCCGGCGCCCTGGTCTACATGCTGGGCCACCGTGACGAGGCGATCGGCTGTTTCCGCCGCGCGGCGGCGACCGGAGGTAAGACCAGCTTCGGCCGCCTTGGCAAGGCGCGGGCGCTGCTCACCGAGGATCGCAATGAGGAAGCCGAACAGGTGCTGCGACAGACGCTGGCACTCGATCCGAGGAACGCCATGGCGCATGATCTGCTAGGCAATCTGATCTCTGAGTTCGGCCGTTTCGACGAGGCCCGCAAATGCTTCCAACAAGCGATTGCACTTGCGCCGCTGCTGGCGGGAAGCTACTACGATCTGGTCCGGTGCCGCCCCGTCACGAGGAACGACGGTCTGCTGCAACAGATGGAAGCCGCGCTCGCCACGCCGGGACTGGAAGCTTCGCAACGCCTGCGGCTTCACCTCGCGCTCGGTAAGGCGGCGGATGATCTTGGCGACTACGCCCTGGCCATACAGCATTTCGACGCCGGAGACGCCTTGCGCCGGGGCTCTTTGTCTTTCGACTCGGCCGCGTTCGCCGTCGAGATCGACCAACTGATTGCCCGCTGCACACCCGAATTGATGGCGCGGGCGCCCGAACTCGGCAATTGCGATGCGACGCCGGTATTGATCATCGGCATGCCGCGGTCCGGCACAACGCTCGTCGAACAGATCGTCTCCAACCATCCCGAGGTCCGGGCCGGCGGCGAGTTGTATTTCTGGAACCAGCTAGGGGCGGCGTGGCACGGCTCCGGCGCGGCCGGGACCGAGACGCCGTTCCTCGCAAAGGCGGCGGCAGATTATCTCGGCGTGCTGCGCGCGATCGCGCCCACGGCGGCCCGAGTGACCGACAAAATGCCGTTCAACTTCCTCTGGGCAGGGCTGATCCACCTGGCATTCCCGCGCGCAATCATGATCCATTGTCGCCGCACTGCAGTCGACACAGCGTTGTCGATCCATCAAACTCATTTCCATCCGGGCCTGGCGTTTCCGACCGGAGGCGCCGAACTGGTCATGTATTTCCGCGGCTACCAGCGGCTCATGGACCACTGGCGAAGCGTTCTGCCGGCGGATCGCTTCATCGAGGTCGATTACGAGGAGCTGACCCGCGCGCCCGAACCTGTGATCCGGCGGATCATCGCGGCCTGCGGCCTGGTGTGGCACGACGCGTGCCTGCGGCCGGAATCCAATCCGCGGGCTGTGAGGACCCCCAGCAAGTGGCAGGCCCGGCAGCCGATCAATCGCAACTCCGTCGCGCGCTGGCGACGCTACGAACCCTGGCTGGGGCCACTGCGCGCCCTGGTCGACGATCGGTCGGAACTAGAGGCGGGTATCGCCCGATCGTAATTGGGCTGAAGCAACTCGCCTTACCGGAAAGACACGAAGACCACGCCCAAAAAATTGACTCCGCTCACCATTGCGCTGCGCGCATTCGAATCCGCGAGAAAAAGTTCAGCCCACATTACGGAAATGTAATGCGACCGTCACCAGCCCGTCAGAAATCGTTTGGGATACTTGGGGCGAGTTGAAAGGGGGCGCTGACCGCGTTTAAACCTCAATAATTCACGGTCGTTTTCAGGCTCCTGACCAGTACACGTCCACGATTCGACAACCGCGCTTCCGTCTATCTGCATCCCCGGCAGCCAGCTGCGCCAGCCGCATCTGTCTGCTTGTCCCTTGTCCCTAGCCATTGGCCGGAAATAGAGCTTCACATTTCCGTGTCGCCGCTCGGCATTTTCAAATTGCGGGATAACAATCCCAGGGGAGAACCATCGATGTTCAGAAAAACGTTCCGAAAAGCCACTCGAAATAATTCGAGAATCAACCGTATGCGTCCGCTCGCCGGCCTGCTGGCGACAGGGCTGAGCATTCCGGCGTTCGCTCAGTCCGTGCCGTACCCGACCTACTCAACCGGCGCGCAGCAGGACGGCTCTTTTGTCGTGAGCAGTGGCCAGATCATCACCCCGGCCGGCAAACAAGTCGACCTCGGCATCCGGGTCCGCGCGAAGGCCGTCGCAGTGAACCCCAGCGCCAAAAATCACACCGCCGCCGTCCTCACCATGGGGGCGACGGAGGCCGTCGAGGTGTTCGACACCCGCACCGGCGAGGTCCTGCAGAACTACATCGCGTTCGGATCGGATTCGCACGGCAGCTATAGCGGTATAGCCTATTCGGCGGACGGCAAGTACCTGGTTTTCAGCCAGGACAGCAGCAACGTCACCATCGCCAATGTCTCTAAAGAGGGCTTGCTGAGCGACGACGCCCAGGTAAAGGTGCCGCCGAACAATTCCTTTATCCAGTGCTTTCCGAACAGCCCGCCGGCCGCTTATGCCAACGCCTGCGGCTCGTTTTATACTGCCTCCACTTCTTATCCCGGCGGCGTCGCGTTATCAAGTGATGGCAAGAGCGCTTATGCCCTGCTGAACCAGAACGATACGCTCACCAAGATCGACCTGACCGCGCAGCAGCCGACGCAGGGTACGCAGATCCGCGTAGGCAACGCTCCGCACAGCATCGTGATCAACAACAGCGGCTCGACCGCCTACGTCAGCAACGAGGGTGGCCAGGTCGCTACCCAGGGGGACTTCCAGATAAACTCCGCCGGCACTGAAATCGTCGCCGACCCAGTGGTTGGCGCCGCGATCACAGGTACCGTTTCTGTGGTTGATCTGGCATCGATGAAGGTTACCGCTACTATCTCGACCGGTCTGCACCCGACCGGGATGGCGTTCTTTGGCGGTTACCTGTTGGTCGCCAATACCTACAGCGACACCATCTCGGTCATCGACACGACCACCAACGAGGTGAAGAAGACGATCAACCTTGGGCTGCCGATCAAAGTGCCCGGCCAACGCCAAGCAGCCTATGGCGCCGCGCCGGACTCGATCGCCGTCGATGCCACCACAGGCATTGCCTACGTCGCGCTTTACAATGCCAACGCGATCGCGGTCGTCAACCTCAATGCCAGCCCGAAGAACGCCGTCATGGGCATGATTCCGGTAGCCTATGCGCCGGCCTCGGTGGTGCTGAACAAGGCCGATAAAAAACTCATCGTTGCCAACGACAAGGGTGTCGGCACGCTTTATTCGTTCGAAACCGACCACGGCGTCACCGACTACAACACTCACCAGGACAATGGCACCGTCAGCATCGTCCCCGTGCCGAATAGCGCGACTTTGACGACGATGACGGCGCAGGTTTTCGAGAACAACCACTGGGATCTGACGGAGAATATCAAGTCTGCCGCTGGAGGTTCCCAGGATACCAATGCGGTCGCAATCCCGGACAAGATCGGCGATCCGTCGCTGATCAAGCACGTGTTCATGATCATCCGTGAAAACCGCACCTATGATCAGATCCTGGGCGACGTGGCTGCTGGCGATGGCGACAGCTCGTTGGCGGTGTTCGGCGGCAAGGACACCCCGAACGTGCACACTCTGGTGACGCGCTTCCCGCTCTTCGACAATTTTTACGACCCGAGCCGCCAGTCGGCTGACGGTCACCAGTGGATCACCGAGGCCCTGGCGCCCTACGCCGACGACATCCAGTCGCCTGACTGGGTCCGCAGCTATCCAGGCGGGAACGCCGGCGATGCGCTCGCCTACCAGAACAAGGGCTTCCTATTCTCGGAAGCGTCGGCGGCCGGTTTGCCGGTGAAGATCTACGGCGAATACGTCGAGAACGATACGTTCAAACAGCCGAACGGATCGACCAAAGAGCCGACCTGGAGCCAGTTTTACGCCGACTCGCAGAACTTCGAGGCTGGGACCGAGAAGACGCTCTTTTATCAGAATACGGTCCAGGCACAATCCTCTCTCCCGGCCGTGTCTAACCACCTCATCACCAACTTCCCGCAGTTCGATCTGGGCATCCCCGACCAGTTCCGCGTCGATGTGTGGCTGCAGGACTTTAACAATGACGTCGCGGCCGGTACGGTGCCTGCGTTGAGCATTCTTTGGGTAATGGACGACCACACCGGCGGCCCACCGACTGTGGACGCCGAGCAGGCCGATAACGACCTGGCCGTGGGGCGCATTATCGACTACATCAGCCACAGCAACGTATGGTCCTCGTCGGCGATCTTCGTCGAGGAAGACGACTCGCAAGACGGCGTCGACCACGTCGACGGCCATCGCAGCCCGGGCTATATCGTCAGCCCTTACGTTGTGCAGAACGGACCCACCGACCACACTTACTACACACAGGTCAACATGACTCGGACGATCGAGCAAATCCTCGGTCTGCCGCCCATGAACCAGTTCGACCTCGTTGCGTCGCCGATGAGGACGTCTTTCGTCCAGGGCACGCCGCCCGCGGAAAACTTCCAGCCGTGGACGCACGTGCCGAACCAGGTCCCGCTGGACCAGGGCGTCACGACGACGACCGCAGCGAACCAAATGAGCAGCCCTGCGGTCCAGGCCCTGAAAGCAGCCTGGCTCCTTAAGAAGAAGCAGATCTTCGCCGGCAAACTGACCAAGCCTGACGCCGAAGACTCTGACACCGTCAACCACCTGAACTGGTACATGTCGACCGGTTTTACGCGGCCCTATCCCGGCGAGAGCAAGGTTCGCCCCCCGAGCGAATTTAACAAACCGGCACCCCCCGCTGACCTAGACGAATAAACTCGTTCCGACTATAAAAGCCCTTTCCCCCTAACCGGGGAAAGGGCTTTTGTTTATGTGCAAAACCCTTGGTTAAGATTGTCCGATGCACCGCTATCTATACCAGCTTGGAAGCGGAATCCATCGAGATTATCCTGGAGCGATCGCTATGGCACGTGAGCCGGTGATGATGTATTTGATCGGTAAGGATTTCTCTGTCCTGTTGCATTTGGCGCGCAAGGCGGTCTGGCCATCGTTGACGGATTCACAAATCAGACTGTTGGAGGCGGGATGATCGACTTCGCTCTCCGCCGGGCGGCCGACATCCGCTGGCAGGTTTTAGATATCAACAAAGACGCCCGCGCCCAGCAGAAGCTGCAGAAGCCGTTTTGCCTCTGGTTGACCGGTTTGTCGGGCGCGGGCAAATCGACGATCGCGAACCTACTCGAGAAGCAACTGTTCGCTTCCGGCAAACACACTTATGTTCTCGATGGCGACAACATACGCCACGGGCTCAACCGGGATCTCGGATTCTCCGAGGCTGACCGGGTGGAGAATATTCGCCGGGCCATGGAGGTTGCCCGCTTGTTCGTGGACGCCGGTCTCGTGGTTATCGTCGCATTCATCAGTCCCTATCGCGCAGAACGCGACCTCGCCCGTTCGCGGTTTGAGCCGGACGAATTTGTAGAGATCTATATCGACGCTTCGCTCGAAGAATGCGAGCGTCGTGACCCCAAGGGGCTTTACGCCCAAGCTCGCCGCGGAGAGTTGTTAAACTTCACCGGGATCGACAGCGATTACGAGCCGCCAGAAGCTCCTGAGATTCGCCTTGACACTGTTGCGAAAAGTCCGGACGAATGCGTCAATCTCATTCTTTTTTACCTGGATTCCAAAGCACTAAACAAGACCCCTGGAAGCGAGAGCTCGAATGGCCGATCCCTACATTTGTAAATGGCTGACTGAATTGTTGCCGCGCATCACTGCTCTCGCATGTGAATCCGGGCGCACCATATTGGCCATTTACCAGGATCTAAATCCACAAGTGGAGTATAAGTTGGATCACTCGCCTGTGACTCAGGCCGATCTTGTGTCTCACCATATCCTCCAGACCGGGCTTGCCCGCTTAGCGCCCCATTGGCCCGTCCTGTCGGAAGAGTCTGTCCAGGTTCCGTTCGACGAGCGGAAATCGTGGCGACATTTCTGGATGATCGATCCACTCGATGGCACTCAGGAATTCCTCCATCGTACCGGCGAATTCACAGTCAACATCGCCCTGATCGAGGATGACCGGCCTATTCTTGGAGTGGTATTTGCTCCGGTGATCGATAAGTTGTATTTTGCGGCTCGTGGAACCGGCTCCTATAGGATGGACGGTAAGGTCGCCACGCCTATAAAGGTTGCGTCGACAACAGCCGGAAGCACGCGCTTCGTTTTTAGTCGCCGCCATGCTTCGGAGCAGGAAACTCTCACCCACCTGATAGACCAAACGAAAGGCGGCGAATCAATGGTCGTGGGCAGTTCGCTGAAGTTTTGTCTCATTGCTGAGGGCGCTGCCGATGTTTATCCGCGCCACGGCCCCACCATGGAGTGGGACACAGCCGCGGCGCAGTGCATTCTTGAAGAGGCGGGCGGCTCGGTTACCGACCTCGAAGGAAACACGATCAGGTACAACAAACACGTCCTGCTGAACTCTGGTTTTGTAGCCAGAGCTTACTCTTGAGTAAGCGATACTCCATTCCCTCCACTTATGCGATTGGTGTAGTGGTGTCCCTAACCTGAGTAGTGATATCCCTTCCGGCCGCCTGAGCATTCCTTTGCTTATCGCCAGTTTGGGCCGACATCTGCGTGAGAGATCTGCGTAAACAACTAGTGTGGTGAGTCAGAAATTCGCGGCATAGTTCAAAGACCGGGTATCCAGTGTAGATCGCTGAAACCGCAGATCTCTCCACTCCGCTTCGCTCCGGTCGAGATGACAAAATTGTCGGCGAATTAATGACTCAGGACGCTAGAGCATTTTCATAGTTGATGTAGACCAGACCAATCCCGTTGAAGCGGGGTTCTGAACACGTTTTCGTGCCATGGCGAAAGACGGCTGCGCATGACGAATCCCGTAGGGACGGCAAGAAAATAGCCCAGCACGCCAGTGCTGGGGCCGTTTAGGAAAACAAGCCGAGTCCCGTAGGGACGACTGATACATATCACCATAAATTCCGCCGTCTCACATGGCTGAGGAATGATTCAGTCGTCCCTGCGGGACTTCCCTGATAAACCAAAGTCTCCCCAGCACTGACGTGCTGGGCTATTTTCTTGCCGTCCCTCCGGGACTCGAAGACTGATCTTCACCGTTTCAAGTCTTTTGGCTACCCATTCAAACAGTTCACAGTATTCCTGAAAATGCTCTAAAACTCCAGGCGTAGCGCGAACTGGATCTGGCGCGGGGTGCCGGTGCCAACTGGGGTGGTGTTCACTGTGGTTACAATCTGCCCGAAGCTGGAGGAAGATGAGTCAGCCTGGGGCAGACCATATTGAGCGCGGTTGAAGAGGTTGAAGAACTCGCTGCGGAATTGTAGCTGGACACGTTCGGTCAGCGGGAGCTGCTTGGCCAGGCCCAAGTCGGTCTGCCAAAGATTGGGACCACGCGCGATATTGCGAGGAGCATCGCCGTAGCCTCCTCCGACTACTGGCGTAAATGCCGCAGGGTTTATCCATCCACTGATTTTCTTTCCCCCGGTTGGGGTGAGGGACACGCCGGGAACAATGTTGGGCCGTTGATTGGTAGTGTAGCCGGTCGCCACAGAGTTGCTGGAGCGGTCTTCGGTCACGTTGATAGGCAGGGCGGAACGAGCAGCGACGATGTTGGTAACACTCCAGCGACCCAGGATCGCGCTGGCGATGCCCGGTTGGGAGAGAAAGGCTCTCCCGCGCCCAAACGGCAATTCGTAAACCAGGTTTGCCGCGAGTACATGGCGAACATCGAAATCTCCCGAGGCGCGCTCGCAGGAGAGGCACGCCGGATTCTGGGGATAGTCGGAGTCTCCGCCGCCCGCGGAATCCTCGTCGATTTCGTGGGAATAGGTGTAGTTCGCTGAGAAGAGGAAGCCATGACTAAAGCTGCGCTGCAGGCTGCCTACAAAGGCATTATAAGAGCTGTTGTTGATGTTCCCTCTCCACTGTACCTGGCCAAAGGCAGAATAAGGCCGCAGGCCGGTGGCAGGATTGATGAGGTTGACATAGGACGTGGTCAACAGATACGTGCCCTTGCTGCCGACATAAGAAAGAGTGCCGACGAAGTCGTGGGGCAGCGCCTTCTGCACCGAAGCTCCCCACTGGGTAACGTACATGTCTTTGCGGCGGCGATCGTCGGCCCTGGCGGAAACCGTGCCCGGACCGTCCAGAAAGGGCGTGACTGGATAGGAAAGCCCTGCGGTTGTTTTGGAGCTGAGGGAGTACTGCCCGACCTCATTGTTGATCGGGAGATTCTGGTCATCGAGTTGACCGTCACCGTGGTAGATGCCAAAGCCGGTGCGCAGAATGGTCCGTCGGTTCAGCGCGGAAGGGGCCCAGGTGACGGAGATGCGGGGGTCAATATCAAGTGTGTTCGGCTGGCCGAAGCTGGCGCCTGCGGCGCAGAACCCCTGAGGGCCGCAGGTGGCGAAATCGAAGGGGATGGCCTTGCCATTTACCTCGTGGAAAAGGTTAAAGAACGTATAGCGAACACCTAAGTTGAAGGTGAGATTAGGGCGATACTTCCATTCGTCTTCGAGAAAAGAATAGACCATGGTCTTGCGCAATCCGTTGATTGGGAGCTCCTGGGCATATGTGGCGGAGCTGATCGAATTGGCCAGAAAGCCGGCTAACGAAGAGTAGGTGATGGTTCCCGACGGAGTGTTTCCCTGGTTGAGCTGAATGAAGCGGAGCTCGGCGCCGATCTTGAGCGTGTGCGCGCCGCGTACCAGGGTCAGGTTGTCCAAGTAGGAGAAGGTGTTGCCCACGCCCGGTTTGAATTGGTTGTTGTTCAAAGTGGTAAAGCCGGAGACGGCCACGGTGTAGGGAATGTTGGCCAGCCCCTGGTTGGTGGTGTAGACGTTGCCGCGGTTAAAACCGAATTTCAACTCGTTGAGCATTCTCGAGGAGAAGACGTGCATCGCTTCCAACTCGCCGTTTACCGGCCGGGAGGTGATCAACGCCCGGTCGAGCAGATAGTTGGCGCCCTCGGCGGCCGGCGCGTCACTGTAGGCTGCGTCGAAGTTAAAACGCAGGTAAGCCGTGTCTCTGGGTGAGAACTGGTGATCGATCCTCAGCATGGCGGAATCCTCGTGGTCCAGTTGCCGGCCGGAGCCGGAAAACTGGTTTTCGTTGAGGTTCCCGGCGACCGGTGAAAGGCCCGTAGCCGGATAGGCATTTAAGACCGGGATCAAGACGGGATTTGCCGCAGCCACCTGGGCGCGAAAAGCCAGGCTGGGTACAAAGCCCAGCAGGGGCTGTCCGTAGCTCTGCCGAATTCCCTCGTAGTTGAAGTAATAGAAGGTGCGGTCGCGAATAATGGGACCGCCCAGGTCCCCGCCAAATTGGTTGAGACGAAAAGGCAGCCTGGTAGACAGGATAGGCTCACGGGCATCGAGGACATCATTACGCAGAAACTCAAACAGGCCGCCATGCAAGGCGTTAGAACCGGTCCTGGAAGCAACCGCGATTTGCGCTCCGGCCGTACTTCCGTTATCCGCGGTAAACAGCATCGTCTCGATTTGGAACTCTTCAATCGCGTCACTGGGGATCGCGATACGGACAAAAGGCTGCTGCGCCTGGTTGACGATGTTGGTCGCGTCAATGCCGTCGAAAACAAAGTTGTTGTCGTCCAGTCCGCGGCCGGCGAAGCGAATGCTGCGCTGGTTGCTGCCACCGGTGTCGACGGCGCTTGGGACCAATGCAGTCAGCGTCGACCAGTTTCTTCCGTTGAGCGGAAGATCCTCCACTTGTTTCGATTCCGCCCGGCCGCCCAGGGCGTTCGTCGTCTGGTCCAGTTGCGCCGTCTGGCTGGCGACCAGAATCTGCTGATTCGTACTGGCTACCTGCAGCTTTGCATCAAGCGTACGGGTGCGACCCTCCGTCTGAATCACGTGGCCGAAAGTGAGCGTAGCGAAACCGTTTTGGACAAAGGTGACGGTATAGGCGCCGACTGGAAGCGCGGGGACTTCATAGGTTCCGGTACTGGTGGTCACGGTTTTGCGGGTGGTGCCGTTGTCCGGTTGTAATACGGTCACATGGACACCGGGAACCGACCTTCCTGCGGGATCAGTGACCGTCCCGCTGAGGTCTGTGCGATCGACTTGGGCGACGCCTCGGAGCCCAACAGACGCCGAGATGCAAAGAAGCAGTATGCAGAGCAGACTGCTGGAGCCATTCACCGTCATGGTATGAGTTAACCTTTCTGCCTTGTGGAGGAAGCAGAACCACTTGCGCAACATAGGAATCTCACGTCATGATTACAAAATCGTAATGTTCAAGGTTAAATTTTCGTGACTGATACGACTTGTCATTATTTGCAGCGGGGTGAACAATAACCGGGCTTTGGTTGGATCCGTCGACGCAAAGGGGCGAGCAAAGTCGAACTTCTTAAGTCACCACTTAAATAACACGACTCGATCTGGAAAAATAGACCGGCAAATGATTATTTTAGGTCTCGGCTGTTCACCATCGGCTGCGGTCCCTCTGGTGGCGCTCCGAATTCACTGACCTCTATCACCATATGGAGAACCTATCAAAACCGTTTGACGTTATCAAGGCGCGGCAAAAATTCATCTCCCATCAACGCAAATCCATCACGTATTAACAATCGGGCACTATAAGTCGGTAGTTGTTACATTTCATGCTGTCACCGAACGTGCTCAATCGCACTCGTGGCGGCGTTAGAGAGCCGATAGCAGCAAGCCGATCTGGATCGCATATGAGAATTCTGGTCGTAGACGATGAAGCGAAGACCGCCAGGTTTCTGAAAAAAGGCCTGGGAGAAGCAGGGTTTGTAGTCGATGTGGCGGCAAATGGTTTAGACGGGCTGCAGTTGGCGCAGGATATGGATTTCGACTTGGTCATTCTGGACGTAATGCTGCCCAGCCTCGATGGCTGGCAGGTCCTTACCCGCTTGCGTCAGGCAGACCGAGCCACCCAGGTCCTTTTGCTGACCGCCCGAGACGCGATCCACGAGCGCGTAAGAGGATTCGAACTGGGGGCCGACGACTACCTGGTGAAACCGTTCGCATTCTCTGAATTGTTGGCGCGTGTGCGATCGTTGTTGCGCCGGACGCCCTCTCGCCCGCAGGATACGATCCGTATGGCCGATCTGGAAATTGATCTGTTGCGCCATCGTGCGACGCGGGCCGGCCAGCGGCTGGATTTGACTTCAAAAGAATTCCTTCTGCTGTCACTACTCGCGCGTCGTGCCGGCGAAGTCCTGTCCAGGACTCTCATCGCCGAAGCGGTCTGGGACATGAACTTCGACAGCGACACGAATGTGGTGGATGTCAACGTCAGGAGACTGCGCAGCAAGGTGGACGATCCTTTCCCGTACAAACTTATCCAGACGATTCGCGGCGCCGGCTATGTGCTGGAAGCTGACTCGTAGCCTCACGCCGGTATCGCGGCTGTGGCGGACGTTGGCCTTCCGGTTAACTGCCGGGTACGCGCTGGCAGGCCTGATTCTGGTGATTTTGGCCACCGCCAGCCTTTACCTCGTGCTGCTTTCGGAATTAGAGAAGAGTACGGAATTGTTCTTGGGCGACAAGTTGCACGTGCTCCGCACTATACTGCGGGAACGCCCTGATGATCGGGACGCGCTGCGGGAGGAAGTTGAACTGGAAACGGCGGCGCGGCGATATGAACAGTTTTATATTCGCCTGCTTGATGAGCGAAACACGCCATTATTGACAACGCCTGGCATGGCAGAGGAATTAGATCTTTCGCAATTGGCCCGACGGACACGAGGACGTCCCGATGTGACGATCCCGATGAAGGGGAGCCACGGACGAGCCTTTCGCGTTACCACCTCGATAGCGCCGGTCGGCTCGCCTCCTACGCATACCATCACGATTCAAATTGCCATCGATGTCTCGCAGAAAGAAGCAACCCTGGCGCGCTTTCGGTTGGGGTTCTGGGTGATCATACTGGGGACACTAGCGATTTTCCCCTTGGTTGGTTATCAGATCGCGCGCCAGGGCATTCGGCCGGTGGAAGAGATGGCAGCGACAGCGAGGCGCATCAGTTCCACCCACCTCGGGGAGCGAATTCTCACGGACGGTTATCCCTTTGAGCTGGCATCGCTGGCCGGCACCTTCAACGAGATGCTCGATCGGCTGGAAGATTCCTTCGATCGAATATCCACGTTCTCTGCAGATATTGCGCATGACCTGCGCACTCCTGTGAACAACATCCGCGGGGAAGCCGAAGTTGCCTTGGCGCGTGCTCGCACCATCGACGAATACCGGGATGCGCTGGAGTCATCTCTGGAAGAAGCCGTGCGTCTGTCGGACTTAATTGGCAACCTCTTGTTCCTCGCCCGCGCAGAAAGTCCCTTGACGCATTTGCGTCGCGAGCGGGTCGACGTAGCCGAGTTGCTGGATGGTGTGCAGGAGTATTACGAAGCTTCTGCCGCTGACGGCGGAATCTCTTTGAGCACCAGGTTCGGCGATGAGCCGGTGATCGCGGAAGTGGACAGGACGCTGATGCAGCGGGCGGTAGGAAACCTGGTCTCGAACGCGGTGGCACACACACTATCGGGGGGATCGGTGGTGATGGCGACCAGTTCCGAAAGTGCCGTGGTTCGTATCGAGGTCACCGATACAGGCATCGGCATTCCGTCGGAAGCACTGCCCCGAGTATTTGATCGTTTCTTCCGTGTGGATCCATCACGTTCACAAGCCTCGGGCGGCACGGGCCTCGGGCTGGCGATCGTGCAGGGCATCATGCTGCTTCACGGCGGCAAGGTGGAAATTGTTAGCCAGCCCGGGAAAGGTACTCGGGTCATTCTCAGCATGCCCGCTTCCGCCCCCACGATGACGAACGTGTAATCTCGACGTTCGCGACCATACCAGTCGCGCAGAAGTACGAGCCGGACCTTCCGTCCAGTTATTAGAAGTACATGATCTCGGGCGCCACGGGCTTGCCCAAGTCTTTCAGAACCCCATTTCGGTTATCGCACCCTGGGGCGTTTACCGATACCTATTCTGCCTTAGTCGCGGAAACCATTCTGGATGAGTTAGTTGGCCTGTCGACGGATCCCGAACTTGGCTTTCTGTGCATTGGGCTGCCGGTTCCAGTTCTCAACTACGATTTCATCCGTTTCGTTAATCCGACCCAGATTGTTAGTGCCGATCGCGCAAATGCAGTGGTACTCTTGAAATCTCCAGATGCAGAGTGGACTCCCGACAGATTATCTCGGGCCCGAGCAATCAGTACTCCATGGAGACGAAACGAAGTTGATAGGCATCAGTGATCGAGTGTCGCTCGGAGTGGATGGACGCACTCGAGGCTAACGTGTCTCGCAAAGTTTTCGTGATCGCCATGGCCAACGAGCTTCCTCGCATCGGTCGGACTATTAATACGAATGTATTAGCCGATACCTTCGTCCAATAGATACGATCGAGCCCGTATGGCTTAATCAGCCTGTCCCTATTGCAGCCACGGCACATGAGGCTCGGTTAATCCTGCAGATTGATGTAGACCAACAGGGCCAAAGCGCGGAGGTGTTTCCATGATTGATTTTTCTGATCTTCGGCTGACAAGAATGCCGCTCAACAACGGAAGCGGTCAGATGCCCGCACTCGGCTTTGGCACTTTAATTCCCGACATGGCCTTGACGATAGCGGCAACCAGAGACGCTCTGGAAGCCGGATTTCGACACTTCGATTGTGCGGAGCGATACCGGAACGAACGCGAGGTGGGCGAGGCGCTGCAGGCAGGACTTGCCGCTGGAGGGATTGCGCGTGAAGACATCTTTGTTACCACCAAATTGTGGAACTCCAATCATCGGCCTGAGCGCGTCGAACCGGCTTTCGAGGCGAGTCTGGACAGACTCGGGCTCAACTATCTGGACCTCTATCTCATTCACACTCCATTTGCGTTTCAACCGGGCGACGAGCAGGATCCGCGGGATCAAAACGGCAATGTCCTTTACGACCGCGGCGTGACTTTGCTCGATACCTGGAGAGCAATGGAAAGCCTTGTGGACAAGGGTAGGTGCCGGGCCATTGGGCTGTCGGACATCACGTTGAATGAATTGTCGCCCGTTTACGAGTCGGCAAGAATCAAACCAGCCGTGGTCCAAGTCGAAGCACATCCGTATCTGCCGGAAACGGAGCTTCTCGAATTCTGCAAGGAGAAAGACGTTGTGTTTTTGGCTTTTGCGCCATTAGGTCACGGAATAAGGCCCGGGCCGCTCGAAGATCCAGTCATTTCGGCAATTGCCGCACGAGTTGGAAAGACGCCAGCACAGGTGCTGTTGGCTTGGGCGGTGCAGCGTGGCACGGCTTTGCTTACCACGCCCAGGACTGCGGCCCGCGCGCGGGAGAATCTCAACATCTCCGCCCTTCCGGAAGACGCGCTTGAAGAAATCAATCAAATTCAGACTAGACAGAGGTTCAATGAAGTGGTGAAGACCGGCAGCCCGGGTTTCATTCCAAAAGGTACATAATCCCAGATCCAACCGACCCGCCCGGCAACGACTTCGACATTCAAGGACACTGGAGCGGCGCGAGTCTGGAGAAACTGGCTATTCCCATTGAGCCGACTTTTACGTGTGTGGACCATCCACCTTTCTCGGAGATATGAACCGTGATCTCATCTCTTTGGGCGTGCCGCAAAGTGCAATACATCAAGAGGTATTCGGACCCGCCGACAGCATAGAACCAGGTGTGACGAAGAAGCCCCCTCTTTCTCCGTTTCCTCTTGGGACTGGACCGATCGTGTCGTTTGCGCGAAGCGGCCTGGCTGTGCCATGGGACACCCGGTTCAAGAGCATACTCGAATTGGCTGAGGCGTGCGATGTCCCTGTCAGATGGTCTTGCAGGACGGGCGTGTGTCACACGTGCGAGTGCGGCATCCTGGAGGGCCGGCTGCGGTACGCGCCAGAGCCACTTGATCGACCAGCCTTGGGCAACGCTTTGATTTGTTGCTCGACACCGGAAACACCAATCGAGTTAGACCCTTTAGTCCCATAGTTCCTACGGTACCCAACGTGATGGCAGGAAGTCACAGCTTCCCAGCGAAACTTCATCCCGGCTACTGGGAGGGGGGCTGTCATCACTTGCCATCTTCGTTGAAGGAGTGCAGATATGCGTTCTGACATCGTTCCGGGAAACACTTTCCCCGACTATCAGCTGCCCGATCACACGGGCACTCTGCGGAAGCTCAGCGAACTACAGGGAGATGACCCGCTGATCCTCACGCTCTCCCGCGGCCATTACTGTCCGAAGGAACACCAGCAACATCTGGAACTGGCCTCGTTCTATCCAAAAATCGCCGTGGGCTACACTCAGATCGCTACGATCTCCACCGACGACCATCACACACTACAGGAGTTCCGCGCGTCCGTCGGTGCCCAGTGGGCGTTTCTGTCCGATCCTGAACGAATGGTGCAGAAGGACCTCGACATCCAGGAGTATACCGATCCCGAGCACAATCCGATGATTCCGCACACGCTGGTCCTCAAGCCGGGCCTTGTCATTCACCGCATCTACAACGGCTACTGGTTCTGGGGCCGCCCCTCAATCACCGATCTCTGGCACGACCTGCGCAGCGTCACAAGCGAGATTCGGTCTGACTGGGATTTGAGCGCCCCGGGGCTCCGCGCTGCATGGAACGCGGACGACCGATCGCCATTTCACGGGTGGAACAAGGGAGCGAAGACGCCCCGGAAAGGCTACCTTGATGAGTGATCGCACAGGATCTGAGGTGACCGCTAAGGTATGTGCCAATGGCAGGCGGATGGGAAGGGCTTTCTTTGACCGCTCTCCGGAGGTGGTCGCTCGTCAGCTATTAGGAAAAGTACTGAGGCACAATTACAAGGGCGAATTGCTAAGCGGCCGAATCGTTGAGGTTGAGGCTTACCTCGGTCTAGATGATCCCGCCTCCCACACCTTCATCGGCCAGACCAAGCGGAATAGGGTCTTGTTCGGACCTCCCGGGGTCGCCTATGTCTACCTGGTGTACGGCATACTACTGCCTAAGAAGGCGGCGGATCTTCCATTGCGATTTCTGATCACCAGCGATCATCGAGCTGCAGATGTCAAGGCCGAGACACAACGAAGCCGAGCCACCTGAAATCTAACGATTGGCTCCGCTGCGATAGCGGACCATTCCGAATGCAGATCCGAGGAGACGACGTCAACGAAGCGCAGGCGAGCGTTCCTTGAGCCGATCGAGCACCAACTCGATGTGTTCAGTACCGCTGAGTTCAGTCGTAATCTGAAAGGGATATGAAAACGATCGATATTGACCGGGAAATCAGAGGAGATGGGAGGGATGCCTCAAAAGCTGCATTCGCTAAAGCGACTATTCGATACAAACCCGCAACTGTCCGGGTACTCTTCATCGCGGAGGCTCCACCGGCGTTTCGATTCAACCGCCTCTTCTATTTCGAGGATTTAAGGGATGGTGACACTCTATTCCTTGAGATGATGAAGACCCTCTACGGTTCCGCGGTGGGGTTCACAGAGAATGGCTTCTCGTCTGGGAGTTCTGCTGAAGGAATACGTAGCCGCAAGTCCGAGCTGCTTGCGCGTTTCATGCGCGAAGGATACTTTCTCATTGACGCCAGCGAGGAGCCGATGCCGGACCGGGCATCCTCTTCCCAAAAGCTTGCGCTGTTGCGGGCGTCTGTGCCCCGTCTGTTTGTTCGATTGAAAGAGTTCGCAGTCGACAAAAACACTCCCATCGTGCTAATCGGCGGGGTGACCTATTCCGCCTGCGCACAATCTCTAATGAATCTAGGATTCAATGTAATTAACCAAACGATGATCGACCATCCAGCGCGCGGTGGCCAATTGCGCTTTCGCCAAAAGCTTCGTTGGACGTTGCAACGATATTTTGCCTGACTAGATATTTGCTGTGAAAGGCAGGTTCGAACCAGCTGAACTACACCCCTGCATCAACTACAAGGACTCAAACGTTCTAAGGTTCTAAGCCGTTCTTCCAAGGCTTGTACGCCCTCTTCGGTGATCGAGCGGAGGTCATTCTGCATAGAACTCCTGGCTATCGGGAGTCAACCGCTCATGAAGCTGGGTTATTTGGCAAGGGGACCAGCTTCGATACCATCAGCCAGCGAAAAGAACGATCCTACGCTCGCGACCACAGCCGTTTTGCGGCTGAGGCCGAGGTCTGCCGCAGCAATCTGATTTCTGAATCGACGAAGGCCGTCGTCCGGCGGTATACCGAAGTTCCCCGGTCCCGCGCCGAAGTCCGTCACGCACCTAATGTCCTCGAGTATCTCCGTTGCTATGCAAAGAAAGTTCAGGAACGGAAAGATAGTCCATGTTACAACTAAAATGCAAGCGGAGCATTTCTAACCGAGCGGCTCGGGGAGCACAGCCAGATGAAAACCTCAATGAGAACACACGAGGGGCGCGTAGCGTTGGTCACCGGCGCCGGCCAAGGCATCGGCCAAGCGATCGCATTGGCACTGGCGGAACGAGGCGCACGGGTGATCGCGACCGACCTCAAACCGCCGCACGAGACCGCAAGGAAGATTGGCCCCACGACAACCGCGCTTCAACTTGATGTGACGCAGGAAGAGGATTGGCGTGCGGCATCCGTCAAGAGCCGGGAAGTGGGCGAGGTGGATATCGTCGTGAATAACGCGGGTTATTTCCCGAACCGCCTTATCGAGGAACTCGATCTGCCGACGTGGCGAAAGACGATGGCTACTAATCTCGACTCACACTTCTTGAGCGCGAAATACTTCTTGCCGGCGATGAGAAAGAAGAGGTGGGGCCGCTTCGTCGGCATATCGTCAAACATGGTCGGATTAGCCATACCCGGCATGAGCCACTACATCGCCTCAAAGATGGGAATTATTGGATTCATGCGGGGTCTGGCGAATGATGTTGCAAACGATGGTATTACCGCGAATGCAGTGTTGCCTGGTCTAATTAACACACTCGCAACCGTGCCTCAGTCCGAGGAGCAAAAGCGCTCCACCTGGGAACAGCAAGCCATCAAGCGGCTGGGCGAACCCGAGGATGTGACTGGCGCAGTTCTATTTTTGACAACCGACGATGCTGCATTCATCACTGGGCAGGCAATTGTCGTAGACGGCGGTCAGTATCGCATCGGCTAGGTCCGTATTTACGTGTTTATGGCGAATTCCAATTGTTTAGGTAGCAACACGTCGGCCTGGCCGCGTTCCTTTTGTCTGGCGACCCACAGAGACGCCAGTCCGCCCGGATGTTTCATGTCGGGTGAGACCCTTGCGAACCAAATTTACCTCCGCCGCCCAAGTTTCCGACAATCCGTTCGCAAGTGTAGCCACCTACTAGCGAAGTGATGGAAGATCGCTGATACTACCAAGTTTCAAAGGAACCTCGCTTACGAATGCTTCCCCGTGATGGACACCGATCAGCGAGCCGAAGAACCGGTCGCGAGATTCCAGCCCGAATAAATAGTCGTTCATTCCAAGCGGCAACACCCCAAAGCCCTGAGCGGTTTTTGCAAATTGCGAGGCATGCATCCGAATTAGTTCGAGTTTACGCTGGTAGACGTCGGAAATGTCGACGACCATACTAGGGTGCGTGACGTGGTGCAAAAGGTAATACAGGTAAGCCGAAGGCTTGTGTGGTGGATTCGGGTCATTCGACTTTCTCAGCGTGCAATAGACGGCGGCATTCCGAATGAGGTGCCCAGTCGCTGCATGGTCAGGGTGGCGGTCTTTCCAATAGGGCGCTAGCACCAGCTTCGGACGCCATCGCCGGATAACACTCGCAATTTGCTTACGATTCTCCACGGAATCGATGACTCCGCAATCAGGTAGGCCAAGGTTTTCACGAAACCGGGCCCATCCAAGATGCGGCGTCCTCCGCCTCTTTGTCGCGTTCCTCACTGGTACCGCGAGATCCCATTTCACCTCGGGTGAGATCCACAATACCGAATGAAGTGCCAGTTGCCTTTAACGTCAATACCGTTCCCCCCGCACCCCATTCCACATCGTCAGGATGCGCACCAAAGAGGAGAATGTCTACCGGGCTCTGATTACTGTGGAGTTGGTTCTGTTTATCACCTGTCATCTCGTCTCGATATTACATCTCGGCTTCGAGACAGCAACGCACGGGTCAGTTTTGCACCACGACTGGGGACGACCTCCCGGGCGCATTGCCCCTACGTTTGAGTTCCGGCAGGAGTAATTGTTGGATCGACGGAGGCCACGAGCTCTGCGGAGAAATTGCGATAGCCGCAACGCGTAAAGCGATTGAAATGACGGTAGCGGAGAGAGCAGGTCGCCCCCTCCAATCAAACCTTGAAGATCGCCGCGGCAAACTTTCGCCAGGCCCGCACGGCAATCCGTTTCAATCGCGCCGCCGAAGCGCCGGCCATCGGGACCTCGCCCGGCATTTCTACGGTACGAGCTTCCGCCAATCAGCCATATTTCCCGTCAAGCCTGGCAAACAATGGTTCAGGAGATTTCACTCTTCCCTTCGATCTCTCTTATGGGATTGATCTTTGGGGACGGATACGCCGCACCTTGACTGCGGCAAGAGAACAAGCGCAGGCAAGTGCTGCGGATCTTGAGACCGCGCGGCTTAGCCTGCACGCCGAACTCGCGTTTGACTACTTCGAAGTGCGCAGTGCCGATGCACAGGAGAATCTTCTCAACGCCACAGTCGATGCATACAGCGAGGCCCTGGAGTTGACGAAGAATCGATTTTTGGGCGGGGCTGCTCCGAAATCGGATGTCGCGCAGGCGCAGACGCAGCTCGATGCCGCTCGTGTCCTCGCCACTGACATCACGGTACAGCGCGCACAATACGAGCACGCACTGGCGATTCTCATCGGCAAGCCACCTGCTGCCTTTAGCCTGCCCCCTGTCCCGCTGAATATCCAGCCACCCCAATTGCCCTCTGCGCCCGTTGTCTTGCCGGCGCAGTTGCTGGAGCGGCGGCCAGATATTGCGCAGCCGAACGTCGCATGGCGGCGGCCAACGAGCAGATTGGCATAGCGCAAGCGGCCTACTATCCAACCCTCAATCTGGCTGCTGCCGCCGGTCTTGAAGGCTCATCCCTGTTGAACTGGTTCAACTGGCCGAGCCGCTTCTGGGCGGTTGGACCGGGTATGTCTGAAACGCTCTTCGATGGCGGAAGACGCAGGGCCACCAAGGAGTCAGCAATAGCGGGGTATGACGCCTCTGTTGCCAACTATCGCCAATCGGTACTGACCTCATTCCAGCAGGTAGAAGACAACCTCGTCGTTCTGCGGGTGCTGAGCACGGAATCTGTACAGCAACACGAAGCGACGGCCTCAGCGGAGGAGTCTCTCCATCTCTTTCAGAACCGTTATGCGGGCGGCGTCGATACTTATCTTCAGGTCGTCACTTCGCAAACGACCGCTCTGGCGAATGAGCGAAATGATATCGACCTGATGAGACGGCGACTGGAGGCGAACGTTCTTTTGATTAAGGCCCTCGGCGGAGGATGGGATGTGTCGACTCTTCCCAGGCTGTGACCCTTATCTTGGTGTGCCCGGGTTCCAGTGTCGGACGAAGCATAGCGACAGCTATAAATACAATGTTCATTTTGTATGATGGTTATGCATGAATGCCGCCCGCTACCTTTGCATTTCCTGGCGTCCTTGCGATGGTTCCGGGTTCATACGCCTTTCGAGCCGTCATTGGCTTACTGGAAATAATGAAGGCGGTGGCGAGAAGTCCGGCAGGACTCCAAGCAGACACGTTATCGCTTGTGATTACCACGGTTCTGCTCGTGGTAGCCATTGCGGTAGGAGAGGCAAATCCATTGGCATTACCCACAAACAGGCGTTGTAACCGCAATTCCTTCCAGGACGAGGGGCAACCTTGTTGATGGAGGCCCGAGGAAATAAACTCGGTTCAGATGACGTGGAAATGAGGAGGTACTGGCCAATGCAACTGAGAAGCCGAAGCTTTAACGATGGCGATCCAATTCCGGGAGAGTTTGCTTTTGTGGTTGTCGATCCCATTAACCATTTTGCTCTAAGTACGAACCGCAACCCACAGCTGGAGTGGAACGACGTGCCTGAGGGTACGGAGTCATTTGCTCTGATATTGCATGACTATGATGTTCCCAGCCGAACCGATGACGTCAATCGGGAAGATCGGACCGTGCCAGCGTCACTGCCTCGCGTCGAGTTCTTCCACTGGCTGCTGCTCGATGTCCCGAAAACTACAAGAGAAATAGCTGCCGGCAGTCACAGCAATGGAGTGACACCACGCGGCAAGCCCGGACCCGCTACTCCGGAAGGTTTGCGCCACGGAATCAACGACTACACGAAGTGGTTCTCGGGTGACGCGCATATGCAGGGAACGTATTACGGCTATGACGGCCCTGCTCCTCCATGGAATGACACGCTCGTCCATCATTATGTATTCACTCTCTACGCGCTCGATATCCAGCACCTCCAAGTGAAGGGAGAACTCACCGGGCCCAATGTCAGGGCGGCGCTCGCGGGACACGTGCTCGCCGAGGCAACCCTGACAGGCACCTATTCACTGAATCCACGTCTGAACAGGCAGAAATAAACAGGACGAGGGGCTGGCCTGCCCGATGACGGGTTGATTGGTGAAACAGGTCACCCGATTCGCGCGGCGAATGCGATGGGGGCAAGGATAACTCCGCTGCAGGGAGATGCGGCAATCTCAAATAGGTACTTCGATCTCCGGTCGACCTGAATCCAGCGACGGTCTGGGACCATCCTAAGAGATGGGCGCTATGGACAACGAAACAGGGAAATTATTGGTGGTGGAGTCTGACGACGCTCTCAGGGAACGCATCGTCGCGGTGCTGAGCGATGCGGGATATGAGGTATCGACCGACTACAGGGAAGGAATGAAGGCAGTTCTCGCCTTCGATCCGGACGTAGTTGTCCTGGGTGCTGATCCGCCCCAACTCGATTGCTGCGACCTTCTTTCCGAAATCAAGGGTTCCGAGCACACTCACAACATACGCGTTGTGCTGCTATCTCCGGGAGGATCGGCCGAGCGCACTCGGGGGCTGGATCTCGGGGCCGACGACGTGCTGTCACTGCCCTTCGACTCACACGAATTACTGTCGCGAGTGCGTTCGCAACTACGGAACAAATATATCGCCGATAAGTTTCGGGAGCGGCTGCGCCTTGCCGAGGAAAATCGAAACGCTACCCAGCAGGTAGTGACAGCGGTCAACGAAGAACGGCGGACGCTTCGGGTTGGCGGCCTGCTCACTGTCGCAGCGCTTATCATTGGCGGCCTGGTCTTTTTCTTCTCTAACCGCCGCACCCGGGAACAGAATACCCGGGTTTATTCTGCGATCACCCGGTTGCAAGCTGGCGTGTTGACGCAACAACAGTTGATGGAGCGCTCGCGTCAAGCGCGCCAAGACCAGGAGCGCGGTCCATCCCTGGCGAACGATTCATCAAAGCGTCAACTTCAGAAAAAGAGCGAAGACCTGAGATCGCAAATTGCAACCGGCAAAGCAGAAAACACCTCCGATTTGCAAAATCAATTAACCGTAGTAGAAAACCGCCTTGAGAAGCTCGAGACCGAGGGCCAGGTTGCGCAGACGATTATCCACTCCTATGAGCCGAGCGTCTGCCTCATCCATCTCGTGCTTGGCTTCCGCGACCACGCGACCGGATTGAGATTGCACTACGCGGGGATGACGAGCAGTGGCGAGCCGATAACCGACGAACACAGCAACCCACTCGTGAGCCTTACCGGAGATGGTCCGGAAGTACACCTCGATGTTTTTGGTACTGGATTCCTGGCCTCCGCCAGCGGACAAATCCTCACCAATCATCACGTGGTCGAGCCTTGGTGGCAGAACGATGATCTAAAGGAAATGCTTGGTCAAGGTGTTGAGCCCGTGATTGGTGAGATGACAGCATATTTTCCCGGCATTCCACATGGCATCGCCATCAGGACCGAGACGATTTCCACTGCCGCTGACGTTGCTGTCGTGAAAGGAGATGTTTCAGAGCTGGGAATCAAACAGGTAGCCCTTGCCGATGGCCGCCGTTCGGTCGTCAGCGGGGGCCCCATCGTGCTGCTTGGCTATCCAACTGCTCTTGATGCAATTCTGGCTCGCGCAGGCGCAGCGACGCTCGAATCCATCGCGACTGCATCCAAAGGTGATCCGAAACAGGTCATGGAAGAACTCGCCCGCCGCAACCTGATCAGGCCTATCGTCACCCAGGGGCACATCGGCGACGTGCTGCGTGACAAGATTGTCTATGATGCCCAAACCACTTCGGGCGGCTCTGGCGGTCCGCTTTTCGATAACGAGGGCAAAGTTATAGGAATAAATTTTGCCATGGTGCGTGAGTTCGGCGGGTCGAATTTCGCCGTTCCTGTTGGCTTCGGAAAAACGCTTTTGAACCTTAAGCCGCCATTGCAGAAACCGTGAAGCGCCCCGGTGCGAAATGATGGATTGGGAATGGATGACGGAATATTTGCGCGGCTCTTCACCGCACACAACGCCATTTGCAGCGGCGATCATTAAGGTCGTCCGCCCGGCTTGCGACTCCCGGCAAGCGAGCGGCCGCGGAAGGCAGCGCACATGGGCGCGAATGAGGTGCAGAGCCGAGCGGAGGAAACGTGATGAAGAGATGGATGGCTCTGATCTGCTTTTTGTGCCTGGTTGGCGTAGTGACTCTGGCGCAGACCCAGCAGGCGGCGCCTCCGGCAAATACAACCAGCGGCAACGGCGAAGAACCCGCTGCTCCGGTAGTGCAGTCTGACAAAGCTGCCACCGCCAGCGTGGAGTCAGGGACGAATACCGCTTGGGGGATTCTGAAAGACGCCCTCTCTGACTCGAAGAAGCAGGCGCTGCAGGGAAGGATCGATGCAGTCACAGCTATCGGCACATTAGGCGACTTTGACCAGGCCCAGAAGTGGTTGCGCGACGCAGGGCGAGATCCGGACCGCTACCTGCGTCTGGGTGCCGTGGAGGCGATGGGTGCCAGCAAGAAGGCGATATTTATTCCGGACCTGAAAACCGCGCTTGAGGATAGCGCTCCAGAGGTCAGTTTTGCCGCGGCGGTAGGTCTGTGGAGGATGCACGACCACAGTGGCGAGGCCGTTTTGTACGGTGTCCTTGCGGGACAGCGAAAGGTGAAGCAGGGAATGGTTGGCTCGGGGATGCATCAGGCTAATCAGGACTTACACAGCCCTTCGAAATTGGCCGCGATTGGCGCGGAGCAGGGTGCGTATGCGCTATTGGGTCCAGTCGGGTTTGGTGTGGACGCATTCAAGATGACTCGGAACGGGAACAATGGAAACTCCGCACAGGTGCTGACCGCCACGTTGCTGGCTGAAGACAGTTCAAAGGCAACGATGCAGCAGTTTCTGAATGCGCTCCAGAATCACAACTACCTTGTGCGTGCTGCGGCGGCGCGGGCGCTGGGCGATTATCGAGGCACGCAGGTAACGGACGCCCTTCAGGACGCCTTTGAAGATCCAAAGCCGGTAGTCCGGTTTATGGCTGCGGCCTCCTACATTCGCGCGAGCCACCCCGTGCCAACGAAGCAGAAGGCGCGCCGCCGAAGCGGAATTGCGTCGAAGAGTGCAGCCGGAGAGCGCTGAGCCTCACTTACTCTTGGTAATAGGTCAGATTGCGGTTGGTCCGTGACTCGGGAGCAAAGTTGCACAGAGTCATTTGTCCGAATAACCGGCTTGTCGGAGAAGTCGCCTTCCTTAGTGGCCTGGCGATGACAGTCTGTTATATTGCCACCTTAGCTATCCGTCAGGACTGGAGGGTCTCTCCGGCTGGCGCATCGCCGCTTGACTGGCGCTTGAGAGCCAACATCCGGGCTATCATTACATCACGCCGCGAGCATCTCAGAAGATTCGCGCATTCTTCATCGGACTGCCCTTCCAGTACCGACATGACGAAGACAAAGCGCTCGAACCCATCCAGCAATCGGTGAAAACCCCGACCGGCCGCCGGTAATAGGAAACCGAAAGCTCATTGATCGGCACCTGACGCCCCACGCGTGATGCGGACGGGCGTGCCGCTGACTAGCGAGTCAGGCGGGCTTTCGATGACTTCGTCACTTGCACTAAGCCCGGAGGTTATTTGCACAGTTTCTCCGTAATCAGTGCCGATGGTGACTGGAACAAGTTGTGCGACATTATTGCGAACCACTCCGACCTGTAGACCTTGTGTACGGAACAGAAGCGTATCGGACGGAATAACGACAGAATGAATCTGCCCGGGCAAAGCAAGGTGGACCTGGACGTAGGCTCCGGGAAGAAGCAGGCCTTTGGAATTATCTATATCGACCTCCGTGTTGAGGGTGCGTGAAGCCATGTCTATAGAGCTTGACGTGCGGGTGATTGTGCCCTGAAAGGTCTGATTAGGGTATTCGTCGAGAGTAAGGGTGGCCTTTGATCCGACGCGAGCAGCGCGCCAATATACCTCAGGAACCGCGACGAAAACACGAAGTGTGCTGATTTGCCCGATCTGAAACAGCTCCTGGCTGGGCGTGTTCTCCCCGGCGGCAATCAGCCAGCCATTGTCCGTGTTGCGCATCGTGATGACTCCATCGAAGGGCGCATAGATCTTTTCGAATCCGACCATATCTGCATAATGACCCTGGTTTGCCGCATACGAATTGACGGTCCAGTCGGAGGCTTTCTGATTGTCAACGGCCTGGTCAGTCGATTGTTTGGATACAGAGCGTGTTTTGATCAGTCCCTGCCAGCGGTCGGCGGTAATCTTGGCGAAGTTCGAATTGGCCTTCGAGGTTTCCAGTTGGGCCTGTGCTTGTGCCAGCTGTTTGTCGAGTTCAGGCGCGTCGATGACGGCAAGCAGATCGCCCTTCTTCACGCGCGATCCGATGTCGTGGTACCACTTGACCAGATAGCCGCTGGCGCGAGCATAGACGGGAGAGTTGATGTAAGGCTGAGTGGCTCCGGGCAGCACGACCTCATCGATTGGCGGATTCTGCGTGGGGTGGATGATCATTACCTCTTGAACGGCAGCCTCGTTCGTGTCTTGCCGCAATTTCGACTCGGCTCGCTCGCGGGCACGGATACCCAAAAGGATCACGATCACGAGGAGGATGAACATGGTCACGCCAGCCGCACCCAGGAAGCGCATGGTGCGCCGCCGGCCGCGAACCTCGCCCGCCGGACAGCCGGGAATCTCAGCGTTTGTTATCTCCTTGTCATCCATTCTGAGCTCCGTTCTGAGTAGCGTTGCGAGACCGATTCAGGCGATGGCTATGCAAAAGCGCGAATACAGTCGGCACGAAGACCAGAGTGGCCACTGTTGCGCAGAGCAAACCTCCGATCACAGCGCGACCGAGAGGCGCGTTTTGTTCGCCTCCGTCGCCCGCGCCTATTGCCATTGGGACCATGCCAATGATCATGGCGAGGGCCGTCATCAGAACAGGTCGAAACCGCGTGAAGCCGGCCTCTGCCGCGGCCTCCAGGGCATCGCCGTTTTCAGCCAGCCGCTCCTTGGCGAAGGCGATCACAAGAATGCTGTTCGCCGTCGCAACACCCATGCACATGATGGCGCCCATCAAAGCGGGCACGCTCAGGGGCGTGTGAGTAAGGAACAGGAAGACGATAATGCCGGCCAGAGCCGCAGGCAGAGCGGTGATGATGATGAATGGGTCCAGCCAGGATTGAAAATTGACGACGATCAGCAGATAAATGAGAACGATGGCAGCAGCCAGACCTGCCATCAATCCTTCATATGAGGTTCGCATCGTTTCAAGCTGGCCGCGTATGCGAAAGAAACTGCCGCGCGGGAGGAGTTTCTGATCGTTGTCGACGATGCGAGTGATGTCCCGTCCGACAGAGGCGAGATCGCGATCCTGGACAGAGCCAAAGATATCAATAACGCGGCGGATGTTATAGTGATCAATCGCTTCCATTTCGTTGCCGCGGCGCAACGAGGCAACCTCCGACAGGATTTCAGGACGCCCCATAGTTGCCGAAGTGAGGGGTATGTTTCCAACGCCCTGTAAGGACTGAATGCGATATTGCGGAGTTTGAGAGATCAGTTCGTATTGCACACCGTTGTGCCAATTCAGGAAGAAAGTTGGGATGGTCTGGAAGCTACCGCTCAGAGCGACAAGCAGGCTGTTGGTGACGTCGCGATCCGTGTAGCCGCCTATTGCTGCCTTAGTTCGATCGACATTGATGTTGAACATCGGGTAGTCGAGTGGCTGTTGAATCCGTAAGTCAGTGAGGCCGGGAACGTGACGGAGTTCACCCAACACACGAGTAGCCAATGCATGATTCCTCACCTGGTCCTGACCTTCTATCTGGACATCCACCGGCGCAGGTAATCCAAAGTTCAGGATTTGCGTGACCATGTCTGCCGGCAGGAAATAGAACATTGTGCCAGGGAATTGGCGGGGCAAGATCGTACGAAGCGTCCGGACGTAATCGGCCGTCGGGTGGTGTTTGGCGTTCAACGACACGAGTACGTCGGCATCGGAGGCGCCGATCACGCCTGAAGTGTTGTACAGGAAGTTCATCTGGCTGTAGGGCAGGCCGATGTTGTCAACGATGCCTGCCAGTTCTTGCTTCGGTATCTGCCGACGGATCGTGTTTTCGATCTGGTCGGCCAGCATGGCGGTATCTTCGATACGGGTTCCGGTTTGGGCCCGGAAATGGAGCATGAACTGGCCGCTGTCCGTGTCCGGGAAGAAGTCCCGGCCGAGCCAGGGAAGGAGAGCCGCAGCGGAGACGCACACGAGAAGAAAAGCCGGGATGAAAATGATTCGTCTGCGTATGAATGTCCTCAGCAACGCGAGGTAAGTGTTCCGGACCCGTTCGAACCCACGGTCGAATGCCTTCTGCATCCGGGCCAGCGGATTGCGCGATGGCGCAGCATTATGATCAGGCGCCTTCAGGAGATACATCGCCATGGTAGGCACCAGCGTTCGCGACAGGATATAAGAGGCCACCATCGCGAAGATGATCGCCTCTGCAAGAGGCGGGAACAGATAATGCGATACGCCCTGTAAGGCAAACAGGGGCATAAAAGCGATGCAGATGCAGGTTGTGGAGACGAACGCCGGGGTCGCGATCTGCGCGGCCCCATGCAAAATGCCCTCATAGAGAGGTTGGCCTTCTTCGAAATGGCGGGTGATGTTCTCGATGGTGACAGTAGCGTCATCCACCAGGATGCCTACCGCCAGCGCTAATCCTCCAAGCGTCATCATGTTGATGGTTTCCCCGATGGCGCTCAGGACAATGACTGAAGTAAGAATCGCCAGCGGAATAGAAACGGCGATGATAATCGTGCTGCGCCAGCTGCCGAGAAACAGCAGGATCATAAGCGCCGTCAGGCCGGCAGCAATGGTGGCTTCACGAACGACGCCTTCAATGGCTCCGCGAACGAACACGGATTGATCGGCGAGCGGTTGAATGCGCAGTTGCGGCGGAAGGGTCTGCTCGACGCGCGGGAGCAACCGGCGAATTCCATTGACCACGCTGAGCGTAGAGGCGCTTCCAGCCTTGATGATGGTGACCAGAACACCACGGTGTCCGTTGTGACGAACGATGTTGGTTTGAGGGATGAAACCGTTGGCAACGTGCGAAATATCTTTCAGATAGATGGTTGAGTTACCCACGACTTTCACGGGGACATTGTTGAGCTCGTCTATCGTTCTGGGCGCCGAGTTGGTAGGGAAGTCATATTCGAACTTCCCAATTTTGGCGGTGCCCGACGGCGCAATCACGTTCTGTACGCTGAGCGCATTAACAACATCCTGCGGTGAAATTCCTTTCGACTGGAGAAGCGTGTCCTGAAGGTTCACCATGATCTCGCGCTGCTTCCCGCCGTAGGGGTACGGCACAACGGCCCCGGGAATCGTAACAAGCTGGGTCCGAAGAAAGTTCAGGGCCAGATCATTCAGGTCGGCTTCACTCAGTCCCGGGCCGGACAGCGCGAGCTGTAACACAGGCACATTCGAAGCCGTGTAGTTGACGATCTCGGGAGGCAGTGTACCGGGCGGCAACTGGCGCAGGATGCTTTGTGAAGCAGCAGTAACCTGCGCGTTCGCCCGGTCCACGCTGGCGTTCGGTTGCAGAAAGATTTTTACTCTGACCAGGCCGTCAATGCCGACGGTTGTGGATTCAATGTGCTCGATGTTGTCGACCAGCGCTGTCAGAACTTTTTCGTACACTGTCGTGAGCCGGCCTTCCAGCTCTTCCGCGTTCATGCCGGTGTAAATCCAGGAAACGGCGACCACGGGGAGATTGACGGTGGGGAAGATGTCCGTTGGCGTGCTCAGAATGACAAGTGGGCTGATAAGTAGTATCAGCAGAGCCAGGACGACAAAGGTGTAAGGGCGATCGAGCGCGAGCTTAACAATCCACATGGCTGAAGAGTTGTTCTAGAGAGTTCCGTGGGCGGTGACAGACGCGGTAAGATCTTTAAAGTACCTTTGAGCCGCAGCATCTGCGTGGTGTAACCAGAGCATCGTTCCAGTCCATGCAGTGCACTTCCGGTGCCAAACGCAATTTCAGGTCCTGCAAGAGGATATGGCAGGTCTCGTCGATATGTGTGCTCTATTACCATTCTTTTCATGAGTTTGCCCATTAATGTCCCGGTGCCGATTATGAAGGCCACGTGTGGGCGAGGCGAAGTCCGGACAGCAGCGTGTCGTGCCTCCGACACCTTGCCTTCGACACCTGTCAGTCGCTTGACATCTGCGGCGGGACCGTATCGTTAAGTCGCGAGCTGATTACGAGTTGATTATTAGATATGTAACTTGTGCTGTCGGTACCCCGAGAACGTGGCGTGTTGATTATAAACGTGGTTAGTGCTGATGAATCCGGAGCACACAACTCACAGTCGCGTTGGGTTGTGCCTGC
Organism: uncultured Acidobacteriaceae bacterium; assembly: GCA_963774255.1. GTDB lineage: Bacteria > Acidobacteriota > Terriglobia > Terriglobales > Acidobacteriaceae > PALSA-350. The sequence goes on from CAVZEH010000008.1 coordinate 662,529, forward strand.
TTGTCTCCAGCCCACTGGTCCGGAACTTGGCAACTTACATGCACTTGGTCTCGATGTAAAGAATTTGCAGGGCATTCCAGTCTCAGCTGTCTGCGATGTCTCGCTTGCAAGGCAAGTTTTCAGGGAATTTTTAATCGTAAGAAGGTCAAGAACGGTTCTTACCGTAAGCTCTCGTGCCTTTCTTCCGGGAAGCCCCTAGAATGGCTCGTGGGATTCTTTGCATTCGATTTGCGGAGGGTTCAATGCGTCTGCTTCACACAAATCGGACTCTGTTGTGTTGTGTCGCTGGGTTGTGCCTGCTTGGCTCGACGGCCACAGCTGGGAGCCAAGCAAGTTCTGCGAAAGAAATGAAGGCTTCATCGTGCGCGAACGATGACACCGGCTTAACCTTGCCTTCTGGCTTTTGCGCGACCGTATTTGCCGACGGCATCGGGCACGCTCGGCACCTGACGGTGTCGCCAACCGGAGTGGTTTACGTGAACACCTGGTCCGGCAGGTATTACGGTGATTCGGCTCCGCATCCAGGCGGATTTTTGGTAGCCCTTGAGGACACGACCGGCGCGGGAAAGGCTGATGTCATTAAGCGCTTCGGTGAAACCGTTCAGACTGGCGGCGCCGGCGGGACGGGCATCTTTATTTATAGCGGTGGGATCTACGCGGAAAGCAATGATCGAATCGTGAGATATCCGCTTTCTGCCGGGTCTATTGCACCACAAGACGCTGCTGAAACGATCGTCTCCGGTCTGCCTCTGGGTGGCGATCATCCGATGCATCCGTTCATCATCGATGACAAAGGATTGATGTATGTGGACGTCGCTACTGCCACCAACGCCTGCCAATTGCAAAACCGCCAACCAGGATCGCCCGGTGCGAACCCGTGTACCGAACTTGAGACGCGCGGCGGGATCTGGCGTTATAACGTGAGTGAAACGAACCAGAAGTTTTCGCCGGGGGCGCGTTACGCGACGGGGATACGCAATGCTGAAGGTTTCGCGTTCGATTCCAGCGGCAGATTGCTTGTGACGCAACAAGGACGAGACCAACTGCATGCGAATTGGCCTAAGCTTTACAAGCCCTCCGAGGAAGCGACACTACCTGCGGAAGAGTTGCTGCAATTGAAGCCCGGTGGCGACTATGGGTGGCCCGAATGCTATTACGATGATGTGCAGCAAAAGCTCGTACTTGCGCCCGAATACGGCGGCGACGGCGGCAAACGGGTGGGTGTTTGTGCAGACAAGATCGGTCCGGTTGCCGCACTTCCTGCACATTGGGCGCCCAACGACATGGTGCGTTACGACAAGAAACAATTTCCAGCCCGATATCGTAACGGAGTCTTCATTGCCTTTCACGGGTCGTGGGATCGTGCGCCATACCCCCAAGGCGGCTATAACGTAGTTTTTCAACCGCTCCTAGGCGACCGTGGATCGGGCAACTGCGAGATTTTCGCCGACGGTTTCGCCGGACCCGATAAGACGCCCGCCGGTGCAACGCATCGTCCTTCAGGTCTTGCAGTGGGCCCTGACGGATCACTCTATGTTTCGGACGATATACGCGGCCGCATCTATCGGATTGTCTATAAAGGAGGAGTTAACAACGGCTCGGCGCTGACCCCATGCCCGAGTGCGTCGGCCGCAGCCGGTGAAGTCGTCGAAGCCTCTGCCAATCCTCCGGAGGGAACGCATCCGAACGCGGGAGCCGCTGCAACCACTAACCTTCCTGTTCCCGAAGGAGCGACTCGAGCGATGGTTGCCCTGGGCGATCGGATTTATCACGGCCAGGTAGGCGGAGCTTCATGCACGGGTTGCCATGGCGCGAATGCCGCAGGCTCGCCTTTGGGTCCTAACCTTACTTCCGGAAAGTGGTTGTGGAGCGATGGCAGCTATGCGGGTATCTCGAAAACGATCAGAGAAGGGGTGCCACAGCCCAAAGAATATCGCAGCCCGATGCCGCCCATGGGTGGGGCGCAACTCACTCCAGATCAGCTAGCGGCGCTTGCGGCATATGTGTGGGCGCTGAGTCATTAAAGCTTAGCCCTTTAGTGTGAACTGCTAGGTCAGCTATGGGCCGCCACGGGTTTGCAATCAACCCTGCTACGGTGAGATTCTCGTTCTTGGCTGATGCGAGACACGAGCCGGTCCACATATCGCATCGCCGGCCGTGGGCGGAAGACGCCATGCAATTGCGGCAGTGATGCGCTGGCTCCGCAGCACGATGCCTGAAAGGAGTTACCATGCACACGTTACGCGAGGTGCTGGCGCAAGCGCAGGAAAAAGGCGCGGCGATCGGCCACTTCAACATCGCCGACCTGGTGCTATTGAAGGCCGTCTTCACTTCTGCGCAAGAGCTGAACGTCCCGGTCCTGGTGGGCGCGTCCGACGGTGAACGCGAGTTCATGGTGGTCCGTCAGATTGCGGCTTTAGTGCGAAGCTTGCGCGATGAGTTTAATTTTCCGATCTTTCTGAACGCCGATCATACCCATTCCCTGGCGAAGGCGGCGGAAGCGGCAAGGGCCGGGTTTGATACGGTTGTCTTCGACGCTTCCGCACTACCCTTCGAACAAAATGTCCGCCAAACGAGAGAGACAGTGGAT
>CAVZEH010000009.1:0-101100 GCA_963774255.1 uncultured Acidobacteriaceae bacterium
TCCGCGGCCAATCGGGCGCTGGAGGAGCGGCGCAGCGAACTGGAGACGGTGCTTGAGACCATCCCCAGCGGAGTGGTTACTCTCGACCCGCGGATGCGCGTGCTGCAGGCCAACCGCGCCTTTACCGCGCTGATGGGCCGGCAGGATGACCTGAGCCGGCGCGGAGAACGAATTGAGGCGCTGCTGCCGGCGGAGTGCGCGGCAGATATTGCGGCGGTGATCCGGCGCGGCCAGCGCATGGGCGCTGCCTCGACGGAGATCGATCTCTAACAACAAGGGGCGCACGGATTCCTCTGGCCTGACCGCAGCGCGCGGCTGGACCTGTTTCACGGACAGCAGGGAACGGTGCTGGTGATTGAAGACACCACGGAACTGCTGCGCGCGCAGCGGCAGTTGGCGTGGAAGGAAGTGGCGCAGCGCGTGGCGCATGAGATCAAGAATCCGCTGACTCCCATCGCGCTTTCAGCCGACCGCATCCGCCGCCATCTGGACCGCGGGCACAAACGATTCGACCAACGTTATTCGTAAATGCAGCGAGGTGATTCTGGGTTCGGTCGCCACGCTGCGCACGCTGGTCGACCAGTTCGCCGCGCTGGCGCAGTTTCCCGGCCGCGCAGCCCAAGTTCTCCGACCTGAACGCCATTGTAGAAAGCAGCCTGGCGCTGTTCGCCGGTAGGCTGGAGAACATCCGCATCGTGCAGCGGCTGGGCCGCAATATTCCCTCGGTCCTAGCGGACCCGGAGGCGATGAAGCGGGCGGTGGCCAACCTGATCGACAATGCGGCCGAGGCCATGCAGACCAGCCTGCTGCGCCAGTTGACCATTGAGACCTCAACCATCGAGGGCCTGACCATGGCGGAGATCGTCATCGCCGACACCGGCCACGGGTTGAACGATGAGATGCGCGAGCGGCTCTTCCTGCTATTTCTCGACCAAGCAGCGGGGAACCGGCCTGGGCCTGGCAATCGCCGCGAAGATTGTCCGGGAGCACGATGGAGCCATTCGCGCGGAACAGAACAGTCCAACCGGCGCGCGCTTTATTATCGAGCTGCCGCTGGCGGAGCAGAAGAACGGCGAATCGCAGGTCGCGGAATCGGGCTCCGGCTTGCCCGCCATAGGCGCAACCACTAACGGCCGGCGCGCCGCCAGCGGCAGGACAGTGTCATGAACCATGTCCTGGTGGTGGACGATGCGAAACCGAGATACGCGAGTCGCTGAGCGAGATTCTTCGCGAGGAAGGCTATACCGTCACCGCCACGGCTACCGGCGCGGAGGCGCTGGTGCTGCTTCGCGACTCGCTTTACGATGTGCTGCTCTTGGATATCTGGCTGCCCGATCGCGACGGATTGGATGTGCTGGGGGAGATTCGCTCGTTCGAAAGCGAGAGCAAGCCGGAGGTGATCATGATCTCCGGCCACGGCACCATCGCTGACGCGGTGGAAGCGACGCGCGCCGGCGCTTTCGATTTCCTGGAAAAGCCGCTGAGCCGCGATAAGGTTCTGCTGTCGGTGCGCCACGCGCTCGATCAATCGAAGCTGCGCGAGGAGAACCGCCGGCTGCGGGAGATCGCCGGGTCGGCGCGGATGATCGGCTCCTGCGCCGCATTCGAGCGAGTGCTCGATCAGGCCACCATGGCCGCGCGCAGCGACGCCCGCGTCCTGCTCACCGGCGAATCGGGAACGGGAAAGGAGTTGCTGGCCGCGCATCTGCACGCCGAAAGTCCCTTCGCGAATGGACCGTTCGTCAAGGTGAATTGCGCCGCCATCCCTACGGAGCTGATTGAAAGCGAATTGTTCGGCTACCGCCATGGCGCGGTTCCGGGGAGTCCGGCGGAAAAGCGCGGGACCTTCGAGCGCGCCGGGGTCGGGGGCACGCTCTTCTTCAATGAAGCCGGCGACATGAGCCTGAAGATGCAGGGCAAAGTGCTGCGCGCGCTCGACGAGCAGCGCTTTACCCCGGTGGGCGCGACCCAGCCAATCACGGTGGATGTGCGCGTGATCGCGGCCACCAATAAGGATTTGGAGGAGGAGATCAGCAAAGGCAACTTTCGCAAGAGATTTTTCTATCGCTTGAATGTGATTCCTTTTTATGTGCCGCCGCTGCGGGAAAGGAAAGAGGACATTCACCTGCTGGTGCGCGAGTTCCTGCAGGAGTTCGGGCGGCAATATGGGCGTCCGCGCATTGAAATGAGCGAGGACGCGATTTCAGTGCTCAGAAAGTACCACTGGCCGGGCAATGTGCGCGAGCTCAAGAATGTGATCGAGCGCGTGGTGATCCTGAACCCGCAGACCATCCGTATCGAGCGCAAGCATCTGCCCATGCTGGTCTACCGGGGAAACGGCCGCAGGGGAGAAGAGTTCAGCACCCTGCAGCAAGCCAGAGAAGCCTATGAGCGCGATTACATCCTGAGGAAGGTGGATGAATGCCACGGGAACGTAAGCCGCGCGGCGGAGGCCCTTGGCCTGGAGCGCAGTCACTTGTACCGCAAGATGAAGGCTCTAGGGATCAGCGTCCGCGAGTAGGTTGAGCTGTCGAGATTTGTGGAATCCCAGGTCCCAAAATCGGGACCTGGGGCACCCGGGAACTGTGGTTTATGTGTTGGGGAAACCGCAAATCTCTCCACTTCGCTGCGCTCCGGTCGAGATGACAAAGTTGGGTGCGGTTGCCAATAAAGGCCCTAGGCGAAGGGAATCTGCTTCTGCCCTCCTTGTCCGGTCTTGGATCGACCCGCTAACATTGCCCTGCGACAAACCACGAACTTCAACCCTCCAGAATGTGCTTCACGACCTCCCGGAGTACCGGCTTCCGTTTTTCGAGGTCTTCATCTGAGAATGGACCGAAGGCCCTTTCCCAAACACCCATCACAATGCGGGATACGTCTTCTTCAGCTGCTGGATCATTGACAGCCTGTAATTCCGCAGCAATTTCCTTTGCCTCAGATGAATATTCGTCCTGAGGAGCGCCCAAGTTTAACAACCCTTCTATGTCCTCCTGCTGCAAAATCGATTCAATTGTTTCTGAAGAAATCCGCATATTAGCGCCACCAACCAGTGATGATTTTCCCAGCGTTTCTGCCTGCCGTTTCTTCAACCACGGTCAACCCATTCGTGCCGCTGTATACCTTTTGGGGGGTTCAGTACTTCCCAGTTTGAGTTGTCACATTTGCCTTTCTTTCTGTCATTCCCGCAGGGAATCTGCTTTTCGTATTCGCAGCGCCGTTGCTATACCGCCAAGAAACCAGAAGCAGATTCCCTGCGGGAATGAAAGAAAAGCAACTGCCTCGACTGATGTCGGTTTTGCGCCAGATGTGGGAAACCGCAACTGTCATTCTGACTCGATCTCGACCGTTCCTTGCAGTCCACTAGCGGAGACAAATATCAAAAATTCAGATGCGCGCCTAATTGAACAATGCGATTCTCAATGGACGTATTGGTTATCTCGCCGAATTGAGGGGTTCCAAATGTAGTATTTGGACTGCCAAAATTTGCGTGATTGAATGCGTTAAAGAATTCTCCTCGAATCTGAAGATTGACACGCTCACCTATTATGTAAGTGTTCTTGACGGCGGACAAATCAAAGTCATTTTCGCCTGGGCCAGTAATAATTCCTATTCCTTCATTGCCCGAACGTATAAGGGGCTGGAAGCGCAAAAGCGTTGGTATTGAACCACTGCGCCGTGGTTTTGGGCCCTGAATTCGGATTTCCAACGCGATTGGGCAGGTAAGCTCCGTCTCCGACATTGGAAACATCTACCGCCATCGATGAGGTAAACGGTTGCCCAGTCTGGAACGTTATGATGGCTCCGGCCTGCCATCCGGAAATCAACTTGCCCATTGGGCCTGTAACCCCCCCTGCATAGGCTTTGCCGGAACCAAAAGGTAGTTCGTATACTGCGCTTAAGGTGAAGCGATGAGTTACATTTCCCGCAAACAGTCCGTAGTTGGCTGCCCGGTTAAAGTTATCTTGAAGATCTACAGCTCCCAGTTCTCCTGTCTCCGCGCCTTCGCTCAAGAATATGAATATCAGCGCGGGGCACTTCCGGTGATGGATGGTCTAATAGATCGAAGCAGCTTGCTTTCAATTCCGCCTACGTTATCCCTGGCAAGTGTGGACAAAGTCGCTCAGGCGTTTATCAGCGCTGCTGCTGATATCCGTGCTTCCTTAGTTTGATTACTGAGTGCCGGCACCGCAGATCTCTCCACTGCGCTTCCCACCCCAGCAAGCTTCGCTTGCCGGGGACCCCGGTTTCGCTCCGGTCGAGATGACAAATTAGAAGCTTTTCCAAATAGGATGAGGCGAGCGCAGCCGGCTTGTCCGTCTTTGCCTTTCTTTCTGTCATTCCCGTAGGGAATCTGCTTTTTTCGTATTCGCAGCGCCGTTACTATCCCGCCGAGAGACCAGAAGCAGATTCCCTACGGGAATGACAGAAAGAAAGGCAACTGCTTAGATTCGTGGCGCATTCGTATCAACGGCTGTGATCATCGACCGCGTAGTCATCGACGAACGTGTCCACGGACGAATAGCCCGCACAATGAATCAGAGTATGACTTGACATTCATACCATCGTCAAGATTCGCTTTCGTCCTGGCTGACTGCGAGCTCTTCGAGTTGCTTGCGCCAGTCCAGGGAGTCGATGAAGCCGGTGGACTCGCGCCAGTTTTCTTCGACGATGACGTGCAGCTCCAGATAGACGCGGGTGCCTAACAGGGATTCGATCTCCTTGCGCGCCGCGGTGCCAATGCTTTTGAGTTTGCTGCCGCCCTTGCCGATCAGGATTGCTTTTTGTCCGGAGCGCTCGCAATAGATCGCGGCCGCGATGCTGGTGACGCCGTTTTTCGCTCCCGGCTTGGGCTCTTCAAAGCGCTCGACCACCACCGCCGAAGCATACGGAACCTCTTCGCCGGTCTCGAGCAGGATACGCTCGCGGATGAGCTCCGCAACCATGAAGCGCTCGGGCTGATCGGTGAACTGGTCCTTGGGAAAGTAGCGCTGGCCCAAGGGCAGGTACTCGACCAGCTTTTTCAGCAGACGATCGATACCGTCCTTCTTGAGCGCGGAGATGGGAATGACTTCGCTGAACTTGTGCAGCCCGCTGAGATGGGCGATCAGCGGCAGAAGCTTGTCCCGTGGAACCAGGTCGATCTTATTGATGACCAGAAATACCGGACAATCCAGCTTTTGAATCAGCCCCATGACGAAGGCGTCTTCATTCACCTCGCGGGCGGCCCGCTCGGAATGGGCTTTCGTCTGGCGCGCCGCATCCACCATCAGTACAACGATGTCGCGATGATCGAGGGCCTCGTAGACCTCGCGCATCATGCGCCGGTCGAGCTGCGATCCGGGCCTGTGTACTCCGGGGGTATCGACGAAGACGATTTGCGCGGCCGGGTTTTTGCCCTTGCGGCCGGGAACTTCGACCACTCCCTGAATGCGGTTCCGGGTGGTCTGCGGCTTGGCGCTGACGATCGCGACCTTTTGCCCGATGAGGGCATTGATCAGCGTCGATTTTCCAGCATTGGGGCGGCCGAGAATGGAAACGAAACCGGATCGCACGCGTTCTCCGTGGGGAAAAGATAGAGTCCAGGTCTCAGTGTAGTCTCCTGGTTGTTCAGTATCCCTCAGCGGCTAAAGCCGATCGAATTTTGAGTCTCTTGCGTACGGCCTGAGGCCGTACCTTTCAAAGCCTGTTTAGGACTGGCTTGGCTCGATGAAGGAGACGCGCAGGCGCTCGATGCGGCGGCTGGTCGATGCCACCACTTGAAAGCGCAGCGAATTGGCGACGACCACTTCGCCAGCCTGGGGAATGCGCCGCGCGATCTCGCTCACCAGGCCGCCGGCGGTGGCTGCCTGGTACTCCTGTTCCAGGTCGAAGTCATCCCCTAACAGCTCCTTGAGCCGGGCGACCTCCAGATTCCCGGGCACCAGCCAGGTTCCGCCGGGCTCGCGCACGGGCACATCCTGGTCCGTGTCCCGGTCATGCTCGTCCTGGATGGCGCCGACAATCTCTTCCAAAAGATCCTCGATGGTGACCAATCCGGCGACTCCGCCGTATTCGTCAATCACGATGCGCATGTGCTGCTTCTCGCGCTGCATCTCGCGCAGAAGCTCATTGACCCGCTTGGTTTCGGGGACAAAGGCCGCCGGCCGCTGGATGCTCGCCACTCTCTGGGTGTGGGCGATATTGTCGGCAATCTGCAGCAGGTCGTGGGCGAAGGCGATTCCTGTAATGTGATCGAGCGAGCCTGAATAGACGGGAACTCTGGAATAAGGGTGATCTCTGAGGTGATGGATAAATTCCTCCAGGGTGGTTTCCGCGGATACAGCGAAGATATCCGGCCGCGGGGTCATCACTTCGCGGACCACCTTATCGCCAAACTCGACTGCGGAGCGAACCAGGTCGCGATCGCCCTTTTCGATAATGCCTTCCTCTTCGCCGGCCTCGATCAAGGCGTCCACGGCAGCCTCGTTCAGATCGTCCTCATCTTTGCCGGGAGGCGGCTCGGCCAGGGCCGCGATCGAGAGCAGAAAGGCGAGAAAGAGCGTGGCCGGCAGCATGAGAAAGAAGAGCAGGCGTATGAGCAGCCGCAGGCGCACGATCCACCGGCCCCGGGTGCGGGTGAAAAACACAAAGGGCAGGAACCGGTTGAACAGGATGATGACCAGGACGGCCCCAAAGACCGCCTGCGCGATCTCCGCGGCGCTGGGGCGATAGTTTCCCGCAAAGAGCAGCGCTCCGAAGCACAAAGTGAGAAATGCCAGGGAAAACTGCGTCCATAGGGCGGCGGAGAGGGCAAGCCGTTCCCGGGTCATGCCCAGACGGGACTCGACCGCCAGCTCCCAGACATCGATGTTCTCCTGAAATTCTCCAGGAAGGAATTTGCCCATCTCCGAGTACAGCCGGTCGATGTAGGAGGTAAGGGTAAGAATGCCCAGCAGCAGGGCGATCACCAGGCTGGAAATGATATTCATGGCCGGCGATTCCCGGTTCTGGCCGGCTTAGGTTTTACGCGCTGGATGAGACCCAGGGGCAAAGCCAGTTGCTTGCGCAGCCGCGCTTCGCGGCGGGCCATTTGCCCGGCATCGGATTCGTGATCGAAGCCGGCCAGATGCAGCAGGCCGTGCAGCATCAATAGCTTCACTTCGGTTTCAAGGGGATGGCCGTACTCCGCAGCCTGGCGTGATGCCGCTTCCAGTGAGATTGCCAGGTCGCCGGCCTGGCCGGCGGCGACAAAGGCCGGCGCAGCCGGGAAAGAGAGCACATCGGTGGAGTGGTCTTTGCCGCGGAAGTCGCGGTTGAGCGCCCGGATCCGTTCGTCGCCGGCGAGCAGGACGGAGACTTCTCCGCCGAGCCCGATCGCCTGGGCGGCGCAAGCAAGGAAGCGGGAGAGTTCACGCCGGCGAAGGGCGGCGCCACCCAAGGGAATCTTCGATGTGGCAGGTTCTAGAACAATCATCTTGCAGCGGAACCTGAGACGGTCCGCCTCATTGAGGCTTCGGGACCGTCTGTCCCGGTGCATCACCGTGCAGGTTCAGCGGCAACTCGCGTTGCGATCTCCCAAAGTTGTCGTAGGCCCGGATCACGCGCTGCACCAGATGATGACGGACCACGTCGCCATCTTCAAAGTGGCAGAACTGGATGCCGTCCACCCCTCTGAGCACCTCGACCGCCTCCACCAAACCGCTCCTCTTGGGATTGGGCAGGTCGATCTGGGTTACGTCTCCGGTAATCACCGCCTTGGAATTGTTGCCCAGGCGAGTGAGAAACATCTTCATCTGCTCGCTGCTGGTGTTCTGCGCCTCGTCCATGATGATGAAGGCGTCATTGAGGGTGCGCCCGCGCATGAAGGCCAGCGGAGCGACTTCAATCACGTTCCGCTCCAGCATCTTGTCCACGCGATCCTGCTCCAGGAGGTCGTAGAGCGCGTCGTAAAGCGGGCGGAGATAGGGATCGACCTTTTCCTGCAGCGTTCCGGGAAGAAAGCCCAGGCGCTCGCCAGCCTCTACCGCCGGCCTGACCAGGATGATGCGGCCGACTTTTTTGGCTAGCAAGGCGGAGGCGGCCATGGCTACGGCAAGGTAGGTTTTCCCGGTGCCGGCCGGGCCCACTCCAAAGACCATGTCGGATTGCTCGATGGCTTCAACATAGCGTCTCTGATTCATGGAGCGGGGTTGAACCATGCGCTTGATGCCGGCCGAACGCTGCTTTCCGCTCTCGGCCAGGCTGCGCAAGGTGATCGCGGGATCGGCGGTTACCAGCCTCAGCATGCCGTGCAACTCGCCATTCTGGAGCAGCATGCCGCTGCGCCGCAGGTGTTCGTAGTCGGCAAATACGGTCTCAACTCGAGCAATTGCTTCCTGGGGACCTTCGACGTGCAGCGCATCGGATCGTAAGTCGATGCGAACGTGCAGGTTATCTTCGAGCAACCGGAGGTTTTCATCGCGGGTCCCAAACAGGGACTCCAGGTTGGGCGTAATTTCCAGGGTTTTTTTCATTAATCGGAGAAATGACCTCCCATAAAGTGATCTGGGTCTGACGAAAAATTGTTTTGGGTAAGAGACGGGCTACTCGATCGCGGGGAGCGGTTAAGGGAACTCGGTCGCCGCAGCGAAGCAGGAAGCTGCACACTAGTAGGATGCTGGGGCGGGTTGGCGGAGTTCACCAAATATTTCCCGTGAATGAGGCCAGAGTAGCGTTTTGCCCGAAGCACGTCAACGCCTATTCGGTTAATATTTCGCCGCCGTCCCCATGCGCGGAACGGGGGCGGACAAGATTGACTCGGCGGGCAAACTCCCGTAAACTCAAGGTTTGGAGAGATGGGTAGTTTTCTGCCATCTCTACCTTCATTTCAAGAGAGCTAAGGATTTACCATGGCCAACCATGTGTCGGCGCTGAAGCGCGTCCGTCAGACAGAAAAACGAACCGCTGTGAATCGCGCCAACAAGAGCCATGTCCGGAAATCCCTCCGCGCGTTGCAGGAAGCTCTGGCCAAGGGCGACTCCGCCGCGGTCGGCGAGCAGTATCGTAAGACTGTTTCCATTCTCGACAAGGGTGTGCAGAAGGGGATTCTGCACGACAACACGGCTTCGCGGTACAAGAGCCGCTTGCACGCGCGGGTAAAGGCGCTGAGCGCGAAAACCGCATAATTTGTTTTGGTGGAAGCCCCTGTATTTATGCGGGGGTACGAGCGCTTCAGCGCTCCGACTCTGTTCATGCGCTTTAGCGCTGGCATCGGGAAAATCCAGGGCTGAAGCCCCTTTCAAGATCGGAAGTTTTTCCGCTGGACTGAAGTCCAGCTCCCCCCTGCTAAAGCAGGGGGCTTCCACCGAAAGCCACGAACCCAGCACTGACATGCTGGGCTATTTTCGTGCCGTCGCTGCGGAACTTCTTTCACAACCAACGCTCGTCGAAAATCATTCTCGGATGCCTGGTTTCTCCATATCTGGCGCGCTCTTTGCGCCAGATATGGGGAACCGCAGATCTCTCCACTTCGCTTCGCTCCGGTCGAGATGACAAAGTTGAGTGGGGTTGCCGATCAAGCTTTCCTCAACCTGATTTTCATCCCGCGTCCATGCCTGCAGTATTCCTCCCAGCTCAGAGTGCAGCCATGAAGAGCCAGTAGATCGGCCCATGCCTTCCAGTAGAGAGGCTCGGTATCGGCCAATACTCCGTCAAAGTCGAAGACCAGAGCTTTCACCTGCAGACTCACACTTGACCTCCGAAATCAGTTTCTAGCCCTACTATTCAATTTGTCATCTCGACCGGAGCAAAACGGGGTCCCCGGCAAGCGAAGCTTGCTGGGATGGGAAGCGGAGTGGAGAGATTTGCGGTTTCCCGCATGTGGCGCAAAAAGCGCGCCTGATATAAATCCGCCCTTTGAAGGGGACGGCCTTCAGGCCGTCCGCAAACAACAAAATTAGATCGGCTTTAGCCGCTGAGGGACCGCATCTTCCTGAGACAATACCCAAGTATGCGCGGTCTTCTTCTTCCGCTCACTTGCGCCGTGCTCTCCCTTAGCGGTTGTGGATACCACACCCTCGGCTCCGCCGCCCATCTCCCGGCAACGGTGCACACCATCTCTATCCCCATCTTTCAGAACGAGAGCCAGTCCTACCACACCGAAGTAGCAATGACCCAGGCGGTGGTTCGGGAGTTCAACGATCGCACCCGCTTCACCGTGCTCCCGGAGAACGGTGAGGCCGACGCCAAGCTCAGCGGCGTTATCGTTGCCGAATCGATTCAGCCCCTAACCTACAAAACCGGGACCACCACATCGGTAGCCGGAACCAACTCGAGCTTCACCTCCAGCTTTCTGATTACCATCAATGCCAACGTGACCCTTACCGACCGCGACAATCGCATCCTCTACCAGCACGCGAATTACGTCTTTCACGAGCAGTACGAGACCACATCGGATCTAGCCAGCTTTATCCAGGAAGATTCGCCGGCGGTCCGCCGCCTCTCTCGCGACTTTGCCCAGGCCCTGGTAGGCGATATTCTGGAGTCCTTCTAGATGCCGGCCGATGAGAGAAAAGAACTTCGCAGCTTCAGATCTTCGGACCGCTTTATCGCCGAGGTGAGCGCGGCGGCTTCGTCCAACAAGCCTCTCAAGCCTGGTTACGTTTTGGCCGGCGATGAGCTCTTCCTCTACGAGCGCTGCCGCCGCGCGGCTATCGGCTCGCTGATCGAGCCTTCGCTTCGCGACCTCTCGCTCAGCGATCTGGACCTGGCGGAGATCAATATCTTCGAGGTTCTGGATCGTGCCCGGACTCCCTCTCTGATGGCGCCCTTCCAGGTGATCTTTGTCAAAAACCTGAAGACCCTCTATACCCGGGGCGCGAAAAAGGATGAGTTCGCCGCTCTGGACAGCTATTTCCGCTCGCCCAACTCCCAGGCCCTGCTTCTCTTTGTCGCGGACCATTTGCGTATTCCCGCCGACCTCCGGCGCATGGAGATGCAGGACAAAGAGCGCTACGAGCGCATTCGCGAAACCCTGGGCGAATATTGCGGCATGGTGGAGCTGGCTCGCGTGGACGAAGCGGACGCGGTCCGCTGGCTGATCGCGACCGCTGAGGAGCGCGGGGTAAAATTCGATGCCGACGGCGCGCGCGAGTTGGCCGATGCCCTGGGCGCCGACATGATGCTCATCTCAGGCGAGCTAGAAAAACTCATCCTCTATGCGGGAGAGCGCCGGCGCATCACCTTAGGAGACGTGGAGACCATGGTGCTGGCCGCGAAACAGCGCTCGCTTTACGAGCTTACGGACGCGATTTCCTTGAAAGACAAGCCGCGCTCGCTGGCGCTGCTCCACGGCTTGCTGAACGCCTCCGATGGAGGAGAGGATGCCGCCATCGGCCATCTCTACATGCTGGCCCGCACTTTCCGCCAGATGCTGGTGATTTTGGAGAAGGACGTCCGCGACTCGCGCGCCGTCTGGCAGGCGCTGTGGCAGGGCTTCCGCATGCCCCCCTTTGCCGCCGACGATCTCATCCGCCAGGCGCGCCGCTACAAATCCCGCCGCGAGCTCACGCGCGCCCTTCGTCTGCTCGCCCGCGCCGACCTCGAGCTCCGCTCATCGCCCCCGGACAAGCGCTTGCTTCTCGAGCGCCTGGTGCTGGAGTTGGCCAGCGCGCCGCCTCCCCCCGTCCCCACCCTTGCCAACGCCCAATACTCCATAGACGCCTAGCGGCTATTCGCTTAACAGAAATGTCATCCAGACGTTGGGTTGAGGAAGGCTTGGTTGGCAATTACACCTAACTTTGTCATCTCGACCGGAGCGTACATGGGCCTGCGGCCCACCCAAGGAGATGAAAATCAGGGGCGCATACACTTGTGGTCTCCCACCCTTCGCACCAAACAGCGCCGTGCGAAGGATGGGGCACCCTCGATTGGTGGTGGTCTTGGATCCATATTTGAAACAGGTTTAGGGTGCCCCATCCTTGCGTAACCGGGGTCCCCGGCAAGCGAAGCTTGCTGGGGGTGGGTAGCAAGGGTGGGAGACCACAACCGTTGGCAGAACAGGCCTTCCAGGATGATTTTCGAGAGAGCGAAGCGCAGTGGAGAGATCTGCGGTTTACGTGTGTAACTGCGGACCTTGTATGTAAACGGTAGCCCGGTGCCCCAGGTTCGCGAAGCTAACCTGGGGCTTTTTCGCGATTTGTGGAATCCCAGGTCCCAGAGTCGGGACCTGGGGCACCCAGGATTGTAGTCATCTTTTGGGAAACCGCAGATCTCTCCACTGCGCTTCGCTCTCTCGAAAATCATCCTGGAAGGCCTGTTCTGCCAACGGTTGTGGTCTCCCACCCTTGCTACCCACCCCCAGCAAGCTTCGCTTGCCGGGGACCCCGGTTACGCAAGGATGGGGCACCCTAAACCTGTTTCAAATATGGATCCAAGACCACCACCAATCGAGGGTGCCCCATCCTTCGCACGGCGCTGTTTGGTGCGAAGGGTGGGAGACCACAAGTGTATGCGCCCCTGATTTTCATCTCCTTGGGTGGGCCGCAGGCCCATGTACACTCCGGTCGAGATGACAAAGTTATGGTAGGGCCAAAACCTGATGCCGGGTGCCCCAGGTCCCCAATTCTGGGACCTGGGATTCTTGAAGGGTACGACCTTTAGGTCGTACATGATGAGTAAAAACGATCGGCTTTAGCTGCTGAGGGAACAGTTTCTCCGCCGCGCCTCTACATCAACTCACTTACGAAGGCCTTCGCAACCTCGGGTGGAACCCGCGAGGTTTGCTGCACCAGCGGCGCCTCGTGCAGCACCGGTTCTGCTTCGTGCAGGCTGGGCACGTCCGTGCGCTCGAAGAATTTGCCGATGGGAATCTCGTCTCCCCAAAGCAGGGATTTCCCCATCGCGGCCATCCAGTCGCTGGAGTCGAAGGAGGCATCGTCTTCGAGCTTTTTCACTCTCGGCCGGAACCATTGGAAGGTATTGTCGTGGTTGTAGGTCACGCAGGGGCTGAAGACATCCAGAAAAGAGAAGCCCTTATGGCCGGATGCCCTGTTTGATCAGGTCGATAAGATGCTTCTGGTCGCCGCTGAAGCCGCGGGCGATGAAGGTGGCGCCCGCCGAGAGCGCGAGCGAAATCGGATTCACCGGCGCTTCCACGTTGCCGAAGGGCATGCTCTTGGTCTTCATGCCTTTGCGGCTGGTGGGCGAGGTCTGGCCGGTGGTCAGCCCGTAGATCTGGTTGTCCATCACGATGTAAAGCAGATCGACGTTGCGGCGCATGGTATGCATGAAATGATTGCCGCCGATCCCGAAGCCGTCTCCATCCCCGCCGGTGACCAGCACAGTCATGGCGTGGTTGGCCATCTTGAATCCTGTGGCCACGGCCAGCGAGCGGCCATGCAGAGTGTGCATGCCATAGGTATTGATAAAGCCCGGGAAGTTTGAAGAGCAGCCGATGCCGCTGATGGTGGCGACCTCATGGTTGGGGATTTGCAGCTCGACCAGGGCCTTCTGCACGGCCGCGAGCACGCCGAAATCGCCGCAGCCCGGGCACCAGTCGGGATCGACCTTGCCTTTCAGATCCGCAGCCGTGACTTGCTTTGGAGCGATTACATCTGTCGCCATCGTTTCCTCTCCTTAGACCCTGTTGTCAGACCCTGATTTTTAGACCATGATCTCGTGCGCCGGAACTGAAAGCTTCGTGCGCCCCGCCAATTGTTCCTTGACCGCCTCGACGATGTGGTGAGGCATAAAGGGCTCGCCATCGTACTTGCGGATATGTCCGTCCGCCACAAAACTGGTCTCGCTGCGCAGGTAGCGGGCGAATTGGCCACTGTAATTGTTCTCAATGATGATGGTGTGGCGCGCGTTCTTCAGCAGGGCGGCGATAGCATCGCCATGCAGCGGAACCAGCCAGCGGATTTGCAGTTGGTTGGCCGTAATCCCCTCCGCCGCAAGCATCTGGCGAGCCTCTTCGATCACCCCCTGGGTCGATCCCCAGCCGATCAGCGTGACCTCCGCATCCGCAGGACCCTGCAGCGCCGGAGGCGGTACAGAGGCCTCAATTCCTTCGACTTTGCGCATGCGTTTTTCCATCATGGCGCGGCGCTTCACCGTGTTGGTGAATTCATCGCTGATCAGCACTCCGTCCTCATCGTGCTCGTCGCTGGAGACAGTATGGGTATAGCCGGCAAGGCCGGGAACAGCGCGCGGCGAAACCCCGCTCTCGGTAATCTGATAGCGCTTGTATTCGCCATGCCCGTTGCCGTTGGCGGAGGTTATCGTCTCCCCGCGATCGATTGCCGGGTTGAAGTCGAGCAGGCTCGGCTCTACGCTGAGCCGGCCTTCGGATAACAGCAAATCGCACAGCACGATGCCCGGGCACTGGAAGCGGTCGGCGATATTGAAGATCTCCGGGATGATGGTGAAGCAGTCGCCGATATCGAGCGGCGCGGCAATCACCCGGGGATAATCGCCGAAAGCGGCGCCCAGCATCTGCCAAAGATCGCCCTGCTCCGTCTTGGTAGGAACTCCGGTCGAGGGACCCGCGCGTTGACAGTCTATGACGACGATGGGAATCTCCGCCATGGCGGAGAGCCCAAGCCCTTCGCTCATCAGCGCAAAGCCGCCTCCCGAGGTGGCGCACATGGCGCGAACTCCGGCGTGGGCGGCGCCGATGGTCATGTTGATGACCCCGATCTCGTCTTCCACCTGGCGGACCATGATGTTGGCTTTGCGGGCGTGGTCGGCCATCCAGTGCAGCACCCCGGTCGATGGACTCATGGGATAGGCGCAGTAGAATTTGACGCCCGCCGCGGCTCCGCCCATTGCCATCGCGGCATTGCCGCTCAGCACCGCATACTGGTGGTCGCTCATGGGAAGCGGATGGGCAAAGGCCTGGAAGTTCTGCGTGGCATAGTCATAACCCGAGCGCGCCAGGCCCACATTCTCGTCAATCACCGCCTGCTCTTTCTTGCGGAATTGCTCGATGAGCACGCTCTCCAGCGCCTGAAAGCCGATGCCCGTCATGCTCAAGGCCGCGCCGATGGCCAAGGTGTTCTGGGCGATCTTGTTGCGGCTGATATCGGCTAGCTTCGAAACCGGGATTGGACACAACTGCACGCCTGCCGCCGCCGTGCCCGGCTTGATGGTCTCGGAGTTGTAGATACAGGCGCCGCCCGCGGTAAGCAGGCCCAGGTGCCGGTCCATCGTGTCCTGGTTCAGGGCGATCAGCAGATCGATCCGGTCTCCCATATTGGTGACCGGTTCGAGGCCCGCGCGGATGGTGAGAAAGGTGTGGCCGCCGCGAATGATGGATTGGTAGGCGTTGTAGGCGTTCAGGTGCAATCCGCGGCGGCTGAAGATCTTGGCGAAAATGTCGCCCGGTGTGGCTACGCCTTGCCCGGCCGCGCCCCCGATACCAATGGCGAAGGACTGACCCATAAATTCATCTCCGAATCCAAGCTGCGAAAAACTGAGGAATAAGCATACACCCAGCCTCCGCCCTTTTGCAGGCTGAGCCGGCCACGCAACACACACAGGTTTTCATAGGAGTTGATAGGCTTTTCTTTCTGCGTCTTTGCTTTTCTTTCTGTCATTCCCGCAGGGAATCTGCTGTTCCTATCCGCAGCGCCGCGACGACCACCGGAGAGCACAAGCAGATTCCCTGCGGGAATGACAGAAAGAAAAGCAAATGATTTTCATAAGAACGAAGCGGATGACCGAAAAGTGGTAGGCGGCGCAGCCATGGCCGACGGCATCATTTCCGCCCCACTCAAGGAGGGCGTAATCTTATATCAGAATTTGTTTGGTGGAAGCCCCCGCATTCATGCGGGGGTAGGAGCGCTCTAGCGCTCCGGGAAGAGTTCGACCTTGATCGTGCGCTTTAGCGCTGGCATCGGCAAATCCCAGGGCTAAAGCCCATCTCAAGCGTCGAACCCTTTCCGCTGGACTTCAAGTCCAGCTCCCCCTGCTAAAGCAGGGGCTTCCACCAAAAGGCTTTACGCAGTAACCGTACAGGTGAGCAACAGAAGATGAGTCTCCAGCCAATTCCGGTCGAGCATCCCTGGGCCACCATCGTCGCCCTACTGGCCGCGGCCGTCGCCTTTGGCTTGGCGCCCCTGGCGCTGGCTCGGCTATGGGCCACGCGCTTTTCGCCCGCCAAGCCGGGGCCGCAGAAGAACGCGATCTATGAATGCGGCTGGAAGCCAAAGGCGATGCCTGGGTCCAGCTCAAAGTCTCCTATTATCTCTACGCCATTGTGTTTTTGATCTTCGACGTGGAGGCGGTCTTTCTTCTACCGTTCGCCGCGGCATTCTCCGGCCTTTCGCTGGCAGCCTGTCTGGCTATGCTGGTCTTCCTGCTCTTATTGGTGGAGGGGCTGATCTGGGCCTGCCAAAAAGGCGTGCTGACGTGGGCATGATGAGGTTTCCATGGACCAGGACTTAAAGGTCGAATTAAGCAAGCACGGGATCTTCGCCACCACCTTTGAGGAGCTGTACAACTGGGGCCGCAAGAATTCGGTCTGGCCGCTCACCTTCGGTCTGGCCTGCTGCGCGATTGAAATGATCGCGACCACCATGGCGCGCTACGACCTGGCCCGCTTCGGAGCCGAGGTCTTCCGCCCGTCGCCCCGGCAGGCGGATCTGATGATTGTATCCGGCACAGTTACGAAAAAGATGGCGCCCCAGGTGGTCCGGCTCTACAACCAGATGCCGGAGCCGAAATACGTTATCGCCATGGGCGCCTGCGCCATCTCCGGCGGCCCCTTCCGCGACGGCTATAACGTGCTCAAGGGAATCGACCGCTACATCCCCGTCGATGTGCATATTCCCGGCTGCCCTCCCCGGCCCGAGGCCCTGATTCACGCCTTTATGACCTTGCAGGAAAAGATTGCCAATCAGGACCTGACCGGGCCCGTCCAGAGCCAGGCATCTCCAGAAAGACCTGCCCAGCGAGTTTCAGGTTCCCGAGTTTGGCGAGCACGGATTGGAGCCTCAGCAGAATGACGAGGTCTTTCCCAACTTAACCCACTGAAGGTGCTTCAAGGATGACCCTGGGAATCACTTTGGACGAGATCAAGAGCCGTTTGGAAGGCGCCATACCGGGCTGCCACGCCGAGATCGTCGTCAATGGCAGCCCCTCCGCCCAGAACTCTCTGCTCGATCGATCGCCGCTACGGACGCAAAGCAGCGGAGTTTCTTGCGCGACGATGCGGAGCTTCAGCTCGACTATTGCTCCAACATGACCGCTGTGGACTGGCCGGATCGCGAGCAAAGCGGAAAAAATCAAAACCAAAAAAATCGTCGACGGAGTGGAAAAGGAAGTCGAGGAGACCAGGAAGACCACCGATTCCCGGCTACCTCGAGGCGGTCTATCACCTCTTTTCCATCGCCAAAAAGCAGGGGCCGGTGGTGTTGCGGATGCACACCGCGAACCGGACGGACGATGTCACGCTGCCATCGCTGACCCCGGTTTGGCGCAGCGCCGAGTTCCAGGAGCGAGAGGCCTACGACCTCTTCGGCATCGTCTTTGAAGGCCATCCCGACCTGCGCCGCATCCTCATGTGGGAGGGCTTTGCCGACCATCCCATGCGAAAGGATTACGTTCCTCCCCCGGACGACGATCTGGAGTCTTTGACAGCCGGCGAGCAGGGAGCCTGAGGAAACGATGCTGACACTGCAAAGAGAAATGAGACAGGCCGTGCTACCAGCAACAGCGCGATGAGGTAGTGGAAATATCGATGGGACCGCAGCATCCGTCGACCCACGGCGTATTCCGCATGGATGTTCGGCTGGATGGCGAGCGCGTCCTCCGCCTGAAGCCCGTCTTCGGATATCTGCACCGCAACCACGAAAAAATTGCCGAGGCGGCGCAGCTATCTGGCCGCCATTCCCTATACCGACCGGCTGGACTATCTCTGTTCGATGACCAATAACTGGGGATATGCGCTGGCGGTCGAGAAGCTCGCCGGCCTCAACGTGCCCGAACGCGCCGAGTATATCCGAGTCATTGTCGCCGAGCTGACCAGGCTGCAGAATCATGCCGGCATGATCGGTTTTCTTCTTCAGGACATGGGGGCCAGCGGAACGCCGCTGATGTATGCCTTCCGCGAGCGCGAGAAGATTCTCGATCTCTTCGAATCCCTCACCGGCTCGCGCATGATGTGCAACTACCTGCGCTTTGGCGGGGCGCGAGTCGATTGCTCAGCCGAATGGCTTCGCCAGGCGGCCGAGCTGGTGGCCGGATTCACTGGCTTCCTGGATGAATTCGAGCGGCTGCTCACGGAAAACGAGATCCTTATGGCGCGCACCCAGGGAGTAGGCGTGCTGCCCCGCGAACTCGCCATCAACGCCGGGGTTACCGGCCCCGGCCTGCGCGCCAGCGGCGTGAACTATGACCTGCGCAAGGTGGACGGCTATGGCGTCTATCCGCGCTTCGAGTTTCGCGTGCCGCTGGGCGAACATGGCGATGTCTACGACCGCTATATGATGCGCGTGCTCGAAATCCGCGAGTCGCTTAAGATCCTGGAGCAGGCTCTACGCGACATCCCGGCGGGCCCGATCATCGACCCTAAAGCCAGGCTGCGCGGCTTGCGGCCCAAGCCCGGCGAAGCTTATGCGCGCATTGAATCGCCCAAGGGAGAGCTGGGGTTTTATCTGATCAGCGACGGATCGCCCAACCCCTACCGCTACCGTGTGCGGCCGCCCAGCCTGATCAACCTCACCGTGCTAGAGGATATGTGTGTGGGGCAGAGCATTGCTGACGTTGTCGTAATCCTGGGTAGTATTGATATTGTGATGGGCGAGGTCGACCGTTGAGCATCCTGACCAAGGGGCAGAGGGCATGTTAGGCGAGGGCATTGTCAAAGGGTTAGTGGAGACCGCCCGGAACTTTCTGGGCAGCTTCGGCGGCGGCAGCCGGCTGTTTACGGTGCAGTACCCCGAGGAGCGTCTGCCGGTAGCGGAGGCGGCGCGCAATTTCCCTTTTCTCATCTACGACGGCGACCCGGAAGAAGGGCTGCGCTGCGTCGCCTGCCAGATCTGCGAAAAGGAATGCCCGCCAAGATGCATCCACATCGAAAAGAGCAAAGACAAAAAGCCTGACTTCGTAGGCAAGCAGCAGTTCTATCCCGCGGTATTCGACATCGATGTATCCGTCTGTATGAGCTGCCAAATCTGTGTCGAGGTCTGCCCCTTCGACGCCATCCGCATGGACAATGCCTTCGAGCTAAGCACCGACGACCGCTTCGGCGGCCTGCTCTGGTCCAAGGACAAGCTGGCGATGCCTAACCAGCACTATCTGGATATCCACCCCACGGAGGCGGCGGAGGTAGAGGCGAGGCGAGCCGAGGAGAAGGCGCAAGCCGAAGCCAAGAAGGCCGCTCGCGAACCCGCGGTGGCGAAATAATGCCCCCATTCGATCAGGTTTTTGTGTTGCTCAAGCAGTGGCTGGTGGGCCGCTCGCCGGCAGCGATTCAGCCCGCAGTCTCGATTCTGCTCACCATCGTTCCCATCCTTCTGATTTTCCCCGCTCTGTTCGCGGTGACTACGGTCCTCGAACGTAAAGGCCTGGGCAGGATCCAGAATCGCTACGGCCCCAACCGGGTGGGATCCTTCGGCATCCTGCAGCCCCTGGCCGATGGGTTGAAGACCCTGACCAAAGAGGACATTGTCCCCCATTCCGCCGACCGGGCTGTGCACTTGCTCGCTCCCCTGATTCTGCTGGCGGTGGCCTTTCTCTCCTATGCCGTCGTGCCCATGGGCCGCAACATGGTAGCCGCCAATCTCGACGCGGGAGTCTTGTTCTTCTTCGCCATTGGTGCGGTCTCCGAGCTCTCTATTTTTATGGCCGGATGGTCGAGCCGCAACAAGTACTCCTTGCTCGGCGCCATGCGGGCGGTGGCCCAGATGATCAGCTACGAGGTGCCCTTGCTGCTCTCCTCGATTGCGGTGGTCATGGCCGCCGGGTCTCTATCCACCGTGACCATCGTCGAGCGGCAAGCGGGCTTCTCCGGAATTCTGCCCCATTGGTACGTCCTCACGCCGTGGGGTTTTGCCGGGTTCATCCTGTTCATGATCGCGGCTACCGCTGAGACCAACCGCTCTCCCTTCGACCTGCCCGAAGGCGAATCGGAGATTGTCGCCGGCTATTACATCGAATACTCCGGCTTCAAGTTCGCCCTCTTCTTTCTCGGAGAATACCTGGGCATGTTCGCTATCAGCGGCCTGGGCATCGCCCTGTTTCTCGGGGGCTGGTTATCGCCGCTGCCCTTTCTTACCTGGGTGCCTTCCTGGATCTGGTTTTTCCTTAAGCTACTGGCGCTTATCGTCGGTTTTATCTGGGTGCGGGGAACATTACCCCGCATGCGCATGGACCAGTTGATGAATTTTGCCTGGAAGTTCATGTTGCCCATGGCACTGGTGGTGGTAGTCGCAGCCGGAGCCTGGCGCTTTCTTCCCCACGGATTAATCCGCTGGCTGGTCTGCACCGCATTCATCGCCGGCTCCTACGTCTTATTGGCCCGCGGAGTAGAAGCTGGCGGCAAGATCGCGAAACGCACCTACCGCTTCGCCGAATAGGCGTTTGTGCCCGAGCGATAGGGAAAGCAGATTCCCTTCGGGAATGACAGAAAGAAAAGAAAACACGGCTCTTGCTTTTCTGTCCGTCATTCCCGGAGGGAATCTGCTTCTGCTCACACGCTGCGGAAAAGCCGTGGAATATGTAAGATTGGCTGTTGAAAATGAGTCCCGCAGGGACGGCGTGAAAATAGCCCAGCACGTCAGTGCTGGGGTTTGGGGAAAACAGGCTCCAGTCCCGTAGGGACGATTGGCTTCCACCAAAAAGTACACCCGCTGGAGCGGAAAGGCGCCGAATTAATGACTGCTCCGTTTCTTATCCTCGCGGCGCTGACTCTGGCCGCCGCCTCCGCCGCCATGGCCTTCCGCGGATTAGTGCACTGCGCCTTGGCTCTGGCCGTCGCCTTCGCCGGACTGGGCGCGCTCTACCTGAGCCTCGGCGCTCAGTTCCTCGGCCTGGCGCAACTGCTGGTCTACGTAGGCGCGGTCGCCGTGCTCATTGTCTTCGCCATCCTGCTCACCCGCGGCGCCGATACCGGCCTCCAACCATCACCGCCGCCCCCTCTCAGGATCAGCGGCATCCTCGTCGCCATCATCATCTTCGCTATCTTGGCTTATGCCATCTTTCATAGCTCTGCGATCCTGTCCCCCGGATCGCCTGCCCCCCAAGCCACCGTGCGGCAGTTGGGAGAAGCTTTGATGGGCAGCTATATTCTTCCTTTGGAGGTGATAGGGCTGATGCTTACCGCCGCCCTGATAGGAGCAGTGATTCTTGCCATGAGGGAGGAATAGGGCGCCGAATGACTCCGTTGGCAGAGTGCCTGCTCGTTTCCTCAATCCTGTTTGCGGTCGGCCTTGCCGGTGCTCTCACCCGCAAAAACGCCATCCTGGTGCTGGTTGGCATCGAGCTGATGCTGAACGCGGCCAACCTGAACTTCGTCGCCTTCTGGCGCTTCGGGCCTCACCCTGCGGCGCTGACCGGAATGATCTTCGTGCTATTCTCGATTGCCGTGGCCGCCGCGGAAGCCGCCGTGGGGCTGGCGCTCATTCTCGCCGTCTACCGCCACGCCGGTACTACGGATCTGAGCCGGCTCACCAGGGGGCAAGAGCAAACCTAGCCTATGGTCTGGATCCTCCGCTACCTATGGTTAATTCCCGTACTCCCCCTGCTGGCCGCAGGCATCGGCGCCCTGCTCCGGCGCCCACAGCGCAGACTCGCCGCGGCGCTCGCCATCGGCTCCATCAGTCTTTCCTTGCTGCTGTCCATCCTTGCTCTTGCCCATATGCTGCTGCATCCGCAGCGTCTCTTCGTTAGCTTCCCCTGGATGCAGTTCGGCGCCGAATGGGTCAAGCTGGGTTGGGTCCTCGACCCGCTGGCAGCGGTAATGTTGGTTATGGTGACCTTTGTCGGGCTGCTGATCTTCATCTACAGCCTTGGCTACATGCACCATGACGAAAACTTTACCCGCTTCTTTTGCTTTCTATCGCTGTTTGCCGGGGCAATGCTGGGCCTGATCATCGCCAACAGCCTGCTGCTCTTGTTTATGTGCTGGGAGGTGGTGGGCCTCACCTCCTATCTGCTGATCGGTTTCTGGTATCAACGGCCGGCAGCCGCCGCGGCGGCCAAAAAGGCCTTCATAACCACCCGCATTGGCGATCTCGGCCTGTTCCTGGGCATGGTCTGGCTCTATGGAGAGACCGGCACTCTGCTCTTTTACGATCATGGAGCGGGATCGATGGAGCACGCCGCGCTTTCTCTCCTGGCCGCGCATGGCCTGCGCTTCGGCATGGCCGCCTCCACCGCTATCGCGCTCTTGATCTTTTTAGGGGCAGTAGGAAAATCCGGCCAGTTGCCCCTGCACGTCTGGCTGCCCGACGCCATGGAAGGTCCGACCCCGGTGAGCGCTTTGATTCACGCCGCGACCATGGTGGCCGCGGGCGTCTACCTGGTGGCCCGCGTGTATCCGCTCATGAGCGCATCTACCGGGTCCGGATCTACTGCTCCCGCTCTGCAGGTGGTCGCCTGGGTGGGAGCACTGACCGCGGTCTTTGCCGCTTTAATTGCCGTGGCGCAGGACGATATCAAACGCATCCTCGCCTATTCCACCGTCTCCCAGCTCGGCTACATGATGATCGGTATCGGCGTCGGTGGCGTTGCCGTGGGCATCTTCCACCTGCTGGCCCACGCCTTCTTCAAAGCGCTGCTCTTTCTCGGCGCCGGGTCGGTGATTCACGGTTGCGCGGAGGAGCAGGACATTCGCAACATGGGCGGCCTGCGCAAGTGGATGCCGGTCACCTTTGCCACCTATGCTATCGGCGCCCTGGCCTTGTGCGGCTTCCCGCTCTTCTTCTCCGGCTTCTGGAGTAAAGACGCGATTCTCCATGCCGCCTCTGAATGGAGCGTCTCCCGCGGCCCCTTCTATCTCGGTTCGATCGGCGCGCTGCTCACCGCCTTCTACATGACCCGCCAGGTCTGTTACGTCTTCTTTGGCCGCAGCCGCGCAGGTGAGGCGATTACCCATAATTCTGACCAGTTCTGCCAGTTGGACGATCCGCATGAGAGTCCTTCGGTCATGACAGTGCCCCTGATCCTGCTGGCCCTGTTCGCCGTTCTGCTGGGATTTCTCGGCACTCCGGCATGGCCCTGGCTGCAGAGTTTTCTCGAGCTGCGGCAGCCTGCCTTGGACCTCGGGCAATTCGCTGGGAACGGCTTTTTGCAGCTCCTGCTGGTCTCATCATTGCTCGTCTTCGCCGGATTGGGCCTGGGTTGGTTCTTCTATGGCCGCCGCCCCATCGAGCGTGCTTCCGATCCGGACGCGTTGCAGCGTCTGCAGCCGGCAATCTTCCGCGTGCTGCGCCACGGCTTTTATGTAGACCAGCTCTATGCCCTGACCGTCCAGCGCTGGGCCTGGCTGGCCGCACTCCTCTCCGACTGGCTGGACCGCTGGATTTGGAGCGGCGCGCCCCAAGCCGTCTCCGCACTCATCCAAGGCCTGGGCTGGATAGACTTCTCCTTGGATCGATGGGTGGTGAACCAGGGATTCGACCAAGGCTGCAACAGCGTAGCCGGCGGCGGCCGCCTGCTCGCACGGCTGCAGAATGGATTGATTCAGAATTATCTCCGGCTCGTCGGAGCCGGAGTCGCCATCCTGGCTCTTCTCCTGCTGCTGGAGCACAGGGGATGAGCGCTGCATTTCCCGGCACTGCATTTCCCGGCACTGCATTCCCTTGGCTGAGCACGCTGACCTGGCTGCCTCTCGCCGGCGCACTCCTGATCCTTCTTTTTGGACGAGCAGGACGCTCGGCGGCGCGCCGGACCGCAGCCATCTTTGCCGCCGCCGCCCTGGCGCTCGTCATCCTGCTTTGGTTCCGCTTTCAGAGCGGGACGGCGGCGATGCAGTTTGAGGAATGGCATGCCTGGGCGCCGTCTCTTGGACTTGCGTACCACGTCGGCGCGGATGGCCTTGGCCTGTTGATGCTGGCCCTCTCCTCGATCGTCGTGCTCATGTCCATCGCCGCGTCTTGTAATAACCCGAAGCAAGGTTCCGGCTACTTTTCTCTGCTGCTCTGTCTCGAGAGTGGTCTCTTCGGGACCTTCACCGCGTTGAACTTTCTCCACTGGTTTCTCTATTGGGAGCTGAGCCTGATTCCGGCGTTCTTCCTGATCCGCCTCTGGGGCGGCTCCGGCCGCGCCCGCGCCGCCAACCGCTTCTTCATTTACACCATGGTGGGAAGCATTCCCTTACTGTTGTCCTTCCTCGCCATCTTCCTTTCGACCGGCAGCTTCGACTTCATCCAGTTGGCCGGCATGGCCCAGAGCGGGCAGCTCGCATCCGCCATCGGACAGCACCTGCACTGGCATCAATGGGGAGCCGGCCGCATCGCCATGCTCCTCTTCTGCGGCGCATTCTTAGGCTTTGCGGTCAAGACGCCGGTGGTTCCGCTTCACGGCTGGCTGCCTTCCGCCTATACGGAGGCTCCATCGGAAACAACCATGGTGCTCACCGGCGCGCTCTCGAAGATGGGGGTCTATGGCTTTCTGCGGATTCTGCTGCCCATCTTTCCCGCTCAGATGTGGCAGGCGCGGACCGTGCTTCTATGGCTGGCCGCCGCCAGCATCGTGCTGCCCGCCTTCACCGCCTGGGCGCAGACCGACTTGAAGAGGATGTTTGCCTACTCCTCGATCAATCACCTGGGCTACTGCATTCTCGGCATCGTTGCCGTCGCCCGTCCCGTTGGCCCCGGCGATATGAGCCTGGCGGCGGAGAAGTCGGCCGCGCTCACCGGTGTGATGCTGCAGTTGTTCAGCCACGCTATTGTCGCCGCGACCCTGTTCTGGTTTGTCGCTCTCCTGGAGCGGCGCAGCGGCGGCCTCCGCGGATTGGGCGATTTCGGCGGCCTGCGCCGCGCGGCCCCGGTATTCTGCGGCATGATGGGCATTGCCGCCTTCGCCTCGCTCGGATTGCCGGGATTGATGGGCTTTCCCGCGGAGTTCCTGATCTTCAAGGGAGCATTCCCGCTGGCCCCCTGGACCACGGCCTGCGCGCTGCTCGGCCTGCTCGCGACCGCCATCTTTCTGCTCACCATGCTGCAGCGCATCTTCTCCGGCCCCTTGCCCCCGCGCTGGGCCTCCTTCCCTGACCTGACGCCCGCCGAACGGCTGCTGCTCGCGCCCGGAGTGGCCCTGATGTTCGTCGTCGGACTCTATCCCCAGCTCATCACCGGAATGCTGCACGACACGGTGATGCGGCTGGTTGCCCAGGTGAGGTTCTGACCATGCTTGCCTGGACCATCTACATCTCGTTTATTGGCGCAGTGGTGGTTACATTTATGCCCGCCAGGAACGCGTCCGCCGTCCGCGCCGCCGCCTTGCTGGCCGCCCTTGCCGGCCTGGCGATTGCGATTGTGGCAGTCCTGCGCGATCCATCCGGACAATTGATCGAGATAGTGAACGTCCCCTGGATATCGCGCCTCGGCATCGGATATCATCTGGCCGCCGACGGCATCAGTTTGACCCTGGTTCTCTTGACCGGGATCGCGGCCGTCGCCGGCATACTTTTTTCCTGGAACGTGGAGCAGCGGGTCAACAACTTTTTCGCTCTCTACCTGGTGCTCATCGGCGCCGTCTACGGCGTCTTCCTCAGCTTCGATCTCTTCCTGCTCTTCGTCTTCTACGAAATCGCCATCATCCCCAAGTATTTCCTGATCGCCATTTGGGGATCGACGCGCCGCGAATATGCCGCCATGAAGCTGGTGCTCTACTCCTTCGCCGGCAGCGCCCTGGTGCTGGCCGGCATCGCCGCCGCCTACTGCGTGGCCGGCGCGCGCACTCTAAGCCTGGATGCTCTGGCCCGCTTCCCCTTCGCCGTGCACTTTCAGATGTGGGCCTTCCCCATGGTCTTTGTGGGATTCGCCGTGCTGGCCGGCATGTGGCCCTTCCACACCTGGGCGCCCACCGGTCACGCCGCCGCCCCCACCGCCGCCTCCATGCTGCTGGCGGGAGTGGTGATGAAGCTGGGCGCTTACGGATGCCTGCGGGTGGCCATGATGCTCTTTCCCCGCGGCCTCGATCCCTGGGGCTTCTCCGTCCTCGGCTTCGGCTCCTGGCAGCAGGTCTTCATGGTGCTCGGGCTCATCGGCATCGTCTACGGAGCCACCGTCGCCCTGGTGCAGAATGATTTCAAGTTCGTCATTGGCTACTCCAGCGTCAGCCATATGGGATTCGTAATCCTCGGCCTGATGACCTTGAACCGGATCGGCCTCTCCGGGGCCGTCTACCAGATGTTCTCGCATGGCATCATCGCCGGCCTGCTCTTCGCCGTTGTAGGACGCATGGTCTACGACCGCACCCACACCCGCGACTTGCATGAGCTCTCGCGTATGCCTCTTGCCCGGCTGATTCCCTTCGCCGCCGTCACCTTCGTCCTGGCTTCGATGGCCTCGATCGGACTGCCGGGATTCAGCGGCTTTATCGCCGAGCTGCAAGTGCTGATCGGAAGCTGGCGCTCGTTTCCCGGGGCCGCCTGGATCGCGGGCCTGGGAATCCTGATTGGCATTGCCTTTACCTGGCGGGCGCTGCAGAGCGCTTTCTTTGGCGAGCCCACAGCAGCGGCGGAGCACCACTTGGCTCCCATTACACTGCCGGAGCGCCTGGGAGCAGGCTTGCTGATAGCGTGTACTCTCGCCGCCGGCCTCTATCCCGCATTCCTCATGGATCTGATTCTGCCCAGCCTGAATTCGCCGCTCTTCGAAGGGCTTCGCCGGGGTATGTGGAGATGAGCAGATGACCGGCTCAAGCTACTCGGAGCTGCTGCGCTTGACGGCGCCGGAGATCGTTCTGGCGCTGACCGGGCTCCTGGTCCTGGTGCTCGATCTCAGCTTCCTGCGCCGCCGCGCGCTCGCGCTCCGTTTCCGCTCCGCCGCCTGGGTAGCCGTGGCGGGATGTGTCGCCGCCTTTGTTACGCTTGAAAAACTGCCAGGGCAAGGCAGCCTGCCCAATGGAATCCTGGTGGTCAATCCTCTCACCCAGCTTGTCCAGATAGCATTGTTGGCGCTTGCCGTGCTCGTTCTTCTGCTGGCGGTCTCGGCGCGCTTCACCACCCATGTAGGCGAATACTGCGCGCTGATTCTCTTTGCCACTACCGCCATGATGCTGCTGGTCAGCACGCAGAATTTATTGGTCATCTTTCTGACCATTGAATTCCTCAGCCTTTCGCTCTACACATTGACGGGATTCGACAAAGGCAGCGCGCAGTCGGCCGACGCCGCGCTCAAGTATTTTCTCTTTGGAGGCATGTCGGCGGGCATCCTGCTCTTCGGCATGAGCCTGCTCTATGGCGTCTCCGGCGCTATCGCGCTCGAAGCCGATTGCCGCCGCCGTAAGCCGGGCTCCCGGCGATCCGCTGTTGACCCTGGCCATCGTCATGCTGCTCACCGGATTTGGATTCAAGGTGGCGGCAGCTCCCTTTCACATGTGGGCTCCGGAGGTCTATCAGGGAGCGCCCACCACCAGCGCCGCCCTGGTCGCCTCCAGCTCCAAGGTGGCGAGCTTCTTCGCTCTGGCCGTGGTCTTCTATCTCGGGCTGATGGGAGCCGCCGGCGGCCAGACCCACGGCTGGACGCTGGTCATCGCCGTTCTCTCCGCCGTATCCATGCTCTGGGGCAACCTCGCCGCCATTGCGCAGAGCAGCGTTAGAAGACTGCTGGCCTATTCCGCCGTAGGCCATGCCGGCTACATGCTGATCGCCCTGGCCGCCCACACCCGGCAGAGCCTGGCGGCGCTGCTTTACTACGTCTTCACTTACGCGTTGGCGACGGTGGGCGCCTTTGCCGTGCTCTCCGCGTTGGAAGCGGAAGGAGTAGACAACATTGCGGATTTCTCCGGATTAGGCAAACGCGCTCCCGGCCTCTCCCTATGCCTGTTGATCTTCATACTCTCGCTCGCCGGCATTCCGCCGCTGGCCGGCTTCTTCGGCAAATTCTATGTCTTCGTTGCAGCGCTGAACGTCCCCGGCCATCTCCCCTTGCTCTGGCTGGTGCTTGCTGGCGCTGGCCATGAGCGCAGTTTCGCTCTACTACTATCTCAAGCTGCTCAAGCAGGTCTACGTCTCCGAACCGGCAGAAGGAGCAGGCGCCATCCACTCGCCGGTAACCACCCGCATAGCAGTGTGGCTGATTGCCACTCTGGTAGTGCTCCTGGGCTGCCTCCCCGACCTCCTGCTCAACCGCATCGCCGACGCCCTCACCACAACCTTCCATTGACTAGAAGCAGATTCCCTTCGGGAATGACAGACAGAAAAGCAACGGCGAATCTAATCCGTCTTTGCCTTTCTTTCTGTCATTCCCGAAGGGAATCTGCTTCTGGAGATCCAAACCCATCCACCAATCCAGCGTGCGGGGTGCGGGTGCCCCATATCTGGAGCGCTCTTTGCGCCAGATGTGGGAAACCACAGCAGCCATCAATCGGGTTTTAGCCGATGCTATGATGGTGCCATCATGATGGTACGGACACAGATCACGCTCGAAACCGAGCTGCAGCGGCGGGCTCGTCAGCGCGCCGGCGATCTCGGTGTATCTCTGGCGGAATACCTGCGCCGCCTGGTGGCGCGCGATCTTGCCGGCCCTCAAGTGACGGTTGATCCGGCTTGCGTCTTCGATCTCGGAAGCTCCCGCCGCTCCGACATCGCCAGGAACAAAGACTCGATGATCGCCGAGGTCTTTCATTCCGCCCGTAAAAAATCCCGGCGCCGTTAAGGCTGCTATGAGTCTGTTTGTAGATACCTCGATCTGGTATGCGGCGGCGGACTCTTCAGATTTGAGCAGCGCTCGTGCAAAAGCCATCCTTAAATCCGGTGAGCCGTTGTTCACCACCGATCATGTGCTGGTGGAGACCTGGACGCTGCTCCGCTACCGGATCCAACGCCGTGCGGCGGAGCGATTTTGGGAAGGCATGCGAAGCGGAGTGGCTACGGTCGAGCCGGTGGGCATGGCGGACTTGGAAAATGCCTGGCAGATTGGACTCTCTTACAGCGACCAGGATTTCTCCATAGTCGATCGAACCAGCTTCGCGGTTATGCGGCGGCTCGGCATCGAGCGGGCTGCGTCCCTGAATGACCACTTCGCAGTCTTTCGGTTCGGCCCTAAGCGCCGCCACGCCTTCACCATAATCCGATAAAGCAGATTCCCTGCGGGAATGACAGAAAGAAAGGCAAAGGCGGATTGGATTCGCAGTTGCTTTTCTTTCTGTCATTCCCGCAGGGAATCTGCTTCTGGTCTCTTGCTCAACCGCGCTTCCGAAGCGAACGAACTCCTGCATGAATCAAATGATTGTGCGCAATGTCTACTCCCGAATCGTCGGTTCATGGGGAACTCGATTTCGAGTGAACGTCGCGCAGTATTTGTGGATCTTGTCGATGTTCGCCTTTCTGGCGGGGCCTGGTAGTTCCGCCGCTACGGAATAGCCGGGCTTGGGACAGGCGCAACGCCGCAGATGGCCGGCGCGCAGGGTGGTAGCTGCGGAGTCGGGATCAGCAACTCGTTACCCTGGGTTGCAGCCGAACCACCCCGCATGCAGGAGCCCGTATAAGTATCGCTATTGAGGTAAGGCCTGGTGAAACCATCCGACAATGTTTGCAGGAATGCAACGATCTGATCCTCCTCCTTATCCGTCAGGCCGAGGTTACCGGTGGTCATATCGATGTTGTTCCGCACCTCCGGCATTGGCCAGCAGTCTACTTTTTCGGTCGTTCCCTTCGGGCAATGTCCGGAAGTCACCGGGTATGCATACTTATCGCGTGTATTGTAAAAATGCACGACCTGCTTCAGGCTCTTGAAGTAGCCGTTGTGAAAGAACCCTTTCTGGAAGTAGGGACCGGGGGCTTCGGTGGTGGGACATTGTGCCGGTGTCAGCGCCACGTCGCGCAGGCTGGACACTTGCATCTGGCCGTCGACAGTGGGCGCGTGTTGTCTCCAGCTCGCGTTGGGGCTGGGGCCGGAACCGAACCCGCTTCTGAGGAAACTCCCGAGTCCCAAATCTCTGTAGCCGAAGCCGTAAGGATTGGGAATGAACCCGTACGCATCCGGCTTGGTCTCATAATAGAAGGCATCCCGGGGATTCAGCGGTGTGCCTTCGTTAGCCGAGCCGAAGCAGGTGAACAAAGGGTTCACCATCGCGGCAGCGCTGGTGTCGGTCTGGCCTGATTTCAGAGCGCTTCCTCTTCCGTCGAGGTGGCACGAATTGCAGTTGCCCTTGCCATTGAAGAGCTGGAAACCCGCCATCTCGTCTGCTGTGAACGTGTACTTGCCGGCCAGGAAGGCGTCGAATTTCGACGAGAACGCGCTCACCTGTACAGACTGCTCGAATGAATCGATGGACTGCGCCCAGTGGTCGAAAACCGCGTTGGCGCGGGTTCGGTCGGCCGCACTTAGGGGAACCGGCGTGCTACTCCCGCCAAACACCGCAGCCCCGCCCGGGGTTGCGCAGATGCGCTCCGTCTCACGGGGGAACTTGATATCGAACCAGCCTACGCCCCATACCTCTTCAAAGAGAGGCCTGTACACGGCCTGCGAAAGCCGAAAGGCGACGCAAGCAGTGTCAGGGAGGCCCATCTCCAGATGATCGACCGGAGGACCTTGTGCCTGTTCGGCGTCGGGCACCCTTAACCTATATCCGGTTGCGCGTGAATCCCAGAAGTTTCCGCCGAAGAACAGGCTCTGTACCTGGTTGTATTGCAGCACAGGGAAGAATGGTGCATACGGGTGTCGCTGCGCCGTCCGCTTGCCGGCCCGAAAGGGAACCGTTCCCGGAAACGCGATCATAGTCAGGTTGACCGAGGGGATCGGTCCGCTGAAGCCGGCGTATGGCATGTGGCAGGACGCGCAAGCCTGGTTTTCTCGCGGTGAGATCTTCCTGTCGTAAAGCATAAGCTCGCCCAGCGTTTCTATTGCTTCAGTCCCCGTATTGGGCTGCTTTAAGGCTTTCCAGCGTGCCAGCGCGCGGCCTTCGACCACGTCCACCTCCCGTTGCACCCGGGCTATTTCGGAACTCAAATCGGAGGGTAGAATCCCGGGTGGGTACGGGTTGTAAGCCAGCGCAGACCCGGCTGCATTTTTTTCGCTTTGTCCGCGCACTATGCGAGCGGAGATGGACATGGCAGCGGCCACGATCGCCGCAAAGGCCACAGTTAGCGCTATCAATCTGGGCTTTCTCATGAAGACCCCCCGTCAGCCGTAAGGGTTTCCTTCAGTATCGGTCAGTTCGCGCCAGATGTGGGAAAACACGGAAAAGCAGATTCCCGGCGGGAATGACAGAAAGAAAGGCAACTGCGAATCCCCTCCGTCTTTGCTTTTCTTTCTGTCATTCCCGAAGGGAATCTGCTTCTGGTCTCCATCACGTTTGCCTTATGCCGTTGTCATCTTCGCCGCCGGCCAACTGGTGATGAGTTCCCCGAGCCGGTTCAGCGCCTCGGGAAATTTCTCGCTTATTGCTGCGAAGCCAACGCGGAAATGCGAAGGCGCGTCGAAACAATCCCCGGGTACGAGCAGGATGCCCCGCTCTGCGGCTGCCTGGCAAAATGCGCGGCTGTTTTCTCCGCTGAGCAGCCATGGAAATGCGGTCGTTCCGCCGCGAGGAGGAATCCAGCCAACCGTTTCGCGATGCTCGGCCATGAAGGCGTCAAGCCGGCGAAGATTTTCAGTAGCGGTTTTCTGCGTTTTCCCGAGCACGGTGTCGCGGTGGCGCATCGCGATTTCCGCCAGCATCTCTCCGGCGGTATTGTTTGAGGCGGAAAAATAGGCGCGCGCATTCCAATAGCGCTCGCGGCGCTTGGGGTCATGCTCGATCATCCATCCGGTCCGGACTCCGGATAAGGGAAAAGCCTTGGAGAAATCATGGATGACCGTAGCGTGCGGTAAACGAGCGGCCGATTTTGTCGGCGGTCCATGATAGATAGGATGGTAGACCTCGTCGCTGATGAGTTGAATTCCACGGGATGACGTGTGC
The DNA here is from genome assembly GCA_963774255.1 of uncultured Acidobacteriaceae bacterium. Classification (GTDB taxonomy): domain Bacteria; phylum Acidobacteriota; class Terriglobia; order Terriglobales; family Acidobacteriaceae; genus PALSA-350. The sequence continues at coordinate 32,035 of CAVZEH010000009.1, forward strand.
TCGTGCAAGATCTCCAGCTCCGCATCGCTAAGAGTGGCCCCGGTTGGACTGTGCGGATTATTGATCAGGACCAGCTTGGTATATCGATCCGTGAGTTTCTTGATCTCTTCGATGTCGATGGCAAACCCGTTCTCCTTCCGCACCGCGTAATGGCGGGTCTCGAGCCCAAGGGACTCGGGTAGAGCCGAGAATGTTGTGAAGCCTGGTTGGGGCAGAATTACGTTGCCGCCCGGTTCTGCGGCCAGCCACATAAGAACCAGCAGCGCCTCGGAGGCGCCGGTAACCACCTGCACCTTGTCGGCATCCACTTGCTGCATCTCGGCGATCGCGGCCCGTAAACTCTCGGCGCCCGCCGGTCGGCTGTAAACGACCTTGTGATTTAAGAAGAGCTGGCGCTCTTCATCGCCGGCGAGGCTCAGGATCTCATTCAAGGTCCATGACGGGCCGGTGCTTGAAGCCAGATTGAATTCGATACCATGTTCGTAGCTGTCCAGCCACCTATCCAGAAGGAATGGTTTCAACTCCATCTCGCACCTCGGCGAATTAGATCGGCCGGCAGCTACGGCAGTTTAGGAAACGGTGTAGACCGAAGCCACTATCGCCAAGCCGACGCGACCAGCAGGGAGCGGCGGCCTCGAGCAAATTGGCAAAGACCACAGTATTTCCTAAACTGCCTTTAAACCAGCCTCTAAAAAGTTTACCGTGACGGATTAGGCTCAAAATCGTTTAATCTTAGGCCTCCGAGTCGAAGTGTAGGGAACAATAATCTAAAGAGCGAAGGTATGTGGAATGAGCGAAACGCTTGTAGGCGCTGGCAGGGCGGCTGTGGAGGAAATTCGCCTTGGCGGGATCTTCCTGCGGTTTCTGATCGATGGACCTTCGAGCGGGGCGTCGCTCACCACCTTTGAGATTTCGGTGGAACCGGGAGCGAAGGTTCCGCTGCCGCACCACCACGAAGGGTTCGACGAGATGGGGTAGGATTGTCGGGCCTGCTGCGGATGACGGTATCCGGGAAGACCTTTGACCTCGGTCAAGGAGATTCAATGTATATCCCCCGCGGCACCGTGCATGGGTTTGAAAACCCGCACGCGGAGACGGCGAAGGCTCTGGTGGTGATCACGCCCGGTATCTTCGGGGCGCCCTACTTCCGGGAAATGGCAGCGGTGCTGGCGGGCGGAGGCCCCCCAGACCCAAAGGCAGTTGCCGCAGTGATGCTTCGCTATGGACTGATACCGGCGCGCGGATGATCTGACTAAACACGGTCGAGATTCAAGTAGACGTCGCGGATATTCGCGTTGACACCCACCTGCAACGGAGGCATTTTGCCGAAATGCGGGTTGCTTTGCTCGCTGGTTCGCACGAGAAACTCTTCATAGCCGTTGGACTGGAGAGACTTGAGCGAGGCCACCGTGAAACGCTTTTGCATTTCGGCCAGGCTCAGCCCGGCCTCCTTGCCTTCCGCGACCTTCCGGGTCAATTCCTCGATATAGTTTCGCTGGTTGATCATCACCGTGCGGTCCGTCTGGAGCGGGCCATGGCCGCCCATAAGGAACTTGAAGTCGGCGTGGCCGACGGTATCGATCGTGCCCGGCCAGCGCCGGGGAAAGCCGTCCGCGATGTTAGGCAGAAAGCCGTGAATCGCGTCTCCAGTGGCGATTGCGCGCTGCTGCGGGCAAAAGACGAAGACGTCTCCAGCGGTATGGGAATGCCCGTGAAAATCGATGTGCAGATCAAACTCCGGATCCCGAAGCAAGTACGATGTATCGAAGGTGATGGTCGGCAACTCGAGCGTGTAGTCTTTTAAGTCGGCCTGGTATGCCTGCATCTGCGCGATCTGCCCCGCGCAGAAGGCCTTTTCGGCAGCCGAGGTGGAGTGTGCGGCCCGATCGCGCAGCGCGTCGATCTGTCGCGGCACTGCTTCCACCGAAGCCTTCATTCTGGCCACCGCCAGCTTCGACATAAGCTGTTTGGTGGCCGCGCTGGCGATGAAGTCGACCTTTTCGCCGGTCAAGCGATACGCATGATTACCCTGCGTATGGTCCCAATGAAAGTGCGTGTTGACGACGTAACGAACCGGCTTCCCGGTGATCTCCCGCTTGATCTGGTTGATGAGAGAAGCGGCCGCCGATGGTTTCGAGTGCGCGTCGACCACGACCACATCCTTCGACCGGACAAAGATGGCGGCATTGCAGTTCAACATGGCCTGGGGACGGGCGTGAGCGAAGTAAATGCCGTTTGCGACCTTTTGCGAGGTCGAACAGCTTGGCATCGGAGCTGGGAGCCGCTGCGCGGGCCCACGCTGCGCGATGGTAAGCCAGTTCCAGAATCGAGGCCCCGGCCAAGGCGCCGCCCATCAGCACACGAAGGAAGTCGCGGCGCGAGGTATGGCCATCGCCGGCGGCAACGTGATGAACGTGATTGTGCGGAAGGGAGTGCTCAAGTGGATGCGCGTGATCCTGCGCATGCGAGTGGCGGTGTGAATGATTGATACCGTGGTCCTTCGCTATATCTGGCAACGCTCCTCCTCAATTCCGCCGTGCCAATTCTCGGTAGCAATATACCCTAAAGACCGCTCATTTGGCTTTCCCTTGCGCAAAACCGAAGGGTGCCCCACGTTTGCACCGGCGTACGTGGGACGAATCAAGCCTGTTTCCGATTTGGTAAACTAATTGCTCTGCAGGATTGCATGATCCTCAAACAGTACTATCTCGGCTGCCTGGCCCATGCCTCCTACTTGCTTGGGGATGAGGCCAGCTCGACCGCGATCGTGGTCGATCCGCAACGCGATATCGAACAGTACGTGGCGGACGCGGAGAAACTCGGTCTCCGGATTCGCCACGTCTTTTTGACCCACTTCCATGCCGACTTTATTGCCGGACATCTGGAGCTGCGCGACCGCTGCGGCGCAACCATTCATCTGGGCCGGCGCGCCCAGGCGGAATATGCCTTTGTACCGATGGCGGATGGAGACACACTCGAGTTTCCTAATCTGCGTCTGCAGATTCTCGAGACCCCGGGCCACACCATCGAGTCCATCTCCATCCTTGTCTTCGATCTCGAGAAGAGCCCGGCAACGCCATACGCCGTTCTCACCGGAGATACCTTATTTATTGGAGATGTTGGCCGGCCCGACCTGCGGGCTTCGCTGGGATGGACCGCCGCCGATCTTGGCGCTTATCTTTACGACTCGATTCGCAACCAGCTGTTGACGCTGCCCGACGAAATCTTGGTCTACCCGGCGCACGGCGCAGGCTCTCTTTGCGGCAAGCAGCTTTCCTCTGACACCGTTTCTTCGCTTGGAGATCAGCGGCGCATGAATTATGCGCTGCAGCCGATGTCGAAGGAAGAATTCATTCGCCTGGTTATCGCCGACCAGCCCGACGCTCCCCAGTACTTTACCTTCGACGCCATTCTGAACACCCGCGAACGCGTAACCCTGGATAGCAACCTCAAGAACGTTCTGCAGCCGGTTGCGCTCGATGAAGTGATCCGGCTGCGAGACGCGGGCGCGCAACTGCTCGATGTGCGCGATGCGGCGGAATTTGCCCGCGGGCACCTGGCCGGCAGCATCAACATAGGCCTGGGCGGCCAATACGCAACCTGGGCCGGCACACTCTTGGATCGCATCAAGCCGATTGTGATTATTGCCGAGCCGGGACTGGAACAGGAAGCTGCATTACGCCTGGGCCGCATCGGATTCGATCACGTGAAGGGTTATCTGGACGGAGGCATGGCGGCCTTGGCGGCGAGGCCGGAGCCGGTATCGCCTACGGAACGGGTCAGTGCGCCGATGCTTGCGGCCGAGCTGGCGGGCGCCGATCCGCCCCTGGTGCTCGATATCAGGAATCCCGGCGAGTGGAAAGCCGAACGTATACCCGAAAGCCTGAACATTCCCCTCAGCCACCTGGAGGAGCGCCTCGCCGAAATCCCTCGTGGGCGCCGCATCGCTGTCCACTGCGCCGGGGGCTACCGTTCTTCAATTGCGGCCAGCATTCTCTACCGGCACGGGATTACCGATCTCATTGAGCTGGCGGGTGGGCTCTCCGCCTGGGATGCCGCTAAATTCCCGATCGTCTCCGGGACGTAATATTCCTTAGCTCACAATCGCGATGGACGGGCGTCTTTTTCCGAAGCCGGTTGCTTGTTCAAATGCGTGCGCCAGTTCGAGGACGCTGAAATCCTGCTTGTCGCGGCCGACGATCTGCACGCCCACAGGAAGCCCTTCGGGCGTAAAGCCGGCCGGCACCGAGGCTGCGGGGTTTCCGGTGGCCGAAATATACCAGCAGGACTTCATCCAGTCGATGTAGTTGTCGAAGTGGACGCCCGCGATCTCGGTTGGATACTGTGTCTTGACGTCGAACGGAGGCAGTTGCGTGGTGGGCAGGATGAAGTACTCATACTTCTCGAGGAAACTCTGAAAGCGGCGCCACATCAGGCTATGGGCGGTCTCCGCGCGCGCAATCTCCTGGCCGCTGAGCTTCATGCCGCTCTGGATCTCGCCTCTGAGCGTGTCCTTGAAGTCGTTGGGGTGTTGCTGCAGCATCGCTCCGTGGCTGGCGGCGCTCGTCCATGCACGCAGCGTGCGGAAGGAGATCTCGGCCGGCGAGAAGTCGGGCTCAGCCTGCTCGATGATGCAGCCTAGAGATTCGAATGTGGCGCGGTGCGCGTCGACGACGCTGCGGACGCGCGGGTCGAAGGGCACGCCGCCGAGATCTTTGAACCAGGCGACGCGCACGCCCTTGAAGCTCCGGCGAAGCGGCCGCGCGAAGACCTCGCCGGGCTCCTTGATCGAGAGCGGCGTGTCGGGATCGGGGCCTGCGATGGCGCTGAGCGAGAGGGCCAGGTCCGCAGCCGACCGCCCAAGACATCCCATGGTGCTGAGGGTGGACCATGCGAAGGCCTCCTTGGGATTTGGCACGCGGCCGATGGAGGGCCGGAAGCCGACGATGTTCGAGAACGCGGCGGGATTGCGCAGCGAGCCTCCAGTATCGGAGCCGGTGGCGACCGGCGCCATGCCGCAGGCCAGCGCGACCGCTGAGCCGCCCGATGATCCGCCGCAGGTCTTGCTCAAGTCGTAGGGATTGAGGGTGGCGCCGAATACGGTGTTGAAGGTCTGCGAGCCGGCGCCGAACTCAGGCGTGTTGGTCTTGCCGACGATGATGGCGCCCGCGAGCCGCATGCGTTCGACGATGATGTTGTCTTCCGTGGGGACGTAGTCCTTGAAAAGCGGCGAACCGAAGGTGGTGCGGATGCCGCGGGTCTCGATGAGGTCCTTATGGGCGACCGGCAGCCCGTGGAGCGGGCCCAACTTTTCGCCGCGCGCCTGCATCTCGTCGGCGCGGGCGGCAGCTTCGGTGGCCATCTCCGCAACCAGCGTGACAATCGCGTTGACCTTGGGGTTGACACGGTCGATCTGCTTGAGGTGCTCGGCCAGCGCTTCGCGGGCGGAAAGTTTCTTGGCACGAATCAGCTGTGCCATCTCGACGGCACTGCTGAAACAGAGCTGGGAAGCAGCAGGCTCGGCCCCAACAGATGCACCGGGAAAGAGAGATGCAGCCGTAATCCCCAAGAGGACGTCGCGGCGTGTCGGTTTGTCCGTGATCATGCGGGTGACTGTATCATGGGCGGGAGCAGAACGATAACACCCAGGGAAATGAAAATTGGGTTGAGGAGGCTTGGTTGGCAGTTACACCTAATTTGTCATCTCGACCGGAGCGAAGCGAAGTGGAGAGATCTGCGTTTTCCCAATAGATCCTGGGTGCCCCACATCTTGACCGCATTCCATTGACATCCGCCCGATCGGACTCCCACATCTCTCCCCAGAGTTGAAAAACCGGGTGCCCCAGGTTCGCGAAGCTAACCTGGGTCTTTTTGTATGTACTCGAAGGAATGCCCCCGGAGAGTCAAACTATTACCGGCGGCAATGGTCGCATTGCCCATGCAGCGGACGAATCGCCACTAGCACCGCCGTGGCGTTCGCGACACTGAATGTATAGACGCCATTGTCATCCGGAGCCACCGTGGACGTCTGCGGCGCACCCGCCAGCTCGCCCGTGCTGTTGCTGAACTCGACGCCTCCCAGCGTCACATCCGCGGCAAGCGAGCTGACGCTCGGAGCCGAGAGCGCCAATGCCGTCGCATTGCCTTTCTTCGGAGCCTTCGGCGCCACAATCGAGACGGTTCCCGATGCGCTCAGGTCTTTGTTGATGACATATACATACATCGTGCAGTTAGGGCAGTCGCTGAGGGCATAAGCGCTGACGTTGCTAACTGAGTTGATGGTCACGGGCAGAAATAACTTTCTCTTCGCTGCCTGGAACAGGTACATCGCGTAGTAAAGCGGCTGCACCTGGTTGGTGAAGCTGCCGCTGCTCGAAGCCGTCTGCACCGGGTTGTAATACGACGTGCCTCCCAGGTGAAAGTTCATCCGCCGCACCCCGAGCTGCGCCGTGCTCAGCATGTGGTCCAGGCCCCAAAGCGCCGCGGCCTGCGCGTTGCTGACGCCATTCTGCCCGCTGCACGCCGTCGAATTTGTTTCCCCCATTTGCAACTGAAGCCCGTATGGCTGCACCTGTGAAAGCGCGTATTCAAAGCCTTGCTGAACCTTCGTTATCATCGACGGAGAGAGCAGCTGGGCTGCCGTTACCGTGGTCCCGGAGGTACAGACATTTGTCGGATATGCGTGAATGGTAATCAATCCGAGATTCGTGGGGTCGGGACCGAGAACTCCACTGAGGAAATCGGGCAGCATTCCCTCAAGCTTCGAGACGGTGTAGTTGGAGTAGGCAGGCGCCACTCTCCGCAGGGATTCCGTCTGAAGATCGCTCTTCAACGTAGTGATGTAGCCGAGTACGTCATAGACCTGGTCCTGCGCCGTGTAGGGAGAGGGCCGCCGCGGCGGACTGTATAGATCGATCTCGTTGCCGATCTCGAGTCCAAGCAACCGCCCGCCCTCGGCCTGCTGCGCCGGAAGGATTCCGTTCAGGATCTCATCCTCGGCATAGGAACCTGAATTCTGCGCCAGGTTCAATCCCATCAGCAGCGGCCAGTTTGTCGCCTGCGAGGTCTTGAATAGACTCTCCAGCAGTTGCAAATTGAGAGAAGTCGTATTGGTGCAAAGCGCCGGCTGCGGAGGCGTTGCCCCTGCCCAGCAGTACTCATCCTGCGAATTGCCTCCGATGGGCAGCGTCCCCTGGCCCAGGTTCTCAATCAGGTTAAGAAGCACGGCATTTGAATCGGAAGCAGATGAACCGAAGAACCGCGACACGGAACTCAGTTCGACGCTGAAGCCAAGAAAGTCATCGGGCACGACCGGCCCGGACGGCTCTTTCGAAACATTGATGGTAGCGAGCATCTGCGCTGTGAGCGGAAGAGCCGACAGGACCGCGATAAGCACGAACAATCGACGAATCATAAACGGTACTCCAGGCACATAGGAATACGAGCACCGGTAGCCTAGAAAACCGCGTTATACGCTGTCAATAAGTTCAGAGCCCGGATCGCTAACTTTAGCTAATTCGTCCCCGCAGGCGGGACAATTCACTTATGGACCTGCGGCCCACCCAAGGAAATGAAAATTGGGTTGAGGAAGGCTTGGTTGGCAGTTACACCCAATTTGTCATCTCGACCGCCTTGCATTGACATCCGCCGATCGGACTCCCGCATCTCTCACCAGAGTTGAAAAACCGGGTGCCCCAGGTTCGCGAAGCTAACCTGGGTCTTTTTCGTGAAGACTGCAGGGATATCTGAAATGCCTCACATTAGATCGCGTCACAGAAGCAAACAGACCCAGGTCAGCTTCCCACCCCGGTTTCGCGAACCTGGGTCACCCGGCTCCGTACCAGGGCATGACTGCCGTAACTGATGCAAAATCAAATAGGGTGGAAGCCCCCGCATTTATGCGGGGGTGAGGAGCGCTTCAGCGCTCCGGGAGTTTTCGACTCTGAACATGATGCGCTTTAGCGCTGGCATCGGTAAATCCAGGGCTTTGAACCTCGCTTTCTTGTCCGTCTTTGTCTTTCTTTCTGTCATTCCCGAAGGGAATCTGCTTTTCGTATTCTTCATTCTTGCCAGGTCGAAGTGCTCTCGTATCAGGGCCCGACTGATGCAAAATCAAATAGGGTGGAAGCCCCCGCATTTATGCGGGGTAGGAGCGCTTCAGCGCTCCGGGAAGTTCGACTCTGAACATGATGCACTTTAGCGCTGGCATTTCTAAATCCAAGGCTTTGAACCTCCCTTTCTTGTCCGTCTTTGTCTTTCTTTCTGTCATTCCCGAAGGGAATCTGCTTTTCGTATACTTCATTCTTGCCAGGTCGAAGCCCTGTATCAGGGCCCGACTGATGCAAAATCAAATAGGGTGGAAGCCCCCGCATTTATGCGGGGGTAGGAGCGCTTCAGCGCTCCGGGAATGTTCGAGAACTCTGAACATGACGCGCTTTAGCGCTGGCATCGGTAAATCCAGGGCTTTGAACCTCCCTTTCTTGTCCGCCTTTGTCTTTCTTTCTGTCATTCCCGAAGGGAATCTGCTTTTCGTATACTTCATTCTTGCCAGGTCGAGTCTCGTATCAGGGCATGACTGCCGTAACTGATGCAAAATCAAAATGGGGTGGAAGCCCCCGCATTTATGCGGGGGTAGGAGCGCTTCAGCGCTCCGGGAAGTTTGACTCCGAACATGATGCGCTTTAGCGCTGGCATCGGTAAATCCAAGACTTTGAACCTCCCCTTCTTGTCCGTCTTTGTCTTTCTTTCTGTCATTCTCGAAGGGAATCTGCTTTTCGTATTCTTCCTTCTTGCCAGGTCGAAGCTCTGTATCACGGCACGACTTCAAATCGTGCCGTAACTGCCGCAAAATCAAATAGGGTGGAAGCCCCCGCATTTATGCGGGGGTAGGAGCGCTTCAGCGCTCCGGGAAGTTCGACTCTGAACATGATGCGCTTTAGCGCTGGCATCGTTAAATCCAGGGCTTTGAACCTCCCTTTCTTGTCCGTCTTTGTCTTTCTTTCTGTCACGCCCGAAGGGAATCTGCTTTTCGTATTCTTCATTCTTGCCAGGTCGAGTCTGTATCAGGGCCCGACTGATGCAAAATCAAATAGGGTGGAAGCCCCCGCATTTATGGGGGGAAGGAGCGCTTCAGCGCTCCGGGAAGTCGACCCTGAACATGATGCGCTTTAGCGCCGGCATGTCTAAATCCAAGACTTTGAACCTCCCTTTCTTGTCCGTCTTTGTCTTTCTTTCTGTCATTCCCGAAGGGAGTCTGCTTTTCGTATTCTTCCTTCTTGCCAGGTCGAAGCCCTGTATCAGGGCCCGACTGATGCAAAATCAAATAGGGTGGAAGCCCCCGCATTTATGCGGGGTAGGAGCGCTTCAGCGCTCCGGGAAGTTCGACTCTGAACATGATGCGCTTTAGCGCTGGCATCTCTAAATCCAGGGCTTTGAACCTCCCTTTCTTGTTCGTCTTTGTCTTTCTTTCTGTCATTCCCGAAGGGAGTCTGCTTTTCGTATTCTTCCTTCTTGCCAGGTCGAAGCCCTGTATCAGGGCCCGACTGATGCAAAATCAAATAGGGTGGAAGCCCCCGCATTTATGCGGGGGTAGGAGCGCTTCAGCGCTCCGGGAGTTCCGACTTGAACATGATGCGCTTTAGCGCTGGCATCGTTAAATCTAGGGCTTTGAACCTCCCTTTCTTGTCCGTCTTTGTCTTTCTTTCTGTCATTCCCGAAGGGAATCTGCTTTTCGTATTCTTCCTTCTTGCCGGGTCGAAGCCCTGTGTCAGGGCCCGACTGATGCAAAATCAAATAGGGTGGAAGCCCCCGCATTTATGCGGGGGTAGGAGCGCTTCAGCGCTCCGGGAAGTTCCACTTGAACATGATGCGCTTTAGCGCTGGCATCTCTAAATCCAGGGCTTTGAACCTCCCTTTCTTGTCCGTCTTTGTCTTTCTTTCTGTCATTCCCGAAGGGAATGGACTGCACCCCTAAGCTGAGACACGCCGAGCGCCGTTAATTGGGGACACTTCGGCCTGTTTTCGTACTTCGTTATTGATCAGCAGTCGCGGAGCTCTGGGAAGTGTGGAAATCCTGGAGGGATTTCCAAGGCCTGTGGGAGCGGTGGTAAACCTGCATTTGGTTTTCCACCGCTTCCATCAGCGCCGTCACTTTCCAGAGCTTGGCTGGCCTGCTCAAACTCTTCCGGTGTTAGATATCGTAACGCGGAATGCAGCCTTTGCCGGTTGTACACTTGCTCCAAGAACTCGCGGATTCGACTGCGTGCGTCTTCTAAATCCCTATACTCAGTTCTGTACACTTCCTCCTCTTTCAGGGTTCGCATAAATCGCTCTGCGCGTGCGTTGTCGTACGGATTGCCGCGCCGGCTCATGCTGATCTGAATCTCGCCCTGCTCCAGCAGATCGGTGTAATCACTGGAGGCGTACTGCACGCCTTGATCGGAGTGATGGATCAGCACCTCAGCTTTCCAGCTACGCCCGTTGAGTGCCATCTGTAAAGCCCGAGTCGCCAGTTCCGCGTGCAACGTGCGTCCCAGATCCCAACCGATGACACGCCGTGAGTAGGCATCCAAAACCACCGCCAGATAGACGAACTCATTGCATAGTCGAATGAAAGTAATGTCGGCCACCCACAGTTGGTTTACCGCCGTCAGCGTCGCATGTCGCGCCAGGTTCGGGTATATCGGCAAATTATGCCGCGAATCGGTCGTGAACACATACTTCTTTCGTCGCAAGCTAAGCAGGTTGTCTTCGCGCATCAAGCGAAGTACACGCTTGTGATTGACCTGACCTGCCCTTCACGAGCCGCAGCAAAGCAGTTATACATCCGGTAGCCACGGAGACGATGATGCGCGACCGCTAATTCCTGCAAGCGCGCGCGCAGCAACATGTCGGCCTGTACTGGCGCAGTCTGCTGCAAATAGCGATAGAAGCCCGCTCGGCTCACCTCGGCTACTTGGCATTGCTGTTCCACGGTCAGCCCTACCCCTTCGAACGAGAGCGAGACTTCGATGCCGCGATAGACTCCTTGCCGCCATCGCTGGTACGATTCGACGCTGCTCCCCTGACTTGCTCGAAGGTTCGTTTTAAAAAATCCACCTCCAGTTGCTTGCGGCCGAGCAGTCGTTCCAGCTCAGCAATCCGCAATTCGGCGGCATCGGGTCGCGGCGGTGAAACAGCTTGCGACTTGCTCCCGGGCGGTCGGCCTCTGCGTCGCTCCAACCCAGCCCGGCCTCCTGCCCGCAACTGGTCGCGCCACTGATAAAGGAACGTCCGCCGAATACCCAACTCCTTGGCCAGACCGGTGATAGTCTTCGCCTGCGCCATCCGACGCACCGCTTCCTGCTTAAAATCTGCGCTGTAGCTCCTCGTTTTCTTACTCATCGGCCTGCTCCATTATGGCCGACAAGTGTCCCTTTTTTTCTCCGCCCGCCGTGTCTCACTTTTGGGGTGCATTACAGAATCTGCTTTTCGTGTTCTTCATTCTTGCCAGGTCGAACTCTGTATCAGGGCACGACTTCAAATCGTGTCGCAACTGATGCAAAATCGAATAGGGTGGAAGCCCCCGCATTTATGCGGGGGTAGGAGCGCTTCAGCGCTCTGGAAGTTTTCGACTCCGAATACGATGCGCTTTAGCGCTGGCATCGGTAAATCCAGGGCTTTGAACCTCCCTTTCTTGTCCGTCTTTGTCTTTCTTTCTGTCATTCCCGAAGGGAATCTGCTTCTCGTATTCTTCATTCTTGCCACGTCACCCGTTCAGCCCCTGAGGGGTCACTTCTTTTTCTATCGAAAGATTTTCAGCGGTGCCCGCAATCGAAGATCTGCAATAACGCTCGGCGACGGCCGGATTGAATTCGCTCCCAGCCAGATTGCCTGTGGAGCTCGGCCCCTGCTTGTCGTCTATCTAACCTACGCAGCCATTCACTACTTGAAGCATAGTCAAGGAACGCCCTGGAACCTCGTGACAGCAGCGTGTCTCGGATTGCTAGCGCTTCAGTTCCTCTTGTCCTTCCCGGAAACGGTGCTCATTACCCGCGACGGTTTGCAACGACAATGACCGGCGCGGATGGCACGAAAATCATTGACCCACGCAAACTGGCGGATCGGCCGCGATTGCTGCTGGAACTCAAGCAGTATTGCGGCGAAAAGCTGCCGCCGGCCTTTCCGCGGGAGCCAGTTGCTGGCTTGTAGAGTAGGTGAGAAGCCGGTTGGTGGGCGTGGAGCCCTGCGTAAAATTCTAGGCCAGGATGGATTCGCTGTCCTTTCAAGGGATCTTTCATACCCTACAACTTGCCGGTTATATCGGGCGCTCTCCAGATTGTCGAGAATCCAGGGATTGACCGGGTTCGGTACAAGCGCGTTTCTCATTACCAACTGATCCGTGTGGATCAATAATTTGCTGTGCATCGTACTTTGGTGGATCGACGTTCAAAACAATTCGATTGGGCACCATATTCGATGGACACTTTCTCATTCATAGTTGTGGCTCATGTCGCGTTTCGATAATCATTGAATAAAGATGACTACGATGTGACAATTGTGGCATCGTTTCACTACTGCCTGATTCAAGTTGATAAAGGACGAAATGGCTATTAAGAAAGCGAGAAAGTCGGAAAAAACCTCACCTAAAGCAACAGCAGAATCAGGAAGTGCACAAGCAAAATATCCACGACACTCGGTTGAACGAGCTCTTCGAATACCAAAAGCAATTTTGGAGCAGAACGCCGGACGTGCTTGCACACCGGCGGAGGCTGCAGGGTATTTAGGTGTAGGGTTCAAAGGACCATTTACCGTCGAGGTCTCTTCAGCTATAAAGTACGGTTTTCTTGCTCGTCCTGAAGCTGGAAAGATACAGCCTACTGATCTTGCTCGGAGTATTTTGCGTCCTACAAATAGTGAAGATGTCTTGCGTGGATATCGTACAGCCGTAATGAACGCACCTGATATATCCGCTGTCTACTCGCATTATCGGGGTGAGAATATTCCCGACGAAAACTTCTTTAACAACGCTCTGGTTGATACTTTCAAAATCCCGGAAAGGGATTTGGGCGACTTCAAACAAATCTTCTTTGAATCGTTAGAAACGGCAAAACTAATTGAGAAACACGACGATAAAATTCGTGTTTTGGACGTTTCGACAGAGGTTCCGTCGAACCCATCCGCTGGCCAACGGGTAAGACAACTTGCAACGACCGCAGATATCAAGGCGGGTGAAACTTGTTTTGTCATGCAGCCGTTCGCGTCCCCGCATGGTGACTATTACGAAAAGATATTTAAACCTGCGATCGAAAAGACAGGCATGAAGCCTATCAGGGCCGACGCCGACATCTTCGGTACCGGCAAAATCATTGATCAGATTTGGAGGGGAATCAACACAGCAAAGGTACTTCTCGCAGAGCTGACGACCCGTAACGCCAACGTCCTTTATGAATTAGGGCTGGCTCATGCGCTCAAAAAACCCGTCGTTCTGGTGTCGTCGAATCAATCCGATGTCCCTTTCGACCTGAAACATATCCGAGTAATCTACTACGATGTAACTGACCCATTCTGGGGCACGAAGCTTATTGATAAGGTTGCGGAGAACATTGTCTCAGCGATTAACAATCCTGAAGAAGCAACCTTCAAAGCGATTGACGAGAGCTCTCAAATGAAGGAAGCGAGTTAGATTCGGCACACCCGGGTAGAGAGAATTAGTAACGATAAGCTCGTCTCTCGTTCCTTATCGCGGGCAGCACTTCAGAGTGCTAGCTTCCGGCCTCGCGATCGCTATAGCGCGCCGACGGGCGACGTTTCGTGTGAATGGGACACGTTAATGGTCGGCGGGCGGCCCAGGTCTCCCTTTGTCACAAAGCCGAGGGGTGCCTCACGTTCGCACCGGCGTACGTGGGACGAATCAATCCTATTTCCGATTTGTTGTTCTGACATCTTCGACCTCCAATAGCAACGGGGGCTTGACTACATCGATCCTAATTGGCCAACGGTTTCGGCGCGCCGTACTCGTAACTCAGCAAAGACAGCTCGGTCCAAGCGTTGAAAGAAACCTTTATAGGCCCACGTAGGCTGGTGCGAACGTGGGGCACCCATGTTTTTCATGCCTGCCGAGACCTGGGCTACCCGCCAAAAGGAAGTTGGGTCATTGCTTCAGACGATCAAGGAAGGCATCAACGCAGCCTTTGGTTGAACTGTCGGGTACAACATGCTTCCACACGAGACCTTCGCCAGAGTTGACTGCCTTGGTGACCTCGTAGACAGCATCCTCGTTTCCCTTAACAAAAACCTCCATTCGTGTGGCTCCTTGATCCCCGCCGCCGCCCTGACTGAAGACGGCCACTAAATCTGCTGATTCCTTGGTCTCCGCAATGCTAAATCTTCCTGACTTCCGAAATTCGTTGTAAGCGGAATCCAAAATGCTCTGCTTTCCAGTATGGTTCACGAGGTAAAGGCTTTTAGCTTGTAAGGCCGCATCAGGTAGTGGAGCGTGCTTCCCCTCGGCCGGCAATATTGGGCAGAAAAGCAGGAAAGCGAGAACAACGAGAAGATAACGCATGAACCTTCCTTTCTGGACTATTGTGGCAGCATGGATCGCACGATGAGATAAGGGATTTCTTGGGCTGCACAGAGGCGCTTGATAACTCCGACCGGAAATGCCTCGATGGTGCCCTACTTGGAGAACACGAATGGAAATTCAAAATCAGAACTTCCCAACAGGACACGAATCACGACGCTCCCCTTCTTGGGTCCTCGCTTGAAGTATGCAGTTCCGTTGATTGTTTCGTTTGTACCAAGCGTAGAATCACGCAACACTCCTGATTCCAGTTTGGCTTCTGCGGTCTGCAACGCCGCATTGCGAGCAACAATGTTGGCCCGTGCATTTGCCTGGGCTTGGTAGTCGGGTACATACGTTGTTGAGGTGCTTGAACCGTTATAAGCGCCGGAGGCAGAACTTCCGTCCGATCCATAGACGTTAACGTTGCCGGACGAGGTCGTCTGTGTCGTGACAGGTCGTTGGGCCATACCCGCCCCAAACGCATTGACCCCATTTGCCCAAGCAACTCTCCGCTCACCTTACGCTCCATCCGCTCGGGTGATATGTAAGGTAGAGCTTTCTCCCTTGTTTCCTTGATCTCCGCTACATAGAATGTTTCCGGAAGGACATCAAGGCGGTCGTGGCCAAGGTTCTGTATTGTCAGAGTAACCGCAAGGTAAGAACCTGTGTTACGAGCTGAGACAGAAACCCGAGCCGTATCGTTGTGCATTGTTCTGACGTTATATCCTTCGGCATAAGACGAATCACACGTCGTACTTTCACAGCGAAGAAGATGTTGAGCGTACGTTATGTTCGAACAGCAGCAACAAAGCAATAACGCAACACATAATAGTTTCACGAGCAACCTCAATCCTTCATTTCTATGAGGAGTGCCAATGACCAGCAATTCTCAAATGGAACAGGTAGCATCCCACTTAAGTGGTAGTTAGGCAGGGTGCCCGTGTGTCCCTACCAAAAATCTGGAGGGGTGCCCCACGTTCGCACCAGCATACGTGGGACGACTCGATCTCCATCGTCCCGCGCATCTCTGAGGCAATAGTGACGGAGGCTTGGCTACTGCCAATTCCTGATTGGCCAACGATTTCGGCGTTGTCATGCTCGTAATCTATTAGCAAGGCTCGGCCCAAGCCTTAAGTAAACCTTTATAAACCCACGTACGCCGGTGCGAACGTGGTCTGCCCACATCTTCACACCCGCCGAGACATGGGTCAGATGTGGGAATGCTGTTACCCAATCTTGAAGTTTAGCTCGCGGTAGAATTCGAAGTCATTGATGCAGCGGATACCAAACGTCTTGCACACGTCTGGAACCCTCCGGTTAGCACGCTGCTTGCTGGGGGCGGATACCTCTTTGGTGACTACGGTGGTTCCTGGGGGATCACTCAATGCATACCCAATGAGAAAAGGGTCGCGGCCAATCTCCTCGATTTCGCTGTCATTTAGGTCGTGGGCGTAACCTTGGGTGAGAACAGTATTCAAGTTCACAGGGTCGATCTTCCGGTCCAGAAGCGTACTCTTGGATACGGCATCGTCGGTCAACCAGTCATGCAGTGGCCCAGTCGAGACAGCGATTTCTCCGTAGATCTCATACGGCACTTTGACGGCGCCGCTGTCTCCCAAAGAGAGAAGCCACTTCCAGAACTGCGGTATGCGATCGATGGGATAGTAGTCCTCATGTGCGCGGATCATTATGTTGGCATCGAGAAGATAGAGCACCTAGCGAGCTGCCTCACGAGCGAGAGATGCCCGGACTCTTCTCGTACTTGCGCAGAAGCGGTTCGGACCGAGGAAGGGCTCACTCCCAGTACTTTCGCAGCTTTTGTATGCGTGAGCCGGCTTTCGCGAACAGTGCGGCGAACCACATCAATCAGAGAGTCGCCCAGCCTGTTTTGTTTCAGCGTGTAGTAGCTTGGACCACCATCCTTGAGTTGGTTCGCGGCCTTCGCACCGGCCTTGTAGGAAGCCCAACGAGCCGCGTATAAGGAACTGAGATCTCGATAGAGGGAGGCGGAAATCCACCCAACCCGGCGGAGCCGGAAGGCGACAAGCGGTTCGCTGACGAGCCAACGTCGAGCCGTCTCTTCGAGATATCGCTCTGCAGTTTTCTGATCACCGCGAATGAGTTCTGAAGGCCGTTGCGTGGTGAAGCTGTTGGGAAGAAGGACGAGACCGGCAACGTCATTGCAAAAGTGTTCGATTCGTCCTCGTTCTGAGTTTTCCCTCACAGATTCAGGTGCCCCACTCACCCCGCTCTGGCCGAGATAGATATGTGCCAGTTCATGAATGAGAGTGAATGACCGCGCGGTTCTCGCATCGTGATCGTTGATGACGATGAAGGGTGCGACTGCATCTGCAAGCGCAAAGCCGCGAAAGACTTCTTCGTTCAGCGCGGAATGGTGCGAGCCAAGATCTCCCACAAGAAGAACAAAAACTCCGAGCGCTTCCGTAGCTGTCCTGAGTTGCTTGAAGAACTCATCAGCGGTGCTACCCCAATCTCCGCGTCGGGGGGGAAGATGAAGCGCCGTGGAGATACGTTGTGCGACAGTTTCCGCGCCTTCCGCGAGTGAGGAAGAGGAGACAAATTCCTTCGGCAGGCCCTCGTCGAGGTCCTCAAGAATATCGCGAACCATCTCCTGGCGGGCTTTGACGTCGCGAAGCAGGGCGTCGAGCAGGGCATTATCGCGAGGTGAAACCTCAGAGCCGGTTGAGCGAAAATCTTCTCCGCGCGGTCCCTTACGCGGTGGGGTTGCCATGTAGAACGCGAGAAGCGGCCTTCGGTAGGTCTTCGCAATCTTCGTGAGCTGGGTTCGGGTCGGTAGGCGCGCCCCCCTCTCAAGATCGAGCAGCTTCTGTTCGCTGCTCTCGTTCTTCGATGCTCCGAGAGCCAGCCGCTTCGCTGCGTCCTTGACGTCGAGTCCGGCTGACTCTCTCGCCCAAACGAGAATCGCGGGATTGATCTGTTCTCCTTGCGTCATGGCATGACCTTCGATAACCGGACGGATGCAAGCACAAACCGCCCCGTCTACTCAAGTATATGAAATCTGGCAATAACAGCTATATCGCAGATAGCGACTCAATCCCGCCGCCATCCCACCCCATCTCTCGCAAAAAGCGTTGGGAGATATGGGGCACCCTGCCACCTCTAACCCGCTCGGGGCTGGTGGGTGGCCCAAGTCTCCCCACGGCAAAACCAAGGGTGCCCCACGTTCGCACCGGCGTACGTGGGACGAATCATGCTTGGTTCCTATTTGTTGTCCCTGACGGCTCGATCTTCAATAGCGACGGGGGCTTGACCGCCGCCAGTCCTAATCGGCCAACGGTTCTGGCGTGCCGTACTCGTAACTTGGCTAACGTAGCTCGGTCCAAGCGTTGAGAAAACCTTTATAGACCCACGTACGCTGGTGCGAACGTGGGGCACCCATGTTGTTGATGCGTGCCGAGACCTGGGCCACCCGCCCCTACCGTTCTTCAATCGCGGCCAGCATTCTGCATCGGCACGGGATTACCAATCTCATTGAGATGGCGGGTGGACTCTCCGCCTGGGATGCCGCCAAACTCCCGGTCGTCTCCGGGGCGTGATATGCGTAGGCGCCCTGATTTACGAACAGCCCGCAAGCCACTGCCGCATCGCTCCTCCGGCAGTGGCCGCGTGAACCAAGGATTAGAACCGGGATTAGAACCAGGGATTAGCTGAGACCTCCGCTGGCCATGATGAGCTCGCCGGTGAGCCACTTCGCGTCCTCGGAGGCGAGGAAGGTGACAACGCCGGCGATGTCATCCGGCTGGCCAACGCGACCGAGCGGCGTCCGTTGGACGGTCGCCTTCTCGAAGTCGGAGCCGATGAAACCTCCGCTGTGCGCGCCTTCGGTTTCGACGATGCCGGGATTTACAGAGTTGACGCGGATCTTCTTTCGGACCAAACTCTTTTGCCAGCACACCTGTGATTGCGTCAAGCGCACCCTTGGTCGCCGTGTAGACCACGCTGTTTGGTGGAGTGATGCGGCTGGCGCCGGAGCCGATGTTGATGATGCTGGAGCCTTCGCCAAGGTGTTTTACCGCGGCCTGCGTGGTCAGCAAGACGCCGAGTACGTTGATGTTGAACATCCTGTGGAACTGCTCTTCAGTTAGAGCCTCGATAGGTTTGAACTCGTAGACGCCGGAGTTGTTGACCAGGATGTCGAGGCGGCCGAAGTTCTTGATGGCGGCGTCGATCAGGCCCTGTGCCTCCACGGCCTTGGAGACATCGCCAGCGACGGCGACAGCTTTGCCGCCGGCAGCGGTGATGGCGCTGACCACGGCGTCGGCGCCGGCCTTGCTGGAGGCGTAGTTGACGACGACGAGGCGCCCTCGCCGGCGAGCGATTTGGCGATGGCGGCTCCGATACCCTTGGATGCGCCGGTGACGACTGCGACTTTGCCTTTGAGCTTGCTCATATCTTTGTCCCTTTTTTGGAAGTGAATTGTTTCAAAGCAGTAGATGAGGCCGCTGGCCGAGCGATTCATTAGTTCTGGATTAACGAACTATTGAACCCTTTCCCTTTCGCGATTACTCTTATGGCCATGCGGCCCCTCTTCCATCCGTCGATTGAGGACATTACGGTTGAGGGAATTCTCCACGCCTTGTCCGACCCCGTGCGGGTGGCGATCTACGCGGATATCGTCGCGCGGGAGTGCTCGGGGAACTGCTCGAAGTTTCTGACCGTTAGCGACAAGACAATACCGAAGTCCACGCTCTCGCTGCACTTCAGGACGCTCCGCGAGGCCGGCCTGATTCGCAGCGAGCGCCACGGCGTCGAAATACGCAACACGTCGCGCTGCACGGAGATGCGAGCAGCGTTTTCCGGGCTGATCCGGGCCATTATCAAGGCTCACACCATCCAATCGAAGGACGGTGCTCGAGCAAAAGCCTGGTGCGCAAAGACCTTCCAGACGGACAGCGGCGCGTGAGTTGAAACAGGCGGCTGCGGGCGCTTTTGCTTTACCCGGAAAGCAGAAGCAGATTCCCTTCGGGAATGACAGAC
Source organism: uncultured Acidobacteriaceae bacterium (assembly GCA_963774255.1). Taxonomy (GTDB): domain Bacteria; phylum Acidobacteriota; class Terriglobia; order Terriglobales; family Acidobacteriaceae; genus PALSA-350. The sequence goes on from CAVZEH010000009.1 coordinate 51,599, forward strand.
TAGAAAAACAACTGCAAATACGAAAGCCGCGGCTGTCCGGCTGCAGCAGCGCCTTTGCTTTTCTTTCTGTCATTCCCAAAGGGAGTCTGCTTTCGTATTGACCAGGATTGACCAGGATTGACCAGGATTGACCAGGAACATTACCAGCCCTAACGGCGTATCTCCTTGCGAGCTCTCGAGAGGCCGCCATGCGTACATTGCTCGCAGACATTCGCTATGGCATGCGCATGATCGCCCGCTCGCCCGGCTTCGCGGCGATCGCAATTCTCACCCTGGCGCTCGGCATCGGCGCGAATACCGCGCTGTTTTCCGTGGTGAGCGGCGTGCTGCTCAATCCGCTCCCCTACCCCAGCAGCCGGGGTCGCCTGGTCGCCGTCTACTCCAGGAGCAAAGACTTTCCCCACTCCTCCATCTCCTATCCTAATTTTCTCGACTGGGTGCGCTACCAGCGCTCCCTTTCCTCCTTAGCCGCCTTTCGCCAGGAGGATTACAACCTCACCGGCATGGGCGAGCCGGAGCGCGTGGAGGCGGAGATGGTCTCCGCCAGTTTCTTTTCTGTGCTGGGCGTCAATCCCGCCGCCGGCCGCCTGCTTCATCCCCAGGAGGACCAGGCAGGCGCACAGCCGGTGGCGCTCATCAGCGGCGGATTCTGGAAACGGAAGTTCGGCTCTTCGCCCCGCGCGCTGGGCAAGATGCTGATCCTCAACGGAGTGGGCTACACCGTCGTCGGCGTGATTCCCGCGGATTTCCGCTATCAGAGCGGCAACTTTCACCCCAGCGACGTTTATGTGCCCATAGGTCAGTGGAACGATTCGACCTTTCGCGACCGGCACGCAGGCATGGGTATGGACGCGGTGGGGCGGCTCAAGCCGGGAGTGACGCTCCCCCAGGCCCAGGCCGACATGGACGCCGTGGCGCGGCGGCTGGCTGAGGCCTATCCGGACGCCGATAAGGACTCGGGCATCGCACTGCTTCCGCTCAAGGAAGATGTAGTCGGCAAGTATCCGGCCCTTTCTCCTGGTGCTGCTGGCCGCGGTTGGATTTGTGCTCCTGATTGCATGCGTGAATGTGGCTAATCTGCTTTTGGCGCGCTCCACCGGGCGCACTCGGGAATTCGCCATTCGCGCAGCGCTGGGCGCGAGCCACGGCCGCGTCATTCGCCAGCTTCTCACCGAGAGCCTGGTGCTCTCCTGCGCCGGGGGCGGGCTCGGCCTGCTGCTGGCCGCATGGGGAACGCAGGCGGTCATTCATCTGGCGCCCAAGGCATTGCCGGGCGCGCAGTCCGTACATATCGATACCCGCGTTCTGCTCTTTACTCTGGCCGTGTCCCTGCTGGCCGGCATCCTGTTTGGACTAGCGCCCGCGCTCAAAACCTCCCGCACCGAGATACACGAGACCCTCAAAGAAGGAGGGCGCGGCTCGAGCGGCCCGCGGCACCGGCTGCAAGGGCTCCTCGTGGCCGTCGAAATGGCGCTGGCGCTGGTGCTGCTGGCCGGCGCCGGCCTGATGATCCGCAGCCTGGCTAACCTCTGGAGCGTCAATCCCGGCTTCGATCCCGGCCACCTGGTCAGCTTCGATTTCGCCTATCCCACTACCCTCGGCGATACGCCCGATGCGGTTCGCGCCTCCATGCGCCAGCTCCAGGTTGCGGTGGCCGCCGTTCCCGGAGTGGAAGCGGCCTCGCTCAGCGGCGGCGCCACGCCTATGACCGGCGATTCGGAGCTGCCGTTTTGGATTGACGGCCAGCCCAAGCCGGCAACCGAATCGGAGATGAAGACCGCGCTTTTCTACGTTGTCCAGCCGGATTATCTCAAGGCCATGAAGACTCCGCTCGAGCGCGGCCGCTTTCTCACCCCTGCGGATACCGAGCACTCGTCCGCGGTTATGGTCATCGACGAGCAATTCGCCAGGCTATACTTCGCCGGACGTGACCCCATCGGCCAGCGCGTGAACCTTGCCTTTCTCAACCGCACGGCCGAAGTTGTGGGTATCGTCGGGCACGTCAAGCAATGGGGCCTGGATGAAGATGCCAGCACGCCTGTCCGGGCGCAGTTCTATATGCCCATCTCGCAGGTTCCCGACCAGTTCATGCCGCTGCTCGAACGGAGGGGCAAATTCGTGGTCCGGACGCAAGCATCGCCGGAGATCGCCATGGCTCCCATTCGCCGCGCCCTCGAGAAAATCAACGGCGAAATTGTGCTCTACGAAATCGAGACCATGGAAGACATCGTCTCCCGTTCGCTCGCCGCGCGGCGGTTTTCGATGATCCTGCTGGGCATCTTCGCCGCGCTCGCGCTGGCTCTTTCCTCGATCGGCATCTATGGCGTGATCTCCTATCTCGCCGGGCAGCGAACCCATGAGATCGGCATCCGCATGGCCATCGGCGCACAGCGCAGCGACGTGCTCCGGCTGATTCTGGGCCAGGGCGCCAGGATGGCAGGCATCGGGGTCGTCGCGGGACTCGCCGGCTCTCTCGCCCTGACCCGGGTTATGGCCAAGCTGCTCTTCGGCGTGAGCGCCTATGATCCGCTTACGTTTCTCGCCGTCGCCTGCCTCTTGATCCTGGTTGCTCTGGCCGCATGTTACATCCCGGCGCGGCGGGCGATGCGCATCGATCCCATGGCCGCCCTGAGGTATGAATAGTTCTTCGCCTAAGCGGCTCCCCGCTTGCTTTTTGCATGCTTGAATTCCTGCACATCCCCCGCGCCGGTTCTGACACCGCGGAGGACAAAGACGTATGATGCGATGCAGGTTCTTCGATCGAATCTTGCTTGCGAACGTGCGAAGCCTTGGTTGATAGCGGAAAGTAATATCTGAAAAAGACCCCCACCGGGATCAAAGGTTTAGACGAGGTCACCAACCCTGAGAGAATTCGAAGAGCTTGTAGCCGGTCTTGTCCGGCCCAGCTATCTGTTTCGTTTGTACGTTTCCGGGACCAGCTCCCGTTCGGCGCTCGCCATCGCCAATGTACGCCGTATCTGCGACCGCTATCTGGCCGGCCATTACGAGTTGGAAGTAATTGATGTCTTCCAGCAGCCGAGCAAAGCCAGGACAGCCCAGGTAGTCGCCATCCCCACGCTGATCAAGGAGCTTCCTTTCCCCGTCCAACGATTTGTAGGCGACATGTCCAACACGGAGCGAATTGTCGTGGGCCTCAAGTTAGGGTGAGATCGATATGGAAGAGGTCACATCGATAGCCAGCGATTCACTGCTCCGCCAGATCCAGACGCTTCGCGCCGAGCTGGCCGCGGCCGAGGGAAAACTGGCCGAGGCTCAGGAAGTAATTCTGGCCATCCAATCCGGCGAGGTCGATGCCGTTGTCGTCTCCGGTCCCGAGGGAGATCAGGTATTCACTCTGCAAAGCGCCGAGTATGCCTATCGCGCCCTGGTGGAAGCGATGAACGAGGGAGCTGCCACCTTAAGCAGCGACGGCACGGTCCTCTATTGCAACCAGCGTCTCGCCGACCTGGCCCGGGTGCCTATGGAGCAGATCATTGGCAGTCCGGTCGAAGCGCTCATTCCCGAGGAATCGAAGCGCCTCTTCGAAGCTGGTGCTGGCGCAGGGCGTCGCATGGCAAGGCTGGCAATACGGAGCTTAATTTCCGCAGCGGCAAGGGTGAGGTAGCCCCGGTTCATCTTTCGCTGCGCAAAATGAAGTCGCTCGCGCCGACGGCGATATGCATGGTGGTGACCGACCTGACCGAGCGAAAGAGGAACGATGAGCTTATCGCCGCCGGCCGGCTGTCAACCTCGATTCTCGAAAGCGCCGCCGAAGCTATCGCCGTCTGCGACCAGGCGGGAAGAATTGTCACCGCCAACCAGGCGCTCGAGCGTTTATGCGGATCGAATCCGCTCTTCCAGCCCTTCGATCTGGCCATACCTTTGAAAGTGAATGACGGCGGCGCACCGAGCTGCCTCGATATTTCTCCGTTGCCGGAACCTTGGACGGCGCGACACAGCGGGCATTGGAAGTAGCTCTCTATCGCGATCGGCAGCCGCCTGCGTATTTGCTCCTGACCGCCGCGCCCATCCGCTCCTCTTCCGCTGTCATCGGCTGCGTTCTTACCATGACGGATATTACCGAGCGCAAGCGGGCGGAGGATGCCATCATTCGCACCGAAAAGCTGGCCTCGGTCGGCCGCATGGCTTCGACCATCGCCCATGAGATCAATAATCCGCTGGAGACCATCGGCCAGTCCGTCTATCTCGCCATGACCGACCCTTCGATCTCGCAGGAGGCGAAGTCCTACCTCGAAATAGCGGTCGATCAACTGGAGCGTGTTGCCCATATCACCAAACAAACGCTGGCCTTCCACCGCGATCAAAGCACACCTCAGAATCTCGATCTCGGGGAGCTGGCAGATAGTATCCTCAGATTGTTTTCCGCCCGGCTGGAGGCGCGCGGGGTCACCGTGGAAAAACGCTACGCGGAGGCGCCGCCCATCGCGGCCTTCAGCGGCGAGATCCGCCAGGTCATATCGAACTTGATTTCCAACAGCATGGATGCCGTTCCCGATCATGGCCGGATTCATCTTCGGGTTGCCCATTCAAGCGGAACCAACGGCGCTCGATGGGTGCGCTTTGTAATCGCCGACACCGGTTCAGGCATCCTTCCCGAACGGCTGAGCCTGATCTTCGAGCCGTTCTTCACCACCAAGGAAATGGTCGGAGTCGGTTTAGGGCTTTGGGTGACCAAGCAGATCATTGAAAAGTACGGAGGCCACATCCGGGTGCGCAGCAAACCCGGAGCCGGCACTGTTTTCGCGGTCATTTTCCCGGCCGCCGAAGGAGGCAGGAGTGATTATCCTAAGTTGTTGTAAGGCGGGGGCCCATGAGCGTCACCATCCTGGTTGTTGATGATGAGCCCATGCTCGCGGACACCCTTGCGCTGATCTTTCAGCGCGCAGGATACGAAGCGTCTGCCGTATATAGCTGCGAGGCGGCGCTGCCGGTCATCAAGGCCCAGCAGCCTCTGTTCATTGTGTCCGACGTTGTAATGCCGGGCATGAATGGAATTGAGCTGGCTAAAACCATTCACACCAAGTTCCCCAGTTGCGGCGTTCTGCTCTTTTCCGGCAACGCGGACACTCAGGACATGCTTGAAGCCGCACGCGAAGAGGGCTACGCCTTCGACGTTCTAGCCAAGCCTGTATCTCCGCCGCACATGCTGGAAAGAGTCGCATTTCTAATCAACCGCCACTTCCCAAAGAGTTAGCCCGATAGAGAAGCAGATTCCCTGCGGGAATGACAGAAAGAAAAGCAAAGACCCAACTTTGTCATCTCGACCGGAGCGAAGCGAAGTGGAGAGATCTGCGGTTCAAGCACCCAAGTCCGCATCCCTGCTATTTGAGTCCCGAAGGGACGGCTGAGACATGACTGAAGTCCAGCTTCCCCCGTCTTTGCTTTTCTTTCTGTCATTCCCGGAGGGAATCTGCTTTCCTCAGACCTATCCACGGAAAACCCTCTGCTTCTAGCCCACAACAACAACCTTGTCATCTCGACCGGAGCGCAGCGAAGTGGAGAGATCTGCGGTTTCCCGCATTCCCGGGAGGTAACCGCAGATCTCTCCACTTCGCTTCGCTCCGGTCGAGATGACAATTAGGTGTAATTCACCAACCAAGCCTTCCTCACCCAATTTTCATCCCCTTGGGTGGACCGCAGGCCCATGTACGCTCCGGCCGAGATGACAAAATGCATGCCCAGGAGCATTCTGCCCAGTTTGAAGAGTACGGCCTTCAGGCCGCTGAGGGACTGTCCCATGGGTCTTTGCTTTTCTTTCTGTCATTCCCGAAGGGAATCTGCTTTTCCCGATCTCTCGGGCGCAGACGCCGAATCGCTATAATACAAAGGGGAGTTTTGCGCCCCAGGAAGCCATGACGACAGCCAGCCAACATCCGCTCAAAAAGATCCTCGAAAGCCGGATCGCCATCATCGATGGCGCCATGGGCACGACCATCCGCACCTACGGCATGAAGGAAGCCGACATCCGCGGGCAGCGCTTCAAGGACTCGGCCAAGGATCTGCTGAACAACGGCGACCTCTTCTCCCTCACTCAGCCGGAGATGATCGGCGACATCCATCGCCGGTTTTTAGAGGCGGGCGCGGACATCATCGAGACCAACACCTTCGGCGCGACCAGCATCACGCAGAGCGAGTTCTTCGTCGACGATCCGCGGGAGCGCGGCGGCCGCAAGGATCCCGCGTTCTACCAGAAGGTCATCGAAGATCCGTTCCTCGACAGCCTGGCCTGGGAGATCAATGAGCAATCGGCGCGGCAGTGCCGCGAATGGGCCGACCGCGTGGGCAACGCGACCTCGCGCCAGCGCTTCGTCGCCGGGGCCATCGGGCCGCTGACCGTCTCTCTTTCGAACTCGCCCGATGCCGACGATGCCGGCTTCCGCGTGGTCACCTTCGATCAGGTTAAAACCGCCTACATCGGGCAGGTGCGCGCCCTCATCGCCGGCGGCGTCGACCTGCTCCTGGTCGAGACCATCTTCGACTCGCTCAACGCCAAGGCGGCGCTGGTCGCCATCCGCGAGGTCTTCGATCAGGACGGCAAGGAGCTTCCGGTGATGATCTCGGCGGCGGTCGGGCGCGGCGGCGAGACCTTGATCTCCGCCCAGACCACCGAAGCGTTCTGGAACGCGGTGAAGCACGTCAAGCCGCTGTCGGTCGGGCTCAACTGCTCTCTCGGTCCCGACCTGATGTATCCCTTCCTGGAGGAGCTTTCGGAGAAGGCGGACGTGGCCATCTCCTGCTACCCCAACGCCGGTTTGCCCAATCCGCTCTCGCCCACCGGCTTCGATCTGGGGCCGGCGGATATGGCCCGCTATCTGGGCGACTTTGCCCGGGGAGGGCTGATCAATATCGCCGGCGGCTGCTGCGGCAACACTCCCGAGCACATCGCGGCGATCGCCAAAGCCCTGGAAGGGCAGCCTCCGCGCAAATGGGGCACGGCGGCTGAAGGCGAGTCCTACGCCCTTGAAAGCGGAGTCCGGGCGTGAGCACAGCCACGGAGACGAAACCGCTCCGTCTGTCGGGATCGCAGCCATTCACCCAGCAGGCCGGCGTCTACATGGTCATCGGTGAGCGGACCAATGTCGCCGGTTCGCCCAAATTCGCCGGCCTGATCAAGCAAGGCAAATATGAAGAAGCGGTAAGCGTCGCCCGGCAACAAGTCGAGAATGGCGCCAATGTGCTCGACATCTGCATGGATGAGGGCATGATCGACGGCGTCGCGGCGATGACCCGCTACCTGCAATTGCTGGGCAGCGAGCCCGAGGTCGCCAAGGTGCCCTTTATGGTGGACTCCTCTAAGTGGGAGGTCATCGAGGCAGGGCTCAAGTGCCTGCAGGGCAAAGGCATCGTAAACTCGATCTCGCTCAAAGAAGGCGAAGAGAAGTTCCGCGATCACGCCGCCACGGTGCTGAAATACGGCGCCGCGGTGGTGGTGATGGCCTTCGACGAGCAGGGCCAGGCCGCGACCTACGAAGAGAAGATCCGCATCTGCGAGCGCGCCTACCGCATCCTGGTCGACCAGGTCGGCTTCCCGCCCGAGGACATCATCTTCGATCCCAACATCCTCACCGTCGCCACCGGCATGGAGGAGCACAACAACTACGCCGTCGACTTCATCAACGCCACCCGCTGGATCAAGGCCAACCTGCCCCACGCCAAGGTCAGCGGCGGCGTCTCCAACATCTCCTTCAGCTTTCGCGGCAACAACAAGGTGCGCGAGGCCATGCACTCCGCATTTCTTTATCACGCCATCGCCGCCGGCATGGACATGGGCATCGTCAATGCCGGAATGCTCGAGGTCTACGAGCAGATTGAGCCGGAGCTGAAGGAACTGGTCGAGGATGTGCTGCTCAACCGCCGTCCCGACGCCACCGAGCGGCTGGTCAACTACGGTGAAACCCTCAAGGGCTCGGCCGCCGTAGCCAGTGAAAAGAAAACCGAGGAATGGCGCAACGGCACGGTCGAAGAGCGCCTCTCGTATTCGCTGGTCAAGGGGATTGACGCCTACATCGAGCTTGACGCCGAAGAAGCCCGGGTCAAGCTAGGCCGACCTCTCTTGGTTATCGAAGGCCCGCTGATGGCGGGCATGAGCGTGGTCGGCGATCTCTTCGGAGCGGGCAAGATGTTCCTGCCCCAGGTGGTCAAATCCGCGCGTGTGATGAAGAAGGCCGTGGCCCACCTGACCCCCTTCATGGAGGCGGAGAAGGCGGCGCTGGCCTCCGCCGGCCAAGTGGTCAAGGCCCAAGGAAAAATCGTGCTCGCCACCGTCAAGGGCGACGTTCACGATATCGGCAAAAACATCGTCGGCGTCGTTCTCGCCTGCAACAACTACGAGGTCATCGACCTGGGGGTGATGGTCCCCTGCGAAAAGATCCTGGAGCGCGCCAAGACGGAGAAGGCGGATCTGATCGGCCTCAGCGGCCTGATTACGCCCTCTCTCGACGAGATGGTGCATGTGGCCCGCGAGATGGAGCGCCAGGGATTCAAGCTGCCGCTGCTCATCGGCGGCGCGACCACCAGCCGCAGGCACACGGCGATCAAAATTGCGCCCCACTACAGCGAGCCTGTGGTCCACGTCCTCGACGCCAGCCGAGCTGTGCCCGTGACCACCAGCCTGCTCAGTGACGAAGGGAAGCCTGCCTTCGTGGCCCAGCATCGCGCCGAATACGAGGCCATTCGCACCGCCCACGCCGCGCCGCCCCAGGCGGTCGTTCCCCTGGAGGCTGCCCGCGCCCGGCGGACTCCTATCGAGTGGCGCGCCGAAGACCTGCCTGTGCCCGCGTTCACCGGTGTGCGTGTGCTGGATAATTTTCCTCTGGCCACCCTGCGCGAATTCATCGACTGGTCGCCGCTCTTCCACGCCTGGGGCCTCAAAGGCGTTTACCCGCGCATTCTCGAGCATGAGGAGCGGGGTGAGCAGGCCCGCCAGATCTTCGCCGATGCCAATGCTCTGCTGGATCTCATCATCGAGAAAAATTCCATCACGGCGCGCGGCGTATACGGCTTCTTTCCCGCCAACGCCGTAGGCGACGATGTCGAGCTATATACGGACGCCGCGCGCGAAGAGCTGTTGGAGCGATTCCACTTTCTTCGCCAGCAAGCAAACCGGGAAGGCAGCGAGCCCTGTCGATCTCTCGCCGACTTCATCGCGCCCAAGGGTACAGGGCTGCACGATTACATCGGCGCCTTCGCGGTGACCAGCGGCATCGGCCTCAAGGAGCTGTGTGACCACTTCAGGGCCGACAACGACGACTACAACGCCATCATGGCCGAGGCGATTGCCGACCGCCTGGCTGAGGCCTTCGCCGAATGCCTGCACAAGCGCGTGCGGGCTGAATGGGGCTACGGCTGTCATGAAAACCTGAGCAACGCCGATCTAATCCAGGAGAAGTATCGCGGGATCAGGCCGGCCGCGGGTTACCCGGCCTGCCCCGATCACACCGAGAAGGGCACGCTCTGGCGTTTGCTCGATGTGCAGGCAAAGACCGGAATGCTGCTCACCGAATCGTTTGCTATGTGGCCCGGCTCGAGCGTGAGCGGGCTCTACTTCGCCCACCCGGAATCGCGCTACTTCAGCCTGGGCAAGATCGGCCGCGACCAGGTCGACGACTATCACCAACGCAAAGGAATGAGCGTGGCCGAGGTGGAGCGATGGCTGGGGCAGATCCTGAACTACGAAGCCGCCGAAAGCGCAGTCGCTATTTGAGCTCCCTGACCCAGATATTGCGGTAGCTGATCGGCTCGCTTTTGTCGCCGTGCGCCTGCAGCTTGATCGGAGCCGAAGTGTATGCCTTGTAGAAAGGCTGGCCGGTGTTCAGCGTCTGGCCCTTCAACGCGAAGTGGTCCTGCACCAGGATGCCGTTGTAAAAGACCGTCGCATACGCCGGTGTCTTGACCGAGCCGTCGCCGTTAAACGTAGGCGCCGTCCACGCCACGTCGTAGGTCTGCCACTCTCCCGGCTTGCGGCTCGCATTCACCAGCGGAATGCTCTGCTTGTAGATGGCGCCGGCCATGCCATTCACATAAGTTGGGTTCTGGTAGGAATCGAGCACCTGCAGCTCGTACCCGTCGTCGCCTGGCCCGGTGGAGGCGAGAAACACTCCGCTATTGCCGCGGGCCTGGCCGGAGCCGGTGATGTTCTCCGGAACCTTCCACTCGATGTGAAGCTGGTAGTCCTTGAAGCTCTGCTTGGTCTCGATGCTTCCCGCCCCCTTGTTCACCGTCATCACCCCGTCGGCGACATTCCAATTGGCCGGCGACTTGTCACGGACTGAAACCCACTGGTCCACGTTCTTGCCGTCGAAGAGCACGATGGCGTCCGAGGGAGGCGCGGCACAAGTGGCGCCCGGAGTCACAACTGCGGGAACCGGCTCCCACACGTCCGTGTCCTCAGGTTTGGCTTTTGTCGTCGACTGTGCAAAAAGCGGAGCAGCCACTGCGATCACAGCCGCCAAGGCAAAGTGTTTAGAAAACCGAATGCGCATCATTAGATGAAAATACACCGAATCACGCCTATCCGGTGATGGGAAGCCCCCCTGCGGGTCTCCCAGACTCGCGCTCCGTGGTGGAAGCCCCCTGCTTTAGCAGGGGGGAGCTGGACTTTAGTCCAGCGGAAAAGCGTTTGGGTCCTTGGACGGGCTTTAGCCCTGGTCGAGTGCTACCGCTTTTCGAAGATGAGGAAGTAATCTTCCCGGTCCGCCTTGGTGAAGTCGTACCGCGCGATCTGGCGGAAGCCGGCGCGCTCTACCTCGGCGCGGACGATGGGCTCATTGAGACCGTGGTTGGCGCCGTTGCCGTTGCGGTCAATGATGCCGAAGCGGGCGCCGGGCTTGAGCGCCGTGCGCAGATTGGCGAGGACGAGCTGGGGGTGGGCGATCTCGTGATAAACCTTCAGCATCAGGGCGGCGTCGAGTGAGTTGGGCGCGAGCTTCGGGTCGTCGGGTGTGCCTAGAAGCGTTTTGATGTTGGCGAGGTGCTCGCGCTGGGCGCGCTGCTGGATGTAGGCGATGGCTTTGGGGTTGATCTCCTCGGCGATGACGCGGCCGCCGGGAGCGACCCGGCGGGCGGCGCGAACGCTAAACCAGCCGCCGCCGGCGCCGATGTCGGCGATGGTGCTGCCGGGTTTGAGCTGCAGGAGGTCCATGACCCGGGCGATCTGGAGGCGCTGGTCGCGGCCAGGCTCCTCGAAGATGCTGAGATCGCCGGTGTAGGGCGTGCTGGTGGGGTGCGCGGGCGGAGCGGGAGTCTGCGCTTGAAGATTTGGCGCGCAGACAGTGGCAACGGCGAAGAGAGCGGCCAGCAGCTTGCGGCGAAGAGTCATGCCATTGAGCCCAGTGAGGATTCTATCTCACACAGGGACTCTGGGATCAGAGCCTTGGGGTGGAAGAAAAGCAGATTCCCTTCGGGAATGACAGAAAGAACAGCAAAGACGGATTGTATTTGCAGTTGCTTTTCTTTCCTGTCATTCCCGAAGGGAATCTGCTTTCTCTTACCGTCCCTGCAATGGGGTATCCCTGCCATAGATATTCCAGAGCCTCGGGCAGGGTTTGTTGCTTCACCGTGCGGTCGGTATGCCCGGCGTTGCGGGCGAAAACAAACTGGTAATGATAGCCCTTGGCGGCCAGCACCTTGGCCATCTCCTCATTGGCCACCACCCAGTCGTGCATCTGGTCGCGCATCACATTGGGATTGAGAAGGTCTCTGTCCCCACTTCCATCCAGATGCGCAGCGGCTTAGCGGGACTGTTCGGGAATCAGGTGTTCATGAAATTCCCACGCGCCGTGCGGAGTCTCGGGGTTATAGGGCCACTGCTGGTTCACATAAGTGCCGGAATAGGTAAGAACGCGGTGGTATAGCTCCGGGTGATACCACGCCATGATCAAGGCGCACGAGCCGCCGGAGCTGCCGCCCATCGTCGCCCGTCCGTCCGGATCTTTGGTCAGTTTCACGTGGGCTTCCGCTCTCCACCCGAGGCAGCACTTCCTGCTCGACGAACTCCGCATACCGGCCTGACATTGTGTCGTATTCCAGGCCGCGCTCGCTGCCTTGGGCGTCGCCCCCGCCATTGCTTATGGAGATGGCGATCATCACCGGAACCCGGTGCTCGGCAATCAGATTGTCCAGGGCCGTGAACAAGGCGCGGTCGGGCCCGTCCGCTCCGACAATGAATGGCGCCGCCGTGCCCGGGACATATTGCTTGGGAACATAAACCGCTACTCGGCGAGTGTAGGGAGCGGGGTGGCTGGTGCTCACGATCAGCTTGCCTGGATCGGCGGGATCGGCCGTGCCAAAAGTATTGGGCTCGCGCGCGATGCCCGGATAAAATTTGCTGTCGGCCGAGCTCATGGTGAACTCAAAGACCGTTCCTTGCGGCACGCCTTCCTGCGGAGACATCTCCGGCGCGCTGTTGTGAGTGGGGCCGATGATGAAGTTTCCATCGGCATTCGCCGGAGGATTGGCGCCGTCCGGTAATTCCGTCGCTGTTACAAATCCTGGAGTGTGAGGGTCGCGCGTGGGAGGTGTGGGGCGCGCCGGGGGTGCTGCCGCCGGCGTCAGGCCGGTCAGCAACGCGAAGCTCAGAAGCAGGAGCATTCAAGTACTCTACACCCCCCGCGCAAATGAGAACCGGCGCGAGCCGCTCAGTTCGGGACAGCGGCCGTTTCAACCGGCTTTTGTGACGCCTTCAAAGCCTGCCGCTGTTTTTCGAGATCGGTATTTTCCGTTTCCAGCTTCTTCTTCTCCTCCTCAAGCTTCTTGTTGGAGGCGTCGAGTCTTTGCGCTTCTCTCAGCAGCACCTGGTTCTTCCTGACGACAGCGCGCTGGGTGGTGACCTGGTCCTGCAGGACTTTATTCTGTTCAGCAAGGTGTTGGCGCAGGGCGGAATAATCCACGGACGCATCGTTGGCATCCGCGGGTAGCACTGTGGGTGTGGTTTTGCTGGCATCATTGTTGGTCTGGCTGAATCCCGGCACAGCGGAGAGAGCCAACAGCATGGCGCATGTTGGAAGAAATCGCATTCGGATACCTCGTTTCCTGGATTGAGCTTGATCGAGCGCCGCCCGAAAATTCGCCAGGCGGTAAACCATCGAGTGGCCCCATGCTACTGAACGGAGCCTGCCTTGGGAGTATCACTTTCGGGGTACTCATGAGGGAATCCGCTTCTGCTCGTCGTTGTCTGTCCTTGCCTTTCTTTCTGTCATTCCCGTAGGGAATCTGCTTTTCGTATCACAGCGCTGTTACCATGCCGCCATGCCACCGCGCGAATACCACTTCTGGGTCTATATCCTGTCCAGCCGCTCGCGCAATCTCTACATCGGCATGACAAACAACCTGAAACGCCGCACCGCCTCCCACGCTGAGAGACTTCCAACAACCCACACCGGCCATTACGCCATCCACCGTCTCGTGTATTTCGAATACTTTCGCTACGTACGCAGCGCCATCGCACGCGAGAAGCAACTCAAGCACTGGACTCGGGCGCAAAAGATCGAACTCATCGAGCGAGTAAACCCGGCCTGGGAAGATCTGTTCCCAACCCTCCAGAAACCGAGTATGCCCGAGAAACCAGAAGCAGATTCCCTTCGGGAATGACAGACAGAAAAGCAACTGCAAATACAATCCGTCCTTGCTTTTCTTTCTGTCATTCCCGAAGGGAATCTGCTTTTCCTTCCCAGCGCCAGCCTACTCGGCGGTCGTCGGATCGATGATTGACCGGATTTGCGAAACCCGGTTGGCCGGGAATCCGCCCTGCTGTGCATGCCTGCGCACTGTGTCTTCATCAGGGGCAATGTACACGCAGTAGATTTTGTCATCGGTGACATAGCTCTGAACCCACTGAATCTCAGGGCCCATCTCACGCAGGACGCTACACGACTTCTGCGATATTCCTTGTAGCTGCTCCGGCGACAACTTACCGGCTTCGGAGATCTCCCGCTCAATGAGAAACTTCGGCATAACTGACTCCTCCCACACTTACGGTTGCTTGGATGCAAACCCCTCAAGTTCGGCGATACGGCGGTTGAGATAGCCGCGTTCGACCGCATTCGCCGCCAGATCAAGCGCCCGATTGTAGCTGTTCAGCGCTTCACACCCGCGTCCCATGCGGCGGAGCAGGTCAGCTCGCGCGGCGTGGTAGAGATGATAGGACTCAAGCTCGCCCGAGGAGCTGAGCTCATCGATCAGGGTCAATCCGCGCTCCAGGTCTCCACTCATGGCAACGGCTGCCGCATAGTTGAGAGCCACAATCGGCGAGCCTTGGATCGTGGACAGGATGGAATAGAGCGCGGCGATCTGCTTCCAGTCGGTCTCCTGCGCGGATTTAGCTTCCGCATGGACGGCCGCTATGGCTGCCTGCAACTGGTATGGGCCGAGATTGCGGCGGCCAAGCGCCCGCTCCACCAGCCGGATGCCTTCGGCGATTTGCTCCCGCTTCCAACATGAGCGGTCCTGCTCCTCCAGCGGCACCAATTGCCCGCCGGCGCCTGCGCGCGCATCTCGGCGCGAATCGTGCAGGAGCATAAGAGCCAAAAGGCTCATGTTCTCCGGGTTCTCGGGAATCAGTTCGCCCAGAATGCGCGCCAGCCGAATGGCTTCACTGCAAAGTTCCTGGCGGACAAGGTTGTCCCCGGAGCTGGCCGAGTAACCTTCGTTGAAGATAAGATAGAGGACGGTTTGCACCGAACAAAGACGCTCCGGCAAGCGATCCGAAGGAGGCACCTCATAGGGTATCCGTGCTTGCTGAATCTTGCGCTGCGCGCGCACCAGCCGCTGAGCCAGGGTCGGCTCGGGCAGCAGAAATGCATGGGCGATTTCGCGTGTGGTAAGCCCGCCAAGGGTGCGCAGCGTCAATGCGATCTGCGCTTCCTTGTTGAGCGCGGGGTGGCAGCAGGTGAAAATCAGGCGCAGGCGATCGTCTTCAACCGGAAAGCTCACCTCGTCGCCATTCACGCCGTTGCGTGATTCGATCTCATACTGCAGTTGGTCTTCATGGTTGCGCCGCGTCCGCTCGCGGCGGACGTAATCAATCAGCTTGCGCTGAGCGGCAGCGGTAATCCAGGCTGCGGGGTTCTCCGGAATGCCTTTGGCTTGCCAGCTTACAAGAGCTTTGGCCAGGGCGTCCTGCATCGCTTCTTCCGCCAGGTCGAAGGACTGCGACACGCGGATCAGGCCGGCGACAATGCGCCCCGACTCCTTGCGAAAAACGGACTCGACGATGGCGCGGAGATCATCCATTTACACATTTAGAGAAGATCAATGATGCAATGCGCGCCCACCTCAATGCAATGGAGACGTTGTTTTTTGAAGTCTCCCCCGAGGATCAGTTTCTAGCCACTACCATAACCTTGTCATCTCGACCGGAGCTTCGCTCTGGTCGAGATGACAAAACCCAAGCTTTACGGAAATCGAGGCAACGCCGGACGGCAAAGCCCGGCGTTGCCCAGAGGCCGAAGCCGGGCTAGGAGAAGACCATGATAGGGCGGACTTCGATACAGCCATAGCGGGCCGCCGGAATAGCGGTGGCCAACGAAGCTGCTTCATCAATGCCATTTGCTTCGACGAGATAAAAGCCGCCGAGTTGTTCCTTCGTTTCGGCGAAGGGGCCGTCTGTGGTCATAGTTTTGCCGTCGCGCACGCGAACCGTCTTGGCGGAGCCGGTAGACTCGAGCGCGTGTCCAGCCGCGATGGCGCCGGCATTCTTCTTCCCGAAGGCGCCATATTCAGCGAATTCGGATTCGTCGAATCCCTTGGCAAAACGTTTTTCATCTTCGTAGATCAGTAGCAGGTATTTCATAAATATTCTCCTGCCAGCACGACGTTTGACCTATGCGAATTCGACAAATGCGGAAAAAAACTTTTAAATTTCCACCTTCTGCA
The DNA here is from genome assembly GCA_963774255.1 of uncultured Acidobacteriaceae bacterium. Taxonomy (GTDB): domain Bacteria; phylum Acidobacteriota; class Terriglobia; order Terriglobales; family Acidobacteriaceae; genus PALSA-350. Next base: position 67,490 of record CAVZEH010000009.1, read on the forward strand.
CCAGCACGCCCGCAAATGCGCGCCGCGCTCCGTAAAATACGATCGCCCAGAGCAGGGTCGTGAACAGCGCTAGAGGCAGCCCTTGCGGCGCCATCAGTGAGTGGAACATCAGGATGTTCACCAGTACCGGGCCCAGCAGGAGCAGCGCCAGAGGAATGTAGCGATTGGCCAGCAGGAGCGCTCCACCCACTATCTGCAACAAGAACGGGAGCACGAAGTAATGGGAAACGAATAAAACGGTAAAGTACTGCCCCGCCAGTCCAGGCGGCGGAGGCATGGGAATGAAATGAAAAAACCCATTCAGTCCGAAGACCAGGAACACCAAACCCAACAGAATACGCGAAATCAATACGGCGATCTTCATTGTCATCTTCTCCTTTCTTTACGGACGGATTTATGCGGCTACTGTGCGCACTCGCTCAAGCGTCGGCTTCAGGAAAACCTCACGCTCCACCGCGCCCGTCATGACCTGCGCCGCGCCGGCTGCTGTCACAAAGGTCACTTCGACCACGCCCATAAACCCCAAAATCGTCTTCAAATAGGGATCGATGAAGTTCAGCGCCGCCGCCGGGGTTCCGGCCGAATAGATTCCGCCGCTGGCAGCCAGAATCGTAGCTTTCTTACCCGGCAACAGGCCCTGCGGTCCGCTCTCCGCATACACAAATGTGCGCCCGCTGCGGACCACCTGGTCGATCCATAGTTTGAGCACCGAAGGGATGGAAAAGTTGTGCATCGCAACCCCAAAAACATACTCGTCCGCCCGCTCTAACTCTGCGATGAGCTCTTCGGAAGTCGCCAAAGTCACCTTCTGCTCCGGCGTGCGCGCGGCCTCCGGGGTGAAAGAGGAGTAGATCCATGCGGTATCGACCGGCTTAGGGGCGTTTGCCGCCAGGTCGCGGTAGATCACTTTGCCATCGGGATGGGCATTTGTCCAGGTTTTGACGAACTCGCGGGTCATTTCGCGGCTAATCGAGCTTTCCAACGGGCTGGTGTCGACTTGCAGTAAAGTGGGCATGATTTGAATCTCCTTTGACGACAAAAGACGTTTAGACAACGGTAGTCGTCCACCTATAGACGACAAACGTCGTTTTAGAGATTCTTTTTTGTTTTGTTACCCTCTAATAAGAAGATTCATGCCCATTTCCGACTGTGAAGTACGCGATCCACGCATCCGCCGCACCAGGCAACTCCTTCAAGGCGCCTTGCGTACCCTCATGCAAACTAAGAGCTTCGACGAGATCTCCGTCCAGGACATCACGGATTTAGCCACCGTCAACCGCGCGACCTTCTACGATCATTACACTGACAAATTCGCGCTGCTCGACGCCATGGTCGCCGGCGGTTTCCACCTGCTGCTGCATGAGCGCGGCGTCCTTTATGACGGAAGCTGTCCTTCCGCGGCGGCCGCGGTCATCCTGGCTGTCTGCGATTACCTCGCGGGGAACGATACCAACACATGCCAGCGTCAAAGCGCCTTCGAGCCGCTGGCCGAGGCCGCCGTTACCACCGCCATCCGCCGGGTCCTGATCGGAGGCATGCCCAAGGCTGCTTACATCGCTGGGGTCCCGCCCCAGATGATCGCCACCACTGCCAGTTGGGCCATTTACGGCGCAGCCAAGGAATGGTTCAACACTCCTAACCACCCTGCAGCCGAAGAGATTGTGCCCGTAATCCTGCGCCTGGTCCTGCCCCTCCTCCAGGCCGCAACCCCGGTCGATTCCCCGGATTCAGCTCCGGTTGCGCAAACTGCATAGCAAGTGTGGAACGGTAGAAGCCCCCATAGAAATGGGCTTTACAGGCTGCGGAAAAACTCTGGAGCTTTGAAGGGTACGGCCTTTACAGGCTGCGGAAAAAAGGCCGGTGCGGAGTCTTTGGGTGGAAGCCCCCGCATTTATGCGGGGGTAGGAGCGCTTCAGCGCTCCGGGAAGTTCGACTCTGAACATGATGCGCTTTAGCGCTGGTATGGGTAAATCCAGGGCTAAAAGCCCATCTTACAGAACAACCACTTTCCGCTGGACTGAAGTCCAGCTTCCCCCTGCTAAAGCAGGGGGCTTCCACCAAAACCCTTCCAGAGAGTTTTTCCGCAGCCTGTTTAGGCCGTACGTAAGTAGCTGAAGAGTAGTTCGGCTTTAGCCCTGGATCTCCCGATGGCAGCGCTGAAGCGCACCATGATCAGAATGGAACTTGTCCCGGAGCGCTAAAGCGCTCCTACCCCCGCATGAATGCGGGGCTTCCACCCAAAGGCTCTGCGCCAGCCTATTTCGCAGCCTATTCAGCCGCTAAACCTTCTCTGACGGATCGCTTGCGACTACTAACAAAGCGGCTCATCATAGCTGCATGTCACCGCTATCCAGGCTCGGCAAGTACAACATAATCGGATTCGTCACCATCGTCGACGTACCCCGCGCGAAGGAGTTCTATCGGGACACTCTTGGTCTGCGCTTGGTTAGTGAGGAACCTCCATTCGCGTTGGTCTTTGAGGCCAACGGCATCATGCTGCGTCTCGTTATGGCTAACCAGCTTCCATCAGCCCATGGCACAGTGTTGGGTTGGCAGGTCCCGGACATTATCGCGGCCGTCAAAGAGTTGGAACAAGCCGGAGTCCGCTTTGAACGCTACCCGCAGATGAAGCAGGACGAACTAGGCATCTGGACCTCCCCTACCGGCGCAAAGGTCGCATGGTTCAAGGATCCCGATGGAAACATTCTGAGCGTCTCGGAACATGCGGAAGTCAACGCACGCAGGCAGTAACTTCCGTATAGCCGACTACTCGGGAGTTGCCAATGTTTGCGCTACTCCCGGGAGCTCCAGGTCGGCTACGCAGTCGATATCGCAACAGACAGAGAGAGCCACTAGCAGTCGAACTACCGGAGCGAGATGCCGATCGCTGAATTTTCGTCAGGGGAGGCGAGCCAGTATTCGTACTTCTCTGCGACGCTGAAGAGATGCTGCATCTCCTCCGGAGTTGGCGGTGCGGGAGGACTGTTCGGATCGAATGGCCGTGCGAGCTCGCGGAAGAAGCTGTAGAGTTCCTGCTTGCTCACGGTGATTAAGGTTATCGGGCTAGGAGAAGTATTTCGGAGTGCATGTCTGACATTTCCGGGGATAGAAACGACCTCCTCGGCAGTCACTCTTTGCCAGCCCTCGGACGGACCCTCGGCCTGGAATACCTCAAGCGAACCATTCAGCACATAAAATATCTCTGGATCGGCGTGGCTATGGAGCGGAATCACGACTCCTGAGGGGACCGTTCCGCGCATCACGCTGATCTGGTCGTTGATTTGCTCGGGGGTGGAGAGAAACTGAAGCAAAACCCCGAGAACAATGAATGTTTGCTGGTCGGCGCCTCTGCTGGTGGCCGTCTTTGTTTCAGATGTCGCGTTCATTGAGAAATCTCCGTATATGGTCTAAGTACCTGTAAGTCGATGAAAACGCAAAAATGAATAAGCAAAGGGTCAAATCCTTCGCTTCTGTATCCAATCATTCGGTTCTTTGCAGGGTGAAAAGACATCTAAAGCCTGTGATGGATGCCGAACTCCTTGTTCAGAGAATCGCCAACAAAATCTCGCCGGAACCGATACGTCAGATTTTGGAAAAACAGGTCTTAGCGAAGGTGCTGACCCCGGGCAAGTTTGAGTTGGGTCTTGGATCGCACAGTCTGTCGAGATACAGCTACGCACCTGGAGAGATGATTCTGTGCCGGAGGAACACCGAGGAGTGGGTGCGTTGGGACAGTCCCATTCAGATGCTGCTGATCACGGTGCCGGACCAGATGTTCCATTCTGTCGCAGAGGAGATGGGTGGGAGAGCGCCGGAATTGAACGGAACGCCTCTCCTTAAAGACGAGCGAATTCGCGCGTTGGTGGCGGCAACTGAAGCAGACCTTGCAAATGGATCTCCAGCTGGAAGAATCTACACGGATTCAATCGGGCGCGCTCTCGCAGCCGCGCTGATGCATTCGCAGGGAGTAATGCGGAGCCCGATGCGTCACTACCGTGGAGGTCTCTCCCCAGCGCAACTCCGCCGGGTGACCGGCTTTGTTCATGAAAACCTCCATGAAGACGTGAGCTTGATGCAGATGGCCGAGGAAGCAAAGCTGAGCCCGGCATACTTCTCGCAAGTGTTCCGTCAATCGACAGGAGTTGCTCCGCACCAATTTGTTTTGAGGGCACGGGTGGAGCGAGCCAAGGAGCTGCTGTTGAAAGAAGACGCACGCGTGCTCGATGTAGCCATTGCATGTGGGTTCCAAACCCAACAGCACTTCGCAAGAGTGTTCCGTGCTCTCTGCAAGATGAGCCCCACGCAGTTTCGTCAAGCGGGACTCGCCTAATTCTTCACCGCCCGGAATCCCGGCTTGAAGCGCGCACTGTGCTGTCTTCCACGACAAGCACGATGATTCGGCAACTCTCACCTCGGCTGAACGGCAATCGAGATCGATTACACTCGGGGTATCGAACCCATGCAAGAAGCGGCAAAAAATCTACTCCTGGTTCTCGTGACGCTCTTCCCCATCGTGGACCCGCTCGGAGGCAGCGCTTTCTTTCTGGCGCTGACCAGGCAATACTCACCGGAAGCGCGAAAAGCATTGTCCTGGCGCATTGCCGTCAACAGTTTTTTCTTGCTGGTTGCGACGTATTTTGTCGGGACTTACGTGCTCGCCTTTTTTGGGATTTCGCTGCCAGTGGTGCAGGTCGGCGGAGGCCTGATCGTCATTGCGGCAGGATGGACGCTGCTGAAGCAGCGAGACGACGAAAAACAGGACGTACAGAAAACCGTCCAGCCGCAGGACACAATCCGCCGGGCATTCTATCCCTTGACATTGCCACTGACCGTAGGCCCTGGATCAATCTCCGCGGCGATCACGCTGGGCGCGAACGCGGCTCACCATCACTCGTACCATCCTTTGACAATCTTGGCTGCACTTATTGGATTGGTGCTGATCGCGATCAGCATTTTGCTCTGCTATGGATTTGCCGACCGGTTGGGGCGAATCCTGGGAGCAACGGGGATGACGGTGATCACGCAATTGTCGTCCTTTTTCCTGGTTTGTATCGGTGTGCAGATCGCTTGGAACGGGATTAAAGCATTGCTGGAGTCGGTGACGCTGCATATTCGCTGACCAAGGGGGGTTCACTGGCTCTTGCCTTCACCGGATTGGGAATGGATTCCGGGCAATCCTCAAATAATCCCTAGGTAAGGGTTGCCGACTATCCGGGAGTTATGGCGTGGTTGAACTGCCTTCGTCAAACATCTACAAAACAATCATTTGACGATCGCGAGACAATGTGCGAATCCCAACTCGACTTGCTCGAATCCAATATTGCATACGACTTGGAAACGTCTTTCGTTGAAGACTCGCTGCTCTGGAGCACAGCTTTGTGAATGAGGTTCCCCGCTGTCTGTAGGGCACTAATGAAAACCTGAGATTAAGCGATTTCGTTTCGGGGTCAGCGCCGGTCGGAGTGGCACAGCCATACGAATCGAAAGCCGGCTGCAATGCTGTAGGCAGCGTCCGGCAATCTTAGGACAGAAGGCAGGGAAGGCTGTGGCAAAAGTAATCGAGATCTACGTACCGAACAACTTCCGAAAAAGCGTGAAATGGGTTCCCCCTGAAAAACGCGGAAAGATTATCGAGTTCGTTTCGCAGATACAGAAATCGGCCTGATAAACGGGCGGGTGGCCCAGGTCTCCCTTTGTCACAAAGCCGAGGGTGCCCCACGTTCGCACCAGCGTACGTGGGACGAATCAAGCCTGTTTCCGATTTGTTGTTCTGACATCTCGACCTCCAATAGCAACGGGGGCTTGACTACATCAATCCTGATTGGCCAACGGTTCCGGCGCGCCGTACTCGTAACTCAGCAAAGACAGCTCGATCCAAGCGTTGAAAAAAACCTTATATAGACCCACGTACGCTGGTGCGAACGTGGGGCACCCATGTTCTTCATGCCGTCCGAGACCTGGGCCACCCAGCAATGGCGTGAAGAAGATGGGACCGGCATGAATATTGCCAATGTCTATAGTCAACCGGAAGAATATGAACGGTAGCGGAAATCAAATGACACACTCATTGTGCCGACTACGGTAACATTCCGTAACAAACTTATTCATAAAGGCTTGCGGCGTGTATCCGCGGTGTTGAAGTGAAATGCTTCTGGGGTTTTAAACCTGGGTGCTAGTTCTGTGGAGGCTATCAGTTCAGCCTGCGCATAAAAGTTGGAATTTAGAGGAGAGAAGATTGCGTTATTGTGTGTTTTCAGGATCGAATTGGGGCGTTCGAGCCGAATACGCGCTGATGGCGGAGCAGCTAGGACAACTACTTGCTGCATCAGAAATAGGCGTGGTTTATGGCGGAGCGTCCGTGGGTCTTATGGGGACTGTCGCCGATGCGGTACTGCGAGCAGGTGGACAGGTGATCGGTGTCATTCCACAGTCGCTTGTAGACAAGGAGGTTGCTCACAAAGGGTTGCAGGATCTTCGGATTACTTCGTCCATGCACGAACGTAAAGCTCTCATGGCAGACCTCTCTGACGGGTTCATCGCGTTACCTGGCGGCATCGGCACGTTGGAAGAGCTGTTCGAGATATGGACGTGGGCACAGCTCGGTCATCACAGTAAGCCGTGTGCTTTACTGAATACGGAGGGCTTTTATGACGGACTAGCTACCTTTCTTGATACTGTTGTCGCTGAAGGATTCCTCAAGAAATTGCATCGAACAATGCTCATCACCGAAAGATCCCCAGAGGATCTTCTAGTGGCCATGAAGAGTTACGCTGCTCCTCCTATGGGCGGAAAATGGATAGATCGACGCTGACTCACAGCGACTAGAGACTTATCAGTAGATCGCGGATCTACCCTCATCTGCAAGGTCGCGATGGCACATCCCAACGCACAAAAAGCCGACTAGAGATACTTTAGGGAAACCTCGATGTCTGATCTGATCATCTAATCATCGCTTTGCTCATCACATTCAGTCTGTTTATTCTCGGGTACTTTTTGGAACCACTACTAAATAACATCGTGATTCATAAACGGGCGGGCGGCCCAGGTCTCCCTTTGTCACAAAGCCGAGGGGTGCCCCACGTTCGCACCAGCGTACGTGGGACGAATCAAGCCTGTTTCCGATTTGTTGTTCTGACATCTCGACCTCCAATAGCAACGAGAGCTTGACTACATCGGTCCTGATTGGCGAACGGTTCCGCCGCGCCGTACTCATAACTCAGCAAAGACAACTCGGTCCAAGCGTTGAAAAAAACCTTTATAGACCCACGTACGCTGGTGCGAACGTGGGGCACCCACGTTCTTCATGCCGTCCGAGACCTGGGCCACCCGCCAACTCAACTTTGTGGGTAATTAAAAGCAAGACCGGACGCTTTATCTGGGCTTAAGTACAGCGGGAATCTGCTCTTTCACACTGCCGTGCTAACCCAATTTCTCAGCGACTCTCAATCCTTGTCGCGACGATGCGGTGCGATCCTGCAGAGACCGGAAAAGTAACGGCGCCGTGTTGAGGAGTCAACGTCTGTAAGGGCAGGTCATCAACTCTGAGGGAAAGTCTTCCGGACGAGTATTCCCGGGTGGTGACTTTAACCGGTTGTAAGCTCTTCAGAGCGAATGACAAACTGTTTGCCTCGGGTTTGTAATCGCGAACCACGATACCGGCATCGGCGCTAAAGCGAAGGTCGCCGTCCCTACTCACTGAGGTCAGTTGTGGTCCTATCTCAATGTCGTATCGATGACCGTCCCAGAGAACATTGAGAAGTGTGCCTTTCCCGGGAGGTCGAAGTGCCCCAAAACGAAGCCCGTCCCAAGGATTCTCATTGATAAATTGCTCCATCGGAATAAGGCAAAGCAGCGCACCCCAGGTATGGTGAATATCACCTCCGGCGCTTCCGCCCCAAGCGTAATACTGCTCGTCAGTATGCTGGTGGGCATTCCAGTCATCCATGAATAGTTGATAGCTCTTCTCCGCAAATCGAAGAGCCACCTCATCATACCCATAGCGGTCCAACCCCTCGTAGACGAGGTAATTCGTCGGTCCCCATATATCACCTCGCCAGTAATACTGATCTTGGAAAGCGGGATCCGTGCGCGAGATGGTGGGAATCACATATTGACCCCAGAACTCTCGTGGATTAAGCAGATGTTCCTGGACCATCTTCCTTGCCTGTTCCGGGGTAGCGATCCCAGCCAGCATCGGATAGAAGTTAGTAGGTGAAAGCCTTTCCGAAAAGTGCCCATCCCAGAACCGATTCTCGTACATGCCATCTTTTTCATTCCACAGCTTCTGGCGCACTAGTTCCCTGATCTGATCATAGTCAGCTGCAAACCTGCGGCTGTCATTGACCTCGCCGAGAATCAGAGCAATTTTGGCCAGACATTCTGAATCGAGCGCGTATAAAGAGTTGAGCCCAACGTCGTCCAAATCCATTGTGTACGTACTCCGGTCGTACTTGGCGTCGTCGTACATAGGGCTGTCGTCCATCCCGCTTTCCCACTTTGCCTGCTGCAGAAAGCCGCGCCCTCCTACTGAGAAAGTCGAACCCTTATCACTGCCCCACTCGAGTAGGCCATTGCGATTTCCATCCCTCGAAGATTGGCCATCACCGCGATTTTTGAACCACCACTCGTGCCACTTCTTCAACCGCGGATAGGCCCACTTTAGGAGATCCAGGTCGGCGTGGCGCTGGTAGTCTTTCCACACAACATATGCACCGACCGGAGGCTGCGAGCGGTCCGGACTGGTGCCGGAAGCTGCATCGACGTTGGGGACAACACCGTTCGGCGACTGCGCAACCAGGATGGCGCGTATCGAAGCTGACGTTTGCCGAGGATCTTCCACATCGGTGAGAAGTGAACCGAAGAAACAGTCCCACTCTCCTACAACCCAACCTCCAAATCCATGAGCCCAGTTGCGGCTAATGCTCGGGAATTCTAAGCCTAGGGAAGGAACATAGAGTGTGTTCCAAAACATAGAATTTCCAATCGCCTCCGGCGCTCCTGCAAACATGCCTTGAATATGCGGACGCTCCTTGTCGTAGGCCGCTGCCTTCTGATTAAGGATCGTGTCAATTTTTCCCGGTTCCAGCAGCCGATGTGCTTGCTGTGAAAGCTCAGAAGCGTTCGACCCAATTGCCGCGACGAAGTGAGCGGTAGACGTTCCGCCAGTCACAAACTCCAGCCCCGCTGCCCCGCTTAGATAGCGTTCATCGCTAGAAAACGTGAGGCCAGCTGCGCCGCTCTTGTTGTGATTACTTTCCCTCGCGAGTTGTCCTGCATCCATCGCGCGACGCAACTGGCCGACGTCGGAAAAAATGCCGCTGCTTAGTACGGGCCGGTCGGTGACCACTGAGAAGCGAGCGGCCCAGTTAAAGACATTGTCAAGATGATGTTCCCCGACGATCTCTTCTCCGTCCGGGCTTATGCCATACGCCCCTGTAAAGTACGGTGAGTCAGGTGAGTAGGCCTCGATGACAAGTTGTATGTCCGAGGGGGCCGTAATGCGCCCCACGACTGTCGTTCGGTCAATTCTCGACCACTCCAGAGAGACAGTTGCGGTACGCGGATAGTGACGCCACCCGATCAATGAATAAGAGCCGTCAGGTGCGTGAGGTCCTACAAGACTGACAGCATGGAAGACGCGCTCACCATCGAGAAACCCGGAACTCTTAGACCCGATACGAATGGCAAACGGCAAGGACTGGCCAGCCACTTTGGCATCAAAAACGATGCCATTCCACGCATCGGCATCGTACGCCCCGATGAAAACACTTTCGAACGTTTCTCGAGGTGAATTCTGCGCAGCCAATGATGCGGTTATGAAAACGACGAGACAGAGTGCCCAACAGTGACTCGGGACCAATTGCAAGGTACGTCCACTCGCTTTGGCTGCATTGCAAGACTTATAGTTCCCCGTCACTCTGCTGACCTGCTTTCTTCAATTGCGGTCCCGAAGTGCGGCGACTCGCCATGGACCAATCAAGATAGATAAATCAATGCGAGCCGATTGATTCCAATGTCTGCCTTAGCCTACGCCAACTTGTTTCACCAGCACAGCCGCAGGTGTAGTTATTTATTGACCAGTAGAAAGGTTTCGCTGAATCTACAGGTTCTGTTCTACTTCTGGATCGCCGACCAACCGGGGAATTGGGTGTTCGAATGAACGACTTCGCGTTTGCACAGGCTCTGCCTACCCGAAATCCGGACGGCCCGGGTGATCCACAACAATAAGACGCCCATCCGTGAGTGCTCTGACGGAATGCCGGATGTTCGCGGGCACAATGGCAACGATGCCGGGCTTCGCAATTTCAGTTTTTCCGTCGATGGTCAGTTCAAGTTCACCCTCAATCACTTCATAAACCTCTTCCTCCGGGTGGAAGTGCTCGTGAATCTTAGAACCGGCGGCGAACTCGTAGTGTGCGAACGTCATGCTGGGCGAGTGAACATAACGTCCCTTCCATCCCGGTAGCCGTTCGATGACCTTAAGTCCATTGGTATCCACGAAGGGCATGGAGAACCCCCTATCTTCGGTGCTGTCCACGAAGGAATTAGAAATTGTGTCGCGTCTATATTCCAGCCCGCTTCACAAGCGTCAATTGGCGGGTGGCCCAGGTCTCCCTTTGTCACAAGGCCGAGGGGTGCCCCACGTTCTTCATGCCGTCCGAGACCTGGGCCACCCGCCGGCGCCAGACTCCATTGAAGGTGACGTTGAATCCTCCGCACCTCTGATTGTCGACGGCGCGGAAGGTTCCATTGGCTGGGTTGTAGGTGAGATCGAGAATGCAGCTGGGCTGCTCGGTTTGGTCGAGGATGTGAAGGAAGGGTCCCATGGCAAGGGCGTCGCCGCCCACGCCACCGTAGTTCACGGAGTGGGCGGCGTTGGTGTAGTAAGCCTTGCCGTCGACGCGGATGACACCGTGGCCGGCGGGACTGGGGGTGAGGATCAATCGATCGCGTCTGGAGCCCACGTGGGTATTGACCCAGGTGCCGAGCCACTGCTTGGTCGTGATGGCGGGAGTGGCGGGGACGGGCGCGAAGCGGTCGTTGGGGACCCAGCCGGACCAGCCGCCCACCATGGCGCAGGTCCAACCGTCCTGAGTGATGCCGGGAGCGACGAGGTCGCCCTGGTACTCATTGGGTTGAGTGAGGCTGAGGTACTGGGTGTAGCAGGTTCCGGCGGGACGGCCTTGGCTGCACGCAGAGACCAGGGGGACAGGCGCCGTGCCGTTGAAGACGCGCAGGCCGACGAAGGTGGGAGCGCCGTGAGCCTTGCAGGCCACGACGGGTGCGCCGGCAGGGAGAGGAGCGCCGTTCCGGGCTGCAGCGAAGGGGAACCCGAGGAGGGGCACGGCGAGGAGGATGGGCCCAGGGAAGACGCGGAAGAACATGAGTGAGGCGCTCCTTTCGGCGAGGAAGGGCTTGGAAGACGGTGAGAATTCTTCAGCCTAGGTTAGCGCAATGATGTGACGCCTGGATCAAGTCCTTGCTTTGAGGCGTATGTGGGCCTCACGAACTTCTTCAAGCTTGTTCTGCCAACGGTTGTGGTCTCCCACCCTTGCTACCCACCCCAGCAAGCTTCGCTTGCCGGGGACCCCGGTTACGCAAGGATGGGGCACCCTAAATCTGCTTGAAATATCGATCCAAAACCGCCGTCCGAGACCTGGGCCACCCGCCGGAGACTTAACGGCTGAAAGTCGGAAGATGCACGAGATCGGTCTCGGGCACAGTCTCGAGCGGATTCCCCGCTCTGCGCCAGGCCGCCAAGCCGCCTACGATGACAAATGCATTAAATCCCCATTCCCGCAACAGATGCGCCACGCTAGCGCTCGTCGCTTCGTTCCGGCAAGTGCAGTACAGGTATATGTCCTTGTCTCGGGGGAATATTGTTATTTCGGCGCTGAGATTGTTGGGCTCGATTCGAATCGAGCCGGGAATGCGGACAGCGCCCGCACTGTAATAACCATGGCTGCGCACATCGGCCAGCATTATCTTTCCCGGGCCTTCTGTCTGCAGCTTCGCCGCCAACGCGGCTACCTGTACCCGTGGTACAACGCGATCGGCGCGGTGCTTCCAGTACAACGAAACGCGATAAACGATAAACGCAATCACGGCAATGATGATTACAATCTCGACCACATGTCCTGCTGCGCGAAATCCACTCACAATCTTCGCCACGAAATCGCGGAAGATAAATCCGACCGCTCCATATGAGAGCGCATAGAAGCTGGCGCCCAGGAAATCCAGCCCCAGGAATTGAGAGAATGGCATTTTCATGCTCCCAGCCAGCGGTGCGGCCATCGTGCTCACCCCAGGAATGAACTTGGCGATCAACAGAGTGGTCCGGCCGCGCTTATAGAACGATTCCGCGGAGCGCAGAACGCATGTTTCCGGATCGACAGAAACCTGGCACAAAAATCTCAAGAGCCACCATCCCATATGGCTGCCAAGGAGGTAAAGGAACGAGTCGGCCGAAAGCATCGCAGCGACCGCAAACAACGCGACCGCCGGACCAGACAGGGTACCCGCCGCCGCAGCAGCTCCGCCCGCAACAAGAGCCACTGCGCCCGGTACTGGCACACCGATGGCTTCCGCAAAAACAATTAGGCAGATGACGATGTACCCGTGGTGCACGATCAAGGAGAGGAAGTCACTCATGCGTCAGGTCTCAAGGCTAGCACGCAACTGGCTCAGCGAACGATGGCTGCATTCTTCTGCGGAGATGTTTTGGGACCAAAGCAGCCGATCGCGTGACCACTTCCTTAGAGGTATAAGTCGCTCTTCTGCAATTTGACGAACGAACGCGGTATTGAGTCTCCACCGGTCCGAGAAGCCGGTTCATCGGCCAGTTGGAATCGCCCAGTGGAACTGCCCACTCAAGCCAAAACAAGGCTTGAGTGGGCCACCCGCCCGCTCTTCAACCGGATATCAGTTGTCGTAAGCATGGACTCTGTCGCAAACCAAGCGGAGCTTCTCTTCGAGGTTGCCGGAAGCGGTCTTAAAGGAGTCGCCCTCGATGGTTAGTGGAGCGCCGAGGACAACAAGAGGAGCACCGTATTCGGGAGTGCGGATCGCTTGTTCAATCGAAAGACCACCAACAGCTTGAACGGGCACCCGGACAGCCGCGACGACCTCTCGCAACTGATGGAGCGGACTCGGGCATGGTTTCCCAGCGGCCGCCAAGCCGCGGCGTTGATCATAACCGATATGATGAATGACGAAATCGCAGCCGAAATCTTCTAGCCTCTTTGCAGCTGCGACCATATCGTCCGCCGCTAGATTGTCTCCCATCACCTGCACTCCGAAATCTCTTCCCGCCTTTACCACCATCTTGATTGTCTCGGAATGAGCCCGCTCCATGACCACGACATGGGTCGCGCCGGCATTTGCCATCATCTGGGCCTCAAGCCAGCCGCCATCCATAGTCTTGAGATCAGCGACTATCGGAACGCCGGGAAACTCGGCACGCAGCGCGCGAACTCCGTTCATTCCCTCGGCAATGATCAGGGGAGTGCCCGCCTCCAGCCAGTCAACGCCCGAGCGCAGCGCGAGCCGCGCGGTTTCGAGAGCTTCAGCGATGGAGGTTAGGTCTAGCGAGATTTGTACGATAGTTTTCATGCTGAGGTTGCCTGGAGACCGAATCCGTAAGCCTTGAAGTGCTGGTCGATTTTCTGCTAAGAAAACGAACCGATTGCCGCAACTCGTCCATCCCGTTCACACCATCCTCGATGGAAATCCACGAGTTAAACCCAACCGAAGAGAGCGTCGAGAAAATCTTGTCGTAGTCGTTCATCCCCTTCCCGATGACTCCATGGGAGAGGCGGCTAGCATAGCCCATCGAGCTCTCTTCTCGGCGCAAATCCTCGATCGTTCCACTCTTGAGATAACGGTCGCTCGCATGCATCGAGACGACGCGGTGTTTCACTCGCTCGAGCAAGACCAGCGGGTCCTCACCTGCAAGCAGGGTATTGGAGGGATCAAAATTGACGCCGAACCAGGGCGAATCGATTTGCTCCACGATTTTGATGAAGACATCCATCTTCTGGGCAAACTCCGGGTACTGCCAATAGTTATCCTTGTAGTGATTCTCCATAGTTAGGATCACGCCATGCTTTTCGGCAAACGGCAACAGCCCCTTGATGATTTCTACAACCTGAGCAACGCCTTCCTCCACTGTGAGTTCGGGCCGGCGCTGGCCAGAGAGGACGCGGCAAAACCGGCCGCCTAGAAAGGCCGTGATCTCAATCATTCGCTTTTCGCGCTCAATCTCTTTTTCGAGGAGACGAGGATCGGTCTGAGTGAAATCGGGAGAGCAGCAGAGCATCGGCATGACAAGCTGGTTAGTTTCGAGGGCATGCTTGACCTTCTTGAGAAACGTCGCATCTTCCTCTAAAAATCCCGAGTAAAACTCGACCCCCTCGACCCCGAGCGTGGCCGCAAGTTCGATCCATTCGAAAACAGTCATAGTGCGATGGACGCATAGCTCGTCCATGTAGCATTTGGGAAAGGCGGCAAGTTTGGGCTTCATGAAAGTGTTCCAGAGGCTTCCTTGGCTGGGTTTCGCCCAATGACCGGGTATTGTTCCAAATCGAGAATCGCGCCATTGATGAGTGGCGCCTCGTCCGAGAGAAAATAGACCGCGGCCCAGGCGATGTCTTCCGGAGATAGGAGCCGGCCCGAGGGGGCGAACGTCTTGGATACATGGCTTGGCCAGTCGTCGGGTAGACCCTCGCTCTTTTTCAACGCGAATTCATTCGGCGTTAGAGTCCAGCCGACATTGAATTGATTGATCCGAATACCCTCGGCGCCATGAGCGTCTGCGAGGTTCCGCGTGAGCGTCGTCAGGCCACCCTTGGAGATCGAATAGGCAAACAGGTTGCTCTCTCCGCAATAACTGTTGACCGAGCCAATGTTCAGCACGCGGCCTGTACCCTGTTTCCGGAAGTGAGGAAGCGCCGCCTGGATCAGAAGAAATGGTGCTCTCAAGTTGATCGCGACAGTCCGATCGAATGCTTGTGCATCGGTATTCTCAAGGTTGCCGCGCCTTGTCGTCGCCGCGTTGTTCACAAGACCGTCGATTCTTCCGAAGTGATGGATCGTTTCTGCGATGAGCTTCGCAGGAACTTGCGGGTCCTCGAGCGGCCCAATAACCAACGAAGCTCTTTCCCCGATCTCGGCAACCAGTTTTTGCCCGGCGTCTCTCCGTGTTCCATGGATCATGACCTGAGCGCCTTCCGTGGCAAAAAGCCGCACCATGCCCTCGCCGATACCAGTGGTCGAGCCGGTCACTAAGATCACTTTGTCCTTTAGGCGCATACTATAGCGTTATCACAATTACTGTGTCCTGGTGAGAGTTGGATATGTGCAGGCGTTCTTTGATGGAACGCCTGCGTGGAGTGTTGTTTCTTCGGATACACCGATTGTGAAAACGCTATAGCTCCCAAATATCGACAAATCTGCTCTTCCCGTCGAGCCTCGGCGCAGAGCGGGCGGTGAGGTCACGGCTGGAGCACGCCTTTAACGATGGTGCCGGCATGCATCTGCTCAAAAGCCTCATGCCATTCGTTCAGAGGAGAGATTCGGTTGAGGATAAGATCGAGGTCGATTTTGCCGGCAGCCAACAGGGTAATAACTTTTTCCCAAATCGGCCAGTTGTGCGAAAAACTGCCCTGCAGTGTGACCGCCTTCTGTACCAGGGCATCAAGCGAGAAATTAAGAGGCTGTGGCCCCCATCCCACCTTAGTGATTTGGCCTGCGGGACGGACGATATCGAGCGCGAGCTTGAGCGACGCGGAGACCCCTGCGGCATCGATCACAAGGTCTACTCCATAGCCATCACCGAAATTCTTAATCCACTCGACAACATCTTCGCCCTGTGCGCCAAGAATCGTGTCTGCACCAACTCGCTTGGCAACCCCCAGCCGCTTAGCGTCAGCTGGAATACCAATCACGATGAGATGACCAGCGCCGGACAACTTTGACAAAATCGCGCACAGCAGGCCAATGGGCCCAGGTCCAATCACTGCGACTGTGTCGCCGGGCCGCAGGTGGGAGTTGACGCACACGGCATTGTAAGCCACGCAGCATGGCTCGGTCAGCGCTGCCTTTTCCAAAATCAATGAGGAAGGAACGTGGTGAAGGCAGCGGGCGGGAACCCTGACAAAGGATGCCATCGCACCATTTACTCCATAGCCAAAGCCGAGGCGGTTCGGCTCCAGGTTATAGAGTCCTTGACGAATGAGCGCCGAATCGGAAGGCAGAACCGCGGCTGTTTCGCTAACCACCCGATCACCTTCCTTGAAGCCGCGCACGCGACTGCCAACTTTGGCGATGAAACCCGCGAACTCATGACCGAGGACGACTGGATAATTTACCGGCCAGCTATGCGTGCCTGTGTATTGATGCAGATCACTGCCGCAGATACCCACGGCCTGCACCTTAAATAGAACCTCCTCTTCACCGATTTCAGGGACAGGAAGTTCGCGAAGCTCTACCGAGCGAGGTTGCTTTGCGTAATTGACCAATCCGACCATTACCTCTATTTTGCGCAATCGGCTCTGCTAAAGCAAAGATTTGTGACAGCACAGTAATCCGGTTCCTCGATGCGTGCATCGGCGTTTGTGGATGAATTGGTTGATATCCGGTTAGTGGCGTTCTTCGAGCAGGTACGCGACCCGTTCCGTGCTGGCTCGTGCCCAGGTCGTGTTCGCTGCAAAGCCCAGCGCCAGCACCACCGCGCCGCACGCTGTCATCACCCACCAGATTGCGTGCGTCGCTGTGGTGAAATCCGTCCCGTGCGCATGGCTCGCCGCCACTACCGTTCCGGATACCGCCACCCCCAGAGCCACGCCCACCTGCCGGCTGGTCGATGCAATCGCCGCAGCGACGCCCGCCTGCGACAGCGGCATTCCAGCCACTGCACTGTCGCTGATGGCAGGATTCACCATGCCCAGCCCCACACCGAACAGCGCATACGCCGCCAGCAGCCACGCCGCGGAGGTCTGTTGATTCAGCCCGGTCAGCATCAGGGTGCTGATGAGAAATCCCACGCCGGAAGACAGCAGCGAAGGCCGCGGGCCGTGGCTTCCGACCAGCCGTCCCGACCATGGCGCACACACTACCATCGCGACCGCCAGCGGTAGCGTGAACAGCCCCGTATGAAAGGCGGAGAATCCGCGCACCTGTTGCAGGTACAGCGTGTTCAGAAAAAGAAAGCCGCCAAAGCACGAGAAGGAGCTCACCGCCAGAACCGTTGCGCTTGAGAACGGCACGCTACGAAAGAACCTCAGGTCCAGCAGGGGATCCTTACGCCGCGGCTCATACAGCACAAACGCCAACAACGCCAGGGCTGCGGTGACAAACAGACCCAGGATCAACCCCGAGTTCCATCCCGCATGCGGTCCTTCAATGACACCCCACGTTAGCGTTGCCAGCCCAGTCAGCACCAGCATCTGTCCCACCGGATCGAACGTCCGTGCCCGCGCTGCCTTCGACTCCGGCACAAACAACGCTGCCAACAGCGCTGCCGTAATTCCCACAGGTACATTGACCCAGAAGATCGACCGCCATCCCATCGTCTCCGTCAGCGCACCGCCGATCAGCGGCCCAATCCCCACCGAGACGCCTGCCACCGCGCCCCAGATACCCACTGCACGCCCCCGCGCCTTCGGCTCCGGAAACGCATTCGCGATAATCGACAGCGCCACCGGGTTCAGCATCGAGGCGCCAAACCCCTGCAGTGCGCGAAACCCGATCAGTTGTTCAATCGTCCTGGCCTGGCTGCACAGCAGCGATGCGAGCGTGAACACACCTAGCCCGATCTGAAACACCCTCCGGCGCCCGAAGCGGTCCGAAATCGATCCCGACAGCATCAGAAAGCTTGCCACCACGAGCGTGTAGGCATCGAGAATCCACTGCAGCCCTGCCAGACGAGCATGCAGGTCCTTCTGGATCGCCGGCAGCGCGACGTTGACAATCGTCACGTCCATGCTCAGGATCAGCACGCTCATGCAACAGATCGCCAGGATCAGATTCGGATGCGTGATGCGCTTCCCTGGTTCAACGACAGTAGGGCTGCTCGCCGCATGAAAAGATTGGTCCTTAGTCTTCGGCAAGGTGTCTCCACTTAAGAGATGCAAACCGAACCGCGATGATGAAAAAAGCGTCGTCGTACCGACACGGTCCACCAGCCAGCCGTTCGGCGGCATCAGCAGCACGAGCGCCAGCCGCTATCCGCTGGTGACCCAATGGATCGATCCCAGGATGGCGACCGAGGCTACCTTCCAAACACCGGCCGGCATTCTGTCTGATTGGGAGCCCTGATTAGGCAAAGGCTTCGAGGACCTGCTGCGTGTTCCGGACATGCGAAAGTCGTGGAAAGATGGTCTTGAAGGCGAAGTCCTGCATCTCCGGCGAGAAGGTGCTGCAGGCGTCCTCGATCGTGACGAAGGCAAAGCCGAGGCCGGTGCCCTGCCGCAGCGTGCTTTCAACTCCGATGTTGGTGGCGATGCCCGCGAGCACAATCGTCTCGATTCCGCGGCTGCGCAGCTCCTGCTCGAGCTCAGTTTGTGCAAAGGCTCCCCAGTGACGCTTGGTGATCAGCAGGTCCCCGCTCCGCATGCCCGCGGATTCAGCAATCTCGCTCGCGGAGGAGGGGATGTCCTTCGGCAGGTTCATGGCCTCGTCCGAGGGCAGGGAGAGCAGCTCGCTGATGAGAACCCTTACGTAAACCACCGGTGCTCCTTTTGCACGAAAGGCCTCCGCCAGCGCGCGCGCGCGCTCGATCACTTCGCCGGCAGTGTGAGGTTTAGTGTCGCGGCTGAGGATGCCGTTCTGCAGGTCGATCAGCACCAGCGCCGTCTTCTTCGGGTCCAGCTTCAACGTCGCACTCATGTGTGTTCTCTCCATCTTAATAATATGAGGCATACCTCATATTTCCTCCGCTAGAATACGAGGATGCCCTCACATCCGTCAACTTCGGTGCGGCGCTCTCCTCAGCAGGACCGCTCTACCCGGCGCGTGACGGCATTTCTCGAAGCGGCCGAGGCGCTGTTTGCCGAGCTCGGGTTCGAAACTGCGACTATGACGGCGATCGCGGACCGGGCAGGCTCGTCGATCGGTGCTCTCTACAGCTACTTTCCGGACAAGAAGGCTATAGCGCTGGCGTTGCTGGACACCTATGCCGGGCAGATCAAAGACCACTGGCGACAGCTCTTCGATGAGGTCGCGGCGTACTCGGCCAGGGACTTCTCCGAGCGCTTCATCGACCGCTTTCTCGACTTTGTCGCCGAGCACCCCGCTTATCTGCAGCTGCAGGCAGCGCCCATACGGTTGCGCCGAAGCACCGCCGCCAAGCGTGCCTTCCGTGCATCTTTGATTGAAGCGTTGCGGCGGCGGGTTCCTGCCCTTGGGCAGCAGCCAGCGAAGCTGCGCGCGGGAGTGATGCTGCAGATCGTGCGGGGCATGATGCAGATGTATAACGACGCAGACCCTTCCGAGAGGGCGATCGTGATCAGGGAGTTTAAGACGGCGCTTGCCGGTTACATAAGCACGGTGTTCGGCGAACCATGAGTTCGCCGGCGAATGTCAGTTGCTGTGGGGCTTCCGCCTGAAAGTTTCTTCTCGGGTCAGATTATGGACGCCGACCGGTCACTCACCCCAAGGGCGTTTCACAGGAACTTATCCGTTTCCTTACGCGGCGCCGGTCGATCAGTGCAGGATGCACGCATTAGAGTAAGGACGCGGTCCTTCTATTCTTTGCAGAACGAGGCAGCCGGATGTCGTCAGATGAGGTCGACAAGTCACATATAAAGGCTCTTTTTCCAGATTTGCATCGCTCGCTCCTTGACGTCGTGGGCGCAATGAACCGGCCCCAAATCGATCAAGCAATGCTGGCAAGGGCAGGATTGAACCTCGAACCCGCGCTGTTCACGCCCCTTGTGTTGGTCGCGAAACTGGGTCCGATCGGTGTTGTTCGACTCGCGGATCGCGTGGGAAGGGACTACACCACTGTGAGCCGTCAAGTGGCGCGATTAGAAGAACTCGGCTTGGTGAAGCGTCGTGTGAGTACAGCAGATCGGCGGACGCGGGAAGCAATCATCACCCGGAAAGGCAAGACGGCCACGGATGCCGTTGACGTTGCGCGCGAAGAGATAGCGCTAACGCTCTTCGAGGGTTGGCCCCGCCGTGATTTCGATGAACTGGTTCGATTGATGCGGATGCTTGCCGACCGGCTGAACGAGGCGCCGGGTGGACGGGTAGAGTAGCCTCCTGTGTAGCGAGCCTCCAGAGCATTTCTTGCATCTACGTGTAAAGTACACATATGTACTCCGGAGGGATTCATGGCAAACACACAGACATTGATAGCTCAGGCCTACTCTGCCTTCAACCATCGGGATATCGACAGCGTCCTGGCGCTCATGAGTGAGAACGTTAGCTGGCCCAAGGCATCGGAAGGCGGGCGTGTTGTCGGGAAAGAAGAAATTCGGTCCTACTGGACCCGTCAGTGGAAGGAGTTTGATCCTCACGTGGAACCACTTGAGGTAATCGACCAGGAAGGCGGCATAACCGACGTCAAAGTTCATCAACTCGTGAAAAGCCTTAGTGGCGATGTCCTTTCTGATAGCGAAGTGTGGCACGTTTATACCATCGCGAACGGTCTCATTGAACGCATGGAC
Source organism: uncultured Acidobacteriaceae bacterium (assembly GCA_963774255.1). Lineage (GTDB taxonomy): Bacteria > Acidobacteriota > Terriglobia > Terriglobales > Acidobacteriaceae > PALSA-350. The sequence goes on from CAVZEH010000009.1 coordinate 88,159, forward strand.
CTCAAAGAAAGCGAAACGAGCTCGGACCCAACCCCATCTACAGCATTCTCCAGACACTAGCATGCGTCAGGATCGGCCGCTGTTACCTGAGCGGGAACGCCACGCCGACCGGCGTTCCCACCTTTCCGGCTCGCTGCGATGAATTCTCTGGTCGCATGATCATAGGTTCGCTGGGAACTTGGAGAGGTCAGGCTGTTCAGAACAGCAGACTTCGATTGCTCGAGGTCTGGGAGCTTCAGAACAGACTTGGGTATCCGTTTGCGGTTCACTTGGCTCTTTGCCATCGATACGGCCTCCGTTCGCCGTGGCAAACAGCGTGGTTCAGAACCCCATTTCGGTTATCGCACCCTGGGGTGTTTATGAGGAGTTATGTGCTCGCTGCGAAGGTCTCTACGACAAAGCGCCGCGCCAATACTCCCGGAGCGCCGCAGAGAGTTCATCCAGAAACGTAGAAGCGGTCAATTTGTGTGGAATACCGATGTTGCGCGTCTCCATGCCTTCGGCAAGCTGCGCCGTCTGCCACAGCCCGCGTGTCAATGCATAGGTCCGCACGAGGATATGGACGCCCCTCCCCGATTGAAGGCGTAAGGCGCGATCGATGCAATCCCCAGCCTCGATCAGCCCCTGGTTGAATCGGTGCTTATAGTCGACCAGAGCCTCCGGCGTCATATTTTTTTCCAAGACGCCTGCACTCAGCGTGTCCAGACGCAGAAGTTCAGGGTGCTTGCCGAGGTGGTCCACTGTCGAGGCGATAAACGCATGCGCCTGGTCGAGCCGTTTTCCCTTCGATCTCTGGAAGACAAGCTCTGTTGCTTGCAGGACGGGAAGCCAGCCCTCTAAGAGAACGTTTGCGAAGATCTCCTCCTTCGTCTTGAAGTAGAGATACACCGTACCTTTTGCCAGACCGGCTGCTGCTGCGACCTCCGCCGCTGTTGGGAGCCGCCCATCATTCCGTTTAAATAATGTGCGCGCCGCTCTCAGAATGCTCGCCCGTCGTGTCTGCTTGTCCTCTGTATCGACTGCGCGACGCATCATGCCTATCAATCCTTAGACATACGGTACACGAGCTTCGCCGATACCCGCCTCGGCAGCATTGTCGACGTAAACGCTCCGAGTTTGTTCAGTCGGCCGACCACCGTGCTCGATTTGCCGGACAGCATGGCTTTGACGCCCGCCTCTGCAACTTCGCTCGCCGGGATCATGCTTCGCTTTAGGGACTCCTTGGGCTGATAGCCAGCTACTTGGAAGAACTCCGTTTCCATAAGGCCCGGCGAGACAACGGTCACGCCAATTTTAGGAGCAAGCTCGACGTGAAGCGCCTCGCCAAAGGAGAGCACAAAGGCCTTGGCAGCTCCGTACGCAGCGGCAAGCGGATCTGGCTGATAAGCGGCGACACTTCCGACCAAGAGGATGTTGCCCCCGTTCCGCTCCACCATTCTGCGGGCGAACGTGTGTGTCAGCTCAACCAGGCTGAGTATGTCAAGCTGAAGCATCTCTCGGATGCGTTGTGGGTCTTGGTCGAGAAACCGACCGCTAAGGCCGGAGGCTGCGTTGTTAACCAGAATGTCCGGTACCAGCTCAAGTTAGTCCAACCGCTCAGCCAGAGCCGCAGCTGTGCCAGGTGAGGTCACATCCATTGGGTGAACCAGAACGTCGACCTTGTTTCGCTTCCTCAGTTCATCAGCAAGCCATTCCATTGGTTCCGCTCTTCGCGCGACAAGCACTAGATTCGTCTTCCGGCGCGCGAGAGACCTGGCAAACTCAGCCCCAAGACCACTTGAAGCGCCCGTTATCAATGCTAAGCGTTCTGGCATGATTATCCCTCCCCTAATGACCGCTAGTCATTAGATTAATGACCACTGGTCAGTTGGTCAAGCCTAGGCGGATAATGTGGCGTAAGCATTAGCAGTGATCTTCCTTTGCTTTCTACGATGGCAGCCGAGCCCATGATTAACCCTACCGCCATACCATTTCGATTCTTCTTGCTTGGCGCCACGGGCCGCACGGGCTTGCCTTTCCTAGCGCAGGCACTCGCTCGTGGTCATTTTGTGACCATCTTCGTTCGCAACGTCTCGAAGCTCCCTGTTGATTTGGCCTCACATCCGCGCCTGCGTACCTTTACCGGCGAACTGCATGAGGCGGACAAGATGGCGCGAGCGATCGGCGAGGCGAATCCAGATGTGGTGTTCGTAATGCTGGCGTCGGAGACTGCGCCTTACACGGCAGTTTCCACAGGCACGCACAGCGCGTTGCAGGCCATCGCTGCGGTCAAACCAACTCCCATGCCATTCATAAGTATCGCCGCCTGGGGACTCGGTCCAACTGGGGACTATCTCACCGGCTTCTTTGCGCGCACGTTTGCAGGTGTCGCAAAGACGTTGTTCTGGTCGAAACCTCACGCTGATTTTGAGAAGCAGTTGGCCGAGATAGAAGAAGCGAGGAACGAAGGGCTCATCCGACCGATTCTCATTTTGCCGCCGCTGCTCAACAACAGGGAAAAGACAGATACTTACCTGTCGGGCGAGGCCAGTACGATAAAAGATACGATGGGTGTGACAAACTTTGTGAGCAGGGCTTCTATGGCCGATCTCTGTCTGAGGTTGGGGGAGAAGGCGGCGTCGGGAGAGGAAGTGCCGCAATGGGTCGGCATCACCAATCCATAGTGAGGGGGTTGCGGTTTAGTCTGAACAACCTCGCGGGGCTTGTTAAGCGGTCGTATCACAAACGAACATCTGTGCCACGTTTTGCTCCGAGGGGTCGACCCAGTAAGTCCTGGAAACTCGGCATGTGTCCAGGTTTCCAAAACCGAGTTGGACTGGCTCGTTGGCATGTCCCATCGGCGTTTGCCGGTAGTAATCCTAAGAATCTGCGTGTAACTCACGCTCGATGACAATGTTATGGCGCTAAAACGGAAGTTGCGAGGCCCCGTCCATCCCCGACGTCGAGGAGTTCCAGAGATGCGAGTGGGCTGAGAACACAGCTAGGTATACAACGTAGACTATACTATAGTATACATCGTATACATGACGAGGAAATCCACGGCGGACAGGATTGCGGCGGCGGCGGGGAAACTGCTGGACCGTGGAGGCGCGGACGCTGTGACCATGCGGCGGGTAGCGAAGGCGGTGGGCATCACGCCCATGGCGCTTTACCGACACTTTGCGGACCGGGAGGGCCTGTTGAATGCGCTGGCAGACGCCGGATTCGAGGAACTGGCGGCGCGGGTCGCGAGGGCGGCCATGCCGGCGGAGCCTGAGGAGCAGCTGCGGGAGCTTCTGGACGTGTTTCTGGATTTTGGGCTGGAGAAACCACGGCTCTTCGAGCTGATGTTCCTGAAACCGCGCGAGGGAGCGCGGCAGTTTCCCGCCGACTTCCGCGCAGGACGCTCGCCGACGGCGAACTTTGCCGCGGCGGCGCTGGAAGCGGGTATGGAGCAGGGTATCTTTCGCCGAAATGACGTGTGGGAGGTCACCTTTGAAACCGGCGCGCTGCTGCAAGGGCTGCTGATGCTGTACGTAGGCGGACGCGTGGGGACTTCAGAACAGGAATTTCGAGAGCTGTGCCATCGGGCGTTTGGGAGGTATCTGCATGGAATACGGCAATAAGGCGAGAGGCGCGGCGATTGCGCTCGCGGTGTTTGCGGCGACGGCGGGGCTCGTGTTCCTGGGCAACGGGCTGATGTCGCGATGGCCGCTGATGTGGCTGGCGCCGCTGCCGGTGCTCGTCTTCGCGCTGCGGCGGCCGGCGTGGCAGGCGGCAGTGGTGGCGGCGGGCGCGTGGCTGGCGGGCGGCCTGAATCTGTGGGGCTACCTGCGCGTACTGCGGTTACCGCCGGTGGTGTGGTTCACGGTTTCTGGAACCGAGGCGGCGGCGTTTGCTGCGGGAGTGCTGCTGACGCGGGCGCTGGAGCGGCGCAACGCGGTGCGGAGCGCGTGGCTTGCGCTGCCGGCCGTGTGGGTGACCTTCGAATACGTGCGCAATCTGCTGTGGCCGCACGGGTCTGGAGCGTGCATCGCATATTCGCAGCTCAACTTCCTGCCCTTTCTGCAAATCGCTTCGCTGGTCGGGCCGTGGGGGATGGGATTTGTGCTGATGCTGTTTCCCTCGGGACTGGCGCTGGCGATTCATCGTTGGGGATCGGAGCGGAGGCAGGCGGCGCGCGTGCTGGGAGCGACGGTGGGGGTGGTGGCCGCAACGCTGATCTTCGGAGCGGTGCGGTTGGCCGTTCCTCAGCCAGGCCCCGACGTAACGGTGGGGCTCATCGCCTCGGATGCCAATGGCGGCGCTCCGGTCAACAATCCGGGAACTCCGACCCAGCGCCTCTTTGCCCACTATGCCGAAGACGCCCGGCAACTGATTGCCAAGGGAGCGCAGGTGGTAGTGATGCCGGAGGATATGGGCGTGGTTCTCGACTCCGACGTCGCCGCCGCGGACGCGGTCTTTCAGCCGATTGCGGATCAAACGGGCGCCGTGCTCGTCGTTGGCGTGGCCCGCATCGGCGCGGCAGGGAGACACAACGAGGCGCGCATCTACACGCCGCACGCCGCAGTGCGCAGCTACAACAAACAGCACCTGCTCCCGCCTTTCGAGACCAGCCACTTTACGCCTGGAACCTCACGAACGCTCTTTGCCGCGCCAGGAAGAGCCGCGGGGCAGACGTGGGGCGTGGCCATTTGCAAGGACATGGACTTCACCAACCCGGCGCGCGGCTACGGACGGGCGAGCGTGGGGCTGATGCTCGTGCCGGCGTGGGATTTCCGCGTGGATGGGTTCTGGCACGGGCACATCGCGGTGATGCGCGCGGTGGAAGACGGGTTCAGCCTCGTACGGAGCGCACGGGGGGGCTTGCTGACCGTTGCGGACGATCGGGGACGGATTGCGGCCGAAACAGCAACCAACAGCGCGCCCTTCGCCACGCTGCTGACGAAGGTTCGGGCAGGGCACAGCGGGACCCTGTTTCTGCTGCTGGGCGACTGGTTCGGGTGGTGTGCGATGGCGCTGGTGGTCTGGGTCTTGGGGCGGTTGTGGTGGGACCGCGAGTCTGAGGAAATTGCATGTCTGCACCGTCGCTCAGGCAAACATTGCGTCCGCCTGTTCTTCACCACCCAGACCAATGAGCGAAGAGCCCTACTATCAAAGGGTCACATCCTGTGAAGTCGGCAAGCGGTGCGGGATCTAAGGAGATCCCGACGGATCCGGTTCAAGTCCGATTCGATCATTGACTGCATTACGGAATCGCTGCTTGCAACCCAAGTAGCGTTCCGTCGTCTGCACAGAGACGTGCCCCAGAAGGAATTGAATTTGCTCCAATTCCCCACCGGCCTGATGGCACTGACGGGCGCAAGTCCGGCGAAGGTCATGCGGCGCGAGAGATGGAATCTCACCTACACCGCCGCCCGCCCAGCCAACTCACCAACAAGAAAACCCCCTGCCAGCCGCAATCCCTCATCGGGACTGCGCCTCGACAGGAGGCTTTCTCATCTCAATTCCCAGTCCCGCAGCCCATCTTCAGACCACGGTCGCGGGGGGTTTACCTCTGCTTCGGTGAGAATCCCAGTTGGAACGTCACCATCACGCTCCGCCCCGGCACCAGTGTCAAAATATCCCCGCCATCCGGCGTATACGGAACCGCAGCCGTGCCCGGGTTCGCCGCCGTCGTCGAGGTGTTGTTGTTGTTGTTGAACAGGTTGTTGAAGCTCAGCCTGATCTTCGACTGATCCCACTTCGACCCGTTCCGCACCGTGTAATTCACAAACAGATTCGCTACCGAAAAAGGCGCAATCGGAATTGCCTGGTGCAGCAGATTGCCGTTCGCGTCAGTGTTGTCGCTCCACTGCGGCCCGACGCGCTTGTTAATGAAGCCCAGCGCCCAGTTATTGTCCTGATAAGTCACCCCTTCCGTCGCTGTATCTTTTGGAGCGACGGCGACCCATAGCGCCGGCGTAGCCGGCGTGCCCAGGACAGGATTCGCCGCTGCCGCCACATACTTCGCGGACGCCAGCGTTCCGTTCAGGAAAACGCTCAGCTTGTGAGTCAACGCGATGTTACCTTCCGCTTCAACACCCGTTGTATTCGAAGGCGGAGTGGTGTAGTAGGTAAAGCTGTTCGCCACGGGCGCCGCGACATACCCGTTCTGGAAGTGGATGTAGTAATAGTCCGCATCGAAACTAACCCGATCCAGCTTCACCACCGATCCGCCCTGGTAAGTCGACGCTATCTGCGGCTTCGGCAATACCGTGACGCTTGCCCCCGCTACGTCGAACACGGAGCTCGGCGGAATCTGGCTACCCATCCCATACTGCACATACGCGGACCAGTTCGGCTTAATCCGGTAGTTCGCCTCGAACGACGGCAGCCACGAGTTATAGTTCGCGTCGTTGGTGACATAAGGCGCGCAGACACCGGTGGGGTTGCACAGGTTGCCCACAATATGCCCGTTATCCGCATACTGCTTCAGGCTCATGTTGTAGTAGGCGTCCTTCACGCCCAGCGTGATCGTCCACTTCGGAATCGCGACGAGTTGATACTCGGCAAACGGCTGCGCTGAGTTCGTCCAGAAGTCTTCGTGGAAGTTGATGCCGTCAATTCCAGGCACGTTCACCTGTGTCACAGGGTTGGACTTGATCTGGAACCGGTTGGTGCTCGCATACTCATACCAGAAGCCAGTCCGGAACACTCCATACTTCGAGGCCGAGCTCGCCGACACGATCTCGCCGAATTTGAAGTACTGGTTCATCTTGTCGATGGCGCTCGAATCAGTGACGGTCGCCGTATTCTGGTAGTACTGGTGGTTTGAGTAGGCATAGATGTACGGCTTTACGTCCAGCTTCCATCCGTGCCCAAGGTCCTTGTTCAGGTCCACATATTCGAAATTCGTCGGTATGTGATTGAAGTAGAACTTATAGTAGAAAGGATCGTATGTGTTCGTCCCCGGCAGAAATAGGTTTCCGTCCATCAGGTAGTTATTGCCGTGCTGGGCAATCTGCGCGGCTGTAGCATTGTTGTTGGGCGTATTGGCATCCAGAATTACGGAGTTGCCGTCAACTGTCAGGTAGGTCTTGTCAGAGAACTTGTAAGTAAACTTCAACGCGGCTGCCGTCCGCGTCTGGTAGTTAAAGGTCTGGTAACCGTCCGAACTCATGTGATGGGCGTCGAACCAGAGATTGGCCTTCGGATTCTCTCCGCCGAACAAACCCGAGTTATACTCCCCGTCGATCAGATTTGTATTCCACGAACCGTAGGATTCCGACAGTCTGTAGAGCCGATCCGGCGGCAACTGCGGGGAAAGGAAGTGGATCGATCCGCCGTAATTCGCCGGCCCGATGTCCGATGCTGTGCCCGGGCTCCGGTCGAAGTCCACCCCTCCGATGGAGGGTCCGGGAAAATACGCCCACGAGTGGTGCGTCGGATTGTTCGTGTCCTCGAACGGAATGCCATCGTAGGTTACCGTGTAGTCACCGTCGATGAAGCCGCGAAACGACGTGTCGCTATCGCCCAGGCCCACGCCATTGGGGCTCACGCTGAAGGTGCCCGGAGCCGCCTGTATGATCTCCGTAAAATCCGTCACCGGCGACGTGAAATTCCGGATATATGTGTTGGTGATCTCAGAGCGCGCCGACCCCGCATCCAGCATTGCCTTCACCGGAGCCAGTTGCGCGGCGATCGTGGTATCTCCTTCCGACTCCACTGTCACTTCCTCGGCAACCGAAGCAACGGCCAATGAAATGGCGATCGAGGGCGTCATTCTCGCGCCCACCGTCACGCTCTGGCTCGCCCTCGGAGCAAATCCCGAGGCCGTAGCCACAACCGTGTAACTCCCTGCGGCCAATCCGGATATGGAAAACTTACCTGCTGCGTCGCTCGTTGCCTTCCCTACCACCTTTTGGGATCCGTTGCTCACCGTGACTGAAGCCCCCACCACCGGCTGCCCTTGCGGATCCACCACCGTCCCTTGCAATGCTCCACTGACCGCCTGTTGCGCGTGCACAGGCAAATTGGTCCAGCACAAAACCGCTAGACACACCAATACCAGAACGGCTTTACGCCACTCAATTAAAAATCTCTGCATGAAGTTTATTGTTCTCCTGGTGACGAATGCGTGTGCAGATTAGTCCCTGCTGCCCAGAAGAGTATGAATAAAATATGAACAGCCATTCAAGGCAGTGTTAAAAAGTTTTAACTGCAAACTATTAAACCTGCCAGAAGAAGCCGTCGTCTAACATAACCCGTATCGTCACCGCAGAGGTGACCCGCGCTCTAAAAAATAGCTTCCGCAAACACGAAGGCCCCCTGCCAGGTGCAACCGCTCTGCGATCTCGGGAGGTAAGCCGGAAGCGCGAAGACCATGTGCCGCATCGCGCGGTCGTATGCCTCCGCCAGACGAAGATCGGGAGCGAAGCTGTGGGCTGCGCCATACTCGCCGGCTGTCAACAAGTAATTGGAGTGTTGAAACGTTTCGCCAAAACGCCGATTTGAAAGCAGTACTTATTTTGCAACTTGCGGCAGTTACCGAAGCCGAGGTGAAGAACTAGATAGTAGCTGTGACCCCCGCCTTTGCGCGATGCGCTGGAAACACCAGCAGAGTCACGACAAGAGCGACAACTATTCCAAGTCCAACCTCGAGAAATCTTCCAATCGCGGCTTGCGCGGGTCCGTTGTCGATTTTGACCAAAACGATGATTGAGAGAGCGACGGCCGCGAGTCGTCCCGCTTTATCAAACGCCAACATGCTGCAAATAAAGATACAAAGAGCCACCGATAGCCCATAGAGAAGGTAGTGGCCATGCCATGCGTAACAGGTGACCCAACCCATGAAGGCGCCGATTGCGGTGCCGATAATGCGATCGCGACACGAGGCGAAGGTAAGAGTAGTGTCAAGACCCATGACTACTATCGCCGAGACTGCCGCCCAATAGCTGTGCTCTAGCCCAAGAAGGTTTCCCAGCCACACGCATATCACTGCGGCAAGACCCGTTTTAAAGGCGCCGATGGCTTGGTTTCCAAACTTTTTCTGCTCCCACCAGGCTGAAAACCGACTTCCCTGAGTCTTAGAGTTTGCGGACATTTACGTCATCCTTTCGAGATCAAACGCCACTTATGACTCTATCGGAGCCGCCAATGGGTTGCCCCTTCCTGCGAGTAACTGGCGGATTGTCGGCTAACCGAAACTTATCCAAGTTGCCGGGAAGGCGCTATGTCAGACCGTTGAGACTAGCAGGCTGCGGAAAAAGGGCGGCGCAGAGCCTTTGGGTGGAAGCCCCCGCATTTATGCGGGGGTAGGAGCGCTTCAGCGCTCCGGGAAAATCCTACTCCGATCATGATGCGCTTTAGCGCTGGCACCGGGGATTCCAGGGAAAAGCAGGACAGACGGAGCTGACCCTAAAGGGAAACACATTGAAGTGAAGTAAGGCAGATGCGTTTTCATTAGGGCCGCTTCCGTCTGTCCTGCTTTTCCCGATCAGAGCGATGATTTACTTCGCTGTGCTGCTGATGGTTGCTGCATCCGCCTTCAGATCCGCCGGAATCTCCATCGGGACAATGAAGTTACTAGCCAGAACATAGTTGTAAAGGTGATCGAGCGGCGCTGGAGGATGCAGCTGACGGGCGGAGACCCATCCATTCGTATCGGTCCACTGCCAGCCGGTCGCCGAGATGCTTTGAATCGATTGCTGAAGATCCTTTGAGCTCATCGGATAGGCGTAGATGCAGACGTTTTGCGCCAAGAGGAGAGACAAAGCCTCAAGGAAGCTGCCGGGGAGCTTACTGTAGCGATATTCCCATATGCGAACCAAAAGAGATAGACCCACGACGAAGCGGACACGCTCTTTGGTGTAGCGGTTGACAAAAGTGGTCATGCTGTGGAGTTCTCGATCACGGAACAGCAATACGGCGCCACCACGCGCGCGAAGGGCATCGATACGTTCCAGTAGGTTTGGAATTTCCGGAGGCGGATCAGCTTCCGTGAGGGGCATCGAGGAGAGGCAGAAGAAGCCGGTAGGCGCAGGGTCTTTTTCTTCTAGCTCTCCGCAGAGCTGCTGGATCGCCGAGACCAGCAGTCGTTCATGGATTGCCGCATGAGTGACATCGAGGTGTTCGAAGGATCCTGGCGCGAGCACGACTGATTTCTTGTGGAGAACTTCGATAGGCGGCTCAGGTGACCCGCTGGATAAAAAACAGACTGCTTCCGCAAGACCTGCGCGCACCAGATGGGCAAGGATCGTGCGCTGGTCCCATCCTTCGAAGGCGGTCCCACGCAGTTCCACATAGTCGATTTCGATGCGTGTCTCGACGTCCTGAGCAATATTCTCGAAGAAACCCTCTTTCGTCTGCAATTGATAAAACACAGCATAGATCAGGTTCACACCCAGGATGCCGATAGCCTCCTGCTGGAGCGGGTTGGAAGGATCACGCATGTTGATATGCAAGACGATGTCGTTCGGTTGGCCACCGGGTTGCACCTGGAATCGCAGGCCGACCCAGCCGTGAGGCTCGTTTGTTCCGGCATAGTTGCGGGCGGAGATGGTATCAACAAAGGAAAAGAAGCGGGCTTCCGACCCACGGCTCTTGGTCAATTGGTTGACGATTTGGGTCCACTCGTTGTCTAGCATGGCTTCGAGGCGTTCTTTGGAAACATAACGGGCGCCAGAACCATACAAATCGTCGCTGACCTCCTTGTCATACGCAGAGATGGATTTAGCAACGGTCCCGGAGGCCCCTCCAACAACCAAAAACCACCGCACGACTTCCTCGCCGGCGCCAATTTCGGCAAAGGAGCCATAGCTGGTCGGATCCAGATTGATGCCAAGGGCTTTCTGATGAGTGCCGAGGTTTTCCGTAGATGTCATAGACTTCGACTCCCAGCTTCTTTGAGAATTTCCGCGATGCAAACGCAACGCAAGCAAGCTAACGTTCGCTTCAGTATTCCACCTAAGGACAAGTCTACCCCCGCGGCTGCCCTCGGCAGAGTGCTTCGGACCATTGAGATGCGCCGGTTCTATCTCGCCACCTTCCGCATGAGGGCTTGGCCCCTATCTCCTATCCCGAGCTGCACTCGCAGTTGTTGCCAACAGACGAAGCACTCATCGAGGCGCGATATTGATCGGGAGTTGGCCTTCCGAGAGTTGGCAAATGGCCGAAAAGTCGGCTTTTCGTCCAAGTGGAAAGTCACCCACTGGAAATCGGTAAACACTAGCGTGTTCGAGGACTGATCGTTGCGGTCACCCCTAACACGCGCTCAATGAGCGCGTCGGCCTGAAGTCGTCAGTGCAAAACGCGCGAGACCAGGTACTATGATCCATGGATTGAGGAGACACGGGTTATGCTGCGCTTTGTTTTCGCATGGTTCCTGGCCTTCTTGGTATTCACACCAGCCTGGGTAGAATGTGCACCGCAGCATGATCATGCGTCGCACCAGCCGGACCGGATGGGAACAGTCCACTTCGACACGTCATGCAGTCCTGAGGTGCGCGACGAATTCGATCTGGCGGTGGCGACTTTACATTCTTTTGGCTACCGGAAGTCAGCGCAGTTATTTGCTCAGGTCTTGAGCACAGATCCCAGTTGCAGCATGGCAGAGTGGGGCATTGCGATGAGCCACTACCGCCAATTGTGGGATCCGCCGACTAGGGAAGATCTAAGGATCGGCCTGCAAGCCGCTCAAGAAGGTTTGTCGATGGGATCGAAGACTCAGAGGGAACGCGATTATTTGGGCGCTATTCAGAGTTTCTATCAGAATGCTGGCTCAGAGGGCCAGAGTATCCGCGCCAAACGGTATGAGACTGCGATGGAGTCGCTGCACAACCGGTATCCGCAGGACAGCGAAGCTGCCATCTTTTATGCCCTGTCTTTGATCGCGAATGCTCCGCTCAATGACAAGACTTATGCGAATCAGAAGAAGGCGACCCAAATTCTCGAACCGATCATCCTTCAGCAGCCGCAACATCCGGGCGTCGCGCACTACATCATCCATGCCGACGATAATCCGGTGCTGGCTCAGCTGGCTTTGGATGCGGCGAAGCACTATTCCCAGATTGCCCCTGACTCGCCTCACGCCCTGCATATGCCCTCTCACATTTTTACAAGGCTCGGTTTATGGGACGAATCCATTGCCTCAAACCTCGCCTCGGCCGACTGCGCGCGCAAACAGAAGCTGGCTGGCGACGAGTTACACGCTCTGGATTACCTGGTCTATGCGTATCTGCAGACCGGGCGTATAACGGAAGCCCGCAAACTAACCCAACAACTTCCGGTTGTCGAACCGGGCGATGCGGCCCGCTATGCCGGGGGATACGCGACAGCAGCGATACCAGCCCGGTATTGGATCGAGCGTCAGCAGTGGGACGCTGCCGCGGCCCTTCCCTTGCCTCCACAAACCTCCCCAGGGGACGCATATGCGTCGACTCAGGCGACTCTTTATTTCGCCCGCGCGCTTGGCGCATCGAGGCTCGGGGACATTAAGGCGGCGCAGGCAGCAATGCAACCGCTGCTTTCCTTGCGCGACGCACTCGCGCAGAGCGGCGACGGCGATGCGGATCAAGTGAATGTTCAATCGAAGATTGTGAGCGCCTGGATCAAGTGGGCAGATGGTGATCACGATGCGGCCGTGCAAGAGATGAGAACCGCCGCAGCGATGGAAGACGCGACCGAAAAATCGCCTGTCAGTCCAGGCTCCATCGCTCCCGCGCCGGAGATGCTGGGCGATATGTTGCTTTTGGCAAAGCGGCCGAAGCTCGCGTTGACGGCCTATGAATCGGCCCTGAAATCCACCCCTGGACGCCTCCGAGCAGAATACGGCGCCGCTGTTTCCGCCGAGGAGGCAGGACTGCGGCCCGCCGCGGAGCGGCATTACCGTAAGCTGCTCACGAACTGCAGCCACGCCGATTCAGATCTTCCGGAACTCACCCACGCAAATTACTTTTTCGGCCAAGACAAGCTGCGTTTCGA
>CAVZEH010000010.1:0-150202 GCA_963774255.1 uncultured Acidobacteriaceae bacterium
ACGTGCCGTCTGCCCCGCCCGCGCCCTACTCCACAATCAGCTGAATACTCGCTCGCCTCTGACGGACGCAACTGGGCTTCCGCAACAGTCGCCACGACAAACGCCCCCGGAACAAGTCTGAGGGCGAATGGCGCCGTTGCTGACCGCACCGGGGGCACAACCTCTGCATAAACTTTCCTGATCCGATTTCGATCAAACGCTCTCACTCGCCCCGGTACAAAAACTCCACCCGGTCGGCCGGTCAGATTGTCATCTTTATTATTGAAAAATCATCATCCAGGTCTTTTGAGCCGTTGACGTTTTGAGCAAAATGGAGGAGTTCTTCCAGTTCCGATGCGCCTTCCGGAACTGCGCGGGTGAGGACTTCTTCGAAAGCTGCGAATTCCAGCATGAGTCCCGTCCGGCCGCATGATTTCGTAAGCGCCGTCGCTGAAGAGGAACAGCCGCGCAGGGCCGGCGAGACTACACTCCTTGCGCTCGTATGCGGCGACCGGCAAGAGACCCACAGGACAACCAACGGCCGACAGCGACTTCGCTTTGCCGCGCTGTTCTCTTGCACCGCTCACCAGAATTGGTGGTGGGTGCCCGGCGCTTGCATAGCGCAGTCTTCCTGTAGGATGGTGATAGACGCCGTACCAGATGGTGAAATAGAGATCGTTTTGACGTTCCATCTGGAAAGCCTGATTCAATGAGGCCAGTACCGCTTCAGGCATGCGGAAATCGGTGTTCAGCAAGGCGCCGGACCGGAGCGTATTCGTTACCGTGATCGACAGCAACGCCGAACCGACGCCGTGTCCGCAGACGTCCAGCAGGTAAAGGGCAAAGTGCTCGCGATCGACCCAGTGATAACCGAAGGAATCTCCTCCCAGTTCCGTGGAAGGAACGAAGAGCCACTCAAGTGCGAAAGGCTCCGCGACGGGCGCCGGCAAGATCGCAAGAACATAGCGCTCGGCATCGTGCAATTCCCGCCGCAGCCGGTTGTGGACCCGTAGAAGCTCATCACGGGATTCGGCCAAGTCGCGGTGGGCCAGCGTCAGCTCCTTGTGCGCGGCCTCGAGCTTTGCAATGAGGCGTGCCTCGCGCTGGCTCAACAGGGTCATGTCGTACGCCTTCTGCTGGATCTTCCTTGCATGGTCATGTTCCGCGGTCACGTCGAGGAGCACGACCCACGTCCTATCTTCGTCGGCAAAAAGATGAACGTCCGCCACACTTCCGCCAGGCATTCCCACGGACTGCAAAAGAAAAGGTGTTTCCGCTAAGGGCAGCAGACCTTCCAGGAATGGCAATTGATCGGAGGCGGAATGCTGGTGCTTTAGATCAGCCAGTCCGTAGTATTCCAACTCTCCGCCTGCTTTGATCAGGACCAGTTCGTTGTTGATGAGAAGATAGGCTATGGAACGCTGGGACTTAACGAGGAGCAGTAGCCATTCTGAAATGCGGTCCGGTATATCTAGCATCGGTCACGACACCATGCGCTTCGCGAGCGCCTGAAATGCTTCTTCGACTCCTTCACCGGTCTTGGCGCTGGTCCGGAGAACTACGTGTCCCGCGTCCTTCAAGTCTTCGAGGGACTGTTCCGGGATGTCCCAGTCCTCCTTCAGATCCGTCTTGTTGAAAAGGAACAGAAAAGGAACCGAACCTATTTCCGAAGTTACCCGAGCCTGTATCGACTTGGCGACTTCGAGGGTTTCACCCCGCGTGACATCGACAACCAGGAGATATCCCGCAGAACCGCGAAGATAGCTTGTGCGTATTGCAGTGACGTCGTCCTCGCCCGCAATATCCCAGAGGATAAGAGCGACCTCTGCGGCGCCAACGTTCACCATCTTCTTCTCGATCTTGACGCCGACGGTGGTCAAGTATGCGTCCGAAAAGATACTTTGCACATAGCGCCGAACCAGGCTGGTCTTGCCGACGCCGAATCCCCCCAACAGACAAACTTTCTTTTGCAGCATAAAGATCTCTACTCGCTGGCAATCACGGTGAATGTCACTCTCCGATTCATCGCGGCGGTTACTTTGCCGTTGGGAGCCAACAAGGGTTCGAGTGGGCCGGCGCTGCGCACGGTCAGCAGTTCCGGAGCGATGCCCCGCGCCTTAAGCATCGAGCGGACGACCTCGGCTCGAGCCGCGCTGAGCGATAGGTTCGCCGTTTCGTTGCCGACGGCATCCGCGTGGCCGGAAATCATCATGCGGGCAGAGAAACCAAGACGCTTGGTCACGCGCATTAGTTGGTGGAACTCGTCGGCAACAGCATCCAGCGTGGCGTCCTCGCCCCGCGCGGGCCGGTCTGCATTGGAATCGAACGCAATAATATGCCCCTGGATAGCATCGCGCAGGCGAATAAATTCCGGATCCTGAATGTCGCGGAGGGCGCTGAGATCGACCTTAGGAGAACCCGCGGGCAGCGCTGCGACCAGCGTCCTCGCCCGCTCGACCCAGTACTGGGGAACGCTTCCCGTGGCTTGTACCGTGTCGCCCTTCAATGACAAAGAGACGGTGGGCGGAGGATTGAGACTGGCGGCAAGACGCCGGAGAACGATCGCCGGGTTCAGCGCCTGGTACGACTCCCAGTGAAAGGCGACACGTTTGGAATCCAGACCCGACTGCGACAGCAATACGGCGGGATCGGCGGCCAGGGGATCACGCAAACCGGAAATTTGCCATCTTCCGTTGCGCAATTCGGCGTTGGCGACCACGATGCCTGGCTCCTGACGCAGCCGCTCGACATACGCGTCCACGCGAAGCCGGACAATTGTCCGCTGAATCGCCCACCCGCCGGCCAGAAGCAACAACACCAGGGGCAGGATCCAGAGCCAGGGGGACAACCGCGTTTCGCGCGGCCGTTCCTGTTGCTGCAGGTCATGTTGCAGTGGCGTGACCAAATCCCCCAGAGTTGCGGAGTCACCCTGGAATTCTTCCAGCGGACTCCGGAATTGGTCGTGAATGTTGGTCAGTGTTTCGCGCAGTGCCGCATGCAGCGACTCGGGCGGGTTGCCCCGAATGACGGCGGCAAGGAACGCGAATGGTCCCTCTTCGCACCACAACAGCAGGTCGCCAAGTCGCAGGGTATCGATGCCGCTTCCCCCGCTCTTATTGGTTCCCTCGAACGAGTCGCGCACGAAGTCCTGGATGGCCGACAGCATGCCGGACACCAGCTGGGGATCCTGTGCGGTCACCTCCGGCGCCGCTACGTGCTCGATGAGAAGGCCGGTCTTGCGGTGAATTAAGAAGACGTGCTCGACGCGGAACTGCACCGTGTGCTTGAGCACTACGTCGGCGAAGCTGCTTCCGCTGCGAAGCGCCTCCAGGCGCCACCTCAATCCCTGCAATGAGAAGCTGTGCTTGAACGCCTGGTTCATGCGCTGCAGCGTGCCGTCGAGAGACTCGGCGATGGATTTACGGACCACCGATCCCATCAGCGGGTAGAGGATGCCAACCAGGGTGCCTGGATTTTTGCGGATCGATGCCTGGGTCGCCAGCTCCAGGATTGGCGCCAACGCCTTTGCCAGTTGTTCGTCTCTCGCTCCGGCAAGGGTGAAGGCGTCGGCCAGGACGGAGCTGACGGCTTCAGCGAACTGCCGTGGATCATCAAACTTCTGCTGCAGCTTGGCGATCGCCGCTCGATCCTGCTCGAGAATCAAGCTGCGCAGCGCCTCCAGTTTCGGATCCCCTTCGAGCCTGGGGAGCGCCGTCGCCAGGTCGTGATCCAGGCTGCGCGCTACCTCGAATAGCAGCACGGCGAGCCGTTTGGCGCGGGCATCATCGGGCTGTAAGAACGGGCGATCCGAACTGTCCCTGTCGAGCAGGGAAACACTAGAAATCACGGTGTCTCCGATCGCGATATTCCGTTCAAAACCGGCGTGGGGCGGGCCACCCGGTTCAGGATCGCTGGCCGCTGCCTCCGTTCGCCCTCGCCGTCGTGTCCTGATTCAGGCATCGGGCAATTTCAACGAATAGACCGGCCAGCAGACTGCGGTCGGTTTTGACATTCATCAATTCAGCAAGCATCCGCTCCATGGACGCGCGAGTGTCTTCGTTCCGGCGTCGGATGTCTTCGTGCAACGTTTGCGATTCGTGGCTCAATCTCTCAGTGAAGTCCCGGTCCTGGCTGGCCAGTTGGTCGGCAACCTTGCTGAGGTGCTTCTCCAATCCCTGGATCTGTTCCCGAAGGCCGCGGCCCAACTCCTTGTCCGCCTCCCCGCGAAGATCCTGCTCCTGGCGAACCTGGCTGGCTAACGATTCCAGCTGTTTCTTCACCGAGGACTCCATGCTCTGAATGGCGCGAGTGGACTCTGCTTCCATATCGCGCATCTTTTGTTGAAAGCGCTCTTCCATGACGTCGAAACGGCGGTCGTAGTCCTGCATCTGGTTGCCGAAAAGCAACTCGCGGATTTTATCGACTCCCGGTGCGTCGCTCATTGACGGGGCGTTGTTGAGTGTTTCCTGTGCAGCTTTGATAGTCTGCGCAGTGATGGTCGGTGCTAATTCAGGTTTTGCAGCCATGTTCTTCTTCCCCTCAAATGACGTATTTAACGTCGAATGCAAAGATTGTCTTGTTCGACTTATTCTGCAGCTTGCTGGTCTGTACTTTCTTCATAGGTAGTGGCAAGAGCTGGGTCAATGCAAAGTCCAGGGCTGGGGGTGCCCTGAAAGTGGTGTGCCCTGAAAGTGGTGCAGTTAAGTCCGAAAACTGACGAGCGTCTGTATACCCAGGCGCTGGTCCTAGCGTCTTCAGGACTGGCAGCCGCCGTCACTCCGAGCCTTTAATTTTCGCAGGGGCGAGTTTAAAGCGCTTGTTTTTGAATGTCAAGGCTTAATTTCAACCTGAATTTCACAGGGGGTAGAACTCACAAAATTCACCTCAAAAAATCACAAGGGCGGCGACGAAGGTGGCCGAAACGATAGGGCCTGCAATTCGCGACCTTCACGCGGAAATGGTCAATGGTTTGCCTACCCAGAGGTCTGCCCGGATTACGGGCCGTCGGTGTTCCTGAGCGACGTAGCGCGAACCATTCCGATATGGTGGGGTCAGCGCGCAGAAGCACTCGAAGTGACAGGGGAATCGCCGGCTGCGAAGCCAATCGTGAGGCGATTGCCGGTGGGCGTCGCTTGATACTGTAGCGCGTCAGCAAACCGGCGGAGGAGACGAATGCCGTTGCCGCCGGCCTGTGCTTCGTTAACCGAGCACGGCGGTTCGGGCACGCTGAGAGGATCAAAGCGCTGAGCTTCGTCCTCGACGACGAATATAAAATAACCTTCTCGCGGACTTGAGAATTGAACGAAGATGTGGCGGCCGGGCTTGCCGGCGTAGCCGTGGCGAATGACGTTCGAGAGGACTTCTTCGAGGCACAGGTCCATCGCGAACCGAGTGTTTTCGGGAATCGCGTAGGGGGCGGCGAGGCGTTCAATCCACGGCGGGATCAGTCCCAAGTCGGACAGCGAACTGCTCAAGGTCATGCACTCTCCGGAGGTGTCCGTGGCGTTCGCAGTCATAAAGACATCTGGTCTTTCCTGCATTTGGCACGCATTGGTTGGGCGTCACGCGAATCGCATCGCGCGAACGTGTGGACTGCCCGCTATCGCAAAGCGGCCATAGCGCTTTCGAGTTCGTGATGAATCGGGATCAGCGTGTCCACGCTGCTGGTCTTCAAGACTTTCTCAACCATCTCGTTGGGGCCGAAGATTACCATCTTGCCGCCACGGCTCCTGACGGCTTGCGCCGGCACCACGAGCGAGCGCAGTCCCATCGATCCAAGGAACGAGACCTTCTGTAGATCGAGGAGGACAGTCTTTTTGCTGCCAGCAATCAAGTTCATCTTCAAATCCACCGCAGCGGCGCCCTGGATGTCCAGACGGCCGTCAAGAATGACCCGGGTAATGCCGTCCGCGAGCTCTTCCGTAGAGATCTCCATTTTGTTAGTACCTCCAGCTTCTTTACGTTTTTGTAATGTTGCATTTCTGAAAGCGACGATACTCGAGCAGATGTTACAGGATCATGACGGCTGCGCGCTCACTGAACTTCCGTGATCGCCCCCTTTCCCCGCATTCCGGCGCGGTGACTCTGCACATCGTTACTGAAGAGAAGGCGACTCAGCAGTTGTTCCGGTTCTGCTGGAAACGGAGAAGGCATTCTCCCGGTAAGGTAAAGGAGAGAACGCATGAAGAATCAACGGAAGCATTACACGCCTGAAGAGAAGGTCGCCATCCTGAGGCAGCATCTGCTGGAGAAGGAGCCCATCTCGACGCTTTGCGATGAACTGGGTTTGCAGCCCACGGTCTTCTACCGCTGGCAGAAGGAGTTCTTCGTGCTCGCCGATTTCGTAGATCGTGCAGATGTTGGGGTGGTTCAGGGCGGAAGCGGCGCGTGCCTCCCGGCGGAAGCGTTCGAGAGATTGTGGGTCTTGAGCCAGGTCCTCGGGCAGAAACTTCAACGCGACAAAAGCGGCCGAGATCAGTGTCCTCAGCCTTGTAGACAACGCCCATGCCTCCACCACCAAGCTTCTCGACAACGCGGTAGTGCGAGATGGTCTGGTCGATCACAAAGGATGTCCAGCTTTCGCGTCGGTTCATCTTACGGAGACGCCAGCGCCCCGTTAACGAACCGCGGCTGTGGCAGTAGCATGTTGAACCCGGAACACTCGCTTTATGAACGGATAACTGTGGGAGCGGCGGGATAACTTCTGGATGGTCGCCTAACCGGACAGAACCGCATTTTTTGGGGATTACTTCCGGATAGGCGGTCAGTCGGGAACAATCGCCAGAAATGTCCATAAGTGCCGCACGCCTATGGGGTTGTCATACGAGGGCGTTGCCGGTGACTTGCGTGAAAGACTATTCGTATCTCAAAGCGACAATGGGATCGACGCGCATGGCGCGGCGGGCGGGGACATAGCAGGCCAAGAACGCCACCGCTGCGAGCAACGCCCCGGCGGCGACCCACGTCACCGGATCCGTCGGGCTTGTATCGTAGAGCAAGCTCGCCAGTACGCGCGTGAGCGCGAGTGCCGCGCCCCCTCCGAGAGCGAGTCCAACCAGGACCATGAGCATCGCTTTCCCAATCACAAGCTTCAGCAGACCGCCCGGCGATGCGCCAAGGGCCAGGCGAATGGCCATCTCATGCACTCTTTGCGCCACGGAATAGGAGACAACGCCGTAGATCCCGACGGCAGCCAGCAAAACCGCGATGCCAGCGAAGACGGCCAACAGCATAGTGCGAAGCCGGGCTGGCGCTACCGATTGTGTCTTGATTTCTTCCAAGGTCTCAACGTTCGCCGCCGCCTGGTTCTTGTTCACTTTCCAGATTGCTTGTTCAATCGATCTGCTTAAGAGCAACGGATCCGTGGCGGAACGAACTACCAGGCTATTGAAAGTGCCGGGGCTTTGATAGAACGTGACGTATATGACCGGAATAACCTCGTCGAGGCTAAAGACTTTCTCGTCCTTCACCACTCCCACGACCTGCCAAGGGATTTCCGGACCGCGATCACGCTTCCCGAACAGGAGCTGCCGAATCAAGATGCGCTTACCGATGGGATCTTCGCCTTTGAAGTAAGTCTTCGCCATAGTTTCATTGATCACGGTAACAGGCGGCGCGGCGGCAACATCGCTCTCCTCCAGGCCGCGGCCCTTCAACAATCTCATTGCAACCGTATGAAAATACGACGGGCCTACCACCTTGAACCCAGAGACAGGGCGCTGGGGGTAGGGCAGATACGTCCGCCCCTCGATCAGGAAGGGCGCGCCGTTCGCATAGCCTTCCATCGGCGGTCTATCAGTGATGGCGACGTCGCGCACGCCCGGCACGCTTCGGACGTTCTCGGTGATTTCCGTAAGATAGTTTGTGAGCGTCGTGCTGTTCGTGAATTCTGTCAGCGGCATTGGAAGATCCATCGCAAGAACATTGGTTGTATCCACCCCCGGGTTGACGCTGGCAAGCCTGTTGAAGCTTCGAATCAGCAGGCTGGCGCTCGCGAGCAATACAAATGACAGCGCCACTTCGGCAACCACCAGGGCTGTCCTCATCCGACGCCGTGTGAGCCCGGCAGTCGTTCGTCCACCTTCTTTCAGCGACCCGACAAGATCGGGCCGCGTGCCGCTGAGCGCTGGCGCCAAGCCGAAAAGGATTCCCGTGAGGATTCCGATGACCATCGTGAAAAGCAATACGCCGTAGTCCATGCGGACGTTTGCTTGCGGTGGCAGCATGTCAGGCGGGAACAACAGTTTGATTCCGTGCATCAATGCATCGCCCAGTGCAAGGCCCGCCACGCCACCAAGGATTCCGAGAAATATGTTTTCCGTAAGCAACTGCCGGATCAGCCGGAGACGGCCCGCGCCCAAGGCCGAACGAATAGCAATCTCGTGTTCGCGGTCCGTACCCCGCGCGAGCATCAGATTGGCGAGGTTGGCGCACCCGATCAGCAGCACCGCTCCCACCGCTGCGAGCAGCACCCAAAGCGAGCGGCGGAGCTCCGGCTGAACCACCTCATCGATATAAGGATCGACCGTTACGCCCCAACCCTTATTCGAATCTGGGTACACGGCAGCAATGCGCGCTCCAATCGTGTCCATTTGGTCGCGGGCCTGCTTCAGAGTGACCCCGAGCTCAAGGCGAGCAATGGCAAAGAGCCAGTGATAATTGCGTGTCATGTCCGCGGGTCTGAAAGTGAGCGGCAGCCACATCACGGCCCAGGTTCGGTCAAAGGTACTGTTCGCCGGAAGGACGCCGATGATCGTGTAACTTTTTGCATCCAATGTGATCGTGCGGCCGATAACTTTGGGGTCGCCGCCGAACTGGCTCTGCCAAATGCGGTTCGAGAGCACTACTTCCTGGTCTTTGCCAACCTCGTCTTCGCTTGGGGCAAACGTGCGTCCCAGCGCCGCGCCCACACCAAACACCTTGAAATACGACGCCGAGACTCTCCAAACATTAAGCTGCTGGGGTCTGTCCGAGCTGGTCAAGGTCATCGTGTCCCAGGCGATGGCTGACAGAAATTGAAAACAGCGATTCTGCCGTTTCCAGTCGAGGAAGTTCAGGGTGGAAATGACGTTGCGATCAACCCCCGGATGCTTTTCCCACAAGTTGACGATTCGCTCCGGATGCGGGTAGGGGAGAGGCTTGAGCAAGACGGCATCCACAAAACTGAAAATCGCCGTGTTGGCGCCGATGCCGAGCGCGAGCGTAAGCACGGAGACGGCGGTGAAGCCGGGGGATTTGCGCAGCATGCGGAGGCCGTAACGCAGGTCCTGAATAAACGTTCCCATACCGCCTCCTACCTCCACACCAAGGAGCACGTCGGACCAATCGTACTGCAAGAAACATGTCTCATTCCAACTTATCCGACAGTTCCGGACGAGTTGTCGCCAATCCGGACAGAACCCCGATTTTCGGGTTCTGTCCGGATTAGCGGTGATTCTCCCAGAACCGGGAAACGTCTGATTCCATGGTAGGAAAGGCCCGCCAACGGAAAGGAATCCTCGTCAGGCGAGCGAATAATATGTTCGAGGAGTTTCCGGATGCGCACGACACTTGCATGCTGCCTGCTGCTCAATCTAGCTGTCATTTTGGCTAGTGCTGCCTTGTTGCAGTGGTTTCCATCTCAACAGGGATTCACGGTGACGACCCCGCATGCGACTCATTTCATCAGCGGGGATATCTTCCTCAGCGCAGCGTTGCTATGCCTCGTGGACAGCGCCCTTGGGATTTATCTGGCTTGGTTGCTTTTGCACCCGCGTTGATATGTGTTCTGGGAGGGTCGTCGCCAACCCGGACATTGATACCCGTTTTGGAGTAATTTTCGTGTGGGCGGTGACTCGGCCGGAATCCCGAAGGAGGTAAGACGCCTCATCTGCCTCTGATGCGTGCGGGTCCAGAGCGGCCCTCAGGATCGGGGCATAGCCAGAACTCGGGTGAGTTTCGTAGACGTGGTGGGCTGTAGCGCTAATGACGGTCAGTACGACCAGGATTGCCCCTACAGACAGAACCGCATTCTTCATGGTGCCAGCGAGGATAGCAGTCGGCTGAGGTCGTTACCACCCTCTTAACAAAGACCGTCGGTCATCTTATACTCAACGGCGCGCCTGTCCCGCGGTCTGGATTCCGGCAACCGTAGCAGGCTAAATGCGTCCAATCGAGTATTCTCATCGTCCATAGGTAGCGCCCCATGCAATATCGAGTTCTGTCAGTTGGAACAGATTTGGACCACCTCAAGACGCGCCAGGCGTTGCTTGCAAGGTGGGGCTATGATCCTGTGATCGCCACGCCCATGGACATCGACGAAAAGCTGTACTCTGGCCGGTTCGATCTCGTCATTCTTTCGGCGATGCTTAACCAAGAGCAGAAGCGCCACATTCAGGAGAAATTTCCAGCCGGCACGCGCCCACTGGTGCTGGAGACCTTAGTTCTTCCAGACGAGTTGCTGAGCCTCGTGGCCGAAGCGCTTGGATAGGGATTCCCCACACTCTGTCGATTCCTGTTGCTGGCTAAAGGGTGGACGCTAAAGCGAGAAATTCTCCAGGGTGCACCGGTTTTGCCAAGACTTCAAAATCATGGCCATTCAACCGTGCCCCCTTTCCTATTTCCTTCACAACAATCTCCATTGCGTCCTGTAACAGCTAATCTTCTGCAGATCAACTAGCAATTTTCCTGGTCGACCCGCCCAGCGTGGCATACATAAGCTTCTTACCATCCCCTCCAAACCATGGGTGAACCTCGCGCCTGCAAAACCAAACGGCTGGTGCGAGTCCGAATCAAAGCTGCTGGAACATGGAAGTTTCCAGAGGCGCAACCGGCTGGCAATCTTTTCGAAGTCGACTACGAAAACTGCTAGTCGACCGCACAGCGCGGCATACCTATGCTCAGACAAAATGAATGGGCCATAATCGGATGAAACTCGCGTTTTCGAACCAAACGGTGTTGCTGCGGGACTGAGCGAGGAAACTCCTAAATGAAACAAGACGCGAAATCTGCAGCAAGGGAACAAAAACCTAACATTGTTTTTATCCTGGCGGACAACTTGGGTTACGGCGAGTTGGGCGTCTATGGAGGCGGCATTCTCCGTGGCGCGCCCACGCCGCGGCTTGACAAACTCGCCAGCGAAGGGCTTCGCCTGACCAACATGAACATGGAGGCGCAGTGCACGCCAAGCCGCTCCAGCATGCTGACCGGCCGATTCTCGATGCGCTCGGGTACGTACGCAGTGCCGCTTGGTGGGGTGCCGGAAGGTTTAACCCAGTGGGAGATCACGGTTGCTCAGTCGCTGGCCGATGAGGGCTACGCCACTGGTATGTGGGGCAAATGGCACCTCGGCAGTCACGACGGCCGGCTGCCGAACGACCGGGGCTTCGACGAGTGGTATGGCATCCCGCGCACTACAGACGAGGCCAGATGGCCGGCCTCGCCCGGCTACTCACCGCAGATCGTCCCCGGGCAAGAAATCATGGAGGGCAAAAAGGGCGAGAAGAGCCGTGATGTGAAGGACTACGACCTTCAGGAGCGCCGGCTCATGGATGCGGATACCACCAAGCGCACGGTCGGGTTCATCGAACGCCAAGCCAAAGCGGCCAAGCCGTTCTTCGCCTACCTGGCTCTCACCCAGCCACACCTGCCCACGCTGCCGAACCCCGCGTTTGCTGGTAAAACCGGCAACGGGGATTGGGCGGACATGCTGGCTGAGATGGACTACAACGTGGGGCAGGTGCTCGACGCCATAGACGCAGCCGGCGCTCGTGACAATACCATTGTCATCTTCACCAGCGACAACGGTGCGGAATTCTTTAAACCTTGGAACGGTTGGGCAGGCCCATGGCGCGGCAACTATGTCACCGCGCTCGAAGGCGGTCTTCGTGTGCCGTTCATGGTGCGCTGGCCAGGGAATATTCCGGCCGGCCGCACCAGCAACGAGATCGTGCACGGAGTAGATTTGTTCGCGACCCTCGCCGCGTTTACCGGCGCCAAGGTGCCTGACGACCGTCCCATAGACAGCCTGGATCAGTCTGACTTCTTCCTCGGCAAATCGGAGAAATCAGCCCGCGAAGGGTTTCCCATCTGGAACTCGAATACCTTGATGGCGGTGAAGTGGCGCAACTGGAAAGTGCATTTTTACAAGCAGGACACGCCCATGGACCCGCCGCTGAAGCTTTTAATCCCCTACATCATCAATCTCTACACTGATCCGCTCGAAGAATCACCAACACTGGACTCCTGGGTACTGCATCCGGCGTTCAAAATAGTCGCCGGATTCGAAATGAGCGTGAGACAGCATCCGCTCATCCCAATGGGCACGCCCGACCCTTACACACCGCCGCGGTGAATGGCCAGGCAAAGCCCAGTCCTCTCTGAATGCAGCCTGGTCGGCCAGCCGAGACCAGTTGAACGTTAACTCTAGGGAAAGAGGACCAAGCAATGAACGTCAACGGCGAAAGTAGCTCTCTGCTCGCGTCCCCGATGAGCGGGTCCCCGACACTTGTGCAGCCTGGCGCCGCCGCTTCGGTGTCGTCGCAAGACCCTCAGAATCGCCAAACGCGGTCCATAAAAATCGCAACCAAAGAGGTCACTGATCCCGACGTGGGGGTCTCCTCCGACGGAAGCTGGCTGGTCTTTACCGCGCTGGGCCACCTGTTTCAGCTGCCTACAAAGGGGGGAGTGGCCAAGCAACTGACTTTCGGTCCGTACTACGACTCAGCGCCCGCGATCTCGCCTGATGGCGCGCGCGTGGCTTTCATATCCGACCGCGACCTGAGCAGCCAGGGCAACGTCTTTGTGCTTGATCTAGCGAGAGGTCAGATTCATCAACTCACCGGCGAGGCGTGGGTTGACCGGCCAGTCTGGTCGCCGGACGGCAAGAGCCTTGTCTTGCTGAGTTATCGCGTCATTGGCCCCGCGGGCAATTTCAAGTTCGTCGGCCCCATGACAATGAACACCCAGGTGCGCAGGATCAGGTTCGCGGACGACAAGCTCGAAACTTTGACCGAGCCCGGCTTTGTGTCCGCCGTGGCTTTTCTCACCGATGGGCAGCCCGTGTGGTCGGTCCTGGCGATGGAGACCAAAGACACGCCCGCCGTGAGCGAAATTAAGGTGTTGAACGAAAAGGGAGACGTAGCGACTGCGTTAACCGTTGAAGGTGTGGTCGACTACATTGCGGCTGATCCCGGAGATCCTCGGGGTGCCTATCTCCGGGTTTACAAGTCCGCCTCACCCATGGCAGGGATTGTCCCCCAGCCTGAATACTTCGCTTACGTCACGGTGCCCCAGGGTGGCGAGGCCACTGTCAAAGGACTGTTGGGCCGTCCAACAGACGTGACGCAGACAGTTGAGAGCCGCGGCCCAGGCACCCGCGTCTATTTGTCGCAGCTTGCCAATCCCAAACCCCGCCCGCTGTTCGGCGCCGCAAGGGACGCGATCTACTTCGGCGAGAAAGGCAAGCTCTGGCGCATCGATGCAGCGACAGGCAAACGTGATGAGGTGAAGTTCTCTGCGGAGATTGACTTCGAGTTCTACCCGGGTTCGCCGCTACCAGTGTATTCAGAAAAGCGCACCGCATCCCCCAAAAGCATCTTGACCCCGCGTCTCACTCCCGATGGCAAAAGCGTGATCTTCACGGCCGCAGGCTATCTCTGGCGGCAGCCCATCTCAGGAGGCGCGGCCGAGCGAGTGCTCGACAGCAACGGGTTTGAGTGGGGACCGGCGGCACTTTCGCCCGACGGCAAGAGGCTCGCCTATCAAGTCAGCGAAGGGGAAACGCAGCAGCTTAGGATCCTAGACCTCGCAACCGGCCAAAGCTCCACGTTGATATCGGAAGGGCGTACCGGACGGTACGAGCCTGCCTGGAGTCCCGATGGAACGAAGCTCGTTTACACATATTTCGAGCCGCCCGCAGGACCTTTGAAGCCGAAGATGCCCTGTGTCTACCTGGCCGATCTTGTGAGCGGCAAACAGCAGAAGCTGGTTGAGGGTTCACCGCGCTGGCAGCCGGCCGCACAGTTTTCGGGCGATGGCAAGTGGGTGTACTTCACCACTAACGGACAAGTCCATCGCTATCCGACCGAAACAACCGGCGACGGCGAGTCGATCACTGCGCTTACAGCCTTCGCCGCCAATGGACAGGTTTCGGCGGACGGCAAGTGGCTTGCCTTCCGTCGCAACGACGAGATTCTGGGTAGCGCCGCTCAGCTCGCAACCAATAAAGGAAAACGCGCCGTTTCGCTTCTCCCCTTTCGGCGGGCACAATTTCGGCTTCACGCCGGACGGTGCCTCGCTCATTTACTCGACGGGGGCCGACGTGTGGCTCCATCCGCTCAAGGATGGCGGGCAGAGACAAGTGCCTATCCAGCTGAAACTGTCGACAGAACCTCCACCGCCGCTATTGCTCCGCAACGTGCGCATTCTCGATTTCAAGGCTGGTGGTTTCACTGAGGACACCTCGCTGCTGATCGAGGACGGACGCATCAAGTGGATCGGAGCCGAGGCGAGTCATACGCTACCGGGAGACCTGAAAGTGGTGGACGGCGGCGGCCGGTTCGCTATTCCGGGCCTGTTCGACATGCACACGCACACCGCGACTCCCATCCATTCTCAGTCGGCTCGTGATGTCAGCCGGATGGAGCTGTGGATTGCGTACGGCGTCACCTCAGTGGCAGACATGGGCAGCGACACCGGCACGCTCCAGGCCTGGGCGGACCGCCGCAATGGGTTTGGGGCGCCTGTACCACGGGTGTTCCATTACGGCAGCATGATTGAGGCAACGCCCTTTATCTGGGGCGGGTCGGCCTATGGCACCTCAAATGAGCAACTGCGAGACATCGTTCACGTGGAGAAAAAAGAGGGTGTGGTCGGTGTAAAGTCTTACTTCACGTTGTCATGGCCACTCCACCGCGCCCTTGCTTTGGAGGCTTTCAAGCAAGGGCTGCCGGTGTCGGCTCACGGTCTTTTCAGTGAGGAGATTATCAGGGGGGCTCTCATCGGCCACGCGATGAAGGCACACATGCTCCCCGTGAACGTGTACAACGACGATCTCCTGCAACTGCTTGCCGCAACCGGGACTTATTGGACCCCGACCCTGGCCGTCGTGTTTGGGCTTTTTCCGGAAGGGTCACCGCTTCGCAAGGCGATGATTGCCGAACTAAAGCGCGCTTATCAAGCGGGCGTACCTCTGCTTGCGGGCACCGATTCACTGAATCCGAAAGACAACTACGGCGAATCGCTGCATGCCGAACTGCAGTATTTCGTGTGGGCCGGCATTTCACCGATCGAGGTACTGGAGATCGCCACGCAGCGAAGCGCTTCCGCGGTGGGAGCGGGAGATCTGTTGGGCAGCTTGGAGCCTGGCAAAGTAGCTGATGTCGTGCTTCTCGACGCGAACCCTCTGGATGACATTGCGAACACACTGACCACCTGGCGGGTTGTGATGGGTGGGAGGGTGTTCGCCGAACCTCAGCTGCTCGCCACAAGCGACGAACAAGCGCACAGCCCTGCGGAGGTGCATTGAGCGTTGAGAGCTTGTGCGGGGCAGCTGGAATGCTTTCTGCTGAAGGGGTCTGAAAAGCATGTGGAAGAGGATCGTCAGCTTCAGGTTTCTCTTTTTCATCTGTTTCCTGATCCTCTACTGCGCTTTGATTATTCGTAACCTGAATGAGGGCGCGCGGCGTTCCTTACAGCTGCGAGACGATTCGGATACAACTGACCACGTGGCCTTCTCGGTGCTGGTTACGGGAGTCAACCCGGCGACGCAAGAGTTGACGGTACAGATAGCACTGCGGCCCCAGAGAAAACTGGCTCAAGACGAGGTGACTCCGTCGGTTGATTTAAAGCTCCTAACCAACAACGTAAGAAGCCAACAGGAATTCGAATTTCCTAAAGGGAAGCGAATGAACCGCATTGAGGCGGTCTTTCCTTTGAATGGTGAGTTAAACAGATTTCTCCGGCCGCAACTGTCCATCACGCCGAGACCAAACTCAAGGCTACTTCACAGTAGGGCTTCACGGGAGGATGGTCGCCAATCCGGACATTAACCCGATTTTCGGGTTCTGTCCGGATTAGCGGTGATACGGCCGGAATCCCAGGATCGGTCTCACAGATGCTCGATTCGCGCCTCGGCGATGATGCGTCAGTTGTGACGCCGACTCAGATTAGCGGCTATCTATCTGACCCTCTGCAGAAGTTCGCGCAAACGTGACGCTCGACGAGGATTGATCTGCTGCAATCTTCAGGATTGCAGCCACACTGCGGCTAACGTCGAGGTCCGTCGTTGCCCATGAGGACACGCTGATTCGCATTGCTTTGCGTCCTCTCCAAACGGTGCCGCCACACCAACAGGTTCCCTCTGCCTGCACAGCATCGATGACCCGAGTGTTGACTTCGTCGGCTCCGAAGGAGACCAGCACTTGATTCAGCACAACGTCGTTGAGAATCTCACACCCTCCGGCGCGCAGGGCCTCTGCGAATGCTGCAGCATGTTGACAGCAACGGTCGATGAGGTCGACCACACCTTGTTTTCCGAGGGAACGCAGTGCCGCCCAGATTTCAACTGCTCGAGCCCGACGCGAAGATTCAGGCCCCCATTGCATGGGCTGGCGCTTCGCGTTAGCATCCGGAGGATAATAAGACGCTGCAATCGACATCGAGCGACCCAGGGCTTCTGCATCCTTTACGATTGCGATTCCACTATCCTGCGGCACGTTGAGCCATTTATGCGCATCCGTTGCCCAGGAATCGGCCTGCGCGAAACCCTCCACTAAATGCTTTCGATGATGGCTGACGGCAGCCCAGAGACCGAAGGCGCCATCGACATGCACCCATGCACCCATTTCGTGCGCAATGTCGCAGATCTCACCAACCGGATCGCAGGCTCCAGTATTCACGTTACCAGCCTGGACGCAAACGATCGCCGGCCCAGATACGCGAGGCAGATGCGATGGCTCCATGCGCCCTTGAGAATCAGCGGGAACGATATGCACGCGGCCTTTGCCGAAACCGAGCAGCGCCAGGGCTTTCAGCATCGTCGCATGAACCTCCTCACCGACGATTACTGTGACCGGAGGAGCTGAAAATAACCCGTCTCGTTCGACATCCCATCCCACGTTCCGCAGGACGCTGCTCCGCGCCGCGGCAAGAGCGGTCACATCCGCCATCTGCGTGCCGGTTACAAATGCTCCGCCACAGTTTGGCGGCAGGCCGAGCAAATCGAGGATCCAGGAGAGAACGACATCTTCCAGATGTGCAGCGACAGGCGAAATATCATACAGACAGGCATTTTGGTCCCACGCAGCTGCCATCCATTGTGCCGCAACACTGGCTGGCAAAGCGCCGCCAATTACCCCTCCGAAGAAACGCCCACCCATACTCGCCACCGTCGCCGGTGAACCGGCGTTGTCGAGCAGTTCCAAAATTGCCAGTGAATTCTCTCCCTGGGCGGGCAACGGACCGCCGAGCGCACTCAAACCTCTGATCGCTTCCGGCAGCACCCCGGCATGGCGCTCTCGAATCGTTCGCAAATAGCACCGAGCCTGTGCCGCCGCCTGCGTTAGAACCTCTTCATACAGATCGTTTGAATCCACTCTTCCTCCTCGTTTCGCTTTGAGTGGTCCCATTGGCTTTCAGAAAATGATCCTGGCCTCTTCATAACCGCCTTAACTGTGTATCGCTGGTTATAATCTATTAACGGTGATATAACCTGTCAACGGCAGCGAAGGCGGTTACAATCAGTGCTAAGCGTATGGCAACCGATTTTCAACTCGTTGCCGGTCATTTGGCGCTTGATTTCGCCAATACGTTGGACTTTCGCTACGATCCGGATCGCCTGGTCGATCTTCTCCCCACCTATGAATGTTTCCTTGCCTTTTGCCGTCAGTCAGGAGTTATTACAGCGGCACAGATGCGCAAACTTCTGGGTGGCGTGAGTGAGTTTGACTCCCAACGCGTTCTCAAAGACGTCATCGAGTTGCGCGAAGCCCTCTACTTCTTAATTCTGTCTGCGGTGTATGGTCGAAGTCCCGGCGAATCGCATTTGCGAGCGCTCAACAGGTTTCTCTCCGAAG
The DNA here is from genome assembly GCA_963774255.1 of uncultured Acidobacteriaceae bacterium. Lineage (GTDB taxonomy): Bacteria > Acidobacteriota > Terriglobia > Terriglobales > Acidobacteriaceae > PALSA-350. The sequence continues at coordinate 18,033 of CAVZEH010000010.1, forward strand.
CGCGAACCGTGGACGAGGTTGTATGGCATAAACGCAGGTTTGTCCGTAGCTCTCCTGATGTTACAGAGAGACCTGATGGACCCCTTCGCCAGGTCGTACATGCCGCAGTGGTTCTGATTACTTCATCGGACATTGACAACGTTCGCGAATGCAGTGAGAAAACCTGTAGATGGCTCTTCCTGGATCGAAGCAGGAACCACTCGCGACGGTGGTGCGACATGCAACTCTGTGGCAATCGCTCCAAAGCCAAGCGATTCTATGCTCGAACGCGCAACGACGTTTAGATGGACCACCGACTGATAATTGCCATTCTTGATGGTTTCCCTCTCATCCAGAGACGCGCCCATGTCGCGGACAGTAGTAACTCCATACGAAACCAGCGACAGAAGAGGTGCCTTCGCATCGCCGTAGGCCGGTCCATGCAGATCGTTGTTCCAGAGGCCGGGAATCAGAACTTTCCCCGTTCCGTCAACGATCTTAGCGTCCATCGGGGATTCCTGCTCGCGATTGTAATCGCCTCGATCTCCTTTCCTTGAACGATTACGGTGGCATTCGTCCGGGGCGGATGGTCGGTTCCATCAATGACAGTTACGTTCACGATGGCAATCTTGTTCTGTCCGAAGGCGGAATGGAAAGTCGTCGCAGCAACAAGTAACAGGAAGGACATCTGTCGCATCATGCGAACGGTTACGCAGCCTCGCGGTGAGAAGTTCCCCTGCGGTCGAAGCACTCTGTGCCAGATACGGCCACCTCCAGAGCGGGTCCCGACGAAATAGCCTGGATTGTCGCCAATTCGGTACTAATCCTTCATTTCTGGATTGCCAGTCGCCTGCCCAAAAGCCGGTTCGTTTTCCCCCTTGTCAATCGTGAAGCGGCCAGTTCTAGCATCCGTACGTTGCTTCACCGGACTCCGTGAACGGTCTGGTCAGGGGAAGGTACTTTGCGGCGACCACGCGGTTACAGGTTGCAGCAATGGTTTGTGCGGAGGGCGAACGGAAGGTATCATGGGTCGCGCTTCTATGCGCGGAGGCGAACATTGGATTCCAACGGACAGCTGACCCCGGCCCACATCATGCACATCGGCACCGGGTTCTGGGCATCGAAGGTGCTGCTGAGTGCAGTCGAGATCGGCGTTTTCACCGAATTGGCCAAGGGGCCGGAGGAATTCAGCGAGTTGAGCGGGCGTATGGGTCTGCATCCGCGCTCGTCGCGCGATTTCCTGGATGCTCTGGTGGCGCTGGGATTTCTCCACAGATCGAACGAGGTCTATTCCAACACACCGGAGACCGATCTTTTTCTCGACCGGCACAAGCCGAGCTATGTGGGCGGCATCCTCGAGATGGCGAACGCGCGTCTCTACGGATTCTGGAATCATCTGACGGAAGCGCTGCGCACGGGCCGACCGCAGAACGAGGCCAGGGAAGATAGCGGCGCGTCGCCCTTTGCGGCCCTGTACGCCGACCCGGCTCGGCTGAAGGGGTTTCTTGCAGCCATGTCCGGGATCAGCCGCGGAGCCAACACAGCAATTGCATGTAAAGTTCCGTGGGGCAACTACAAGACCTATGCCGATGTGGGAACGGCGCAGGGTGACTTGGCGGTGCAGATTGCCCTCGCCAACCCGCATTTGCATGGCATTGGGTTCGATCTGGCGGAGGTTGGGCCGATTTTCGAGGAGTACGCAGAAGCAAACGGCTTGGCCGACCGAGTGCGTTTCCAGGCGGGAGACTTCTTCACGCAGGACTTGCCCAGCGTAGATGTGATCACCATGGGGCACATCCTTCACGACTGGAGTCTGGACGAAAAGAAAATGCTGATCGGCAAGGCTTGGAAGGCGCTTAGTCCAGGAGGCGCTCTCGTGGTCTACGACGCGGTCATCGATGATGACCGATCGAAGAATGCGTTCGGACTCCTGATGAGCCTGAACATGCTCATCGAAACTCCGGCCGGGTTCGATTATACCGGGGCGGAGTGCGTCGGCTGGATGAAAGAGGCTGGATTTCGCGAGCCGCGGGTCGAGCATCTTGCGGGTCCGGACTCGATAATCATTGGCATCAAATAGCGTCTGCAAAGACGGCTTGGGCACGATCGCACATCCCTTCGAATGGTATGGGCTGACGACGCGATGTACAGCACTAGGAGAGGTCAATAATTAACCGCAGCCCGCCCATGGGGCTCACCTCCGGGACAAGACAACTGGATGGTTTGTGGCCAATCCGGAAGTAACATGCGAGAAAGGAAGATAGATGCGCGGAGAATCGTACATCCTGCAAACAGGGTTTCAGGTAACTTCCTGCCCCTGCCCCCTTTGGCCGGGACACGGCCTTCAAAACTGGCCCCGCGCGTCCCCACGGCATTGCAATGAAATAGCTCTAGCGTGCTCCGTTATGGGGCTGGAGTCTCTATTTCAACTTCCCACGATGATGGGCCGGCGTGCGTGGTCTCTTCGCGCCGGTCTTCTGTACTGACGCGGAAGCACAACGCTCTTGCAGGACCTAACAAAGCGTTAGTTCCCGAATTGTCGGCTAACCGGAAGTTAATTGAAGAGCAGAGGTTCGTTCTCTGGAGGTGAAGCTCCTTTTGAAACGGGAATCGCGGTAACTTGCCTGCCCTGACCGCTCCAGCCCGAGGGAATCTATCGAAAAGGCGACTTTTGAGGCTCCGCCTGTCTTCTAGCGGGGAACCAGCGCGTGCGGCTGGATTCCTTCCGAATTGACCGAGATCTAGTAGTCCTGCCCCCGCCCTAGGGTTTTCCCTAGTTCCCGTTCAACAGCGCTTTCGCTAGCCTCCCGATGTGAGTTGGCTTCGCTAGTTGGCGCAGAAACCCGGAAATCAGTGGTTTGGTAAGTTCTAGCCCGCTTTCGAATCGTTAGTTCTCCTAGGTCTGGAGGTCAACGTGTCGATGACCGCGGGCAATGGAACTTTTGGCAGAACGGTTGCGCCGTTTCATCACACTCGTCGATCCGCGTCTAGGCGACGAGGTGGTAGACGAGCGGAACGTCAGCTCTGGGTTCCTCTTGTGCTTATTGCAGCCTTTGTCCTGTCACATCCTATTGCACCCGCACGCACAAATGAAGTCCGAAGGATTCTGATTCTGAACGAAGTAAATTCTACGTATCCGGGAATCAGCATCATCAATCATGGAATCCAAACTGCGCTGAATGACTCACCCTATCATCTGGAGTTCTATTCTGAGTACATGGATACCTCGTTGTTCCCCGATCCAGACCTCCAGCAGGAGTTCCGCGATTCCTACATTCGCAAATATCAGAATCGTAGACTAGATGTGATTATCACGGTCGGGCCCTCCCCGCTTAAATTTATGCAAGAGGTACACCAGAGAGCTTTTCCGGGCGTTCCGATTGTTTTCTGTCTGCCGACTCTAGGTGTGCCTGGGACTCCCACAGTAGATTCTGATTTTATAGGCGTGGAAAATGATATGGCGCCCGCCGAGACCGTGGGAATAGCATTGCGGCTCCTGCCCGGCACAAAGAACGTTGTCGTGGTAGGGGGCGTATCCCCCATCGACCGAGAACAGCTGGCGAACGTCAAGGAGGAGCTGAAGGCATACGAAGGTCGCGTCGACATTTCGTATCTCCCAGATTTGGCTATGCCTGATCTGCTCGAGCGCCTGAGGCACCTGCCAAGCAATACTGTTGTCCTCCTCACCTCACTAGGCCGAGATGCGGCAGGAATCAGCTTCAAATCAAATGAATCAGGCCCTATGGTTGCCGGCGCAGCGAACGCACCGGTTTTTACTTTATTCGACGTTTACATAAACCATGGAGAAGTGGGTGGCTACCTTTCCAGCCTTAGCGAGCAAGGCAAGGTGGCTGGAAGCATCGCGTTGAGGGTTCTCAAAGGGGAAAAGCCCCGAGACATTCCGAGGGTGCAAGGCGTAAACGCCTACACGTTCGATTGGCGTGCCATCAAGCGCTGGGGCCTTAAAGATACCGAAATCCCTCTCCGCAGCATCGTCCTGAATCGGCAGCTCACGGTCTGGGAGTCTTACAAGTGGTACATCATTAGCGGGATTGCTCTGATCTTATCCGAGGCATTGCTGATCGGCGGGCTGCTGTGGCAGCGAGCGAGACGAAGAAAGGCAGAAGCTACGGTGCGCGAAAGCGAAGAGCGCTTCCGCCTGGTCACGAACTCAGCCCCTGTATTCATCTGGATGTCCGGTCCCGACAAGCTTTGTACCTACTTTAATCAGTTTTGGCTTGAATTCACTGGGCAGCCCATAGAGACCCAGCTTGGCAACGGTTGGGCACTAGGAGTGCACCCTGAAGACTTGAAGACCTGCATGGACACGTACGCGGCGGCGTTCGATCGGCATCAGCAATTCCAGATGCAGTATCGGCTCTGCCGCCATGACGGAGAATACCGATGGGTATTCGATGTTGGCGTACCGAGATTCAACCCGGACGGGTCCTTTGCTGGATACATAGGTTCTTGCATCGATGTCACCGAACGAAAGGTGGCAGAAGATGCCCTCGCGAGTTTGACCGGTCGCCTGATCGAGACGCAAGACGAGGAACGCACGCGAATTGCCCGTGAGCTTCATGACGACTACAACCAACGCCTGGCGATGGTGGCACTTGACCTCGACGAGTTGGCTGAAAACGTTGGGGACTTTTCGGTCGAGGCACATCAGCGACTCCATGAACTTTTTAATTGCGTCAGCGAGCTCGGTGCTGACCTGCACTCCTTATCACACCAGTTGCATTCTTCTACTCTGGAGACTCTAGGGCTGGTCGCTGGCCTGAAAGCTTTTTGTGAGGAGTTCAGGAACCAGCAGGGCATACAAGTCGACTTTGCGCACGAGAATGTTCCACGTGGTATTCCGGAAGATGCGACACTCTGTATTTTCCGCATCGCTCAGGAAGCACTTCGTAACGTCAAAAGACACAGCGGTACGAACAGGGCTGAGGTTCGACTTGAATGGTCAGGGGAGAGGCTCCACCTGTCAGTTTCCGATCGAGGAAGAGGTTTTGATCCAACCAACCCCTCAGCGGAACCCGGCATCGGGATTCGGAGCATGGAGGAACGCTTACGACTGCTCGGAGGACGACTGGAAATTCACTCCCGTCCTGCAGAAGGAACGAGAGTTGACGCATGGCTGCCTTTCAAAGTAGCGGCCCAGTTCCTGGCTTCCGGACAAGTGGCTTTTCGCTAGTCGAAATGCAGTTCCCTGAAAACGGGATTATCGGTAAATTCAGCCCTCGCTTGGGGGAATCTACCGATAACGAGACCTTTACGCATAATATCGAGATCAGGACCAGGGAACGTAGACACCTATGAAAATTAGGCTATTATTATGTCTTTTCGTTTACGGGTGCCTCGTGAGAGACCCTTCTGTTGCGCAACAACCGCCGCCGCGCCCATGCGATGTTCCCGTGGTCGTGACGCGCTTCGTTTCCTCATCAGGAAGTGTTGAACTCGTCAAAGATCTAGGAGCCAGCGATTTCACAGCGCAACTGGGGACGGTCCCTGCCACCATAGCTGGCGCATCCATAGATTCCGGACCGAAGCGCGTAGCTCTCATCCTCGATGCGAGTTCAAGTGTTTCAGAAGAAGAATGGAAACTTGAAACAGCAATGGCTGCGCAGCTCTTACGGCAGGCTCGTCCGAAAGATACGTTTTATCTGCTCTTTGTGGGGATGGACAACCCAACCGTGCCACCTTTGACCCCCAACGAGGCAGAGGGAAAAGTACTGGAAGCGGCTTCGACTCGACCGTCAGTCACACTTCCGGGCGAGAGAGTCTACGATGCTCTTTCAGCGGCAGCGAGCCGGTTGAGCCCTCCGAAATTTGGCGATGTGCTGTTTTTATTTGGACACCCCGACGATTCAGGTAGTAAGTCTGATCCAGAAAAGGTGATGTCATTCATTCTGAAAAACGGCCTGCGGTTCTACGGCATTAGCTTTTCCGACCCTTTAGATGGAAAACTGCCACCCGGATTTAATCTGAATCATCCGCTTCCTGCAGGCTTGGGCCCGCCGCAGCTCGCAAAGATGACAGCCGCGACGGGATATCCATTTTCCTTTCACTCGGTTGCTTCGCTGAATATGCCTGGACAGGTTGGCCTATTCGAGGGTTTTCTATCGGATCTATATGCTGGCGTCGCGGAGCCGTATCGGCTCTCAATTCCGGTGACGAATTCAAGTGGTCAAATCAGATTGAATATCAGCGTGACAAATCTTAAAGAGCGGAAAATCAGCGAGCGAGACGTCCATTTTCCCCACGTCATTTATCTTTGCCCGGCCAAGGTAGGAGCTGCGGCGACAGCATTGAACTCCGAAGAACTGTTCGCCCGATAGGGCCGGCCCCCCATGAACTTACTGAAAACCCGACTTTACAGGCAATCGGACTATTTTTGCTCTGCAACTCGGGGATAGCCACCTTGCGCGACGTTGCTTACCTGCCTGTCTTGAAATAGCCTTGAATTTAGGTGGCGCGGATGCAATCACAGCGTTCCGAACTCGGACCTGTCATAGCCGAGCGGCGGTTTAATCTCCATGATCAAGGTGGAACAGAGCGGTCGATCACTGTGCGATTGGGGTGCCCATTTCGCACCACGCTCGATGGCAACGATTCAGCAGATTCGCTTCCATTATGGAGATGTCCGATTCAGGTACTGGGACTCGACCGTGATAACCAAGTCTCAGCCCCTGCAGGTGAGGATGCATTTGTGGCATTACAGTACGCAATCGATCTAATCGGTGAATTCATCAATAACGGCGTGGAACGCCTACAGTTGGTAGATCGCAGTCGGTTAGCACCGGACCAGGAGACTAGTTGGATAAAACGATTCATCTCTTAAAACGGGGTCCATCGCATTCTCCACCTCGACGCGAATCAGTGAAGCAGTAAACACGCTGTAATTCTAGCTGCCTGCCCGTTGCGCACTTCCCGTGAAACGGGGCGGCCTCAACCGGTCGATGCAACACTGGCTTGCAGTTTACTCGCCGGCGTTTCAAAGCCCAAAGTTTTTCGCGGGCGTTGATTGAGGCGCAGAGCTACCTTGTTGAGATCGGCTTGAGTGTAACCGGACAAGTCGGTTTTCTTAGGGAAGTACTGTCTTAGCAGGCCGTTTGTATTTTCATTGGTGCCGCGCTGCCAGGGGCTCTGCGGATCGCAGAAGTAGACTTTCACATTCGTGTCCACCGTGAAGCTCTTGTGTTTAGCCATCTCGTGCCCCCTGTCCCACGTCAACGAGCGCCGCAGGGTCGCGGGCAGTTTACGCACGTGCTTGCTCAGCGCGGCGACGACCGTCGTTGTGTCTTTGCTGGGCACTTTGACCAGCATGGTGAAACGCGAATGTCGTTCCACCAGGGTTGCGATGTGACTGTTCCTGCTGCCGCTAAGCAGGTCGCCCTCCCAATGACCGGGAATAGCGCGGTCTTCAACCTCCGCAGGTCTTTCCCTAATAGAGATGGCATCGACGATCTGCCCGCGGGACTGCCCGTCAGCCCGAGCGTGTCGTGAGCGACGTATAAGCCGCTTGGACCTGAGGTGCTGAATCAGCTCTTTTTTCAGCACTCCCCGGGCCTGGATGAATAAGCTGCGGTAGATGGTTTCGTGGGACACACGCATGCTCTCGTTGCTGGGATAGTGGACCTTCAACCATGCTGAAATCTGTTCCGGCGACCAGTCCAGGATCAGTTTACTGGCCACGATCGTCCGCAGCTTCTCGTCGATGGCAAGAAGGCACACCTTGGGTCGCAGAGCCGACTCCCAGGCCTGACGATCGGCTTCACTGGCTCGATACAGTGGACGCCCGCCGTGACGCGACACCTCCCGGCTCACCGTCGACACAGCCCGCTGCAACCCGCTAGCTATCTCACGAATCGACGAACCGGAAGCAATTCCTCGTGAGATGTCTTCCCGCTCGGCCAGCGTCAGCGTTCGCGGCGAACGCCGACGAGCAGCAGGAACTATCCCGCCGCGCTGCGTCAACAAGAACCGGATGGAACCATGGCCCTTACCAAAGGCGCGGCCAATCTCATGCAACGACTCTCCCGCCTTCCAACGGCGCCACATGTCGATCCGCTGTTCCGTGGAAAGCCTGTCCCGTTTTCCTTGTGCCATAAACACCACCTTTAGAAAATGAATTCATATCAGATGGTGTTGCACCGACCGGTTGAGACCGCCGGGGTTATAGGTAACTTCGCCGAGTTTTGGTGCGCCGTGTCTGCTGCTCACCGGTCAGTCGCGAAAATCGTCGTCTCACCTCAAAAGCACCGGGCTAAATCACTTGGCCGTATAGTTGGCCTGTCGGAAAAGTGGTCATTTGCAATCAAGCGACGATTTCTGCGCGATGACTCGAAAGATGCTTGGAGGCTCAAGGGAGCAGCCCAGGGCATACTTTGAATCTCCGGTCGGCGGAAGAACGGCTGCCGTCAAAATCGACTTGGGCCGATCCCCACGGCCAGCCCATTGGCCCACTGGTTAGATGGTTAGAGAATTTGGTAGCGATTTGGTAGCAAACAGCGCCCGGAATGCCGCTTTTTGCCGACTCATCCGATTTCTAACGCCTTTATCCTCATCATCCGGCTACCTTCCGGCTACCTTGACACGGTAGAGGTCAGGAGTTCCGTTTTTATCGGTATTTCAGGGCCCGCATCGGGCAATTCAGGCTGCTTTTGCGATGCCATGTCTGCGAACGGGTTTACGTCGATATAGCGACTCAGGATGTGAGCTTTTTGATAGAGGCCAAAGGGTCAAGTCTCCTGGTAATAGATCTCCTGCCTTGAGCAAAAGGACGTAGCGGACCAGCAGGCGCCTTCGTTCGCCGGCGATGCAGCTGGGAAATTCCTTTCGGCGGCATAGGCCACTTGATCCCGGAACTCTCGCCGATTTCTGATTGACCACCGCCCGGGGCGTGACTGTCAGTGTCGATACTTAGCCGTCGACATTCGGTCACGGCTTGACATATTGCCGACGCGCAGAGTGCAACAACTCTGGGCGCGCGCCCAGGACGCACGCCTATCCAGTTAACACCGCAAAGTATATGGAGAAAAGTAGTTAGGCCGCTGCGTGCAGCTGGCTAACAGAAACGCAGTGAGAGTGGCATCGCAAATGCCTCTAGAAGAGAAGACGCATTCAGGACGAGTGCGAACCAAATGGAGGAGATCTATGAATAGCTTCGGCAAACTCGTTGTAAAGATGGGATTGTTATCACTGCTGTTCGTGATGCCGCTCGCGGCACAGATTGCCAATGGTGTGAACTTCACGACCACATTTCCGTTTTACGTGGGTAACGCCAAGATGCCGGCTGGATCCTACAAGGTTACTCAGTCCGATATCGATGCATCTGTGCTGCTGATCCAGAGTGCGAATGGCACGCATTCTGCGTACATTGACTTCGTGCCGATGCATGCTGAGCACCCTCACTCCCAAACTGACGTCACCTTCCGCAAATACGGAGGCACCGACTTTCTGAATCGGATCTGGGTCAACGGCCAGAGATTTGGGATGAAGGTTGATCCCACTAAAGCCGAAACGAAAGCGGCCGCAAACGCCAAGGTCGTGGAGCATTCAATAGTTGCCGACAACCGGTAGAGAACAGCGTTGCTCTCAGACTTGTCGATTCGGGAATTGAATGCGCTCCCGAACGCTGTCTGACATCGAGAGTCAGGGCAGTTCATCGTGCTTTGCGTTTTGTGTGTCGTGATATGGAATCGCCACGTGAGTTCTTAGATCACCACACACCGCCCGCCGGTGGGAACGGGCCTGGCATCTGGAATTCTTCAAGTGTTTCAGATGAGCAAAGAAAGACAGCTTAGTACTCGACATACGCCAACGATCGGCGCCGAGCAGGGAGAATTTATCGTGATATTGCTAAAGCGGAGCATGGCTCTCTTATTGTCCGGTTCACTTCTGTTCGCGACTGCGCCTGTAAGTTTTGCCTATCAAGCAGAGCCAAGCCCGGCGCCGCCGCCACCTCAGACCGCGCCGCCGCCACCTCAGACCGCGCCGCCGCCACCTCAGACCGCGCCGCCGCCACCTCAGACCGCGCCGCCGCCACCTCAGACCGCGCAGCAGTCTCCTGAACAGTTGCAACAGCTCGTAGCCCCGATTGCACTCTACCCAGACGCGTTGGTTGCGCAAATCCTGGCCGCGGCGACCTACCCCGCTGAAGTTGTGGAGGCTGACCGTTGGATGCAGCAGCATTCCAACCTCAAAGGGAAGAAGTTGGCTGATGAGGTGAATAAGCAATCGTGGGATCCCAGTGTAAAGGCCCTCGCGCAGTTTCCGTCTGTGCTTGCCAACATGGATAAGAACCTTTCCTGGACCTCGTCGCTCGGAGACGCCTATGTCAACCAGCCGCAGGATGTGATGGATGCAGTGCAGACCATGCGTGGCCGCGCGCAGGCTGCGGGGAACTTAAAGAGCACTCCGCAGGAGAATGTAACAACACAAGGGCAAAATATCATGATCGAACCGGTAGCCACTAATGAAGTCTACATACCGGAGTACGATCCGTGGCTTGTGTATGGCGCGCCGCTCGTAGTGTGGCCCGGCTGGTATCCATATCCGGGGCTCTTTCTCGCGGGACCAGGAATTGACTTTGGCTTGGGATTCGGCCTGGGTTTCTTTGCGGGCTTTGGGTGGGGATGGGGTCACTGGGGATTTGACTGGCATAACCGGTCGGTCATCTATAACCACGCAAGGTTCATCTCCCATAGCAGAACATTTGCGAATCGCAACGGTTTCAGCCATGGCTTTGGCGGTGCGAATCGCGCTGCCGGATTCCGTGGCGCCGCGACTTCGAGAGGGTCCACGGCGGCACAGCATGGATTCGCTGCGTCACACAGCCAGGCGGGTATGCGTTCCGGGGCGTTCAGCGGCTTCAACCACGGAGGTGTCACGATGGGGAACTCCTTCCGCGGACGGTCGAGCTTCGGCGGAGGCTTCCATGGGGGCGGAGGCTTCCATGGGGGCGGAGGCTTCCATGGGGGCGGCGGTGGGGGCCGAAGGTAGTTCGTAGCTTCTACTCTTGAATGCCCGGCAAACCGCTTACAAGGAGAAAACCATCATGTACAGTGAGAACAACAGGTTCGCAGTAGGTAGAAGATTTCGGTTCACCGCAACGGCTACTCTGGGACTAGCCATCTTGTTTGCGAGCGGCGCACCGTCGGCCTCCGCTCAGGATCAGGCACAGCAAACTTTTCCGTCGGCCGACACGGCGAGTCACGCTCTTTTCCTCGCGGTCCAAAATATTAACGAACAGACGGTGATGCAGATCTTGGGCGGACGCGAGGAACTCGTCTCTTCGGGTGATGAAGCCCAGGATAAGCTCGACCGCGAACAATTCGTGCAGAAATACCAACAGATGCATCGGCTGGTGCGGCAATCTGATGGGACCACACTGCTGTACATCGGCGCCGAGAACTGGCCTTTCCCGATTCCGCTAGCGTCAAGAGCAGGAGTCTGGTATTTCGATGCTAAGACTGGCGCCCGGGAGATCCTTTTCCGCCGTTTGGGAGAAAATGAATACGCTGCAATTGAGGCGTGCCACGAGATGGTCCGGGCGAGCAAGCAGCCGGAGAATGATACAACGGAGGTTGACGAAGTCACTCAGTACGCCCGCACTCTCATCAATACCCAGCCGGTGAAGACTAGTAGTGTCCCCGCGAACGGAGAAGAAATTCTAGGCCCGTTCCACGGATACTACTTCAAGATCCTGGCCGCACAGCGGCGCACAACCAGTGGGATCGCCGTCATGGCCTATCCCGCGGACTATCGGTCGTCGGGCGTCATGACGTTCCTTGTTACTCGGAACGACGTGGTCTACGAAACGGATCTTGGGCCAAACACCGCAGACATCGTAAAGGCGATGACCACATGGAAGCGAACTTCGAACTGGCACGTTGCCGGATGAGAATAAGAAGGTCTGGTTGCGAACTTCGGCGCGGAAGTCAATCCCTTCAATCCTGCGCTCAGTTATGCCGTCTCCGCCTTCGACATCAAACACAACTTCGTTGTCAGCTACGACTATCAACTGCCATTCGACCAGTTCTTCCATCCTAACCGCCTGACGAGCGATGGTCGCTCTCGGCATCACCCGCTTCGCGAGCGGCTTTCCGGTCACTCTGATTAATAACGGAGACAATTCACTGATCGAGACCAATCCCAACGGAGTGACCAATCACAGCATCGATGAACCCTAGAAACTGAATCTACCCATAAACTGAAGTTGCCGCGGAGTTCCAGTTCCGATGGGTCCGGTGTTCCAGGGCTGGGTGATTTGGCCGAACAGGGGGCTGGAATAGTTGCCGCTTGGGTTACCCAGCTGTTCCCGGTTCAGGACATTAAAGGCCTCGAAGCGGAGCTGAAAAGTGAGCCGCTCAGTGAGCTTTGTATCCTTGGTCAGTGCCGGATCGATCTGCCACAGTCCGGGTCCACGCACCGCGTTTCTCGACAGGTTGCCCCAACGCCCGGAGGGTGGCGTCGCAAAAGCAGCTGGGTTGTACCAGCCTTGGGGAGTGCGTTGTGCCAGGTACAGAGGCACGCCGGCAACCCTGTCAGGTCTTTGCGGGCTGTCAATATTCTGATCGGGCAGGGCGCTCTGCGGACGCGAAATCTCCACATCGATGGGCAGCCCGGTATGCGCACTGGCGAGGCCACTAAGCTTCCAACCACTGACAAGCACGCTGAATACCCCATGCGGATCGGAAAGATAGGTGCGGCCTGTCCCGAATGGAAGCTCGTATACCGTGCTGGCAGTGAAGACCGATGTGACGTCTTGATCGCTTACTGCATACTCGCACCTTTGACAGGCCACATTCTGCGCGTAATCCGCTTCGCCGCCGCCCACTGTGCCATCATCCATCGAACGAGACCATTGGTAATTCGCGGTAAACAGAAGTCCACGGTTAAAGCTTTTGCGAAATTCTGCCTGCAGGGCATGAAAATTGGAGAATGCATAGGAGGCAATGTAGTCGGTCAAGCCAAAGAGCGGGAAGGGCCGCTGCCCGGTGGTGGGATCAACAGTGTTGATATAGGTCCGTGTAAAGAGATGGTTCCCCTTGCTGCCTAGATAGCCGAGTTGAAAGACCGTTCCTTCCCCCAACTGCTGCTGAACAAACACAGTCCACTCATCGACGGCGGCATCTTTCCGGTGACGCTCCAGACCCCTTGGGGTGGTGATACTGCTCTGGGCTCCAGAGATATAGGGGGTGACCGGATAACTGAGCCCCGGCGAGGTGGTCTGGTCGAGCGTGATGCGAGTGGCGATGTTTGCAGTCGGCGCGTTCAGATCGCCCAACTGCCCTTCGCCAAAATACCTTCCAAACCCGGCATTGATAACCGTGTTGCCATGATAGGCAGCCGGAGCCCAGACCACGCTGAGCCGGGGACCCAGATCGTTGTAACGTGGGAAGTAGAAATCCGCACCGGACGAGCAGTAACCCTGAGCGCCGCAACTATAGGGGTCGAAGACCAGTGCCTTATTATTTACTTCGTAAAAGCGGTTGAAGAAGTCGTACCGGAGACCGGCAGTAACGGTCAAATTCGGCTTAACCCTGACTTCGTCCTGGACATAGCCGAAATACATCGTCTTTCGCATACCGGTTATCGGCAGCGGGGCATTGAGGGTTGCCTGAGCTACATGGTTCGCCGCAAACGTCTGCTCGCTAGTAAATACCAGGCTGTTCGATGGATTGAGGGTAGTCGTATTATTCATCTGCACTCGCCTGATCTCAACACCGGCCTTTATCGTGTGGCGTCGTAGCTGCCGAGCCGCGTTGTCAATGAACGAAAAGGTATTATCTGCGAAAAGCTTCGCTGTCTGATCGTTTAGCGTCGTGAACGAAGGCACGGAGACGGAGTACGGGCCCGTGTGCTCGTTGCCGGTGGGGTTATAGATTCGGTTGAAGCCGAAGCGACTGTCGTTCGTCAACACTGGGGAAAGGATCTGCTGCAGTCCTATGGCGAGGTTCTGCGCCCGCACGTCGTTGTAGGTCGTCTGTTGCAGAAAGCCTCCATTGCCGCCAAGTGGTTGATCCGAAGTAGCATCATCGATCATGTATCGTACGAAGCTGTTCAGTTTGGTGGAGAACTGATGATCGACCCTTACCAATCCAGAGTTCTCGCTCGCGAGCTGCCTGCCGGAACCAAACCATTGCAGGACATCAGGGTCGGTGGTTGCGACCGTTCCTGCCGGGTATTCTTGGAGGATTGGTTGCAAAGCAGGAGAGGCTGCCAACACCGTCGCGCGAAAGGCCGGGCTGGGAACCAACCCATTTAAAGGCTGGGCAAGGGTCTGCCGAAGCCCTTCATAATTCGAAAAGAAGAAGGTCTTGTCCTTGATAATAGGCCCGCCAATTCCTCCGCCGAACTGGTTCAGGCGAAATGGCAACTTGGTCGTCGCGGCGAACGGTCTTGCGTCGAAGACGTCGTTGCGAATGAATTCGAAGACCGTTCCGTGGAGATTGTTCGACCCGGATTTCGATACCAGTTCGATCTGGCCTCCATTGGTTCCCCCTGTTTCCGCCGTATACGCGGCACTATTTGCACGGAATTCGGCTATGGTCTCGGTCGATATCTGCAACCTCATGCTTCCCCTCTGATCCTGATTCAGGATGCCGGTGGCATCTACGCCATCGATGCGGAAGTTGTTATCGTCCTGTCCGTGCCCGACAAAACGAATACTATGCTGATCGCCAACCCCCGAATTGATCGCTCCAGGCACAAGGGCGCTCAAGCTATTCCAATCCCTGCCGTTTAGGGGAAGGTTCTGAATCTGCGTCCCCTCGATCACCGATCCGATCACAGCAGAGGTCGTATTCAGCATCGGCTGCGCAGAGATAACTTCGACAGTCGTGGCAACTAAGGCAGGTCTTAAAGAGAAGTTAAGGGCTTGCTCCAGTCCAACCTCAAGCCGGAAGGGCAGCACCGAGACCGTCTGAAAGGTGGCTGCACGACACTCGGCGCGATAGTTTCCGATCAAAAGTCCGGGCACCACGTAACTGCCGGATGAATTTGTAGTAGCGGTACGCACAATTCCTGTAGATACATCTGTCACCAGAACGGACGCATCACTGATGGCATGACCGGACGAATCCGTTACGCTTCCGGTCAAGGTAGCGCGATCCTCCTGAGCAAAGCTGATAACACTTAGCGATAACAAATAGAGAAGAACATAGAGTGTGCGCATACTTCCCTCAGGTGCATTCGGTGTCGAATACGTTTATTGAATGAATTGGTATCTAAAGGATGTCTGTTAGCAACGATTTGGCCCAGATCGGGGAGTCTGCATCTAAGATCGATGGTGGAACTCTATACGCAGCTGTGCCGCCCACTCCCCAGGAGCTCAATTTACTTCGTCAGGTTCTGCACTCCGAGTTCATCCCCTTGCGCGGAGACTACTTGGGACCTTGCTTGCGTTTGTAATTGGCGACAGTAATAGATCGAGTGCGATTCTAAGATGCATTGTCTCCCCCCTAATAACGTTGCTTTTCCACTCTATCTATGCGGATCCTGAATTCTCTTTTATGGCGTTCGCACCGGAGAGTTTTGCGCGAGTAAATATCGGCCAAGTCTCACCCCAGGATCCAGACTGTACCTAACAAACCAGCTATGAGCCTGACCTCGTAGAATTTCGAGACAAGTTGACGCTACACCCAAAATGTGAAGCCGGAGTCAACGTGATATGAGGATGGCGTTAATGAGTTACAAAGCGGGCGATGACGGATAGATGCATACTGCCGTGCTGCTAATCTTTCAGGAGATTTTCAGGTGGCAGTAACTAATAATTCTTATAAGGCGTATGGATCTATGCGAATGCTAATCGTGGAAGACAACCGTAAGGTGGTGCGCCTTCCTTCAAGATGGCTATAGATATAGTCACCACTCTTACAACAATCGCGGCTTATCGAATCGACCCACCTTAATCATCATGGAGCTCTATCGTGCAGCGGCGTTTTGCCGGCGCGCCGCTAGTGGAGCGAACATAGGGCAAGGCTGGCCATTCAGAGCGTCTTGGGATTGATCACTGCTTTCGTAGTCGGCACGATCTTTGAGCCGCGCGCCCAGTCGTCGGGAGCCCGCAGCGCAGCACCGCCATCAAGTCAGAAACCGGCGTCACGAAACCTAATCACCGCTTTCACCCAGTGGCTCGTATTAACTCTCTAAGTGCACAATTTGGGCCTTCGTCTGCGCTTTTATCACGAGCTCCGCCGCCAACAGGCACTCCGCCTGATCCTGCGCTGTATGTGTGCGATTCACAACATCGGATACGAACTGTGGTCCGAACGGCAGAACTATATTGTTGCAATCGATATACCGCTGCTCAGTCTTATTCACCAGGAAGAGATTATTGCCACTCTTACTCACTCCCACATTGATGTACTTGCGCACTTCGATATAACCTTCCGTACCCAGAATGAATAACCTCCCGTCGCCCCAGGTGCCCAACGCATCCGGTGTAAACCAGTCCAGCCTTACATACCCGAACCCACGATTCCCGCGCAGCATCATGTCGCCGAAATCCTGAAATTTCGGATGGTCTGGATGGTTCACGTTTGCGATCTGTGAAGCCACCACCTCTGCCTCGGTCGATCCTGTGTAGTACAGAAATTGGTCCACCTGATGGGAGCCGATATCGCACAAAATTCCTCCATATAACTCCGGCTCCCAGAACCAGTCCGGGCGCGGGGATGCTCCTCCGGCGTGCGCATCCGATCCATTCTTCACCGGTTGGGAGATCTGATGCGGAGCGATATTGATTGTCTGGATCACCCGTCCGATCGCTCCAGCCTTCACCAACTCGCCGGCCTTCACTGCGCCCTTCACCTCCAACAGCTCGCTGTACATGATCGCGTAGATTCGCTTCGTTTCCGCGATCGTCTTTCGCACTTCAGCCAAATCATTCAGTGTCGTTACACCCGGCTTGTCGCTCAGGTAGTCCTTGCCCCGCTTCATCACCTCAACACCGAGCCGCGCGCGCCGGTTCGGAATTGTCGAGCTCAGCACCAACTGGGTCGAAGGATCATTCAGAATCTCTTCCTCCGATTGCGCCATCTTCGCCTGCGGAAATGCCTTTGCGAACGCCGCTGCTTTATCCGGCTCGGCTCCATACGCCCCGACCAGCACGCCTCCTCCACGCAGAATCGCGCCCACCATGCCATAGATATGGTCGTGGCTCATTCCGCAGACTGAGAACCTGATCGAATCCTTTGGCGTCCCGTCCCCAATTTGTCCAGGCGCCGCCACCTCGTGGATGACGGTGTTGGTCGCGGCAGTCTGTAAACCGAACGCTGCCGCCGGCAACGCAGACATCACGCCTGCTCCACTCATTGCTTTCAGAAACCCTCGCCTATTTACGCCATCTCTCATCGTCATTCAGTCCTCATGGTTCAAATTCTCATGGTTCAAATTTCCGCCGGTTGAGGTTCGCAAACCCCGTGTATGAGTGCACGAGACCACGCCTTTGCCAAGAATACCTGTCCCTAGCTTACGTTCTCTTGGCTCAGCACTGATATAGAGGCGTTTTGCTATTTCCAAAACCGCAGAGGATCCCATTTTTGCTCGTTGGGCGGGCTCGAGTGGAACCGTTTCACCCGGCTTTTCGTATCTGGAGGAGAATGCGACAACGCTATAGCTGGTCTTGGGTGGAGGCGCAGGTTGCGCAGACCATCGACGTTTGGAATAGCAGCGTTGCTCCGTCGGTGCTAGGCGGCCCGCGCTACGGCCCGAAAGAGCAGCAGAAGCGTGAGAAAGCATATGACCGGGAGCTGCGAGCCGTTGAGCGGGAAGCAAAGAAGGCTCCTCGCACCAGAGCGGAGCGTCTCGCGGCACAGGATCGCATCATAGCGTCATTCGCTCGATTTTCAGCTACTGCACTGGATATCGAGGACGAAGCGGTTGCCCTCCTCACGAATGATTTCTTGCCGGCGGCCACCAGGCTGGCACGGTGGGCCAGACGGTTCGACGCAAGCTTGAGCATGGAGGACATCATTCAAGCGTGCCGGAACGCCTGGACCGCGTGCGGGCTTCAAGCTCTGATTGGTGGGCGCGTGGGCATCACACCATCGATCCTGGGATACAGCCTGCTCTATCCCTACAGCGACAACTATCTGGATCGCGTGGATGTATCTGACCAAGCGAAGCTCCGCTTCTGTGAGCGTTTTCGGGACAGGTTACGCGGCGATGGGTTTTCCGCCCAGGATGGCCGGGAGGCCGCGCTGTGGGCCCTGATCTCGTTGATTGAAGAACAATATCGCCGCGCGCTCTACCCACAGGTCTTCGATTGTTTGCTGGCGATTCATCGAGCGCAGGAGGAAAGCATCGCGCAGATCAGCAGCTGCGCCGCTTGCGACGACGAAAAGGTGCTGCGAATGAGCTGCGCCAAGGGAGGCAGCTCTGTACTGGCGGACGCTTGCCTGTCTCGTGGCTGGCTCAATCAGGAAGAAAGCCGATTCGCGTTTGAGTGGGGCGTGCTGCTTCAACTGGGCGACGATCTGCAGGACGTACATGAGGACATGCAGCGTGGCTCGGTCACGCTGTTCTCTCGCGCGGCTGCACAGGGCAGACCGCTGGACGACCTTCTGATACAACTTCTCAATTTCAGCGAGCAGGTAGGAACCCGGATGGACGGCTTAACCAACGGAAGTCAGACGCTCAAAGTGCTGTTGAGAATGAGCTGGCGGTCGCTCATCATCGGCGCTGTCGCGGACTCATACGAATTCTTCACTCCGGGCTTCGCAGTGGAAGTGGAGCACTGTTCTCCGTTTCGTTTTGCATTTCTCCGAGCGCGGCACAAGAGATTAACCAGCCGGCAAGGTCTCTATGCGGTCCTATTCGATGCCTTCCTTGAGGCGCCTGACAGCGACAATAGCGAATTTCCTTTGCCGGATGTCACGTCCGGCTTCGCGCCCGCATACTACGAATGTTGATCAGCTTCACTGAGAGCTTTCCAGTAATTATCAAATGCACGAATAACGAGATATGCCGAAGCCAGCAGCTTCAGGGGCTTGAGCAGCCCCGATCCTGTCTCCAAGTTCCCACATGGTCTGGCAGGTCAACAGTCCGGCATGAGGGCTTTTCAGCCAGAGCGTTTTGACTTCTTCAGCGGACGAGAAGCGGTCTTCTCCTTCTCAGCTATGTCCCTGGCTCGGAACTTTGCCATGCCGGCGATCAGCTTCACCGGCACTGGCTCAGACAATGGAAAGCGAACCGTGCCTTTATGGTTCACTTCATAAGGGGCCAGCGCATCCTTGAACGCTGTGATGAGCGGCGCGGTGCAGGGATAAAGAGAATAGTGGCGCTTCCAACCGGCCAGATAGAGAACCACGCCGCCGCGAAGTCTGTAGGTAGGCATGTTGTAGGAGATTCCTTCCTCGGCACCAGGAACGGCTTTGCGGATTGTGGCCCGCACTAGTTCGAGCGTGGCGCGAACCGAGTCGGGTTGCGCCCTGATGTACTCATCCACCGAGTTGAACCGAGCGGTCATCGTAGTGTCCCCTCCGAATGCATATGCTGTCTCCTGGATCTCAGAAGGCAAAGATCGCCTGCAGCTCGATATGGCGATTACCCGCCCCCGCATTGGGCCCCGCACCGGGAAGCGGCCCGAAGGTGTTGAGAGAGATCGATCTTCCGAAGTAAGAGGAACCCAGGTTGCCAATCGGCGTGGCCGGATTAACGTTGTTGAGCGCATTTCGAAACGATGCGCTGAACGTAAGATTGTAGGGCCGGTGCGTAGCGGTTCCACCGAAGACACTTTGTATGCCGGACTGACTTCCGCTTCCGCTCAGCCCGCCATTCTGAATCGATCCTCCGCCACGGATCTCATCTCCTCCCACATTGCCCACACCTCGTCGCTCCGGTCCAAATGACCAGGTTCGGCTGAGACGCACCGTCAACGAAAGAATGCCTGGACCTTCGAGATGATTTCGGGGGACGATTATCGCGTTCGGAAGCGTCAAGGGCGACGTGTCGAAAGCTCCAAAGCCAGGTTTGTTGACGACGCTCGGTCGGGATGCCTTCTGAGCGAAGGCGGGACGATCGTCGTTCAGGTTCCCATCATTGTTCGTGTCGATACCGGAGATCACGTTGTAGGGCATACCGGACTGTAGAAAGAGAAACGACGCGCTCTGCAGGTGGAAGGGAAGGCTGATAGAGCCGCTGATAAAGCCGCGGTGACGGAAGTCGAAGGCGGCTCTCCCGTATTCGGCACGCAGATCATAGGGGTTGCTCGGAAGAGTGTCAGGACCGTCGGTATCGCTCATCGCCCGACCGTAGACGTAGTATCCGAAGAGATTCGCTCGGCGAGTGATTCGGGTTCGGGCCGTGACGATGAGTTGGTTCTGTCGGAAGACTCCGCTCCCCTGATACTGATAGATATCGCCGAGACTGTCGCCGAAGGGGCGTGGCCCATCTGCAATCCCTTGCGTGTCTGTAGAAGTTGGTAGAGGCGCATTGATGTCATCGGTGCGAAGCTGGTGCCAGCCCCGTGTATTCATGTAGGTCAGGGCGAGAGAGGTGCTCCCCGGGAGACTCTGTTCAACGCTGACTGCTGTCTGAATCAGGCGGGGGCTGTGAAGCTTTGGATCGATCTGATAGACCGCACGCCCGGAGGAGCTGGTTTGCTGACTACTGAGAATGGCCAGTATCTGGGCACCGGGGATCTGGGGAAAGAAGGTTGGATTGCGGATGATGTACTGCGTCTGATGGAGCCCGTCCTGGCGGCTGGCGTTCCAGATCAGGTCCGAGGTGAAGCGATCGTAGAAGATCCCGCTGCCCGCACGAACCACTGTTTTGGAGCTCTTCGGGTTGGGTGCCCATCCAATGGCAACCCGTGGAGCAAAGTTCGTGTGGTCATGGATGACGTTCTGCGCCTCGTAGCGGAGTCCTCCGCTCAATGTAAGATTCGGCCTCACCTTCCAGTCATCCTGAACGAATGGGCCGAAGTCATTCTGGTTGACCGAGATCTCCGGCGTGCCCGTGGTGATCTGGAACTGTGAGGGGCCAAAGCCCATCGTGGCGATCTGCTCCTGCGAAGTCCCCTGTGCGGCCAGGGTCTGATTCTGCTGATAGACCTGGAGGGCCGAGAGGCCCGAGGCGTTCGAAGAGAAGATAAAGCGCCCATTAAAGTTGGTGACTGCCTGCTGATCCAACCAGTCGCCGCGCCACCGCAGGCCGAAGACGATCGTATGGGCTCCGTACGCGGCCGTCGTGTAGTTCTGCAGCTCATAACGCTTGCGATCGGTGAAGTTGTGCGGGAAAGAGCCGCCCGAGGTGAAGGCTCCCTGAACATTGAGCTCGGGATCAGAGCTTACACCTCTCTGGTCCAGTCGTGTTGGGTAGAACTGAAAGCGCAGATTATTGAGGACTGAGGAGCCAAAGACTGCGGATTCACTGATCTGCACATTCTGATCGGTCTCCTCGAGCCCGTATGCGAGCGATGCCTCGTCGAAGGCCTGCGGGCTTAGGCCCTCGTTGTTGGCGCTGATGTGGGCAAGCGAGTAACGTGCGACTAACGTATGGTTCGGCGAGAGTGCGTAGTCAATTCGAGGGCCGAAGGAGTATCGCCTTGAGGGCGTAACCAACCCCGTGCTGACATTGGATGGGTTCAGATCGGAATCAAGCGTGGTGTAGTTGAGGACGGCGTTCTCATCGGTGATTCGCCCTTGCCCATCGAGGAAGAAGCTGGCTCGCTTCGAGAGAGGCCCACTGAGGCTCCCGGTCATGATCTCCTGCTGGTAGTCAGGAACGATGGGACCGGCAAGGTAGGGATTGCGCGCGGTCAGGGCGCGATTGCCAAAGTTGATCGACGCCCGTCCGTGGAATCGGTCGGAGCCGGGTTTGGTAAAGACCTCGACACGGCCGAAGCCGATCTTGTCGTATTCGGCGGAGAAGGGGTTCTGGTTGATGCGGATCTCGCGGATGGACTGCTTCGGAGGCATGATGCCATCGGTAAATCCATCGATATATATCTGTGGTCCGGACGGTCCGGCGCTTGGGCCAGCCAGCATCTGCAACTCGTTGGCAAGCTCCTCGGAGTCATCCGAGAAGGCATCGAGGTCCGACCCTCTCAGCAGCATCTGGCTGCCGTTCTGAGTCGGATCGACGCCGATAGATTTTGTTCCTGAGACGGTGACGTTCTCGCTCTTTGCCTCGACGACGAGCTTTGCATCGATGTGCCGTACTTGCTCAGCGGTCAGCTCGAAGCTTCCACTGCTAAAGACGGCGAAGCCGGGGCTCTCGACGTGCACCGTGTAGCTGCCCTGCGCAAGCACGCGAATGCTGTAATGTCCCTCTCGATCCGTCGAGGTGGTGCGCGTCTTTCCACTCTCAGAGAGGACGGTGACCGCGGCGTTGGGAATAACTGCGTCGCTCGGATCAACGACTCGTCCCTCGACGGTAGCCCCCTGAGAGGACCTCTGAGGCGGCGCGCTCTTCTGCCCCGCGCTCTTCTGCCCATAGAGATGTGGAGTAACCCAAAGTGCTGTCAGGGAGCACAGCACAGCTAGCGATCTTCTGCGAATCATCATTCTCTCGAAATCCGACACTAGGCCACGGGACTGCGGCATCGATCTCGCATTCCATGCGATATGAGCCGGTGTACGGTCAGAGGGCAGAAAGTGGTGGTGGTCGAATGGGATCAAGCCAGGCTTCGAGGAGGGACTGATGCTTGGGTGATCCTGGCAGTTGTACGGCATCGCCAACAGAAAAAGGAGTGCGCTCCACTCTGGCTACTGTGGTCTGGCCGCCATGGAGCAGCTGTGCCGCCATGCAGACCGCGCAGGTCCTCTCGGTCACCCCGTTGGGGTGTGCGTGACGATGACGCAGATGGTGTGGCCACTCGCCGACAGCCAACAGGGAAAGACAACACACCAGGAGTGCAGTCAGCACTCGCATCCGGATGGAGCGATCTCTCACGATTTCGTTAATAATACCCTAGCGTCGCGAAGAGATTGTCTGCTGCGGCAGATACACGCTAATTGTCAGATTTGCCATCGAAGCAACCGACATCGATACGGGATCGCTCAGCGCTACTCCGCCAACAGAGATCAACACCGAGTTGCTGCCGCCAAAGGTCAGTGATCGATCAGAATCAGTTCGAATCACTGCTTTTCCTTCTAACGGGAAGTTCTTAAAGAGAGCAGTGTCAAAGGTCGAAACGCCGGGATTATAGAAGTTAACCTTGGGCGCGTTCCCCCCTTTGACCCTGCACCGCTGGAGTTGTACTGGTGGCAGCGGTGCCGGCCAATGGAACCGACACCACGCTGGTATTAAGCCACTGATTGAACGTGTGAGGAGCACGCCGGGTAGGGTCGCCGGACAAGATTACCCGGGCGCCATCTCCGCCGCCTGTGATATTCGCATTGTTACTTTGTAGTGAAGGTAATTGATCCAGGGTCCCACTTACGTAAGAGGCGATTTCCGGAGATCTGCCAGTTATCAAATAGTGAACGGGTAACTGCGTTGTCCCACGTGGAACCACCCCAGAGCCGGCTCACGCGAGGAAGGCTCACCACATAAACTCACCACTTCACTATTCTGAACTGTACAGTTTCCCGGATGGGCAGGTCAACGATGTTGAATGCCTGCTTTGTTTGCTAGAACCACCCGTGCCCCGCTTTCCGGAGTTTGAGCTGGAAGCGGCGTTGGTGGGCGCGGCTTCTCCAACGCCGGGGCGGTCCATTTTTCAAAGAAGCTGCGCACCCGAAGCTGCTCGGAGAGCGGGCGCGTCCAGAGCAGGTTGCCTCTGATGAGTCCGAGGCGGGATCGCGTTGACGGTCACCATTGCGCTCTCCGCCCTCACAGCCAACCTCGCGCTCGAACCCGCGCCTGTCCACCTCATCG
Source organism: uncultured Acidobacteriaceae bacterium (assembly GCA_963774255.1). GTDB lineage: Bacteria > Acidobacteriota > Terriglobia > Terriglobales > Acidobacteriaceae > PALSA-350. The sequence goes on from CAVZEH010000010.1 coordinate 41,844, forward strand.
CCGCCGGCTTCGTCGACACACCGTTGTCGGCATCGCTCCTCGGGGATCAACTCGAAAACCGCCCCTATCTGTCTCCTCGTTTGTGTCACACTTCGGGCTACTCACTCCGGGTCCGGGTCTGCAGTGTTTCCCAACTGAATCACGTAAGGTGAGTCGGAAAACAATCGAGCTACATCGTCTGCGCGCTCCTCGAGTACAACCTCTTGATTGATGTAAGCCTTGTCGGTAATTTCTCCCGCTTCGAATGAGGGTGGACTGAGAGAGCAGAACAGCGCGCCGAGCATGCTGTGAAGACCCCGCATCCTCGGCCGCTGACGCCAATGCGGCCAGAATTACCCGTCTCACTTCCGGCACAAGGGCGAGTGCCGGCCCGGAGAGATCATCCGTTCCCCGGGCCAGTTCAAGCAACGCAGGAGAAGGGAAAATGAGAATTCCGATCTCTGGCCTGTCATGGCCGGTCACAACAACATTCTGAGCATAGATTCCAAGAGCAGCCTGCATGTGAAGGCGAACGGTGCCTACGGAGACCCAGGTTCCTGTCGACAATTTGAAATCCTCAGCTACCCGCCCATCGAACAAGATTCCAGCCGCGGGATCTGCGGGATCAGCGAGCTTCCCGGCATCCCCCGTACGATAGAAACCTTCAGCGTCGAAAGCCCTCGCAGTAGCCTCCTCATCGTTGCAATAGCCGGGAAATACATTCGGACCTTGTACTCGCATCTCAAGCTTGCCTCGAGTGGGAACGAACTTCACATCCACGCCCGGCACGGGTGTACCAATATTCCCGGCGGCGACGTCCCGAAAGCCAACACTGGTCACAACCGGAGCAGTCTCCGTCGCGCCCCACTCCGTAGCAAAAAAGACGGGCGAGGAACGCGCCTGTCTTGCGGCCTCCTCGAACTCACGCAATATCGGGGGAGGCAGGCTGGCCGCTGCATAGAACATCATCTCCAGCCTGAAAAACAATGCTTTCACAAATTCCGGATCTCTCTTTAGATAGGGCAGGAGCATTCTGAAGCCTTCGGGAACGTTGAAATAGAGTGTAGGCTTCACATCCTTGATGTTTTCTACGGTCCTCTCAACCCGATCCCGCAGCACTCCGCCATCATCGATGTACAAAGTGCCGCCATTGCGCAGAACCAGGTTGAAGTTATGATTCGCTCCGAAGGTGTGACTCCAAGGCAGCCAATCGACGACTATAGGCGCGGCACGATCCACAAACCTCCAGCACTGCGCGATCATGCGCTGGTTGGCGCTCAGCATTCCATGAGTGTTGATGACCGCCTTCGGATTTCCTGTGGAGCCCGAGGTGAGCAGGTACTTTGCCGGCGTATTAGGAGTTACCAGGGAAAACGCCAGATCGACCTCTCTCGTAGGCTCTTCCGCCAGCAGGCTGTCGAATGGAATCGAGTAGCCAAGATGATTCCGTGTTGTAACCAGGGGGCAGGTGAGCGATACACCACTGATGGCGCTGCGAAACTCGTCACCGTCTTCCACATACACGAGCCCAGGCCCAAGCCGTTGCAGGATCCGGCGCAACTTGTCACTTTTTTTAGCCCGCAGAGAATATGCCGGAGAGACACTGGCGGAGACGCGCCCAACCATCATCGCGCCAAGGCTCAGTAATGCGTGACCAGTCGAGTTTGAGGAAAGTACGACGACCGGAGCTTGCGGGTCGCTGCTCAATTTCAGCAGAGCTTGACCAATGGAGCGCACGGAGGCCAATGCTTCTGCATACGTTATCCTCCGCCAAGCGGGCTCGGTTCCGCTCCGGATGCGCTCCGCCAGGAAGCTTCGCTCCGGAGCGACTGCGGCCCAGTACACCAGCCACTCCAGGATGTTCCGCTCGTACGCAAGCAGCGGCTGGGCCGATCGCAGCACAAAGCTGCCATCCGGCCTGTCTTCGCGGAGAATGTCCGGTTGCGCACGGTGCGGCGCGGCGGCAGGAGCTTCTTGTTCAAGAACGTCCAGCATAGGAATGTGCCTCCGCGTATTCGGCCTTCGCCACTGAATCTAACTCCACAGACGGAAGTGGCAGACTATCCTCTTCAATAGCTCTCGATAGCCTCTCTATGTCGCGATCCATGGGGCGATCTTGTTCGAGAGCCGGGCTTAACTTCCGGACTGCTCCATATAACATCCCGGTGCCGGCTGCCAATTGCCCTCCCATTCCGCGCAGGTCAATAGCCTGGCAGGCCGCAAGCAGCGTCATGGCCACCGCGTAGCGCAGCTTCTTCTCCATATCGGCGGCGCCCAATGCGGCGTGCAGTCCCAGGCTCACGATATCCTGGTTGAACTGCTCGGTTGGAAGGGTGTGAATGCTCGCCGGTGCGCTTTCCTGGCGCAGATGAGCGATAAGTGCAGTCTGCGAAATCTGTACACCCTTGAACCCCTGAGAAACACCTACATTCCCGCTAAGAGAATCGGGGAGCCCTCGGGAAAAACGACTGTCCATCAGAAGCGCCATTATGGAATGCATATGGTTGCCAACAGTTACTAAATCCAGCTTGATACCGTCCATAGTCCGGGATACATGTTGCCCCATGAAGTTGCCGCCGTTCAGGATGTCGCCATTGTCCGGATCAATCAGTGGATTGTCGTTCACAGAAACCGCCTCGCGAGCCAGGACATCCCCTGCCGACCGCAGCGACTCCGCCGCAACTCCAAGCACTTGAGGCGCGCAGCGAATCGAGTAAACCTCCTGTACCGCCCTCTCCATCCGAATCACGTCTCGAGACCTATTCGCTTCATGAGCGTGCCCCCTCAGTTCGTGAGCTCGTCTCCAGGTTTGCGGTTCACCCGCGGATACCGCAAGAAATTCGCGCAGCGCCGCTGCTACCGCTATCTGGCCCGGATGCCCTTTGACTGCATGGATTCGTGCATCGTAGTGCTCGCGTGACGCGAGCAGTGCTTCCACCGCGAGCGCTAACGCGCCCACGGCGGCACGAAACGTTGCATCGAACCGAAAGATCGTCAGCGCTGCGACGCCCGTCATGACGCGAGTGCCATTCACCAGGGCGAGGCCTTCTTTTGCTTGCAGGTGAATCGGAGAGAGACCGGCGCGCCGCAACGCCTCGGAAGCATCCATTTCCTTGCCCTGATACCGCACCTTGCCGCGGCCACACAGAGCGGATGCCACGTAACTGGAAGGGATCAGGTCTCCGCTTGCCCCCACCGATCCATGCCGCGGCACATTGGGAACGATCGCGTGATTGAGATGATTAGCCAGCGCAACTGCAATCTCTTTGCGAACGCCCGACCATCCCCGCACGATAGCCAGCAAAGTTAGAAACTGTGCGCCGCGAACATATTCCTCAGGTAACAAGTCGCCCGTGCCGGCAGTGAGAAAAGTCAAGAGATTCGACTGGTGAGCCTCCATCCGTTCTGCGGGGATAACAAGATCAGCGTTCCCGCCGAAGCCGGTATTAACTCCGTAGATCACCGACTCTGCCTGGAGTTTGCGCTCAAGCTGCGCTCGGCCTCGCGCAAGCATGAACAATACCTGAGGATCCAGGGTTACTTCACGGTGCAATACGGCAACATCCCGGATCTCGCTGATTGCGATCTTTGGTTCGGGTGTAATTCGTAAAGCGGGTTTCATCCTTCTGCCGTGCCCCATGTTATCCGCGATAATTTCGCGAGCGGTATTGCCGAAAATCGAATCGGAAGAGAAAGCAACCATAATGAACACTACCTTTCGAGACACACTTGCCTGATCGCGCCGTAAGCTCGGGGAGAGCCGATTGCACCAGTGCAGGATTCTGTTATTTGGACCGGCTAGGAAGGTTGCGAGAGACTTTCCCAGCCGCTATGGTGACAAATCGTGAAAGAGCGCATGATATGACCGCCCATTGCACAAAAACCGCGTAGCCGCTGTCCATCCGAATTTTGATACCGCAGCCAGGGATCGCGGATTTTCGACCGCAATGAAGGCAATCGCAGTCGCAAAGCGGTCACGCACGGATTCAGACATCAACGTATATAGCTGTAGCAGCACTCCGGTTCCCCGGTCGCGTGGCTGGACACACATAGGCCCGAAAAGGCAGGTAGTATCCGGATGAAGACGATCACCGAGTAAGGACGGCATACGCAAGGAGGATACGAGGGCAGCAATGATAGGGTTCCCATCCCATTGCTGCAAGTGTGATGCGCAGAAAAATCCGGCTAACTCAGCTCCTCTGTATGCCACGGCAATACCGGGATCTCTCGCGATCGCATTCATCTGTTCACGTGACATCAAAGCCGATAGGAAGCCGTCCTTCTTTTCACTCTCAGAAAGATTGTCGATAAGGTGACGCACCTGCAGCGCAGCGATCTCGGGGTAATCGTCCTCATGGGCTAACCGGACGCTATAGTCCGGCCTAGCAGAAACTTCTTCGCAGTTCGGGGGGATCTGAGCGGAATTTAAAACAGAGCGTGACAGCATGTTGAGATAGTTCCCCATTATTGTTCAGCCATGCGTGGTGGTGATCGCAGGAAAGAGGGAGGGTTCTCTAATGATCAAGCCACGCGCGCCTCGATCTCCCGCGAATGATAAGAATTATCCTCTTATATTGCTTTTGATTAAGAAGTCATCCTCAACGATTGCGACTTAGCCTTCATCGTGAGTGCCAAAAGGCGACCTGCTTTATGGATGGCTGGATCTGCGTGTTCATTTTTAGGACTCCTTCGTTGGTAACAACACACATCTGATGGGTTTATTCCATCTGGACCGTCACGCCCATGAACGTCAATGGTTCTGGAATAAACAGGCCCTGGAGGTGTTTTGTTGACATTGCATTGGAGAATCTCCCACCGCATCCTTCATTGCAACATTCGTTGAGCTCACATGAGGGTTTACTATGATGCCCTATATCGGCCCCGAGATAGTTGAAGTCCTGAGAGCGAGACAGACTTCTCCCGAACTTGCACCTCCGGTTTTTCCAAAGCGCTCCCCAGCCCGTCAGAACACAAGTAAACCCATCTCATTTCTTCACATGCCATGCCGCGCGAATCATTCCAACGCATTAGTTGTCATTGTGGAGATGGTCACACGATGGCTCTTGTGAACTACTCAAGCGCGTACGCAGGGAATCTATATTGGTCTGTCCTGAAGGGCCTCTGGTGCATGAGTTAATAGGACTAACTATGCTGGATATAAGGTGCGTACAGAATACGGAGATCGTAATAATTGGACCGCCTGGTTACGTTCGCGCCTCTGGTCACTGTTGCGGTGGCGATTGCTCGACATCGGAGGCGCGGGCGTAATTCCGCAATGTTTCCTTCCATGGCGCTTTTCAATACACGCGGCGAGTATTAGATCGCGACCATTTAAAAGGACACAAACCGAAGAGGCACCGCTTCGGCAAGCCACAACAGAATGCTCGTCATGCGGTCCTCGCCACTTCGATGCGGCTCGGCGCTGGAGCCCGGAAGGGTCCTTCCGAAATCGTCTCCGAGAGTGCTCTTCCACATACCGTCAGTCACCGGCCACCACCTCCGGCCGCACTGCATTGACTGCGACACGGCCAAGCTGTCGCTCCACGATCGCTTCGCGCACGCCTCCGGCTACCGTCAGAGTGCCGAACGCCCCCCTGCCTTTGGCATGGACGACGCACTCGGGAATGCGCTCGCGGTTCTGGTGCGCCAGCTTCTCAATCAGGTGAGAGTCCTGCAGCAGCAGCGGCCCGTGAGGACCGGCAGTCAGACGGTTCCGATTATCGGCAACCGGCGCTGCGGCAGTTATGGTCAGATGTTTTTTCATCTTTAGCCCATCCTCTTTTCGCCTTACAACTCAACCTTACCGGTGCAACAACAATTGGTAAAATTGATTGTTGTGAATGTGACGATAGAAAAGAGCTATCGTTCGACGTTTAACGCGGATGGGCGCCATCACAGGGAGTGGGAGATGAATCTACAGGATCTTCGATATATCGCAGCAGTTTCCTCGCTGCGCCATTTTGGGCGCGCGGCCGAAGCCTGCCACGTGAGCCAGCCGACGCTGAGCTCTCAGATTCGGAAGCTGGAAGAGGAGCTTGGTGTCGCGCTGTTCGAACGCACCAACAAGCGCGTGGATCTTACACAGACCGGCGCGCGCATTCTGAAGCACGCCAACTGCGTCCTGGAAGAGGCGGGTCAGATCGAGGCGATTGCAAAAGCTGCGCACGATCCGATGCGCGGTCCCTTCCGTCTGGGCGTGATTCCTACGCTGGCGCCTTACCTTATGCCTCTGATACTGCAACCCCTGCAAACGGAATATCCGGGGCTCTCTGTCGAACTTTGGGAGGATGGGACACGCAGGCTGCTCGAAATGGTACGGAATCATCGCCTGGATGCCGCGCTTCTGGCGAGCGTGGTGGAAGAGCCCGAGTTGACCGAGTTGTCGCTCTTCGATGAGCCGCTGATTGCAGCGCTGCCTTCCAAGCATCCACTGAGCCCGCAGAGGAGCGTTGCGGAATCGGAGCTGGCCGGGGATTTACTGGTGCTGGCGGATGGGCATTGCCTGTCGAACCAGGCCCTGCAAGCCTGCGGACGCCGCAGGCAGCACCGGCAGGGAACCTGGCAGGCGGCGAGCCTGGAGACTCTGGTAAATCTGGTTGCCGCGGGATACGGAACGACTTTGATCCCGGCGCTGGCCGCGTCTTCGCTAAGCAGTCGTGGCATCATATTGCGGCCGCTGCAGGGCAAGACGGCGCGGACGATTCGCCTTACAAGCAGGCGAACCTTTCCGCGTCCGCAGGCTCTGCGCGCGCTCGAGAAGGTAATTCACAATGCGGTGAAACCGTATCTCCGGGCAAGTCTCCACACACATCGTTCGCAGCGGAGTCGTTCTGCTGCGAGCGCCACGACGGGAGAGCCCTGAGAGATCCGTATGCAGCTAGTTTCCGGGGACCTATCCTTGCTATCACAGTTAAAACGCGCTGAATGAGTTTTTGGGCCTGCTATCATCACCTCATAAGGCCAACCTCCAGCCGCGCGACTCGAAGTTCGGTATCTGAATCGCCGTTCGTGCACACGGATAGAATCTGAGGTCACGCCTGCAGAGGGTCCAACAGAGAGCAGGCTGGAAGGCAACATGAGCGTCATCCACGTAGGCCATATCAGGAACAATTTAGTCAGCCGGTTCGGAAATCTCGTGGATCTGTCCGATGTCACGACCGCTGTTGAAGAGCAACGCGAAAAGGCTCGGCTGACGCGCGCCCTCGCGGCGTTCTCGATCGCGGAACTGGGTAACCTAGACGATCTAGCCGCCGCTCTGTGCGTCACCGATGGCGCCGGCGACAACGGCATCGACTCAGTCTATTACGACGCTGCCGAGAGGAACTGCTTGATCGTTCAGTCGAAATGGATATCGACTGGAAACGGCAGTGTGGAAGTCGGAGACGTACACAAATTCATTCAAGGCATCCGAGACCTCCTCGAAGCGAAGTTCGATCGGTTCAATGACAAGATGGCTCGCCACAGAGACAAGGTATTCAGTGCACTTTCGGATGCCGCCGCTCGGTTCACAATCGTACTTGCGTATACCGGCGAGCAGCCCCTCTCGACGGAAGCCAATGCCCCATTGAGCGAACTCTTGAACGAGATGAACAGCCCCTCCGAGGTCATGACCCTAAGGACGCTTAACCAGGGTGAACTCCACGGCATCGTTGCAAGTGGCGCCGCAGGGGAATCGGTCGATCTTGAAGTTATGCTCCAGCAGTGGGGGATGCTGCAGCTCCCATATTTGGCATATTACGGCCAGGTAGCCGTCACCGATATAGCTTCATGGGCCCAGTTTGGAAATCGCCTAACCGCGAAAAATCTGAGACAGTTTAAGGGGCTGACGGAAGTAAACGAATCTATATCGAGGACGTTGATATCAAATGCAGAGCGGTTCTGGTATTTCAATAACGGGATCACAATTCTCTGCGAAAGCCTCCGAAAGAAGCCTCTCGGTGGTCCGAATAACGAAACGGGAACGTTCGAATGCCGTGGCGCGAGCGTGGTTAACGGCGCTCAGACAGTCGGCGCAATCGGTGAGGTGGCTAAAGCCCACCCCGCCGCACTAAGCGGCGGCAGGGTTCTAGTGCGACTCGTGTCCCTTGAAAGCTGCTCGCCTGGATTTGGTGACGAATTAACACGAGCGGCGAATACGCAAAATCGGATCGAGAAGAGAGATTTTGCGGCACTCGATCCCAATCAAAAGCGCCTGCGAACAGAGCTGTTCTTGGAAAGCCAGAGGGAATACGTGTATCAAACGGGCGAGCAACCGCCGTTGGGGGAAGCTGGTTGTACATTGGACGAAGCCGCGGTCGCCCTCGCATGCTCAACGTCGGATGTGTCGCATGCGGTGCAAGCTAAACGAGAAATTGGCATGCTTTACGAGGACATCACAAAAGCCCCCTATACCGCGATCTTCAATCCATCGACGACTGCCGCTGCAATGTGGAGGGCGGTCGCGATACTTCGGCACGTGGACGTCGTATTGAAAAAAGAGCAGATAGAGAAGAGCGGCAAGGAACAGCTCATTGCGATTCACGGGAACCGCTTTGTACTGCATATCGTATTTGAGGGGCTCGCGGATGCGGGAGCGCTCGATCTCCCCGACAACCATCAAAGGAAGCAAAAGGTAACCGAGCTTGTCATAAGTTCCCTGGCCGCGACCATTGCCAATGTGCTTGAGCATTATGCAACCGCCTATCCTGCCAACCTGTTCAAGAATGCTTCGAAATGCAGAGATCTCAAAACCCGCGTAATCGAGTCGCTCAGCGCTCCAGCCCAGGGAACACTGAACTTGCCCCTTGCGGATTGAATGCGCGGCTAGTTGCTGTCCTCCTTCGTGATTGGCGGCATCGAAGTCGCTTTTTCAGCGCCTTTCGCTTTGCCTCACGTGCTCATGCGTAGCAATGCTCAGTTGTTGCCAACAGGGGCGAGTCACTCACTGAGACCTTCTGCTCTCCGGCTCGATCCTGTCGGCGCAAGTGACCGCGACTATCGATGGGACGGCGACGGACCCGACGGGTGCGGTGGTGCCTGGCGCGAAGGTTTCCATCGTCAACCAGACGACCGAGGCGGTGGGATATTGTGGCGTTCAAGGCGTTTTCGCCGGGACGCCGGGCATACTTCGAGTTCCGCGCGGAGACCTTCAACACCTTCAACTACACCCAGTTTCAGACTGTGAGCAGTACCTTCAGCAAGGGCGACGACGAGTGTCCGTCGAGATCCGTGGAATCCCAGGTCCCAGAATCGGGACCTGGGGCACCCACGGTTTGTTGAAGGGACGAGATAAATCACGCGTTGCCGCGGTGGCGGAGATAGAGACTCAGCGCGACCAGCATGAGGACGAGGGCGGCGGTTAGATCGAGCATGGTGGCCGAGCGCGAGTGGCTGAGCGCGCCTGCGATGCCGAGCAGCAGAGCGACACCGAGTGTCGAGATGGCCAGCACCGGAGTTGAGCTGGAAGCGACGCTGGTGGGCGCGGCCTCGCTGACGACGGGGCGGTCCATCTTTTCAAAGAAGCTGTGCACCCGAAGCTGCTCGGAGAGCGGGCGCGTCCAGAGCAGGCTGCCGATGATGAGTCCGAGGACGGTCATCAGCGTGTTGGTGATGAGCGATACGCCTTCGAAGCCGAAGGAGCCGCCGAAGATGGTGGAGGCAGGCTTCCAGAACGTCTTGATGAGGAGCATGACCAGGCCGGTCGAGAAGCCGGCGATAAAGCCGCAGAGGGCTCCGCGCGCGGTGACGCGTCGAACGGTGAGGCCGGCCAGCAGAGGCAAGAGCGTGGGAGCCATGAAGAGCCCGAAGACAGTGACCATGAGACCGAAGAGAGCCTGGCGATGGCTGAAGACGATCCAAAGGCTGAGGACGATGGTGAGCGAACCGAGAGCGAGCGTCATCCAGCGGCCCATGTTTAGCAGACGGCGAGGAGATGCGCCGGCGCCTATGAGGCGGTGATAAATGTCTTCAGTAAGAACGCTGGCGATGGCGTTGAAGTCGGCGCTGACCGCGGCCATGGTGGCCGAGAGCATGGCCGCGAGGATGATCCCGACCATGCCTTCGGGGAGCAGGCGCATGACCAGAAGCACATAGGTATCCGCCGACCTTGCGCCGGAAGTGAGGTCAGGAAGGAAGTGCCGGCCGAGGATCGCCGGCAGGATCATCAGCGGGGCGCCGAACAGATTGAGCGCGCCGGAAAGATACGCTGCTTTAGAGGCAGCCCGCTCGTCGGCGACGGAGTAATACTTCTGCGCTAGAGACCAGCTGGCGTTGTAGCTGACGAACATGATGCAGACGAAGCCGGCGACGTAGACCCAGTTGTAAGGGCCGTTCACCGGCGAGGTGAATCCGGGAGGCAGACCGGCGAGGCCCTGCCTGATTCCACCGGATGCATGGATGGCCAAGGGGACCATCAGGACGATGGCCAGCGACTTCATGAGGAACTGGACGTAGTCGGTTACGACCAGAGCCCACAGGCCGCCGAAGAAGGAATAAGCCACCATGACGATTCCGCAGGCGACGATCGACCACGACAGCGTGAGGCCGGAGGCGACGGAGATGAAGACTCCTGTGGCGAATAGCTTGAGGGCGTCGTCGAAGATTTTCATCGGAATGCCCGCCCAGGCGAAGAGCTGGCGGAGGGTCGAGTTGTAGCGATCCTCGAGAAACTCGACCGGAGTGAGGACTCGCGCGCGACGCCAGCGGCGAGCAAAGAGAAGTCCGCCGGCGATGCAAGCGGGGACCGCAGCCCAGAAGAGCGTGACCGCGACCCAACCGTACATGTAGCCGATCTGCGCATAGGCGATGAACGCGAACGCGCTGAAGCTCGACATGTAATGCGAAATCCCGGCCATCCACCAGGGAATCTGGTTTCCGCCGGCGAAGTACTCGCCGATATTGGTCAAGCGCTTGCGAAACCAGAGACCGATCCAAAGGACCAAAAGGAAATAACCGGCGACAACGATGTAGTCGGAGAGCGTGAGCGAGAGGCGGGCCGGCATTTCAGAAGCTCCAGCGCGCTATGGTGTAGCGGTCAAGACGCTCGCGGTCGACGATGAAGCCGAGACCTGGCCCGGCAGGGAGTTCAAGAGAGCCGCGCTCGAGGCGAAGCTGAGGGCTGAGGATGTCATCGCAATACCAACGAGCGCTTGGCTCGACGTCGGTTGGATAGGCACACGAAGGATGGCTGGCCAGCACCAGAGCCTGGGCGCTGCCGATGCCGAGCTCGGGCATGGTGCCCATCCAGAACGGCAGGCCGCACTGTTCGCAGGCCTCAATGATGCGGAAGGCTTCGAGAAAACCGCCGACGCGCTGCAGCTTGATATTGACGATGCGGCAGGCATCGAGGCCGGCGGCGCGATGCACGTCTTCGGCGGACTCGATGCCCTCGTCGAAGCAGATGGGAGTGCGGACCTGAGCCTGCAGAGCGGCGGAAGTTTCGATGTCATCGCGCTTGAAAGGCTGCTCGAACATCAGCAGGTTAAAGGCGTCGAGAGTGCGAAATACGTGAAGATGCTCATGCGTGTAGTCCGCATTGGCGTCAACGAAGAGCGGGATGGAGCCGTACCATTGACGTATGGCGGTGACGAGTGCGACGTCGTGGCATTGCTTGATCTTGATTTTGAGGCGCGCGTAGTCGAGCACATGGAAGCGCTCGAGAGCGGCGTGCAGCTGGTCGAGCGTGGGGTAAAGGCCGCTCGCGAGACCCGAGGGGACCGGCTTCTGCGGAAGGCCGAAGAGCGAGCGCAAGGACTGGCCGCGCGCGCGGGCGAGCATCTCCCATGCGGCGGTTTCGATGGCAACACGCACGAACGGCGAGAGGCGCAACTCGAGCAAGGCGGCTTCGAGGTGCTGCGCGGTGCGAAACTCTTTTCCCGCAAGTTGGGGCAGGGCCTCTTCGATGAGCTGCCGCTGGCAGCTATCCGGAGTGTCCTCGGAGTAAAAGGCGCCGGGCATGGCGGACGATTCACCCCAGCCGAAAGAGTCCTGGTTGCTGATGCGAAGCGCGATCGCATCCTTGCGGGAGACCTCGCCCGAGCTGATGCGGAAGGGCTCGATCATGGGGATGGAGAGACGCATCGCTTCGATGCGGTCCAAGGCGACCGGGCCCATGCGCAGGAGCTCTTGGACTGTCATTATCGCCATGGTCAGCTTTTCAAAGCGAAATAAGAGGCTACTTTGTGGATGGCTGCTGCGATCTGATCAACATTGCGGCCGGAGTAGTTTTCGTTCCAGTGGATCGCGATGCAGCTGCGCAGCGCTGCTTCTGCGTTGGGGCATAGGCCGCGAGAGAAGTCTTGTGACGGGTATGCGGTAAATGGATAGCCGCTGGCGCCGTAGGTCTTCCTCTCCGTGAAGATCGGCGAGAGGTAGAGCGGGTCGACGATGTACTGAACCCAGGCGGGAACACCTTCCGCCATCAGGGCATCGCCGAAAACTTTCGCATCCGTTCCTGAAGCTGCATCGACGCGCAGCATGTAAAGCCAATAGGCGGGATTGACGCCTGATGGAACATGAGGGGGCGAGACGCCTTTGAGACCGGCGATTTTGCTGGTGAGCGCATCGGCCGCGACGCGGCGGCGCTGAACGGTGCCGGCGACTTTCTTCAATTGAGCCCAGGCGACTGCTCCGGAGAGCTCGTTCATTCGATAGTTCTGGGAAAGAAAAAGGAAGCGGCACGAACCGAGGCTGCCGGATTCACGCGGCCATGCTTTGTCAGAGAACAACAGAGCGCGGTGCGCGTAGGCGTCGACCGAGGTGACCATGAGGCCGCCTTCGCCGCAGGTCATGTGCTTGCTCTGCTGCAGGCTGAAGCAGGCCATGTCGCTTAGGCTGCCGACCAGTGCGCCTCGATACTCTGCCCAGAAGGCCTGGGCACAGTCTTCGATAAGCACAAGCCGATGACGCGCGGCGACGTCGCGCAACTCGTCCATAGGGCATGGGAGTCCAGCAAGATGGACAGCGAGGATGGCGCGGGTGCGCGGCGTAATTCTGGCTTCTACGGAAGCAGGGTCAAGCAGCATGGTGAGCGGGTCGACATCGGCGAATATGGGAATGGCGTTCTGCCAGAGGATGGGGAGGATGCTGCCGATATCGGTGATGGGAGGAACGATGATTTCGTCGCCGGGATCGAGGTCCAGCGCAGCAATAGCGAGGTGGACGCATGCGGTTCCACTGGAGCAGGCGACGGCGTGCTTGACTCCGATCGCGGCGGCGAAGTCGCCCTCCAGGCCTTTGACCATGCGGCCGCCGTTGCGGCTGAGACAGCCGCTGCGCAGAGCTTGCAGCACGAGCTCTTCTTCTGCGGCGTCAAAAGTGCGGCCTGCGGCGGAAAGGAAGGATGGCAGCGGTTCAGTGACGGCCCTGGGTCCGCCGTCGATTGCGAGCGGTTGTGTGGTCATTGTGTCGCCCCTTCGCGGAGATGGCTGGTGCGCAGGTGAATGGTGCGGCCTTCCGCGGCCGATCGATAAGCAGCGGCTGCGACTTCGACTGCGGCCCTTCCGTCTTCTCCGGTGATGGAAGGCTGGCGGTCTTCGCGAATGGCGTCGATGAACTCCTGGTGCTGGCGGCTATACGCCCCCATACGGACGCGCGAGAGAGCGCCGCCACCGGCCCAGTCGATGGGGCGCTGCACAGCGGAGACAGACCACTCGCCGCCCCGGCCGAGGCGGAGCTCGCCGTAGGCGTCAAGGTCGAGATTCCCGCGGTCGCCTGAGATCAACGCAGCCGAGGCGGTGCGCGGAAAGGCGGGCGATGCGATTTGCCAGGAAGCCCAGATCGTGGCCATGGCTCCGTTGGTGAGTGAGAGCAGCGCCATGGTCGAGACTTCGTTTCCGCTGATCGGGTCGCGCTGCATCTGCGCGCTGACAGAGGCGATTTCGGCGCCGGTGATCCAGCGGATGCGGTCGATATTGTGCACGGCATGACCGATGAAGATGCCGACGTTCTCGGCAAACGACTGCCATGGCGGAAGGGAAGCGAGGCCGCCGCCGGCAAGGATTTGTTCTTGGATCATTCGCACTTCGCCGATCGCTCCTTCGCGGACGAGGCGGTAGGCCTCCATATTGCAGGTGCGAAATCGCTGGCCGAACATGATCATGACCTTGACGCCGGCAGATGCCGCGGCGGCGAGAATCCGGTCGCAGTCCTCGACGGTCGTGGCCATGGGTTTGTCGAGAAGGATGTGCTTGCCGGCGCCGGCGGCAGCGACCGCATCTTCGGCATGAGCAGCGTGCGGTGTGCTGATCATGACCGCGTCGACGTCGCTGCGCGAGAGGAGCGCATGGATGTCAGGCTCGCTTCCGGCATTGTAATCGCGGGCCAATGCGGGGGCGCGGCTGCCGCCGGTGATGGCGACCAGGTGAGCGCCATGCAGGTAGCGGGTTACGGTCTCCGCGTTGGTGCGGCCCATAAAGCCCGCGCCGATGAGGCCGATTCCAATGGACTTCATTGGGTTTCTCCGATGTGGGTGTCGAGAGCGCCGATGCCCTCGATTTCAGCGCGCATGTGATCTCCGGGCGCAAGCGCACAGCCGCGGGCGAAACCGACGCCTTCCGGAGTTCCCATGGAGATCACGTCGCCGGGCTCGAGCGTGAGGACAGAAGATATGGCAGCGATGGTTTCGGGGATTTTGAAGATCATGTTGCTGGTGTTCGAGTCCTGCATGATTTCACCGTTGACCCAAAGGCGGATGGCGAGACTGTTTGGGTCGGCAATTTCGTCAGTGGTTACGATCTCCGGACCGAGCGGAGCGGAGCCGTCGAACCATTTGCCCATGAGCCAGTCGAAGAAGACATCGAAGTCGCGCTTTTGGCGGCCGGCTATCCCGGAGTTGAGTTCGCGCTCGGAGAGATCGTTGAGGATGGTGTAACCGAAGACGAACTGCATCGCGTCTTGGGGCGAGACATCGCGCGCGGTCTTGCCAATGACGACCGCGAGCTCGGCTTCCCAGTCGAAGAAGATGTTGTTGCTGCGCAGGGAAACAGTGCCTCCGTGGCGAAGCAGTGCGGTGGATGGTTTCCAGAAAAGCTGCGGCGTGAACACTCCGGAAGTAGGAACAGGAAGGTTCGCCTCGGCGGCGTGCTTCCTGTAATTACCGGCGAGGGCCAAGATCTTGGGGACGCGCCGCAGAGGGATGTCGAGCTGCAGGCCTTCGAGGTCGAGGCGGGGTGCGGATGCGAGGCGCCCGGGTGCGAGAGCAGAGAGCGGCTCGTGATCGCCGAGGTCCAACACGGTGGTTCCGTCGCGAAGGCCGGTATGGGTTGTGCCGTCGGGGTGAAAGAAGCGGAGCCATCTCATTGCTTGCACTCTCCCAGAAGGCGCTGAAGGTTTTCGCCGAGGATCGCGGAGCGGGCATCGTCGCCGATGCGCGCGTAAAGGATTTTGTTGAGGCCTGCGCCGGCGTGTTGCAGAGGGGCGCCGCTGCCGAAGAGGAGCTGCGCGTGGCCGCAGGCCTGCACGGTTTTCTCGATAGCCGCGTAGCCCATGATGCACGAGGTCTCGAGCAAGACGTTGGGATGGCGGCGCATGAGCGACGTGGCCATCTGCAGCTCGTGGAGATAGTTGATTCCGCTGAGGATCCAGTGCACGTTGGGGTGGCGCTCCACGATGGCCGGGAATATGGATGGATCGAGCGACGGCATTCCCCAGTTCATGATGATTCGCAGGGGCAGAAGAACGGGCCAGCGGCGCACGGCGGCGGCTTCGAGGATCTCGTCGACGAAGGGCTGGAAGAGCAGGTGGTAGCTGTGGTGCTGCGGGTAGAGCCTGATGCCGCGGAAGCCGCGGGCAGCGTAGGCCTCGAAGTCATAGGGCCGATCGCCGAGGGTGTGGCTGAGCTCGCGGGTTCCCAGGCAGGCGAAAGGAATGAGGCTGCCGGGGAACAAGGCGACAGCAGCTTCGACTTCGCAGTTTCCGTCTTCCCAATGGACAAAGACGGAGCGCGTGGAGCAGATGGCGGCGGCGTCGATCTTGTACCGATGCAGCTCCGATACGACTTCGGGCGCACTGCTGGATGCGACTGGCCAATAGGGCCATTTGCCGATGAAGCCGTTGGCGTCGATGATCATGCGGCCACTCCCATCAGGCGGAGGATGTTGCCGCCCATGATCAGGGCGCGCTGCCCGGCGCTGAAGTTGGTTTCCCCGACCTTTGCCAGCTGGGGCCAGGGATCGAGAAGCGGGATGTCGGTTCCGAAGATGATGCGGTCGGCGCCGAGGGCCTCAACACAGGCTTCGACAAAGCTGCTGTCCACGGTGGAGCAGGCTGTATCGAGATAAAGGTTAGGGTATTTCCGGGCGACCATGATGGCGCGGTTCCAATCGCCGTGAGCGTAAGGCTGCCCGCCGGCGTGGGCCATGATGAAGTTGGCTTCGGGGACACGCTCCATGATGTATTCACACTCGGCGGGAGTAGTGTGCGCGAGGATTGGCATCTTGAGCTCAGCGCAGGTCTCGAGAATGGGAATGACCGCGGGCTCGGCGATGCTCATTTCCGGAGTGGAATAGATCTTGAGACCGTGCATTTTGTAGTCGTGGCGGCAGCGTTTGATTTCATCGATGGCTTCGACGCCGAAGCGCGTGGAGTGCAGGCTGGCGTAGCCGAGAATGCGATCGGGGAAGCGCTGCATCTCGGTGTAGAGAAGGCGATTGCCTTCGTGCATGTCGTAGAAGAGCGCGGTGAGATCAGTGCAACAGAGCTTGTCGATGGCAAGATCGTCGGCAATGCGGACGAGTGTCTCGCCGTCGACGTCGATCTGCAGGCGCGTGGATTTGCCGATGTGGACGTGGCCGTCGACGATCATTGGGGTTCTCCTGCGAGACGCTGCGGCTGGGGATTGGTGAAGTGCGCGAGGATCTTGACGTTCGGTCGAGCGAGGCCGTCATCGAGGACGCTGAGCAGGTGAGTGGCGGGATCCTTCCACCCGGTGCCGCTCCAGGCTGCGGCGAAGGCGTACTCGCCCGAGGCGGGAGTTGTCGGCGTGAGTTGATGGGCGAAAGCGACGACCTCGTTGGGGCCGTAGGGCGTGATCAATCGCCCGGCGCGGCGGCTTTGCGCCGAAAGGAAGGACAGACCGAGCGCAATCGCGCCGACCTTCGCTTCCTGGGTTCCGCTGGTGACGAAGGCGTGCGGAGCTTCGAGGATTTTCATCTGCGGAAGATCGCGCACTCCGGCGCCGACCTCATAGCTGCGCCTGAGATGGAGTGGGGTTAGCCACCAGCGGCAGCGCACGAGCTCCTCACCGGCACGAATTTCATAGAGAGCACGAAGCGAGACGGCGTCGCCGCCGATGGTCCAGTGAGGAAGACGGGCTTCAACGATGGCGCGCAGCGGCCCGTCCACGACGATGCGATAGACCGGCTCTTCGGGCTGGGGTCGGCGATGGGTGTAGCCGGGCGTATTGAGGGGCGGCCGGTAGGTCGTGGCTCCGGCGCGAAGGAAGAGACCGCCGAGTCCGAGGGTATCGCCGAGATGGACGACGTCCTGACCTTCGACGGGTGGCGAAGAGATGCGGGAGTATCCGATGAAGGAGTTGAAAAGGCCGAGCTGATGATGTGCGTGGGCCTGGACGTCGAAGAAGAAGCCGCCGTAGGTGCGGTAGCCAATCAGCTCCGACTCAAGCGCCGCAGTCGCGTGGTTGTAGCCATAGCTATGGACGGCGTGGACCCGCTTCGCGAACGGTAAGTGCTCGTGCAAGGTCGAGGAGTAGTAGATGGAGAGCGATTGCGTTTCGTGTGCTGCGAGCTTCATCGAGATGGCAAGCTCGCCGGGTTGGCCGTCGCCATCGAGATCGTCCACTTGCGAAGGCAGAAGGTGGGTGGGCTGCCTGGACGCGGTGACGATGGCGAGTGTTCCGGGAAAACCTGGCGCGATGGAGCGCACGTCAGGGATGTTGAGAACCGCGACTGTGTTCATAGCGCGTCCGGTCGGATTCTGAACCAGGAGGTCTACGCGATCGGAGAAGTTCGGCAGCTCCCAGACGACAGAGGTCTGCGCCGCCGGCGCAAAGGCGATAAGCGCGGCCAAGATGGCGATGCTAGGGGGCATGCGGAGCCACCTTGCGATAGCGATAGATCTCGGAGTTGGAGATGAAGTAGACAGCGCCGTCGCGCAGATCGAAGCCGCCGGTGATTTTGACCGGAGAGGGTGCGATGAGATGGGCCTGGTGGGTCGCCTGGTCGATGATGAAGATGCCTTCCTCGGCCAGGCCGACGATGGTCGAGTCCGACAAGAGACCGATGCTGTTGTAGACGACATCGTGAAATGGAAGCGGCTGACGCGAGAGGATGGAGCGGGTCTTGGGATCGAAAGCGAAGAGGGTGCGCGCTCCGTGGGAGACGCCGATTCCCCCGTGGGACACGGCAATTCCCCCGTGGGACACGGCAATTCCAAAGACGAGCCCGTCGGGCGCGGTGATCAGGTCGGTGATGAGATCGGCGCCGGCGACGGGAATGATGTCGAAGTCTTTAGCCTGGGTTTTTGTGTTCCAGAGAAAGAGGCGCGCATCGGTCTGCGTCGGGTGGCTTCCGCCGCCGCCAGTGGTGGTGGTTCCGCCGACGATGAATTGCTTCCACACGGAGAGAGAGACGACGCTCTGATCGTGAACGATGTTGTTGTGCAGATGAACGGCGCCGGCCGAGCCGTCCCATGAAAGCAGCGGGCCTTCGAGCTGACCATAGCCTGCCGTTGCGCCGACATAGACGAGGCCATCGGGGCCTTGGATCATGGCCTGTGGACGCCAAGCGTGGTCGGAGCCGGGATAATCGACGAGCGTGGGATTGCCGCCGGGCGCGGGCTTGAAAGGCCGGCCGGGAAGATACGACATCAGCGGCGCGAGACCGGAGTATGCGCCCATGAAGAGGCGGCCGGCATGAGGAAGGAACGAGTAGATCTCGCCGCCGCCGAGATCGCCGAGTTGCTGGACTTGACGATGGGCGAGGTCGGCCCTGAGGAAGTGGATGGGAAGGATGGAGCTTCCGTAGAGGACTCCATCGGGGCCGAAGCGAATGCGAAAAACCTGAAGGTCTTCTCCTTTATAGGAGATCTGTATCGTGGTGCGTTTCTGCGTTGCCGGCTGCGTAATGGTGAGCGCTCCGCCTGACTCCGAGATTGCGAGCGAGCGGCCGTCTTTGAGCGTGTCGGCGTTGACGGGTTTGACGGCGGCCGATGATGGAAGTTCGCGAATACTGAATCCATCGAGCTGAAACAGGCGGTCGCCCAGCGTAGCGTAGGCTTTTCCATCGACGCCGATGTACGGCTTAGGCGTGCCGACAACCTGATCGTCGTGAGGAAGCACCTCGCGAAGCTCGCCGGTCCTCGTGTTGAAGACGGCGATGTTCGCCTTCGCCGTTCCAATGCCGATATAGAGGAAGCCGTCCTTGCCGGCCACGATCCAGCGGCCATATTTCTCGGTAGGGTCCATCCTGCCCAGGTCTCCGAGCTTGTGCGTGGCCGGATCGTAACGGACCAGACGGCATCCGGGATAAGTGACGCCGTAGAGGCGGTGGTCGGCGCCAAAGGCGACGTCCCAGATGTACTCCTCGGAAGGGCTGGGGCGGCCGAGGTCGACGAGGCGATGGTGCAGGCGGTCGACGCGGAGAAAGTGTGCATGGGGCAAGCTTCCGAGGTAGACGTCGCCGTCAGGCCCGACAGCGATATTGCGCGCTCCGTACTCGCCGGGCACGGGGTTGTGAAAGACCTCAGCCGCGCCGTTGGCGGGGTTGATGGCGATGACGTCGAGCGTGTTGTCGGCGTAGAGATAGCTGGCGTAGAGACGCTCGGAACCGGGATTAGGGCCGGGCGCTACGGTCGTCGCCATGAGGCCGCCGAGCGCGCGATAGCGGCCGAGGAGATCGAAGCCCGAAGCGTTCTGCCGGGAGGGAGCTTGAGCGCGCGCGAGAACTCCGACGCAAAGCAGCGCCGCCAAACAGCGTGGCTTAGTGAGCTTGAACATGAGGCCTCGGCCCGGATGCGAACTGCGTCAGTGTGGAGATGAACTGCTTGAACTCTCCGGAGGAGTACTCATCATCGAGCCGGTGCAGCAGACGGACCCGCGACCAG
This sequence comes from uncultured Acidobacteriaceae bacterium, assembly GCA_963774255.1. Classification (GTDB taxonomy): domain Bacteria; phylum Acidobacteriota; class Terriglobia; order Terriglobales; family Acidobacteriaceae; genus PALSA-350. The sequence goes on from CAVZEH010000010.1 coordinate 61,860, forward strand.
AACTGCAGCGTATCGCCGAGCGTGTATCCGGAAGCATCGCCGGGCGCGGGATCGCGAAAGCGCTTTTCATTCACCCGGCCGGCAGGATAAGGAGTTGCTTCCTGGGCGAGGAGGAGATCGCGCACGCGAAGGTAGAGCAGTTCACGCGCGATGTCGAGGCAGTAGCGCTTGCGCTCGAGCGGAGCGGCGGCGGCGGCCTGCTCGTATTTCTCCGCGGTGGCGTCGGAGGTGATGGACTTCAGCGCGGCGATCGAGGTGATATCGGCGGCGATGCTTTGCGGCAGAACCTTCTGGTTGTAATTTTGGGCGAGCTCGGCGGGGACCAACGGGGCGGGTGTTGCGCGCGGATTGAAGTGGCTGACGCGCGATGGGGTGGTCGAGTTGCCGCGGTAGACCTCGACGGTGTCGAGATACCCGTCGCCGTCAGTGTCCCACCAGCGAAACTCGAGATCCTTCCGATCGGAGACAAGATGGCCGGCCTCGAGCCACCCTTCCTGCGCGCCCTTCAGGTGGAAGCGGCCGTCGGCGGCGGAGAAGTACATCTCACGGCGGGTTGAGGGCGCCGAGGAAAACTCGCGGCGCATGTTCCAGCGCTCGGTGGGGCTTCCGGTGTTGGAGAGATAGGCTCGCTCATAGATCCAGAACTGGCCTTCCCAGCGAAAGTTTGTACGCGCTTCATCCCAGGAGAAGCCGGTTGCGGCCGCGGGATAGACCAGAGCGGCATGCCAGCGAGCTTGCCAGGGCATGTGTACGGTCGTCTGCGGAGAATGGCGCAGCGGATTGAAGTCGCGCATGCCCGCGTAGCGATAGGGCTGCTCTCCGGCCAGGGTGAAGCTGAAGTTTGAGTGCGGCTTGTCCAGAGGGTCGGTGCGCGGAGCCTCGTCGATGTTGAAGCTGAGACGCAGGTTGAGAACGCCGATTCGGTCAGACGGTGTGGCTTCCGGCGCCCACATGTAGTCGTAATTGTTGGCGTAGTCGGTGTCAGGGCCGTGGAGAGTTCCAAGCGGCGCCGCGCTGACGCGCAGGGTGACGTCGGTGCGGCCGTCGTGGTCGGTGTCCCAGAAGGAGAACGGGCACTCGGAGAGCGGGCTCCAGGCATGATGTACCGGGTCGTACTTGTTGAGGTAGATCTGCGCGTTGCCGCGGAACTGGCTGCCATGGTCGTTCCCGGCGTACTGCCAGCGCTTGAGTGCGAAGATCTTCGCGGCGTCGCCGCCGAAGCTGTTGGCGAACCAGGCGTAGCGCAGATAGCCGTCGCGGAAGTAGCGGATATCGACTTCGCTCGCGCGGCCGGTGTGATTGGCGTCGATATAGGAGACCATGCGATCGACCAGGCCGGTAGCGTTGTAGCTGACCACGTAGGTGGTGCTGACCTGGTTCCAGATTTTGCCGGCGTGGCCGGTATCGTCGATGGCTTCGACGATGTCTCGATCGTTGCGGGCGATGATGGTGTCGGCGCGGCCATCGCCGTTGAGGTCGAGTGTGAACTGTTCGCCGTCTTTCAAGCCGCGGGCCCGCGGCCACCAGGCCTTGTCCAGGAACGTGAGCCTGCCCAGCGGCGTCATGGCTGTTTCGCGCTGCCACCATAGCTGCGCGGATTGAGCCGGTGCGGGATGTGCGGCGAGCAGAAGCAGACCGAGCAGAGGCATTCGAGTCCTGGCCATGGAAGAAGCGACCGTGCTCAACGCACTTTTCCCCGGGCAGCGATTTTCCATGACCCGACGATGACGCCCTTGCGCGCCAGCAGGACTTCATCGTGCATGTTGATGCAGGTGCAGACGTGATTGGGGATGATGGTAAGGGACTGGCCGACGGTGAAGTGGGAGAGATCGTCGGCGATGACGTAGCCGTGCTCTTCGTTGAGTTTGGAGAGCTTCGCCGGAGTTTCCATTACCAGGCCATGGCCCGATTTCGGGCCGGCGTTGAGCGGGTCGGAAGACAATGTCTTGGAGCCGGCGTCGACGATGACGTGGCCGGGAACGGCGGTGGAGACGACTGTCGTGACCACGCGGACGGCGCAATCGTCCAACGTGCAGAGGCCCTGGTAATGGGTATTGAGGTCGTTGTAGATGTAGGTGCCGGGGCGGATCTCGGTAATGCCGGGAACCAGATGCGATAGCTTTGCCGCGGGCGTGGATCCGGCTGAAACGATCCCGGTGGGAAGGCTCGCGTCGCGGAAACACTGGATGGTTGCGGCAACACCGGCCTTCAGCCGATCGATTTCAGCGGACCGCTCCGATGGGTTTCCCCAGACGCTCCCGAAGTAGGTGAAGAGGCCCTGGAGCTGCACGTGGGGAAGCTTTGAGATTTTGCTGCCGAGCTCGGCGGCGGGTTGGCCGGCGGCTACGCCGCAGCGCAAGGAACCGGAGTCGAATTCAACCAGCACACCGAAGGTGCAGCCGGTTTCGCCGGCGACGCGCGAGAGGGACTTGGCGGCTTCAAGAGAATCGATCGCAACGATGAGCTTGATGTTCGACGCGAGCGCGGCCAGGCGGCGAAGCTTGGCGTCCCCGATGATGGGATGCGCAACCAGGATCTCGCCGGCCCCGCTGGCGGCCATCACTTCAGCTTCCCCTACTTTTGCGACAGTGAGACCTATGGCGCCTAAGTCAAGCTGCAGACGCGCTGCTTCGAGGGTCTTGTGCGTCTTGGTGTGCGGGCGCAGCGCCATTCCATGCTGACTGGCATAGGCGGCCATGCGCGCGAGGTTGCGTTCCATCACGTCCAGGTCGACGACCACGGCCGGCGTCGAGACCTGCTGCAGCGGCAATCCGATTTCAGTGTTCATCAGGCTTCCTGCGGGCGAGAGTCAGTAGCTGATCGAGAGCTGAGTCCACCAGCTTTTCGCCGCTACCCGCGGGCAGGCGCGAAGCTGTGGGCTCGTAGTTTCCTTCTTCGTAAGCGACCCGGTTGGGGATATAGGTGTAGGCTCCGTTGGCGAGCTCGGCGACAACGGTGACCGGGAAGGGCGAGTCCTGGTGAAGAGTGAGGCCGAACTCCGCGAACATCTCGCCGGGGAAGCCGACGACGGCGACCTGGTTTCCGAAGGTGAAGACCTGCACTTCCGCGTCGAGGGGCTTTCCGTGACGGGCGTTGAGCTCGAGCACGCGCGCGGCTTTGACCAGATCGAGGAACGGCGCGGCGTTGGGCTTTCCGTAGGTCGACTGGATGCGCTCGGCTTGCTGCACTTCGGCCTCGGTGTAGCGAGGCACCGGGATGGAGATGATCTTGTCGCTGATACAGATGACCGGGTCGGGCACGACGGGCGCGGTCTGGATGGTCTTGAGGACTTCGCCTGCGAGAACCGCGCCGATCCGCGCGGCTTCGTTAAAGCCGCTCTGCGGCCCCTTGCGGGAGACGTCGAGGTGATTGACATTCCCTGCGGCGCCGATGGTGAAGAGAGTAAAGAAACTGTCGCCTTCGGCCATCTTGAGGACGCGGCCGAGGGTGTAGGAGTAATCGGCGGAGAACTCGAGGCCGCCGGTGGTGTCCTGATGCACGCCGAAGTTGACATAGGCGGCGAGAGGCTTCGCGCCGTCCGAAGATTCGAAGAAGAGGACGGGGACAGCGTGGTCGACGGGACCGGCAGGCCGCAAGATATTGGGATTCAGCTTTCCCGGGTTCCAGCCGACTGATCCGTCTTTCATGAAGTAGCGGCGATTGAAGCCGAGCGTGTTTTCTTCGCCGACGGCGGCACGCATCCGTGCAGGGACCAGACCGGCGTCGGCCAGCAGAATGGCCTGGGCGATTTTTTCGGGAAGGGCTTTCGTGTATTCTTCCGCGATACGTTTGGGCTCGCCTTCAAGGTTGTAGCGCGACGGGTTGGTGAGAATTACCGGCGTGGTGTGGGCGTGCGTCGCGGTGATCATGATGTGATCGCCGTCAAGACCGATTTTCTTTTCGACGATGGCCCGGGCCTGCTGGGAGAGCTCGCGAGGCAGGGAGACGAGATCGCAGGCGACCATCGCCACCTTCGTGCTTCCATGCTCGATGACCATCGCCTTGGCGTGAAGCGGATCGTGCGTTCCAGTGGCCAGGCGGTTGGTGTAGTAGCCGGCGAGCGGCGCGCCCACCGGAGGCGTGATGTCGACCTCGGAAACTCCGACACGAAGGCTTTGCGCGGATGCCGTCCCAACCAGGAAGAAGAAGAGGAGCGCCAAACGTCGCATCGAGACTCCAGTCATCGAGATTCCGGGGCAGATCGTGCCGGGTATGTGCAGCAAAGCGTTACTTAGTAGCGTGCACCCGGGCCGAGGCGATCGTCAAAGAGATTTCGGGCTGCGCCACGGCCGATAGGCCCGATCACTCAGGAACAGGAAGACAGCGTGACCAAGACTCACGACAGCCGAGCACAGAAGCATCCGTTGCCGATGCTTCATCTATATTCATCGTGAGGTAGGATGTCAATAGCGATATATTAGTCTCTCATATGGCACAACACATGCGTCCTTCGGCAAGAATAGGGGAACGAACATGCGATTGATTGGAGGACCCCTCCTGGCGCTTGCTTCTCTGGCCTGCGGCTGCGTAGCCGCTCATGCGCAGGGGCAGCATCCGCGGCTGCTTCCGGCGCCGATGGAGATTCGCTACCAAGACGGCTGGCTGGGGCTGAAGAATCTTTGCGCGGCGAGGATTCCGCAGGCGGCGCCTGAGGACATCTTTGCCCTGGAGACGTTGCGCAAGGTTCTCGGACGGACACTTCCCACGTGCGCCAGCGCGCACCAGCCGGCGGTGCGCCTCAAGAGGAACGGCCTGGTGGCAGCGCTGCCGGAACCGAACGAGACTCCGGGGCCTGATTCCCGCGAAGCGTATTCGCTGGCCATTTCGCGGGACGGAGTGGTGATTCAGGCGCGTTCGTCGGCGGGTATTTACTACGGCGTGCTGACCCTGCTGCAGATGGTCGAACACGATGGCCAGGGACAGGCGCGGCTTCCGTTTGCGGCGGTGCGTGATTGGCCGGCGCTAAGCTATCGCGGGACACTGATGGACGCGGGCAGCGAAGGCGCGATGCTGACTGTCGCCGAAGTGAAGCGGCAGATCGATCTTGTCGCCAGGTGGAAGGGCAACCAGTATTTCTTTTATTCCGAAGGCAACATCGAGCTGCGCGGATATCCGCTGCTCCACCCGAATGCCCGGTTCACGCAGGCGGAGATACGGCAGATTGTGGCGTACGCCCGCGAGCGGCATGTGGATGTGATTCCGGCCATCGAGATGTATGGCCACCTGCACGACCTGTTCCGGATCGAGAAGTACTCCGACCTTGCCGACTTTCCTCACGGGGGAGAGTTCAATCCGAACAGCCTACGCGCGCAGGCGATATTGCGGGACTGGGCAAAGCAGATCGACGAGTTGTTTCCGAGCAAGTTTGTGGACGTGGGATTCGATGAGACGTGGAGCCTGGCCAAGGCGGCGACTACGACGGGCGCGAACTCGACACCGGTGCAGCTTTTTATCAAGCAACTGACGTTCGTGACCGGCTTGTTCCAGGCGCGGGGAAAGACCGTGATGGCCTATGCGGACATCATGGTGAAGTTTCCCGGGATTGTTTCTGAGCTGCCGAAGGGTTTGATTGCGCTGCCGTGGTGGTACGACCCCAGCCCCGATCCGGAGTACAAGCACTGGATGGATCCGCTGGTCGCAGAGCATGTGCCGCACATTGTGACCACGGGGGTATCGAGCTGGGACCAGATTGCGCCGGACTTCACGCTGAGCTTTGCCAATATCGATACGTTCCTGGCGGCGGGCCGCAAGTCACATTCGCTTGGACTGCTGAATACTCTGTGGACCGATGACGGCCAGAACCTGCTGGCGATGTCTTGGCCGGGGATCGCGTATGGCGCGGCGGCGGCGTGGCAGGCGGCTCCGATGCAGCCGGCGGCGTTCTTTGCGGATTACACCAGAATTGAGTATCCACGGATTGAGTATCCACATGAGATTGCGGCGGATTTTGCCCAGGGATTGAGCCATCTGAATGAGGCCGAGGGCAGCCTGCAGAAGGCCATCGGAGCGGAAACGCAGATTGCGTTCTGGAAAGACCCGTTTCTACCAAGCTCGCTCGCGGTGTTGACAGGCAAACACGAGGAGCTTCACCGGGCGCGAATGGAGGCCGAGGAAGCGCTCGAACATTTCTATGCGATCAGAGCCTCTGCGCCTCAGACTCCGGCGATCGACTCGTTCATCGTCGGCGCCCAGATGATCGACCTGGCAGGGATGAAGTTCCAGTACGCGGGCGAGATTGCGGACGCGTGGAAGACAGTGCCTGCTCATCCCACGCGCGAGCAGTTGATGGACGTGCTGGCTCAGGGGATCTCGAATGAGACACACAGCCGCACCATGGATATGATGGACGGGCTGACGGAGACGAAGCGGGCATATAAGGCTGCGTGGCTCAAGCAGTACACGCCCTATCGCTTAGGGACCGCGCTGGGACGATGGGACGCGGAGTATGAGTTCTGGCGGCGCGCGCAGGCGAATTTCGAGATGCTAAGAACCGGATTCAAGACGGGCGACGCGCTTCCGACCCTGCAGCAGATTACTTCGCCGGCTTTTCCCGCTCGTTAGCGGGCGCGGATTCTCCGGGCACACCGGAGTATTCGGCCGTGAGGCGGCGGATTTCGTAATTGAACTCGAGAAAGCGGGCCTCCCATGCTTTGGCTTCCTCCGGGGTGTAGCTGTAGAAGCCTTGGCCATTGGCGATGCCGCGTCCGCCGCTGCCGACCACCTCGCGCATGAGCTTGGGAATCTCTTTTTCGCAAGAGAGATCGGGGAGGAGGTCTGCCATCACGCGGTGGTAGGCCTCGACACCCATGAGGTCCATGTAGCGGAAGGGTCCAACGAACGGACTCCACCAGCCGACGTCATTGCGCAGGGAGCGGTCGACGTCCTCGACGCTGCAGACTCCGGAGTCGACCAGATGGCAGGCTTCGCGAAACATGGCGTAGGAGATGCGGTTGGCGATGAAGCCGCGGATCTCCTTGCGGAGAGTGGAAGGCTCCTTACCCCACATCGGAGCGAGCGCGGCGACTTGATCGAGATACTGGGGCGAGGTGGCGGGGCCGGGAATGATCTCCATGAAGCGAGTGACGTGCGCGGGCTCATCCCAATGGATGCCCAGGATGCGCTCCGGGTGGGCAGCGCCTTCCTGAAGCAAGGAGACAGGCAGGGCGGAGGTGTTGGTCGCCAGGATGCAGGTGGGAGAGACGATGCGCTCGGCGTCGTAGAGAAGGGACCGCTTGAGGGCGAGGTCTTCGGTGACCGACTCGAAGACGATGATGGAGTCGGCGGCGGTGTTGAGGTCTTGCGTGAGCCGGAAGCGCTGCATGGCGCCGGCGGGATCTTCCAGGAGCAGATTCTGCGCGCGCATCTCCCGCAGCAGATCGTGGATGCGCTGGGGAACCGAGGCGCTGGCTGCAAGCTCGTTGGTGACGCCGGTGACGCGATGACCGGCGGCGAGAAGACAAGCGGCGATGCTGCGGCCCATCAATCCCAGGCCGATGACAGCGACAGGACCGAGTTCAGTTTGCGTGTTCATAGAGGATTCTCCATGGGCGGTTGTTCCGCGAAATCCAGTTGCGCCGGCGGACGGCGAAAGCCGCGGGTGAGGACGGCGAGATAGATGAGGCCGAGTGTGATCCAGATGCCGCCGATCAACTTGGCCAAAGAGGGCAGACTCCACCAGATTCCCGCGCAGAAGAGAAATCCAGCTACCGGCGCGAGAACGTCGCGCAAGAGATTGTGCTGAAGTCTTTGGGAGTAGAAGGTCTTGACCACGGCTGCATTGACGCCCATGAAGGCGAGGAACGCACCGAAGTTCAGGACTTCCGCGGAGTGCTCATAACTGAGCGTGAAGGCGCCGCCGAGGGTGATGAGCCCGATGAGCACGATGTTGAAGTCGGGAGCGTTGGTCTTCGCGTTGAGGCGGCCGAAGGCGCGGCGAGGGAGGACGCCATCGCGGCCCATGCCATAGAGCAGCCGCGCCGCTCCGATCTGCCCGGTGAGCGCGCTTCCGACGCAGGCGACGAACAGCGTGATGGCCATGGCCTGGAAGAGCCATACACCGCCGGCGCGGCCGCAGACATCGAGGAAAGCTGTTTCGACGTTGGGAAAGTTGTTATACGCCGGCCATACCCGGGCGGCGAGATAGATCTGCACAGCGCTGAATACACCGGTGAACGCGCAGACCAGCACGGTCGCAATCAGGACGTTCCGGCGCGGGTCCTTGACGTCTTCAGAGAGTGTGGTCACTCCGTCGAAGCCGATGTAAGTGAGGGCGGCGAAGGAGGTCGCGGTCATGATGCTGCGTAAGCGAAAGGTCGCGGGATTGTAGATAGGCGCGAGGCTGAACAGCGCGTGCGCACCGCCGTGCAGGATGAGATAGCGAATGGAGCAGATGAAGAATGCGGCGATGACGACGCACATCGCCACCAGCAGAATGACATTCGATCTTGCCGTGGAACGCATGCCACGGAGGTTCAGCCAGGTGATCGAAGCGATCAGGAGAACAACCCAGGCTCCGAAAGGAACATGGGGAACGATGCGGGTCAGCGTGAGGGCCGCGTAGACCGTGCTGACGATGGGGAGGATCAGATAATCCAGAACCATGGCCCAGCCGGCGAGGAAGCCGAGGTGAGCGTTCAAGCCGCGCGAGACAAAGGTGTAGGCGGAGCCTGCGGATGGATAGATCGACGCCATCCTGCCATAGCTGACGGCGGTGAGCATCATGGCGCACATGGCTACCAGGACGGTAGTCACCATGTGACCGCGGGACAACTGCTGCGCGATGCCGAAGAGGCCGACTGCCGCAATCGGCTGGATGAGGACGATGCCGTAGAAAACGAGATCCCAAAGGCCGAGGACCCGTTTGAGTTCCGAAGCATCAGCCGTGCTGGTCAAGTTGATCTCCTTGCCGCGTGCAGCGGCGGGTCGACAATCCGCCGAAGACGCGAATCTGCTGCTTGACTTTGGGCAAGCGCACACCTCACTATAGGTAGGTCCCTGAACCAATTGAAACATACCGGGTTCATTACAAAAATACACTAGAGGTCGTTGTGGGTAACCCTATCGAGCGGTCGCAAGCGTTTTCTCCCTCCCTGAGCGAGGAGAGCGTCCGCCGCAAGACTGCGGGTTCCCTGGAGCGATGGCAACGGGCTTCGCGCAGCCTGGCCGGCGGAGTTTCGAGTGGTTTAAGGCGAATGGCCCGGCCGTATCCACTCTATTTCCGCGAGGGCCGCGGGTCCACGCTCATCGATGTCGATGGAAACTCCTACCTGGATTACACCCTGGGATGGGGGCCGAACATTCTGGGCAATGCGCCGGCCGAAGTCGTGGAAGCGGTCCAGGCGACGGTGGGGAAGGGGCTGACGTTCGGCGCGCAGCATGACCTGGAGTATGAAGTTGCCGAGCTGCTGAAGCAGACGATTCCCTGCGCCGACCGGGTGTGCTTTGCCAATAGTGGAACGGAGATCGTGCAGGTTGCGTTGCGGCTGGCGCGCGCCGCGACGGGACGGCGGAAGTTCATCAAGTTTGAAGGCCACTACCACGGCTGGGATGACAGTGTGCTACTGAGTTACCATCCTTCGGGTGCGCAACTGGCCGCAGGATCGACAGAGCCCATCCACGAGGGCAAAGGCCAGTTGCCCGCCAGCAGCACGGTGGTCGCTCAATGGAACGATGTGGACAGCGTGCGGAGCGCTTTTTCGGGTCATGAGGGAGAAATCTCCGCTCTGATCTGCGAACCGTTAATGTGCAACAACGGGTGCATTGCCCCGGAGCCCGGCTTTCTCGAGTTCCTGAGGACGATCACACGGGAGAACGGCGCCCTGCTGATCTTCGATGAGGTGATTACGGGGTTCAGGCTGGGGCTTTCGGGCGCGCAAGGGTTTTACGGTGTGCTGCCCGATCTGGCCACCTATGCCAAAGCGGTGGGCGCCGGGACTGCACTGAGCGTACTGGCAGGCAAGCTTGAGTTTATGGAGCTGATCGACCGTGGAGAGGTGATCCACGCGGGCACGCTGAATGGGAATCCGATTGCGCTTTCGGCGGCGCAGGCGGCGCTCACTCATCTAATGCAAGCTCCGGATGTCATCTATGGTGAGTTGTTCCGCCGCGGGCAAAACCTGAGGGACGAGATGGCGTCCGCATTGCGCAGGCAGGGGCATGAGGTTTGTGCGGCAGGCGAAGGGCCGGTGTTTCATCTTTCGTTTACCGGCAAGCAGCCGAAAAATTATCGCGACCTGCTCGCGAGCGACAAGCAGAAGTACAGCGATTTCGCGTTGGCGCTGCTGGACGAAGGTGTCCTGGTCCTGCCTGATGGCCGGTGGTACTTGTCGACGGCGCATACGGATCGGGACATCGACCGTACGCTCGAGGCAGTGGGACGCGCGCTGCGCTAGAGCGGTTCTCCTTCAGGTGTGTACAGAAGCCAACCGACTCAAGTCTCCATTTCCTTAAGAAATGGAGACCCAATGCGCTCTGGACGGGGATACATCAGAAGGAGAACCGCTCTAGCGGTTCGAAATCTCACTTTTGCGGCAGATAGGCGATGCAGTCGATCTCGACTTTCATACCGGGTTCGAGCAGCGTGGCTTGAACGGTGGTGCGGGCCGGCGCGCTGCCGGCAAAGAATGCACCGTAGACTTCGTTCATCGCGCTGAAGTCGGAGGCCTCTGCCAGAAAGACGCCGCACTTGACGATGTTGCCTCGGGTGGCGCCGCAGCCTTTTAGGACGCGCTCGACATTTTCGAGTGTGAGTTGCGTTTCCCCGCGTATGCCGCTCAAGGCGAACTCCTGGGTAGCGGGGTCGATAGGCCCCTGGCCGGAGACGAACAGGAAGTCACCCGCACGGACCACCTGTGAATATGCGCCTTTAGGTGACGGCGCGTCTTCAATGCTGATACGCTCAACTTCGCTCATTGTTTTCCCTTCGCGGCTGTGCCCGACAGCACGTCATGCCATTAGATATATACTACGTTCATTAGAAAGACTGCGAGGGACGATTTTGGCCGAAATTCTCTTCCGCAACGGGTCGGTCGTGGATGGCGAGGGAAGCGAACCGGTCCGGACGGACATCCTGATCGAAGGCGAGCGTATTGTGCGCATGGGGCCGGGGTTGGCGGCAGCCGGCGCAGCCGTGGTGGATTGCGCCGGCCTGACGATTGCGCCGGGCTTCATCGACTCGCACACACACTCGGACCTGCAGGTGGTGGAGGGACGAACCGAAAAGCTGCGCCAGGGAGTGACCACGGAGGTGGTGGGCAACTGCGGCTTCTCGGCATATCCACCGGCGCGCGATCCGGCCGATCTGCGCTCGTTTGCGAATGGGATTTTCTGCGGAGACGAGCAGTGGGGATGGTCCAGCACAGAGGCCTATCTACGCGCGATTGAGAAGAGCCGCACGGCCAACGTTGTTTCGCTGGTAGGACACGGGTCGCTGCGGATTGCCGTGGCGGGGAACAAGCAGGGAGAACTAAGCGAAGCGCAGGTCGCTTCGATGGAGGCTCTGCTGGCTGAGGCGCTTGACGCAGGCGCGGCGGGATTTTCGACCGGCCTAATGTATGCGCCGGGATCAAGCGCGCCTACGACGGAGTTGCAGCGCCTGTGCAACGTGACCGCGCGCAAGGGCGGGATCTATACCAGCCACATACGCTCCTACTTTGCCGAGCTGGTGGACGCAGTGGAAGAGCAGATCGATCTGGCGCGGCACAGTGGTGGACGGCTGCAGATTTCGCATCTGCAAGCTGTCGGGGCGGCCAACTGGCATCTGCAAAGCAAGGCGATCGACAGGATCGAAGAGGCGCATCGGGAAGGGATCGATGTGGAGTTCGACTGCTATCCCTACGTGGCGGGCTCTAGCGTGCTAACCCAGCTGCTGCCGCAGGCGGCGCTCGATGGCGGCGTGCCAAAGCTTATGGAGCGGCTGCGTACACCTTCGCAGCGGCTGCAGATTCGAGACGAGCTTGCGCGAAGGAACCCGTGGCGGTGGCCGGACATTTACGTGTCCTCGGTCGGTTCTGAAGGCAACCTGAACGCGATCGGGAAGACGATCGAGCAGATTGCGGATGAGCGCGGCATGGAACCGTCTGAGGCTGTGCTGGCGCTGCTGGACGAAGAAGACGGCGATGTAAACATGCTGTGCTTCAACCAGAGCGCGGATAATCTGCGAGCGTCCTTGCAGCACCCTTTTGCCACGATCATCAGCGACGGCTTTTATGTGAAGGGGAGGCCGCATCCGCGGCTGCATGGGACATTTCCGCTTCTTCTCGGCACGTACACGCGGGAGAAGCAGTGGCTGCCGCTGCCGGAAGCGGTGCATAAGATCACGGCCAAGCCGGCGCGCCGCTATGGCCTGAAAGATCGCGGGGTGCTGGCTCCGGGATATTTAGCTGATCTTGTGCTCTTCCGGGCGGAGGCGATTGACAGCCCCGCGACCTACGAGTCGCCCGAGCTGGCGCCGCTCGGCATCCATGCGGTGTACCGGAACGGCCAGGCCGCGGCTGCGTTGCTGAGCGGTGCATCGTGAAAACGCGTATTCCATTTGAAACGAGTGCTGGGAAGATGAGATGCTAGCGGACGTGAAGATCGCCAATATCAAGGCCACCGCGGCTAAGAAGCTGGTCAAGAAGAGCACTGAATCGCACAGTAAATACTCCGTCCCCGTGGTGCGCAGCACGTTCATGATCCTGGAAGAGCTGGCGCGCTCCGAGCTTCTTGGGCTGAGAGAAGTCACGCAGACGACGGGGATTCCGAAGTCGACGGTCTTCCGTATTCTGAGCACGCTGGTGGACCTGGGGTATGTGACCCGGGAAGCCAACCGGAACTACCGGATCAGTCCCAGCCTGGGGCTCCTGGTGGGCGACGGAGCGGGGAATGAGGCGCTTCGCCGGCTCGCGTTGCCGTTGATGCACGATCTCCGGGACAAGTATGGCGAGACGGTGAACCTGGGTGTGCAGCAGTTCGACAAGGTGACCTATCTCGAGGTGGTGCCGAGCGAGTTTGCGTTGCGGCTTCAGGAGAGCCGCGGGGCGTCGGTACCGGCGCATGCCAGCGCCCTGGGAAAAGCGATCCTGGCCTTTTCACCCAAGGACGTCGTGCAGGAGTTGATTCGCGGCCACAAGCTGGAGAGCGTGACCGAGCATACGATTTCCGATCCGGAGCTTTTTCTGCAGGAGCTCAAGCGCGTGCGCAACGCGGGCTTCGCGTTCGACCGCGGCGAAGGCTCGATGCTGGCCATCTGCGTTGGTGCGCCAATCCTGGACGCAAACGGCAACGCGATTGCAGCGATGAGCATTTCCGGCCCGGCTTCTCGGTTCAATCCGAAGAAGGACGCCCCGGTGATCGCCTCGCTGCTGAAGGGGACCACCGAACTGGCGCGGGCCTTTGCGCAGTCGATGAACCGCAAGTGAATACGTATCAGTAGTCCCTCCTTTCCACAAATCTTGGGTGCCCCATATCTGATGCGCTCTTTGCGTCAGATGGGGGATTTTCGGAGAAAAAGACCCAGGCCAGCTTCGCGAGCCTGGGGCACCCGGCTCTGCAGTCCCTATGGGACTCGATGGCAGCAACTATGAAAATGGGTTGAAGAAGCCTACGTTGGCAATTGCACCTAATTTGTCATCTCGACCGGAGCGAAGCGGAGTGGAGAGATCTGCGGTTTCCCATATCTGGCGCAAACAGCGCGCCAGATATGGGGCACCCTCGATTGGTGGTGGTTTTGGATCCATGCTTCAAACAGATTCAGGGTGCCCCATCGGTTTCACTAGAAGTTGAACTTCGTTCCCACCTGCAGAACGCGCGCGCTGGCTGCACTCGTGACCTGACCGAAGGTGCTGGCGGTCGTGTTGGAAGAGACTCCGACAAAGTTTGTGTGGTTGAAGGTATTGAATGCTTCGGCGCGGAACTGCAGGTTGGTCTCGTGCCAGACTCTCACGTTCTTGAAGGCGCTGAGATCCCAGGTTTGATAACCGGGTCCGGCGATGCTGCCGACAGAAGCGTCGCCCGGGCGGTACTGGCCCGCCGGCACCTTGGCGAAGGCAGCGACGTTGAACCAGTGCAGCCGGCTGTGGGCGGCGCCAACGTTCGGATTTGCGATTTGATCCGGCCGGTTGGATGGGCCTACGACTCCGCCCGCGAGTAAGCCCAGGCCGCCGGGATCGACACTTGATGTCGCGACTGTGACCGGCAGACCGGAAGCGGCGGAAATAATTCCGGTGAACTCGTATCCACCGAGAATGTGCCCTACAATTCCACTTTGAGTGCGGAAGAACGGGACAAAGTAAACGAAGTTGGCGTTGAAGACGTTCTTGCGGTTGTAGAGTGTGGGGCCGTATTCAGCGGCGATGTTATTGATGTTCGCAGGCCCGTTGCTGCGGTCCGACTGGCTGTTGGTCAGCGCTTTGGCCCAGGTATAGCTTACGTTCAGAACCGAGCCGTCGTGGAGTCTCTTCGACAGAGAGGTCTGCAGCGAGTTGTAATTCCCCATGAAGCGTGGAGCCAGGATGTCGATAGGCCCATAACCTTTGTAGGGCCGGATCAGATTCAGATTGGAGCTATTGCTTCCGGTGACAACATTCCCGGGAATGACTTTGGCTGCGACATAGGCCCCTTGAGCAGGCTGGTTGAAGTCCTCCTCGCCTATCTGATGGACAGACTGGTTGCCATAGTAGCCGACATCGACACGAAAGTTGGAAGCAAGCTCCTGCTGCACGTCGAGGCTGAAGTCCTGGACGTAGGGCGTGATGTTCTGCGGGGTCGTTCCATAGGGAGTGATGGGCACATTGGCGAGAGTGACACCGAGCCCTGGATTATCGAAGAAGGTGTTGTTCGGTGTTCCGGGAGCCGGATTGATGGTGATGTTGCGGACGTTAGGCGGATTCTGAAAAACCATGTTCTGGTAGTTTCCATAGAGCGTCTGGATGTAGTAGATGCCGTAGCCGCCGCGCACCGCCGTCTTTCCATTGCCGAAGACATCGAGGGCGAAGCCAAGACGCGGCGCAAAGTTCAGTTTCGGCTGGCTGGCTACGGCGTTGCCGAACGGCGAAGTTGAACCGCCCTGGATGATTCCGTTGAGCGCGTTGTAACTCGGAGTTGGGGCTGCGCCGCCGTAGCAAGGGGAAGTTGTGCAGATCTGGCCGGTCGCGGTAAGCGCAGGCGCATTGACGGGGTTGTAGGTATTCGGGTCGAAGTTGACCAGCGGGAAAAATCGATTGTTCTTATATGCGTCTTCGACCGGCGCGCCGATCAGGGTATAACGAACGCCGGCGTTGAGCGTCAGTCGTGAAGACACGTGGAAGTCGTCCTGGGCATACGCCTCGTACAGGTTGCCGTGGACCCACGCGATCGCGTCTACCGAGAGCTGGGTGAAGGATGAAGCGTTGCCGAGCAGGAAGTTGGCGAAGGCTTGTTGAAACGTTGTCGTACCGGCCGGCAGCTGCCCCGCGGTGAAGGCGAAGTTGCCGGTATTGTTTCCCCCGGAGTTTCCGCCGAGATGCAGGTCCTCAAAGTTCGCGCCTACGCGAAGCGTGTGCCGGCCGAAGGTGTGGATGACGTTGCCGAACATGATGAGGTAGGTGCCGGGGTTGTAGTAGGGGCCGGTCGCACCGAAGGCGAGGCCGTTGATGCTGAAGTTCGGTACTTGCGCCAGCGTCGAGACATAAGGAAGCGTTGGATGGATGTCAGGCGAGTTCGATGAGGCGATCGAGCCGATCGGAGTGGCTGTGTTGAAGGGTCTGGCCTGGGCGTAACCGCCCTCGATGATGGTCTTCGGGCTGAGCACATAGGTTACGTGGCCGAGGTAATTGGTCGAGCCGTTGTGGAGGGTGGATGTACCCACCCCTGGCACACCCGATGTCCCGTATAGACCGAAGGGAACAGTTTGATTGAACGGCTCATGGATGTAGCGGAAGAATACGCTCAACCTGTCGTTGAAGTTGTGATCGACGCGTAAAAACGTCTGCGTCTCGTTGTCGAAGCTGGCAGTGGAGAAGGTCAGCGGAAGAGGATCGCCGGTCGCGGTGGCGCCGGATGGAGCCGGAACTTTGTCGATGATGTCGGTCAGGTACGCCTGGGCAGTCGGGTCAATGTTTGGGATGGTTTTGGAGGTCCTCGCGCACGTGCCATTGGCGTTGTACTGCACGCAGACTGCGGTGGTAAAGATGCCCATGCGCTGCGGCGCGGTGGGCACGTTGGGGTCCTGCTGGGTAGTCGGAGTCTCCTCGCGGAGAAACTCCTGGCCTACAAAGAAGAAGGTCCTGCGATGGTCCTTTGGAATCGGCACGAACCCACCGACCTGATAGCCGAAGTCGGCATAACGGTTGCCGGGCCGGGGAATCCCGGCGAGCTTATTAAAGTAGTTGTTGGCGTTGAGCACCTGGCTGCGGAAGAATCCGTACGCGCCGCCGTGAAACTCCTCAGTTCCTTGCTTGGTCGTCATGCTGACGATCGCGCTTCCTTCACCTCCATACTGGGCGCCGAAGGTGTTGCGCAGGATATTCAGTTCCTGAATGGAGTCGAGGCTGGGAAAGAACTGCGACTGCTGGCTGGCGCCGTGCCCGACCATATCGACGCCATCGAGGAAGTAGCCATTCTGGCTGACGCGCTGGCCATTCACGGAGAAGTTGGCGGCGTTTGCTCCTCCGGTCGGGCTGATGATGCCGCGGTCGATGGTGCCCGGGACGACACTGGTGATGCCTGGCTGGAGGGTCAGCAGTTGCTGATAATTGCGGCTGCTCAAGGAGAGCTCGCGGACCTGGGTGCCGGTGATCAATGTTCCCGCCGCCGCGTTTTCAATCTCCGGCGCTACTTCCGGGACCGAGACCGTGACCGACGAGCTGACTGCGCCCGGCCTGAGCACTAAGGGAAGCTTGACCGGCTGGTCCAGGTGAACCGCGACGCCGGTCACCGTCTCGCTGCGAAAAGAAGATGCGTCGACGGTTACGGAGTACGTGCCCGTGGCCAACAACGGGGCGACGAACTGTCCCTGATTGTCGGTCGTCACCTGACGCATGACGATGTTTTCTCCGACGTTCCTGATGGTTACGGTCGCACCGGGCACTGCGGCGCCCGAAGAGTCGTGAACAACGCCGTCGATTTCACCAGTGAGATTCTGCGCGTGGACCAAGACAGGCGCAGCGAAGGAGAGAATCACAGCGACCAAACCTGTGACAAAGCCGCCTTTGAGTAAGAGTCTCATGCTCGTGTCCTCCCAAAGAGATTCAGTGAGGTTCGGTAAATCAGCAGCCGGTTGACCCCTGACTCAGCGCGATTGATCGCCCTTAGATCACAGCGTTGCCTTTACGTTGTATTCATATAAGCGCGAATCCGATAGGACGTCAATAGGAATATTTCTGTTTTTCATATGGAACTGCGCTGGAGGCCAAGCGGCCGCGGTTCCGGCTGGCGTAGAGTTGGGCAGGGGAAGCTTACGGCATCTGGGGAGCGCTGGTCAGCAATATCTTTGAGGTCCACTCCGCTCGCGGCAGAGCGTACGTCGACAGCGCCGTTAATTCTTTTTCGACGTTGTACCGGACTCTGCGGATCGTAGCCACGGCTATTCGAAAAGGCGTACTTTCTAACGAGAACAAATGGCAAACACCTGCGGTTCCAAGGGGGAGCTGGGATAACTCCCAGATCAGTCACGCTCTGCAGGTATTTCATGGAGGGTCAGTTGGAGGATTTGAATAAGCTTTATCTTCCGAGCAGGAGGTCTGTAGTCAGGGGAATCGGTTTAGCGACATGCGCAGGACTTATTTCTGCCCACCAGCCGGTAGCGGGAGAAAGCAAGGCTCAGACAATCTCCTCGTCGCCCGGTCCTTCGAGCTTCGTCGACATCCTCCGGCCGCCGGACCAGGTCAGCATCTTCTCTGGGGGCTTCGAGGAGATTAATCTTAGCCAGTCGGGCAATTCCTGGACTCGCAATGACGTCGTTCTGCGCTGCGAAGAGAAGCCAGGCGAGTTGCCTCTGACCATCACGGCGTCCTTGTCTGCGCTCAGCCGCATCCATCTGCGATGGAGGATTGCGATTCCTTCTACGTTGCGTCTCCTGGGCGATGCGTGGGAACGCAGCTACGGAGAACTTGGCTGGCGTGAGGTCATCCCGGAGCAGGTCATGCCGTGGTACTTCCTCAGCTTCGACGGAAAAAGCACCCATGGATACGGCGTTAAAACCGGCGCGAGCGCTCTGGCCTTCTGGCAGTGCGATCCCGAGGGTATCTCGCTATGGCTCGATGTTCGTAATGGTGGTAATGGTGTAATGCTCGCCGGGCGCACCTTAAATATGGCGACTGTAGTCACACGCAAAGGCGATGCCGCGGAAGACCCGTTCGCGAGCGCCCGTGCTTTTTGCCGGATTATGTCTCCTCGGCCGCGTATCCTCCCGCATCCGGTCTGCGGCAGTAATGATTGGTACTACGCTTACGGCAGAAGTTCAGCCGCAGACATTCTGCGAGACGCCTCCCTGATGGCTGAGCTCGTCCCATCGAAAGGGCCGAAGCCTTTCAGCATCGCCGATGAAGGTTGGGAACAGAACAGCCGCTTTCCAAATATGGACGAGCTGGCCACGAGCATTCGACATCAGGGAGTTCGCCCAGGGATATGGATACGTCCTACAATTGCCAGCCCAGAGGATGATGACAAGCTCCTGCTATCACCAGCACGCTTCGGCCTTAAGAAAGAGCGAATCTCTGAAAACCGGGCCTATGATCCAACCATTCCCGAGGCGCGCGAGAAAGCCCTGGCGAAGGTGCGTGAGGTGGTCGGCTGGAAATACGACCTGATTAAACATGACTTCAGCACGTTTGATCTGCTCGGCCAGTGGGGATTCGAGATGGGCGCTTCGCCAACGTTAGGGGGCTGGAGCTTTCATGACCAATCAAGGACGAACGCTGAGATTATCCGCGAATACTATAGCGCACTCCGTGACGCAGCAGGCGAAGAAACGATTCTGATTGGCTGCAACGTGATTGGCCATTTGAGCGCAGGCATCTTCGAGTTGCAGCGAACGGGAGATGATGTAAGCGGAAAGGTGTGGGAGCGGACACGCCGAATGGGCGTCAACACCCTGTCATTCCGCCTGCCGCAGCACCAGACATTCTTCACGATGGATCCCGATTGCATTCCCATTACAAATGCTGTGCCATGGCCAGTCACAAAAGACTGGCTGTTCGCGGTTGCCCGCACTGGTAGTGCACTACTGATTTCACCTGCTCCGGATGCTACCGGCCCCGAGCAGAAGCAGGCACTACGCGAGGCATTCAGCTTGGTGGCAGCCGGGACAGCGACTCCCGATAACTGGCTTGATTCGCGTACACCCTCCACCTGGAAGACAAACGATAGTCCGGATCGTGGAAGCATTCACTACCAGTGGCTGGAAGCAGGCGGCGCTTTTCCATTCGAGGTTTAGGGCACGGTTCAGCCACGGGTGAACGCAGATTCGACGAGTCTCTCCCGAATCGCGTATTTTCCCGTAAGCACTTGCATCGCCACGGTCCACTGGGGTGCTTCGGAATGAGAGAATCTTTCATCCACCGGACGTTCGGCCGCCGGGCCTTCGGCGGTGATCCTGGCGGCTATGACGCCGCGCGACCCGCGTATCCCGACTGGGTATTTGATTTCCTATGCGAGCGGTGCGGTCTCGCGCCCAATGCGGTTACATTCGAAATTGGAGCTGGAACAGGAACGGCGACTCGTCGATTGCTAAAACTGGGCGCCAACCCATTGCTTGCCATAGAGCCCGATGGTCGCCTCGCAACTTTTCTTCGGGAGACGATTCCGGACAAGGCACTCACAGTCGTCGTTGCACCGTTTGAAGAAGTCGTGTTGCAAGAGGCCAGCTTTGATCTCGGTCTCAGCGCCACTGCGTTCCATTGGCTAACCGAGGACCTTGCCTTGACAAAAGTGGCCAAACTGCTCCGTCCGGGCGGCTGGTGGGCGATGGTCTGGAACGTATTCGGCGATTCCCGTCGTCCCGATCCTTTTCACGAAGCAACGAAATCTCTTCTCAACGGTCCTTTGAGCCCTTCGGCAGGAAACGGCGAAATGCCTTTCGCTCTCGATGCCGAGGCCAGGTTGGCGGCGCTGGAACGGACCCACGCGTTCGACAACGTTGAGCACCGAACCAGCGCATGGTCGCTTGTTCTCGATCCTGATCAAACTGTCGCCCTCTACGCGACCTATTCCAACATCAACATTCGTCCGGACCGTGAGGATGTACTTACCGAGTTGCGTCGTCTTGCCCGCGACGAGTTCCACGGCCGCGTGACCCGCAACATGGTCACAAGCCTTTACGTTGCGCGACGTCGGCTTTAATCTTTATGGTCACCGCGTGACCGCAGATTCGGCGCGAGCTATGCCAAATCACCGGTGGTGATTGCTCTCATCTAATTCATCGCTTGCTGTTGCTCCCGGTACTTGCCAGCAGCTCTCCGGCATCGTCGACCGCAGGGGATCGAACACTCATTGCAAGGGACGCTGCATGATCAACAGGCGCAGCCATTCTCCGAATTTGATCCCTGCTTCAGGCAGCAAACCGACCTGCTTAAATCCGAGCGACGCGTGCAGGGCGACCGAGGAGACATTGACTCCGCAGATGCAGGCAACCATAGAGTGACAGCCTTTCGCCTGACATTGCGAGATCAGCTCAGCCAGGAGCATCTTGCCGACTCCGTGGCCAATACAATCCGGGCGCACGTAGATTGAGTCTTCGACGGTAAAACGATAACCTTCACGGGGGCGGAATTGCGATGCATAACAAAAGCCCACAATATAACCCTCAAGCTCAGCTACCAGATACGGCAAACCACGATCCAGAATCGTCTGCCGTCTTCTCCGCATCTCTGACTCATCCGGAGCTACGGTCTCGAATGTCGCCGTGCTCGTTGTGACGAACTTGTTATAGATTGCGGTGATATCAAGTACGTCTGCGGAAGTAGAGGAACGAACTAAGCATTTCGACGCGTGGGGAGTGTCGTTTACCCAGTTGGTGGTTCCACTTTCAGCTCCCTTTTGGCTGAACTCCGAAATAGCCTTAAGGTGGATTAGATCGTGTGTTTCCACTTTGTTTGAGCCGGACCAAGTCCTCACTTCTCTCTCTAGTACACGCTGAAACGTATAAAGAAGAGATAAGCATGCCTACTTTATTTCATGGCGGGTGGCAAAACTGATCTCGCGTCGGGGGGCGAAGAACCGCCAAGATGAATTTCTCGCGGTACACGCCCCCGATCTGGTTTCCAGGCAAGCAGGAGCTTGGATGAAGGCGCTACGGCCTGGATTGCCGATACGCTTTGGCGGGCGGGACTGCACGCGATGGGCAACCGCACCTATTACGATATGGCAGGCTACTGGCCGACCTCGACCGAACTGCTGGCAGCGCCGATGGGCAAGCCGAGATCGAGCGGCCTTAGACAGGCTGCGGAAAAAGACCCGTATGGGGCCTTGGGTGGAAGCCCCCGCATTTATGCGGGGGTAGGAGCGCTTCAGCGCTCCGGGAAGTTCGCCTCTGAACATGATGCGCTTTAGCGCTGGCATTGGAAATCCAGGGCTAAAGCCCATCTTAAGATCAACCGCTTTCCGCTGGACTAAAGTCCAGCTTCCCCCCGCTAAAGCAGGGGGCTTCCACCAAAACCCGTCTACAGAGTTTTTCCGCAGCCTGTTTAGCCGCTGAGGGGCAGTTTTCGCACTCTCTTCCACCTTTTTCCCGCAGCCTATTTAGAGCCTACCGGTCGAGACTTGTTCTTTTTCAGGTGTAGGCCGGGAATCCAGTTCCGAACATGGGTAGCCCGCTTTTCGATTGCTCTTCCGTCGCTTCATCCTGAATGACGTCCCAATGCTCGACCAGGATTCCGTTTTGGATGAGCACAATATCTGCGGCAATCCAATTCACAGGAGCACCGAAACCGCTAAATCGCCCGTGCACGATCACCAGGTCTCCCTCAGCCACGATCGCTCCCGGTTCGTAGCTCAGGGTTGGTGGGAGGCTCTTGATGAGATTGAACAGACCCTCACGGCCCGGTGCGATATGAGCACTGTGTTGAATGTAGTGAGGGGACCAGTAGCGCTCGGCCGCTACGTAGTCCCGTTTGTTGAAGAGAGTGTCAAAGGCCTCAAGAACGAGAGCCTTGTTCTTTTCCTGTTTAGTCGGGCTCATTGAATGTTTCCTCGCATCGTCTATTAGATTTGCGGATTAGATTTGCGCCCTGCCGCCGTCAACGAATAGTTCGATCCCGGTGATGAAACTGGAGTCATCGGAGGCCAGAAACAATGCCGCCTTGGCAATTTCGTCGGGTTCTCCCATGCGTCCCATTGGGATGGTGGACACAATCCGTGCGATGGCGTCTTCAGGTTGCCCATCTATAGCTGGCGTATCGGTCGGACCCGGACTAATAACGTTTGAGCGAATATGGCGGTCCTTGAGATCCGAGGTCCAGGTCCGCACGAAGGAACGGAGGGCGGCCTTTGTCGCGCCGTAGACGCCGAAGGAGGGCGTACCTTTCACGCTCGCGACCGAGCCGTTGAGAATAATCGAGCCACCATCATTCAGCAGCGGCAAGGCTTTCTGCACGGTGAACAGCGTTCCCTTGACGTTGATGTTGAAAAGTTTGTCAAAATGCTCCTCAGTGATTTTGCCGAGAAGAGAAAATTCCGCAATGCCGGCATTGGCGAAGACGATGTCAAGCCTTCCTTTTGCTTTGGCGGCCTCATAAAGACGATCAAGGTCGGCCAGTTTGGCAATGTCTCCCTGAACACCTGTAACGTTGGTTCCGATTGCTTTCACGGCCTCGTCGAGCTCTTTTTGGCGGCGGCCGGTGATGAAGACATAGGCGCCCTCTTTGACAAAGAGCTTAGCCGTAGCCAACCCTATCCCGGTAGTGCCGCCGGTGATGACTGCCACTTTTCCCCGCAACTTCGTACCTTCGGTCATCGGTGTCCTTCCTCCTTGTCCGCTTCTTCCACACCTTGAGTCCCGGAGCCAATTAGTCAGCGAGCATGCCACCATCCACTGGGATAGAGGCGCCGGTCATGTACGACGCATTTGCCGAAGCGACAAAGGCGATCACATGAGCGATCTCCTCCGGAGCTGCGAGACGTTTGACGGGCACGGTCGAGACCAGCGCCGCTTTATTTTCATCGGTGTTGGTGAAGCGTGAGAGCATACCCGTATCCGTAGTGCCCGGAGCCACCACATTAACGCGTACCCCGGTGCCCGCAACTTCAAGCGCAGCGGACTTTGTCAGCCCTTCCACTGCATGTTTGCTGGCTACATAGACGGATGCTCCGGCAGCGCCGACGCTTCCATAGGCTGAGGAGACATTGACGATGCTCCCGCTCCCCTGTGGCAGCATCGCCAGCAGTTCGTGCTTCATGCTTAACAGCACACCCAATACATTGCTATCGAACGTAGCCGCGTAGCTTTCTGCGGTCTGTTCAGTTACCAGACCGCGCAATCCTTCAGTCGCAGCATTATTGACTGCAATATCCAGGCGTCCGAAACGCTTGACAGTTTGATCCACAAGGTTACGCACGTCATCTTCATTGCGGACGTCAGTGCGAACAAAAATGGCTTCTGCTCCGAGCCCTTGCAGCTCGGCAACTAACTCTTGCCCTTGTTTGTCTCGACGCCCGGATACAACAATGCGTGCTCCTTCTTGCGCAAAGATTATTGCGGCAGCTCGACCGATTCCTGTCAATGCGCCGGTAATCAGAACAACGGGTGAGCTCATAATTCCCTCTCTCGATCTCGAGGCCATGCAAACTGGGCATGACTCGCAGTATGCCGAGCCGCCTAGAATAGCCTCAGATCACCTCATTGGATTGCAAACAAAGCCGGTAGTCGCACCTTGAAGTATACTTTGTTAAGCTGAGAGCTATGCTTCCAAGGTATGGGGGCGGAGAAATGGAACTACGCCATCTTCGTTATTTCGTCGCGGTTGCCGAGGCGGGAAGTCTAACCGTGGCGGCAGCGCGAAAATTGCACACGTCGCAACCTTCGTTGAGCCGGCAGATTCGAGATCTCGAGAACGAGCTGGGCGCCCAACTCCTGACGCGAAGAGCTCGCGGTATCGAACTGACACCGGCGGGTCGAGCCTTTCTCGATCACGCTCGCCTGGTGCTGTCGCAGGTAGAAGCGGCAGCCGAAGCTGCGCGCCGGGTCGCTCATCCTCGCAAGCCATGCTTCGCCATGGGCTTTCTGACCGGACACGAATTGAGATGGATGCCCGAAGCTTTGCGGATCTTGCGCGACGAACTGCCCAACATCGACGTGATGATATCGAGTCAATACTCGCCGCTGCTCGCGAATGCACTTTTGAAGGGAACAGTCGATGCAGCTTTTCTTCGAAGAGAACGAGGGATGCCGGACTTGGCGCTTCCGTCTTCTGGTCAAGGAGCCCTTGATGGTGATCTTGCCAGGTGACCACCATCTCGCTGCGCTCAAAGCCATCAGTCCAAGGGATCTGGCAGGCGAGACATTCGTGACCGTGTCGGACACGGCTCCTGTACTGCGTGCGGTCATCGACAATTACCTGAAGCGGTCCGGAGTCAATATCACGCCAGCTCACGAGGCGGACCATCTCTCCATGGGAATGTCCTTAATAGTGTCGACGCGCGGCGTAGGGCTGTTACCTGCTTACGCACAGAACTTTCTCCCTTCGTCTGTAACCAGTCGCCCTCTGAAGGGAGATACGCCCACTGTCGAGCTGGTCCTCGGCTACAGAAGGTCGAACCAGTCTCCCGTCCTAAAGCTTTTGCTTTCAAGATTGGACGAGTTGGTCGCCCGTGCGTCCAATAAGACCCTATAAATTTCGAAAGGCACCGAGCAAATGACTAAGGAGACACGCTGCAAGGTGCAATTCTCGATTGGTGACAAATCGCCATAACCGGCCAATCGCTTCCCGTTCTAATGGTGTGTAAAATATTGCGCTCGTCGCAGGCGATGTTGCTCTAGGTTGGCTGAGATAACCATCGGTCCTTCCAAAGCTCTCGGTTACTTGAGTTGCGATCTCCGCTACGGGTGTGGCTTTTGGGCCCAGGCTGGCTCCTGGAAGTCCGAAGCTCTGTCCAAATGAGTTCCAGTCTGCCGCCGCTACTGGTGAGTCCGTTATTGCGAGTTGCGCTGACCTCGCCAAACGGTAAGAAACCCAGCTGAAGAATAATAGAACACCTCTCAACCCCGCGCCAGATCAGGGTCTCCGCTCACCAGCGAGTCTCGCAAGGTTGGCCGGTTATCTCCGCCAATGCGTGATTCGATGGCTCGGTAATTACGTGGTGACGGGGCTCGCTTCGACCCCGGAAGACTCGTCGCACTCAATGACGGAGCCAAGTCTCCTAGGTCCATCTCCCCAGTATTTGCGGAGTGGTGGTGGTTTTGGATCCATACTCCAAACAGATTCAGGGTGCCCCATCCTTGCGTAGCAAGGGTGGGAGACCACAACCGCTGGCAGAGCAGACCTCCCAGGATGATCTTCGACAGAGTGTTCATGAGCCTGCGGCCCACCCAAGGCAATGAAAATGGAATATTGCCCTTGAAGGGGACGGTCTTTTAGGCCGGGTGCCCCAGGTTCGCGAAGCTAATCTGGGTCTTTTTCGCAAGTTGTGGAATCCCAGGTCCCAGAGTCGGGACCTGGGGCACCCGGGATCTGTGGTTTATGTGTTGGGGAAACCGCAGATCTCTCCACTTCGCTGCGCTCCGGTCGAGATGACAAAGTTATGGCAGCGGCTAAAGACTGATGGCCAGTTTCCTTAAATGATTTTCGAGAGTGATCTTCGACAGAGTGTTCATGGGCCTGCGGCCCACCCAAGTGGATGAAAATCGGGTTGAGGAAGGCTTGGTTGGCAACTACACCTAACTTTGTCATCTCGACCGGAGCGCAGCGAAGTGGAGAGATCTGCGGTTTCCCGTATCTGGCGCAAAGAGCGCGCCAGATACGGGGCACCCAGCCTCAGTTCACAATCCGGTAGGGAAGTGTGCTACAGTGGTGCACTAGGGAACAAGGTGTTACACCTTGTTCCACCGAGAGCTTCAT
Organism: uncultured Acidobacteriaceae bacterium; assembly: GCA_963774255.1. Lineage (GTDB taxonomy): Bacteria > Acidobacteriota > Terriglobia > Terriglobales > Acidobacteriaceae > PALSA-350. The sequence continues at coordinate 87,869 of CAVZEH010000010.1, forward strand.
GCCTACGAATAAGCACCGGATTGCGGTCAACCTCGACGACGAAGAGTTTGAAGAACTTTCCGCCATGGCCGAAAAGCATGATGTGTCTCTCTCCTGGCTTGGACGCCGGGCCGTCCTTGAGTACCTCGATCAATATCGCAGCCAGCAACTGCCTTTGCCCTTGAAGCCGGAGATTCGCCCAGGGAGGATTACGTGAAAGATCAGAATCATTTAGTAGTTGACGAACCGGTCCCTGCGATCCTCACCATTTCGGACGACCTCCTCGCTTTTGTCGGCGGTCGAAAGTTCGGAACTATTCTCGTTGATCCACCGTGGCAGTTCCAAAACCGCACGGGAAAGGTCGCTCCGGAACATAAGCGCCTGAATCGCTACGGCACGATGGCTCTTGACGAGATCAAGGCCTTGCCTGTCGCCAAAACAGCCGCGGATACATGCCACCTCTACCTGTGGTGCCCGAATGCATTGCTGCCTGAAGGCCTCGCCGTTATGCAAGCGTGGGGCTTCAAGTACAAGGCAAATCTCGTCTGGCACAAAATCAGAAAAGATGGCGGTTCGGATGGTCGTGGGGTCGGATTCTATTTCCGTAACGTGACGGAAATGATCTTATTCGGCGTACGCGGCAAGAATGCTCGCACCCTTGCTCCCGGCAGAAGCCAAGTTAATTATCTGTGCAGCCGAAAGCGGGAGCATTCACGCAAGCCCGACGAACAGTATCCCATCATTGAGGCTTGCAGCCCCGGACCATTTCTAGAATTATTCGCACGCGGCGAGCGCAAAAAGTGGGCGATCTGGGGAAATCAGGCGGATGAAAGCTATGCGCCGACATGGAAGACCTACGCCCACCACTCGCAAGTTATCGCCGCGGATTGAGGGCCGCTCAACAGGTCGCATCATAACAGTCTGTTCCCATGCCGATCATGAGCAACGGACATTGACCCGCACCGCCACCATCAACTTTAGGAATGAGCTTGTTCCAGTGCGTGGTCGAAGGGCCGTAGGATGCACCCTTCCCCAAATTATCAAATAGCTCTTGTAGCTCGCTCTCGCGAGTGATGATGACACCGACCGACAGCACATTAAGAACGTTCAGCAACCGAAAATTGTTGAGATCGCGGTCATAAAATTCCGTCTTGTTGTTCCACTCAACTTCGACACCGATGCGATTCTTGAAGTTGTCGATTTTGTGCGTGGGAATCGGCACCGGAATGCCGTCTACGGTGATTTCAATATCGAATTTCCTCGTCCGCCATTCGCGCTGAAACAGAAAGCCATCAATCGCAATGGGAATTGGCGAGCGCCCTCCGCCAGGAGTCAGAATGGCGCTGCGTCTCAACGTAAACGCTCTAAGGGCTTCAACAATATCGCCGAACTCGGTGGGGAAATCGCTATGCAGGATCGCCGTTGCATGACCTCTTTCCTCAAACCTGAAACGCGCCCGAATATCCTCTGGTATAAGATTAATTCCCATTCCTCTCCCTACTAGGTATAAGCATTTTACCGATTTACAGAACCATGACGGCTCTCTATCGCAGGGTCAATTTATCAAGGGCCAGGCCACGGCGAGGACGCGCGGGTTGGGCCTTTCTCTCATCGTGTCTTTACCTGGTGGCGATGCTGGCGGGCGCTGCGGCTGGACTTTATCCCACACTGCTGCCGTCGTCGACCGATTCCGGCGCGCGACCTGACGTCGCAGAAGCACTATCGGGGCCGCATGCAGTGCGTGTGGGGTTGGTCTGGTGGTGTTTCGGCATCCTGCTGGCAATCGTCTATTTCGTAACCATCTATCGTATGTTTTGCGGCAAGGTCTCCGGTGAGACGGGTTACAGTCATCTCACCACTCGAGGGTGCCCCATATCTGGTGCGCTCTTTGCGCCAGATGTGGGAAACCGCAGAATCTCTCCACTCCGCTTCGCTCCGGTCGAGATGACAAATCATGTGTGATTGCCAACCTAGGCTTCCTCAACCCATTTTCATTCTCCACTGAAGCGAGTGGAGTGGGGAGGCAGTTGCTTTTCTTTCTGTCATTCCCGAAGGGAATCTGTTTCTGGTCTCTCGGCATGGTAGCAAGGCGATAGGAAAAGCAGATTCCCTACGGGAATGACAGAAAGAAGAGCAAAGACCGCTTAAAGTGAAAATGCTCTAGTGTGGTGAGTCAGAAATTCGCAGTGTAGATCGCTGAAACCGCAAATCTCTCCACTCCGCTTCGCTCTCTCGAAAATCATCCTGGGAAGATCTCTTTCATAGGGGGTGCCCCCGGATTGGAGATATTTAGCTTAGAGGTTCAATGGTGACTTGATAGCCGAGCCTGTGCAGATTTTGTAGCAATTTGCGGGCGCGTTGCTGTTTCGCTCTGGGGTTGGGTTCGCTGCCATGCTCCACGTATGGAACTCGTTCATGCAAGATCTTCCAGACGAAGCGGCAGAGGCGGTGAGCCACAGCCCAAATGGCTCCCTTATAGCCCAGCCGTGGCAGAAGATGCCGGAACACGGCTTGAAAGTGGCAGCCTTGTTTCTTCACTGCCGCATGTGCAGCTTGGTTGAGGATACGGCGCAGATAGCGATTGCCTTTGGCCGAGTGGCTGTTGTGGTTCTGTTCCGCGCTTTCCTCCCGCCCTGGATTGGTTCCCACCCACGAGGTCAGCTTGGCGGCTGAATCAAAGGTGCTGGCCTCCACTCCTACTTCGGCGATTACCTGCTGGGCGGAGTCGACCCCGAAACCAGGAACCTGCGCCAGGCGCTCCACTGCTTGCTGATGCTTCTGCATGGATTCGGCGGCCATCTGATTGAGCTGCTCGATCTGTGTGGCGATGAGATCGTAACGGTCCAGATAGAGCCCCAGCAATTGCTGGTGGTAGGGCTGGACATTCCCGCTCAGGGCATCCACCAGTTGCTGCTCGCTCGCACGCAGCCGATCATCTTTGAGGGCAGCTAATTTCTTCGCGTCGGTTTCCCCTTTGGCCAAGGCGCGTAAGATACGGTATCCGCTGACTCCCAGCAGATCGCTGATTACACTGGACAACTTGATGCGCATCTCCTCCAGCAGACACTCGATTTGGGAATGCAGCCGCGATTGGTCCTGGGTGAGATGAGTCTTCATGCGCGTCATCGTGCGCCAACTGCGCTGTTCGCCACTAGGCACGAAGCTCAGGGTAAGCTCGTCGGCTAGCAACCGCCGCACCAGACGTTCGGCATCGCGAAAATCGTGCTTGCGTCCGCGCGGGGCGCGGTTAGAGTACGCCTGCGCCAGATGCAAACGCATCTGCGGCTCCAGCTCATACCACACCGGCCTCCAGTACTGGGCGGTCGATTCCATCACGGCTTCCTCCACCCCCTCTTCCCGCAGCCAGTCCGACATTAAACGCAACTCGCCGGCTAGGGTGCCGAACCGTTTGCGCTTCACTGTCCCACCCTGTTCGCTTACTTCAATTACCACCACCATCAGCACTTTCTTATGGACGTCAATCCCTGCTACCCTACCTAACATAGTTCCCTCCTTGACGCGGAAGGGTAGGACGCGCGGCGAAAGACTTACGCACTCTCACGAGCTACCACCCTTCCCGTTCAGGGACGGATAGCGCGACACTCATAGGTTCAAAACGCACATCCCAGACCAAACTCCGGTACGGTCTCAACTCACCCAGAGCGAAGAGGGTCTTTACCGTTTCACGCCACCTCCAGCTTAGCTAATTCACAGCCTGATTGCCGACCAAGCCGGGGCTCCGATTTTCATCCCCTTGGGTGGGACGCAGGCCCATGTACACTCCGGTCGAGATGACAAATCATGTGTGATTGCCAACCTAGGCTTCCTCAACCCATTTTCATTCTCCACCGAAGCGAGTGGAGTGGGGAGGCAGTTGCTTTTCTTTCTCTCATTCCCGAAGGGAATCTGTTTCTGGTCTCTCGGCATGGTAGCAAAGCGATAGGAAAAGCAGATTGCCTTCAGGAATGACGGAAAGAAGAGCAAAGACCGCTTAAAGTGAAAATGCTCTAGTGTGGTGAGTCAGAAATTCGCAGTGTAGGTCGCTGAAACCGCAGATCGCTCCACTCCGCTTCGGTCGAGATGACAAATCATGTGTAATTGCCAACCTAGGCTTCCTCAACCCATTTTCCACTCCACCGAAGCCAGTGGAGTGGAAAGCAAAGACCGTCAGGTTGTACGTAGAGTTATCGGAAGAGTGAGCCTTGCGATGCCGCTAAACAGCAGACTGACCCCTACCAGTGTGCCTACGGCCCATAATGAACTCGACGGCCAGTGAAAGAAGATGAGGCCGGCAAGCAGCAGGGAAACCAGGCCATCTATGAGGAACCAGACTGCTCCACGCAGGTGCCGAAGCCGGGTGAAAACGGCGAGTTCGAAGACTCCCTCAACGGCAATATAGAAGGCGAGCACCAGCGTGAGCGCGACGACTCCGGCAACAGGGAGAACCAGCATGTAGAGAGCGGCGATTATATATACGATGCCGATGAGGACCTGCCAGAGAATGGCGCCGGCCCCGCGCTCCGACCATGCATAGATCAGGTGTGCGACACCGGCAAACAACACCAGCCATCCAAAAAAGACGCTAGCGGCAATACCGGCAAAGAATGGCACAAGGATGGCCAGGATTCCCGCCAGAAGGAGCAGGATCCCCAGAAAAATGGACCATCCCGCTGAACGTGTGTAGGTAGTTGGCATAGTCGACTTCCTTGCCTGTTGCAGGTTGTATTGGGACGGAACTATTGAGGAGAAATGTTGCCTTGTGGAAATTATTATCAGAGGCCATAGAGGGCGATGAAGATCTTAGGTGGAATCTGGCTCGACCGCGATGACGAGACAACCCTGCAGGATCAGGTAGTCCGGCAAATCAAGCAGCTTATTCAGCGCGGAACCCTGCGGCCTCAACAAATGCTGCCCTCGACGCGAGAGCTGGCGGCGCAACTGCGCATCTCCCGCAATACGGTGGTCTACGCCTATGACCGCCTGGTGAGCGAGGGCTACGCCGAACCGCGTTCCCGATCCGGGGTTTTTGTCTGCTCGCTGGTGAGCCTGCCCCGGCGCGGACGGGAAACCAACCTCAAACGCCGCAAGGCCCTGGATTCGGAAACGGAGCTACCGGCGCGCGGCTTGCGCACTCCGGAACCCTTCCGGCCATGCCAGCCCGACGTGACTCTGTTTCCGCTCATGATCTGGAATCGTCTGCGCGGCAGGGCGTTGCGGCAATATGGCCCCGACCTGCTGCACTACCAGGCAAGCTGCATCTCCGGATTTCCTGAGCTGCGGAAGCGGCTGGCCGAATACCTTCAGGCCAGCCGCGGAGTGAACTGCGACTGGCGGCAGATCGTCATCACCTCTGGATCGCAGCAGGCGCTTTACCTGCTGGCGAACCTGCTGGTGCCCCGGCATGGAGAGCGCGTCTATGTGGAGGATCCCGGTTACCTGGGCGCGCGTCTCGCCTGCCAGAGCGCAGGCGCCAGGATCATTCCAGGCGCTTTGGACGAGCAGGGCCTGCAGCTACCGCACAGCGACATTCGCGGGCTCGCGTTTATCTACACCACGCCGTCGCGGCAGTTTCCCACTGGGATTTCGCTCTCTCTGGCGCGGCGCCTGGCCATCCTGGATTACGCCGCGGGAAACAAGGCCTGGGTGATCGAGGACGACTACGATGCCGAGTTTCGCTACAGCGCTTCTCCGCTGCCCAGCCTGCAGAGCCTCGACGTAAACGGCCGCGTGATCTATGTAGGCACCTTCAGCAAGATCCTGTTTCCCGCGCTGCGCGTGGGTTACGTCGTTGTTCCGCCCGAGCTGGTGGACCGGTTCCGGGCGAGCAAACACCTGATCGACGATCACGGCCCGCTGATCGATCAGGCAACTCTCGCACTGTTTCTCGAGAGCGGAGCCTTCCATTCGCACATCCGCCGCTGCCGCCGGGCTTATGCCGAACGCCAGCAGTATTTCCTGGAAATGTTTCGCGATTCCCGATTTCCCTTGGAGTTCCGGAACACGGACGGCGGTATGAACCTGCTCGGATGGATGCCGGCCGGCGCCGACGATCGGGCCTGGTCGATGCGCCTGCGCAATGCGGGGCTGGACGTGCCCTCCCTCTCCTCGTACTCGCTGAAGGCGCAGGATTCGGGGTTGGTCTTCGGGTTCACCGCCTTCACGCCACGTCAGATGAAAGCCGCGTTCCAGACCATGCGGGCAGTCACCGCAAACGGCTTTGGCTCTTGAAGCTTGCCCTTTTAGTATCAGACACCCACGTCCGAAAATCCGGACGTGGGGCACCCGGTTTTTCGACTTTGGTTAGAAATGCGCCTAAGCAAATATTGGGTGACCTGGGATTCCACAGATCTCGATGGCCGGGGTCGTCAAAATGCTCTAATGCCCCGGATGTGCTTCCGGGGCGAGGAGGCGGTCTCGCTCGATATAGCGGAAGACGTAATAGAGCGGAAGGCCGATGAGAATCAGCGCCACCCCTACCAGCGCTTGGCGAAGGCTCACGACAAAGGTGGTAATCACGATGCCGAGCGAAGCGAGGATGAAGAAAATGGGTGTGGCCGGATAAAGAGGACAGAGGTAAGGACGATTCAGCTCGGGTCTCCTGACCCGCAACAGAATCACTGCCACCGCGCACAAGCCGTAGAAGATCCACGATGTGAAGACGTAGGACGTGAAGAGCTCGCGGAAGGAGCCGATGAGGGTGAAGAGAATGGCCCACGCTCCCTGGGCCACTGTGGCCACCACCGGCGCATGAGTGCGGCGGCTGACCTGGGCAAACTGCCGGAAGAAAAGTCCGTCGCGCGCCATTGCCAGGTTGATGCGCGGAGCGCCCAGGATCACTCCGTTGATGGCTCCCAGGATCGAAATGACAATCAGGATGCTGATGAACACGCCCGCGCCGGGTCCTAAGAGATGCTCGACCGCCGCCGCCGCGACCCGATCGGTTCCGCGAATCGACTCTGGCGGCAAGGCGGCATAATAGCCCACATTGGTGAGCAGGTAGATGCCGGTGGTCAGGAGTGTGCCGATCATCAGCGCCCGGGGCAAGGTGCGGCCCGGATTGCGGATCTCGCCCGCTGTGAAGGAGACGATGTGCCAGCCATCGTAGGCCCAAAGTACGGCCACCAGAGCGACGCCGAAGGCGGTGAGACTGCTCGCATGCAGGCCGGCACCGAGGAAGTTCCGGCCCAGCAGCGCGACGCTTCCCTTCGCGTACAACACCGCTACCATCAGCGCCAGTCCAGCCACTTTGACGGCGGTCAGTGTGTTCTGGACACGCTTGCCCAGGGAGACGCCCAGGCTGTTGATCACGGTGAAGAAAACGATGCAGAGCACCTGTACCAGTTTCTGCTCTGCATGAGAGAGGCCAAGCAGGGGCGCAGTGTAGAAACCGATAGCCGCAGCCATGGTCGCAATGCTGCCGGCGTGGATCAGGCTCACCGCGCTCCAGCCGTAGATGAAGCCTACGGCTGGTCCGTACGCTTCCACCAGGTACACGTAAAGCCCGCCCGCCGCGGGAAATGCAGCCCCAAGCTCGCTCAGCGACAGCGCTCCGGCCAGGCTCATCATGCCGCCCAATAGCCAGACTGCAATCACACCGGCAAGGGAATGGATCTCGAGCGCTATGCTGCCGGCCATCAGGAAGATGCCGGAACCGATCATGATCCCCATGACGATCGAGATCGAATCCCAAAGCCCAAGCTGGCGGAGAAGTGTCCCGGCCGCGCCGGGGGAACTCGCCGCTTTTTCCAGAGCTTCGCTCAAGGCTGCTTTACCGGATCATTCTTCGGGGCGATTGTAGTCGAGTATGAGACGGGACAACTTGCGCAGGCCTCTATCGTCAGACTCGGCGAATTTGTGTCCCACCGCCAGGGCGTCCTTCTTCGGCTCATCCTGCCCTAGCTTGAATTTACCCTCGATCCGCTCTACCTCGATTTCAAATCCGACGATGTACTTCAGGCGGCGGGTGATGTCATAGGGAGGCACTTCAGAGGTTTTCCAGCCGTCGCGAAACTGCGACTCCATGCGCTCGGTGAGAATCTCGAGCGAGTCTCGCAGTGCTTGCTCGTTCTGGAGAACCACTCGCCCGTAACAGTGGACCGTCGTGTAGTAGTAGGTGGAGGGCATGTCGCGGTTCGGGTACCAGGAGGCCGTTACATAACCGGCCGGCCCCTCAAAGACGGCGAGCGTCGGAGCGGATGCGGTTCGCAGGGCCTCGGCATGATCGTTCCCGGCGGCGATGTGGCCGATGAGCTTCGGCCGGGTCCCGGAACGGTCCACTAGGAGCGGAAGGTTGGTGGCATACGGCCCCGCGTCGCCGTTATTGATAAGCAGAGCCCAGGGGTAAGCCTCCACCAAAGCCCACATTTCTTCTTCGCTGCGCGGCTTCCAGCAACTGCGTACGAACATTCGGCGACGCCCTCGAGAGAAGGATCGCCGACGGCTCTGGATCAAGTAAAGGTCCAGAAGACGACTATTTCATGGGTCCAGTGCCGGCCGCCGCCGACGCGATCGCGGCGGCGTGCAATCGAACGAAATTGGCGAAGAGCCTGCTGCCGGCTCGCTGGGGTGGGCGGGGGCGCCCAGCTTCAGACCGTCCTCTGGCTCCATGCATGTCTACGAATCTGGACCTTTACTGGACCCAATAAAAACCCCGAAGATACCACAATTGACACCACGTTCATGTTGACGTAACGCAGAGCGCGGAAGCCCCCCGGGAAGCAGTCCCTTATAACCCTTATAAAAGGAGTTGTTCATGATGGCACGAGGTCGCCAATTTCTTCTCCAACCGGCACGCCGCGGCCGGTCTCATGCCGCACATGAGCGTACGGCGCGAGGGTTCAGCTTCCGTTCCCCAGCTCTGCAGTTTGCAGCAGGCGCGTTTCTTACCCTCTGGTGCTGCGCCCCACCGGCATATGCACAAACCACGGCTGCTGCAGGATCCTGCAAGGTCGATACTCAACGGCCCGCGGCCAAACTGAGCGGCACGGTCACCGACCAGTCGCACGGCGTCATCATCGGAGCCAACGTCGCGCTGACCTGTGGAAGCTACCGCCAGCAGACGCAGACCACAGCCGACGGCTCCTATTCGATCTCGGCTCCGGAGGGGAGCTACGAGCTGCAGGTGCAGTCTCCCGGCTACGCAGGCATTCAGCAGCCGGTCGATTTGACGCAGAGCGGCGGGCAACATCTTGACCTCACTCTGAATGTCGGCCAGGCGGTCAGCATCGTTTCGGTCACCGCTCCCGGCGGCTATGTCGCGACCTCTTCTACGACCGCCACCAAGACGGGCGCCCCGTTGATCGAGACGCCGCAGACGATTTCCGTTATCACCATGGACCAACTGGCGCAGCGCGACGTACAAAGCATGAACCAGGCGCTCGAGTATACGGCGGGCGTGGGAACCGCTACGTATGGCGCAGACCCGCGCTTTGACTGGTTCAATATCCGCGGCTTCGACGAATCGACCTACGGCATGTTTCGCGACAATCTTCGCTGGCAGAGCGGACAGGTCGAAGGTGAGATCGAACCATACGATCTGGAAGAGATCGACGTTATCAAGGGGCCAAGCTCGGTTCTCTATGGGCAAAACACTCCCGGCGGCCTGGTCAACCTGGTCACTAAGCGGCCTCCGCTCGAGGCCGCAAACGAGCTGATCGCCCAATTCGGCAGCTACGATCGGCGGCAGGCGCAGGGAGATTTCGGCGGACCGCTGAACGGGAGCGACCGCCTGCGGTACCGGCTTGTCGGCCTCTACCGCGACAGCGACACGCAAGTGAATTATGTGCCCGACAATCGCCGCTTTATCGCACCTGCTTTGACCTGGGCGCCCTCCGATAAGACGATTCTGACCGTCCTTACCGACTACCAGCACGACAAATCGGGATGGAGCCAGTTCCTTCCCGCCCAGGGCACGCTTTACTACAACCCGAACGGCAAGATTCCCACCAGTTTCTTCACCGGACAGCCCGGGTTTGACTACTTCCATCGCCAGCAGTGGTCGACGGCGTATCTTTTCGAGCACCACTTCGGAAACCTCTGGACCTTCCGCCAGACGTTCCGCTACTCGAGGATTGCCTTTGACGGAAACGACGCATTCGGCGGCGGGCTGGCCTCGGATCTGAGGACACTCAGTCGCTTCGGATACTCCGATGCCCTGACGCTGGGGCTGTACGCGGTCGACAACCAGGGCTTCGCGCAGTTCAACACCGGCAAGGTGAATCATTCAGTGCTGATCGGCGAGGACTACTCCCATGCCAACGCATTACAGATCAGCGGCTTCTCGAGCGCACCGCCGATTGACGTTTATCAGCCCAACTATAATCAGAGCATCGGCGCCCCTGTTCCCTACCTCAAGAGCAAACAGCCGTCATGGCAGAACGGCGTGTATTTGCAGGACCTGGTGAAGTTCACGCCCAAGATCGTCGCGACATTGAGCGGCCGCGAAGACTGGACCGGCCTGACCACCGAGGATCTCCTCTTCCATACTCCGTCGACGACGCAGAACCCGAGCAAATTTACCGGCCGCGCCGGTGCGACGTACCTGTCGAGCATCGGACTGGCCCCGTACTTCAGCTACTCGACCTCCTTTCTGCCCACGACGGGCGTCAACTTCTATGGGCAGGCATTCAAGCCCACCACCGGATCGCAGTACGAAGAGGGATTGAAGTATCAGCCGCGCCACTCGAATAGCTTCATCACCGCTTCGCTCTATAACATTGATGAAAACAACGTGGAGTCACCGGATCCCAACAATCCGCAGAACACGCTGCAACTGGGCGCGGTGCGTTCCCGCGGGGTAGAGCTGGAAGGCGTGGCCAACGTGATGCACGGGCTCGATCTGCACGCCTCCTACGCGTATGACGATGAGAAGGTCACGAAAACCTCGCCGGCCAGCGAGATCGGCAAGCGGCCGGTGCTCATTCCCAAAGACCTGGTCAGCCTGGCGGCTAATTACACTTTTTCTGCCGGCAAGTTCACAGGGCTAGGCCTGGGCGGAGGCGTGCATTACACCGGAACCGTTGCCGGTGATCCGGCAAACACGTTCATCCTTCCCGGCTACACGTTGTTCGATGCCTCGATGCATTACTACTGGAAGACGCTGGAATTCCAGGTCAGCGCAACGAATATCGGCGACAAGGTTTACGTTCCAATCTGCACCTCGATCAGCTATTGCAACTACGGCAGCCGCCGCAACGTAATTGGCAACCTGCAGTATCATTGGTCGCGGTGGAAGGGGATCTTTTAAAGCAGAGCACGGCTGGTAGTCGGCTGCGGAAAAAGGCCGCTTCAGAGCCTTTGGGTGGAAGCCCCCGCATTCATGCGGGGGTAGGAGCGATTCAGCGCTCCTAAGAAAAGTTCGACTCTGATCATGATGCGCTTTAGCGCTGGCATCGGGAAATCCAGGGCTAAAGCCCATTTCAAGACCGGACGACTTTCCCGCTGGACTGAAGTCCAGCTCCCCCCTGCTAAAGCAGGGGGCTTCCACCCAGAGCCAGCACAAGGGACCAATGAAGCAATCGAAAGCATCGCCGCCGGCAATCGATCTGCTTCTGCTCCATGGCAAGGTCTGGACCTGCGATCCGGATCTGCCTGTGGCGGAAGCCGTCGCCATTGCGGGTAATCAGATCGTCGCCGTCGGCTCGGATGAGGAGATCTCCGCTCTCGCTGCCGCCTCGAGCCGGAGGATCGATCTGGGCGGACGGCTGGTGCTGCCCGGGTTCAACGACGCGCACGTGCATTTTTACATCGGGGGCGACACGCTCACCGCCATTGATCTGAGAGATGTTGCCGGTCCCGCGGAGTTCCGCGAAGAACTTCGGCGTTTTGTTGCCACGCGGCCGGCCGGCGAATGGATCCTTCATGGAAGCTGGGACCAGGAGAAATGGAACCCTGCCGAACTGCCCACAGCGACGCTCATTGACGGCGTCACCCCCGATCACCCGGTGTGGGTAAATCGCTCCGACGGCCACATGATGCTCGCCAACAGCGTGGCCATGCGGCTGGCAGGGGTCGACCGCAACACGCCCGGGATCGCCGGAGGCGAAATCGTTCGCGACGCATCGGGGAATCCTACGGGCATCTTCAAAGACGCCGCCAAGCGTCTCGTCGACCACGCGATTCCGCTCCCCTCCGGGCAGCGCATTCGCACGGCGATCCTGGCTGCACAGGAGCACGCACTCTCCTTCGGCGTCACCAGCGTGCAGGACATGGGTGTGCTGGGCAGCCGCGGCGGCGAAACCATGGTCGAGGTGCTCAAGGTTTACCAGGCCCTCGATCACCAAGGCGCACTCAAGATCAGAATCTCGGCTCACCTGCCGCTCCCGGAGTGGCGCCGCCTCGGCAATGCCGGCATCATGGCTCATTTCAACTCGGGACGGTTACAGATCGGCGCGGTCAAGAGCTTCTCCGACGGCTCGCTCGGCTCGACTACCGCCTGGTTCTTCGAGCCCTACAGCGATGCGCCGCATACCTGCGGCACGCCGAGTGAAGAGCTGCTGGATGCCAGTCAGATGTACCGCAACCTGCGCGACGCCGACCGGGCTGGACTGCAGATTGCGATTCATGCCATCGGCGACCGCGCCAACAGCGTGGTGTTGGACCTTTGCCGGCAACTGACAAAAGAGAACGGCAAGCGCGGCCGCCGCCTCCGCATCGAGCACGCCCAGCATCTGCGGCCTGGCGATATTCCCCGCTTTCGCGAGCTGGAGGTGATTGCCTCAGTGCAGCCCTATCACTGCATCGATGACGGACGATGGGCCGAGAAGCGGATCGGCCTGGAGCGCGCGCAGACCACCTATGCTTTCCGCTCCCTGATCGAATCCGGCGCGACGGTCGTCTTCGGCTCCGACTGGTGGGTGGCGCCGATCGATCCGCTCGCCGGGATCTACGCGGCTGTGACCCGGCGCACCATCGACGGCCAATTTCCCGATGGCTGGGTGCCGGAGCAGAGGGTTTCAGTGGAACAGGCTGTGCATGCCTACACTGTGGCGGCCGCCTATGCCTCGGGAGAGGAGCAGGTCAAAGGATCGCTCACTCCGGGCAAGATTGCCGACATTGTCGTTCTCTCCGACGACATCTTTTCGATCGACCCGTCGAAGATTGCCGGCGCCCGCGTGGACATGACTATCTTCGATGGAGAGATTGTCTACCAGCGCGAGGTGAACTGAAGCGCGCGGGCGACTCATGCGAATGAAAATCGGGTTGAGGAAGGCTTGGTTGGCAATCACACCTAACTTTGTCATCTCGACCGGAGCGCAGCGGAGTGGAGAGATCTGCGGTTTCCCACATCTGGCGCAAAGAGCGCGCCAGATATGGGGCACCCAGGCAACTACACCTAGAAGTTTGGTCTACGGTGAAAACAGTACAGAACAGAAAAGGAACATGGATCGTCGAGAATTTCTAGCTCTTGCAGTTGCCGCCTGGCTGGCCCGCAGTTCTAGAATGGCGCTCGCGGCGCCTGCGAATCCCTGCTATCTTCCGGCGCCCCCGAAGACTGCCGGGATCCCGAAGCGCACGGTGCAGTTGGGCCGCGTCCGCGTCGACGATTATGCCTGGTTGAAGGATCCGGATTGGAAAGAGGTGTGGCGCAATCCTGCGACCTTGAACCGCGCCATCCAAGAACACCTGCAAGCGGAAAACACTTATTGCCGCGACGTGCTTGCCCCCACTGAGCCTCTGCAGAAACGGCTTTTTGCCGAGATCTCCGCTCGGACCTCAACCGACCAGACTCCACCGCCTACGCCCGACGGGGCCTGGCTGTATTGGAGCAGCTTCCCACCCGGTGCACAGCACCCGTCCTGGTATCGCAGGCGCCGCGACGGGAGCGGCAGGGAAGAACTGCTGCTGGACGGTGATGCGCGCGCAAAGGGCCGAGCCTCCTTCAACGTCGTCAACGCAATTCACAGTCCGGACCAGAAGCTCTTCGCCTGGGCCGAAGACTCCTATGGCTCGGAAAAGTTCAACATTTTCGTCAAGGACCTGGAGACGGGAGAGATCCTGCCGCATCCGGCGCAGAATGCCTTTGGCCCGTTTGTCTTTTCTCCCGATTCGCAGTGGATCTTCTGGATCTGGCGCGATGAGAGCAGCCGTCCGGCAAAAACTTTTCGCCGCCGCGCGCGCGGCGGCAGCGACACGTTGGTCTATCACGAAACAGATCCGGCCTTCTTGATGACGGTAAGTTGTACGGCGGCGAACAGCTACATCATGATCCGGTGCTGGAACGCTCAAAGTAGCGAGGTGCGGCTGATTTCCGGCTCGGCGCCCGCCGAATCGCCGCGTGTCTTCGAGCCGCGTACCCCTGGACACCTGTACTCGGTCGAGGATTGGAACGGCCGCTTTGTCGTGCTCACCAATGCAGATGAGGCCACTAACTTCAAACTGATGTGGGCGGAAAAGAACGATACTTCGCGGCGTAGTTGGCGCGAGTGGATCGCTTATCGCCCGGACCGCTATATCCTCGGCATGCAGCCGTTCCGGGATCACTTCGTGCGGACGGAGCGTGTGGATGCGAATCCGCGGCTGATCGTCAGCGCTGCGTCGACTCTGGCCGAACACACCATCACCTTTGACGAGCCCGCATTTTCCGTGAGCCTGAGCGAGGAACAGGAGTATGCCTCTTCCACCTTGCGGTTTGCCTATCAATCGCCGCGGCAGCCCAGGCAATGGATCGCCTACGATATGGCCACTGGCCGGCGAGAGGTGCAGAAGGAGCAGAGCGCCGGCCCAGGCTTCGATCGGAAGCGTTACCTGGTCGAGCGTCTGTCTGCCAGGGCGGATGACGGCGCGCTGGTCCCGATTACAGTCCTGCGCAGACGAGACACTCCTCTCGATGGCAAAGCGCCGCTCATGATGTATGGCTACGGGGCTTACGGCTATTTTGTCCCACCCGATTTTTCCGCCCCTAACCTGTCCCTGGTGGACCGGGGCTGGATCTATGCCATCGCCCATGTGCGCGGCGGATCGGCCAAGGGCTGGAGCTGGTTTCTCGAGGCGCGTCGGCTGCACAAGAAGCGCAGCTTCACTGACTTCGTCTCCTGCGCCGAATTCCTGATCGAGAACGGCTATGGGCGCAGCGGGAAGATCGTGATCTACGGCTTCTCGGCAGGCGGGCTGCTGATCGGCGCGGTGAACAACATGCGGCCCGATCTCTGGGCCGGCGTCATCGGCCAGGCACCGTTCGTCGATATGCTGAACACTATGAGCGATCCCACTCATCCGCTGGTGCCATTGACGCGTCCGGACTGGGGCGACCCGCTGGCCGATGCGAAGGCTTACGACTATATCGCGAGCTACTCCCCGTACGAAAATGTTCGGCCGCAACGTTATCATCCGGTGCTGGCTACCACCAGCGTGGCCGATGACCGCGTGGGCTACTGGGAGCCTGCGAAGTGGATTGCGAAGCTGCGCGCCTGCGATACGGGCCACAATCCCAAGCTGCTCCATGTGGAGATGGAAGGTGGCCACGGCGGAGCGGCAGGACGTCTCTCCGGGCTCCGCCAGACCGCGCTGCTCTATGCCTTCGCTATCTGGGCGGTGACCCGCGACTGCGGGCGCCACCCTCGGGCATGAGCCCCGAGTGCCAGGAACCAGCATGTCATTCGTCGAGCATCCACAGAGCGTCTGGTGGAGGAAAGCGCTGTTTCAGGTACACCTCTGGACCGGCGTCGTCATCGGCCTCTACGTCATCCTGATCAGCCTCACGGGCAGCCTGCTGGTGTTTCAGCGCGACCTGCAGGACGACGTTCCGCGATTGGGGAATGACGCTCAGGCCGGTCCGGCCGGCTATGGCCAGGTGGCGGCCACTGCTCTGCGCGGCTATCCGGGCAGCGCGCTCGATAACATCGACATGCGGACCAACAACCGCCGCGTGGTCTCCGTAGGACTCAAACAGAACGGATTGATGCGCATCGTCTATGTGGACTCAGTGACTGGGCGCATCGTCAGAGACGAGATCCTTGAGCGCCGGCATGCGCTTCTGACGCTTGCGGAAGACCTGCACAACCAATTGGCGGCAGGCGCGAAGGGTGCGCAGTGGAACGGCGCCGGCGGAGCACTCCTCTTTATCATGGCCGCCAGCGGTATCTTCATCTGGTGGCCCGGGCGAAAAAACTGGAAGCGCGCGCTCAAGGTGAAATGGAATGCGCGCTGGAAGCGGCTCAACTGGGATCTGCACAGCGCCTTCGGCTTCTGGTCTCTTCTGTTTGTCGCAATGTGGGGCCTCAGCGGAGCGTTTTTCATCTTTCCCGCCCCTTTCAACCATCTGATCACGGTCTTCTCTTCAATGAGGCATCTCGAAGAGATTCCTTCGGGCTGGCGTCCCGGCGATCCCGTGCTGCCGGTTGACGCGCTCATGGGCAGAGCCATGAAGCTCTATCCGCATGACCAGCTCGCGTATCTCTACATGGACGTCTACCGTCCGGGCGGCGTGGTAAAAGTCTTTCTCTCGAGCGATCCGGCGCTGCCTTTGCCGATCCGCGAAGATGTCCTCAGCTTTCAGCCGGCGACAGGTAAGATTCTCTCCAACATCAGCAGCGCGAACTGGACGGCGGGAGAGAGGCTATCGATCAGTATCTACTCCGTGCATTTTGGCGACTTCGGCGGAATGCCTGTGAAGATTGCCTGGGCCGTCCTCGGCCTCGTTCCGGTTTTGCTGACTATCACCGGTTACCTGATGTGGTGGAACCGTGTGCTGAAAAAGAAGTGGCAGAAGATCAGAAGGTAACAGGTGCAGACCGAATAGAAGAATGTTGTCATCTGCCCTCCTTGTCCGTTTTTGCTTTTCTTTCTGTCATTCCCGCAGGGAATCTGCTTTCCCGAGAGACCAGAAGCAGATTCCCTGCGGGAATGACAGAAAGAAAAGCAACTGCGAATACAGAAGCACGGAGCATCGCAACAATGAATGATGTGGCATCGGGTGAGGAAGGCTTAGTTGGCAATTACACCTAATTTGTCATCTCGACCGGAGCGAAGCGAAGTGGAGAGATCTGCGGTTTCCCACATCTGGCGCAAAGAGCGCGCCAGATATGGGGCACCCTCGATTCGTGGTGGTTTTGGATCCGTACTTCAAGCAGATCTAGCGTGCCCCATCCTTGCGTTGCAAAGGTGGGAGACCACAACCGATGGCACCAGGATCACCATTCGCTTTGTGGAATCCCACGTCCGAGAATCCGGACGTGGGGCACCCAATAGTAATTGAAGGATAAGTTCATGCGAAAACTGCACTGCTGTCTCCTCCTCGCAGCTTCTCTGCTTTGCCTGCCGCTACTGCTGCCTGCGCAAACGCCAGCCGGCCATCACGAACTTCGAGGCACGCTGGGAGACACGCTCCCTCTGACTTCGGGCCGGGTTCTGCGCTTTGAGGAGAGCGAAGGCACCTGGGTCTCGCTCGACATCTCGCCCGACGGGGAGACCATCGTCTTCGAACTTCTCGGCGACCTCTATGAGATGGATAGCCGCGGGGCCACGGCGCGCTGCATTGCCTGCGGCCTGCCGTTTGATTCGCAGCCCACTTATTCTCCCGATGGCAAGCGGCTCGCCTTCATCAGCGACCGGTCGGGTAACGAAAATCTGTGGATCGCGAATCCGGATGGCTCCAGTCCGGTGCAGATTTCGACTCTTGACGACAACAGTGAGTTGATCTCCCCGGCATGGGCCGCTGACGGCAAGTCGATTTTTGTCTCGCGCTTCAAGCCGGATCTGAATGCCTTCGAGATCTGGCGATACACGCTTGATGGTTCGCCTCCGCAGCAGATCACACATGCAAAGTCTTCGCCCGATACTCCAAAGGAGTCCCGCGCGAACGCTCTGGGCGCGGTCGCTTCTCCCGACGGCCGCTACCTTTATTTTGAAGAGAAGACCGGCCTTGGCTTCGCGGATGATCTGGTCTTTCCCCTCTGGCACATTGCGCGGCTTAACCTGCAGACGGGGCAGGAAGAAACCATCGTGACCGCACAGGGGAGCGCCTTCCGTCCCGTTCTTTCGCCCGACGGCAACTCTCTGGTCTACGCGACCCGGTTCGAGGGACAGACCGAGCTGCGCATGCGCGACCTCATCAGCGGCCACGACCGGCGGCTGCTTTATCCCATCCAACGCGACAATCAGGAGGGCCTCTCTTCACGCGATCTCCTCCCGCGCTATGCGTTCACTCCCGGAGGCGTGTCGATCCTGCTGAACTATGGAGGCAAGATTCACCGGCTGATGGTGGCCACAGGCCGGGTCGACACTGTTCCTTTTCTTGCCCATGTGCAGCTCGATGCCGGTCCCGCTTTCCCGCGCACGCTGCCGCCGGAGAGCGGCCCGGTGCGCGCCCGGCTCATCCAGTGCCCGCGGATGAGCCCGGACGGGAAGCAGGTAGTCTTCTCCGCGCTGGCGCATATATTCATCGCCAATCTCGCCACCGGCAGCTCGCGCCGGCTCACCGCCGGCAACGCGCCGGAGTTTCAGCCCTCATGGTCGCCTGATGGACGCTCGATCGTGTACATCACTTGGACGGCGGAAGGCGGCTACGTATGGCGGGCGAGTGCCGAAGGAAGAGGAGAGCCGGTCCGGCTCACCGCAGAATCGGCCTATTACACCCATCCCGTCTTCACTCCCGACGCCCAGAGCATCATCGCGATCCAGTCCAGCAACTACGAGCGCATGCACACCTTTCTGGAGTTCGGCCCACGTGAAGCCAACCTGATCCGCATCCCCGCAGAGGGCGGAAAGAGCACAGTGATTGCGTCCGGCGTCATGGGCGGAACCCCGCAGTTCACCGCCCAGCCCGGGAAAGTCTACATCTACTTTCAGGATGGGTTGTATGCAGTCGCGATCAACGGCTCAGGCCGCAGCCGCGTGCTGCAGGCGAATGGGCCGGGGTTCTATTTTCAGGAGGGTCCGGCGCCGGCTGACGATGTGAAGATCAGCCCCGACGGCCATTGGGCTCTCGCGCAGATTGTCCAGCAACTCTATCTCGTCCGCATCCCCTCCACTCCAGACAAGACGGTCACGCTTGACCCGCCATCTTCCGAAGTCACCCGGCTCACTGCTACAGGGGCGGACTTCTTCGACTGGGCAGAGGACGGCAACACCATCAGCTGGGCGCTAGGTTCTACCTTCTATCGCCGTCCGCTCTCCGCAATTGAGCCCGGAAAGCCGATTTCCTACGAGATACCCGACAGCGCGCGCAAAGGAGTCGAGGCCACAAACATCGACATCGAAGCTGCGCGCGACATCCCGCGAGGCGTGCTGGTCCTGAGGGGCGCAACTGCCATCACTATGCGCGGCAAAGAGCTGATACACGATGCCGACGTGGTCATCACCGGTAACCGAATTACGGCGATCGGGCGGCGTGGATCCCTACGCATTCCAGCCGGAGCGGCCCTTCGCGATGAAACGGGGAAATACCTGATCCCGGGCCTGGTCGACACCCACATGCACTGGGGCGAGGTGCGCCGCGGTGTCCTCGACCTCAAGGACTGGGGATTTCGCGCCACCCTGGCTTACGGCGTCACGACCGCGCTGGACCCGTCTCCGCTGAGTATCGATATGCTTGCCTACCAGGATCTGATCGAAGACGGACAGATGGTGGGCACTCGCGTATACAGCACCGGGCCGGCTATTTTCTCCTACAATAACTTCACTTCGCAGCAGGCGGTCACCGACGTGTTGAGCCGCTATCCCAGGGACTATCGCACTTACAACCTTAAGCAATATCGAACCGGCAACCGGCGCGTCCGTGAGTGGATGGTGGAATCGGCCGGGAGGCTTGGCCTTCTCACTACCTGCGAGGGCGCCCTGGATATGAAGCTGGATCTGACCCAGATCCAGGACGGCTTCCCGGGCAACGAACACGCAATGACAGCATTGCCGCTCTATGACGATATCGTCCAGCTTTTCGTGCGAACCGGCGTCAGCTACACGCCCACTCTGCAGATCAATGCCGGAGGACTCCCCGGGCAGGAGTTCTTCTTCACCACTGCCTCGCCGCACGATGACCGCAAGCTCAACCGCTTTACTCCGCACTACTTCATTGATCAAAAGACGGAGAGGCTGGGATGGGCTCTGCCCTCCGAGTACGCCTTCCCCGAGGTGGCGCAGAGCGCCGCTCGGATCCAGCGGGCCGGTGGACTGGTCGGCGTCGGCAGTCACGGAGAACTGCCCGGCTTGGGATATCAATGGGAACTGCAGGCCTATGTCATGGGAGGGATGACTCCGTGGGAGGCGCTCCACGCCGCCACGGTTGGATCGAGCGCCACGATCGGGCGCGCCGCCGAGATCGGCACGCTCGAGCCAGGTAAACTGGCCGACCTCGTCATTCTGGATCGCGATCCGCTGATCGATATTAAGAACACGCTCTCCATCCGCGCCGTGATGAAGAATGGGCGGCTTTACGACGGCAACACGCTGGACGAGCTCTGGCCCGCGAGCTCCAGGTAGATCGTCATAAAAAAACACTCTGCAACCAGTTGCGTTATGGCATCGGTTAGGCTAGTATTGCCTACTGATTGCATTATGCAATCAGTTTCCGGAAATTTAACAACGGAGATGCTTATGGATGGCACGAATTCCCTCCAGCTTGTCAGCGAATACTTTGCAGCCTACGAAGCCAAAGACGAAGCTAAGATCCGCAGCCTATTGAGTGGAGACTTCGCATTCAGCAGCCCACGCGACAACCGAATCGACAAGGAGACCTACATCAGGCGGTGTTGGTCCTTCAACGCGCAGGTGAAGGCTTTTCATATCGAGAAGCTTGTGGGCAGCGGCGATGAAGCCTTTGTGCAATACGAGTGTGAGCCGGCATCCGGCGCACGCTTCAGAAACACGGAGCACTTTCGCATAGAAAACGGCAAGGTCAAGGAAGTCGTTGTCTACTTCGGCCGCGCGACCGAGCAGGCCCAACCGGAGCCCGAGGTAGAGGCGATTCGCAAGCTGTTGGAGAGGCGGGTGGAAGCGGTAAGGGCTAAAGACGCGGCCCGGGCAACCGAGCTGGCCTCTGCCGACTTTGTCCTCTTTGATGTGGTGAATCCGTTGCGCACCATGGGAGCCGAAGCTCCGCGCAAACGGGCCGCCGAGTGGTTTGCCTCCTTCGAGGGACCGATCGGCTTCGAGATACGCGACCTCGAGATCGATGCGAATGCGGATATCGCCTTCAGCTACGGCCTAAGCCACGTCAGCGCGAAGACCAAATCCGGCCACCCGCTAGATATGTGGTGGCGGTGGACAGCATGTTATCGAAAGATCGACGGAAGCTGGAAACAGACGCACGAGCACAACTCCGTGCCTTTCGATACCGCGACCGGCAAGGCATCTCTTGATTTGAAGCCGTAGCCGGTTCATGGCTTGGAGCGGACGGTGTTGACCAGCTCCCATATTCGCGCGAGATGATGATCGTCGTGTTCGGCGACAAAGTAGAGATGGTCTACGAGCCGCATCGGAGTTTTCAAACGCGGGTGTGGAATGGCCTGAGCAAATAGCGACATATCCAATTCGTCCACGCGTTTCAGCAGTCCTTCTCTCCGAGCGCGGAACTCAGTCAATATCTGCTCCAGTTGACGGGCGTTGTGGTTAGCCTCGTCGGTTTTTCGATTCCGCAAGTCTGTTGCGGTGAGCTGGTCGCTGGCAGTCACGTAATCGTCCACGCGCGCCAGCCAGAGCGGTTCGAGGTCAACCAGGTGACCGGCGTGTTCCTGAGCCGACCACTTTTCTAGCGCTTTCCAGCATAGGACTTCGCGAGAATGCCCACGAAGCGCCTCTTCAAGTCTGGCCGGAGTGCCACGCAGACGTGCGCACAAATTCGGAAGCAGTTCCACCGGAAACGAAAAGTCAAACTTGCGTTCAAACCAGACAGGGACCTGATTCATAGCGATGGCCTCACAAAAGTTAGACTCGGCCAATCCTATCCGCTAATGGCCGAGACCGCGGGGACGGCTGAATTGTGGAATGACTCGGTAGCTGCATCTAATTTGTCATCTCGACCGGAGCGAAACCGGAGAGATCTGCGGTTTCCCACATCTGGCGCAAAGAGCGCGCCAGATATGGGGCACCCAGATTTTCCAGGATAATTTTCGACGGAGCGAGATGAATAAATCCCGCAGGGACGCCATGAAAATAGCCCAGCACGGAGTGCTGGGTAGCGATCGGAAACGGAACAGTCCCGCAGGGACGGCTGAATCGCTTGCCGATTTCTTTTCAGTCGTCCCTACGGGACTGGACACATCCTGGCCAACCAAAACCCAGCACTGGCGTGCTGGGCTATTTTCATGCCGTCCCTACGGGACTCGAATCGCGGGGATGCCGATTTCAACTCCGCTTTACTCTGTCGAAAATCATTTAGGGAAACCGCAGATCTCTCCACTGCGCTTCGCTCCGGTTGAGATGACAAATAGGAGGCATTCTATCCATTGGCAGGAAATGCGGATCTTTTTCGAGATTTGTGGAATCCCAGGTCCCAGAATCGGGACCTGGGGTACCCAGGGTCTGTGGTTTGTTGCGGAAACCGCAAATCTCTCCGCTTCGCTCCGGTCGAGATGACTTGGTGAGCCTCCAACAAGATCAGAGCCGTTCCTGTAAAGGCCTTCGTCACGCTTCACCGGTGCGATCTACGAGTTCAATTCGCTCAGCTTCTTACCAACCGCGCCGGGTCCGAAATTGATATGAGCGTCCTTAATCGAAAGTCCGACTACTTCGATACGCTTCAGGTCCCGTGTTCCGATCCCGGCTTCTTCCGCGAGACGCAGCGAGTTGTCGCCTCGGATGAACGGAGAAGTGCCGCGCTCCGCATACGGATCGTAGCCCATCACTGCCATCCCGACAGCGTCCACGCAGACGGCGTTGCGGCCGGCAATGATCACGCCCGGTGTCATCTTTTCCAGGCCAGGAAGCCACGGACCTTCCCCTCCCCGCACCGTCTCGACGCCATCCACGATCGCGATATCAATTGGCCGAATACCGTTCTGATCAACCAGAATGCGCGGAACCCGATAGCCCGGATCGCGCGGCGAATCAGGATGCAACTCGGCATCTACTCCAGAGGGCGCAGGCGTCGTTCCGTCGTGCAGCACAGGTCCGCGCTCTTTCGTCGGCCGCTCGTTCCCGCTAGGTCCGCAGTCCCCGCCATAGAGCGAGCAGGGCGTGTTGCCGAAGTTGTTCTTCATCGTCATGGTCACGCCTGCAATCCAATGGTTCTTCAGCTTCGCCATCGAAGCGTATACGTCGCACTGATAGAACGCCGGGTTCAGGTGGTATGCCGGATAGGCGTACCCGCCCCAGGGCACCTTCATGCGCACATATTGCTTGTAGTTGCCCAGGTTCTGCACGTTTTCCCAAACCACCGGCACGCCCATGTTGTTAATCGCGTTTACGTCCAGGCCGTAGCGTGCCCACAGCGAGAGATCCTGATCGGCCGGGAAGAAGCTTTCAATCATGCGAACGCGCCGCGCACCCGCCTTGGCAAACAGATGCACTGTCGCCGCCACCGTCTGCGCATTCGTCCGATAAGGAAGCTCAGGCGTCAGCGGCCAGTTCTTCGGATTCCCCGTGAGATTCAGCTTGAGCGCAACGGTCTTCCCGCGCACCAACTTCTCGATGCCGCCGATCTGATCGAACGCGCTCGAGAGTTGCTGCCCATACTGCGCGTAATCGCGGCAACGCACGATCGCAACCTGGCTCGCTGGAGCCTCGGCCTGCATCAGCTTCGGCATGCAAAGTGCCGCAAGCGTCGCAGCACCCGTGGTGGCCAACATCTCTCGTCTGTTCATGTCTTCCGCCTCCTCGACTTCATGCTACTCGGATATGATCGATTGCGCGTGCCTTATTTGATATCCAGACGATCATTTGGTAAGCTGCTCGCCGCAGCCCCGCTCGCCAGAGCTTTCGCCGGCGAGCGCAACATGTTCCTCTCCTTGAACAGCGTCCTGTTGCAAGGTCGTGTTCACTGGCCTGACTTCGCGCGCTTGGCCGCGCAAATTGGCTTTCCCGGCACGGACATCATGCTGCGCCCGGCCATGCAAGCCGGCGTCAGCGCGACCAACGACCTACTTGCCGGCCTTAAGATCAGGCCAGCCGTCATCGATTTTCCGGTCGAATTCCGGAAAGACGACGCAACCTTCAATGCCTCGCTCACCCAGCTCGACGCAGCCGCCCAGTTCGCTGCCGCTATCCACTGCCCGCGCATGATCACGTACATCATGCCGTCGAGCGATACGCCAAAAGACGAACTGCGCCAAACCTATAAGCAGCGGTTTACAGAAAGTGCCCACATTTTGGCGCGCTCCAACGTCCGCCTCGGCCTCGAGTTTCTAGGTCCGCTCGAACTGCGCAAAGCGCACAAATACGAATTCATTTGGCGCATGAACGATATGCTCGCGTTCGCCAAGGAATGTGGTCCCAACGTCGGACTGCTGCTCGATTCCTGGCACTGGCACCACGCAGGAGCCACCACAGAGGACATCATCGCCGCCGGCCGCGATCGCATCGTGCACGTCCATTTCAATGACTCGCCGAACTTGCCTCCAGAGCAGATCCACGATAATCAGCGTCTGCTACCCGGCGAAGGTGTCATCAACTTGACCGGCTTCTTGCAGGCGCTCCAAAGCATCCACTACAACGATGCGCTCAGCGTAGAAGTCTTCGGGCGAACGAAAGACATGACACCGGAAGCAGCCGCGAAAGCCGGCCTCGATAGCTCACTTGCTGTCTTTCGTAAGGCCGGAGTTCCCGAAGGCTGAAGGGACAAACAAGGCCTCTACACTGATCACCGCTCGACCTGGCAGCAGCTTGCTCTGGGTTGGTTGGCGAGTAGCCAGGCTTCCCTTGCGATACTCGTACCGCCCAGAATCGGGACCTGGGGCACCCAGGATTTAGGGTTTGTTGTGGGAAACCGCAGATCTCTCCACTTCGCTTCGCTCCGGTCGAGATGACAAATAGGAGGCATTCTATCCATCGGCAGGAATGCTGGGTCTTTTTTGAGATTTGTGGAATCCCAGGTCCCAGAATCGGGACCTGGGGCACCCAGGATTTGTGGTTTGTTGTGGGGAAACCGCAGATCTCTCGAAACGACAAAAGAATATGACATGAGCTGTCATATATCCCTGCTTAGACTGCTTCCTGTGAGGCCTGACGGTCTTCGCAAGGAGAGTTGTTATGGAAATGAAGAGTTTCTTTCTGGAGCAGTTGGAGCGTGAGGCGGCTTCGTCGCGCAAGGCGGTGGAGCGGACGCCTGAAGGGCAGAACGGGTGGAAGCCGCATGAGAGGTCGATGGAGTTGGGATATCTCGCGGCTTTGGTGGCCACGATGCCGGGGTGGCTGGCGCTGATGATTGAGCGCGACGAGCTGGACCTTGACAGTGTCGAGGGTGCGACCTTTCGCACCAAGGCGGTGGAGACGCGGGCGGATCTGCTGCGGTTGCTGGACGAGGGCTTGGAAAAGTCGCGCAAGGCGCTCAAGAACACGACCGAGGAGCACCTGATGAAACCATGGCGGCTGAAGATGGCCAACCAGGTGGTGAGTGAGGGTCCGCGTTACACCATGATCGCGGACGGCGCACTCAGCCATCTGGCCCACCATCGCGGGCAGTTGACCGTGTATCTGCGGCTGAATGAAGCGAAGGTGCCGGCGATCTATGGGCCGAGCGCGGATGAGCGGCAGTAAGTACCTTGGGTGCCCCACGTCCGGATTTTCGGACGTGGGATTCCACCGCTTGAAAATCCGCGATAATAAAGACAGGTTCACGACAAAATGACAGTCTCAACAGAGCTTAGCCAGCAACTCCAGGAAAGCTACAATGCTTTCAAAGCGAAGGGTCTCAAACTCGACCTGACACGAGGCAAACCGTCTCCGGCGCAACTCGATTTATGCAATCAATTGCTGACGCTTCCCGGTTCGTCGGACTACATTGCCGAGGGCGCGGTCGATACCCGCAACTATGGCGGACCTCAGGGGCTGGTGGAAGCGCGCAGATTGTTCTCGGGAATGATGGGCGCGCCGGCGGAACAGGTGGTGGTCGCCAACAACTCCAGTCTCGCTTTGATGCACGATACCGTAATCTACTCGCTGCTTAAAGGAACATGCGACAGCGCGATGCCCTGGTCGAAGCAGGGCGAGATTGCGTTTTTGTGTCCTGTTCCCGGCTATGACCGCCACTTCGCGATCTGCGAAGAGTATGGAATCCGTATGATTCCGGTGGCGATCAAAGAAGATGGTCCGGATATGGACGAGGTCGAGCGCCTGGTTGCTCAAGACGCTTCCATTAAGGCGATGTGGTGCGTGCCGAAATACAGCAATCCCACCGGTGCCATCTATTCCGCGGCGGTGATCGAGCGCCTGGCGGCGATGAAGACGGCCGCTCCGGACTTCCGGCTCTATTGGGACAACGCCTACTGCGTGCATCACCTGACCAATGAACGCATCGCGATCGCTAACATCCTGGAGGTGTGCGCTCGCCATGGAGATCCGAACCGCCCACTGGTCTTCGCTTCGACTTCTAAGATCACTCTGGCCGGAGCCGGCCTGGCGATCTTTGCCGCGTCCAAAGATAATGTCAAGTGGCTGCTCGCGAGAGTTGCGACGCGGACGATCGGCCCGGACAAGATCAACCAGTTGCGGCATGTTCGCTTCCTGAAGGACGAGGCAGGCATTCTGCAGTTGATGGATCAGCACAGAATGCTTATCGCGCCCAAATTCCAGAAAGTGCTGGATACCTTTGCCGAAAAGCTTGCCCATCTCCCCAATGTCACCTGGACTAAGCCCAAGGGAGGGTACTTTATCACTCTCCAGGTTCCCAAGGGTTGTGCTCAGCGGGTCGTCTCGCTAGCCAAGGAAGCAGGAGTCGCGCTGACTCCGGCCGGAGCGACGCATCCGTACGGAAGAGACCCCGAGGATCGTACGATTCGTATCGCTCCCACCTTCCCCGACCTGGCTGAAGTTGTCCAGGCCGCGGAAGGAGTAGCTTTGTGCGTTCTACTCGCCGCGGCCGGGGCCTAAGGAATCGCACCTTCTTTCCCGGCGATCCTGCGCAGGATGCCGGTTTGCCCGGCGTGGTAAGCCTGGTGGAAGAACGTCGTGCTCAAAAGCGAGCGAAGGGTTTCATTGGGGTTATTGGTGGGAGAGCGAGGAACAGGAGTGTCAAGGACCTCCGGCTTAAGATTGGTAAGTCCGGCATCGATGCGCCCCGCAGCCAGATCCCATGCGGCTATGAGCTCCGGAAGCTCCAGAGCTTCCGACGAATCCCGAAGTGGAGGCGTGCCGCGGTCGTATCGTTTCAAGGCTTCCATCCCGAGCGCCGGCCTTTGTTGCAGCAATGGGAGCAACTTGTCGTAAATGCAAACCAGGTGACCCAGCACCCAATTCAGGCAATTTCCATTGGCGCGTGGTTGTATCAAGCTATCCTCGTGAGTCAAGCCGTTGAGGTTAGTCTTGACAACGCTATGTGCGATGCGAGCCTGCTGACGAAAAATCTCAACTTCGCTGATAACTCCTGATGTGGCCGTGGTCATGATTTCCCTCCCTGCTGGTGGTCTTGTTTGGAATGGCAACATGAATCCGGCTCCTCGGGGGCGATATACCCGCCGTAAGGATCGACGAAGCCGCCGACGCCATACTTGTCGTGATGCCGCACCCAGTCGCCCAAGTTGTGGCCCGGGCCGTTCTCGTTGCGGCCTTTCGGCGTCAGATCGAGATACATATAGGCGCCGAGCACCTCCTCGTTGCCCCGTCCATAGCTCGAATAAGTATGGAAGATATCTCCGTTCGCGTCCTTGAAGAACACGCTGATGCCGGAGAGCTCCTCGATCGACGCTTTGGTCATTCTGTAGTTGTAATAAACCTCGCCCTTGGCCAGGTCACTCTCGGTGAACGAGACGTGGTAATCGAAGTTGAAGTCGCTGCCATACGACGATACCCATGGGAACTGCCAGCCCATGCGCTGCTTGAAGGCTTGGAGCACAGACAGCGGCGCTCGCGAGGCAGCGACGAAGGTCACATCGTGCTGGGCCAGGTGCAGGTTGGCGCCGTCGATGTGATCGGCGAGGTAAGAGCAGCCGACGCAGCCCTCACCCAGGTCCCGCCTCCACATAAAGTGATAGACAATCAACTGGCTGCGTCCGGCAAAAAGATCCGCCAGCGTTTTTTTGCCGGTTGGCGTGTCAAAGACATATTCCTTCTCGACTTTGACCCAAGGCAGCTCACGGCGCAGGGCGCTGAGCGCATCGCGCGCATGGGTGAGATCTTTCTCCTTGGCCAGTAACTGCTTGCGGGCGTCAAGCCATTCGTCTCTAGACACTACTCGGGGAAGTGTTACCTCAGTGGTCGCCATCGTAGTTTCTCCTTGGATTGGGGTTGTGGATTGATTTCCCGGTTCCATATCTGGTTCCGTCGCCGATTCCGTTCTTGGCTCGGAGCTGGAGCAAAACCGCACCCGCTCCGCCGGTAGAAGTTGCGATGGCGAAGACCATCGCCGCGGTGGCAATACAAAATGGACACATGGCGTTCTCCTCTCTCCCTGGTATCTCTTCCCGCAGCGGCTATTCCGGCAAACCGCCGACCTCCATCACCGGACGGATTTCGACGGTGCCGAAGCGTGCCGCTGGAATTCTGGCGGCAATGCTAATGGCCTCATCGAGATTCGGGGCGTCCACAAGAAAATAGCCGCCCAGTTGCTCCCGCGTCTCGGCGAATGGTCCGTCTGTAATGAGCCGTTTATCGTCGCGGACCTGAACGCTGGTCGCGGTCGCTGTAGGCTGCAGCGCGTTCGTGGACAGATACTGTCTACTGGACTTGAGCTGATGGGCAAGCTCGGTCGAATCGCGGTAACACTGCTCCCGCTTGGATTCGCTCAAGGCCCGCTCGTCAGAGTAGATCAGCAGCATGTATTTCATCTGTGTTCCTCCGTAAGTAAGTCGTACGGCAGGCAGCGGAAACGACATCCCGCGCAAAAAAATTTACAATCGGCGTATGCCGCCAGATGCCGCTGCAGCCGTCGAGGCAGTGTATCGCTCGGATTGGGGCCGTATCGTGGCCGTCCTGATCGGGTTGTTCGGCGATTTCGATCTCGCCGAAGAGGCTGCGCAGGAAGCCTTTACAGCCGCAGTGGACCAATGGCCGGCGGCCGGCATCCCTGAGTTCCCGCGCGCCTGGATCATTCAGGCAGCCCGGCACAAGGCCATTGACCGCATTCGCCGCCAGAGCCGATCCGAAAAGAAACTTGAAGAGTTTGCAGAGTCCGGCCTCAGCCGAACCAGCGAAGAACCGGATTACGAGACCAGCGAAATCCCCGACGATCGGCTGCGGCTGATCTTTACTTGCTGCCACCCGGCGCTCGCACTGGAGGTCCAGGTCGCGCTGACGCTGCGCACACTGTGCGGCCTGGATACGGAGGAGATAGCGCGCGCGTTTCTCGTACCGGCCACGACCATGGCGCAGCGTCTGGTGCGCGCCAAGCGTAAAATTCGCGACGCGCGCATTCCCTATGTGACGCCGGGTGCGGAGGAGATGCAGGCGCGGCTCAATGCTGTCTTGACCGTCATCTATCTCGTATTCAATGAAGGATATGCGGCTACTCGCGGCACCCCGCTGGTGAGGACCGATCTTTGCGCCGAGGCCATTCGTCTGGGACGGCTGGTCAGGACGTTGACGGCTCCCCAGCCTCCGGGTGAGGTGACGGCTTTGCTTGCGCTGATGCTGCTTCACGACGCACGCCGGGATGCCCGTCTCGACGACGCCGGCGATCTAGTTGTCCTGGAAGTCCAGGACCGCCGCCGCTGGGACCAGCAGCAAATTGCCCAGGCTTTGCCCCTGGTCGAAGAGTCTCTGCGCGGCAATCTCGGTCCGTTTGCGCTGCAGGCGGCCATCGCGGCCTTGCATTGTCAGGCAGCGCAGGCTGAAGATACCGATTGGCCCCAGATCGTCAGCCTCTACGATCTGCTGGAGCGAGTGCAGCCATCTCCTATCGTGTCTCTGAACCGTGCTGTGGCTGTTGCCATGGTGGATGGTCCGCAGCAGGCACTCGGGATCATCGATAAGCTTCAAGGATCGAGCGATCTTGAAAACTATCACTTACTGCATGCTGCCCGCGCCGATCTGTTGCGCCGTGTGGGATCGAGAGCGGAAGCGGCCAAGAGTTATGCACGGGCGCTGGCTTTAGTGACAAACGACAGCGAGCGGAGATTTCTCGAGCGCCGTTTGCGCGAAGTCAATCAGCCCGATGCCCAACCCGCGCCGATTTAATTGCTTGCAGGAACAGCAGATTCCCTTCGGGAATGACAGAAAGAAAGGCAAGGAGAAGGACCAAACGTATCGGCGATCGCCGGGTGCCCCATCCTTCGCACGGCGCTGTTCCGTGCGAAGGGTGGGAGACCACAAATCCCCAATCAGCGATGTTTGATGAAGGCGCCGGTTTGCAGTTCTTCCATTGCCTGGCGTAGTTCCGCCTGTGTGTTCATCACAATCGGACCGTACCATGCAACCGGCTCCTCGATCGGCTTTCCCGATACCAGCAGAAAGCGGATACCTTCGCCGCCGGCCTGGACGGTGATCTCATCGCCGCGATCGAAGAGCACCAGCGAGTGGTTACTCACGTCGTATACCGGCGGCGCATCGGGCTTCTCCACCTGCTCGGTAAGAACCGCACGGGGACTCGACGAGTCGCGAAACGCGCCTGAGCCCGCGAAGACGTAGGCAAAGGCGTTGCGCGTGGTCTCGACTTTGAGCCGCTTGCGCTGCCCCGGGGCAACCGAGATGTCGAGGTAACTCGGGTCAGCGGCTACACCTTCTACCGGTCCTCTCTTACCCCAGAACTCGCCGCTGATGATGCGCACCCGGGTGCCGTCATCGTCGGTGACCTCGGGGATGGCGCTGGCCGGAATGTCCTGATACCGCGGGTCGGTCATCTTCAGCGATGAAGGCAGGTTGGCCCACAACTGGAAACCGTGCATACGGCCCTGTGTATCTCCTTTAGGCATCTCCTGGTGCAGGATGCCGCTGCCGGCTGTCATCCATTGCACGTCGCCGGCGGTCATCTTGCCTTTGTTGCCAAGGCTGTCGCCATGTTCCACGGAACCGGCGAGCACGTAGGTGATTGTCTCTATTCCCCGGTGGGGATGCCAAGGAAATCCGGCCAGGTAATCTGCCGGGTTTTCATTGCGAAAATCATCCAGCAGTAGAAACGGATCGAACTCCTTTGTTTTGCCGAAACCGAAGGCGCGCTGCAGCTTTACGCCAGCGCCCTCGATGGTTGGCTTGGTGTGAATGACCTCTTTAATTGGACGGAGCGACATAGCTCCTCCTTTCCATCAAGTTTCAGGTTATTAGATGCGTTACACCGATAATCGTTTCAACGGATAGTTTCGGTAAAAAATCATGCTGCCGAGCCGCGGCATGCCTGCAGCAGTTCGCCCAAAGCCCGCAGGCGTTCTCTGCCCAGATGGCCCAGTTGCTTACGATGGGCTTGCTCGACCGGCCCATCGAGTCCGGCCAGAAGCTTAAGCCCTTCGGGTGTGATCCGGGTCAGCACCATGCGCCGGTCCTTGCTTTCCCGGCACCGCGAAACCAGCCCGCGCTTCTCCAGGCGGTCGAGCAGCCGGGTGACATCCGGGTCTCGTGTGATCATGCGGCTGGCGATTTCTCCACACGTTAGTCCGCCAGGGGCGCCGCGGAGGATTCGCAACACATTGTATTGGGTGAGCGAGATGCCCTCGGTTTTGAGCATCTGGACCAGACCGCGGGAGAGCAAGTCGGTGGTGCGCAGCAGATCCAGGAACGCTGCTTCCTCAGGAGAACCTGCGCGCCGCCGCCTGCTTCCCGGCTGAGCCGTTTCTTCCATAAACTTCATTATAGTCGTTATAACGACAGATGTCGAGACAGACTACATCTTCACCTCTCTCAGTCCCCGTGGCGGCTTAGAATCTTACGGTGGCGGAGAGCTGGACGGAGCGGCCGCCCCCTACTCCGTTGATGCCTGTGCCCGTTCCAACCGTGCTTGTAACCTGGCCGAAGGTCTGGCTGGTCAGGGAACCCTGGGGACTATTGAACTGCGGAGTGTTGCTCAACTGGAAGGCATCCGCGCGCGTCTCCAACGTGACG
Source organism: uncultured Acidobacteriaceae bacterium (assembly GCA_963774255.1). Classification (GTDB taxonomy): domain Bacteria; phylum Acidobacteriota; class Terriglobia; order Terriglobales; family Acidobacteriaceae; genus PALSA-350. The sequence goes on from CAVZEH010000010.1 coordinate 119,900, forward strand.
TCTTCCCAAACGGCAAAGCTCTTGAAAAGCGAGACGTTGTCCTGGATATATCCGGGGCCATAGAACTGGTTCCTGGCTACATTGCCCAAAGTGGTTCCATACTGGACCGGGCAGGGAGGCGGAGTTTTCGCCGGTGGAACCGCTTGCGGGCAGCCGGCGGGTTGCCCGAAGCTCGCGGTGTTAAACCAGTTGTGTGCCGGCCCGATTCCATGAAGAACGTGGTATGGCCCAATCAGATTAGCCATCTGCTGTTGTCCGTTCGTGGTGGGGAAGTTGATGGTGCCGCCATTGGCAGTGACATTAAAGGGTTGTCCCGAATATATCGAAATGATGGCGGATACCTTCCAGCCGCCTAACACGGACGATTTGATACCGCTACCCAACCAGCGCTTGCCGGGACCGAACGGCAGCTCGTATATCAGGCTCTCCTCAAAGTTGAGCCGATGATCGTAATCGTTGGGCGCGTAATTGCGGCGCTGATCGATCCAGAAGTAGAGATTTCCATCGTCGGCGGTCTGGTAGCCGAGGCCCTTTCCATAAGTGAATGAGGTAATCATTCCCAGACTGTTGGCGAAGCGCCGGTTCAACTGGACCTGCAGAGACTGATAGTTCGACGAGTAACCCAGGAAATATACCGTGGTGGTCGCGCTACGCCCATAGGCGATATATTCCGGCTCGCCCGCGGTACCCAGGCCGAGAGCGGACGGCAAATTGATATTTTGAGCCGAGCCTATGTGGACGCCGTGGTTGGCCACGTATGCCAATTGTAAGGAAAATTGTCCTGGAAGCGCCCGTTGGACCGCAACATTCCACGATTCCACATAAGGGTTGTAATAGTTTTTAGGGATAACTACATAGCTTTGACTGAGAAGCGCCGGGGTGTTGGCGGGTATGATGCCGTTGCTCGGAATAACAATAGGCACTGGGGCGGGAAAGCCGGCCTGAAAGGTCGCTGGGGAACCATTGGATAGAAGTGCGGGCTGATACGAATTCAGTGGCTGGTAGCTGTTGTTGGCGCGGACCGGGTAGTTGTACGCGTAGGTATTATCGGGGAACGGCGCGTAGCTGATGCCAAAGCCGCCGCGAACCACGGTCTGCTCTGTCGCTCGATAAGCAAATCCGATACGCGGCGCGAAGTAGGTATACTTCGTTTGGATGCCCATATTGGATGGATTCGAACCTATGCCCGCCAGCACCAGAGAATTCGTAGCTCGGATCGAAATTCGAAAATCCTCCGGCGCTCTTGGGAGTTGCCGGAGGATAGAGCTCCCAGCGCAGTCCAAGATCGGCCGTTAACTTAGGCGAGACCTGCCATTTATCGCCGGCGAAGGCGAAGAACCACCATTGCCGGTATTGCGGGAAGTAGGTATTCAGATCACGGCCTACCTGCGTGGGAACGTCAAGAAGGAAGCTGGCCATTTCATTGGCGACATTGGTTTGAGCGCCAGGTTCGGAAGTATTGTTCTCGACGAAAGTAATGGCTCCTCGCGGGCTGAAAGTCTGGTCCTGGAGCAGATCGTCATGAATACGCCGCACATCCACACCGAACTTGATGGTGTGATTACTAATGATCTTAGTCCAGTGGTTTACGCCATCGATGTTAGTCTCCGTGCGGATCCAGGGAAGCGACGCCGAGTATCCGATCATCGGATTGGTGGTGCTGTTGGTAAAGTCCTGCATAAATATGCCGACCTGGCCGCTGGTAAATTGACTGATATTAACTCCGGGAACGCCGGCTTGAGTGGCATAGTCGGTGCCGTACCCGGTGGGAACCGCGCTGTTGCCGTAATGTGCCACGCCCAGGCGCGCCTCGTGTAAGAAGCGTTCCCGAAAAAGCCCGGTCGTAATTCAAGCCGGTGCTATAGGTGCCCTGCGTCCCGGATCCTGCAAAGGCACCTTGCGCCGCGCCTCCGCCGGCAGCTCCAAAGGCCGGCGCCTGGAAAATGGAGATGGATTGGTCGTTGTATCTGCCGCTTAGGTGGTCCTTCTCCGTAATTTGATAGTCGATCTTGACGTTGTATCTGGTCGTCGTCTTTTGGAAGGGGAGATTGATGGAGAAATTGTTGCTTGGCGCGGTCGTGCTGGTAGCGATATTCGCGTTGGGCGCAGGCAAAAGCTTCAGCAGCGCGAGGGATACGGGATTCACGCGGGAGAGAGGAATCTGGTTGTTGGCGAACTTCGTCCGTCCTGAGCCGTCTGCATTGCCGGTCGCCGGGTCGTAGATTTGTCCCTTCCCGCTGCTGGTCAGCGGCCCGCTGAGATCTATATTGCCGGCCGCATTGGGCGTGTACCATTGCTGTGGCGGAATGGTGAGGATGTTGGAGTTCGCTTCGTGATCGGGGGAGCGATAGTAGTCGGCATAGAAGAAAAGCTTATCTTTGAGGATGGGACCGCCGAGGCCGCCGCCGAAATAGTTATAAACCAGGTGTCCGACACCGGTGTTGAAATACGCGCGCGCTTGAAGTTCGCTGTTCTGCAAGTACTCGGTTGCCATTCCATGAAACTGGTTGGTGCCGGAATTGATGATCACGTTGGTTACAGTCCCGATAGCGCGGCCGAGTTCGGCCTCATAGTTGGCGGTGGAGACGTCCACGGTTTGGATGGATTGCGCCGGAGGAATCAGGATCTGGAGTAGTCCCGTCCGCTCATCGTCATCTATACCTTCGATCTGGTAGCTATTGCCCATACGCGGCTGGCCGTTTACCTCTGCCTGGATCGAACTCGCCGCGTTGAAAAACTGCGAGTGCTGGAAACTTGGAGGCCCGACCCCGGGCACCAGGCTGAGCAGGCTCTGAAAATTCTGATTGACTGAAATCGGCATGTTCGCCAGTGTGTGAGACTCAAGATTTGTGCTCACGTCAGCGCGGTCGGTTTGCATGATGGCGGGAACGCCGGTCACCATCACGCTTTCGGTAACGTTCCCCGGGGTCAGGGCAAAATCCACCCGGGTCGTCGTGTTGACGACAACGTCGACGCTAGCCCGCGTCTCCTTTTTGAAGCCGTTGGCCTCGACATTCACTGAATAGGTCCCAGGCGTCAGATCGGGGAAGGTGTAGTTGCCGCTCTCGTTCGTGACCCCGGTATGGGTAATAGCCGTGGCATTTTCCAGAATTTGCAGATTGGCATTTGGTACGGCGGCGCCGGTGCTATCAGCGACCGTGCCCAGCAGAGTGGCGGACACCGCTTGTCCCCGAGCGTGTGGTGAGATCAGAAAGGCCAATAACACGAACACCGCGCTCCACATCAATGGAGCGTGCCCAGACAACTCCGGTCGCAACTGACTTTTTGTGTGCATAACCGCCTCCCGGAAACAAAGCATTTTTGATTGCGGGATTTATGGACTTCATCTTTCGGCGATTACAACTACTCTTCTGAAATTTGACTTGTCAAGCTGCCGGACCGGCGGCTTGGCCCATCCTGGCGGTCTTTGTTGGCCTCACCACAAACGGCTCTTTGAACGCACGCAGGGCTTGAATGAGGTCTAACCACAAATCCAGATCAACGCGGTCCGCGCAGAACCGCTTTGATACCAAAACAGGTTTAACTTTGCTCTTGACAGTGTCGCATCTTCTCCTGAAGAATATGCCTGCCGTTAAAGTGGTCAGACCTTAAGGGCAATCTTTCCCCGCGAGACGCCGTAAGCCGCCTTCAACCCCACGAAAGGCGAAACGCGCGATAGCGAAAACGTTTTACTTGGAGGCATTCTCAATGCAAACGCATCTTCTACCGCATAACTGGATTCGCAACCGGTGGTTCACCGGGCTGCTCTGTATCATTCCGCTTCTGTTGACGGCGACGGCAAGGCCACAGACCGCCGGAACAGGGAGTATTCAAGGAGCCGTTGCGGACGCAACCGGGGCCGTGATCCAAAATGCGTCGGTCACGATTACCGGCGCCGCGACCGGAGTGCAGCACAAAACAACCACCGGAGGAGACGGCCTATATAGCTTTCCTAACATTCCTATCGGCAGCTATACGCTGGATGTCTCGGCGCCGGGATTCAAGCGCTACACACAAGCCGGAATTGTTCTTGAAGTTGGCAGCAGCATCGGGATCAACGTAAGCATGACCGTCGGCGGAACGGACCAGAGGGTTGAAGTTCAGGCAAACGGCATCGCTTTACAGACGGAAGACCCTTCTTTCAAGCAGACCATTGACCAAAAGACCCTCACTGAACTGCCTCTCAATGGGCGGCAGGTAACCTCGCTCATTTTCCTCTCCGGAGCTTCCGCGAATGCGAACGAGAACAACGATGTCCAGGGAAGCAAGACCTTCTACAGTTCCGTCGCTGTTTCCGTTGCCGGCGGAATGGGCAATGCAACCGACTATAGGCTGGACGGCGGCGACCACAACGACTACATGACTAACATCAATCTTCCTTTCCCCTTTCCGGACGCGGTGAGCCAATTTAGCGTGGAAACCTCAGCCTTGGGCGCGCAAAGCGGACTGCACCCGGGCGGACTGGTCAACGTGGTTACACGCTCAGGGTCAAATGAGTGGCATGGATCGGCCTTCGAGTTCATCCGCAACAACTTCATCGATGCGAGTGATTTCTTCTCGACCCGGAAGGATACGCTGCACCAGAACCAGTACGGAGGCACGTTCGGCGGAAAGATCATCCCGGACAAGCTGTTTTTCTTTGGCGGATATCAACGGCTTAAAGCGGATCAGAGCCAATCGTCAACCCTGGCGCACGTACCCACAGCGGCGAATTTGAATGGCGATTTCTCTGCTACAGAATCGGCCGGCTGCCAGTCAGGCGGCCAGAATATTAACCTGGTCAATCCTCTGACCGGAGCCGCTCTGGCGAACAACCAGATAAGCCCGTCTTATTTCACCGCTCCTGCGCTTGCCTTGCAAAAGTATTTCCCCGCACCTACTGATTCCTGCGGTTCGGTTCGCTATGCGATACCTTTCGAACAAGTCGAAAACCAGTTCATTGGCCGTGTCGATGCGACCATCAACCAGAAGCACAGCCTATATGGACGATATTTTCTGGACGACTACACCAGCCCCGCGTTTTTCTATCCGACCAACGTGCTGGTCACCACGCAGTCCGGCAACTACGAGCGCGCGCAGGGGCTCACGCTGGGCGAGACCTACGTCATCAGCGCGAATACGGTGAATTCGTTTCATGCTACCGCCACTCGGCGGCGTAACAACCGCGGCGGGGCTCCGCAGGGCATCAGCCCGGGCACACTCGGCATCACCGCGTACGCACCGAGTAATAACTTCCTCGAAATAACGGCTACCAACAAATGGAGCACTTACTGCGGTACCTGCGCCGCAGCCAAGTTCAACGTAAACACCTTCTCCTTTGCGGATGATGTGAACACCATTCATGGCAAGCACCAGCTTGCGTTCGGCGGGGAATATGTCAGGTCCCAGTTGAACATCAACAATCTGTATGAATCGAATGGGAACTACACTTTCAGCGGCATATATAGCCAAAAGGGGCCGACCGGTTCGGGTACTCTAGGAACCGGGCAGGATACAAACCTGGACTTTCTGACCGGGGCGTTGAACGCCTTCGAGCAGAGTAAAGCGCAGCAGAATGCGTTGCGGGCGCCCATCCCGAGTCTTTACATCCAGGACACCTATCACGTAACGACACGGCTTGTTTTATCCGCCGGGGTACGTTGGGATCCGGAATTCATGCCCATAGACTACTTTCATCGTGGGGTTTATTTCGATTACAGCGACTTCTTGAATAATGTGCATAGTGCGGTATTTCCCAATGCCCCGGCTGGCGCCTTTTTTTACGGAGACAAGGGGGTGCCTCCGGGATTTACGCAGAACTCGCCGTGGCAGTTCACTCCAAGGCTTGGAGCTACCCTCGATCCTACCGGCCAAGGCAAGACCATTTTTCGCTTGGGATCCGCCCTGATTTATGACGAGCCAAACTTCTTTACGGCGCAGCGCGTCAACCAGAATCCCCCGTATGCAACAGCCATCGCAAACGTACCCGTGAATGTTCCTTTGAACTTCGCCAGTCCGTGGTCGAACGGCAGCACGCCAGGCAATCCGTTCCCGCTGCCCTTCAAACCGCTGCCTTCCCAGACATTCACCAATCAGTCGCAATACATCGTATTGCCGAAGCAATTCCATCCGCCCTACACTCTCCAGTGGACGGCCAGCGTACAGCAGGAATTGGCTCACAATTGGCAATTCCAGATCGATTACATCGGCAGCAAGACCAGCTTCAACGCATACGGTTTTCCTCTAAACCCGGCAGTTTATATCCCCGGAAAATCCACGATTGCCAACACCTCTTCACGCTTTGCCCTGACGCTCGCCAACCCGGTGGCGGGACCGGGCTATAAGGGCGGGGGAGGCGGCTCAATCTTGATCAGCTCCGGGGCCAACGCAACATACAATGGAATGGTGGCTACTATCCAGCACCGCATGTCGTCAAACTTCAGTTTTCTGGCCAACTACACCTGGTCGCACTGCTTTGATATTGAAGATGCGCAGGGAGATATCGCCGGCACAACGGTGCAGAATCCAGCCAATATCAATGGGGATCGGGCGAACTGCGGATTCGATTTCCGGAACGTCTTCAACAGCACCATGGTGGCGGACAGTAACTTTTCCCTTACCGGCTGGAAGGCCCTGGCTATCAATAATTGGGAGTTGGCGCCGCTTATACACATCCAAGATGGCTCTCCGTTCACTGTCACCTCGGGGATCGACAACTCGCTCACGGATGTCAGTAATGACCGCCCGAACGTGGTCAGCCCGCATGCAATTTATACGCATACGACAATCACGCAAAAAAGCTCAACCTATATCAATAAATCAGCCTTCGCTCAGAACCCCACCGGAACCTTCGGAGATAGCGGACGGAATGCCTATCGAGGGCCCGGCTATATCCAATTCGACAGCGCCTTGAGCCGGACCTTCCCGGTGCATGAAAGGTTGGCGCTGACCCTGCGCATCGAGGCTTTCAATGTCTTGAATCACCCGGCTTTTGCCAGTCCCAGCAGCAGCAGTGGCGGCGTCGGTTACCTGGGGCAAAGCACATCGTTGACCTCCGGAACGTTCGGCCAGATTACATCCACTCTTAAGAGTTACAATGCCAGGCTTTTCCAAGGTGCTCTCAAACTTACTTTTTGAGCCGGTGCGCGGCCTAGATTTGTCCTGATCTTTAGAATGCATACTTGCACTATCTGTGTGGGGCGGGCGTAGCGGAGAAATTGCGGGGAGCTGATAGCGCGGCTCCCATATCCTCAAATTGGGTCAACAACAGAAACAACGGGGGAGCTATGGCAGTCGACGATAACAATCGCAGGGAGTTTATGAAAATGGGCGGCATGGCCCTGGCCGGGACAACCGTCGCCTGGAGCGCACGGAGTTATGCCAGCATTGCCGGCGCAAATGACAGGGTTCGAGTGGCGGTGGTCGGATGCGGCGATCGGATGAAAGGAGCGCTCATTCCCGCCTTTGTCGAAAATGCCAAAGACATGAACTTTGAGTTCGTCGCGGTCTCGGATATCTGGAACCGCCGCCGCGAAGAAGGCGCCGCCTATATGAGCAAGCTCAGCGGCAATCAAGTGGTTCCCGTTCGCAACAACGAGGAACTCTACAACCGCAAGGACGTCGATGCCGTGCTGGTCGCCACCGCCGATTTTCAGCATGCTCTTCACGGCGTCGAAGCAGTCAAAGCCGGTCGCGATGCTTACGTGGAAAAGCCCACGGCGCATACCATGGCGGATGCGCGAGCATTCCGCAAGGCCGTCAAGGAGACGGGCAAAATCGTGCAGGTCGGAACCCAGCGGCGCAGTACTCCGAGCTATCAGAGAGCTGCCGAATACATCAAGTCGGGTAAGTTCGGGGATATCGTCATGGTCGAGATGACCTGGAACGTCAATCAACCGGGACGCTGGCGGCGTCCTGATGTTGTGCCCTTGCTGCAGGAACAGGACACCGATTGGAAGCGCTACCTCATGAACCGTCCTTATGAGCCATTCAATGCGCGCAAGTACCTCGAGTTCCGGCTCTTTTGGCCCTACTCTTCCGGCATACCGGACCAATGGCTGGTCCACCAGATTGACACCGTCCATTGGTTCAGCGGCTTACCCCATCCGCGCAGCGTGGTGGCCAATGGCGGTATTTACCTCTGGAAGGATGGGCGCAAGAACTGGGACACCATGACGGCAGTCTTCGATTACGGCCCGTTCGACGACCTCAGCAAGGGATTCCAGGTGCAGTATTCGTCGCGATTCACCAACTCGGCGGGCGGAGTGAAGGAGCTCTACTATTCCAATGGCGGGATGATGGACATGGACAAGCAGTGCGTAACGCCGGAAGGCGGCTTGCACGCCAAGGCAGCCGCTGAAATGGGCATGAAGGAAAACCTGCTGCAAAGCTTCTCGCTCGGCGATGAAACTCAAAAAGTAGTGACATCCGCCGACACCGGAAAGGATCCGATGACCTCGGCCAACATGCGCAACTGGATGGAGTGTGTGCGCTCACGGAAGACACCCAATGCCAGCATTGATGCCGGCTATAGCCACTCGATCGCGCTTTGCATGAACATCGCCGCTATCCAGACGGGACAAAAGGTGACCTTCGACGACAAGACGCAGCAGGTGATGGTTGGGGATAAGCCGTATGCGTAAAGGGCCCCTCCTTTGGTTTGTGGGCATTTTTGCGCTCTGCGCGAGTGCTTTCGCCAAGCCGGCTGACAAAGGCGTGCAGGTAATTACGGACGAGGCCCATCGCCGCGTCGATGTGACCGTCGATGGGCAACCCTTCACTTCCTACATCTGGCCGGCATCGCTCAAAAAGCCGGTATTATTCCCGCTCATCGCCGCGGATGGAACAGTTGTCACTCGCGGCTATCCACTCGCTCCCCGGGCGGGAGAGCGTACCGACCATCCGCATCACGCAGGAATGTGGTTCAACTACGGTAACGTCAACGGTTTTGATTTCTGGAATAACTCCGGCGCGATCAAGCCGGAAAACCGGGGCAAGATGGGGACGATTTATCAGGAGAAGATCGTTTCCACCAGGAGTGGACGAGACAGCGGAGAACTCACTGTCGATTCGATATGGGTTACAGGCAAGAACCAGAAGATCATTCAGGAGAGGACACGTTACGTTTTCCGGCAAGACCAGGACGAGCGAATAATCGACGAAATCACCACTCTGCGCGCGCTTGATCCTGTCATCTTCAACGACGATAAAGAGGGACTGCTGGGCATCCGTGTCGCTCGTTTCCTCGAATCGCCAACCGCCAAAGGTGGCGTTTTCACCGATGCCAGCGGGAGGAAAACCACTGTGGCGAGCTCCGATCTGCCTGGGGCTGCCGGCATCTATCTCACCAGCAATGGCAAGAGAGGCGACGCGGTATGGGGAACACGCGGACGCTGGTGTACCTTGACCGGCTCTACCGGAAAAAAGACCTTAACTATTGCGATTCTCGACCATCCTGAGAATCCGGGCTATCCCACTTACTGGCATGCACGCGGATATGGGCTCTTCGCGGCCAACCCACTGGGCCGAAGCATATTCGATCCAAAGCTGCCAGCCATGAATTTCACGCTCAAGAGGAACCAAGCCGTGACGTTCCGCTATCGCATCATTCTGTTCGCTCGCCCTGCAGCCGCGGAGGAGATCAACCGCGATGCGGATCTCTTCGCTGCAGATTACCGTTGAGAGGGTAAGCTGCGGATTCTGAGACTTGTCCAAATTAGGGTAATTATATACTTGACACACAGGGCCCTAAGGTGCAAAATTGTCCCCCATGGGGGCAACATGGAAATAACAAGCGTGATGGCTGTGGGCTGCTTTGTGCTTGCGGTTCCGCAAGGAATCGATGCGTTCCTCAGATTGCAGGAACGCAGAGCCCCAAGAAAGGAAGGACAAATGCCTCCTTCCAGCAGGTTTCGCACATTTATTGCCGGTTCAATGCTTGCTGGCACGTTTGTGACGATCGGGTTTGGCTTCTGGCTGTACTATCACCCGATCAAGCCAACTACAGTGATCCAGAAAGAGACCATCGCAGTCGAAAAGACCGTCCCATGTCTCCCCACAAAAACAGGTCCGGCAACTGCCCAATCTGGAAGCGGGGGTACCTCAATTGCACACTCAGGGAGTGGGGATCAATACAATACGTCGCCGCCACCTAAACAAAAATGAAACTTGCCTTATATTGCTTATGTTTCTTTGCGCCTCCTTTTTGGGAGCGCAGAATAACCACGTTACCACGGAGAAAGCGACGGCTTCGGGAACTTGTGCCGTTTCTCACAACGGAAACGGCGATGTAATTACTATCCAGAATTGCGGGATTGGGAAGAGCCAAGCCGACAAGATTGTCGAAATGCTCAAGGCTGTTCTTGCCAATCAGAGGGAGGACACCCGCGACGCTAAACTCGACGAATTGCTTGAACTGGCCCGTCGGGCTGCAAATCCCTATGGAACTATTACGACATACGAGCCGAACGGCATGAAGAGAATGGTTACTCAATCGACGGGCACAACCGTGGGGGACGATGCTCCTACAAAGGATTTTCAAGCGATGCTTGATGACGCAAAGAGTCAAGATTGGGTGGAGCAAATCACGCTTGCGCAAGCGGCAATCGATAAATATCCAGGTTGGTTCACTCCATTTTTATTTCTGGGGGAGGCACAGATGCATCTCTGCATGAAAAAGGAAGCCGCAGAGTCGTTGACGAGATTTGTGAATGATACAGAGGGTGCGGTTGCATATGAAAAGGTCCACGATCTAGGAAAGACTTTCTTAAATCAACTCGGAACCGACGACTACAAGAGATACTGCACAACGCAAAACGGAACTTCAAAATGAAACCCGAATACCATGAAGGCCCAAAGGCCAGAGAGAAATTCGACAAGGGAATGACCAAGCTCTTTCAGGTTCCGAAAGACGCTGTCAAAGAGAAGCCCAAGTCAAAGCGTAAACGAAAGAAGGCCAGCAAGGACTAACGTCTACGTTTTCCTCATCCTTGCCGTCTATCAGTGTGTCGTGGCAGCGCCGTTGCCGATTAGTTCATTGTAAGTAAGCCGCTTTCCAGAGACGTTTTGCATTTCTGATTCGAACCGCGCTTGATCGTCCATGTTCTTGCGGTTGTTATAGCGAAAAGACTGCTCATCGAGGTAACGGGGAGATGGAACGGTTCGATGCTCATATAGGTTCCGTTGATGCCGCGCTTTAACAGGCTCCAGAAATTCTCAAGGCCATTGGTATGAATCTTGCCATCGACATAGGCGACAGCACGGTCAACAACCTAATGAGCATAGTCGCTCGTAGGACATCAGCGCATCGGTGTAGAGCGCCGCACCCGCTTCACCATGCTTCTTCACTTGCGCCTGAAGCGCAGTCTTCTTTCGGTTTGCGACAACGCTAGTACGAATTTTGCCGCCACGCTCAAGAATGCCCATTACGGCAGTTTTGTCTTTGGTCCCAGTTCCAGTTATGCGGCGCTGGCGTTTGCTGATGTGCATGTTGCGAGCCTTGCCGCCGATAAATGTTTCGTCAGCCTCAACCTCGCCAGAAAGCTTTACTGTCGAATCATCCTCCATAGCCTTACGGATGCGATGGAGCATGAACCAAGCGGTCTTCTGAGTAATACCGAGAGAACGCGCGACCTCGCAGGAACTAACTCCGTTCTTGCAGTTACAGAGCATCCAGAATGCGCACATCCACTTATCGAGACCCAGCGGGGAATCTTCAAAGATTGTCCCGACTTTGAGCGTGAATTGCTTCTTACATTCAGAGCAAAACCAAATACGACGCGTCTTGATAAACGAGTGTTTCTCAGAGCCGCAACGCGGGCAAGAAACAACACCATTCGGCCAGCGAAGATTCAGCGCATATTGAAAGCAGCGGTCAGGATCGCTGAAGTAAACAAACGCGTTTTGAAGAGTCTCAGGCGCGTCCACGATTCAAAAGTACACTCATTATCTCTGTGTGTCAAGTATATAGTTGCCAAAATTAGAGATCCTTTGTTTCTGGCGCAGAGCCGGGTATCCCAGGCTCGCGCAGCTAGCCTGGGTCTTTTTCTCCGAACTCGCGGCAATCCTTTGCACACTAAGCGTGGCGACGATACTGTCCATCAAGATTTGCGGAATCCCACGTCCGAGAATCCGGACGTGGGGCACCCAAGATTGGTTGAAGGAGAAGCTTCAAACCGAATGTCTTTGGACATCGATACTGTCTAGAATCGAAATCCGCCGCTAACGAAAACCACCTATCCCAATTGCGTAAAGCGGATCGAAGAACGGTGGCGCTCAGGCTTTCACGCTGTGGGTCTGGGCGATCTGCTGGATCATTTCAAGGTGACTGGCAATCACCGGCGCGCCCTGCGCGGCGGCTTGCTTGACGGCCGGGATCTGGGCCATTTGCGCCTCCGACTTGAAGGCGCTCTCGTCCTTCTTGTGATCCTTCACCATGGCTGCTATATAGGCCTTGTCGAATTCCTCGCCGGATAACCCCTGGAGTTTGGCCAATAACTGTTTATCCTTCTTTGAAAGGTCTTTCGGCGGATTGACCCCTATCTGCTGCGCCACCGCTTTCATTTGATCTCCCAGCTTAGTGTGGTCGTCTACCATTTTCTGGGCAAACTGCTTCACGTCATCGCTCGATGCTTTTTGGGCTGCGAGTTGACCAAGCTGCACTTCGGCCATTCCGCCTTGCAATGCTTCCTTTACAAACGCTTTGTCATCCATGGCTTGCACAGCGGAGTTTTGACCCATGTCCGCCGGCATGTTTCCTCCTGGGGAGCCTGCCGTAGGCGAACCCGGGGTAGGTTGCTGACCGCCTGCCTGGCCGCCCCCACCTGGCTGCATCTGGGCAAATACAGTTCCACCGGTCAGGAGCACCATGCCGGACAACATCAGCAGCTTGCTGCGGAATCCATTAGAAGTCATGGTCTTATTCCTCTCGATCGTTAATAAGAATGCCCCGAGGTTGCCCATGAGTTGCTTGCCGGGCATGCTTTTTCCCATCCGGGCTGAGGGGCCGCCTCAGAAATACTTGAAACTAAACAGAAAAACCGCCAGAGCGGTGGCGGCGCCGAGCAGCACGTCCAGAGCATAGTGGTATCGGCCCACCACTGCCCCCGCCGCAATCCAGATGGAGACAGCCAGAAAGGCCAGACCGGCAAGGGGCATAAACCGCAGCAGGACCAGCGAAGCCGCGAGCGTCGAGGCGACGTGGGCGCTGGGGAAGGAGATGGCGTGGATGCTACCGTGCTTGAGAATCCAGCGATTGAAGATACGGGCCTTGCCCGCGGGGGAAGCGACGGATTGGCCGCCGGCCATCTCGCGGGGCGGGTAGGCGGGAAAAAACGGCGTGATCGCATAACAGATATAGGTGGAAACCAGGACCACAAACCAAAAACTGGCCACGTGGCGCCGCTCCCCGGCGAGGTAAAGCGCGAACAAGCCGAGCGGCACCAGCGGGTAGCAGAAAAGGTAGGCCACTTCCAAGGACAAGCCGATAGGGCTCCGCGCCGTCCCGGAGGTGGTGGCCAGGCCGGGCCACAGCCAGCGGTCAAAGGCCATGAGCCGTTCTTCGATCCGGGGATTTGGCCTTTGAAAAAATTGCCCTGTCTGCCAATACGGCACCAGGAAGAGAGCCGCGGTGAGCCAGTCGCGAATCACCGAGACATAGAACGGCGGAAGAAAGTGCGCGCTCGATCGGGCTAAGGCCACCGCAACCGCAGGAACCGCAGCGAGAAGCGTAATGTTCCACCGGCGCCGCGCCGGAAGCGGGTGAATGGAGAGCCGGGGAAACACGCGCAACAATACCGTAAGCCACGCTGCCGCGGCGAGAATGATGGCAAACCCGATCTGTATCCATTCCGCAGTCCGCATCCACAGCTCCTTAATAACTCAAATCAGGCCCAACGCGGCGAGCTTTCCCCTGCCGAAGCCCCGTGCTACCCTTGATCTTCAGGGAAAATTGCAGAAATGTACCGGGAAATCCAAGCGCCGCGCAGCGCATTGCTCTTATCGCTCCTGGAGGTCGGTAACACCGGCCTTTGGCGAGAGCAGCGTTCTCAGGGAACCGCAGGATTGATCGTGTGCCTGTTCTCTCCCGGCTTTGTCTCGCGGCAACTGGCCCCGCACAAGCATCTGCGCGTCCTGCCCACCCGCACACGACCTAGTCTCTTCGGCGGCGCTTAGCTTTACACCGCCGAAGCTCTGCCCCCATCCATCCGTCTCGCCAGTGGACAGGCAGCGGATTTGTTTTTCGCCATGGATCCCAATGCACAAGGGGATAAGCCCGGCGCTCGAGAAGCGCCGAGAAAGCAGAGACAGTATCATGCAAACCGATACTACAGATGTAAGCGCCGAGGTTTTCGCACAATACGGACCACGAATTCCGGCCCACTCCCAGGGCCGAAGGCGCGCGCGATCGTGGAAGCCGATCACCGCCTGGTCTCGCCGAGTTACACGCGCTCCTATCCCCTGGTCGCCAAGAGCGGCCGTGGCATCCGCCTGACCGACGTCGATGGAAATGAGTTTCTCGACTTCGCCGCCGGTATCGCGGTTTGTTCCACGGGCCATTGCCACCCGGACGTGGTTGCCGCCATCCAGAAGCAGGCTGCCGAGCTGATTCACGTCTCGGGAACCGATTTTTACTACGAGCACATGGTTACGATGGCGGAGCGGCTTTCCGCGGTCGCGCCCATGCCCGGACCGCATCGCTTCTACTTTGGAAATTCAGGCGCCGAAGCCGTTGAAGCGGCCCTTAAGGTTGCTCGCTACCACACCGGCAGGCAGAACTTCATCGCCTTTCTGGGAGCATTCCACGGACGCACTATGGGCGCCCTCTCGCTCACCGCTTCCAAGCCCCAGCAGCGCCGCCGGTTCGGTCCTTTGATGCCCGGCGTCACCCACGTCCCCTTTCCCTATGCCTATCGCGATTGCAGGGACCCAAAGGAAGCGGAGAGCTTCGCCTTGGGTTGCGCTCGCTACATTGAGGAGAAGATTTTCAAGACCAGGCTTCCTGCTGAAGAGGTCGCTGCGATCTTTGTCGAGCCCATCCAGGGAGAGAGCGGCTACGTTGTCGCTCCCAACATCTTTCTCCGCGAGCTGCGCCGTATCTGCGATGAGTACGGCATCCTGTTAGTCGTCGATGAGGTCCAATGCGGGGCCGGCCGCACCGGCAAATGGTGGGCTATCGAACATTCCGGTGTTCAACCGGACATCGTTTGCATGGCCAAAGGCATCGCCTCCGGAATGCCTCTCGGCATCTGCATGACCCGCGCCGAACTGATGGACTGGCAGCCGGGTTCCCATGCTTCGACCTTTGGCGGCAATCCGGTCTGCATCGCCGCCGCCCTGGCCACCATGGATCTTCTGGAAGACGGCTTGATCGCCAATGCCGCCGAAGTGGGCGAAGCCATGCTGACGCGTTTGCGGGAGTGGCCCGCCAGCCATGCCATCGTGGGCGATGTTCGCGGACGGGGATTGATGATCGGCATTGAGATCGTCAAGGACCGGAAGACTCGCGAAGCGGCTCCCGCGCTGCGCGATTGCATCGTGGACCTTGCCTTTGAGCGCGGCTTGGCCATTCTGGGTTGCGGTGAAACCTCCCTCCGCCTGTCGCCGCCGCTGGTCCTCAACCAGCAGGAAGCGAATGTCGCTCTTCAGATTCTCGAAGAGTGCATCGTGCGGGTGGAACGGGAATATGCCAAACGGGATTCGCTGCTTTCATCTTCGAATTGATCTGGGAACTGATCTGGATTTCACCATCCGCGTTTCCATATCTGACGCAAAAACCGCGCAGATATGGGGCGCACAGGCTTGGTTGCGCTCTACGCAATGCGGTATCGTCCAGAGATGCGTAGGAGGGTTCAGTGGAAAGTGTCGGCATTCACCACCTCGAGATAATCATCCTTTTCCTGCTCATCGTCGTGGCGGGTTTGGCCACGCTCGCCCGCCGCTTCCAGACTCCTTACCCGATTGTGCTGGTCATTGGCGGCGTGATCCTCTCGCTATTCCCCATCTGCCGCGCATCTCTCTGCGGCCGGATGTCGTTTTCCTGGTCTTTCTGCCACCGCTGCTGTATATCGGCGCGTACAACACCTCCTGGCGGGATTTTCACGCCAACCTCACCAGTATTCTTACTCTGGCCTTCGGGTTGGTGGGTTTTACGGTCTTGGGTGTCTCGGTGGGCGCGGGCTGGCTGCTGCCCGGCGTTGATTACCGCCTGGGAGCGGTGTTGGGCGCCGTCGTCTCGACCACAGATGCAATCGCCGCCACCGCCATCGCCAAGCGCGTGAGGCTGCCCAGGAAGATCGTCGACATTCTCGAAGGCGAGAGTCTGGTCAACGATGCCAGCGGCCTGTTGGCTCTGCAATTCACCGTGGCATTGGTGGTCACCGGGGAACACCCTACGGTCGGGGTAGCCCTGCTGGAACTGCTCTGGCTGGTGAGCGGGGGACTGGCGACCGGCCTTATCGTCGCCTTTTTCATCCACAGGGTCTCGCTGTATATCACCGATCCGCCGATCGAGATCACTCTCTCTCTCGTGACTCCTTACGTCGCCTATCTGACGGCGGAAGGCATTGGCGCATCGGGGGTTCTCGCGGCCGTCGCCTGTGGTCTCTATATGGGACGCAAGAACTCTGAAACTCTGTCCATCAACGCGCGCCTGGATAGCTCCGCGGTATGGAAGACATTGGACTTCGTGTTGAACGGGGTGGTCTTTATCCTGATCGGGTTACAGCTTCCATTCATCCTGGAGGGCATTCATAACCGGTCGATGGCTCAACTGCTCTGGGGTGGAGCGGCATTTACGGCGTTTGTGATCGCCCTCAGGCTGTTCTGGGTCTTCCTTGACGCGTGGCTTACCTATTTTGTTCACGTCAAAGCTGCTCCATCACCAGCGAACCGGAGCCGGAGAGCGAGAGAGGTGTTCATCGTCGGGTGGACTGGAATGCGTGGAGTGCTGGCGCTGGCGGCTGCGATCTCACTGCCTAATCTGCTCTCCAACGGAGACCCCTTTCCCAACCGCAACATCATCATCTTTTTTGCTTTTTGCGTGATCTTTGTGACCCTGGTCTTCCAGGGCTTAAGCTTGCCTTGGCTCATCCGCCAGCTTGGCCTCGCCGTTGTGAAAGGTTCCGACACAGAAGAGCGGACGGCGCGCCTGGAGATCGTGAAAACCGTCATCAGCTATCTCAAGGATCTCAGATCGCGAGGAAAAGAGGAGCACACTCCGATTTATGCGGACTTGCTCCGCTACTACAGGGGCCGGCTGGCGTTGCTGGAGGCGGGCGACGAGCAGCGGCAATCGGATACCGGCGTGGCGCCGGCCAGATATTACCGCAATCTCTCCCAGGAGCTTCGGAGTTTGGAGCGAAGCACCGCGATTGCCCTGCGCAATGAGAACAAGATCAACGACGAGCTGCTGCGAAAGCTGGAGCGCGAGCTGGACCTTAGCGAGGCTCGCTTCACGCGTTCATGAGCGGTTCTAGTCTTCCTCTTCTTTTCTTGCCCGGGAATCTGCTTTTCCTGGTGCCACCTACCGGTGCTTTTCGCCAATCTTGATCTGTATTCTCCCCGCCGCGAAGAACACGCACGCGACCGCCAGCGCCGCAAGGGCGTGAGATTTGTGGCCATAATGGAGAGCCATCGCGGCATCGATCCACCACACCACGGCCCCGACAAACCAGATAAAGGAAAAATTCCTCATTCGCATTGAGGCTACCTTAGAGATACGTCCCGTTACGGGACAACTTGCTGGTCGATCCATTACTTCGGGTACTTGTCTTGAGTTCTTCCGCGCTACGGCAGTTTAGGAAATGGTTTAGCCCGAAGCCACTATCGTCAAGCCGACGCGACCAGCAGGGAGCGGCGGCCTCGAGCAAATTGGAAAAGACCACGGTATTTCCTAAACTGCCTTAAACTTAAGCTTTTTGGGAAGCCCTGCGCTTCACCCAGACTTTATCCGCCGCTGGATGACCAAGGGTGGAAGCGCCGGCCCCGGTTTCGATCGAGAGCGTCTTGTCATAGTTCCTGGCAACCACGTGGACACGGCCGCCGGGCGCGATACCCGCGCGGTGCAGAAAAAGCAGCAATTTGGGATCGCGCTCATAGAGGCTCACGACCGTATACTCGGTCTCCTCCTTCGCGTCCGAGAGCAAGAGCATTCCTCGCTTCGCCCGCTGATCCGGAGTCTCCGGGAGGACCCCGTTTCCGTGAGGACAGGTCCCTCTCTCGCCTAGCTTTTCCAGCAGCTTGGCTTCAAAAGCTGGAGAGACGGCATGTTCCAGCCGCTCGGCCTCATCATGGACTTCATACCACTCCATGGCAAACATTTCTGCAAGCATACGTTCTATGAGATGGTGCCGCAGGGCTGTGCGGTAGGCTGTCTCCTTGCCCTTAGGTGTAAGCCGCACGATTCCATCTGGTTTCACTTCCAGATAGCCATCTCGCCGTAACCGTTTGAGCGCCATGGTAACCGCGGGGGCGGAAACAGAGAGCCAATGCGCCAGGGTCGCAGGGATGACGGACTGGCCTTCGCTCTCCGCTTCGAGAACGGCCTTAAGATAGTCCTCTTTCGAAATGGTGATGGGGGTCTTCACGTCATTCGTTTCCTTAGCCAAAAAGTAACATTGGCAATCACCCTGCAACTATAGACAATAGCGCGTATGCCCACGCTCCAGTCGCAACGGATCAAGCTATTGGAGGGATTCCTTCATGCCGCCGACCGCATCGCCCTCCGCCTGGGACGGCAAGCTTTGCAGCCAAAACACTTGGATGTGGGCAGGCGAGGAGAAGAAGCCGCTTACTTTTATCTGCGCCGCCGCGGCTTTATCGTAGTGGCCAGGGCTTGGAGGAGCGCAAAACTCCATGGAGATCTCGACCTGATCGCCTGGGAAGATTCGACGCTCTGCTTCATTGAGGTTAAGACGCGCAGCAGCCGGCGTGTCGCTACCGCGGAGTCGGCTGTCGACGAGGATAAGAGCCGCATGCTGCGCCGTATGGCTCGCCAGTATATTCAGGGCTTGTCATCCGCGCCCGAGCAGACACGCTTCGACATTCTGTCGATTTACTTTGAACGGAGGCGGCGGAAGGGCCGCGTCCTGAGATTTGAATTGTTCCGCGGAGCCTTCGAGTTGGTGATCTCGGATCGGGGCTGCTCACCAGCTACCGCGTTCCCGGTGATATAGGCTTCGAGATGCCGAATGGTTTCCTGTTGTTCTGAAATCACCCAGTTCACCACGTCTCCGATCGAGACAATGCCGGAAACCATGCCATTCATGAGGACTGGCAGATGGCGAATTCGGTTTTCCGTGATGATGCGCATACAATCGCCCACCGTATGCTGGGGAGAAACAAAGATGACCGGGCTGCTCATGATCTCCTTGACAGCCGTCTCTCTGGATGACCTCCCTTTGAGGATGACTTTGCGGGCGTAATCGCGCTCTGAAATGATGCCAAGCAATTGTCCCTGGTCGATGACTAAGAGCGCTCCCACCTGTTTGTCGGCCATCATCTCTATGGCCTGGTAGACCGAGGCTTCCGGAGCCGTGGACCAGACTTGCCGCCCCTTCCGCTGCAGCATCGCTTCAATTGTGGCGCTTGTGGCGCTGAATTCTGTCATCATCGCCCCCTCGGGGATGGAATGATAGCGGCTGCCGAAGGAGGAGTCAAACACCAACCCGCTAAAAAAAATCATCCCTCAGCAACTGAACAGGTTACGGAAAAGCCCGGTATTGCGATTGCCTTAAAATGAGTCCCGTGAGGGACGGCTGAAAATCAGACCTTTCCAAATTAACGGCGTCCACGAACTTTTGGTTTTTGAATCTCCTCCTTCAACCAATCTTGGGTGCCCCGCGTCCGGATTCTCGGACGTGGGATTCCGCAAATCTCGACGGAGAGTGTCGTCATCACGCAAGAGCGACGACGCTGTCCATCGAGATCCGTGGAATCCCAGGTCCCAGAATCGGGACCTGGGGCACCCGGTATTTGTTGACGGGACGAGATCCAGGAACCGAACGCTACTCATTCACCAACCAAAATCTTAGCTGCGCTCGATGGATCTCCGCTGCCGGCGCAGGTTCCAGACAAACATCCCAATGCGCAGAACCAGGATCACGAGCAAAGCAAATCCCAATGCCGCTGACTGGCCGTGGACTCCATGACGCAGCAGAAAGTACATCGCCCCCAGCACCACGACCACGAAAATGCCAAACGTCAGCCACTCCGCTCGATCTTTCACAAGTCCCTTCCCCGCAAAACCCCGGCGTCCGGGTATCCGGCTAACGCGAGATTCGCGCATAGATAACAATGGCCAGTCCGGCAAATAACGCCATTGCCAGCATAGCGCTGGTCTGAAAGCGAAAGAGCACGGCGTCATCGCTGTGCCTGTTCCTGCCGGGCAGAAATGCCTCCAACAGCAAAAATGCACAGAACGCCGCCGCCCCGGCTCCGAGTATGCTCAGAACGATTTTGAAACTCTCGCGGCCCATTGCCACCTGAAACGAGGATGACACCGCGCGGCGCGGAAGGGAAGGGGACTGAGCCCCTCAGATGGCAAATTGGCGCACAAACCGGACCGGTCCCCAGATTACAATTAACGATTGGAGGACTCTCAAGGTCCAACGATCTATGCACGAATCCCGCTATAGCTCTTCCCTCACGCGCCCTTTCCTCGCCTTGGCTGCAGTTCTGCTGCTCAGCGGGGCCATGGCCCGCGCCCAGTTTTCAGGAGCCGAACCGACAACCACCGTGCACGATCCTGCCGCTTTGAAGCCGCCGCCGGGAGCGCGGGTAGCCATTATCGAGTTCGAGGACATGGAGTGTCCGGATTGCGCCCGCGCCAATCCATTGCTCAAGGCAGCCGCGGCGCAATATCACATTCCCTGGGTCCGCCACGATTTTCCTCTGCCTTTTCATGCCTGGAGCTTCGACGCGGCGGTCTATGCCCGCTGGTTTGACACCAAATCGAAGAAGATCGGGGACGAATTCCGCGATACGGTTTTCGCCAATCAGGATGCCATTGACGCCTCCGCTCAATCTTCTCCGGAGACGGCCGCCGGTCCGACGGCCCAAGCCGCCGCCGCCATTCACGCCTTCGCGCAGAAGTTCGCGCAATCGCACGGCATTACTCTTCCTTTCATAGTCGATCCGCAAAAGAAGCTTGCCGCTCTTGTTCAGGCGGACATCGATCTGGGCAAACGTGTTGGCATCGAGCACACTCCCACCATCTGGGTAGTGACAAATCAAAAGAGCGGAGTACCTTTTGTGGAAGTCGTCAACCGCGACCGGCTGTACGACATTATCGATCAGGCGCTCGCCGAGACGAAAGGTGAGGGAACTTCTGTCCATCGAAGCGTCAGACAATCGGCAATCGGCGCAACAGACCACTAAGGTATTCGCGAAGTTGGGAGATTGCAGCCGGAGTCCGCTGCTCACGAAAGCTTGCGCGCTGGTTCTGGTGTTTGTCCTGATTCTGGGATTCCCGGCGCAAAGCTCCGCCTATGCGGTCCTGGCGCATGAAGCTATCATCGATAGCGCCTGGGACACGAACATACGGCCGCTCCTCTTGCAACGCTTCCCCCTGGCTACCGGGCCGGAAATCAGAGAAGCTCATAGTTATGCCTATGGCGGAGCCATTATCCAGGACATGGGCTATTACCCGCATGGAAGCAAATTTTTCAGCGATTTGACGCACTACGTGCGCAGCGGAGACTTCGTTCTCGCCCTGCTGCACGATGCTAAAGACCTCGATGGCTATGCCTTCGCGCTTGGGGCGTTGGCTCATTATGCCGCGGACAATGACGGCCACCGCATCGGCACGAATGTCGCGGTTCCGGTTTTGTACCCCAAACTGAAAAAGAAATACGGTGAATCCATCACCTACGAACAAGACCCGCTGGCGCACGTAAAGACGGAGTTCGGATTCGACGTTCTGGAAGTAGCGCAGGGACGCTATGCCCCCAATAGTTACCATGACTTTATCGGCTTCGCGGTCTCCGTCCCGCTCTTGGAACAGGCCTTTCAGGAGACCTACGGTCTGGATTTGAAGACTGTCCTTCCCCATGAAAATCAAGCGCTCGGCTCCTATCGCCATGACGTCAGCACACTCATCCCTAAAGCGACGCGCATTGCCTGGAGCTTGAAGAAGAGCCAGATCATGAAGGACCAGCCCAGCATTACCAAGCGAAAATTTCTCTATAACCTTTCCCGCGCGAGTTATGAAAAGAACTGGGGAAAGGAATATCAACCCCCTACAGCGGGTGAAAGGTCAATCGCCTTCCTGGTGAGGATTATTCCCAAGATCGGTCCGCTCAGAGTACTTGAGCTGCGGACCCCCACGCCGGAAACGGAACACATGTTTGAGGCCAGCTTCAATGCAACTCTCTCCCGCTACCGGAAGTTATTAGCGCAGGTGGCGGCCGGACACCCGGATGTTCCGGACTACAATTTCGATACCGGGGAACCAACGGCTCCGGGAAAGTACCGGCTGAGCGATGAGACTCATGCGAAGCTGCTCGGCGAGCTCGCAAAGCGGAAGTTCACGGGAGCCTCGCCGGAGGTTCGCGCCGAGCTCCTGAAGTTCTACGCATCTCCGGATGCTCCCTACTCGACCAAGCGCAAGCCGAAAGTATGGATGCGAGTTCAGGCCGAAGTTGTGCAATTGAAGCAAGCGGCCCCATCTCCGCTGTAGCTTCTCGCCTACACTCACTGACCCAGCCGCAGGCCTGGACATCTAGCCGCGGTTGGAGCACCGGCGAATACAGAAGTCCGGAGCGTCTCGACTCGGCTTTACTCTGACTCAGATGTGGGAAAACCGCAAACTTACAGTTGAATCTTGACCAACTCTTCTTGCTGTCCGCTGGGCGTGATTTGACGTGTTTGCGGCGAGCGCCAATGGTCGATGTAGGAGATTTGGTGAACGCAGGAGACGGTGCAGTTGGGGGCGCAGCTCTTCTCGGTAAGGTATTCGCGGTCTAAATCTGCCTGGCTGTATTCCGCCAGGGGGATGGCCGGCCAGCCGCGCTGCTGCGAACAATAATGTACCAGTCCGTCTTCGCAAACGTAGAGGTAACGCGAGCCCGCCCGGCAGCGCCAATCATTCGGCTCGCCATTGGCGATCGCTCTCTGGAAGTGATTGAAGCGCGAGTAGTTTTTCTTCTTCATGCCGGCCATCTCGTAGTAAACGCGCCGCTCTTCGTCTTTGAGCGGCTTCAATTGGCCGTCGCCGTCATGAATGATCCCGATGGTTGAGGTAAAACCGAGCTCTACTGCCCGCTTGCCGATGACCAGGGCATCCTGCGGGTTCTTGATTCCTCCTCCGACCACCGAGTTGATGTTGACGTGAAACTCGGCGTATTCGGCAAGGAACTGGAGCTTTTTGTCCAGGACCTTCAGGCTCTTCTTCGAGATCTCGTCCGGCTGCACGTTATCGATGGAGATCTGCATGTGGTCGAGGCCGGCGCTATTCAACCGCTCGATACGCTCCGGAGTCAGAAGATAGCCGTTGGTGATGATGCCGGCCATCCGGCCGTGATAGCGTATGCGGCGGATAATCTCATCCAGCTCGGGATGGGTGAACGGCTCACCGCCGGAGATGGTGATAATGGCCGTGCCCAGGCGATTTAAATGGTCGATGCGCTGCAGCATCTCCTCGAGCGGCACCGGATCGGAGACTTTGTCATATTCATTGCAGTAGGCGCAGGAGAGATTGCAGAATCGCATGGGCACTATTTGCGCCATCACCACATGCCGGGTGGACACAAAAGCCTGCCCCACAACCGCCAACTCACGGCGTTTGCGTTCCGCGGCATTCAACCGGCTCTTCCAGGAGTGCTTCCGTGCAGCCATCTCTTTATTGAACCACAGGGCGTAGGCAGGCGCGAGTTTTTGAATCTCCCCCAATCGACAGATCCTGGGTGCCCCAGGTCCCGATTCTGGGACCTGGGATCCACAAATCTCTAGCTGCCCTTTTTTGGTTGGCCCGCGGACATGGTCAATGTCTGCTCCCGTTTATTTCGCATGATGGTCACTTGAACCAGTTTTCCGCGATTATTGTGGATAGCCTTCTGCCAATCGCCGCGGCTGGTCATGGAAGCGTTATTGACCTTGAGAATCACATCTCCGGCCCGTAGACCGGCCCGGGCGGCGGGACTTTGGTTATCCACGTTCTCTACCAGCAGTCCCGTGCCGCTGGTTACCCCAAAGTAGTCGGCCAATTGAGTGCGCACGGGGTTCACGTCGGCGCCGACATAAAGCGAATTCGGAATGAGCGTGCCCAGGAAGTGGGAACCGCCCGATGACCCGGATGCAAAATTTTGCCCGCCTTCCGTTTGCTCCGGCTCATCCGGTTTTGGGACGCTAAAGTGCTGCGACCATGCCTGTTGCGCGAGCAGGACGCGATCGGCGAGCTGCACGGTTACGACCATGGTTGCGCCATCCCGGCTTATGACGAAGTTGACAGTGCGGCCGGGGGGTTGCTTTCGCAGCATGCGCTGCATCTGGTCGCAGCCCCCGATCATCTGTCCGTTCATTTGCAGGATGACGTCATGGATCTTGAGCCCGGCCTTGGCGGCGGGACCGTCATGGTCCACGGCCACGATCTCTACTCCGTGCTGGTCTTTCAACTTGAGTTGCTCGGCGTCCGAGCCGACGTTCTTCGGATCGACTCCCAGATACCCCTGAGAGTTATGCAAGAAAAAGTGCTGAGAGAGGCTGTGCAGAAACTCGAATGGACCCCCGGCCGCCCAGGCGGCGGGCGCCGCCAGGGCACAGCCTAGAACCACGGCCAGCGAACCCAGTCTTGGAAGTTGCTTCATTGGAGACCCCTCGAGAAACTGCCACCGTTTGGGACTTGCGCTTTTAGAAGTTCAACTCATCGGCTACTGGATCTGAGGCATCTGGTCCAAAACCTCGCGTGAAACCGTACGAATGTGAGGATTGTCATCCTCCGAGGCCACGGTATGCAAGACTTGCCGGACGCTGCTGTCAGCCTGCACCGGCGGGAGCAGCTCGATGGCGCGTGAGCGCACGGCCGGGTCCGGATCGTTCATCAGGGTTTCGAGCACCGAGTCGCGCACCCGCATATCTTCCGCCACATAGGGCTCCAGGCCGTTGAGCGCCTTCAGCCGCACCTCCGGGCTTTTACCGTAGCGCAAGGCTACCAGAAGCTCTTTGCGGATGGGTCCGGCAGAGCATTGGTGCCCCGCCAGGCACTCCTCAGCCAGCAGGCTGACGGAATCCTGCTGGACTTTGGGATCCGCCGGGCTTTGGGCGGCGAGCAGCAAGAGTCGCCGGATCGCCGGGTCGTCCAAGGACCCGCTGACCGTCTCCGGAACCAGGCGATTGAATTGAACTTGGACCCTCTCGGAGTTGGCGTCGCGCACAATGCCGCTGACGTTGGCAATCGCAAGCGAAGCGTTGCCTGAGGCGCTCAGGGTCGCCGTGGAAGGAGAAGTGGACTGAATCCGCGGATTCCGCTGGGCCGCATGGTAGCCCGCGAAAGAGCCAAATCCGAGGCCTAAAACCAACAACGCCGAGGCCGCCACCGGAGCGCGGCCGAGAGCCGCCAGGCCGCCCACAATCGACTGCCTGGCGCGCACCAGCCAACCGTTTTGCGGCATCTCGTCGAGGGCTGCTTCCAGCCGCATTCGCGTTTTGGCCAACAGGTTGGCCGAGGGTTCCTCAGCCGGCGCAAAGGCCATCGCCTGTTGCAGAGCTTTTACCGCTGCAAGCTCCTCCCGGCATCGGGCGCACGTTCCGATGTGCTGCTCCAGCGCATCGCGCTCGTCGTCAGCGAGCTCTCCATACGCAGCTAAAGCTATCTCCTGTTGAACTAATTCGCATTTCATTTAAAACCTCTCGCCTCACCGTAATTCCGCCAAACTTGCCCGTAGTTTTTTAGTTGCCCGAAAGAGCGTATTTTTGGCCGTCTCTTCCGTGGTGTTTAACATTTCGCCGATCGTTCTCAGCCGCAGTCCCTGGTAGTGCTTCAATTCGAATACCATGCGCTCGCGGGGTGTCAGCTTGCCTAACGCCTCCTGAATTCTCTCCCCCAAAATCTTCCGGTCAAGCTCCCGCGCCGGGTCGGCCATCGACCGACTATCGGAAAGGTTATTGAGCAGATCCATCTCCTCGCCGCCGGAGTCGAGCACCACCGATTGCTCCTCCCGCCGGGATTTGCGGCGGCGCAGGTGGTCGAGGCATAAGTTGGTGACAATTCGATAGATCCACGTATAGAAGGAGCATTCGAAGCGGAACTTGCCCAGATACCGGTAAGCCTTCAAGAAGGCTTCCTGGTGGATATCCTGCGCATCCTGTTCGGACCCGGTCAGATGCAGGGCCAACCGTAAGACCGCGTGATCATATTGGCGCACCAGTGCGTCGAAGGCTGTGCGCGACCCATTCTGGGCCTCGCGAATCAGCTCCGTTTCATTAGCACGCGTCCATGTTTCGCTGGCCATGCCTGGAGTGGATTGTATCGTTCGCCGGGCATGAACAGCGCGGCTCCCCGCGTGGTACATTCTCTGAGGATAAATGGGAAGCACGTCCGCCGGCATTGCACGCTCCAACTCCGGGTGGTGGCTCAAAACCCGGGCCAAAGATACGACGAATTTGCCGTCAATCGGATAGCAATCCGAGACCCAAATTCATATTGTGACGCCTCAGATAAACTGGTGCCATGGTTTTTACCCAAGGCTCAAACGATGACTCCCCCAAGAGTAGCCTTTTCCCTTCGGCTGTCTCCGGCTGGATAACTGCTTACTGCGACGGAGGATCCCGCGGCAACCCGGGTCCGGCCGGATTCGGTGTTTATATCCAGGATGATTCAGGGAGGGTTTTGGCCGAGCTGAGCGAGTACTTAGGGGTGCAAACCAACAATTATGCCGAATATTCAGGACTTATTGCCGCAATCGAATTCGCCGTCGCCCAAGGGCGCTCCCGGTTGCGGGTGATTTCGGACTCCGAACTGATGGTCAAGCAGATGAAGGGCCAATACCGCGTGAAAAGCCCGGAACTTCGCCCGCTCTATGATCAGGCCAAGCGGCGGGCTTCGCAGCTCGAAGAATTCGAGATTCGCCACGTATTGCGGGAGAAAAACCACAACGCGGACCGGCTGGCCAACCTGGCTATGGATCGCGGGATGAGGAAAACCTCGCCGCCCCCGCCGTCCCGGCCGCCCGCTTCCAGGATGCCGGCGGCCGGGGCGAAGATGCTTCGCGGCCTCACCAAGGGTGGAGTAGTGCATCTGCTGGGAGATGAGCTTCCCGACGGTATATTCGTCAAGATAATCCCGGAATAGCGGGTATCCCACCCTTGCTACGCAAGGATGGGGCACCCTAATCTGTTTGACGGAAGATCCAAAACCACTTACCAATCGAGGGTGCCCCATCCTTCGCTCGGCGCCGTGCGAAGGGTTGGAGACCACTGGGCGGGTCGTCTGATCAGAAATGCTTGTGGGTGCCCCCGCGTCCGGATTTTCGGACGTGGGATCCATGCCCCTTCAGCGTCCTTCGCGCAGGCGCGTGGCCAGGCGATCCGGCAGTCCGGCGCGCTGGATGCGCATTTGCGCCACGCGGACGTTGTAAGGCACGCGATGAAAGTCGACCGTCATTCGCTGGTCGTCATAAACAGCAAAAGCGGCCCGCCAGTCGCCATCGCGGGGCTGGCCTACGGAGCCGGGATTGATGAAGTAGCGCGCTCCCGCCCTCAATACCAGCTCCGACGCATCCTGTCCGTCATCGCTAGCGTAGAGCGGATCAAGTTGGAACGACTCCTCGGGGGTGGCGGCAAAACCGCCTTGCACATGAGTGTGGCCAAAGAAATTGATCCGCGTCGGCGACCCCCGCAGCGGAAGCCATGCCTCCTCGATCGAAAACAGATACTGATCTTCATCGAAATAGGAGCCGTGCATGCAACTTACCCCGGAGCCTTCGGGTACGACCGGGCCGGCGGCCATGCATTCAAGCCAATGCGCGTGCTCCGGGGTAAGCACCCGCCGGGTCCAGCGCGCCGCGCTGCCGGCCAGGGGGCTGAAATCTTCCAGAGAGATTTGTCCGCAGCAGGCGCGGTCATGATTGCCGCGCACGAAGGTCTTGCCCAGCCCGCGCACCCGCTCGATGACTTCATTGGGCATCGCCCCGTAGCCCACGACATCGCCCAGGTTCCATACCTGGTCGTGATCCGGCGCGGCCGCCAGGACTGCTTCCAGCGCATCGATGTTGGCGTGGATGTCGGAGAGTACCAAGGCGAGCATTGAAATCCTAGCTGGTGGAGCGCACCCAATGTCCGGGGGCTTGCTCGACCATGCCTCCGGCCTCGCCGGCAGCCACGGCTAACGTCGCCAGTGGGCGGCTGCGGTCGGTTTCAAGCGTTGGAACCGCTCCCAGCAGGCTCCGCGTGTAGGCATGTCCCGGATCAAGAAAAATCTGATCGCGCGAGCCGGTCTCCAAGAGCAGCCCGTGCCGCATGACGGCAACCCGGCCGGCAACCTGCGCCACCACTGCCAGGTCGTGGGATATGAACAGCAGCCCCAAACCGAATTGTTGTTGCAGGTTCTTGAGAAGTTCCAGAATCTGCGCCTGTACGGTGACGTCCAAGGCTGTTGTCGGCTCGTCGGCAATCAAGAGCTCGGGGCGATTGACCAGGGCCATGGCGATCAGGATGCGCTGACGTTGGCCGCCGGAGAACTGGTGTGGGTAATCACGCATCCGGCGTTCTGGTTCGGCGATGGCGACCGCGTGGAGCGCCTGGACCACCTGTTCGCGCACCTGCCTGCGGCTGAGACTCGATTGATGGGTCTCCAGCGCCTCGGCTATCTGCCTGCCGATCGGCATCACTGGATTAAGCGCGGTCATCGGCTCCTGAAAGATCATGGCGATCTGCCGCCCGCGGTAGCGGCGCATCTCTTCCGGGGTCAACTTGAGCAAATCCCGGCCGGCGAAACGGATTGATCCTTGCACCCGCGCCGCCGCATCCAGCAGACGCAAAATGGCCAGCGCGGAGACGGATTTTCCTGATCCCGATTCGCCCACCAGCCCCAGCACTTCTCCTGGTTCGATGGAGAAACTCAGATCGCGGACCGCGGGTTGATCGCGGAAAGAGATCGAAAGACGATCGAGTTCGAGCAGCGGGGCCAAAGAAAAATACACTCCCAGAAGAGGCGGATCAAAAGAGATTGGTTTGCTTGCGCGGCAGCGGCAAACCGAAATGCTCATAGGCCAGGCGGGTGGCTACGCGTCCTCGGGGAGTGCGGTCGAGAAATCCAATTTGGATCAGAAACGGTTCATAGACCTCCTCGAGCGCGTCTTCCTCCTCCGCGAGCGAAGCCGCCAAAGTATTCAATCCTACCGGGCCCCCATCGTACTTTTCGATAATGGTCAAGAGCAGGCGGCGATCCAGCTCATCGAATCCATGAGCGTCCACTCCATGCAGCTTGAGGGCCGCTTCGGCTATTTCGCGATCGATGGTGCCGGTGCCGCGCACCTGAGCGTAATCGCGCACGCGGCGCAACAGGCGATTGGCGATGCGCGGCGTTCCCCGCGAGCGCAAAGCGATCTCCGCCGCTCCGTCATGGTCGATGGGCACGTTCAGCACCTCGGATGACCGTTCGACAACGTAGCGCAGCTCAGCGTCGGTGTAGAACTCCAGCCGCAGGAGAATTCCAAAACGCGAGCGCAGCGGAGAAGACAAAAGCCCGGGCCGCGTCGTCGCCGCGACAAAGGTAAAAGGCTTTATATCCATCACATGGGTGCGGGCCGCCGGACCCTGTCCGATAATGATGTCCAGTTTGTAATCTTCGAGCGCGGTGTAGAGTTTTTCTTCGAGCACCGGCTGCAGCCGGTGAATCTCGTCCAGGAATAGCACCTGACGCTCGCGCAGGTTGGTCAGAATAGCGGTCAAGTCACCCTGGATCTGCAAAGTCGGGCCGGAGGTCTGTTGAAAGCCGACATCCAGCTCATTGGCGATGATGGTCGCCAATGTCGTCTTGCCCAAGCCAGGCGGGCCGAACAAGAGCACGTGGTCCAGAGCTTCGCCGCGCGATTTGGCCGCCGCGAGCGCAATCGCCAATTGCTCCTTGGCCTTCTCCTGGCCGATAAACTCCGCCAGGAGCTTGGGACGCAGCTTC
The DNA here is from genome assembly GCA_963774255.1 of uncultured Acidobacteriaceae bacterium. GTDB lineage: Bacteria > Acidobacteriota > Terriglobia > Terriglobales > Acidobacteriaceae > PALSA-350. Next base: position 149,988 of record CAVZEH010000010.1, read on the forward strand.
AATTCAAACGAGCTGTCTTCATCTTCGCGGGTGGCGGAGACCAGCCGATCCGGGTTACTTCCACTCACAGGCATTTGCATCGCATACTATCGCATTTCTCCCGCAGTTTCTCTTCGATGATTGAGAAGCGGAGAATCCCAGGTCCCAGAATCGGGACCTGGGGCACCCGTCATAGCACAACAACCAACAATCGGAAACCCAGCAATAGAATTTGT
>CAVZEH010000011.1:0-154135 GCA_963774255.1 uncultured Acidobacteriaceae bacterium
CCGGCCTTCTTATTGTTCGCGGACTAAGGCCGGTTTTGAAATGAACAACGAAGAGCTCATTCTAGTTACGGGCGCAACTGGCTTCCTCGGAGTGCAGTTGGTGCGCGAACTTCTGGAGCGGAAGCCGAACGCCACACTGGCGCTGCTCATCCGCAACAGAGCCGGGCAATCGGGTCAGCAGCGCGCTGATTCATTCATTCCTTTGGCTGAGCGGTCGCGCGTTCAGGTTTTTTCTGGAGACGTCAGCCAGCCTAACTGTGGGCTGGATCCAGCCGCCTACGGGCGCCTTTCGGCTGAAACAACCCGAGTGATTCACTCCGCTGCCACAGTGCGGTTCGATCATTCGCTCGACGAGGCACGCCGCATTAACGTCGAGGGCACCCGGCATATTCTCGATTTTGCGGGCGGCGCGCGCCAGCTTCGAAGCTTCGCCTACGTCGGTACAGCCTACGTGGCCGGCGAGCGCTCGGATCTGGTGCGCGAAAACGAGCTGGCCGTGGGCCAGAGCTATCGCAACACCTACGAACAAACCAAGGCCGAGGCGGAGGCCTTTGTACAATCGCGTCTCGGTTCGCTTCCCGGCATGATACTGCGTCCCAGCATCATCGTGGGGGACTCCAGAACCGGCGTCACCTCCAGTTTCAAGATGATGTACTGGCCGCTGAAGATCTACGCACGACGCCTTTGGCGCACCGTCCCCGGCTATCCTGACGCGGTACTAGACATTGTGCCCGTGGATTTTGTCGCCAGTTCCGTCGCGCAACTCCTCTTTGATGAAGCCGCCCTGGGCTGTACAGTTCACCTCTGTGCCGGTCCGCGCGCCAGCGCGACTATCCAGCAAGTTGCCCATCGCGCAATGAAATACTTCAACGGTCCCGAGCCGCGTTTCGTTGATCCGAGATTCTTCTTCGCCGTGGTGCGGCCGCTGCTGTTTCTCTCTCTGTGGGGACGCAAACGTCGTGTGCTGCGCGACGGCCGCGCCTATCGGGATTACTTCACCATGCGCATGCAGTTTGACACCAGCAATGCCGAACGTCTTCTGCAGCCTGCCGGGGTGAGTCCGCCGCCGGTACTCGATTATCTCGACCGCCTTTTCCATTATTGCGTGGCCAGCGACTGGGGCCGCAAGCCGGACTCTGTGCAATGAGTATTATCGAACGCTATCAACTTGCGCGGGACCGCGGAGTCACGGTCGCTAATTTTGTGGATGAGTTGGTTCGTCGGAAAGGAAATTGCGAAGTCGCCGTATACGAAAGCGGCGTCTTTCATCTTTCCGATCTGCACGCAGAAGTTTGCTCCATCGATGCTTTTCTGCGTCAGGCCATCGCGCTTCGCCCGGGCCAGCCTGTTGCCATCTATCGCAGCAACAATCGGGAATGCTTCCATTGGTTTCTTGCCATTATCCGCGCGGGAGGCATTGCGGTTCCGCTGAATCCGCAGCTCTCCCTTGCCGAAGTGCGCCGGATTCTCGCCGATAGCGGCACAGAGATTCTCGTTACCGACAGAGTGGTATTTGAACGGACCATCGGCGATCGCCAGGCCCTTGATGTGCGCACTTGGATACAGGCAGATGATGAGAAGGAGACGCTCGACGGATTCCTGCGCCTCTCTCGAGACGCTGTACAGTCACCGCCAGTCACCATCGATCCGGCCGCAACGGTTGCCATCTTTCATACTTCCGGTACCAGTGGATTTCCTAAGGGCGCAGCCTTGTCGAGCAACGCATTGCTTGGGGCGCGTGCGTCCACGGTACTCTTTGGGATATTTTTGGGCCCGCGGGACCTGGCGCTCGTAGCGTTGCCCTGGTCACACATAATGGCTGTGAGCATTGCCCTGTACGGCCTAATGGCGGGTATCCGCGGATGTTTTCTCGATCGCTTCGATGTCGATGCTGCGCTGGACCTTGTTGAGCGCTTCCGCATCACCGCCTTTGTTGGCGTGCCCACCATGTTTGCCCGCCTGGTCAACAGCAACCCCGCACCTGCACGCTTGGCGAGTGTGCGTGTTTGGCTCTCCGCCAGCGACTACCTTCCCTCCGAAGTTCGACTGCGTCTGCGTCAGTTCGGAGCCCTATTCCCGCTGCTCGGTGGTTGGCGTATCCCACCCATTCTCCTGAACGGCTATGGCATGGTGGAGTTGGGCGGCCTCGCCATGATGGGCATTGAGTTGCCGTTGCTGCGCGGGAGTGGCGACCTGTGTCTCCCCGTGCCGCCGTTTCGCATCCGCGTGGTCGATGAGAGTGGCCAGACCGTACCAGCGGGTGTAGCGGGCGAATGCCAGATTCGTCGTCCCGGTCTCGCTCCGCACTATTGGAAGGACAAGGGCGATGCTCAGGGCCTTCTTACCGGCGACGGCTGGTTGCGTACCGGTGACCTGGCCACGCGCAATCGCCTTGGACTTATCCGGCTTGTGGGACGCACGAAGGATGTGATCAAGTCGGGCGGCTACTCAGTGTACGTTCGCGAACTGGAAGAAGCAATGCTGGCCCATCCTGCTGTGGCCCGCGCAGTCGCGTTCGGCCTGCGTCACCAGGAGAAGGGCGAGATCCCCGTGGCCGCAGTTGAATTGCAGCCAGGTTCCTCTTCCGCAGAAGTTGACCTGCTGAATTGGTGCCGCAGCAATCTCGCGGCTTATAAGGCGCCGCGGCGCATCTGGATTCTCGCCCCCGGCGACCTGCCGCAGAATCACAGCGGCAAGTATCTTCGACGGGTGCTGCAGGAGCGATTTTCAGAGCTGATGGACTGAAGTCGCCGTTGCCGGCCTCACCCGTTGCTCGATTCCTTCCGCAATAGTGCAACGGAGTCAGATTGTTACTGGGATCTCCGCGGGGGTTGCGGCCATCACCATCTCGCGAATCGAATCAACGACGAGTCCGGGCTCATCGAGATGGATCCAGTGCGCGCTGTCCAACGCAATCACCTGCCGCACATTGTCCCCGATTTCGTCGAGACACAGGTCGGAGAAAGGGGTCGAATTTCCGGGCGTCAGCAACAGTACCGGGATCTCGCGAATGGGATCGGCGTCCTCCATCTCACGAACTGTTTCCGGGACTGCTTCCACATGGCGTTGCATTCCGGCGTAGTAGCTCGGCCGCGACCAATGTGCGGCGACAATAGGCCACACCTCCCTGGGCATCTTGCCCACTTCTTCCGTGACCCGTTTCAGAACATGGAGGCCCCCGACCCCTGCGGCACCAGCCAGATGCCCCGAGATCCGCCCAGAACGGCATAGCAGAGAGGTTACGGCGAGTCGGGCCAGTCCAAAGTGCGCAATCGGAATCGCGTAACCGGAGAGTTTCTTGCCTCGATCGATCATGGATTGCTTGGCTGGATTGAGTGGCGGCCACTCCTCGCAGCGCATCGGATCGATCAGCACAACGCCTGCGACATCTTCCGGATAGGTGACCGCGTACCGGCGCACCACCAACCCGCCGAAGGAATGTCCCACGAGGATGTAGGGCGGCTTGATGCCGGCGAATTGCAGCATGGTGTGCAGTTCAGCTGCGATGTTTCCCGGCGTGCGCACAGTGGTGGATGGGCTGCTCCAGCCAAGGCCGCTGCGATCATAAGACGCTGTGGAAGTGAAGCGAGAAACAGTTTCCTGTATGTGATGCCAGTTCAAGTTGGTGGCCGCGATGCCGGCCTCGAAGAGCACGGCAGGTCCGCCCGATCCCTTCTCGACCACGTAAAGCCTTCGCCCTCGCTCAATTTCCACCCAACGACCCCGGACCGGTATACCGCCTTCGGTCAAGACTGCCGCCGATGCATTGATAGAGGAATCCCGCGACGAGCAACGCCGCAACGGCAACCAAAAATACGAAAAGAAGGGTCATGGGCGATCCTCGAATTGGCTGATCTGCTTGGGACTGAAGTCCCTGATGCTGAGGTTTGCTTTTGTGCTTCCGCGTTCGATAATCAGGAGGGTCGATCCGGGGCGGTCATGTGTCTTCACTTCCACCTGTCTGGCTGACCAGACTCCGCCCGATTTGCTCAAACCGAAGTATGTGAATTCCTTCACGATTCCGCCATCTTTCAGCGTCTTCTCCACATAGATGGGGTAGCCGATGGTGTGGTCGAGCCACGTTTGGACCTCGGCATAGTGCGAATGATCCAATGCGCCCGGTGTACTCTTCAGTACATCGCAATCGCGAGCGCCAAATCTGGCACTCTTAAGAATCGTCTGGCGCTGCCAGTAATACTCCGGCTGGAGAAAGTCCTCATAGTTGAAGTCGCTGCCGAATACACTCTCGCTCCACTTATCAAAAGGCAACGAGGCTGGCGCGGACTGGTGTGAACGGAAAATCCGGATCGTACTCTGGCCGTGGGGCCGCATTTCAAGCAAGATACTGACGCGCGCATCCTGGCGCGCATTTCTAGCCGGTGTCCGGGGTGGGACGATCTCGACGAGCGCGCGCAGAACGCCTGGAAACCAGTGCGCCTTGATGGTAATGGCATTGCTGATTCGATTCCCACTTGCATCCACCCGCACCAGGCGTCCGGTGGCGCGAAAATCCGCAGTCTCAATGCGCTGCCGCGCGACGGCAATCACCGCTCGCGCATCCGCCGCGTGCGCAGTGGTCGCAGTGGTCGCAATGAGCAGCATTGCCGCAGCCACAACAGAGGCCAGTCTCATGGCACGATCCTTCCATCATGGATGCGGATGTGACGTGGCGCAGAGTTCGCAATCTCCTCCTCGTGCGTGATGACAATCAGCGTCATGCCGCAGGTCTTCTGAATGCCAGTGAGGATCTCCATAATTCGCGCGGAGTTCGTGCTGTCGAGATTCCCAGTGGGCTCATCTGCCAACAGGATCGAAGGGTTATTGGCCAGCGCCCGAGCAATCGCTACGCGTTGCCGTTCTCCCGCAGAGAGTTCATTCGGATGCTGGCGCATTCGGTGCTCCAGCCCCACTTCACGCAGCAGTGCCCCGGCACGTTCCTCGCGATTGCCGGCGCCATTTCTCGTGGCAAGCATGGGGGCCTGCACGTTTTCGACAGCACACAAGGTGGGCAGTAGGTAGAAAGACTGGAAGATGAATCCAACATGATGGCAGCGATACGTGTCGAGGCTAATAGAAGAACCTAGAGGCGCACCGCGGAACAGGACATCGCCGCTGGTGGGGTTATCGAGCCCGCCGAGCAGGTGGAGCAGGGTAGATTTACCACTACCGCTGTGTCCGCCGATGGCAACGAATTCGCCGACGTTGATGGAGAGGTCGACGCCGCGGAGAGCCTCGATTCGTCCTTCGTCGTAGTCCTTGCGTAGGTTGCGTACTTCCAGAATGGGACTACCCATGGCGCAGCGCCTAAACCGGCGAAAGGCGTGCGCCGCGCCAGGCTGGAAACGCTCCGACAGTCAGTCCGGCCGGCATGGCAATGCCCAGCAATTCGTCTTCAAACGCGCGAGAAAAGCGCACCAGACCAACAAATGCGCCTATCGCCATACTTGCCCCGCAGAAATTCATGAGTGTCCGGAGAAGTAGGCGCCCAAGAGCCTTCCGGGCAAATCTTGCTAACGACAATTTAGAGAACATGCGGTTAAGGTGCGTCCTATCGTGTTCGAGTTCGGGGAGAATCGAGTGCCAGTTTATCCTGCACCTGCCGCTGTGTTTATCGCTAAATTTGACTTCCAGACTTCACTACACCTTGATTGCGCGATCGGCTCCTGGGTCAAGCCGAAATACCCGGCCAATTCTGTGCCAAGTGCGATTTTAATCTTAATCCAGTGTACCTCATACCAACTGGCACAGAATTCGCGGGGCAGGCCAGTTGCCGACGCTACCACGTGGCGTTGGCGGTCGATCAAATTCTGTGGCAGTATTAGCCGTCTGTCACGAGGAGAGATAGGGGCGCAATGAATCGGAACATGGTGGTTTGCCCGTCACGACGAATAAACGACCATCGTACAGTCGAAAACAGCCCAAACGGTCCTAAAAGAATCCTAAATCGAGAACACTATAAGGCTAATTGCATCAATCATATCCGCTGATTCCAGACCACTTAGTCCGCTTGCTAGGCGGCCCTGAAAAGGCCGATCCCGTCTCTGCCACCACAAAATAAAGGACTTAGCGGAGACCGTAGAGATAGTGTTTTAGCTCAACGTACCAATAGCGTAAATTTCAACCTGTGCGCGCTATGTCGTCCCCGTCCTCTTGCTTCTTCTCTTCCATCAACCTCCAGACTTCCCGAGCTATGTTGCCGGTCTTGGCCATGTGTTGCCGTCCCAACTTGGCATAGCGTTCACATTTGTGTGGGATAAGGAGCAGCGAGACAGATTGGCCTGTCAGTTCCGAAGTGGCGTTTGCTCCGCGACGAAAACCGTTGTACAGCTTCATCCTTGACGAAGGCAGGTTTAGGATCTCACTCGCACAGATAGCACCCTGCAGCCATCATGCTCAACAAAATCCAAATGGACTAGGGTCCGAACGGCCACCGATCCGGCCCGGATCAGATCGACAAGATGTAGGCTCATCTTTCCTCGCTAGGAGAAAGCGTGCGGCTGCCTGGGTGCCCCAGGTCCCGATTCTGGGACCTGGGATTCCACGATCTCGACGGGCGCTGTCTTCGCCTTGCTGTCGAAAGGATTGCCTGTAGTTCAGAGAAAAAGACGCAGGCTAGCTGCGCGAGCCTGGGGCACCCGGCTCTGCAGCAGAAACGAAGAGGCTCTCTAATTTGGACAAGCCTGCGTTCGAGTAGCTAAGCGCGGCGATCTCGAACTGTCGCCACATCCCCTGCGGCCTGTGGCCATTTTGATAGCTGCAGCACGTTTCGGACCATTCTTCTAAACATCAGTTGCACAACTGCAACACAACTGTTACACAACCGAAACAGACTGGCGGTAATGTCATTAAGCAAACGTTAACATAAGGATCGACTCCTCCAAGAGGCTTTTTCGGTTTTATGACTCCCACCCGTCGCACGTTCCTTCAACTTCTGACCAGTGGCGCCCTTACTGCAGCTTTTCCAGCAAGTATCAGTCGAGCTCTGGCGATCCCGGCAAATAACCGCACGGGCACAATCGCCGATGTCGAGCACATCGTTTTCATGATGCAGGAGAACCGTTCTTTCGATCACTACTTCGGTACGCTGAGAGGTGTGCGAGGCTTTGGCGATCCACGGGCGATCACCCTGCCTTCCGGAAACCCAGTGTGGTATCAGCCCAATGGCACTGACTATGTATTGCCGTTTCAGCCCGGTGCGCCCAATCTGGGGCTTCAGTTCGTTGAGGATCTGGCACATGACTGGACGACCACGCATGCGGCATGGAATGAAGGAAAGAACGATCAGTGGGTAGCGAACAAAGGCACTACCACCATGGCGCATCTGACCAGAAGCGATATTCCATTCCACTATGCGCTGGCGGATGCGTTCACCGTGTGCGATGCCTACCATTGCTCTTTGCTGGGATCAACCGATCCCAATCGCTACCACATGTGGACAGGCTGGGTCGGCAACGATGGTCAAGGAGGAGGACCCGTCATCGACAATGCCGAAGCAGGATACGACTGGTCTACTTATCCGGAACTTCTGCAGACGGCAGGTGTCTCCTGGAAAATTTATCAGGACATTGGCATCGGCTTAGACGCAAACGGCTCTTGGGGTTGGACAAGCGATGCTTACATCGGCAACTATGGAGACAACTCGCTCCTTTACTTCCATCAGTACCAGAATGCGGAGCCGGGCAGCCCGTTTGCCGAGGGAGCAAAGACCGGAACGAATATATCGGCCGGAGGCACGCTGTTCGACATATTTCGGCAGGATGTGCTCACCGGCAATCTGCCGCAAGTCTCATGGGTTGTGGCTCCAGAGGCCTACACGGAGCATCCGAACTGGCCCGCAAACTATGGCGCATGGTATGTGTCGCAGGTACTCGACGCGCTGACGGCCAATCCTGAAGTGTGGAGCAAGACCGCATTTTTCCTGATGTATGACGAAAATGATGGTTTCTTCGATCACATGGTTCCACCGACGCCTCCGCAGTCCCCTGCACAGGGCCTGTCGACCGTCGACATCACCAACGAAATATATCCGGGAAGTTCTGAATATCCCAGTGGTCCTTACGGTCTCGGCGTGCGCGTGCCCATGATCGTAATCTCGCCTTGGAGCAAGGGCGGCTGGGTCAATTCGCAGGTATTTGATCACACGTCGCTCATCCAATTCATCGAGCAGCGCTTTGGTTCGCAGTATCCCGGACTGACCGAGTCGAACATCACCAAATGGCGCCGGGCGGTCGTCGGGGATCTTACCTCGGCCTTTAATTTCGAGTCGCCCAATGACGCCACCGTCCCGCTGCCGAGCACTATCGCTTATGTACCGCCGGATAACATCCGGCACCCGGACTACTCGCCAGTTCCGCCCACGGAACAGGCATTGCCGGTGCAGGAGCCGGGGACACGGCCTGCGCGCGCCGTACCGTATGAACTGCACGTCCGCGAGAGTGTCGACCTCTCAAAGGGCACCTTAAACATTCATTTCGCCAATTCGGGCAAGGCTGCCGTAGTTTTTCACGTGCGTTCGGGCGCCGGCCAAAATGGCCCTTGGACCTACACAGTTGGACCCAACGAGGAAGTCTCCAATTCATGGGCGTTCACAGCAAACGGCCAGAGCGCATACGATCTCTCGGTGTACGGTCCAAATGGGTTTTTCCGTGCCTTCAAGGGCACATTTTCGGGCGAGGGCAAAACCGATCTGCGCATCAAGCCCTCCTATGACGTCCAAAACGGCGGCATCACTTTGGAGCTTCACAATCCAAGCACAACAGCGATCAGCGAAGTGCGCGTCTTCGATAGTTATGCCAATCAAACATCCACTTTCACCCTCGAACCTGGACAAGAGTTGAGCGGAAATTGGCCACTGCAGGAGTCCTTCGGCTGGTATGACTTTGCGGTGGATGTGGATTCCGATCCCACTTTCCAACAGCGCCTCGCGGGCCACGTTGAAACTGGGCGGGACAGCAGCAGCGATCCGGCAATAGCGGCGTACGGAAATGGGTAGGCCAGTGTCGGGAATATGCTGTTACACCGCTTTTGTGCCGGTGGGGTTACTACGTCGATAACCAGCCCCATAACGGTGTCATATGCTTACGAGAGGATTGTTATATCTGTATAGGTTCCTGGCCATCTGACGTCGGCGAACTGTGGAGAGGAAACAGCATGTCAAGCTTTCTCGAGGTTCTGCGAATGCAGCGGTGGGATGATCACCGCTACTATCACCACAGCCGCATCAATCAGTCGCTCCACCTGGTGAGCGCGCTCAGCTTTCTGGTCGCATACGCCCTGATCTTCAAGGACCCGGCGGCCGCGGCGCTGATTGGCTGGCTCGTGGCGATGGTCAGCCGCCAGGCCGGCCACTTCTTCTTCGAGCCGAAGGGCTACGACGAGGTCAACCACGCAACCCATGATCACAAGGAGGACATCAAGGTCGGCTACAACCTCCGGCGCAAGATCGTACTGCTGTCGATCTGGGCGCTGTCACCGGCGGTGCTGTGGGTGGACCCGACGCTGTTCGGGATTTTTCCGGCGCACGCCGGTCACGCCGCCTTCATACAGCACGTCGGCCAGATCTGGCTGATCGTCGGCTTTGGCGGCCTGTTGTTCCGCACCGTGCAACTGTTCTTCATCAGGGACATCCAGACCGGATTGGTCTGGCTGACGAAAATCATGACCGATCCGTTTCATGACGTCATGCTTTACTACCGGGCGCCGCTTTACTTGCTGGCGGGCGAGCTGATCGATCCGATGCACGATGTGCGCGAGCCCGAAGCATTTCTAGCAGTACACGACGCCTGATGGCTTTGTTGGTCAGCGCATCGCCCGGCCACCACCAGCCGTCCTCCTGCATTTGCCGCGCGGACGCTACGAACCGGTCAGCGACCGCGGTAAAGTCCGCGTCCGTGTAATCCAGGCTGAAGATGAGCCGGCCGGTTCCAACCCAGCTCAGCGCCAGGTTTGCTGCGCGCAGATAATATTGAAACATCCAGTTATAGCGCGACGGCTGCAGATAACAGACTGTCCATACCGAGGAGAGATTTGCGACCCGGACCTGCACGGCGGCCTCGCGTAGACGCTCATTGAGCCGGGCCGCCCGGTCGTTCCACACCGCATCGAGCTCGCGATAACAGGCCAGGATCTCGGGCGTGTCCAGGCGCCGCAGGAACTCGGCCATCGCCCCCATGACATACGGGTGGGAATTGAAGGTGCCGCGGGCGAAGCAGATGTCCGCGGGCCGGTCCTCACGAAAGCGCTTCATCAGGTCGGCGCGCCCGCACACCACGCCGATCGGCAGGCCGCCCGCCACCGTTTTGCCGTAGGTCACCATGTCGGCGTGGACACCGAAATACTCCTGGGCGCCGCCGCGGGCCAGCCGAAATCCAAGGAACACCTCATCGAAAATCAGCACGATGCCGCGGTCCGAACACACCTCGCGCAGCCGCTGCAGCCAGCCGGTATAGGCCGCGCGGTCAAAGCTGGCGCACTGGCCGCTGTCCACCAGCGTCGAATCCGACGCCGCGCCGGCATTCGGATGCAGCGCCTGCACCGGGTTGACAAGCACGCAGGCGATATCACGGCGGCTGCGCAGCACGCGCAGGCTCCGCTCATCCATATCCTTAAGCGTCAGCGTGTCGCGCGCGCTCACCGGGTTGCCGACACCGGGTTGTACGTCGCCCCACCAACCGTGGTAGGCGCCGCAGAAGCGCACCAGGTACCGGCGTCTGGTGTGGTAGCGCGCCAGGCGCACGGCCTGCATGACGGCTTCGGTGCCGGACATGTGGAAGGAGATTTCGTCGAGCCCGGAGAGCGCGCACAGGCGATGCACGTTGTCGGCGATCACCGGGTGGTAGGCGCCGAGCACCGGGCCCAGGTCGCGCACCCGTGCGCCGCCGCATTCGATGCATTCCTTGTAGAAGTCGTAGCCAAACACATTCACGCCGTATGAGCCGGTCAGGTCGTAGCGCCGGTTGCCGTCCAGATCGGTCGTAGTCGGGCCGCTGGAAGAGACGACGAAAGATCCGGTGTTCAGGTGCTCGCGGACGAAGCGGCTGAACTGGAAGGGTACGCGGTAGCGCGCCGTGAATTGTAGATCGGAGATCTCGCCCTGGACTTCGTTGGTCAGCCGCACGGTGTTGGCGAAGCGTTGCGCGTAGAGCGCGGCCAGGCGCCAGAAGGCCTGCCGGCGCTGTTCGACGATGTGCTCCGGGGCGTCGTCGGCCCGGAAGAACTTCGGTTCGTCATACTCGTAGTATGGTACGAGCCGGGCTAAGAGGCGCCCGAACCGCGCGTGACCCGCGAGCGACCGGTGCTTTGCACGAGAGAGCTGCAGGCGCCGCTGGAGTAGGCGGCTGGTCAGCAGCAGTATGCCGAGCCCCAGAAGCCACTCGAAGAAAGTTATCGTCACGCAAAACCCTCCGTGGCAACTCTATTACAGGCGAATGACACTAAGGTGACATGCGGGCGGAATCGACAAGGTCCCAGAGACTTCGGTGAAGCACCTCAAATACAAAAGACCAATTCACTCCCGGCCATAAAGTAAATTGGAGACCCCAGGCCGAACCAACGCGTAGCTTTTTCCAACTCCGTCTGCGATTCGAGCATGGCATTCGCAGTCTGGGAGTGAAGCATGGCCAGCGAACGATGATGCTCGCGGTTCCAGGAATTGTCGCCGTGGAACCTCCGCAAGTACGTGCCAGGCGGTGCCTCTATCGCGGCGGCGCCTGCTCGCCAGAGTTCAAAAGCGAGCGCCGAGTCTTCTCCACGAGAGCTCAGGGAACCTCTTTCCGGGTACCGCATTGGTCCACGACGAAAGAGAACGGTTCCAGGTATCCAGGAGGTAGGGGCAGGTAAAAGTCGTGCGCCGGCAAAGAGACGCCAGTCGGTCCAGAAAATCTCGCGCGTGGTCTCGAAGTAATGCAACTGCTGATGTAGAAAACAGGCGCATACTTCTGGATCTACCAGCGCCGCAACTTGCAAGCTCAACCGCTCCGGAGAATACCGGTCGTCGTCATCCCACTGGCAGATCATTTCACCGTTGGCGTGGTTCAATGCGAGATTGCGTAACGCGCCCAGCGGCACACGGGTGGGTAAGGCCACTACTGAGATCGCCCCTTCGGCATCCTCTACAAGCTTGTGCACGGCTCGCGAATAATCCGCATCATCGACCACGACAATCAATTCCTTGTGCGGATAGGTTTGCAGGCAGAAGTCCGTTAATGCGGCCGCGAGGTCGGCCAGCCGTGGCGGTTGGCTAACCATGACGCAACTCACCAGGGGGCAAGAGGAACTCATGCGTAACGCTCCCACTGTCGAATGAATGACCCGCAATTGGTTTTAAGGGGTGCATGCGAATTGCAGCAGGTTCTCTCGGCGGAGTCAATGACCGGTACTCCTTCCGGCAGATGGCAATAACCGCCGGCGGAGCAAAGAACCCCACCCTGGCACCGGAGCCCCCGCAAAAGCATGACGTAACAATTATCGCAAGGTGGCGCCGTCAAATAAGCTGAAGCCCCTACGTGTACGTCTTTGCCTTTCTTTCTGTCATTCCCGCAGGGAATCTGCTTCTGCCCTCGGACTTACTTGGTTTCCGGAGCGACGGGAATAGATAGACGAGACGGTGAATTGCGGCGGTGCAATAGGGAAAGCAGATTCCCTTCGGGAATGACAGAAAGAAAGGCCGGGCCGGGCCGGCGAGATGATCCAGCCCGAAGGGCTGGAAAGAATCCCGAACAAATGCGGCCAGCTCAGGCTGTCCGTGTCAGTCTGTGATGTGCCGCGGCAGAACGTCTCGTCTGACCTGAACCCCTTGAGGTCAATTTTTCCGCTTCCATTCCGTCGGGCTGGCGCCGACATACCGCCTGAAGCAGCGCGCAAAATGTCCTGCATTCGCAAACCCGGTTTCGACGGCAATCTCCGATACGGCTCTCGTATCGAGCCGTAATAACGCTTTGGCTTGCTCCAACCGCTGATCCATCAGATATCGGTGGGGTGTGACACCCATGCCCAATCGGAAGAGTCTGGCAAAGTGGAACCGGCTCATGCCGGCCACCTCTGCGAGATCATCGAGCCTAATCTCCAAGTGACTGTTCGCGGCAATATAGTCGAGAACACGCTGCAGGCGGACCCTGGAGATTCCGCCCTTGGCTTGCCGCGAGATCGTCACGTCTCTGCTGTATTTCTGAATAAGAGCGATCGCCAGAGACATGCCCAAATGATCTCCGTAAAGCGCTCCCGTCTCCCATCCCGTTTCCATCTCTCGCCGCATCTCGGAGAGCAGGAAATGTAATTGGCGGTCCTCAAAAGTCCAGTGGTTCTCGAAGCGCAGATCGCACTTTCTTCCCAACTCCTGTGCGGCGCGAAGCAGAAAGGATTCATCAACCGATAGAACCACGCGTTGCGACGGGCGGTTCCAGTGCAAACGGTCCCGTGTTCCAGGGGTAAGCAAAATCATGCAGCCGGGTCCATGGGACTCCTTGCCATACTTGCCCTGGGACCACCATTCCATCTGCACAGGGCCGCTGGTCTGCATATGGAGGCAAAAGGACGAGTGCTCGTGCTCGGGAATTTCGATGGCGCCGATATTGTGCGTCTCGATGATCAAACCGCTCAAGGGCGAGAGCATGCTGTTCGTCACCGGCCTGCCAGGCAGCAGTGGAACAATCCTCTCGTTTCGGATGACAGAGATTCGCCTCATCCAACTCCTCGGACTCTTCTATTTTCCACTTTTCACCCCGAAGAAGCACCCATTGGCAATGAAAACGACGAAATGTGCGTTCCGGTCATCCCGGATGCAATCGCAGAGGGGCGCCAGAGGGTCTTCTCCCTTTGCCGCAATCACAGAGCATATTCAGCAAGAAATGATCATTCAGGCTTGTTCGGCAGAGTACACAGGTATAGTGCTGTCTATATACAATCCGTTCAAACAGGTAACTCAGGGCTTCATCATGATGTTTGGGATTACGCAACCTCGTCCTGAGCAGGAGTTGAAGGCGACCATCTTTATATGCACGATGCTTTTCGCAATTCTCGTCCTTGTTATCGGGATGGGATTGTTCACTCTGAGGGAGATCTTTTGATTGCTGCTGACTGCCGGGTATCTGGCACGATTGCTTCGGATCACCCTACCTGCCAGTTTGTGCCGGCAAGCGGATTGGCGAAAGTATCCTTGTTGCTCTAGTCGCTGCGATCGAGACAGGCGAAGTCTTTTTCGACCATCACTTCAGGTGGTTCCGGTCCCCAGAACTGTACTATATTGATGTGCGGTCCTGTATCTCCGTCCTGATGAATCTGATGCTGGCGCTTAGCTTCGTGCAAGCGCCGTTTATGCACGTTCATCAGCACGAGGATACACAGCGCCATCCGGGCGGGTTCTTTCATTTGCACTTCCCGCATCTTCATCACCTCTCGGCTTTGAAATCCCCTGAGTTTTCCGGTTTCGATCCTGACGATGACGCCGTCTACCAGCGGTGGTTTTCGGCAACCCTAAGCGATCTCTCTACGCCGGCCTTCATCCCGACGTTTGTCTACACCTTTACACCCTCAGGGTCGTCCGAGCCGTTTCTCGAACCAGACATCCTCAGCGGGCACGACCCGCCGCGTCGGTCTCGTTCTGCCCCGCGTTCCCCTCCTCTCTAGTCCTGCCTCGCTGCTGCGCCGCCAGCGCACGTCGTGTTCCGACGTGTGCGCGTTCACAGAACGTACCTGCTTCCCCGGTCGATCTCCCTGGACTTGTTGTTGGTGCTATTCGAATCTGTCGCCCACCGAACGGGCGGCTTCTAGCGAATCCTCAGCAGGACTCTATTAATGAAACGATCATGCTTTGTTGTATTTGCAGGACTATTCCTGGGGACCGGGCTCTGTCATGGGCAGATGGCTCTCTCCGCTCAGGATGCAGTGGCCTTCGCACTCTCTCACCGTCCCGAGATGCGGGCCGCAAGCGATCATGTCAGCGCCTCGGAGCGGCTTCGCTCGCAGGCCGGGCTCATTCCCAATCCGCGCTTTCTCTTTCGCAAGGAAGACTTCACCGACCACCTCAATGTTGGAGAGAATTCACAGACGTATTGGGAAGGAGAGCAACTTCTCGAAACCTCCGGCAAGCGGGGAGGACGCATCGCCGTCGCGCAGCAGGGTATGGAGCGGAGCCGCCTGCAAGCCGAACTGGAGCGGCGGCAGATCGGGCTGAATGTGCGCGAGAGTTACTGGAGGGCGAAGGCCGCGCAGTCCCTCGCAGCCCTGTATGTGCAGGATGCTGACTACTTTCGGCAGGTGATCGATTATCACGAGGCTCGCTTCCGTGAGGGCAAAATCGCGGAGGTGGACTTGTTGCGGGTGCGCCTGCAAGGGGAACAGATTCGCGCTGCGGCAGCAAATGCAAGACTCGACTCCGAGAAGGCGCTCTTGATGCTGGCACAGGAGATGAACGCCGCTCCCAACAGTTCCTGGGTGCTCTCTGAAGACTTCGAGACTCTGGAAAAGCCCAAGCCGCTCCCAACCGGAACAGATGCTACATCACTGCGAGTCGAAGGCCAACTTGCCCGACAGGCGATTGCCGGTGCGGAGGCACAGACCCGGCTGCAAAAGGCAAACGGAAGGCCCGACCTGCTCTTCACCGGCGGCTATAAACGCGACGTAAATATTGATACGCCGGTGGCCGGTGTTCAGCTCGATCTTCCTCTCTTCAACCGAAACCAGGGAGCAGTTGCGGCAGCCGATGCGGAGGAAGACGCGGCGAGAGAGAGCTATCAGGCAACGCGCAACCGGCTCGCAGCCGAGCTCGAATTAGCGCAACGGGAATACGAAATGCGCCGCGAACAGTATCTCCAGACCTTCAAACCATTGCGGGAGCAGGCCATCGAAATTTCGGAGATAAGTCGAGCTGCATATCAGGCCGGGGGACTGGACCTGCTTCGGCTGCTTGATGCGGAACGCGCGCGTGTAGATGCGGAACTCAGTTATGTGCGCGCTCTCGAAGGCTTTCACCTCAGCGTTGCCACATTGAACTATGCGGAAGGAGTGGACCAGTGAAAATCACAAAGGCAGCCGCATTCGTATGTGCAATCGTGTCTTGTCTTCTTTGTGGGTGCCACAGCCCGCAACTGGAGACGAAGAGTGAAGCGGCTGCCACAGCCGGGAACAAAGGTGCATCGGATGAAGTGACACTCTCGACGCAGGCCCAGGCCGAGCAAAGGATTGAGGTCGCTCCGGTTGTGCTAGGCACAGCGGTCGTGAGCCGGCGCGCAAAAGGGCATATCGCCCTGCCGGACAACGCGACCTGGCGGGTCGGTGTCGTGGCCGAAGGCAGGGTGGAAAGGGTCTACTTCAATCTCGGCGATTCCGTCGAAAAGGGGCAGGTGCTTGCCCGGATCCACAGCCATGAGGTACATGATATTCGGGCAGAGTATGCCAACGCGGTAGCCGAACGTGCGCGGTTGCAGGCTGCCGAGGCTCTCGCGGAAAAGAACTACGAGCGCAGCCAGCGACTTTACGCGCTCAAAGCCGAGTCGGTCTCACAAGTGGAGACCGCAAAACAGGAACTCGTGAATGCCCAGAGTGCGACCGGAGAAGCGGATACCATTGTGCTCCGCGAAGAGACGCATCTGAAAGAGATTCTCGATGTACAGGCCAATGTTCTGGTCGATAACTCGGACGATGCCGACCTGATCCCCGTCAAAGCCCCTGCAAACGGGAGGATCTTGCAGAAGAACGTCACACCCGGATCGACTATCTCCCCTTCCACGGACGCCTTTGTTATCGGCGATCTTAGCCGTTTGTGGATGCTTGCTTCAGTCGATGCCGCGACTCTATCCAAGTTGCATTTCGGGCAGATGGCCACGGTTACCTTGCCTGACCTGCCGGACGCAAGCTACTCCGGAAAGATTACGAATCTTGGTCAGGAGTTCGATCCGGTGACGCGGCTGATGCAGGTACGCATCGAGATCAGGAACCCGGACAATCGTCTTCGTCCTGAGATGCTGGCGAGCGCAGAGTTCGCAACGGGAGCGGGGGTTCCTACTGTGCTCGTGCCGCAGGAAGCCATTCAACAGATCAACGGCCAGGATGTTGTCTTTGTCCGCGTGGCTGTCAACCGCTTCCGGGTTCAAGCTGTACAGACAGGCGAGAACATACGCGGCAACATGCGCATCCTCCAGGGATTGAAACCAGGCGAACAAGTCATCACCCACGGCAGTTTCATTGCCAAATCACAGCTTCTTAAATCCACAATTGGAGAGTAGGCATGTTGAATCGCATCATTGATGTTGCCCTCTCCGCCCGCTGGATCGTGCTGATGCTCCTCATCGCCCTGGTAGCGGCTGGCGGGTATGCCCTCTACACCATGCCAGTTGAGGCATTTCCCGATCTCACCAACAATCAGGTAACAGTCGTGACTGAGGCTCCATCGATGCCACCGACTGAAGTCGAACAGCTCGTCACCTATCCGATTGAACAGGCCATGATGGGGATGCCGAAGCAGCAGGAGGTCCGCTCGCTCTCTAAGCTCGGTCTCTCCATCATCACCATCGTCTTCGACGATTCCGTATCGATGTACTTTGCGCGGCAGATGGTCAACGAACGGCTGCAACAGGTAACGGACCAGTTGCCCAAAGGGATTCAGCCGGCGTTGGGCCTGCCGGCAACAGCCTTCGGGGAACTTTACCAATACACCCTCAGCGGTCCGATGACGCCGATGGAACTCAAGGACCTGCAGGAGTGGCAGATCAAGCGGCAGCTCCGCACCGTACCCGGTGTCAGCGAGATCAATAACTGGGGCGGCGAGGTTAAGCAATACCAGATCACCGTCGATCCCGCCTTGCTGTCACAGTACGGTCTGACCTTGCAGGATGTCGCGCAACGTGTGGTCGAGAACAACACGAACTTCGGTGGCGGCTATATCGAGCACAACGATGAGCAGTACACCCTACGCGGTGAGGGCCGCGCGCAGAGCATTGAGGATATCGGCAATATCGTCCTGTTATCGAGCCGCGGCGTTCCGGTCCTGTTAAGCGATGTCGCCAAAGTCGGCATCGGTCCAGCCCCTCGTCTTGGAGCCGTGCTGCGCAACGGTGAGACCATCTCCGGCATGGTCATCATGCTCAAGGGTGAGAATGGTAAGCGCGTCATCGCCGCAGTCAAAGAAAAGATCAGGAACATGCACCTCCCTGCAGGCGTTAAGATCGTTCCTTTCTATGATCAGTCGACTGTGATCGACGGCACGATCCGGACCGTTAAGAAGAACCTCTTTGAGGGGTTCATTCTTGTCACCGTCGTACTTTTCCTTTTCCTCGGCAACGTGCGCGCGGCACTGATCACCGCCTCCATCATTCCTTTGGCGATGCTCATCAGCTTCATCAATATGCGTCTCTTCGGGTTCAGCGCAAACCTCATGAGCCTGGGAGCCATTGATTTCGGCATGATCGTCGATGGCGCAGTAGTCATGATGGAAAACTCTATTTATCGCCTGGAGGAGCACCGCGAAGGTGAATCCGGGCTTGCCGCTGTTCGTGCGGCTGCCCATGATGTCGCCCGGCCGATGACCTTCGGCGTCATCATCATCATCGCGGTATATGTCCCGATCTTCTTTCTCGAGGGACTGGAAGGCCGTATGTTCCGTCCGATGGCCTTTACGGTCTGCTCCGCGCTCTTCGGTGCTCTATTTCTGGCGTTGATTGCGATTCCGGTCTTCACCTCGTTCGCCTTCGGGAAAGGATTGCCGGAGAAGAGTACCCGGACCTCCACAGGATGGATGGAGTGGCTTGCTGAGAGATACCAACGTTTACTCGCTACGGTTATCAGGTATCGCAAAACGACGGTAGCAGTCGCGTTGTTCATTTTCGTTGTGGCTCTCTGGTCGCTTACTGTCATCGGAACAGAGTTCATGCCGCGGCTGGATGAAGGCTCGATTCTGCTCGAGACCCGTAAGTTGCCTGGCATTTCCCTTACGGACTCGATTGAGATCAGCAAACGCATCGAACGAAAGCTCCGGGCATTTCCCGAGATCGCTGATGTAGTTATCAAGATCGGTCGCCCGGACTTCGCAACCGAAGCAATGGGCATCAACGAGGGTGATACTTACCTTCTGTTGAAACCGATGGACCAGTGGCATCGCTTTCACAGCAAAGAAGAATTGATCGACGCTATCGATAAGGAACTTGCTCAGATTCCCGGCCTCGCCTACGACTTCACCCAGCCGATGGCGATGCGTGTCGATGAGACCGTCTCGGGAGTCAAGGCAGACCTTGCCATCAAAATCTTCGGTGATGACTTCGACACGCTCGATACGCTCTCGCAGCAGGTTATCCGTGCCGTCTCCGGCGTGCGCGGGGCTGCGGACGCGCAGATTCAACTTACTTCAGGAGTTCCCGATCTCACCATCCGCATAGACCGCGGCGCTCTGGCTCGCTATGGCCTGAATGTCTCCGATGTGGAACAGGCTGTGGAAGCTGGTGCTTCCGGGGCTGTCATCTCTCAGCTCATCGAGGGGCAGAAGCGATACGACATCGCCATGCGCCTGCCGGAGTCCTACCGGGCGAATCCTCAGACCATGCAGGAAATCACGTTGCGCGCTCCCGGAGGAGCGCAGGTCAAACTCGATCAAGTAGCGCAGGTGCGGGTGGTACGCGCAGCCATCGAGATCGACCGCGAGGAGGGACAGCGCCGCATGGTCGTTATGTCCAACGTGCGTGGGCGTGACCTTGGCAGCTTCGTCAAAGAAGTACAGGCGAACATCGCGCGGCAGGTAAAGCTGCCTGCGGGTTACTCCATCGAATACGGCGGACAGTTTGAGAATCAGCAACGCGCAACCAGGCGTCTGATGATCATTATTCCGATTGTGATCTTCCTTATTTATATTCTGCTTTATCTCACTTTCAACTCCTTCAAGCAGGCATTGCTGGTGGTCGGCAATATTCCCTTCGCTCTTGTCGGTGGTATCGCCGCACTCTGGCTGCGCGGCATGAACTTCAATCTCTCCGCATCGGTCGGTTTCATCGCTTTGTTCGGAGTTGCCATGCTGAATGGAGTCGTTCTGGTCAGCTCGATCAATCAGGCGCGTGAGGCGGGGCAAACGACCTATGACGCTGTGCTTGCCGGAGCGCGTCGCAGACTCCGCCCGGTACTGATGACAGCCTGTGTTGCGAGTTTTGGCTTTCATTCCCATGGCGCTATCTACATCCACCGGCGCAGAAGTCCAGCGGCCCCTTGCAAGCGTGGTTATCGGCGGACTCTTCACCTCAACTCTGTTGACTCTCCTGCTCCTCCCTGTTCTCTATGAATGGATCTTCGAGGAAGGGCGTCCAATCGAAGTCAAGCAAGCGGCCTCAGCGCGTTCCAGGCCAAGCTCCGACCTCACTAGCATTTCGACGAAGGCGTCAATCACGGGGCACACATGATCGACTGGTACAGACTCCTCCAACACAATAGGAAACCCTAAATTTGTCATCTCGACCGGAGCGTAGCGGAGTGGAGAGATCTGCGGTTTCCCACCCTTCGCACGGAACAGCGCCATGCGAAGGATGGGGCACCCTCGATTAGTGGCGGTTTGGATCCACATGTCAAACAACTCTAGGGTGCCCCATCCTTGCGCAGCAAGGGTGGGAGATCACAACTGCTGGCAGAGTAGCCTTCCCAGGATGATTTTCTAGAGAGCGAAGTGGAGCCGCCCTGCCGCTCACCTGAGGGAATGAAAATAACCCTAAATTTGTCATCTCGACCGGAGCGTAGCGCAGTGGAGAGATCTGCGGTTTCCAGATAACCCCATAATTTTCATTTCTTGAGATGTCCCCTTATACTTAGGTATCGGACGGCTACTACCCTTGCCTGTGGCTGAGGCGTGAACCGTTAGCTCGCGGCCGGTTTGGTGAAGTCCGGTTGGTCCGCAAGCGATTACTTTGTTCGTCGTAAAGTCCGCTGAAGAACGAGAATTGTCCGTTCAAGCCGGATTCCTGCCCGCCTGTCTTCCCAAGCGTGCACATGTTGGCGATAAGGTCGAATATATAAACTGGCGTCTTTCGCGCCTCGTTTGCCGCCTGGTGATGCACTCGGTTGTACGTTGTTGCGCCACTTATGGAAGCCGCCCCTCACTCCGAGATTGTTCACACTTTGATCGCGCTGTGCCTGGTCAGCGGCGCCTCCGTGGTCGGATCTATCAGCTTTGCTCTGGGTAGACGGCTCCAAGCGGCTCTTCCTTATTTACTTGGTGCGGCCGCTGGCGCACTCCTCGGTACAGCCGTTACACACATGCTGCCGGAGGCCATGGAACGGATTGGAGCTGGAAACCGGTTGAGCCTGCTTCTCATAACAGGCTTTCTCATCTCGTTCTTCCTTGAAAGACTGCTGTGGATTCTCTTCCGCAAAGGAAACGGCAACAACCATGCAGGGCACCTGCATCTGGAGGGCGAATCCTTTCATCACGATCACGGACGCGACCGGCATAACAAAATGGGACTGGTCGCCAACATCCTGCTCGGCGGGGCTGTTCACAGCTTTATGGATGGAATCGCAATCGCGACTTCCTTTCTGATCGGACATAACATTGGCGTGGCCACAACGATTGCCGTGCTGCTGCATGAGGTACCGCATCATATTGCAGACGTTGGCGTCCTCGTCTATAGCGGGTTGACGCGACTTCGCGCAGTGGCTCTCAATTTGCTGGCAACGTTCGGGTGCGCTATGGGAGGGGTTCTCGTTCTCGTTTTTGGCGCCCGCGTGAACCTTGCCGACACTCTGCTTCCTATTGCCGCTGCCAACTTCTTATACATCGCAATAGGTATTCTGCTTCCTGAGTTGCAGCGCGAAGAAAGCGGGCGCCGATCAGCGATGCAAATCGCCTGTTTGGTGTTCACGCTCGTATTAATAGGGGCAATGTCGAATTTGACATCTGAGAACGAGATTTCTCGAAATTTAGTCAATACAACACTTGCACACTTGATGAAATGATGATATCTCTAGGGGGGATGGCAAGCGAATCGCTAGTCGAATGTGATGCATCTCACTCGATATCGCGCTCTCGGCCGCTTCCGCCAATGCAATCCATTGAGCGGGCCGCGAACCTTTTCCGGGCCCTCGGGGACTCGTCGCGGTTGCGGTTGTTGAGTCGCCTTATAGATGGGCCCCTCTGTGTCGGCGACCTCGCGGAGATAGAAAACGAGGCGATGTCGACTATTTCGCAGAGGCTCCGCGTGTTGCGCGCGGAAAACATAGTGGTGCGGCGCCGGCAGGGGAAGCATATTCTCTATGGCCTGGTGGACCGGCACGTTACAAATCTGGTGCTGAACGCGTTAGCGCATGCGGACGAAAAGAAGCTCAGCAAAATTGAAGCGGGCCCGGAACAGGATGAAGGATAGATAGAAGGGAAAACAGAGAGAGATGGGTGCAGAAAAGCCGAAAGCAGTTCTCAGCAAAAAGAGTATCGACGCAATCGCGACACAGGTGGAAACGCGGCTGAAGCAGGACTCAGGCAAGGCGGCTCCGGTTGAAATCAACAGCCCTGCTGACAAGACTACCCATGGCGGCAGCAAGAAGTTGTTCTTCTGGGGCGCGGCATCAGCCCTGACTCTTGCCGCGACTGCGCCGCTGCTTGGCAAACAGGCTCGCCCGGCCGTGCGGGGAGCGATCAAGGGCGGTTTGCTGG
The DNA here is from genome assembly GCA_963774255.1 of uncultured Acidobacteriaceae bacterium. Classification (GTDB taxonomy): domain Bacteria; phylum Acidobacteriota; class Terriglobia; order Terriglobales; family Acidobacteriaceae; genus PALSA-350. The sequence goes on from CAVZEH010000011.1 coordinate 22,613, forward strand.
CTGGCCGCTATTTTCAACGGGTTGCATCCAGCATTAAAGAAGACGTTCAGGATCTGACCGAGGAAGCGAAGTCTGATCTGGACCTCGAGAAACAGAAATCGGACTCGGAGAAACAGAAGTCGGACTCGACTGGAACATCGAAACACAAACGGCCCCTGCAGTAATCGGAATATCGACATATGTGCGAAATTATTGGCAGTCTCATTCTCGGCGCCTTCGCTGGGCAAGGCGCTCGCAAGGTCTCCTGGCGGCCGCTGCTGCGAAAGGCAATTCGGGAAGGACTGCGTGCGCAACACAGTCTCACTGAATTCCGTAATACCGTCGTGGCTGACGCCAAACAACTCGTTACAGAGGCGAAGGACGAGTTAGCCCGCTCAGAACGCGGAACAGATTCCGCTGCTTAGTTCAGTTCTTTAGGATCCCTACTTCAATGACTACTGTATTGGCCCACGAGGTCGATGTCGTTTTGCTGTCAAATATTCCCGGCAGGCAGAGATGGTCCGCGCCGGCAATCTTGAATCGCCCTCGCTATGCCATGGCAGTTCAATTAAAACTCGAGCGAACTTTTGGAAGCGGCAAAGTTCAGGTTAATGCTAAGAGCGGGCGTATTTTACTGGAAGGGGAAAATGCTCGAGACTATGCAAGTTCGCGGCATATTCTCGCCCGAGCCCTTCTGGCCAAACCTGTCACTCATGCGGTAGTGCTTGAGAAGCAGCAAGCAATTCAGCGGCCCGATAAGGCAAAGAAGCTGATCAGCAAACTGGTAATTGGCGGAACGAAAATGCTCCTGATTTTTGCCAATCGCCTGATTTGGGGCTCAATTGCCGCTTCGCCGGTTGCAGTACCGTTGACCATCCTCTCCGTTGCCGGAACCTTCATCACAGGCTACGACTTTTTGCAGGCTTTGGCTCGAACAGTTACAGGTCGAAGCCCAATCACGACCGGAACACTGGTTGGAGCGGCCACGGTATCGAGCATCATGCTGCGGGAGAATGTGACCGCACTCATAGTGCTCTGGTTGCTGAATCTTGGTGAGTATCTCGAAATCCTCACATTGCGCCGCACACGAAACGCGATCCGTCAGCTCCTCTCTACTGAAGACGAGGACGTCTGGGTTCTGTGCGATGGTACTGAAGTCAGTCTCCACATCGATGCAGTGAAAATCGATGATCTGGTCGTGGTGCGAGCGGGTCGGCGCATCGCTGTAGATGGAACTATCGAGGAAGGATCGGGTTCCCTCAATGAGGCGCCAATAACCGGCGAGAGCATGCCGGTCAGCCGCGTAGTTGGAGACTCCGTGTATGCCGGAACGATCCTTGTCTCCGGTCAGATCAGGATTCGAGTGACGGAGATAGGCTCGGACACGGTTGTCGGGCGCCTTATTCAGCGGGTCGAAGAGGCGCAGACTCTGCGGCCGCGAATTCAGACTGTGGGAGATGCCTTTGCGAAGAAGGTGGTGCCGTCTTCGTTCGCTGCGGCCTTGTTAGTCTTCCTCGTGACGCGTGATCCTCGAAGGGCTTTGACGATGTTGCTGGTCGCCTGCCCTTGTGCGGCCGGCCTGGCGACACCGACCGCGGTGAGCGCATCAATCGGAAACGCGGCGCGCCGTGGAATCTTGATCAAAGGTGGAACCCACCTCGAAGCAATGTCAGAGGTTGATACTGTCTGTTTTGATAAGACCGGAACGCTAACCGACGGAGAACCTGCCGTAACGCGCGTCCTGTCCTGTAACGACCGATACACAGCGGACGACGTTCTCGAGCTGGCAGCCCGCGTCGAGCGGAGCTCCCAACACCCTCTCGCCCTCGCTGTTATGAAGTTTGCGGCGGAACAGGGAGTAACTCCCGGAGGACAAGAGGACCAATTCGAGATTCTTCCCGGGCGAGGAGTTCGAAGCTCAACTGCTGAAGGCGAGGTGCTGGTCGGAAACGAACGGCTGCTCGATGAATACACCGTTCCTGCAGCAGATGCCGCGGCAGATCAATATCGCCAACTCTCAGCGAACGCAGAGACAGCCATGTATGTTGCCTATCGACGCGAGCTAATTGGCATCATCACAGTTTCGGCGCCTGTTCGCCTGGAGGCTGAAGAAGCAGTCACTCAGCTAAGAAAGGCCGGGGTCAGCCGGCTGTTGATGTTGACCGGAGACGCTGAGCCGGTTGCGCAACGAGTCGCAGCGAGTGTTGGAATTCAGCAATGGAGATCAAGGCTGCTGCCGCAGGACAAATTCGAGGCCATTCAAAAACTGCGTGACCATGGTCATCGAGTCGCAATGGTTGGTGACGGGATTAATGACGCTCCCGCACTCGCTTTGGCAGATGTCGGGATTGCGATGGGCACAGGGGGCTCCGATGTTGCACTGGAGACTGCGGACATTGCCTTGGCCGCCGACGATCTTCGAAAGATCACATCGGTCGTGAACATCAGCCGTCAAACGATGACCGTCGTTCGACAGAATTATGGCTTGGCGCTGGGCACCAATTCCCTTGGTCTGTATCTGGCGGCAACGGGTTCAATCAACCCAATTATTGCGGCGATTTTACACAACCTCAGTACGATCCTCGTAATCTTCAACTCCACTCGGCTCATCGGGTATGATCCTAGCGGCAGAGGCGAACATTGGACTTACCCTCGGGCCTCCCGCACCGGCTCTAGATCCAGCGACGAGCGCGAAGGCGAGCTTACTTGTTACGCCTGCAGCGGGGCGCCATGTGCATAAAAATGGAACCTTAATTAGCGGCGGCTATCGATTTATCGGGTTGAGGAAGGCTTGGTTGGCAATTGCACCTAACTTTGTCATCTCGACCGGAGCGCAGCGGAGTGGAGAGATCTGCGGTTTCCTAAAAGATAACCACAAATCTTGGGTGCCCCAGGTCCCGATTCTGGGACCTGGGATTCCACAGAATCCTTGATGGACAGTGTCGTCGCTCTTGCTGTCGGACAAGTCTGCGTGGAGGCAGGAGCAGACACTACCCGGCCCGCGGCACGGCGAATCTGAGGGCGAGGTATACGGCGGCCGCACACGAAATTGCTACGAGCGGGCACGAAATTCCTCCGAACACCAGTATCTTCAACGAGGAACAGCCCAGTTCGGCTACCAGGAGTCCTTTCGGCAGCAAGAAAGGCCTGGATGTCACGGGACGAGAAAAAGCTCGTTCAATCGTGGTGTTGAGCGCAAGCGCCCGGCGGATCAGCATCTCAACCGAGCCCTGCATGAGGTCGGGCAAGTAATGAACCAGAACACGGCCGGTCAGCGGATTCGCTAAGGCTTCTTCGACACCCGATTCGCCCTGGAGTGCCACCTCGAGAGCGCGCGCCAGCCGCTCATTCCCTTCCAGGCCACTTACGTACCAACGCTCGCGCCCGCGTATGCGCGAGCACGGCCTTAGGGACGAGGCCTGACCTTCAAGGCTCGCGGGGCCCTTCATAGGAGGAATAACCGTCAACGTTGTCATTTGCGCCATCGTAGCAATTTTATGGCTCCTGAGAAACACCGCCTATATTAAAAATACCGGCGGCTCGATTGCTCCGTAGACGGGCGAAATCGAACGATGAACGGGCATAACTCACCATCGCAGCATCTCCCGTAGAGTACGGGATTGACGCTTGCTCACCACCAATTGCTGTGAATTGCTGAGCGTCAACAGCCAACGTTGGCTGCTCAGGGAACTCATCTTACGCACATGGTTCACGTTCACAATCGCGTTCCTATGGACACGTTGGAACGGTAGATCTTTGAGTTGCGTCTCGATTCTACGCAGCGTTTGTGTGGCCAGGAAGCGATTCTTGGCAGTGATTATCCAGACGAGTTCCCCTTCTGCCTGGAGCGCGAGAATGTCGTTGACATCCAGGAGAAAGTACTCATCCCCGCTTCGGCCTACGACTTTCCGGGTGGGGGGTAGCGTCGCGGCGCCTGTGGCATCGGCAAGTTTCGCCGCGTTTTCCGCCAACTGTCGCTTGTTCCCCTGCAGAGCGCGGGCCCGCTGGAGCGCCTTTTGCAGCCGGTTCTGACTGACCGGTTTTAGCAGGTAATCGATCGCGCCGGCCTCGAAAGCCTCGATCGCGTGTTGATCGTAGGCGGTAACAATAATGAAAGCAGGCATAATCTCCCCCCGCAAGCGGATCACCTCGAATCCGCCCATGAGGGGCATCCTCAGATCGAGGAAAACTAAGTCTGGCCGCAATTCCTCAATGAGGCGCAGCGCCTCTTCGCCGTTGTCGGCTTCCCCAACGATCGCGATATCCTGGAATGCTTCCAGCTCATCGCGCAATACTCTCCGCGCGATGGATTCATCATCGACAATCAAGGTTCTGATCACGCCAGCCCATCCTCGGTTTACCGGCAATTCCGGAGGTACAACTTCGCACGCCGGAATTCCTCGAAAAGGCCCTGGTTCTAGGAAGCAACTTTCGCTGGCTTGGCGACAGGAACAGGAACACGGAACTCGACCGTTGTCCCGTTTGAACTTGAATCGATCGACAAATCGCAATCGGCTCCGTAACAGTGCTGCAGTCGCTTCTCAAGATTGGACAGGCCAACGCCCGCACCCGAGTTGCGAATCTCAGCGTCGGCTCCAGGCCGGCCGGAGCCGCTATCCTGGACCGTGATACGCACAAAATCGCCCTCCACCTGTGCCCGCAACCGAAGCCACCCTGGGTTTGGATTTTCCGCAATTCCATGTTTGATTGCATTTTGGACCAGCGGTTGGATAGACAAGGTTGGGATGAGCGCGGGAAGAGCAGCATCATCGATTTGAATGTCGGTCCGAAGGCGCGGCCCAAGCCTTAACGACTCAATCTCCAGATACGCCCTAACGATCTCAATCTCAGTCGAAAGTGGAATGAACGTTTTCTCCGTCTGCAGGAAGTACCGAAAGATCTCGGCGAGATTCATTACGGTACTGCGGGCATCATGAGCCTCCTTGGGGATGATCCCATACAACGTATTGAGAGCGTTGAATAGGAAATGAGGGTTGATCTGAGACTGGAGTGCCCGTAATTCTGCCTGCGATACCAACCGTTGCATCTCTGCGGTACGCAACTGGTCAATTTGCTCGACAACTGTTGCCGTCAGGCGGTTCAGCGCCTTCAAATCCTCACTCAAATAACGGCGCCCGCCTTTTCGGCGTCCAAGCACAAGGTAATGAAGATCCCCGGAGGGAAGGCGAAGTGGAACGAGTGCCTGCGCCCAGTCGAGTCCGGGAGATCTGCGTAAACCAGGCACATCATTGACTGGGATCGCCTCGACCGAGTCCTCTATACCTGCAGTCGCGGGGAACGCATGCCTCGGCACTAGCCGGACTTCGTTCGCACTCATGAATTTTCCTATCTCACCTGCCGCCCATAATAGGTATTCGGACTCGTCACGGCAAACAGCAGGGCCTCCGCGCAGACGCTGGATCGTCCCGTCAATCTCCGGCCTCCGAAAGACCGCCCGCGTGAGCCAGCCCTGGACCTTCGTTCGCAAGAGCGCAAAAACAATGAGGAGCAAAAACAGCCCAAGCGCCAGCAACACCTCACGCGACGGCCGCAGCGGCCCATAATCGCCGCTGGATGCGATTCGCGAGGCCGCGCGTATTGCCGCGAATGTAAGCATGGCGGCCAGAAATACATTTGTAAGAAATCGGATAAAGGCGTCCAGCAGAACAAAGCGATCATCCTGAAGCAGTACGAAGAGGGCAAGAGGGATACCGGCGTGATGGACGGCCAACTCTCTCACCCACGGATGCGAGGGATGTCTGGAGCCAAAGTGCACGAAGGAGATTGCGAGCAAAGCCGAACACATCGCCGCAAACATTCTCGATGTTCTCTTCCGCGTCTCGCGGTCGGTCCGCACCGCAAGTCCTATCACGGAAGCGCATGTAAGGGCTGCAAAACCGAAAGTGATGAGAAGCAAGGCTTTGCGTTGGTAGTCCCGGCTCGGATCCGCTAATTGCCACAGGTGCATGGCAACCGCCACGAAGCTGAGTGCGTAACCTGTCCGGATAATCGGACGAAACTGGCCATCGAGCGCAAGATCCAAGAGAACAGCCGGGAGCAGGCTCAGAACTGAGAAGCTGAATGCGACCAGGAGATCAGACCGGCTTCCAAGACTGTTGGTGAGTACAGCCAGAGATCCGATATTCCACAAAAAGGCCAAAGCGGCGGCACTCAGAGATCCCCGACGGCTGCGCAAGCCGGTAGGCGCGCGATCGCGCAAGAGGAGCACCAGGAAGATTCCGAAGATAATGGCGCCCGCGGAATGCCCGATTATGTTGACGAGTTGCGATTGTTCCATGCCGGGCATAGATCAACTCGAATTCATCCCCCAGGCCCCGCGAGCTGGGCGCTTCAGGGGTGTTTTGGTTCCACTCCCGACTGACGCTCTCCAAGTCGCGCTCCTCCAGCCGTTTGCTTTGCCCAGGATGATCAGGTTATGGTCCAAGACAATGAGCATTGTCGTTTACCAATATCGCTGATTATACAAGGGTTAGTCTAGAATTCGCCGCACAGGCAACTCACTCCGGGACTGACGAGCCTGGTCGCAGAATCGCTTTATGACACTTACTGTGGACGAAGATGGTAAGCTTCTCGCGCGAAAGGAAAAAGCGAGGGAACCCTTTCCGATTACCCACGTGCGCCTGAAGATGGCGATTACCCAGGCCGCTCCCGCCAATGCCAGGCAGACAGCGTTGCCGGCCCACGAGAAATGCTCATGGGGAGAAGCGAAGACCTTAGGCGCCCACACCGGAGCGTCGAAACCAATGATCATCGCGGTAAACTGTTTGACCCCTCCGCGCATCCTCGGCGACAATCCTGGTTTGATCCAGTAAATTTGTGGATGATAGGTGCGATCATGACTCATGACACGGCCGTTTTGAAAGCCCGCGAGATCGCCAGTCGCGTGCTGGCGCCGTCCGCAGGGCAAAACGACAAGGCGGGACGATTCTCTACCGAGGCTGTCGAGTCACTTGGTGAGTCTGGACTGCTTGGGCTGTTGCTACCCGTGGATTTTGGCGGTTCAGGTTTAGGTCCCCGCACGTTTGCCGTCGTGACGGCGACGCTCGCCGAGGCAGACGCTTCTGTCGCCATGGTCTACCTGATGCACATCCTCGGCGCCGCGACTATCTCGGCAGCGCGCCCAAGCGCGGCTCAGGCACTCGCGCCCATACTGCAGGAGATTGGTGCGGGCCGCCATTTATCCACTCTCGCTTTCAGTGAAGCCGGCTCGCGCAGTCATTTCTGGGCGCCTATATCCCGCGCACATCGGAATGGTGACGGCGTGCGCATAAGCGCCAAGAAATCATGGGTGACCAGCGCGGGTCATGCGCAGAGCTATGTCGTTTCTGCGCTTGCCCCTGAAGGGGCGGGACCTACCGATTCGACCCTCTATCTCCTTGGAGCGGACACGCCCGGCCTTTCAGTTGCGGGGCCCTGGGACGGTTTGGGACTTCGGGCCAACGCTTCTGCGCCGATTGCGCTGGACGACTGCCAAGTCCCATCCGATTTTCAGCTTACCGATGACGGCGCGGGCTTTCCGGCCATGCTAAACGTGGTGCTCCCGCTGTTTAATTTGGGGACGGCAGCGGTGGCCTTGGGATTGTGCCGAGCGGCAGTCGCCGGAACTACGTCGCACCTCAAAAGCGCGAAATTCGAGCATCTCGGCCAGAGCCTCGGCGAGAGCCTGCCTACCCTGCGCGCGCAACTCGCGGCGATGCAGATTGATACCGACGGGCTGTCGGCGCGCATCGACGATTTGATCGAGCATCTTGAAAAGCCGCGCGAGACGACCATGCTGCGCGTGCTTGAGACCAAAGCCGCTGCAGGTGAGGTCGCTATCAGCGTTACCTCAGCAGCAATGCGCGTTTGCGGCGGTGCGGCGTTCTCAAAGCATTTGAGCATCGAACGCCTGTTCCGCGATGCGCACGCGGGCGCTGTCATGGCGCCAACGGGCGATGTTTTGCGCGAGTTCATCGGGAAGTCGCTGCTCGGAATGCCGCTCTTCTAAGGCTAAACGCCAGCGAAACGGATAGTCTTTTGTGAAAACGCGGCTGACAGGAACCGTGGAGGCCTATGAGCAAAACAATCTGGGTGGGAGCTGTTGCATACAATCCGAAAGTGGTTACGATTTGGGAGGGGATGCGGGGCTATTTTCACGAGGAAGCGCATCTGCCCGTTGAGGTCGTACTCTTTCAGAGCTACGAGGCGCAGGTCATTGCGCTCCTCGCCCAACCGGACGATGCCGCTGCCGCGTATCGATATCGCCTGGAACACGAACCTTGCTTACCTGCAAGCGGATGAGTTGAGCGGCCACTCCTGCCGCGCGGTTGCCATGCGCGACACCGATCTCGGCTGGATGACAAAGATCGTCGCCGTTAGCGGAGGTCCGATTTCTACGCTCGCTGATTTGAAAAATCGAACGCTCGCGCTGGGCAGCCGAGACAGCGGACACGCAGCTATTCTGCCCGTTCACTTTTTGGAGCAGCAAGGCATGCGCGAGGGCAGGGACTACCGCACGCTGCGCTTCGACAGTGACCTAGGCAAACATGGTGATACCGGGACCAGCGAAGTTGAAGTGGTGCGCGCCGTCCTCGATGGGCGAGCCGACGCCGGCGCAATCGGCAGCCCCTTCTGGAACACGGTTCGCAGCGAGCGCCTGGTGCCTGAAGGCGGCCTTCGTGAGGTATGGTCCTCTCCTGCATACAACCATTGCATGTTCACGGCACGGCCCGATCTTGACCCTGAGCGGGAGCGGCGGTTCGCCGACGCACTCTCGGCGATGAGCTACGACAACCCTGTTCATCGCTCGATACTCGACGCCGAAGGACTTCAGCGTTGGCTGCCGCCTCACCTCGATGGTTACGCTGAATTGCGGCAGGCTGCGGCCCAACAGGGATTCTTCAACCAGTTATTGGCCAAGTCGGCTTGAGAGATGCGGTGAACTGGGCTCAGCCAACCGGGAATTCGCTGGTCGCGCGGAGAACACTCATGCGCAGTTAAAGATTCTTGCCAGCTTATTCGCGTGTTCGCCTTCGCGGTCGAAGGCGCGGCGGACCGCAGCGAAGGCCTCGGACAGGGGAAAAATGTCGCGCGTAACAAGCAGATCGGCATCCTGTGCTCCGACTGGATGCCAGTACACACCCTCAGCGATGTAATGGTAACTTCCGGCACGAGATCGGCTCGGCTAAGGGCGACACCTTCGTTTGCAGAACCGCGCAAAGCGATCCGGCGTATGACTCGGTCTTCTGCAGCAATCTTCTCCTCATCGAGGAACTGACGGAACTGCTCAGCCTCGGCATCGGTCGAAACGGTCGCCGCCAGGCGCACGCGAAAACCTTGCGCACGAGCGCGCTGGATACCTTCACGTGCTCGCGCCCACGTGCCGCGCCCACGATGGAGGTCATGCAGTTCTGGCGTAGCGCTGTCCAAGCTGATTTGCAGGACAATTCGATCGCGGGGCAACGCTCGCCAGGCTTTCCGCGCGTCGTCCGGCAAATAGCATTCCGTTGGTCAGCACCGTGGTCGGTGCGGCCGCAGCGCAACAAACCAGAATCTCGCCGATGTTTTCCAGCAGAAACGGCTCGCCCCCGGTAACGAAGATTTCTTTGACGCCAAGCTCTGGCGCTTCACGAGCGATCCGCTGCACCCGCGCGAGCCCTAGCTCCCGTCGCGGCACGGTGGGCGACGAACGCACGCAGCAGTAGTCGCAATGCAGGTTACAGTCGAAATTCGTGTAGAGCCAAAGCCGCGAGCCCACCGGCCGATTGTCTTCGGGACGCCGGAACAGCCCCGCACCGAAAGACGAACCGCGCGCGCCCGTTTTCGACCGTAGTTTCGAGCAGTGGATTCCCGGTGAACCGGCACCATGTTTCCAACTCAGGGCCAACGCCTTCTTCGTCACCGACAACCGCGACCAAATCGCCTGGGCGGCTGCGGCGCAGCACAGCGATCAACTCTGGCAGCAGACCGGACGCAAAGGTCTTTCGCCCAATATCCAGATCGACGTCAGCTCTCATCGCAATGCGTGCATTTTACAGTTCCGAGAGCTGTTGGAGATAGCTTCGTCCTGCGCGCGGCTTACTGCGCTTTCATCCAGGTATCCGAGCCCGTCAGCTTAACCGCCACGTCAGAAATGAAGATGTGCAGAGGCTTGCCGTCGGCGGTGCCGCGGTGCTCCGTTGAGATCAGCAGAGGACCAGCCTTTTTGTAGCCTGCCCAGGTTGCGATGACGACGGCTCGGCTTCTTGGGCCCGCCGCGGTGGTAGACAAATTGCTCGACGCGGTTGTCTTTGCCGACGTAGAGTTCCCAGGTGTCGCCGGGCGTGTAACCGCCGGCTTCCGCGGGATACTTCACCGACGACCAGCTCGGCCGATCCGTTGCCAATCGGCAGTTTTTGCATGCCTTCATCGGTCACGGTGGCGCTGGTGTCCCAGTAAGCATGTAAGGGGAACAGAAGCCAATAGTTATCGTTGACGAAAGCCGGCTCAATTTCGTCCTTCACGTTGGCAGGTGCGCTGTTGAGCTGAGACTGAACATAGGTAGCCTTAACCGGCTTGCCGTCCTTATCCTTTCCTTCGTAGGAAATCTTGCCGGTCTTGGGCTCCCACTCCCACGCATGGGAGACATTGCACGTCCGGGGAACTGTGCATTCCAGGTGTAGCGGATCGCCTCAACTTGCCCATACGAATCGAGACCATAGGTCTTGGCGATCTGTTCGAGAATTGGCGGGCGATTCTGCGCCGAGGAGCTTGGAGCAAGGCCTAACACGCCAAAAAGCAGGCAACAGATCGTTGCTGATCTGCCCAACTTTGTCCGGAGGGTCTTCCTTTGGCGTCCGCGGTGTGAGCTTTCGCGGTGTAGAGCACATTCTCTATCGGGGTGATCTGGAATTCTGTTGCGTGCTCGAGTTGAGTCATGGGGAACTCCTTTCTGACGAACTGTCCATTGCTAGATGACGACAAAACGCTCCTGGGTACAAATCGTTAGTAGTGCGGTTGGCTCACTCTACGGGTCCGCCGAGCATTGTAGGGCGACCGATCGGCTGATCCGGCGCAAAGCGATAATCGCGGCAGCTATTGCCACGCATCCGTATTCCAGCGGCATTACCCAACCAGGAAGCGGCCCCCACGGACGCCCAGGTGTGCGCAAGTGCCACATGACGTAAGTGGGGATAATGCTCACAGTCCAGACGATGATCAGCAGCGTCGAGGCCGATCTCAGAAATGGCAGCAGCCAGAGAAGATACCATGGGAATACGGCGGGTGCGCACAAAAGAGATGCTGCCATTGGCCAGGCAAATATCGTCCGGAGACCACTCGGGCGCTGCGCTTCTTAGCCAGGTTGCAGTCACTAATCCGACGAGCACCGCCAGCCCAGCCAGCAACTGCGGAGGCGCCACTTGATCGAGCATCGCAAACACGGGACCATTAAAGCGCCAATTCTGGACATACGTACCAAGCGAGCCGATCGGAATGCGGCCGTGATTAAGAAATGGCACGTACAGGAGTCCGACCACGGCTGCCGCCAGCGCAGCGTCGCGAATGCGAACCCGCTTCCAGTAGAGGGGCAAGAGTACGATCGGCAGCAATTTCACTGCTACAGCCAGCCCAAATCCGACGGCCGCAGTCGCCCGCCATCGGCGCCCTAGCGCAGCGGCGGACACCAGCAACAGAAGCGCGCCAACAATGTCAATGTGACCGCTTGCCCGCCACTTCAATGGCCAACAATGGGTTCCAGGCGTACGCCAGAACCAGGTGCGCTCCCTGCCGGTTATAACGCAACACATCGAGCAGCACGAAAACAATTGCGAACTCGCAAACCACAAATGCTACTTTCAGTGCAAAGGTGGACTCGTGAATCGCGGTCACTGCGCGGAAAAACAGCTGCGCTCCTGGCGGATATGGGCTCGGTAGATCCGGGTTGTTCAAGTTGCGGGTTTCCGGGGTATGCAGCCACTTAGCGGCGGGATCGCTGGGAACGACAAGATAGGGGTTGTAGCCGAGCCTCTGCAGGCGGCCATCCCAAACATATCGATGAATATCATCATCGGCGCCCGCGGGCACCCGAAGAAATTCAATGTGCCACACAGCAGCCAGGACGAGCCCAATGACGACAACGCGCCGGGCGAATCTTGGGGTAGCGAAAAACTCACGGATCGCCAAGAGGTACACGATGCCCGCAAGCGTCAAAGAGGCCATGAAGTAAGGTCCACCTCTATCGCCGAAGTTGCGTGAGCAGATCGTTAGCGCCACGCACAACGTGGCGCCGAGTATGTACACTCTCCACTCGGGGATGATCTTCACAATTCTCCCGTGCTGGCCCTGTGCCGGGCTGATTGTGCCGCCGCAAGCTCCCACTCTTTAAGCCACCGCGCCGTGCGTGGCGCCCTTGTCGGAGCCAGACGCAACTCCGCTGCCAGGCGAGTCAGGTCGTCAGCTACATCAATATCGTAAAAAGGATCTGCGAAACCTACGGATAGCTCAAGAGCTCGTGCGCGCGATAGGAGTCTCTCCAGCGCACTGCTGGTGCCCATTCCGTCGCGCGCGAAAAGCGCAGGATGAGAAGCCTTTGCCCCTACGAGATAGTAGCCTCCGTCGTGCGTTGGTCCCACGACCACGTCATGTGCGGCCAGCGTTTCGAACGCGTCTTCGAGAACAGAACGCGGCAGGTGTGGGCTGTCGCTGTTAAAGGCAATGGTGCGTCGTTGATGACCTTCTGCGAAGTGCGCAAACACCGAAGTGAGGCCTGCGGCAAGACCTTCACCTTTCTGCGCAACTACGCTCACTTCGTTGCCTGCCAACTGCGCCAGCTCGTTTACGTCCGAGTCCGGGCACATGATGGCAACTTCCACATCGCCCAATGACCGCGCCAGCGCCAGCGTGTCGTCCAGAAGACAGCAATAGAAAGCGGTGACGGCCTCAGGAGAAAGGCTGGGAGTCAGGCGGGTCTTGACCGCGCCTGGCCTCGGTGCTTTCGCCATGATTACCAGCACACGGTCGCTGCCTGACGAACGCACCACCGTCTCGCTTGAGAGATTTCATAAAATTTTGACGCTGGACCTACGCTGGCCGTGTCCCGGCTTTTCGGTGCCGGAAATAATAGCGCACTATCAAGCTGAGAATGAACCAAGCGGCGCCGACCGTGCCCTTCAGCGTACCGCTGATCTTCGATTTTCCGATACGCGGGTAGTAGCTCACCGGGACTTCAACCACGCGGAATCCAGCCAGGGCGCCTTTGAGGATCATCTCAACCGCCCAGCCATAGGTGGTCTCTTCGAGGGCGAGCGCGCGCAGTACATCTGCGCGGCCAGCGCGAAACGGGCCGAGATCACTGATTTCCAGTCCATAGAGAAGCCTGATCAGGCCGGCGGCGAGACGATTCCCAAACACCTGATGCCAAGGCAACGCCCCAGCAGAACGCTGCTCCCGCAGGCGGGAACCGAGCGTGATGTCCGCACGCCCCTCAGTGATTGGCGCTAAGAGAATCGGCAGTTCAGAGGGCCGATCGCTGTAGTCGCCATCGAGGAACACAACCACGTCAGGGGAATTTGCCGTGGCCAGCCCGGTGAGGCACGCTCGCCCATAGCCGCGGCGCGGTTCCTGAACGACGCGGGCTCCCATTCTTGCGGCGATCTCGGGCGTCCCGTCATTCGAGTTGCTGTCGACAACGATGACCTCCGTCGTGAGATCGGACGGGAGATCCGCCAAAACGCGCTCAATCGCCTGCGCTTCATTATGGGTGGGGATGATGACGGACACTCGCACGTGAACTTGGCCCCGATCACCACCACGGAGAAGATGGCCACCGTTGCGACAGCCACGCGTCAACGCCCCATCTCCGGCCGGCGCGTCCGATCGCGAGCCCAAGCGATGCGAGCACCGGAACCAGCAGTTCCCAGATCCACGCGGTGCCCCACTCCGAAATCCAAAGGCTGCCGAGAAACAGAAAAGCCACAAATGCGGCCGGTCGGGTAAGCAGACCGATGACGAGCAGGATACCGAGAGAGATCTCGGTCATGGCCTGCATGGGAGCCGCCATCGCGGCGTGGTTTGCCGCCAGGCCCATCACCGCCTTCCAGGCAGCCGGGCGAGTGGCTCGCCTTGATGTAGTAATTGATCAGACCCGCGTAACCCGCCGGTGTGTAGAGGCCTTTTCCCAGATTCTCAAAAAAGACCCACACGAACATCGCGCCGATCGTCACGCGCACCAGCGCCAGCCCGTTTGCGGCGGGCAGTTGCTTGGGTTCAGCTGATGTCGGGCTTGCGTTCGGCTCCATAAGGAAACCTCGTGACCTGCGTATGCTGCACTCGTTTGCGACCAGTAGCCTGGTTCCGGCAACGATCAGACATCCTATGCCGTTCTTTGCAGTATCGCTAGTGGAGTGCAAAGGAGACACCAGACTACACCAACTCTGGGTAGTCCGCCCGGCAGGAGACTATCCAATTCTGATTAAGAATGGCGAACGCCTCCGCTTAGACGTCGGCAGCCGCCCTGATCTTCTTATGAAATGCGGAAAACCTTTCTCACAAAGCGGACGAGGTTTCGGCTCTTAGAGAGCTGCCGGTGGCTATCTTCATGACTTCGCCGTCTCGCAAGGCCTTGACGTCGCGAATTGGGGGCTGTCCGAAAAAACGGCTGTACTCGCGATTGAACTGGCTTACGCTCTCGTAGCCGACTTCGTATGCCGCGCTCGTGGCGTCGATCCCGTCCATGAGCATGCGCTGCCTGGCCGTCTGCAGCCGAAGCCGCTTCTGGTATTGAAGCGGGCTCATCGACGTCAATCCACGGAACTGATGGTGCAGCGTCGACACTCCCATCCGCGCAACTGCGGCGAGCTCCTCCATGTGCAACGGCTTGGCGTAGTTGGCCCGGAGCCATGCAATCGCTCTTGCCGTCCTGTGACTGAGATCGCCTGCTGTTGCGATGGCGCGGAGGCGTTCTCCTTGTGGAGTTCGGAGGATGCGGTAGACGATCTCACGCTGGATCAGGTGGCTTAGAAACGGAATATCCTCCGGAGTATCGAGAAGTTCGATCAGCCGGGAGCAGGCGTCCAGCAGCCCAACCGTCGTTTCACCAACAGCAAGTCCTCGCGACTCAACCGAGGTCTCAGGTTCCGGCAACTCTTCCCGGCTGATGACCTCACGCACTGTCGGCATATCGAGCCGGAGAAACATCGAGAGCAGCGGGACTTGCTCCGAGGCTTCGACGATTTGACTCTCAGCGGGAACATCGATCGACGACAGGAGAAAGGACGATCCGTCGCAGAGGTAGAGGGTGCCTCCGAGGTTGATGCGTTTTCGCCCCTGTACGAAAACGGTGATGCTGGGTTCGTAGGTGGCCAGAAAGCAAGCCGTAGGCGTGGTTCGACGGTAAAGCGAAAGACCGGGGATGGCTGTCGGATTCTCTCCCGGCGATTGCGCATGCGCCGCAATCGTACGAGGCCAGCTCCTTCCGCATTTCGATCACCGCTGGGTTCAGGTCCTTGATCTTGTCTGTCTTTTTCGCCACTTTGCCCTCTGGTTCCTTCTTAAGCGTACTGCGGGAGTGCGGCCTGTGTGCACAAAATTCAGATATCCGGACAGGATCAGGCAAAGAATTGGCAGGATCGGGAAAGCGCGAGCGGTGCTTGCTTCTCTATCGTTCGAATTAGGCGATGGATGCGGACAAAGTCCGCAATTCCTGCAGAGAGAATAGGGGAGAAAAGCCGTGCAAAAACGCAAACTTGGAAACAGCGCTCTCGAAGTATCGGCCATCGGATTTGGCTGCATGGGAATGAGTTGGTCCTACGGACCGCCAAAAGACAAGCAGGAGATGATTTCTCTGCTCCACGCTGCGGTGGAGCGAGGAGTCACATTCTTCGACACCGCCGAGGTGTACGGCCCGCTCTTGAATGAAGAACTGGTGGGAGAAGGCCTCGCTCCGTTTCGCGACAATGTGGTAATTGCCACCAAGTTCGGGTGGGAAGCCAATCCCGAGGATGGCGGCAAGTGGACTGCGTTGAACAGCCGGCCCGAGCACATCAGGCAGGTTGCCGAAGCGTCGCTCAAGCGGCTCAAGGTCGATGCCATCGATCTCTTCTATCAACATCGCGTCGACCTGAACGTTCCGATTGAAGATGTTGCAGGCGCGGTGAAGGAACTCATCCAGGAGGGCAAGGTGAAGCACTTCGGCCTCTCCGAAGCGAGCGCGAAGACGATCCGCCGCGCTCACGCGGTGCAGCCCGTGGCCGCGCTCCAGAGCGAGTACTCGCTGTTCTGGCGAGAGCCCGAAGAGACGGTGATGCCCGCGCTTGAAGAGCTGGGCATCGGTTTCGTTCCGTTCAGCCCGCTTGGCAAAGGCTTCCTGACGGGCAAGATCGATGCGGACACGAAGTTCGACAGCACCGACTTCCGCAGCACCGTGCCCAGGTTCAGCACGGAGAATCGCAAGGCCAACCAGGCTTTGGTCGATGTGATCGCCTCTTTCGCAAAACAGAAGAAGGCCACTCCTGCGCAAATCGCGCTAGCGTGGCTACTCGCGAAGAAGCCGTGGATCGTTCCTATTCCGGGTACAACCAAGCTGGCTCGACTGGAAGAGAACCTTGGCGCAGCAAACCTCGAGCTAACCACGGAGGACGTGCATGCCTTGGAAGAAGCTTCCTCGAAGATCAAGCTCGAAGGAGCCCGTTATTCCAAGTTCCACGAGCGGCTGGTGGGCCGATGACCAGCAATCAAGGGGAGAACACGACCATGACGACTCTCTATCCCTAGGCGCTGCTTGCTGCCCCGGCTTTCGCCGTTTTCGCGCGGGCCACTGGATGCTAAGGCCCGAGATAGCGTCGTCTCTTGTTTGGCGTGGCCGTCATTTATCTCCGAGCCACTCTAGCAGCACGATTGCTTCATTATGTTCTTCGTCCTTTGCTCCGTAGAGGAGCGTCACCACTCCGTGCTCGGCCTTGTTGAGGATGGCGGACGCCTGTTCTTTCTTCGATTTCAACTCCTCTAAATAGCGAGAGCGGAAAGAAGTCCACTTCGCCGGATCGTGAGCGAACCATTTCCGTAGTTCAGTACTCGGTCCGATGTCTTTGAGCCAAAGGTCGGCTTGCGCCTTCTCCTTGGTCAACCCTCTGGGCCAAAGTCTGTCGACAAGAATGCGGAAACCATCCTCGCCGCTGGGCTTTTCATAGACCCGTTTTGTTCGAATGATCATGCCTTCAGTACCTGCTCTCGTTCCTGAGAAAGCGATAGCCGATGCGGCCAGAGCTGAACGGTGGTCCGCAGATCTTTTGGTCGCAACTCGGGCACCTGCCGGTCGACTCAATGGTTTGGCCCCATGCGACGGGTCTACAGGGTTGTCATCCCGCTTTCCTGAAGGTCAGGTTGTAGCGGTATCCGCCCAAGAGAGGATGAGTGCCATCCTTCAGTGGATTGACGCCGTGATATCTCAGGCGAGCAGGACCACCCCACACGACTACATCTCCGTGAAGCAACGGAATACGCACCGCGGGATCGGAACGCTTCATTCCTCCGAAAAGAAAAATTACCGGCAGCCCTAGGGAAACGGAGACGATTGGCTGATCGAAATCGTGCTCATCCTTATCCTGGTGCAAACTGAGCCGTGTGCCTGGTTGGTAGCGATTGATGAGACAAGCGTCCGGCTCAAACGACCGAAAGCCCGCTTCAGCAGCAGCAGTCGTAGCCAGCCGTGAGAAAACCTCTGGCATTTTCGGCCACGGTAGACCGCTGTCCGGGTCGATGGAGTCGTAGCGGTAGCCGCGCCGGTCTGAGACCCATCCCAGGACGCCGCAGTTCGTATTCGCCACCGACATTTGGAATCCGCCGGGAGTCGTCATATGGCGAAGTGGAGCCTGCGTAGTAATGCGATGGATAGCAGAGATGAGTTTCTGCTCCAACGCTAGTGCGTAGCCATTCAAGATCGCGGTTCCCGAGCCAAGGATGGTCTCCGGAAGTTCCGGCTGCGGGAGAGATTTGAAAAGTGGTTCTCCCATGTGTGCTCCTAGTTGGCGTCGTGAAAGATGATTCCGAGCGTGTGTCGCTGACCGGACCGCAACCGGCTCACACCGTGTCTCAGATTAACTTGATAGGTTCCGCGAGTCCCCTTCACCGGACGATGATGCACCGCGAAGGCTACTCCATCGCCTTGATGAAGAGGGACTACCTCAGGGCGCGATTGCATCCGTGGCCGCTGCTCAGTCAACACAAACTCCCCGCCTTCGAAGTCACGTCCCGGTTCCGAGAGGAGAAACGCTACCTGAATCGGAAAAACATGCTCACCATATAAGTCCTGGTGAAGGCAATTGTAGTCGCCTGGCCCATACTGCAACAGCAGGGGGGTAGGACGCGATTGCCCGGCATCATGGCAACGTTGAATGAAATCTGCATGTTGCTTTGGGTACCGGGTGTCGATCCCCATGGATTCGTTCCATCGGTTCGCTACAGGCACCAACTCGCGATAGAGCGCCGTCCGCAATCCTTGAATCAGTCCCGGAAGAGGATAGCCAAAATACTTATACTCTCCGCGGCCGAACCCATGCCGCGCCATCACTACACGGCTGCGAAAGCCTGCTTCGTTGGGGTAGAGGGCTGCCAATGAGGCACACTCTTCGGCTGAGAGGACGCCTTTCAGCAGCCCACTCCCTTGTTCATCGAGCTCTCGTGCGATGCAGTTCCAATCCAGGTTCTCGATCCGCTTCATTGCGCTTTCCGCCTCAACTGTTGTTCTCTCAACTGTGATCATGGGCACGGTAACTCTCTCATCGGTGAACAGTGTGGTCATGCGTGCGCCTCTCTTTCAAGCAGCGCGCGTTTGCGGTCGACACCCCAGCGATATCCGGAAAGCGAACCGTCGTTGCGGATCACGCGGTGACATGGAATCGCAACCGCAAGAGCATTCGCCCCACAAGCCTGGGCCACAGCGCGCACCGCTTTCGGCATCCCGATCCTTTGAGCAATCTCGCTATAGGTAGCCGTAGCGCCCGGAGGAATCTGCTTGAGCGCCTTCCAAACACGCTGCTGAAATGCCGTGCCGCGGATATCGAGCGGAAGGTCCAATCCGATGCCGGGTGTCTCAATCAGGCCAACTATCTTTGCCACCAACTCCTCATATCCCGGTTCTCCACCGATGAGATTGGCGTTCGGGAATTGGTCTTGAAGATCATGCACCAATTTGCCGGCGTCGTCGCCGATCAGAATGGAACAAACCCCTTTCCCGCTTTGGGCCACAAGAATCGGGCCGAGAGAACATTCTCCGATAGCGAAGTGGATATCTGTGCCTGCGCCGCCACGGCGAAACTTAGTCGGCGTCATGCCCAGGACGTGATTGGCGGTTTCATAGAAACGGCCACTCGAATTGAACCCTGCGTCATAGATTGCATCAGTCACGGTGTTGCTCCTCTCAAGTGAGGCGCGAACGCGTTCGCTACGTCGCGCCGCTGCATATTCGGTTGGGGTAAGGCCGGTCACAGATTTGAAAATTCTGTGGAAGTAGGAAGGGCTCATGCCGGCTTGAGCAGCCAATCGATCGAGTGAAGGCGTTTCTTCCGACGTCTCGATCATCCGGCACGCTTTCGCAATTTTTCTGGCATTTCTCTCACTAAGGGCCGCCTCCTTCGGTTTGCAACGTTTGCATGGCCGAAAGCCTGCCTTCTCAGCATCCTCAATCGTGAGGTGGAACTGCACGTTCTCGGCGCGAGCCAAACGCGCTGCGCATGAGGGACGGCAATAAACTCCCGTCGTCCTGACTGAGTAATAGAAGGTACCGTCAGCCTTTGGATCACGGCCCACAATAGCCTGCCAGCGCTGATCTTTCGTAATTGCATTCGCGGCCTCACGGTTTACTTCTGCCTTGCTCATGATCTCGATCCTTTCTCCCCTGTTGAGAACTGTAGCGACCTCGCCACTCAATTCAGATTTCGTTGTCCAGGCTCGGCTCAAAAATCATCGAACCGATTCAACTTCTTCATCTTGATCCAATTCACAAAACCCTACACTCCGGTTCTTGCTTTCAAATTCGAACCTGCTGGAATAGGCATTTTCCGTCGGGTCCGAACGGCAACCCGGCTGACTATGCTGATTCAGAGTGGATTTGTTGCGGCCAAGTATGCTGCGTGTTTCTGTAACCTTTGGCTTGCTCGCGGAATGGTAGAATGGCATAACAGCATGGTAGAAAGGAGGAACATGAGCCTGAATATCAAGAATGACGAGACGGACCGTCTGGCACATGAGCTGGCGGCCTTGACCGGGGAAAACCTTACGACCGCAGTGACCGTTGCTGTCCGCGAGCGGCTCGATCGTCTTCAGCGTCAGAGGAATGGGACGCTGCCCGACAGGCTCCTGAAGATTGGCAAAGACTGTGCTGCTCATCTGAAAGAACCTTTTCTCACCGCCGACCATGGAGATCTGCTTTACGACGAGAAGGGCCTACCCAGATGATTCTGGACACCTCCGCGCTGATCGCTATCCTGCGCGCTGAACCTGAAGCCAGAGCCTGCGCCGTGGCCATTGCGGACGCGGAGCATTGCCGCATCTCTGCGGCGAATTATCTTGAAACCGCCATTGTGATCGACGGCAGCCGCGATCCCATTGCAAGCCGCCGCCTTGACGATTTGTTGCGGGAAGCTGAGATCTCCATCGAACCGGTTACGGAGCAGCAGGCGAGGGTCGCTCGCGAAGCCTACCGCGACTTCGGCCGGGGCAGCGGGCACATTGCCAAGCTGAACTTTGGCGATTGCTTTGCTTATGCTTTAGCCAAGACCTCGGGTGAGCAGCTTCTTTTCAAAGGTGATGATTTCATCCATACCGGCATCGCTTCGGTTCTTTAGAACTGGCAGCGCTCCAGTGTTTAGCCACAGGTTGCGGAGGCTTCCAGCGCAACGGCCCGCCAGGCAGCGCGGCTAGAGTATGCTGATGGACATTTCCTAAGTTACTTTCCGTCTTGGGCGGCAGTGAAGGCGTATAGGCTATCGCCCGCCCCGACGATCAGATATTGTTTCCCATCCAGCATATATGTCTCCGGAGCATTGGTTACGCTGGCCGCGAGTCCAGCATGCCAGAGAATCTTCCCATTCGTCGCATCGAATGCAATCAGATGCTGCGATCCATCTCCGGAAAACACCAGCTCACCGGCGGTTGAGAGTAAGCCCGAAATTCCTCCGCCCCCGGGATAGTCATG
Organism: uncultured Acidobacteriaceae bacterium; assembly: GCA_963774255.1. Taxonomy (GTDB): domain Bacteria; phylum Acidobacteriota; class Terriglobia; order Terriglobales; family Acidobacteriaceae; genus PALSA-350. The sequence continues at coordinate 43,761 of CAVZEH010000011.1, forward strand.
CTTCCAGACCGTCTTCCCCGTCTTGTAGTCTAAAGCGCGCAGCGATGCTTCCCCGTCGCCGACACGGCGTTGAGTTCCCGCGTAGCCCTCCGGATGAGGGTCGGTGTCGGTCAAATAAAAAAGACTGTAGGAATCAAAAGTTCCCACGTAAAACAAACCGGTCAAGGGATTGAATGCCGGCGCAGGCCAGTTGGTCGCGCCCCCGGCTGGTGGAGAGACAAGCACACCGGCGACGCTCGGCTCTTTCTCCGCATCTGGAATCGGGCTCCCATTCGCGTCCACTCCCTTGGACCAGTTCATGGTCTCGAGAAACGGTTGACTGACGATATTTTTCCCGGTCACGCGATCCAATAAAAAGTAGTATCCGTTGCGATCCGCTTGCGCCAGCAGCTTTCGTGGTTTTCCATCGACCTCGCCGTCGATCAGCACCGGCGTTTGCACGGAATCCCAATCGTGGGTGTCGTGAGGAGAAGCCTGGAAATACCATGCCATTTTCCCAGTGTCCACATTCAACGCCACAATGGAGCATGTGAACAGATCGGCGCCTTTGCGGCTCCCGCCGGCCATCACAGGATTTGGATTTCCAATGCCGAGATAATAGAGTTTCAACTCCGGATCATAGGTGCCCGGCATCCAGGTCATGCCGCCGCCGTGGCGCATGGCATATTCGTCGGGCCACGAGTCTGAGCCGCGGCTGTCCTTCTTCGTGGGCTCGGTAAACCAGCGCCATTGCAGATCGCCTGTCTCCGGATCGCGCGCTTCGAGAAAACCAGGCACGTCCAGCATATCGCCGCTGGTTCCGACAAGCACGTGGTTCCCTATGACGATAGGAGCTACCGAAAGATAATACTGCTGCTTGAAGTCGACGATCTCTTTGTGCCATCGCTCTTTGCCCGTCTCCGCATCGAGTGAGGCCAGATAGCCATCGGGCGTTTCGAAGAAGAGATACCCGCCATACATGCCCACCCCGCGATTGCCGACGTGCATGCCGCCCCGGGTACGCCAGAAGTAATGCCAAAGTTCACGGCCGCTGCGGGCATCCACCGCCCAGACGTTGTCTGGCGTCGCGAAATACAAAACTCCGTCGACCATCAGCGGGCTGGACTTCACGACGTGAGCGCTAGGGTCGCCCTTTCCGCCGTCCTTAGTGGCGGCGCCTTCTCCACCGGTCAGTGAACCCGGAGTTGCGCCTACATTCAAACGATAGATCCATGCCAGGTCCAAGGTCTTCACGGTCGATGAATTGATCTGCGTGAGCGGGTTAAAGCGCCGGCCGGAGTAGTCGCCGTTGAACGTAACCCAGGCATTGCTCAGGGGCTTGGACAATAATTCCGGATCGAGCGCTTGTGCCCCGAGCACGCCAGGTATCACCAGAAGAAAGAGCAAGAGCAGCAGCCGGGCGGTTCTCATTTCAAGGTCACCAGGTAGGCGGTGAGGTTATGGATCTGAGCATCGCTATATCTGCTCAATAATTTAGTGTGCGCCTGCAACGGATCGTGAATCTCGACCTTGGGCGTATCGCCATCGCGTGTAAATGACCGGCGCCTGCCTTTCGCGTCCATAAGTGCGACCAGGAAGTCGTCAATATGCAATAAGCGGCCTTCATACAGCACCCCCGAACGCAGCCTTACCTTAACCGTGATCGGCGCGTAATTCCCCTGCGAGTTATATCCGGACTCACCCCCTGCGCGGGGCATTACAAACTTCTGCTGCAGATCGACCGGGCTATATTTCGATCCGATGTGCGCCAGATCACCCGTTACCGAATGACAGCCACTGCATTTTCCAGTTCCGTTAAAGTATGCTTGCCCGGCTTTAGGATCGCCGACCAGGATGTTCAAAATTGCATATGTGGTAAACGACGCCGCCTGGCGCACCTGGTCGTGCAGGAAGGCGGACAGGTCACCAACCTGCGAACTTGAAAACTCGAATTTCGGCATAGCTGTTCCCGGTCGCCCGTTCAGAACAACCGCGCCAATTCGTTCGCCATTTTCATCGTCGAGCACAACCAATGACCGGATGAGATCCGGCCCACCCTCGCCGCCTTTGGCATTCACGCCATGACAGAAAGAGCAGTTTGCTCCGAAGAGAGCCTTGCCGCGTTCAAGAGTCGCGGCATCGTAGTGGGTGTAATCTCCTGTCCGTGCGGGCTTGGGAATGACTTGGGTGACGCTCGCATTGGCCGCTGGCGCAGAGAGGTTCTGGCCGGCAAGTTGCAATGCACACCCGGCTACTAGAATCAGCGCTACGCGAGCAGTCATCCCCCGGTAGTTCTGCTTCTTCATCTACTCTCTCCAAGCGATGCAGGAGACGCACCCTAGGAGGTAAGTCTCAATATGTCATTGCACAATACGCAAATATAATTGCGGATGAAATGATAGCAAGCAGAGGAGAATACCGTCAAGACAAAGCAGCACCTTCGCAGGGAATCTGTTTCTGCCTTTGCTTTTCTTTCTGTCATTCCCGAAGGGAATCTGCTTCTCAGGCTGCAGAAAAACTCGGGAGCGGAGCCTTTGGGTGGAAGCCCCCGCATTTATGCGGGGGTAGGAGCGCTTAAGCGCTCCGGGAAGTTCGACTCTCATCATGACGCGCTTTAGCGCTGGCATCGGTAAATCCAGGGCTAAAAGCCCATCTTAAGATCAATCGCTTTCCGCTGGACTTCAAGTCCAGCTCCCCCCCTGCTAAAGCAGGGGGCTTCCACAAAACCCTTCTACAGGGTTTTTCCGCAGCCTGTTCTGCCCCCAAAAGAAACCGGGTGTGCCCGACAGATCAAAAGCAGATTCCCTACCGGAATGACGGACCAAGATCGGCAATTTGTAACCAGCTAAGCCCGGATTCGGGAAGTCAGGTTGATGCAGGCGAAGATGAGCGCAAAGACGAGCGGCACAGAGGCCGGAAACCAGAAGCTGATGATGGGAGCGCTCTTTGAGAGAAGCTCTTCGAGACCGGTAAGAGAAGCTTGGACAGCGGCCAACAGCCGTGGGCATACCGTCTCCTTCCAGTAGGACGGACGAAAGAAGCCCACCTGCGAGAATCCATCCTCCCCAAGTAAAGACGATTGAAGGGCAAGGGCAAAGAGAAGCAGCATAGTTATCGAAGCTCCTACTGCCATAAACACGATGCCGTTCTCAGGGATGTGTAGCTCGACATTTCTCGACAGAACACGCCGGGACCTCAATCGGTCTCTCTAAGGGCACGGGAACATTTGTCGAGAAATGTCGAGAGAGGCCGCAATCACGAGCCAAAACCGCTGGGGTCCGTCAAATTTATGTCAGAACATGAGTTGGTTCGTTAGGAGCTTGGCATGAAGAATCACCTGGTGAGATTTACATTGTTGCTTTGTGTAGTGGGCGCATCGTTCTCCCTGCACGCACAAAGGCAACGGGGGCAGGCCGTCCGGCAGCTCGTACAGGACGTTCAATCCGCTATGCCGCGCGCCAAGCTGAGCGATGACCAGAAGAGTAAGCTGCAGAGCGACATCGACGGAATCAATGCCGCTTTCCAGGCAAGACAGCAAGGACAATCCATAGACCGGGACAAGCTCACGGCGATGGTCGACGATATGCATCAGATCGTGGACAGTGGCGCGTTTACGGCGGATGACCAGAAGAAGCTGGACCAGGAATTTAGCTCATTCAGTTCACGTTAGAGGCAAATGGCGGTGATATGTCCAAGGCCATAGGAAAGAGCGTCGCAACACAATCACGGCCCGCTACCTGGAGCGAACGCGCCATTAGCCGCCCGTCCGGGGCGCGTTACCGGCATTCGTGGACGGAGCGGCGGGGTGGCGGGTTGGATTCAACCTGTATGAATTGTTCCACCCTGGTCGCGACCAACATGGATGAGTTGTCTTTACTCGTAGTCGAGCAAACGCATATTTGTCACTGTTAGCGATGCAAAAGCTTTATCGGGTACCGGCCGCGATGCTGAGCCGTACCGCGAACTCATTCCCGCAATTCATATAGGAGAAGTTGAATGAACAGAAGAACTCTGGGAATAGTTTTCCTATTTTTGGCCGCGGGCGCTTGCGGCTACGCCGGAGCACAGAGAGTGGGGGGTGGGCGACAGTCAACCGTGGGACTGACAAGCCCCGCGATCGCCGGCACACCGTCGCAGAGCTTCAAGTTCGCATACGACAGCTCTTACAGCAACAATGGCCTGTCGCAGCCCTACTCCGGCCCCACCACCACCGGACAGAGCTACGGCGCCGGCGTGGCCATTGACTCGAGCGACCCCCGCCAGATGGTCTACACCCTGGAGGAGGCGAACCCCGACGTCGGTGTCGGCGGTCTCCGCGGCGCCTTCCCGGCAAGCAGCCGCACCATACCATCCAGCTCCACCTCCGCCAGTTATCTGGGGCCGTACTACATCGTGCGCCGTACCAATAACGGCACGATCGACACTACATTCGGCGCCAAGGGCTACGTCAGCGCCTTCACTGCCAGCACCGACACCAGCTATAAATTCACCAGTCTGTGTCTCGATCCCGGCACCGGCAACATCGTCATCGTCGGGCAGGAAACGACATCCAACAGCCCGGTGGCCGTCGTCGAGCGCCTTGTCCCCCCAGCCGGCGGCTCCGGTGCCGCCACTCTGGACACCAGCTTCAACCCCAACGGCCCCACGCCGGGAATCGTAGCCATCGCCACCCCCAACGGCAACAATTCCCCCACACTGTACGGCTGTTCGGTAGTCGGCGAAGGGCCGGGCCACAGCGGCGCGATCCTCGTGGGCGGCGTGGACGACGCCGCATCGTCCAGCCTGGTGTTGGTGAGCAAGATCAGCGGCGCCGGCAGCTTTGACACCAGCTTCGGCAGCAACGGAATGGTCGAATACCCGGTGGACAGCGTCGACGGTTCCGGCACGTCGGCGGAAATCACCAACGTCAGCCTCAGCGGCGCCGGCCCCGGCTTCCCCGACGTGTTCCTGTCCGGTTTCTCCTTTACCAAGGGCACCAACGGCGGTGCGGCGTCAAAGGCGACAGCTCTGATCGTGGCCGTGAATGACCGCACTGGCGCGCTGGATACCAATTTCAATGGCAACGGCGAGCTGATCAACCCTAATTACGGGGAGGCGGTCCTGGCCCGCGTTCGCAGTACCCAGGATGGGATCAACGGCAGCACCGCCTCTGATCTCTACATCGTGTACGGAACTGCCGCCACCTATGCCTCAGCATTTGTCGACTACCCCATTACCGGGGGCGTCCCGAACATCGCCAATCCCAAGACAACCCAGACCGGGACCTTCACTGTCCCCACCGATTTCGCCTCGATGCAGGGATTCACCCTTGACTCCCGCGGGCAGATACTGGTCAGCGGCGACACCAGTTCCAACCAGGAGATGCTGACCGCGATCGGCGGCTCCAGGGCGCTCGGCTACTAAGGAACAACCAGACTCGTCCAAATTAGAGATCCTTCATCTCTGGTGCAGAGCCGGGTGCCCCAGGCTCGCGTAGCTAGCCTGGGTCTTTTTCTCCGGACTCGAGGCAATGCTTTCGACACAACGCAACATCCCGGCCTGTGTCAGATTCCCGCGTGAATGGAATATCGCTGAAGCGTAGCTCCTGGAGAAAAATCCACCAGCGGCTGTCTCTTCTCTGTCGACGCGTCTTCCAGCTTCCATATCTCCAGCCGGGGCAAGCCGGAGATCCTAGACATTTTTACGGCAGATCTCGGTTTGCGTTGCCACGTCATGGCTCTATGCTATCTGACCAGATGCAGGGAGTGATTTTTACAGCCTGCTGGACGATGCATTACCGTATGCGGAATTATCTGTTGACTATGAGTGCATTGTTGTATACAAAAATAGACAGTTTTGGGTGCTCCATTCAAAGTCTCTTCGCAGACGCCGTTCGGCGGCCGGTCCAGTCTTTCTGAATCGAGCGAAGGTCTCCGGGCAAGGCAGATGAAGGATCAGGCATTCGTCGACAACTTAGCAGCACCGAATCGAAGACAGTTCGCCGGCAGCTTGGTTGCCGCTGCAACCGGCGTGCTCCTGCCTGCTGCAGCGGTCGCGGCAGATAGGACAGAAGATAAGCAGGCTGAGAATTTCGCAATCGATCCCGCAATCGATCCAGGGTTGCGGCCCGAAGGCTTCTCCGACGCGGACTGGGATGAGGTGCAGGCCAGGTACTCGAACCTGCTGCGAGTTTATGGGCAGCGGCTCTCATCGGAGGAGAGACGGCGCACCTTGCGTATTCTCATTACGAATGAGCACATGCTTGTGTCGATCCGGTCTTACGTGGTTCAGAACGGCGACCCATCCGCATGCACTCTCCGGGTCTACGACCCTGAATAGCAGGCAAGCACAGCAAGCAAGCACCACCGAACGTAGCTAAGGCTCTGCAGGCTTCCATTTTTAACCGGTTCACTGTGCGGCTTACGAGAGGATTCCATGCTCCCCCGGGAATCGTATTTCATGTCGGTACGCACCCTAGGCGACGCCATCCGCGAAGGGCGGATCTCACCTGTGGAGCTGGCCGAAAGCTGTCTCGAACGCGGCCGCACCATCGGCACGCGCCTGAATGCGTTCGTGACGCTGACTCCGGATCTCGCGTTACGCCAGGCGCGACAGGCTGAAGACGAGATCAAGGCCGGTAAGTATCGCGGGCCGCTGCATGGGGTTCCCTACGCGGTGAAAGATCTGCTCGCGGTGGAGGGCTACCCCACTACCTGGGGCGCAGTACCCTATGCGCACCAGCGCTTCGCTTACAACGCGACAGTCATTGAGCGCCTCAATGCGGCGGGAGCGGTGCTGCTGGGAAAAGCGGCGATGATTGAGTTGGCCGGCGGCTTGGGTTATAGCTCCGGCGCCGCGTCACTCACCGGGCCAGCGCGCAACCCCTGGAATCCGGAGTGCTGGACCTGCGGATCGTCCAGCGGCTCCGGCGCCATTGTGGCCGCGGGTCTTGCCCCTTGGGCTTTGGGCTCGGATACGCGCGGCTCCATCCTCTGCCCATCGTCATGGTGCGGCGTCTCGGGACTGCGCCCCAGTTTCGGCCGCGTCAGCCGTTATGGTTCGATGGCCATTGCCTACAGCATGGATAAGCTGGGGCCGATGGCGCGCACCGCGAATGATTGTGCGCTGGTGCTGAGTGTTTTGGCCGGGCATGACCCGCTGGATCACGATTCCATCGGTGCCGCCGCGCAGCCCTTTGCCTATCAGGATACCGATCCTGCGACAAATGCACCGCTCCGCGTCGGGCGTCTCACGAATTTCTACGCCAAGAGCGATCCCGGAACCGACAAAGCGGTTGACGAGGCCTGCAGGGTCTTCGAAAAGGCAGGAGCCACCGTCGAACCGTGCGAATTTCCCGACGGACCTTTTGAGGAAGCAGCGGAACTGACCATCCTGATGGAGGCGGCCAGCGCTTTCGAACACCTGATCCACTCCGGCAAGTGCAAGGACCTTACCGATCCGCTGGGAAAAATCAACGGCTATGCCAGCGAGCAGTTCTCAGTCACGGATTACCTTCACGTGCAGCGTGTGCGGCCTATGTTGCAGCGCACCGCGGACGCTATGTTCGACCGCTACTCCGTCCTGATCTCGCCGGCGCAGCCAACCGCGGCAAAGCCTTTGCTCGCGAAGGATCCCAACGATTCCGCGGTTGCCAAACAGGCAAAACCATTTCATATGGATCGCCGCGCGCCGGATGGAGTTTCCAGCCTTTGCGGCTTGCCCGCCATCAGCGTTCCCTGCGGCTTCGGTGAGAAGCGCCTGCCTTACGGAATGCAGATCATGGGGCGGGCTTTGAACGACGCTGTTGTTTTGAGAGCGGCACGGTTGTACCAGGCACACACGGAGTGGCATCTACAGCACCCGGCTCTCTGAGCCTGTCAAAACCAGGCGCAGGCTTTCAACCGTGATGTGGTCTGACGTTTCGCTGCAGAAGCTACGGCTTCGCTCAGATTTTCGGCCGCCTGGCTCCGGCCACCACTTCTCAGGAATGCATTTCTCCGGTACGCAATTTCTCTGCGGCTTCTCGAAAGCGTCGCTTCTCCTGTTGGGGGAGGGCCGCAGGCTCCATTATCGCGGTATCACCAGAGATCCGCCTGCCTAACGTGGATATCGTCAACCTTCGCTTCTCACGCCCGACTCATCTGCGCGAGAGATTCACCCTGGAGCCGATCGTGGACCTCTTCAACATCACGAATGCAAATACTGTGATCAGCAAGGTCCCCACCGGCGGCAGCAACTTCGAGAAGCCGACCAATCAGCTTAACCCGTTCATCGCCCGCTTTGCCCTGCGCTTCAGCTTTTGACGCGCGCTTGCTCACTTGAACGGGCCCAGGTTACGGAAAAACTCTAGAACCATGGTCTCTAGAACCATGGTAATGATCGGGTGTGAAATAAGTCCCGCAGGGACGGCCTGAAAATAGCCCAGCACGGCAGTGCTGGGTTGCTGGGGAACAGGGTCCAGTCCCGTAGGGACGACTGAAATCCGATATAGGCACCTCGGATGCACGTAATATTTGCAAAAGAATTTGATTCAGCCGTCCCTGAGGGACTTAACCTCATAGCCGTACGTAACTGCTTTCGAGCTTCGACGACTACGGCGTTTTCGAGGACCTATGCTGGTGCACCAGCTCAGGCCGCCCTCAATCAGCGCATTGGCCTCTTATTGAATTGTAGATAAACAGCGAGCCGGGCGCAGTTGTGTGGAGTACGTTCGTTTGTTAGTTTGACGTGCATGCCGCAGAATGTTCGCGAAGAGCTCAGCAGAACCATAGAGACGCTTTACCGGTCCGAATCGGGCAGGATTCTTGCTACGCTGGCGCGCCTGCTCGGAGATCTTGATGTCGCCGAAGAGGCCATGCATGAGGCCTTTGCCGCTGCTTTGGACACGTGGCCTCAGGCCGGCGTACCGGATAAACCGCGCCCCTGGCTCATTTCAACCGCGCGCTTCAAAGCTATAAACGGAATGCGCCGGCGGGCGCGCTTCGACAGCGCACAGAAAGACCTCGCGCTCTACCTCGAGGCGCGCATCAACGAGGCGCCTCACGAGGATGAGGAAATCGAGGACGACCGCCTCCGTCTCATCTTTACCTGCTGCCATCCCGCTCTGCCGCCGGAAGGACAGGTAGCGCTCACGCTGCGTGAAGTTTGCGGCCTGACAACAGAGGAGATTGCCCGGGCATTTCTCGTTACGCCGGCGACGCTCGCGCAGCGCATCGTGCGCGCGAAGGCCGTCATCCGCGATAAGGCTATTCCTTACCAGGTGCCCGTATCGCAAGAATTACCGGCAAGGTTGGGAGCCGTACTTCAGGTCGTATATCTGGTCTTCAACGAGGGCTATTCAGCGGGGACAACAGGAGCCGAACTGAGCCGCGAGGCGATCCGCCTGGGCAGGCTGCTCGTCGACTTGCTTCCAGAGCCCGAAGTGATTGGCCTCATAGGGCTCATGTTGCTGCAGGAGTCGCGCCGCGCCGCCCGAAGCTCTCCTGAGGGAGACTTGATCTTGCTGGACCAGCAGGATCGCTCTTTGTGGAATAGAGATCAGATCGCCGAAGGCATTTCGTTCACCGAAAACGCTCTTGCATCGCGCCGTTTCGGTGCTTACACCCTGCAGGCGGCCATTGCGGCAGTTCATGCCGAGGCTTCCTCGTCGGCATCTACTGACTGGCGCCAGATCACACTGCTCTACAACCGGCTGATTCTTATTCAGCCGTCTCCGGTCGTGGAACTCAACCGCGCAGTTGCCATCGCCATGTGCGAGGGGCCTGAGCAGGGGCTTCGTCTCATCGACGCCTTGCTGGCCCGCGAGGAACTCGCCAGCTACCATCTCGCGCACTCCGCCCGGGCGGACTTGTGCCGCAGGCTGGGAAGGCTTGCGGAGGCGCGTGATTCGTATGAGAAGGCGCTGGCCCTGGTTCGGTGCGAGCCAGAGCGTCGGTTCCTCGCAGGGCGGCTGAGGGAGTTGCAATAAAAAATTGGCTCTGCTGTCGATTTTCCCTGTGCCCGGCGACTATAGGTTGAACGTGCCAGCGCGCAAGATTCCGCTGCTGGCCCCCAACAAGAGGAGACGGGCGATGAAATACATCTGTTTGGGATACATCGAGCCAGGAAAATTCGAAGGGATGACCGAGGACGAGCGACACGCAGTGCTCGACGAATGCTTTGAGCACAATGACCATCTGCGCGCCAACGGACATCTTGTTGCCGAAGTACCTCTTCAGCCTCCGGAGACCGCGTTGACCCTGTACTGGAAAAACGGCAAAGTCGCGACGACTGATGGCCCCTATGCGGAAACCAAGGAACAGCTCGGCGGCATTCAAATCCTTGAGGCGCGAGACCTCAATCATGCCGTTCAGCTTGTCTCACAGCAACCAGGCTTTAAGCATGGACTTGGACCGATTGAGATACGGCCGGTTGTGGATTTGAGCGAAATGATAAAGGAGAGCGAGCAGCGGCGACGAAAGAACACAGCACGTTGAGAGCCAGCCGTCGGAAGAATCACCAGGATCGTGGCGGCGCTGGCCTGCTGGCAGCCATGTTTTTCATTTGGCTTGGGCAAGCTGACGATTGGCGCAACTCCAGGCCAGAACAACTTCCAATACTTGAGGAGAGAGGCACACATGCCAAAGGGTCGAGTCGCAGGTTCATTGGCGGCTTCGGTGCTGGGATCGAGCAGAGCCTGAGCGGCACAGAGCCTCGTCGATCGGTACTAATAATCGTCTTGTCCGAAGTGACCTCCTAGCTGGTACCATGCCAGCCATGAACAAAGTTGCGCCATTCCTTTGGTTCAATGACAACGCCGAAGAAGCCGCCGAGTTTTATCTGAGCGTTTTCCCGCACGCGCGCAGGCTCGACGAACTGCGTTCCAAAGGCGTCGGTCCCTGGCCCATGGGCAAGATTGCCACTATCACGATCGAGCTTGAGGGCCAGGAGATGGTCTTTCTCAACGGCGGCCCCGCGCATCAGCTCAACCCCGCCTTCTCGTTTTTCGTCCGCTGCGACTCCCAAGACGAGATCGACAGCTACTGGGACAAGTTGATCGAAGACGGCAAACCCATGGCCTGTGGCTGGCTCACAGACCGCTTCGGCCTATGCTGGCAGATTGTGCCACGCAATATTGGCGAGCTGATCAGTCACCCCAAAGCCATGGAAGCTATGATGGGGATGATCAAGATGGACCTACCCGCGCTAGAAGCGGCCGCGCGCGAGAACTGAGAGGACTTATTTCCAGTCAGAACCTTTGCTGGTTTGAGACTGGCGCGGGGTATTGGATTGCGATATTCCGCTTCTCAATAGCCCAGGATGATGTCGGGAAGTAAACTTCACTCTAATGACAGCATTGCTTCCCAGAAGCGCACCGCAACGCGCAGTGTTAGACAGTGAGACCACAGTCGTCAAATTCGGAACGGTGCGACGCTTTGTCGAAACGTCTAGCTGAGACCGCGTTCCACCATGACCACCAGCCGCTCGCCCAGCGCTAGCACCATCTCATGTGGCATCTTATGCAGCGGCCCCTCAAGCACCAGAAGTGCCAGCCCGTGAACTGTCGACCACGCAAGATACTCCGCATCTTTGCGGTCCTTCTTGCTCAACAGCCCACTCTCCTGCATGCGATTCAACGCCATTGAAAGCAGCTGAAACGGATTCAGGCCCATGGCCGCCGTATTCGCCGGGTTAGGGGAATCAACCGCCGGTGGAACCGAGAAAGCCGTGCGAAACATCCCCGGCTCTCTCATCGCAAATCCCAGATAACCCATCCCCACCGCGCGCAGGCTCTTTCGTGCAAACACTTGAGGATCGCGCCCCAGCCCAGTCTTACTCATCTCCTCTTCAATCGCCGCAGCCAGCCTCGACAAGCACACCGACCGCACAGCATCCAGCAGCGCCGCCTGGTTCGCAAAATGCCTGTATGCTGCGTTCGGGGAAACCACAGCCTGCCGTGTCGCCTCTCTCAAAACAACAGCATCCGGGCCGCCAACCCGCGCCATCTCTAACCCTGCTGCTACCAGTGCATTGCGCAGATCGCCATGGCGAAAGGTCTTGCGTCTCTGAACTGAGGTACTTTTTTTCATCGTCCGTTCAATCAAAGTGTACCGCGAAGGAGAAGAATTGTGGACGGCGTCCACTTGTGGTAGTAGTGTATGTGGACAGCGTTTACTTACCGCGATACGATCGCGAAAAGGAAGGTGCGACATGGCAGACGGATTCACGTGGTACGAGCTCGTTACGAACGACATGGACAAAGCAGTCGACTTCTACAAAAAAGTAGTCGGCTGGGGCATCAAGGACTCAGGCATGCCCGGCATGCGCTACATGCTCTTCGGCAAAGACGGCAAAGACGTCGGCGGCATGATGACATGGGCTGGCGCAGGCGCGCCAAAGATGCCTCCCGAATGGATGGGCCACATCCACACCGACAAGCTCGATGAGGAGCTGAAGGCTGTAGCGGCCGACGGCGGCACCATCATAAAGCCCGCTCAGGACATCCCCGGAGTCGGCCGCTTCGCTGTTGTGATGGACCCACAAAAGGTGAAATACCTGCTCTTCGAACCCGGCAAGCAAGCTGCTCCACCACGTCTGGATCAAATGGCAGTGGGCAACGTGGGCTGGCATGAGCTGCTCACCGATGACGCAGCAAAAGCCTTCGATTACTACTCCAAGCATTACGGCTGGCAGAAGGACTACGCGCACGACATGGGTGCCATGGGCATCTACCAGACCTTCCGCACCGACAAGCCCGTCTACACCGGCGGAATGATGAACCTCAAAGGTCCCGGCATTCCCGAAGGCATCCCGCCACACTGGAAGTTCTACTTCACCGTCGATGATATTGAGGCGGCACAGAAACGTGTGATTGACGCCGGCGGTAAAATACTTCAGCCTCCCATGGACGTACCCGGAGGCTCACGCATCCTGCAGGCCGTCGATGATCAGGGCTGCAACTTTGCTTTGATGCAGGGACCAAAATCCTGACGGTAAATCACTTCATGCTTGGTACGTCCCATTTCATCGTCCGCGGTATCGGCCGTTGGAACTCTGTAACCAAGCGCCAACGGCCGATACCGCGGAAGCATTGAGTGCTACCCAGGGCCAAGATCGAAATCGAATCCGTAGACGATTACATCGCTGCTCAACCCGAGCGGACGGCTCGCGATTCGGTCGATCAGTCCTCATAAGTCGGCTTTGCCCGTGTGTGATCAGAATTGCGCGAGTCGGACAAGGTCTGCAAGTTCTTGTTCAAGGACCTTCGCAACGTCGGATTCAATCGTATTCGGTCCGATCGGCACAGTCATGGTTATCGTGCTGCCACCCAGCGGACGAGGCGTTACGCGAATGTAAGCGCCGCCACGCTTGCCGTTGGGCATTTCTCGAATATAGTCCACCGCGCCAGCAGACGGATGCAGGGAGACTTCGAGATTGAAGGCCTCGCCATTTCTAGTGACGCGATAGTGCATGTCGTCGATGGGCTCAATGGCGTCAGCGAAGACAGGAGCCCACTTTGGAATGTTTCTGGCGTCCGCGAGAACGCTGTAAAGCCTGCCAGGCTCTAAAGTAGATTCAGTAGCGCGCGTTACGGTTTGGGTTGGCATAAATATCTTGGATGAGATTTCTCCAACAAACGTAACGCAAGAAATGGCCGGCGTGAACTCGAAGGGTCGGTCGGGCGCAGCCGATTAATTAAGGGACATGATCTAATCCATTGATAGGGAGCGCCTATCATATGGAATTAAGACATCTTCGTTATTTCACAGCAGTTGTTCAGTGGAAGGGGTATCGCGAGGCTTCGCGGCACTTATATATTGCGCAGCCTTCGATCAGCGAGGCCGTATCCGATCTTGAGAGTGAACTGGGCATCAAGCTCTTTTCGCGTGAGGGCCGCGTGGCGCGACTTACTCCGGAAGGGCAGGTTTTCTATGAGGAAGCTCTCAAGACGCTTGCGCAGGCGGAGCAGTCCATAGCATCGGCCCGGCGCGCGGCCAAAGGGGAGATTGGCAGGCTGGGAATTGGTTTCATTGGATTTGCTACCTCCCCATTCCTCCCGGACCTCCTGCGTAAATACAAGACTCGGCATCCGGGGGTCGCGCTGCGCCTTGAAGAAAATGTGCCTAGCGGGCAGGACCTTGCATTCGACCGAGGAGAGATCGACATTGGATTTACGCGTCCGCCTTCCGCTGATCGTAGTTCATCCTATGAATCGCGTCTGCTCTTCCGCGAGCCGCTAGTCGTAGCGCTTCCCAAGACTCGCAAGGTGAAGGCGAAGCGCATCCGAATCGCGGACCTTGCAGGCGAACGCATCGTCACCTTTCGGCGCGCAAGTTCCCCAGAGGTCTTCGACACGATCATCCGCGTTTGTAACGACAGCGGCTTTTCGCCACGACTGCACAATGAGCTGAACAATATGCACTCGGTACTGTCTACCGTGGAAGCGGAGGAGGGGGTAGCCATTGTTTCCGCATCGGCCCGTAATCTGCACGCGGAGAACGTCTCCTTCTTTCGGCTGCAACCTGACGACGTTCGCATCGACTTTGTCGCCACCTGGCAAAAGAAGGAACCTTCAGTTGCCTTGAAGCTGTTCCTCGAGTTGCTAGACGAAGAATTGCCCGCGATTCGACAGAAGACGCGTTACACCTGACCCAATCGCCCGGGTGGCAGTCTCCTTGACGGGAAAGGAGAGAGAGCGTACTCTCCTTTGCTAGATAGGAGAGAGCCTTTGACGAAACCGGTTGAACTCCCGCAGGGCACACTCAAGATGCTCATCCTCAAGGCGGTCTCGCTCGGTCCGCTGCATGGCTACGGCATCCTGCTGCGCATCCAGCAGATCTCCGGCGAGCGCCTCGAAATCCTGCAGGGTTCTTTCTACACCGCCATCTATCGTCTTGAGCGCCGGGGCTGGATCAAAGGCGAGTGGGGTGAGTCGGAGAACAATCGCCGTGCCCGCTTTTACTCGCTCACCGCTGCCGGTACGCGTCAGCTCAAGGCCCAGACCGCCAAATGGACCGACATGGCCGCTGTCGTCGCCGGCATTCTCGACAAGAAGGCGGAAGACATATGAGTCTCCTCGCCGCAATTCGCAAGCTCTGGGACTCCATCGCGCCGCGCACCTACAGCGACGTCGAAGAAGAGTTTCGTTCTACCCTCGACGCCTACCAGGAAGATTTAATCCGCCGGGGCCTCCCCGAAGAAGAAGCCCGCCGCAAAGCCTGCATCGATCTCGGCCAGCCCGCCGCCCAAAACGAAACTTACCGCGACGCCATCGGCCTCCGCCTCTTCGATGAGTTAGGCGGCGACATCCGCTACGGTCTCCGCGCCCTGCGCCGCAATCCTGGCTTCGCCGCCGTCGCCGTGCTCTCACTCGCGCTCGGCATCGGCGCCACCACGGCGATGTTCTCGCTCATCTACGCCGTCCTGCTGCACCCGTTTCCCTACGCTGGCGCCGACCGCATCATGAACCCTGTCATTATCAACGAGCAACATCCTGACGAGCCTCAATGGTTTCCTCTTAACAAGGCACAGTTTGATGAGCTGCGCCTTGCAGCCCCGGTTGAATCGTTGCTCGGCTTCAACAACTCTCACATGGAGATCACCGGCGGCGGACTACCGGAAGACGTCTATGGCGTCTACCTCACAGAGAATGCCGGGACTTTCTTTGGTGTGCGCCCGGTTCTCGGTCGCAACATCGAGCCATCCGATGCGGAGAAAGGCGGCCACTCCGTTGTTGTTCTCAACTACCGCTTCTGGCAGCGCCACTTTGGCGGCGATCCTCACGTCATCGGTCGAACGCTGGAAGTCAATCACGCCGCCTACACCATCATCGGGGTCTTGCCGCGCAGCTTCGCATTCAATGACACCACCGGCGTCGGCGATGTCTACCTGCCGAGCAGTCTAATGCAGGGTCTTGCCAACGTTCCCTACATGGCCTACATACCGTGGATCAAGCTCCGGCCCCACGTCACACTTACCGCCGCCAACGCTGCGCTTGAGCCCATCGTGCGCCAGTTTGCGAAAGAGCATCCCGAGCGCTTTCCAGATCACTGGCATCTGGCGCTGCAGCCCATCATCGTGCCTTACCAGCAGGGAACCGGCCGCACACTGACGCTTCTTCTCGCAGGCGTTGTGCTCTTGCTAATCATCGGCTGCGCCAACTGCTCCATCCTTCTGTTGGCCCGTGGCCGCGCGCGCCAGCATGAGCTCGCCATCCGCAGTGCGATCGGCGCCAGTCGCTGGCTCATCGTCCGCCAGTTGCTCGTCGAAGCCGTCGTCATCTCCTCGACCGGCGCCGTCCTTGGCGTTGCTGCGTCCTACTGGCTTGCAAAGCTTCCCTTGTTGCTTTCTCCGGATTCTTTTCCAGCCGAATCCGTCATCCGCATCAACGCTCCCATCCTCGCGTTCTCCGTCGCGCTCGCGCTGCTCTG
Organism: uncultured Acidobacteriaceae bacterium; assembly: GCA_963774255.1. Taxonomy (GTDB): domain Bacteria; phylum Acidobacteriota; class Terriglobia; order Terriglobales; family Acidobacteriaceae; genus PALSA-350. Next base: position 60,128 of record CAVZEH010000011.1, read on the forward strand.
CGGCATCCTCTTCGGTCTTGTCCCCGCATTGCGTCTCTCGCGCCGCGATTCCGCGCGTATGCTTCCCGGCAGGCAGATTGGCGTTGTCGCTGCTCCCGCAAAGCAACGCTGGAGCGTTCTCATAGCTGCGCAAGTCGCGCTCACGCTTCTTCTCATGGCCACTGCGGGCACCGCCATCCGCAGCTTCCTCCAGCTCATGCAGATGCCGCTTGGCTACGATCCCGCAAATGTCATGAAGCTCGGAATCATGCTGCACGTCCATGACCCAGGCGAATGGGGCCGCATTCAGTCGCACGATGGGCGAACCGCTTACATCGAGCAGATCCGGGAGAAGATCGCATCCGTCCCCGGCGTCTCCACTGTCGCTGTCGGCACCGACGCCACGCCGCCCTATACAGGCGCTGAGGACGCCTTCAACATCGACGGAAATCGCGATCGCGAGCAGCCGCAGGCCCGTGTGATGCTGGTCGGCCAGCAATATTTCGCTGCGCTCCGCATTCCTCTGCTTCAGGGACGCATCTGGAATACGGATGAAAACGCCCGCGGAGACTTCATTGCGATCGCCAATCGCGCGTTCGCGGCGCGCTATCTCTCCTCGTCCAATGCCTTGGGCCGACAGCTACGCATTCCCGGTCTCACAAGTCGGAATCGCTTCGCGGCCACCTCCGCGCAAAGCACCGCCTGGCGCCAGATCATCGGCGTCGTCGGCGATGCGCGCGACGACGGCGTCGATCGCCCCGTCGTCCCCGCCATCTACCTTCCTTACACCGCCGTAATGCTGCCCTACGTGCAGTTCCTTGTCCGCACTCAGGGCGATCCGCTCACCTACCTGCACTCCATCCGCGCCGCTATCGCATCTGCCGCTTCCGACCAGGAGATCTCCAACGGCGCTCTCCCCCTCAACGAAGCCATCGAGCGCGACGCACAGTACAGCCGCCAGCGGCTCTTCTCCATATTGTTCGGGGTCTGGGCTGCCATGGCGCTCGCGGTCGCGCTGGTCGGCATCGTCAGCGTCGTCGCGTACAGCGTCGCGCAGCGCACGACGGAGTTCGGCATCCGCCTGGCGCTCGGCGCGCCGCGCGCGCACGTCCTGTGGGTCGCCGCGCGCATCGCGCTCGTCAGCGCGGCCGCGGGCATTGTCATCGGTCTTGCCTTTGACAGCTTTCTCGGCGCCGTCCTCGCCCACTGGATGAAAAGCGCCTTTGCCGCGGGCAGTCTGTTCGCAGCCGCCGCGCTCCTCGCTCTCAGCGCACTCCTCGCCTGCCTGTTGCCCGCCCGCCACGCCATCGCCGTCCCACCCGCCGAAGCTCTCCGCTATGAATAAAGCGTGGCCCATTTGACCAGAGCGCTGGTGCCCTGTGCGGGGGTCACTTCAGGCCAACGCGCTCATTGACATCATTCCGAGTGGTTGGTCGGCAGCAGTCGGACTAGCTCGAAGTGGAAAACATCGGACTATGCCAGCGCGATTCCTTGGCCGCCGCCTACGCAAAGCGTGACAGGACCGCGGGTGAGACCGTCGCTTCGAGTCCAATACATCGAGTTTTCATACATGAGGTACCGAAAAACAACATCTTGACGCAGAAAAAGCGGAATTCGTTGCCGGAGTTCTCGATGAGTGACTCGGCAATTTGCACTAGAAATCGTGCCAAGGCGTTCCTGACCCGGTTACGCGGCGATTCGCGATACGATCACCGGTTATTTCTTCACGGGCGTTTCCGTGTCAATCTCCTTCAGGTACAAGGCACTCAGTGTGCCTTTGCTTTTGGCAATCGGCAGCAGGGTCGGATAAAACTGAGTAAATGTGGTATCCACGGCCGCGTGTTGTGCGTGGCAGCTATAACAGGCAGCCGTGGTCGGAATCATAGTGCTGGACTTGTCGTGAGCGCCAAAGCCAAAGAATGCCCACTTCCCCGGAAAGTGCGCTTCATCCTTGACATGAACCTCCACTCCCAGAAGCGCGGTCTGAAAGTGGCCCTCCTGGTTGATTGAACCTTTCTGCTGCCCCTGGCGATTCTCGAGCACAAGCATGGTCTTGTCTGGCCATGTACCTGTCTTGAGAAAGGCGTGATAGGCGTCGGGGTTAACAAAGACATTGTCGAATGTGTGGAAGTCGTTCGTATCCCCCGCTGCCTTGGCGGTGTAGCTCATATCGATGCCCGAGGAAAGATACACCCATTCTCGATAGTGTTCTGGAAACTTGAGTTGAGCGTCGCTGGAATATTCCGGTTGGAAACCATGGATATCCGTGTCCTGTTGGACCCCGGTTAGCGCTGCCAGGGAAAGCATCAAAAGCGTCTTGGCGGTCGTGAGCATGCAGCGAATCTCCAATCTGTTGGGAGCCGAATGCTATGAATGTGTTATACGCCTTGACAGACGTATGCGAGGAACTCGGTTGCGGGCCCCCATTTGGCGTCGAACGCAGCATTGGGTTTGGCTGAGATCACTTCTTCGAGTGTCTTGCCTTGTTTCTTCAGATCCGTGACCTTGTCCCGCGTTGTAACCAGCATGTCGCGATATTCCGTGAGCTGCGCCTTGTCACCGGCCCTGATAATCAAGTTCATGATTTTGTCCCAACCACAGGGGAGTCGATTTCCGTGTCGGCGAAGCGATTGGCGTAGTTGGTGAGCGTGTTCAGCGCGACGATGGCAACGATTTCAAGCATCAGGCTGTCATCGATCCCAGCCTTCCGTGCGATATCCATCTCCTGATCTGAAACAAGGGCCGCAAGTGTCTGTTGATGTCTCCTGTCCCTTCTCATTTGCGGAATGTTCGGCGGAGTCATCGTTCACATCGCCGGCGCCAGCACGTTTTGCGGCGGAATATCTGCCATTCGAAGCCCGTCATTCATCCCATTGCCGCACTGGCATAACCAGGTATAGCTCGGTGCGATGGGGCAAATGCGCCACGTAGGGCATACCATTCGATGGATCACGATTGATTCCCTGAAAATCGTCTTGATGGGGACTGACAATCATCAGGTGCGGGCCAACGTGGAACTCATGGCCGGAGGAACCATCTTTCGATTGCCAGGCGCCGAAATACATGTACGAGATGCCGATGCGATCAATCCGCGGCGTTCGGCCGGCGAGGCTGTCCTGCATCCAGCGCAGGAATATCGGGTCGAAGCACCCTGGCTCATCGTGCGAATATCCAGGAATAGCCGGAAGACAGGTCCATTCGTTCGATCCTTTGCGAAGGAGCCGGTATTCACCTCCAGCCGCCGAGGGCCAATCGCGCACAGTCGCGTCCTTGGTGATGAATGCGGGACCGCCTCGCAGTGCGTCCGCGATCTTCTCCGCGTCAGTCACCGGCAATCGATCTGACGACTGAGCGAAGGCGGTAGCCACGGTCAAGAGAACAGTTGTAAGTAGCTTGATTCCAGCGTGTGAGTTACTCATTTTTACCCTCCATGTTTTTCGTGTCTGGTTGCACTACTTCCCAGCACATCAGGTTCGATGGCTGCGAGACCGCGCGGTCGCACTACCATCGCCTCGCAACGAATCATTCGAGCGAAATTCGACACAGAAAAACGCTTTTAGATACAAGTCAATTCCACGAGAATGTTTTTGAGTTAACGCAAGACCATTGAATGCTGCAGATGGAATCGAACTGGCGGTTCTGAACCCGAAAGTTGCGAATCGGTTCGCACAGACACTCCAGCGCTCTAAGACGGACGCTGCTGATGCGCAAGTGCTAGCCGAGTATCCTGGCCGCGGCGCAACGTTCCCATAAAGCGTCCGATATCGATTGAGGGTGATGCCGGTTACAATCAGCGTTGCGGTTGATTTACTTGCGGCTGCAGAGGAAGTGGTTGTTGACTCCGTTGTAGGCCAGCGTTCCGTCGGCCTGCCTCGGTACGTCGCCGACTGGACACGCGTAGATCGATACACCACCTGCGGCGAGGATCTTGTCGTGTGCGGCATAGGTGTTGCCGGCTTCGCCCGGATCGAGAGCCTCTCCGCCGCTGACCTGCGAGCTGGCGTAAAAATACACCTGCGCGCGGATGGAACAGTTGTTCAGGATAATTAAGTGATCGCCCGTGATGGGATCGTTTTTATAGGACAGACCGATGCAGTCGTTGAGTATCGGGTCAGAGGGGCCACCTGTATTTGAGACGCCAGAGCCAGAACTGTTGCCGCCGCCCGATGTGCTGGAGCCACTGCTGCCACCGAAAGAACCTGAGTTGCTGACAGACGAGCTGCCCGAGGCGAACACGCTCGGATCGATAGGCTGGCCTGGAGTACAGGGCACGCCTTCCGAAACGTCGCTCGACACCTTTCGCATGAGTCCAGGAACAAACCCGGACTTGGGACACACCTCTACCGGTACCCGAATGGGCTGGTTTGCTTGCATCTGTTGCCACTGGGCGAGCGGGACGCACGGCTGAGCATCGCTGAGGTAGACGCAGTTGGCGGCTGGGGCGGTGCCCGTACTCACGCCACTCGGTACTCCGCCCGGATTAGGGTTGGCTCTCGGCTGTGAGTTGGCAGCAGGCGGAACGCTGCCGGTGTTTGAAGCAACGGTTTTGCTCTCGGGCTGACCGTGCGAAACCTGATAGGTAAAACCAGACTGCGCCTTCTGCGGTGTGGAAGCGACGGCATTTGGCGTTGGTTGAGGAAGTGTAGGCTGAGTTTGGCTCAACACTGCCGGAGCAAGCGGCTGGATAGGCGTGGTGCCCCCGCTCACAGCACCCAGGGTCTGCATCTCAGCCGTACCTGCATTCGCGGCTGCGCGCAATTGACCCGCAGTATTGTGGCTAAGATCAGCTACCTTTGCGTCCTGCACAGCCTGCTGCATATTCGCCACGCCCTGCATGGCGTTCAAGGCACTGAGCCAGCCGTTGCTTCTGTCATTCCTCTTGATTTCCCTCATTCTCTGTAGCGTGATGACCCTGAATTGCTCCGCTTGAGCCGCTGTAATCGGTTCGTAAAGAGCTACCGAGGAGAGTTGAGTGATGGGATCGGTTATTCCCGCGGCTCGTTCAAACTCAGCTACAGTCTTGTCGAAGCTAGACATAAGTTGCTGGACGAAGGGATCCATCAGCGCCGCACGCTCCGCCGTATAGTCGGTCTCCATAAAAGGAAATATCCCGAAAAGAGCGGGATGGGTCTGCGATTTTTTGCCCGTACCGATTCTTACCTCCGTATAGAGATTTCCTCCGGTCTGCGCTCCTTGATCGTTACCCCAACGGCTGAATTTCTTGTCCATCTGCAGCGACAAATTGACTTTCGGTTGCTCCACGATTCCGGTAACGGCGGCTATGGCATTCTCGCAACAAACTTCGGTGAGGTAGTTGTCCATCACAAGGCGATCACGGAGAAAGATCGCGTTGAAGGGGGTATAAGAGTCAGACCAAAAGGAAGGGATCAATACCCCGACTTCTCCTTTGTAAACAACGAGAGAAGCGGTATTGGATTCGATACCGTTAGGAAAAATTCCAGGCCGGCTCGATTCGAAACGCAAATACGGACCACCAGCTTTGGTGTGCAGTAACTGCGAACCAAACGCTTCCACCGGCGCAGTCTCGGCCTGTTGCGCCGTCGATGCTTTCTGCGCAGGCGCAGCCGTCAACGCCCCAAGCTCCGCCTCCGTAGCCCCTGCTTGCTTCAGCGTAATCAGCGCATCCACCGACGTATCCCAATGCCCCGCGCCCTCGCGAATTTTGTTGACCACCGTGCTCTCCGGCAATCCGGCCTGGATCATCTTGACGATGTCCGCATTGGCGCTAACAGGGGCCGAGGTTTGTGCTCTTGAGGCAGGACAGACGCTGATGGCAAAGATTCCAATGACTAACAAAATCGCAAGCAGCCGGGGCTTCGACATCGCATTCTCCTTAGGCAAATACTTCCACAAATTCCCGTCGAGCTTTGGAATCGGGCTGAAGAACTGATTCGACTGGGAAAGTGGCCTGACCGATCTTTGCGGTTGATTCACTTGCGGCTGCACAGGAAGCGGTTGTTGACTCCGTTGTAGGCCAGCGTTCCGTCGGCCTGCCTCGGTACGTCGCCGACTGGACACGCATAGATCGATACACCACCTGCGGCGAGGATCTTGTCGTGTGCGGCATAGGTGTTGCCGGCTTCGCCCGGATCGAGAGCCTCTCCGCCGCTGACCTGCGAGCTGGCGTAAAAATACACCTGCGCGCGGATGGAACAGTTGTTCTGGATAATTAAGTGATCGCCCGTGATGGGATCGTTTTTATAGGACAGACCGATGCAGTCGTTGAGTATCGGGTCAGAGGGGCCACCTGTATTTGAGACGCCAGAGCCAGAACTGTTGCCGCCGCCCGATGTGCTGGAGCCACTGCTGCCACCGAAAGAACCTGAGTTGCTGACAGACGAGCTGCCCGAGGCGAACACGCTCGGATCGATAGGCTGGCCTGGAGTACAGGGCACGCCTTCCGAAACATCGCTCGACACCTTTCGCATGAGTCCAGGAACAAACCCGGACTTGGGACACACCTCTACCGGTACCCGAATGGGCTGGTTCGCTTGCATCTGTTGCCACTGGGCGAGCGGGACGCACGGCTGAGCATCGCTGAGGTAGACGCAGTTGGCGGCTGGGGCGGTGCCCGTACTCACGCCACTCGGTACTCCGCCCGGATTAGGGTTGGCTCTCGGCTGTGAGTTGGCAGCAGGCGGAACGCTGCCGGTGTTTGAAGCAACGGTTTTGCTCTCGGGCTGACCGTGCGAAACCTGATAGGTAAAACCAGACTGCGCCTTCTGCGGTGTGGAAGCGACGGCATTTGGCGTTGGTTGAGGAAGTGTAGGCTGAGTTTGGCTCAACACTGCCGGAGCAAGCGGCTGGATAGGCGTGGTGCCCCCGCTCACAGCACCCAGGGTCTGCGTCTCAGCCGTAGCTGCATTCGAAGCTGCGCGCAACTGACCTGCACTATTGTGGGTGAGATCAGCTACCTTTGCATTCTGCACAGCCTGCTGCATGTTTGCGGCGCCCTGCATAGCATTGAGGGCGCTCAACCAGCCATTACCACCATTGCTCTGATGAGTTTCCTTCCAACGCTGTTCAAGAATCCGTTTATAGTTGTTCGCTTCATTGATCGTGATGGGTGTGTAACGAGTATGAGAGCTTAGCTGTGCGACTGGATCGGTAATTGCAGCAGCGCGCTCAAATTCAGAGACCGTTGCATCAAAGTTGTTTGTTAGCTGCTCGACAAACGATTCAAACAGTGCCGCGCGCATTTCCGTCGCATGGAATTCGGCAAAAGTATAAGGAAATATTCCAAAAAGCACATCCGCTTTGACGATTTTCTTCTTGACTTCGCCGAAGGTTATTCGATCGAACGATAGGCCTAAATTTCTCATAGGAGGATCCGCCATCATTCCGTACGTTTTCCCTCGATCAAACTTGAGGCCTTCATTCCGAAATTCGTACAATCCGTTTTGAAGGGGCGCCTGGCTAGGGCCATCAAGTAGATTGCATGCGCCGAAAAGGTATTGATCTATGACGAGTTGATTGCGCTGAAAGAGCATATTGAATACAGAGCAATCGGATTCCTGAATTGCGACCGCAGGAATCAGTACTGCGACCTGGCCCTTGTACGAAACAAGATATGCCGTATTCGATTCAAGCCCATTAGGGAAAAGTTCCGGCCGGCTTGACTGAAACTTCAGGTACGGATCACCATTTCGAGTCCTCAGGAGTTGCGCTCCGAATACTTCGGTTGGCTCAACCGGAGCTAGGGCCGTTTCTTGCTGCTCATTGGCTACTTGGGGGTACGACGTGTTGGTTAGGGCGGTAAGCTCTGCCTCCGTCGCGCCAGCCTTCTTCAGTGCGATCAGGCTATCCACTGACGTATCCCACCGCCCCGCGCCTTCGCGAATCTTGTTTACGATCGTGTTCTCCGGCAACCCGGCCTGGATCATTTTGACGATGTCCGCATTGGCACTAACAGGAGTTGAAGTTTGCGCCATCGAAACAGAACAAACGCTAGAGGCTAGGATTCCAACGACTAACAAGAGCGCAAACATGTGCGACTTCGGCATCACTGTCTCCTAAGGCAATACATTCAATAACTTCTGCCGAGCATTTATTCCGGACAGGCGATTACCTGCCGGTCTAGCGGTTGATTTACTTACGGCTGCAGAGGAAGTGGTTGTTGACTCCGTTGTAGGCCAGCGTTCCGTCGGCCTGCCTCGGTACGTCGCCGACTGGACACGCATAGATCGATACACCACCTGCGGCGAGGATCTTGTCGTGTGCGGCATAGGTGTTGCCGGCTTCGCCCGGATCGAGAGCCTCTCCGCCGCTGACCTGCGAGCTGGCGTAAAAATACACCTGCGCGCGGACAGAGCAGTTGTTCTGAAGAATCAGGTGGTCGCCCGTGATGGGATCGTTTTTATAGGACAGACCGATGCAGTCGTTGAGTATCGGGTCAGAGGGGCCACCTGTATTTGAGACGCCAGAGCCAGAACTGTTGCCGCCACCCGATGTGCTGGAGCCACTGCTGCCCCCGAAAGAACTTGAGTTGCTGACAGACGAGCTGCCCGAGGCGAACACGCTCGGATCGATAGGCTGGCCTGGAGTACAGGGCACGCCTTCCGAAACGTCGCTCGACACCTTTCGCATGAGTCCAGGAACAAACCCGGACTTGGGACACACCTCTACCGGTACCCGAATGGGCTGGTTTGCTTGCATCTGTTGCCACTGGGCGAGCGGGACGCACGGCTGAGCATCGCTGAGGTAGACGCAGTTGGCGGCTGGGGCGGTGCCCGTACTCACGCCACTCGGTACTCCGCCCGGATTAGGGTTGGCTCTCGGCTGTGAGTTGGCAGCAGGCGGAACGCTGCCGGTGTTTGAAGCAACGGTTTTGCTCTCGGGCTGACCGTGCGAAACCTGATAGGTAAAACCAGACTGCGCCTTCTGCGGTGTGGAAGCGACAGCATTTGATTGCGGTTGCGTCGGGACAGCCTGATAGATCGGCGCAGTCGGCTGCAAAGCCGTCGTCGGACTGGCAACACTCCCTACGGCATCGATCTCGGTCCTACCCAGATTCGCCGCCGCACTCAACTGAGCCGCACCGATATGGCTGGCATCTGCAAGCTTTACCTGTGTCATCGCCTGCTGCATGTTCGCAACGCCCTGAATGCCGTTCATAAAACTCAGAAAGCCACTTCCGCCGTCTTTCGTTTTGCTGGCCTGGGCCAAATCGTATGATCTATGTCGCTGCTCCGCATCAAGATTGACGCTTTGAACAATCCAATTTATTTGATTATTAGTAGGCTTTAGATACTGACTCGCTGCGCTTAGCTGACTTGAAGGGTCGCTAACTTCAACCGCTTTTAGCAACGCAGCCATAGTTCCATCGAAATCATGCAATACGGCATCGAAGAATTTCTGCGAAGGCGGGGGGCTAGCCTTTGCCTTTAGTCCTTTGATGACGATCGAAACTCCGCCGATATTAAACGCCCACGGACTGTTTTTTGAAAACCGTGTTGCATCCCAAAGATCCGGATGCCAAGGTTCTGATTCCATCGCAATTTCTGTCAGGGGGAACTCTACGGGCGTTAGATTCGCTACCGGCCGCCATTTCGCAAATGGATTTTGAAAAGGGCAGTCGGCCTCAATGTACGGACTATAGGACACCCGGTCATGCTCGATCAGTAGGTCTCCCCAGGAATCGGTGCAATCCTTTGCAAGATACGATTTCTTGGCGGAGTGAGCTGCAAAGACTGCGTCAGCTTCAAGTTTTAAGGCAAGATGGCCAGCTAGCATAACTACTTGAAAATTCAAGTCCTGATTGCCCAGATATGTGGGTACTGAGATATGGAACACTACATTCCCACTGCGGTAGGTAACTTCTCCACCCATAAATGGAGCCGGCGCCAGCATCTGGACCTGTGCAGATGCGGTCTCAGTGTTGTTCGCCGACGCGCGAGGTGCAACTGTCGTCAACGCCCCCAGCTCTGCCTCTGTTGCCCCTGCTTGTTTCAACGCAATCAGCGCATCCACCGACGTATCCCACCGCCCCGCGCCTTCGCGAATCTTGTTGACCACCGTGCTCTCCGGAAGTCCCGCCTGAATCATCTTGACAACGTCCGCATTGGCACTCGGCGGCTGGCTGCTCAGCGGTGGTAGCGCGGGAGATTGGGCGAGCACGTGATGGGGAAAGCAGCATAATCCACACCCGGAGAGAAGACCTGCCGCGAAGAAGTATCGACGAAGACGTGAGAGAGGATTCAGGCAAGGCTTCATAGGGCTCCGGCATCGACAAGGGCGATTGGATCGACTGAGTTCTTTTTCATGCTTGGAATAGTCCTCACTGATCGCAACATCGCGACCAGTGAGGAACCATGAGATGTCCGAGCTATGTAAATGAGCTATTGGCGCCATTTAAGCGGAACGGCAGGAGCAACGCCATCCCCCAAATGGGAGATATGTAAGATTCATTGCGGCAGGTACCCTCAGGGACATCAAGACAGACAGAGCAGAAAGAGGGTCAATGTTCGAGAATCCGGAGCAGGCGTTTGGCGGTACGCGGCCCATGCTCGACCTGATTGAGACCATCTATGCGGCCGCGCAGCGGCCGGAGTTGTGGAACGACGTGCTGGGGCGGATCTCGACGGCGATTGAGGGCGAGTCGATCACCTTGTTTGCCGGGTTTGCGGATGGAACCACACCCACCATCATGGCGATGGAAAAGACCGACCCGGACGCGTGGCATGACTACGCCGCCCACTTTGCGAGGATCAATCCGCTGATGGCGCGGGGGGAAGGGGTCTTCGGTCCAGGAGAGACATGGTTCAGCCATCCGGTGATCGGGGAGGTGGAATTTGAGAGGACGGAGTTCTATAGCGACTTTTTCCGACGGTACGACATGTACCACACCGCAGCCTTGCGGATTTCACTCGACGGACTCCCAGCAAATTTGACCTGCCAGAGGCCGAAGGCGAGGGGAGCGACTCCTGCGTAATCTCCGCCGCCACATTGGAATCCGATCTCCTATGGGCCTGAGGACAGCTTTCCTCTGGTATTACACTTCGACAAATGGCATAATTCCCTCCCTCATAGGGTTGGAAGCGTATGAGACGACCGGTCGCATGTTTTCTGATTCGCGCTTATCTTCCCTGGTAGACCGGCTTTCGGCCTTCCGCCTCTGCCTTCACGCCTTCTAGAAAATCCTGCGTGTGGAAAAGGGCTCCAAATTGCTCGTCGAGTTTTGACAATGCCTCTTCCTCAGTGGGATCAATCGCAAGATGGGCGGAAAGCAGTGTTGTTTTAATTCCGAGCGGCCCACACGCGGCGATCTTGTTTGCGATCTGAATTCCTGCCTCCAGCGCCTTTTCTGGGGTTGGTGCAACCTGCTGCACTTCTCCCATCCGATACGCTTCTTCAGCATTCCAATGGTCCCCCGTTAGCATGTAACGCATTGCATTTCCCCATCCCGCTTCGCGAACGAAACGAACCGTCGATCCTCCTCCGGGAAAGCGTCCATGTGTATTCTCATCCTGGCCGAAGCGGGTGTCGGCTGAAGCAATACGGATGTCGGCAACAAGATGGAACTCATGGGCCATATTCCAGGTATCGCCATGCGTAACCACGATCAGAGGCTTGGTGAGGCGCGGAGCACGCTTTTGAAGAGGGTCTATCGTCCCAGTGCTCGCGATCCAGGGCTTGCCCGTCCCTGCGAGCGACTTAAATCCTTCAACGTCGATCCCTCTTGAAAAGTTCTCCCCGTGGCCAAATAGAATCGCGGCGCGCAGCGAGGGATCGTGGTCATATTGGTAATATGCTTCGGCCAGCTTTTCGAAGGTCTCAGGATCAATGCGGTTCTGGATGTAGGGTCGATTAATTCCGATGAGAACGATTTGACCCCGGCGCTCCATCGTGAGCTTGGTATTTGGACCGGCTAGAACATCCTCAAGTTTTACCTCCGGCGATGCGCCAGCCGGAATCTCACCTTCCTGAGCTGCCCTGGAAACAGCGGGTGCGATTACAGCTAATGTTGATAGTCCGCCAAAGGCTGCAGCCGCCTTCAATATGCTACGTCTGTTAACCATTCCTGAATTACCCATGTCGTGTGTCCTCCTCGGAGAGCGCAGGCCGGGATTGATCTCCGCCATTCCATGCTTCAACAGCGTCATTGCAGCGTGTGAATTTCTCATTTTTTTGCCCTCCATGTTTTTCGTGTCTGGTTGCACTATTTCCCAGCACACCAGGTTCGATGGCTGCGAGACCGCGCGGTCGCACCACCATCGCTTCACAACGAATCATTCGAGCGAAATTCGACACAGGAAAGCGCTTTTAGGTACGAGTCAATTCCACGCAAATATTTTTGCTGGAATTGGAGAAGAAGCAATGATGCCTTTGGATCGAAGAAGACGAATTCTCACCACTGGCCGCTGCGAGCACCCCGTACGCGAGTCGGATGAGTGCTCATTTCCTTACTGTCCCCGGCGCCGGACTGCCGCTCGGCGGCCACCGAGAGTTCTATTCTGTAAGAGACCGCTCGGACGGGGGGGCGGATGCCGGCACATTATGTTGCTACCGGCTGGTCCCGCCGAGAATCCAACCGAATGGGTCTGCAAGTGGCCCGAGTCGTTTGATCCGACTGCAAGAAGATCCGATACGTTGCAGAACTGCCTTCATCCGTCGATATGGGTGGCGCGGAGGATGATTATGAACCAGGGACTCAGTTTCACCTCAGAGTCGGCCCCGTTCGCCATTCGGCAGACAGCGAAACGGGAATTCATGCCAGTTGATGTGGCCGAGATAGCAGCACCTCGAGGAAATTGGATACTTCCGGCAGTTAACGAGGTTCGTCTTGGCCTGATCCTCTCCGATTACTCCGCCAACTGGCATAGCTCAAGAGGTCTGTTATCGATAGACGTGAGCGCCGGCAACCTGTCGATTTGCGAATTCAACCAACCGCGACGCATGGAGATGCGAAACCCCGCAAGCGTCTCCTGCGTGCTTTTGCGGGATGAAATTTTGGAGCAAGCTCTGCACGATAGCCGACAGCCACGAGTTGAACTGCAGGAGCGTCACGGGCTTCAAGATCAGACCATGCGCCATCTCATGGAGATTCTCCTCTTCGAAAAGCGCCAGGGTTTTCAAAGCGGTACCTTCTTTCTGGACGGCATAGCAGCAGCGTTAGCGAGCCACCTTATTCATTACTATTCCGCCGATGCGCCACTTATAGCGAACTCCGTTGGAGGGATGGCGCCCTCTACTCTCCGTCGGTGCATCGCATTGATGGAGGCGCGTCTGGAAGGAGACCTTCGACTGGATGAGTTGGCGCGCGAGGCTGGATTGAGCACATCGCACTTCATTCGGAGTTTCCGCGAGAGCACGGGGAAGACGCCCTATCAATTCTTGCTTGACTGGCGAGTGCAAAGAGCGCAAACCTTGATGCGCGATCCCCGAACTTCGCTGGCTGAGGTTGCCAAGTCGAGCGGCTTCGCCAATCAGCATCACCTGGCTCGCATCTTCCGGCGCATTACAGGGATGACGCCAAGCGCCTACCGTGGGTCGTTGTAATAATCAACTCGCGGAAACGAGGCAAGCCATCTAGCCGAAGATACGACCCGCGACGTTCCCGGGTTCTTAAGTTTCTCGTTGTCTGTATTGGCGGAGGCCATCGGGCGCTTGCTGAATGCTTTTGAATGTGGAGTAAATGTCCTGATACAGAGGCGCAAGGATCAATGCGAGTCTCTCGGTGAGGCCCATCACATCGGAAGCTTGGGAAGAAACCGGAACGCCGAGGTCCTGGTAGTATGTGCGGATTTCCTGTTGTAGTCCCGCGGCAGAGAGCCGAATGTCTGGAACTGCGTCGACCGGCTTCCCGGTCACCGCATTCGCCATGGCGCGCATGACCTGAGCAACGCCCTTTTCGAACGCGACGCTAGCCTGTGCAATGGGCTCGGGGAGATCCTTGAGCGGTCTTAGCGTAAGGTATTGCACAGAGGTGATTTGCACCAACAGCAGCGTGCGGATGGCCGGCTGCCATCGCCGGATCTCTTCGCGAATCTGCAGCTTTCGCTGACGCGAGGGGCCGAACTCCAAAAGAACCGCGTCAGATTGCGCGGTCACCGCCTGAAACCCGGCATTGAGTTGATCGCGCAACTGGCGAATCCGCCTGATGGCTTTGATCTGGTCTTTCTCCAGCAACTGCTCTGTAAGCTCCGCGAACATCTCCAGATTGCTGGCAAAGACGCCCTGCATTTCATCAACGGCATTCCTCACCCACAGGAGGTCAAAGAAGAGCCCCATGGACACGAGGCCGAGCAGGACTCCGAAAACGCGGTCGCGGGCGATGGCGAGCGAAGTCTGGATAGTGAACTCCTGTAGGTTGATCAGGTAAAACGCCAGGGCGAGCTGGACGCCAAGGTAGGAAAGCCTTGCGGACGCAGTCTGAATCCACGCGGAGATCGCCGTTACAACCGCAAACAACACGGTGAAACCGGCAATCGTGTCCAGGTATGGAAGCACAAATACCTGTGCGCCCATGCCAAAAACAAAGCCGCCGATAACAACGCCGCCCAACCGGAGGACTTGTTTCTGCCGCGAAGAACCGATGGTGGAAAGCGCGGTGATGAAGCAAGTGATCACCGAAGTACTTAGCCCCGGCCAGTCAAGCGCCGTGTAAGTGATGTAACAGACCATGGCCGCGAGCGTGCCCCGCAAGGCGAATTTCACGTAGGCGGGGTTGGAAAACGAATCGCCAACGAAGATGCGCGCGGGTTCCTCTTCGTCCAAAGGCCCGGGAATGAACGCTTGGACCGATTGCGACCCGGCGAATGCTTCCGGAATGAGCGCAACAGCCCTCTCCATCGTGGACAGAAAGGGCAGGTTCGAAGGTTCTTCCTGCGAAGCTCCTTCAACCTTGACGGGGAGTTGCCGTAGCATCAGGTTTCTGGAGAGTAAGGCAATCTGGTCCGCCAATCGGAGGCAGCGTGACTGGTCGGCTGCGTCGATAGGCTGGGCGCGCTCGGCGAGAGCCAGCCGGAAGCTGGCTGCAATGTCTATCAAACGTCCCACCAGGGCAATCGCGGCGCCCATCTGCGCCTTGAAGTGGGGGCTATATTGGGATCGAAAGATGAGCCTGCGAAGCCTCGATATACCAACGTTCGCATACAGCGAAAGCCGTTTCTCCCACTCACTCTTCAGAGGTTGATCCGTCGCCGCACTCCGCAAGACATTTTCCACTGTCTGCATACGGACCTCAATGCCTTCAGTGAGGTCCGTGGTTGGATGCACACGGCGGAAAACGTACTCGACAACGATCACCACCACCACCCCGAGAACGACGACACCGGCCAGCCAGAGGGTGTTCTCCATTCGCGTATTTACATTGACCGCGGTGTTATCCCACAGGGAAATGGCCCCCAATACCGCGAAGCCCGAGGCCGCCGCCATTGCGTAGTCGGCAACGATGCGCAGCAGGTAAAAGAAAATGAAGAGGCTGCCAGCAACCCACAGAAAGTGAGTCAACGGATCGCCAATCAAAAGCCAGATGCTTAAGATTGTGTAGGCAGTGCCAATCAGGTAAGCGACCGCGGTCCGGAATCCAGAGAGGAAGGTTTCCGTAGGATTTTCCCGGCTGATTAAGAGAGTAAAGATCGCGCCCTGGAAGCCGCCGGGAATGCTAAAGGTCATCACCAGCACCATCAGGATGGTGGCCGAGATGGTCATGCGGCCAACGACCCAGGCTCGTCCCGGATACGGCGCGAGCTCCTTCTTAAGGAAATTCCAGAACCATTCGCCGCCCTTGTCGATGGCGATGGGCAGCGGCTCACTCCGGGACGCCATGACTAGCGCGCCTTTCCCGAGACATCGCCTCGAATGACCACCACCGCGGACTCGCTCTGGCGGTACGGCTCCGTCGGCTGGCATGCAATTTGGCAGTGGACCCACTCCATGGGGTCGGCGGCGGCATACGGCAGCGCCCCCGTATGCATCTGATACAAGGTGACGCCCAAAGAGTAGAGGTCGCTGCGCGTATTAATCGAGCGGTTCATGCGGTCAATCTGCTCGCCATATAGGCGAGCGTGGCGACAATAATCATAAAGCCTTGGGCCGCCCGCGATCTGCACCAGGCTTGCGAAATTGCCGGCCACTGGCGAGGGTTGGGCAATGGCAGCCCACCTCACGATTGCGATCGCTGCAACCAAGAAATGAGAAAGTATTTGTTTATTCTTCAGAATGGAGTAGCGGCGCATTGAGCCATTATCCGCCTGAGCTCCCTCAAAAACGGGGTTTTGAGCAAGTTCAGTTCGCTGGGCAATCCAAGTAGCCTCGCGCGTCTTTTCAGCTAGCTTGTAGTGCCCCTTTGATGATCTTGAGAGTGAACTGGGCATCAAGCTCTTTTCGCGTGACGGTCGCGTGGCTCGGCTTACTCCTGAAGCGCAGGTCTTCTATGAAGAAGCAATCACGGCGTGTTACACATACTCTATCGCGATAGGTAACGCCTATCATCTGATTGGAATATACGACGAATCTCTATCAGTCCGTCTTGACTCTTATGGGTGTAGTCACAGCCGTAAGGAGGCTGACAATGGGAGCCAAACAGAAAACAGTCATCGTAACAGGGGCATCGCAAGGCATTGGGGCGGGTGTAGTGCAGGCCTTCCTCAATCGCGGCTTCAACATCGTAGCCAACTCGCGTAACATCACGAAGTCCGGTGCATTTACTGAGTCCGGCCAGCTCATTCTGGTGGACGGCAATATCGGTGAAAGCGCCGTAGCCGCCAAGGTCATAGAAACAGCGATAAGCAGGTTTGGATCGATTGACGCGCTGGTGAACAACGCAGGCATCTTTTTCGCCAAAGCCTTCACCGACTACACGGCCGAGGACTTCAAGGCGCTTTCAACCACAAACCTCGAAGGTTTCCTCTACGTGACGCAGGGGGCCGTGAAGCAGATGCTTGCGCAAAAATCGGGCGGCAGTGTGGTCAGCATCACCAGCTCGCTTGTTGTGAACCCAATCGCCGGCGTTTCCGTTTCCGTGCCAATGATCACTAAGGGCGGTCTTGAAGCAGTTACTCGGAGTCTGGCGAGCGAGTACGCGAAGCAGCACATCCGTTTCAACACCGTGGCTCCTGGTGCCGTGGATACTCCCCTTCACAAGAACAATCCCAAAGACTTTCTGAAGTCGCTCTCACCGATGGGTACGATCTCAGACGTGAACGACATTGTGGACGCAGTAGTCTATCTCACAGAGGCCCGTCATGTGACGGGAGAGGTGCTGCACGTGGACGGTGGTGCGCACTCAGGCAAATGGTGAGCTCGAAGGGCCCGAAGCCGGCAAGCGCGGAGCGCCGGCTTGCGGAGCTCGGCATTCACCTGACGCCCGCGCCCAGACCGTTCGGCGCTTATGTTGAAAGTGTCCAAACGGGCAACCTGCTCTATCTCAGCGGCGTTTTCGAAGTTGAAGCCTAGGGGCTCGAGAGCACTAGTGTCCTGAGTCATTAACTCGACAATTTGTCATCTCGACCGGAGCGCAGCGAAGTGGAGAGATCTGCGGTTTCCCACATCTGGCGCAAAGAGCGCGCCAGATATGGGGCACCCTCGATTGGTGGCGGTTTTGGATCCTCACTTCAAGCAGATCTAGGGTGCCCCATCCTTGCGTAGCAAGGGTGGGAGACCACAGCCGTTGGCAGAACGGCCCCCAGGATGATTTTCGACAGAGCGAAGCGGAGTGGAGAGATCTGCGGTTTCAGCGATCTACACTGGATCCCCGGTCTTTGAACTATGCCGCGAATTTTCTGACTCACCACACTAGATTGGTAAGGAGATTTCCTTTCCTACATTTCTCGCTGGCTGGCAGGTGTCCGCGATCCCGATGAATTACGCGCCGAAACCGTCACACCGACCCGGCATATTGAAAAGGTCTGTTTCCGCTGCTCCTCCAGAAGTAGGCGAGAATGATCACGCTCACAACTGCGGCGTAAGCGCACCACAGCGAAGTGAATGCATATCGCTTCACGGCCATCACGATCAGCAGGATCGCCAGATTGGCAATTCCGAAGATCACCATGTCTTTTACTTTCGAGAACAAAAGCGACCCACATGTCGCGATGACGTAGAGGATCGCGACGAACGTATTGTTTGTGGCCTGATTGATATATACGATGCTGTTGGCTTTGACGAAAATGTGCGTTGGATAGGCGATCAGAGCCCACAGTGTAAAGAGAGTCGTCAAGCCTCCAATGACGAGAAACGGCTGCATGCGCTGGCGGCTCTTTGCGTTCGGCTCAAACAACAGCACGCTGAGCGGTAGGAGAAATGGAAGGAGACCCTGCGCATACAGCATGAATGCCGCGCCCATGTCGTGAGTGACCTTAGGTGACAGGATTCCATCGAGTCCGAGCCATACAAACCCTTCAATGAACTGGTGAACGGAGAAAATAGCTGGAAGCGATGCGAAAAGAAGTTCCCGCCGATGCTTCACTCGGGTTAAGGTCACGACACCCAATGTGCCCAGAATTCCGCTGCCTACAAAATTCATGGTCGCTGAAAAACACACGTCTGACCTCCTCTAGTGATCTCGATCTGCTTACCCTGCAGTTAATCTAAAGCATTTTCATAGTTGATGTAGACCAGACCAATCGCGTTGAAGTGGGGTTCTGGAGACGTTTTCGTGCCATGGCGAAAGACGGCTGCGCATGACGAGTCCCGGAGGGACGGCAAGAAAATAGCCCAGCACGCCAGTGCTGGGGCCGTTCAGGAAAACAAGCCGAGTCCCGTAGGGACGACTGATCCATATCCCCATAATTTCCGCCGTCTCCCATGGCTGAGGAATGATTCAGCCGTCCCTGCGGGACTTCCCTGATAAACCAAAGTCTCCCCAGCACTGACGTGCTGGGCTATTTTCTTCCCGTCCCTCCGGGACTCGAAGACTGATCTTCACCGTTTCAAGTCTTTTGGCTACCTATTCAAACAGTTCACAGTATTCCTGAAAATGCTCTAGCCTCTTTAAGCAGTACGATCACGGTTGGCCGCAAGATATCCTGTATTTCTGCCAGCGCAACGAGGGGCTCACCACCTCTCCGGTGGATGCACTTCTGGCCGTTCTCCCTCATCCGATGGATAACTTGTCAGTCGGCGAGCACAAGCCCGAAATCCGAAGCCGGGATTGCAGTTCCTTCCGGTAACGCCGGCTCAGCCGAAGCCTGGTGCCGCTAGCTCTTACCCGCGCATAATCGCCCAAGCACTATCGGAGTACCGGCAAAAGCAACCGCGACGACGAAAAAACGGCGTTCAAGGAACTGGTGCCTATGCTGGCGTGTCTGAATTCAAGCAGCGCTGGTGTCCTCGTTTTGATCGTCCGTAGTGAGATGCAGCCGGAATTTGTGACCGGCCCGAAAGCGTCGGGCGTTGGGTACGAGCGGAATCCGGTAGCTGATCTTCTCGCCGATCGGAACTGCTTCGAAGCTTCGGCACGGAAGGACAGGGGCTCCCGTGCTTGCTCGCCGCCCCGTCTACTTCCCGCAAGCCGCCGCGGAGATAGCCCGCTGTAACGATCGATCGTGTTCGCGTCTTCGTCCACGTCCTGCAGGACCGCAATGAAGGCTGTGTCCGGGGCCGTGCAAGTCACGTCCAACTGCAGTTCGATCGGACCGATCAGATCCAGGTCGTGAGGCAGCGGCGGAGTCGTCCACTGCAGAAACAGCGGAGGATCGGTCTCGCTTGCGCGTGGGCGGTTGAGGCCGCCGCCGAGGTTCATGTACGTCCTCGAACCCGCCTCGCCTTCGTCTTCGCTAAGACCCCCGTCTGCCCGAAGAGCATAAGCATGATGCACCGCCTCGCGGGATCGGCCAGGCATCGGTTGTTCGCCAGCCCTCGGCCTCCGGCAGGACGTAGCGGAAACGCGGGCCATCGAGAATGCCGGTGTCCTGTCCCTTGAGCCAATGATCGAACCAGGCAAGTCGCCTCGATGTGAAGGCTCTCCCACGGCCAGGCGAGGCCATGCTCTCCCATCATTGCGACCTGCACATGCTTGCTGTTCGTCAGTCGCTCGTAGGCGGTGAAGGTGTGCGGCAGATGGAGGGGCACGTTCTGCCAGTCGCATCCCAGATAGACTGGCACCTCGACGCGATCGAGTAACGGAAGTAGATTGCGATCCTCCCACCAGGCATCGCGAAATGGATGCTCAGCGGCGATAGCGCGCCAGAGGTCGTCCCAAGGATGGGGATCGTGGTGCAGTTTGAGCAAGACTTTGAGGCCGGCGATTGCGGCCTCGCCGTTCGCCATCTCGAATTTCTTATGGATGCCGGGGGTCAGCAGAAGCGCACGCATGGCGTCCATCAACTTGCTGCGCCAGAGCTTGTTGGTGTGCCCGGATGTCATGCCGATCATGAAAAGGAATGGTGTGATGAAAGCCGCTGCTCATCAATCCGTGATGTGTCGCCGACTCATAGAGGTCGAATGTGCCGGCGATGGGCATGATGGCTTTGAGGTGCGGAGGTCGTTCAACGGCAGCTTCCATCTGCGTTCCCGCGAAATAACTGATGCCGATCATGCCGACATTGCCGTTCGACCAGGGTTGCTGCGCGGCCCACTCGACGAGGTCGTACATGTCCCGGCGTTCCTGCCCGTCAAAAAACCCGAAGGTGCCACCAGACCCACTGGTGCCCCTGCAGTTCGCGATGACGTGCACGTAACCACGCGGGACGAAGAAATCGCTGGCGCCAGCTTCAATGAAGCCCGCCGGCGCACCAAGGTTTTGAATCTGCCGCGGATAGGGAGAGGCGGCAACCAGTACGGGATACCGGCCGGGTTCCGCCGGACGATGCACATCCGCCAGCAGCGTGACTCCATCACGCATCGGCACCGCAACGTCGTCATCGCTGTGCCATGGCGTGGGTCGGCTGTGACAAATTGCGATATTCGCGGCCAGTGGTTTGCGGGCCGTTGAGTCGACGTTGACCGGGTTCTATTCCGGACGATTGAACGTTGGTCATCGTCTGCCCCTCTAGTTGGCGATGTGAGGCTTCTATCACTAGCTTTTATGGACGACCTCGAACGAATACCCGTCCGGGTCAAATGTATCTGCGGCGTAGTATCCCGGATAGTATTCCACTCGTGCCCGCGGTGAAATATTGTCCCTGGCGCCGGCGGATATTGCCGCCCTGTAGAATTCATCGACCTTACCATTGTTTTCGGCCATGAACCCCCAGTGAATGGCCGCTGGATCGGGCTTCCCTTGCTTGATCCAGAAGAACGCCCTCTTGCCATCGCCAAATCCCCACAGATCGGGATGATCTCCTTCGCCCTTGTAGGGTAGGAAGAACTTGATATTAAGAGGCTTCAAAGCCGCCTCATAGAACGCCAACGAACGTTCGACATTGCTGACGGTCAGAATTATGTGGTCGAGCATTTTTTCTCCTTCACCATTGTGTACCGCATGCATCGCAAGCGGCGGTATGTTCAAGGCACTTTCCTCGAGCCCGGCTCCTTGGGCAGGATGAGTGTTAACGTAAGCTGATGTACGAGCGAACGACATGGAGGAAGCTGTGGAGAGGCGAGAGTTCGTCAAGTCGGCGTTGGTAACGGCGGGGATGGCTTCGGGAGCGGCATTCGCTGCGGAGCCTGATGGAAAGGCATTGGCGGAGGCGCGACAGGAGTTCTACCAGTTGCGGACGTATACGCTGCGAACAGGCCCGCAGCTCGCGCTTGACGCAGGGCTATTTCGAGAGGGCGCTGATTCCGGCGCTTAACCGGTTGGAGATGGCGCCGGTGGGTGCGTTCAAGCTGGACATCGGCCCGGAGACGCCAACGTACTATGTGCTGATTCCGGCGAGCTCGGCGGAGGCTCTGGTTGCGCTCGACGCGCGCCTGGGCAAGGACACGGAGTATGTGAAGGCTGCGTCGGGATTCCGGGACGCGCCGGCCTCGGCGCCGGCCTTCATGAGAGCGGAGAGGTCGTTGCTGTCGGCCTTTGCCGGCTGGCCGAAGTTGGTGGCGCCGAAAAAGGAGAAGCGGATCTTTCAGCTTCGCACCTACGAGAGCCCGAGCCAGGTTGCGCACACGCGCAAGGTACAGATGTTCAACGAGGCGGAGATTGGGATTTTTACGCGGACGGGGCTGACGCCTGTGTTCTTTGGAGATACGTTGATCGGCACGCGGATGCCTAGCCTGACCTACATGCTGACCTTCGCAGACACGGCGGAGCTGACCGAAAAATGGGCGGCGTTCTCGGCAGATCCGGCGTGGAAGGAGCTGTCTCACCAGCCGGGGAATACGGATGCGGAGATTGTGAGCAACATTTCGAATCTCTATCTCAGCCCGCTGAGTTGCTCGCAGATTTAGGGCTCGGGGAGTTGGGTGAAGAGTCCGCGGGTCACGCCATCACCCGTCTACCCACACGTTTGACACGCCTCCAGCCGCCGAGTACCATCCCGTTACCTGTTGATCGCAACCCCAGTTGCTAAACTCTCCGGGCCCCCGGATCCTTTCATCAATGGGAAAACCCGCAGCCGACGCCCTGACCGCATTGGTCAAAGGAGATGCAGTATGGCTTTCTTCGATATCCTTCCCGACGTTCAGATGAACTACACCATGAACCGCCCCCTGGCTGACGGCGAAGCCACCGCGCTCATCGCTGAAGCCAAAGCCCTTGCCCCCAAAATTAAAGACATCGACACCTGGACCTCATCCTTCCTTGACGCCGCCAAACGTGCCGAGGCCGACAAGCGCTGGGCCGCCGCCGCCGCCTACTACCATCAGGTCGAGTTCTTCCTCCCCGCCGGCGATCTCCGTAACAGCTACTACGACGACTTCGCCCGCACTCACGCCCTCTCTATGCAGGGCGTCGCTGGATACGAGACCATCAAAGTCCCCTACCCCGGCGGTCACCTCCCCGGCTTTCGCTTGCCCGCCAAAGGTAAAGAGATCGCCACCTTCATCTTCAACGGCGGTTACGACTCCTTTGTCGAGGAGTTCTACCCCTTCCTTCTCCCCCTCACTGAACTCGGCTATACCGTCATCGGCTTCGACGGCCCCGGACAGGGCGGCGCCCTCCGCCAGGGCATCTTCTTCGAGCACGCATGGGAGAAGCCTGCCAAAGCCGCCCTCGACTACTTCAAGCTCGACGCCGTTGACTGGCTCGGGGCCTCCTGCGGCGGCTACCTCTGCCTCCGCGCCGCCGCCTTCGAGCCCCGCATCAAGCACGTCATCTCCATGCCCACCAGTTACTGGGGCATCGATATGACTCTCCGTCAGATGCCTCCCGGTCAGGACAAGCGCCTCCTCTCTCTCCTCCAGGCAGGCAACCGCAAAGACGTGGACGCGCTCGTCGAAAAGTATCTCGACTTCACCGTCTGTATGCACTGGTGCATCGTCCAGGGCATGCACATCACCGGAACCAAAACTCCCTACGACTGCCTCGTCTCGCTCGCCCAGCACAATCTGCAGGGAGTCCTCAAGAACGTCACCCAGGATGTCCTCCTCACCGAAGGCGAAGACGACCATCTCTTCAACACCGGCTGGGTCTACCGCGCCTCGAGCGAGCTCACCTGCGCCCACTCCGTTACCACCCGCACCTTCACCGCACGCGAAGGCGCCGAACAGCACTGTCAGGTCGGCAACACCGCACTCGCCCGCGAAGAGATTGTTCGCTGGCTGGCGCGCTTCCACGAAACCAAAGCCATGAGCACCGCGCGCGCAGCCTGACCGCGCGTCATGCACGACCAAACCCGCACCCGGCGCGTCGCGGCCCTCGCCAAAGCCGCGCGCGCCGCCGTGCTTCTGCCCACGTTATTCGCGCTCCTCACCCTCCTGCTGCACAACCCGCAGGCCGCTGGCTTCTCTGTCTTCGGAACCTTCGCTCACCTCGTTATGACCAACTACGCCGAGCCTCGGCGTCAGCGCATCCTCCAGTGCCTCACCGTCACCCTCGCCGGAGCGGCCATGATCGCCTGGGGCACCGCCGTCTCCACGCATCTCTCACTCGCAGTCCTCTCCGCCGCCATCGTCGCCTTCGCCACCCGCGCTTCAGCGCAAACCCACGGTCTTTTCACTTCCATCCACACCTTAGTTCTTCTCGCCTTCATGCTCGCCGTCACCGCTCCCGCTCCTCCCGGGCACATCCTCCCCCGTCTCGCTGGTTGGCTGCTCTCCGGAGCTATCTCCCTTCCCATCCTCCTCATCACGTGGATCTCGCTCACGCAATCTCAATCAACCACACAGCCCCTACCCAACCCAACCTCACTCGCGAGCCCTAACTCACTAGCCGGCCCAACCCGCGCAGCCATCGCCATGGCTATCGCCGTCTTCCTCGCCGGTGTCTTCCATCTCGAACATGGCTTCTGGCTCGTCCTCGGTATCCTCCCAGTGCTCCGCTCCGCCGACACCGGCCCCGCTACATCTCTCCCTCACACCTTCCTTCACGAACAGACCGGAACCTTCATCGGCTTCGCCCTGTCCGCCATTCTTGTCTTCCTCATCGGCCCTCACCGCACCCTCTACTGGGTCGCCCTTCCCCCAACCGCCTTCATCGCCGCCTACCTCGCCACCGCCGGAACCTTCGTCGCCGGCCAGGCCGCCTTCACCTTCTTCGTCGTCGTCCTCCTCAACATGCTCGCCCCCATCGAATACGGCGCCGGTCTCCAGCGCCTCACCGCCATAGCCATCGGAGGAGCCATCAGCCTCCTCACCGGCACTCTCTATTCCCCTCACCGGAGGGCCGATGCCCGCTAACGCCATTGGCCCGAAGAAGGTAGACCTCAACCCCGGATCGGTCAGCGTGGCAGTCGATCGACTGTACAAGAAGGGGTTGGTCAGTCGTGTGGAGAGCGAGAGCGATCCCCGCGTTCGTACTGTTTCGCTTACGGAGAAGGGACGCCGAGTTTAGGTGCTCTCTGCCAGACGATTCTAGATTGGCGCCAAATCGGCGCCAAATCGGCACCGAATCGGTAACGATATGTCGGCATATGGGAAGCGGCCGGTACCACCACAGCTGAGATGATGGAAGCATGGCCCTAAGCATTCAAGAGCGGTTTGGACACATTGACATCTATGTTTTCGATCAAATTCTAAGAGGGAACATCGCGCCTGGAATGTGTGTTCTGGATGCTGGATGTGGGTACGGGCGCAACCTCGTACACCTGCTCCGCGAAGGTTGCGAGGTCTTTGCACTCGATCTGGACGGCGATGGCGTTGAGCATGTACGACAGCTTTCCGCTTCGCTTGAAACTGGACTCCCGGCAGATAACTTTCAGGTTGGGCCCATTGAGCGGATGCCCTTCCCAGATGCCTTCGCCGATGTTGTGATCTGTAACTCGGTACTTCACTTCGCTCGAGATGAGGAGCATTTCAGCTCAATGCTGGCGGAGTTATGGAGAGTTCTAAGGCCGGGAGGAATGCTGTTCTGCCGCCTGGGCTCGAGGATCGGCATGGAGTTCGAGCGATTGCAAGGCGGTCGGTTTATTGTGGGGGACGGTTCGGAGTGGTTCCTGGTAGATGAAGAGATGCTCATGGAGTATACCGAGAAGATGAACAGTGTACTTGTGGATCCTTTGAAAACCACCATCGTACAAGACTACCGCTGCATGACGACTTGGGTTCTGCGAAAGCGCCCTTAAGCTTTCGTTGACGAGAAGGCCCTTTATCGTTACCTGTCTTGAGAATCGCTGTAAACTGACGCTAGATGAGTGCATTGCCCTGTTCCCGACAGTTGAGATATTCCAGGCAGTCTGGTTCTGACCGATCGGAATGATTGAATCGTGAATTGTGCCATGTCGGCTTGACGCCGCCCATTTTGCCCTATTTGCAATCTGCGAATCGATCTCAGGGTCGATGCTCACCGGCGCGAAACGCGCGGATTGGGAGGATCGGATGCGGAAGAATCACGTCAAGATCATTGCTTTGGCATTTGCTCTGCAGATTGTTTTACCTGACGCAGGCGGGCAGGCAGTTGCACAGGCCGGGAAAGCTGCCTATCCGGCGATGGCTCCCCTGGATCAGTACCTGATATCTGACGAGAAATCCGAGATTGCGCTGGCTCGCAGTGCTGCACCCGGTTCCATTTCCGATGGAGCCGAAGTGATGGTGCTGGGACGCGAGGGATATAAGACCGCGGTGAAGGGCACGAATGGCTTTCTTTGCATCGTGGAGAGGTCGTGGGGGCAGAGCACGGATCAGACGGAGTTCTGGAATCCGAAGATGCGTGCACCCCATTGCTTCAACGCGCAAGCCGCGAGGAGCTTTGCGCCCATCTATCTGATGAAGACCAGGCTTGTGCTGGCGGGAAAATCGAAGCCTGAAATCGCGCACGCAATCGCGACGGCACTGGATAAGAAGGATCTGCCCGCGCTGGAGACTGGCGCGATGGCTTACATGATGTCGAAGCAGCAGTACTTAAACGACCGGGGTAAGAGCTGGCACTCGCATGCGATGTTCTTTTCCCCCGGCGACATGACGAAGAGCTGGGCGGCCGATGATCCCAACTCACCTGTCATAGTGGCGAATGACCCGGAGGAACGTGTGACGATTCTGTTCGTCCTGGCAGACAAGTGGTCCGATGGTACAGCGGCTTCGTCGAATATGCCCTGATCCGAACAGGTCGAAGGACAAGTCGTCCGAAAGTCAAGGTCTCCTGCAAATTCAGAACAATGGCTGGAAGACGGTAATCTGCCCCGGATCGGGCAGTGCGTTCGCCTTGAGCCATGATTCCTTCGCGACCGTGCATGTGCAAGGCCCGAGTGTACAAATCTTGATTGGCCGGCTTGTGCTCTCCTTTTGCAGCCTGTCCAGTACATCGGCCAGGATCGAGCCGCTAAAAGGCGAATACAGATAGAACACGGTCCCGCTGGACAGATCCGCTGCCCTCGCGTCTTCATGGATGAACCGGACGCGGCTTGGGTGGAGGCTCTGAGCGCATTCCTGCGCACTCGCAACATAGGCAGCCTCCGCCTCGATACCAAGGCTTTGGACTCCAGTCAGCATGGATGCAAGCAGCGGCACATGCCCCAATCCGGATCCGAGATCGA
Organism: uncultured Acidobacteriaceae bacterium; assembly: GCA_963774255.1. Lineage (GTDB taxonomy): Bacteria > Acidobacteriota > Terriglobia > Terriglobales > Acidobacteriaceae > PALSA-350. Next base: position 87,076 of record CAVZEH010000011.1, read on the forward strand.
CAAAAACGTCGGCTTCAGAGAGCGCACTGGCCGTTATCAGACGGAGGATATGGCGGACGGGTGTGGGCTGATAAAACACCATCTCGGACGCAGAGTGGAGATTCGCTTCGCTCGGCTCGCGGAGCTCGAGAATACCGCTCACCAGCTCATCCCGGCAGTCATAGGCCAGGCCGGGAGCTGGGCTTCCTTTTTCGTCCCCGCTTGCCAAAGCTTCGATCCACTGAAGCAGTGTGTGCGGCTGAGCACCGCGCATAATGTCAGAGCGGATGGCCCGGTAAAGTTCTTGATTGACGGCTTCGAGCCGGGTCCGGATTGCCTTCGCCCGGTGATGAATCAGTCCATTCGTTTCCTCTCCTGAAGCCTCTGAGTCGAGGTCTCCAAATCGCCTGTCCAGGTCGATCCAGTGCGTCCAGACGCTCTCGTAGTTGCTTCGGCTCGACCAGGGACGAATCGGCTTCGAGCCCGGTAAGGAAGTCCTGCAGGTCGTCGGCTAGCACTCGGGTCAGCATTCGATTTCACGTTGGCGCAAGACTCTGCCGCCTAAGGTTGTCATGTCAACCAAGATAGAATCCGGATGGTTGTTATGTCAACCCTGCTGTTGATATGCTTTCGGCAGCCATGTCCACCAAACCCTTGTCCCCGCGCGAACTCCGTGTCTGGCATGCCTTCCGACTGATGGGTGAAGATGTGCTGGGCCGCGTCGGGCGGGACATCTCGCAGGCTACCGGACTTTCAGGCCCTGAATTTGGAGTCTTGTCTCGTCTTGCCGCCATCGGCCATGGTGAGATGAGGCAACAAGCGTTGGCGAAGATGATGGGTTGGGACAAAAGCCGCCTCTCTCACCAGCTGACGCGAATGAACGAACGAGCACTCATTGAGCGTCGCTATGCGGACAGGAACACTGTTCTCGTCGTGCTTACCGAACTCGGCCGAGAGAAGCTGGATTCTGCGCGCCCGATACACGCGGAATCGGTTCGGCGGAACCTGTTGTCGCGACTCACCCCGGAACAGATCGATACCATTGTCCGCGTCAGCAATCTTCTCGGCGAAGAGGACTAGCATTTTTGCCTTTCTTTCTGTCATTCCCGCAGGGAATCTGCTTGGGTTAAAACATGCAAGTGCAACAAATTTCGTGAATAAATTCATAGAGATCGCCGCAGCTGGCAAACCGTAGATCTCTCCACTGCGCTTCGCTCCGGTCGAGATGACAAAGTTGCGATGCTCCGGGCCTTTGTATTCACCTTCTGCTTTTCTTTCTGTCATTCCCGTAGGGAATCTGCTTTTCATCTTCCCTGCGGGAATGACAGAAAGAAAGGCAAAGACCAACAAGAAAGGAATTCCTTTGCCAACACAAGCTTCTGTCTAGTGCTCGAAGTGCAGGTGTACGTGGCAATAGCCGTCCGCGCTGCGGATGTGAACGCGGTCCGCGAAGCGGGACACGAGGTATGCCGCGATGCTTGCCGTTGCCGCTTCAGGGCTGCTGTCAAGCGTGTCCATCGATGGCGGCGCGGCGGGCAACTCGATCGGCTCACCCTCATACGTGAGATCCGCGTCCAACTTGAACTCGTCAAAACAAAGCTTCAACTGAACGGGAGTTACCACGCCCCGTTGCCGCGCGGCAATCATGAACTCGTGAATGGCGTCCGTCGCATGCACCACCACTTCCGTTCGCATACCCCACGCTGCCCCTTGTTCCTGTAGCAGTCTCGTAATCTCATCGAGGTTGCCGGCGCCATCGGGAACGAACTCAGCTATCCTGTGTTTCGCCACGCCGAGGCGAAATAATAAATTCAGTCCGACCACCAGAACCGTGGCCAGCGACAATGCCGACGAGAACACCGGGGCGAGGGCATTCGGCGCCTGGTGGTAGAGTCCCGGCACCATCTGCACGCTCAGTCCGAAGATCAGGGCAAGCCCCACGCCGAACGTCCGGCGGATGTCCAGCATGCGGGACGTCATCACCTGCAAACCGCCTACGATCATGAAGCACGCAACATAGACCAACACCGCGCCCATCACGGGAACCGGCATGATTGAGAACGCTGCCGCCAGCTTTGGGCAGAATGCCAGCGCAATGACGAACAAGCCGGCCGGTATGGCGATTACCCGGCTGGTAGCTCCGGTTGCGACCGACAGGCCCACGTTGCTGGAGAACGTGGACTGCCCCACTCCTCCGCCCAAGCCGGCGATGGTGGTGCAAATGGCGCCCGCCAGAATACCGCCTGACACGGATCTCATGTCCGTGCGCTTCCAACTCGCGTCATTGATCTTCTGGCAGAGCGTGAGGTCGCCGACACTCTTCAGTGTTGAACAAAGGCCGGCGATCAGGAACGGGAGCAGAAACGCAAAGCTGAACGCAACCCCTCCCCCGGCTACCCGCGTAGGCAACGAAAGCAAGGGCTCTGCGAACGCAACGCGCGCCTGGTTGAACGACAGCGCGCCCAGGATTATCGATGCGGTATAACCGGTGGCCAGACCCAGCATTATCGGGTAAAGGCGCAGCCTGCCTTTGCTCCACACGGTCGGGCCGATCATGGCGGCGAGCGTAAGACACGCAATGACTATCGCTCGTTTCTCTACCTGTCCATCCGCATATCCCAGGAACCGCGGACAGCCCAGGCCCACCAGTTCAATGCCGACCATCGAAACTACCAAACCGGTTACCTCGGGAGGAAACAACACCCGCAGACCCTGCATCAAGCGAGACAACACTCCCTCGAAGAGTCCTGCGGCGGCCGTCAATCCAAAGACCAGTGGAAGTCCGCCGGCTTTACCGGCCAGGATGGAAGCACTCAAATACGCAGGGCCGCAAGAGAACGGACACAGATAGCCTGAGCCGATTCTGCTGTTGGTCCGCGCTTGCAGAATGGTTGCAATTCCCGAGACGATCATCGATATCCGGATGATGCTCTGCGTCTGTGCAGCGGTGCCGCCGATCCTGGTGACCAGAACGACCACGAAGATCCATCCCACCGACATTACGAACACGTGCTGCAAACCGAGCACGAGCACATGGCCGATTGGAGGCAGTTCGTCGAGGGAGTAGATCAGTTGCGGCGGCCGCTTCGGCCCTTCTATCGGGTCGGGCGCCGGGCCATTGACGCCGAGCAGAACGCCGAGCAGGCGTGAAAGTGCTCTCGGCCGCGCAGGTCTGGCTTCCGCTTCGCTTTCAACCGCGTAGGGCATCTAAGCACCCGATCGCAAGTCACGCCGCGCGGGGGTCGAATGAGTGGGCGCGAAAACTTATGCGGTTGACCCTATCATGCCCAATTCGATTCAACAAGCATGGCTGATCAGAACCGGTATCCCGGCTTGAGTTCACAGCGGTAGACTGTGGTCTTCTCTTTTTCCGAATCCGTCCGGACAGCGCAGATGGCCCAGCTCAAATAAAGATCCGGACCCAAAGGAAATACCATGGGAGAGCCATCGATATCGGCTTCAAGACTCACCCCTTCCTGGGTTGGGGGCAGCGTAAAGTTGAGCGTACGGCCAAACTTGACAGGGTACGATTCGCGGACATCGGAACTGATTTCCGTGTGATAGACCTCAGCCTCCAGCAGGAAGGTAGCCGTATCCGACCAGTTCAGGGCCGAAATACGGATGTTGCGCCCGCCACGAACAAATCCGCTTGAGTCAATCCGCGTAAACGGGCAAGGCCCCGCAATGCAGGAAGCTCTTACGTTGCCGAAGGTGTTGTCCGCTCCGGCATCGAGCGACACAGACGCAGAAGATGCCTTCCACTTCCCATCCGGTGAACATGGAGACTGATCGTTGCAGGGCACATCTCCCTTATTGACCACCTGAAAGGTTTTGACCTCGCTCCCCACATTCGTCTCTGTCAGGGAATTGATCGTATATCTCACCCGGATATTGGAGACCACCGCTTCTCGACGGCGGGGCCCGGCTATGGTCTTCAGAGGCACCGGAACCATGGCCGCGACATAGAGCTCATTCGGGGTCGCAAATCGTCCCGTTTGCACAGTCAGGTCGAGCGGTTCGTAAGACGGATGCCGAAAAGTGACCATAATAGGCTGCTCTGACAACACCCTCTTCCGCAGAACAAGCTTGAAATATCCCGACGCGTCGGACTTGGTCGTGACGCTCCTGACGCCGTCCGACGCTGTGATCACAACATCTGCTATCGGCAGGTCCTTGTTCGTGTCGGCATCGCGCTGGATGACGGCGCCCTCAATCGGCACCAATTGCCGCGCGGCGATCGATCTTAACCGGTGCGCGCGCAGGAACAGCGCAATGGTCAGGGCTGCCGCAACTATAATGATTGTCCAGACAACCTTTTTTCTCGTCATTCAGCACCGGCAATCACTTGAACGCGCCCATAGAGCACGCGCCGCGAAGGACTGCTCCTACCAGCGCATCCATGCATCTATTATTCAATAAAAGAGCCGTCAGGAATTGGTTTCCCGGGCAAATGGATGGCGGAATGAGCATAGACGAAAGTTCAGATGAAATCGATGGAAGCAAGGAGGCACAGATCCGCAAGATAATGGGCCCGCGCGAGAATCGCAGTTCCCGGCGCCAACTGCTGCGCCGGATGGCCGGCGTCTCCCTCGGTCTGCCGCTCGCCCAAGGGAAGCTTCTCCCTCTGTTAGCGCAGTTGCCCGCGCAACAGCAGGCTGGCAGTCAGCATAGCCAACCGGCGCCTCTGCCTGCGCCGGGCGCCCTTTCGCCTGAGGACGAACAGTTTCTGGACGAACTTGAGCGCACCACGTTCCTCTACTTTTGGGAGCAAGCCAATCCGCAGACCGGATTGATTAAAGACCGCTCGAACGTCCGCGCCCAGGACACCAGCGTGGTTGCCAGCATTGCCTCCACCGGCTTCGGTCTGAGCGCAATCTGCATTGCGGAAAAACGCGGCTTCGTTTCTCACCAGGACGCCCGCCTGCGCGTGATTGCGACACTCGACTTCCTTTGGAAGAAGCTGCCGACCCATCGCGGATTCTTCTATCACTTTGCCAACATCAATACGGGGGAAAGGATCTGGGATTCCGAAGTCTCTTCCGTCGACACCGCAATCCTGCTCTGCGGCATCCTCACCTGCCGCCGGCACTTTCTGGATCGCGACATCATCCAACTGGCGCACGCAATTTTTGACCGCGTGGACTGGACCTGGCTCTCGGAGGACACCGCACTGCTGCCCCATGGGTGGACCCCTGAGTTCGGCTTTCTGCCTTCGAAATGGGACTACTACAGCGAATTGATGATGATCTATCTGCTCGGAATGGGTTCTTTCACTCACCCCCTGCCGGCTGATGCGTGGTTGGCATGGAAACGGACCCACTTCGAGTATGACGGGCTGCGTTATATCGGCTCGTTCGCGCCGCTATTTGTGCATCAGTACTCCCAGGCCTGGTTCGACTTCCGGGGCAAGCGCGACAATTACGCGGACTACTTCCAGAACTCTGCCATCGCCACGGATGTACACCGCCGCTTCTGCGTGGAACTGGGGAAGACCTTTCCCGATTACAGCAACGATCTCTGGGGTATCACCGCCTCCGACTCTGACAAAGGCTACGTCATCTGGGGCGGCCCACCGGCTATGGGCCCTATTGATGGGACCGTGGTCCCCGCCGCCCCTGGAGGCTCACTGCCCTTTCTCCCGGACGCTACCATGCGCGTGCTGAAGAACATCAGAACCCGTTATCCGCAGGCCTGGAGCCGTTACGGCTTCGTCGATGCCTTCAATCCGTTGAAAAATTGGTACGACAACGACATCATCGGCATCGATGCCGGCATCACCATGCTCATGGCGGAAAATGTGCGCACCGGCTTCGTATGGGAGACCTTCATGAAGAACCCGGAGGCGCAACGCGGAATGGAGCGTGCAGGCTTCAAAACCTACAACCCACCCGCCCCACCAACTTAAATCTACGGAATCTACTTCTGTCCGTCTTTGCCTTTCTTTCTGTCATTCCCGAAGAGAATCCGCTTTTCCTAGTCGCAGAACCTTAATTTTGTCATCTCGACCGGAGCGCAGCGGAGTGGAGAGATCTGCGGTTCATATGTGCTGGGTGCCCCAGGTCCCGATTCCGGGACCTGGGAATACATCTACGGAATCTACTTCTGTCCGTCTTTGCCTTTTCTTTCTGTCATTCCCGACGGGAATCCGCTTTTCCTATTTCCTCGAATCCCGGAACCGTAGCGAAGGTAATATTCTGCTTCATTCTGAGCCTCTCACCTGCGGCGCATTCACCCGAACCTGGTTGCCGCTGGTTATGGAATCCGACGGATTCACAATCACCTGATCTGCCGGCTGAAGCCCGGCGACCACCTCGACCGTGGCCCCGAAGTCGCGGCCAATCTTAATTGGAACAAGCTCTGCGCGGCCATTGCGAACCACCGCTACGCGCAGACCCTCTGACCGAAAGAGCAGGGTGTTGGCTGGAATGATGAGCGATTGAGTGGAAGTGCCCGCGGACCGCTGGAGCTTGAAATGCACAAAGACGTAGGCCCCGGTCCTGATGCGGTCCTGCGCGTTGTCGACATCGACTTCGACATTCAGCGTGCGGGAGGCGGAATTTATCGAATCGGAATTGCGAACGATCGTTCCCTGGAAGGTTTCGCCGGGGAACTCATCGAGAGTCAATGTGGCCTTAGCGCCCGTCAGCGCAACCCGCGAATCGACCTCCGGCACAGCGACGTAGACGCGTAGCCTGTTCACCGCCGCCATGTGGAACAACTCTTGCGGCACGCCGCCGGCTCCGGCATTGATCAGCGCGCCGATATCCGTATTTCGCGCGGTGATAACACCTGCGAAGGGAGCATAAACCTTTTCGAAGGATTGCAGTTGCTCCAGCCGGTGGACGTTGGCAGTCATGGAGTCGACAGATGCCTGGCGCGCGCTCAGATCGCTGACTGCCTGATCGGTCTCCTGCTTGGAAACCGCGTTCCTTTTGAGCAGGTTCTGCCAGCGGGTTGCGGTAATCTGCGCCAGATACTCATTTGCCTGGGCATTCTTCAGGTCTGCACGAGCCTGCTCCAGTTGCTGATCGACTTCCGGGGTTTCGATCTCCGCGAGCAGTTGACCTTGCTTGACGTGAGCCCCGATATCCACGTACCAGCGCTTGAGATAGCCGTTGGTGCGGGCATAGATGGGGGTATCGTTGAAGGCCTGAGTGTCCCCGGGCAGCACGATCTCCTGAGCTCCGGTCCCTGACGTTGGCTGAACGACACTGACTATCGGAACGGCTGCCCGCTCTGTGCTGACGCCTAACGCGCTCGCCGCCTGAGCGCGTTCGTGAATGCCGGAATAGATGACAGTCCCGAGAACAAGGACGGCAGCCGCCAGACCAACCAGCCACCAGGAGGAAGCCGGCTTTGACGGCGCCGGCAGGGCTGGCTTGGGATCGGTCTGGCCGGCTTCAGGTAGATTCGTCTCGATGGTGCTCATCTCATATCTCCATTCCAACACGGTCGCAGCTACGCGTGAATAGGTTCGTTCTTCGGATCTCGAACCGGTTGTGCACCCGGCGAAGCGGCTCGTCCGTGTAGGAGAGCAAACACCGACGGGACAAAGACCAGGGTGGCCACCGTGGCGCAGAGCAGACCTCCGATGACCGCCCGTCCTAGAGGAGCATTCTGCTCGCCGCCGTCGCCCACACCGAGCGCCATGGGAATCATGCCGATAATCATGGCCAAGGCCGTCATAATGACCGGGCGAAAGCGAGTGGTTCCCGCTTCGATAGCAGCCATGATCGAATCGCCGTGGTGGAGCAGCCTCTCTTTGGCGAAGGCTACGACAAGGATGCTGTTGGCGGTGGCGACGCCCATGCACATGATGGCTCCCATAAGAGCGGGAACGCTGAGCGTTGTGTGCGTGACGAAGAGAAACAAAATGATTCCAGCCAGCGCCGCGGGCAACGCCGTAATAATGATGAAAGGGTCAAGCCAGGACTGGAAGTTCACCACGATGAGCAGGTACACCAGAATGATGGCAAAGCCCAGGCCGCCGATCAGGCCGATGTAGGATGTGCGCATCGTGCCGTATTGGCCGCGGAGCGTCACGAAACTTCCACGCGGCAGTGATTTTCGATTCGCGTCAACGATACGGCTCGCTTCCCGGCCAACCGCGCCGAGATCCCGGTCCTGCACAGAACCATAGATGTCGACGACGCGGCGGATATTGTAGTGGTTGATAGAGCCGAGTTCACTGGTGCGCTGAATCGAAGCAACATCGGTCAGTATCGCCGGCTGCTTCTGGTTCGGACCGCTGATAGGAATATTCTCCAGATCCTGGCGTGACTGGATATCGTATTGGGGCGTTTGCGTAACCAAATTGTAGGAAACCCCGTTCTTGGGATTGAGATAGAACATGGGCGTCACCTGAAAGCTACCGCTGAGAGAGATCAGGACGCTGTTGGCGATGTCGCGTTCCGTAAATCCTTCCTGCGCGGCCTTGGTGCGATCGACGGCGATGTGGAACTTGGGATAGTCGGATTGCTGCTGGATGCGCAGGTCGGTAATGCCGCGGATATGGCTTAGTTGGGTAAGCATTTTGTCGGCAACGCGGCTGTTACTCGCGATGTCAGGACCATCAATCTGAATGTCGATCGGCGCAGGCAGGCCAAAATTCAACGTTTGGGTCACGATGTCAGCCGGCAGGAAATAGAACGTAACTCCGGGAAATTCACGGGGGAGATTCTCACGCAGAGTGCGCACGTAATCTGCGGTCCGGTGGTGCTTCTGTTTCAGGGAGACGAGGATATCCCCGTCGGCCGCTCCGGTAAGTCCTGAAGCGTTGTAAATATAGTTGATGCTGCTGATACGGAAGACCGATATTGTCGAGGATGTTATCCACTTCGGCCGGCGGAATCGTCTTCCGGATGCTGGTCTCCACCAGGTCGGCCAAACGGGCGGTCTCCTCGATACGCGTCCCGGTCTTGGCGCGCACATGCAGGATGAACTGTCCGCTATCTGTATCCGGAAAGAAATCCTGACCAAGAAATGGAATCAGGGCGAAGCCGCCGAGGCAGACGGCTAAGAAGCCCGGAATAAAGACTTTCCTGACTGAAACAAGCCGGGTGAGCAAAGACGCGTAGGCAGAGCGGACTCTTTCAAAGAGCCCCTCGAATCCCCGCTGAAAGCGTGCAAATGGATTCCGCGACTCGTGGCCGCCGTGGCGTCCGGCCTTCAACAGGTACATCGCCAGTGTGGGCACCAGCGTACGGGAGAAGATGTACGACGCGATCATCGCAAAGATCACCGCTTCAGCCAGGGGGACAAAGAGGTACTTGGCGACGCCGCTGAGGAAGAACATCGGCAGAAAGACGATGCAGATACACAAGGTCGAGACCAGGGCGGGAACGGCAATCTGCGCAGCTCCATCGAGGATGCCATCGTGGAGCGCGGCGCCCTCCTCAAGATGGCGCTCGATATTTTCGATGGTGACAGTAGCGTCGTCGACCAGGATGCCGACAGCGAGCGCCAAGCCCCCGAGCGTCATGATGTTGATGGTCTGGTGCAGAAAGCTGAGGACGATCACGGAGGTGAGAATCGAGAGCGGAATGGAGACGGCGATGATGAGCGTGCTGCGCCAGCTTCCAAGAAAGATCAGGATCATCAGGCCGGTCAGCGCCGCCGCGATGATAGCTTCGCGGATGACGCCATTGATCGAGCCGCGAACAAAGACCGATTGATCCGAGAGCGGCTGAATCCTGAGAGCAGGCGGCAGGGTCTGCGCTACCCGCGGCAGGATTTGCCGGACGCCTTTGACCACATCGATCGTCGAGGCGTCCCCGGCCTTGAACACCGTAACCAGCACACCCCGATCGCCGTCCTGACGGACAACGTTTGTCTGCGGCGCGAAGCCGTCGCTTACCGTTGCCACATCGCGAAGATAGATGGTGGAACTTCCAACCGTCTTGATGGGTAGATTGTTAAATTCCTCGACGGTTTTCAAATCCGCGTTCATGTCGACGTCGTATTCGAAGCTCCCCATCTTGGCGGTTCCCCCGGGCAAGATAAGGTTCTGGTTGCCGAGCGCGGTGAGCACATCGTTTGGCGAGAGCCCCTTGGCCTGGAGCAGGCCCTGGTTAAGATTAACCATGATCTGGCGCTGCCTTCCGCCAAAGGGAAATGGAACCGAGGCGCCCGGAACCGTGACTAACTGAGTGCGCAGAAAATTCAGTGCAATGTCATTGAGCTGGGATTCGGTGAGATTCTTCCCTGAAAGGCCAAGCTGCAGGATGGGAACTGTAGATGCGTTGTAATTGATAATGAGGGGCGGAAGCGAGCCCGGAGGCAATTGGCGCAGGATAGTCTGCGAGACAGCCGTGATCTGCGCATTGGCCCGATCGATACTGGCGTTCGGCTGTAAGTATACTTTGACGATCGCGGTTCCGTTTACCGTCGTGGACTCAATATGCTGAATGTTGTCGACGGTCGTCGTGAGGACGCGTTCAAAGACCGTAGTGATACGCCCTTCAGTCTCTTGAGGGCTGAGGCCGGTATACGTCCAGGCCACAGCGACGACAGGAATGTTGATGCTCGGGAAAATGTCCGTCGGGGTCCTCAAAATCACGACCGGGCTCATGATGAGGATGAGCAGCGCCAGCACGATAAAGGTATAGGGCCGGTTCAGGGCGATTCTGACGATCCACATTTTCCCTCGATTACCGCAGAGTTCGCGAGCAGTGCATTTGGCGCCTATTCAATACGAGACGTATAGTATTGCCATGGTGCATAGGTATCAGATTTTTCAGGCACGGTGAAAGATGCAATCTTTGGCTGCCGCCCGTAAGGATTCCGTAAGGATTCTATGACTGCATTGAAAAGCCGCGGCCGTCAGCGCAGCAGCGAGGCGGAGGAAGCCATTCTGGCCGCGACCCTGCAACTCCTGAAGGAGAAGCCGCTGCGCGACGTCACCATGGAAGCGATCGCCTCCAAGGCGGGTGTCGGGAAAATGACCATCTACAAGTGGTGGCCGAGCAAGGCTTATGTCGCGTTGGACGCCTTTAGAAAGACGACCAACAAGATGCTGCTGCCGATGCCTGACACCGGCGACACGGAGAGAGATCTCGCCGAGCTGCTTCGTGCAGCCATGAGCTTCTACGCGGGCTTAACCGGACGAATCTTACGTCAGTTCTTGGCCGAATCCCAAAGCGACCCCGAATTTGCGGCTTTATTCCGCGCGCGCTTTTTGAAGCCGCGCCGTGAAGCGGTTGGGGCGTTCCTGGATCGCCTCATCGAGCGCGGAGAGATCGACGGCACGCTGGATCGCGAAGTTATTCTCGACCTGATCTTCGGGCCCATGATCTTTCGCTTGATGGTTGGTCACGGCCCCCTCAACAAAGCCGCAGCCGGCGCGCTCATCTCAACAATACTACGCGGAATCCGCAGCAAAAAACCCCAAGCCTAAAATGCCCGGACGTGGGATTTTAGCGGGACAGGGGCTTCCACTCCGATGATGCGCTTTAGCGCTGGCATCGCGAAGTTGTTTTTGGCCGCTCCTCTGTATTCGCACTTGCCTTTCTTTCTGTCATTCCCGCAGGGAATCTGGTCTTTCTGGAGCGACGGGAATGAGGGGGGGGAAAGCAGATTCCCTGCCGGAATGACAGACAGAAAGGCAAAGACGGGCCTGCCGCCCACCCTTGAGGATGAAAACTGGGTTGAGGAAGGCCGGGTTGGCAACTACACCCAACTTTGTCATCTCGACCGAAGCGAAGCGAAGTGGAGAGATCTGCGGTTTGTGGGTACCTAACCGCGGAGCCCCCTTCACTCCGCTTTACTCGCACTTGCCTTTCTTTCTGTCATTCCCGCAGGGAATCTGCTTCTGGTCTTTCTGGAACGACGGGAATGAAGAGGCGCGAAAGCAGATTCCCTGCGGGAATGACAGAAAGAAAGGCAAAGACGGGCCTGCCACCAACGCTTGATGATGAAAATTGGATTGAGAAAAGCCGGGGTTGGCAACTACACCTAACCTTGTCATCTCGACCGGAGCGAAGCGAAGTGCAGAGATCTGCGGTTTCCCACATCTGGCGCAAAGAGCGCGCCAGATATGGGGCACCCAGCCGCTCCTCTGTATTCGCACTTGCCTCTCTTTCTGTCATTCCCGCAGGGAATCTGCTTCTGGTCTTTCTGGAACGACGGGAATGAAGAGGGGCGAAAGCAGATTCCCTGCGGGAATGACAGAAAGAAGGGCAAAGACGGGCCTGCCACCAACGCTTGATGATGAAAATCGGATTGAGAAAGGCCGGGTTGGCAACTACACCTAACTTTGTCATCTCGACCGAAGCGAAGCGGAGTGGAGAGATCTGCGGTTTCTGGGTACCTAACCGCGGAGCCCCCTTCACTCCGCTTTACTCTCACTCAGATGTGGAAAACCGCAAATCTCTCCACTCCGCTTCGCTTCGGTCGAGATGACAAAGTTATGGTAGTAACTAGAAACTGATCCTCGGGGGTCCCCTAAATGATTTTCGAGAGAGCGAAACCGGGATCCCCGGCAAGCGAAGCTTGTTGGGGTGGGAAGCGTACGCGGATTCCAGCTTCACATGCGGTTAACCAGTAGTTAGGATTTACAGAATGAAACCGGCTCCTTACTCTGCCATTGGCAATTCATTTGAGATTCATGAGTGGCGCGGCAGCGGCCCAGCCATGCTCCATGTCCACCACTCCGACGACGAAGCGTGGCATGTCCTGGAGGGTGAGCTCATTTTTCGCTATAGTGACCGGGCGGAGACCGTCGGTCCCGGAATGACGGTATTCGTACCGGCAGGCCTCGCCCACACTTATTCGGCTGGAGCCGATGCTCGTTATCTGATCGTACTCACGCCGCGTCTGAGCGCTCTGATCGCCGCGCTCCAGGCCGATCGAGACCCGGCCCATCAACACGAGATCTATCGACGCTTCGATTCCGAGCTGCTGGAGTAGAAGACCACCCGCGAGCTACAGTCAATGAGCGCATTGCCCTGTATTCGTCAACTGACTTCTAAGCCTATTTTTCGGGGACTTGTCCCGCCTTCACAGCCAGCCACAATCACTCCGCTTTCAGCGCATCTACCGGATTGACAGCGGTGGCGTGAGAGGCCGGGAGAAAGCATGGCTTCGCCGTCACCCCTGAGCTGTGCTGCCCAATCGGCATCGGTGCGGAAGCGCTGCCGTAAATGGGCAAGTGTGAGCGGGGTTAGGTATCAGTTGTTGAGTCCCGCAGGGACGGCATGAAAATAGCCCAGCACGTCAGTGCTGGGGTGGCAGTGAAATAGATTCCAGTCCCGTAGGGACGACTGAAATATCTCTTGAGGAACGCCTCGCCGCCTCGGGATAGTCAAGGCGCACAGACTGAATCTCAAACGGATGCACTGGAACGGTGATTCGATCGCCGCCGGCGACGGGCAACGGCGAGCCCTCAGGCTGCTCCATCAGATTCACGACCGTAGCTGCCGTAACCCCCTTCGGCACACGCCACTGAACGCTGCCATCCTTGCCTGCCCACTCATAGAAGCGCAGCACCAGGCTGTCGCTGTCCTCCGCTTTCTTCATGGTGGTGAGGATAACGTTCTGCGCCTGGGTGCCGGCGAAGGAGTACGATGGCGGCATTGCGCCCGTGTGCGGCTCAACCTGAATAGCTTGCAGGCGATAGTTATATTCATAGCCGCGCCGGATAGTGAGCGCCTGCTTCCAGTCGCCGGCGTGTGGATACAACGCGTAGCTGAAATGGTTGGGGCCGCGGTCCGCATTGGGATCGGGAGCCAGCGGGGAGCGCAACAGCGAGAGGCGAAGCATGTTGCCCTTGGCGTCATAGCCATACTTCGACTCATTGATGAGGCTGAAGCCGTGCTGCCCATTGCCAAGATCGGCCCAGCGGATGGCCGGCACTTCGAACTTTGCGCTGTCCCATGAGTTGCCGCGCGTGGTTGGGCGCTCAATGGTGCCGTAGGGAATCTCGTAGGTTGCCAACTTGCTTGTCGCCGCCAGCGGAAACGCGGCTTTCAGCAGGATATGGTTCTCGTGCCAGTCGACATCGTGCACCACATCAACATAGTCCGCGCCGGCATAGAGCACAATATCTTCGGCAAACGTGGAGTGCTGCCAGGTGCGCGTGATGCGGACCACAGCGCGCAGCGGGCCGCTCTCGACCACGCGTGCGGAATCGACCATGTCGAGATCGTAGGAGACCTTCTCGAAATCAGCGTCTATGTTCCACGCATCCCATGCTTTGGGTGTGTCCTTGAAGGCCACCAGCGCGTTGCCGCAAGCTCCGGGAGCCAGCGTCTCAAAGCCGGAGCGCTTGTCGTAGAGGCTGCGGATGCATCCGGTTTTCGGATCGATGACCACGCGAAGCTTTGCATTTTCCAGCGTGAAGCCGTGCACCTTCAGATCGCTCTCAAAGCTGCGCCGACCGGGGATGACATGCAGCACGCTATATCCCATGGATGGCACGCCGGAGGGATACACGAGCATCCGGTAGACATGCCTGCTCGCGTCCTGCGAGAGTACTTCGCTGGGCACGGCGTGCCCTTTCTCGTCCAGCACGGCCACGCCCCCCGGCGAGGCGGACGGCATCTGCACCTCCACCTCTACCGGGCCGGAGCGCTCCCATGAGAGTGGATTGAAAACAATTACAGGAACACCGCTGGTGACGTGTGTATCGATCGCGGAGACAATAGTGTCGAGCGCGTTCGACTCGATCTGATGAGTGGACCAGCGCACCTGCCGGAAATCATCCGCAGCGTCGCGGTAGATGGCGCCGACACCGCTGCCTGCGGCCAGATCGTGGAAGCCATTGAAGAGCACCTTCTTCCATGCGTCATTCAGCTGCGCTGCCGGATAAGGATCTCCGTCAAGCCAAGCCAGCGACGCGGCCTTCTCCGCGTTCAGCATCCACTCTTCGCCTTGCCGTAGATCTCGTTTTTCAGCGGCCTGGGTGGTGTATGTGCCGCGGTGATACTCAAGATAGAGCTCGTCCTTCCAGGTAGGAATGCTGATCTGTCCATTGAGTGGGGCGGCCAGGCTCGGCTTGCCCGCGGCCAGCGTTTCATAGTTCCACGTGGGCGATTGCGCGCCGATCTTCGGCTGGATGTCGGTAAAGAAGCTGAGCGCAGTGCCGAAACGCATCCTGGGCGCGATCTTGTCCGGCTCCATCCAATGCAGCCCTTGGTCGAGCAGGTTGCGGGTTGGTCCGCCGCCGTGATCGCCGACGCCGTACAGGTCCATCGCCTCGTTCAGGCCCGGCGCCTCCGCGTGCGCTACGTCGTAGACATGCGCCAGTCGCGTGATGCTCAGGTTGGTGGAGGCGAAATCCGGAGGAAAATAGGTGAGCACGCGGCTGCCGTCGGGCGATTCCCACCAGAAGAGATGAAAGGGCAGCTTGTTGGTCTCGCTCCAGGCGAGCTTGTGGGTCACGAAAAAATCGATGCCGGCTTTCTTGTAAATCTGCGGGAGCTGCCAGCTGAACCCGAAAGAATCTGGGTTCCAGCCGACGCGCACGTCGACGCCATAGTGCTGCTGATACCAGCGCTTGCCGATAAACAGCTGGCGAACAGTCGACTCGCCACCCGGCAAATTGAAATCGGGCTCCACCCACATGCCCCCGACAATCTCCCATCGGCCTTCCTTGATGCGCTGCTTGATCTCGTTGTCCAGGATGGGATACTTATCCGCCATCCAGGCGTTGAAGACAGTGGAGGATTGCGTGAAGGTATAGCTGGGATATTCGTCCATCAGCTGCAGGGCGGTGCCGAAGGTGCGATGCACGACATCAACCGTCTCTGTCCATGGCCAGCGATAGGCAGCATCGATGTGCGACTGGCCATTGAGCACCAGCGTGGCCTGCTGCAGCGCAGCACGCAGCGGTTCGAGCTCCGAAACCGCCTTGCGCAGGGATGCATCGAACTTCGCCTGATCGCCGGCATGCAGAGCCGTCAGATCGACTGCGTGAATCGCCTGCCGCAGCGTGGCTTGCTCTGAAGCGGGGTCGCTGGCCACCGCAGGAATCATGGTGCCCGCAGCTATGAGTTCGTCATGCAGATCTTCGGGGCTGGGCCGTCCGGCAGCCGGCTCAATGTGCAGCAGCGCCCCGGCGAAGACCTTGGGCGTTGCCGTCTTCAAGAGCTTGACCGCAACCAGCACCTTGTCGCCAGGCTGTGCGTGATCGAAGAGCGTGATGGTCTCCAGGTCTTCGCCCATCGCAGACCGCCGTCCATTCAGGTAAAGGATCAGCGTCATCAGGTTCGGCTGTGCCGAGAACTTCAGCGTGATGCGTGCCCCGGTGAGGTCATAGCCATTCAGGCTTTTGGGCACTTCGATCCAGCGACGGTACCACACTGCATCCAGCGGACCCACAACGCGCGGACGCACCGGCTGCCAACCGCTGTCATCTAGGTGAACGTCCTCGCCGTGCGGAAGCACGCCGATATATGTCTTCCAGTCCCCCTCCGGCAGTCTGCTCAGACTGCCAAGCTCTTCGATCACCGTCGCGTCATCGGGGGAGAAGAGCTTAGCTTCAGGTTGCCGCTGGGCCAAGAGTAAAGTAGCAAATGAGACGACAGAAAGGACAGCGATACAGGCAAAAGCCATACTGCGCTTTGCCTGGAAAAGGTGTGGCAATGTGATCTCCTAGGCAGGCTCGCTCGTTCGTGCGAGTGCTCGAACAAATAAGTTCATCGCGATTGTAGCAACGAGACCGCCACGAGAGCGGGTGCCCCAGGTCCCGATTCTGGGACCTGGGATTCACCGGCCTTCAACAGTTACATAAGAAATCACGCGGTCAGAGTCTGGAAAAGCCCTGTTCGCAGGTGTACTTTGGTACAGGAAGGTGAGGATGATCAAGGGGAAGTTGTGGATGGTGGCGGCGGGCTGCGTTCTGGCCTGCGGGATGGCTCGGGCGCAGGCGCCGAATACGCTGACCCCGCAGGAGAAGCAGGAGGGGTGGCAACTGCTGTTCGACGGGCAGGACCTGCAGGGGTGGCACTCGTACCTGGAGAAGGGCACGGGCAGCGACTGGTCGGTGGTGGACGGGGCGATCCAGCTGAAGAAGACGAACCAGGATCCGCCGCCGGATTATGCGGACCTGGTGATGGACGGGGAGTACTCGAATTTCCATCTGAAGCTGGAGTGGAAGGCGCAGCCCTGCATCGACAGCGGGGTTATGTTCGACGTAGACGAGTCGCCCGAGTACCGCCATACCTATGACACGGGCGTGGAGATGCAGATCGCGGACCTGGCTTGTACGGTTCCAGACAGCCGCATCCTGATGGAGCGGTCCGGGGACATCTTCGAAATGATCTCGGACAAGGTGGAGTGGGTAAAGCCGGCGGGGGAGTGGAACCAGTTTGAGATTATCCAGGACCACGGGCACCTGCAACTGTTCCAGAACGGGCATAAGGTGATCGACACAAAGCTGTGGGACAGGAATTGGAGGAAGCTGATTGCGGGAACGAAGTTCGCGCGGATGCCAGGATACAGCAAGTATCACAGCGGGCATATCTCACTGCAGGGAACGGAGCCGAAGGGAGAGCCGGGGGTGAAGATCTGGTTCCGGAACATCATGATCAGGAAGCTCTAGGCGGGGAGTCACTGAATTTCTGCCTGCCTTCGACATGGCCGGAGAAAATCACGCTTATCCAAATTAGAGATCTTCGTCTCAAATGCAGAGGCGGGTGGCCCAGGCTCGCGCAGCTAGCCTGGGTTTTTCTCCGAACTCAAGGCAATCCTACGACACTGTCGAGATTTGCCGAATCCCACGTCCGGGAATCCGGACGTGGGGCACCCAATGATTGGTTAGGTTTTTGGACGTTGATGCCGATCCAGTCGAGTTACTTCAATGGCTCCCCAATGCTTCGTTGAGCTGTTTAAAGAAGCTGTCGAACTTCTCCGAATTGAAATCCCCGGCAAAACGTAGCGGATAAACTCTCTTGACCAGGATCTCCTTCGCGTCCGGCTGAGTCGTAAGGATTCTGCACCGCCTCCGAGACGAAGTCGTTCAGAGTCATTGCCCGTGGATCATTTGCCTGCCGCTCGCCCATGAGCTCCGTCTGGACGTAGGGCGGCACAAGCTCCAGCACCTCGACGGAAGTATCCCTAAGCTGATGGCGAAGAGAAATCGACCAGGCGTGGATTGCGGCCTTGGTTGCGCAATAGGTCGGTGTTACTGCCCAAGGGGTAAACGCGAGGCCCGATGAGACGGTCATGATGGTGGCTTTCTTCTGCTGCTTCAGGTGCGGGAGAAAAGCGGAAGTCAGATAGAGTGGGGCTGTGAGATTGGTTGCGATGATTGCGTCGATCGTGGATGGATCGGCAGCTTCCTTCAGGTTCTCCGCCTTCATGATGCCGGCCATGTGGATGAGCACATTCAGGCCGGGGTACTTTGCGGTGATCTCTGTCGCGAACTTCTTGAACGTGGCCGGCTCCTGCACATCAAGCACTTCGTAAGCCATACCTGGATTCGCCGCGACGACGCTTTCGAGCACGTTCTTCCGGCGGCCCGCAATGATGACGCTATTGCCCAGTTTGTGAAAAGCTTCGGCCAGACCGCGGCCAATGCCGGATCCGCCGCCGGTGATGAGGATGGTGTTCTTTTCATTCAGGTTCATGGTGGTAAGTTCTCCTTGAGGTTTTGGAACTCGTCCTTTCAACAAATCCTGGGTGCCCCATATCTGACGCGTTCTTTGCGTCAGATGTGGGATTCCACAACTCTCGATTGACAGTGTCGTGATCACACCCGCGGAGCAAAGGATTGCTGCGCGAGCCAGGGGCGCCCGACTCTGCACCAGAAACGAAGAGTCCCTGATCTGGGACAAGTCTGATCGTCATCGCCGCCTCGTTCGACCTTGATCTCTGACATAACAACTTCTCCAGGCGGTTGACTGAGACTAGGATCCCAAGTCCCGCTCCGGTTACGATGTTTCGCTGTTTATTCAGCGCAATTGCGAAGATCGCGGCATAGTTCATCGATACGTTCGCGCCCCGTATCCCAGGAGAACATAAAGCGCGCAGCGCCTCCCCTGAAGATGTAAAACTTCCAGCCTCGTTGGCGGAGAGAGCCGAGAACCCGGTCATCGGCATTGACGAAAACTGCGTTTGCCTCAACATTGAAAGCTATCTGAATCCCGGGGATATCCATGATTCGATCTGCAAAATAGCGCGCACAGGCATTGGCATGGGCCGCGTTACGAAGCCACGCGCCGGTATCGATCAAGCCTAGCCACGGAGCTGCGAGAAAACGCATCTTGGAGGCGAGCTGGCCCGCCTGCTTACGGCGGTAATCGAAATCCTCAGCCAGCCTTCGGTCGAAAAACAGGATTGCCTCGCCGACCGCCATCCCGTTCTTCGTGCCGCCAAAGCACAACACATCCACGCCGCTCTTCCAACTCAGCTCTGCGGGAGAACAGCCGAGACTTGCACAGGCATTCGCAAAGCGCGCTCCATCCATGTGCAGGCGAAGATTGTGCGCTTTTGAGACAGCAGCGACAGCGCGCAGCTCGTCGGGGGTATAGACCAGGCCGGTCTCGGTCGATTGCGTGATGGTCGCAGCTTTCGGCTTGGGAGAGTGAATGCCGTGTCTTTCGCTGGCGGTCTCCCGGATAGCATCCGGCGACAGCTTTCCGTCGGAGCTCGGGGCGGCAAAGAGCTTAGCGCCGTTAGAAAAGAACTCCGGCGCACCGCATTCGTCCGTTTCTACGTGCGCCGATTCAGAGCAGATGACACCATGATAGGACCGGCAGATCGAGGCGAGTGCCAGAGAGTTTGCCGCCGTTCCATTGAAGGCAAAGAAGACTTCGCAATCTGTCTCAAATAGATTTCGGAAGGCGCCGGCGGCTCGTTTGGTCCAAGGATCATCGCCATATGAGCCTGCGTGACCGTGATTGGCTGTATCCATTGCCGCCCATGCCTCGGGGCAGATGCCGGAGTTGTTATCGCTTGCGAATTGCTGCGAGAGATTGGTGCTGTTGCAGTCGTCGTCCATAATTTAAAAGTATCCTGATCCACGCCAATGGCGTGAACTGGTCCGGTCCTCGCTTCCATGTTAGCTTGGACTGAAAGTGGCATAGCCACAGGAGTACACCTTGGCAACGGTAAAACTGTGGACAGACGAAGAAGTTGCGGCTGACCCGCGCGTAAAAACAGTGTTCGACGATATCCGGGTCACGCGCAAATCCGATTTCGTGAATAATTTCTGGCGCGCCCTTGCAAACCAACCCGCGGTGCTGGAACGAACATGGACAAGCATCAAGCAGGTCATGATCGAACCCGGAGCTCTCGATCCGCTTACAAAGGAGCTGATTTACATTGCCGTCTCCGCGGCCAATTCCTGCAGCTACTGCGTGCACTCGCACACGGCGGCAGCCCGCGCCAAGGGACTCAGTCCGGAGCAGCACGCGGAGTTGCTTGCGGTCATCGGCATGGCCTCGGAAACAAACGCATTGGCTACAGCTCTCCAGATCCCTGTGGACGTGGAATTTGAAATTCTATGAGTCGCCCAGACAAACCTTATATTCGGACCTCGATCCGATCGCGTCTCGCATAAAGTCTTCCGTTCACTGAGATGTGCGTAAGCCATTGACCGGCGGGCAGTGAAGGGTGATAGCTTTCGGTTTCTCCCTCCATTTACCGTCGAAAACGACATTTAAAGTCGCAGAGTCGGCTGAGAGCCGGAATCGCAGATTGACCACTCTGTGATCAATTCCCAGATTGCTGGACGAAAAATAGGGTGAGGAAGGCTTGGTTGGCAATTGCACCTTATTTGTCATCTCGACCGGTGGGAAACCGGGGTCCCCGGCAAGCGAAGCTTGCTAGGGTGGGAAGCGGAGTGGAGAGATCTGCGGTTTTCCCACAATTCTTGACGGACGATGTCTTGATCACGCCTGGGACACCCAAGAGCTGATTGAAATGTGGATCCAAAACCACGACGAATCGAGGGTGCCCCATCCTTCGCACGGCGCTGTTCCGTGCAAAGGGTGGGAGACCACAAATGTGTATGCCCTTGATTTTCATCTCCGGGGGCCGAAGTCCGTACCTGAACGGCGAGCATAGGACGACTCGTTAACACACGCGCATTATTGGAATTTTTAGCAATGCCCCCACTTTTTCAATTGTGCCGGTCAGATGCCCTACGCCGACCGCACAGTGGTGTGCCGGCCCGGCCGCGCTCCAGTCCGAAATGAACCTCCGTGCCCCGATTGGGAACCGGTAGCGGCTGTTCGTGTTCCCGATTTGCAGAATCGGTCCTGGAACGGACTCCCCTTCTGCAACCACGAGTTTCATTCCCTTGCCTGGATCCTCGGCAACAGACAGCAGGGTTACTGGACCATGTTGTACGGACATTTCGACCGAGAGACCGCGGCCAACCTTACCGTGATATACCTCGAGCGGCCGGACCTTTGTCTTGCCATGCGCAATGGCCACATGTCCCGGTCCGTCATGGCCCATTAACACGATGTCGTCGTCGAAATCAATTGCGTAGAATTCGGTAAACGACCCGCCGGCCCCCAATATCGACAAGATCTTCATCGCCAGGACGTTCTTAATTTCATACTCCCCCGCGACCGGAATGCCGCGAGCTGTGAGTAGAGATGTACCGAGAATGATCGATTCGAACGTTCTCTCATTCGCCGGGCTACCAGTTCCCTTATAGTAGTATGCGATCGACCCTATCCCCCACCGCTCAACCAGCCAATCGAGCGCAATAGACGTACGCGCCGCTTCAGCAAGGTCCTCTCGGCTGCAATCCGCCTGGATTTCAAACACATCCTCGAAGAGGGCGACGCGATCCTTCGCCGCTTGCTCCTCAACATCTTCCCGTATCGCAGCAAGCTCGTCGGCTTCCAAGACCTCAATCACCCCTCCGAAGGCCGCGCTATAAAGCGTTAGATCCGAATAAGTGTCGAGCATTCCCGAGTAATGATTGCCCAGCAACCCGAGCGTATTGTGTTCCAACTGCGCGCAAACCATTGCCGCGTCGAGCCATCCGTCTATCTGCGCCCAGCAGGCGGCGTCTCCTGCGAGAAATCCGGTGACCTGATGAAAATCAATGCCCGCCCGGCTAAAGACATTAGAAATTTCCGGCAGCGGGCATGCTGAGCAATACGCAAGCCATTCAGCGGTCATCTTCTGCCTGCTACCCAGCCGATTGAAGCGGGCGTAATCAATCGCGCTCTCTGGCTGTAGATTCATGACAATTACGGGAACTTTGGCGCGCCGCACGAGTGGAAGAACGCTGGCAGACAGAGCGTACGTGGTTATGTAAAGGAAAATGATATCCACGTCCGCTCTGCGCAACTGGTGGCCCGCGTCGATCGCCCGATTGGACGAATCAACCAATCCTAGATTGACAATCTCGACACCCGGTTTTTTCAGTCGGGCTTCTACCTGCGACAGGTAACCTTCCAACCTCTCCTTGAGACCGGCAAATTGAGGCCAGTATGCGGCAAGTCCGACGCCGCATAGCCCCACGCGAAGATGCGTTTCCTCTCGCGTGGAGCACGGTAAAACTTCAAGAGCATTTTTTGAATTGGTCCACATATGGCAATCACGACCTGAAGACGTTGCGAATGGCATTCAAATAACTCATCCCATGGACAGAATCCGGCTCAAGGTAACTACCCTCCGTCCACTCATTCCATGCGTTGATAGTTAAAATCTTCGGCTGGTCATTCAGTAGATCCAGGTGCGACTTGGCTTGCACAAGCGCCCTTCGGAACAGTTCCGGACTGTTGTCCGTGAGAACCGGCGTGAATGGATAGTCTGCCCGCTCGAAGATATCCGACTGGCATGTCCTCGGACTGGCGTCCCAACCCATACTCACATCGACATGGTACGGCACGCCGAACATTTCCCGAGCCTTGCTCCAATACGCAGGCGCGCTCTCCATCGCGTCTCTGTAGGGTGTTGCTGGAAAGGTATGCAAGTCATAGTGATGTATCCACGCATAAGACGTCACGCTGCGTATCCCGAGCGACGGCAACACACTCCTCGCATCAGGCAGATCCTGCACGCCCCAGGCAACCGCATTGAGATGAAGATCTCGAAATCCGGCCGCGCGAGTCTTTTCCTGAAATCGTCTCAACGCGGCGCGGGCGATCTCAATGCCCCCCATCCGGTCGATCAGATTCTTGAGTTCATAGATGGAGAAATAAGGTGAACCATCGACCAGGAAATAGGAAGGATCTTGAAAATAATGCGAAAGAATATAGTCGGTGGCAACCTCAAAGGCATGGGAATCGTAGGTTCCCTTATAGATAAGAGGCTTTTGTAGCGTATGTAAACGGGCAGGCATCAAATTGATCCAATCGTGATTCGCCCACATCAAGCAGAAACGAACAGCGTCCTTATTCGCAGCGTGTTGATATCCTTCTTCTAACGCGCTCTGCAAAAATGGTTTGCCCTCATACCAATACCAGTCAAAGATGAAGTGCGTTATTCCGGCGTCGTGAGCCGCGGCAAGTTTCCTTTCAAAGACGCTGGGCTTCGACTCGTCTTCATATCCCCACAACGGTCGCTTGGGTTGAAGGTGGCCGACGAATCTAGGCTCGCCGCGCTTCAGGACCTCCCACTCCGTCCAACCCTTTCCATGAAACTGCTCGTTTCGAGGATCCACGTGAAAGTTGGGAAAGTAGTACGCCCCCACCTGGTACTCGTTCGCCTGGACCGATTTGGGCAGCATTTCGGCCAAGGCTGTATAAGCCCCTGCCTTTCCAAAATCTCGCCGATTGATTTGCATTTTTCTCCTACACTCCTCAGTACAACATCATAGAAAATGCAATACCGGACAGATGAACCACGGGGAGGCGCAAGCCGGCACACTCGTCTGCCGGCGCCTCAATCGCAGCCCAGGAACCTTCCAGACGTTGCATTCAAGGGTCAAAAGATCGCCTTCAGCGACAGTTGGATAACGCGGGAGCCGCTCACCGTTGTAATCTGGCCATAGGTAGATGAGTTTACAGACTGGCTGTACGCCGGCAGCGATCCTTGGGGATGGTTGAGCGCACTAAAGAAGTCCGAGCGGAACTGCAACGCTCGTGTCTCGCCGAAGGGGAAGTTTTTCCTCGCGGAAGCATCCAGGTTGGTGTATCGCGGTCCTATAATATTGTTCCTGCCTGCATCTCCTAAAACGCCTACGCCGGGTTGAACGAAGCAAGAAGTGTCGAACCAGCGTGAAAAAGACCGCCCCGATGGGTTGTTCCCATTGCAGACTTGATTCGCGAACCGCTGGTGATAAGCTCCTGTATCTGAGAGATCATTGGCGAAGATACCCGTCGGAGTACCAGTTTGTGCAGTAAGGATGCCGCTGACCTGCCATCCGCCAAGGAGTTCGCGGCCGAGAAGATTGCCTGACAGAGCATTGCCCACAGGAACATCGTAGATACCGGCGGCCTTGAACGCGTGTGTTCTGTCGAAATCTGACCGGCCATAGTCCAAACCAAGATCCGAGGCGAGCCGGGGAAATTCGTTGTCTGTGCTGTTGTTGTCCAAAGCCTTGGACCACACGTAATTGCTCATAAACGTGAAGCCATTCGAGAAGCGATGGCTAGCTCTGCCTGGAGTCCATTGTAATTCCCGAAGGCGACGTCAGCCGCCTGGTAAACATCCGCCACATAGGGGTAGGGGCGCCTGGTATTGATAGGCGTGATGTTGTTGACGTTTGCCGGAGGTGCGGCCTGGTTCGGATTGATTCGTTCCTGTTCATGGGTAAGCTTATTGCCCAGATAGGTGAGCGTCGCAAACTGGCTTGCGTTGGCTGCTGAAAAACCCGGGAGCTTTGAAGGGTACGGCCTTCACAGGCTGCGGAAAAAAGCCGATGCGGAGCTTTTGGGTGGAAGCCCCCGCATTTATGCGGGGGTAGGAGCGCTTCAGCGCTCCGGGAAGTTCGACTCGGAACATGATGCGCTTTAGCGCTGGCATCGGTAAATCCAGGGCTAAAGCCCATCTTAAGAACAACCGCTTTCCGCTGGACTGAAGTCCAGCTTCCCCCTGCTAAAGCAGGGGGCTTCCACCAATACCCTTCTACTGAGTTTTTCCGCAGCCTGTGAAGGCCGTACGTAAACCGCCAAAAACTCGATCGGCTTTAGCCGCTGGGGGAACCATTTCTGCGCTTCGAAAACAGCCCGCGGTTATGGTTGCGGTGAAAGTCGTCGATGACCTGAATCAGCGGGCGAAATCCGAGCAGCGTTTCGTCCAGGATAAAGGCGCTGGCCGATTGCGTCAGCTCCCACGATTGCCCAATCGCTATGCATCTCTGTCAGAAAAGAGGCCAGGGCGGGATGACGGGGATCGCACAAAATACCTAACACGCCGGGAGACGACCGGCAGAAAGCGCAGTTCAAGTAGGTATTTGCTCTCCTTGTCAACAGCTTTGGTGTCAATCGGGTCGGCTGATTCTGGGCCCACTTAGATCCAGTGCCGGGGGATCCTGAAAAGGGCTGGCATCGGCGCTTCGATCCCGGTCTTGGCCACCATTTACAAGCATCCAGACAAAAAGCCCCCAGCCGCCGGAGGCTTTTCATGTTTCCGGTAACCTCACTGTTTACAATCACATATCAACAACGATTTGTTTTGGCCGCGAAAGGCTGGCGCCGCTAATTAGCTCTATGGCATTCTAAGCGACTTAGTCGGTACATATGTCCGTCAGCGAGCGCACATAACCCTCCTTTATACCGGTCGACAATGCGCGCACAATGGACGAGGGTAGGTGCCACTAGTCTGGAGCATTCGTAGCCTGCTGCACGACGGCATGCGGGAGAAAGGCTTATGTGGATCGTTCGCTTCGCCCTAAAAAGGCCCTATACGTTCGTCATTGTCGCGCTGCTGATCGCAATCTTCGGCGTTGCCGCGATTGCGACGACGCCGACCGACATCTTGCCGGACATCGATATTCCGATCGTTAGCGTGATCTGGACGTACAGCGGGCTTGATGCGGATGATATGTCCAAGCGAATCATCGGGGTGTGCGAGCGGGCACTTCCGACCACAGTAAATAACATTCAGTACACGGAGTCGCAGTCGTACAGCGGCGTCGGGGTCATCAAGATCCATTTTCAGCCGAACGTACAGGTAGACCTCGCGATTGCGCAGGTCACGGCGCTGGCGCAGTCGCTCTTGCGCCTGATGCCCACGGGGATTCTGCCGCCCTACGTGCTCAAATACGACGCCTCCAGCGTTCCGATTGTGCAGGTGAGCCTGGGCGGGCAGGGGCTTTCGCAAACCGAGCTCTACGACTTGGGGCAGAACTTTGTTCGCGGGCAACTGGCGACCATCAAAGGCGCAGCGGTGCCATTACCTTATGGCGGTGAGCAGCGCTCGATCATGGTGGACGTGGAACCGGTGCAGTTGGCGGCGAATCACCTCACCGCTTCAGACCTTTCACTCGCGCTGAGTAACCAGAACCTGGTCACGCCCTCAGGCACCGAGAAGATCGGCGACCGCGAGTACCTTGTTGGAACCAATAGCAGCCCGGCCACGATCGCGGAGCTGAACGCATTGCCGATCCGAACGGTGAATGGCGCGGTCGTCCAGATGAAGGATGTGGCCTGGATTCATAACGGGTACCAGCCGCAAACAAGCTATGTGAGCGAGAACGGGCAAGCATCGGCACTGCTGACAGTGATCAAGAGCGGCGCCTCATCGACGCTGACGATCGTAGACCAGGTGAAGGCGGCGATTCCAAAGATCAAGGCCGGACTACCAAGCGCGCTGACGCTGACGCCGATTTTTGATCAATCAGTGCTCGTGCGGGCTTCGATCCAAGACGTGGTGCAGGAAGCGGTCACGGCAGCCTTTCTGACCGCCTTGATGATTCTGGTGTTCTTGGGCAGCTGGCGCAGCACGCTGATTGTGAGCGTATCGATTCCGCTTGCTGTTTTGTTCGCGATCGCAGTCTCTTCGGCGCTGGGCGAGACGATCAATGTTATGTCATTAGGCGGTTTGGCCCTGGCGGTGGGCATGCTGGTCGATGACGCAACGGTGGAGATCGAGAACACCCACCGAAATCTTGGGATAGATCAAAAGAAGCCGCTGGCCTCCGCGATTCTTGACAGCGCGGAGCAGGTGGCGGTGCCCGCGCTGATCTCGACCATGTCGATCTGCATCGTATTCGTGCCGGTGACCTTGCTTTCAGGCTCGGCGAAATACATCTTTACGCCGCTGGCGGTGAATGTGGTGCTCGCGCTGGTTGCCTCGTATGGGCTGTCGCGGACGCTGGTGCCGACCATGATGCACTTCCTATTGCCAAAGGAGGTGCCGCTGTATCAGGGTAAGGAAGAGGAGTCGCCGCTCAGCCGAAGCTTCATCTGGCGATTCCACCAGAAATTCGAGCATGGATTTGACCGGTTTGCGGAGAAGTACAAAGGCGGGCTGGAGTGGGCTCTGGAGCACCGGACAGTCACGCTCGCCGTGTTCGCGGCAGTGGCGTTGGGATCGTTGACATTGATCCCGGTAGTCGGCCGGGACTTTTTTCCGTATGTGGACTCGGGGCAGATGGAGTTTCATGTACGGCCACCGGTGGGAACGCGGATCGAAACGGCTACTGAAGTGTTCAAGCAGGTGAACCAGGAGATTCGGCGCGTCATTCCGCAGGAGCAGCTCCAGATGGTGGTGAACAACATCGGGCTGCCGCCGGGTGGCGTAAACCTGGCCTACTCGGCGAGCGATACGACCAGCAATGGGGATGGGGACATACTTGTGCTGCTCGCGGCCAAGCACCGTCCGACGCAAGAATGGATGCAGCTCCTGCGGCAGGATTTCGCGCAGAAGTTTCCCCAGGAGACCTTCTTTTTCGAACCGGCGGATATCACCAATCAAACACTGAACTTCGGGCTGCCCGCGCCGATCGATGTGCAGGTCCGGGGAAAGGACGCAGCGTCAACGGCGGAGATAGCCGAGAACCTGCAGGAGCAAATCAAAAATATTCCGGGCGCAGTAGACGTGTTTATGCAGCAGGAGGTCAACGCGCCGAAGCTAAACATCAATGTGGACCGGCTGAAGGCGCAGCAGCTCGCCCTGACGGCGAGAGATGTCTCTGATAGCGTGCTGCTGTCGCTTTCCGGCAGTGGGCAAGTTGCGCCGAATTTCTGGCTCGATCCGAAGACCGGCGTTGAGTACCCGGTCATTGTGCAGGTGCCGCAGTACCGCTTGCACAACCTCGATACGCTGGACCAAACGCCCATAACTACGACGGCGGCCGGAGCCAGTGACCAGCTGCTGAGGAATGTGTCGCAGACGCAGCGGCAGGTTGCACCGTCGACGGTTTCGCATTACAACGCTCTACCGGTGATGGATGTGTTCGCGAATGTGGAGCAGCGAGACTTGGGCGGGGTGGCAAGCGACGTAGAGAAGATCGTCAAGAAGAACTCACAACACCTGCCGCCGGGGGTAGAGATTATTCTCAGCGGTCAAGTGCTGACGATGAACACCTCCTTTCAGAACCTGGAGATCGGGATCGCAGCGGCGGTAGTGTTTGTGTATCTCCTGATGGCGATGAACTTCCAGTCATGGACCATCCCGTTCATCATTCTCATGGCGCTTCCGGGGGCCTTTGCGGGGATTGTATGGATGTTGTTCCTGACCCAGACGACGTTCAACGTGCCATCGCTGATGGGGGCGCTCATGACGATCGGTATTGCGACCGCAAACAGCATCCTGGTCGTGACCTTCGCGGGCGAGTCGCGCGGCGAGGGCGAAAGGAGCAAGGATGCGAAGCAAGCAGCGCTGATCGCGGGCACGACGCGGCTGCGGCCGGTGTGCATGACGGCGCTGGCAATGATCATCGGCATGCTGCCCATGGCGCTGTCGCTGGGCGAGGGCGGCGAGCAGAACGCGCCGATTGGACGGGCGGTGATTGGAGGCCTCTTGTTCGCGACCGTGGGAACGCTGTTCATCGTGCCCGTGATGTATTCGCTGTTTAGCAAAGAGCCGCCAGTGAACTGGGACAAACGGATCGACGACGAGACGCAAGGAGCATACCAATGAGCGCAGGATCCAATACACCACCAAGTCCGCCTTCGCAGGAGCAGCATGATGAGCATCGGCAGCGGGAGCGCGGCCGGCGGCTGCTATGGATTCTGTTCGTGGTCGCAGTGCTGGCTGTAGCCCTGCTGGTTGGATGGTTGCCTCACCAGAAACGCAATAAGGAAGTGAACGCCAAGGCCCAGCAGCAGCAGAACTCGGTGCCGGTGGTCGAGGTGCAGATCGTGCATGGTGCGAGCGCGGAGCAGGAGTTGACCCTGCCGGGTACGGTGACCCCGCTCAAGTCCGCGCATATCTACGCGCGAGCTTCCGGCTTTCTGAAAGCGCGGTATGTAGACCTGGGCGATACGGTACGCAAAGGGCAGCTATTGGCGTTGATCTCGGCGCCGGACTTGGACACTATGGTGTCGCAGCAGACGGCAACACTGCAGCAGAGTAGGGATGGCGTGATGACTGCGCAGGCAACGCTGCGGCTGCAGCAGGCGACGTATGACAGGGTTCATACACTGACGCTCCACGGCATTTTGTCTAAGCAGGATGACGACACAGCACTGGCGGCGGTGCAGTCGGCACAGTCGAACTTGCAGGCCGCGGAGAATGCAGTCAAGGCAGCGCAGGCGGCGCAGGCCCATGCGCAATCCCTGGCGGACTTTGAGCAGATACGCTCGCCCATCAACGGCACGATAACGGCACGCAACGTCGAGGTGGGCAATTTTGTCTCCACTTCGGGGGCCGCGCAGGGCACGACGCCTGTGCCTGCGGCCGCATCCACGGGTGGGCCACCGACCGGGGGCGCGCAGGGGGGCGAGTTATTCGATGTCGTGGACCTTCACAGCATGGAGATCTTTGTCGCAGTGCCGGAACAGGATGCACCTTTCGTGCAGACCGGCCAGCCTGTGGATCTGACCTTTTCCGAGATGCCGGAACAGACGTTCACCGGTAAGGTGATCCGCACCAGCGACTCTCTAAGCCAGCAGAGCCGGACCCTGCTTGCAGAGGTTCAGGTGAACGATAGCCGGCATCGATTGCGGCCAGGCATGTTTGCCTCGGCGCAGATGCACTATAGGGCCCCAAACCCGGGCATCTTGATCTCCGGTGACAGTCTTCTTACCATGGCGCGCGGCGAATTTGTACCAGTGGTGGAGAACAACGTCATCCAAATGCGGCCCGTGCATGTAGGGCGGGACTTGGGCACGCAGGTGTACATCGTCGCTGGCCTGAAGGATGGAGACCTGGTCGTTGTGAACCCGAATGATCTCGTGAAGGACGGTGCCCACGTGACCACGCGGTCGGCGCCCAAGGGTCAAGTTGGCGGGGGAGGCGGGTAGAAGCAAACGCGTAGCAGGCAAGCGCGAAGCAAGCCAAGCCGCGAAGCAAGCCAATCAAAGAACAGCAGCATCGATCACAGAAAACTCTGCCGGGAGGGGCCGCTCGACATGAGGTATTTTTTTCGTTACTCCGTGGCGCGACACGGCGCCGGGCAAGCTTTCAGATGGTTCATCGCGGGATGCTCGCTCGTCTCTGTGGCGGCGGCGCAGCAATCTTCTGGAACGCCCCACAACACGGCGGGAATTGCTGATGCGCCCCGGCCTTCGCTGTCGCTGGCGCAAACGCCATTGAGCGCGCCGGCTCCTGCGAATCCGCAGGATGGGCGGCTTTACCTAAGCCTGCAGGAAGCCTTCCGAATGGCCCTCAAGAACAACCTCGATATTGAGATTGAGCAGGTTGATCAGACAATCGCGGACCTGGGCGTGCCGCTGACAAGAGGCGGAGGGTTGCCGCGGCCCATCAATTATGCAGTGGCGGATATGCCGGCGGGCGTGGCGGGAGTGGCGGTGCCGCTGCTCAGCTTCTCCTCCCCAGGCTTGTCACCATTGAGCGTGGACCCGATCACTTCGACGGTGTCGTCGTCGTACAACACCAGCCATGTGGTGGACGGGGCACACTCGCTATCGCTAAGTTCGAACCCGTATTCGGGCGGAACGCCTGTGCCCGGTTTCGATGCACAACTGCTGGGCCGGTATGGATGGTTACGGCGCAATCCGGCAATCTCGCTTACATCCGCAGCCGCGACGACGCAGGCGGACACGGTGACAACGGACAATACGCTTGGCGATACGATCCTGACCAAGGGTTTCAGCCCCGGGACCACGATCCAGCTGGGTGTGAACAACTTTGTGCAGAGCTTCTACTCGGGGCGCTCTAGCGCCGTTCCCTTCTCGCACCCCAATGCTTATGCGCTGATTGCGCAGCCCCTGCTTCGCGGGGCCGGACATGCGAACAACACCCGTTATATCGCCATTGCCAAGACAAATAAGAAGATCTCGGCGGCTGTTCTCGAGCAGCAGATGATCAGCACGATCGCTGGAGTTAGAAATCTGTATATCGACCTGGTGAGCCTGCAGGATTCGGTCAAAGTGCAGCAGCAGGCATTGTCGGCTGCTGAGTTGCTGTTGAGCAACGACCGGCAGCAGTCGGATGTAGGGCGGCTGCCGCCCATCGAGGTAGCGCGGGCGCAGTCGCTGGTGACCAGTACGCAACTGACGCTGACACAGGCGGTCTCTCTGCGGGACCAGCAGGAGGTGATTCTGCGGACGCTGCTCGATCCGCAGTCGCTCACGGCCGCCGCTGGCAATGTGGCCGATATCGTGGCAACGGATCCACTCGTGCCGCCGCAGGCGGAGACGACGGCGCCGCTGCCTGAACTGGTAAAACGCGCGTGGGAAACGCGCCCCGATGTGCGCCAGGCAAGATTGCAGGTGACTAATGGCGAGCGGCAGGTCACGGGCGCGGCGAATGCAGCGAAGCCGGAAGTCGATGTTTATGGCACATTTGAGAATCGTGGTGTGGTGATCCCGGGGCTGACCGCGATTGGCGGCGATCCCTTGACCGGAAATACCCTTCTGGACCCGGTTCCGACAGGTGGGACTCGGTCATCCACTGTTTATGAAGCCGGAATCCAGTTCTTCCTCCCGGTACAGAACCGTGTAGCGAAGGCGAATCTAGGGGCCGATAGGGCGCTCCTGCGGCAGCAACAATTGCGTGTGACTCAATTGGAATCACAGGTGGCAGCCGAGGTGCGAAACGCAATCACCGCGCTGAACGCGGCAAAAAGTGCGGCCGATGCGGCCACAACGGCGCGCGAGTTGCAGGGAAAGCTGCTTGCTGCGGCCCGGGAGAGCTTCCGTGCGGGGTACACAACCAATATCGCCGTGATCGAGCAACAAACTTATCTGGCGCAGGCGCAAACCACGGAAGTAGTCGCCAAGGCGGCGTGGCTGAAGGCGGCGGCGCAGTTAGACCGCGTGCTGGGGCAGACACTGGAAAAAAGTGGAATTTCGCTGGAACACGACCAGCCGGAGACAGAACCGCCACAGCACTAATCTGCGGACAAACCAGAGTTGAGCTCGTCCTTTCAGCAAATCCTGGGTGCCCCATATCTGACGCGTTCTTTGCGTCAGATGTGGGATTCCACAATTCTCGATAGACAGCGTCCCGATCACGCCAGCGGTTCAAAGAATTGCCTCGACTTCGGGACAGCGGTTCATTGCTTCTCCTCATGTCCTGAGTCATTCATTAGCCGACAATTTTGTCATCTCGACCGGAGCGCAGCGGAGTGGAGAGATCTGCGGTTTCGGCGATCTACACTGCATCCTCCGTCTTTGAACTCTGACTCACCGCACGAATGAGGCATTGGCAACAGCGATGGTTCGTTTGCTGCCGCCGCCGTAAACCAGCAAACGGCTGGCGCCATAGCCCTGCGCGCTAAGCTGAGCGTTCACCACAGGAACCGTGGCTAAGATTGCCTTTGTGCGTCCGGCCGACATGCTCTCCCCGGGCACAAGCGATGGGGCCAGTTCCAATGGCACGCAAAAGCCGGGTGCCCCATATCTGACGCGCTCTTTGCGTCAGATATGGGATTCCACAAATCCCGGGTGCCCCAGAGCCTGCCCTGAGCTTGTCGAAGGGTCCCGATTCTGGCACCTGGGATTCCACCACTCCTCCCCATCACATACAAAATCAAATCATGACGATTGCGCCCGGCAGGCTCACAGGCCCTCAACACGCTTCGCGCCCAGCGCCCGCAGTAAAAACGCAGTCAAAAACCTCGTATCGTCCTCCGTCGAGCGCCCTTCAGAAGAGACCCTCCGCTCGTTCACTCCTCGAATCGCGTCAATCGTCGTCCAGGCGGCGGCAAGAAAATCCTCGTCCGGGATCTCCCCTGCTTTCGCCGCCTCCGCGAACATCGACTGCAGATACAGCACCGTCTGCTTTTGCCAGGCGAGGCTGCGTTTTCGGTGCTGCTCCTGGCGGTTGATGCTCAGAATGATCCGGTACAGCTGCTGGTGGTCATTCCAGAAGGCGATGCGAACCGAGATGAACGCGGCCAGCTTGCCGGCGAATTCAGGCTCATTCCGCACACGCTCCTCGGTCAGGGCGGCCAACTTTGACACTGCCTGCTGCACGGTCGCTTCGTAGATCGCATCTTTTGACTGGAAATAGAGATAAAGAGTTCCTTTGGCCAAGCGCGCGGCCTTGGCGATCTCCTCCATGCGCGTCGCCTCATACCCCTTGATTGCAAACACCCTTGTAGCGGCAGCAAGTATCTCCGAGCGCCGGAACTCAGCGACCACTTTCTGCTTCCCGTCTACAGCCGCTCTCGGCATCCTGATGATCCTCAAGTGCTTATTACTATAACGTTATATAAAAATGACCCATGGGTCATATAATAGAACCCATTGGTCAGTCATTTTGCAGACGCCCACCAGCACGCACGGGATTGCCCAAGCCGAGCAGGCGCTCGCCGATATCGCTCCCCAGTTCGACAACGAGCGCCTCCCCCAAGCCAAAGCATTTAATCCCCAGCCGTTCAATCCTTGGATCGTGGCCGTTGTCGTCACCATCGGCACCTTTATGGAAGTGCTCGACACCTCCATCGCCAACGTCGCCTTGCCTCACATCGCCGGCAGTCTCTCCGCCTCGCTCGATGAAGGCTCCTGGGTGCTCACCAGCTATCTGGTGGCAAACGCCGTGGTTCTGCCCATCAGCGGCTGGCTCTCCTCCATCTTCGGCCGCAAGAACTATTTCCTGCTCTCGGTCTTCCTCTTCACCATTCTCTCTTTTGCCTGTGGCCTGGCGCCCAGTCTGGGCATGCTCGTCCTCTTCCGCGTCGCTCAAGGGCTCGCCGGGGGCGGTCTGCAGCCATCCGTGCAAGCCATTCTCGCCGACAGCTTCTCCCCCCAGAAGCGCGGCTTGGCGATGGCTCTCTATACCGTTGCCATCCTGGTTGCGCCCGTTCTCGGGCCTACGGCCGGAGGATGGATTACCGACAACTACTCTTGGCGCTGGATCTTTTACATCAACATCCCCGTAGGCATCCTCTGCGTCTTTCTTACCCGCATCGTCCTCGAAGACCCGCCCTACATGCAGGAGGCAAAAGAGAAGGCGCGCAAGCTCTCGGTCGATTGGGCCGGCCTCGGATTCATCGCCATCGGGCTGGCTACTCTGGAGATCGTCCTCGACAAAGGACAGGAGCTCGACTGGTTCGGCTCCAGGTTTATCGTCTTCTTCGCGGGCGTCTCCTTCACCGCTCTTGCCGTGGCGATTTATTGGGAGCTCCGCCGCAAAAACCCGGTCGTGAATCTGCGCCTGCTCAAGGAGCGTAATTTCCTCTTCTGTTGTATCAACATCCTTTGTCTTTACGCCGCGCTCTACGCCGCCACCTATCTGCTGCCTCTCTATATGCAGCAAATGCTGGGCTATACCGCTACCACCGCGGGTTTTGCGCTCTCGCCTGCCGGCCTTTTCACCATGATCGAGGTGCCTTTCGTCGGCTATATGCTCACACGCGGTTACGATCCGCGCAAAATGGTCTTCGGCGGCCTGCTGATCGTCGCGTCGTCCTTCTGGTGGATGGCCTCGCTCAATCTCCAGATCTCGGAATGGGATATCATTCTCCCCCGCATTGTGCAGGTGCTCGGAGTCGGCCTCATCACCGTACCGATCAGCACCGTCATGTTCCGTTTCCTTCCTCAGAACGCAAGCTCGCAGGCCGCAGGCCTTTACGCCCTGATGCGCAACGAGGGCGGCAGCCTCGGGATCGCGCTCGTCAGCACCATGCTCCAGCGCAAAGCGCAGCTCCATCAGCAAATGCTCGCCCAGCACATCACCGCTTCAAACCCCCTGGTGCAGCAATATCTTGCGCCCGGGCCGCGGCCTCTCCAGGCAATCTCGCGGATCATCGCTACCTCGCCCTGGGGAGCCTCTACAACGACATGCTGCGCCAGGCGATGCTGCTCTCCTACATGGACCAGTTCCGCACCATCTGCGGCATCACTCTATGCATGCTCCCGCTGGTCCTCTTTCTCAAGCGCCCGCCGGCGCGGAAGCATGTTGAATTGGACGTGCATTAAACGGGATTAACATGAAAAGGTGCGAACCCCGTCCAATGAAACCCGTGAGCGTATCTTGTCGGCAGCCATCGACCTGCTAAGAAAGCATGGCCCCGGCCGGGTAACGGTCCTGGACGTGGCTGCCGGGGCCGGTATGAGCCACCCCAATGTCTATCGTCACTTCAAAAGCAAAAGGGCGCTCCAGGAAGCAGTCATGGAGGTCTGGTTCAAACGGGTCTTCGAGCCTCTGGAGCAAATCGCCAACAGCACCGCTCCTGCCGACCGGCGGCTGGAGAAATGGATGGTCGCGGCCTCAACCTTAAGACAGAAATCGTATGCGGACGATCCCGAGCTATTTGCCATGTACCGTCTTCTTGCCCGCGAAAACCGGCCGGTGATCGAGCAATACCAGGTCGCCCTGCATGAACAAATGCAGAAAATCCTTAGAGACGGCGCCAGCAACGGCATCTATCGGATTGCTCAGGTTTCGGCTGCCGCAAAAGCAGTCTTGGAAGCCATGGTCGGGTTTGGCCACCCCGACCGCGTGATGAAATTTGCCGGCGATCCGAGAACCGCCGATGTCCGCAGAATGTTTCGCCTGCTCAACGCCGGATTGAAAGCCGGCGTGCTCTAGAAACTACACCTACTTTGTCATCTCGACCGGAGTGTTCATGGGCCGTGCGGCCCACCCAATAGGATGAAAATCGGGTGAGGAAGGCTTGGTTGGTAATTACACCTACTTTGTCATCTCGACCGGAGCGCAGCGAAGTGGAGAGATCTGCGTTTTCCCACATCTGGCGCAAAGAGCGCGCCAGATATGGGGCACCCTCGATTGGTGGCGGTTTTGGATCCTCGACTTCAAGCAGCATCAGAGGGTGCGTAGCAAGGGTGGGAGACCACAGCCGTTGGCAGAACGGCCTCCAGGATGATTTTCGACCGGAGCGAGACCGGGGTCCCCGGCAAGCGCAGCTTGCTGGGGTGGGAAGCGTAGTGGAGAGATTTGCGGTTCCTAACTTCGGCTGCAAAGGATCGGCCTAGGGTGCCCCATATCTGACGCGTTCTTTGCGTCAGATGTGGGATTCCACAATATCGGGATTCTCCCTTCAACAAATCCCGGGGTGCCCCAGAGCCTGCCCTGAGCTTGTCGAAGGGTCCCGATTCTGGGACCTGGGATTCCACAAATGCGCGACTTACATCTTCTTAGCAACCGCCTTCTCCGACGGCAGTTGCGTATTATCCCATCCCCCGCCAAGGGACTCGATCAACTGCACATTGCTGGTCATCTGCTGTACCCGCAGGGTGATTCCACTCTCTGCTGCTGTGTTAGAAGCGACGTCTGCGCGGTAAAAACATCCAGATAGGAGTCCAGCCCGGTACGGTAGCGGGTTATAGCCAGATCGTAATATCTCTGTGCGGCATCGATTGCCGCTTGCTGCTGCTCCAACTGCTGCGCCAGCCATCGCTGCGATGCCAGGTAATCCTCCGTCTGCTGAAAGGCGGTAAGGACCGTCTGGCGATAGGCTGCGGCATCGGCCTGATACTGTGCCTTATAGCTATTAAGAACCGCGCGCCGCGAGCCTGCGTCGAAGAGCGTCTCGGATGCGGAAGGTCCAATCGAGAAAAAGCGGCTTGGCCAGCTAAACCAGCTTCCCACCTTGGAGCTCTGGAAACCTCCGCTCCCGGTAATGCTGAACGAGGGATAAAAGGCCGCCGTCTGCACCCCGATCAGAGCATTGGCTTCCGCCATGGTTCTCTCCGCCGCCGCTATGTCGGGACGCCTTTCCAGCAGCTCCGATGGCAGACCGGTTGGCACCCCCGCAACCGGCGTTGTAAGCGCTTTGACGGGCATAGAAAAAGTCGAGGCCGGCTGGCCGATCAACAGCGCGATAGCGTGCTCATACTGCGCGCGAGCAATATGAAGATTGCTGGCCTCCGATTCTGCAGCCGTCTTCAGATTGAGCTCTGCCTGGGCGACCGACTGCTGATTGTCTATTCCCGTTCTATTGAGAGTGCGAGTCAGAACCAGGCTCCTCTGGTACGATTCGATCGTCTGCTCATAAAGCGCAAGCTGGGCATCCTGCCCGCGAATCTCGAAGTAGATAGATCGCAAGGCTCGCCTGTTCCGAGAGGCGCTCGTTGGCCAGATCGGCCGCGCTTACCTGGGCTGCGTTGGCAGCTTCTCGGACGGTATTCCTCACTCGGCCCCACACATCCGGCTCCCAGGAGACATCGATCGGAAAACTGAAGTCGTTGCTGTTGGGATTGATTCCTGTGTACCCGGAGGAGCGCGCGCGGGGGTGTAGGACATCGAAGCCGAGACCGTCGGAAAGTAATTCGACCGGGCCTGTTGCACCAGCGCCCGCGCGGCCACTGAGTTTTCCTGGTACGACTGCGCAATGTTCTGGTTCGACGCGTTCAACCTGGTCTCTAGTTGGTTGAGCTCAGGCTCCTCGTGAACATCTCCACCAGCTCCCCCGCAGCGCCGCGTCGTTGGGCTTTGCCGGTCTCCAGGTCGAGCCGTCCGGCGCCTGCTGCGGCATAGCTTCTTTGTAAGCGGCAGGAGCCTGAGTCACGGGCGGCTTGTACTTCGGCCCCACCACACATCCCTCAAAACAAACCATCCCTAGCAATGAGACCAGATATGCGGTACGGCGAAAAAGGCTGAATTTCATAGTGACTTTCCTTACGCGGTGGCGCTTCCCGGTTCCTGCGCAGGAATGCGCTTGC
The DNA here is from genome assembly GCA_963774255.1 of uncultured Acidobacteriaceae bacterium. Classification (GTDB taxonomy): domain Bacteria; phylum Acidobacteriota; class Terriglobia; order Terriglobales; family Acidobacteriaceae; genus PALSA-350. Next base: position 125,106 of record CAVZEH010000011.1, read on the forward strand.
TGCGCCTGAACCTCTGCGCGATACGGTCGAAATAGAGATAGATCACCGGCGTCGTATACAGGGTCAGTACCTGGCTGACGATCAGTCCGCCGACGATAGCGATGCCCAGAGGCCGGCGAGGCTCCGAGCCGGTGCCGTAGCCAAACGCCAGCGGAAACGCGCCCAGCAGCGCCGCAAGCGTAGTCATCAGAATCGGTCGGAAGCGAAGCATGCAGGCTTCGAAGATCGAATCCCGCGTATTCTTGCCCTCCTCGCGCTCCGCCTGCAATGCGAAGTCGATCATCATGATGGCGTTCTTTTTCACGATGCCGATCAGCAGAACGATTCCGATCATCGCGATCACGTCGAGCTCGCTCTTGAACACGATCAGGGCAAGGATGGAAGAGGCGCAGGGCCAGCAGCGCGCCGACTCCCGCCGACGGGAGAGTCGAGAGAATGGTGACCGGATGAATAAAAGCTCTCATAAAGGATCCCGAGCACGATGTAGACCGCCACCAGTGCGGCGAGAATCAGCAGAGACTCGTTTGATCCGATAGCTTGATAAGCCGCCGCCGTGCCCTGAAAGCTGGCCTGCACGCTGGCCGGCATCATGAGCCTCTGCTGGACTCGATCGACCGCATCCACAGCCTGTCCCAACGATGCGCCCGGAGCGACGTTAAACGATACCGTAACTACCGGAAATTGGCCCTGATGGGCAACCGTCAAAGGCGATGAGCTGGTGACAAAGTGGCTGATCGCTCCGAGCGGCACCGGAGTCGGCTGGGCCGCAGAAGAGTTCCTCCTTCGCTCGAGCCTCTGGCCCGAAGTCGAACTGCCCGAAAGTCGAACTGTTGGAGCTCGAATTATTGGAGCTGCTGCTTGAACTTGACGGCGATGACGACAGCGAGTTGCTCGGTGTTGTCGTCGCCAGGCCTGCAGTATTGGGAGGTCGAGAGCTGCATCGCCTCCCAGTCGTAGTTGAAAGGGCACTTGTATTCCCCGTACTGGAGGTCAGCGCACTCGAGAGCGTACCCTGGAGGATAGCCCGGAATTCGACGACGGGACCAGCGTTGCCGGAGTTGTGGTTGCCTTTTGAGAGGTGCGGCCGGAGACGCTCTGGGTTACAGCGGTTGAGCCGGATGAGCTTTGCAGATAGATATCGTCGAGTTTTGCCGGGGCTCTTCTCAAATTCCGGCAGCGCCTCAAGGATCACGTGGTACTGGTTGGATTGCGTGTAAAGGGTGTTGATCTGTCTCTGTCCGAATGCGTGCGTACAGCGTCGAGTCGATCTGGTCCGGTGTGATGTTGAATCGCGATGCAGTCGCGCGATCGATCTCGAGCTGCGAGCTGACGCCGTTCGTCTGCTGGTGTCTGTTGCCACATCGCTGATCTGCGGCAGCTTTTTCAGCTCCCCAACCATCTTCGTGGTCCAATCGTTGCGTTCGGAAACATCTGCATCCTCCAGCGTGTACTGGTACTGCGTCCGGCTCACCCGGTCGTCCACGGTGATATCCTGCACCGGCTGCAGGTAGAGCTTGATGCCCGGGACCAGGTTCACCCGCCGCTGAAGACGTGCGATCGCTTCACCGGCCGTCATGTGCCTTTGCTCCACCGGTTTCAGGTCGATCTGAATCCGTCCGCTGTTCAGCGTCGTATTGGTTCCGTCTATGCCGATAAAGGAAGAGAGGCTTTGAACCGCGGGGTCTTTCAGGATTGCGTCGCAAAGCTGCTGCTGCTTGCGCGCCATGGCGGCGAAGGAGATGGATTCGGGCGCCTGTGAGATTCCCTGAAGGATGCCGGTGTCCTGGGTCGGGAAAAATCCCTTGGGTATCTCGATATATTGCAACACTGTCAGTAGCAGAAGCGCCGCCGCCAGGATCAAGGTCGCGGTCTCGCGGCCAAGCACCCAGCGCAGGCTTCTCCCATAAGCTTCGATGATGCGATCGAAGATCTCCTCGGTTCGCCGGTAGAACCAGTTCTGTTTCCAGGGCGGGATGTGCCGCAGAAGCCGGGAACACATCATCGGCGTCAGCGTGAGCGAGACCACCGCCGAGATCAGGATGGTGACGCTCAGGGTAACCGCAAATTCCCGGAAGAGGCGGCCTACTACGTCGCCCATGAAGAGCAGTGGGATCAATACCGCGATCAGCGAGATGGTAAGCGAGATGATGGTGAACCCGATCTCGCCCGCGCCTTTCAAGGCCGCTTCCATCGGTTCCATCCCCTGCTCCAGGTAGCGGGAGATGTTTTCGATCATCACGATGGCGTCGTCCACAACGAAGCCGGTCGAGATGGTGAACGCCATCATCGTCAGGTTGTTGATGCTGTAGCCGAGCGCGCTCATCACCGCAAGCGTGCCGATAAGCGAGAGCGGGACAGCCACCGCCGGAATGATGGTTGCGGTGACGTTCCTCAGGAAAACGAAGATCACCATCACCACCAGGGCGATGGTCAGCATCAGCTCGAATTCAACATCCTTGACCGACGCTCGAATCGTCGTCGTCCGGTCGGTCAGCGTTTCGAGCTTGATTGGGACCGGCAGCGAGCTGCGCAATCTAGGCAGGAGATCCTCGATCTCCTTGACCACTGCGATCGTATTCGCTCCCGGCTGCCTGCGGATATTCACGATCACCGCCGGTGTCCGGTTCATCCAGGCGGCAAGCTTCGTATTCTCGACCCCGTCGGTGATCTTCGCAACATCCGTCAGCCGTACCGGGGCGCCGTCCTTATAGGCGACGATCACATCACGGTAGCCGGCGCTGGAGAGCAGTTGATCGTTGGCGTTGATCTGGAAGTTCTGCGCCGGCCCGTCGAAGCTGCCCTTGGCGGTATTTACGCTGGTTGTCGCCAGCGCAGTGCGCAGATCCTCGAAGTTGATGCCATAGGAGGCCAGCACCACCGGGTTGGCTTGGATGCGGACCGCGGGCTTCTCTCCGCCGCTGATCGTGACCAGTCCGACGCCGCTCAACTGCGAGATCTTTGGCGCCAGCCTGGTATCGACCAGATCTTCGACCCTGGAGAGCGGCATTGTCTCCGAGGTCAGCGCCAGCGTCAGCACAGGAGCATCCGCCGGATTCGATTTGCTGTAGACCGGAGGCACCGGCAGGTCGGTCGGCAGGTATCCCTGCGCGGCGTTGATGGCCGCCTGTACCTCCTGCTCCGCGACATCGATACTCAGACTGAGCACGAACTGCAGGACGATGATGGAGCTGCCATCGGAACTGGTCGACGTCATCTGCGAGAGGCCCGCAACCTGGCCAAACTGCCGCTCCAGCGGCGCTGTCACAGCCGAGGCCATCACGTCGGGGCTGGCGCCGGGATAGAAGGTCTGGACCTGGATTGTCGGGTAATCGGCCTGGGGAAGCGCGGAGACGGGCAGTGTCGTATAGGCGGCAAGGCCGATGACCAGGATCGCCGCCATCAACAGCGCGGTAGCGATAGGCCGGAGGATGAAGAAGCGCGACGGACTCACTGCCCTGCCCCGGACTGCGCCTGCGGCGAGCTTCCGCCGGAGGCCGTTTGTTTCTCGACAACGACCTTCGCCCCATCCTCAAGCTTGTCGAATCCGCTGACCGCAACCGTTTCTCCCTGGTTCAGCCCGCTCACTGCGCTGCGGTCTCCGTCAACTCCCAGCTCGGATACAGGGCGCAGTCTTGCCCTGCCGTCGCTCACCACATAGACAAAAGCCTGCGTGCCGTTATGCTGCACCGCCGCGCTCGGCGCCAGAACCACGTCCTTGAGCGTCTTGACCAGCAGACGCACATTGACGAATTGATTAGGGAAGAGCGCCAGGTTCGCGTTCTCGAATTGGCCGCGGAAGCGGACCGTCCCCGTAGAGCTGTCAATCTGATTGTCCAGCGAGAGAAGTTTGCCCGACGCGATCCTCGTCAACTGTGAGCGGTCATAGGCATCGATAGGCAATCCTGCGCGGCGAGTGATCTCTCCGCGAACCTGGTTCAGATCGTCCTCCGCCACATTAAAGACCACCGTAATCGGTTGTAGCTGGGTGACCACCACGATCGGCGATGTGCCGCCGGCGAAGATCGTGTTGCCGGGATCGACCAGACGCAGCCCTGCCCGGCCATTGATCGGCGACACCAGATGGCAGTAACTGAGCTGAACCTGCGCATACTGCACCTGGCCGGCGTCGTTTTTCACCGTGCCCTGAAATTGCTCCACCGCCAGCTTTTGGTCTTCGTAGGTCTGTCTTGCAATGGAATCGTTGACTGCAGCCTGCTGATAACGCTCGAGGTCCATCTCCGCCTGCTTGAGCAGCGCGCGGTCGCGATCGAGCGTGCCTTCCGCCTCCTGCAATTGCGCTTCATAGGGGCGGGGATCGATATCGATCAATGGATCGCCCTTGTGGACGATCTGCCCTTCCAGGTAGTGCACCGCTTCGACCCTGCCGGTGACCTGGCTGTAGAGGTTGACTGTGGCCAACGGGGTGACATTGCCCAGCGCTTCGATATAGGAGCTGATCTCTCCACGCTCGGAGATCCCGGTCCGGATATGGGCAACGGGAGCCTGCTCCGCACTCGGAGGCGCAGCCTCTTTTGTGTGCCTGCGGGCGACAAAAGCCGCCGCGGCGATCAGGATAGCGAGAAGCCATAGCGGCCATCTGCGCGGTTTCTCGCCTATTGCTACTTCATCTTCGCGGCTTAACTGCTCTGTACCGCCGGCAACCTTGCTCACTGTGTGGTCCATAAGATCGTGGTGTGTATAAAGATGACAAAATCATGATTATGTCGCAAATTCTTTCCCTGACTCCTCCTGCAGTTACATTGTGTGGCGAACAACAGCAGAACGCCGTCAAGAACGGTTAAGCACTTGTAAGGATTTGTATATTTACCGAAGGCGGCAGGGTGGTTTTTGCTTTTCCTTCTGTCATTCCCGAAGGGAATCTGCTTCTGCCCTTCTTGTACGGCGCCGCGAATACGAAAATCAGATCAGAATCGAGCTTCCCGGAGCGCTGAAGCGCTCACAGAAAACCCAATCGGCTTTAGCCGCTGAGGGATCAACCTAACGGAATAGGCAATCGAATCGTTATCTCAAATCCCGCCGGCCGCAGATTCGCGGCGCTGATCGTACCCCGGTGCAAACGAATCGCCTCAGATGCGATAGCCAACCCAAGGCCATTCCCTCCTACCGCTTGTGCGTCTCCATTAATCCGGTAGAAGGGCTGAAAGATTGCCTCCAGAGAATCCTCCGGCACCCCCGGACCATGGTCCCGCACCGAGAAAAGCGCCAGCGGCTGCGGTGTGCTCCTATCGACCTCCAAAACCACGTCGACATTGGTTCCCGGACGGGTAAATCGCACTGCATTGCGGATGACATTCTCACACGCGCTTCGCAGGGCATGTGCATCGGCGTTCTTGAGAATGACCGAGCCCTTTGTACGGAAGATCACCGACTTGCCCGATGTTTCCGCTTCGAAGTTACTGTCAGCCGCCGTCTCCTCGACCAGTTGAGCAAGGTTCACGTCCTCCCTCTCCGCAGGTGAAAGCCCGGCTTCGAGGCGGGAGAGAGTCAAGAGCTGCCCCATCAGCAGATCGATCCTCGTCACATCGCGATCCAGACGCTGAAAGATATCGTCGGAGTCCGTCGGGTAGCGCTTTTTCAAGAGCGCCACCGAAAGATTGATGCGAGCCAGGGGAGAACGCAGCTCATGCGATACCGAGTTCAAAAGGTTCTTTTGCGTTTGGATCAATAAATCAAGACGCCCCACCATCGAGTCGAAGTCTTTTGCCAGAGACGCCAGCTCGTCAAACCGCCTGGCAACGTAAGACGGCACCCGCGCTTTGAGATCTCCTTGCGCCACCCTTCTAGCCGTCGACTGAATGCTATGGATGGGTGACGCAATATGATAGGTAAGCGCAAGGCAGAGCAGAGTAACCAAAAGTATCAGGCAGATGGTATACCGGAGGTCCTCGCCCACCAGCGCGCTTCTTATCTCACGCACGCCGGGCTTCAGATAGAGCACCAGCACGTAGGGACGCCCCGAGGAAGAGACAAATTTATAGGCGGCGATATGGGCCTGGAGCACGATGAGCTGGCCATCCTTTGCGGCGTGCGCAACCCGGATTCCGTCATTTGTTAGCCGCCGCGACAGCACATCTTTATAGAATCCGTCGAGCAGGTAGAGGTGGTGCTCGTCATCTTTAGGATTGCTTTGCGAGAAACGGACAAACCCTTGAGGACCGCCGCTTTCATATGCTTTGACGGCCTCCTGCGCCAGGATAGGCGCAACGATCGCATACATATTCGGAGCGGAAACCTGCCTCATCCCGGTAAAGTGGCTGCCCAGAAATATGACAACCACAATGCCCCAGACAGTCAGCCAGAACCAAAGAAAGATGGTCAGAAAGAGCCTGTACATGGGCACTCTGGCTCTTACTTTGAGGAATCTTCTTTGCAGCCTATGGAGCAAATCTTCCCCCTTTCTGACTATGTATACGCTACAACTCCGCTTGCGAATGCACTGCCAGCCAAACCTATACAAATCCTTACAAAGGCTTGACGTTTCCTGACCGCGGGCCGCGCCTTGAACGGATAGTCTCAGCCCATGGATGTTTGTTTCCGAGAAAGGTTGCGATTCTCAGAGCCGCGCGCCGCGGTCTCCTTTCGGGTCCGGATGAACGCGCTAAGCAGGACCCTTCACCCTAGAAACCATGCTCTTCTCGCCTGCGCTTCACTTCTGTTCTCCATGGCTCCCGCAAGCGCACGTGCTCAGCAACAGACTGCCGCGCTCAAGCTCGGCAGCAACAGCCCTCTCCCGGATGCGCCTCTTCCCCAGTCAGTCTCGTCGGACCCGGTTGAGCAGGAAGGATCGGCCAGCGTCTCCGGCACCGTGCTCGACGGGAGCGGAGCCGCCGTCCCCGGCGCGCAGGTCAGCCTTACCCATAAGGACGGAACACCAGTGCGCACGCTGGTATCCGGAGCAACCGGCGAATTTTCATTTACCAGGCTCCCTCCCGGTTCCTATATCCTGATCGTCAACGCCAAGGGCTTTGCGCCGCTCACATCTGCGGAGTTCGCCGTCAAGCCGCAGCAGTCCTACCAGGCCCCTGACATCTCATTGTCAATTGCCTCGGCAAGCACCGACGTGATGGTCGTTCCCACCGAGGTCCTTGCCGCTCAGCAGATAAAAGCGCAGGAGAAGCAGCGCCTGCTCGGCATCGCCCCCAACTTCTATGTCAGCTACATTCATGACGCAGCGCCCCTTACCGCGAAACAAAAATTCTCGCTCGCCACACACGACTCCTTCGATTGGACCTCGTTCGTGGGCATCAGCGTAACCGCCGGCATCGAGCAGGCGAATAACAGCTTTGCGGGATACGGGCAAGGCGCCGCGGGATACGGCAAGCGCTGGGCCGCAAGGTTCGCCGATGGCCGTACCAGTGACTTTCTGAGTCATGCGGTCTTTCCTTCCCTCTTTCACCAGGATCCGCGCTACTTCTACCAGGGAACCGGGTCGAATAAGTCGCGCCTCTATCATGCGGTGAGTCGCGCCTTTGTCGCCCGCAGTGACAGCGGAAAACTCATGCCCAACTACTCCTATCTTCTCGGAGCTATGTGTTCCGGTGCACTCTCCAATGCCTACTATCCCCATGCGGACCGGGGAGCCAACCTCGTCTTTACCAATGCCTTCATTGGCATTGCCGGACGCGCCGGCGCGACCGTACTCCAGGAATTCCTAGGCAGGCGCCTGACCAAAAACGTCCCCGACAACACCAAACCCTGAATCAGCGGTAGTTTCGGTGTCCGATAACTTACAAAATCGATGTGGGATTCCACAAAACTATAAGAGAAGAGTCCCGCCAGGGACGACTGAATAATCATCCTTCAACCGTTCCGGAAAAGTACGGAGCTGAGCCTTTGGGTGGAAGCCCCCGCATTTATGCGGGGGTAGGAGCGCTTCAGCGCTCCGGCAAGTTCGACTCTGATCATGATGCGCTTTAGCGCTGGCATCGGTAAATCCAGGCTGTAAAGCCCATCTTAAGATCAACCGCTCTTCGCTGGACTCAAGTCCAGCTTCCCCCTGCTAGAACAGGGGGGCTTCTACCAATACCCTTTTACAGAAGGGTACGGCCTTTTCAGGCCGTACATAAACCACCGAAAATTATCCGGCTTTAGCCGCTGAGGGAAACCTCACTCTACCGCGGGCCACGCATAGAGATACCCGATCCCACGCACGCTGCGAATTCTCTCCGCGCCATCGTTCTGCGGACCAAGCTTGCGGCGAAGATTGCTGATGTGCAGATCGATGCTTCGATCGAAAGGAGAGAACCTCCGGTCGAGGACATTCTCGACCAGCGACTCACGGGTCAGAACCTTCCCTGGCGCTTCGAAAAAAGTACGCAAAAGATCGAACTCCGCGGAGGTCAGCCTCAGAGGCTCACCCGCCTTCAACACTGTGCGCGCCCCCAAATCAAGTTCGATATCCCCGGACTGGATCACCGGGGGACGCGATGGCGTGTTGGTTTCAGATTGCCACCCCGATCTTCGCAGGATCGCCGAGATCCGTGCAATCAACTCACGGGGATTGAACGGCTTCGGCAAGTAGTCATCGGCGCCTAGCTCAAGCCCCAGAATCCGGTCGAATTCGTCCCCTTTTGCCGTAAGCATCAGGACGGGCGTGCGCACTCGATTTCTGATCTCCCGTAAAACATCGAAGCCCTTCTTGTCCGGCAACATTACGTCCAACACGATCAGTTCATGGTTGCCCTCGATTGCCGCTCTTACCCCTTCGCCGCCGGTATGAACCACGGACAGGGTAAAACCCTCCGGCTCCAGGTACTGCTCCACCAGATGGCACAAGTCACGGTCGTCATCCACCACCAGAAGGCGCGGGCTGGTTCGCTGTGTTGCGTCCTTAGACAAGGTCTGTCTCTCCGCAAGCCGGTAAGTAGCTCTTCTTTATGATACCCCCGCCGGCATGCTTACAAATCTTGACACTTTCGAGAGATTTCCTGACAGCACTGCCTTGGGCTTCCCCTGACAATCACAACTAAGGAGCAAACGATGAAGCGCGGCATCCTCAAGAACTTCAATCAAATTGCATGGACGGTCTCATTCTTTGCCATTCGCCTAGCCATCCTCCTTAGCTGAAGGAAAACATCTCTTGAAAAACCTGCTCAAGGTAACCGCGACGGTTCTAATTGTTTTGATCGGCTTGATGGGAGTGGTGTTGGCCTATCTCGTCCACACAGGTACGCCCGGCCGATCCAGGTTCATGACCTTCGATGGCTTTATCGAGCTTCCTCGCGGCGGCCCCATCACTATTCTCGATTACCTCACACTCAACCACCACACTCTCTTCGTGACCAGTGAATCGTCGGGAGCCTTATTCAAAATTGCCTTGGATTCGAGTAATTTGCCTGCCAGCACCATATTCGAGATGGCTGGAGCCGGCGCTGCTCACGGAGTCGCACTGCTTCCCGGACAGCACGTTGCCTTCATCACCCGCAGCGAAGCGAACACCGTCGATGTCTTCGATCCCGGCTCTCTGCAGCCGCTTCAGAGCATCCCGGTTGCCGACGATGCCGATGCCATACTCTATGTCCCGTCTGCAAATCTCGTGTATGTCGCAAATGGCGACGCACACCTGGCCACGCTGATCGATCCGGTGAAGCGCACCATCGTCGGAGCCGTCAGGCTTCCTGGAAAACCGGAGTTCCCTGCGCTGGACCCGCAGACTGGTTTGCTCTATCAAAACCTTGAAGACATCGACTCGATCGCTGCAATCGATCTTGGCAAGCGCTCGATTGTAGGGCAATGGTCTCTGGATTCGTGCCAGGGGCCGTCGGGAATGGCTATCGATTCCCAGCAGAGGCGGCTGTTTGCGGTTTGCTCCGGAAATGCTGCCCTCGTGGTCTTCGACCTGGACACGCACCGGGTCATCACCACGCTAAAGATTGGCGGCGGCCCCGATTCGGTCGCCTTCGATCAGACTCTTCACCGAATCTACTCTGCCGGAAGAGCCGGCAAACTGACCGTGATCCAACAACAGGGCCCCGACTCATATCGCGTATTAGACAAGATACGCACCCACTACGGCGCCCACACCCTCGCCGTAGACCCGGTCACGCATAAGGTTTACGTGGCCTACGCCAGCCTTCTCACCCACGCCAGAATCGCCGTCTTCTCACCCACGCCAGAATCGCCGTCTTCTCCCCCCGCATGTGATCGAAGGTTCCACAAATCTAGCTTGTCCGTCCTTGCCTTTCTTTCTGTCATTCCCGAAGAGAATCTGCTTTTCGCATTCGCACCGCTGTAACATGCCACCATGCCCACCCATACCCGTTAAACTGCACTGGCCAAGCTAATCTGAATAAGGAGGAGGGCGGCGTGTCCGGCAAAAGCAAATTCCTATTCCTGTTGATCGCCGCTCCCATAATAGCCTGCGGACAGATGACACCGCCCCTGCAGTTGGCGCAAGGCCACACCCACCCAGCAACCGGAACCGGCGATCGCAGCCAGGAAGACTTGGACAGTTGTCATATTCATCAAGTGAAGAGCCTCCCTGGAAGCCACCAGTTCGGAAGCGATTTCATTGAAGCCATGGCGGCCGACCCCAATCCCAAAGCCAAAGATTCGAACGTTGTCTTTGCTCTCACCGCGGACTTAAGCAGCAAAGTACCCTCCCAGGACCGGGCTATGTACATATCCAAATCCACCGATGGCGGGAAAACGTGGACTCAAGTGGCGCGAGTGGATTCCAGGTATTTCGATGCGGCGATAGGCGAGGGCGAGCGTAACGGGTTAGGCGTCTCTCCCGGTGGAACCGAGTTCGTGATCACGACCCAGCGGGGAGCCTTTCAAGTTCTTCCGCGGTCAATTCCGGAGGCCGTGGTGAAACCTATCCCGGGGCCCCGAGTACCTCGGCCCGATCCGGAGCTGAGCATTCCCAAGCGAGAGGGTGATCCTGTAACTGCGAATGTCGTTAAGATAACCGCCGGCGGAAAACATCTGATCCTGGGTTATGGCTACTTTGACCTGAACCCTCAAATCTTTACCTACCACAAAGCGAACGATGGCTCCTGGATCGAAGATGGAGTCCTTCCCCGCCTTCCAACCAAAATGGATATTCTCTCCATGCAATGGAACGATCCAAGAAAGCCTGGTCCGGGCTCTCTCTACGTGGGAACCGGCGATCAAGCCTACCGTCTGAAATCCCACTCATCAAGGTGGACGCGCATCGCCGGAGTGGGCGCAGATTCAGCGGTACAGGGAATCAGCACGGTGGGAGGCCCTCATCTCGCTGCCTGCTGGGGAGTTTACAACCCTACAAGTGCGGATGCCGTCGAAAGAGTAACCCATGCAAACTTTCTTTTACACAGAGAGAGTGATGAGGCGGGCCCCAACATTCGCGCCTTCGGTATCGAGGTAGACCCCTCAAAGCCAAATCGAGAGGTTGTAACTTCCCTCACTGGTGTGTACACAAGTAAGGATGGCGGGAAAACCTGGAAAAGGATCAACGACCTTCCTGCTGGAGAATTCCGTTCATCCCACTTCAATTCTAATGATGATACAGTCATTGTCTCTGGATTTGCGGGAACATTCCTGGTCAATCCATTTTCAAGCACCTGCTCTGCTCACTTGAAAACCCGCAACAAATAGACATACGGTAAAAACCCGATCGATTCACGCAATCGAAATGTGAGTCCCTCTATGAAGGCGCGCTTTTGCGCCAGATATGGGCTGCTGCAAATCTTTCCACCGCGCCGGGTGCCCCAGGTCCCGATTCTGGGACCTGGGATTCCACCAGCCCTCCCCCATCCACATACAGGGTCCGCCGGGTGCCCCAGGTCCCAATTCTGGGACCTGGGATTCCACAAATGCATGTTGGTTGGCAATTACGTCTAATTTTGTCATCTCGACCGAAGCGAAGCGTAGTGGAGAGATCTGCGGTTCCCACCCGGCCTTTCGGAATCATTTTCGACCGAAGTGAAGCCGGGTCCCCGGCAAGCGAAGCTTGCTGGGGTGGGAAGAGGAGTGGGAGGGATCAGCGCTCCCCGCGGTTCTCGGCAGCTTTGAAGGGTACGGCCTTCAGGCCGTACGTAAGTGGTTGGAAGTAGTTAGGCTTTAGCCGCTGAGGGAACAGTTTTCGCGCTCCCAGCGATACTGTTACAGTTACTATTATCGGCCTCTTTTCTAGCGGCTGTTATTCCGCCAGCTACATCAGAGATTTTTAATGGCAACCTATCGCACGGTTTCCGGTTCATAATCCAAAACGGTGACTCTCGCGGTTGCAGATCGATTCTTCGGGGAGAGGAATCAAATCGGGCGCCCGTGAGTGATCACCGCTCTTGCACTCCCGCGATTGTCACTGTTTCACAATGACTCCTCAGGGGATGAGTCAGTTTGGGCGACTAGTGAGAATCGCGTTTAATCGGCCGGTGATTCTCATTCACTGCGGGGTGATCTTTCAGGGGAGAGTCATTCAGTTGCGAGTGGGAATCACCGTTCTTTGTCTGCAACCGCTAGCAGTACCGCTACTCGACTGCCAAGCTTCGCCGGCTAGCGTCCGCAATCGATCTGCAACCACCGCAGTACGAAATTCCGCATGAAATCCTTTTTTTTAACTTGACACTAATCCGGTCGTGGCCGATCATAATCCCTGTTCAGCAACAATCACACTTTTGTCGCATGTTAAAGACTTTTATTTAAACGTTACAGCACCATGAACCATTGTGATACATAGAGGTCGGTGCGTAAGGGCCAGGAAATGACTACGCCAGCATGGAGGCAACGCCCCCGTTATGCCCGACTATGCGCGATATTCCGCCCACCTCGTCAACCTTTACGCTCATAACTCCACGGTAGATGAAGTCGCCAGAAGCTTAGGGGAATCCAAACAAACCCTCTCCCGAGGCTTGGAATTGGCGACCGCCGCGATCTTCAGCGGCCTCAGCGGCAAAACTGCGGATTCGGAGACCTTGCGCCAAGTCGTGGACCTGGCTTCGAAGACTCTCGCCAACTTCGTTTCCTCTGCCCTTGCAACCGGCCAGCTTACTAACCCAAATTCGCCGCTGATTTCCGGCGGTAAGAAGCTTTCATCTTCTTTGTTTGGGAGTGGGCAGGATGCGGTTCTCAACTCCATAAGCCGGGAAGCCGGTCTGCGAGCCGGCGTCGCCCCGACAGTCATGGCTGTGGCGGCACAGACCTTGCTCAGCGACCTCGGAACCAGTGTTCGCGAGGAGGGCATCACTGCGACTACCCTTCCGGCTTTTCTCCATAGCACAGGTACGGGATCCCTCGAGACCCCCGCCGCGCCCCCTCCGAAGGTGCGCGAGTCTAGTCCCGTGCTCGCCCAGACCATCGAAACCGATCCGGTGGTCTTTCAGACCGAACGCAAGGAAGGATCGTTTCCGCCTTGGCTTGGGGCTATTCTCCTGGTGCTTTTGCTTGGCGTGACCGCTCTCTGGTGGGCCTTACAGTCACACCGTGCGCCGGTGGCCGAAGCGCCAGTAGCTAGCGCCCCCGTAGTAATAGCCCCGGTTGCGGCACCGCCGCCCGATCTGGGAGCTTTCGTGCCCCGCCAATTGCCCGGCGGCGCCACCCTTAACATTCCCGAGCGTGGAGTCGAAGGCAGGCTGCTTGCCTTCATCCAGGATCCAAGCCGCGCGCCGGACAAAACCACCTGGTTTGACTTTGACCGTCTGCTATTTGCCACCGGATCTGCGACACTCCAGCCGCAGTCGGAGGAACAACTGCATAACATCGCGGCCATTCTTGGAGCCTATCCCAACGTCCATTTGAAGATCGGCGGCTACACCGATGACGTGGGCTCCGCCGCCTCCAACCTGAAGCTGTCGCAAGACAGGGCTACCAACGTGATGGATGAATTAGTGCACTTGGGCATCGCTCCGGGCCGTCTCGCGGCTCAAGGATACGGAGAGGAACACCCGGTCGGCGACAATGCCAGCGATTCAGGCCGCGCCTTGAACCGCCGTATCTCCATGCTGGTCACCAACAAATAGCCGCAAGCACAAGCTTCGGAGGCGCTCTATGGTTAACCTTCCCGATGGAAGCGTAAATACGGTCGTCGAGAGTGCGGAGACTCCGTCCGGAGATCTCCGCGAAACCGCGATTCCTCTCTTCGAAGAGGAGCTCGCGGTCGCCAAGCGAGTGGTTCAGACAGGCCGGGTGCAGGTCTCTCGCGTCACTCATCAGCATGAGCAGGTTATCGATGAGTTGGTGAATCAGGAACATGTCGAGATCGAACGGATTCCCATCGACAAACCAGTCGATGCGATGCCCTCGATCCGGGACGACGGTGACAGCATCGTCATTCCGGTAGTTGAGGAAGTTTTACGAGTCGAACGGCGCCTCATCCTTAAAGAAGAGGTGCGCGTTCGGCGCGTCCGAGCGACCGAAAGGTTTCTAGAGAACGTCACGCTCCGCAAACAGGAAGCCGTGGTGACTCGCCTTCCAATCGCACCTCCCGCAGCTTCCTTCACGGAGGCTCAAAATGATGGCGCACCAGCCAAAGAGGAGAAATAGAACTCATGAGCTATGAAAAGATCGTTACCCTTTTCGACACCGCCCAGCATGCCGAAGCTGCCAAGAGCAACCTCGCCAAAGCGGGCTTTTCTACCGACGACATCAGCGTAGTCAGCGGCGCGGAATTGCCCAAGAGCGGCCCGGCATTACGCGAACCGGGACTTTGGCATCGGCTCTTCGGCGGCGAGATCGAGCAGCACGAAGCCGAAGTTTACGGCAAGGCAGTCGAGACCGGCGGAGTCGTCCTCACCGTGCGTGCGGCGGACCCCGACGTGCCCAAGGCGATGGGAATTCTGAACCAGCACAACATCGTCGATGTGCAGGACCGGGCGATTGAAAAGGGATTCCTTCCCAAGGCCGAAGCCGTGCCCATGGCTGCTGCTGTCGCAGCGGCTGTGCCTGCCAAGCCTCTGACCACCGACGTGAGCAAAGAACAGGTTCTACGCCTGGCTGAAGAGCAGCTCGAAGTAGGCAAAAAGCTGGTCGAGCAGGGCACGACCCGCATTCGCCGCTTCGTCACCGAGAAGCCGGTTGAAGCGCAAGTGACTTTGCATGAGGAGCACGCGGAGATTGCCCGCCGCGCTATCTCCGATCCCTCCTATATCCAGGACATCGATTGGTCCGACAAGACCGTCGAGGTCACAGAGACCGCCGAACAGGCAGTCGTCAGCAAATCGGCCCATGTTGCGGAAGAGGTTGTGGTCGGCAAGACGGGATCGGATCGCGTCGAAACCGTTCATGATACTGTCCGCCGCCAGCAAGTCGAAGTCGAGCGTGTGTCCGCTGGGGATGTGCGTAGACCGGCATAACCGGCGTTTCATGTCCGAGGCGCGCCCACGCCTCGGACATTTCTTTTGATTCCCCCCCTCCTGGAAAATCCCGTGGCGACCTCATCGTCCGAGCCAGTGACGCAGACCGCACGCGAGGCTGGGGAGCGCTTTCTTCTCAAGCTTCAGAGCGCATGGCAGGATCTCGCCGCTTGCAGCACGGGTATCGCGCAAGCCTCTACCGCTGCGCAACAACTTCCCCTACCCCGCGGCCATATTCCCGCTACCCTCGATTGGTATCGCGAGACCGCAGATTCGCTCCTCGCCGCACCCCTCGGTGAATTCCTCAAACTCCAGCCCATCCGCGGCGCGCTCGAAGCGATGCGCGCCTGCGATCAGGAAATCCCAATTGAGGCAGGACGCTCCCGGGCCGGAATTGACAGGCAGTTCCAGCGGCTGGCGACCCTGGCAGCTCTCGACCTGTGCGAGCCTTGGCGCATCTGGCGCGGAGGAAATCATCCTGACGAGTGGCGCGACTGGCACAAGAGAAACGATGCCTTCAACAAAGATGCGTCGGCCATCCTGGAGCGGTACGCCCGTTGGACCCAAAGTGTGCCGGTCAACCAGCCGAAAGACAGCCGCAGGTTCAGGAATGCGAAAAGCGAGGGGTGGTGGCGCCGCCATCGTGCCCTGCTGGCAACCGTTGAAGCCGATGGTGGTCACCATCCCTAATTCGGATGTGCTGAACAAGCTGATCTTCAACGCCAATGCCGGGGTGGCGGAATGCGTAGTTGAAGCCCAGCTGCTGCTTCCCGCGGAGGCCGATGCGAACCGCGCCCTCGAACTCTGCAAGGAGATTGCCGTGTGCTGCCCTTATACCCATCTCGGACGGCACATCGACGTGGCGCTCGATGAGGACGCCAAGAACCCCCGGGGAAGCCGGATCGCCATCCAGGCCTACGTCTACGACCATCGCTTTGCCGCAGCCATGAAGACGGATCTCCTGCGCCGCGCCAGGCAGGAATTCTTTGCCCAGGGAATCTTCTAGCAAGCCCGCTTCTGCCTTTGCCTTCCTGCTTTTGCTTTTCTTTCTGTCATTCCCGAAGGGAATCTGCTTCTCGGTTTTACAGGCTGCCACAAATCTCGGGAACGTTGAAGGGTACGGCCTCCAGGCCGTACATATCTGACCCAAAACTCGATCGGCTTTAGCCGCTGAGGGACCATTTTCTTAGCAATCGCGCATAATTGGACATGGAAAACTCTCCCCAGGCGAAGAAGATGATCGAGCATCTGCGCGCAGCCTACGGAGCCTTCAACCGCGGAGATATCGATGCGGCATTAGAGCCGCTCGATCCTCAGATCGAATGGAGCGAGCCCGCGGAATTTCCTGGAGGCGGAACATACCACGGACTCGAGGGAGTAAAGCGCTACCTCACACAATCTCGGGAGGGCTTCACCGAGGGAGGCAGCCAACCGGAGCAGTTTATTCCCGTGGGCAACCGGATCGTCGTCTTCGTTCACGCCAGAGTCCTGCCCAAAGGGAGTACAGAATGGCTGGATATCAGGCTGGCCGACGTCTACACAATTCGCAATGGCAGGGCAGTCCGCATGCGCGCATTCTCAGACCGGCAGGAAGCCCTGCGCTGGGCCGAAGCCGAGCAGTCGCATCCCTGAATCTCTCCATTCAACAAATTTCGGGAATCCCAGGTCCCGACTTTGGGACCTGGGATTCCACAAATCTCCACAACATTTTTCCGAAAACCCTTGACACCTTCCGGTCCGCGGATTTATTTAACTAATAGGTTATTTATCCAATGGGTTTAACAACAGAGAATCAAGTCAGCTCGACCTTCGCCGCCCTGGCCGATCCCACGCGCCGCGCCATCCTCGCCCGCCTGGCCCTGGGAGAGACAACCGTGCTCGAGCTGGCCGAGCCCTTCGAAATGAGCCTGCCGGCGGTTTCCAAGCACCTCAAGGTGTTGGAGCGCGCCGGCCTGATCGAGCGCAGCCGCGAGGCACAAAAGCGTCCCTGCCGGCTGCGCGCCGAGCCGCTCCAGGCCGCCGCCGCCTGGATCGAGCAGTACAGAAAGTTCTGGGACGAGAGCTTCGACCGGCTCGATGAATACCTGGTGCGGCTGCAGTCCACAAAAGACAGCAGGAGTATGAGCAGAAGCAAAGGGAGCAAGCGCAAGCCAGCAGGAGGAGAAAAATGAACGCAGTGTCAGCAAAACCCGAAGCCAGCAAGACAGGGTATGAGTTGTCGATCACCCGAGTCTTCGATGCGCCCCGTGAGCTTGTCTGGAAAGCATGGTCCGATCCGGAAATGCAAATGCAGTGGGCCGGTCCACGGGGCTTTCAAGCCACCGAAGTAGTGATGCCCAACGAACCGGGCGGACGCTGGAGCCTCGCCATGCGGGGTCAGGTTCCCAGCACCGGGCAAATGGCGTATCTGCGGCAAGGCGGCATTGTTAAGGAGATCAGGCCGCCGGAGCTGCTGGTCTACACCTTTGCCTGGGAGGATCGCTCAAGTGTCGGATTGCCTGAGAGCCCCTATAAGGAAAACCTCATCACGGTGCGCTTCGAAGAGCGCGGGCAGCAGACGGTGATGCATTTTACCCAGGCGCCATTCGCCACCGAAGGCGAGCGGGACGGCCACAGCGGCGGATGGAACAGCGCCTTCGATCGTTTGGCGGAGCTGATCGCCGGAAAGGCGGTGACCGCATGAGCATCGCCGACGTATGTCTGCTCGATTTCGACGCCGAAATGGAAAACGCTCGACGCTACTTCGCGATCATCCCGGAGGACAAGGCTGACTGGAAGCCGAGCGAGCTGCGCGCTCTACTGGCAGCGGCCGGCGACGAGTTCCTGATGAAGGAGTGGGCATTTACCCGCAGCGATGCGGTGCTAGCCGCGGGCCCGCGGGCAGCGATGTATCGCACCATGTTTCTCCATCACTTCATTCACCATCGTGCCCAACTCGGCGTAAACCTGCGGATACTGAACGTGCCCATCCCAGGCATCTACGGGCCATCCGCCGATGAAGCCCAGCCGCCAGCCATGAGATAACTCAACAAACCCCCGGGAATCCCGATTCACAGCGTATGAGTCCCGGAGGGACGGCCTGAAAATAGCCCAGCACGTCAGTGCTGGGTTCCCTCAGGAAAGAAAGCCCAGTCCCGTAGGGACGACTGACACAATCGTTCCTAAATTTCCTGACCCGCAGTATTCGCACTTGCTTTTCTTTCTGTCATTCCCGCAGGGAATCTGCTTCTGGTCTAAACCTGCTATGCTGCCGCCTTTGCCTCCGTCCCGGACCTCGCGCTAGCGATACCGGCCGGAAGAGTAAGAGCGACGCCGATCATCCAGACAATACTGACAAAGCGGCCCACAGGAATAAAATAGGCCGCCTTGAAATTCAGTAGAGTCAGCGAGGCGAGCTCGCATGCAAGCGCGACCGCGAGGCCCAGCCACATAAGCCAGCGCGGCATGAGCTTGTGCAGCCCGCCCGTGACCGAGACCCCAGCGAGAAAAAGCCCGAGCGGCACAACGAAGCCGGGGCCGCCGCCGGCGAAGGTGAGCGCCTGCAGCGCGCGCACTGCGCCGGCCGACTCCCCTATTCCTGGCCTGGTAAGAGACCAACTGGCCAGAGCCGCAAGGATCAGCATCATCGTCGCACCGATGCCGCCCAAAAACGCGATCGACTCTCCCGCCGCGCGGACACCGAGAAACCGCAGGCGGCTAACAGTAGTTGCAATGAAGATGCCTAGCGGGATAGCCGACCCCAGTTCGAACAAGGAACCCCATTGGATGGCCGAGCCGTTCTTCGCAAGATAGGCAACAGCCTTCTCGGCGGAGTCTTTTGGGATAGCGAAGGCGGCGCTGAGCCTGGAGCCTCCCAAGATCAGCAAGCCAAGGTAGATAAGCGCGAGCATTAGCAGACTAGGGCCTGAATGGCGTTTGGACAGCATCGGCATTTCACTTTGCTTCATACCAACTCTCCTTCCGATCACCACTCGATTCGACCACCGGGAGAAGCCGCATGCGATAAAGATTGGTGAAGCAAGGTAAAGTTCTGTAAAGTCCCGAAAAGAACTTGTTCGGCCTCAAGGTGAATGCTAGACTTGGCAGGTTTCTCTACCGGTCATTCGCCCCGTTGGATGACCTGCTGCGGCAGCGCGTGACCGCCTTCAACGGACGAGATACCTGGCAGGGAATTTTTATCGACAACCACGATCAGATTCGAACCATGGTTCGCCTGGACAAGATCGGCGTAAGCGGCGAAATCGAGCGGGAAAGAAGAATGGATCTGGCCACCGTCCTGCTGATGACCGTGCGTGGTATTCCTATCATCTATTACGGTGACGAACAGTATCTGGCCGACTACCATCTCTTTGAGCTGAACGGCTACTCCTACAACAAGACCAGCATCAACAGCACCGCTGACGACCCGTTCAACCGGCCGGGTATGAAAAGCTGGGACGAGGATACCTCCGCCTTCAAAATCATCCAAACCCTGGCCGCTTTGCGGCGCAACAGCCCCGCGATCTCCGAAGGAGCTTACCTCACTCTGTACGTCGATCCCGATACCCTGGTCTTCGAGCGGATAAAGAACAGCTCCTGCGTCGTAGTCGCCGTCAACCGTGGCGCCGCCAAGAACCTATCGGTAAATCCCAACTGCTCGCTCTCCCCGGGTCTCGATCGCGGTCTACTTGCCGAAACCAACCGGGCCAATGCAGGAAACTACGCGAAGGTGACCCCGCGCGCACCACTCTCCACCTCGGCCCGCTGAGCTCCCTGGTGCTCTCATCGCAGCCGATGGAATAAGCCGGAATCCCAAGTCCCGAAGGGACGCCTGAAAATAGCCCAGCGCGTCAGTGCTGGGGAACCTTCGGTTATAAAGTGAAGTCCCGCAGGGACGGCTGAAAAATCCTGGGGCACCCACTGCAGGTACAACAACAATTAATTTGTCATCTCGACCGAAGCGAAGCGAAGCGGAGAGATCTGCGGTTTTCCCAAAAAACATACACGACAGATCCCGGGTGCCCCAGGTCCCGACTCTGGGACCTGGGATCCCACAAATCTAGATAGACAACAAACCCCGTTTACAACAAACCTCCCAGCACTGCAATCGACTCGATCGTTATCCCGGTGCTGCAGGGCGCCGAGAAGCTGAGCGTATTGTCTGCGCTCGACGGATCGAGATTCGCTTCAATCGTGATCACTCCCGCGCCGGCCCCGGTTGCAGGGAAAGCAATCCGTGTAGCCGTCTGGCCGTTCACCCGCAGCTCGCCGGTCACCGTTGTCCTGCTCCCATTCACATAGGCGATTTGAATCGCGGCGAACTTCCCCGCCGACTGTACCCCGCGAAAGCTCAGCGTCCTATCGCCGCCAATCGAGACGCTCTTCCCGCCTGAGCAGCCCCTGCAAGCCGCGGAACCCGCTGGATATCGCGCCGCCTTTGCCTCCGCTCCTTTCACCAGGAGCATCACCGCATCCCCCGCGGGAACCTCGGCCGAGTAGGACGCGGCATGCGAGCCAAGATCCCTCTGATTCCAGAGATCGCGCACTGTCCCCCTGGCCGACGGCTCCAGTCCCAGCTCCTTCCAATCCACCGCAATCTCCGCCGCGGAAGCGGTTCGGTTCAGCAGCACTACGGCGCGCTCTCCCGCGCGAGCCATGCGCTTTGCCCAAACCTGGTGACCGGGCTCGGACTCGGCCACTTCGACGCTTTGCAGTCCCAGCGGATCCTGATCCACCGCAATCACCTCGGGATTGGCGACCGTGGCAAGAGTGGCCTCACTGAGCTTGGTAAGATCGGCTCCCAGGATCAACGGCGCCCCGGAAATAGCCCACAGCGCCATATGCGCGCGGTTCTGCGCATCCGAAAGGCCCGGCATTCCCACCAGCATCATATCCGGATCGTTGTAGAAGCCCGTGTGCTCGGCCTGGGGATGAATGCCCTTGTCGAAATTAGACAGAACTCCGGCGAAGCTCGCCCGGCGATTGGCGTTTTTCGTGTTTGCAACAATAGGAGCGACAATATCCCCGCTGGTCCGCCATATATCTCCGCGGACGCCGCCGATGCCCGGCGCCCATGTCCACGGGCTGTTCCTGCCCCAATTGCAAATGGAATAGAAGAGAGTATGCCCGGTAGTCGCCTCCGCTTCTTCGATTGCGCGGGCTATCTCCGCATACTGCACCGCGGGATCGAGATTCTCATGCGATCCGCCGCACCAGTCGACCTTGACATAATCGAAGCCCCACTTGGCAAATTGCAGGAAGTCCTGCTCGTAGTGCCCTTCGCTTCCCGTGTGCGCCGCCGGAGGACCGAGATCCGGACCGTAGTAGCCGCAGCCCGCCTCCCCTGCATCGGTGTAAATCCCCGCCTTGAGACCCAGGCTGTGAATGTATCTCACGATGTTCGACATCTCTCCCGGCTTTTCCCCGGGAGCGATCGCAGGCCATTGCTTGGCGTCGACTACGATGTTGCCCTTCTCATCCCGCGTCCCCAGCCACCAGCCCTCGTCGATGTTGATGTACTCGTATCCCCTGGCCTTCAGGCCGGAAGCGGCCATGGCTTTCGCCTGCTCCATCGTCACCGCGGAATCAATGGTGTTGGAGAAACTGTTCCAGGAGGACCACCCCATCGGCGGACCGTGGAATGGAACCGGCCTCCCCACATCGGCCGCCATGGCCGATCCACACACGGAAAGAAGCAGGAGCATAGGGATAGCAGGAGCGGTCCGCATTGTGAGTTCCTCTAAGAAAAAACATCTTACATCAATCGTTAAGCCCAAAAACAAATCTGGCCCCACCGAGTTCATCGGTGGGGCCAAATACTGGGACCTGTCTCCGTCCTTGCCTTTCTTTCCGTCATTCCCGAAGGGAATCTGCTTCTGCTTCAGTCCAGCAAGCGACTCCTTCCCCACGTAAACGCCGGGTGCCCCATATCTGACGCGTTCTTTGCGTCAGATGTGGGGTTCCACAAATCAGCCACGTCCTTGCCTTTCTTTCTGTCATTCCCGAAGGGAATCTGCTTCTGGCATCCACAAAAAAGTTACGCTTCTAACGGTGCGCACTCCCGATTACGTCCAGAACCTGCCCCGCCACATACTCGACTTGACTCGATGACATCCCGGGATAGATCGGCAATGAGAACGACCTGCGATATTCCGCTGTAGCGACAGGAAAGGCTTCCTCGCGGTAATGGTATGAGTCCCGGTAAAACGGGTGCATGTGCAAGGGGATAAAGTGCACGCTGGTCCCGATTCCTCTCTCCTTCAATCCTTCGATAACTTCGGCCCGTCCGATCTTAAGCTGCTCCAGATTCAGGCGCAGCACATAAAGGTGCCAGGCCGATTCGCGATCGTCGAGCACGATTGGTATCTGCAACTGTGAGCATTGCGAGAAGACCTCGCTGTACTGCCTGGCGATCTGTTCACGGCGGTTGCGCATCTCCGTGCACTTGGCCAACTGGACCAGGCCGATGGCGGACTGGATATCGGTAAGGTTGTACTTGAAGCCGGCGCTCAATACCTCGTAATACCAGGAGCCCTCACTGCTATAACGCTTCCATGCGTCGCGGCCAATGCCGTGCAGCCTCATTATCCTCATACGCGCGGCCAGCGCGTCGTCATCGGTAGTGACCATTCCGCCTTCACCCGTGGTCATGGTCTTGGTGGCGTAGAAACTGAAGGCAGTCAATTTGCTGATGGCTCCTACCGGAGTGCCGCGGAATGAAGCCGGCAGCGAGTGGGCCGCATCTTCAATGACCTCGAGATGATGGCTCGCGGCCAACTGTTGGATCTTCTCCATCTCGCAGGGCTGCCCGGCAAAATGCACCGGCAGGATGGCCCGCGTCTTGGCGGTAACTTTTCTCCGCGCATCCTCCGCATCGATGCATAGTGTTACCGGGTCTACATCCACCAACACGGGTACGGCCTTGAAATAAACAACCACCTCGGCGGTCGCCGTGAATGTAGTTGTGGGCACGAGAACTTCGTCGCCCTGCTCTAATCCGATCGCCTCCAGCGCAATGTGCAGCGCCGCGGTGCAGGAATTCACCCCGATCGCATGCTTGGCTCCGACATAGGAGGCAAATTTCTGCTCGAATTCAATCGTCTTCGGCCCCATCGTAAGCCAACCGGAGCGAATAACATCCGCGGCCGCCTCTGCTTCCTCTTCTCCAACGCTTGCGGAGTGAAATGGAATTGTCTGCTCTTGAATTTCCATAGATAATTTACGCCTCGGAATAGAACGTTGGACACTAACTGTGGAATTGGCTCTAAACGCTCACGAGAATACGCTGCTTGATTACCTTGGCAGGACAGCCAACGACAGTGGAGCAGGGCGGAACATCTTCGATGACCACGGCGCCGGCACCGACAATGCTGCCTTCACCAACAATTACATTCGGCAAAATGATGCAACCCGCCCCGAGAAACGAGCCTTCCTTGATGTGAACGCGGCCGTTGAGAATTGCTCCCGGACCTAGAAAGCACACGTCCTCCACAACGCTCTCGTGAGCCACGATAGCCCCAATGTTGATCAGACAATGGCGGCCGATACGAACGCCGGGAGAGAGAATCACTGCGTCTTGAACCACGCTTCCCATGCCTATTTCGGCCTGCGCCGTATCGATCCAAGGATGGACCAGGGTATAGGAGTTCACCCCCAGCGCGTCGAGCTTATGCCAGACTCGTCTCCGCGCGTTCATCGTGCTGGCTACGTTGTTTACCACCCACGCATCGTTGTGCTCGCCGCTCAGCAACTCGCTCCCGCCCAGCACAGGCTGTCCCAGAAATCTGGTTCCCCATCGCGAGCGATCGTCATCGACATACCCGAGCAGTTCGATATTGTCTTTACCCGACGCGCGGATCGAAGCCAGGGTCTTGGCGGCTTCCGGCGCGGTCGAGCCCATGATGAGAACTTTTTTAAGGGCTTCTCGTTGCATATGTTTGATCTAAGAAATCTCTAATTCTGTTTTGGTTTGGGAACGCGCCACTAGCCGGTGCGGTCTTACAGACTGAAAACCAGGAATCGGTGACAAGCTTGAGTTAAGCTGTTTCCTCGCGCTTTTTCGATGCCTCAATGTAAATACCCCGGCTCAGCAGGACCGCCGGGAAAGTCATCAGGATGATGCGGATGTCCAACCACAGCGAGCGAGTCTCTGCATACTCCACATCCATTTCCCGGCGCACCGCCCAAGGCAGCGTATTGCGCCCGCGTACCTGAGGCAGACCCGTAATTCCCGGAGGAACCGAGAGGCGCAGGTGATCTTTTGGCCGGTAATGTTGAATTGCGTCGGGAAGGTCAGGACGGGGTCCTACGATGCTCATCTCTCCCCGCAGGACATTGATCAACTGAGGAATCTCGTCAAAGCTCGTCTTTCGCAGAAATCGTCCCGCGGGAGTTACTCGGAGATCATGGAGCGCGTTGAAAGTGGAGCCGTCGTTGTTTCTGATATCTGGCGCATTCACATACATGCTGCGAAACTTTAGCATCTGAAAAGGCCGTCCGTTCATGCCAATTCGCTTCTGACGAAAGAGCACAGGACCCGGCGAGCTCAGGCGCACCGCCAGCGCACAAATCGCGATCACGGGAATAGCAAAGGGAATTCCAACGCAGCAAAGAAAGAGGTCTAGAAACCGTTTGGCCAACATTTTCAACCTATGTGTTCAATTCGTTGACCCAGCGCCGCGGAAGGTGGCTCTGGTTTTGCGAGCTGTAGAAGAAGCTGAATCATCTTAGGCAGGTTCGCTTCGCGGGTCAGATGGCGCAGGGCATAATCCAACGCCCTGGCGCCGGAGGCGCGGAGTTCCTCGGGCGGAATGGCGGCAATTGTTTTTAATGCCGCGGCGACTCCGGCGGGATCGTCCGGAGGAATCACCCATCCGGCCTTCGCCCCGGCGATCAATTCGGCCGTATCGGAGTTCTTGAGAACCATGGCCAGCACCGGACGGCCGGCCAGCATGTAGGAGATGAGCTTGGAAGGAACTGAGACCAGGGACTGCTCTCCCTGCGTCGGCAGCAATAAAATGTCCCCTGCGCCTAAAACCATTCCTGTCTGCGCTTTGGGCCAAGGCGTGTAGAAGAAGACGCGGTCGTGCAGCCCTTTCTTGTCCACCAGTTGCTGGCAGGCTCGCAACGACGATCCCGACCCAGCGATGAGCAGGTAGATATTCTCGTCATTCCACAGATACTCAAATGCCTCAATTACTGTTTCCACTCCGGCCGCCGCCCCGATATTGCCGCCATAGACGGCCAGGATCGCGCGATCGGGTATGCAGTACTTCTGGCGAAGAGCATAGGCGCCGCGCGCATCCACCTCGACCGAGGCGGTCTCTCCCCAATTCTGCACTACATGGATGCGCTCCGCGGGCACTTCGCGGTCCACGGCATAAGTTTCCCGAAAACGCTCGGAGATGACGATAAGCGCCTTTGCCGAATGCGCGATCTTGGTATCGAGCCGGCGCAGAATCCTATAAAGCGGCGATCCCGGTGCGATCTTTTTCTGCTCTGAAAGCGACTCCGGGTAAATGTCCTGGATGCTCATGGCCACCGGAATGCCGCGAATCGAGGCCGCAATTGAGACCAGCCCGGCGCCGAAAATCGCCCAGGAGTTCATATAAAGAATGTCGGGCCGGGGCGCGAGCATCACGCGGACCGAAGAAGTAATTGCGAATCCGATATTTTCCAACATCCGGCTGCCCACGGTTGATTTCTTGGACAGAAAGGAAAAGCAGCGGATCACAGCAAAGCCCATGCTCTCTCTGCGGTAGAGCGATCTCCGATAGCCCTTGAAAAGCTCTCCATCAGGACGACTGGGAAACGGCGCTAACACCGTAACCTCATGGCCCTGATGAAACAACTCATCGGCAATCTGAAAGCTGGTTTGCGCCGTAACCACCGGCTCCGGCGGAAATACAGCGCTAACAATCAAAACCTTCATACTTCTTCTCGCAAGTTCAAAAAATAGGGTTGGAAGCTCCCCGCAGGACAGGTATCAAAAGACCACCCAACCGGAGCGAAGTATTTGTCATCCCGACCCGGAGGGCAGCGGAGTGGAGTTAAATTTGTCATCTCGACCGGAGCGAAGCGGAGTGGAGAGATCTGCGGTTTATCTCTGCTGGGTGCAGCTCTTTGCTACGTCCAGCTTGGCTCGTGTAGTGCCCTTAAGGACCTTGAGCAAATTTGTCATCTCAGTCGAGATGACAAATTGACTTTAATTGCAAATGAGGCTTTCGCAGTCCCCGTCACATCCAGCTTGGCTCATTCCATTTTCATTCCCTTAGCCTGGCTTCCCGCCCGATAGACCCTGCCGTCTTCGGTTATTCCCGATGCGAGCGCCTGCTGATAATCCGACATCCGCCGCCGCGCCACTGATTCCCAACTGAATTGCGCCGCCATCTTCGCCGCGCCCGCTGCCCCTAATACCCCGCGCACTTCTCGCGGCCCCAACTCGAAAAGCGTCGCTATCAGCGCATTGAGGTCATTCATGCGAAAGACCCGGCCATTGCCATCAACGTGATCGCGACAGACAATTCCGTCGCTGACCACCAGCGGCAGCCCGCAAGCGGCGGCGTCCAGCATAGATGTGCTCTCGTTGGTGGGCCACACTCCTATATCCGCCGCGCGATAATACTCTGCCAGCTTGGAGAAGTGCATAAAATCCTTCACCCGGCAATAAGGAGTGGCCTCAATCGCCGGCCGCTGCGCTCCATTTCCGATGAAGATCGCCGAATACCATTTCCCCATCTCCCGCAAACGGGCAATCGCCTGAGCCAGAATTAAGGCATTTTTCGCCTCCGTCATCTTGCCTGTGTAAATGCAAAAAATCTCGTTCTCCTCAATCCCCAGCGAGCTGCGAAGCGAGCGGCGCTGCTCAAGATCCGCATCGCTCTTCACGGGATAGAAGTAGTCTGTATCGACGCCCAGGTGCATCGTAACTACTTTCTCCCGCTCTACCCCGTAGTAGCGCCAAGCGATCTCCGCGCAATCCTTGGTGACCGCATAGCATCGTTCCGTGCGCAAGCTGGCCAGCCGGCCGGGAACAAAGCGCGTCAACAGGTTCTTGATTCTGACTTGAGGCCCCCCAATCAGGCTCTCCCGCGCAGTGCTCATCGCATTGTGGTTCCCGGTAAACAGCTTGTATCCGAGACGCCTCTGGAATCGCGCTGCATCGATTGGAATCCAGCCGATGGACACCCATGTCTGCACCACGTCGGGCCGCAGCTCTTCTAACTTTTCCTTGAGGCCATTCATGCGCACGGAGCCGAATTGCTGCCGGCCGTCCAGAACGTGCAATGTGTAGCCATCCATCTCTTCGACCAGCCCGGGTGTGAGCGCCTCGCTGAAGCCGTCGAAAACCTGCGCGCTCCCCGCCATGCGCCAGTAAGGCGCCAGGTTCAGGCTTACCACGTGCATCTCGGCCCCAGCCCGCGCCAGGTACTTGGGCATAACCGTGTAGATGTATCCCATCTTGCGGGAGAACGTCTCCGTGAGAAGCACAATTTTCATTCGGGCCCGTTTCTAAACTTCCATAGGATCAGCGGGATCTATCCGCATGGTTAACCTTGCCGCCATTCATCGATGAGGAGGCAGCGATGCCCTCGTGATCCGGTTCCATGCTCTCTTCCCTGGCTTTGCTCTTCTCATAACTATCCTTGGCCTTATCATGTTCTCCTGCCATCTTGGCGCGGATCTTTTCGAGCTCAAGCCGAGTCTCGAAGTCGGACGCGCTCCGCATCATTTTGCGAAGCTTGATACTGCTTACATAGGCGTGGCTCCCAAGTTCTTGGGCCGCTCCCAGGGAATCATCGGATTCGGCATTCTGGGAAAACGACGCCGCGGAATACGGAATTGGACTCACTCCCGTCTTCAACCGCGAGAAGGCAAGGCTGTTTGCCGGATGGAGGACGGAATTCGCCTTCACCCAATCCTCCGCTCCGAAGTTCATTTTCGTAGTCTTCTTATCTGCCATCGAAGTATCGCCCGCTCGGGCTCCGGGCCCTAAAGCAGCCTGGGGAGCACGTTGCCAGCCGATACCTGGCTGGAAATACAGTGGAGACGACTCCCCGGGAATCGCGCCCGAAGCCGGCATGCTTTCCATCCTGTTGGAGCCGCCGGGATGTCTGGATTTGGAAAGGACCTTCTTCGGAGCAACTGGGCTGCCAAGGGAGTCAACCGCACTCGCTTGCGCTAATGCCAGCGGCGGCAGAGCAACACAGGCAAACAACCCGGCAAAGAAGAACCCGCGAAACCATCCCATGGCCGCTTGACCCAACCCTTTCGAAAATGAACTGTTTATGGGCCTGCGGCCCACCCAATTACACCTAAATATTCGATAAAGCAGATTCCCTTCGGGAATGACAGAAAGAAAAGCAAGTGCGAATACAGAAGCAGTAGGACTGGCCTTTGTTTTTCTTTCTGTCATTCCCGGAGGGAATCTGCTTTCCGGCTATCAAATAGTTGGTGCGGTTGCCGAGTCCCGAAGGGACGGAATGAAAATAGCCCAGCACGTCAGTGCTGGGTTGACGAGGGAAACAGGACCCAGTCCCGTAGGGACGGCTGAATCATCCCTCAATTCCCGGTTTCTGGCGTCCTGCGGGACTTAACAACCGATTCATTCGCAAATCCGGCCCTCTTTCCGCAGTCTGTGAAGCGCGTGTCACCGCTCGGCGTTCCTTTCAACGTTCAAGCTGCCTATTTTCACTTCCGCTTCACGTGCGCCAACCCGCGGCGCTGGAAATCGAGCCGCGGCGCGCTCCACTGTATCCG